>CAVQCV010000007.1:0-471027 GCA_963711105.1 uncultured Chloroflexia bacterium | reverse complement strand
GAAGACGAGATGTGGACCGCCTTCACCACCGACGACCGGGGCCGGCGGCTCACGGTCTTCGGCACGGAGCAGGGCCTGCGCTACCGCATTCCTTTCCGGCCGGTCGAGGAAGTCATCTCGTATCTCCGCGACCGGGTCACGGGAGAAGGCCGCTTCGTCGGCATGATGGGCGACGACGGCGAGAAGTTCGGGGCCTGGCCGGGCACATTCGAGTACTGCTGGAGCCGCGAGCACTGGGTCGACCGCATGTTCGACGCGCTCGAGGCGAACAGCGAGTGGCTGACCACCGTAACGCCGTCTGAGTGGCTGACCCACCACCCGCCCACGGAGCTGGTCTACATCCCGAACAATTCGTACGTCGAGATGACGGAGTGGGTGCTTCCTCCGCAGGAGACGCCCGTCTTCGTGGACCTGCTCGAGACGGCGCGCGAAAAGGACGATCCGGCGGCTCGCTTCCTGCGCGGCGGGTTCTGGCGCAACTACGCGGCCCGCTATCGCGAGATCAACGACCTCCACAAGCAAATGCTGCGCGTCTCCGAGAAGGTCGCAGCGATGCCGCCGGGGGCGTTGCAGGATCGGGCTCTGGACCACCTCTACCAGGGCCAGTCGAACGACTGCTACTGGCACGGCCTCTTCGGCGGTGTGTACATCGTCCATATGCGCATGGCTACTCTGGCGCACCTGATCGCGGCCGAGGATCTGGCCGATGCCGCCGCGGCTTCGAATGCCGGGCCCGGCACGGCCGGCGGTCCTTTCGGGGCGCGCCTGGCGGACACGGATCTGGACGCAATCGAGGAGGTCCTGGTCACCTCGCCCGGGCAGACTGTGGTGATCGACCCGGCAGAAGGCGCCAACGTCGGGTCGTGGGACCTGCGGGCCGGCCGGGTGGCGCTGTGCTCCGTCCTGCGGCGCCGGCCTGAGGCCTACCACGCCAAGCTCCGCGAGTTCGAGCGTTCGGGTGGGGGCGAGGGCGGCGAGGCGGATGCGCGGGCATCGGCTTCAGGCGGACCCAAGACGATCCACGACATCATCAACGTCAAGGAACCCGGGCTGTCAGCCATCCTCCACTACGACGCCTACGAGCGGCGGAGCGGCGTCGTCCACCTGCTGCCGGCGGACGGCTCGACGGACGCCGGCGACTTCGTCAACGCGCGCTACGTCGAACTTGGCGACTTCGTCGAGGGCGGCTTCGAGATGCTCGAGCTGGCGGACGAACGACTGGTCGTTCGGCGAACCGGCGTCGTCCTGGTGGACGAAAGCCCGCGCCCGCTCGTCGTCGAGAAGCGCTTCGGCTTCGACGGCGACCGAACGAAGCCAACCCTCGAGCTGGCCGTGTCGATCGAGAACCCCGGCGACTCGCCCCTGGCGTTCGAGCTGGCGGTCGAGTGGAACCTCAACCTGTCCGGCGGCGGCCACAACCCGGCGGCCTGGTACGACACCGGGTCCGGCGAACGAACCGCCCACGACGTCGGCGGCGAGCTGGCTTCGGCCACGACGATCGCCTTCGGCAACGACTACGACGGCGTCCGGGTGGATGCCCGCCCCGAACCCGCGGCCCGCCTCACGTGGTATCCGGTCGAGACTGTCTCGAATTCGGAAGGTGGCTTCGAGCGCGTCTACCAGGGCAGCTCACTCCTCTTCCGCTGGCCGATTTCGCTCGCGCCGGGGGAACGAGCGGTTCGCTCGGTCCGCTTCGAGGTCGGCCAGTCGATCGACCACGCCGTCGAGGAAGGCTGAGAGCCTTCGGTCCGGGCATTTCGGCCGCGCCCGCAGGGCGCCGGTCATGGGCCGTCGGCATGACCCCGGGCGGGGGCTTCCCGATGCCGACCCGTCCGGTACCATCGGCTCCGTGATACGACCCAGGCTGGCCGTCCACGGCCACTTCTACCAGCCGGAGCGCCGCGACCCGTGGACCGGCGTCGTCGCCCCGCAGCCCGCGGCCGCGCCGTATCCGGATTGGAACGCGCGCATCGACGCCGAGTGCTACAAGCCGAACGCCGAGCGGGGCAATCTGCGGCGTATCTCCTACGACCTGGGTCCCACCCTGGCAACGTGGCTGGCCGACCACGACCCCGCAACCCTCCGGGGTTTCGTGGCCTCGGACGACGGCGCCGTTCCGGGCGACGGTTCGCGCGCTCGGGCGGCGGGGGCCGTGCCGCTGACGGTCGCGCCCGGGCCGCACGACCCCGACGCCGGCAACGCCATGGCCCAGGGCTATCACCACTCCATCCTGCCCCTGGCCTCCATGGCCGACCGCCGGACCGAGATCCGCTGGGGCGTGCGCGACTTCGAACTGAGGTTCGGCCGGAAACCGACCGGCATCTGGCTGCCCGAGACGGCCGTCGACAACTCGACCCTTCGGATTCTGGTCGAAGAGGGCATCCGGTACACGATCCTGGCCCCGTGGCAGTCCGCCGACGCCCGCCTCGATACGCGCCGCATCTACCGCGTGAACCCCGGCGGCCGTCGCGAACTGGCGGTGATCTTCTACGACGCGGCCCTTTCGTCGGCGGTCTCGTTCAATGCCGGAGCGACGGTCGACGCCGACGGGTTCGCCCGCGACTACGTCCGTCCCCGCCTTGCCGGGGCGGCCTTCCCGGACGGGACGGCGCCGCTGGCGGTGATCGCGACGGACGGCGAGCTCTACGGTCACCACCAGAAGTTCCGGGACCTGTTCCTGGCGCGGCTCGTGTCCGGCGACCCGAAACTGCCGGATCGGGGCTTCGACGTAACCACCGTCGGCGCCGCCGTCTGTGCCACTCCCCTGCCCTTGCTGCCCGTCGCCCACGTCGCGGAACGCACGTCCTGGAGCTGCCACCACGGGGTCCTGCGGTGGATGGCCGAGTGCCCCGACGCGAGCGACGGCCGCTGGAAGGCCCCGCTGCGGATGGCCTTCGAACGCCTGGCCGCCGGGCTGGACGCCGTGGCCGAGGGGCTGGCCGCGGACTTCATGGAGCCCACGGCGTTGTGGCAGGCTCGCAACGAGTACGTGGACGTGATCTTCGGCGCGGACACGCCCGAGGGCTTCGCGCGCCGCTGGCTGCCCCTCGCCGACGACCGCCAGCGCGCCGATTTCCTGACCCTGCTCGAAGCGGAGCGGTGGCGACTGGCCATGTTCGCGAGCGACGGCTGGTTCTGGGACGACCCGGTCCGGCCGGAGACGAAGCACGTGCTGCTGTGCGCGGCCAGGGCGTCACGGATCATCGACGCGGTAGCGGGCATGGCCCTGGAGCGCCGGCTCGTGGCGGACCTCTCGATCCTGGTCTCGCCCTCTCGTCGAATCGACGGCGCCGCGATCTACAACGAGGCTCTAACCGAAGCCGGCCAGAAGCCCGCCTGAGGCGGGGCCCTTTCGCCTTTCGCCTTTCGCCTTTCGCCTTTCGCCCGGCGGTTTTCGTCAGATACGCCTGGTGATGGTGCTATCCCCATCCTGGGGCGGCCAGGCCATCTCCCCGGGCACTCGAGAGCCCAGAAGTAGCCGCTGACGGCTACTTCCGCGCGATTTGCGACCCGAGAGCGGGCGCACAAGCGAGGACATTCGATCTATCACCACCATGGCGCGTATCTGGCTGAACCTTGAGAACGACGCACGCCCGCGCCTTCTCATCATTTCGGGCGATCCCGTTTCGCCGTTTCTGAGGTCGAGCCGACGCGCGGCCGAGCCCAGGCTGATGAACGTTCAATCAGCCACAGGGGAACGGTCGTGCAACCAGCCATCAAGATCACGGGCCTGACCAGGAGTTTCGGCAGCCTTACAGCCGTCGACAATCTGAACCTCGAAGTCCCCGAGGGTTCGATCTTCGGTTTCCTGGGCGCGAACGGCGCCGGCAAGACGACCACGCTTCGCATGATCGCCGGCCTGGCGCACCCGACGTCGGGCCGGATCGAAGTCGCGGGTGTGCCCAGCACAGCGGGAACCGCATACCGCCGCCGGATCGGCTATCTCTGCCAGGAACCGGCTTTCTACAACTGGATGACCGGCCGCGAAGTCCTCCGCTACGCAGCCGGCTTCTACCCGGATCTCGTCGGGGCGAAGAGTCCGGCCCGGGCCGAGGTCGAGCGCCTGCTGCTGCTGGTCGGCCTCACCGACGCGGCCGATCGACGCTGCGGCCAGTACTCCGGCGGAATGAAGCAGCGCCTCGGCATCGCGGCGGCGCTGATCGGCCGGCCCAGGGTGCTTCTCCTCGACGAGCCGGCCACGGGTCTCGATCCGATCGGCCGCCGCGACGTCCTGGGCCTTATGGAGTCGCTGCGCAAGGACACCACGATCTTCTACTCGACCCACATTCTCGACGACGTCCAGCGCGTCAGCGACCGCGTGGCGGTGATCGACCACGGCAAGCTCGTCGTCAGCTCTGAGACAGGCGAGCTACTGGCCGGCGGTGGCCGTAACCGGCTGCACGTGGAGCTGGCCGGCGCCACCACCGCCACCGCCGAGTTGCTGGCCGCTATCCCCGGCGTCGTTTCGGTCTCGCATGCGGAGCTGACTTCGGACGGACGCTCCTTCGCGGTCGAGTTCGGAGCCTCCATGGGCCCGCAAGTCCAGGCCGCGGTTACGCGGCTCGCCGCCGACACCGGCCTCACCGTCGTGTCGGCCAGATCCGTCTCTCTCGACCTCGAGGACGTGTTCCTCGGCCTGATCGACAACAAGGAGAACGCAGCATGAGCTCCCTGGACAACGCATCCTCTTTCCCGAGCGCGGGCAGGCTGATCGCCGCCGCCGGGTTTGGCCTTTCAGGACAGCCGTTCACGGGTCTGCGCAACTACCTGCGCAAGGACCTCATGGAGTGGGTCAAGACCCGGCGAGCTCTCTGGACCGCGGTCGCGGCGCAGATCCTGCTGCTGCTCGGCGTGCTGGCCATGCGCATCGCGCAGACCGTCGCCCCGAACGAGCCGGGCATCGACCTGACCGCCAACTTCAGCATGTCCAACGCCGGCTGGGAGACGGTCTTGCCGCTTTGCGCCGCCTTCTCGACGATGGGCTTCCTGGCGAGCGAGCGCGACAACCGCACCCTGGCCTGGTCGTTGTCCATGCCGCTGAGCCGTGGCGCCGTGCTCGTCTCCAAGCTGGTCACGGCGATCGCCGTCCTGTCCATCGTGGCTTTCGTCCTGCCACTGGTGACGACGCTGGTGGCCGTGCGCCTGGCCTACGGCGAGCTGCCGAACGACTACTCGGTCTGGGCGCCGGCCCTGACAGGGGTGGCGATCGCGCTGTTCCTCCTGGTCCTGAACCTCGCTTCGAACGCGTTCTTCCGCAGCCAGCGGACCGTCATCGCCATCGCCGTGTTCGTCGCCCTGGTAGTTCCCGGCCTGGTCGAAAGCCTCTGGAAGGCGGCCGGACCCTGGTGGCCGATCTCCATCGAGGCCTGGATCAAGGGCCTCGCGAACAGAGAGGCCGTGAACTGGATCACACCCGTGGTGTACGCGGCCTCGACCGTGGCTCTGCTGGTCGCCGCCCAGTTCAAGTTCGCACGCGAAGAACTCTAGGGTCCCTACCCCCCAGCCCGGCAGGGCCGGCCTGCGAAGCGATCCCGGCGGCGCTAATCTCGGCGTCGGGGTCTGCCGACCGGTCCCTTCGGGCGTTCAAGTCGGAGGTCGAAATGCCGGCTCTGCCATCGAGCCACCCTGGGGCCGCGGGCTCGGCCCGCTCGGGCTGGGCGGGTCGACGCGATCTGCGCTCGATTTCGCCGCGGCCGGCCAGCTGGCCCAACTCGGTCCTGGCGGCCGTGTTGCTGGCCGCGGTCGTCGGGGGAGTGATCGCCGAGCCGCCCACCCATGTGGACGCTCCCCTGGTCGCTGGCGGGCTCTTCGCCCTGGTGCCGTTCCTGCTACTCCCGTGGCGGCCAAGGATCCCCGAGGGCCTGCTCGCCGCCGCCGTCGGCTGCGGGCTCGTGGCCGCCGTCCTGGGCGTAACCGCTGGCTCCGACATCGTCGCCATGGTTGCCGTCTACACCGTCGGGTCCAAGCGGACCGAACGCGAGACGATCGCCGCCATCGCCGTGGCCTGGCTCGGCTCGCTGGCCGCGGGGCTCATCCACCCGCCGGACGCCGGCGCCGTGGAGCGCGTGGCCAGCCACGTGGCGTTGCTCGCCATGTACGCCGCGCTGGGCTGGCTGGGGCGCTGGATCAACAAACGCCGCACCTACCTTCGCGACCTCGTCGATCGCACCGAGGATCTTGAGCGCGAGCGGCTGCGCCTGGAGGGCGAGCGCGGCGAGCTGGCCCGCCGGGCCGTGGCGGACGAACGTGCCCGCATAGCCCGCGAGCTGCACGACGTAGTCGCTCACCACGTCAGCGTGATGGTCATCCAGGCCGGCGCGGCGCAGGCTACGTTGAGGCCCGGCGACCCCGGTGCGGAGGCGGCGGGGCAGTCGCTCGAGGCCATCCGGCAGACCGGCCGCGAAGCGCTGGCGGAGTTGCGCCGCATGCTCGGCCTGCTGCGCGCGGACTCGGCCGTGGATACGGCCGCGGGCTCGACCGGCGAGGCGCCGGCCGACGCCGAGCTCGCGCCGCAGCCCGGCCTCTCGGACCTGGGCGCGCTCGTGGAACGGATGACCGAGGCCGGTCTGATCGTGGACCTCGAAAGCGGCAATCCGCGCCGGATCCCGGCCGGCATCGACCTCTCGGCGTATCGGGTGGTTCAGGAAGCACTCACGAACGTCCTGCGCCATGCCGGGGCGGGCACGCACGCGAAAGTGGGCCTGGCGTACGAGCCGCAGGCGCTGACTCTCGAAGTCGTCGACGACGGCCACGGCCGGCGCACGGCCACGGCCGAGCATGGCGGGGTCGGGCATGGGCTGGTGGGCATGCGCGAGCGCGTGGCATTGTTCGGCGGGACACTCGAGGCCGGCCCGCGCCCAGAAGGCGGCTTCCGCGTGCGAGCCTTCTTTCCGCTCGACGCCGGCACCGACCTGGACCTCGCACCTGACGGAGTGGCGAGATGACGATCCGAGTCCTGCTTGCCGACGACCAGGCTCTGGTTCGGGGCGGCCTGCGCATGATCGTCGACGCGCAACCCGACATGGACGTGGTCGGCGAGGCCGCTGATGGACGGCTGGCGGTCGAAGTGTTTCACCAGGCCAAGCCGGACGTCGTCGTGATGGATATCCGAATGCCAAACCTGGACGGCGTCGAAGCCACACGCCGCATCGCCGGCCCGACCTCGCCCTATCACGCCCGAGTCCTGGTGCTCACGACGTTCGACCTCGACCAGTACGTCTACGATGCGCTTCGCGCCGGGGCGAGCGGCTTCATGCTCAAGGACGCTCCGCCGGCAGACCTGGTCGCGGCCATCCGGATCGTGGCGGCGGGAGAAGCGATGCTGGCGCCGAGCATCACCCGTCGCCTGATCGGCTCGTTCGTGGCCAAGGCGCCGCCGGAGGTTCGGGCCCACCCCTCGCTCGATCAGCTGACCGATCGCGAGGTGGAGGTGCTCAAGCTGGTCGCCCACGGCCTTTCGAACGCCCAGATCGCCGAGACGCTCGTCCTGGGCGAAAGCACCGTCAAGACGCACGTCGCCCGCGTACTGGACAAGCTCGACCTTTCGAACCGCGTCCAGGCCGCCATCGTCGCGTATGAATCCGGTCTGGTGGAGCTGGGCTCGCGGTAGCGCGGCGGCCGGTACGCCGGGGAAGGCGAGATGCCTCGTCTGCCTTCGATTCCCGGCCGAATCACCCGACCGGGTGACGTTCGACTGAGACCTCGGGCTCAAGATAGGCTTGGATCTGCATCCGCCTGGTTGCCTATGCCCGCTTCAACCCCAGTCCCATTAGCCCTCGAGGCAAGACCTGTCCATGAACGCCTGGATCGCCGGCGGCGTGTTCCTCGTCGCCTACGCCCTGATCGCGTCGGAACGGTTCGATCGAACCGTTGTGGCGTTGCTGGGCGGATTCGGCGTGGTCGCCCTGGGTGTGATCGATCAGAAGGAAGCCTTCGCGGCGATCGACCTCAACGTCATCTTCCTGCTCGCGGGCATGATGGTCATGGCCGGAGTGCTGGCGAAGACCGGATTCTTCGAAATGGTCGCGATTCGGGCCGTGAAGGTCTCGGACGGCCGCCCCTTCCGCTTGCTCGTGACGCTGAGCCTGGTGACCGCGCTCTTGTCGGCGTTCCTGGACAACGTCACGACGGTCGTTTTGCTGGTCCCGATCACGCTGTCCATCGCCGGCGCCCTCGGTGTCAGCCCCTATCCGTTCCTCGTCAGCCAGATTCTGGCCAGCAACATCGGCGGCACGGCCACGCTCATCGGCGACCCGCCCAACATCCTGATCGGGTCGCACGCCGGCCTGGATTTCGGGGCGTTCCTGGTCAACCTGGGCCCGGTGGTGCTGATCATCATGGCGGTCTATCTTCTGACGCTGCGTCTGTTCTTCGCCGCCGACCTGCACGTCGATAGCGACCGGCGCCAGGCGGTGATGGCCCTCAACGACCGCAACGCAATCCGCGACTGGCGGCTCCTGACTGTCAGCCTGGTCGTGCTCGGGGCCACGATGCTGGGCTTCCTGCTGCACAAGCCGCTCGGTCTCGAGGTGGCGACGATCGCCCTTCTCGGCGCGGCCGCGCTGATGCTGGCCGCGCGCGTCGACCCGCATGAGGCGCTCCGCGAGGTCGAGTGGTCGACGCTCTTCTTCTTCGTCGGCCTGTTCGTGCTCGTGGAATCGGTGGTCCACACCGGCATCGTCGGCAGCGTCGCCAACTTCATCGCCGACGCCGTCGGGGGCCACGCCGGCGCGGCCGTGGTGGCGGTGCTGTGGTTCTCGGCCGGGGCGTCGGCCGTCGTGGACAACATCCCCTACGCGGCCTCGGCCGTTCCCGTCGTCGACGACCTGGTGGCCGCGGGCCTGCCCGCGGAGCCGCTCTGGTGGTCGCTGGCCCTCGGCGCCTGCCTGGGCGGCAACCTGACCATCGTCGGCGCCTCGGCCAATGTCGTCGTCGCGAACATGGCCAAGCGATCGGGCCACTCGATCCGGTTCTTCGAGTTCTTCAAGTACGGCTCCGTAGTTGTCGTCGAGTCGCTGGCGATCTCCACCTTGTATCTGTGGCTGAGGTACCTGCTATGACCACAATTCGGAAGGGTCGGCCCCACGGCGGTCGCGACGCTCGACCCGGCCCCGGCGCGGGGTTCGAAACGGCCATGCTGATCGCGGCTTTCATGGCTGTGGTTCTGGTGGGCGGCCTGATCACGATCTCGATCATGGCGTTGCTCCAGTTGGCTGGCTGGCTCGAGATGGAGGCCGGCGGTCCAGAAGGGATCGAGGAGGCAGCTTCGTCTTTGCGGCACAGCCTCGACCATTCCCGCATCGAATTCTGGCGCTCCGTCTGACCGGCCCCCGGCCGGCGCCGGTGCGGGCGCGGCGGCGCGGCTCGGGCGGCTCCGGCCGGTGCGGAACCGGGCCCAGGCGCGCGGCTCCCGCCGGGCCGGCCGCCTCAGCCCTCCGGCCGTCGCGCTCTTCTCGGTCTCCACGGCTCCCTCAGTCTCCACCGCCCCCTTGGCCGCCGTCCCCCTTGGCCTCCCCAGCCCCCTTTGCCGCAACCGCCCCCGCGGCCGCCCCGGCCCCCGGGCCTTGTCGGCGAGCAGCCCGAACTCGACGCAACGCATGACGGCCTGCGTTCTCGTCCCGACCCCGAGCTTGCCGTATATGTGCTTGAGGTGGGTCTTGACCGTGTTGGTCGATAGGAAGAGCGCGCTGGCGATCTCCTCGTTGGAGTCGCCCGAGACGAGCAGCCTCGCGATCTCCAGCTCCCGCTCCGTCAGCGGCTCCACCAGCCTGCGGGAGGCTTGGCCGCGTCTGCCGCTCCACGGCGCCGATCGTCCATCGATTGCCGCCCGCCCGAGGAAGCGGCCCCGTCGCTCGGTGCGGTCGTCGCGAGCGCCGATGAGAGCCTGCCTGGCCAACCCGCCGATCGCCGCGGCAACGAACCCCTCAAGCACGAAGAACGCGAGCTGGACGCCGTCGAACGGATCGTGCACGGCCAGCGCCAGCTCCGGCGGCAGGTAGTAGAAGACGGCCACGACCGAACTCAGGCCGGTAGCCAGCAGCCCAGGGCCGGCGCCCGCCAGCAACCCTGAGACGAGGACGGCCAACCCGAAGGCCATGAAGGGGCTCCGATCCTCGGCCTGAGTCAGAACCGTCGCCCGCAGCAACCAGGCCACGCCGACGGCCACGACCGCCACCGCGTACCGGCGCCTGTTCCCGGCGTTCGGCGCGGCGATGGCCCGGAAGGTTGCCGACAGGGTTCCCATGCCGGGATTCTAGCCACCGGGCGACCCATCCCCGTGGCATCGGGCCCGGCCTTCCGGCCAGATACGTCTGGTGATGGTGGCATCCCGATTCTGCCGCCGCCCGACGGTCCCGTCGGGCGCCGGAAAGACCAGAAGTAGCCGCTGGCGGCTACTTCTGCTCGAATTCGCGACCCGACGACGCACCCAGACACAAGAACCCTCGACTTACCACCACCAGGGCGCGTATCTGACCGAACCCACCATGTCGCGCGAGCGATGGAGCAGCCCAACTATCGAACCTCACCGGGCCGCCATCGTGGCGCGCGAGCCGCCGCCACCGCGCCACCGCTCGCCGCCGCCACCACCACGGCCGGCCGCCCGCCACCACCCGCCGCCACCACCCGCCGCCACGGCCCGCCGCCACCGCCGCCGCCACCGCCACGGCCGGCCGCCGCCACCACCGCCACCGCCGCCACCCACGGCCGCCGCCCGCCACCGCCCCGCGGGCCGGCATGGGTCCGAGGCGGTGGCGGCCGCCTGCTAGACTCGCCGGGAAGCCGGCAAGCGGCCGGGCCCCATCGTCCGAGAGTTCGGGAGCGCAAACGCGTGGCGTTCGAATTCCATGTTTCGAAGGCGTCCCGGGATCGCTACGAATTCGACCGCGCCCTCTTCCGGATGAGTGGCAACGTCATCATTCCGGACTTCCCGGCCGCGCGGGCTTTCGCCAGGCGCATGAACGAGCGAGCCGATACGGCGCGCTACCCGGACCGCACCATCCACGCCGCCGAGCTGAACGCGATGGGGCTGATCGACGAGATCCTCCACCACGCCGTCGAGATCTACCGGCGAACCGTCAACCCGACGGTCATGGCCGACGCGCTGGCTGCGCTGATCGAGAGCGTCGGCCGGGACCAGGTGGACGCGGCGCTGCTCCAGTTCGTCGAGGAGTTCCCGCCGCTCGCCGTCTACCGCAGTCTCGTGGATCCGGCCGGGTATCTGAGCGGAACGACGGAAGGCCACCCCAACGGCGAGGTCGCCCTCGAAGAGATGCTGATGCTGTGGCTGGCCAACACCAACCCGGCTTTCGCGACTTTCGACGAACTCTTCGACGACACCAACCTGGCCGAGCGAACCGACTACGAGCGCTTGATGTTCGGCCTGGCGACCCACTTCGAGAGCCAGCCCCAGTTCGGTCCGGACGGCCAGTCCCTGATCGCCTTCCTTCGGTCGCCCGCGCTGGCCGAGCCCAACTCGCTCGCCGGCCAGCTGCGCTACATCCGGACGCGCTGGGGGCTCGTCCTGACGCCGTTCCTGGACCGGCTGGTTCTGACCCTCGACGTGCTCCACGAAGAAGACGTCGCTCTGTGGATGCGGATGCATCCGACGCCCGGCCCCGTCGCTCCGACTCACGGCCCCGGCCTCGGCGGCCTCGAGAACGAGTACGAGCGCTTCAGCGCCGACCGCGAGTGGATGCCCCAGGTCGTGCTGATGGCCAAGACGACCTACGTCTGGCTGGATCAGCTGTCCAGACGATATGGCCGCTGGATCCACCGCCTGGACGAAATCCCGGACGAAGAGCTGGACACGCTGGCCGGCCGCGGCTTCACCGGACTGTGGCTGATCGGCCTTTGGGAGCGGAGCCGGGCCAGCCAGCGCATCAAGCAGTGGCGCGGCAACCCCGAGGCGGCCGCCTCGGCGTACTCGTTGATGGCCTACGACATCGCCGAAGAGCTGGGCGGCGAGGACGCCTTCCGGAACCTCCGCGACCGCTGTTGGGCTCGCGGCATCCGTCTCTCGAGCGACATGGTCCCCAACCACATGGGCATCGACTCGCGCTGGGTCATCGACCACCCGGACTGGTTCCTCGGTCTGCCCGAGCCGCCCTACCCGGCCTACTCGTTCAGCGGCGGCAACCTGGCCGACGACGAGCGGGTCATGATCCAGATCGAAGACCACTACTGGAACGGGACCGACGCCGCCGTCGTGTTCAAGCGCACGGACATGTGGACCGGCGACGCGCGCTACATCTACCACGGCAACGACGGCACCAGCATGCCCTGGAACGACACGGCCCAGCTGGACTACCTCAACCCGGAGGTACGCGAGGCGGTCATCCAGACCATCCTCCACGTCGCCCGCCAGTTCCCGATCATCCGCTTCGACGCGGCCATGACCCTGGCCCGCCGCCACATCCAGCGTCTCTGGTTCCCGGAACCCGGCCAGGGCGGCGCCATTCCGTCCCGGGCCGAGCACGCCGTCCCGCACGCCGAGTTCGAGGCGCGCATGCCGGCCGAGTTCTGGCGGGAAGTGGTGGATCGGGTCGCGGCCGAAGTACCGGACACCCTGCTCCTCGCCGAAGCGTTCTGGCTGCTCGAGGGCTACTTCGTCCGGACGCTCGGCATGCACCGCGTCTACAACAGCGCCTTCATGAACATGCTCCGCGACGAGGACAACGGCGGCTACCGGCGCGTCATGAAGGACACGCTCGAATTCGACCCGGAAGTGCTCAAGCGCTACGTGAATTTCATGAGCAACCCGGACGAGCGGACCGCCGTCGACCAGTTCGGCAAGGGCGACAAGTACTTCGGCGTCGCGACACTGCTGGCCACCATGCCCGGCCTGCCGATGATCGGGCACGGCCAGGTGGAAGGCTTCGCCGAAAAGTACGGCATGGAGTACCGCAAGGCCTATCACGACGAACGATCAGACCACGGCCTGGTGGACCGCCACGAGCGCGAGATCTTCCCGCTGTTCCACCGCCGCTACCTGTTCGCCGGGGTAACGGATTTCCTGATGTACGACGTCTACGATCCGGGCGGCTGGGTAAACGAGGACGTCTTCGCCTACTCGAACCGGCACGGCGACGAGCGCTCGCTAATCGTCTACCACAACCGCTACGCCGAGGCGAAGGGCTGGATCAGGTCTTCGACTGCCTATTCGGTGGCCGACGGTTCGGGCGGCCGGCGGCTGATCCAGCGAACGTTGGGCGAGGGCCTTGGCCTGCACCCGGACGGCGATTGGTTCACGGTTCTTCGCGAGCAGCGAACCGGGCTGGAATTCATCCGCCGTTCGGCCGACCTGTGCCGCGACGGCATGTTCGTCGACCTGCACGCGTACGGCTGCCAGGTCTTCCTGGACATCCACGAAATGCCCGAGCGGCCGGACGGCCTGCTGAGCCGGCTGGCCGAACATCTCGGCGGCGGCGGGGTCTCTTCCGTAGCCGCGGCGCTGCGCGACCTGGAGCTGGAGCCGGTCCATGCCGCTGTGCGGGCCATGGAGCCCGCCCTGAAGCTGGTCGTGGGCGGCGGCGACCCGACCGGCATCGACATCGGGCCGGTGCTGGCGGCCGTGGCTGAGGTCGTGAGCGCACCGGGCGATCCGGTGGCCGCGGCGGCGCGCTTCCGCGACGGAGCGGCGGCGGCGATGAAGCTGCGAGGCCTGTCGTCCCCGGCTCGACTGCACCACAACCTGGAGCCCGGCTCGACGTGGGCGGTGCTGATGACCAGCTTGCTTCGCGAGGCCGTGGAGGGCGTCATGGGGCCGGACCCGATGACCGGCGGCTCGCGCTTCGACGAACTAGGCCTGGGGCCGGTTGGCGCTCGCCTCTTCGGCCACATTGGCCTTCCGGACGATCCGTGGCAGCTCGTCTCTCTGGCCCGATTGCTTCACCGTCTGCCGGCTGTCTCGTCCGTGGCCGGGCTGCCGGCCGCCCGGAAGCCCGCGGCGATCGTCCGAGCCCTGATTGCCGACGAGTCGATAGGGGCCTTCATGGGCGTGAACGTGTGGCAGGACGTGGCCTGGTTCAACCGCGAGGCCTACCGGCGGGTGCTGGCCTGGATCCAGATCCTCGACGCCTTCGCGGCCGCGCGCGACGACTCCACCACCGCCGCCGGGCTGACCTCGCGCTTGCGGGCCACCGATACTCTGATCGCCGCCCTCGAGAAGGCGGGAGAAGCTTGCGGCTACCAGCTCGGCAAGCTCGAAGCGGCGGCCGGCGGCTGAGAAAGGCCGGTCCGCGTCACCTCTTTGCGGCAGCCGCCCGTGGAGCGGCGATGTCGCTACTCGCCGAGCAGGATGTCCCGCAGGATCGGAATTGGGGGCGATCCGTGGGCGATGACCGCTTCGAGGTGGGCCCGGTAGGCGAAGCCGGGAGTCTTGCCGAACCCGCCGACGATCCGCGGCTCCGGCACGGCTGAGGCGCCCCGCGGATCGTCCGAGGCGGTCGCCGCACGGCGGCGCATCTCTTTCTCGAGGCGCCACATCTCCATCGAGCCGACGAAGTACGTGGACAGCTGGGTGGAGGTGAGCCGGGCCCGGTCCCACTTCTTGCGGGCTTCCGATTCCTCCTGGAATCCGCCCTGGACCATCAACTCCATCGCCTCGATCTCGGTCATCGACCCGGCGTGGATGCCGACATCGAGCAGGGCGTTGGTGATGGCCCGCAGGTAGAACTTCCAGTGGATGAGCTTCAACGCCGGATCGTCCGCCCGGAAGCCCAGGTCCATCATCACCTGGGTGACGTAGACCGCCCAGCCTTCGATGAACACGCCGCTGGCGAACACGGCCCGCACGACCGACGGGCAGCGGTTGGAGTAGACGAGCTGCAAGTAGTGGCCGGGCGTGCCTTCGTGGATCGTGGTCAGGGCCAGCTGCCGGTCGTTCTCCTCGGCCAGGAACGATTCGATCTGCTCGGGGTTCCAGTCGTCGGGCGGTGGCGTGACGAAGTAGAACGTCTTCTGACCCTTGTCCAGGGGCCCCGGCGCGTCGAGCATCGCCCCCGCGAACTCGCGCAGGAACGGCGGCGTCCACTCGATCTCGAGCGGTTCTCGCGGAAGTCCGATCACCCTCTTGCGCCGGCAGAAGTCGATGATGTTCTCGTAGACGTCGCGGCACGCCTCCACGAGGCCTGAGGCCGGCGGGTGAGCCCGGCCGATAGCCGAAACCACGCCGCCCACCAACTTCTGGTCCGCGGCGTCCTGGCCGCCTTCGCTCTCCGCGGTTGGCAGCGGCGCTCCCGGAACCCAGACCGGCCACAGTTCGCGAGCGAGCCGGATCATCTCGGCCCGGACCGAGTCGAACTCGACGCGGGCGTGGGTAAGGATCTCCTCGTCGGTGATGCCGCTCCGGAACGTGTGCCGGAGCTTGCGAGCGAACAGATCTCGACCCAGCCGGCCCTCGCCGTGGGCCTGCGACGCCAGGTCGCGGGTCAGGTACTTCTCGAACCGTTCGACGGCCATCCGGGCGGTCGTGGCGGCCCGGTCCAGGCGGGGGCGCAGCGCGGCGACCCTGGGATCGTCCGACGTGGTGGCCAGGGCGACGACGTCGTCCACCAGAGCCACGATGCCGGGCAGCTGCTTCTGAGCCATCTCCAGGTGGAGCGTCGAGACGGGCTGGCCGTTGATCCGGCCAAGGAGGTCGCGAGCCGCCTCGAGCACATCGGGGAAGCCTTCCATGCGTCCCGCCGCCGAGGCAAGCCGCACATCGAGCGGGGCGAACTCGCGGGCGATGAGCGGGAAGAGGCCCCCGCCGAGCAGGTAGACGTAGCCGAGCGGATCCCAGTAGGGCTCCCGCAGTTCGACCTCGCCGAAGCGGAGAGCGGCCAGCTCCGAGAGCAGCAGGTCGCGGTCGATTCGCTCCTCAGGCGACAGCGAGCCGTCCGGCATGGCCGCAAATTCGGCCTGCCAGTCGTCGATGAAGGCCAGGCGCTCCGCCTGGCCGACGGACGTCAGGTCGGGCCACTCGGCGTCGTGGTCGTGGTTGCCCGACGCCGTTGCGGCCACAGGGTAGAAACCGAAGAATTCGCCCAGAAAAGCATCAACACGTTCGGCGAACGGTGCCATTCATGCCTCCGGTTGTTGCCCGGAGTGTAGCCCCCGGCCGGTGGCCTCGTGACGTACAAAGCCCAACCGATACGGGTCGGATTCTCGACCCGGGCCTCGGACGTCGACGCTCATGGCGAGACAGCCCGCCTGCCGGCGCGCTAGCATCCCGCCATACGACGCTCGCCGAGCGGCGCGCCCAGCCTCGGAGGAACCGTCATGACCGAGCTGTTCATCAAAGTGATCGTCAACGGGGCCGCACTGCTGGTCGCGGCGAACGTTGTCCCGGAGTTCCGGCTGGTCTTCTCGACCAACAAGCCCGAGGACTGGATCAAGATCGCGGTCATCGCGCTCGTGTTCGCGCTCGTCAACAGCTACCTCAAGCCGATTCTCAAGCTGCTGGCCATGCCCGTCGGTTTCCTGACGATGGGCCTCATCGCCTTCGCGATCAACGCGGCCATGCTCCTGGGCACGGCCTGGATCGTCTGGCAGGCCGAGACAACGCTAAAGGTGGGACTGCACATCGGCTTCCAGCTCGGGACCTTCCCGCCGACCTGGAGCTACGAGGCAATCGGCGTGGCCGTGGTGGGAGCTATCGTGATCAGCATCGTGGCCACGCTCCTGGAGCTCGTCCTGCTGCCGCGCAAGGTCATCGGCCTGTAACTCGCCGAGGGGCCGCCGGACCCGACCGCCCCTCGAAACAGCCCGTGCGGGCGGCCGCTGTCAGAAGCGCAACGGACCCGTTACGCTTTCAGGCATGCCCGTACGTGAACCTGCCAAGAGCATCGACGTCCTGGCGGCGGCGTCTGACGCTGCCGCCCGAGCCTCCGCCCGTACCCCGGGCGCGCTGACCGAGCGCGAACGCTTCCGGATCTGGCTGCGCCGCCGGCCCATCCTGTTCGACGGGGCCATGGGCACGCTCCTCTACAGCCGCGGAATTCCCCAGCGGGCCTGCCTGGATGAGGTCGTCCTGACCCACCCGGAGGTCGTGTCGCAGATCCATCGCGAATACCTCGAGGCCGGCGCGGATGCCTTCGAGACGAATACGTTCGGTGCCAATCGCTTCCGCCTTGCCGAGTTCGGCCTGGAGAAGCAGGCCGGCATGATGAACCGGCGCGGCGCCCAGCTGGCCCGCGAAGCCCGTGACGTCGCCGGGCGCGAGGCCCTGGTCACGGGCTCGATCGGTCCGCTCGGACCGGCGCTGAGGATCGCCGATCGGCCTCACCCCGGGCTCGCCCGGGCGGCGTATCGCGAACAGGTGGAGGGGCTGCTCGAAGGCGGCGTGGACCTGTTCATGTGCGAGACCTTCGGCGACCTGGCATCGCTGCTTGCTGCCGTCGAGGAGATCCAGCGCGCCTGCGACCTGCCGGTCATCGCCCAGCTCACGTTCGGCGAGGACCTGCTGCTGGCCGACGGAACCACGCCCAAATCCGCCGCGGCCACCCTGGCCGAGGCCGGCGTCGATGCGATCGGCGTGAACTGCGGAGCCGGACCGCTGGCCTGTCTCGAAGCGCTGGTCCGAACCGGGCCGCCTACGGCCACGATCGCCCGCTCCATTCTGCCGAACGCCGGCCTGCCGCAGCGCGTCGACGGACGCCTCGTCTATTCCGCGGAGCCGGAGTACTTCGGCGAGATGGTGCCGCGGATGCTGGCCGCGGGGGCGACGATCGTCGGTGGCTGCTGCGGGACCGGCCCCGCCCACACCGCCGCCATGCGGGCCGCGATCGACGCCATGACGGCCGAGCAGAGGCACCCGACGGCCGTGGCCCCCAGGCCGGACGACGAGGCCGAGCGCGATGGGACCGAGCGCGATGACGCCGCGTCGGCCGCACCCCGCACGCCCCGCCGGGAGATCGGCACGGAAGGCGGAACGCTGGCGCCCACGACGCTGGCCCGGAAGCTGGCCGAGCGCGAGTTCGTCATCTCCGTCGAGATCGATCCGCCCCGCTCCATCCGCATCGACCGCACCATAGAGGCGGCGAGGATCCTGCAGCACGCCGGCGTGGACCTGGTCAACATCAGCGACTCGGCCACCGGCCGCGTCCGCATGGGCGCCATGGCCGTGGCGTTCGGCATCCAGCACGACCTGGACCTCGAATGCCTGGTCCACCTCACGACCCGCGACCGCAACCTGATGGCCCTGGAGGCGGAGTTGCTCGGCGCCCATGCCCTGGGCGTCCGCAACATCCTGGCCCTGACCGGCGACCCGCCCCGCGCGGCCGACACGCTCAACAGCACGGCCGTCTGGGACGTGGACGCGATCGGGCTGATAGACATCTTGCGCCGCCTCAACCTGGGCGAGGACCAGGCCGGCTCTCCGATCGGCCAGCGCGCCGGCTTCACCATCGCCTGCGCCGTCGATCCGACCGCGCCGGACCCAGCCAAGGAGTGGAGCCGTCTCGAGCGCAAGCTCGCCGCCGGAGCGAACCTGATCATGACCCAGCCCCTCTACTCGGTGGCCCAGGTAGAAGCGATGCTGGACGAGGCTCGGGCGCGTTTCGGGCAGGACGGCTTCCCGGTCCCGGTGCTGCTCGGCGTACTGCCGTTGCACAGCGGTCGCCACGCCGAGTTCCTCCACAACGAGGTGCCGGGGATCACGATCCCCGACGAGCAGCGCGCTGCCATGCGAGAAGCGGGCGATCGTGGCGCCGAGGTGGGCCTGGAGATGGCCATGAACCTGCTCGAGCAGGTCGAGAGTCAGATCAGCGGGACCTACATCATGCCAAGCTTCGGGCGGTACGAGCTGTCGGCCGAACTGGTGCGCCGGCTGCGCGCCAGGCGGGCCGGCAAGTCGGCCGGATAGCCGGAGGGAGTACAACAGGCACGGCCGGGGCCCACAACCGCGCCAGCGCCGCCGGACCGGGCGCGGCGCGGCGGCGCTGAACTCGCAGGCGGGGAGGTCGAGATCGTGACGAGGAAACGGCTCGCAGGCTTCGCGGCCATCCTGGCCGGCGGGGCGATGTTCATGCTCGCCACGGCCGCGGCCGCCGCTCCACCCGTCGGTCCGCCCTACCCCGAACCGGTCACCGGTCAGCGCGTCTACGACTACGCCGGCATCTTCTCGCCTCAGGAGATCGATTCCGCCGAGAAGGTCATCCGCGCCATCGAGGAGCGGACCGGCGCCCAGGTCGCCGTCTACACCCAGGTCAAGCCCGAGAGCGACACCCTCGACCTGGCCAATGGGGATGCCCGAGCCCTCATGGACCAGTGGGGCGTCGGCCGCAAGGACTTCGACGACGGCCTGGTGATCATGTTCGACATGCAGACCAACCTGCGCCACGGCCAGGTTTCGCTGTACGCGGGCGCCGGCTTCCGAGCTGCCTTCCTCACAGATTCAGATCGCCAGGCGATCTTCGACAACGACATGCTGCCGCTCCTCAAGAGCGGTGACTTCGACGGCGCGCTGGCCAACGCTCTCCGCGACGTGGATCAGGCCGCCACACCCGAGCACGCGGCCGCACTGGACCGGGCCCGATTCATCAATGCCCTGGTGGGCCTGGGCTGTCTGGCCCTGGGCGTCTGCCTCGCCTTCTTCGTGCTGATCCGCTGGTACCAGGTAGGTCGCGACCCGGCCTACACGGACGACAACTCGGTCCTGATGCCCGCGCCGCCCGCGGGTTTGACGCCGGCCATGGCCACACTGCTCATGAGCGACAGGACTTCGAACCAGACCGTCGCGGCTGCAATGGTGGACCTGGCGGCCCAGGGGCTGGTCCACTTCCGCCGGGAATCGGGGCTCCTGAGCAAGAAGACGGAGATTGGCGCGACGCTCGAGAGCGGGCATCTGCAGACGCCGGAGGGGCCCCTGTACACGGCCATCCGGATGAACTCCGGGTCCGGCGGCTACATCGAACAGTCGGAGATGAGCGACCTGCAACCGGCGGTTTCGAAATTCAAGGGCGACCTCGAGACGCTGGCCGTTTCGAGGGGCTGGCTGGCCGGCAAACCATCGAGAGTCAGGCTCCGCTGGAGCCTGCTGGGGCTCGCGGAACTGGCGGCAGCCGGTGGGCTGATCTGGTGGACGCTGCAGCTCGAAGCGAGCGGCGGACTGCTCGGCGCCATCGGCCTGGGTGGAGCCGGCTTGGTCACGCTGGCGATGGCCCAGCTGATGCCATCCCGGACTCAGCACGGTTCCATGCTCCGGGCAATGCTCATGGCCTACAAGCGCACCCTGGCCGCGACGATGGCGCTGTCGTCGTCGATGGACGAGGTCGCCCGCCGCAAGCCGCTTCCGTGGGTGGACACGCCGGACGCGGCCATGGCCTGGGGAGTGGCGCTCGGCCTCAACGACGAGATAGACGCGGTGCTCCGGCGAACCATGGACACGACGAAGCAAACCGGATCCGTGTCGGGCTGGTACCCGACGTGGTGGTCCACGCCGGGGCATGAGTTCGCGGTCGGCGGCGGGGGCGGGGGCGGTGGCTCCACTGCCGGGCTCTATTCGTCGAGCATGATCCCGGACGTAGGCTCGATGGTCTCGGCAATCGGCAGTGTCGGATCGGCGTCGTCACACAGCAGCTCCGGCGGCAGCTTCGGCGGGGGCGGTGGCGGTGGCGGTGGCGGCGCCGGGGGAGGCTTCTAGATGGGAGCGCGACGAATCA
This sequence comes from uncultured Chloroflexia bacterium, assembly GCA_963711105.1. Classification (GTDB taxonomy): domain Bacteria; phylum Chloroflexota; class Limnocylindria; order Limnocylindrales; family CSP1-4; genus Fen-1039. Next base: position 450,385 of record CAVQCV010000007.1, on the reverse strand, counting down.
AGCGATCGGCACTCGCCGCTCCGGCGTTGGTCGTGGCCTGCTTCGTGCTTGCCGGGCCCGCCCTGGCAGCCCCGCCCGCCGGGCCGCCCTTCCCGGATCCCGTTGCCAGATATTCCGTCTACGACTACGCCGGCATCTTCTCGACCGAGGAGGAAGGCTCGTTCCAACAGACCGCCGAATTGATCGAGTCCAGGACCGGCATTCAGGTTGTCGTCTACACCCAGATCAAGCCCGAAAGCGACACGCCGTGGGAGGCCGACCAGGACGCTCAGGCGCTGCTCGAGCAGTGGAGCGTGGGCGGCCCCGCGGGCAACGGCCTGGTGATCATGTTCGATATGCGGGCCGACCTGCCCACCGGCGAGGTGTCGCTCGCCGCCGGAGACGAACTGAAGTCCCGGATCACCGACTCCGACCTGATGCGCATCCGGTACGTGGACATGGAACCGCTCCTGGGCCGCGGCCAGTTCGGCGACGCCCTGGGCAGAGCCCTGAGCGACCTGCAGGGGTTGACGGCGCCCGCCGCAGGTCCACCGTATCCGGACGGAATTGCCGGCCAGTACGTCTACGACTACGCCGGCATCTTCCAGCCCTCGACCGTCACCGAGGCCGAGAAGATCATCTCCGCCATCCGCGCGCGCACGGGTGCCGTCGTGGTCGTCTACACCCAGGTCAAGCCGGAGAGCGACGACCTGGACAAGGCCAACGCCGACGCCAGGGAATTGATGGACCAGTGGGCCATCGGGCGGAAGGGCTTCGACGACGGCCTGGTGATCATGTTCGACATGCAGGCCAACCTGCGCCACGGCCAGGTTTCGCTGTACGCCGGGGCGGGCTACCGCGCCGCCTTCCTGAGCGATTCGGACAGGCAAACGATCTTCGACGAGCAGATGAAGCCGCTCCTGGTGGACGGCGACCTGGACGGCGGGCTGATGGCAGCGCTGCGCGCCGTCGACGCCAATGCCACGTATCAGCATGCGGCCGACCTGCAGCGAGCCCGCCAGATCAACGCGCTCATCGTGGTCGGTGCGCTCCTGGCCGGTCTGCTGCTGACGCTGGCCGCGATCGCGAGCTGGCTGCGCTACGGACGCGACCCGATCTACCTCGACGATGCCTCGATCCTGATGCCCGCCCCGCCGCCCGGCCTGACGCCGGCCATGGCGACGCTGATCCTCGACGATAGGACATCGAAACGGACGACCTCGACCGCGCTGACCGATCTGGCGGCTCACGGGGCCATCGCCTTCAGACAGGAGAAGGGGCATGGACCGGATAGCGCCGGGATCGAGTACAAGGGCCCGGGCGACGGCGCCATCGGCACGCCGGAACGGACGCTTCTCAATTCCATCGCAAGCCAGGGGCACAGCCACGAAGGCTACGTCTCCTCGAAACGCCTCTATCGACTCCTCAGCGACTTCGGCGAGCTGAACACGCACCTCGAGAAGGACGCCGTCGCCCGCGGCTGGCTGCGAAGCGTGCCCAGCCAGGTTGTTACCACGTGGGAGCTGAGGGGCGCCGTAGAGATCACCGTGGCGATTCTGGCCGGCTTCCTGTGGATCTTCTTCCAGGCGAGCATGCTGGTAGCACTGGCGCTCAGCTTGCTGATCGCCGGCATCTTCACGGTCTGGCTGGCGCGCTACATGCCGGCCCGGACGCGCGAAGGGGCAATGCTCGACGCCCAGCTGCGCGCCTACAGGCGGACCTTCGGCCTGTCGATGGCCAGGTCCGGTTCGATGAACGAAGTGGTCGTGCGCCACGTCTTGCCGTGGGTGACCACCCCGGACGAGGCGATGGTGTGGGCTGTCGCGTTCGACCTCAACCACGAACTCGACCTGGTGCTGTCGAGGACGGTCGGCGGCGGGCCTGCGGGCGAGGCCGCGGCGGTGAGACCCGCGTGGTCGCCGTCGTGGTGGACGACCGCCGCCTCGAGCGGGTCGTCGGTCGGCTCAGGGTCGGGCATCCGGTCGGGGCTCTACTCCTCGACGCCCTTCCCGGATCCGGGTTCGATCGTGGCTGCGCTCGGGTCCATTGCCTCTCCTTCCTCGCCCGTCTCGTCCGGCTCCTCGAGCGGCGGCAGCTCCTTCAGCGGCGGCAGCAGCTTCGGCGGCGGAGGCGGCGGAGGCGGCGGAGGCGCGGGCGGCGGGTTCTAGCGGGAGGGGCCGGCATCGGGTCGCGGGCGCCGCTAAACTCGCGTCATGGGTGCAGTCGACACGATGGAGCTGTTCTTCGAGCTCCTCAACTCAGGCCAGCGCGACGAAGCCGTCTCGATGATGGACGAGAAAGCTGAACTGCGCGTCCACATCGCCGGCAACGCCAGGACCCTACGTGGCCTGCGCGAGGTGGGCGGCTGGTTCCTGCGCGCCGAGCCGGGCTTCAAGATGATCCCAGGCGACGTGCGCGATATGGGCAACACGTACCAGGCGAACCTGTTGGTCGTCAGGCCCGGGGCGCCCACCCAGCAACTCGACGCCAGCTTCCGCGTTGAGGCGAACAAGATCACCGCAATCAACCTCACCCCGCGCTGAGGCTTCGCGCCGCGCCTTCTAGGTGGCGCTGGGGCCCGGAGTCGGGGTGTCCGTCGGGCTCGGGGCCAGACCTGGAGTGTCCGTCGGGATGACCCATGTGGGCGGCGGGATGAACATCTTCTGGCCGACCAGCAGCACGTTCGGATTCTTGATCTCGTACTGCGTCCCCTTGTTGGCCGCGATGATCATGTCCGTGGTGATGTTGGCGCCGTTCGCGATCTTGGTCAGGTTGTCGCCCGGCTTGACCGAATAGACAGTGAACCCTTGCGACGGCCCTGGAGTGGGAGTTGCGGATTCTTCTGGTGTCGGCGAGAGGCTGGCCAGCACGCTCGGCGAGGAGTTGTTGGCCGTCCCGCCGCCGTTGCCGGTCAGGAGAGGCACGACGATGAGTCCGACCATCAGCGCGGTTATCGCCAGAACCAGGAGCAGGAGGGGCTGGTTGTTGCCGCGATCATCACGGGGACGGAGCCGCGGGAAACTGTCCAGGCGCGGCGGGTTCTCCCAATCCGGCCGCGTCGGCTGACGCCGCGCCATCGAGTACGCCGGCGTGGCCGCGGCCCCGGGAGACGTCTTCTGGGGAGCGACGGCGGGGGCGACGGTCCGGCGCGGCGCGCCTTCGAAGCCCCACAGGCCCGAACCGGGATCGGCCGCGCGAGCGACTATGGGCGTTGACTCCGCCGGCGTGGTCCTGCCTCGGCCCAGCAAATCTGCCGTGTCCGTTGCCGCCTTGACGGGGACGCGAGCCGGCGCCTGCGGCTCCACCGGCGCCCCGTTCCTGGCGGCCACTCCGGCCGCCTCCTGGCGCGCCCAGTCGAGGAATATCGGGCAAGCGGCGAACGCCGCCGACAGGCAGAAGCGTTCCTGGTGCGGCAGCGCACGCGGCTCCGGCTCGGAGGCAGCGAAGCAGCGATGACGGAAATCGGGGCTCTCAGACCGGTGGTCTCGATCGTCTTCGAAGGCCACGAACGGGCAGGCCGCGTGTCCGTCCCTGTACGGCGTAGCAGTCTCGTCGCTCATTCCCGAGATGATACCCGCGCCGCCCGGGTGATGTCTCGTCCTGACCCCGGTGATGCCCGGCCTCCTGCCGTGGTCCATGTGGTGAGGTCACGGACGGCATCTGTCCGCGGGTTTGGGCATCCAGGGCTGCCCCGAAACGATCCCAGGAGGATGGGGGTGATAATCGGAACGTACTCCCGCCGTTCGAGGATCTGACCAGATGCCAGAACCCGTTTCAAGTCGCGGCAGAAGCCGGCTCCTTCGACTGCTCGTTCTGGTGGCCACATGCGCTCTGGCCGCGGCGTGCGGCTCGTCCGGATCGCCGACGCCGGCTCCTAGCGGCCAGTCAACCGTACTGGCGCCCGAGACCGCCACGCCCCAGCCCGAGCTTGCGTCCACCGGCCCGACCCAAGCGACGGGCGCTACGCCGGCCGCCACAACGCCCGCGCCGGCTGCCACCACGCCCGCACCGACGAGCGCCGCCACCGGACCGGTGAAGATCGAACTGCCGGTCGTCCTCAAGGGCCTGCCCCATCCGATCGGGATCGCCAACGCCGGCGACAGCCGCCTCTTCATCGTCGACCAGGTGGGCAAGATCCTGATCGTCGACGGCGGCAGGGTGACCGGGACGTTCCTGGACATTCACGCCCGAGTCAACTTCAACAACAGCGAGCGCGGGCTGCTGGGTCTGGCGTTCCATCCCCAGTACGCGTCGAACGGGCTCTTCTACGTCCGCTACAACATCGGCAACGGCGATGTCCGGGTCTCCGAGTTCCGCGTCGGCTCCGATCCGGCCAAGGCGGATCCTTCGTCGGAGAGGGTCCTGCTTACCATCTCGCACCACCAGTTCACCAACCACAACGGCGGCGTCATAGCCTTCGGCCATGACGGCTACCTGTACATCGGCACGGGCGACGGCGGCAGCGGCGGAGACCCGAACCGCAACGGCCAGAACCTGAACACGTTGTCGGCCAAGCTGCTGCGCATCGACGTCGACCACACCTCAACCGGGCTGCCGTACGCGATCCCGGCCGACAACCCGTTTGCCGGACAGTCGGGCAAGCGGGGAGAGATCTGGGCCTACGGTTTGCGCAATCCGTACAGCTTCAGCTTCGACCGGGCGACCGGCGACCTATGGCTGCCCGACGTGGGCCAGAACAAGTACGAGGAGATCAACCGGGCGACCTGGGCCGACGGCCTGGGGCGAGGCGCGAACTACGGCTGGAACGTGATGGAGGCCAACCACTGCTACAAGCCGTCGTCGGGCTGCAAGACGACCGGCATGGCCCGGCCGATGGCCGAGTACAGCCACGGCGCCGGCGACAAGACCGGCTGTGCCGTCATCGGCGGTGCCGTCTACCGCGGCACGGCTCACGCCGACCTGACCGGCCGATACTTCTTCGGCGACTACTGCAGCGGTCGGATATGGACCCTGGACGCCGCCGGACCGGACGTCCAAACCCCACGCCAGGTCCTCGACACCACCATCAGCATCACCGGCTGGGGCGAAGGGGCGGACGGGGAAATCTACCTCGTCAGCCGCCCGGGCTACCTGTATCACCTCGTCTAGAGTGACGGCTCCACGCAGGCGGGCAGCCCTTCGCCGAGGTCAACCGCCGCTTTGCGCTAACCTGTGCGCCGACACCGTCGAGGAGGAAACGATGCAAGGCAGTCTCCAGGCTTATCGATCCAGCGCGTTCCGGGCGGCCCGCCAGGCGTGGATGGGGCCGATCGCGGCGCTGGCACTCGGTGTGGCGCTCGCCGGTTGCTCCGGGTCGACCAAGACCCCCGACGTCAAGTTCGCGACGCCGACGCCGGTGGTCACGCCTACGCCCGAACCCACGCCTACGCCCGAACCCACGCCTACACCCACGCCCAAGCCAACGCCCACGCCGGCCCCGACCCTCGGACCATGCAACGGAGCGGCGCTGAGCCTGACCATCGTGGTCAACGGCGGAACGGCCTGGCAGAACAACTCCGGCCACGCTCAAGCCGACTTCATCGTCAAGAACGACGGCCCGCGGTGCCTGCTCAAGTCCAAGAACCAGCCGGTCCTGCTCAACGGCGACGGCGCCATCCTGATTACCGGGCCCGACCCGGGCAACGTGTCCTACCTCAACATGGCTTCAGGCGCCAGTGCTCGCGTCTCCGTCCAGACGGCCAACCTGTGCGCCGCGCCCGCGGTCGTGCCGCCCGTCAGGGTCGGGTTCATCATGACCGGCACCGGCCTGGTCATCTCGACGCCCGCCAGCCCGTCCGACATCGCCGGCGTACCGTCGTGCCTGGGCGACAACGCCATCCCGTCCGGCGAGATCCAGATGACCACCTGGGTGCCTCAGAGCTAGACCCAGTCACTCGCCCGCCCGCTACGACGTTCGCGGAGCCGGCGAGCCGAGAGCGAGGCGGAGCCGAGGAGCGGTTGAGACCGCACGTCAGGCTTCGCCTGACGCGGCGACAACGAAGCCATCGACCGCCCGCGACGCAGCCCTATCGCTCGCTATTGCATTCGCGGAGCCGGCGAGCCGAGAGCGAGGCGGAGGTGAGGACCGGAGCGAGCAGGCTTTGACGCCTGTGAGCGAGGACCGCAACCGACAACGAAGCTATCGGCCGCCCGCGACGCAGCCCCCGCGACGCAGCCCCCGCGACGCAGTCCTAGGCCGCCTGGGCGAGAGCCGACTGCAGCGACTGGATGTAGCCGTAGCTCGTGTAGGTCGCACCGGAGACGGTGTTGATCTGCGCGCTCTGGGCCTGCAGGGCGGCGCTGCGCAGATGCGGGGCAACGTACGCGCTGATCTCCTGCGTGTGCCTGTCACCGCCTGGCATCTGCAGCGTCTTGACGTCCGTGATCTTGCCGTTCTGCATCGTCACCTGGACCTGAACCGTACCGAACGGCGTCTGGATGGCGCTGCCGGTCAGCTGGCCGGTGTAGGCGCTTCCGCCGCCCCCGGAGGCCGGAGTCTGCTGGACGCCCGTGACCACCTGGGTACCGCCGCCGGTACCGCCGCCCGCATTCGCAGTCGCCACCGGCAGGTTCTCCGGCGTCTTGAAGCTCAGGACCAGGACCAGGGCAGCGACGGTGAGCGTGCCGCCGATGACTCCTCGCTTGGGGAGAATGCTCATTGTTCGGGCCTCAAAATGCGAACCGTTCGTAGTGGATCTGGGAATTGGGGATGTGGAGCCAGTGAAGGCCGCTGAGCGTGCGCTCCATCATTCCGGCAGGGCCGCAGACGTAGATGTCGCGATCGCGCATGTCCGGAACCAGACGGCGCAGCGAGCGGGGGTCGAGCGGGTCGGACGGCATCTCGCGGCTGCCGCGCTTGCCCACCAGGTAGTGGATCGTGGCTCCGCGCAGCTCGGCCAGCTGGTCCAGCTCGCGACGGAATACCACTTCGTCTTCGTGGCTGGCCCGGTACACGAGCGTCAAGTGGCCGCGTGCCGCAGGCAGCTCTTCGAGCAATGCGCGCAGCGGCGTGATGCCGATGCCGCCTGCGATCATCAGCACTCGAGCCCGAGTACGGGTTACGCCGGTGAACACACCGTAGGGACCCTCCACGAAGACCGGCGTGCCGATCTCTATCCCCTGGAGCAATCTCGAGTAGTCGCCCAGGTCTTTGACGGTGAAGCGCAGGTAGCGGCCGTTCGGGGCGGCGGAGATCGAGAACGGATGAGCTCGCCACCAGCCGGCGGCGGTGATGAACCGGAGACGGAACCACTGGCCGGCGCGAACGGGCAGCCGGTCGAGATCCTTTCCGGCCAGGTAGAGCGAGACGACGCCGGGGCCCTCGGTGACAACATTGGCCACGCGAAGCCGATGCCGGTATGAAACCAGGATCGGGTGGCCGAAGCGGAACACCAGGACGGAGCCGATGGCCAGCGCGTAGAGGGCGATCCAGAAGCCCACGGCGACCGGGTCGGAGATGAAATCGCTGCCGACAAACAGCTGGTGGAGGAAACCCAGCGCGATTGCCAGGTACGTGTACAGATGGATCGCGTACCAGGTCTCGTAGGAGGCCATGCGGCGGGCGACTCGAACGGACGTGATGCCGACGACCATGAACAGTGCGAGGGAGACTGCCGACCACAGAACGTATGGATAGCTGGTCAGGAGGGTGAAGGTCTCGGAGATGAAGTCCGTCTGAACGGCCATGGCGTAGCCGAGGGTCGTGAAGACGAAATGCGCGACGAGCAGCCAGATGGCGCTGAAACCGATCCAGCGATGGGCGGCCGTGACTCGGTCCGGACCGAAGACGTGATCTATGTAGGGGCTGCGCGACATCAGAACGAGCTGGATCAGAACCAGGTACGTGCCGTACAGCGCACTCAACTGGCCGATCGCGGTCAGGATGCCGCCTAGCGTCGCAAGTTCGTGGAGCTGGCCGTGCCGTATCCACATCGCCAGGATCAGGACGGCGATGCCGCCGAGGACCGCATAGATGTCGGTGTCCTTGAGCGGCCAGACGCGAGGCGTCGCCAGACGGGGTCTGCGGACGACCGAAGCCGGGGCCTGCGCGGCCAAGGTCGAAGTCGCGACGGCCTGGGCCGGCATACCTGACACCGGAGGGGGCGGCGGGACTGGCGACTGCGGTCCTGTCATCTCGGTAAGTAGCTCCCTGCGGCTGACCGGCCATCGAACCGCTCCTGGGTACTCGGGTGGCCTCGGAGCCGAATACTCGGCCCGGTTCCTGTAGTCAAACTGAAAGGCATAAGGCCGGAACGTGGAGGCCGTGTGGAGATTTTGAGCAGTCCGCGCTCGCCCGACGCCTCGCCCGGCCTGCCGGTTCAAGCAGACTCGCCCAATGGGCGCGGCGTCCGCACCGGGTGGCGGTCCCGTTTGACACTGCGGCTGGGGCCGACAACACTTGACAACGGCCGAGGCCCAGCGAAGCTGCCTGCTCGAACCCGCCTCGTGTGCCGTCTCATTCTCGGAGGTGACAGATGTCCCTGGTCACACGCTGGCTCAAGCCCACCACGACCGTTTACGCCCACTGCGACGTCCCGTGCGGTATCTACGACCCGCATCAGGCCGAGCTTGCCGCCCGCACCGTGGCTCGCATGGTGGAGCTGATCGGGCAGCTGCCAAAGGACTCCCCGTCCGAGGCCGACCGCCAGAAGTTCGTCCGCTGCGTCCAGATCAAGGAGCAGCACGCCGAGATCGTCAAGCACGAGATCACGGTCATCTGGGGCGACTACTTCAAGCCCGAGCACGTTGAACGTTATCCGGACCTGCACGAGCGGACCTGGAAGATCCTCAAGCTGGCGGGCAAGAACAAGCAGAACATCGATGCCGCCGCCGCCGCGGAACTAGAGGCCGCGGTCAAGGAATTCGCCGACATCTTCTGGTCGACCAAGAAGTAGCGCGGCCGCGCCGGCCTGGCCGGATCGCCGACTGACTTTCCGGCCATGTCCCTCGCCGAAACGTGGCGCCGTGCGCGGCGCGGTCCGTGGCGAGTCGCCGTCGCCGAAGAGAGCATGGTGCCGGCAATCCGGCCCGGCGACTGGCTGCTCACCGACCCGACAGTCCAGCACTGGCCGCGGCGCGGTAGCGTGGTCGTGGTGCACCAGCCGGGAACGGGCAGGCTGGTTATCAAGCGCCTCGCCGCGGGACCGGCTGACGTCGTGGCCGGGAGCGACGGCTATGTAGCCCTGGCCAACGAGGCATGGCTGCTCGGCGACGCGCCCGACCGCTCCGTGGACTCGCGCCGATACGGGGCGGTACCACTCTCCGCGCTGGTGGCACGGGCATGGTTCCGTTTCTGGCCGCCGCGCCGAATGGGTCGGATCCCGCGGCCGGCCAACGAGCCGGACCGCGACCGGCGTACCGCGACCGGCGGACCCGCGGCTACTGCCGGCGGTTAGACCCGGCGGCTACGGCCGGCCGATCAACACCCTGGCGGCGAGTTCGATCATGCCGTGGTCGCGCGGCAACATGTCCTGGAGCATGATCCGCTGCGCTCCGGCCGCCGCGAATGACCGAGCCATCGCCAGCGCTTCGTCCGGCATTCCGACGATCCAGCGCTTGCGGCGCTCGGCGAGCCAGGCCTGTGCGTCCGTTCCGGCCTCGCCCACCATCTCCAGCTGAGCATTGACGCGCCGTTCCATCTCGGCCCCGTCCGCCGCGACCAGGAACCCGACCATGGCCGATCGCGTGATCGAAGCCGGGTCGCGACCGATCTTGCGGCACTCCTGGTCCAGCCTGCCGAAGGCTTCGGCGCAGGCTTCGGGGGCGGAACTCGACATGTTGTACTCGTCCGCATACTTCGCGGCCAGCCGCAAAGACCGCGGGCTGCCCTCGCCGCCGACGATGATCGGGGGGTGAGGAACCGGCTTGGGATTGAAGCTCGCGTCCGTCACCGTGACCTGGTTGCCCCGGAACGACCAGCCGTCGGGTTCATCCCACAGCCCGTGCAGGATTGCGAGTTGATCCTCCATCAGATCGGCCCGCTGCTTGATTTCCGGAAAGGGCAACCCCAGCTGGCTGTGCTCAGGGGCGTTCCAGCCGGCCCCGATGCCGACCTCGATCCGGCCGCCGCTCATCTCGTCCGCGGTGGTCACGACCTTGGCGAACGACCCCGGGTGCCGGAACGTGACCGGCGACACAAGGGTTCCCAACCGGATGGTCGAGGTCTCGCGGGCCAGCCCCGCCAGCACCGTCCAGGCGTCCGTCGTCGGCTTGTCGGTCGGGCCCGGGAAGCTGCGGTAGTGGTCAGATCGGAACAGAGCCTCGAATCCCAGCCTCTCGGCCAGCCTCGCAAGATCGAGCTGTTCTTCGTAGGTAAGCCCCTGCTGGGGTTCGAGCATCAGGGCGAAGCGCATCCGGACCTCCGATACGGCGGCAGCAGCCACTTCGGCTTGGCCCGCTGATCATGACTCGCCGGAGGCGAACCCGCACGGGCTGGCCCATGCGGCGTGCTAGCGCCGAGCCCAGGCAACACCGGCATACCGGACGTGCGAACCGAAATGAGCGCCGATCAAGCACCAAAACGAACGGTGCAGCCGGGCCAATTCCCCGCTAGACTTCGCCTCGTCCAGTTGGGGGACGGACGTCCCACCAACCCGTATCCGGGTCATACCACGCTTACCCCTCAGGCGGGCCGGCTCCCCCTCACCGGCCCGCCTTCTCTTTGCCTCGAACACGCCGCCGGGTGCGGCGCGGCATCCGCCCCAATCCCTCTTTCGGGCGCCACGCGGCATACTGACCTCCATGCCCGAACCGATCAATCCACCCTCGAGGCTGCCGACCGACGGCGTCGTGACGCTGCGGCCGTTTCGCGCGGAAGACGCGCCGGCGGTGGCTGCGGCCTGCCGGGACCCCGAGATAGGGCGCTGGATCCCCCTGATCCCGATCCCCTATTCCGAGGCGGACGCGCGCGCCTTCATCCTCATGACACTCCAGAACTGGCACAACGGAACGGCCTGCGAGTTCGCCATCGTGGACGCTGCGACGGATCGTCTGCTCGGCAGCGTCGGGCTGCACGTCGGCGGGGTGCCGCGCCGCCACGCCATCGGCTACTGGGTTGCGGCTTCGGAGCGCGGACGCGGCATCGCGGTAAGGGCCGTCCGCCTGGCGTCGCGCTGGAACTTCGAGCGGTTCGGCGGGCAGCGGCTGTCGCTGTGGACGCTGCCGGGGAACGTGGCGTCGCAGCGCGTCGCCGAGAAGGCGGGATTCCGGTTCGAGGGGGTGCTGCGCAACTGGGACGCCGGCCGCGACGATCGGCCGGTCGACTGCGTGATGTACTCGCTGGCGCCCGACGACCTGGCGGACCTCGCCGCCGCGGAAGCTGCCGGCGAAGCCGCGGAAGGGGGCACAGCCCCCGGTGCGGCCCCCTCTGGCCAGCCGACGGTCGCTCCTGTGCCGCGGGAGCTTCATGCCGCCGGAACGCGCGCGGCGCCGTTCATCGAGATCGTCCCGGTGGCGGACCTTGCACCCGGGTCGACCCGCCGGGTCACGCTGGCGAGCCTGGACCTCCTGGTGGCCTGGACCGGCGACGGGATCGTGGTCACGGATGACCGCTGCCCCCACATGGCGGCACCGCTCTCGCTGGGAACGCTGGACGGTTGCGTGGCGGACTGCCCGCTCCATCAGGGGCGGTTCGATCTGTGCAGCGGCGAGACGGTCCAGATGCCCACCACCGGCGGGCTCGACGCGGACGGCAACTACCACTCCCCGTGGTCGCCGAGCGGGGCGGAGATGCGGCCCGAGCCACCGAGCAAGAAGCTCGAGGCTCGGCGGCTGACCCGCGTCAACCGCCTGCGCTACTACCCGGCCCGAATTCGAGCTGGCGTTCTGGAGGCCCGTCTGCCGATAGCGCCCGAATAGGCCGAGCTATCGAGTCGGCGTCCAGGCGGCGGCTACCGAGCCGGCGGCTACCGAGCCGGCGGCTACCGAGCCGGCGGCTACCGAGCGGGCGGCTACCGAGCCGGCGGCTACCGAGCCGGCGGCTACCGAGCCGGCACTAACGGCCGGTAGACGTCGCGACCTTCGAGGCCCTTTTCTCCGCGAAGTGAGCCTCTTCGGCCCGCCGGTCCGAGGCTGCGGTAAGCCATGCGCACGCTTCGGCCATATCGTCGGTGCAGCGAAGCAGGTCCATGTCCTGGGGGGCGATGCAGCCGCGGGTGACAGCTTCCTTGCGCAGCCAGTCGAGCAAGCCGGCCCAGTATTCGGTCCCGACGAGCACCACCGGGAAATGGCGGATCTTGCCGGTCTGAATGAGCGTGATGGACTCGAACAACTCGTCCAGCGTGCCGAAGCCGCCGGGGAAGATGGCGAAGCCGTCGGCGTACTTGACGAACATCGTCTTTCGGGCGAAGAAGTAGCGGAACTCGACCGCCAGATCGACGTACGCGTTCACCGACTGCTCGTGCGGCAGTTCGATGTTGCAGCCGATCGAAAGGCCGCCGGCTTCATGGCAACCGCGATTCGCGGCTTCCATGATTCCGGGCCCGCCGCCGGTGATGACCGCGAATCCTTCGGCCGCCAGAAGCTCCGCAAGTTCGCGGGCCTTGGCGTAGTACGGATCGCTGTCGTTCGTTCGGGCCGATCCGAAGATCGTGACTGCCTTGCCGACGGCGGCGAGAGCGTCGAAGCCCTCCACGAACTCGGACAGGATGCGCAGCGAGCGCCACGGATCCGAGTCCAGGAACGCCGGCCGGTGGCGCGGCGAGAGCAGGCGCTCGTCTTCCGTCCGAGCGTGGACGGTCAGCATCTCGGCCGCCTTAGGCCGGTACGTCACTCGCCCGCTGCGTCGCCGGTCGTGGCTGCCGTTGTGGCCGTTGCCGTTTCCGTTCGCGGCGTGGCCATTTGCGGCTTGGCCGTTGGTCGCGTGGCCGTTTGCGGTCTGGTCGTTGGCGGCGGGGTCGTTGGTCGCGTGGCCGTTTGCGGTGGGCTGATCGGTCGACGGAGCCGGTGCAGTGGCGGCCTGGGCGGCCTTGCTCGTCGACTTGCGGGTCGGCGCCTTGCCGCCCTTCCCCTTGTTCGTGTGAGGCATCTGTTTCTCCTGATCGTACGAACAGAGCATGCCACGCTTGCGCGCGACTCGTTCGGGCGACCCAAGAGGGATCGGCTGGCGCGGACCAAACGTGCAGGCTCAACGCCCGGGCCGCTCGAACCGGCGGGGAGAGCCGGCGGAGTGAGCCGGCGGAGTGAGCCGGCGGAGTGAGCCGGCGGAGTGAGCCGGCGGACCCGGCTCGGCCCCACGCCCCGGCCACCCGAGCCGGCGCACGTGCCGGCCGGCCCGGCATCGGCTCGACGCCCCGACCGTCCACACCGGCGGCCGTCCGTTCACCGTTCCTGACAATCGCACGCCACGTGTGCGTTATTCGAGTTTGCCGGGGCGGCCACGACTTCCACGGGTCGCCACAGCCTCGATCCAACTGCCCGGCCCGGCAATCGCGGGGCGTCGGCGGCAGATTCGGGGCTGGAGGGGCTTCCCGGCTTCCCCGAGAGAACTCGAAGCGACCCGGAGCGCCGGGGAGTTTCGTCTAGCGCACGCCTGGCGTGCAATCGTCCACTTCCGCCCGCCGCGAGCCCCGCCGCTCCCCGCCCGTCACTCCCGCCGTCGCAGCCCCGCCACTCCCCCCGCCGCGACCCCCGCCACTCCCCAGCATCGATTCCGGGAGGAGCTACTTCGGCGCGGCCAGCCAGGCCTTCCAGGTCGTGTCGGCCGGGCCGGCGGTGAACGCATTGCCGTTGCGCACGAGCGGCAGCCGAAGGAGGCCGTTGTTGGCGAGGAGCCGTTCCACGATCTGGTCCGGCTCGAGGCGCATGTACGACAGGCCCTGATCCTTGTAGGCTCGCCCCTCGCTGTCGAGGAGCGCCTCAGCGCCCAGCCGCTCCACAAAACGCTTCAACTCCCCCAGGGCGATCGGCTTTCGGCGCAGATCCACGAACGTCACGTCGACCCGCCGCTCCTTGAAGAAGCGCAGCGCCGCCTGCGTGGCGCGCGAGTCGGCCAACCCGAACATCTGGATCGTGGGGCCGGTATGGGCAGAGGGCATGAGCGAATTGTAGCCGCTCGATGCGCCTCCGCGCTCGCTCCCCTCCCCGACAATCTCGCCGCCGGGTACCATCCACGCAGGAGGTGCGGCGTGGTCTGGTTCACCGTACAGCTCGACGACAAGCCCGGGGCCCTGGCTCGGATGGCCAAGGCGCTCGGCGACAAGGGCATCAACATCACCGCCATCGTCGGCATAGCCGAAGACACGGACGGCGCCCTGATGCTGTCCACCGGCGACGCCGTCGGAACGCGGGCGGCATTCAAGGCCCTCGACCTCGCCTTCGAGGAGCACGACCCCGACGCGGGCATGAGCATCGACGACATGTCCCGGGCGACAGGGCTCAGCGGCATGGCCGGGTCTTGAGGATGGCCCGCACCGAGCACACCGCCTCGACCGTAGCCGTCCGGCTCGACTATGTGGATCGGCCGGGAGCGATCGCCGACATCTCGGCCCACGTCGCCGGAGCCGGCGGGACGGTGCGAACACTCAGCACGGTTCGCCGCTGGTCGGAAGCGGAGGCGGGCGATCTGGTCGAGGTGGAACTCGAGATCGAGGGCCTGGACGAGGATCGCGTGGACGCGATTCTGAAGTCCGTGCCGGACCTGCGCGCCTGTCGCAAGACCCAGTCCCTGGACAAGGTTTTCGGCAAGCGGCTCATCGTCATCGGCGGCGGGGCCCAGATCGCCCAGGCGGTGCTCGGGGCCGTGAGCGAGGCGGATCGCCACAACCTGCGCGGCGAGAAGATCTCCGTGGACACCATCCCGCTCGTGGGCGAGGCCAACCTGGCCGCCGCGGTTCGCGCCGTCGCGGACCTCGACCGGGCCAGAGCGTTGCTGCTCGCCGGGTCGATCATGGGCGGCGACATCACGAAGGCCGTCCAGGAGCTGCAGCAGGCAGGCATCCCGGTGATCTCACTGAACATGGTCGGGACCGTTCCGGACGTGGCGGACCTGGTGGTGACAGATCCGGTCCAGGCCGGCACGATGGCCGTCATGGGGATCGCGGACACCGCCAAGTTCGACTTCGCCCGCCAGAAAGGCCGGCGTTACTAGCGGTGGCTCCACAGGGTCGTAAGGCCGATCCGCGCGCGCCGTTGGATCGCCCGTTCGTCAACCCCAACGCCCAGCCCACCGAAGAAGGGCTCGAGAACGCGCTCGGCGAGGCTGTCGGACGGTTCGACATCGTCCGCGGTCTGGCCCCGGACTTCGAGCAAGAGTGGAGCTTCTACCGTGGCAGCGGTTGGATGATGCGCATCCACGACGGCCGCAAGTCTCTTCTCTACCTGGTGCCGCTTCGGAAAGCCTTCAAGATGAGCATGGCCATCCGCGAGGCGGAGCGCGACGCCTTCGTTTCGGACGTGGCGCTGGCGGCTCTCCGTCCCGCGCTCGACTCCGCCCGAAGGGCCCCGGAAGGCTTCGCCCTCGCTTTCGACATCGACGCCGAGACGGACTTCCCGCCGCTTCGGGCCCTCGTCGAAAGACTCATCGCGGCCAGGCAGGGATAGGAGGGGCGCCATGCGCATCGCGACCTGGAACGTGAACTCCCTGAACGCCCGGCTGCCCCGGGTCGAGGAGTGGCTGACGCAGCGCGCCCCGGACGTGCTGCTGATGCAGGAGACCAAGCTGTTCGACGAGGCGGCGCCGCACATGCCGTTCCAGATGGCCGGCTACCAGCTGGCCCACCACGGCGAAGGGCGCTGGAACGGCGTCGCCATCGCCAGCCGCGTCGGGATCGAGGACGTCGTCACCAACTTCGGCGACGGGCCGGTCCGGCGCGCCGGCGGGTCCGGCGCGGGCACCGCGGTCATGGATGCGCTCGAGGCCGAGATGTCGATCGCGCCGGGCGACGAGGCGCGCATGATTTCGGCCGTCTGCGGCAGCGTCCGCGTGGTCTCGATCTACGCCCCCAACGGCCGCGCCCTCGACACGCCGTTCTATCGGGCCAAGCTGGCCTGGTTCGATCGTCTGGCCCGCTGGCTGCGCGAGGATCGCTCCCCCTCTGAGCCGCTGGCCATCGGCGGCGACTACAACGTCGCGCCCGAAGACGCGGACGTGTACGACATGGCCGCCTTCGCCGGCTCCACCCACGTATCCGCCGAGGAGCGAGCCGCCGTGGCCGCTCTGCGCGACTGGGGCCTCGTCGACGCCTACCGGCTCGAGCACCCCGAGCCGGGCAAGTACAGCTGGTGGGACTACCGGGCGGGCAACTTTCACAAGGGCCTGGGCATGCGAATCGACCACATGTACGTGACGCAGTCCGTGGCCGCGCGCGTGACCGCCGCCGAGATCGACCGCGACGCCCGTAAGGGCAAGCTCCCGTCCGACCACGCCCCGCTCTACATCGATCTGGCGGACTGAGCGCCCCGGGGCGCTCGCCGGGCCGCCCAAAACCCGGCTAGGGGGCGGCGTGTCCGTCGGCGCTTCGGTCGGCGTGTCCGTCGGCGCTTCAGTGCCGGCGGGCGTCACGGGGATGTATATCTTCTGGCCGACGAAGATGTTGTTCGGGTTCTTGATTTGTGGGTTCGCCGCCAGTAGCTGCGCCGGGGTCAAGCCAAACGAGGCCGCGATCGTGTTGAAGTGGTCGCCGGGCTTGACGATGTAGACGGTCATCTCGGCCGTTGGCTCCGACGTGGGGGCATCCGTTACGTCAACGCCTGGCGTGTCCGTGGGCTGGACGTCTGTCGGGCTCGGCAGGGGGGGAGCGACGGGATGGGGGTCAATGTCGGGGTTGGAGAAGCGGCCGGAGAGGCCCAGGGGTGCGCCAGAAAGAGCCCCAGGCCGGCGACCAGCAGCACGAGCACGACGACGCCGGCAACGATGTACGGGAGCGGGTTGAACCGGTGGGGCTGGTAGCGCGGCAGCGGCCCCGGCCGATACCCCTTTCCTCCGTAGGTCAAGTCGCTCACTCCTCTTCTCGATCGACCTTGCGAGCGGGCCTTCGCAATGTGCCGTCCGGCATCGAGCCCAACCTCCACGCCCGCGTCGCCGACGCAATGTAGCCGGTTCGGCGGAAGTGTGCCTGGAACGGCGTGCGGCCCGCTCAAGCAGCCCGGGCGGCCGGATGGCAGTATGCACGTATGGAAATCCGCTTCCTCGGCGCTGCCAACACCGTCACCGGCTCCCAGTTCCTCCTCATCACCGACCGGGCCCGCATCCTGATCGACTGCGGCATGTTCCAGGGGAGCCCGCACGAGGTCGTGCGCAACCGCGTTCCCCTCGCCTACGACCCCGCGACACTCGACGCCATCGTGCTCACCCATGCCCACCTGGACCACTGCGGCCTGATCCCTCATGTGGTGGCCGAAGGATTCAAGGGCCCGATTCACGCCACGCGCGGCACGATCGAGCTGGCGACGCTGGTCCTGCTGGACTCCGGTAAGCTCCAGGAGGAGTACGCCAAGCGCCATCGCCACTGGGCGGCCAAGAACCCCGACAAGGCTGCCCGCGAGGACGAGCGCGAGGAGCGGCAGATCGAGGAGCAGGAGCGGATCGCCGCGCAGGAGGACGAGGCCACCGCGGTCTCTCCGGTCCGTGCCGGCGACGTGACACCGGACGGTCACATCGTCGCCTCCGGGCTCGACGAACTGGCCCTCCACGACGAGCAGGCCCTCGGCACGCGCCTGGGCTACCCGCCCGTGGGCCACCCGGACCACGACGCGGCCATGGCCGGCCAACGCTCGACGCCGAATCTGGTGCTCGAGGAGCCGCTCTACGATCAGGATCAGGCCCAGGCCTCGCTGTCGCGGTTCAAGGCCACGGACTACGAGAAGCCGGTCGTCGTCGCGCCCGGCATCACGGCGACGTTCCACGACGCCGGCCACATCCTCGGATCCGCGATCGTGGAGCTGCGAGTGGACGCCGGTGGGAATACCCCGCCCCGGACCCTGGTCTTCTCCGGCGACCTCGGCCGCTTCGACGCCCCCATCCTGCGCGACCCGACGATCGTCCGCGAAGCGGACTACGTCTTCATCGAATCCACTTACGGCGGTCGGACCCACGAGCCGGAGGAAGAGTCGCTCAAGCAGCTCGAGCAGGCGGTCCTCGACACGATCGATCAGCAAGGGGTGCTCCTGATCCCCTCGTTCGCGATCGGCCGCACCCAGGAGATCGTCTGGGCGCTCCAGCACCTCCACGATGCCGGCCGCATTCCCGGAGTGAAGCTCTATCTCGACTCTCCGATGGCGTCGAAGGCCTCGACGATCTACCGGGAGCACACGGACTACTACGACGCCGAGACGCTGGCGCGACTGCGCAAGGGCGAGGGCCCCATAGACTTCCCGAACGCCCAGGAGACCCCGCTCGCAGCCCAGTCGATGAAGATCGAACGGTCGCGCCGGCCGTACGTGATCGTGGCCTCCAACGGCATGCTCACCGGTGGCCGCGTGCTGAACCACCTCCGGTCATTGATAGGCGACAAGAAGGCGATGATCATGTTCGTGGGCTACCAGGGCGAGGGAACGCTCGGGGCGCGACTCCAGGCCGGCGAGAAGACGGCCCGGGTCGACGGCCAGGAATACCAGGTCCGCTGCGCCGTCAGGTCGATCAGCGGCTTCTCAGCCCATGCCGACGAGCCCCAGATCCTGCGCTGGCTGAGCCACTTCATCGAAGGCCGCAAGGCCGGCGATCCGGGCGTGCCGAGGCAGGTCTTCCTCGTCCACGGCGAGCCGGAGGCTCAGAACTCGATCAAGCCCAAGGTCGCGGCGCTGGGCCTGCCGGTCATGGCCCCCCACTGGCACGAGCACCACAAGCTCGACTGAAGCCCGAAACCGGGGCTCGAAACCGCACGCCGGACACGGCCGCAGCCGCGATAACGATCGGGCCGATCCGCAGCGATCCGGCGGGCCGCGGCGGGCGTCGGGGTAGCGGCTTCGGCGGGCCGCTGCGGGCGTCGGGGTAGCGGCTTCGGTCAGATACGCCTGAGGGACGTGCCTGACCGGCGAACGGCTCGGTTTCGGTCAGATACGCCTGGTGGACGTGGTATCCCCGAATTCCGACTCCCCGGCGCGGCCGCGGATCCATCCGGGCCGCAGTCCGAGCGTGGCTCGGTCCCAGTTGGCAGTCCAGATCATCCGAAACAGGCCCGGAGGTGAGGCTTGCACGCCTGGTGGGCGTATTTGACGGAATCCCGAGCCGCCCCGCGCCGCCCGGAGAGCCCGACGCTGTCTGAGCCGGCGCCTACGCCCCTCCACCCGCGGCGCCGGTGGACCCCGGGGCGTAGAGAGGCACGCCGGCCGCACACGCCGGGCAGGTCTCGGCACCCGGCTCGTAGGTGGGCAGCTGAAGCTGCCACAGCGGCCGCAACGGATAGCTGCGCCCGGTCGTGGGCGACGTCAGGGCCGCCATGCCACCGGAACGATCCACCATGACGCAGCAGGCCACGATCTCCCCGCCCAGTGCTTCCACCGCGGGGATCATCGCCAGCAGCGAGCCGCCGGTCGTGAGGATGTCGTCCACGAGGAGAACGCGCTCTCCTCGGGTGATCGTGAAACCGCGCCGGAACTCGCGCCGAGCCGCGCCGTCGTCGCCGCGAACCTCTTCGGCGAAGATCGCCCGGACGCCCAGCTGACGGCCGGTCTCGAACGCCAGCACGATCCCGCCCGTGGTGGGCCCCGCGACGACGTCCACCGCCGCCCGCCCCTCGGCGTCGCGGTGCCGCGCCGCCCAGAAGCCGCACAGCTCGCTCGTGGCAGCCGGATCCTGCAGCACCAGGAACTTCTCGAGATACCGCTCCGAGTGCTTGCCGCTCTTGAGCAGGAAGTGGCCCTCCCGCAACGCGCCAGAGTGGCGGAACAGCTCCTCCGTCCGTGCCCCGATGGCCTTCGCGGCGGCGATGTCCACCGCGGAACGAATTGTCGTCACGCCACTCCTCCTGCCCGACGGCCTCTCGCGCGGCCTAAGGGCGATACTCCGCGCCCTTCGCGGACGGCGCCCCGGCCCGCTTCGGCAGCGCGGTCCCGATGAACGGCCGGTACGAGTCGTAGCCGCGTCGCAGGCACTCCGCCCGCAATTCGTCGGCCAGGCGGACCGGCAGTTCCGGATCGGCGAACAGGGCCGTCCCGACCTGGACCGCGACCGCGCCGCAGGCCAGGAAATCCAGGACGTCGCCGATGTTCGTGACGCCGCCGATGGCCACGATCGGGATCGAGACCACCTGCGCCACTTCGTACACGATCCGCAACGCCACGGGCTTGATGGCGGGCCCGGACAGGCCGCCGTACGTGTTGCCGAGGAACGCCCGCGTCCGGTCCGCGGACACGGCCAGCCCCGAGAGGGTGTTGATGGCGCACAGGGCGTCCGCCCCGGCCTCCTCGATCGCTTTGGCGATGGGCCGGACGTCGGCCACGTTGGGCGAGAGCTTGACCAGCAGCGGCAGATCGGTGGCCCGGCGCACGGCCGCGGTCACGGCTCGAGCGGCGTCACGGTCGATGGCGAACTGGAGCCCGCCCTTGCCGACGTTGGGGCAGCTGATGTTCAGCTCGACACCGGCCACGCCGGGCACTCCGTCCAGGCGCCGCACGACCTCGACGTAATCCTCGATGGACTCGCCGGCGACGTTGACGATGACCGGCACCTGCCAGCCCTGCCAGATCGGCCCGTACTTGTCCAGCACGGCGTCCACGCCCGGATTCTGCAGACCGATGGAGTTGAGCATGCCGCCCGGGGTCTCGGTGACTCGGGGCGGCTGGTTGCCGGCGCGCGGCCGAAGCGTGGTGCCCTTGCAGCAGAGCCCTCCGAGGCGCTGGACGTCCACGACCTCGCCGTATTCGACACCGTAGCCGAAGGTGCCCGAGGCGACCATGATCGGGTTGGGCAGTCGAAGACCGCGCTCCGGCGCCAGCTCCACCGAGACGTCGATCCGATCGAGCGCCTCGCGCTCCGCGAGGGTCGCCCGGCCGCCCGAAACGCCCAGGCCGGACACTCCGCCGCCCGAGACGCCCGAGTCGGCACCGAGATCCGCCACGGCCGACGCGCCGGTTTCGACTCGAGCACGGCTCGCCTTCAACCGGTCGATCGACATGCCGGGGCTCTTGATCTTCGGTCCAGTCGGCGTCCGATTGGACCGGCCGGCCCCATTCGAACCGCCCGACTTCGAACCGCCCGACTTCGAACCGCCCGATCGAGCTGCCCGGCCATCCGGCGAGACGACGACCCTGCGCCTGGCCTTCATACGACCTGCTCCCAGGCGATCTCGTCGGCGGCGAACACGGGGCCTTCACGACAGACCCGAACGGGGCCTTCGACGCCCCAGACTACGCAGCCCAGGCACGCGCCCACGGCACAACCCATCGTCTGCTCCATCGAGACTTGCAGGAACGCCTTGCGCCGCGCGGCCGTGGAACCGATCGGGTCCGACTTGCCGCCGCCCCGCTTCCGCCCGAGCGACGCCACTCCAAGCCTCTCGCGCCGTCCCACGGCCAGGGCGGCGAGCCGCTTGAGCATGGCGTGGGGACCGCAGGCGAAGGCCTGGTCGGCCCAGGCTTCGAACTCCGGCACCAACTCAGTGACGAAGCCGTGGTGGCCGAGAGATCCGTCGTCCGTGGCGACGACGTATTCGACTTCGTCCGGCAGCAGGTTGGAGGGGTAGACGTGGGCCGCGCTCTGGGCCCCGAACAGGATCGCCACCTTGCGCCCGTCGCGGACCGCTTCGTCGGCCAGCATCCGAATGCCGGCCATGCCGAGACCGCCTGCGATCAAGAGCAGGTGCTGGCTGCGAGGATCGACCTCGAACGGCCGGCCCAGAGGACCGAGCATGTCCAGGCGCTCGTGCTCGCGCAGGCGCGTGATCCACTCAGTGCCGCGTCCCACCGTCCGGAAGTGGATCGTGATCACACCGGTGGCCGGGTCCGCCGTGTTGATCGAGAACGGCCGGCGGAGCACCAGGCCCGAGTAGTCGCCCGTTCTGACGTGGACGAACTGGCCAGCGCGCGCGCCCGCCGCAAGCTCAGGGGCGTGGTACGACTGCAGCCACTGGCCCGGCAGGATCTGGCGGGACTCGGTCAGTTCCGCGGATACGAGGCGCATCGCCACTACTTGTCGCCGCTCTCCTCGCCCTCGGATTCGGCCGCGGCGTCATCGCCGGCGGCTTCTTCGTCGCCTTCGGCCGCGTCTTCGGGCTCGTCCTCGCCGTCGGCCGGCTCTTCGTCGTCGCCTTCGTCGCCTTCGTCGCCTTCGTCCTCGCCGGCGCCTTCGGCGTCCTCGACCAGCTCCGGGAAGGCCTCGGCGAGAGCCTCGGCCAGATCTCCGAAGACGTCCGTCGGGTCGTAGAACTTGACGATGTCGTCCGGGGTCTGCAGCTTCTGCCACTTGCCCTCGTCGGCCTCGTCCTCGGGCACGACCTCGGCCATGAAGGACCCGCTGGATTTGAGCGTCAGGCGCTCGTCTTCGTCGTCCACCACGATGAACTCGCCCAGGACGGACGTCAGCGCTGAGGCTGCCGACTCGAATTGCTCGACCAGACTGGCCTCGGTCTGCTGGCTCCGCTCCTGGAAAGCCAGGGCCATGTCGTAGAGGCGCTCGGCGGCGTCTTCGGCCGTCTCGGGCGCTTCCTCGAACTCGTGCCCGGCAGCCCATTCATCCGCGGCGGCCGCGTAGACATCGCTGCCGGCGGCAGGTTCCTCGGACGCTTCGGCGGCCTCCTCGCGCGCGGGGCCGGCCTGGGCCACGGTCGCGTCCGCGAACGAGGCGAACACGTCCGCCAGGTTGTACAGCTCCACCAGCTCGGCGGCGGATTCGATCGTCTCCGTCTCCGTGACCCACTTGCCCGTGGCCTCGTCGCGATAGCGGCTCCGGCTACGGAAGGTCATGTCCTCGTCGATGGCCAGGTAGTCGACGTCGTCGTCGATCAACACCAGGCCGCCCAGCTCTCGGATGCGAGCCTCGTTGGCGTCGAGGAAACTGTCCAGCTGGGCCGCGGCGGCAACCAGGAAGTCCGTTCGTTCCAGGGCGGCATCGGCCGCGAGTTCGCCGAACAGATCGTTACGGCTAGTGTCCATCGCGGTCGCCTCCTATCCCTTGAACTTGAGATCCGGGCCGATTCGCTCCCGGAGGAACATCGAATGGGCCCGGGCGAAGATCCACTCCCCCGCCCGATGGCCGAGGGCGCGAGTGCCCTCGTCGGCCTCGAGCTTGTCGATAGTCGCGTAGTCGGGCAGGTCCAGAAGGATGACGTTGTCGAAGTCCCATCCGTAGGCGACGTTGTACCAGCCCAGGAACTTGATCCCGAACTTGCGCTCGTAATCCTTCATCTGGCGCGCCATCAGGGTCTTCATATAGAACTTGAAGAAGGGATCGCGGCCCCGACGGACCGAGAAGAACGTCGCGAGGACTGGCACTGCTCAGCGTTCTCCTTCCTGGTGACGCCGGCATGGTGGCGTCTGGCCCGAATGGCGCGGACCCCTATTCTCGCACGACACGGGCGACCAATGACCGAACCTTCGCCACAGCCAATCCGGCACGGTCAAATCGCGGGTCAGGCCTCCGTGCCCGAGTCCGGATCCTCGTAGGCGAGGCGGCCGCCGGCGATCGTCAGGACGACCCGGCCCGGCAGGTCGCGGCCCAGGAGCGGCGAGTTCTTGCCCTTCGAACGGAGCGACCCGGCCGTCACCGTCCAACTGTCCGCCCGGTCGAACACGACCAGGTCCGCGGGCGCTCCCTCGACGAGGCCGCGCGGCCGAGCGGCAGCGGCCGCGCCCGGCCACGCCCCGGCGGTCGAGGCCGGTCCGGTGGTCAGGGCCGCGACCGCTTCGGCCAGGGTCAGCTTGCCGGCATCGACCATCACGAGCAGCACGCCCAGCGCCGTCTCGATGCCGCTGATGCCGTTGCTGGCCTTGCCGAATTCCACTTCCTTGTCGACGATCGTGTGCGGCGCGTGATCCGTCACCACGGCCGAGGCGGTGCCATCCCGCAGGGCGGCCAGACAGGCCGCGGCGTCGGTGGGGGTCCGGAGCGGCGGGTTGACTCGAAGCGAGGTGTCGTACGGCCACGCGCTCAGGGCGCCGTCCGCCCACGGATCGCGCGAGGTGCCGTCGGCGGCCAGGGCCTCCCACGACCAGCGCCGCGAACCGGCGATCCACTCGTCCGTGAAAGCGAGATGGTGCGGCGTCACGTCGCAGCTGACCGGCAGCCCCGCGGCCCGGGCGCGACGGACCAGGTCCAGGGCTTCGGCCGTGGACAGGTGCGTCAGGTGAAGGCGGGCCCGCGGTTCGTCTCGCAGCGCGTCCGTGAGCACGGCGATGGCGCGCGCGACGGCGTTGACCTCGCCCGCGGCGGGCCAGCCGGCCAGGCCCATGACCGAGGCCACGTAACCCTCGTTGGCCTCCGAGCCGGCCGTCAGCTCCAGATCCTCGGCGTGCTCGACGATCGGCAGTCCCAACATGCCGGAGTACAGCAGCGCACTGCGAAGAAGCTTGGGGGTCTTGACCGGCGAACCGTCGTCCGAGTAGCCGATGACACCGGCGTCGGCCAGCTCGCCCATCGCCGAGAGCTGCTCGCCGGACCGGCCGACCGAAACGGCACCATAGGCGAGCACTTCGACCGGCGAGCCGGAGGCGCGCGCGGCTGAGCGGACGCGCTCGAACACACCAGGCTCGTCCAGCGCCGGCGACGTGTTCGGCATGACGGCGACCGTGGTGTAGCCACCGTGCGCGGCCGCGGCGCAACCTGTGGCCACCGTCTCGGCGTCTTCGAAGCCGGGCTCGCGGAAGTGAACGTGCAGATCCAGGAAACCGGGCGCGACGACCACGCCCTTGTCCGTCACGCCTTCGGCGTCGGGGCCTTCGAGCCAGTTGACCGATTCGAGCGTCCCGTCAACGACGACGATCTCGCCGGGACCCTGGCGGCCCGAAACGGGATCGACGAGCCAGGCCTTCTCGAGCTCGAACCGCTCGACGACCTCGCCCACCTTCGGACCTACCGACGCGCTCATCGCGCCCCTTCCGGACCCGCGGCGTGCGCGTGCGATCCGTCCTGTCCGTCGTGGAAGCCGGCCAGGAGATAGAGAAGCGCCATCCTGACCGCGACGCCGTTCGAAACCTGGTCCAGGATCACGGCCCGGCCGCTCGTCGCCACGTCCGGGGCGATCTCGACGCCTTCGTTCATTGGGCCGGGGTGCATGACGATCGCTTCCGGCTTGGCCAGGGCCACTCGCTCCGCCGTGAGCCCGAACCGCGCCGCGTACTCGCGCAGCGACGGCAGCAGGCCGCCCTGCATCCTCTCGCGCTGGATGCGCAAGCCCATCACCGCGTCGGCGTCCTTCAGGGCCGCTGAAACGTCGCTGGTGACGTTGAACTGGCCGTGGCCCGGGATCGCGCCGCCGCTCCACGCCCCGGCCCAGCGCTCCATTCCCCGCAAGAGAGTGGCCGGTCCGCACAGCCACAGATCCACCCCGGCCGCGGTCAGCGACCAGATGTTGGATCGGGCCACGCGGGAGTGGAGGATGTCGCCGACGATCGCAACCTTGCGGCCCCGCAAATCGGGGCCCAGGTGCTCGCGCATCGTGAACAGGTCGAGCAGCGCTTGAGTAGGGTGGGCGTGCCAGCCGTCGCCCCCGTTGAGGACGTGTCCGCTGAATATCTCGGCGGCCAGGTACGGAGCTCCGGAGACGGAGTGGCGCATCACCAGGATCTCGGCCCCCAGCGCCTCGAGCGTCCGGATCGTATCGACGAGCGACTCGCCCTTCGTTACGGACGAGGTTGCGGTGGCGATGCTGACCACGTCCGCGGACAGGTTGCGCGCCGCCGTCTCGAACGAGACGCGAGTCCGCGTGGAGGCTTCGTAGAAGAGCGTCGTCACGCGGCGGCCGTTGAGCGCCGGCACCTTGCGGATCGGTCGGGCCAGGATGCCCTTCATCTCATGCGTGGTCTGCATGATCAGCTCGATCTCGGGCCAGCTGACCACGTCCAGGTCGATGAGATGACGATGCTGCCAGGACGCCGGAGCGGCCGGCGCGGTCCCGGGAGCGGCGGCCTGAACGCTCACTGGCCGCCCGCCGGAGAGTGGTCTCGAACCTGCCGTGTGATCGCGACCTCGTCGCTGCCGTCCACCTCGGCAACGTGGACGTGGACGATCTCCTCCCGCGACGTGGGCACGTTCTTGCCCACGTGATCGGCGCGGATCGGCAGTTCGCGGTGGCCGCGGTCGATGAGCACCGCCAGCCGGATGGCCCGCGGCCGCCCGAAATCCACCAGCGCGTCCATGGCGCAGCGGACCGTGCGGCCCGTGTACAGCACGTCGTCCACCAGCACGACCGTGGCCCCGTTCAGATCGAACGGCAGGTCCGTGCCCTTGACGATGGGTTGCTGGGCGACGAGCGAGAGGTCGTCGCGGTAGAAGGTGATGTCGAGCGCACCAACTGGGAGCCGGACGCCTTCGTGTTCCTCGATCGCGTCGGCGATGCGGCGGGCGAGCGGTACGCCGCGGCGCTGGATTCCCACCAGCAGCAGGCCCGCAGTGCCGGCCTGCTTCTCGACGATCTCATGGGAGATCCGAACGATGGCTCGCCGAATCTCGTCCCCGGTCATGATCTGCCGGTCGGTCATCGAATTCCGCCGCCCTGCACGCGCAGTCCTCCTTCCCGGCCTCACGGAGCCGGTCCTTAAAGGGTCCTGCGAAGGATACCGCGACCGAAGCCGCCATGCCCGGCCTGACTCGTCAGCTGACGCCAGTGTCGCGAACGGGAGGCCCGCCAGACCGAGACGGGAAGGCCGGTCAGCCGAAAAGAGGCGCGGGGCTGTCGCTGCCGGGCTCGACCGGTGCGGTCGGCGCGGTCGGCGGCGCGGTCGGCGGCGCGGTCGGCGGCGCGGTGGGCGGGGGCGGAGACCCGGGTAGCGCGAACAGATACGTCTTGCCGTCCCCGCCATTCGCCGGTGACGTGTACACGAACTGAACGCCGTCGAAGGAGATGTTGGGCCGGGCGGCCGTCGATAGCAACGGCGCGGCCTGGTTCACCAGATCCACGCCTGGCAGCACGTTGAGCAGCGTCACGTGACCGCTATCTGCCGCCGCCCCCGCGACCCAGATGGCAACGTAGTTGCCGCTATCGTCCCAGCGCACGACCCACGTCGCGACGCTGCCGGGTTTCGACGACACGTCCAGCCGCTGAGGCAACGCGCTCGGGGCAACCGGCGAGGGCGTCGGATCGAGAGTCGGCGAGAGCAGAGGGTCGAGAGTAGGCGACTGGGTCGGCTCTGCTGTCGGCTCGTCCGTGGGCATGTCCGTCGCACCGGCGCCGGCGTCGGTCGGGCTCGCGGCTTCGGTATCCGTTGGGGCCGGCGGGAGGGTCTGGGCCGGCGACGGGGTCGCGGTCTGAAGCTCGGCCGTCACGTTGGCCCACGTGTCGAAGTACAGGTCGCCCTGACTGGGCTGCCACAGCCCAGTCGTGGCGTCGAAGCGGACGCTGCCGGACCAGTAGACGACGTAGTGGCCGGTGGGATCCACGATCGGCAGCAGCATCGGCCGGGCGATTCGCAAAACCAGGTCGGTCAGGGGATCGTAGATGTACGACGACGCCACGGCCAAAGACGCCGATCCGGACCCCGCGTCGAACTGGCTGATCAGGATGCGCGACCCGATCCAGCCGGCAAACAGGTCCACGTGCGTGGACGTGATCGCCCGAGCCATTTTCCAACCGACGCGCCAGACGAACACGTCCGAACCGGACCGCGCGTCAGACGGCCGGGCCGAGAAGGCCACCCACTGTCCGTCGGCCGAGAACTGCGGGTCGTTGCCGACGATCCGGTAGCCATCCAGGACCGCCAGGGGCTGGTTGGCTGCGACCGTGGCCGGCGCGGTTTCGGCCGGGCTCGGCGGCGACGTCGGAGGGAGCGAACTCGGCTCGGCCGTCTGGAGCGGAGATTCAGTCGCGCCAGCGTCGAAAGAAGCCGAGGCCTCGGGCGTCGGCGCAAGGGTCGGGGCCCCCGTGGCGACCGGCGTGGCGGACGTGGTCGCGGCGGGCCGAGGCGTTAGCAGGTCCATCGAGACCGTCGTCGGCTTCTGCGCCAGCGGCAGGATCACCACCTTGTCGTCGGTCCAGACCGTGGCTTGGCTGCCTGTGGGCGAAATCACCACGGACACATCCGACTCACTCGCGACAGACCCGAGCACCTGGCCGTTGTCACTCGTAACGGTGCAGCTTTCGCCCGTGCCGGAGCAACCGGTGGCCCCGCCCTTGATCTCGTACACACCGCCAACGACGGGTGTGACCCAGTAGCTGTTGCCGCCGACTACCGCGAGGGCCGCGGCGGACTCATCGGGCGATGGGCTCTGTAGCGCTATTCCGGGCGTGCCCGACGAACTGACGGAAGGTTCGCCCAGCGGCCCCTGCCCGAGGATGGACAGGCCCGCGACCGCCACGACGAGGGCCACGGCGGCGAAAGACGCGATCGCCCGGCTACTCAGACGCGGGCCCGCCTCGAGCCAGTCCATGACGCGGCCGAGGAACGCGGCCGGTCCTCGATGGCCGGCGCGCTCGACCGCTCGACGGTCCACCTCGTCCAGGGCCGCGGAGGTGCGGGCCCACAGGTCGCGGGGCGGTTCGGGCATTGGCGCGGCGCGAAGCTGGTCGTGAAGGGCCCGGTACTCATCCGACACGGCGCGGCAATCGGCGCAGTCGCGGAGATGCTCGTCCAGCCAGGTTGCATCGGCCGGGGCAAGGTCCATGTCGATCGCGTCCGAAGCGAGCGATCGAGCGCGGTCGTGGGCCTGCTGAGCGGCGCGGGCGGCGGCGCGATCCATGCCGCTCATTGGTGGGCCTCGGGGCCGTCCTGGCCCCGGCGACGCGAATCGGCCTGCCGGGTCTTCTCGGCGAACGCGGCGTCTGTAGCGGCCTCTCGTTCCTTCTCCAGCCGCTTCTCGTCGGCCAGGGCCGTTCGGAGGCTCTCCCGGGCTCTGGTCAACAGGGCGCGGGCGGCCACGTGGCTCACGCCCAGCGCGCCAGCCAGCTCCAGCCCGGTGAGATCGCCGATTTCGGCCATCAGCAAGGCGTTCCGCTGGCGTTCGGGAATTCGGGCCAGGGCCCTGGCGAGCGGCCCGGAGAGGCGCATCTCCATGGCCAGATGCTCGGCGGAGGGGGCCGCCCCGTGCGACTCGACGGTGAGCGGCGTGAAGTGGATGACGCGTCGGTGGCGGATCTCGTCGAGCGCGACTCGGTGGGCGATCTGGTAGAGCCAGGCACGTGCCTTGGCCCGGTCCTCGAGCGAGTCGAGGGCTCGATAGGCCTTGATGAACGTGTCCTGGGCCAGATCCGCGGCGACGTCCGCGTCTCTCATCATTCTGTAGACGAAGGCGTAGATCTCGGAATGGTGGCGGGCGAACAGCTCCTCGATGAAGGCGCGGTCGGCGGCTCGTTCCGCGGGCACGGCCACGCTCACCCCAGATCTCCAGGCAGTCGTCGCAAAGTCCAACGGGCCGTCGCCTTGCTGCGGAAGTCCAATACGAGCGGGCGCCACCCCCTGCGCCAGCCCATTTGGACGGGCTCGCGCCTGAAGCTGTGACGCCGCGATGGACCCCCTGCCCTCATAGCGTTTCCGCTGGTTCCTCCTGCGGGCGATGACGAAGCAATCGCTCGACGGCCTCCTCGGGAGACACCGGATTGACCGGCAGGCCCGTACCAAGCTCGAGGCCGGCGATAGCTCGCAGCCGCGGATGTACCTCCCAGTGCCAATGGTACGTCGAGTCGACCTTCTCACGAAGGGGCGCCGTGTGCAGTACGAGGTTGTGAGGCGGGCCGTCCAGTCGGGCCAGGCGCGCCAGGACCTGGCGCAACGCTTCGGCAGTGGAGGCGACGTCGGCGTCCGAAGCGCGGCCGAAATCCGCCGAGTGGCGGCGCGGCACGACCCAGACCTCGAAAGGCGAGCGGGACGCGTACGGGGCAAAGGCGACGCTCTCGGCGTCGGCCCAGATCAGGCGCGTTCCGGCCCGCTCCTCTTCCCGCGCCAGGCGGCAGTACGGGCACTCGCCTTCCTTGATCACGTAGCGCGCCGATCCGCCGATCTCCTCAGTCACTCGATGCGGGATCTGGGGCAGGTCGTAGAGGTCGATGCAGAGGTGGTTCGTCCGGGCCCCGGCCTGAGCGCCCCAGTTCTGGACGACCTGCATGTACTCGGTCTGGCCGAGCTTCGTGGCGTCCGCGATGGACCGGCGGGCGGCGGCGAGCATCTCGCCCACGATAGCGCTGCCGACCAGCTGCAACGCTCGATGCTCCCCCGGCGGCGCCACGATCGTTCGCCAGCTCCCGGATGCTCTGGCCTGGGCCATGGCCACCTGGGCCAGGTTACGCTCGCCTTCCCGCGCCTCCTCGGCGGTCCCCAGGACGTGGAAGGCGTAGTCCTTGAGGGTTCGCACGCGGACGCCGCCGCCGGCCGGGGCGGCGCAATTCTGGCACTCGCCCCCGTCGTCGATGGATTCGGCGGCCAGCGCGAAGCGGCCCTGCTGGAACTGGCGGTCGACGACCGTCGCCACCCACCAGCCGGTGACGGCGTCCCGGCGCAGCTCGAACAGGCCGGCGCCCATCAACTCGCTCCTGCGGGCGACGGCGGCCAGCCGGCTGGGGGCGACGCCACGGACGGGTCCGCGATCAGGGCCTCGAGCCGGCGGCGTGCGGACGTGGGATCCGCAAGCCGGCGGCGTGCGGACGAGGGGTCGTTCGGTGGCAGCCCCCAGTCGAGCGCCGCGCCCAGCGCACGGGCGAAGGCTCGGGCGAACGCGTCGGCCGCCGCGGCGACCGAATTGGTCGTGGGTTCGCCCGTCTCGCCGCGCTCGCCGGCGATCGAAGTCGAGACGACGCCGGGCATGCCGCAGGCGTCGATCAGGTCGAAGTCCGACAGGCGCACGGTCACGTTCAGGGCGATGCCGTGGTAGGTGACACCGCGTTCCACCCTCACGCCGACCGCGCCGATCTTGCGCGTGCCGCCGCCACACCAGCAGCCGGGGAAGCCGTCCCTGCGTTCGGCTTCGACCTCGAATTCGGCGCAGGTCTGGGTCAAGGCGGCCTCCAGGGCGCGAACGAACGACCGGATGTACAGCGAGCGATCCGCCAGGCGCACGATCGGATAGGCGGTCAGCTGGCCCGGCCCATGGTAGGTCACCTCGCCGCCGCGTTCCGTCTGAATCAGCTCCACGCCTCGGGCGGCCAGATCAGCCGTGCTGGCCCGGACATGGCTCGGATCGGAGTGGCGGCCAAGCGTCAGCACCGGCTCGTGCTCGAGCAGGATGAGCTGGTCCCCGATCCGACCTCCGGCCCGCGCCTGGACGACGCGATGCTGCAGATGCCAGGCGTCGCGGTAACCGGTCCGGCCCAGCCACCAGGCCGTCAAGGGCCGGCTGGCGCCGGCGGTCTCCGGGCCCGGGCGCTCGTCCATGGGCTCACGATAGCAGGCGCCGCTCATCGCTCACTGCTCGGGCCGTACACGTGCCGGGCACGGCTGCGACCCGTTGACCGCGCCGGAGGGCGGTGCTTGAATGGTGGGGTCCTTGCCGTACGAAAGGGACATTGGATGGCTCGACCTTCCGTCGCGAGCCGGTCCTTGCGCTTGTGGGCGATTGCCGTGCTGGGCCCGGCCGCTGCGATTTCCGGGTGTACGTCGAGCGCGACCCCTGCCGATCCGGCCGAACCCGCGGCCGTGACGCAGTCCGCCTCGATCGTCGTCGTGGCATCCGAGTCACCCGCGGCGACTATCTCGCCGAGCCCGTCCGCGACTGTGTCTCCGACCGAGACGCCGAGCCCGAGCCTTAGCCCGAGCCCGAGCCGGAGCCCCAGCCCGAGCCCGGCGCCCAAGGCCAAGCCGCCGGCCACCGCCGTACCGATCGCCACGCCACGGCCGCTGCCCAACATCACCGGCACGGCGCCGGTCGTAACGCCGGCCAGCCCGACCTGCGGCAACAAGTTCGTAGTCGACGTGGAGGTTGGCAACAAGGGTCTCGGCGCGATGCCCGGCCCGGCTCTCGCCATCATCGGCATCGCTCGCGTGGAGGTGGGCGGCAACCGGATCATGTTCAAGGATTCGCTCACCATCCCGGCCCTCGCGGGCGGGACCAGCGTTCACCTGCGAGAAACGCGCATCCTGAACACGTCCGGGCACTTCCAGGTGACCGCCTTCCTGGACTCGAGCCTATGGATCGCCGAGTCACGCGAAACGGACAACGAGGTGGCGAGCACGTTCGACATCCTTTTTGGGCCGGGTTGCTCGAAGATCTAGCGGCGGGCCCCGGCCGGACCTTGACCGCAGCGGGTCCGATGTGCGTGCATTGCGTCCGACCGAAATGACCGCGCCGGGCCGATGCGTCGCCCGCGCCTGCCAAGCGGAGAAGCCATGACACGGACCAAGCGGGTCGGGATCCTGACGGCCGGGGGCGACAGCCCGGGACTCAACGCCGCGATCCGCGGCTTCGGCAAGGCGGCCACCGGCCACTACGGCATGGAGTTGATTGGATTTCGCGACGGCTTCCGGGGTCTAGTCGAGGATCGTTTCATCAAGCTTCAGCGGGGCAGCCTGTCCGGCATCCTGACCGTCGGCGGCACGATCCTGGGCACGAGCCGCGACAAGCCCCACCAGATGCTCGTCGGCGGGGTCGTATCGGACATGACCGCGCAGGTCGTGCGCAACTACGAGAAGCACGAGCTGGACGCCCTGGTTTGCCTGGGCGGCGGAGGCACCGCGAAGAACGCCCTCCGCCTCTCCAGGGCGGGCCTGAACGTGCTCACCCTGCCCAAGACGATAGACAACGACGTCATGCGGACCGATGCCTGCTTCGGATTCGCGACGGCGCTGGACGTGGCCACGGACGCGATCGATCGGCTCCACAGCACCGCCCACAGCCACCACCGCATCATCGTCGTCGAGATCATGGGCCATGGAGCCGGCTGGCTGGCACTCGGCGCCGGAATCGCCGGCGGGGCGGACGTGATCCTGATCCCGGAGATCCCCTACTCGCTGGACGCGGCCGCGGATGCCATCAAGCGCCGCGTCGACAACGGGTCCAACTTCAGCATCGTGGCCGTCGCGGAGGGCACACGATCCATCGAGGACGCCGCGACCTACGCGGACGCCCTCGCCCGCAAGAAGGCCGCGGCACAGGGCCCGGAAAAGGCCGCCGCGGTCACGGAGGTTGCCGGGCTCGAAGAAGCGCACGAGGGCAACACGCTGCGGATGGCGGCCCGGCTGGAGGAGCTGACCGGCCTCGAATCCCGGGTCACCATCCTGGGCTACGTCCAGCGCGGCGGGACGCCCTCCCCGGCCGACCGGCTCCTGGCGACGCGCCTGGGTTCGGCCGCCGCGGACCTGATCGCCGAGGGCCGGTTCGGGTTCATGGTCGCGTCACGCGGCGACGGCACTGAGCCCGTGCCGCTGGAGCAGGTCGCCGGCAAGCGGCGTACGGTGTCGCCGGACCATCCCTGGGTCCGGACGGCCCGCCACGTTGGCGTCTGCCTCGGCGACTACGACTAACAGCCCGTCAACCGTCTCCTGGCCGCGTCTCTCGCTGCGCGTGCTCGCCGACGGTCAGTGGTAGGCGGGCAGCCAGTCGCCGTGGGCTTCGATGAGATCGTCCACCAGATGCCAGATCTGATCCATGTCCAGCTCGGCGGCGGTGTGCGGATCGAGCATGGCGGCGTGGTAGATGTGCTCACGCTTCTGCGTCAGGGCCGCCTCCACGGTCAGAGCCTGGACGTTGACATTGGTCTGAATGAGACCGGCCAGTTGCGGTGGCAGCGACCCCACGCGGACCGGCTGGATGCCGTTCGAATCTGCCACGCATGGGACCTCGACGATGCAGCCTTCGGGCAGATTGTCGATCAGGCCGTGGTTGGGAACGTCGCCGTATGTGACGCTCGGGACCCCGGTCTCCATGCTGTGGATCATCCGCGGCGCGTACTCGCCGGAACGCTTCAGCTCGAAGATCTCCTCGACCAGCTCGGGCGGCATCACGGTGGTCTCCAGCATGCGATGCACCGCGGTCAGCATCTCGGGACTCACGTCCTGGATCGAGAGGGTTGGATCCGCAATCCGATCGTGCAACACCTCCCACATGCCGATCTCGCCCTCGCAACGGCGGATGTACTCGTCCAGCGGGATTCGGAACTGCTCGATCAGGTCCGGTCGATCGCGCTTGATGAACCACGGTACGTACTCAGCGAAGTGCTCGCTCGATTCGGTCACGAAGTAGCCGAGTCGCGAGAAGAGCTCGTAGCGGACACGGTTCCAGTCGGGCACGCGGCCCTCATCGACTACGCGCCGGATCTGCGGGTACAGGTCTTCGGGGCCGCCTCCGGTGCGGCGTTCGAACCTCAGGTAGAAAGCCATGTGGTTGATGCCGGCGCACAGGTAGCTGATGTCCTCGAACGGCACGCCGATGTCCCGAGCGAGCTGGCCGGCCGTCACCTGGGTGCTGTGGCACATGCCCACGGTGCGGATGCTGCTGGCGCGGGAGATCGCCCAGCAGTTCATCGCCAGAGGGTTCACGTAGTTGAAGAAGGTGGTCTTCGGGCAGAGTTCCTCCATGTCCCGGCACATTTCCAGTAGCACGGGAATGGTGCGCAGGCCGCGCATGATGCCGCCTATGCCGAGCGTGTCCGCGATGGTCTGGCGCAGGCCGTACTTCTTCGGGATCTCGAAGTCGACCACGGTCCCGGGTTTGTAGCCGGCGACCTGGAACATGCCGATGACGTAGTCGGCTCCGTCAAGGGATGCCCGGCGGTCGGTGGTGGTCTCCAGCACCGGATGGGCTCCGACTGCGTCGGCCACCTTGCGGGCAACCACCTCGGATGTCCGGAGTCTCTCCTCGTCGATGTCGTGCAGGGAGAAGACCGCGCCCTCGAGCTCAGGGTAGCTGAGGAGGTCCACAAGCAGGCGCTTTGCGAACACGGTGCTGCCTGCCCCCAGGAAGCTGATCTTGGTCATCTGCACGCTCCTTCGACGGGGCGATGGCCGATCGTCCCGGGGTCGATCCTACACCCCGGTCGATAGCCGAACGGCCGGGCCAGTTCCAATGCCGCGGCCGGCGGGCGCCTGCTTCGCGCGGCGACCGGCAAAGCAGGTCCAAGCGCGCCATGCGGCTCTAGTCGGGCAGAGCCAGCGCGGCGTCCATGCCCGGGTCGGCCGTCCTGGCGGCGGGTGTCCTGGCGGACAGGGACACGACCACGATACCGGCGAACGTGGCCACGGCCCCGATCAGATCGAGAACCGTGAGCGGCTCGCCGAGCATCAGCCACGAGGAAGCCAGCCCAACCACGGGGACGGCCAGGAAACCCATCGTCGTGGCCAGCGGACTGAGCGTGCGCGAGATCGACTGACTCAGCCAGTAGGCCAGGGCCGTGGCGAGCGGGCCGCTGTAGAGAACCGCGGCGACGGCAGTCGGCTCCCAGTGGATCGGCCGGCCGGTCTCGAGTGCGATCGCGAGCGCTCCCAGCGGCACCAGCGCGACCAGGAGCTGCCACGGCATCAGGCTGAACGGCGTGCCGTGCCAATCGTGACGGCGAAGATGGATCGTGGTCACGGCCCACAGCACGGCGCTCACCAGAAGAGCGGCGCTACCGAGGAGCTCGCCCTGAGACTCCCAATCGATCGACTGCGGGTTCAGCAGCAACCCGATCCCGGCAAGGCCCATCATCAGCCCAACGACCTGCCGCACCGCCCCGCCGGCGCGCAAGGCCCTCAGCTGGAAGAGCCCCACCCAGAGCGGCATCGTGTAGACGAGGATCGAAGAACGGCCGGCGGAGATTAGCGGCAAGGCGAGGTTCATGAAGGCGATCCCGGCGGCCATCTGGCCCAGCCCCACCGACAGAACGACCGGCACGTCTCGACGGTCGGGCAGCGCCAGCCGGCGCCGAGCCGCCAGCACGGCCAGCATCACGGCCAACCCGCCCGCGACCCGGAGAACGCCGTAGGTGAAGGGCGGAAGATCGCGCAGGCCGATCTTGGCGATCGGCCAGTGCGCTCCCCAGACGAGAGCCAGGCAGAGCAGCAGCAGATACGGCCGGAAGCGTGCGCCGCCAAGGCCGCGGGCCGCGGCGGCGGCGTTGGGCGGGACGCTCATCAACCGATCGTCACGCGTTGCGGCGTCCGGCCAGGTAGTAGGCCACGGGCCCGAGCAGCTCGCCGAAGATGATGACGATGGCCCAGAGAGCCTTGTTGCCGCCGAGGACGGTCCTGTTCGGCAGTGCAAGGTCCCGCAGGGCAAGAATCGCCAGCACTACCTGGACGACCAGGAGCGGGACGATGAGAAGCAGGAACTGTCCGGTGTTCATCGGGGACCTCCAGGATTATGACCGGCATCCGTGCCGGGAATGCTGACTACCGCAAACGTTCGGGCGGATCGGCCGGGACCCGGCTCCGTTCCCACCCGGCGAGCGAATGCCGCCCACATCTCTCCGGCAACGGCCGCCGCCTCTTCGTCCGACAGGTAGAGGGAGCCCTCGCGGTACATGACTCCGTCGGCCATTGGGTCTATGTGGTCGCGGCGGAGATAGCGCGAGTACTCGTCGATCAGCGAGGCGGCAAACGTCGCGAAGAACCGGAGATGGTCTTCGCGGCCGGCGGCTTCCAGGTCCTCCCTGGACAGGGTGGCGGACCCTTGCCGGAGGGCATAGGTGCGCTCGACGGCGCCGCGCACCCGATGCTCGCCGATCACCTCGATGATCCCGCCCTCGACAAGGGTGGAGAGGTGCCGGTAGAGCGTCGCCCGCGCCACGTCGGGGAGCAGGTCGGCCAGACCTTGAGCCGTCAGCGGGATCCCCCGCCCGAAGGCCAGGATGATCCGCATCCGCATGGGGTGGAGGATGAGGGCGGCGGACGCGGCGCTTGCCTCGGCCATCTCCGTCACTCCTCTCACTCGTGCGATCGGTCCCAAGACCGGGATTGGTCGCAAGATAGCGACCTGTCATGAACATGTCAATGGTCGTTCCGGAGTCCGTTGCCACCGGGGCCGAAGCTAGAACGGCACCGCCACTTGAGGGATGAACACCCGAATGGCCGCGTCGCCGCCGACGGGGCACCGGTACTCACACAGCCCGCAGCCGATACAGAGATCGCGGTCCACGTGTGGCACCTGGAGCGTGATCGTTCCATTCGCGGACCAGACCTGCCTCTCCTCGAGCTTGACGGCCTTGTCCGGAAGCGGGCACATCTCCTCGCAGACGACGCAGGTCGTTCCGTCCGACCACGGCAGGCAGCGGTTCTGGTCTACATAGGCCTTGCCGATGACCTGGCGCTGCTTGTCCTCGATGCTCAGGAGAGGGATGGCTTGCGTGGGGCAGATCGTGCCGCAGACGCTGCAGTCGTAGTCGCAGTAGCCCAGACGCGGCACCAGGACCGGCGTACCGAGGCCCTGGAGGCCGGCCTGCAACAGGGCCGGCTGGAGGCCGCCGGTCGGGCAGACGTGGACGCACTCGCCGCAACGGGTGCAGCTCGTCAGGCTCACGACGTCGACGTTCGTCTCTCGAGACCCAGGCGGGCGGAGCAAGAACGGCGATTCGCGCTTGGCCAGCAGATCCGTCCGGAACAGGGCGATGCCGATCGCGGCTGCGCCGAGCCCGACGACCACGTCGCGCCGACCCGGATCGTACGGCCGCCCGGGCGCCGGCGAGAGCCGAGGCCTGAACGTGGCCGAGGCGAAGGCGCACGACTCCACGCAGTTCATGCAGACCGTACATTCGGCCGGGTCGCTCTCGTAGTCCCTGGCCGGGTCGATCGTCCCCGTCGGGCAATCCTCGGCGCACAGCCCGCAGCTGGTACACGATTCCCGCGCCGTCCGGCGGAACAACGCGACACGGCTGATCAGGCCCAGGAAGCCGCCCAGTGGGCAGAGATACCGGCACCAGAACCGCGGCGCCAGCGCGTTCAGGGCGACCAGGCCGACGAAGAACGCGGCGAAGAACAGGGCGTCCTGGTATGAGACCGGCTCGGCCGGCAGAAGGAGCGGACGGATTCCCGTGTCCAGCGAGTACATCGCGTTGTCGAAACCCGGAACCTGGGATAGGGGCGCCTCGACGGCAGTCACGATCTGGTCAATGGCGGGCCAGACCGCCGTCGCGAGCGTTCGGAAGAAGATCGCCAGCGGGTCGAGGAAGAGAAGCGTCTGGTTGCCCAGGAGCGCGGCGAACAGGACGACGAGGAGCAGCAGGTACTTGACCCTGCGCATACCCTCGGGCACGGCCAGGCGGCGGTGGAGCCGGTTCTTGAGCGGCACCAGGTCCAGCGTCGTGCCGAGAGGACAGAGCCAGCCGCACCAGGCCCGGCCGAACAGGAGCGTCAGGGCCAGCGTGACGAGCGCGACCAGCGAGCCGATCATCAACGCTCGGGCGGCCAGGGTGGTGGTCAGCGCCAGGAGCGGGTCCAGCCGCATGGGGATATTGGCCAGCTGGCCGTCCAGGCCGGCGCCTCGCGATAGGACGAACAGGCCGACGAACAGGATCAGGGCGATCGCCTGGACGATCTTTCGTCTCGCGACCCAGCCGGGCCTCGACGGCGTGTGTTTCGCGAGAGCCAGTCTGGGTGGCATCTTCAGACCGTCAGCTCGTCGATCCGCAGGTTCGGCAGATCGCTCCGGCCCAGGCCCATCGCGGCACCGATCTTGAGGTATGCGAGATCGGTCGCCTTGAGGCCCAGCAGGGTGGCCGCGTAGCTGTCCGCAGCCACGGGATCGACGCCGGCGATGATCGTGTCCAGCTTCTTGACGTCGGCCAGACGTCCACCGGATGGACCGTGGGCTGTAAGGATGCGCACGCCGTCGACGACCGTCAGGTCCGCCTTGATCACCGTGTTCAGGTCAGCGATGGCCTGGCCGAGACTGCCGTGCATGTGCGAGCGGTCGCGCACGAGACCCATCATGCCCTTCATGGCGGCGGTCATCCGCGCGGACCCGTGGTGCTTGACGATCGGCACGTTGATCAGCACGTCCACTTTGAGGATGTCCTCGTAGACGTCCGTCTGCTTGAGCCACTTGCCGGACGGGATTCGGGTGGAGACGTACTTGCGGCTCGACATCACGACCATCTCGCCGCCGGCGGCCTGGACCTGGCCCGCGATGCCGCTCTTGGCGTAGGCCGAGGCCGCGTCGCCGCCGTACGGATAGTCCATCACCTTGACGCTGCCCGCGCCGGCCTCGAAGGCCATCTTCACCAGCGTCCCCACGACCCAGGGGTTCGTCGTGGCGGCGTACTGGTAAGCCCGGTAGGCCACGCAAACGTTCGGCTTGACGATCACGCTGGCGCCTCTGGGCACGAACCGCTCCATGCCGCCCAGGGTCGCGAGGGCAAGCCGGACGAGCGGCTCCGGTTCGCCTTTTCGGACGACGACGAGGTCCGGGTAACCGGCGCTCGCGGACGCAGTCGGCGCGGCCGAAGCCGAGGCCGAGGCCGGGGCCGAAACCGAGGCCGAGGGCACGATCGAGGGCGTGGCGGTCGGCGTGAGTTCGGGCGTGGGCATTTCGGTCGGCGAGGCGGCCGAATCGGGTACGTCCGATGCCGTGCGGGTGGGCGGGATCGTCCGGGCCTTGCACGCCCCGAGGACGCCGTCCAGCGCGACCGCACCGAGCCCCAGGGCGGCCAGCCGCAGGACCTCGCGCCGCGATACCGTGGGATCGGTGCCTTCCTCCATCGCGGGGTCGAGGCCCTCCGGGCGCGGCGTCATCGGGCCAGGGCCTCGTTCACGGCCCGGTAGACCTCGGCCAGAGAGACGCCCTTCTCGTTGGCGAGACGGACGCAATCGTCGTATTCCGGGACGGATTGCACGACCTTGCCGTCGATCAGCTTGTTCTTGACGGACAGCGTGCCGTAGACGGTTTCCAGCTCCCGGAATTCGCGCTGGGCTTCGTAGCGGCGGATCGGCCGGACGCGCAACCCCAGGGTGCTGGTCTCCCGCAGGATCAACTCGGCGAGCGCGGCCTCGTCCCGGCGGCGGGCGATCACGCTCAGCAGCGTTCCGGGCCGGTTCTTCTTCATGTGGATCGGCACCAGGAAGACGTCACGAGCGCCCGCGGCGAACAGCCTCTCCATGATGTGGCCGTAGAACTGCGGGTTCATGTCGTCGATGTTGGTCTCGAGCTGGACCATCGCAGTCGATCCGGCAACTCCGGCTGCCGCGTCGGCGGCTTCGTCCGCAGAACCTGTGTCGGCGGGCGCTTCGCCGACGATCAGGCGCATCACGTTCGGCCAGGGCAGGTCTCGCTTGCCGGCCCCGACGCCGACGCCGGCGACGACCATGTCCGGGCGGTCGAAGGTGGCCAGCGCGCCCAGGATGGCAGCCCCCGTCGGCGTGACCAGCTCCGCCTGCGCAGCCGACGGCGTGATCGGAGCATGGGCCAGGCGCAGCAGTTCGAGGGTCGCGGGCGCCGGCAGCGGCAGCGGACCGTGGCGTCCCTCTACGACTCCGGAGCCGTACGGCAGTGGCGAGGCGTACAAGCGCTCGATGTCGAGGGCATCCAGGCCGACGGCCACCCCGACCACGTCGACGATCGA
Organism: uncultured Chloroflexia bacterium; assembly: GCA_963711105.1. Lineage (GTDB taxonomy): Bacteria > Chloroflexota > Limnocylindria > Limnocylindrales > CSP1-4 > Fen-1039. The sequence continues at coordinate 409,928 of CAVQCV010000007.1, read as the reverse complement.
ATCCAGGGCCCCGACCTCGTGGAACCTGACCCGCTCCACGGGCTCGCCGTGGACCCTGGCCTCAGCCTCGGCAAGAAGCTGGAATACCCGAGTAGCCGTGGCCTTGACCCGCTCCGGCAGGCGGCCGGCCGCAAGAATGTCGAGGATGTCCGCGAGGCCGCGGTCATGACGGGCATCGGGCACGACGACTTCGAGGTCGGCGGCCCGGAGCGCGCCCTTGTGCGTTTCCGTCAGCCGCAGATCGACCTTCTCGGGCAGACCCAATCCGTCGATCCCCTCGCGGAGCGTTTCGAGCGGCAGGCCGGCGTCGAGCAGCGCGGCCAGAAGCATGTCGCCGCTGATGCCGGAGTAGCAGTCGGCGAAGGCGATCTTCATGGCAGCCTCTCGCCGAGCGTACGCGGTACGCACCGTGCCACGTCAGCGCCCCAGCCTGTTGATGCTGCCGGCCAGGCAGCCGGCGCCGAAACCGTTGTCGATGTTGACGACCCCGACGCCGTTGGCGCAGGAGTTGAGCATGGTCAGGAGAGCGGCCAGGCCGCCGAAGCTGGCCCCGTAGCCGACGCTCGTGGGCACGGCGACGACCGGTACCGACACCAGCCCGCCGACGACGCTCGGCAGCACGCCGTCCATCCCGGCCACGACGACCACGACCCGGGCCCGCCACAACACCTCGACCTGGTCGAGCAGGCGGTGAATGCCCGCCACCCCGACGTCGTAGAGGCGCTCAACGGCGTTGCCCATCAACTCCGCCGTGACGGCCGCTTCCTCGGCCACCGGCAGATCAGCCGTGCCGGCCGTGACGATCAGGATGCCGGGCGCCTTCTCGGCCGACGGCGATCGGTCCAGTACGAGCAGGCGCGGCAAGGCGTTGTAGGTCAGCTCGGGCAGTTCGGCCCGGACGGCGTCGGCCATCGCCGGATCGACACGCGTCACCAGGACCTTGTCGCTGGTGGCGGCGATGCGGCGCGCGATCGCGATCACCTGCTCGGCTGTCTTGCCCTGGCCGAGCACCACTTCCGGCAGCCCGCTGCGCAGCGCCCGGTGGTGATCCAGCGTGGCGAAACCGCCGAGGTCTTCGTAGGGCAGCCCGCGCAACGCCTCGAGAGCCGCGTCGATATCGATCTCCCCGCCTCTCACTCGCTCCAGGAGAAGCCGGAGTCTCTCTGCTTGGACCATGCCGTGTTTGGGATCCATTGGCACGCTGTGGGTACGTGGTGGCGATTGAGCGGCCGCGCCGGGTCGATGGCGGCGGAGCGCCCCGATCCTACTCGACAATCGGGACGGGGTCAGCGGTACTTTCCGGCCCTTCTCGGTCCGGCTCGCCCCGCCCGTCCGGGCCGAGGACGGCCGAACCCTTCCGAGGCCCCGGTTCGGATGGGCCGCTCGGCCCCCCGCGGGGAATGGTTCGGGTCGAACTTCCCGGTACGGACGGCCCTTCTGCTTGCGCCGGCCACAACCTAGTGTGGCTTCCAAGCGCCGCGCGGAGCATGCTCGAGGTCCCGAGCGTTCCGAGCCCGGCTTTCCTTCGGAGAACTCGATGGCCAAGGGCACCGCGACGTATGCAATGCGCCGCGAAGATCAGGAAGAGATCGACCGGATCATCGCCGGCCGAGCAGGCCGTCCCGGTGAGGTCCTCGGCATCCTGGAGGCGCTCCAGGAACGCAACCCGCAGAAGTACCTGCCGATGGAGACGCTGGAATACGTGGCCTCCCGGACCGGCATTCCCCAGTCCCAGGTCTACGCGGTGGCGACGTTCTACGCGCTGTTCAATCTCGATCCGCAGGGGACCCACACCGTCGCCATCTGCCGCGGCACCGCCTGCCACACCCGGGGCTCAAGGGCCCTGCTCGAGCGCGTGAAGCTCCAGCTCGGCCTTCGCGAATCGGGTGCGGACAAGCTCACCCTGACCACTCCCGACGGCCGCTTCACCATCCGAACCGTGGCCTGCTTCGGCCAGTGCGCACTCGCGCCGGTCGTCGAGGTGGACCACGACATCCGCGGCCACGTGAAGGAAGCGACCCTCATCGCCGAGGTCGAGATGCTGCGCAGGGAGACGGCGGGGTGATCATCCAGGACTTCGCCGCGTTCTCGGCCGTTCGCGAAACCGGCCTGGCCAAGCTCCTCCCCGGCAAGCCCCGCATCTCCGTCGGCATGGGCACCTGCGGCTCCGGCAATGGCGCCGAGGCCGTCTACCACGCCTTCGCCTCGAAGATCGACGCCCGAGGGCTCGACATCCAGCTCTCGCCCGTCGGCTGCTTCGGCTTCTGCGCCGAGGAGCCGCTCGTCAACGTCTGGGTTCCGGGCAGCCCGCTGTTGATGCTTCACCGCGTCCAGCCCCAGCACGTCGACCAGATCTTCGAGTTCATCGCCAAGGGCACGCTGCCGCCGGACGACATCGTTCTGTGCAAGATCGAGGAATGGGACCACCTGACCGGCCACATCAAGTACGGGATCGGGTATCCCGACGTGCCGAACTGGGGCGACGTCCCGTTCTTCAACGGCCAGGTCAAGATCGTCCTTCGCAACAGCGGCCTTATCAATCCCGACGACATCGAGGAGTACATCGGGGTCGGCGGATACCAGGCCCTGTACAAGGTCCTGATCGACGAGGACCCGGCCTCGGTGATCGACCAGATCAAGGCCGCCCGGCTCCGCGGCCGAGGCGGCGCGGGCTACCTGACCGGGAACAAGTGGGAGTTCCTGGCCAAGGCGGCGGGCCCCACCAAGTACATCGTGGTCAATGCCGACGAGGGCGATCCCGGCGCCTACATGAACCGCAACGAGATCGAATCGGACCCCCACTCGCTCCTCGAGGGTCTGATCATCGCCGGCTACGTGACCGGCGCATCCAGAGCCATCATCTACGTTCGGGCCGAGTATCCGCTGGCGGTCATCCGCCTCGAGCGAGCGATCGGGCAGGCCCGAGACTACGGGCTGCTGGGCAAGAACATCCTCGGCCGCGGGTTCGACTTCGAGATCGAGACCGTCGAAGGCGCCGGCGCGTTCGTGTGCGGCGAGGAGACGGCCCTCATCGCCTCCCTTGAAAGCCAGGCCGGCCGGCCGCGACCCCGCCCGCCCTTCCCGGCCCAGAAGGGCCTGTACGGCAAGCCGACCAACATCAACAACGTCGAGACCTGGTACAACGTCGCGCCCATCGTCCTCAAGGGCGCCTCCTGGTTCACCCAGACCGGCAGCGACAAGAGCCCCGGCACGAAGGTCTTCTCGCTCGTCGGCAAGGTCCGCAACACCGGATTGGTCGAGATGCCCCTCGGCACTCCCCTCGCCAAGATCGTCTACGGGATCGGCGAGGGCGGCACCAACGGCCGGGACATCAAGGCCGTCCAGACGGGCGGACCGTCGGGCGGCTGCATTCCGGCCGAGATGTTCGACACGCCGGTCGACTACGAGACGCTGACCCAGCTCGGCGCGATCATGGGCTCGGGCGGCATGGTCGTCATGGATGCCGACAACTGCATGGTCGACGTCGCCCGGTACTTCGTCGAGTTCACCCACTCGGAGAGTTGCGGCAAGTGCGTCCCCTGCCGGGACGGCCTGGACCAGGCCCTGCGGGTCCTGAACCACTTCACCGTCGGCACGGCCACGCAGGAGGACATCGGGAGCCTGGACGAGCTGTGCCGGATGGTCCGCGACACGTCCCTGTGCGGCCTCGGCACGAGCGCGCCGAATCCCGTCCTCACGAGCCTGCGGCACTTCCGTCACGAGTTCGAGGATCACATCCTGGCCCGCCGATGCCGCGCCGGCGTCTGTGAGGACCTGGCCCTCTCGCCCTGCGAGAACTCGTGCCCCCTGCACATGAACATCCCGCGCTTCCTCGAGCTCTACAAGGAGCATCGCCTGGAGGACGCGTTCCTCTCGGTCATCCTGGACAATCCCCTGCCCGCTTCCACCGGCCGGGTCTGCCAGCACCCGTGCGACAACCGCTGCCGCCGGGCGGCTCTGGACGAGCCCGTGAACATGCGCGACGTCCACCGTTTCATCGCCGACGAAGTGCTCCTGACGGACAAGTTCGAGGCGATGGCGGAGCGTGTCGCGGCGCGCAAACTCGACCCAACCGGCCATACGATCGCGGTCGTCGGTGCCGGGCCCACCGGCCTGACCTTCGCTTACTACATGGCCCTGCTGGGCCACAGCGTGACCGTCTACGACTCGCGCGCCCGCCGCCGGCGGCATGCTCCGATACGCCCTGCCCGAGTACCGTCTGCCGAAGGCGGCTCTGGACAAGGAGATTGAGCTGATCGAGCGCCTGGGCGTGAAGTTCGAGTTCAACGTCCAGGTCGGCGAGGACATCAGCCTCAACGACATCGGCGGCAAGTTCGACGCCGTGTTCCTCGCCATCGGCACGTGGAAGGAAGCGTGGGTCTACCTGGCCGGCACCGAGTTGACCGGCGTGGTCCCGGCCCTGCCGTTCCTCGAGTCCGTGGCCGTCGGCCAGGTCCAGCCGATCGGCGAATTGGTCGTGGTGATCGGCGGCGGCAACGCGGCCATCGACTCCGCCAGAACCGCCCGGCGCCTCGGAGCGGACGTGACGGTCGTCTACCGCCGCGAGCGCAAGGACATGCCGGCGATCGCCGAAGAGGTCGAGGCGGCCGAGCACGAAGGCGTGAAATTCCAGTTCCTCGCCGCTCCGCACCGGATCGTCGGCGACGACGGCAACCACGTCCGCGCCATCGAGGCCGTCCGCACCAAGCTCGGCGAGTTCGACTCCTCGGGCCGGCGCCGGCCGGTCTCCACGGACGAGGTGATGCGCATCGCCTGCGACACCGTGATCCTGGCCGTCGGCGAGAAGGTTGACCCCGACTTCTGCAAGGCTTCGGGCCTGACTCTGAAGGAAGCGGGCACGATCGAGGTGGACCGCTACTCCCTGGAGACGAGCCGCGATCGGTTCTACGCCGGCGGCGACCTCATCACCGGGGCCTCCAACGTGTCGAACGCGATGGGCATCGGCAAGAAGGCCGCCCGCAACATCGACCGGCGGCTGATGGGCATCGAGCGTTTCGCCGACCTGATCCCCGAGTTCACCTACGCCATGGAACCGCCGGAGACGCCGAGCGAACTCGGACGCCACTATCCGGCGGACCTGCCTGCGGACGAACGGGTGCGGTCGTACGCGGAGGTCTCGCTCGGCCTGACCGCGACCTCGGCCCGAGAAGAGACGTTCCGATGCCTGCGCTGCGACATTCGCAGCCTCGAGAACTAGGAGCACCGCCTTGACCGAGAAGGTGAAAGTCCGCATCGACGGCGAGGTCATCGCGGCGACGCCCGGCCAGACGATCCTCCAGGTCGCGCGGGCCAACAACAAGTACATCCCGGCCCTGTGCTACATGGAGGGCCTGAGCTCGGTCGGCGCGTGCCGGCTGTGCATGATCGAGATCGCGGGAGTGGGCCGCCTCCAGCCGGCCTGCACGACTCCGGTGCAGGAGGGTCTGGCGGTCACGACCAGCTCGCCCCAGCTGCAGTCGTACCGCAAGATCGCTCTCGAACTGCTCTTCGCGGAACGCAACCATGTCTGCTCGGTGTGCGTGTCGTCCGGCCACTGCGAGCTGCAGACCCTGGCCCAGCAGCACGGCATCAGCCACATCCGCTATCCGTACAAGTTCCCGCGGCTGAGCGTCGACACGACCCACCCTCGCTTCGTGCTGGACCACAACCGGTGCGTGCTGTGCTCGCGCTGTGTCCGCACCTGCGCCGAGATCGAAGGCGCTCACGTCTGGGACATCGCCGGCCGGGGAGTCGAATCCAGGCTCGTCGCCGAGATGAACAGGCCCTGGGGCGAGGCCGAGAGCTGCACCAGCTGCGGCAAGTGCGTTCAGGCCTGCCCGACGGGCGCGATGGCCGAGAAGGGCTGGGGGGTCGAGGAGATGACCAAGCAGCCGGCCCTCGTAAGCCGCCTGACCTCGATGCGGGAAGGGGGTCAGTCATGACCAAACCCAAGATCGGCACCTGCTGGCTCGACGGCTGCTCCGGCTGCCACATGTCCCTGCTGGACCTGGACGAAGGCATCGTCACGATTCTGGAGAAGGCGGACATCGTCTTCGGCCCCCTGGTCGACGCGCCGGAATGGCCCGAAGGAGTCGACGTCGCCGTCATCGAAGGCGCCGTCAGCAGCCAGGACGACCTGAAGCTCGCCCGGACGGCCCGCGCCAGCAGCAAGATCGTCGTCGCTCTGGGCGACTGCGCCGTCACGGGCAACGTGCCCTCGATGCGCAACGGCATCCCGACCCGCAAGCTGCTGGAACGCGTCTACGTCGAAGGCGCCGACGAGAGCCAGGGCGTACCGACGGACAACGTCCCGGCCCTTCTCAAGCAGGCCGAGCCGTTGCACTCGGCCATCAAAGTCGACGTCCACGTCCCCGGCTGCCCGCCCAGCCCTCAGGCCATCCTGACGGTTCTCGGCGAGCTGCTGGAAGGCCGCGAGCCGCACCCCGGCTCCAAGCTAAGGTTCGGGTAGGCAGGCATGACGACCAGCAAGGCGACCCCGGAGACGGGCCAGACGGCGGGCTCGCCGAACCTGACCAGGATCACCCTGGACCACGTGTCGCGGATCGAGGGCCACGCCCGGATCACGCTTCAGCTCGACGAGTCCGGTCACGTCGCGGACGCCCAGTTCCACGTAACCCAGATCCGGGGCTTCGAGAGGTTCGTCGAGGGCCGGCCCTACTACGAAATGCCGTCCATCACGGCCCGGATCTGCGGCATCTGCCCGATCAGCCACCTGCTGGCGTCCTCGAAGGCGTGCGACGAGATCATGGCCGTCCGCATCCCGGACACGGCCCACAAGCTGCGCGAGCTGGTCCACATGGCCCAGATCGTCCAATCCCATGCTCTCTCGTTCTTCTACCTCTCCGCGCCGGACCTGCTCCTGGGCTTCGACTCCGACCCGATCAAGCGCAACGTCGCGGGGCTCCTGGAACAGCACCCGGATGCCCTTCGCGACGGCATCGCCCTGCGCAAGTTCGGCCAGCAGGCCATCGAGCGCCTCAGCCGGGAGAGGATCCACCCCTCGTGGACGGTTCCCGGCGGTGTCAACCAGGCCCTGGATCCGCAGGCGCGAGAGGAAACGCTCGCCGGCCTGCCGAACGCGATGGCGATCGTCAAGCGCACCCTCGAGCTGTGGAAGAACACGGTCGACCAGTTCCCCGCCGAGATCGAGTCGTTCTCCAACTTCCCCACCATGTACTGCGGCCTCGTCGGCCCGGACGGCTCGCTACGTCTATATGACGGACGCCTGCGCTTCATCGCCGCCGACGGGACGATGGTCGCGGATCAGGTTGCGCCGGCCGACTACGCCGCCTACATCGGCGAGGCGACTCTGCCCAACTCATATCTGAAGGCGCCCTACTACAAGCCGCTGGGCTTCCCCGAGGGCATCTACCGCGTCGGTCCGCTGGCCCGTCTGAACGTCGCCGATCGCTGCGGCACCCCGGACGCGGACGTGGAGCTGGCCGAGTACCGCCAGCGCCTGGGGCGGATCGTCCAGAGCGGCTTCCACTACCACTACGCCCGCCTGATAGAGGTCGTGTACGCCCTAGAGCGAATGCGCGAGCTTCTTGACGATCCGGCCATCCTGGACACCAAGGTCCGGGCCCACGCCGGTGTGAACAACTCGGAGGGCGTCGGCGTCATCGAAGCTCCCCGCGGCACGCTCATCCACCACTACAGGGTGGACGAGAACGGCGCCATCGCCTGGGCGAACCTGATCGTCGCCACCGGCCACAACAACCTGGCCATCGGGCGGGGCGTGCTCCAGGTGGCCCAGAAGTTCGTCGGGGGCAAGACGATCCAGGAAGGGGCACTCAACCGCGTCGCGGCCCTGCTCCGAGCCTACGACCCCTGCCTGAGCTGCTCCACCCACGCGGCCGACTCCGTGCCGGTGGTCCTGCAGCTGCTCGGCCCGGACGGCGAACTGCTGGACCAGGCCGGCTAGACGCGCGGGCGGCGCCGCGGGCGGCGCGGGGGCGGGGGCGGCGCGGGGGCGGGGGCGGCCTGCTTCCGGGATATCCACCCAGTGACTCTTGTGGAGACCCGAATTGCCTCTGGGCCCCACGCTGGGCCGGACTCCGCACGCCCAGGCCGCCTGAAGGCTCGGATTCAGCCTGACTTGTGCGTGCAGCGGCGGTTCTCGGTGGGCAGGGAGAGTCTTGGCCATCCCGAAACTGCTTCTGGTCTCCATAAGAGTCCTTCGCTGGATATCCCGGAAGAACTCGGGTCGTGGACCCGCTTCTCCTGACCCGTCGATCGAGAGATCTCGCGGCCACCCGCACCCCCGCGGCCGCTCCCTCGCGCGGCCGCCCGCACCCCCGCGGCCGCTCCCTCGCGCGGCCGCCCGCACCCCCGCGGGTCTCGGTTGCTTGCGTCTTTGCGCAAGTAGTAAACTAGATGGCAGGGGCGACAAAGCCAACCGATCGGCCGCCCGCGGCCTTCTAGCTCGAAAGGGATCCAGCGATGGAAATGGTCATCGACTTTCCCGGCGGCGCCCGGGTCGACGCCCACTTCGGGCCCTACGTCGTGCCGACCGACCAGCCGCCCAGCGGCGGCGGCCGGGGCGAGGCCCCGACTCCCTTCGCGACCTTCCTCTCGACCGTCGGCACATGTGCCGGTATCTACGTCCTGGGCTTCTGCCGGCAGCGCGGCATCCCAACGGACGGCATCCGCCTCGTCCAGCGCATCGAGTCGGACCCGATGACGGGCATGGTCAGCGCGATCGGCGTGACGATCGAACTGCCCGAGAGCTTCCCGGCCAAGTACAAGGACGCCGTGGTTCGGGCGGCCGAGCAGTGCGCGGTCAAGAAACACTTCGAGCATCCGCCCGTCATCAGCGTCGACAGCGTCCTCGCCGCCGAGGCCTGAGCCACCTGGTCAGCCGGGCGTCCGATCGCTCGCCACCCAGGGCTGCGTCCCAGGGCTATTTCCAGCGGCCGCGCTGCCTGACGAGGTCGATGCCGCTCGGCCGACGACCATCGGGCCCGGCCGCGGTCAAAGGAGGCCGCCCCGAGTCGTCGGCCAGCGGCGAACGCTGCGAAGCCAAGGCTTCGAGATCCTCAAGGCGTCAACCGCCGACTCGACCGACTCGAGTGTTGCCGGCCCCGACGGTGCCGCCCGCGACGGTGGCCGCATTGAGGCCGGAGATCATCTGGGCCCGGGCGGTCAACTCGCCTGCCTGGGACGGCGTGATGGTGACCCCGGCCTTGCCGAGACGCGTCACGAGCTGCGCCGCGCTCAGTCCCGATATTTCGCCCACCGTGTTGAGGCCCGCCTTGGCCAGCCCCTGGGCGAGACCGGCCGGAGCGCCGGAGACGGCACCAGCGATCGATGCGGCCCCGATGCTGGTCAGCGGCTGGCCCTCGCTGGTCACGCCGGTGAGCGCGTTCACGGCGTCGATCGAACCGACCGTGCTGCGCAGGTAGCCCTGCTCGGCCGTGTTGACCGCGCTGACGAGCGCCGCGGAATCCGCGTACTTCGAATCGGGCGGCAGGATCGTGAGGGCCTGGCCGAGGGTGCGGCCGTCGCCGAGGGCCACGTTGCCGTACTTGTTCAGGAGCGCCTGAACGGTCATGCCGGTGGCCACGTCCTTGGCGAAGGCCTGGTCCCCGCCGGCATAGCGGCTGACCAGGCCGCCGGTCGCGAGACGCTGGTTCGTCGTGTCCATCAGGTCCATGGTGGTGACGCCCGGCAGGACCACCACGCCCTGGCCCGTCTTCCACATCGTGACCTTGCTGCCGTCCAGATCGCGAATGCCCAGGAACTCGGGCGCATCGGCGACGTTGTAGCGCCAGGGCGTCTGGGGCGGCAGGCGGACGACGGCGCCCGCCAGGTCGGTGTCAATGCGGTTCAGCTCGGCGGCCACGTCCTGGAGCGCCGACACGAGCTCCGTACGCAGGGTGACGAGGCAGTTGTACAGGTTCTCGGTATCGCCGTGGAGGGCATCGAGATCCGCGGCCAGCGCGTTGAAACGCCAGTTGAAGCCCTTGTCGTCGGCGCTCTCGCCGGCCTGGACGACGCTTTCGCCGTCGACCCAGTCCTGGTGGCTGAAGCTGCGGGCGAACACAGGCGGACATGTCCGCGGATCGGTCGTCGGCAGCGGCTGACCGAAGACGAAGTGGCGGGGGGACTGGCCGATGTGGACCGCGATCAGGTTGTTGACCAGTTTCACGGCGTCGTTCTTGGGCAATCCCTTGTTGGTGATCTGATCGACGAGAGACTCGGGGTCTAGCCCGATGGTGTCGGTCCAGGTGCTCACGGCCTGCCTCCGGCGGTGTGGATGCTTGTCATCGATGTAGGGGTCTGTAGCGGCGGTACGTTCGGGCCGCCGAAGCGGGCAGCGGCGTCGGCGAGCTGGACCCGTCGACGTCGATGTGCTCGCGCCGGATCGACCACGTGTCGGCTCGGACGCCCATCGGTGTGACGAGCTCGATCACGTTCATAAGGTGCTCGTACTGGCGCAGCGACACGAGCGCGCCGGTGGCCAGTGTCGGACGCCACTCGTACGGGTCGTTGCCGCCGTTGCGGACGTAGGACAGGCAAGTCACGATGCCGACTCCCTGCCCCCCGCTGCTCAGCGTCGTGTTGGCGCCAAGGCGGGGCCGCAGGCCGGCCGAACGACCGTCCAGGGCCCGAGACTGCCAGCGGTAGGCCACCGTATGCTCCGAGGCCAGGTTGTTGCCGGCCCGGGGGAGATCGACTATGCCCAGGATCAGGGCCAGCGTCCCGCCTGCCGTTATCACGGGCAGCCCGCTGCTGGCTCCGCCGCGCGCAGCCTGGCCCAGGATGGCCGCCAGCTTGGTCGGGTCGTTCTTGATGGCGGTGGTCTGGGGCCCGCCCAGGTCGAAGGTCAGGTAGGTGCGCGAGTCGATCGTCGCCAGACGGGCCTGGACGTCGGTTACCTCGGCCGGCGTGCCCAGTACGGGCAGCCCGAGCTCGGTCAGGGCCGTGGCCAGTCCGGCGTTCGAGCTGGTGGGCTTCATGCCGGCGACCAGCGGCCCCGGATCGGCCAGTGGCGCCAGCCCGTCGGCCGCCAGCGCGGCCGTGACTCCTTCCAGGGGCGCATCGTGGTTGGCGTCGCCGGCAGTCTCGATCCGGGCCGCCAGCTTGAGTGGTGCGGCCGCGTCCGGGCCGGGCGCGACGTCCACGATCAGGCCGCCGCTCGAAGAGGCTGCTCACGTAGACCGTGCCGTCCGCCAGCTGTTCGGCCGTCCGGAAGCCACACGCTCGCAACAGCCAGGCCCCTATCGGGTCGTCGGCCACCGGAACGGCCACCAGGGCCGGATCGTTGGCGTTCTGGGCGGCCGTGACCGCTTTGGCCAGCTGGGTCGCGTCGGGAGCCGCGAGCTGAGCGCCGAGGCCGAGCTCGTAGCGGCTGCCGCCGTCGTCGTGCTGGCCCGCTTTGAGCGCCTTGTAGGGCTTCGCGCCCAGGGCGGTCTGGCGGGCGTCGAGGGCCTGAATGGCAAAGGCGACCGCTGACGCCACGGGCTGCTTGTCCGGCAGGCTGAACTTCTTCAGAACTCCCCGGGTTGCGTCGATGGCGGCGGCCGCCGCGGCCGAGAGCATCCGCGACGAGTGGAGCGTGTCGCCGGTGGCGCTGCCCGCCGGCCAGACGAGGTAGGTCTCGCGAATGGCCTGGAGCAGTTCGGCCCGGCCTTTTGGGTAGCCGGGCGAGACGACGCGGAAAGCGATGTAGAGCGGGTTGGCGGTCTCGTTGACGCCGACGCGCGCATCAAGACCTAGATCGGCCATCCAGCCCGCCCCCGGGTCGGTGGCGGCGCCCGGCCCGTTTAGGACCGAGTCGATCCAGGTGGGGCTGGGCAGCCTCAGGCCGCGCAGTGTTCTGAGCCGAACCCGGTACGAGACGTCGTCCTCGACGCTGCCCGGAGGCGTGAGCGCAACGGTACTCACCTGCTTGTGGACGGGATCCCATTTGATCTCGTCGGCGAAGCGGGGACAGCCGAGATCGGCCCCGATGCGGTCCAGGGCGTCGGCCGCGGCCCAGTCCAGCGAGCGCATCGCCCGCAGCTCGCGAGCCTGGCGGCGGAGGCGGGATTTCTCCGAGAGCATCGTCGCAAGCAACCGGCCGAGCACGCCCTGGACCAGATCCAGCCTCAGGGCGGCGGCGATCTGGGTCTCGGACAGAGCCGCGGGGCTGCCGTCGGCGGCGTAGCGGGTGGCCGCGACTCGGAGGGTGAACGGCGCCGCCACCCCGTCCGGATCGACCGGCGGAAGGTAGGCCAGCAGGGCCGTCCCATGCTCACTCCAGGGCGCGAAACGGAGCCTGGGCTGGGCCTGGTCCGGCCCGTTGCCGGGCACCAGAGAAACGGTCACTTCGATCGCGTCGCCCGACAGATCCTCGAGCAGCGAGCACAGGACCATCGGGCGCCGTGTCGTCTCGACCACCTCGACCACCGAGCCGGCCGACCAGGGCAGCGCCTGCGGCGTGGCCGCGCCCGATAGCGGGCCGATCATCTCATCCGCGGCGACGGCCAGGCTGGCCGCTCCGGGCTGAATCAGCAGACCGTCGACGGTGATGCTCACGACCCCAAGCCTCCTCTCATCGGACCATCAGCAGGTCCGGCACGTCGACCAGAACGGCTATCTGGTCCGTGGCGAGATTGAGGTTCTCGTCCTGGCCCAGGATCTCGGGCGTGGTGTCGACGTGCATCGTCGTGCCGATCCGGTCGAGCTTGCGGGGGTAGCGGACCAGGCGGAGATGGACGACATCGGCCACGCCGGGCTCGCTCATCAGGGCGTGCAGCACGGCCGCCGACCGAACCGGGTCGCCGAGCTGGAGCCCGTCGACGACCGCGTGCAGGCGATCCGACAGCCGGCCTTTGAGCGCCAGGGCGGCAGGCGAGGCGTTCACGACCGCCGGGCTGCCGGGGGGCAGGGTCAGGCCGCGGGTGATCAGATCGGCCTTGACGGCGACGAATACCTGGTCGGCCTCGATCACGTTAGGGAAGATGCCGACCGGTCGAACGTCGCGGATTGCGTCTTCCACGCTGGACCGCAGACCTCCCGGGCCGTCCCAGACGGCCGCGTCCGTGGGCGCCACCAGGACGCTGACGAAATAGGGGCTGGCCAGGTCGCGTTCGGCCGCGAACAGACGCTCGATGAAGTCGAAGTCACCGAAGATCGACTGCGAGAGATCCAGACCGCCCCAGCCGTCACGGACCGTCACCTGCCGCACGCCGGGCACGAGCGACACCGTCGAGGCGATGGCGTCGGCGCTCCAGATGGAGCGCGGTGCCCGCAGCAGGAATGCTCGGTAGGTCTCGTCGGGCCACTGCAGCTCGCCGCCGCTCAAAGGCGCAGTGTGCTGGATCCGAACGAGCCCCTGCCCGGTCGCCGACGCGTTCGCAGCGAAGCCGGCCAGGACGTCGACTTCGCGCATCAACCCGAGCTTGGTGTCGGCCGGCTCCCAGCGGTCTATCTTCTGGAGGTGGTGGCCGGCGCCGTCGTCGGCACTCGGGTCCAGGTTCCCGATCGACCCCGGGTCGAAGCTGACGACGGGCACCGTGGCGGTCGGTACCGACGGCGAGAGGGTGACCGAACTGGCCAGGGCCGCGCGGTGGCCGCCCAGTGTCGTCAGGCGACTGCCCTTCGGCAGGACCAGTGTCGGGCGAGGCGGGATCGTGCCGGCGGCCGTGAGGGTGACGGTGCCGGTAGCACACTGGAAGGGCCGGACGATGCCAAGCTCGGCGCCGAGATCGGAGAGGGCCCGGCCGGTGGCGCTGGCCACGAACGAATCGTCGTACGCGGCGGCCAGGGCGGCCCAGGTTCGAGCGTCCTCCAGGCTGGCGATCTCCAGCAGCTTGCGGATCATGCTGCCGCTCGAAGAGGTCGACGTCAGGGTCGATGACCTGGCGGGCCAGGGCGATCTTCTCGGCCAGCAACCTGGCGAAAGGCTTAGCCAGGAAGCCGGCTCCGGTCACGCCGAAGCCGGCGCTGGCCGAGCTGCGAGTGACGGAGTCGTCTACCGCTAGAACCTCAGTCAAGTCGAGGCTGACAGGGGATGTCATTGGCCCGCTCCTCCCGCTGGTGCCGATCCGGTGTTGATGGCTCCCCAGTCCGCACCGCTGGCCAGTCCGCCGGTCGCGACCGAGGCGGCGTCGCCGCTGACGGCCTCGAAGCGGACCGTTACGTCCAGGGTTCGGTTGCCGGCCGATGGGGCATTCATGGGGTTGTCGACCTGGAGGTCGACGATCCGTCTGACTCGAGGGTCGCTGGCCAGGAACTCGGCCACAGCGCTGCGCACGCCTTCCCGGGCCAGCACCGGCGAGGTCTGCTGGGTCAGGGGCGTAAGGCCCAGGAAGCCGAAGCGGCCGTTGAAGACGTCGCTGCCGCGGAGCGTCGTCAGACCGATGGCCAGGCACTGGCAGAGGTTGTCGATGCCTACCAGCGGCGCCAGATCCACACCTGTTTCCGAGGTCGTCAGGACCAGGTCGCGGGCCAGGTCGGCGATGCTGATCAGGTCCGCCCGGACGCCGACGCCGAGGAGCCGGCGACGGCGCACCTCCAGCTCGGCGCTGTTGAGTTCCGTGGTTGGTAGTGCGTCGGTCATGATTCGATCCTGGCTATGAGGCGGTGAGCTTGGATTGGCCGGCATCGACTGTGATCGGGGCCGGCGGCGGCGGCGTCCCGGCGGTGGCTCCGAGGTCGGCCAGGAGAGCGGCCTGACCCCCCACCTTGAGCTTGACGGCCTGGCCGCCGGACGCGACGGTCGTGGTCGTGCAGGGGCCTTTCACGCCGCTGCCGTCGTTGTAGGAGCAGTTCGTATACGGCGTGAACGAGGTGACCGAACTGAACGGGATGACGGGCTTGCCAGAGACGGTCAACTTGGCCGAGCTCGACAGCGTCGGCTGGCCGTTGTTGGCGCAGGTGAGCGACCCGTCGGTGGTTACTACGGCAGCCATGTCAGCTCACGTCCATCGATCCCGTCACCGAGACGGTGACGTTGTGGGCTTTGAGGGAGATGTCCCCGGAGCCGCTGTCGAAGCTGATCGACGTGCCCTTGACCGTGATCGAGCCGTCGTCCTTGAGCACGATCTGGGCCGCCCCGTTGCTGGACTTCGTCTCGATCAGGACCGAACCGTCCGGGGCGTCGTTGCCTGGAACCGGGCGGGAGCTTGTCTCGGTCGGCTGGTCGGTGACCCGGATGACGAAGCGCTTCGTCTCGATGACCCTCGTTCCGTCGCCGTCGATCAGGTCGTGCGTCGCCGGCCCGTCGCCCGCGACACCGGCCGTGTCGCCGATGTCGTCGCGCGGGTTCATCCCTACCGGCAGAGCCAGCCACCAGTCGCCGGGCTCGGACGGCGGACCGCCGTCGCGCTCCCAGATGGACCCTGCGTCCACCATGTCGTCCGGGCCGCCGCCGCCGTTGACGAGCAGGACCCGCGTGCCCGGATAGCGGGGCAGAACGAGCCCATATGGCCCGAAGCCGAAGGGCGTCAGGTAGGGCACCTGCTTGAGCTCGCCGTGGTTGTCCTCGTCGATCTGGACCCGCTGGGCGAAGCCCGGTTTGCCGTCGTCGGCCACGTCCGAATACCAGACCTCGCTGACGTGGCGGGGCGGCGTCTTGCCCTTGTCCTTGCTGCCCAGGTGCTTGCGGATCTGGGCGATGCGCGACGAGCTGCGGCCGGTGATGTCGGCGAAGACTCTTTGGACGGCCGCGGCGGCGGCGTGAGCCTGGTCGGCCGGGACTGAGCCCTTGCCCTTGTCGGTGGCGGCGGGAGCCTGCTTCTTGGCCGGCTGGACCTTGTCCCAGCCATCGTCGCCATCGGCCAGCACGACGGCGTGGATCGTGGTCACGAAGCCTTCCCGGCGCGAGATCTTGTGATTCACGGTGCCGACCAGACACGTGGCCGGAACGCCGGGGTCGTCGGCACCCAACACCACTCCCGTGAGGGCCGTCAGGATAGCCCCGCCCACGCTGGGCGAGGTCTTCGGGAAGTCCGCCGAGGGCAGGTTGAGGGTCGCGAGGTCGCCGGGCTTGATGTCCGGCCGGCCCAGGCTGGTCAGCGTGACCGTTCCGCGTGCGGTCGGCGCGCTCGGAGGTGGGTCGCCGGCAGCCTGGTCGCGCGGCTGGTCCGTGCCCCGGTCGACCATGACCAGACCGCTGTCCTCGTCGAGGGCCCTGGTCACCGGCGACCACCACTTGCCGACCTGCAGCTCGCCGTCCCGGATTGTCGCGGTCGAAGGACCGAAGGCCTTGAGGGCGGCGCGCGCCTGGCCCGCCAGGGCCTTGATGGCCGCCAGAGCCGTGCCGGGCTGGGTGCTCGCGAAGTCCGGATCGTCGGCTCCGGGCGCGGCTTCGTCGAGGTGGTAGGTCGTGACGGTCAGGCCGGAGTCTGCGCCCACCTTCTTGACGGCCGTGTCGAGGTCCACGTAGCACAGCCCGCTGACCCGATGATCCGTGAGGCGGGCTACGACTCGTTCGCGGGCGGCAATGACGGCTTCGTAGCGGCGTTCGCCGGCCTTGCGACGCAGCGTGTCCACGCGCAATTCGGCCACCAGGCTGTGGTCGGGCGGCTTGGGCGTGACCGCCCCGAGTGGGTCGGTGAAGCCCGTGAAGTTCGCCAGGTCGCCGAGGAACCCCGGCGTGTCCTTCCACCACAGGTACAGCCGGGCCGCCAGAGGCGTGCCGGGCGCCAGTCTGATCTTGGCGTAGTCCTCGTCGGTCATGCCCTCGATGGCGATCTGGTAGCTGCCCGCCGAGAGGTCGTCCGGCATCGTGGCCGAAATGGTGCCGTCGTACGTGTCCGAGCCGACGACCAGCAACGGATCGCCCAGGTCGCCCTTCGTGTCGGTATGAAACGAGACCGCCCACGCGGCGACGGAACCCGGCGCGACGTCGGGCCCGCTGCCGTGGTCGGCCGTGGGCAGGGCGGTGCCGAGGAGGCTCATTCGACGGCCCTCCGCTCGAGCATCGGGCGCCGCCGGGGTATCGAGTCGTCGCCGCGGGTGAGGTCCGGGCCGCTGTTGCCGGCCGGATGCAGGTCGCGCCAGCGCAGCTGGATCGAGCTGCTGTACTGGCCCGGGCTGCGCAGCGACCCGACGGTGAGGATCAAGCTGTCGACGACCACTTCGACGACCGCCAGGCCGGCGATGGTCAGAACAACGGGTTGCCCGGGCACGAGGGCTACCGTGTCGCCCAGGACGCTGCCCTGCAGCAGGGTCAGGCGCGGCCCGGACCGGTCCAGATCGAGGGCCGGCCCCGGGGGAATCGAGCCCGCCCTGGACAGCGAGGTATCCAGGACGACGTTGCGGGGGTCGTCGTCGAGCCAGCGACGCGCCTGCCCCAGCGGAACGGCCAGGAGCACGGTCCGGCTGCCGTCGAGGGGAATCCGGGCCGGCACGCCCGACTCGAGCGAGAGCGTGACCGAGGCGTATACAGGGCCGCCGCCGGGGACGGGCTCCGGCAGCACGGCCGCCGGAACGGCGGTCAGAGCGGGCAGGACGGGGAGATAGGACATCGTCTACACCGGCAGCCCGTCGGTCAGGGCCCCCACGCCGATCGAGGCCACGTCGAGCAGCTTGGCCAGGCTGCCCGGCCTGGGCAGGTGGGCCATCCGCAGGGACACGTCCAGGGTCTCGCGCCGGGTCGCCGACAGGGTTATCGACAGGCTCGAGACCGCGAGGTCGGTCCGGATCGTGGCCGCGCTGATCAGGATCAGCCCTCCGACCGCGCCGTGGGTCAAGGTCGAGAGCGCCGTTCCACGCCGGCTGGCCTCGGCCAGGTTCTCGAGGGCCAGCTTCCAGGCGAATCGTTCAGGGCCCAGCAGGACGGCAGTCAGCGATATCGTGTCGTCGTGGCTGGCCACGGCGGCCTTGCGGCTGGTGCCCCCGATCTGAGGCAGCGAGTAGCTCTCCTCGATGGTCATCTGCGTCACCGACCAGAGCGGCACGGGCACGATCCCGTCGCTCAGAACAGCGCTGGGCGTGTGCAGGTAGGACTGGAAGCTACTGCTCTGGAATGGGTTGCTCACATCACTTCTCCCGTGTTCATCACGGTTCGTAGCCGGGCAGGTCCATGGGCGACGACTCCACGTTGGCCAGGTCTATCCCGAGCCTCCCCAGAGCCGAAGAGAGGGCGGTCAGCTCTCCGCCGGCATTGGTCACGACGCGCCGGACCTTGTTGAGGAAACAGATCTTGGTGATCTCCGCCTGCGTGGCGGGGCTCTTGATCTCCTCCGCACCCATCTTCCTCACCAGGTTCGCGATCTCGACCGAAGCCTGCCGGGCGTTGGTCAGGGCGGACAGGATCTCCGGCGGCACCGGCAGACGAGAGCCTTCGATCTGGGGGCCGAACTCGGCCACGTCGTCGGCGATGTTCTTGGGGAAGTTCTCGACCAGGCTGGTTACGCCCGACAGCGAGTTTTGGGACAGGGTCTTGTTGTCGCAGAACCAGATTTCGCCGTTGCTGCGCGATACGACGACGAAGTCCGTGCCCGGAACCGTGGGGTTGAGATCGGGCGTCTTGAGGAGCCAGAACTCTTCTCCGAGCCGGAAGCAGGCGGTGAACTCGCCCGAGATGCCGCCCCGGATCTGGGTGCGCATGATGGCCATGACGTAGTCGCGCATGGACGGCACGGACTTGCCTTCCGCCTTCCTCCTCGCGGCCGCGTCCAGCCAGCCGCCAGCCAGTTCGGCGAACTGGTCGGGGTTCTGGGCCGCCAGGTCGCGCAGGATGGGGGCCGCCTTGAGGGCCTTGGCGATCAGCCCGGTGGGC
Source organism: uncultured Chloroflexia bacterium (assembly GCA_963711105.1). GTDB lineage: Bacteria > Chloroflexota > Limnocylindria > Limnocylindrales > CSP1-4 > Fen-1039. Next base: position 391,192 of record CAVQCV010000007.1, on the reverse strand, counting down.
GGCAGGCCCAGGGCTTTGGCGGCGTCGTCACGCAGGGCGGCGGTCTGTTTGGCGGACGGCGACAGGTCGCCCGGGTCCACTCGCGGCTTCGCCGCATCCGTCCAACCCGCCGTGGCCTCGCGATTGGCCTTGTTGAGGGCCCGAAGTGCCGTCTCCAGGTTCGTCCGCTCCTGGCCGGTGATGTTGTTTCGGGCGCAGAAGTCGTCCATTGCCTGGGGCGACCAGGGCAACTGAGACTCCCGGAAGCCGCCGCTCAGGACCTCCGCCCCGGCCACGGAGCGAACGAACTCCGGATCGGCCGCGGCGGCCTTGCGGACCGCCAGTTGCTGGTCGAGGGGCAGCTTGACCAGGGCGTCGAGGGCGGGAACTCGCCGGGGGGCGAAGAGCGGGTGGGTCTGGCCCACGGGCGTCAACTCTCCGCCCAGGGCGTATGTCAACGATGGGTCGTTGACCGCCGCCAGCCCCGACAGCGCCGCCGCCACCTGGTCTTCGGGCAGGCGGTCCGCCCGGAGCGCTTCCCGGAGGCGTGTCGCGGCCGAGGCGTCGCCCCCGAGGGCCGCCTCCACCAGGTCCGGGTGCGCGGCTCGGGCCGAGTTCAGGGCGGCGCGCTCGGCCTCCGGCAGGGCCCAGATCCGGCGCACGGCCGCTCCTGACAGGGTCGAGGGAACCGGCTGGACCGCGGCTCCGGTCTCGCCGGGAGCCAGCTGGCCCGGATTCTGGCCGGCCGCGGACTTCTTCTCGGCCCACTTCTGCGGGTCGGCGATGTCCAGGACGGCCTCGTGCAGGTCCCCGAAATCCCTGGCCAGGGCAGTCGTGTCGGGGTTGCGATCCTGGCCCGAGAGGACGCGCTCGTAGAAGTCGTGGACGAGGCCGCGAACCCGCTCGACGCGCGCGATGGCCCCGCCCATCTCGTTGACGTAGGACTCGCCGAGCTTGTTGATGGCTTCGAGGACGGCCTGGCCGATGTGCTCCTCGATCACCTTTTCGGGCAGGCCGGAGCGGCGAGCGATATCGGTTATCGCCTTGACCAGCGGCGGATGGGCTTCGACCGCGATCCGAACCTCAGCCGGGGTGACGTGCTCGAGAATCACTGGACGCCTCCCGCCAGCTGGGGAGGCGGCCCCGACACGGCCGCGGACAGGATCTGTGGCAGGTCGCCGATCGAGGCATGGCCGGAGACTGCCACCTCGCGAGCCACGGCTTCGGTGATGCGACCGATCGCGCCCTGGAGGGCCAGGTTCAGGAGATAGCCCTTCAGACACTCTTTGGCGAAGGCCGTGGCCAGGTCGGCCGCGGCCAGCTCCGCCAGGTGCTCCGCCGCGGCCTTGAAGGCTTGCTTGCTGGCGACGACCGCCGCTTCGCGGGCCTCGCCCTTGACGATGGCCTTGACCCCGCCGCTGGCGCCGCGAAGCAGGCCCGGGACCTCCGGGATGAAGGTCAGGGCGGCGCCGATGCAGGCGCCCCACATTTCCGCCTCAACCTGGGCCTTGGACAGGATCTCGTCCCCGCCGAGCATGGCCTCCTGGATACCTTCGTGTTCGAAGGCGTCGCTCAAGCCGTGGACGGCCTCTGCGGCTCCGATGGCGAACGCCGCCGGCGGGCACAGGATCGCGATGGCGGTGAGGCCGACGATGTTGAAGAAGGTCATGAAGCTGCTGTAGCCCAGCTCCGAGGAGACGAGGGTCCGCATCCCCGAGACGTAGGCGTCCTCGGCGTTGCCGCTGAACATCGGCCGGAGACGAGCGTCGGCCTTGGCGTGGATGCCGGACAGCTCGGCTCCGATGTCCGAATTCGAGTTGATGTCCGCTTCCTTGAACGTGGCCAGACCGAAGGCGATGCTGTTGTCCTCGCGCACGTCCCTGGTCTTGGCTTCGTTCTCCGACTGGATGTCCCCCAGGAGGTCGTGGAACTCGGTGTCGATGGCTTTGTAGCCGGCGTTCTTGAGCCGTTCCACCACCTCGGGCAGGTTCGAGAGCTTCTCGAGCATCGGGTCGACCGCGAAGGCCTGCTCCTTGCCGCCGGCGATGACCGAGTCCAGCTCTTCCTTGCTCCACCAGCGGCCGGTGGCGTCCTGGATCCGGGGCCCGTCCTTCATCGTCGCAATCCGGCCGCGCTTGGGCGGACCGCTCGTATCGACGGGGGGCCTGTCCAGGAGCGTGACCACGGCCTTGGCCGACTCGTACCAGGCCACGATCGGGCCGCCGGCCGTCGCCACGGCCACCGTCGTCCAGGTGATGCCCGAGCGGCTGGCCAGCATGTCACGCAGGTCCAGCAGGTCCGTCACGTCCACGAGCATCAGCAGGATCAGGACGCGCGTTACCTTCATGTAGGCGTCGAAGTTCTTGAGCCGTCGGACGATCTCGTAGTGGCTCGATTCCAGGACCCCCAGAAGGATGTCCTGGCAGGTAGCTACGAAGATGGCCTTGATCGCTTCGTCGCGCCGAGGGAAGTACTCATCGTAGAAGTGGAGGAGCCAGCTGGCGCTGTTGTCCCCGACCGGACACGGCAGCGTGTGGCCCTCGTCGGCCATGGCAATGACCCGGGTGTAGAGAGTCTCGAGGCTGGACATCGCCACGAAGGCCGAGGCCAGCTTCGCGATCTCCGGCTCGCGCGGACCCTTGCTGCCGTCGCCGGCGCCGACCAGCGAACCGAGGCTCGAGGCTCGCGACGTGACCTTGACCGCGGCGGCCATCAGGAACATGCCCGGGAAGCGCCCCGGCTCCATGTCGACGGCGCGGGCGATGTCCTCCATCAAATGGGAGAACTGGACCGAGATGGTGGCCGGCCACCACTCCACCGGAGGTTCTTGCATGAACGGGTGCTCGGGGTCGGGAGTGAAGCCGAACACGCCTTCTACCGGAAGATCCGGGCATTCGGTCAATCCGCCGGTCGCGCCGCTGGTGCCCGGGCGGCCGTGGCCGTCCGTGTCAGGCACCTCCACGGTGAAGACGGCCACCGGCAGATCCTCGGGCGCCAGCTCCGTGTGATCCAATTCGATGACCTGCACGAGATCGCCGCCGCTCATCAGGTTGTAGTAGCGGACGGGGACCCCCGGATCCGGCATCTGGCGAACCAGTTGTTTGGCCAGCATGGTGATGTCCGCCTCGGTCAGGCTGCTCCCGGCCTCGGCCGCCCCTTCGGTCATCAGCCTGATCAGGACCGCCTCTCGCATGGCCCTGCGTTCCTTCACCGTCGGAGCGTCCTTGACGAACTTGAGGACGTCGGCCTTGAAGAACGACCAGGCCTTCTTGTGCGCGGCGCCCTCGTCGGAGGCGGGCACGAACATCTCCCATCTGCCCATGACGTGGCCACCGACCACTTTGCCGGCCCCGTCGAGCAGCAGAAGCGAACCGATTGGCCTGCCGTGGTCGTCGGCCGTGGCCACCACCAGACGGCGGGGCGGGGCCGCGCCGTACTTCGCGGCGATCGCAGCTTCGAGCGCCTCCATGGAAGTGAAGTGCTTGAGGCGCAGGTGCATGCGGACGGGCTTGGGCGGGTTCTTCTGGCCTTGGGCGGCGACTTTGCCCGGCCCGCCGTGGGCGTCGTAGCTGCGGACCAGGTAGGCGTCGCGGTCGCTGCTCCAGTCGTCGATTACGGCCCGCCGGGGGTTGAAGCGCTCGCCCCGGCCGGCGTCGTAGTCGGTCGCCGGGTCGCGCGGTCCGGCGGTCGCTGCCTCGGCGGGGCGGGCCAGTAAACGGATCGCTTCCGCGCGGGCGATCCCCGACAGGTCCGTGGCCAGGCGGCGGGCCAGGGCCTCGGGCAGTCGATCGCCGGTCAACCGGACGCTGATTCGCGGCTCGTTCGATGGGTCCGGCGTGGCGGATCGAACCAGCTCCACGGTCCGGGCCCGGTCCACGGCGCGATGGATCGCCGCGCCCGAGGCTCGGACGATCGACGCCGTCGTCTCGGGGTCATCGAGGCGGTCGTCGACCAGCTCGAGCCGGATCTTCGTCGGGAAACGAACTGTGGTCATGCCAGGCCGTCCAGGGCGTGGACGAGCTTCTCGAGCGTGGCGTCGGCATGCTGTTCCGGGTCGCAGGCCGGCACGATGCAGACCTCCACCTCGATCGGGAACTCGAGCGTCAGCATCCCGTCGCCACGAAGGACGGACAGGATGGCTTCGCTGCCGTGTTTGGGCACGACCAGCTCGCCCTGATGCAGGACGACCAGGCCGGTCTCCTCGACGACCTCGGGTTCGAACCACTCCTTGGCAGCCACCGTCAGCTCCAGTCAGCCGGACTTAGCTGCCCGACTGGGGCGGCGAGACGGTCTTGGCGTTGGCGGCGTCCGTGGACTCGACGTGCATCGAGAAGCCCGAGAACTGGGCCTGTGGAGCCCCACTGACGGTCGCCGCGGTCGGTCCCGCGCTGGTGATGACGCAGTCCTTGAGAACGATCGTGGAGAACGACCAGTCGCTGCCGGTCTTCTCCTGAAGCGCCAGGTCGAAGCGCTGGCCGGTCAACGCCAGGGCGGTCAGCTGGGCCGCGGTGGTGCCGATGGCCGGCACGGTCATCGAGAAGGTCAGCGCCTGGGGCGAGTAGACGACTCCAACGTGCGTCCGCTCGATGCTGTGGAGCGGCTCGGCCGCCGTGCTGAACGTCGGAGTGAAGGACTGGATGGGCGAGATCTCGTGGTCGCCGGTCGCGTCCGTGTAGTGGACCGCGAGTCTGGTGTTCCAATCGCTGGGAGCTGTCACGGTGCCCTCCTCGGGTGTCTATCGGACGAGTTGGTCGAGGTCAGAACTTGGGAGCCAGCGTCACGTTGAGGCGATGGACCGCGGGCCCGTAGGTGATGCTCACCAGAACGCTGACCTGTCGGGTCGAGCGGGCGGTGACGACCTGGGCCTCGTCGCTGACGCTGCGGGCGCTCTCGGGCAGGGACAGGATCGCCAGCAGCGGGATGACGACGTCGTAGTCGTCGATCACGGCGGCCTGGAGAAGCGGGCCGAGGATTCCCTCGATGCGGATCCGGATGGAGGTAAGGCCGGCCTTGGTGATGCGGCTGTCCCCAACCGCTCCGATCAGTCCGGCTCGGAGGCGGAACTCGATGTCGTCGAGCACGCGGACGATGTCGATGTAGTTGCGGGCGGCGTCGGCCGAGAGAGTGCCGCCGTCGGAGAAGTACAGGCCGGTGCCCGGGATCAGGGCCGGGTCGATCAGCGGGATGGCTCCCGCGCCGGCCAGGGTCGTGATCTCGGACGGCGTGTACTGGGAGGTGATCGGCATCTGGAAGCCGCGCACCTGCTTGAGGACCATGCTGATGCTGGGCGCGTAGCCGGCGATGGCACCCATCGCGGCCGCGGCCGCGTCCGACGCCGGGGCGGCGTTGTTGCCCGGATCGTTGGTCGCGCCTCGAGCGGCGATGAGGATCATCCGGCCGTCGTCGCTGGTCAGCTTGCCGTAGCTGCCGACCGCCAGAACGTCGGCGGCGTAAGTCGGCGTGCGGGCGATCTTCGGATCGATCATGGCCACGCCCATGCGCTTGGAACCCGACGCCGACATTGTCTCGACGTGCTCAAGCAGGGCCATCAAGCCGGTCGCCGGATTGACGCCGGCGCTGGCGTTGCCGACGGTCGCCTCGTTGGCCAGGCAGACGAACGTCACGTCGTCGGCGGCTTCGAGTCCAGCCAGGGCCGGCGCGTAATCCTTGGCGGTGTTGGTTCGGACGCCGTAGATCTTGCTCGGCCGCGGGTCTTGAGCCAGGACCAGATCCAGGCTGCGGGTGAGTGTGTTGGCCGCATTCGCCTTGGAGAAGAGCGCCATGATGCTGTCGTGGTCGGTCACCTCAGTCGGGGTGTTCTCGGCCGCGGCCGCGGCCGCGTCGGCCTGGCCGACCACCGCCACCACTCCCGGGGCCCGCTGAGCCACGGGCACCAGCGCGCTCGTATCGATGAAGACGTTGACGTACGGGTACGCCGGTTGGACCAGGGTTGCCATCTAGGTTCCTCCTGTGGGGTCGAACGGTCGGTCGGATCAGGTCGGTATGACGGCTATGCCTTGAGCGGACAGCCAGGCGCGGGCGGCGGTAAGGCGGGCCTGGCGCTGCTGGGCGGCAGAGCCGCCGGAGGCGCCCGGCCAGCCGGTGTCGTCGAATGCGGTCGCCGGAATCAGCCAGCAGACGCAACTCGGTCGGGTCCGGGGCGGGCCGGACTTCGGGGCGGCGGGAACCGAGTAGCGAGCCGCCGCCCGGCGAGCCGGTTCGGTCTGCTGGAGCAGGGCCCTGGGCGAGACGTCGGCGTCGGCCACGAGGAACGCGACGACGACGGGCAGCACCACCGGTGGCGTGTCCTGGGTCGCCTTGGGAATCGCGGAGAAGGTCAGTGTTACGTCGATGGGATTTCGGCCCCCGACAGCGAGCCCGAGTTCGGGCGGCGAGGTGTTCGGCGACCGGCCGAGAACGCCGGCGATGACCGCGTCCAGCTCCGTGTCGGTCAGAGCGGGATTGGCCAGCGTGGTACGGGCGGCCTGTCTCTGGGCGGTCAGGATCTGGGCCGGCGTCGAGTTGGGCGGCAGCGCAGCCACGGCCGCGGCGATGGCCCCGTCGAGATCCGGCAAGGCAACGTCCGCGGCGGTAATGGTGCCGGAACCGCCGATCATGCGGACGACGACGCTGCCGCTCCAGACCGCGTCCGCACCCGGAGTGGGCGGCACGAGGCCCGTCAACGACGCGGACGATTCCGCCGGGATCGGATCCGTCGCCCGGCCCCAACGGGCCGAAGCGACGACTTCGGGCGTCACGGACACGGCCAGGTCGACGCTGTCGTAGACGGCCGTCGTCGCGCCGACGACGACGGCGGGGTCGATGTCGTAGCAGACCTGGGCGATGGCCAGCAGAGCGTCGGACGTGAGGAGCGATGGGCGCGCGTCGGGATCGGCGAGTTGGAGCAGCGTCTGGTCTGCGGCCTGCATTCGCGACTGTCCCCCGGGCTGGCCATCCTGGTTTGACGCGGGCCGAGCTCCTGGCTCGGCTGGGCCACGGTGCCCGCGAACCCGTTACTGGACCGTTACTACGGCGTCAATCGCCGCCCGCCGGCGCTCCCCAGTCGTACGGCCGACACCGCCGTTGCGTCTGCCGCATCCCCGCCGGCGGCTCCTTCCCCCCGGGCGGCTGCATCCCCGCCGGGCGGCCGCTCCCCGCCGGCGGCCGGCCGAGCATGGCGACCGAGCGTCAATCCTCCGGCGGCCGCGCCGGGCCGGCGGCCGCACCCGCGATGACGGCCTGGAGCCACTGGTCCACTACGAGCCTGAGGTGGGTCTCGCCTTTGACGATCGTTTCTGAGCGCGGAGTGTGCGCCAGGTCGGCGGTCGAGCTGACCCGGCCCACGAAGCCTCCACCCTGGGTGGGCGCATGCCACAGCCGCACGACAAGCACCCCCGAGCGCTCGTCCGGCACGCCGTTCATGGCCCGACTTTCGGCCGGCGCGCGTCACGGGGTCGTTACTGGCGCGTTATCGACCTGCAGGGTGCTACCAGGCCGCCGGCGGGGCGACGAAGTCCCGATCGCGTCCACGGCCGGCGGGCGACAGCTGAGCCGGGGCCCGGCCGTCGCCAAGGCCGGCGACAACGCGTCTGAACTCGACCGAGGGCTCGAGACCGATCTCGTCCCGAAGCAGGCGCTCGAAGAATGCGCCCTGACGAATCGCCTCACCTGCGTTCCCCTCCGCGAGATGGGCGGCGATGAGGGCCCGATGGGCGGATTCCCGGAGCGGCTCGGCGGCGACGGCGCGCATGCCCGCCTCGATGGCCCTGGCCGCCTGCCCCGCGGCGGTCAAGTGACGGCACAGCGCCTCGAGGGCATGGAGCCTCATCTGGCGGTAGCGTTCCTGCTCCACGATGAGCCAGTCCTCACCCCATTCGGTCAGCAGGTCGGCCCATAGCAGTCGCTCCTCGACCCCGTCGGGCAGGTCCGGCATGGGGCCGCGTACCAACCCGTCCACCAGGTCCAGAGCAGCCCGATAGTCGACCGCCAGCTCCGGGGAGAGGCGCAGATCGTTGCCCTCCGCCAGGATCAGCGGCCGATCCGTCCGCGGCATGGCCCACAGCGCCGCGCGCAGGCTGGCCGAGGCTCGATCCTCCGTCGCCTCTGGCCAGAGGGTTCCGGCCATGTACGAGCGGCGAAGCCGGCCACCCTCCACGGCCAGGAGGACGATCACCCGCTGGCTACGGGCTGGAACCTCCAGGTGGTCGGGGCCGAACTCCAGAGCGAACCGAGGCAGCAGCCTCAGGCGCAAGTCCGCCGGACCCGAATCCGGTCCGGCCGCCCGGGCGCTGGAGTCGATGACCGTCATCCGCGTCGCCCTCCGTCCCCGACGGGCTCGACAGAGCCCGCCGGAAAACCCAAACGCATTGCCCGCTCGCCGCCGGTAATCCAGGGCCGGCCGGGAACGGCGCGATCCTGAGCGTCAACCGGCTTACCTGTCTGTCAAGTTGCGCTCAGCGGGAGGGTGGGTCTCGACTGACGCGCCAAGCGATACGGACCCCACCCCCGCCTGCCCGTTCGGGCGTTGGGCACCTGACCTATTCGCGGCCGGGATGGCGACGCCAGCCACTCGCCGGCCACTCTCCGGAGGGCGGCGTCTAGTTGCCCAGGGCCCTGAGTGGCGGCGGCACGTGGCCGGCCCGCCCGATCAGGCCGACGCTCTCGCGGTTGCGGACGCCCATCACCGGTGCGCGGCCGAGCAGCCCGCCCCAGTCAACCCACTCACCGGGGACCGCGCCCGGGACGGGCACGAGGCGGCAGGCCGTCGTCTTGTTGTTGATGATGCCGATAGCCGCCTCGTCGGCGATGATCGCCGCGATCGTCTGAGCGCTCGTGTCGCCGGGCAGGGCGATCATGTCCAGGCCGACCGAACAGACCGCCGTCATCGCCTCCAGCTTCTCGAGGCAGAGATGGCCGTCCGCGGCGGCCGAAGCCATGGCCGCGTCTTCGCTGACGGGAATGAACGCCCCGGATAGCCCGCCGGCACGGCTGGTGGCCATGGCCCCGCCCTTCTTGACCGCGTCGTTGAGCATCGCCAGGGCGGCGGTGGTACCGGGCAGCCCGACCCTGTCGACGCCGATCAACTCCAGGATCTCGCCGACGCTGTCGCCGGGCAGGCTGGTCGGCGCGAGCGAGATGTCGATGATCCCGAACGGCACGCTGAGCCGGCGGGCGACCTCGCGGCCGACATGCTCGCCCACGCGAGTGATCTTGAACACGGTCCGCTTGATCTCCTCCGCGACCTCGTGGAGGGGCGCGTCCGGCGCCAGCCGGCGCACGGCGTCGGCGACCACGCCCGGGCCGGAGATGCCCACGGAGACGGCCGTATCGCCCTCGCCGAACCCGTGGAACGCGCCGGCCATGAACGGGTTGTCGGGCACGGCGTTGGCGAAGACGACCAGCTTGGCGCAGCCGACCGCCTGCTCGCCGGCCGTCAATTCGGCCGTGCGCTTGATCACTTCGCCCATCATCCGGACGGCGTCCACGTTGATTCCAGCCCCGGTCGTGGCCACGTTCACCGACGCGCAGACGCGGCGGGTAGTGGACAGCGCTTCCGGCAGCGCGGCCATGAGTTCCTCGTCTATGCGGGCCGCCTGCTTCTCGACGAGGGCGGACAGGCCGCCGATGAAGTCGACACCGACCGTATGAGCGGCTTCGTCCATGGCCAGGGCCAGGTCCAGGATCAGCCGCCGGTCCGGGCGGTCCGCCACCCAGGCGATCGGCGTCACCGCCACCCGCCGGTTGACGATCGGGACGCCGGTCTCGACCGCCAGGGCGTCCACCGTTGAGACCAGACCGGAGGCGGCCGAGACGATTCGGTCGCGGACTTGTTCGGGCGTTCGTGCGCCCCGCAGGTTCACGCCCAGCGTGATCGTTCGGACGTCCAGGTGGGACCCGCCCACCATCCGGACCGTCTCGAGGATCTCGTCCATGCCCAGGGGGCCGCGCGCCATGGTCATGCCCCTAGATCCGGTGCATGGCTTCGAAGACCGAATACAGCCGGACCGAGATATCCAGCCCCACCTCCTCGCCCACGCGCGCCAGCCCCGTCGAAAGGGCCTCGTAGCCCTGCGTGCCGCTCATGTCCACGACCATGACCATGACAAAGACGCCGGCCAGGATCGTCTGCGACATGTCCGTGATGTTGCCGTGCTGATTCGATATCTCGGTCGCGACGGCGGCGATGATGCCGGGCTTGTCCATGCCCTCGACGGTGACGACGACAAGGCTGCCGGCTGCCGCCCGGGCGGCCTCGGCGGCGCCGCTCCCCGAGAGCTTGAGGCCGTTGCGGCGGGCGAACTCCAGGGCCGAAGGCGCGAGCGTCCAGCCGCTCTCCACGCTGAGCACCCCGTCACGCACGAACTCCGACGCGTTGTCGGCGCTGATGATCCGCACTCGCAATTCCTCCGATCGGGCCCGCCTGGCCGCGTCTGCGCGACCGATGAATGGTATCCGGCGCGGCACCCGCGCATAGATCGCAACCTCGGCCTAAGTCCAGCGGCCTCCTCGCCTGGCCAGGTCTATGCCGCCCCTGCCGACGACGATCGGGTCCAGGCCGGCCACCCGGATGACGACCCGCCGTTGCGCCCAGACGCGGAGGCGCTCGTGCTCGACCCGGATGTGCACTCGCCGTCCCCTGATCCGGGCCGGCACCTCCAGGGCCTGCCACGCCGCGGGCAGGTGAGGATCCAGGGCGAGCCCGTCCGAGGTCAACCGCAAACCCGCGAAACCCATGGCGATCGCCTGCCAGATGCTGCCCAGGGCGGCCATGTGGAGTCCTTCGGCCGTGCCGCGCGAGGCGTCGTCCAGGTCCACGAAGGCGATCATCCGCAGCGCCGCGAGGGCTTCCTCGGGTCGCCCGGCCCGGGCCAGCAGGGCGGCATGGATCCCGGGCGAGAGCGTGCTGCCGTGCGACGTACGCGGATCGTAGAAGTCGACGTTGGCCTCCAGCGTGCCGGGGCGGAGCTCATCCGGGATGAGCTGGTAGAGCATCAGCACGTCGGGCTGCTTCACGCACTGGGTCGCCTCAACCCGATCGCGGCCGAGGAACACCTCGCCGGATAGGGGCCGCGCGGCGAGTTCGGCGATCTTCACCGGATCGAGGCCGAAGTACCCGTCGAACTGCTCGTACACGCCTGAGGCCTGGTCGAATCCGTCTGCCAGCCGATCGGCGACATCGCGCCAGCGCGAGCGCTCCGCGGGGCTGGCGTGACCTGGAGCTCGCTCCGGGGCTGCGCCGTCCACCCATTCGGCCGCTCGGCGCAGGTTCCAGCGGGCCATCACGTTGGTGTAGGCGTTGTCCGAAACATGGTTGTGGTATTCGTCTGGCCCGGTCACGTTCGTAATGTGGGCCGATCCGTCTGGGGCTTGCTCAATGCGTGAAGCCCAGTAGCGAGCGGTCTCGAACATCAACTCGGCGCCGGGACCGCGGGCGAAGGCGAGGTCGCCGGTCCAGTCGAAGTACGTGGCCGCCGCCCAGGCGACGTCGGCGGTTATGTGCAGCTCATATGGCCCCGTGAGGACCTCAAGCGGCGCGTCGTCCGGCCTCGATATCGAGGCGGGCGTGACGTCGACGCCGTCGGCGGCCGACTCCCACGGGAACCTTGCCCCTGCCAGGTCGGCCGCTCGGGCCGCCGCGCGGGCCGCCGGCAGGCGTCGAATCCGGTATTCGAGGACCGCCCTCGCGGCTCGCGGATTGGTGGCCGCGAAGAACGGCAGGACGTACACATCCGTGTCCCAGAACACGTGGCCGCGGTACTTCGGGCCCGTCACCCCGCGCGCTCCGATTGCTGACTCGCCTCGCTCCACCTCGTGGGCCATCAGCTGGAATAGGGCGAACCTGACCGCCCGATCCATTTCGGGATCGCCTTCTATCGTGATGCCGGCATCGGCCCATCGCGCCGCCCATTCCGCCCGCTGCTCCTCGACTAGCCCGTCGAATCCGAGCGCCCTGGCCTGGGCCTGGAGCGCCCGCGCGGCCGAGGCGCCGGGCAGGCGCGAAGAGCCGGCATGCACGGCCACGATCCGGTCCAGGCATCGAGACTCGCCCCGGCCGCGCCACCATTCCGCCGGCTCCAGGGCGACGCCTTCCGCCAGGCTCGGCACGAGCGTGCCAGGTACTGCGTCCGCGGGGCCCACACCGGGCCCGCGCGCCCGCAGCGCGCCGATGCCCGTGCGGGCCCGAGATGCGAAGGAGACAGCCCGGATGGGGCCACGCTCGGCGACCAGCTCGTGGTGAAGCAGGCCCGTCCGCATGTCGAGGACCCGCCGGCTGTGGGAGCTTTCATCCAGCTGCCCCGCCAGCCCCGTCCAGCCCGGCAGGCGCAGGAGCCGCGACTCGGTCCCGACGCCCGAGTAGACGCCGGCGACATAGACCGCCTGCTCGGCCGGGTCGAAATCCACCAGCTGGCCGGCCAGCGTTCCGGTCGTTCCGGCCGCCAGCGCCAGCCTGACGTCGCGACGCATCTCGAGATCTCGGTCGACGCCCTCGACGGCGACGATCCACCCCGGATCGGTGGGCATGTCCGGGAGGTGGCAGTCGAACTGGGGCGGGACCGGGGAGCCGGTCCGGGATTGATCCATAGCGCGGTCCTACTGGCGCCGGAGGCGGCTTTGGGATTGACCGCCGGCGTCCTCAAGGAGACGATAACACGCGTTAGTAACACCAGTAACCAAGGTCTCGGCCGACGTTCCATACACCGGAGCGGCGACCGGGTCAGGCCCGCTGGAGGAGGCATGAGTCGAGACCGGCCGACCAGCGCCGACGTCGCGAAGCTAGCAGGCGTGTCCCGGACCACGGTTTCGTTCGTCCTCAACGAGCGCGCGGATATCAGGATCCCGCAGGCGACTCGGGCGCGCGTGCTGGAAGCCGCCGTCCAGCTCGGCTACCACCCCGACGCCGCCGCCGGCCAGCTCGCGCGCGGCGACAGCCTGACCATCGGACTCGTACTTCGCATGGACGCGTCCCAGATCGCCTCCGACGCGCTGCTGCCGCAGATGGTCATGGGGCTCGGCGAGGCTGCTCGCGTGGCCAACTACCAGGTCCTCCTCGAGTCTCTCCCTCCGGCGCCCGGCGGTTACCGCCGGCTCCTCCAGTCACGGCGGGTCGACGGACTGGTCGTGTCGGGACCGTTGGTGGAGGACGGCGAACTGCGCGACGTTCGCGATGACGGATATCCGATCGTCGTCCATGGCCATGCCGCCAGCCCGGTCGCTCCGAGTGTGGACGTCGACAACTCGAGCGGAGCTCGCAAGGCGGTCGGCTATCTTGTCGAGAAGGGCCACACCTCCATAGCCATGATTACCAACGCCCCGGTGTCGTACGCGTCGGCGCGAGAGCGAGTCGAGGGCTACAAGCTCGCCCTCCAGGACGCCGGCATCGAGTTCGATCCCGATCTCGTGGCCGAGGGATCGTTCATGCCCGCGAGCGGCCAGACCGCGATGTCCAGGCTGCTGGTAGGCCGCCGATTCACTGCCGCGTTCATCGCCAGCGACGCGGTCGCTCTTGGTGCGATGGCGGCCGCCAGAGCCGCGCGGCGGCGAGTCCCGGAGGATCTGTCGCTCGTCGGGTTCGACGACATACCGCTGGCGTCCCACTTCGACCCGCCGCTCACAACCGTCACTGTGCCCGCCTACCAGCTGGGGGTGGCGGCGGGCAATGTCCTGCTGGCCCAGATCAAGGGCGAGACCGTGCCGCAGAGAACCTTGTTCGACACGGAGCTGTGCATTCGAGAGTCGGTCGCGCCCCAGGGGCGACCCGCATGAGGACGAAAGGAGGTTGCAGGAACTGCCCCGGGCACTTCGCCCGACGACGCCCGGGGACAGGCACGTAGCGGGTGTATCCCGCGAAGGAGGATTACATGTCTTTCGACAAAGCCATTCGCCGGCCGGCGGCGCTGCTGTCGGCTCTAGTTCTGGTGGCGGCCTGTAGCTCGTCCACCACTCCATCGCCGGCGGCCATGAGCGAGGCCCCGACGACCGCCACGACCCCGGCCCCAGGCGCGACCGCGACGGTCACCCCCACGACCGGCCCCATCGGCGGAACGATCACGATCATGGGATCGTGGACCGGCGACGAGCAGACGTCGTTCCTGGCCATGATCCAGCCGTGGGTCAATGAGACCCAGGTCCAGGTCAAGTACACGGGCACCCGAAACCTGAACGCCCTGCTGGCGCAAGGCATCCAGACGGGCAATCTGCCCGACATGGCGGGAATTCCGGGCCCCGGTCAGATGGCCGAGTACCAGGCGGCCGGCAAGCTCGTAAAGCTTGATAACGTGATCGACCTCAACTCCTACAAGGCCAACAACTCGCCCGGCCTGGTCAACCTGGGCATGATCAACAACAGCGTTTACGGCGTCTTCATCAAGTCGTCCGTGAAAGGCCTGATCTGGTACAACCCGACCGTCGTTGACCTCAGCAACGGCGCTCCGAAGACCTGGACGGACCTCCAGACCCTGGCCACGACCGACAAGAGCAAGGCCACCGCGACCTGGTGCATGGGCCTGGAGTCGGGCGCGGCCTCAGGCTGGCCGGGCACTGACTGGATCGAGGACTTCGTCCTGCGGACCGCCGGCCCGGACGTGTATACGCAGTGGTACCAGGGCAAGATCAAGTGGTCCGATCCCAAGATCAAGGCCGCTTTCCAGATGTTCGGTGACGTCGTCAAGGGTTCCTACGGCGGCGCCAACTACATCCTGAGCACCAACTTCGGCAACGGCGGCGATGGACTGTTCACCAGTCCGCCTCACTGCCTGTTCCATCATCAGGCCAGCTTCATCACCACCTTCGGCGGCTTCGCCAAGGGCACGGCCGGCACCACCTACGACTTCTTCCCCTTCCCCGATATCGATGCCCAGTACGCGGGCGCGGTGGAAGGCGCCGGTGACCTGTTCGGCATGTTCCACGACACCCCGGCGACCCGGTCGCTGATGGCGTACCTCGTGACGCCGGCAGCCCAGTCGATCTGGGTCGGTCGCGGTGGAGCGCTCTCGCCCAACAAGCTGGTCCAGAACTACCCGGACGACATCTCCCGTCGCTCCGCCGAGATCCTGACCAACGCCAAGTACTTCGTCTTCGACGCCTCGGACAACATGCCGACGGCCATGAACGCGGAGTTCGAGAAGGAGATCCTGGTCTACGTCCAGAACCCCTCCAGCCTCGACAGCGTCCTCGCCGACCTCGACAAGGTCCAGGCAAGCGCCTACGGCAGCTGACGCTGCCCCCGGCCCTGTGCCGGGCCAGTGAAGTTGAAGGCGGCGGGCCGGCTCGGGCTCCGCTCCGGGCCGCCCGCCCCGCCTCCTGAGGCAGACCGATGGACGATCGCATCTTCACCGCGCTCGAGGTGCTCGTCGCCGTGCCGGCCGTCCTGGTCGGATACATGCTCGCGACGGAGTTCCTCATCGGCTTCGCCCACTACCGGTGGCGCGAACGCATCCGGCCGTGGCTCTGGCTGACCCCGGCGCTCGTCTTGCTGACGATGTTCCTGGTCGTGCCGACGATCCAGACCGTCATTACCAGCCTGTACAACAAGAACGGCACCGAGTGGCGGGGCCTGGACAACTACACCTGGTTCATCAACGGTCCCGGCGCGGCCTCCCTCGTCAACAACATCCTGTGGGTCGTGGTGTTGACCCTGGGCACGATCCTCATCGGCCTCGGCGTGGCCGTCCTGGCGGATCGCGTCCGCTATGAGTCGATCGCCAAATCGATCCTGTTCATGCCCATGGCCATAAGCGGCGTCTGCGCTGCCCTGATCTGGAAGTTCATGTACTGGTACCAGGTGCCGGGTCAGCCGCAGACGGGGGTCCTCAACGAAGCCCTCGCAAAGGTCGGCCAGGACCCGGTCCCGTTCCTGATCGACTCGAACTACAAGATCGACACCTTCGCCCTGATCTTCATCATGATCTGGATGTGGACCGGGTTCGGCTGCGTCATCATCTCGGCCTCGCTCAAGTCGATCAACCAGGAGCTTCTCGAGGCCGCCCGGGTTGATGGGGCCAGCGAATGGGCGGTCTTCCGCAAGATCACGGTCCCACTGCTCAGCCCCACCCTCGCGGTCGTATCCACGACCATGATCATCACCGGCCTCAAGGCCTTCGACCTGGTCTACACCCTCACCGCCAACGGGTCGTACGACACCCAGGTCATAGCCAACGAGATGTACAACCAGTACTTCAACTACGGTCAGCTGGGCCGCGGCGCGGCGATCGCGGTCGTACTGCTCCTGGCCATCATCCCGGTGATGCTCTTCAACATCCGCCGCTTCCAGTTCCAGGAGAGCATCCGATGACCTCCGCCACGACCACGCTGCCGAGGTCCGGTGCCCCGCGCGTGCCCCTGCTGCAGCGCCTGCGGCTGCCGGTCCACCTGACCCTGGGCGTCCTGATGTTCATCTGGCTGATACCCCTGATCGGCGTCCTGATCAACTCGTTCCGCAGCGCCGACGCGATTACGTCGAGCGGCTGGTGGACCGTCCTGACGTCGCCGGGCGGTCTCTCCTTCGACAACTACAGTCAGGTCATCAGCCAGGAGGATCTCGGCTCCAAGTTCCTCAACAGCCTGTACATCACCATCCCGGCGACCCTGATCCCAACGATGCTCGCCGCCTTCGCGGCCTATGCCTTCGCCTGGATGCACTTCCCGGGCCGAACGGTGCTCTTCTTGCTCCTGGTCGCGCTGATCGTGATCCCGCTTCAGACCACCTTCATCCCGATCGGCAAGATGTTCAGCAACTTCTTCGGGACCAACATCAACGGCACGTTCCTGGCCATCTGGCTCGCTCACACGGCCTACGGCCTGCCCTTCGCTATCTACCTGCTCCGCAACTACATGGGCGGTCTGCCGCGCGAGGTTTTCGAATCCGCCTACATCGACGGCGCGAGCCCGGTGACGGCCTTCTTCCGGCTGGCGCTGCCAATGAGCGTGCCGGCCATTGCCGCTTTGGTCATCTTCCAGTTCGTGTTCGTCTGGAACGACCTGCTGGTGGCGCTGATCTTCATCGGCCCGAACACGGACAACCAGCCGCTCACGCAGGCTCTGGCAAGCCTGGTCAGCTCGTACGGCAGTGGCTGGCAGTACCTCGCCGCCGCCGGCTTCATCGCCATGATCGTGCCGCTACTGGTCTTCCTGGCCCTGCAGCGCTACTTCGTCCGCGGCATCTCCGCCGGCGCGGTCAAGGGATAGCCGGTCGAGTGGTACCGCCGGCGGTAGCGAGGCGACGCGGTCGATCGGGCTGCCGGCGGGGCGAACCGCCGGCTACTCGGCCCGAGACGCGTCCAGGACCTCGCGCACCTTGCGGGCGAGTCTCTCTGGCGTGTACGGCTTGGCCAGGAAAGCCAGGCGCAGGTCGGAACCCTCCTCGAGGAACTCCGGGGCCGCGTGGCCGGACATCAGCAGGGCTTCCGCACGCGGGGCAATCCCGGTCAGTTCCCGGATCAGCTCGGGGCCGCTCATGCCCGGCATCATCACGTCGCTGACGATCAAGTCGATGGCATCGCCCGCTCGCAGCGCCAGCTGGATCGCCTCCGCGCCGTTGGCCGCCTCGAGGACCCTGTAACCGCGCGCGCGGAGGCCGAGTACGGCCAGCCGTCGAACCCTGGGCTCGTCTTCGACGACGAGCACCGTCTCGGTGCCGATAGAGGCCTTAGGAGCCGACGGCGCGACCAGTCGTGTATCGGCCGGGCCGTCGCTGCTGGGCAGGTGGATGCGGAACATCGTCCCCTGCCCCAGCTCGGAGTGGACCTCGATGTGGCCGCCGACGGCCGACACGATACCGTGGCACGTCGCGAGGCCCAGTCCCGTGCCCTTGCCCAGCTCCTTCGTCGTGAAGAACGGTTCGAAGAGGCGAGAGTGGACCTCTTCTGTCATTCCTTCGCCGGTGTCGGTCACGGCCAGCAGGACATGCGGCCCCGGCACCGCACCGGGATGAGCGACGGCGGCTTCGGCGTCGATTAGCTCGTTCGCCGCTTCGATCAGCAGCCGGCCCCCGCCCGGCATCGCGTCTCGGGCGTTGACGGTGAGATTCACGAGCAGCTGCTGAATCTGGCCCGGGTCGGCTACGACGGTGCGCAGATCGGGCGCCAGTGCGGTCTCGATCTCGATGTCGTCCCCGACCAACCGCTGGAGCATATTGATCGAATCGGCTACCAGGGCGCCGAGATCCAGGCGTACGGGCGCGACCATCTGGCGGCTGGCGAACGTCAGCAGCTGCCTGACCAGGTTGGCCGCCCGCTCCCCGGCCCCGGACACCTCCTGGAGGTCGACGCGAGCGGGATGGTCGGGCGGCAGCTCGGGCGGCAGGTCCAGGCGGCACATCTCCACGTAACCCATGATCGCGGTGAGGAGGTTGTTGAAATCGTGGGCCACGCCTCCGGCGAGCCGGCCGATCCCCTCCATCTTCTGGGCCTGGAGAAGCTGGTTCTGCAGGATCCGCGCTTCCGTCACGTCCTGAATCAAGGCGTCGTAGGCGATGACGCCGCCGTTCTCGTCGAAGCGGAGGACGAACGTCTGGCGGACCCAGCGAACCGCTCCATCCTTGCGGCGAAGCCGATGCTCGACCGGCGCGACGCGCACTCCGGCCAGGACACGCCGCGTGCTTTCCTCGACGAGCTCACGGTCCTCCGGAACCACCAGGCCGCCCCACAGGCCGGGGTCGGCGTTCAGCTCATCGGGCGTGTAGCCGGTGACCGCTACGGAGCCCGGTCCGTGGTTGACGCCGGCGGCCGCTCCCTCCTCGATCCGGACGCTGACGATGTAGTTGGTGATCGACTCGATGATGCGGCGGTACCGTTCCTCACTGTCCCGTCGCGCCTGCTCGGCCGCTTTGCGAGCGGTGATGTCCTCCGAGATCCCGAGCACGTATCGAGGCTTGCCGTCGTCGCCGAAGATGGGGACTTTGATCGTGTGCATCACGATCACGCCCTCTGTGGGATTGGTGATCGTTTCCTCGGGAATCTCGACCACCTGGCCGCTCGTGACGACCAGCCGATCGAACGCGGCGAAGTGCGCCTCCTCCTCTGGCGGCACCAGCTCCGAGCTGTCCTGGTCGATGAGACGCTCGCGCGGCGAACCGAGCATTCTCTCCCCGGCTTTGTTGAGCCGGACGAATCGGAGGGTCACGGCGTCCTTCACGAAAATCATGACCGGTATGTTCTCGATGATGCTGTCGAGGAAGCTCTCACTCTCCCGGAGCGCCTCGGCGGCACGCTTCTGGTCGGTGATGTCCTGGTAGGTGCCGAGCAGGCCGATGATCCGGCCGTCCTTGTCGCGCATTGGGACCTTGCTCGTCCTCGCCCAGCCCTCGGTGCCGTCCGTTCTGGTCATGGGCTCTTCGTATTCAATCCTCGCCTTGCCCGTTCGCATGATCTCCCGGTCGTCGGCGCGGTACTTCTCGGCGTCGTCGGGAGCGTGGATCTGGAAGTCGTCCATGCCGGCGATCTGAGACGGATCGGCCAGACCGACGTTCCGGGCGAAGGCCGCGTTGCAGCCGACGAAGACGGAGTTCAGGTCCTTCCAGAAGACACGCGGCGGGAACGTGTCCAGGACAGATCGCAGCATTTCCTGCGAGTTGAACAGCTCATCCTCGGCGCGCCGGCGCGCGGTGACATCGCGAATGGACATCGCGCAGCCGTCGCCGAGCTTGCTGAGCGTGATCTCGACGCTGGAGGCCGGGCCGCCGGCATCGGTCCGGCCCAGGAGCTGCAGGTCCAGCAGCGAGTCTCGAGTGGTCAGCTCGCCCGTCTCGACGACCTGCACGCACAGGCCGAAGAGCGCGTCGGCCGATCCGGGCCTGAGAAGCTCGATGAGCCGATGACCAACGAGCTGGTCGTGAGTCAGCCCGAGCAGGCGGCAGAAGGCCCCGTTGACGTACTCGACCCGGAAGTCGACGATCTGCCCGGCCCGGTCCCGCATCGCGCTACCGAAGGCGATGCCGTCCGCCATGTCGCCGACGAAGGCCGCGTGGAGTCCGCCGGCCTGCGGCTGGACCGCCATCGGCTCATCCATGGCGGCGCGGTCACGCGCCGCAGAAGGGGCGCTCGCGTCTTCGCGACGCGGCCGGCGACTGTGCGGGTTCATGTTGACTCCGACCGTTCGGATTCCGGCGCGGATGGTCGCGCCTGGCCGGGCGCCCCTTATGGTGTCGGTGCGCGCTCGACCTGTCTAGAGGCACGACCGGTGCGAAGGCCCGCTCGGCCGGTCGCCGCCCCTTCCTTCCCTCGCGCGCGGATCACCGCCGGCCAACGGCGGGCAACGCGGCAGCGTTGAATGTGCAACGCCGCAACGCGCCGGGTCGTTGGCACTACACTCCGGGTGCTCGCGTACTACGCCGGCGCCATGTTGTAAGGCGTCCCGGCCGCGAGCACTGGAGGGTCGCCGTGAAGCTCCGCAGGTGGGTGGGTCTGTTCCTGGGACTTGGAATGTCCGTGGGTCTGCTGGCAATCGCGCCGCCTGTCGCCCTGGCCGCGGGGAGCTATTCCTATGACGGCGGCAGTCCGGCGAGTTGCCCCGGGTCGTACTCGATCTGGGGCTCCAATACTCTGCGCAACCCGTCCGGTGCCACGGGATACGTCAAGGTCGAACTGGTCTACTGCCCGGGCTGGCAGGTCGCCTGGACTCGCGCCTACAACTACACGTCCCGGTCCA
Organism: uncultured Chloroflexia bacterium; assembly: GCA_963711105.1. GTDB lineage: Bacteria > Chloroflexota > Limnocylindria > Limnocylindrales > CSP1-4 > Fen-1039. The sequence continues at coordinate 370,570 of CAVQCV010000007.1, read as the reverse complement.
AGGTGCTCCTGGCGACAGGCATCGAACGCATCAGCTCGGACGCCGCCCACAACAAGCAGTACGACTACGTCAAGGGAACCTGCGACTCGTTCTGCCTGGACTGGGTCAACTACGGGGCGCGGAGCTACGGCCGCCAGGTGTGGATCCCGACCAACTTCACTTCGCTCTCGGGCGCCGTGAAGGCGACGGTGTACTACTGCATCAACTCGAGCTGCAGCTCCAACCAGCCCATCGACGTCGTCGGTCCCGTAACCGCTCAGACCAGGATCGCGAACCTGGCTCGCCTGAACATCGGCCAGCGAGCCTGCGACTCACCGTACTTCACGCTGAACGGGGCCAACAGCTGCAGTACTGCCGGCTGGTGCGGGATCTTCGCTGGCTGGGTCTGGGCCAACTCCGGCGTGACAAACACCGGCACGCTCAGCGGCGCCCCGAGCAGCTTCGATGCATACGGCACCGCGCACAGCACAGTTCACCCATACGCGCGAGTTGGAGATGCGGTCGTCTTCCTCCAGGACAGCCTGGGGGAGCGGGTGATGGGCCACGTGGCGATCGTGTATTGGGTCGACAAGAACAACTGGGTCACCGCCATCGGCGGCAATGAAGGTCCCCTACCGGGAGTCGTCGGACCCGTTCGCGTGTTCCAGATGGCCTACGGCTCGACGTCGACTCTTGCCGGGGCCAACACGTACTACGTCCGGGAGTTCGTCTCGCCGAGTTTGTAGGACTCTTCGAGGCGAGACAGCCGGCCGCACCGAACTCCGGGGCGGCCGGCTGCGCAATCTGGGACACACGGCGCCACCTCCGTAACGTACCCTGCGTTGGTCCCGGTCTGGCCCTGCTGTGGCCGCACCGTCACCGCGCGGCCGCAGTTGCGCGGCCGCAGTTGCGCGGCCGCAGTTGCGCGGCCGCAGTTGCGCGGCCGCAGTTGTACGGCCGCAGTTGCACGGCCGCAGTTGTACGGCCGCAGTTGCACGGCCGCAGTTGCACGGCCGCAGTTGCACGGCCGCAGTTGCACGGCCGCAGTTGCACGGCCGCAGCCGCAACATCACCGACCTCGCTCAGGCGTACCGTCCTCACGCTCGGGGAGGAGGTGCGCGTCTTCGAACCCTCAGGAGGAATGGGAATGGCGTTCGTCAAGTTCCACGGCGAGAGCGTGCCGCTCGAGATGCACAAGGTCCGCATCGTCCAGAAGCTGAACCTGCTTCCCGTGGATGAGCGCCTGGGGTGCGTCACGGCTGCCGGCAACAACACGTTCCTGCTCCAGAACGCGGACGTCTTCCTCGACATGCTCACGGACAGCGGCGTGAACGCGATGAGTGACCGCCAGCAGGCCGCGATGATGGTCGCCGACGACGCGTACGCCGGCAGCGCAACCTACCAGCGGTTCGATGCGAAGGTTCGCGAGATCTTCGGCACCGAGTACCTCCTGCCGGTCCACCAGGGCCGCGCTGCGGAGAACATCCTCGGCCAGACCTTCGTGAAGCCCGGCCAGATCGTGCCGATGAACTACCACTTCACCACGACCAAGGCGCATATCACGCTCAACGGCGGCACGGTCGAGGAGATCTACCGCGACCTGGCCCTCGAAACCACGAGCGAGGAACCGTTCAAGGGCGACCTAGACACGGCCAAGCTCGAGGCCCTGATCGCGAAGCACGGCGTCGACAAGATCGCCTTCGTACGCCTCGAGGCCGGCACGAACCTCATCGGCGGTCAGCCGATCTCGCTCGCGAACATGCACGCGGTCCGGAAGGTCTGCGACAAGCACGGCCTGATCCTCGTGTTCGACGCGAGCCTCCTCGCCGACAACCTCTGGTTCATCAAGACCCGCGAAGAGGCGTACAAGAACGCCTCCATCCCCGACATCACGCTCGAGATTTCGAGCCTGTTCGACATCATCTACTTCTCGGCCCGCAAGCTCGGCTGCGCCCGCGGTGGCGGCATCGCCACGAACTCCAAGGACCTGTACTTGCGGATGAAAGGCCTCGTCCCGCTGTACGAGGGCTTCCTCACCTACGGCGGCATGTCCGTCCGCGAGATCGAGGCGCTGACCGTCGGCCTCGACGAGACGATGGACGAGGACATGATCAGCCAGGGTCCGATCTTCATCGACTACATGGTCCGCGAGCTCGACGCCCGCGGCGTCCCGGTGATCACGCCCCCGGGCGGCCTCGGCTGCCACATCAACGCGTTGAAGTTCCTCGACCACGTGCCCCAGAGCCAGTATCCCGCCGGCGCCCTCGCGTCCGCGGTCTACATCGCCGGCGGCATCCGGGGCATGGAGCGCGGCACACTCTCCGAGCAGCGCAACCCCGACGGGAGCGAGCCGATGGCCTCGATGGAGCTCGTCCGCCTGGCGCTGCCGCGGCGGGTCTTCACGCTCTCGCAGGTGAAGTATGCGATCGACCGGATCACGTGGCTGCACGAGAACCGCCGGATCGTCGGCGGGCTCGAGTGGGTCGAGGAACCGGAACTCCTCCGCTTCTTCTTCGGCCGGCTCCGCCCTATCGGCGATTGGCAGGAGCGCCTGGTGGCGAAGTTCAAGACCGACTTCGGCGACAGTCTCTAGGTCGGCCTGAAGGCTTGAGGGCGTCGGCTCGAAAGGTCGGCCCGGCGGACGCTTCGGCCCCCTACCGCGGAGCCTGGCCGGCTAGAACGAGACGCTCGAGCCGGCGCGATGTCGTTCGCGCCGGGAGCCTCGCCATACCGTGACGCGACCCCGACCCTGAACCTGCCACGCTCCGGGCCGGCCGACCGCGGCGGTGTTCTCGTCGATCCCCACGACGAGGACTCCGGTGGGAGCCGCGAGCGCGAGCGGAGCGACCAGCGTCTCCGGTATGGCGTCGTAGTGCGGCATGACGATGATGCCGGGCACGAGCCCAAGAGCGTCCTCCCAGCCGATGGGCGGGTGCAGGAAACCGCGACCGCCAACACGAATCTGGTGGCCACCCAGGACCATCGCGCCCGCCGAACACCCGGCGATGACGGCGCCACGGGCGTGTGCCTCTCGCAGCGCAGCGCCGGCGGCGCTGTCCCGGAGCAAAGTCAGGAGGTGGCCGGGCTTGCCGCCCGACATGTAGATGAGGTCCGCTCGCGAGATCTCCGCCACGGCCTCGGCGTCGTCGGCGGTTGCCCGGTCTCGAATCAGAACGGCCACCGGCGCCGCCCCCAGGGCCACGAAGTGCTCTTCGCCCATGTGCGCCCAGCGCATGAAGACCGCCTCGCCGTCCGGCCACGACGCGGCGGGCATTACGGCCACTCTGGGCTTCTCGCGACCGGTAGCGGCGAGCAGCGTTCGATCCACCTCGACCATCGCCGAGGTGAACTCCCCCGATCCGACAAGCGCGATGATGCCGCTCATCGAGCGAGTCTATCGGAGCCGCCGACTCCGCCTCCGGCGCGGGGCAGCGGGGCTCGCGTGATGCCGGCGCCTCTCACCCCCCGCGCCCGATCTGATATAACTACCCCTGCTCCGAGCGGGAGTAACTCAGTTGGCAGAGTGTCAGCTTCCCAAGCTGAATGTCGCGGGTTCGAACCCCGTCTCCCGCTCCAAATTCGAACTCACTCTCAAGGCCGCCCGATAGCCGGGCGGTCTTGTCGTTTCGGGCGAGTTCGGGGCCGACTCGGAGGCTGCGCCGGTTACCGGCATGGCGGCTGAGCGCGTCCCCTATTCCGAAAGCTCGGCCATGAGGCGCGTCAGGAAGTCGTGGACGGCCTGACGGCCGGCAGGGTCCAGACCGGACAGCGCCCGCTCGACCGCGTCCCCGCGCCAGCTGTAGGCCTGCTCTATGGCCCCGATGGCGTCCGGAGCCAGGCGAACATGGATGATGCGGCGGTCGGTCGGGTCCGGGTGGCGCTCGACGTAACCGGCCGCGACCAGCTCCTCGACGACCCTGCTGGCCCATCCCGCCGACATGCCCGCCCTGGCGGCGAGTTCGCCCATGGTCAGCGCGCCGGCCACGTACAGATGGATCGCGGCCCGGACACCTTGCTTGGAGACTCGCGGCGCGCCTTTGACATAGTGGGCTGCGGCCTCGGTCGCGGGTCCGGCGATCGGCGGACGCTCGCCGTAGCCGACGTGGATCAACTCCAGGACGAGAGTCGCGACTGCCGAGTCGGAGGCTGAGGGGATTTGGGCCGGCTTCATCGCCTGATGTTATCCTCTTTCAATAGTTTCTAGATTGAAGGAGATACGCGTGGCGGTTCAGGCGACCGAAGGCTGCGGCGACGGGATGCACGACACCGGCCGCGGCCGCTGGCTCGGCCTGGCGATGCTGAGCCTGGGCGTGGCCATGATCATCGTCGACGCCACGATCGTGAACGTCGCCATTCCGTCGATCATCCGCGAGTTGAAGATCGACTCGACGACGGCCGAGTGGATCAACACCACATACGCCCTGGTCTTCGCCGCCCTCCTAATCACGCTCGGCCGCATCGGCGACGTCTGGGGCAGGCGGCGACTCTACCTCGCCGGCCTCGGTCTCTTCGTCGCCGCGTCCATGCTGGCGGGCGTCGCGCCCAGCGGGCAGATGCTGATCGCCGCGAGAGTCCTCCAGGGCGTGGGCGGCGCGATGATCCTGCCGGCAACGCAGTCGATCCTCAACACCAACTTCCAGGGGCGCGACCGCGCCATCGCCTTCGGTATCTGGGGCGCGACCATCGGTGGCGTGGCCGCGCTCGGGCCCCTGCTCGGCGGCTGGCTGACGACCAACCTGAGCTGGCGCTGGGCCTTCTTCATCAACCTGCCGATCGGCCTCCTGGCGATTGCCGGCACGCTTGCCTACATCTGCGAATCGAAGGATGAGGAGTCCAGGCCGGGCTTCGACCTGCCGGGCTTCGTGCTCGTGACTCTCGGCCTCGGCGGCATCGTGTTTGCCCTCATAGAGGGGCGCAACTACGGCTGGTGGGCGCCCAATCATCCATTCGCCGTCCTGGGTTGGGACTGGCCGCTGACGGGTGTGTCGGTCACGCCGTTCGCCATCGCCCTGGGGCTGGCGGGTCTGGTCCTGTTCACCGCGGTCGAGAGGTCTCGCAAACGGCGCGGTTCGTTCTACCTGTTCGACTTCAGCCTCTGGACCTACAAGGGCTTCCGATACGGCAACCTGGCGGGGACGATAGTGTCGCTCGGCGAGTTCGGGCTGCTGTTCGCCCTGCCGCTCTTCCTCCAAGCCGATTTGGGCTACTCCGCCTTCGACACCGGGCTGGTCTTCATGGCTCTGGCGGTCGGGGCGTTCTTCTCCGCTCCGCTGGCGGCCAGCTTTGCCAATCGGTTCGGCAATCGGCGGGTCGTCACCACCGGCATGCTCCTCGAAGCGATCGGCATCATGGCCACGTCGCTGCTTCTCGCGCCCGATCTGCCCGGTTGGGCCCTCGTTCCACCGCTGTTCGTATACGGCATCGGCGTTGGCTTCGCCACGTCCCAGCTGATCAGCCTGGTCCTGTCGGACATTCCGCCGGAGCGATCCGGCATCGCGTCGGGCGCGAACTCGACGCTGCGACAGGTCGGTTCGGCGCTTGGCATCGCCATTCTGGGAACGGTCTTGTTCTCGGCGTTGTTGAGCGGCACGCAGACGAACCTCGATCGGGCCTTGCCGAACCTGTCGCCGATCTGCCGCGAGACGGTCGCTTCGCTGGTCGATGCCTCGGGCGGTCAGATCCTGACGGCAATCAAGAACCCGGCCCAATCGAGTGCCGATCAAGCTGCCTTTGCCGGCTCACTGACCCCGACCCAGAGCGCCTGTTTCCGCGATCCGGCCTTCCTCGCGGCGCTGCCGAAGACGGCCGGCCCTATCGAGGCAGCGTTCGTGGATGCGGCCCGGCTGACGGGCTTCGTGGCCACCGGCTTCGTCCTGCTCGGCGTTCTCTTCTCGCTGCTGCTGCCCGGCAGGCGTCAGCTGGCCGAGGAAGCGGTCGCTCGGGCCGCCGCCGGCCAACTCGAGGCCGCGCCTTAGGCCGGCGGAGACGGGCTCTTCGACGCGCCTGGCGGAGATTGCCTCGATCCTGAGAGCGCGGGCTCGATGCGAGGCGACCACGCAGGGTAATGTCACGCGTGTTGGCGGACGCGCGTCGGGTTGGGCCTTTGACTTCATGCCAGCGCGGCCTTCGAGCTGGGAGATCCGGATTGTCGGGCACTGCAACCGGTCGTAGGCTCCTGGATGACCTGGCTCGCTTCGCGAACGGGCCGGGAGGTCCCCTGGCGGTCTTCTTTTGGGCTTTCGCCGAAGCAGTAGCCCTGCCGGTGATTCCCGACGTGCTCCTGGGCCTGCTGTTGCTCGCCGCCCCGCGACGCTTCGCGATCCTCTTCGCGTCTCTCTGCCTGGGCTCTGTCGCCGGTAGCCTGGTGCTCTACGCGCTGACGGTCGCGGATTCTGAGGCAGTGCGACACCTGCTCCTCGCGCTGCCTGGAATCAACGAGCCGATGGTGACCGCGGCGTCGGGGACGGTGGCGTCGGGTAGCGCCACATGTCTGCTTCTGTTCGGGGCCGGGACGCCACTCAAGGTCTTCACTTTCGCATGGGCAAATGACGCGATTTCGCCGATTGGCTTCCTGCCGGCCGTGATCCTGAATCGCGTGTCCCGCATCGCTCCGCTTGCCCTCGCCCAGGTCGGCCTGGGGCTGGTGGCTCCCGATTTCCTTCGGCGGCACGAACGAATCGTGCTTGGCCTTTACGGTGCGGCCTACCTCGCGACCTATGCGCTGTACCTGGCGTAACGTCGCCGGTTGTCGGGCGCGGCAACGGGCGGATCAGTTCTCCGGCCTTCTGTAGAGGTCCACCGCTTCGTACAGGGCAGTCCTCTCCCTGGCCACCAGGGAGTCTGAAACTGGGTCTCGGATCAGTCCGGCCCGGACGAAGGGGTCCGACTCGGGTCGGACGACCCGCCGGACGAGGAGACGCCCGCCAGGCTGCAGCGCGCCGGCAGCAGCAGCGGCCAGCAAATCGACTCCACTCGCATCCAGCCAGTCCGGAACATTGGACAGAGATGCCGCAGCCAACGAAGCCGGACGCCGCGACGCGAGGGCTGCGGCAAGGTCCACATGCATGAGCGTCAGGTCCAGACGGTTCCGGCCGCCGTCGAGCCAGGCAGCCCCGTCACCGGGATCCGCCGGGCGACCGGCGAAAACCGGACGCCACCACGGATGGCGGCGTATCAGGCCGGAGGCCACCACCCCGTCGATCCGCTCGACCAGGCCGTGAGACCAGCCTCCGGTTCGCATGCGGTCCAGCTCAGCCCGGTTCGGAGCCAGGGGAGCAAGAAGCCGGGTGTGGCGCATCGCGGCGTGGGTCAGCGGACCAAAGAGACGCGGTGCGACGTGCTTACGCCACGAGGCGGACTGAAACGATGGGTCTGGTGCCGTTTCAATGAGCCCGGTCAGGCCGGGGCAGATCAGTCGCGCAAAGCGGCCGAGACGGGCAAACGGCCGGCCTACCCCGGAGTGGGTATGAAAGCCGCCGACGACCGCCTCGATCTGACCGTCCCAGAAAGTCGCCGCGTCTTCGGACAGCAATGGGCGAACCAGCTCGCGATACGCGGCGGGAGCGGAGGGGTCCGTTCCCACCTCGAACCACCGGTACAGACTCTCGTCGTCGAGAACACCCGCTGCCGCCAGTTTGAGGCTCACCAGAGCCAGCTGATCCGGGTTTGTGTCGACCGCAACGACTCGGGATCCACGAGCGGCCAGCGCCAGAGCGGCATCCCCGGCGGCTGCCACCACGAGGACTTCTTGCCCGGGCGATGAGAGCAACTCGAGGTCGAGGCGGTCGTCTTCCCAGGCCCGCGTGAAGAGGATCGTCACCGGGCGAAGTCCCGAACCACGGTGGAGCGTTTGCCGCCGGCAGAGCGCGAGATCTCCGGCACGAGCGAAACCGTAACACCGAGCGTCGGGGGTAGTTCGGATGCCAGAGCGGCCTTGATCAAGCCCGCGGAGCGCTCGTCCCAGGCAGTCCCCGCGACGACCTCGAACACGGCGCCGTCGGGGTTCTTCTGCACGAACCGATACGCGCTGACGATGTCCTCGGCGAGTCCCAAGATCGCCCGGTAGGAAACGTCGAGCAGGAAACCGGCCGATAGGCGCGTTCCGTCCCGCAGCAGGAAACCGTCGTTGCGCCGCCCTACGAGATCGGTCAGGAGCCGGGTGCGTCGGCCACAAGAGCAGGCCTGGTCTGAGATGCGGGCAAGGTCTCCCTGGCGATACCGCACGAATGGCATGGCGTGGTTGTGCAGCTCAGTGCCGACCACTTCACCGACTTCAGAGGTGGGCCTGCCCTGTTCATCGACGATCTCCGTGAGGACAACGTCCTCGTGCAGGTGGTAGCTGCCCCGCGGGCACTGGCTCGCGATCCTGCCGAGCTCCTCTGTGCTGTACTCGTCGCAGACCCGAATCCCAAGGATCTCAGCCCAGGCGTCCCGCTCGGACTGAGTGGAGAGTTCGCTGCCGACCGACGCTCCTCGCAGGTGAAGGGCCGACATTCGCGCCGGCGAGAGGGCCACCAGGTCTCGCAACACCGTCGGGTAGGTGTGGAGGATGTGCGGTCGTAGGGCCTCGAGGGCTTCGAGAACTCGCTCCGGGTCCGCCGCGGTGGGAATGAACTTCATGGGGTACAGCCCCGGCACGCGGAGCAGCGGGTACTCCGAGGTGTAGACATAGGCCTGGCGATACCAGAAGGGATAGTGGTCGGCCGTGGCCCAGCGCAACATCCTCTGCCCAGAAACGAGGTAGGGCCAGAAGCGATCGGCCAGGTGGGGAACGGTCATCATCCGGCCCGACGAGCCGGATGAGGTCGACAGCAGGCAGCGCCGCAGATCGATCCCTTCGGCGACCGAGCGGGCGGGATAGCCTGCCCGCACCGTGTCCTTGTCCATTAGCGGCAGGCGACGGAAGTCGTCGAGAGTCCTGATTCCGCTCGCCTGCACGCCGGCCTTCCCGTACAACTCGCGGTAGATGGCGACCCCGGCTTCAGCCCACACGGCCATGTCCCTGGCTCGGCGCAGGGCGAAAGCGTCGAGGTTGGGGCGTTCGGCCCATTCACGGCGCGAATAGACCGGCATCGACACGACCACTCCCGCCAGATTCACCAGGTACTCGCGGGGGCTGAGGCGGCGCAGCGACATCTGGACTCCTACAAGCAAGCGGTGGCGGGGAGGTGCCGGCCGGGCGGGCGGCTCACGCCGGCACTCCGGCGAGCCGAGCGATCCAATAGGCCAGAGCGACGGTGATCAGCAGAGAGTCGATCCGGTCGAGAATCCCGCCGAAGCCGGGCAGCCAGTGGCCCGCGTCCTTCACCCCGGCCTCGCGTTTGGCGGCGCTCTCGAGAAGGTCGCCCCAGACCGATCCGAGGGCCACGAGTGGGACCATGGAGACGAGGAACGGCACGCCGTAGGGGCTCGCGAGAGCCGGCGCGAACACGGCAAGTCCGAGGGCCGCCCCGGCAATGTTGCCGACCAGCCCCTCCCGCGTCTTGTTCGGCGACAGCGTCGGGGCCAGTTGATGTCGGCCCCAGGTCTTGCCGGCGACAAAGGCCGCCACGTCGGAGAAGGCGCAAGCCGTGGCGAGGGCGAGGAACAAGGCACCACCCGCTCCGCCTCGCTCGACCACCAGGGCTACGGCATGGGCCAGCAGAACGGGGATCAGGGCGACCCCAACTGCCGCCGTCCCCAGATCTCGAATCGCCCGGCCGGTGTCGGAGCGGACGACCGGCCAGAGCGCGCCGACAAGCACCAATCCGCCGACCAGCCAGTCGGTGGCGTGCACGCCCTCGCGGCCGATGCCGCCGATGATCAGCAACCCCGCGACGATGATCGCAATGCGGTGGTGGAGCGGCAGCCCGAACATGCGGCCCCACTCGTAGAGCCCGGCCGCGGACAGTGCACCCGTCAGGATCACCATGCCCGGCACTCCGGTGCGGGCCGCCGCAACCAGGAGCAAAGCCAGGAGGGCATAGGAGCCGCCGCGCGCGAGCACGGTCCGCGCACCCACGCCTCCAGGTCGGGCGCGACGCACCAGGGCGAAGACGCCAGCGCCGATCAGCCCTGCGATCGAACCGATCAGGACGATCGCGGACGCCTGGTCCAGAGTGGTCATCGCTCCTACTCCAGCGTGCGAATGGCTACGAACAAACGCTCGGCCAGCGTCAGCGAGCTGCCGACCAGGAGCACCGGCCCGAAGACCGCCCACGGGACGTCGGGGCCTGCCGAAGAAGGCCCAGAGGCCGCACCCGGCCAGGAGGATCATCCGGCCCGGCTTGGACAGAACCCCGCGATAGAGCCGCGGCCCGCCCGCGGCTCGCGTCGTTATGCCGGTGTAGGACGCCAGAAGGGCAGCGGCCACGCCGAGCAGGACGATCGAGTTCGAGGCTCCCGGCAGGAAGGCCACCGGTGCCAGGAATGCGACGTCGGCCAATCGATCGCCGACCTCATTGAAGATCTCGCCGCGCGGATGCATCCGACCGCTCCGCCTCGCCATGTTGCCGTCGAGCAGGTTGAGCACCAATCGCCCAACTGCCAGCACCGGCACGACCAGCAGGGCGACCGGTTGCGCCGGCGAGGCGAGCAAGGCCGCAGACCCCATCAGGGCGACCGGGATCGCCGCCAGCGTTATCGCGTCGGGGCTGATCCCGACCGCCAGCAGGCGATCGACAAGCGGCAGCAAGCGAGAGTTGATGGCGCTCTTGGAGGCGTAGAGATTCACAGAGTCGAGTCTCCCCGGCGGAACGGCTGAAGGCCATCCCTGGCGACCCCCACTAACCGACCGGTTGTCCGCCGCAAGTCATTGTCAGCGACCCGCCTGGATCCGTGTGTCGTGGATGCGACAGGGATTCCGCAACCAGGACGGCCCGTTCAAGTCGAGGGTTGCCACTCTGGCCCGGCGGAGAGCGCTCGTGCTTGTCTGAATCAGGATCCGGCGATCGGTGGCCGGTACTCCGAACCGAACCGCTCCAGTTCCGCGAGGCAGGAGACGATCGCCGGGTGGTTGCGCCGCTCCGGGCGCACCACCGACGAGATCCGGCGAACGAGCGGCGGCACGATCGGGCGGACGTCGGCGCGAACCGGTCGATCGAGCAGCGCCAGGCCCGGCAACACGCCGACACCGAGCCCCGCCTCCACCAGCGCGATGATCACCCCGAAGTCGCGGCAGCTCGAGCGGATGTGCGGCTCGAAGCCGGCCGCGCGGCAGGCCCGCAAAGTCACCTGCGACAGGTGGCTGTTGTCCGTATCCATGATCCAGTGGGCGTCGCGGAAGTCGGGCAGCGCCGCGGGTCGAGCAACCGGCGCGGCGGGCCGCCACGTGAACCCCGCGGGGACGCTCGCCAGGTAGATCGAGTCCCGCATGAACTCGCAGATGTCGAGCCCGGCCGGAGGCACCCGCGATCCATCGCCGTAGTCGTCCACGATCGCGACGTCGATCTCGTCCATCGCCAGTGCGGTCAGGCTTTCGTCCGCTTCGAGGTCGCGCAGCGTCACGCGGAGATCCGGATGGAGCCGGCTCAGCGCGGTCATCACCTGCGGCATCACCGCGCGGGCGGCGGTCGGGAACGCGGCCACCCGGAGCGTGCCGGCCACGGTGTCGCGCAACGAGGCGACGTCCGCCTCCGCGATGGCGATGGCGCCGGTGATCGCGTCGGCGTGGCGGCAAAGCCGCAGGCCCGCTTCGGTCAGCCTGACCTGCCGGCCCGACTTCTCGAGCAGCTCGACTCCCGCCTCCTTCGCCAGGACCGCGAGCTGCTGCGACACCGCCGAGGGAGTGATGCTCATCGCCTCCGCGGCGGCGCGCACGGACCCCCGCCGCTGGACCTCCCGCAGGAGCTGCAACCGCCAGACGTTGAGCATGTCGATAGTTTAGCGGGACTTCACGATCCGGTGAGGAATATGAACTTGACCTGATCGGCTAACGGGCGGAGATTCGGCGTCAAGCTGAGGAGAACGCGAAATGCATCTCGCCGCGCGCATGAGCCGGATCGGCACCGAGACCGCCTTCGAAGCGGGCGCTCGCGCCAGGGCGCTGGAATCGACCGGCAAGTCGGTCGTTCACCTCGAGATCGGTGAGCCCGATTTCGATACGCCCTCGAACATTCGCGAGGCCGCGAAACGCGCTCTCGACCGGGGCGCGACCCACTACACGCCGACGCCCGGCATCCCCGAGCTGCGAGAGGCCATCGCCGCCGACGCCACCGCTCGCAAGCGCTTCCCGGTCGCCGCGGACCGCGTGGTCGTGACGCCGGGCGGCAAGCCGGTGATGTTCTTCACGATCCTCGCGCTCGTGGACGAAGGCGACGAGGTCGTCTACCCGGATCCGGGGTTCCCGATCTACGAGTCGATGGTCAACTACGTCGGCGGCAAGGCCATCCCCTGCCCGATTCGCCAGGAGAACAGCTTCCGGCTCGACCCCGACGAGCTGGCCACTCTCGTGAGCGAGCGCACGAAGCTCGTCATCATCAACTCGCCCGCCAACCCCACGGGCGGCGTTTCCACACGCGAGGATCTGGAGAAGATCGCCGAGCTGGCCCGCCGCTACGATTTCACCGTGCTGGCCGACGAGATCTACGGCCGCATCCTCTACGAGGGTGAGCATGTCTCGATCGCCTCGCTGCCGGACATGGCCGAACGAACGATCGTCCTCGACGGCATCAGCAAGACCTACGCGATGACCGGCTGGCGGCTCGGCTACGCGATCGTCCCCCAGGCCCTCGTGACGCCCATGACCCGGCTGATCGTGAACAGCGTGAGCTGCACGAACGCGGCCACGCAGTGGGCGGGCGTGGAAGCCCTCACCGGGCCCCAGGACTCGGTGGACACCATGGTTCATGAGTTCCGGGCCCGGCGGGACCTCATCGTGGACGGGCTCAACGCCGTTCCGGGCTTCCACTGCCTCCGCCCGAGCGGCGCGTTCTACGCGTTCCCGGACATCTCCGGCACGGGCCTGACCGGCGCCGAGCTGGCGGACCGGCTCCTCTATGAGGGCGGCGTCTGCGGGCTCTCCGGGACGGCCTTCGGGCAGGTCGGGAAGCAGCATCTGCGGTTCTCGTACGCGACCTCGCGCGAGAACATCGCCGAGGCGCTCCGCCGAATCAGGGCGACGGTCGAGCCGATCATGGCCGCCGGGACCGCCTCGGCGAAGGCGGGAGCGGGTCGATGACGGACACGTCCGTGTCGCTCGAAGTCGATCGGCTCTACGAGCTGGCGGAGCCGGATTTCCACCACTACGAGGTCCTCAAGGACCTCGTGGACGAGTGCCTGGACCTCACGCTCGACTACCGCCAGAGCGGCCATCCCGGCGGCTCGCGGTCCAAGGTCCACATGTTCCTGTCGCTGCTCCTCTCCGGGGCGATGCGCTGGGACGTCCGGCGCCCGTGGCTCCGCTTCGGCGACCGGTTCGTGCTGTCCGCGGGCCATACGGTGCCGCTCATCTATGCCACCCTCGCGGTGCTGAACGAGGCGATGCGGGCCCGGGCGGAACGTGACGGCGACGGCCGCTTCGATTTCCCGGAGGGGGGCCGCTTCGCGCTCACCTGGGAGCAGCTGTTCGATTTCCGGCATCGGGGCGGGCTGCCGGGCCACGCCGAGATGGCCGGCCGGACGCTCTTCCTCAAGGCCAATACCGGGCCCTCCGGCCACGGCATGCCGTTTGCCGCCGGCGAAGCGCTCGCGCTCAAGCTCGCCGGCGCGGGCGAGGTCAAAGTCTTCTGTGTCGAGGGCGAGGGCGGGCTGACGCCCGGCGCCGCGCACGAGACCAAGAACTCGGCCTGGGGCCTGGGGCTGGACAACCTCGTTTTCCTCGTGGATTGGAACGATTTCGGGATCGACGAGCGGGCGGCTTCGTCCGTGGTCCACGGAACCCCGGTCGACTGGTTCGAACCGTACGGCTGGCGCGTGACCGGGACCGACGACGGGATGGCCTGGGGCCCGGTAACACGGGCGATCCTGGAGGCATCCCGCGGGGCCAACCCGGACCACGCGCCGAGCGTCGCCTGGTTCCGCACCCAAAAGGGCCGCGGCTACGGCAAGGTGGACGCGGCCAGCCACGGAACCCCGCACAAGGAACACTCGCCCGAGTTCTGGGCCGTGCGCATGGCATTCATGGCCCGCTACGGCGTCGCGTACGAAGGCCTGGACGAGGCCGCTCCGGCCGATCCGGCCGCGCGGCGGGCCCAGGCCGAAGCGAACCTCCGGGTCGTCATGGGCGTGCTGCGAGACACTCCCGGGCTGGTCGAGTGGCTCTCCGATCGGCTGGTCGAGATCGCCGACACGGTGCCGTCGGAGATAGACGGCTTCCGCCTCGCTGGCCGGTCGTCCGCGGCGACGAAGGCCGCGCGGCCCACCGATGACCCCCGCCTCGTCGACTTCGCGAAGTACCCGCCCGAGATGTGGCGCGCGCCGGGCGAGAAGCAGCCGAACCGCGCCGGCCTGGCCGCCTGGGGCTCGTACGTGAACGCCATCGCGAAGCGCGACTACGGCCGGCCGCTGTTCGTCGCCTGCTCGGCCGACCTCGCCGAATCGACCAATATCGCCGGCTTCGCCAAACCCTTCGGCGACCTCCCGGGCTTCGGCTGGTACGAGCGGGATCGGAACCCGAGCGGCGCCTTGCTGCCCCAGGAGATCACCGAATTCACGAACGCGGGCATGATGGCCGGCCTGGCGAGCGTGAACCTGGCGGCCGACCCGTTCGGCGAGTTCGACGGCTTCTGGGGTGCGTTCTCCACGTACGGTTCGTTCACGTACCTCGGCTACGGCCCGATGCGGCTGTTCAGCCAGCTGGCCCAGGATTGCGACCTCGAGATCGGTCGAATCCTGTACGTCGCCGGCCATTCCGGCCCCGAGACGGCCGAGGATTCGCGAACCCACTTCGGGGTCTTCTCGCCGGGGATCGCGCAGCTGTTCCCGGACGGCCACGTCCTGGACCTCCACCCGTGGGAGTACAACGAAGTGCCGGTTGTGCTCGGCGCCGCGTTCGCCTCGAACGTGCCGGTCGTCGTGCTCCACCTCACCCGGCCGGCCGTCGAAATCCCCGACCGCGCCGCCCTCGGCATGCCGAGCCATTTCGCGGCCGCGCGCGGCGCGTACGTGCTTCGCCCGTTCCGCGATGGCGGGCCCAAAGCCGGCACGGTCTTCGTGCGCGGGTCGGTCGCCACGGCCAACCTCGTCAAGCTCCTGCCCGACCTCGACGCGCGCGGCCTCAACGTCAAGATCGTGGCCGCGATCAGCCCCGGGCTCTTCGCCCTTCAGGACGCCGCGTATCGGGACGCCACCGTCGAGCCGGCGGATCGACTCGATTCGATGGTCGTCACGAGCGGCGCGTACAAGCTGATGCGCGACTTCGCCGACGACCCGATCGTGCGCGAGTACTCGCTGAGTTCGGACTGGGACGATCGCTGGCGCACCGGCGGCTCCCTGGACGAAGTCATGGAGGAGGCGCACCTGGACGCGGGGCACATCCTCGACGCAATCGAGCGGTTCGCGCGCGAGCGCCCGCGGCGCCTGGACGCGCTCCGAAACCGGCTGGGGGAGATGGAGTCGCGGTAGGCGGGAGGTGCTAGACGGCGCGCCGGAACCCGACGCGGCCGCGGGAGCGCCGATCCCACGTTTGGGACACCGTTCGGACTGCTGCTTCCCAAGCAGAATGTCGCGGGTTCGAATCCCGTCTCCCGCTCCAAAACACCGTTTCACGCTCCGAGAGCCCCTCTAACTGAGGGGCTCTTCGATTGTCGGGCCTGAGACAATGCTCTCCGACACTCTAACTGGACAGATTCTCGGAGAGCGTGGAATGGCCCCCAAGACCCCTGGCGCCGCCTCCGGACCGACTCTTGGTGCCCTCGCCGACAGCTGGCGGCGGGCGCTTCTGGCCGAAAACAAGAGCGCGAAGACCCTGATGACCTACCTCGACGCGGTCACTCGGTTCGAGGCCTACGTCCGTGGCCGGCGGCTTTCAACCGCGGTCGACCGCATTCCAAAGACACTCTGCCTGGACTTCGTCGCCGACCAACTGAGCCGATTCAAGCCCGCGACGGCCGCGGTGCGGTACCGTGCCCTCCAGACCTTCTTCCGGTGGGCGGTCGCCGAAGGCGAACTGGACGCGAACCCGATGGCGACGATGCGCCCGCCGCACGTGCCCGAAGAGCCGCCGAACGTGTACACCGACGACGAGATCCGACGACTGCTGGCGGCCTGCGAAGGGCGAGCGTTCGCGGATCGACGCGACATGGCGATCATCCGGCTCTTCCTCGACACGGGCATGCGGTTGGCGGAGCTGGCGGGCCTCCGAATGGCGGATGTCGACTTCGAGCAGAACATCGCGCTGGTCCTGGGCAAGGGTCGGCGCCAGCGGGCGTGCCCGTTCGGGCACAAGACGGCGCAGGCTCTCGATCGCTATCTGCGGGTTCGGGGCGGTCACCGCGACAAGGCTCGGCCCGAGTTCTGGCTGGGCCTCGCCGGACCGATGACGGCAAATGGAGTGGCCGACGCTGTTCGTCGCCGCGGCGCCGCCGCCGGCATCGCCGACGTTCATCCGCACCGCTTCCGCCATACCTACGCCCACCAGTGGCTCGCCGCCGGCGGCAACGAAGGCGATCTCATGCGCCTGGCCGGCTGGCGAAGCCGGACGATGCTCACTCGCTACGGCGCCTCCGCCGCGGACGAGCGGGCACGCGAGGCGCACCGCCGGCTGGGTCCTGGGGATCGGTACTGACCAAGATAGGCCTGGGTCACAGCGACCGACCGCGACGTGGGCGATCTTCTGGACATGTCCGTCGACAGTCAGACCACCTTCAGTTGGGCTTCTGGATTGGAGGAGTGGGCTGAGCATCAGCTGCGTCTCAGGGCAAGGGGTCGGCCTCAGACGGCTACGCCAGACAGGAGCAGTGCCCAATCACGTTCGGTCCGCCCAGGGTGGAGGGAGCGCTGCGTTGGGCCGATGCGAAGGACCATAATCGGTACCGTCACGCGGAATCCCGCGCGAGCGGAACGCCAAATCCCCTTGAGCGGATCATGCCTTACACGACTCGAGTCGAGCTGGATGGGCTTGGCTGGAAAGCGTTCCAGGATCTGTGCGGAACGATCCTCCGGGTCGTTCTAGGGCAGACGGTTCAGGCGTTCGCTCCATCCCACGACGGCGGTAGGGATTTCAGCTACCGAGGCTCTTGGGTTTCGACGAAGTTCGATTCGATCGAAGGGCCAGTCGTCGTTCAGTGCAAGTTCGTGACCGCCAGGGGTACGTTGACTCCATCCGATCTAGCTACGGATCTTCCGAAGATCCGCCGTCTTGTAGAAGGCGGTCACTGCGCCTCGTATGTCGTTATGACAAACGCGCCCGTGAGTGGAGAAACCGATCGGAAGGTGCGCGAGCAACTCGCGGAGGTAGGCGTCCAGAGAAGCCTGATTCTGGGGCGGGAGCAGATCGAGGCCTACATCCTGGAGAGCCCAGGACTTCGTGCTGTCGTTCCACGGCTTTATGGACTGGGCGATCTATCTGAGATCCTGGACGAGCGGGCCTACGAACAGGCCCGGGCTATCCTCGACTGGCTGAAGCTGGATCTCGTCACATTCGTGGTCACCGACACATACGCGCAGGCAGAGCGTGCTCTTGAATCATCCGGACTCCTATTGCTGGTGGGACCACCGGGGGTTGGCAAGTCCACCATCGGCGCGGTATTGGCAATCGCGTCCGGCGACGTGGGATTCCGGGCGTTGAAACTTGACAGCGCAGCCCAGTTCGTCCAGCACTGGAACCCCCTTGAGCCCAAACAGTTCTTCTGGATCGACGACCCTTTCGGCTCGGTTGAGCTGAACCCGGCTAGGGTTGATGAGTGGAACCACGTTCTGCCGGAGATCCAGGCCGCTATCGCGAGAGGCGCTCGATTTGTGCTGGTGTCGCGAGACTACATCTGGCACGACGCCCGGGCACGGCTGCGTAGATCCCGACTACCGCGGCTAGACGACAGCGTGATCGATGTTGATGCCGGCGCTCTCTCGATGGTTGAGAAGCGGCAGATGGTCTACAACCATCTGAAGTACGGATCCCAGCCGATGGAATTCCGGACAGCCGTCAAACCACATCTATCCGCTGCTGCCGCTGTTGACCATTTCCTCCCTGAGGTCGCACGACGGTTCGGGGATCCGATGTTCACTCGCGGGCTCCGGCCAGAGCCTTCGCCACGAATTGGGAACGTGCCGATCAGGAGAGGGCTGACCTTCGATCGCCGCTCGATCACTGGCTTCTTCCGCTATCCGATAGAGCACTTGACCGAAGTTATTGAAGCCCTGCCAGATCGAGACAAGGCAGCTCTCGCTATCGTGTACATGTCAGGGGGACGCCTGCCTTCGCCGGTTCAGCTAGACGACAATCAACGCGCCGCCCTGGACCTCCTCGGGGGCACGCCAGCCAACTTGATCCAGAGCCTCCGAGCCCTCAGCGGCAGCCTGCTGCTTGGTCCGGCACCCTCGCAGACGACGCCGTCCGGCCCGCCGGCAGGCCATTGGTCCTTCAAGCACCCCACTATCAGCGAGGCGGTCAGGCGCTTCGCCCTAAGCTCAGCGGACTACTTGCTCATCTACATCTGCGGGGCTACCGCGTACGAGCTGGAAACGCACCTTCGGTGCGATGTAGCCACACCGGCGTCAGCAGTGAACGTCCCCTCCGTCTTGTGGCCTGCGCTAGCACGAAGGCTTGGCACCGATTGGACCCATGCCAACGGGTACTGGGCCGTGAAGTTCTTGGCCAATAACACGGGGCCTGCATTCTTGCGCGTGTTTGTGGAGCAGAACCCGTGGGCCAGATCGACCGAGCCAGATGAGCGGGTAACCCAGCCCTTAGTTCGAGTCTTGGCGGCCAACGGCCTCCTCCCGGAAGAGACCAGAGCGTGGTTCGTCGCGAAGGAGATCAACCTTGTCGACGCGAGCCTAGACGCAGGGACGCTCGTCTCGGGACCCACCCTCGTGCTCTATACCTCGGAAGAACGCGAGCGATTGGAAGGGAAGATCAGAAGCGAAGTGATCCCGGACCTCTCCTCCGCCGCCGCCGACTTGGAGGTTCGTTTCCTGCGGGAGGACGATCCCGATCGGGCAGTCAGCCACTTCGAAGAAGTGCTGGACAACATAGAGGCGCTCGTCGGCGGAGACTCGGAGGTCGATCAGGAGATCGAGTCAGCCAGGGCTATTCTGGAGGAAATGCGGGACGAGCTTCCGCCGGATCGCGACGATTCTGACGACTATCGGTACGACGACTCGACAGGCGAGCGCTACGCCGAGGATGGCCTGTTTTCCGACGTCGATGCCATCCCACCTTCTGGCGCGTAACGGCCCGAGGTTCCGCGCAGAGTTCTGCCGTGAGTGGCTTCAGGATCCGATGGCTCGAGCCTCGTGACCTTGTTCACGTCCCAGAAACGGTGCTCAGGCATGTCGCCAGCTCATGGTCTTGGGATCCCACTCACCAGCCGCCAGTCCGCCGAGAACCGGGTCGACGAACGCCCGAACGGTCACGAGCGCCGAGTCGAGGTCGCGCTCGGCCAGGTCCGGGACGTCTCGTGCGACTCGCGCGTAGCCCGATCGCCAGGCGCCGGTGGTCGGCGTCGGGAGCGTGGCCGGCAGCGACAGTCCCCGCCGGTTGACCTCGGACATCAGGGCGACCCGCAGATCCGCGGCGGCGATCACCTCCCGATGAGCGATGACCGCCAGATCCGCGAGATCGCGGTATCGAGTGCTTCCTTGGCCCATTCCACCGACGCCCGGATGTCTTTGCAGGAATGCCACGATCTTGTCGGCGACGTGATCGGCTAGTGGATAGATCCGGTAGTGAGTGCTCCTGAGGCCCAGCGCCTCGACAGCCACAAGAGGCAATCCGTCGTCGGGTTCGCCGGTCATTTCGATCCCGACGATGACATCGACGTGGAAGCTAGCGAACTCGGTCGCTCCCAGATAGGCAACGACAGGAACTCGTCGGACGACGCCCGTCTGGGTGACCGGCCGTCCGGGGCTGAGAGTGAACCGAAAGAAGTCGCCTATGTCGAGCGCGGCCGCCGCGCGGAGGGCAGTCTCCGCCTCATCGAGCCCAGAGTCCTCGCGATAGAGATCGAGGTCGAGCGTGTGGCGGGCGCGGGCATGCAGGCGGGCGAGAAGTGCAGCGGCACCCTTGAGGACCCATCGCTCGCGATCCGGTGCAAGGAAGACGCGGGTCAGGAACCGGTCGTAGGAAAACTGGCGCTGCAGATCCGTGAGCTGCAGTTGCGGGTCTTGGCCGACAAGGACCCGGAGCCGGGCGTTGATCGCCTGACGCAATGCCGCTGGATCGGAATATCGGCGTTCGGTCATCGGTCGGTCGCCTCGGCGAGTAGCCGCTCACGGTCGGGATTACCGGCTCGGCTCAGGAACTCGTCGAGCAGCGCCCGGCCGCCACTTGGCTTGAGACCGAAGCGAGCTGAGTAGGGTGCGAGGACTTCAGCAACGACACGCGGATAGTCGAGCGCACGGTCGAGAACCTCCGAGGTGATCTGGGCGACGGCGTCCGGTTCGACACGATCCTCGAGCAGCTGGCCGATGACCCAGGCCGCCCGTGTGACCGGAAGACCGCCGAGGACGACCCGTCGATCGGCCGGAACGCGTCCGCGATGGACGCGAATGTCAGGCCTGCGAGTCTGCCGACGCACCGGCAGGGTGAACTCGTGGATATCGGCCCGCAGGTCGCCGACGCCATACATGGCGGCGGCCGACACGTGTGAGATGACGGCCACGTCCGGATCGTCGAGGCGCTGCCATGCCGGCCGGCCAGGATCCAGCTGAAGCCAGGCGGCGCGAAGCGCGAGATGATCGGGCTCTGGGGAGCCGCGGAGTCGGTAAACACCGTGAGCGACGCGTTCCAGCAGGCCTGCATCCACCTGCCGCGCTATTGACGGCCAGGCCAGTCCCGCAGCTCGGGCCTGCCGCAGCGTGACCAGGCCCCACTGGCCTTCGGCGATGTCCTGGAGACGAACAAGCGGGCTTGGCATACTGCGAATTATAACTCTGTGCTGATACTTTGCAGTACTTCGAGCCCACTACGCCTGACGAGAGCCTTTGCGCCTCCCAGACTTCAGGTAGGTAGCGACCAAGCTTGTAGTACGTCGTACGTCAACAGAACAGACCGTACTACAAGGCCTCCACCCACTGCCGGCATCCTGCGATGGAACCGGTTAGCACAGCCCGGGATGAACAGCGCCAGTACCATGTGCCCATGACGCACCGTAAGAAGTCCAACTCCGTCACCTGCATCGATTGCGGCATGGACGCGCTCTTCAGCACGATCCTCGACGGCGAGGGGCCGCTTTGCGACGCCTGCGCAGACGCCCGGCTCAGCGACGTCACCGGCTATCCCCGGCTGCCCGCGCCGCCACCATCGGAGATGATCGTCGGTCCGGACCGAAGACGGCACAAGATCGACTATCGGATCTGGCGGTCTCCGGGCGGGATCGCGGTTGAGGCGGTGGAGACACGCAACCGTGGCTATCACGTCGAGGTGGTCGGCTCGCAATTCGATGATGTGCCCGCCCTGGTCGAGCGAGTCAGGTCCAGGATCCGCGAACGGATCGGTCGGCTCGAGTTGGAGCGGTCATCGCTCGACGGCCACTGGACCATGGCCGGCTGGGAGGTCAACGGCCGATTCGAGTGGAACGAGGACAGCGACCTCTACGACGTGGTCATTGACGGACGCCGCCTGACCTGGGAGGAGTTCGGCGAAATGGTCGACAGCTTTGAAGGATGGGAATTCAAGCTGTCCATCAACACCGAAGGGCTGCCTGACGAGGTTCTCGCTCCCAGAAAGACGACGCCGGCACCGCCGGCAGATGACGACCCAGCCTTCACCGAACCCGAGGACGAAAAGGGCGCATACAAGCCTTCCCTGCAGCACCTGGACTCGTCGCACCTGCCGCCCAGCCCTGTCTTCTCCCCGGAACGCGAGCCGAGGGTGCACTGAGCGTGGCCACAGAGAGATTGCGGGCGGTTCTCGATCGGTCGGCCATCAGCGAACTGGCCAGGCCACAGACGATCAAGAAGGGCGAGACGTACGTCCGGCAGGGACGCGTCGGGCCGATCGCCGAGCGAGACGACGAGATCTCCGCAAAGGTCAGCGGCGAGTTCGGCTACTCGGTCCGCCTCTTCCTGGACGGCAGCCGGCTCGGCCACGAGTGCAGCTGCCCGATGGGCGGGCTCCGAGAGTTCTGCAAGCATTGCGTCGCTCTGGCGATCGCATGGCTCGAACCGGAGACCGCCGCTACTGAGTCCCGCCAGACTTCGGCGCGGCGCCGACGATCCGACGGCCCCGATCCCCTGCCCGACTTCCTTGCGAGTCTGGATCGAACCCAGCTCGTCATGCTCTTGACGGAGGAAGCGAGCTCGAACGAGGCGCTGGCCGCGAGCCTCCGCCTGCGCGCCGCCGCCACTGCCAGATCGGCCGATCTCGCGCCGTTCAAGGACACGATCGATCGCGCCATCGGTCTGCGAGGGTTCGTCGAGTACCGCGCCGTGCCTGGGTTTGCCGGCAAGATCGAGGAGGCGGTGACGGGCATCGAAAGGCTCCTGTCGACCGGCAACGCCGAGGCTGTGATTGTCCTTTCGGAGCATGCGATCAAGCGCGTCGAGAAGGCGCTCCACCACGTCGACGATTCGGACGGGCTTGTCGGCGACCAGTTGCGCCGACTCCAGGCGATCCATCTCGCAGCCTGCAAAACGGCCCGCCCGGACCCGGTCAAGCTGGCGGCCCGCTTGCTTCGCTGGGAGCTGTCGGCCGACTGGGATGTGTTCTCCGGCGCCGCAGAGACCTACGCAGATGTCCTGGGTCGGGCAGGGCTTGCGGAGTATCGACGCCTGGCCGAGGCCGAGCTGTCGAAGCAACCGGTATCTATCTCGGTCCGCCGCGACTCGTATGGGTTCGACCCCGATGCCTTCGCCATCACGCATGCGATGCGATCGGTCGCCCGAGCGCTCGGAGATGTCGACCTCGAGGTTGCGACGATTGCGCGAGACCTGACGTCCGGGTACCACTTCCTGGAGATTGCGCGGGCACTCCAGGCAGCCGGTCGGGACGATGACGCTCTGGACTGGGCGGAGCGTGGTCTGCGGGAGTTCGCGGCCAATCCAGACCACCGGCTTCAAGAGTTCGTGGCGGGCCGGTACATGGAGCGATCCCGGCCGGCGGAGGCGATGGACCTCATCTGGCTCGTCTTCGCCGGGATGCCGGAGCTGGATCGATACCGGAGCCTCAAGTCGTTCGCGGAACGCTCGGACGCATGGCCAGACTGGCGCGAGCGGGCGCTGAGCCTCCTCCGGAGTCGAACCGAAGCCAATCTCGCAAGACTGGGCGGAGCGACGGGCTACGGGCGAGATCGGTGGACACAGCCGCCGGGCTCCGGGCTTGTCGACATCCTGCTGTGGGAGGGCGAGCTGGACGCAGCACTCGAAGCCGCCAGGCGGTTTGACTGCCATTCGCGCCTGTGGCTGGAGCTGGCCAGGCGAATCGAGGCCGAGCGACCAGACGATGCCGTTGCCATCTATCGTCGCGAGGTGGAGATCACCCTGCGGCGCTCGGAAAAGACCGCGTACGCAGAGGCCGTCGGGCTCCTCGCCCGGTTGAAGGCTCTCATGGCGCGACTCGCCCGCGATGGCGAATTCGCCGCATACGCGACGTCCGTCCGGTCTTCGAATTCGCGCCGGCCGGCTTTCCTCGATTTGTTCGACCGGGCACACCTGCTGGAGGCACAGCCAGCGGACCCCGCCGGCCACGCGCCGCTCGGTCTCGTGGACGAAGAGGAAGAAGCTCCGAGCGAGGCGGCGGGACGACCGCGGCTCCGGATCTTGGGCCCAAGAACCTGACCGAGTCCGAATCGTTGGCCCGTCGAATGTTCGTGGCCCGACTTGAAGCGGGCTGTGGCCTGAAATATACTGTGCACGAAATGTTTGATGACACAATCCCACCTGCGCCCGGGTTCATGTCGACGTCCGAAGCTGCCCACGCTCTCGGGGTCTCCGAGGCACGCGTGCGGCAGCTCGCCAGGGCGCGAGAGCTGGGCGGGCAGCGTGTCCAGGGAATCTGGTTCCTCAGGGTAGAGGACGTCGAGCGACGACTCGAGCTCGCGCCGGATCACGGCAGACGGCTCACGCCGGCTCGCTCATGGGGCCTGCTCTGTCTCGCGGCGGGCCTCCCCACTCCCTGGCTTGACCGAGCGGGACGATACCGTCTGCAAATCCTCCTCAAGCAGCGCGGCCTGAAGGGCCTTCACCCCCGGCTGGCGGAGCGTGGCTCTCTCCGGCGGTTCAGATGCCATCCTTCCCAGCTCCAGTCTCTGAAGGCGGAGCACGCCTTGATGCTTACGGGTGCCACCGCTGCCACCGAGCTCCGCCTGGGTTTGCTCGCGCACGACATCGTGGAGGCCTACGTCGCCGAGGATCAGGCGGCCGATGTGATTGGCCGATATCACCTGCGGCCGGGCGATGAGCCCAACGCGATCCTACGAATCGTTCCCCGCTTCACGCCCACCTGGCCCTTCGCACACGAAGCGCCGATTCCGGCCGTCGTGCTGGACCTCCTGGAGGACACGGATCCGCGAACGCGTGATGTCGGTGAGGCGCTGCTCGCCGGGCTGGGCGTATGACCACGCCCATCGTGGTCAGCCCAGAGAGCGAGGCGGACGCCTCGGTCTGGGCGCTCACGCGCGAAGTCGCCTCCCTCTTCGCGTCGCTGCCGTGGGTCCTCATCGGTGGCCAGATGGTCGCGATCCACGAAGCGGAACAGGGTCTCCGTCCGCTCAGATCGACCGTGGATGTGGACGCCCTACTGGACGTGCGCACGTTGTCGACGGCCACTCTTGCCGCGGCCCGGCTCCTACAGGGTGCTTCTTTCGATGCTCAGCACGAAGCCGATGGTCTTGCCTATCGGTTCGTGCGCGGTGAGGACGTCGTGGACGTACTTGCGCCCGATCATCTGGGTCCCCATGCGGACCTTCGGACCGTGCCGCCTGAGACGACCCTCGAGGCTCTGGGTGGTCGCCAGGCGCTGAACCGTCGACGGACCGTCGTCGTGGACGCCGGCGATGGCGTCTTCACCTTGCCGATCCCAACACTGACCGGAGCCATCGTCATCAAGGCGCGGGTAGCCGGGGCTGCTCGGCAGCCTGACAAGCACCGGCGGGATCTGGCACGGCTGCTGGCTCTGGTCCAGGATCCTGGCGCGATACGGCGGGAACTCACCAGTACCGAGCGCTCCTACCTGCGATCGCGTATCGAGTTGCTGGATCGCCTGCATCCTGCCTGGCGCGGCATGCGCCGCGCTGGCGATGCCATCAGGGCGTTGGAGATCATGGGCGAGTAGCCCGTGTCGGATCGGGCCTCTCGGTACGGAGCCTATTTCCGTGCGTGGAAATATGCGTCAGCTATCCCTCATCCCTGGGCGTCTGACGCACCGGCGGTTTGCCAACGGGCTTCGCGCCGTGATCGGACGAAGTCGATGACCTGCTGCTCCGTCGAGGTTGCTAGGTCCAACCCAGCGCCGCGGAACCAACTGACCATCCGCGCGAGAGCGCGGAGTCTGTCGTATTCCGGCGCCGGGATGACCGAGACGGCCAGGTGACCCCGGGCGACGATCGTTCGGACCCGGCCCTGGGCCACTTCGCTGACCAGGGTAGCGAAGGCGGCACGGGCATCGGATACGCCGATCGTCCGTAGCGGCGAAAGGATGGCTCGCGGTTCCGACGTGAGCTTGCGGACGGTGCCGCGATCGGGCGGCTTGAGGGAAGCGAGGTCAGCTAGCTCGGACGGATCGGCGAGGGCTTCGGGGTAAACGTCCAACGCGTGTAGCGTCGCGAGCGAGTCCTCGATCTTGCGCCAGCGCTCCGCTTCCTCGTGGCTGATCATGACCGCGAGGGGCTGCCCGTCCTTGAGACAGACGACGGGAGTCCCGGCCTCAACTCGTTCGACGATGGCCCGAAGGTTGGCGCGCAGATCCCGCGTCCCCATGGCATCAAGGGTGCCACCGATGGTCACGCAGTTCTCCTCTCCCGATCTGGTTCTGGCCCAACCGTACTCCGCCTGGACATGTTGCGCAAGACATTGTGTGCACGATATTGAGGCGATAACCCGTACGGCGGGACAAAACGCGACCTTGTACACAATCCCTTGCGTGAGCGTTTATGTTGGCGTAGCGTCATGGGGTTCTCGCTCCACCTCCTGAACTCGGCCCCAGGCGCGGTCTAGCAGGGAGCGAAGCGAGGACCAAAGCAGAGGCTCGGCGATCGAGCGAGCGTTCGGCTGACCCAGCAGGCCAGGAGCGCGGACTCGATGCGGTCGAGCCAAGAACGCGGCGGATGCCGCCGGAGGACAACAGGAACCACCAGATGGACGAGGCAGAACGGGCCAGTCGGGCTCTTCGCGGCAGGATCGGTGCACACCTACTCCACGCGACCCACGACCCTCGCGAGACGACCAAGGCAGCAAGGCTCGCCTTCTGGTCGTCGTTCGAGCGAGAGGTCGATCCCGACGGTCTGCTCGAACCCGAAGAGCGAGCTCGACGTGCGGCGCACGCCAGAGCTGCCCACTTCGCTCGCCTCGCCTATCTGAGCGCTCGGGCACGAGCAGCGCGATCAGCCCATCTACGCGGCTGATCGCCGGCTCGACCCGGAGGATGCGTCCCACCTTCTCCGGTAGCACCACCACCTACCGCTTGGCAGCCACAGGGCCGAGCGGGGCTTCAGCATGCCCGCCGCCGGCGAAACGGGATTCCGGCCGAAATCTGGCGCTGGACGCTGCAACGGACTGTCGTTGGATGGTGTCGACCCGCGACAACCCAATGTCGCGATTTCACGCTCAATCGGTCGGCGGACTGGACGCAACTTCCATGAGCAACCGTCCTTCTCCTCTCGCTCATGTTGCACACACACGTGTCGACGTCAGCCTTCTCTCACTCACCGATCGCGCCTGCCTTCGCCTCCTCGAATACAGCCGCGTCTGCACCGCCAGCCAGCTAGCAGCACTGATCTATCCATCCCTGCGCACGGCACTCCGACGAACACGCAGGCTCGCCCAATCGAACCTCGTCACCAGAGAATCCCTCCCTCCCGATCGCGGTGGCATCCCTCTCGCCTATCGACTCAGCCCATCCGGTCGACGCCGCATTCACCTCAACGCCTACAAATCCCCAGGCCTCATCACGACTCGCCACTCGCTCGACGGCGTCGAGTTCGTCGCCTCGCTCGTCGCCTACGACCCCGGGCTCGTCCAGCTCTGGTGGCCCGAATGGCTCATCCCCGGCTATGACTGGGGCGTCAAGCCTGACCACCTCGTCGTCATCGATACCGGCGAGGCCTCGGCGCTCATCCTCGTCGAAGTCGACGAGTCGACCGAACGCCGCCCGTCATCCGCCCCGTTACCCTCCCTCACAGCAATGGGCCGGGCACGCTGAATGGACTTGTTGACGTCAGCCGGACCTACCGTCATTCGACGAAAGGCTGGCCAAAAGGTCGGTTCGCAATCCATGTCCGCCTGTACTCGCACATAGGCGGGGCGCAGCCCGAGAGACTCATCGTCGCCGAGAACGTGCACTCGCTCGAGGTCTACTAGCAGCTGCCCCGCTCGACTCGACTCGATCGACCCGACGAACCAGCGCTTACGGCTGCGCGTCTGTTGTCGACGCGCGGTAGTGGAGGCCGGAGGATCACTTCTTGCGGCGACGCGCTGCCCTGTTGCCCGAGTTGGCCGGAGTGTTCGAGTTGGTTGAAGCGAGCGATACCTGTCCAGACTTGACCATAGCCTTGAAGAGCATCGACGAGGCGTCCGGATTCGCCGCCATCGCTCGCATTAGCTCCAGGTTGTCGACTGGTTGACCAGCTGGCTGACGAGCCAGGAGTTCAAGAAGCTCGGGCGAATGGAAGAGAGCGTCGATCATCTCCCCTTGAGCCGACTCGACCGCCCGCTCCTGGCTACCGAAATCGGGGAACCGGTATCCAGTGAGCTTCGCGAGCTCCAGGAACTGGCTGTCCGGACGACTGGGGTTTCCCTCAATCGCATGGATCCATTGACCGAGATCTGCGGCCAGTTGCTTCAGGCCTGTCGGGCTGTTCTCGTATTCGATGTGCCTGAGGTGGGCGATATCGAACGGAATGGCGGGCGCGGTCTTGTCGCGGATGATAATGGTCCCGGACCGGCAAGCGTGCCGAAGTCCGAGTTCGTAGAAGACGTTCGGGTTGGGGTAGGTCACGTCGGCGACCACCAAATCCGAGTGCATCAGTCTGGCCAAGATGTCGGAGCTGATCGAGCCAGGCAGGGCCACGTCGTCGGCCCGGACCACTTCCAGATCAGAGTCGGCTTTCAACAGCGCTTCCCTGATCAGGTCGGCGTACCTCTGGCGCAGCTCGCCGGCGGTCACGGTCATCTCGCCGATCCGCTGATCACCGATCGGCATGATCACGAAACAAGTACGACCCATCAGACTCCCTCCCTGTCTGCTTCCGTTCTTTAGAGAACTCCACCGCCAGCCACATGGACCAGATCGTCCCCTTTCCAGGCGACGAATTGAAGTCCGCTCGTCGGGTTGACGCTGACCTTTCCATGCGGTCCCGGGCTCATGGCCGTGATCGTAGCCGGTCGAGCCAGCCCCCCGCGCGGGTATTCCATGCGACCGGCGGCCGGACTAGACTGGGAAAGACGTGCGCCGGCGGGCATGCAAACTCGTGCTTGTTCCGACACTCTAACTGGACAGGTTTTGCTCCCGATTCCACGCTTGGGACATACCGTTCAGGCGTCCGTACTTCCCAAGCAGAATGTCGCGGGTTCGAATCCCGTCTCCCGCTCCAAAACACTGTTTCACGCTCCAGCCGATCCACGGGCAGCCCAAGCAGTTGGGCAGCCAGTGGTAGGTTCGTCAGATCGAGTGCGTATCGAGGGAGTGGGGCCAAGGCGTCGGATGGAGTAGCGAAGCTCATGCCTCCGAGACCTCGGCTACCTCGTTGGGACCGAGCTGGCGGCGATCGAGCCCAGCGAACGTTACCGCTTCCACTCCATCCTCTTCGGGTCCCAAACTCCACTAGCCGTCCCTTGAAGGACTGGGTCGACGAAGGCTCGAACGGTCAGCAGCGCCGAGTCGAGATCGCGCTCGGCCAGGTCCGGGACATCTCGCGCGACCCTCGCGTAGCCTGAGCGCCAGGACCCGGTGGCTGGAATCGGAAGCGTCGCCGGCAGCGACAGTCCGCGCCGGTTGACCTCGGACATCGCGGCGACCCTCAGATCCGCGGCGGCGATCACCTCGCGATGAGCGATGACCGCCAGGTCCGCGAGATCGCGATACCGAGTGCTTCCCTGGCCCGTGCCACCGACCCGCGGATGCCTTTGCAGGAAGGCCACGATCTTGTCGGCTACGTGATCGGCGAGCGGATAGATCCGATAGTGAGCGGTCTTGAGACCCAGGGGCTCGGCCGCGACAAGCGGCGCGCCCTCATCGGGCTCGCCGGTCATTTCGATGCCGACGATGACGTCGACGTGGAAGCTGGCGAACTCGGTCACTCCGAGATAGGCAACGACAGGAACTCGCCGGACGACGCCCGTCTGGGTGACCGGTCGCCCGGGGCTCAGGGTGAACCGGAAGAAATCGCCCAGGTCGAGCGCGGCTGCCGCGCGGAGGGCAGCGTCCGCCTCATCGAGTCCAGACTCCTCGCGGTAGAGATCGAGGTCGAGCGTGTGGCGGGCGCGGGCATGCAGGCGGGCGAGAAGCGCCGCGGCGCCCTTGAGGACCCACTGTTGGCGATCCGGTGCAAGGAAGACGCGGGTCAGGAACCGGTCGTAAGCGAACTGGCGCTGCAGATCCGTGAGCTGCAGCTGCGGGTCTTCGGCGACGAGGACCCGCAGCCGGGCGTTGATGGCCTGGCGCAGTGCCGCCGGGTCGGAGTATCGATGCTCGGTCATCGGCTGGTCGCCTCCGCCAGGATCCGTTCGCGATCGGGATTTCCGGCTCGAAGCAGGAATTCGTTCATCAGTCCAAGGCCGTCACCTGCCGCCAGACCGAACCGAACGGCGTACGGCGACAGGACGTCCGCCACGACACGGGGATATTCGAGCGATCGGTCGAGAACCTCCGAGGTTATCTGGGCGACGGCGTCCGGATCGACACGGTCCTCGAGCAGCTGGCCGATCATGGAGCCGGCCCGGGTAACGGGGAGCCCACCAAGGATGATCCGTCGATCGGCCGGTACTTGGCCCCGATGAATCCGCACGTCGGCCCTTCGGGTCTGGCGCCGATTGGGTAGCGTGAACTCGTGTACGTCCGCCCGAAGGTCGCCGACTCCATACATCGCCGTGGCCGACGCGTGAGAGACGACAGCGACCTCTGGATCGTCGAGCCGCTGCCAGGCGGGTCGACCGGGATCCAGCTGAAGCCAGGCGGCACGGAGCGCGAGATGATCCGCTTCGGGGGCGCCGCGGAGTCGGTAGACGCCGTGAGCGGCTCGTTCCAGGAGCCCCGCCTGGAGCTGGCGCGCCAGCGAGGGCCAGGCCAGTCCCGCAGCTCGGGCCTGCTGCAGCGTCACCAGGCCCCACTGGCCTTCGGCGATGTCCTGCAGACGGGCTATCGGGCTTGGCATGCTGCGAAGTATAACGCTGGAGCGATGCTTTGCAGTACTGACGATGGCGCCGAGGCCCGGGACCGCGCCCCGGAGCCGAGTATGGTACTCAGGCTGGCTTCGCCGCGGAGTTCATGATCCCCGCTTCGTGACAGCGGTGCTCACCGGCCCGAGCCCCTCCGGCCCTCTGGTACAAGCAGGTCCGCGGTCAAGAAGGCCAGGACGCTCGGCGCAACGATCAGGCCGCCGATCTCGAGCCCGAAGAAGCAGGCGAAGAGCAGCGAGAGATCGATCGCGCCCGCCGCCCATGGGACAAGGACCGCCGACCCTCGCGCGGCAACCATGATCCCGGCCCACAGGATCGCGTAGCCGAGCGAAGGGACGCCCGGATTCAGCGCGACAACGATGAGGCCCAGGAGCAACAGCGCCCAGGCCGCGACCTGAACCCAGCGCCGGACCCGTGTCCTCATTCATGCCTCCGGAGACCGGGCGTCAAATCACCGGACCGCCCATCTGGTGACTTGCCCCCGGTCGATCTGTCAGCTTGCCCGCAGGAAGTCGGCGTACCTCTGTTCGAGCCTCCCGGGATCAGGCCGATCCGACGGGCGCCGCGGCAGGAGCAGCAGCTTGCCATGGATCTGCTGCAGACCCACGACAAGCATCGGGCCGTCGTGCTCGTCGAGGATCGACGGCTTGACCTCGATCACGTAGTCCGGACGGACGGCAAAGAAGAGGCGGTCGAAGGCGGCGTGATGCAGCTTGCACAGCGCCACACCGTTACTTACCACCGGTTCGCCCTCGGGGTGGCTGTCCGGCGTGATGTGGGCCGCATCGAGTAGCTCCTGATGACGGAGGCTGCAAAGAGCGCATCTCTCCTGGTACGCACGCAGCACCCGCTCGCGGAACAGCTGCTGGTGGAGCCTCTGGCGCACTGCCCGCGTCACATACTGACGCCGAGCCTCGGCGCCGCTGTCCGCGACTTGGTTGGTCGCGTTCGCGTAAGCAGCCGAGATGTCGTCCACCTGGACCGCAAACCTGAGGGCGGACGGGTCGTCGCCCACGACGAATGCCGGATACGCCGCGACGTATGAGCCCGGCTCGACCGAGTGGAAGTAGACGAGCGGGACGCGTTCGGCGGCTGCGGTCCGCAACCCCACGTTGTCCTTGTGTGCCGGGTCTGTCCCTCGATAGGCGTAGGAGAGCGTGCCCGTCCGCTCGTCGAAGGCGTCAGAGTATGGCCCTCGGACCACGGTCGTGATCGATAGTGGCAGCTCGCAGACGGCCGGCTTCCAGATGCCCTGCGGACCCACAAGCGGGATACGCTTGCCATCGAGCGAGAACGACTCGAGCGACGCACGCGGCAGCCCCTCCCCGTGCTCCTGGCGCTGCTCCGTTAGCCAGTCGAACACGGCCCGCCTGATCTCGATGTCGCGCGAGCCGATCACCCCGCCAGGATAACCGGGGACCTGAGGGCCAGAAGACCAGCTGAGCGAATCCGAGGCGCTTTGCATATGAAGGCAACTCAGGTCCTGATCACCTTGGGCGACCTCCGAGACGCGAGCAGTGGCACGATGTTGCTATGAGGGTCCTCAGCCTGCACGACATTCACGTTCTCTGACGGCTTAGGCAGCCGCTGAGCACCAGCTTGGCATGGCAGGCCTCTATCACGTCCCGTCGTTGACTTCCTAAGTATGATCTAGGATGTGAACGACACGATCACTCCAAACCACGAGGCGCTCTTCGCCACAGCCAGCGCGCAGGCGGGCTACTTCACCACCTCCCAGGCCCAAGCGTGCGGCTTCGGTTCAGCGCTACTTACGCACCACGCCAAGAGCGGGCGCTTCCAGCGCGCGGCAAGGGGCCTGTACCGCCTGCGTGACTACCCTCACGAGACCCACGAGGAGATCGTCGCCGCCTGGCTGCGTCAGGCACCCGACGCTGTTGTCTCGCATGAGTCGGCACTTGCGCTCCTGGAGCTCTCCGACGTCATCGCAGACGCCGTGCATCTCACCGTGCCTCGGATCCGCCGAAGGCTGGTGAACCAGCCCGGCGTCGTCATCCACACAACGACCCGGCCGCTCGCCGAAGCGGATGTCGTCTCGCGCAAGGGCGTTCGGATCACCGGGCCGGAGCGCACGATCGTGGACGTCGCCGAGGTCGGGGTCGCACCGGACCAGGTCGTCGCGGCGGTTCACAGCGCGCTCGACCGAAGCCTGACAACGTCCTCCCGACTGCGGGACGCTGCCCAAACGCGGGGTCGCCGAGTCCAGCGACTTATCGACCAGGCCCTGACGGGCCACGCGACATGAAGTACAAAACCGCCCCGGACTTCCGCCAGGCTCTGGAGAGGCGGCTGCCCGCGCTCAGCCGGGAGACCGGCCGCTCGACTGTCAGCCTACGCAAGGAGGTCGCGTTCGATCGACTGCTCGCCCGACTGGCGACCGGGCGGTGACTGCGCCAGCTGACCTGTCGACTGGAACTAGGCGCGCGGGCGACTTGCCTTGGTTGCCCCTGCGGCCCTCATCAAGCTGACGCGCTTGCCGGAGAAGATGGCGTTGATCTCGAGTTCACCGCCCTGAGCCTGGATGAACTGCGCCAGGGTGGAAACACGTACGTCGCGCTGGCGCTCGATCCGAGAGACGTTCTCCTGCGATTTGCCCATCTCGGCCGCCACGGCCTCCTGGGTCATGCCGCTGGTCTGGCGCGCCGCCGCCAGATCGATCTCCGCCATGAGTGCCTTCTCTCGAGCAACCTCGGCCCGGAAGGCAGGGTCGTCTAGCATCTCCTGCCGCATCGTCCGGAACTTGCTCGTTGTCATTTCAAGTGTCCTTCTTTCCGCAGCTCGACGACGTAGGCCTCGTAGAGCCTCTCGGCTTCCGGGATCGCGGTCTTGTACCACTGATCCCAGAGGCCTTCCTTGTCTCCTGCCATCAGGAGGATGCCGGTCTTCCGAGGGTCGAAGCGGAACAGGATCCGGAGGTATCCGCCCCGCGGTCTGAGTTCCTTGACCTTCGTACCTACCAGGCTGTCCACCCAGGGGCGGCTGAGACCGGGACCTTGCTCTTCGAGCCGCTCGATGGCGGCCTCGACTCTGACCTTGTCGCTTCTGCTCAGTTGGCCGAACCAATCCGCGAACTGGTCCGTGCCTTCAATCTCCCACACTATAATCCATACCTTCTAGAAGGGCAACGTTCTAGCGCCGCGGTTGAACCTATCGCAGGGGCGCCCTGGCCGTCGACGATACCTGGCCGACATTTACTCCGACTGCACCGGCTCTTCGAGGGCGAACGCCTGGCTCACCCCGCCGACTGCGGCTGCTCAGACGTCAAATCGCCGGACCGCCCACCTGGTGACTCGCCCCATGGTCTCATTCGGCCGGGCTAACGGCGCCCGTTCCCCCGTCGCGCTTCCGTCCCGCTAGAGAGCCTCGGCCAAGTCCGTCTTGCCCGGCGCCGTTGCGAGCGGAGCGAGGTCCGCGGGAACGCCCAGGTAAGCCTCGACCTGGATTTCCGACCGCCGTCCCGGCAACGGAGCCAGGTTGCCCTCGACCGGTGTGCCGTCGACGACGAGCCTGATTACCCGGGTCGCGGCCCCGCCGGCTTCCGGAGCCCCGTGGACGGTTATGCGGTATGTGGCACCGCGGAACCGCCGCGTCACCCGGAGGTCCGTCGCCGCCGCGGGCAGTCGAGGGTCGATCCGAAGGCCGTCGATCTCGGGCCGGATGCCCAGAAGCCACTGTGTCGCGGCCACATAGTTCCAGGCCGCCGTGCCGGTCAGCCACGAGTTCTTGGCCTCACCAGGGGTCGGAGAATCGCGCCCTGCGATCATCTGCGAGTAGACATACGGCTCGGTCCGATGGACGTCCGAGATTGCCTCGCGGGCCGACGGATTGATGCGCAGATAGTAGTCGAGGCCGCCTTCGGGATTGCCCGCCAGCACCTCGGCGATCATCAGCCACGGGTTCGTGTGGCAGAAGATGCCGGCGTTCTCCTTGTATCCGGGCGGATAGGACGAGATCTCCCCGAGCCGTAGCTGGTACCGGCTGAAGGCCGGCTGCATGAGCAGGATTCCGTGTGGCGTCGCCAGGCGCTCGCGGACCGCGGCCAGGGCGCGGGTGGCCCGCCCGTCGTCCAGTCCGATACCGGCCATGACGCAGATTCCCTGGGGCTCGATGAAGATCTGGCCTTCATCGTTCGCGGCCGAGCCGATCGCCTCACCGAAATGGTCGTAGGCACGCCGGAACCAGCCGCCGTCCCAGCCGTGGGTGTCCACCGCGGCGACCATGGCCTTCGCCGCCGTCCGCAGCCGAGCCGCCTCCGTGGCGTCACCCCGCTGCTCGGCGATCGCGGCCAGCTCGCCGGCCACGAGCACGAACAGGCCGGCGATGAACACCGACTCGGCAACCCCACCTTCCTGGTGCGCAGCCGTCTGGAACGACTCGCCGGGAGTGTCCGAGAAGCTGTTGAGGTTGAGGCAGTCGTTCCAGTCCGCGTGGCCGATGAGCGGCAGCCCGTGGGGACCGAGACGCTCGAGCGTGTAGTCGATGGCGCGGCGGAGATGCTCATACAGCGGCCGCTCGGTTCCGGGCTGGTTGTCGTATTGGACCGGCTCGTCCAGGATGCCGGAGTCGCCGGTCTCCTTGACGTAGGCCGCGACGGCCAAGACCAGCCACGCCGGATCGTCGTTGAAACCGGAGCCGATGGCGTCGTTGCCGCGCTTGGTCAGGGGCTGGTACTGATGGTAGGCCCCGCCGGTCGGGAGTTGCGTCGCCGCAATCTCGAGGAGCCGCTCACGGGCCCGCTCGGGAATCATGTGGACGAAGCCGAGCAGGTCCTGGCATGAGTCGCGGAAGCCCATGCCGCGTCCGATGCCGGACTCGAACAGGGACGCGGAGCGCGACACGTTGAACGTGACGATGCACTGATAGGCATTCCAGATGTTGACCATCCGATCGAGGTCCGCGTTGCCGCTCTCGACCTGGAATGCCCCCAGCCGCTCCGCCCAAACCCGAGCCAGCGCGGTGACCGCGGCCTCGACCACAGCGGGATCCAGGTAGCGCGCAATGACCGGCTTGACCCGCCGCTTGTCGAGCGTGCCTGAGCCTGGCGGATCGAATTTGGCGTCCTTCGGATTCTCCGAGTAGCCGAGGACGAAGTTGACCTCGCGCGTCTCTCCGGGGCCCAACTCCAGGTGGGCCTGGTGAACGCCGACCGGCTGCCAGCCGTGAGCGATCGAACCCGATGTGGTCCCACGCTCGACGGCCATTGGCCGGGACCAGCCACGGTACGGTCCGAGGAACGCGTCGCGGGACGTATCGAAGCCTGCCGATGGGTCGGAACAGGCGAAGTAGGCGAAGTGGTTCCGCCGCTCTCGGTACTCGGTCTTGTGGTAGATGACGCCGTCTTCTACCTCGACCTCGCCGATGGAGTAGTTACGCTGGAAGTTGGTGGCGTCGTCCTGGGCATCCCACAGGCAGAACTCGACAGTCCCGAACAGCGACGCCCTAGCCGGTGCCGGCCGCTCGTTCGTGACGCGGACCCGCCACACTTCGAGCGTCTCCCCGAGCGGCACGAAGTACCGCGTCTCGACGCGGATTCCCGCGCGCCTCGACACGATCGTCGTGTAGCCCATGCCGTGCCGGCACTCGAACGATTCGAGGTCGCTCTGCGTCGGCTCCCAGCTCGGACTCCAGTAGTCGCCCGTGTCGTCGTCGCGCAGGTACAGGTACCGCCCGCCAAGGTCGAGGGGCGCGTTGTTGTACCGGTACCGTGTCAACCGTCGCAGGCGGGCGTCGAGGACGAACGAGTAGCCGCCGGCCGTGTTCGAGATCAGCCCGAAGTAGTCCTCGCTGCCGAGGTAGTTGATCCAGGGCAGGGGTGTGTCGGGACGTGAGATGGCGTACTCGCGACTCTCATCGTCGAAATGTCCGTAGCGCACAGCTCCCTACTTCTCAACGCCGGTGATCACGACCGTTCTCATGAACGCCCCTTGCGCAAGGAAGAATACGACGACCGGCACGGCCATGGTCATGAGCGCGGCCGCCTGTATGAGCGTCGGCTGCGTCACGTACAGGGCGTTGTATTGCTGGATCGCGATTGGCAGGGTCTGGAGGTCGGGTACGCTGGAAAGGTAGAGGAGGGGCACGAAGAAGTCGTTCCAGGCGAAGAAGAAGTGGAACAGGCAGACCGCGACGACGGCCGGCACGGCCATCGGCAGCATCACCGAGCGAAGGATTCGGAACGGGCTCGCGCCGTCGATCATGGCGGCCTCATCCAGGTCGCGCGGGATCGACAGGAAGTACTGGCGCAGCAGGAAGACGTTGAAGGCGTTGGCAAAAAGGTGCGGCACGATCAGTGGTAACCACGTCCCGTTCCAGCCCAGCCTCGTGAAGATGATGTACGTCGGGATCAGGGTCACCTGGAACGGCAGGATGATCGTCGCCAGCAGAACGATGAACATGATGTTCTTGCCGGGGAACCGGAACCGGGCGAAGCCGTAGGCCACCAGGACCGATGAGAGAACCGCCGCGAGGGTGCTCAGAACGGCGATCGCCGCGGTATTGAACAGCAGCCGAGGGAAGTTGAGCTGCGACCACACCGTCGTGTAGTTCTCCACGTCCAGCGAGAAGTCCCACACCTGGTTCAGGGTCCGCCACCGACCCTGCCATACGATTGGCCCCGCGGACGGATCGCTCGGGTCGACGAACGTGCTCTGTTCGCGGCCGGGTTCTATCAGCATGAGTTGCCGCGTGGTGCCGTCGATCGGTACTTCGAAGATGGGGTAGGTCGTGCCCTGGTACGTCCCCATGCGCGCCACGGCAGGGTAGACGGGAGCGCCCGCGGTCGTCCGCTGGGCCGGGTGCTGCAGCGATGTGTTGACCATGAACAACAGAGGCAGAAGGAAGGCGCTCAGGATGAGCGTCGCGAACATCGTGATGGATGCCTTCCCCAGATACCGCCGGTAGCTTTTCGCGACCGGGCCGCGATCGCCAAACGAGAGGAGCCTCGACTGAGACTTGGCCTTGGCCTTGGCCGTCATGACTCACCGCCTGCATAGTAGACACGGGTTCGGGCGAACCAGAGCAGAGCCACAGTCAGGACGAGGACGATGGCGAACAACAACCAGCCGATGGACGCCGCGTAGCCCATCCGGTTGTCCCGGAAGGCCTCGTGGAACAAGTCGAGGTTGATGAACAGCGTCGCGTTGTTTGGATCACCGCGACCGTTTGTCAGCACGTATGCCTGCGTGAAGTACTGGAAAGTAGTGATCAGACAGATCACCAGGTTGTACAGCAGGATCGGCGACATCAGCGGGATCGTGATCCTTCGGAACATCACCCAGCCGCCTGCACCGTCGATCCGCGCAGCCTCGTACAGCGTCGTCGGAACCGCCTGCAGCCCGGCCAGGCTGATGAGCATGAAGTTGCCGATACCCCACAGGCCGAAGAGCGTCAACGCGGGATAGATCCACGTCTCGCTATTGATCCAGTCCGGGCCTTGGACCCCGAACACCCCGATGATGGCGTTCATCCAGCCGGTCTCCGTATTGAGGAAACCCATCCAGACGAGGGTGCTGGCCACGAGAGGGATCTGGATCGGCATGTAGAAGAGCGTCCGGAAGATGTTGCGGCCGAACAGCCTCGGGCTGTTTACGAGCAGGGCAACGGCAAGGCTCGCGATCATCGTGACGGGAATGGAGATTGCCGCGAACTTGAAGGTGACCAGGAGCCCCTGTTTGACCAGGGGGTCAGAGGCCAGGTGGACGTAATTGTCGATCCCGACGAAGCGCACCGCTTCCGGATTGACCAGGTTGAAGTCGGTCAACGAGAGGACGAAAGAGGCGATCAGAGGGCCGGCCGTCAACAGCACGAGCCCGGTAATCCATGGGCTAACGAAGACGAAGCCCCAGAACGCCTCGCGCCGCGATGCGTTCATGTGCCATCGACGCCGACCGGTCGGCGGGCCCGAGATCTGTGATAACGCGGTGCTTTGGGACATCTCGTTGACTCGATCCTGCCTCTTCTTCACGACGGGCCCCCCCGAGCCGCTGGGCTCGAGGGGGCCCGCGAAAGTCGTGCTACCGGCCTGGACTACGGCGCCTGCGGCTCATCGAAGATGCCCTGTAGGGTCACCTTCAATGCGGCGAGCTCCGCGTCCATGTCAAGCCCGGACGTGGTCCGGTACTTGTTCTGGAACGCCTGGAGGGCGGCCTTGGCCTTGGCGTAGTTGGGCATCCAGGACTGGTGGTTGGGGACGTCCGGGTAGGCAAGCATCTGCTGCGGGACGGTCCAGTCGAGCTTGATGCCGGGGAACTGCTTGTCGATGGACGCGAACCAGGCATCCTGCTTGGTCTTGTCCGCCGGCATGGCCCCGTACGTGGTCAGGAGTTCAGTCGAGGCCACCATGGCCTTGAGGGCAGTCCACGCAGCATCCGGAACCTTGGAGGTCTTGAGGATGCTGAAGGTGTCGGCATGAAGCGGCGAGGTGATCTTGCCGTTCACGAGGGGGTTGATGGCGAAACCGAAGTTGAACTGCTTGGCCGGCGCGGGCGGCGCGACGCAGCAGGTCATCCAGGTGTGGGCCTCGTCCATGGCGAGGTTGCCGGATCCGAACTCACCGCCGGCGCCGAGAAGGGCGCTGGAGATCTGAGCCTGGGTGGGGATGAAGTGATCGGTCCACACGCCGGCGTTGAACCACTTCTCGCCCTGAACGACGTAATCCGGGATCTGGGCGGTCTTGCCGTCAGCGGCCAGGAAGGAGCCGGCGCCGAAGAATGCGTCCTCGGCACGTGCGCTGTTGTCCTGGTACTGGGAGTCGAAGCCCCACTGGACGATGTTGGAAGCATCGAAGCTGGCGCTAGTCGCGTCATTGCCGTTCTTGTCGACAGTGAGCTTCATAGCCACCGAGCGGAGGTTGTCGATGTCCCACGGCTTGCCCTGATACTGGTCGCCAACCTTCGTCGGCAGATCCGGAAGGCCGGCTTCCTTGAACAGGGCCTTGTTGTAGAGGATGAACGACGGATAGACGGCGAAAGGAACGCCGACGGTCGCGCCGTTGTTGCCGAGCTTGAAGAAGTCGACGAGCGACTGATCGACGCCGTTGAACGTGTAGTTGTCCTTGGCGATCGTCGGCGCCAGGTCCATGAGCTGGTCGCGGAAGATGTTCAGGCCTTCCACGCCGACCGGTCCGATGATGTCAGGGGCGGCCCCGGCGGCGATCTGCGTCTTCAGGATGTTCGCTGCCTGGGTGTTGTCCACGATCTGGAGGGAAAGATAGACGTCCTTCTGCGAGGCGTTGTACGCCGCGGCGAAGGCCTGCTCCGGGCCGATCTGGGCGGGCTGGGTGCCTGCGCCAAGGCCGATGAACCAGGTTACGACGGTGCCGCCGTTGGGGCCCGGGCCGGCCGGGATCGGGGCCGGGGTGATGTTCACGAGAGACGGTGCCGCGGTCGGTGCCGCGGTCGGCGCGGTCGTGGCCTCGGGCGAGGGCGTCGTCGTCGAACCGCAGGCGGCGACGACGAGCGCCGCGACTCCGAGGATCCCCAGGATCTTTCCAGGTCTGGATTGGTGCTTGTACATGGTGTAAGAACCATCCTCCTTCGCGCATGACGGAACTCGACTTACTCCGCGTCGAGATCGTCGTAGATCGGGCGGCCACGGTTGTGGCTGCGCCGCGGTTGCCGGCCGTCTAGGGCGACGACCTCCCCGCGCTTGACGCGCGCTCCACCACAGAGGTGGCCAGCGTTACGCTTCGCGTCGCACGACTCAGCCCATCCACGGCCTCGACCAACAGGCGCGCGGCCTCCTGGCCCATCTCCTCGATGGGTTGGTGAACGCTGGTTAATTGAGGGCTGGTCGACATCGCGACGAGCGAGTCGTCGAACCCAACCACGGATACGTCGGTGGGGACTTGCCGCCCGGCCCCGGCCAGCACGGAGAGTGCGCCTGCGGCCATCAGGTCCGAGGCTGCGAAGACGCCGTCGATATCCGGCCGGGCTGCCAGCAGGCACGTCATCGCCGCGGCCCCGCCCTCCTGGGTGAATTCGCCGTATGCCTCCAGGTGGCGATCGACCGGTAGCGCAGCCTCCGCGACCGCTTCCCGGTAGCCGGTCAGCCGGTCGACACCAACCGCCATGTCCGCGGGCCCGGCGATCGTACAGATCACGCGACGCCCGCACGAGACCAGGTGCTCGACCGCGTTTCGCGCTCCCTGGCGGTTGTCGACATCGACGTAGCTTGCCGAGACCCTCTTCGGGGGACGGCCGACGAGGACCAGCGGGATGTCGGCCTTGAACAGGCGCGCCGGCAGCGGGTCGTTTCCATGGAGGCTGGCCGCGAGAACCCCGTCCACGTGCCCGGCGGCCAGGTAGTCGGCGGTCCGCTCGGCCTCCTCGGGGGAGGCCGGCATCAGCAATACCAGCTGCAGGTCGCGAGCCGAGAAGACCATGCTCGCACCGCGCAGCAGCCGGGGGAAGAAAGGATCGCTGAAGAGTCTGCCCGACGGCTCGGTGATTACGACGGCAACCGAGCCGGTCCGGCCGGTGGCGAGGGTTCTGGCCGCGCGGTTCGGCACGTAGCCGAGATCGGCGATCGTTCTCTCTACGTCCAGGCGGATCTGTGCGCTGACGCGGGGTGAGCCGTTCACGACTCGCGAGGCGGTCGCGCGAGAGACGCCAGCCTGGAGTGCGACCATTTCGAGGGTCACGCGGCTGGGCCTATCGCGCCTGAGACCGACCGTCACTTCAGAGCACCCCGTGAGAGCGGTTCCACACTAGGATCGCCATGATAGGACCCCCTGTCAAGAGAGCGCTCTCACGAGATTTTCGAAGGCTCGGACTGTTGCTGCCTTTCGAGCCGCGCACCATCCGAAGGCACCATGTCGAGAGCCGCCGTCGTTGCCCCGCGGGTCGAGTGCCTGAGTCGGCAGGATCGCTCACGCCTCCGCGCCGGGAGCGTCAGCACGTCATCTCAATGGGTAGCAGCCAGGGATCGACACGACGAACCGGCGCTCCAGCCCGGCTGAGATCTCTCGCGAAAGATCGTCCCAGAAGGCAGGCGGCCGGCCTACCCCAGAAGGCGGCCGAACCAGCCCGATCGAGTACGGGCGGGGGTAGATATCGAGAGCGGACGGGGCCGTCTCGGGGCGAGCAGCTTGTCGATCTCCTGCCGGTGTGGGCGTCCGATCATCGTGCGCGCGAGCCACTCGAGGTAATTCGGGTCGTGGCGGGCTATATCGGCCAGCGGCCAACCGGCATAACGTCCGAACTCCAGGACGGTGCTGGACTGGCTCTGCGCCGCGGCGGCGCGCGCAGCGAGCGGTTGGCGAGTGACTGCTGGGCCTGCGGCGGGCCGCTCGGCGGGCGGAGCGGTGGGTCGTCCCGGCGGCGTATCAGTCGTCGCGGCGAGAGCCCTCCGCGACTGGTCGTAGACGGCCCGACGCTCGGCGTCACCGAGCACCTCGAACGCGGCATTGAGCTCGGTCATCTTCGAGGCGGCGGCGGGATCGGCGCTCACGTCAGGGTGATCGCGCCGCGCCAGCGCCCGATAGGCCGCGCGGATCACCTCTGCGTCGGCAGCGGAGTCGACGTTCAGGACCTTATAGAGGTCGATGTCGGTCTGCGTCTGCTGGTCAGTCAGCATCGATCGCCCAAATGTCGAAATCGCTCGGCGACAGCCCTTCGCCTTATCCGAAATATAAGTGGATCACTGTACAAATTCCAACGAACCCGGGCTGGATCTCGGCTGGCGGATCAGCGTCTTGCTCGGCGCTCGCAGCTCATGCCGCGGCGATCGAGGCACTTTCATCGGTTCCATTGAAGACAA
This sequence comes from uncultured Chloroflexia bacterium, assembly GCA_963711105.1. Lineage (GTDB taxonomy): Bacteria > Chloroflexota > Limnocylindria > Limnocylindrales > CSP1-4 > Fen-1039. The sequence continues at coordinate 328,189 of CAVQCV010000007.1, read as the reverse complement.
ATGAGGCCGGAAGACGCCAGGATGTGCACCATGAACGACGCAGCCCTCTCTGATCAGCCGGACTTCTCCCTCCTTTCGCCCCGAGAGGCAGAGGTCGTCGAGGTAGCGCGGGAAGGCCTCTCGGCTCGGGGCATCGCCGAGCGCCTGTCTCTGACCGAGGCGACCGTCCGCAGCCACCTCTCGGCCGCCTACTCCAAGCTTGGCGTCTCCGGGCGCGTCGAACTCATGGCCAGGATGAAAGGGCCGCCGCCGAATGGAGGCGATGCCGCGGACCTCGCGACGAAATCGAAGTCGCCCCGAATCCGTCTTCGAACGCTGACGCTCTGGTCGTATCTGTTCGTCTTCGGCGCGATATTCAGCTTCCCGCTGCTGGCGGATCTCCCGAGAGAGGGAAATGGCCCCGATTCCGGATTGCTGGTCATGTGGACGCTGCTTGGTATGGCCGGGTCCATCCTGGCAATGATCAAGAACCACCTGATCCACGATCGAAGGCTCAGGAGCCGGCTGATCTACGGCGACTTCTTCGCGATTGCCCTGGGTATCGCGGTCCTTGCGCTGCTGCCGTCGAACGTGGGGGTGCTCAAGGGTCCGCTGGAGCTGATCTTGTCTGGCGCGTACTGCTACTGGTCGCTGCGTGCGTTGGAGCGGGCAGCGATTCGCTAGGTCCTGGGCGCCTTTCGATCAGCGGCGCCGAGAAGCGGCGGAGACCGGTCCCCGTCAGTCGGAGTACTTGCTCGTACCGACGTGCGGATAGGCGGGGAGAGTGTCGCCCTTTCCCTCGATGATCGGGCCACTGCCCCCGATGAAGCTGGAGTGGATCAAGCTGCCATCAGGCTCGGTGTCGAACCGATACGTGGCATAGCCGGCCGGGTAGTCGGGCCCGGCAAGCCAGCTCTGTGAGAGCGTGACGGTCCAGCCGTATTTCGGAGGAGCCCAACCCGGCAAAGGGTAAGGATCCATCGACACCACCGTGCAGGTCACGGGCAGTGGAACCGTCAGCGGGTTCGTGGTAATGGTCTGCGTGATTACGGCCTGCTGGCTTGCCCCGACCGTCGTCGGGAAGCAATCCATTTCGTGGACGTGCTCGTCATTGGCGTAGCGCCTGACGTTCGCGTAGAGATTCAGGAGCGCAGCGTGCTGGCGCTCCGCGACCGAGGGTGTCGGGGCGGTCGATGTCGATGCCGACGGTGAGCCGCCTGCCTGTCCCGGCGCTGCGCCGTTTAGCCGCGGCCCGATCACCCAGGCCAGCGATACCACGCACAGCGTCAGGACCGCCACCATGCCGAGGGCCCGGACCGGCCCGAGTGTCCGGGTCGGGCCGATCGGGCGGCCCCGCATCGGGAACAGAGACACCGCCACCGCTCGAGGGCCCGACGGCCGTGTTGGCTCACCGGCCTCGAGTTCGCGCATCAAGTCGCGAAGGCGTTCGGGAGCGTGAATGCCCCGGTCGGCTCGGGCTAGTTCGTTGAGGTGGAAGTCGATGTCCTGGTCGTTCATTGCCCATCCTCCCCGTGGAGTTCAAGTTCGCGACGGAGCGCCGCCAACGCCGAGTGGAGGCGCGATTTCACGGTTCCTTGGGGCACTCGCATCCGATCTGCGATCTCGGGGACCGTCAGTTCGCCCCAGTAGCGCAGCGCGACCGTGACGCGCTGGTCGTCGTTGAGGACGTGCATGGCCCGACCGACGGCGTCACGCGCCAGCGTTGCCTGGAAGGGGTCGGAGACCCCCGACTCGAGTGCCTCACCGATGTCGCGGACCGGCTGGGACCGCCGCTTGCGGAGCCTGCTCCGGCATCCGTTGATCAGGATTCGCCAGAACCAGCCCGGTGCCGCGTCCGGCGTCCGCAACGTATGCCAGGCCGCCCAGGCTCGTTCGAGAGCCTCCTGTATCGCATCCTCGGCATCGGCGGAATTGCCCAGGATCCGACCGGCGACCCGGTACGCTCGATCAAGCTCGATGCCGAGAATTGGCGTGAACCCGCCGTCCCGTCGCTCGGCTTGGGAGATCGTCTGGTGTCGAGCGAGCTCCTCTACCACCTATCCCTCCAGAAGCGCGATGGGCCGGATTGTGCCCTTCACCAAGCAATGACGCGAGGCGACCTCGAATTGTTCGGTCGCCCGAGCCGCTACCCCACCGGCGGGGCGACTCCTACCGGAACGGATCCATGACAGACGCCGGCGGCGATGTTGCGTTCAGGACATCGTCCTTGCTGGGGCCGTACGGGACTGCGGTCACGGCGAAGTAGGCCTTGGCCACGTACGGACGACCGTCCGCCTCCAGCTGCGCGAGACCCTCGGACCGCGCCTGGTCGCCGTCGTAGACGTAGATGCGGTACCAGGCGTCGCCAATCGTGCAGTCGAACTGCCAGAGGTCGTCAGACGCGTATTCGCTGTCGAAGCCCCCGCAGCCGGCATTCGATGCCACCGAGAAGGCGACGTCTTCCGCCTGCGCTTCGTTCCTGGGCAGCGTGTCCGGTGGAAGGCGCCCGTGGAACAGCCCCCTGGCGCCCGCGATCAGCAGGGCCGCCGCGGCGACAACCAGGAACACCCCAAGAGCATCTGTTGTGATGCGACGCATGCCCCCGCCCGTGACGCGTTGACTGCGCACATGAGCCTAGCTGCTCTCGCCCGCGCACGCCAGACGGCGTTGCCCGCCCTGCTCGGCCGGGGCCCGCGACGCGGGCGCCGTCAGGCTGATTGGTGCGTGGGCCGGGATCGGAGCCGGGGCCGGCGAGTCCGGCAGAGCCGACTCGATACGATCGAACCGACAACCAGATGCTCTGGGCCGCGCCCAGGGAGAAAGAAATGCCCGACGAAGATCCCCGAGCCGCATATGCGGCCTTCACCCGGAGCTTGATCTCGGAATTCCGGACCAACGGCGGCCACCTCAAGACGGGCCCGTTCGCCGGCCGGAACGTGCTGTTGCTGACGACGACCGGCGCGAAGACCGGTCAAGAGCGGCTGGCGCCCGTCGTGTACACCCGCGACGGCGACCACATCGTCATCGTTGCCTCCAAGGGCGGTGCGCCCACCCACCCCAGCTGGTATCACAACCTGGTGGCCAATCCGGTGGTGACCGTAGAGCTGGGCGACGAGAAGTTCAAGGCGCGGGCCTCGGCGGTCGCGGACGACGCTGAGCGCGACCGTCTCTACGCCCAGCATGCCGCGACACACCCCGGTTTCGTCGACTACGAGCGCAATACGACCCGCCGGATCCCCGTGGTCCTGCTCGACCGTCTCGCGTAGATACACGCTTCAGTCAGGACGCCCGCGTTTCACCGTTCGGGGCGTGGGCCGCGTCATCGGACAGGAGGACAGTCGGATGCTGGGCTCGAGCCATCGGCGTCACCGTCACGCCGAGAACCTGTCGGTCAATCCACTCTTCGCCCAGGGCTCCGTCCTGGCTCCGATTCCCGCGAAGCGCCTCCCCCACGGCGAGATGTCATCGGCGGCGGCGTACCAGATCATCCACGACGAGCTGATGCTCGACGGCAATGCCCGCCAGAACCTCGCCACGTTCGTGACCACGTGGATGGAGCCCGAGGTGGGCATGCTCATGAACGAATGCCTGCCCAAGAACATGATCGACAAGGACGAGTACCCCCAGACGGCGGAGATCGAGCATCGCTGCGTCTCGATGCTGGCCGATCTCTGGCACGCCCCCAAACCGACCGTGCGCCCGGCTGCTCCACCGTGGGCTCGTCCGAGGCGTGCATGCTGGGCGGGCTGGCGCTGAAGCGGCGCTGGCAGCAGAGGCGGAAGGCGGCCGGCAAGCCGGCGGATCGTCCCAACATCGTGATGGGCATCAACGTCCAGGTCTGCTGGGACAAGTTCGCGAACTACTTCGAGGTGGAGCCGCGACTCGTACCGATGGAGGGCAACCGCTTCCACCTCGACGGCGAGGAGGCGGTCAAGCTCGTCGACGAGAACACGATCGGCGTCGTCGCGGTGCTGGGATCGACCTTCGACGGCAGCTACGAGCCGGTGGCCGAGATCGCGCGCGCTCTGGACGATCTGCAGGCCCGGACCGGCCTGGACGTCCCCATCCACGTCGACGGCGCCTCGGGCGGCATGATCGCCCCCTTCCTGGACCCCGATCTGGAGTGGGATTTCCGCATCCCGCGTGTGGCCAGCATCAACACCTCCGGCCACAAGTACGGCCTCGTGTTCCCGGGCGTGGGCTGGGTCCTGTGGCGCGATGAGGCGTCGCTGCCGGAGGAGCTGGTCTACCACGTCAACTACCTGGGCGGCGACATGCCCACCTTCGCCCTCAACTTCTCCCGGCCGGGGGCTCAGATCGTGGCCCAGTACTACATGTTCCTGCGACTGGGCCGCGACGGCTATCGGGCCGTCCAGTCGGTCTGCCGCGACGTGGCCGTCGATCTGGCCGCAAAGGTAGCCGCGATGGGGCCGTTCGAGCTGATCACGGACGGCAGCCAGTTGCCGGTGCTGGCCTTCACGGTCAAGCCCGGGGTCGCCAGCTTCGACGTCTTCGACGTCTCGCGCCGCCTGCGCGAACGAGGCTGGCAGGTCCCCGCGTATACGTTCCCGAAGAACCGCGAGGACCTCTCAGTGCTGAGGATCGTCGTCCGCAACGGCTTCTCGCACGACCTGGCGGCGCTCTTCCTCGCGGACCTGGAGAGGTTGTTGCCGGAGCTACAGGCGCAGGCCGCGCCGGCGGACAGAGCCCTCGCCGGCTCGTTCCGCCACTGAGGACCCCGCGCCTATCGGGCGCTCAGGCCAGATCGAAGCGATCCAGGTTCATGACCTTGTTCCAGGCCGCCACGAAGTCGCGGACGAACTTCTCCTGCGCGTCGGCGCCGGCGTAGACCTCCGCGTACGCACGCAGGACCGAGTTCGACCCGAAGACGAGGTCGGCGCGGGTGCCGGTCCACCTGGGCTTGCCGGTCGCGCGGTCCCGGCCCTCGAACAGGTCGGCTGCTCTCGAGGTCGCCTTCCACTCCGTGCCCATGTCGAGCACGTTCACGAAGAAGTCGTTGCTCAGCGTTCCGGGACGATCGGTGAAGACGCCGTGCTTGATGCCGCCGGTGTTGGCGCCGAGGACCCTCATGCCGCCTACGAGGACCGTCATCTCGGGTCCGGTCAGGTTCAGTAACTGCGCTCGATCGACCAGCAACTTCTCCGCCGGCGCCGCCTGGCCGGCCGCCACGTAGTTGCGGAAGCCGTCGGCCTTGGGTTCGAGGACGGCGAAGGATTCGACGTCTGTCTGCTCCGCCGAGGCGTCCGTGCGACCGGGCGCGAACGGCACCTGGACGTTCTGGCCGGCGTTCTTCGCGGCTTGCTCCACAGCGGCGCACCCGCCCAGGACGATCACGTCGGCCAGGGAGACGCGTTTGCGGCCTGTCTGGGCGCGGTTGAAGTCGGACTGGATCTGCTCCAGCGTCTTCAGGGCCTTCGCCAGCTCGGCCGGATCGTTGACCGGCCAATCCTTCTGCGGGGCGAGGCGAATGCGCGCTCCGTTCGCTCCGCCGCGCCGGTCCGTACCCCGGAAAGATGCCGCGGCCGCCCAGGCGGTCGAGACGAAACGGGAGACGGACAGCCCGGACGCGAGGATCTTCGCCTTCAGGGCGGCGATGTCGGCCGGACCGATCAGCTCGTGATCCACGGCCGGGACCGGGTCCTGCCAGATGAGCGCCTCTTTCGGAACGAGCGAACCGAGGTAGCGAGACCGCGGCCCCATGTCACGGTGGGTCAGCTTGAACCAGGCCCGGGCGAACGCGTCGGCGAACTCGTCGGGATGCTCGTAGAAGCGCCGCGAGATCTTCTCGTAGGCCGGGTCGAAACGCAGCGACAGGTCCGTGGTCAGCATGGTGGGGGCGTGGCGCTTGGAGGGGTCGTGGGCATCCGGAACCGTGCCGGCGCCACCTTCCGCGACCCACTGATTGGCCCCGGCCGGGCTCTTGACGAGCTTGTACTCGAAGCCGAACAGGTTTTCGAAGAAGTTGTTGCTCCACTTCGTCGGCGTGGTCGTCCAGGTGACCTCGATGCCGCTGGTGATGGCGTCGCCGCCCTTGCCGCTGCCGTAGCTGCTCTTCCAGCCCAGGCCCTGCTCTTCGAGGGGCGCCGCTTCTGGTTCCGGGCCGACGTTGGTCGCGGGACCCGCTCCGTGGGTCTTGCCGAACGAGTGCCCGCCGGCGATGAGGGCCACGGTTTCCTCGTCGTTCATGGCCATGCGCCGGAACGTTTCGCGAATGTCCTTCGCCGCGGCGACCGGATCCGGGTTGCCGTTGGGGCCTTCCGGGTTGACGTAGATGAGACCCATCTGCACGGCCGCGAGCGGGTTCTCGAGCTGCCGGTCGCCGTGGTAACGCCTGTCCTCGAGCCAGGTCGCCTCGGGGCCCCAGTCGGTGTCGTCGGGCTCCCAGACGTCCTCGCGTCCGCCGCCGAAGCCGAATGTCTTGAAGCCCATCGACTCGAGAGCGCAGTTGCCGGCGAAGACGATCAGGTCCGCCCACGAGATCTTGCGGCCGTACTTCCGCTTGACCGGCCAGAGCAGCCGGCGGGCCTTGTCCAGGTTGGCGTTGTCGGGCCAGCTGTTGAGGGGCGCGAAGCGCTGGGTGCCTCGGGACGCGCCGCCGCGGCCGTCGTTGATCCGGTACGTGCCGGCGCTGTGCCAGGCCATCCGGATGAAGAGCGGCCCGTAGTGGCCGAAGTCGGCCGGCCACCAGTCCTGCGAGGTCGTCATGACCTCGAGGAGGTCTCGCTTGAGGGCCGCAAGGTCCAGCTTCTTGAACTCGTCGGAATACGTGAACCCCGTCCCCATGGGATCCGACAGAGAGGAGTTGCGGTGGAGGCTGGCAAGGTCGAGCTGGTCGGGCCACCAGTCCCGGTTCGACCTGACGGCAGTTCGGTCCATGGTTTCCCTCCGAATCGTGGCTGAAGTTCTCGATGTCGTGCCCCGCCAGGGTAGACCTCCCCATTCGAGCGGGCGATCGTCCATGGGACCAGGCGCGCCTAACGGGCCGGCTCGCGAGCCGGAAGGCGGGCCGACGCTGATGCGCGTGGCGGATCGTCTTCCCGCGAGGGTCGCGGCGCCCGTCGTCACCCCGCTACCATCCCGGCCATGACCGCTGAGAACACGCGCCGATTTGAAGGCGCGACCTGCTCCTGTCGCCGGCGAGGGCCGGCCACGGTCGAGCGCGTCCTCGGCGCCTAGCTCGCTTCAGCCGAACCTCGCGAACTCCCGACACCCCGGCGTCTCGCCGCCTGCCGGCGTGCGTCCACTTCCCGTTCAGCTGGAGCCCACTGATGTCCGTCCTTACCCCGTCCGCCCGACAGATCGACCGGCACGGCCAGCGCTTCGGAGCCGGAGCCTCAGCCCTGATCCTTGTCCTTTCGTACGCCCTGAACGCGCCCTGGTTGGCCGCCCTCGCCGGCCTGAACCTGCTCCTGTCCGCCGCATTCGGCACGCGGTTCTTCCTGCCCGGCCGCCCCTGGCCCGTTATCCGACGCGCGCTTCGGCTGCAACCTGAACCCGAGCACGAGTACCCGCCGCGTTTCGCCCAGGCGATGGGCGGCAGCGTGGTGGCCATGGCCGCGATCGCATTCGCCCTTCACTTCGAAGCCCCCGGCTGGGTCCTCGTGGCGATGGTCGTGGCGCTCCAGACCCTGCTGGCGGCTACCGGCTACTGCCTCGGCTGCCGCTTGTACTTCGTTCGGTGGCTGGTCCCGTCGCTGTTCGCCCGGATGATCGGCCGTGGCGGCCGACCTCGTCTCGCCGCCCAGCGGCTCCGCAAGGTCGAAGGCTGAAGTGCACCTGACCCGGCAGGCGCTCCGCCATTGACTACTAGCCGAGTATGCATTTCGCTTCACCCATCCGCCGGCGCCCATCAGGCTGGACGCACCGGCGATCAACGGGAGGGACGAAAAGTGCGACGTATCGCCGGGGCAATGGCCTCGCTGCTTGCCATTCTGGCCTTGAGCGCGCAACCGGCTGTGGCGACCGGGCTCATCGATCAGCAGCAGACCGACGTCGGCGGCTGGAACGGCGGCTCGCCGATCTGGGACAGCAACTACGTCGAACTCCAGACCTTCACCCCGGCTCACAGTCGCAAACTGATTGCGGTCGAGGTCTACGCCGGCTACTACACGACGACCATCTCCGGATCCGCCCCTACGGGTCAGGTGATGATGGAGATACTGCCGGTCAACAGCGGCAGGCCCGACTTCATATTCGTCTGGGCCCGAGAGTTCAAGCAGCTGCCCGCGGATCCGGCCTGGGTGACATTCAACATCTCGACCCCGGTCAACCTGGTGGCCGGCACCCAGTACGCGATCCTGCTGCAGGCCCAGGCCCCGTGGGGCCTCGATTGGCTGGGTTCCTGCGTGTCCACCTTCCCCGGCGGGCAGGCGCTGGCGGCGAACCGGTTCGACTCGTTCTCGCTTAAGCCGGTCGACGGCTGGGGCAGCGCCGCGTACTACTGCACCAAGGACCTCGCTTTCAAGACGATCATCGAGGGACCGACGCTCGTGCCGTTGCCGCCGACGCCAATCACGCTGCCGACGGCGACGCCCACCCCCACGGCCGCGCCGACCGCGGCCCCTACCGGCCCGGGCCCCCTGCCGCCGGTTCCGCCGCCGCCCCCGACCGCCACTCACACCGCCACCCACACCGCCACCCACACCGCCAGTCACACCGCCGCGCCCACCGCCGCGCCCACCGCCACTAACACCGCCGCGCCGACCGCAGCCCCTACCGGCCCGGGCCCCCTGCCGCCGGTTCCGCCGCCCCCGACCGCTTCCGGCCTGATCGCCGCCGTGGACACGGCGCCGCCCTCGGCTGCCTCGACGCCGGTCGAATTCGTGGCGGGGGTCACCTCGGCCCCGAGCGCGGCCAACCCGCCCGAGCCGGTCCCCGATTCGGGCGGTGGGGGCGCCCCATCGAACTCCCTGCCGATCGCCCTGGCGGCCGCCGTGGCCGCGGCGGCGTTGCTGGGCGGCGGGCTCGCGATCTGGCGCTTCAGGCTGAGGAGCTGACCCGGTATCCCGCGGCACCCTCGCTGAAGACGACCGGCCGAAACGGGTTGGCGCCGCGGCACGCCACGGGCGAAGACTCTGGCACCATGGTGGCGTGAACGAAGTCCGACAGACCGAACCGGCCCCGGCCGAACCTGTGGCCGCACCTGGTCGCCACCGCGTCTTGATCGTCGGCGGCGGCTTCGGCGGCCTGTACGCCGCCCGCAAGCTCGGCAAGGACAAAGCCCTGGACGTAACGCTGCTGGATCGGCGCAACTTTCATCTGTTCCAGCCGCTGCTGTACCAGGTGGCGACGGGTTCGGTCTCGCCCGGAGACATCGCTCAGCCGCTGCGAGCGATCCTTCGCCGTAACAAGAACACCCGCGTTCTTCTGGGCGAAGCCCTGGAGGTTGACCCCGAAGCGCGCCGGGTGATGCTCCGCGACGGCGGCACGCTCGACTACGACACTCTGATCGTCGCCACCGGGGCGCGGCATGCCTACTTTGGCCACGAGAAGTGGGCCCGCCTCGCGCCCGGGCTCAAGACGATCGAAGACGCCACTGAGATCCGGAGGCGCATCCTGATCGCGTACGAAGCTGCGGAACGCGAGACCGACCCGGTCCGGCGGGCGGAGTGGATGACGTTCGTGGTGGTCGGGGCCGGCCCGACGGGCGTGGAGCTGGCCGGGGCGATGGGCGAGATCTCGCGCGACAGCCTCCGGCGCGACTTCCGGTCCATCAGGCCCGCTGATGCACGGGTCGTGCTGGTCGAAGCCCTGGATCGGGTCCTGACGACGTACCCGGAGGGGCTCTCGAAATCGGCCCGCCGTCAGCTGGAGAAGCTGGGCGTAACGGTCAGGACCGGTACGCGCGTGATAGCGATCGACGAGAGCGGCCTGGACGTCGCGGTCGGTGGCGGCGCGATAGGTGGCGGTCGTGCGATCGGTGGCGAGGAGGGCGAGGAGCGCGTCGAGCGCATCCCCGCCCGGACCATCCTCTGGGCGGCGGGAGTCCAGGCCTCCAGCTTCGGCCGGAAGGTCGCGGCGGCCCTCGGCGTCGAGGTGGACCGGGCCGGGCGAATCCCGGTCGGCCCCGACCTGACCGTGCCCGGTCATCCCGAAATCCTCGTTCTGGGCGATCTGGCCGTGGTCACGCGGCCGAATGGGAAGCCGGTGCCGGGGGTCGCCCCGGCCGCGATCCAGGAAGGCATCTACGCCGGCTCCTACGTCCGGGCCAGGGCCCACGGCAAGACGCCGAAGCCCTTCCGGTATCGCGACCGCGGTGACGTCGCCGTCATCGGCCGGCTTTCGGGCGTGGCGGACATCCGCTGGCTGGGCCGGCTCGGCCGCATGAGCGGGCTGCTCGCCTGGGCCATGTGGCTGGGCGTACACATCCTCTACCTGGTCGGCTTCGCCAACCGCCTGGTGGTCGTCATCCGCTGGGCCTGGACGTTCATCACCCACGGCCGGGGTATGCGCCTGATCACGGGCGAGCCGCTGCTGCCGCCCCTGATCCGGCCCGAAGGCAAGACCGAGCGGCCCTCGCACAGCCAACCAGAAGGCTGAGGCGGCGGCTCATCACCGCCGCCCCGCGTCACCTCAGGCGGACGCCACGTCCCGACGCCCGAAGGCCCACATTCCGAACACCGCCAGCAACACGGCCGGGATGCCCAGGGCGAAGTACCGCCACACCTCTGTGGCGTTGGCGAGCGGATTGCCCGAGAAGGCCCAGTCCCAGGGCGAGGCATGAGCGAATGCGGCCAGCGCGCTGCTCAGCGGGAAGAGAGCGGAGATGATGCATCCGCCCACGGCCACGAACAGGCCGACACCGAGTGCCAGTGCCGGCTTGCCCGAGAGGCCCGAGACTGCAAACGTCAGGCCTCCCATGAACGCCGCCAGCAGGCCGCACAGCAGCAGCGTGGCAAGGAGCCTGTCGGCGCCGATCTGCAGATCGAAGAGGGCATCGGACCCGAACTGGACGACCGTGGTGAACACGACCACAGCCACGACCCATATCGTTGCGGCCAGGACGCGGCCGGCGAACACGGCCTGCCGGGTAACCGGCAGAGTGAGAATGACCTCCAGCCGGCCGCCGTCCTCCTCACTGGAAGTCAGGCCGTTGGCGAAGCCCACCGCCGCGCAGGCGATGAGGAGGGGGATGAAGAAGTCGTAGAGGTTGGCCCGCAGGAAGCCCGCCGGGGTGCCGAAGCTGCCGAGGCCAAGGGCGTCCACGACGCCCGCCGGCAGGTTGTTCATGGCGGAGTCGATGCTCGTATTGCCCTTGAAGGCCGGCCAGACGGCGATCGTCACGAAGACGATGCTGCCGATGCAGGCGGCCCAGATGAGGCCGGAGCGAAGGATGGACCTGACCGGGCCGAAGACGAGTTCGACGGTACGCGCGTTCATTGCTGCTCCTCGTAGAGATCCAGGAAGGCGTCCTCGAGGTCCGGCTCCTCAATGAGCATGCCCTTGACGGGCTTGTCGGCGAGGTAGCCGAGCAGCGGCCTCACCGATCCGATCAACGAGGCCTGGAGCCGATGATCGTCCTGGCTCACATCCGCCAGACCCGGCACCGAAGCCAGGCCGGTCGGGATGTCGCCGTCGAACCAGATCTCGACACGCTGGCGGGCCCGGCCGCGCAGCTCGTCCACGGTGCCCTGGGCCACGATCTTGCCGGAGCGGAGCACCAGAACCCGGTCCGCCGTACGCTGGACTTCGCTCAGGACGTGCGACGACAGAAAGACCGTTGCCCCGGCATCCCTCGCCTCGCGCAACAGACACACGAACTCGTGCTGCATGAGCGGATCGAGACCGCTCGTCGGCTCGTCGAGGATCAGCAGTTCGGCCCGCCACTGGAACGCCAGCAGCAGCGCCAGCTTGCGCCGGTTGCCGGTCGAGAGTTGCCTGGTCTTGCGGGTCAGATCGAGCTTGAGACGCTCGGCCAACTCGTCTCGCCGGATCTTGTCGAGACCGCCACGCAGACGGCCGATCGACTCGACGAGCTGGAAGCCCGTCATGCGGTCGGGCAGGCGCAGCTCGCCCGGCACGTATGCCACGCGCGCCCGAATGGCAGGCCCGTCGACGCGAGGCGACCGGCCGAACACCTCGATCTGACCCGCCGTCGGACGCAGCAGGTCCAGGACGCAGCGGATCGTGGTGCTCTTGCCGGAGCCGTTCGGACCCAGGAAGCCGAGGATCTCGCCCCGCTTGAGTTCGAAGTCGATGCCCCGGACCGCCTTGACGGAGCCGTAGTTCTTGACCAGGCCCCGCACTTGCAGCACGGTCTCGGTCGCGTCTGCCGTCTTCGCCGGTGGCCCGGCAGCGGGGCGCGTTTCGGTTATCACCTTCGCCTCCAATTCATTCATGAGTTCGCACTCTCATCTGATGCCGGACCGGCCGAGGGCTGCTGGACCAGCAATCCGTCCAGCATCAGCCGAACGCCCTGGTCCGCAGCTTCCGGAAGCGGCACGAACTCCGGGTCCACGCCCCAGAGGAGGGCCAGGCCTTCCAGAAGGCTGATCATTTGAATGGCGACTTGCTCTGCGTCGACATCCCGGAACTCGCCGCGGTCGATCCCCTCTCGGATCAAGGCCGACAGCTCCGACACGTACAGGTCGACATAGCGCTGCAGGATCTTGCGCAGGGCGGCGTGGCGAAAGGCACGGGCGTAGACCTCCATGATGATCGGGTAGAACCGGGCCATCGCCAGGAGGTCCTTCGCGTATTCATGGAAGAACCCGGCCAGCCGGTCCGCGACCGGGCCCTCGGCCTCTTTCGCGGCGGCGAGCTTGCGCGTCTCCAGGCCCACCACGTATCCGACAAGCCCGTCGAACAGGGCGTCTTTGCTGGGGAAGTGCAGATAGAGACCGCCCTTGCTGACGCCGGCTTCCTCGGCCACGTCGTCCATGCGGGCATCGCTGAAGCCACGGCGCGCGAACACGGAGGCGGCCGCGTCGAGGATCCGGCCGACCTTGGACCGCTCGGCCGCCGAGCCGCCGTTCGCTTCGAGCGCCGCGTCCGACAGCGCCGCCGCCGTCAATTCCTCATCCGTGAGGCCCGACCGAACGACGCCGGCCTCGCCGTGATCTGATGCCACTGGTCACTCCAATGGGCCGGCGGACGCCGGCCCATCAAACCGCTCCCGGAGGCCCGCGCCGCGGGAGTCACGCTCCGGTGATATGACTGACTGACTGGTCAGTCATGCTACTCCTGACGCTGGGGCGGGTCAAATCCAGCCCCGCGCTTGCCCGGTTCGGCCGTGGCCCTCTACGCTTCCGGGGCGCAACCTCGGCCCGCGATTACGGAGAAGTCGACAGTTGAACCAGCCGCCTGAGCCAGCCAGACCCACTACGGGCGTCCGACCCGAGTTTCGCGACGCCTGGGTGGAGGTGGACCTCGACGCCCTGGTCGCGAACGTTCGAGCGCTCGCCGGGCTGTGCTCGCCGGGATGCAAGCTCGCGCCGGTCGTGAAAGCCGACGCCTACGGACATGGCGCGGTGAGGGTGGCCAGGGCGCTCTGCGACGCCGGCGTCGGGGCGGTCTGCGTGGCCACGCTGGACGAGGGTCTCGAGCTTCGAGCCGCGGGGCTGGAGTGCCGGATCATCGTCCTGTTCGAAGTACCGCCGGCAGGGCTCGGCGAGGCAATCGCGGCGGGCATCGAGCCCTCCGTGGGCACCGAAGAAGGGTTCGACGCCGTCCTCGCGCTGACCGAGCGCGATCGCAAGCGACTGGACGTCCAGCTCAAGCTGGACACGGGCATGTCGCGGCAGGGCCTCAGATTCGACCGCCTGGAGCAGTACCGCGGCCGAGTGACCGCGCTGGCCGGGTCGGTCCGGGGCGTCTGGACGCATCTCGCGGACGGCGCGGACCCGCGCACCGCGGACGAGCAACTCGACCGGTTCGACGCCATGGTCGATCTGCTCCGAACCTGGGGCGTCGAGGCGGAGCGCCACGCGTCCAGTTCGTCGGCCATCCTGACCGGCCGCGGTACCGGCTACGAGATGGCGCGACCCGGCCTGGCCGTCTACGGCGTGCTGCCCGACGAGCTGTACGGCCGCGGACTCCCCTCCCCCGTGCCGCTCCGACCGGTCATGGCCGTTCGGGCGAGGCCGTCACGCCTGATGCGCCTGCCCCGCGGCGCCGAGGTCGGGTACGGCGGAACGCACGTCGTATCGGAGCAGGCGCTGGTAGCCCTCTTCCCCCTCGGCTACGCCGACGGAATGCGGCGCGAGATGGGCAACGGCCGCTCGGATGCCCTTCATGCCGGCCACAGGTCACCCATCGTCGGCCGGGTCAGCATGGACTCGTGCAGCGCGGACGTGACCGCCGTCGCGGCGGCGGGCACGGTCGACCGGGACAGCGTGTTCACCATCGTCGGCAGCGACGGCTCCACCTCCCAGACCGCCGAGGACCTGGCTCGGATCGTCGACACCGTCCCGCACGACGTCCTTGTCGGCTTCGGTCAGCGATTGCCGCGGCTCTACTCGGGCCCGACGTCCTAGAACGAGCGGCCGGGGCCGGGCGGGCTAATGGCCTCGAGCCCTCAGTCGGCGGGTGCCAGCTCCGACACGGACTCCACCCCACCGCCCGACGGTTCGGCTGCCTCCGGCGTCTCGCCCAGACCTCGACGGGCGCCCGGCAGCGCCACCGCGAAGACGACGATGGTCGTGATGACCGCCGCGTAGACGATCGCCGGGATACCGGAGGACTCGGGCAGGCCGGCGGTGACGGGGAATGTAGCCAGGACACCTGCCGCCAGGCCCCGCGGCATCAGCACGGTTACGAGATTGCGCTCGGGCCGGCTCAGCGAGGAGCGAACGAGAGCGAGCCGCACTGCCACTACCCTGCCCGCGACCAGGAGCAGACCGAGCCCGATTCCAAGCGCCATCTGGCTTGATGGACGGCCGAGCATCGCGCCCATGAACGTGAAGAACAGGGCCTTGATGATGAAGGTCACCTGGCTGTGGAACAGGCGCGTCGATTGGTCCAGCGAGCCCGTGAGGGCCGAGCCGTCGGTCGCAAGACGCAATCCGAAGTTGCCCATGAGCAGGGCGAAGATCAGGACCGCCAGAGCGCCGCTGCCGTGGGCGGCATCGACCAGAACGTACAGACCCAGCAGGGCCGCCAGCAGGATCGGATAGGCGTAGGCCGAAGACCGGACGAAGCCGGCGAACAGGACGCTCACCAGGCCGGCCACGACTCCTGCCGCCAGGCCGATCCCGAAGGTAATGCCGATGGATTCGGCCGGGTTGGTGGCGCTGCCGCTGGCTGCGACCATCACGGCCAGAAGGCTGGTCGCGCCGACTACGCACAAGATGTCCGTGAGGGCCGATTCGGTCGAGACCAGATTGGCGACCGAGTCCGGCAAGTGGGCCTGGACCACGGCCGGCATGACCACCACCGAGCTGGACCCGCCCAGGATGACGCCGATCAACAGGCCGTATTGCCAGGTCCACTCCGACGGCAGGACGCCGGCGGCCGAACCAACCAGGACGGCCAGGGCCATGAGCAGGCTCGACACCGCGAAGCCGGCCAGGGCCAGCGTCGTGGCCCGGAGGCTGCCTTTCAGGACACCCGCGATCTGCAGCCTGCTGCCGCCTTCGAAGAGGACGACGATGATGGTGACGGCACCGAGGAACGGCGCGACCTGAGTCAGGGACGAGCTATCCACGACCCCCAGGACCGGCCCGAGGATGACGCCTGCGGCAACCAGGCAAAGCGCGTCGGGGATGCCGACCCGGCTGAACAGAACCCCGCCGACGGTCCCCAGGATGAGGATCGCGGCAAGGCACATCAGGAAGACGTCGACGTTACTCAACGCCGCCCATGCTACCCCCGCGCGAGCACCGAGACAGGCCCCGTAGCGGCTGCTGACCGCTTACTCGATCAGGTTCAACCGGCGCAGGTTGTCCAGCAGTTGCCGGCTGTCGATCGGCTTGACCAGGAAGTAATCGGCATGAGCGCTGATGGCCTCCAACACCGTATCCCGGTCCGCCTGGGCTGTCGTCATGATCACCCGGGCGCGCCCGGCATCGCCGATCCCGGCCTCATCTTCGAGCTGGCGAATGCGTCGCAGCGCCTCCTGGCCATCCATCTCCGGCATCATGATGTCGAGGCAGACCAGGTCATACGGATCGGCGGCCTTGATGGCCTCGGCGACTGCGTCCACGCCCTCCTTGCCGTTCATTGCGACGTGGGTCGGACCGTAGCGCCTCAGCAGCGCGCGCAACAGCGTCCGGCTGGTGACCTCATCCTCGACGATGAGCGTCTTCACCGCATCCCTCCCACCGAATTGTCGCCGGGTTGCGCGAACCGGAGCATCGCTTCCCTGAGCTGGACGAACTGCGACTCCAGCACCGGCACCCGACTCATGATCGCGTCGACGCCTCCGGCCTGTCCAGCCCGCTCCGCTTCGAGGGCCGCCGCGCTGAGAGCGTCGCCACCGACATTGGCCGAGGCGCCCTTGATGGTGTGGACGCGGCGCAGCGCCCCCGTCTCGTCCGCGGCGGAGATGCAGACCCGAAGCCCTTCGAACTGTTTGGGCGCGTCTTCCAGGAATCCGTCGACCACGTCCCGGGCAAGTTCCTCGTCGCCCATCAGGCGGACGAGCATGCCTTCGCGGTCGAACACCGGGGGCTCAGCCGCAGGCGCCGGCGCAGCTTCGGGCTCGGCGACAGGCTCGGGCACGTCCGACAGCTCGGGCTCGGCCGACGGCTGGGGCGGCGTGCCGGCTCGGCGCGGCAGCCAGCGGTCCAGTGCCGCCGTCAGCGCCATTCGGGAAACCGGCTTGGTGACGTAGTCGTCCATACCTGCCGCGATGCATCGTTCGCGATCGCCCTGGAGGGCGCGGGCGGTCATGGCCACTATCGGGATGTTGGGGCGCAGCGCCTTCGGCGACCCGCCCCGAATAACCCGCGTGGCCTCGAAGCCGTCCATCTCGGGCATCTGGATGTCCATCAGAACGACGTCGTACGGGATGGTCTCGAGGGCGCGGACGACTTCTGCGCCGTTTGCCACAGCGTCGGCCCGAACGCCCAACTTGCGGAGAATGCCCAGGGCAACCTGCTGGTTGGTAATGTTGTCTTCGGCCAGGAGCACGCGGTAGCCCGCCCACCGCTCCGGGTCGACGGCCGCCTGCACCGCGCCGGCGTCGTCGGGATGCGACCCGGCTGCCCGGCCCACGGCCGACCCGGCGACCAGCGTGGCCAGGCAGTCGAATAGGTCGGACTGCCGGACGGGCTTGAGCAAGCCCGCGTCGAAACCGGCCTCGAAGGCCCGCTCCCTGCCGCCGCCCGGCCCGAGCGAGCTCATAAGCACAAGCCGCGTCCCGGACAGGGCCGAGTCGTCGCGAATGGCCCGCGCCAGCTCGAGCCCGTCCATTCCGGGCATCTGCTTGTCGATAATGGCGGCCCTGTACGGGTCCCCGATCTTGGTGGCATGGCGGAGCGCATTCAGTGCCGCGGGCGCATCCACGCTTTCGCCGGAGCGCACGCCCCAGGCCCGGAGCTGCACGCGCAGCACTTCGCGGTTCGTGGCGTTGTCGTCGACTATCAGGACCCGTACGCCCTTGATAGCCGGACGGGCCACGGCCCGTCCGAGCTGCTTCTCGAATCGGGCGGTGAACCAGAACTCAGAGCCTGCGCCTTCTTCGCTGTCGACGCCGATCTCGCCCCCCATCATCTCCGCCAGTTGCTTGGAGATGGCCAGGCCGAGCCCCGTTCCACCGTAGTGGCGGGTCGTCGACGCGTCCGCCTGGGTGAACTTCTGGAACAGGATGCCCAGCTTGCTGGCGGGAATCCCAATCCCGGTGTCCTTCACCGAGAAGCGCAGCAGAACGTCCGTCTCGGTCTCGGACGCCCGACCGACGCGAACCGCGACTTCACCCTTCGGCGTGAACTTGACGGCATTGCCGGCCAGGTTCAGCAGTATCTGGCGGAGCCGTCCGGGGTCGCCGCAGATGTGGATGGGCACGTCAGGATCGGCAGCGCAGATGAACTCCAAACCCGCTTGCTGGGCCCGGACGGCCAGGCTGGCGGCGAAGTCGTCGAGGAGAGCAGTGAGATCGAACGACAGGGTCTCGAGCGTCATCTTGCCGGCTTCGATCTTGGAGAAGTCGAGGATGTCGTTGATGAGCGCCAGTAGCGATTCGGCGCTCGATTGGACCACCTCGGCGTAGCGGCGCTGATCCTGATCCAGCCTCGTGTCGAGCAGCAACCCGACCATGCCGAGCACGCCGTTCATAGGCGTCCTGATCTCGTGGCTCATGTTGGCCAGGAAGTCGCTCTTGGCCTGGTTGGCCGCGTCGGCTGCGGCGGCCAGCTCGACGGCCCGGCTCATGGCGCCGGCCAGCTGGAAGTTGGTCTCGCGCATCTCGCGCTCGACCTCCTTCTGGAGGGTGATGTCCCAGCTGGTGCCGACGATGCGTTTCGGCCGCCCCGCGGAGTCACGCTGGGCGATCGCCAGGGCCCGGATGTAGTGGCTGGACCCGTCCGGCCAGAGGGTCTTGAATGCGGAGTCGAAGTCCTCTCCATCATCGAGCGATCCGATCATCTCGTCGTCGACCCGCGCCCGGTCGTCGGGGGCTAGCAGCATCAGCCAGGCGGCGTAGGTGCCCGCGAAGTCGGCGCGTTCGATCCCGTACAGCCGGGCCATCTGCTCGTCCCAAACGATCGAACCGGCTGCAGGGTCGTACTCCCAGATGCCGACGTTGCCCGCCCGGACGGCCAGCGACAGGTGCTCGCCGGCGCGTCGTAGATCCGCCTCGGATCTTCGGGCGATCGATATGGCGGCATCCGTCCGGAGCATGACCAGGACGGCCATGACACCCCAGGCGGCCAGGGTGACCGTGACAGTCTCTCTGTCGCCTGAATCGAGGACGAGGATCACCGGCGGCAGGAACAGCGAGAACACGAGCGCCACGAACCGAGGGCCGCGATGCTTCATCCAGTCAGCGCCCGGGCGGGGAGTCTCAGGACCGGTCGACGTGTAGGCGATCGAGCCGGCCCATAGGACCATGGACAGCAGCCACAACGCGTCGAGCGGCAGCTGGTCGAACTCCGGGTCGCCCAGGCTGATCCACAGGTTGAGGCTGTCCGCGGCGACCACGACCAGCGTTCCGGCCAGTACGAGCAGCAGGGCTCGAGAGCGGAGGTCGCCCACCATGACGGCCCGCAGGGCAACCGCGAGCAGGGCGATGTCGGCGATTGGATAGAAGACCATCACCGCGACGTCGACGGGCGATCCGCCGTAACCCACAAGCGACGGCACCACGACGGTCTGGACCATCACCATCAAGGCGGCGGTGGTCACGATGGCTGTATCGAGGATGCTGGCGCGGTCCGCGCGCGCCCCGGCCATCAGCCACAGGCCGGCCATCAACAAGGGGTACTCGGCGATGAAGAACAGGTCCGCCACGGACGAGTCGGGCACTTCGCCGTTCCACACGTACAGAAGCCACCAGGCGATGTCGCCCAGGGTCAGGGCCAGCATCCCCGCGCCGAACAAGAGCCAGGCCTTAGGCCTGGCGGGCCGGAGGACCGCGATGCCGCCGAAGATCGTGGCGACGGCCGCGATCTCCACGGCCAGGTAGGTCAGGGCCTGGCCTCCGGTGCCGGCGGGAATGTAGTGCAACGCGATGCCCAGCCCACCGGCGACCAGGATCGCCGGACCGAGCCAGCGGCGGCGGGCCGGGCGGGCGGCGGCAGTGCTCGGGGCGGCGGCCGCGGCGATCGCGGTGGCAGCGGCCGAGGGATGGTCGGGCATCTGGTCTCCAGCAAGAGCCGGCCAGCCGGAAGCGAACGCCATGTCCGGTGGCACGGTCTAGGTTTCGGCTTGGGGAGCCCCCGGCATAACGAGCAGCGGCCCCGGCCCTGCTCCGAGACTCCGGGTCCGCCGACCGCGGCCCTACCGCGCCGCGTGACCGCCCGCGGCCCGCGCGCGGCTGGCCACTTGCCGCGAGCGCGCGCCGCTCCGATGATTGACCCATGAGCACACCACGTCCCGACGCGGCCGGCGGCTCCCAGCCGGACGGAACCTCGCCGATCGAGGTCGACTGCGCCATCGTGGGCGCGGGAGCAGCAGGCCTGTCGGCTGCCGTCAACCTCGGCAGGATGCGCCGGAGCGTCCTGGTGGTGGACCAGCGGGATCGCTTCCTGTGGCGGCACACGATCCACAACTACCTCGGCTTCCCTGAGGGCATCCCGGCCGTGGAACTGCGGCGCCGCGGCTGGCAGCACGCGATCCGCTACGGAGTCCGGTTGGTGATCGGCCACGCGGCCACGGCAACCCGCGACGGCGCGTCGTTCCGACTTCGCCTGGAAGCCCCGCCCTGGCCCGAGGCGGGCCGCGATGCGGACATGGCCGCCCACTTCGAAGCCGTTCGCTCGCCGGTTGAGGTCGTCGCCCGCACCGTCATCCTGGCCACCGGGGTGATGGGCCACTTCCCGGAGTTTCCCGGCCGCGACGAGTGCGTCGGGCGGAGCCTGTTCTGGTGCATTCACTGCGACGGCTACGAGTCCATCGGGCGGGCGGTGGCCGTGGTAGGCCACGACGAGGAGGCGGTCGAGACGGCGCTGGATCTGCTCGACTTCACCGACCGAGTCGTCCTGGTGGCCGGCCGCCCCGAAGGCTTCGACGTCTCGGTCGCCCGGTTGGCCGACCTTGCCGCCAACGGCATCGCCGCCCACGCCGCCGGCGTGGCCGAGTACAAGTGCGACGACGGCAGCATCCGAGCCCTGCTACTCGACGACGCCGGCGCCACGGAGCTGCCCGTCGATCAGGTCTACACGATCATGCGGTCCGTCGCCACCAACGACCTGGCCCGCCAACTCGGTCTCGAGCTCACGCCCGGAGGGCAGATCGTCGTCACGTCCGAGCAGCACACGAACGTGCCCGGCGTGTACGCGGCCGGCGACGCCACCAGCCTGCACGACCATCAGGTCAGCGCCGCGGTCCACGAAGGCAACCAGGCCGCCGCGGGCGCCAACTACTACCTGTACCGGCCCGTCCAAAGAACCCCCCGCGACGCCTGAGTCACTCGGCCCGGAAGGGCCTACCGTCGACCGACGGGCACGACAATCGATCGGCAACGCCGCGCCCGCGAGCGCCCCGGCTCCTGGCGTTCCCCGCCTCGGTCCGGCCGGCTTGCCAGGTGGCCCGACGACGATCGCGCACGCCCGAATGTTCGCGCCGGAATAGCGTCCGCTGGTCTGCGACGCAATCCGGAGGCGAACCATGGCTCAGGCATCGAACGATCCCTTCCCGACAGCGGCCCTGGAGGCCAATCGGGCCGGCCGGCTGACCGACGACCAGCGGCGCGGCTTTGCGGGGCTGGAGCGGGGCGCCCGCAAGGACCGGATCGTCATGGCGCTGATGCTCGGGGTCATTTCGGCCCTGATCTTCACGTCCACCGGCGGCAACTACAGCCACATCGAGAGGATGGCGGTCGGAGCCGCGTTCGCCGCCGTCGCCGTCCTGCTGTTCCTGTACGGCACCGTAGTGACGGACTCCATGACGCGCGACCTGCGCGGCGGCAAGGTCGAGGCGATCGAAGGGGCGATCGGCAAAGACACGTACACATCGGACGACAGCCACTCATCGATGACCACGTACTACCTCGAGGTCGGCGGGCGCCGGCTGGACGTCGCGGAACGGACGTACGAGGCGGCACCCGACGCCGGCTACGTCCGGGTGTACGCGCTGCCGCGGACGCACCGCGTGGTTAACCTGGAGAAGCTGCCCGATCCGGCCGTACAGGTGCCGGATGCGGCAAGCGTGCCCGGGTTCGCGGTCCGGGAGTTGCGGTCGATGGCGGCCGGGTGGCTGACCGGCGACTTCGAGCGCAAGAACGAGGCGCGGGCGCAGATGGAGGCGGTGGGTCATGCCTTCGAGGCGCAGATGGCACTGAATGCGACTCCCCCGCCCCCCGCCGACCGCGACCCTCGGCCCCTCGCCGAGGCGATCCTCGGCAAGTGGCAGACGCCGATGATGTCCGTGGCGTTCATGCCGGACGGGACCATGGTGGCGACGCAGCCGGGCGGCCGGCAGGAGCAGGGCCGCTGGTCGATCGGGTCGGACGGCAAGCTGCGTGCCAATGGCATGGGCGACAACGAGGCCGCCGACGCGTGGGTCGCGGGCGACACGCTCACGGTCTCCGGCGGCGGCCGGGGCATGGCCTTCCACCGGGCGGCAGACTAGACGAGCCGAGCGCGGGGCTGGCTTCGTTCGACGTGGCCTGTCATCCTGGAAGCGACGGCCTGATATCGGCATTCGGCAGGCGGGACGAAGAGGTGCAGCGATGGCCCTGAGCAAGTCCGACACGGTTCGCTGGGGCGTCCTCGGCCCCGGACGGATTGCGGTGCGCTGCCTGCGCGACGGCATCAACGCCCGGAACGCCGATTTCGTCGCGGTGGCCAGCCGGGACAGAGCCCGCGCCACCGAGTTCGCATCCCGGTTCCGCATCGGCACCGTCCACGATTCGTACGAGGCGCTCCTGGCCGATCCCGGCGTGGACGCCGTCTACATCGCCACGCCCAACTCGTTCCACCACTCCATGACGATGCAGGCCCTCGCGGCCGGCAAGCACGTCCTGTGCGAGAAGCCCTACAGCCGCGACGTACGCCAGATCGAGGAAGCGTTCGACGCCGCGGCCGCCCGCAAGCTGGTGCTCATGGAAGCGTTCATGTGGCGCCAGACGCCGATGATCCGGCAGTTTATGGACCTGCTAGCAGAGGTCGGCGAGCTGCGATCGATCAGGACCACTTTCTCGTTCGCCATGGACGCCTCGACCGACGTTCGCCTCGAACCGGGGCTCGACGGCGGGGCGCTGATGGACGTCGGCTGTTACTGCGTCAGCGCGTCTCGGCTGATCGCCGGCGAGCCGGTAGCCGTTCGGGGCGAGCAGACGCTCGGGCCTTCGGGCGTGGATGTCGCCTTCGCCGGGCTGCTGACGTTCGGCTCTGGCGTCGTCGGGCAATTCGGCTGCGGCTTCACGTACAGGCATCGTTCCATGGAGGCCATCGGCGCGAAGTCGAGCCTGCGGATGGTCGATCCGTGGTTGGGCGAGTTTGCGAGCCTGTGGCTGGGCGACCGCCAGATCGAGCTGACCCTGGACGATCCCTATCGCCTCGAGATCGAGAACGTGAGCGACGCGATCACCGGGCGCGGGCATCCGCTCCTGGGGAGGGCGGACGCACTCGGGCAGGCCCGCACCATCGACGCCCTCTACCGCTCGGCCGAGACCGGCCAGCGGGTCGAGATCGGCTAACGCTCCTCAGGCGCCCAGGGCCGGTCAGGCGCCCAGGGCCGCCAGGACTTCGGCCGTGGTGCGGACCCGGCCGATGCGCGGGAAGAGCGACAGAACCGTGTGTTTGTGCTCGTCCGGGTCGCGGGCGGCCATCGCGTCCTCGACGAAGACCTGGTTGTAGTTGCGTTCGTACGCTTCCCGGGCCGTACTCTCGACACCGATGCTGGTCGAGATGCCGCACAGCAAGATCGTGTCCACGCCGCGGCGGCGCAGCTGCAGGTCCAGCTCGGTGCCGTAGAACGCGCCCCACTGGCGCTTCGTGATCTGGATGTCGCCGGGCTGGACGCCGAGCTCCGGCACGAAGTCCGCCCAATCTGGCGGCCGGGCCCGCCCGGGTGCCTGGAGGGCGGCGTCGGTGATCGGCTTGAGGCCGTCCTTGCCGTCCGGCGAGGGCGTGACGTGGACGAAAACCACCGTGCCCCCGGCTTTACGCATCGCGACGGCAATCTCGGCCGCCCGTTTCACGACGTCCATCGCCGGGCGAGGTGCACTGGGCATGCCCACGATGCCGCGCTGCAGATCGATGACCACCAGCGCCGACTTCGCCGCGACCAGCTTGAGCTCAGCCACGTGTGCCTCCACAACGTCCTTGGCGTACCTGGTTGGCCCACTCGGGTGGGCCTGTTGGGCCGATCCTACATTCGGCGGCCTGCCACGTCAGCCGGTCGGCGCGGAATTCGGCCCGTCAGCCGGTCGGGCCCGAATCCGTGCCGGCCGCCGGTCGCAGCGAGACGGCGACGGCCGCTGCCGCCCGCCGGTCCTCGCGGGCGCCAAAGAGCCGCTTGGCCACTTCGACCATGGCCAGATAGCAGACCACGATCCCGGCCAGGAGCGGCCAGAACGAGGCCGGCAGACCGCCGAACTGCATCAGCGAGCCGAGCGGGCTCAGCGGTATCGCCACGGCCACCGCCAGAGCCGCCACGATCGCGACCGCCAGAGGGCGGCTGGGGCGGCTGCGCCAGAACGGGCTGAGCCGGGTCCGGATCGCCAGCACGACCAGGATCTGGGTGAAGAGCGACTCGACGAACCAGCCGGTGTGGAACGACCGCTCGTCGTTGCCCAGCATCAGCAGCAGCACGCCGAACGTGGCGTAGTCGAACAGCGACGAGATCGGGCCGAACAGGATCATGAACCGCTCGATCGCGTGGACGTCCCAGCGCGCCGGCGCCGCCTCCACCTCCGCGTCCACGTTGTCCGTCGGGATGGACGTCTGCGAGGCGTCGTAGATCAGGTTGTTGAGCAGGATCTGGCCCGGGGTCATCGGCAGGAACGGCAGCAGGGCCGCCGCGCCGGCCATGCTCAGCATGTTGCCGAAGTTGGAGCTGGTGCCCATGCGGATGTACTTGAGCGTGTTGGCGAAGGTCCGGCGCCCTTCGGTGACGCCCCGGCTGATCGCTTCCAGGCTCGGCTCGAGGAGGATGATGTCGGCCGCCGACCGGGCCACGTCTGTGGCGTTGTCGACGCTGATGCCCACATCCGCGACGTGCAGGGCCGGGGCGTCGTTGATGCCGTCGCCCATGTAGCCGACCACGTGGCCACCCTCACGGACGGCTCGGATCACCTGCAGCTTCTGGTCCGGATCGACTCGGGCGAAGATGGTGGTACGGGCGGCCCGCGCGACGAGGGCCGGGTGGGTCAGCTTGCGCATTTCCTCGCCGGTCAGGACGCCGTCCACGGCCAGCCCGACCTGCTCCGCCACGTGGCGGGCAACCAGGTCGTTGTCGCCGGTGATGATCTTGAGGGCGATCCCCTGGCGGGCCAGCTCGGCGATCGTGTCGCCGATGCCGGGCTTGGGCGGGTCGCTGAACAGGATCACGCCTTCGAACGTCAGCCCTTGCTCGAGGAGGTCCGGGTCCGGGTTCGCGAGGCCGGCCTGCTCGCCGGCCGAAAGCTCCCGCGAGCCGACCGCCACCAGCCGGAACCCCTCGGCCGAAGCTTCGTCCACCAGCTTCGCCAGCCGTTCGTGCTCGCCGTCGAGCGGACGCGCATGCATGCCGCCCGGAGCCGTCGGGTTGTCGTCTTCTCGAACGTGGCTGCAGCGCGCCATGACCGATTCGGGCGCGCCTTTGGTCAGCAGGAGCGCCGAACTGCCGGGCCGCGCGACGACGACGCTCAGCAGGCGGCGGTTGAAGTCGTAGGGCAACTCGGCCAGCTTGGAGTAGCTCGCCAGGTCCGGGGGTGGAGTCGTCGCCGCCAGGATCGCTTCGTCCAGCGGATTCGCGAAGCTCGCCTGGAAATGGCTGTTGAGGTACGCGTAGTCGAGCGCCTGAGTCGCCTCTTCCTCGTCGTCCTTGTCGATGCCGACGGCTTTGAGCAGCTCGAGCTTGCCCTGGGTCAGGGTGCCGGTCTTGTCCGTGCAGAGCACCGTGATGCTGCCCATGTTCTGGATGGCGGGCAGCCGCTTGACCAGCACTCCGTGCGCTGCCAGCGCGCGGGCGCCGCGGGTCAGGTTCAGGGTCACGATCGCGGGCAGCAGCTCCGGCGTCAGGCCGACGGCCAGGGCGATGGAGAACAGCAGCGCGTCGAACAGCGGCCGGTCCAGGGCGACGTTGATCGCGAAGACACCGACCACGAGGATCAGCGTCACCCGAGTGATCAGGAAACCGAAGGCTCGCACGCCCTGCTGGAAATCGGTCTGGGGCGCACGCTCCAGGAGGCGGCGAGCGATGGCGCCGTAAGCAGTTCGGGCGCCGGTGGCGGTGACGACGGCCGTGCCGCCGCCGCTGACGACGCTGGTGCCGAAGAACGCCAGGCCGTCGCGATCCCCGTCCTTACGGGGGTCGAGGTCGCCGTCCCGGCCGACTTTGAGAGCGGCGGCCGATTCCCCGGTCAGCGAGGATTCGTCGATGTACAGATGGTTCGACTCGAGGACGCGGGCGTCGGCCGGGACGATATCCCCGGCGCCGAGCAGAACGACGTCCCCGCGAACGAGCCCCGAGATCGGGATCTCCTGCCGCTCGCCATCGCGAAAGACGGTCGCCTTGAGAGCCAGCCGGGCCTGCAGGGCCTCGACCGCCGCCGCCGATCGGGCCTCCTGGACGAAACCCAGGAGGGCGCTCATAACGACGATCGCCATGATGATCCCGGCCTCGACGCGATCGCCCACCACCACGCTGACGCCGCTCGCGGCTATCAGGATCACGACGAGGGGGCTGGCAAACTGGGAGATCAGGATCCGGAGCGGGCCCCGGCGACCCTCACGTCCGACCGAGTTGGGGCCATCGGTTCGCAGACGGTCGGCCGCCTCGGAGCTCGTCAGGCCGGCGGCGGGGGGCGTGGCGCCGGCGGCGGGGGGCGTGGCGGCGGCGGCGGTTGACCCGACCGTTGGACCATCCCGATGAGCAGGCGCCGTCATAGCTCGGATGCTAATCCCTTCGGCCGCGGAGGGCCGTCCGGCGCCCGGAGCGCCGCGTTCGACACCCTGGCCTCAGTCCGGGCGGACCTCCACGCCCAGCTGGGCGGCCAGCGACGGGGCGAGATCGATCAGTTGTTGCCGGCTGATGATCGTGCCTCGGATACCTTCTATGCCCACGATCTTCTCGACCCTGGTCGCGGACAGATCCACCTTCGCGAGAATCGCGTCGGCGACGTACAACTCCCGGATGCTGCCGCGGACGAACGAAACCGACCGCAGCCGGGCCGCGCTCGCATCGAGGCTTTCGATGTCGCAATCCTCGAAGATCACCTCGTCCAGATGGGCCCCGGCCAGGTAGACGAAGCCGAACTTCACCCCGCTGCAGCGGAGCGACGTCCAGGTCGCCGCGGCCAGGGTCAGCGCCCCAAGCCTGCCCCGAGTTATCTCGCAATTCCGCCACACCGAGTTCGAGGCGTCCAGGCTGGTGCCGTGGACGTCCACCAGCACGCAGTCGGCGAAGCGAGCCTGGCGGAGCGACAGGCCGTCGACGGCGCATCGCTCCAGGCGGCATTCCATGAATCGCGAGTCGCTGGCGTCCTGGGCGGAGAAGTCCAGGTCGGTGAACGAGGCCGCTTCGTGGTCGCAGCCGATCTCCAGCAGCTCGCCCTCGAACGGGGTCAAGTCCGGCAGCGAAACGCGCGGGACCGCCCGGGTCTTGCCGCTGCCATCGACTCTGGCCACTCAACCCGCCTCCTGCGCCGATTCGAACCTGCGCAAGTATCCGATATCGGCTGCCGCCCGGAGATACCTGACAGAAACTGTCACCCAATCTAGTTAGTGTCTTCGGTCGAAGGACCCAGTTCACCAGAGGAGGAACTCGCGTGGCCATGGAGATCGCCTACTGCGGCCTGGATTGCGCCGCCTGCCCCGCCTTCCACGCCGCCGAACGGCTGACCGTCGACGAGCGCCAGGGCGTGGCGAACCAGTGGAACGGGGAATTCGGCGGCAACCACACGGTCGAGGACATCGACTGCACCGGCTGCGCCGCGACGGACGGCCACCACCCGCCGTACTGCGCGGTTTGCGAGATCCGCCTTTGCGCCGCCGCGAAGGCTGTCCCCACCTGCGCGGAATGCGCGGACTACGGCTGCGAGAAGCTGGCCGGCTTCCTGGCGAACGTCCCGCCGGCGAAGGCGAATCTCGAGGCCCGGCGCAACTAAGCCGGCGGCGGGAGTAGCGAACCTGGTGGCCGAAGTTCGTGCCTGACCGCCTGCGTCTGGCGGCCGAAGTTCGCGCCCGAGCCGTAACCCACGCCGGCAGCCATATCGACCCTGCGAAATCGTCCACATCCTGAGCACAACGACGTGCGCGGAGGGCGTGCGAAGCGATCCAGTATTTGACACGCTTTCCCGAGCCCGGGCAGCCCTCGGGGGGCAACCCGTCAGGCCCGGCAAAAGACCAGGAGGAGGTCGACTATGGCTGCTGCCGTCGGGTATGTCCGCGGCATGTTCCAGTGGACCGTCAAGCGGGGAGGCATCATCGCCCCCGACGAGCGACCGCCGGCCGAGCAATCCGTGGCGCTGGGCCTGCAACACGTCTTCGCCATGTTCGGCGCGACGTTCCTCGGCCCGCTCATCATGGGCTTCGACCCCAACGTCGCGATCTTCTTCTCGGGCATCGGCACGCTCATCTTCTTCGTCTGCGTGCAGGGCCGGGTCCCGAGCTATCTCGGCTCCAGCTTCTCGTTCATCGCCGTCGTCGGCGCAGTCACCGCCGCAGGTGGAGCCAACGACATCCCCAAGGCCCTGGGCGGCATCATCGCGGCCGGCGTGGTCTACGCCGCCATCGGCGTCGCGGTCATGTTCCTGGGCACCAGGTGGGTCGAGATCCTGATGCCACCGGTCGTGACCGGCGCCATCGTGACCGTCATCGGTCTCAACCTTGCCCACATCGCGGTCTCCGAAGCGGGCGGCGTCCCGAGCTGGTTCGCCGGCACGAATGACGCTTTCCTGGTCACCATGGCGCTCATTACGACGGCGTGCGTCCTGCTCGTGGCCGTCTACGCACCTGGAATGCTGCGGCGGCTACCGATCCTCATCGGTGGCGTGGCCGGCTATCTCCTCTACTTCGTCTGCGTCAACGTTCTCAACCTCAGCAGCTCAGCGCCGGACATCAACTTCGACAAGGTGTCCGCGGCGGCTTGGTTCGGGTTTCCGAAGTTCGTCGGTCCGGTGTTCGACGGCCGCGCTGTCTCGCTGATCGCCCCGATCGCGATCGTCCTGGTGGCTGAGAACCTCGGCCACGTCAAGGCCGTCTCGGCCATGACGGGACGCTCCCTGGACCGGTACATCGGTCGCGCGTTCTTCGGCGACGGCATCGCGACCATCGTGTCGGGAAGCGGCGGCGGCACGGGCGTCACCACCTACGCCGAGAACATCGGCGTGATGGCGGTCACCAAGATCTACTCCAGCCTCGTCTTCATCATCGCCGCAGGCGTGGCGATTCTCATGGGCCTGTGCCCCAAGTTCGGCGAGCTGATCTACACGGTGCCGGCCCCCGTTCTGGGCGGTCTCGCTTTGGTCCTGTTTGGTCTCATCTCCGCTACCGGCATCCGGATTTGCGTCCAGAACAAGGTCGACTTCGGTGTCAGCAAGAACCTGGTCACGATGGCCACGGCTCTGACCATCGGAGCAGGCGACCTGACCCTGACCGTTGGCGACTTCTCGCTGGGCGGCATCGCGCTGGCCACCTTCGGCGCGATCATCGTCTACCAGGTCCTGAGCCTTGTGAAGGTGCAGGAGGTCGAGGCGGAAGCCGAAGCCGCTTCCTAGCGCGACCCCTCGCAGAAACGAAGCGGCCGGCGCCATCGCGCCGGCCGCTTCTTCTATTTGGCGAATGTTGCCCGCCCGCGGCGGCATTCGCGGACCCGGCGAGGCGAGAGCGAGGCAGGGCCGACGCCCCGACCAGGACGATTGCACGCCAGGCGTGCATTAGTCCCGTCGTCGAGACTCATAACCGCGCCGCGCCTCGCCGCGCGGTATGGTCAGGGGCGGTCGGGCGGCGCCCCGGATCGTGACCGGCACCCCTTGGGCCGACCTGGCCGAGGCTAACGCACGTCCCATGTGCATTAGTCAAAGTCGGGCTCCGAACCAGCTATCGGCCGCCCGCGACGCAGCCCCGGCCGCCCGCCATTGCATTCGCGGAGCCGGCGGTCGAGAGCGAGGCGGAGGTGAGGACCGGAGCGAGCAGGCTTTGACGCCTGTGAGCGAGGACCGCAACCGACAACGAAGCTATCGGCCGCCCGCGACGCAGCTACCCGGCGCGGCCCGTGCCGAACTGGCGATCGCCCGCATCTCCGAGCCCCGGCATGATGTAGCCCTGCTCGTTGAGCTGACGGTCTACCGCGGCGCAGTAGATCTCCACGTCCGGGTGCGCCTTCGTGACCGCGTCTACGCCCTCCGGGGCGACGATGATGTTGATCAGCTTGATCCGCGCCGCACCCCAGCGCTTCAGGACCTCGATCGCGGCCGTGGCCGAACCGCCCGTAGCGAGCATCGGGTCCAGGATCAGGCTCAGGTCCACCGTCGCTGAATCCGGCAGCTTGTTGTAGTACTCGACCGGCCGGAGCGTCTTCTCGTCGCGGAACAGGCCCAGATGCCAGACCTCGGCCGTGGGCATCAGCTCCAGCATCGCGTCGACCATGCCGAGGCCGGCCCGCAGGATTGGCACGAGGCCGATCCGGACGCCGAGCTCGTGGGCATCGGTCCGCTCGAGCGGCGTGCTGACCTCGAGCTGTTGGACCGGGACGTCCGCCAGCGCTTCATAGCCGAGCAGCCAGGACAGCTCGCGAACGACCTCGCGGAACTTCTTGGGCTCGGTCCGCTCGTCGCGCAGAATCGCCAGCTTGTGGAGGATGGCGGGGTGACGCGACACATGGAGCGTCGGCCAGGCGGCGTCGCGAACGGGCAACGGAGACGGGTCAGGCACTAGAGGCTCCTCCTATCGCGGGTCTGAGACGCTATTGGAGCAATCCTACGAGTCCGCCCGGCGGAGTGCCATGCGCAGCGGTGCCAGCGACGTGGATAACTCGGCCCAGGCCGTCCCCAACTTCGTCCGAAGCTCGCCCCAGGTCTTCGCTTCGATCAGCGGCAGCGTCGCCAGCATGATCGACAGGCCGCCGTACCACAGCGCCGGCAAGGCCAGCATCGCCGCCACCGGCACCGTCCAGCGGTGGTTCTTGCGCGCCCCCCAGATGACGAGCAGCACCGCTACCGGCAGGCGAACAATGAACGGGATGGGGACCGCCGCCCAGGTCCCGTTCTTGCCGAGGTTGTTGAACAGGACGTCGCGCCACTGCAGCCACAGATTCGGGTTGAGCGCGGCGCTGACTGCCACCACTGCGACGGTCGCCCCCAGGGCGATGGCCAGCGACCGCCATTCCCGGCGGACCGCAAACCACAACAAACCGATTCCCGGGGTGATCTTGGTCAGCAACACGAACGCCCACGCGGCCGGCCAGCGGAAGCCCAGGACGATCGCGACCGCGATCAGCAGCTCGATGTTGCCGCCCCAGATCTCCATCAGACCGAAGAAGGCGAGGCCAAGGAGAATGAGCCGGGGGCCGGTCAGGTAGACCAGACAGGCCATCAGGATCGCCGCCCAGACGCCCATGAACGCCGGCCAGGGCAGCAGCCGGATGGGCTGGAGGAGCTGGATGAACGCCGGCGAGTACGGATATGCGATCTGCTCCGTCCAGATGGAGTGGAGATATGGATTGGCGATGTCGGGGGCCCAATAGCAGCGCGCGTCCATCCCGGAGGGCGCCAGCGACATGCTCCACGGCTCGGCGAAGTACACGATGCCCAGCCAGGAGACGGCAAGGGCGATCGCGCCAACGTTCGCGGAACGCGAACGCACGATCGCGGCTCGCGAACGCGCGAACCCGAAGCGAGCGCGTGCGACCGATCCTGCGGCAGACGGCGCCGGGCGGCCTTCGGGACTCTTCAGCTCGCTCTCCTCGCGCTCTTTCTCACCCCGGCGGGCATGCTACACCGGGTGGGTCCGGTCGGGCGCTCGAAGTGGCCCGGACTCCGGCTAGCGCTTGAGCAGGTCGTCTAGCAACCCGGCGCCCGAAGCCAGATCGGCCGACCGCTCGACCACGCCCGTGCCACCGTCGGCGTCCAGGGTCGAGGCGCCGGGCCCGAGAAGGCTCTCCCAACCCTCACCCTCGAGCAGTTCCAGGGTCGCGTCGGCGGCCGCGAGAGTCCGGCGCGCCAGCTCGGCGGCATCGCCGTGCAGCGAGCCGTCGCTCAGCGCGGATCGGTAGGCCGCTCCGGCGGCAGTCGCGGCCCGCAGCTCGCTGACTGAATCGGAGACTGGGCAGGCGTCGCGGTCCCGTATGACCATGGACGCGCCCGCCCCGGAAAGCGCCGCGATCAGGGCCGCGGTCCGAACGCCCAGCGGTCGATCCGACTGGGGCTCCTCCAGCCACAGCCGCATGCCCGGGAACACGACGCCCCGGAGCCAGCTTGAGACCAGGATCGCGCGTGGATCGGCTTCGTGCTCTATCCAGCGGGGCACGGCGCCCAGGAGCATCCGATCGGAAGGCAGGCCGTCGGCCAGGGCCATCTCGACGCCCAGGGCCTGCAGAGCCAGAGCGCGGCCCGCCTGAGTGGCGGCGTCCGCCGGCACGCCGCTGGCCACATCGGCGCCGAGAGCGAGCGGGCCCGCGCCCAGGATCACCATGCTGCCCGCTCGGGCGTGGAGTCGATGCGCGAAAGCATGATCCGCCAGGGCCCGGGCGGGCTCGACGTTGTCCTCGACGATCTCGCGGATCGGGTCCGCTTCGATCAGGTCGATGCGTTCGAACGCGGCCACGACCGCCTGCTCGGGGGCAGCGAAGGCCGAACTGACGGTCATGAGCCCGGCATAGCAGGACCGCGCGGCGGCCGCGTCGTCGGCGGCTCTGCGCAACGCCGCCAGACCGCGCTGGCTGCCGGCCGGGACTCGGTCACCTTCCGTCCGGCGCAGCGGGAACGAGGCGGACCCGGGCTTCCGGCCGGCTGCCGCCCCCGATCCGCCGGCCTGGCCAGCGCGGCCTTTGCCACCGGCCGACTCGTCGAACAGCCAGGGCAACTCCATGCCGGCCTTGCGCCTGGCCTGGGCGTACTCCCAACTCGCCGGGACGCGAACCTGGACGACGTCCACCCCATCGCCCACGAGACACCGGATCTCGTCCGCCGCCCCTTCGACCTCCAGGGCGTGCAGGACGACGCCCAGCCATGGCTCGCAGGCCTGGCCGAGGACGTGGCGCATGTCGCGTGCGGCCGTCCGGTTGGCGTCCACGCGTTCGAGGGCCGCCCGGAGCAACCTCGTGGCGTTCTTCTGGGCGGACTTCAGCCGATCCGGCCTTTCGAGGACCTCCGCTTCGAGCGTGAGGTCGACGACGCGCGACGCCACTTCCAGGGCCAGCTCACGCGGAGCCAGGTCGTACTCGAGCAGGGCCGTGGAGAAGGGCAGGATCACGCCGCGGGCCAGCGATTCGCGCGCAGCTCCGTTGTAGAGATCCACCACCGAACCGGCGAGGGGATGGCCGTCACGGTCCAGACCGTCGACGCCGATCATCCGCAGGATGGCTCGCTCTTGAGCGCTGGTGGCCGAGCTGCGGGCGGTGGAGGCGAACCGGCCCGCCAGACCGGCGGCCCGCAGGCGAACCCGGTCGGCGGTCCGGGATAGAGGGTCTTCGATCACCGGCATCTCCCTCCGCTTGGCGGTTCGCGCGCGGGGAACCCAGACTCGGGCCAGAATACCGTCCCGGCGAGGCAGCGAAAGTCCCGATTCGCCCGTGACAACAGTTTGGCCGACGGCTGGTACGGCAACACGGGCGTCGTCTACGCAACGGGGTCGGACCGCGTCTTCGCCATCACGACGTCCAGCCCCGCGCGAAGGCCACACTCGCGCCAGCCAACGGGACCTCCGATGCAGGGGATTCACCGTGCCGAGCGGGCTAAAGCGCCTCGCTGGGGCACCGACCCCCCCATTGACTCAGGTCGGCGGTTGCGAGAGACGCCCGGCCTGGCCGCCCCGTGTCCCGATCGGCGGCCGGTGACGGTGCGTAGTACCGCCGTCCCGCGCCAGAACTTGTGGACCGCGAAGATGATGACTCAGACGGAATTGACGCTGGCGCTGCACGAGAAAGTCCTTGTCGAGTTCGACCTGGACGGGCGGGTGGTCGGCCTTCGTGCTGTCGTGGTGAACGTGCTGCCATCGGCATTATGGCTGGGGTTGTCGCGGCCCGATTCTCTGCTGGAGCAGTTGGTGCCGGATCAGCCGATCAGCCTGACCTTCAAGCGAAACGGGGCGGCGCTGGTCGCCTCCTCGCGGTTCGCCAGCCATCTCGGGTCGAGTCGTTCGCGGCTGTTTTCGGTTCGCTGGCCGGACGAGCTTCAGACGGTCCAGCGCCGCGCCCACGTGCGCATGGACACCGACTGCCAGCTGCAGTACAAGATCACCGAAGGTTGCGACGGGGAGGCCAAAGAGGGAACCGGGGCGGGCAACACTCGCGACCTGAGCGCGGGCGGACTCCGGTTTGCCACCAGGTTCACGGAGGACGTGGAAGTCGCCGTCGGGGACGAACTGGAGATCCGGATCGCATTGGGTTGGGACGCCGTACTGGCGGAGGCGCAAGTGGTCCGAGTGGAACAGGAGCGGCTGCCCGCCGGCGTCAGACCCAGGCCCGGCCCGCCGACCATGATCGTGGCCGCGCGCTTCATCTCCATATCGGACGTGGCTCAGGACAGGATCGTTCGCCACCTCTTCTCGACCCAGCGACAGCGGCGAAACGGCCCCAGAGCTCAGGGGCGCCCGGAGGCGCCGCCGGCTCGGCGCCGCCCCCGGCGGCGCTACTCCTCCGAAGCCCTGTGGTAGACGCCGGCGACCCTGACCATCACCGCTTCCCGCAGGAGAGAGGCGAGGGCGGCGGCGCAGTCGGGCGCGTCCGGCTCGGAGTCCAGATCGGCCCAGAACACGTACTCCCAGCGCACCCCCCGGCTCGGCCGTGACTCCAGGCGCGAGAGGTTGATGCGCCGCTCCGCGAAACAGCCAAGGCAGCGATACAGGCTGCCCGGCACGTTCCTGACGGCCCACACCAGCGTCGTCTTGAGAGGCCCGGATTGGGAGGCGGGCGCGAACCAGGCTTCGGGCAGCTCTTCGCGAGAGATGACGGCGAATCGGGTCCGGTTGGCCCGGCCGGTCTGTATGTCCGAGGCGAGCACTTCCAGGCCGTATAGCGGCGCCACGCGCGCGGAGGCGACGGCGGCGGCGCCGAGGTCGTGCTTGTCGGCGATGGCCTTGGCCGCGCCGGCGGTGTTGTAGCTGGTCATGACCTGCCACGGCCGCGAGCGCAGGAACTCGTCCGCCTGATCCAGGGCCTGGGCGATCGAGTAGACCCGCTCGATCTGGTCGAGCGTCTGGCCGGGCAGCGCGAGCAGCGCAAGCGAGACCGGGACCGTCACTTCGGCCACGATCCTCATCTCGTCGAACTTGAAGAGGAGATCGTAGATTTCGCGGACGCTGCCGCCGGCCGAACGCTCGATCGGGACGACACCCGCGTCAGCCTCGCCCGAATGGACGGCCTCGAACACGGCGTGCCAGGTCGGCAGGGCCACGGCCTCGGGCTGCGCGAACGCCGCCAGAACGCCTTCCTCGGAGAAGGCGCCGGGCTCGCCCTGGAAGGCGACCCGGGGCGCCCGGACGGCCTCGACCGATCCGGGTCGACTGGAACCGCTGGCAGCCGGCGAGGCCATCGAACCCTCCTGGACTAAATGGGGCGCTTGGCCCGGGAGCCGACGCCGTTCGACGGCGCGACGGTGGTGAAGTGGCGCTCGTCGCGTTTGCGCACCTCCGCGCCGGTCTTCCAGATCGCGTATTCGAGCGAGTCGCACAGAGCCTGGCAGGACGCCGCGATTATGTTCGTACCGCTGCCCATCGTCGACCACTCCAGGGGGCCGTTCGACGAGTCGATGATGACCCGCGTCTGGGCTCCGGTCGCCTCCTCGCTGTCGAGGATGCGGACCTTGTAGTCGACCAGGTGGACGGCGTCAAGCTGGGGGTAGAACGCTCCGAGTGCCTTGCGCAGGGCCGTGTCCAGGGCGTTGACCGGGCCGTTGCCGTCGGCTGCGGTGTGGAGCACCTCGCCCGCGACCTCGACCTTCACGGTCGCCTCCGCCAGCTGCTCGGCTCCGCCTCGCTGCTCCACGAGAACCGTGTAGTCGCACAGCTCGAACGGGGCCGCGTAGCCCGACTTGTGGCGGCGAACCAGAAGCTCGAACGACGCCTCGGCGCCTTCGAAAGCCAGTCCGTCAGCCTCGAGCTGCTTGATCACCTGGCTCAGGGCCTTCGGGTCGACGTCGTCGAGCTGCTGGCCGAGCTGCTCCGAGCGGAGCTGGGTATTGGCCTTGCCGCCCAGCTCGCTGACAACCAGGCGCATGACGTTGCCGACGACGCCCGGGTCCACGTGCTGATAGGAGCTGCTGGCTCGGGCGGTCGCCGACCCGTGCACTCCGCCCTTGTGGGCGAAGGCCGAGCGGCCGACGTAAGGCTGATGATCGTCGGGGGCGATGTTGGCGATTTCGGCGACGTAACGCGACAGCTCCGTCAGCTCGGCCAGCCGGCCGGACGGAACGGGCTCGTACTTCGTCTTGAGCTCCAGATCCGCCAGGATCGAGACCAGGTTGGCGTTGCCGCAGCGTTCGCCGTAGCCGTTGATCGTGCCCTGGACGTGGCGCACGCCGTTCGCGACGGCGGCCAGCGAATTGGCTACCGCCAGCTCCGAATCGTTGTGGCAGTGGATCCCCCACACGACCGCCGGGGCCGCGTCGGCGTCCAGCGCCGTCCGCGAGGCGCGCACGATCTCGACCAGGTCCTCGGTCATGGTCCCGCCGTTCGTGTCGCACAGCACCAGCGAGGTAGCGCCGGCGTCGCGGGCGGCTCGCAGCGTGGCCAGGGCGTACGCGGCGTCGTCCTTGTAGCCGTCGAAGTAGTGCTCGGCGTCGTAGACCATCTCGCGCCCGGCGGCTGCCGGGAAGGCGATCGAGTCGCCGACCATAGCCAGGTTCTCTTCCGGAGTGGCGCCCAGGACCTCGCGGACGTGGAGCAGCCAGCTCTTGCCGAAGATCGTGACGACGGGCGTCTCGGCCGCCACCAGGGCGACCAGATTCGGGTCCGTCTCGGCCCGGTTCGACTTGTGCCGGGTCGAGCCGAAGGCGGCCAGCTTGGCGTTCTGCCAGGTCATCGTCCGGGCGGCCGCGAAGAAATCGGCGTCCTTGGGATTCGAACCCGGCCAGCCGCCCTCCACGTAGGCGAAGCCGAACTCGTCCAGGCGCCGGGCGATCTTGATCTTGTCGGCCAGGGAGACGATCAGGCCTTCTCGTTGCGTGCCGTCGCGAAGGGTCGTGTCATAGAGAACTACTCGGTCACTCATTGGAGTCCACCCGCATCTGCGCTCGAGGAAGTACCGACAGCCGTGGATGCAGCTGACCCAATCAAGCTGGAGACGACCTTGTCGGCCATCTCCTGCGTTCCCACTTTCTTCGTGCCGGGTTGTTCGCCGATGGCCGCCACCAGGTCCGGCGTCCGATAGCCGGCGCCGAGCGTGGCCGTCACTGCCGCCTCTATGGCGTCGGCGACGTCCGCCCGGCCGAGCGACCAGCGCATCAGCATCGCCCCGCTCAGGATCGTGGCCAGCGGGTTGGCGATGTCCTGGCCGGCGATGTCCGGGGCGGAGCCGTGGATCGGCTCGTACAGGCCGAACAGGCCGAACTGAGTTCGCCGCTCGCCCAGCGAGGCCGAGGGCAACATCCCCAGCGAGCCCGCCAGCACGCTGGCTTCGTCGCTCAGGATGTCGCCGAAGAGGTTCTCCATGACCATCACGTCGAACTGGGCCGGCCGGGTGACCAGCGACATGGCGCAGGCGTCAACGAGGCGGTGCTCCAGCTCGACGTCCGGGTATTCGGGCTTGACCTCTTCGACGATCGTCCGCCACAACCGGCTCGACTCCAGGACGTTGGCCTTGTCGACGCTGGTCAGCTTCTTGCGCCGGCCGCGGGCCAGCTCGAAGCCGAGCTTCACGACGCGCCGGATCTCGTGTTCCGTATAGGTGAGCGTGTCCACGACCTCGCGGCCTGACGGCGTGACCCGCGTCTCCGACGGCTTGCCGAAGTAGAGGCCTCCGGTCAGTTCCCGCACGATCAGCAGGTCCACGTCCTTGACCAGCGACTCCCGAACGGGCGAGCTGGCGGCCAGGATGGGCTGGACCGTGACCGGCCGAAGGTTCGCGTACAGGGCCAGGTCCTTGCGCATGCGCAAGAGCGCCTGCTCCGGCCGAACCTTCGCCTTCGGGTCGCTGTAGCGGGGATCGCCGATGGAACCGAAGAAGACCGCGTCCGACGCGGCGCACGC
Source organism: uncultured Chloroflexia bacterium (assembly GCA_963711105.1). Lineage (GTDB taxonomy): Bacteria > Chloroflexota > Limnocylindria > Limnocylindrales > CSP1-4 > Fen-1039. The sequence continues at coordinate 290,102 of CAVQCV010000007.1, read as the reverse complement.
GTCCAGGTCCTCGTCGCGGATGCCGGTGCCGTAGGCGTCTATGGCGACGCCGCCGACGAGGATCTCGGTCCACTCGATGCCGAAGCCGAAGCGCCGGGCGGCGGCGTCCATGACACGCCGGCCGCCGCTAATCACCTCGCGGCCGATCCCATCGCCGGGAACGACTACGAGACGGTAGGTAGGCTGGGGCGTGCTCACGGAACTACTCCACTCCTTGGGCGCTTCGGCCGGGCGGGTTGACGGTGCTACTTGGACTTCGCGGCAGCCTGGGGCTGGCCGTCGACGACCTCGATCGGGTTGAGGAACGGCATCTTGGCCCGCAGGTCCGCGCCGACCTTCTCGATCTGGTGGCCGCGGCGCTCTTCGCGCATCCGGCGGAAGTTGGGCTGGCCGGCCTCGTTCTCGGCGATCCAGGCGGCCGCGAACGAACCGTCCTGGATCTCGCCCAGAACCTTCTTCATCTCGGCCCGAACGCGCGCGTCCACGATCCGAGGACCGGACACGTAGTCGCCGTACTCGGCCGTGTCGCTGACCGAGAACCGCATGAAGTTCATGCCGCCGCGGTAGAACAGGTCGACGATGAGCTTGAGCTCGTGCATGACCTCGAAGTAGGCCAGCTCCGGCTGATAGCCGGCCTCGACCAGGGTCTCGAAGCCGTTGCGGATCAGCTCGGTCACGCCGCCGCAGAGGACGACCTGCTCGCCGAAGAGGTCCGTCTCGGTCTCTTCCTTGAACGTGGTCTCGAGCACTCCGGCGCGGGTCGCGCCGATGCCGCGGGCGTAGGCGAGCGTGCGGGCGCGAGCCGTACCGGTGGCGTCCTTCTCGACGGCGAAGAGAGCCGGAACGCCGCCGCCCTGCTCGAACACGGAGCGGACCAGGTGGCCGGGGCCCTTGGGGGCGACCATGCCGACGTCGATGCCCTCGCCCGGCTTGATCCGGTCGAACCGGATGTTGAAGCCGTGGGCGAACATGAGCAGCTGGCCGGCGTGCATGTTCGGCTTGATCGATTCCTCGTACACCTTCTTCTGGATGGTGTCGGGGACCAGGATCATGATCACGTCCGCGGCCTTGACGGCATCGGCGATGTCGGCCGTCTTGAGGCCGGCTTCGGCGGCCAGGGCGCGGGCCTTGGGGTTGGCCTCGACGACGGTCACGTCGTAGCCCGAGTCGTGCAGGTTCTGGGCGTGGGCGTGGCCCTGGCTGCCGTAGCCGACGATGGCGATCTTCTGGCCGGCCAGTGCCGCCGGATCCGCATCGGCGTCGTAGTACATCTTCGCGGTCATCGCTTGACTGCCTCCTCGATCGACCCGGCACCCCGGGACATGACGACGGTTCCCGAGCGGACGAGTTCCTTGATCCCGAAGCCGCGCAGGAGCGCAATCAGCGCATCCACCTCGGCCTCGGTCCCGGTCGCTTGCACGATCAGCGACTCGGCCGCGAGATCCACAACTTTGGCCTTGTACATATCCGCGATGGTCAGCACCTCGCCGCGGTTGCGATCGTCGGCGCGGACCTTGATCAGGGCTATCTCGTGCTCGACGGTCGGGTCGCTGGTGACGTCCTGGACCTTGAGCACGTCGATGAGCCGGTAGAGCTGCTTGGCCGCCTGCTCGACCGCCACATCGTCCCCGTGCAGCGTGATCGTCATTCGGCTGACGTCAGCCTGATCAGTGTGACTGACTGCGAGACTTTCGATGTTGAAGTTTCGCGCTCGCATAAGGCTGGCGACGCGGTTGAGCACGCCGGGCCGGTTGAGGACGATGGCGACCAGGACGTGGCGGTGGGCGTCGCCGCCGCCCGGGAGGGCGCGTGCCGGCGGCGCGGTATGGGCCGGAGAGGGGTGGGAGTCTTGGCCGTGGCCGGTCGGGGTCATCGCTGGGGCTCCTCGAACTGTTCCTCGAGCAGGTCGGACAGTCCCTTGCCCGCCGGCATCATCGGGAAGACGTTCTGCTCTTCGGCGATCTGGAAGTTGACGAGCGCGGGGCCGTCCACGGCGCGGGCGGCCGCGATCGCCGTGTCGACCTCATCGGGCGTGCTGGCGGTGAAGCCCGGGATGCCGTAAGCCTCGGCCAGCTTGCACCAGTCGGGGCCGAGCAGGTGGCTGGAGTGGTAGTTGCCCGCGTAGACGAGCTCCTGCCACTGGCGGATCATGCCCAGCTTGTGGTTGTCCAGGAGGGCGATCTTGACCGGGATCTTGTCCTGGACGAGCGTCATCAGCTCCTGAGAGGTCATCTGGAAGCCGCCGTCGCCGACGATCGCCCACGTTTCCTTGTCGGGGCGGGCGACGGCCGCGCCCATGGCGGCCGGCAGGCCAAAGCCCATGGTCCCGAGGCCGCCGGAGCTGATGTGGCTGTTCGGCCTCCGGAAGCCCGTGTATCGCGCGACCCACATCTGATTCTGGCCCACGTCGGCAGAAATCGTGGCGTCGTGGCCGGTGGCCTCGCCGATCCGGCTGACCACGTAGTCGGCCGAGAGCGCGCCGTTGCGCCAGGCACCGGAGCCGTGCCACGGGGTCTTGAGCGAGTCGGTTCGCCAGGCCGCGATCTCGGCCAGATAGGCGGCGCGTTCCTCGGGCGCCACGGCCTCGACCTGCGAGATGAGGGCCCGTAGCACGCGCTTGACGTCGCCCACGATCGGGATCTCGACGGCCACGTTCTTGCCGATCTCGGCCGGGTCGATGTCGACGTGCACGATGCGCGCGTACGGCGCGAACGTGGGCACGTGGCCGGTCACGCGGTCGTCGAAGCGCATGCCCAGGGCGATGAGGAGATCCGAAGACTGGACGGTCTTGTTGACGTGCTTCCAGCCGTGCATGCCGACCCAGCCCAGGCTGAGGGGATGGGTCTCGTCCATCGCGCCTATGCCGAGCAAGGTGTGGGCAACGGGGATCTGGGCTTTCTCGGCCAGCTCGCGCAGTTCATCCTCGGCGCCGGAGATCAGGATGCCGTGGCCGGCCAGGATCACGGGGCGCTTGGCCGCGGCGATCTCCTGAGCGGCGAGCTTGACCTGGCGGGCGTTGCCGTCGAACTTCGGCTTGAAGCCCGGTAGATCCAGCGTCTCCGGATGCTCGGCCGTGCAGGCGCCCATGAGGGCGTCCTTGGTCATGTCGATGTGGACCGGCCCCGGCCGTCCGGTTCGGGCGATGTGGAAGGCTTCGGCGAAGACGCGAGGGATGTCGTTGGGGTCGCGGACCAGGTAGTTGTGCTTGGTGCAGGGAAGGGTGATGCCGGTGATGTCGATCTCCTGGAAGGCGTCCTTGCCCAGGAGCGACGAGACGACGTTGGCGGTTATGGCGACCATCGGGACCGAGTCGAGCATGGCGTTGCCGATGCCGGTGACCAGGTTCGTGGCGCCCGGCCCGGAGGTGCCCATGCAGACTCCGACCTTGCCCGAGGCGCGGGCGAAGCCGTCGGCGGCGTGAGCGGCGCCCTGCTCGTGGCGGACCAGGATGTGGCGCAGCTCCGGGTAGTCGCCCAGGACGTCGTAGAGGGGCAGGAGCACGCCGCCCGGGAAGCCGAACATGACGTCCGCACCCTGGCGGAGCAGGGACTCGCAGACGGCATCCGCTCCGATGCGGGGCCGCTTGATGCCACGCTCGGCGAGGGACTTGATCTGGAGGCGGCGCGTGTCGGCCAGCATCTCGCGCCGACCGGCGGAAATCGCGTCAGCTCGCGCGCTGCCCGCACCCGGCATGTGGTTGATGCGCTGGCGGTTGCCGGCCGCGTCGCCGCCGGCCTGAGCGGCCTGGCCCGTAGTCGCGGTCGACGAACGGCCCGCGTCGTCCGTTGTCCCCATCTCGTCGCCCTTCCTTTCGTCTTCCTGGTCCGATGTCGTCGGTTTGCTGGCTTGGTCGTTTCGGCTCTGCCGGTCCGGCCGGGTCGGTTCGGGTTCGGGTTCGGAAGGCCGGGCGTCCGGCCATCAAAAAACCCTCGCCGCTTCCGGCGAGGGTTCTGGTTTCCGGTTCTGGCGCTCTACGCCTTGTCCCTTCGTCCAGTCTCCCGCCGGGAGTCGGTAATGCGTACGAATACGCGCTCAATACCGATCTCGATCGAGCGAAGAAGGCCGAGGAGGGAAACGTCCACAACTCCGAGATTGTCCATCGGAACCTGCACGCGGCGACCATCCGTCCTGACCAGGACGGCGATGTTGCGGCGGCTATTCCGATCGAACAAACCCACGTGGTTCTCCGGTAGCGAGAGCTACACCTGCTCGGGTAGAGCGGTGTCTGGCGATATTAGCAGCAGCGGTCAACCTTTGCGCCAGTACCCTATCGGGGGCCGGCTCGTGGTACGGAAGGTATCGCCCGGTGGAGGGTGCGGCTGGAGGGCGGGGCAGACTCGGCCGCGAGGATGCCCCGCCGGCGCGGGGGCAGAGTCGGCCGCGAGGACGACCCGGCCCGAGCGGCCGCGAGGACGACCCGGCCCGAGCGGCCGCGAGGGACGACCCGCGCGGGGGCGACCCGGCCCGAGCGACCGTTTCCGCACAACAACACCGGTAGCTATGCGGATGAGGAATCTTCGGCCCCCCGGACCGAATCTGACCTGCGTGGACACGCCTAGGGCGCGAGCCAAGCGTGGGTACGGGCCGGATCACCCTCAGGTGACCCAACCCGCGGCCTCAGTCTCCGATCGGCACCACCCGGGGTGCTGTTGAGCAGAAACCGGGCCGCCTGCGCCCGCCGGCACCACCCGGGGTGCTGTTGAGCAGAAACCGGGCCGCCTGCGCCCGCCGGCACCACCCGGGGTGCTGTTGAGCAGAAACCGGCTACCGCCTCGAAACCATCCCGCTCACGATCTCGGCCGCGTCGCCCACGTAACCGAGACAGCGAGTCGCGAACAGGTTCTTCTCGCCGGCCTCCGCCGCGCCTTCCGGGGTGCTGATGTCGCAGCCCAGCAGCTCCCGACAGACGATCGAACCGTGCTTCGCGACGAAGGCCTCGCGGAACTCGCCCATCGCCTTATAGGTGGCCCCGCGCGCCTGGGCGGAGCGGCAGCCGTTCGCCGTGTTCGCCAGGCCGAGGGCCATGTAGGCTCCGGTCACGGCACCGCACACGTCCGCCGTCCGCATGCCACCCGCGAAGCCCGCGGACAGTCGGACGGCCGTCTCCTCGTCCAGACCCAGCTCCGGCGCGAAGGCCCCGAAGACGGCCTGCGAGCAGGCGCAGCCGCTGTTGAAGAGTTCGCGAGCCTTGTCAGCCTCGTTCATGTTGACCCCTTGTCGGCGTAGGCCGCTACTGCTTCTTGCCCTGATTGGCGACGGCCGCCATGGCCGCCTCGATGGCCGCCTGGTCGCCGAGGTAGCGGTGGCTGACGGCCTCGAGCTTGTCGTTCAGCTCGTACACGAGCGGCACGCCGGTCGGGATGTTCAGGCCCACGATCTCGTCCTCACCGATATGGTCGAGGTGCATCACCAGGGCCCGCAGGCTGTTGCCGTGGGCGGCGATGAGGACGCGCTTGCCCGATTCGATGGCCGGCTCGATGGTGCCGTGCCAGTACGGCAGGAAGCGAGCGCGAGTGTCCTTGAGCGACTCCGTGCGCGGCAGCTCGGCGTCGGTCAGGTCGTGGTAGCGCCGGTCTTTGCCCGGGAAGCGCTCGTCATCCGTGGTGAGCGCGGGCGGCGGGACGTCGTAGCTGCGGCGCCAGATCTTGACCTGGTCCTCGCCGAACTTGGTCGCCGTCTCGGCTTTGTTGAGGCCCTGCAGGGCGCCGTAGTGTCGCTCGTTCAGGCGCCAGCTCTTCTCGACCGGGAGCCACATCAGATCCAGGCCTTCCTGGACGATCCACAGGGTCCGGATGGCGCGCTTCAGGACGGATGTAAACGCCATGTCGAAGGTGAAGCCACCTTCGCGCAGCAGCGCCGCGCCCTGGCGAGCCTCGGCAATCCCCTTCTCGGACAGGTCGACATCGGTCCAGCCGGTGAAACGATTCTCCCTGTTCCAGTCGCTTTCGCCGTGGCGGATCAGGACGAGAGTGGTCATGCGGATACCTCGTGGGCGCTGAGCTGTCGGTCCTATTTTCGCGCGGCCGAAGCCGCAGCATCGCGTTCGGCTGCCAGCGTACGACACCGCGGCCGAAGCCGCGCCCAGCCGCCGCGCCCAACCGCCGCGCCCAGCCGCCGCGGCCAGCCACCGCGGCCGAAGCCGCGCTCCGGTTCCCCTGCCGCCGCAGCTCGCCGACACGCCCCGGTGTCTGGAACGGCCTCAGGACCCCCGGCGATGGCCCGGCCACCAGGCCAGCTCGCCCACGAAGGCCGTTATCGCCGGAACGAGCAAGCTCCTGACAATGAACGTGTCAACGAGCACGCCCAGACCGACCATCACACCAACCTGGAACAGCAACTCCAGCGGCGAGGAGATCAGGGCCCCGAAGGTGCCGGCCAGGATCAGCCCGGCCGAGGTGATGACCGTGCCGGTTCGGGCGGAGGCGGCCCGGATGCCCTGCCGCAGCGGCCGGGTCGCGCTCTCCTCGCGCACTCTCGACATCAGGAAGATGTTGTAGTCGGACCCGAGAGCGACCAGCAGCACGAACACCATCAGCGGGATGAAGTAGTTGATGCCGGGCTGGCCGAAGACGTGCATCAGCAGGAACGCCGTGAAACTCAGGCTGGCCGTGTACGAGAGCAGCACGGTCAGGACCAGGTATATGGGAGCGGCCAACGCCCGCAGCAGCAGCACCAGGACGAGCAGGATGCCGAGGATCGTGATCACGGCGACGCGCAGGAAGTCGGCCGAGATGGTGGTCTGAACGTCCGTGAACTCCGCGGTCGGGCCGCCGACGTAGCCGCGCGCACCCGCCCCGAAGCCCGAGGCATCGGTCGACATGAGCGTCCGGAGCGAGCGGACGGTGTCGAAGGAAGCCGTGTCGTAGGGGCTCCCCTTCGTGACCACGTACAGCCGGACCACGTCCCCGGCCGACGATTCGTACGCCGCCACGAGGCTGGGCGGGGCGTACAGGTCGGTCGGCGTGAAGAGCGCTGCCACCTCTCGCAGCTCGGCGGGCAGCCTCGTCCGCGCCTGGGCCATGGCCGCCTGAGCGGCCTTCTGCTCGTCGGTGAGGTTCGCAACGGAGCTGACGAAGTACGTCGCGGTGGGCCGGGCCTCGAACCAGGCCTGCATCTCGTTGAGGGCGCCGATCAGGCTCAGGAAGGTCGCCGCGTCCTGAGAAGTCGCGAGCCGGGCCACGGCCGCACGGGCGGCCTGGTAGCCGGAGGTGGCCGTCAGATCCGGAACGGCGGCGCCAAGCTCGGCGAAGTAGGCATCGAGCTGGGCGACCTGGGCCGCCGCGTCCGCCGCATTCGTGGCCCCGCCCAGCGCCGCCGCCTGAAGCTGCTTGGAGATCGCGGCCAGCTGGTGGGCCACGTTGGCCTGATCGCGGCCGTCCACGACGCCCTTCTGGATCAGCGCCAGATCCGCCTCGGCGCCGCTCAGCGCCGTTCCGGCGGCCTTCGGGTAGACCGCAGACAGGCCGGCCACGTAGGACTCGCTCGAATTGACGCCGGCCAGGGATGCGTCGCTCAGCTGGACGTTGATGTCCGGGCTGGGCGGCTTGGAGAAGCCGTCGGCCATGGCGGCAAGCTGAACGCTCGGCCGCACGATGTCCGAAACCTTGCCTTCGCCGGTGGGATCGACGACGCTGCTGACCGAATTGATGTCGGGCAGGGCCCGGATGGCGTCCTCGAGCTTGCCGATTCGATCGAGAGACTCCGGGCTGGCCAGGTTCGCGCCCGGAGCGCTTACGAGTACGTTGAGAGGCATCAGCTGGCCCTCGCCGAGGTGAACGGCCAGCGTCTCGAACCCGACGCGCGACTCGGCACCGGCGGGCAGCTCCTGAAGAACGTTGAAGTTCTCCTTCAAGCCGGGTAGGGCCAGAAGAGGAAGGGCCAGCACGACCAGAACCCCGGCGGCCAGCCTCCCCGGTTGATCTGTAATCCGCTTCGCCAGAGCAGCCCAGATCCCGTCCTCTTCGGACTTGAGGGCACGCGTCTCCTCGTGGCGCGGCCAGAACAAGCGCCGCCCGAAGATCGCCAGGAGCGACGGGGTCAAAGTCAGACCGGCCAGGAGCGTGACGAAGATCGTGAGGGCGAGCGCGGGACCCGTCGTCTGGATCATGCCGAAGCTCGCCGCCATCATGGAGCTGAGGCCGACGATGACGGTGGCGGCCGAAGCCGCGATGACCGCGCCCATCCGGCCCATGGTGACGCGCACGGCGTCGGCGAACGAGTTGCGCCCGAGTTCTTCGCGGAACCGCGAGATCAGGAAGATCGTGTAGTCCGTGCCCACGCCGAAGACGAGCACGACGATGAACGAGTCCAGCACCGAGGAGAGCTTCCAGCCGCCCTGGGCCATGAACCCCAGCAGGCCGCGGGCGACCTCGAAGGCGCAGCCGATGGTGATGAGCGGAACCAGCGCGGCCAGAGGGGCGCGGTAGATGATCAGCAGCACGACCACGACCAGCAGGATCGTCACCAGGGTCGTGCGGTCCGTGCCGTCTCGGATGGCCTGCATGTAGTCCCGACCGATGCCCGCCTGGCCGGTCACCTGGGCGGTCAGACCGCCCGGCAGGACGCCCTCGGTGGCGAGGTGGGCTCGGATCGCGTCTATGGCGGCGTTGGTCGCCGGCACGAAGGATGGGGCGCTGAGGTCGATCCGGGCCAGTTCGACGACGCCGTCTGCGCTCCGGAACATCGACGCCAGGTTGGGGTCGTTCTCGGCCGTCACGTAGCGCAGGACCACGGCAGGGCGGTCCGGCCCCTCGAACCACGCCCGAAGGCCCTCGATGGCCGCGTAGTCGGCATCGGTCAGGCCGCCGGACCGCGAGAAGACCACGAGCGCGACGGAAGGAGCGGCATCGGCTGGGAAGGCGGCGGCCACCACCTGGCGGGCGGCCAGCGACTCGGCGTCCTTGGGCAGGAAGCTCGTTTCGTCCGCGGAGCCCACCTTCGAGAGGGCCGGGGCGATAAGCGCCATCACGACCGCGACCGCCACCCAGACGGCAACGACGAGGTAGCGAAGCTTCAGGATCACCCGACCGAGCCGTTCGAACATCAAGACCCCCGATGCCGCCGGAGCGCCCGCCCGGCCGGAAGCACGCCGGCGCCGACAGCGGGGATGCACGCCTCAGGCCTGCGCCGCCGGCTCGAGGCTGGACCGATTCTAGGTCGGCGGAACCACTTCGGCATCGCCCATACGCGTACCCCGTTTTCGGTAGCCGACCCGGACAAGCCTGACCACGGCGTAGGCGATGGTCAGGTAAGCCGGCGCGCCGGCCACGGGAAAGGCGGCGCCGGCGGCGAGGAACGGGTCCACGGGCAGCGCGAACATGGCGTAGTAGTACTGAGTCGTGGGGAACAGAGCCGGCACAACGAGCCAGCCGGCGGCCCGGAAATCGAGCACAGCCAGGACCGCCAGGGCAGCGAGCGTCGCCGCCATCAGCACGGGCTGGCCCCAGGCACTGACGCCGCCGCTGGATTCGGTGTGGATCGCGTCGGACACGGTGCCGGCCTGGTCGAGGAACGACCGCCACAGGTCCGGGACCAGCGGGACGGTCAGCCCGATCGCGGCCAGGCCCAGCAGGACCGCCCGCCAGCGCCGCTCGCCGACGAGCGGCGGCAGGGCCACGACCTTGACGACCGAGGCGACGGCCCCGCCCACGGTCCCGGCCGCCCGGAGCCGCCATCGGTTCGCCAGCAGGAGCGCCAACAGCAGAACGTGCGGATTGGCCGCGATCACCCCGTACAGCAGCGGCGGATAGGCGACCCAGACCCACGGCAGGCGGAGCGAACGCACGATCAGCAGCGCTGCCCCGACCGACAACGCCAGCCACAGCCAGACGAACGCCTCCTCCGGCAGCCACGCCAGCGGGGCGAGCAACAGGACCGTTGGCGGCAGACCCGCGTAGCTAAAGGGACGGCCGTTGAGCAAGGCGCCGCTCGCCCAGGGGTTCCCGCCGTCCAGCCAGGCCGCGGAACCGTTGTGGTAGATGCGGGCGTCGATGCCGACGGTCTCCCAGTTGAACCCGACGAGGAACGTCAGCAGCCAGAACGCGGCGAACGTCAGGGGCAGCCAGAACCACAGCCAGCGCCGGCGAAAGCCCGGCTCCAGGTTGGCGCCGGGGGGCGGGGGCGGGTCCGCCGGCTCGGTCGCGGCTGCGCGGGCCAGGGCCACGAGGCGGACGCGCGCTTCGGCGAGGGTCATGCGGCGGACGCTTCGGCCGCGAGTTTGCGGACGGCCCAGTGGACGGCGACCAGCAGGATCCCAACGGCGACCCAGAGCGCCACGGGCAGGGCGACGGCCACGTCCGCGACCACGTAAGCGATGGCGAGCGCCGCCGTCACGCCACGGCCGGCGCGAGTTCCGCGAGTGCGCACCCACAGGGCCACGGCCACCGGCACGAACGCCACCGGGTAGTGGTACCAGGTGACCGGCAGCACGATCAGCGAGGCGGCGATGGCCCAGGCGATGCTCGCCAGCGGATCTCGCACCAGCCAGGCGGCGGCGGCCGTCCCGGCCAGGGCCAGGCCCGCGACCACCAGCGCCAGCGGCCGGGCCAGCGAGCCGTCGCCGAGGAGCAGCGCGATCTGGCTGGCCGGCCCGATGTTGACACGGGACGCCAGGTCCGCGTTGCTGCCGAGACGCAGGTATTCCGGGTACTGCTGCCACGGGCCCAGGCCGCCGGCCAGAAGGCTGGCGGCGAAGATGACGGCACCCGCGGCGACGGCACCCGCGGCGACGCGGAGGAGGAGGGCTCGCCGCGGCCCGGCCCGCCGGAACGCCAGCACCACCAGCCACAGGAGCAACGTGGCGGGGTGGATCTTCACGGCCGACGCCACGGCCAGCGCCACTGCCCCGGCGGCGAGGGCCCGCGGCCCCGGCGCCACTCCCCACTCCGCGGCGCAGGCGGCCACGATCACCGCCCCGAACAGCAGGGGGAACCAGACGTCGATGTTGCCGAACAGCAGCCCCACGCCGAAGGGCAAAAACAGCGGCGCCGCGGCCAGCGTCACCAGGACCGTGTCGAGCCGCAGGCCCGGCCGGGCCAGCGCGGCCGCGATCGCGGCCAGTCCCACCCCGGCCCCGATCCACCAGCTGCCGAGCACGATCCAGCCGGCCAGACCGGACAGGGGCGCCAGGACCTGGGCCACGAGCGGCGGGTAGGAGTAGAAGAGGTCGCGCGCGGTCAGGCCGCCGGCGACCGCGCTCGCGTCGTAGGGCGACCCGCCATCGGCGACCCGCCGGGCCGCGTCCAGGAGCAGCTGCAGGTCGAAGCCCGCGGCAGGGGGGTTCTTGGCCAGGGCTCCGTTGCACAGCACCGCCAGCCCGCCCCAACCGAAGACGATCAGGATCAGGCAGGCGAACCTGGCCAGCCGGGTTCGGGCCGGGTCGAGCCCGAAGGCGCCCGCCAGGGTCATCGGCGCGCCCGCTCGGCTCGTTTCGAGCGGCGGCGGCCGCGCAGCCACATGATCGCCAGCAGGGCCGACGCGACCAGCGGCACCGTCCAGTACCAGCCGCCCGGATCCTCGGGCCCGGCGGCGATGCCGGTGGCTCGGACCCGGACCAGGGGCAGCCCCTCGCATTTGGCCTCGATCTCGTCGGACGTCATGCGGTTGGGGTTGCCCATGCCCATGGAGGCGGCCACCGCGCCCATGCTTCGCAGCAGCGGGCCGAGGACGCGCCGGCGTTCGTCCGGATCGGTCACCTCTTCCGCCAGCCCGCTGAAGGCGCGCGAGGACAGGATCACCTCGACCTTCGGGTCGGCCTTGACGTTCTGGAACCAGTGGGTCTGGCGCCCGAAACCGGCGATGCAGTAGACGGCGTCGCCGACGACGACGTAGCCCAGGGGCGCGTCGCGCATCTCGCCGCTCTTCCGGCCTCGGGTGCGCATGATCATCAAGTAGCCGGTCAGGGGATTGGACAGGTAGCGGCCGAGACCGGCCTTGAGGGCCGGTACGCTGACGTACTTGTTGAACGCGTTGAAGCTGGTGTGAACCATCGGCAGGTAGCGCTGGACGGCATCCGGATAGGCGGCCAGGCCCTCGCCCCAGGCGGCTGGCTTCGGTTCGGCCGTGCGCTTCGGCCCGGCGGCTGGCTTCGGTGCGGCCGCGGGCTTCGGTTTGGTCGTCGGCCCGGCGGCGAGCCTGGGCTCGGCAGGGCGACGAGCCCGAGGCTTTCCGGCCGGGGCGGCCGCCGGCGCGACCTCGGGCCTCACTCGAGCTTCGACCTCGGGTCTCACGCGAGCTTCGACCTCGCCGGCGATCGCGTTCGCCTTCGCGCGGCGGCTGCCGGACGGTTTGCTGCTGGAAGTGGCCATCCCCTGCCCCTTTCTTGCGCTCGGACCCGGGCGAAACGAGACAAGCGTAGGGCACGCCCGAACGGTCGACCACCCCTTCGCTCGCTTCGCCCCGCCGCCCCAACGTACCACTGGCGCGAGGCCGCCCGAATCCGGCGGGGCCAGGCGGCTATGATCCTGACCGGCCCTGGAGTAGTGGCCGAGGGATCAAAGCGGTGGAGGGTCGACGTGGTCATCTTTGGGTGGGGCGGCAACAAGTTCACGGACCATGGCGCGGCGTGGAGGCAGACGTGCCCCAACTGCCACAACTCCGGCTGGTTCCACTACGCCACCACCCACTCCTCGTTCCGTCTCTACTTCATTTCGCTGATTCCCTACGGCCGCAAGCATTTCCTGATGTGCCCGATCTGCAACAAGGGGCCCCAGCTCACCGAGCCGGGCGTCGCGACCGTGAAGCAGGCCATGCGCCTCCTGGCCCGAGCTCGAGCGGGCGAACTGACCGAAAGCCAATACAACACCGAACTCGCAATGCTGCTGAGCCCGGCCACCGCCGTACTTCCCGCCGGCGCTCCCGGCATCGACGGCCCCGCGAAGTCGGGCCTGCCGGCGCCGCGGCCGCGGACGCCGCGCCGCCGGCCATGGACGCCACCCCGGCCGAACCCGCGCAGTAGGCCTCACATCGGTTCCGGCCGGGCGAACGCGACAACAGTCTCAGCAAGGTGACGACCTGGAGGACGGAGGGTGGGCTATCTGAGGGGCACGCTCGTCGAGCGCTGGGGGAATAGCGTGGCGTTGCGGTTGAACCGCTGGCGGGCAGCGGTATCGGCCGGCCGCGTGGGGCGGGAGTGGCGGACGGCAACGGAGCGGCTGTCTGGGACGCGCGCGGGCCGACGCTGGCAGGCACTTCCCGAGAACGCCCGGCGAGCGGTCCTGGCGATTGGCCTGGTCGCGCTGCTCTTCGGCAGCGCCGGCATCGCCCTGGGTATCTCGGCCTCGCGGCCGGGGGCTCCTGCGGCCGCCTCGACCGAGGCCGCGACCGCGACCCCGACCGAATTGCCGACCTCCACTTATCCGAGCGTCCCGGGCTCAGCCACCGACACGCCCTGGGCCTACCCGTCGCCATCAGGGTCGCCGACCCTCCCGGCGCCGACCCCGCGCCTGGCTCAATTCTCTGCCATGCCCGCGGTCGCGCCCGTCGACGCTGCGGTGCTGGCCACCTTCTCTTGCGAGCCCTACGCGGACGAAGTGTCCGCCTCAGGGGGCCGGCTGTACGTGTACTGCTTGACCGGAGATGCGACTTCCGGGCAAGACGAGGTCGTGGCCATAGACATGGCCACCAATGAGCTCGTGCGAACCTACCTCTTCAAACTCCCCAATCCCGGTCCGACGGATTGCGCCGGTGGCTGCGTCTGGGACGACAGCCGGGATCTGGTCGTGGACCACGGGCTATGGGTGGGCGGCGGGGACAGCGGCATGGAGCGGCTGGACTTGAGCTCGGGCAAAGCCGGCCTGGTTCACAAGAACTGGTTATTTCTCGGGCACGGCGCCGGGAAGCTGTGGGTGGCGCCGCCGATCGACTTGTCGAACGGGGACGGCTGGATCGACGCCGTCGATCCCAAGAACGGCGCATACGTCGAGGGTGGAATCCACGTCGACACGGGGGGCCGGGAAGGCGTCACGCCGATCTTCCCAGGCGTGCTGACTTGCTCCTCGATGGCGTTCGCCTGGTTCCCGTACTCGACGTTCGGCGACTTCGATCTCATGTACCCGGCCACCTACAGCATTGCCGGGGACCGGCCTATATGGCCACTTCACCTTAGGCAGGTCGATGACGTCGGCCAGGCCGACGGTGCTTGCTGGGCCTCGCTGGTCGTGGGCGACGGGGACTATCTGGTCCGGCTCACGACGAACGGCTTCGACATGCAGACGACGGTCCTGCCTGCGAGCATCCGCTTCATGGACGGCAAGGCCTGGCTCGTGAAATCCCCCACTCCGGGGACGACCGTCCTCCAGCAACTCGATCTCAAGAACTTCCAGGCGGTAGGAGCGCCGGTTCGGGTCGGGGGCGACATCGTCGGCATGGCGGGCGGCTCGATTTGGACCACAGACCAGCATGGGTACCTGATCAGGGTCCGGCTGACCGCCGCCCCGCCCGCGAGCCCAAGCCCCAGCCTCGCGCCCACGCCGGCCCCAAGTCCGTCGGGGACACCGGCCCCAAGTCCGTCGGGGACGCCGGCCCCAAGTCCGTCGGGGACGCCGATTCCGGAGCCAACCCCAAGCCCGGATTCGACCGACGCCCCGACCGCCTCACCCGTTGCCGAGCCCAGCTCCTAATCCACATCTCGGGCCTCCGGCTGCCGTTGCACGCGGTAGAGCGGTTCCGGCCGGGCACGTGGCCGGGCCCACCACTCGGCCGGGCCCACCCCTCGGCCTTCGTTTGCGGCTTTCTGATAGTCTCATTGCCCCCTCGTCCACTGTGAGGCGAGGCAAGCGATCGCGAGCATGAAGATGGCTGAGAAACCGCGCACCCTGGTAGAGAAGATCTGGGACGACCACGTCGTGGCGTCCGAGCCCGGAGCCCCGGCCATTCTCGCGATCGACCTTCACCTCGTGCATGAGGTCACCAGCCCCCAGGCTTTCACCGGCCTGCGCGCCCGTGGAGCGAAGGTTCGCCGGCCGGATCTGACGGTCGCCACCGCCGACCATTCGATCCCCACCACGGATCCGTCCATCCCCTTCGCGGACGAGCTGGCCATCAAGCAGCTGGCCCAGATCGAGGCCAACTGCCGCGAGTTCGGCATCCCGTTCCACGGCAAGGGCAGCGCGACGCGCGGCATCGTCCACGTGATCGGCCCCGAGCTGGGCCTGACCCAGCCTGGCATGACGATCGTCTGCGGCGATTCGCACACCGCCACCCACGGCGCCTTCGGGGCGCTGGCGTTCGGCATCGGGACGAGCGAGATCGAGATGGTCCTGACCACTCAGACGCTCCTCCAGCGCAAGCCGAAGAAGTTCAAGGTCGAAGTGACCGGCCGTCTCCAGCCGGGCGTCGGCGCCAAGGACGTCATCCTGGCCCTGATCGCGAAGATCGGCGTGGCCGGCGGAACGGGCCACGTCTTCGAGTTCACCGGCTCGGCGGTCGAGGCGATGTCGATGGAAGCGCGGATGACGCTCTGCAACATGTCGATCGAGGGCGGCGCCCGCGCCGGCCTGGTCGCCCCGGACGAGAAGACGTTCGAGTACCTGAAGGGCCGGCCCCACGCTCCGAAGGGCAAGGCCTGGGACGAAGCGGTCGCTCGCTGGCGCAAGCTGCCGGCCGACCCGGGCGCGAAGTACGACCGGGAGATCAAGATCGACGGCCGAAAGCTCGAGCCGATGGTCACCTACGGGACGAACCCGGGCATGGGCGAGCCGATCAGCGGCCAGATCCCGGCCCCGGAGGACTTCCGCCCGGAAGCTCGCGCCGACATCCAGAGAGCGCTGACCTACATGGGTCTCGAACCCGGCCAATCGATCGCCGGCTTGAAGCTCGACGTCGTCTTCATCGGTTCGTGCACCAACGGTCGAATCGAAGACCTGCGGGCGGCGGCTTCGATCCTGCGCGGCAAGCATGTCGCCGAGGGCCTGCGCGTCCTGGTCGTCCCGGGTTCGCAGCAGGTCAAGAGACAGGCCGAGTCGGAAGGTCTGGCCGACCTCTTCCGCGCGGCCGGCGCCGAGTGGCGCGAGAGCGGCTGCTCGATGTGCATCGCCATGAACGGCGACCAGCTCGAGCCCGGGCAGTACGGCATCAGCACCTCGAACCGCAACTTCGAGGGGCGCCAGGGCAAGGGCGGTCGGACGTTCCTCGCCTCGCCGCTGACCGCCGCTGCCAGTGCCATCGCCGGAGTCGTAACCGATCCGCGAACCGTGGTGGCCGTCGCCGCCACCACTGGGGAGGCCCACTGACATGCCCGAAGCGTTCAAGCGAACCGCAAGCCGCGTGATCTCGATCCCGCGCAGCAACATCGACACGGACCAGATCTGCCCGGCCCGCTTCCTCAAGATCACCGACAAGGCCGGCCTCGCGGACGCCCTCTTCTTCGACTGGCGGTTCACGCCGGACGGCCGGCGCCGCAACCCGCCGAGCTTCATCGACGAGCCTCACAACCAGGGCCGCCAGTTCCTGCTCGTCGGCGACAACTTCGGCAGCGGGTCCTCTCGCGAGCACGCCCCCTGGGCGCTGCGCGCGTGGGGCGTGCGGGCCATCTTCAGCACGAGCTTCGCCGACATCTTCAAGGGCAACGCCCTCAAGAACGCCCTCCTGCCGATCGTCGTCACTCCGGAGCGCCACGCGGCCCTGACCGCGCTCGTCGCGGCCGACCCGGACGGCGAGTGGACCGTGGACCTCGAAGCCCAGAAGGTCAGCCTGCCGGACGGCAGCAGCTTCGACTTCGAGATCGACCCGTTCGCTCGATCGATGATCCTGGCCGGCACGGACGAGGTGGGCTACGTCCTCTCCAGGCTGCCCGCAATCGAAGCCTGGGAAGCCGCGCACCCGGCGCGCATCGACAGCCGTGAGGGCGTCGGGGTCAGGTAGCCGGCCACCAGCGGTTGTCCGGCTCGGCCGCACCGGTCTGGCCTGACTCGGTTCGGCGGCCGCCGGTTCGGCCTGAGCGCCGCTCAGGCGAGGCCAGGCGGGCTACTGGCTCCTTCGTTGCCGCCGGAGTCTGCGCCAGCAACCACGGCCAGCGCGTGCTTGCCACGAGGAAGTAGGCCGTGAACAGGACCGCCAGCCACCAGGCGTAGCCGCGATACACCGCCAGGAACGCGGCCGCGATGGGGAAGGCCACATCCCGTCGAAGGGTGAGCAGGGCCGGGATCAGGAACAGGAACGTGTAGCCATGCGCGCTCGGAGTCGAGACGATCATGACGATGCCCAGCCACGCGGCGGCATGTCTGCCGCGGATCGCCAGGGCCAGGACCACGCCCAGCACCTCCGGGATGATGTCCGGGATGCCTAGCAGGCGGCCACCGACGACCATGCCGCCGGGTCGCCAGGCCGGGCTCGAGGCTCTCTGCAACTGAGCGATCCAATCGCCCCAGATCGAGATGCCGGTCAGCGGCAACGTCGCAAGCGCGATGACACCGAAGATGGAGACGCCGATTACGGCGGACCGCAAGCGCCGTCGCGCCAGGAACAGGACCGGCAGCGCCTGCGCGACCTTGAAGGCACCGACGAGACAGGCCATGACGCCGTTGCGCGTGTCCCGAAGCCAGCCCGGCCCACGAGCGGCTGAGCCGACAGCCAGCCACGGCGACCGGCCGCCCGAGCTCCTCCCGCCGGCGCCCCGACCGTTGGGCGCCAGATCGCGCGGGCGCATGACCCCGTCCGGCCTGGCGTATAGCAGCGCCACGAAAGCCGCGAAGGACAGTATCTGGACGTTTCCGGCGATGAGCGCCTCGGCGAAGGGCAGCCAGCCCAGGAAGAACGGGACCGCCAGCCAGGGAACCGCGAGCCGGCGCAGCGCCCAGACCGCGCAGCAAACGTTCAGCGTCAGCCAGGCAGCCGCCACCCAGTCGTGTGGCATCGCCGCGATCGGCACGAGCGGCGGCAACAGGTAGGGCGGATACAGGAACGGCTGATCGGGGCCGGGAAGCACCTGCATCGCGGACGGTGGATATACCGGCGTGCCACCGGCCCACTGAGAGGCGGCGCGCAGGGCCGACTCGAGGTCCACGCTCGCGGGGAAGACGCGGAGCAGTTCGGGCAGCCCGGCTACGCACCCGATCGCGAGCAGAACAGCCAGCGTCGCGGTCAGCCAGCGGTCGAAGCGGCTCTGCTGGTCGAAAGCCCGGGTCAGAGCGGCACGGGCTCGAGCCGGGCCATCGCCGAGAGCTGGATGGGCGCGAACCCCCTGGGCGTCCATGTGGGCACTATAAGGGAACCGAGGGCCGCCGGATGCCATCGTCGGCATCTCGCGCAATTCCCTGATGACCCGGCGGGTCCTCAGGCAACCGTTGACTCCCCTGCAGCCTCTTGCTAGCATCTACATCGGTTTCCGATGTAGTCGTGAGGTGGGACGTGCCGGAGGGCCGGATCAGAGGCCAGCTGTTGAAGGGGACAACTCCTCTCCTCGTGCTGAGCGTCCTGCGCGAGGGCGAGTTGTACGGCTACGAGATCGCCCAGCGCATCCGGGACCGGAGTGGCGGCGCCTTCGCCCCCAGCGAGGGCTCGCTTTACCCGGCGCTCCACGCTCTCGAAGCGGACGGCGCGCTCGTCGCCACGTGGCGCGAGAGCGACAAAGGCCCGCGCCGGCGCTATTACCGCATCACCCCCAAGGGCGGCTCGCTCCTGGCCGAGCATGAGCGCGAGTGGTCGTCGTTCGCGGCCGCGGTCACCCGCTCCATGTCGGAGGCGTGAGGTGGCCACTGCCGCATTCACCGTCTTCGGCTTCGATACCGGCCCCTTCTTCGCCCTCGTCCTGCTGCTGGCAATCTACGCCGGCCTGCCCGCCCTGTCCTGGATCATCTCCGGTCGGGCGAACAGAACGCTGGATGGGCAGCGGGATGAAGCCGCGGACGGGCCGGCGCTCGACGGCGCGGCCGAACCGCCCGAAGTGACGTCGTTCCTGGGCCGGCTCCGGACTGGATTGCGCCTCCCGCTGGGTCTCGAGGACGACATCACCCTCGAAGTGGGCGATCACATTCGCGATTCGATGGCCGGCCTGGAGGCTGAGGGCCTGGACAGCGCGGCCGCGGCTCGGGCGGCCCTCGCCGCACTCGGTTCCCCCGTCGAGCTGGCCGGCCAGCTGCGCCTGGCCCATCAAACGCGGCGGCGGCTGTTGGCCGGCGCAGGTGGCGCGATCCTGGCCGCGCCGGGGGCGGCCGTCCTGGGGTCGGTGCTTTCGATCGGGTTCGACCTGGTCGGCCTTCTGGCGGGGTATGGCGCCCTGGCCCTGCTCGGGTTCGGTGGCCACGCAATCTCCGGTGGCCTCAACCCGCTGATGTGGATACTCATGCTGGCCATCGTCGCCTTCTATGTCGGGCGGCGTACTGTTCTGACCTTTGCCGGCCTGAGCCGGCGCCTGCCGGCCCAAATCGGCCCGCTCTGGGCCGTCTTATGGACGCCGTTCATCGTTCTGGCCATGGTCTTCCAGCCGTTGATCCCCTCCGGCTCCAGCGGGTTGGTGGCGGCCGTACTCCTGCCCTCGGTGCCGATCGCGTTCGTGCTCGGCTGTGTTCGGTGGATCGAGGCGCCCGTGCAGCTCCGGTTCAAGAAGGCAATCGCCGGCACGGTCGCCGTCGGCATCGTCGTCGGGCTGGTGCTCGTGCCGCTGGACGGCTCCCACGTGGACATGCCGGCCGATGGATCCGCGATCGGGATCGAACTCGCCGCGCCGGCGGCGCCCGCAGCCTTGTTCCCCAGCGCCAGCGCTCAACCCGGAACGTCCTTCTGGGCCGGCCTCGCCGGCGGCTGCCAGGGCGGATATTCGCAGCAGCCGCTCGACTGCCAGTACTGGGCTTCGCCCGACCAGGTGCAGGCGCTCGCCGGCTGGTCGGATCTGCGCCTCGAATTCTGGCCGGCAGTAACGGATCGCGACGGCAACCCATGGGGCATCGCCCCCGGTTCCGGCGGGCCTTCCATCTCCATTTCGATGGCGCCGACGTGGACTCTCGCTCCCGACGGGACCGATCAGGAGACCGATGTCCAACCTGCGCTGAGCCTGCGCCGGGCGGACGCGTGGTGGATCGTGGTGACCGGGATCGCCCCCGACGGCCGGCGCTACCGCCTGGACGACGGCAGCCAGGCCAGCTTCGAGATCACGTCCAACCTGTGGCAGTGGCTGACCGCCGCGGGCTGACCGCCGCGGGCTGACCGCCGCGGGGCTGATCGAGCGGACCCGCCGGCGGGGTGACCGCCGCGGGGTGACCGCCGGGGGCTGACCGCCGGGGGCTGATCGCCGGGGGCTGATCGCCGCGGGCTGATCGCCGCCGACCCGCCGACGGGCCTTTCGATTCGGGGCCGCCCCGCCGGCTGACCGCCGCGGGCCCCTCGGGCGGGCCTTTCCTTTCGGGCCGGGCCACGGGCGCCGGACGGACTCTGCGATTCGATGCCGTAAGCTGGCCCCGACCGGCCGGGGGCGGCCACCGCCCGGTCCTAGCGGAGGAACGCCGCTGGACAATCGGATTGTCCGCGCCATCGTCGGCGCGGTGCGGGAGCAGTCCAGGTCCGGGTACGAGATCTGGCGCTGGCTCGGCGCGACTCACGGCGGCGACGGGACCGAGCTCAACGAGGCCAACCTCTACCCCACCCTGCATCGAATGGAGGCCCAGCGCCTCATTCAAGGCGAGTGGGACGAGGGCGAGAAGACCCGGCGCCTGTACCGCGTAGCATCCAGAGCGGCCGTGCTGGCCGAGCGGCAAGGCTGGCCCGTTCTCTCGCGGCCGCTGTCACACGACCCCATCGCCGGCGACGAACCCGTCGAGAGCCGTCGCCGGCTCGCCTCACCGGCCACCATCCCCGAGTTCGTGGATCGCTTCGCCGCCTCACTGCCGTTGAGCGAACCGAGCCGAGCGGACGCGCGCGATGAAATCCGCGACCACCTCGAGGATTCGGCGGCAGGTCTGATCCACCTCGGTCGCAGCCCGGAGGAGGCCGTCGGGGCCGCCATCCGCGGCCTCGGCATGCCGGAGGAGCTGGCCGCGGCCATTGCCCACGAGCAGCAGACTCGCGAGCGGTTGATCCACGGCATGGGCAGCGCGGCTGTGTCGGGCCTGCTGGGCGCGGCGATCGGGCTGGCCGGTGGGGCAGTGGCGGCCCTGATGGCTCCGGTCGTCGCCCGGGCCGCGGCCACTCTGGTCGCCGGATCGGGTTACCACCTCTATATGCCCGAGACGGCAGAGTGGTATTCCCAGCAAGCGGCCGCGGCGCTTTCGGTCGCGGCCTTCTGCGGCGCGCGGCGCAGCCTGCCGGTGGTAGCCGAGCGCTCCCACCGATCGATCGGCGCCGTGCGTCTCCTCTGGGCTCTTGCCGGCGGAGTCCTTCTGCTGGCGGTCGCGCTGCTGGTGCCGGAGCCTCTCGACCCGACCGCCGGGATCGCGCTCCTGGGCATCCCCGTGGCTTTCGGGCTCGGAACCTTGCGCTATCAGCGACCGGGCGACGACCTGTTGTCGCGCGCGGGCATGGCCCAGGCGGCCCTGCTCCTGGGGGCGTTTCTCTTCCTGCCCGGAATCCGGGTCTGGTACTGGCAGCCGGCTTCACCGACGGCCGATCCGACTCCAAGCGCGACTTCGGCCGCCCGAATCCAGATCTCCGGCGAAGGGGTGATCGGGGTCGTCGATCTGGACCAGGAGAACTGGACCGACGCCCGAATCGAACTCCGGCCCGCAGCCAGACAAGGCCTCGAGATATTGCCCGACGATCGGGCCGCCCTTCCGTCGTTCGCCGTCTCCCCGGGAGGTGCCCTCACCGTGAGCTCGCTTCCCAATCCCCCGGCGGACTGGTGGGTCGTGCTGACCGCCACGGATCGGTCGGGGGCCCGCCGGACGCTGGACGTGGCCGTCCTGACCGGGCCCGCGCATGTCGAGCTGCGGACGATTCTCGGTTGGATACTCGGACCCAAGTAGCGGCGGCGCGGGGCCCAGGCGGCGGCGCGGGGCCCAGGCGGCGGCGCGGGGCCCAGGCGGCGGCGCGGGGCCCAGGCGGCGGCGCGGGGCCCAGGCGGCGGCGCGGGGCAGGCGGCGGCGCGGGGCCCAGGCGGCGGCGCGGGGCCCAGGCGGGGCCGCGACGAATTCCACAACAGCACTGGGGGTGGTTCGGAGCGGGTTCGACCCGCCGGATTCGAGGGTTGTCGGCGTCGCCGGCCCAAGCTGGCGCCCAATTCGAGCGTGGGTGTGGACTGTGTACGCGCGATGTCCAACCGGGTTGGCGCGTCAGGGCGTGCGTATCTCCCCGGGCACCCCCCGGGCGGGTGTTGCGCAAGAACGTGGGGCGTCAGCGGGGTTAGTAGCCCTGCGGCGAATGTTGCGCAAGAACCCGAGGCGCCAGCGAGCTTAGTAGCCTCCGGGCGAATGTTGCGCAACGACCCGCCCCCCCGCCGCGACGTTCGCGCGCGCTCATGTGATCGAAACGACGCCCCGGCGCGTATTCCGAATGTGAGAAGCGTCACCGACACCTACGGTGCGGCCGTCTGGTGACGTCAGCTCAACCGTGGGGCTAGGAGTATCGACATGAGGGATCCGGATCGAAGCAGCCAGGACCGTCGACGGCTGCTGATCGAAACGATGCGCAGCCACGCCCTCCCCGGGCGCGTGATCGCCCGGCGGCTGCGGCGGGCCGAGCCCGGCAGCGAGGACGACCGACCGGTGGTCAGATGGGGCGCCCGCGCTCAGGCGCGGCCGGCACAGGGTCCGCTCGACCGCGAGTAGGTCCGGGCCAGGCCAACCTCGCAACCCCCGCGCCCCGCGCCCACGCCCAGGCCCACCCACGCCCCCGCTCGCGCCCGCGCCCACGCCCACGCCCAGGCCCACCCACGCGCCCCACGCCCAGGCCCGCCCGCCCACGCCCCACGCCCCACGCCCAGGCCCGCCCACGCGCCCGCCCGCGCCCACTTCCAGGCCCACCCACGCCCCCGCTCGCGCCCGCGCCCACGCCCACGCCCAGGCCCACCCACGCGCCCCACGCCCCGAGCCCAGGTCCAGGCCCGCGCCCCACGCCCCGAGCCCAGGCCCGCCCACGCGCCCGCCCGCGCCCCACGCCGGCGCCCCGCGCCCACGCCCCGCGCCCCACGCCCCGCCCACGCCTGCCCCTCTCCGCGCGACGCCGCCGCCTGCGGCTCGCCCCTCGACCGCACCACACCCTAGACTTGTGGGCGAGCCGATCCGGCGAAATGCGTCCCAGTCGCGCGGAGACACGACCATGCCCGAGATCCCCAATCCCCTGCCTTACGATCTGCCGAGCAATCCGGACAAGCGCCACAGCGCCCGCCTGACCGACGGCCCGGACCGCGCCGCCGCGCGCGGCATGCTCAAGGCCATCGGCTTCACCGACCAGGACATCGCCCGGCCGCTCATCGGCGTCGTCACGACCTGGACCGAGACGATGCCCTGCAACTTCAACCAGCGCCGCCTGGCCGAGCACGTCAAGGCAGGCGTTCGGGCTGCGGGCGGGACGCCGATGGAATTCAGCACGATCGCGGTCAGCGACGGCACCTCCATGGGCACCGACGGCATGCGAGCTTCGCTCATCAGCCGCGAGGTCATCGCCGACTCGATCGAGCTGTGCACCCGCGGCCACATGCTCGACGGCCTGGTCTGCCTGGTCGGCTGCGACAAGACGATCCCCGGCGCGATCATGGCCCTCGGCCGGCTCGACCGCCCGGGCGTGATCCTCTATAACGGCACGATCTATCCGGGCGTGTACAAGGGCAAGCGCGACGCCACGATCGTGACCATCTTCGAGGCCATCGGCGCCTATCGGGCGGACAAGATGACGGCCGAAGAGCTGTACGAGATCGAATCCGTTAGCTGCCCGGGCGCCGGGGCGTGCGGCGGCCAGTACACCGCCAACACCATGTCCATGACCCTCGAGATCCTGGGTCTGTCCCCCGCCGGCCTGAACGGCATCCCGGCCGAGCATCCCGACAAGAACGGCGCGGCCGAACGCTGCGGCGAGGTCGTCATGGACCTGATCCGGCGCGACGCCCGGCCCAAGGACTTCGTCACCCGCCGCTCGATCGAGAACGCCATCGCCTGCGTGGCCGGAACGGGCGGCTCTACCAACGCGGTACTGCACATCCTGGCGATCGCCCACGAGTACGGCATCTCGCTCGACATCGACGAGTTCGGCCGGATCGCCGACCGGACGCCGATCGTCGCCGACATGGTTCCCGGCGGCCGTTACGCGGCGGCAGACCTGTTCGAGGCCGGCGGCCTCTCCCTGGTTACCCGCGAGTTGCTCAAGAAGGGTCTGCTCGACGGCTCGACCCCCAACGTCGACGGCGGCACGATCGCCACGGCCGCGGCGAAGGTCCAGGAGACCGCAGGTCAGAAGACCGTCGTCCCGATCGAGACCCCGCTCAAGCCCAGTGGCGGCCTGACGATCCTGCACGGCACGCTCGCCCCGGACGGCTGCGTCATCAAGCTGGCCGGGCACGAGCGGCGGCACCACGTCGGGCCGGCCCGTGTGTACGAAGACGAGAACACCTGCTACGACGCGGTTCGCAAGAACCTGATCAAGCCGGGTGACGTCGTCGTGATTCGAAACGAGGGGCCGGTCGGCGGCCCGGGCATGCAGGAGATGCTGTCCGTGACGGCGGCTCTCGTCGGCGAGGGTCTGGGCGAATCGGTCGCACTCCTCACCGACGGGCGGTTCTCCGGCGGCACCCACGGGTTGATGATCGGCCACGTGGCGCCGGAGGGGGCGCTGGGCGGGCCCATCGCCCTGGTCGCCGAGGGCGACGAAATCGTGATCGACGTCGATCGCCACGCCCTGGACCTCAACGTCCCGGCGGCCGAACTCGAGGCCCGGCGCGCCCGCTGGAAGCCGCTCCCGCCGCGCTACAAGACCGGCGTCATGGCCAAGTACGCGGCCCAGGTCTCGTCCGCGTCGCTCGGCGCGGTCACGACCGGGACGCGCCTCGAGGAGCAGCTCAACAGCGCCGCCGCCCGGAAGTAAACGCCCGACCGCACGTCCGCTCGCACCGGCCGGCAGAGCCAGCGCGCTAATCGGCGGGAAATCGCCTTCGCCGGACCCGTACGTGCAGAATTGGCCGCACGACGGCCCAGTGCTTGCATACTATGTGCCAAGCCAGACTGGCAGCGGGGGCTGTTGGCAGGCTCGAGTGTGGTGGGGACCTCCATGAAGATGCATTACCGAGCGGCGGCGTGTGCCCTGATTGGGCTTCTGACCATTACTTCGCTGCCAGTCCTCCCCGGGGCGCCCATCGCCCAGGTGGCGGCGGCAGGCATCAACCTGGTCTGGGTCGACGCGCCGACTTCGGTCATGGCCGGGGCTGCCAACTCGATCACTCTCAAGGCGGTCGACGACTCCGGGAACCTGGTGACCAACTACACCAACGCCGTCACCTTCCCGTCGAGCGACCCGGCCTTCAACATCAGCCCGCTCGATCTGGGCCGCAACTACTACACCTTCAAGACCGCCGATGGGGGCCAGAAGACCTTCACCGTCAAGTTCAACACCGCGGGCAGTCAGACGGCCACGGCGACCGACACCTCGGTCTCGACTCGAACGGCTCCCCTTAGCCCAACCGTCGGCGATACGCACCTGGTCTGGGTCGACGCGCCGACTTCGGTCATGGCCGGGGCTGCCAACTCGATCACTCTCAAGGCGGTCGACGACTCCGGGAACCTGGTGACCAACTACACCAACGCCGTCACCTTCCCGTCGAGCGACCCGGCCTTCAACATCAGCCCGCTCGATCTGGGCCGCAACTACTACACCTTCAAGACCGCCGATGGGGGCCAGAAGACCTTCACCGTCAAGTTCAACACCGCGGGCAGTCAGACGGCCACGGCGACCGACACCTCGGTCTCGACTCGAACGGCTCCCCTTAGCCCAACCGTCGGCGATACGCACCTGGTCTGGGTCGACGCGCCGACTTCGGTCATGGCCGGGGCTGCCAACTCGATCACTCTCAAGGCGGTCGACGACTCCGGGAACCTGGTGACCAACTACACCAACGCCGTCACCTTCCCGTCGAGCGACCCGGCCTTCAACATCAGCCCGCTCGATCTGGGCCGCAACTACTACACCTTCAAGACCGCCGATGGGGGCCAGAAGACCTTCACCGTCAAGTTCAACACCGCGGGCAGTCAGACGGCCACGGCGACCGACACCTCGGTCTCGACTCGAACGGCTCCCCTTAGCCCAACCGTCGGCGATACGCACCTGGTCTGGGTCGACGCGCCGACTTCGGTCATGGCCGGGGCTGCCAACTCGATCACTCTCAAGGCGGTCGACGACTCCGGGAACCTGGTGACCAACTACACCAACGCCGTCACCTTCCCGTCGAGCGACCCGGCCTTCAACATCAGCCCGCTCGATCTGGGCCGCAACTACTACACCTTCAAGACCGCCGATGGGGGCCAGAAGACCTTCACCGTCAAGTTCAACACCGCGGGCAGTCAGACGGCCACGGCGACCGACACCTCGGTCTCGACTCGAACGGCTCCCCTTAGCCCAACCGTCGGCGATACGCACCTGGTCTGGGTCGACGCGCCGACTTCGGTCATGGCCGGGGCTGCCAACTCGATCACTCTCAAGGCGGTCGACGACTCCGGGAACCTGGTGACCAACTACACCAACGCCGTCACCTTCCCGTCGAGCGACCCGGCCTTCAACATCAGCCCGCTCGATCTGGGCCGCAACTACTACACCTTCAAGACCGCCGATGGGGGCCAGAAGACCTTCACCGTCAAGTTCAACACCGCGGGCAGTCAGACGGCCACGGCGACCGACACCTCGGTCTCGACTCGAACGGCCGCCTTCACGGCGGCGGTCCATATCGTGTCCTTCGTCTGGACCCCGTCGACGTCGAGCCCCGCCGTCGGCCAGGCATTGCAGGCCAATCTCAGTATCGTCGACGAATCCGGCAATCCAATCGCCTTCGCCGGTCAGGTTAAGTTCACCTCGAGCGACCCGGCCTTCAGCATCAGCCCACTCGATCTGGGGCGCAACTACTACACGTTCACGAGCGGCGACAACGGCCAGAAGACCTTCACGATCCGTTTTGCCACTGCCGGTTCGCAAACACTGGTCGCCACGGACAACGCCCTTCCGACACGGACGGCGACGCTGTCTGCCACGGTGGGCCAGATCTACCTCCAGCTCTTGATGCCGGCAAGCACCGACGCGGGCGCGCCTGTGACCGCGACCGTCAGGGCGGTCGACGGCTTGGGCAATCTCGTGCCATACACTGGCGGCGTCCGCTTCACCTCGAGCGATTCCCACTTCTCCATCAGCCCGCTCGATCTGGGTCGTGACTACTACACCTTCACGACTGCGGATGGCGGCCAGCACGACTTCACGCTCTTCCTCCGCAGTTCTGGCACGCAGACCCTCACCGCGAGAGAGACGGCTGCCACGAGTCGCAACGCGGTTGCCAGCGCCACGGTGTCGCCGGTGCATCTGGCCATCGCCACCGACTACACCACCACCAATACGGGCGACACTCTCGGATTCACCATCCGCGCGCTCCGCGGCGATGGCTCGCTCGCCACCACTTTCGGCGACACGGTCCACTTCACCAGCTCGGACCCGGGCTTCCACGTCTCCGGCGCGGACGTCAACGGCAACTACACCTTCACGCCGGGCGACTTCGGCATGCGCCAGCTGGGTGCGGTGTTCGCCAGCAGCGGCAACAGGACCATCAACGCCGTGTGGAACGGCCAGACCGTGACCGCCACCGTCGCTGTCTCCAGCACGCATCTCGAGATCGCGATCCCTGCCAACGCGCAGTCCGGCGTGCCGACCACGGTCGTGGTCTCGGCCAGGGACAGTTCCGGCAACCTTGTGACCGCCTTCCATGACGCGCTCAGGGCGACGTCCACCGACGCTCAGGCCGATCTGAGTGCCATCGAGGGGTACAACTTCGTGCCGGCGGACAACGGCACACATACCTTCTCGGTCGTCCTTCGGGCGCCGGGCAGCCGGACCATCACGGTCAGAGATGCCTCGAACTCGAGCCGCACTACTACCAGCAGCGCCATCACCGTAGCCGACACAATTCTTTCCATAGGCGCGCCCGCGACGGCCAACGCCGGGGGTGAGGTCAACATCACGGTCGCGGCTCGCACCAGCGGCGGGCAACTGGTGTCCGGATATCGCGAAACCCTGACCGTCGCAAGCAACGACCCCCTGCTCGCGGGCGCCGACTGCCACGGCTTCACCTTCACCTCGGCCGACGCAGGCAGCCACGTCATGGCCTGCCGCTTCGAGACGGCCGGCAGCCGGACGTTGACCGTCACGAACCCCCAGCGAACCGCCCAGAGCGCCACCTCAGGCAGCGTGGGCGTGTCCGAGACGTATCTGCGCCTGGCCCTCGATCCGCCTTCGCCTGCCGCCAATCAGCCTGCCACTCTCACCGTTACGGCTGTTGATGGCACGGGCCAGATTGTCACCAACTTCGCCGATCAGGTCATGCTCAGGTCCAGCGAACCGGGCTTCAGCGCCACACCATCCGACCTCCTCTTCCTGCCGGCGAACGCCGGTGTGATGACCGCCACGGTGACCTTCGCCACGGACGTGCCGGCCTGGATCGAGGCCATCGACTCCAGCAACCTGGCTCGCAGCGGACGGATCTCCAACCGCGCTGTGGGAGGCATGGTCGTGGGCATGCCCGCCTCCTCCTCCGTGGGCGTGCCTGTGGCGGTAGAGGTCCAGGTCTTCGGCACCGACGGCTCACCTGACCCAAGCTTCACCGGATCGGTATCTCTGACGGCCTCGGACGGGCATGCTGGCCTGCCGGCAGCCTACGTCTTCACCGGCGCCGACGCAGGGCGACATGTCTTCTACGTGACCTTCAACACTCCCGGGGCGCAGACAGCGACCGCCTCCGGCGGTGCACTCTCCGGCACATCCGGCTCCATCGCGATCGCGCCCGTGCACTTCCTGGTCACCCCGGACGCGACGTCTGTCCAGGCCGGAGCGTTGTCGGGTGTGACGGTCACGATCCTGGACGAACTCGGATCTCCGGTCGTCGGTTACGCCAACGCCATTTCGCTGAACGGCAGCGATGCGGCTGCGGTCATCGGCATCCCGAGCTACAAATTCGTCCCGGGGACTGATGCCGGCAGCCACCACCTGGACATCATTTGGGAGACCGCGGGCCCGGCGATCGTCACCGTTGCCGACCCGGCGGCACAGCTGTCGGTCGACGCACCCGTGACGGTTCTAGAGACCCACCTCGTGGTCACTCTCTCGATTGCCTCCACCGATGCCGGCGTCCCGATCACCGCCACGGTCAGCGCGCTCGATGAGTCCGGCGCGCCGGTTACCGCCTTCGCGGGCAGCGTTGAGCTGACCTCGTCGGGCGGCGGTTTCCAGGTCGTGGACGACTTCATGGACAGGGCCATCTCGTCTACGTATAGCTTCGTCGCGGCCGACGCCGGCAGCCACCCCTTCCGGGTCAGGCTGTCGGTGGCAGGCGATCAATCAGTGGTGGCGACCGACACACGTATGCCGACCCGGACCGGAGCCGCTTCTGTGTCCGTGGCCCAGGTCTACCTCCACGCCACTTTGCCGGATACCGGTTGGGTGACGGCGGACAGCGAGCTTCTCGTCTCGGTAAGGAACGCCGCCGGCGGCCAGGTAACCGGCTATCGCGGTCTTCTGACAGTCACGTGCAGCGCGCCTCGGTGCGTAGTTACTGGTGCGACTCAGATCAGCGAAGGCTCCGGCGGGCAGGCCAGCTTCGCGGTCAGGTTCGGCGATCCCGGCACCCACACAGTCACGGTTACCGACGCGGACGACGCCAGCCGCACGGTGACCCTCACTCAGACCGTGGCCGAGGGCGAGCTCAGGCTCGTCGTGCCCGCGATCACCTACACAGAATCGACGACGACAGTCACCGTGCTCGCGGTCGACATGGACGGCCAGCCGGTCGTGAATTTCGGCCATGACGAATTGACTGCCACGACGACCGACAGCACGGCCATCTGGCCGGCCGGCTCCACCTACAGCGGTCCCGGCACCGGAACGACAGGCCATGCCTTCAAGCTTCTCTTCGGCACGCCGGGCACCTACACCGTCACGGTCACGGATGAGCTCGGCCACACTGCCCACAGCGGTCAGATCACTGTGGTTCGGGCGGTCTTCGAGGCCAGCGCGCCGGCCACCGTCTACGCTGGCGTGCCGTTCAACGTGGATCTGAGCCCTCGGACCGAGAGCGGTGCGGCGGTCCCCGCCTTCGCCGCCACCCTTACGTTGACAAGCTCGGACCCGCTAGTCCGGTGGATGACCTCTGGCGGCAGCGCGAGTTACAGCTTCAAGGGCTGCGACTGCGGTCCGGACGAGTATGTGGTGGCGTTGAAGACGCTCGGCCGGCAGACGATCACGATGACGTCGGCTCGGGGTGTGACCAGGACTGTCGCGGTGGATGTCGTCGCCCCCCCCGGCGGCACGGTCAAGTCGGGGCGACCTGCCGGCATCGACATCTTCACCTGGGTTCAATGGACCGGCTGCGGCTCCATGGACATCTACGTCAAGTCATCCGTGTCCTGGAGACTACTGGCGGTTACTGACCTGTTCGGGCCAATGATCGTAGCCGGCGCCGTGGCGGGCGACGGCCCAATGAACGATCCAGGAATTGTCGAGATGACGGTCCCCGGCGCCACGACTGCCGAGGGCTTCTATCTCGCCGGCTACGCGATCCACCCAGGCTTCCACCAGTTCTGGCTGGAGACCGAGGACGGCGTCTACTTCCTGGACATCGGCGCGGCGACCGGCGTGGCGCACTTCAGCGACTTCTCGGAGGCTGTACAGGCGACATTCCGGCCGGTAGAAGCCAATCCCGGCGAGCCAATCGCGGACTGGTCTGTGGCTGGCACGGGCGTCACCATCGAGACGGACAGACCCCTGCTGCTGACCCAGTTCCGTTTCGACTTCGGGCCCGGTAACTGGAACTATCCGAGCACGACGCCCTCGGTCGTGGTGCCGGCCGGGGCGTCGTCCTTTACCGTCGAGTATCCGGACCCACACACAGGCTATGCCTGCTACGTCGTGAACGCCCCATTCACCAGTCTCGGGTTCACGTACATGGATGCGACAGGGCACACGGGCGTCCAGGTCAAATTGATGACGTCCCACTTGCCCTGGTTCTTCCCCAACCCCGTGGACTGCAGCCTGCCCAGTGGCTTGGGCAGCCCCTTCGATTTCCTCTTCAACCTGGTGGTGGGGCCGGTCGAGCGAATCCCGGGAATCATCGAGAGACTCCCGGACACGGTCAATGAGGTCCTCAAGGCAGACCCCGTCGATTCCCTCCTCGGCTCCTGGCGTCAGGACGAACTGGACATCGCCCTTGGCGGGCTCAATCCCTCATTGACCCTGGAGCGAACGTACCAGAGCGCAGTCGGCCAGGAGGTCGGCCTGGGCAAGATAGACGCCGGGCTATTCGGGCCCGGCTGGACATCGACTCTGGAATGGCGCATCTCCAAATTCGCCAGTGGTGATGGAACAGAGGAGATCGTCCAGGACGGCACCGGCCAGAGGCTGAGATTCACGAGCCAGGCCGGAGCCTTCGTGCCGGGGGCCGGCGTCCGCGGCACGCTGACCGTCGCCGGCAGCACCACCTTGTACAACGATTCCAGCGGGCGCACTTACTCGTTCAACTCCACAGGTCGACTGACCAAGGTCACCGACAAATCCGGCCTGGAGCAGACCATCCACTACGGGTCCAACGGCTTGCCCGATGTGGTTACAGACCCCGCAGGACGGACCCTCCACCTGACGTCCAGCAACGGCACGATCACCCGGGCCACCCTGGACGACGGCCGCTATGCCCAGTACACGTATGCGACCGGACCTTCCGGCCACCGCGTCCTCGCCAACGTCCGCGCTCTCGACGGCGCGGTCACGGCCTACACGCACGACAGCCTCGACCGGATCACGGCCGTTCATGACGGCGGCGGCGAGCTCCTGCTGACGAACAAGTACGACGAGCAGGGCCGGATCGCCACTCAGACCGATCCGCTCGGCCATGTCACGAGCTTCTCCTACTCCTGGCCAGGCACGACAAGCAACGGCTCCCTGGGTCTGGCCACGGTCGTAACCGGTCCCGACGGGGCCCAGACCGTGGACTGCTTCGACCTCAGCGGCAATCTGCTCGACGAGTTCGACGCCCTGGGCGGCCACAAATCCTGGACCTACGACAAGAACGGCATGCCGACGTCGGCCACGGACGCGATCGGCCGAACCAGCAAACTGACATTCAGCAAGGACGGGCGCCTGCTGTCCGAGAAGGACCCACGCGGACGCTCAACCGCTTACACGTTCGATTCGAACCGTCGCCTCACGCAGATCAACAGCTCTGGACGATCCATGGCCATCGCCTACGACGGCGCGGGCAACGTCGTGTCGGCGACGACATCCAAGGGCTCCGACTCCATGACCCTCGGCCAGTACGCGTACACGGCCAACGGGCAACTGGCAACGAGCACCATGCCCGGCGATCTGGCCTCGGCCACTACATACGACAGCCGGGGCTACATCACCTCGATCACCGATCCGGACGGCAACAAGACCACGTACGTGACCGACGACCGCGGCTTCGTCACCGAGATCGTCGATCCTCTCGGCAATGTCACCGGAGCGGATCCGGCCGCGCACAGGGCGACGTTCACATACGACGACCTGGGGCGAATTCTGACCGTCACGAACCAGCTAGGTCGCACCGTGACGTATACCTACGATGCCCTCGGGAACGTCAAGACCGCGACCAGCCCCATGGGCTTCGTAACGACCAACCAGTACGACGACCTTGGGCGGATCACGTCCACAACCCAGCAGATCAACGCCACGACGACCACCACGACCACGTTCGGGTACGACGTGGCCGGGAATCTGGCATTCGTCCGTGACGGCGAAAACCGGACCACGACGTTCGCCTACGACGCCATCGGCCGGCAGGTCAGGATGACGGACCCCGCCGGCGGACAGTGGAGAACTGCGTACGACGCCGTTGGTCGAGTCACCTCGACCACCGACCCAACCAGTCGAACGACCCACTACGAGTACGACCTGGACGATCACCTGGTTAAGGCGATCGATTCGGCCGGCAACGCCTCAACCAACACCTATGGCCTTGACGGGCTGCTTCAGTCCAGCGGCGATGCCCTTGGCAACACCACGACCTACGGCTACGACTGGCTTGGGCGGGTGACGGGCACGACGAATGCCCTTGGCCAGCAGTCCCAGGTCACCTACGACGCGGCCGGTCGAGTCGCCTCTATCGAAGACCCGGCCGGCAAGACCACCCACTACGAGTACGACGCCGACGGCCTGCTGACCGTGGTAATCGACGCCGCGTCGGGCCACACGAACTACACGTACGACGCGGCCGGCAACCTGGTCAACGCGGAGAATGCCCGAGGCAAGAGCCGCGGGTACGAGTACGACTCCATTGGCCGGCAGACGGCTGTGATCGACGAGCTCGGCCGCCGATTCGAGACCTCGTATGACCTCAACGGCCGGATTGAGTCGACCACCGACGCCAAGCTGCAGGCAACCTCGTTCACCTACGACGATCTGGGCCGGGTGCTGACGGTCGCTCCCGCCTCCGGCTCGCCCATATCGTTCAGCTACGACAAGACCGGGCTCGTCCAGAGCATGAATGACGCCAACGGTCAGACAGCGTACGACTACGACAACGCCGGTCGCCTCACAAGCACGACCCGCAACGGCCGGACGACTTCGTATACCTACGATCTGGCCGGCCGCACCACGTCCGTCGTCTACCCGGGCGAGGCCGGGACCGTCCAGTACGGCTATGACACCGCCGGTCGGCTCCAGACGCTCCAGGATTGGGCCGGCCGGACAACGAGCTTCACCTACGACGCGGACAATCGCCTGACCCAGGTGGCCGGTCCGACGGTGGCCAAGTCCATCGGCTACGACGCCCTCAGTCGCGTCGCGAGTCTGGGCTACACCGCCGGCGAGAATCCGCTTCTGACGCTTGGCTACACGTACGACCTTTCGGGCAATCTGGCGACCTCGACGGACGACCAGGGGACCTCGACCTACACCTACGACGCTCTCAACCGGCTCACCACGGCTTCCTACGCGGACGGTCAAAACTACTCATACACGTATGACGCCGTCGGGAACATCCTCACAACCACGACACCCGGCGGTACGACGACACACACCTACGACGACGCCAATCAGATCAGCGACTCCGGATACGTCTACGACGCCAACGGCTCGCTGGTGAGCGACGGCAGCCGCACCTTCACGTACGACGCACTGAACAGGCTCGTCGGCGTGGCCGCCAATGGCGTGGCCGAGACCTACGCCCATGACGGGCAGGGCAATCGCTGGGCGACGACCACAGGCGGCCAAACCAAGACCGTGGACCTGGACGTTCGCGGACTGGCAACTGTCCTGATGTCCGGCGACACCAAGTACCTCCCGGGCGCCCCCAACATGGGCAGTGACCAGAACGGGACATGGGTCACCAACCTGACCGACTTCGAGGGATCTGTTGTCCGAACCGTGGACTCGTCTGGTTCCATGGGCGCAGCCGTGCGCTACGACCCCTACGGAGGCCTTCGCTCGGGCTCAACGAGTCAAAAGTTCGGGTACACGGGTGAATGGACCGACGCCAGCAGCCTGGTCTACCTTCGTGCCCGCGCATACGACCCCAGCCTCGGTCGCTTCCTGTCCGCGGACACCTGGGGAGGCACCCCCACAGACCCGCTGACCGCGAACGCCTATGCCTACGCGCTGGACAACCCATTCGCGTATACAGACCCGAGTGGGCACCTACCGCGGGCCATCCAGTACTACGCGGACAGCTTCTCGAACTCCTTGAATGCCGTCCGGACGGACTTGAGTTCCGGCAATTACGAGCAGTTTGCCGTCGACCTCGGCAGGCTGGCCCTGGCCGTCAACCCATTGACCATCCCCGGGTACTGGGGCGCCAACTTCCTCAGCCGAGCCTTCTTCGGCCAGGATATCTTCTCGGGCCAGGCCATCAGCAAGTCGGACCAAATCGCCGCCCAGAGAGCCTTCGGCGATCTGCTCGATCTGACGATGGTGGTCATGATGTTCGCAGGCCCGTTGAAGGGCGCCGCTTCCTTTGGCCGCAGCCTGCTCAGGGGCGAGGCGAAGGAACTGGAGGCCACGGCGCTGGGCAGCGAAGCCCGGGTACTGGACGCGGAGGCGAGGGACCTGGCGGGGCACTGGACTTCAAGCCCGCCCCGGGGAGTCTCTGGCATGCCATACCAGGGCTTCGTGTCCGGCCACGCCTGGGATCCGGCCACCAAGCGCATCGACGAGTTCTTCTTCGGCGGACGGTACTGGGACGACTACCGTGGAGGTAGAACCGTCATCGACGCCAAAGACTGGGCGCCGTTTACGCCTGGGCGCTCATGGGTGCCGGACAAGCTGCAGAGGGACCTGGCCTGGGCTAGGGCTCACAATGTGACTATTGAGTACCGTGTCCCATATGAGCAAACGATGGAAAACCTGAACCTGCAGATCTCCAAGATCCATGGAGCGGGCGACTGGCTCAGGGTCGTCCACACACCATGGCCATAGGTCACGCGACATGAATCTCGATGATGTACATGTGGCGTGCGGTTGGTGGACTACCCCAATGCGCCTGGGTGAGTTCGCATCCTTCGCGTGTGGCTACCTGGCGTCGTTGGCCGAGGCCGATCCGGTCTTCAGGACGGGCACCGTCTATGCCCACCGCCTTCGCAAGTCGGTCCCCTTCGGGTTGGAGGATCCGGCCGCTGAACAGCGGCTGATCGAGTTCCTGGACAAGCCTGATGACCGGAAATATGAACCGCCCCAGATCTTCTCGGATCGAGACGATCGGGGCCGGACGACCGCGGCCTCGACCCACCCGTCCGGCATGACCATGGTCTTTCGCTCCGAAGGCTCTCGTGCCGAGCAGTTGCAGGTGATACTTCATGACGGGAACTGGGGGCCCTCGCTTGACGTGGCCAACGCGATCGTCGACCTACCAGAGAAGGGCAGCGCGCGATATCGATCTGCGGAGTTCGGAGAGGCTCTGCTTCGCAGGAGCGTCGCCTACCTCAGGCCTTCGGGCGGATGGTTCTCGAGATCGAGCTTCAACCTGGCTGTGCGCTCGAAAGGGGACTACAACCTCATCGGCTGGCTGGCCTATTTCGGTTGGGCGGGCGTCATCGACCACCTACCCGGAGACGTCCAGGCTGAACGGATCCCGCCGGGCGGAGTCCTGGTCAGGCTGCATGGCTCGTCCTTCGATCCCGCCAACCCAGACCAGGACCTGCTCCACGAGGCGTTTCGCATCCGCGACCTCCTGCGAGGCTTCACTCCTGCAGGGCAGCGGCTGGGGGATCATCCCAACTACATGGCTTCTGCCCCAAACTCGGAGATCATCGGTCGAGGGCTGCCCGCGACCATGAGGTAGGTCGTCCTCCTCCTGCCGTCGGGGACAGGTCGCGGCCAGATACCAGGCACCACAATGGCCACATGATCTGACCCGTATGCCCGCGCCCGGATACGGTTTCGAACACCTCGAACCATAGACAACCGGAGTTCCGCCAGGTACCGGCGCTTCCGGGTTGGTGCAACCCGCCACTAGTGCCAGCGGACATCGATTCGCCACGACTGCCCCGCTGTCGTGTGGCCGCCCCATCGGCGCCCACATTGACGCTGACTACCCGCGCCCGCTAGCTTGTGCGCCGCAGCTGAACCATCCAGAACCAACGACAGAGGAGCGGACCTTGACTGCCCAGGGCGGCGACACCGGCGCGCGACAGATCGATTCTTGGGTGACCTTCCGGCCGGAGCTGAAGGTCCTCGACTGCACCATCCGCGACGGCGGCCTCATGAACGACCACGGGTTCGAAGACTCGTTCGTCAAGCGCGTCTACGACACCGCGATCGAAGCCGGCATCGACATGCTCGAACTCGGCTACAAAGCGGACCGCAAGGTCTTCCCCGACTCCAAGGCCGGCGCCTGGAAGTTCTGCACGGAGGACGACCTGCGCCGGATCGTCGGCGACAACGAGGCCGCGGCAACCAGCGGGCTCAAGCTGTCCGTGATGGCCGACGCCGAGCGCACGGATTACCACACCGACATCCTGCCCAAGGACCAGAGCGTCCTCTCGGTCATCCGAGTCGCGTGCTACGTGCACCAGGTGCCGACGGCGCTGGACATGATCAAGGACGCCCACGACAAGGGCTACGAGACCACGTTCAACCTGATGGCGATCTCGACCGTCCAGGAGCGCGAGATGATGGACGCCCTGGAAGTGGTCGCCAGGAGCCCCGTCGACGTCATGTACGTGGTGGACAGCTTCGGCACCTTCTACTCCGAGCAGATCCGCGACCTGACCGGCAAGTTCATGAAGCTCGCCAGCGCCGCCGGCAAGCAAGTGGGCATGCACGCCCACAACAACCAGCAGCTCGCTTACGCGAACACCATCGAGGCGATGCTGGCCGGCGCGACCTGGCTTGACTCCACGCTCTTCGGCCTGGGCCGCGGCGCCGGCAACTGCCCCACGGAGCTGCTGCTCGGCTTCCTAAAGAACCCCAAGTTCCACCTCCGGCCCGTGCTCGAATGCGTGCAAGATCTCTTCGTGCCGCTGAGCAAGGAGCTGGACTGGGGCTACTCGATCCCGTACATGCTCACCGGCCAGCTCAACATCCACCCGCGCATGGCCATCGCCGTCCGCGACAGCGACACGCCGGACGCCTACGTCGAGTTCTACGACAAGCTGACCGAAGACACGGACTAGCTGCGAGGCGGCGCGGGCCACGAACGGCCTTCGGCGAACGGCCTTCGGCGAACGGCCTTCGGCGAACGGCCTTCGGCGAACGGCCGGCCTTCGGCCCAAAGGACGGCAGGCAGCCGGTGGACGGCCAACCTGCGCGCGAGCCACCGCCCACGTAAGCCGGGATTGATCGGCATGTGCTTCCATGCTCCCGGCCTGCACCGGCTGTGCATCAGATGCGTGCGGTGCTAGCATCAACACATCATGGCGAGAACTACGCTGGACATCGATGCGGCCGTAATGCGCGAACTCAAACGCCGGCAGGCCCGCGAGGGCAAGCCGCTCGGTCGGCTGGTCTCCGAACTCCTGGCAACCGCGCTGGAGCAGCCCGAGCCCACACCTTCGGTCGGGTTCGCCTGGACGGCCAGAAGCATGGGCGCGCTGGTGGACCTCGAGGACAAGGAGTCGGTGCGGCGTGCGCTGGACGGCGGCGCCTGAGCGATGAGCTACACCCTCGACGCGAACATCCTGCTATACGCCTCGGACGAAGAGAGCCAGTTCCACGCGCGCAGCCTGGAGGCCGTGACTCTTGCGGCCGCCGGCTCGGAGATCGTCTACCTGTTCTGGCCGACGATCATGGCCTACCTGCGCATCGCCACCCACCCGGCCGTCTTCCGCCGGCCCCTGTCCATGGCCGAGGCGGCCGCCAACATCGACGCCCTCATTCGCCGTCCGAACGTCCAGACCCCCGGCGAGCAGGACCGCTTCTGGCCGCGCTACCTCGACGTCGCCGCGGACGCCGTCCCGACCGGCAATCTGGTGCCGGATGCCCACCTGGTCGCGTTGATGCTGCAGAACGGGGTCCGAACGATCCTGACGCACGACCGCGACTACCGCCGCTTCCGGGGCATAGAGGTGCGCGATCCCTTCGAGTAGCGGATGATGGCCGCGTCGAGGGAGCACGAAATGACGCGTTCGGCGGTCCACGTGACGTTGCTGCTGGCGGTGGCGGTTTGCGTTGCGGGTTCGGTGGGTGCCGGCGGGCCCGGTTCCGGCAGGCCGGAATTCGGCGGCGCCACTCCCTCCGGCGGCGCGGTCGGTGACGTCGCTTCGCCCGCACCCGCGAGCCCGTCGCCCAGCCCGTCCCCCACTCCGACACCCGCGCCCACTCCCACGCCCATCGCGGCGATCGCCTGGATCACGGGGCCGACGGCGCTTCTGACCGAACCCGGCAACGAGAAGTCGGCTACTGCCCACGTCGGAGCGGGCTTCCCGGTCAAGCCCACGTCCGGCACGGCCACGGTCCTGGGCGAGCCCTGGCTCGAAGTCGCGTGGGAGACGCCCGGCCGGCAGGGCACGGCCTGGGTGCCGCGGTCGGCCCTGACGATCGATGGCCCCGCCGAAGCCGCGGCTCAGGCGTCCATCGACGCCCTCGATTCGGATCTGTCGGCCTACCTTTCGGGCATCGGCAACCGGATCGGCGTGGAGGTGCGCGACCTGACCCGAGGCACCGTCTACACCTACAACGAGACCCACCAGTACACAACCGCCAGTTCCATCAAGGTACCGATCATGCTGGCCTTCCTGGACAAACTGGAGGCTGCCCACCGCGAGCCGACCGCCAGAGAGAAGTCGCTGCTCACGACCATGATCGAGAACTCGCGGGACGCCTCCGCCACGACGCTCTGGGGCAAGATCGGCGGCGCGGCCGGCCTAGCCGCGTACATGAAGCGGATCGGCGTGACCGGGCTGAGCCCGTACAGCGGCGGCTGGAGCTGGAGCAAGATGTCGCCCCACGCCATGGCCCAGGTGCTGACGCTCCTCCAGGACGGCTCGATCCTCAACGATGCCCACCGTGCCTATGCCCTCTACCTGATGGGGCACGTCCAGAAGAGCCAGCGCATCGGCGTGGCCGACACGGCGCCGGCCGGGGCCGCGGTGGCCATGAAGATCGGCCGGTGGTGGTACGACGCCAAGCGAGGCGGCGTCGTCATGAGTTCATCCGGCATCGTGACCCTGGGCAGCGAGACCTACGTCATCTCCGTCTACACGGACCGTAACTCCTCCATGCCCAAGGCCGAAGCGACCGTCCGCCACGCCTGCGGTACGGTCGCCGGCCTGTTGCTCGAGGGCGAGACGGCGTAGAGCGGCGAGGACTACGATTTCGGGTAGGGCGAGGGTGTCTCGTCCCGGGTGCACGCGTCGCGGAGGAAATCATGGCCGGCCACCAGACCTCGACCGCGAGTTCGACTCGACTGACCGCCGCCGACGTCTGGCGCGCCCTCGGCAAACACTCGTTCGCCGTCATGAGCCACGTCACCGCGTCCGGCGAACCCAGATCGAGCGGTGTCGTATACGGCGCGGACGACGGCCGCGTCCTGGTGGTAGTCGCGGCCAGCAGCTGGAAGGCGCGCACGATCGCCGACGGCCAGCTCGTGGCCATGACCGTGCCCGTCCGCCGCGGCGGCATCCTGGCCATGCTCTTCCCGATCCCGCCGGCGCAGATCAGCTTCCGGGCGAGGGCGAAGGTGGGCGAGCCGTGCATGCTCGATCGCGAGTCGCTGCCCAGGCGCTTCGCCCGGCTCCTGCCGCCGACGCTGGCCGAGAGTTGCGTGATCGAGCTGACCCCGGAAGGCAACTTCCTGACCTTTGGAATCGGCGTCCCGTTGATGGCGATGCGCGACCCCGAGGCCGCGCTGGCCCGCGTTCCGGTCGCGTAGCGGCTACTTCTCCCGCGGGTACGGCCAGGCCGCCATGGCGCCTTCCAGCACCTTGACGTTCGTCCAGCCCCGACCCGTCAGGATCCGCGCCGCTTCGTAGCCCCGCAGCGAGATCTTGCAGTAGCAGACGATCTCCGCGTCCTTCTCGGCCGGCAGCTCGCCGAGCCGTCCCCGCAGAGCGCCGAGCGGGATCAAGTGCTCGCCGATGCCGAGTCGCATCTGCTCGTACTCGTCCGGGCCTCGAGCGTCCAGGATGAACGGCGTTTCGCCGGCGTCGAGCTTGTCCTTCAGGGCCATCGCGGAGATGCCCTTCATCAGGCCGGCGAGCTTGTTCTGCATGATGTCGGCCGTGGCGATGCTGTGGTCGATGGCCAGTGAGAACGGCGGAGCGTAAGGCAGGTCCGCGTTCGTCATGTCGTCCACCGTCTGGTGGCCCTGGATCGCCATCGCCCAGATCGCTACCTGCTTGCTGACGTCGCCGGGGCCGATGCACTGCGCGCCCAGGATCCGGCCCGAGCTGCGCTCGACGACCAGCTTGGTCACCAGGAGCAGCCCGCCCATGAAGCCCGGCTTGTCCGGGCTCGCGTTGACGACCGTCTCCACGTCGTCCGGGAAGGCGGCCCGGGCCGCTTCTTCCGAAAGACCCGTGGAACCGGCGGCGTAGTCGAAGATCTTGCAGATACCCGTCCCGATGGTGCCCGGGAATTTCGCGGTGTTGCCGGCGATGACGTTGCTGCCCGCGACCCGTCCCTCCAGGTTCGCCAGGTCGCCCATGGGCGCATGCACTTTCGCGCCGGTGATCAGGTTCCGAGCCTCCACGCAATCGCCGACCGCGTAGATGTCCGGGTCGGAGGTCGCCATGTACTCGTCGACCAGGATGCCGCCGGTCTGGCCGATCGACAGTCCGGCCGCGGCGGCCAGCTTGGAGTTCGGCTTGACCCCGATGGCCACGACCGCCAGCTCGCATTCGAGTTCGGTCCCGTTGGCCAGCTTCACGCCGACGAGCCGCCCGTCCTCGCCCAGGAATTCGGCGATGCCGTTACCCAGGATCACGTTGGCGCCCTTGGCCCGGATGTGCATCTCGACGAGCTTGGCCAGCTGCCAGTCCAGGAAGGTCAGGATCTGGGGGAGCAGCTCGACCACCGTGATCTCGATGCCGGCCAGGTGGAGGGCTTCGCAGGTTTCGATGCCGATCAGGCCGCCGCCGATGATGACCGCCTTCTTGGTCTTGCCTTCGTCGCGAACCTTGCGCAGGAAGTCGGCGTCCTGCATTGACTGGAGCGTCGTGACGCCGGCCAGATCGATGCCGGGGATCGGCGGCTTCTTGGGCGTGGCACCTGTGGCCAGGATGAGCTTGTCGTAGGCCAGCTCTTCCTGGGCCTGGGTGTTGAGGTCGCGGATCGTGACCGTCCTGGCGGCGCGGTCGATCTTCGTCGCCTCGGTCTCCGTCCTGGCGACGATGCCCTTGGCCTTCATGTAGAAGGTCGGGTTGCGCACCACGCCGGCCGGCGTGGTCAGGAGCATGTTGCGGTCGTCGAAGAAACCGCCCACGTAGTACGGAT
Source organism: uncultured Chloroflexia bacterium (assembly GCA_963711105.1). GTDB lineage: Bacteria > Chloroflexota > Limnocylindria > Limnocylindrales > CSP1-4 > Fen-1039. The sequence goes on along the minus strand of CAVQCV010000007.1, from coordinate 248,111 downwards.
AACCGCACGAGGCCATCGAGAGGTCCGGCCCCTTCTGGACGATCACGATCTCAGCGTGCTCGTCCAGGCGACGCGCCCTCGCCGCCGCCTTGGGTCCGGCAGCCGAGCCGCCCACGACCACGATCCGCCTGGCTGAAGACCGCTCCGACGCTTCGGTTGAGTTGTTCACGAGATGCCTCCGCGGCTCACTGCGTGGGTATTGGCCGGCTGGGCCTTGCAATGGACGGAATTCTGGTAATGCTATTGGCATATGGATGCCAATAGCACTCCGCCCGGCGACGCCGATCATACCGGAGCCGATCCGCACAGTCACCACGACAACCATCGAGGCTGGGTCCGTGAGGGCAGCCGGCGGGGCCGCTGGCTCGAGCCGTTCGTGTTGCTCCTCCTTGCGGACGGCGAGGCCCACGGCGGGGCGCTGATCTCCGAGCTGGACTCGCTCTGCCTGGCGCCGAACGGCGTCGACGTGGGCATGGCCTACCGGACGCTTCGCGAGTTCGAAGCCGAAGGCCTGGTCGAGTCGCGCTGGGTCACGGACGACGGGCCGCCCCGGCGGGACTACCGCCTGACCGAAGCGGGCCGCCGCGAGCTCGACGACTGGACCGGCGTCATGCGCGAACGAGCCCGATTGATCGCGGCCTTCCTGGAAGCGGCCGACCGCCTCGACCCGAGCGCCACCGCAGGCGACGGCGCCGGCTCGGGCTTCTGAGAGCAGGTTGCCGCGAGCCCGAGGTCAGGCCGCCGACGACGACCGGCGGGCCAGCCGCAGGAAGCGAGGCGGTCGGGGGTCCGATCCCGATGGCGGGGCACCGCCCCAGATCAACGTGTCCGGATCAAGATCGAGATCGCCCGGCCAGACCAGCGTTCCCGCCTCGACATGAACCTGCCGGAAGCGCGCGTAGTCGTCCAGTAGAGGCTGGAACACGGGACCCCAGATCGCGTCGGTGAGGTCTCGCTCGTCGGCCTGCCGGAGGATCGGCTGGATCTCTTGTACCGCGCCTGCGACGGCCACACGGACGGCAAGACCAGCGATGACCCCACGATCGGCGCTTGCTGGGATGCCGACCGGCTGGACCTCTGCCGCCTGGGCGATCGGATCGATGTCCGCGCGCTCTCCACCGCCCCCGCACGCACGATGGGCGCGCTCAACCGGGCCCGCGAACTGCTGGCGGACGCGCCCGAATGGGAAACCATCTTCGAGGGCTTCACCTGGGGCGCGGCCGAGACCGCTTCTGGTCAAGTGGGCGGTCAGTGACCGACTCAGGAACCGGCCGTCAACGGGTCGGTCGGGCTGAAGGTACCGGTCGCCGGGTCGTACAGCTCGGCTGAGGCCAGGGCTGAGGGCAGGTATGTGTTCGGATCCCGCACTGCGTCGTCGCCTCCGGCGACGAGGACCCGGCCGTCGGAGAGAAGCGTGGCCGTGTGGTACTCGCGGGCGGTAGCCATTGAGCCCGTGGGACTGAAGGTGCCGGTCCTGGGGTCGTATATCTCGGCTGAGGCGACGGCGTTGCCGCCGACATTGCCTCCGGCGACGAGGACCCGGCCGTCGGAGAGAAGCGTGGCGGAGCGGAACCACCGAGCTGCGGACATCGGGCCCGTGTCGCCGACGGTGCCGGTCGCCGGGTCGTACAACTCGGCCGCGGCATCGGCTCGGGCGAAGAGCACGCGGCCGTCGGCGAGCAGCGTCGCCGGCTGGTCGAGTCCAGCTGCAGGCAGCGCGCCGGTGAGGCTGAAGGTGCGGGCCTCGGGGTCGTAGATCTCGGCCGAGCCATCGTGTCCGAGGAGGAGCGCGCGTCCGCCGGAGAGCGCTATGACGCTGTGGCTAATCAGATCGCCGGGCAGCGAGCCGGCGGCGCTGAAGGTGCCCGTCGCCGGGTCATACAACTCGGCCGTGGTGACGGTGCTGTTGCCGACGCCGCCGGCGATGAGGACGCGCCCGTCGGAGAGCAGCGTGGCCGTGTGGACCTCGCGAGCGGCCGCCATCGAGCCGGTCGGGCTGAACTTGCCGGTCTTGGGGTCATACAGCTCGGCCGAAGACAGGGACAACCAGGAAGTCCTGCCGGCGAGATACCGTCCTCCGGCGATCAGGACGCGGCCGTCGGCGAGAAGCGTGGCGGTGTGCCCGCATCGCGCCGCAGTCATGGCGCCGGTGGGGCTGAACGTATCGGTCGTGGGGTCATACAGCTCCGCGGAAGACGCGACCGCCGGGATGCGCGCATCCCACCCTCCGGCGATCAGGACGCGGCCGTCGGCGAGAAGCGTGGCGGTGTGGGACACGCGAGCGATCTGCTCCTTGGTGGACGTGTCGTCCCAGCAGCCGACGACCGAGAGGGCGGCGAGCAGGCCTACCAGGCCGAGACAGATCGCCTGAGGAATCGCGCCATGACGAACTCGAGCCACACCCACCTCAACCGAACATCCCACAGACGCCCGACGGCGACGTCCCAGCCCGCCGCAATATCAGGGCGCCGGCCATCCCCGCAACAGAGCCGTTTGGCGCGAAGCGCAACGGCGCCGCCCCGTGGCCGACGCCGACGCCCTGGTCCTCCACGTCGGCGACCCATCCGGCCCCTCGTCCTGCCGTTCATTCCTCAGTGGCGGAAGGCAACTTGGGCAGTCGTGATCTGGACGGTCCTTATGGGCCTGTGGATGGCCAGCGGGGCGGCGGCCGTATCGGACAACTGCGCGGGCAAGATCGGCCACGATCTGAGCATCTGTCAGGCAGGCACCGCCATCGGCGGCGGAATCGCGTTCACGTTCATCGTCGCTATTTGGTTCATTGGCTTCGTCGTGCTCAGCCTTATCTGGCTCATGAGCAGGCCCCAGCGACGCCTCTGCCCCGTCTGCGGAGAGCAGGTCAAGAAGGGGCTCACAGCCTGCCCGAAGTGCCACTACGACTTCGCGGCGGCTGCGACGGCAGGAGTCGCCGCACCGTAACCGAGGTTCGTCCGGCGCTCCCAAGCCGTTGCGCGCAATCGCCGCCGGCAATTGGGCAGGCTTCGATGCTGGATACCGCGACCGGCTAGCCCTCGCCGGGGAAGAACTCGAGGCGCTCGTCCCGCTCGTCGCCTCCGAACGGGTCTGCCTCCTCTGTTTCGAGGCCGATCCCGCTGCCTGTCACCGGTCCTTGCTCGCCCATGAGATCCAGCGACTGCTGGACGTCTCCGCCGTCCATCTTCGACCGGGGCGGCCGGACGAGTCCGATGATCACGAACGTCTGATGGCGCTTGGCGAGGTTGCCAACGACCAGGTAGAGGTCGGGGTCTGGTAGATCGCGCTCGTAGCGCTGCCGGACCAGCGCCGGAACGATTGGCCAATCTCCCGATCCTGGAGCTCCCCTACCGACTTACCGCCGACCGGGCCGGCCTGCGCGAGAAGCTTCGCGTCGCCGGCGGTGGCGTCGTCCTCGCCGGCGAGGCCCACCGCAGCCAGTACGACGGCATCGACAGCTTCGCCCGCCACATGCGTCGCTAGGTCATCAATCCCTGGGGCGTGAATCAGCCGACTTGTCCGACGGAGATCCGGACATCACCCTCTGGGATGCCGAGCACTTCCTTGACAACGAGGAGGCGGACTATTCGATGGTCATCGGGGCTGCCGGGTCGGCCGCCGACTACGGGCTGCAGGCAGTCAATGACGTGCTTCACCGGGCCGGTCGCCACATCGCCGATGTTCACCCGCGAACCTCCGAACTCGAGTGAGACCGCGAGTTGACCGTCGGGAACGGGTGCTCCCTGCGCTTGGATCCAGGCGAGGAACTCCACATCACGGCCGCTCGAGGGCATGGAGCCTGACCAGGTGGCAGCTAACATGGGGACGACCACGACCGAAGCGGCTTGGGGCGCAGCGTCCGCGGTGATCGAGATCAGCGCCCCGAGATCGGCCCCCGGTCGTTTCGTGGCGAGAAACCAGACGAGCCTTGTACGGCTCCCGCAGAACCAGCGGAGCCGGTTGATCACGGTCGAGAAGACAGGCTCGCACAGGTTGTCGATGTCGGGGTGACCGGGCCACCCGCGATCTTTCCTGAGGGTGAAGTCCAGCACCATCCCGGTGGAAGAATCGCCTCTCAAAGCGGGCACCTGCGCGGCGATCCCCTCCTTCCAACGGCGCTCGCCAGCAGTCGCAAATGGGAAGGGTTGTCCTGAAATCGAGGCCTTCACCCGCCACCTATCCGTCTGGACTGGCGGTGTGCCTATCGCGACATGCGCCTCGCCCACCCCCCAGCCGGAGTGCCATGATAGGCCGCGGGTTAGGCCCGCGGGCGACCTAGCAAGAACCGAGGCCGGGAGTACCTTTCTGGCACAAGGGGCGCATATGAAAGTCACGATGCTCATGAAGCGCGCGGGAGAGCAGCACTGGCGCGTGCCGGCGGTTAGCGCCTACACCGCTGAACGGGAACTCCAGGCCATGCTGCTGGAATCACCGGAACTCCTGCCTGCCGAGGAAGACCGCCGGCCCATTGTCATGGCCGATGAGTTCCCCGTGAGCTTTGGATCGGTCGACCTTGTCGGCGTCAGCCCTACGGGTTGGCTAACCGTTGTCGAATGCAAGCTCAAGGCCAACAGTGCGAGATCAAGCGCAGCATCGTCGGGCAGCTGTTTGCCTACGGCTCTGCGCTCTGGGAGATGTCCTACGAGGATTTCAACCAGCGCTGGCACCAGCGCATGGAGATGGGACTCGCTGACCACGTCGCCAAGGAGACGGCCGAGCACGGCGTTGATTGGGACCGGGATGGCTTCGTGGCGGCTGTCGCCGGCAACCTGGAGGCCGGGCGGTTCACCCTGGTCGTGGCGGTGGATGAGATCACCGCCGAGCTTCGACGGATAATCGAGTACCTCAGCGTCCATACCGTGGGTGACGTCGCCGTCGTGGCCCTGGAACTTGGCTACGTAGCCGATGGCGACTGCCAGATCCTTGTTCCGCAAACATACGGCGTGGAACTGGCCGAGCGAAAGAGCACGTCGGCCAAGCCCCGCCACCAGTGGGACGAGACGGAGTTCTTCGCGGCATTGCCGGTAGACTCCCCGTCCGCTGGCGCCGTCCGCGCCCTGATCGTTTGGGCGGCCGAACAGTCTGTCAGGGTCGTCGGCACGACGTCGGTCTCGCCGATGCTCGCCTGGCAACTTGACGCGTTCGGGACTTTCTACCCTCTCTTCACTGCTGATGTACGGCAGGAGCAGCTCTGGCTCAACTTCGGGTCGCTCAAGAACCGACCAGTCCTGAACGACGACGCGCGCCGAGCGGCCCTCGTTGCCGCTCTCGACGCCCGCTTCCCGATACCGCCCGGTCGCACCGACAAGTACCCGACGATTCCGCTCGCTGACCTTGCGGATCCGCAAGCCTTGCACTTGTTCACTGATGTTTGGGGTGGTGTCGTCCGAGACATACGGGCGGCGCAGGCCGGAGGCCGCTAGTTGCCGGATTGATTTCTGCGCTTGCGGCGCCACACTGTGCCCAGTGGCGGACATCGGATCTGCCCACCCGCGGCCATCGAGCCTGCCCGGTCACTGTGGGTGCAGCACGCTCAGTCGTTCCCGGTCGCGTGCGGGGAATTCCTAACGCGCGCCTTCGTTACCTTCCGCGGATGATGTTCGGCTCGACGCCTCATCTGACCTGGAACAATCCCGTGGCCTGGAAACGGGAGTAGAGCTCGAGAACGACGATCGTGGGGGCGTACATAGGCGAAGGCAGAGCATCCAGTGCGAAGAAGCCGGACTCGGCCACCTCTTCATGGTCGATCGATATCTCGCCTGACCACGTGCGAACTGCGAAGCACATGGCGAAGCAATGGTTTCGGTCGCCAGTCGGGTACTCGATGATGTGAATGGCCGGGTCAGAGAGACATGCAAACGCGACCAGGTCGCCTGTAGCCACTTGGAGGCCGGTCTCCTCGCGCAGTTCTGCGATCGCGGTTCCGGCGAAAGAACTACCAACCTCGCAGGCACCAGCTGGAATCTCCCAGAGTCCAAGGTCGGTACGCCGCTGCAGGTAGACGAGCCCATGCTCGTTCACCAAGAGGACTTGGGCTCCGGGCACCAACAGCAGCTGACTGCCCACGAACTGCCTGAGCGACCACACGTAGGTTCCGATGTAAGCCACGTCACTCCGTCCCGATCAGGCGCGGACGCAAAGTGTGTAGAGCGCGTCGTCCAAAGGATACAGAGTGGCCGCGGGCACAAACCTGTCCCATGTCGAGAACGATCGTGCCGATGAACACGGCGGTGAGCCGAGGCGATTGACCCTGGGTGACGATGACGTGGGCGTGGTGCAGCAGGCGGTCGATAGCGGCCGTGGCCTGACCTTTGGGGAAGATCGTGTCCGAACCGGGCTGGGTGCAGGTTCGAGGTCACTATGAGCGAGCGCTTCTCAACTGGAGACCATCGGTCGAACCCACATAAGCCTCAGGTAAGGCTGGGTTGCTAACCTCCGGCGCATGAACGACCAACCCCGCCCAGTCGCCGGTGGCACCGCTCAGGGAGGGGTGCGCTTCGTGCGTAGAACACTCATGTTCTATAGTGGACCGCATGGAGACGGAGGCGTGACCGAGATGGGCGGCGTCACCGTGGCGTTCACCACTCGCGAGGCTCAGCAACTCAGTGGCTTGAGCGCGCGGCGACTCCAGTACTGGGACGAGACGGCGTTCATTCGGCCGTCGGTCGCGGCCCGCCTTGGTCGCGGCTCCCCGCGCCTCTACTCATTCCGCGACCTGATCCAGCTTCGCATTGCTGCACTCCTCCGCAGTCATATCTCGCTGCAGGCGCTGCGACGCCTCAAGGAGGCTCTGGACCTGGAGGCTCCGTTCGCCGAGGTCAGGTACGCGTCGACGTCGGAGGGCGAGACGGTGTACCTGGTGCAGTCGGGCGTCCCCGAGGCCGTCCGCCGGCCAGGACAGATCGTCATGACCTTCGACGTGCCGCTGGACGAAATTCGCTCCGACCTGGAGCACCGCATCGTAGAACTCCGCCGCCGCCGCGGGATCGGCCGCGTGGAGAAGACCAGAGGCGTCGTCTCAGGGCAGCAGGCGGTCGCCGGAACGCGCATCACGACTGCCGCTATCGGCCGGATGCTGAAAGCCGGATGGGGTGAGGAGAGGATCCTGGCCGAGTACCCAGAACTGGCTCCGGCCGACATCCAGGCCGTGCGGCGATTGGGTAAGAAGGCCGGCTGAGTCAAGGTCCGGGGGATGAAGTGGCTGGTCGACAACAACGTCCCACGCGGTGTCACTACATTGCTGCTAGACCTGGGACATGAGGCAGTTGAAGTCCGCAAGGCGCTTGCCCACGACGCTCCCGACTCGGCGGTTGCCGCCTACGCTGCAGCCGAAGGCTTTGTGCTCGTGACCCACGACCGGGGCCTGGCCAGGCGGTGCCTGCTGGCCGGCATACCTCACCTCTGGCTACGGACTCCGGAGCCGCAAGACGAGGACCGACTGCGAGACGCCCTGCCTGCCATTGAAGAAGCCTTTGCCCGGGGTCCGATCAGGGTCGTTGCCGGCCGAAGGACCCTGACGAAGGGCCCCGACGCCCGCGGGATCGCGCGAGGGATTCGACCACCCCGCCAGTGACAGCCGCGTCTTCGGCAAGTCTGTGCTTGCGTTCTGCAGGGCCACATCGCGAAATGAGACTCCATCTCCACCGTCAGCCGGTTACCTCGATGCTTCCGGGCTCGTGCGGCTGACGCTGACACTTGTAGCAAAGGATTCGGCCGCCGAAACGTGCGGCATTGTCGTGGCAGAAGGCCGCGACAATGCCGCTTACGCTCGCGCCGCACACGGCGCAAATGCCACCCGCCGATTCCAGACCGCTACGATCCGCAGATCCGATACCAAACCGAGCCGCCCAATCCGTCCTGATGGGCTTGTGGGCTTCGGCCATCGCCAGAGCGAATTCACCCAGAGTCGTTGGCGTGATCAGGTTGGGGACGCGGCCCAACGTCTCTCGCACGCCCATCTTGTCGAACTGCCCATCGAGCGTGCGGACGAGCTGGTCGACCTTGATCACCGAGTCATGGCCTGGTGGCTGCTTGCCGCTCGGTCGGGAGATCCGGGCCTTGCTGGACAGCAGCACGAGGGTCTTGACGCTCGGCTTCAGCTGGACGCCGAGCCGTTTCGGTACGGAGATCACACTCCGCCCGAAGGCCTGCTCCATCACCACCTTGTGCTTCTGGTTCTGCTCTACGGGCGAGTCGATGCCCCGCGGCTGACCGTCCCAATAGCGGACCCATTCACCGCGTTCGTTGTATCCGACCCCGCCGGAGAAATGCTTGGTCTCGAGCAGGAAGACCTCCAGCATGCGGTTGATCAAGACATGATCGATCTGCGCAACCCGACCTTCCACCTCCAGCCGAAGGTCGTGGATCACCGCCCAGTTGCGCCGCTGCGCAAGGTAGAAGTCGATCTCGTAGGCCGCCTCCTCCTCCCCGGCAACGCCCCCGCGGATCGACTTGATCTCCTGCTGGATCCGTTTTTGCGTCGCCGCGCCGACATCATGTCGTCGAGCGAGCGCCGTCAGCGCGTCGATGTTGGGCTGCTTACTGTCGGCCGTCTTGACGAGCACGAGCGACCCTCCTCCCGTACCGGCGTCGTGCCGGAGCGGCTTGCTCCAACCATATCAAGATGGCAGGGCGTTGACGTCGGGTAGCCGGCCAGCTCGCGCCGCGACGGGCGGCCCAGGCAGGAGGGCCAACGCTGGTCCCGCGTCAGCGGACGGGCGGTGCCGTTGGGTGGTGGAGGACGAGCCGGGCCGGCGGTGGTCCGGAGGCGTCCCGCGGCGCAGGGCCGTCCCAGATGAGCGTCTCGGGGGCCAGGTCCAGGTCGCCGGGCCATTCGACGGTTCCGTGTCTGGCTCGGGCGCGTCGGAACTCGGCGTAGTCCGTCCGCAAGGGCTCGAAGACCGGGCCTCGCAGGAGGTCGCCAACCTGGCGCTCGATCGTCGTCCTGTCGGATAGCGTCAGTCGAAGCCAGTAGTCGTCCAGCGTTTCGACCGATCTGATGGTGAGCATCGTTGGGCCATTCTATGCAAGTGGCGCGATCCTGACGATCGGTTCTCCCGACGAGGCCCGGCGCCAGTCCTCGGCCAATTCGGCCTGATGCTGGGCCGCCCACTCCATCGGCCGCCGCAATGGCGACGCCGTCCCGCCGGCTCGCCACGATGTGACCTGGACCGTGGGGCAGAAGGCGTTTCAGCGGTCCTCGCTTTCGGCTACGCTCTCCGTGAGGAGAAACGCCGTGAGCCCAGCAATCGAACTGCACCGGGCAGAACTGTCGGAGCTCTGTCGTCGTTACGGCGTGCTCAGCCTGTCTTTGTTCGGCTCGGCCGCCCGAGACGATTTCGACCCGCAGCACAGCGACTACGACTTCCTGGTGGACTTCAAGACCCTGGCGGCAGGCGAGTACGCCGATGCCTACTTCGGCTTGCTCGAATTGCTTGAGCGGCTTCTTGGCCGACCGGTCGACCTTGTTGTCGCCTCGGCCATCAAGAACCCTTACTTCCGCGAGTCTGTCGAACAGACCAAGGCGTTGCTCTATGCGGCTTGAGGCCAGGAAGTACCTGTACGACATGCAGCAGGCGGCGGCGCTCCTGTCCCAATTCACTGCTGGCAAGGATTTCGCCGACTACGATCGAGATCCCATGCTTCGTGCCGCGGTCGAGCGGGAGTTTGAGATCATCGGGGAGGCATTGGGGCAGCTGGCCAGGTTGGACGAGGAGATCGCCGCGGGCATCAGCGAGCGCCGCGCCATCGTCGCGTTCCGGAACATCCTCATCCACGGCTACGCCGAAGTGGACGACCGCCTCGTCTGGGACGTCGTCGAAACCAAGCTCCCAATTCTGACTCGCGAGATCGAGGCGCTAGTCGGCAGGGACTAGTCCTTTGCTACCCGCGTCCTCCGGCCCAACGCGGTCGAAGCCTTCAGGCGCCGGCTCGCAGCGATCTGAGGCCGCCAGATAAGCCGCAGATAAGCCGCCCTCACTAACGTGGCGGCATGAATGGGTTACGCGCACTGTCCGCCGGCCGCACCCGCTGCGCTGGGAATTGCTTCCTCTTGAGCTTGCCCGAGCGGCCCTATACAATCTATAGCAGCAGCATAGAAAGTATAGGAACCATGCTAGCCCGATCCGTAGCCGCCGTGAACGCCCTGCTGATGCTTCATGCGGACGTGCCGCTGCCGCTGGCAAAGGTCGCACAACTGGTCGGGCAGCCGTACGCGGTCACGGCGTCGGCGCTCAAGACGCTGGAGAAGCGTGGCCTTGTCGCCCGCTCAACGCGTGCCGGTCAGGATGAATTCGCGCCGGACCGAGAGAGCCCCTACTACCCGATGGCGTACGCGACGGCCCTCGTCGATCTGCCCCTGGCCGAGGCGCTGCATGGGCAGAAGATGTACGCCGCATACGCCTACGGTTCCCTTGCCCGTCCGGGAGGAGGCGATCCGAGCAGCGACCTGGATCTGCTGCTGGTAACGCGATTCGGCGACGAAGAGACGCGTGCGGCAATGGCTTCCGACCTCGCTCTGTTTCTGAGCGGGCGTCTCCATCGACCGATCGATCCATGGATTCTGGGGCCCAGGGAGGCCGACAACCTTCTTCGGCAGCAGGATCCGCATCTCATCGAGGCCCTCAAAGGAGTCCGGATCCTGGGCGGCCTAGAGTGAGCCTCGCGCCGCTCACTCAGGCACAACGACGAGCCGTTCACAATCTGCTCACCAGGGCCGACGCGCGATTCGATGCCGCGGAGACTGCGGCGAAACGACCGGACGCAAGACCTGGGGAATACGACAACAACTTCGACGGCGTGGTCAGTGGCATCTACCACGTGCTCGATGCTTTCCACCTTGCGACCACGGGCCTTCACCGATCCATTGGTCAGGCTGACGCCCCCACCGCCATGGCCTCCACGCTGGCTGCCCTTGGCGCGGCCGGCATCGACGCCCCATCGCTGCGCGAGCTTGCGGAACTCAACCGCGACCGCAACGCCTCGGTGCACGGTGGAGATCTCGAGAGTCCGTTCGGGACGGAAGATCTCGAGGAAGCCGTCGCCATCGGGCGAGCCTTCGCCCGTTCGGCCCGTGAGTACCTGTCGCAAGAAGGCCACGCCTGAGCGCGACGATCCCGGTCGATCCGCCGGGGGACCGATCCACCGCCACATCCAGACGGATGGCCCGGACGGAGGCATCGACCTGCGTCTGAGCAGAGGCGGCGAGCAGCGCATCATCCAGTGCAAGCGATGGACCGCACGCCAGGTAGGTGTTGCCGACATCCGAGAGTTTGCCGGCACACTCGCGCGCGAGCACCTGCCGGTCACCGCCGGGACCTTCGTTACTCTGTCGAGCTTCACCGACCAGGCGCGAGACGAGGCCATGAAGCTCGAACTGGCGCTTCTCGAGGGTCGTGACCTGTTCGGCCGGATCGAGAAGGTTCGCCGGACCGAACCTTGCCCCAAGTGCGGTTCGCCGATGGTGGTCGACCGATCGGCCAGGGGCTGGTGGCTCCGATGCAAGCGCTATCCGAGCTGCGACGGCAAGCGCGACCTCAGCCCCGACGTCGCCCGAGCCGTCGAGTTGCTGACTCAGGAGAGCTGACGCGGGGGCGCTCGGAAGGACATGTGCTAGCGTATGCACATGAGTCAGTTGGAACGACGCGTGCAGATCCTTCTTGACGAGCCTCGCTATCGCCGGGTCGCGAGCGAGGCGCGGCGCCGGCGCGTGTCCGTCGCCGCCGTCGTCCGGGACGCGATCGATCAGATGACTTCGGGCGCCGACACCCGTCGCGACGCTGTCGCCGGCATACTCGCGGCCGAGCCGATGGCCATCCCGTCGGATCCGGCGGACCTGAGGCGTGAGGTGGACGCCGGGCACGAGCCGCCGGCGTGATCATCCTCGACACGACGGTCCTCGCCTACGCGGTTGGCGAGGAGCACCCGCTCCGGGAGCCCTGCCGCCGGCTCCTGGCCGCTCATGCGAGCGGGGCCGTCGAGGCGACCACCACCGTAGAGGTGCTCCAGGAGTTCGCGCACATCCGCGCGCGCCGGCGCACGCGAGAGGACGCGGCCAGGCTGACCCGGCTGTACGCCGCGGCCCTGGACCCGATTGCCACCACGGCCGCCGATCTGGACGCCGGCCTGTCTCTGTTCGAGCGGCACCCGGAGCTTGGGGCGTTCGACGCGGTCCTGGCCGCCGTGGCCATCGCACGAGGGGCCGAGGGCCTGGTCTCCGCGGATCGAGCGTTTGCGTCCGTTCCGGAACTGGCCTGGATTGATCCCGCCACGCCTGCCCTGGGGAGGCTCCTCAGCGATTGAGCCGACTACCCAGATAAACAACAGGTCCGACGCTACTTCGATGCGGGTTCCCGGAGGCGAGGAGTCGGCCACGCACTCAACGCTCCTCGCTTTCGGCTGCGCTCCCCTGAGGAGAACGTGCCCGACTTACTGGCGGGCCTCCATCAGTTCCGCCCACCGGTCGATCCAGCTGCTCCTCTGCATCAGCTCCAGGAAGTCGACGAGGGTCGGAGACAGTTGCAGGATCTGCTTCGGATTCAGGTCGTCGACATGCATTGCGTAGACGCCGTCTGAGCTTGCGGCCAGATCGAAGCCGAACATGGCGGCACCCCCATCCGACCCGAAGAACAGGAAGGCGGGAAAGAAGGACCCATACGGAAACGGGTCCTCCATGATTTGGTCGGACCTGTAGATCAGGATCGAATTCAGGCCCGTGTCCCCAGAGGCGCCGTCGGCAAACGCCAGGAGTTGCCGATAAGCCGTGGGCAAGCGACTTCCGACGGCGGCTTCGAGCTTCTCCAGCACCGCTTCAGTCGCGCCGGGCGACCTGTCCAGTCCCTTCAGGAGTTCGTTCCAGTCCAGGGCGGATTCGCCGCCGGCTCGATGCTGGTCCATCTAGCTGCCCACCTCCACGAGTGTTCTGTGCCCGCTGCGGGGCGACGTTGCGGGCCATTGCCGGGAAGCCCAGCGCGCGCGTTGCTCGATTGCCCTCGGCCCAGGCAGGACCTGATGTCAGGAGCGCGGCAGGTCGATGAGGCGGCGCTCCAGGGCAGTCGTTACGGCTGAGGTTCGGTCGGCTACGTCCAGCTTCTCGAAGATCCGCGTCAGGTAGGTCTTCACCGTCGCCTCGCTTATGTGCAGGTTGCGAGCGATCTCGCGGTTCGACGCACCGCGGGCCACGAGGTTGACCACCTCCAGCTCGCGGCTGGTCAACGGCTCCGGCGCTCCCTGGCGCCTGCTGCCGACACGATCCAGCAGTTTCGCCGCCACTGTAGGCGCGAGGGGCGAGCCGCCCTGGGCGGCACTCCTCACGGCGGCGAAGAGCGTTTCTCGCGGGGCGTCCTTGAGCATGTATCCGGCAGCCCCGGCTTCGACGGCCGCCAGTATCTGAGTGTCCGAGTCGTAGGTGGTCAGGACCAGGACCGGGGGCGGATCGGGCAGGGCCCGAATCCGGCGGATCGCCTCCACGCCGTCCATCACCGGCATCTGGAGATCCATGAGAACGAGGTCGGGGCGCTCCGCGGCAACAGAGGCCACGGCCGCCGCCCCGTCGGCGGCCTCCGCGACAACCGCGAATCCGGGATCGGTCTCGAACATGCCGCGCAGGCCCGTTCGAACCACCGGGTGGTCATCGGCGATGAGCAATCGAATCTCGGCCTTACTCATCGAGCGCCGCCGGCGCCTCGATGCCCGGCAAGGACAAGGCCACCGTCGTGCCCTCGCCGGGAGCGCTCTCGATGACCAGAGTGCCGCCCAGGCCCTCGGCGCGTTCGCGCATTCCGCGCAGGCCGAGACCTCCGTTGGCGGCCTGCGCCGGATCGAAGCCGCAGCCGTCGTCGGCCACGTCGAGCGTCACCACGTCATCGAAGTAGGTCAGAGTCACGTCGATGTGAGTTGCCGCGGCATGCCGTCTCGCGTTGGCGAGGCTCTCCTGGGCGGCCCGCAACAGCGTGACCTCGACGTCGGTGTGGAGCTGGCGGGCGGGTCCGGAAACGGTGGCGGCCACGGATGGGCCGCTGGGCCCGGACGTCGCCAGGGCCACTCTCCGGAGGGCAGCGGGCAAGCCGCCTTCGGCGATGGCCTCGGGTCGCAGGGCCCAGACCATCGTTCGCGCTTCGGCCAGGCTGGCCCGGGCCGTCTCTTCCGCCGCGGCCACGTGGGCCCGCGCCCGGACGGGATCGGCGGCCAGTACGGCGTCCACGGTTTCCAGGTGAGTCACCACCGACGCGAACCCCTGCATCAGCGTGTCGTGGATCTCCCGTGCGAGGCGGGCTCGCTCCTGGGCAACGCCCGCGGCGCGTTCTGCGGCGGCGGCATCCAGCCGGGCGGAAGTCAGCTCGTCGATGAGCGACCGCCGCTCGCAACTCTGGGAGATCGCATCGCGATTGACCACGGCCATGGCCGCGAACATGAAAGCGACCAGGATCGCGTATGAGGCGGAGGGCAGAGCGGCGCGAATGTCACCGTTGCTGATCGCCAGAACGTCGGCGGCCGACATGACTCCGATGGCCATCGCCGCTGCAACGGACCGGATCAAGGACATCACGAACAGGACTTGCGGGTAGATGAGGACCTGCAGCACGGCGAAGCCCGGAGACAGGGCCAGGAGCACGCCGTAGAGGGCGACCTGGAGGAAGCTGTAGCCGGTGAGAGTCCGGTCGCCGTGCTTCCAGATCGGGCGGCGGATCCAGATCATGGCGAACGCGATCGTCAGGATCGCGGTCAGGGCGATTGCGAGCGGGCCGCGCCACCCACCCGGATCGTCGCGAGGGTACGCGATCACCAGCGTCAGGACGAGCAGCGATGGGCCGAAGACGCGCATCACCGGCAGCCAGCGAGTCCATGCCTCGCGCGGCTGCTGGTCGAAGTCGTAGACCCTCTCCTGCGGTCGTGGTGCTGCCACCGGTTCTCCTCCGTCGCCGGCCGATGGGTTCAAGGTTACGCCTCGCCCGCACCGGCCGGCGGTGCGATTACTGCTCCCAACGGAAGGTGCGGTAAGCCAGAACGGCTGCGACTACCGTGATGCCGCCGACGATGGCCAACTCCGTCAGGTTCCAGCCCCGGCCCACCCAGGGGTCCTGGAGCAAGATCGCCACGTGGGTGAGCGGAGACGCGAGAGCGATCTTCTGCATGGTGTCGGGCATCACCTCGCGGGGCGGCCCAACGCCTGAGGTCATCTCGGAGACGAAGAAGCAGGCCAGACCGACAGCCTGGGCCGACTGGACGTTTGGCATCAGCGCGCCGAGCAGGATGCCGATCGCGATGAAGCACGCGAGCGACACCACGAACGCGACCAGGACGCCGACTGCCGACACGGGTCCCTGGGCGCCACTGAAACCCATTCCGAGCCCAACGATCGCCGCACCGCCCACGATCGCGAGCATTGCGCTCACGCCCACTTGCGATACGAGCAGCGACCGCGGCGGCACCGAAGATGAGCGGAACCGCCGCAGCACGCCCCGCTCGCGATAGCCGGCCAGGTGGATCGGCAGGCTGATGAAGCCAATCGAGGCCATCACCAGGCCCAGAAAGCCGGGCACCAGGTAGTCCATCGGGCCTACGCCACTCCAGACCTTGCCCTCAGGATCGGGCGTGTTGCCGAAGACGCCGGCCAGCACGACAAGGATGAAGAGCGGAAAGGCAAGCGAGAAGAGCGCGGTCAGCGGCTCCCTGGCAAAGAGTTTGATCTCGACGAACGTGAGTCTGGCGACGCGCATCTGTCAGTCCCTCATCGAATGGCCGGTCAGGCGCAGGAAGACGTCCTCGAGGGTCGGGCGCTCGACGCGCAAATCCGGCGGGACGATGCCGCGCTCGACGAGCTTCGCCGCAACCAGCGCCAGCACCGGGCCGCTGCCGTCGACCTCGACTCCGACGCCCTCGCGCCGGACGGCGGCCACATTCGGGATCGCGTTCAGGAACTCGAGGTCGGCGGCGACCGGAGCGTCGAACATCACGCGCACGCCCGCCGGTTCCGCGGCAATCAGGGCCTGGGGAGTTCCCATGGCCACGATCCGGCCGGCATCGACGACGGCCACTCGATCGCACAGCTTCTCGGCCTCTTCCATGAAGTGCGTCACGAGCACGATCGTGCAGCCGTGGTCGCGGACTTCCCGGATGAGGTCCCAGGTGGCCAGCCGGGCGGCCGGGTCGAGGCCGGTCGTCATCTCATCGAGAAAGACGACGCGCGGTTCGTTGATGAGCGCCAGGGCGATAAGGAGCCGCTGGCGTTGGCCACCGGACAGCTTGCCGAAGGCGCGCCCGGAGATCGGCTCGAGGCCCCAGGCAGTCATGAGCCCGCGCCAGTCGACGGCGCTCGGGGAGAACGCCGCGAAGAGGTCGAGTGCCTCCCAAACGCGCAGCCGGTCCGGCAGAGCGGACTGCTGCAGCTGCGATCCGATCACCCGGCGTAGCTCCGTCGCCTGCGTTTCGGGGTCCAGGCCGAGGACGCGCACCCGGCCGGCATCCGGGCTTCGCAGGCCCTGGACGCATTCGACGGCCGTGGTCTTGCCGGCGCCGTTGGGTCCGAGCAGTCCGAAGATCTCGCCCTGGGCGACCTCGAAAGAGACGTCGTCTACGGCCACGACCCGGCCGTATGTCTTGTGCAGACCGGCCACTTCGATTGCCGGTTGGGTTGGGGGCATCTATGCCTCCGCATGACGGGTGCCGTCGGTATGCGGAGGACTCTAGGCGTCGCGCGCCGGGCCTTGTAGCGGTGAGTCGGCCGGCCCGAAGTCCACCATCAGGTAGCCCGAGTCAACCGATCGGTTGACAGCCCTAGAACCAGGTGTGGCGCTTGTACTCCTCGTATTCGGCGCCGAAGGTTTCGGCCAGGACGCGCTCCTCGCGGCGGGCGCGGGCGATCTCCACCATGAGAATGATCAGCCCGATGACGAACGCCTGCCAGCCCAGCATAGGCAGCAGGGCGCCTACCCAGGCCACGCCCCCGAAGACGTAGACGGGGTGGCGAAACTTCGAGTACATGCCCCAGGTGACGAGCTTGCGGGCGTCGGCCCTGACCGCGAACGCGTCCCCCAGCTGCTTGCGGGCCAGGAACCAGGGCGGCGTGAAGACGAGACACAGGACCAGCCCCAGCCACCACGTGGCGAGAGGCGTCTTGAAGACCCCGAACGCGCCGATCGTCAGGGTCAGCACGGCGACGACCAGGAATACGGCGATGTCGAGCCAGCGGCGTAGCTTTTCCACGATCAACCTCCGAGAAATGCTCCCTACTTCTCCACGCCCAGTAGCGACATGGCCGTGCCGCCCAGGCTCAGCATCGCGAGCGTGTTGTCTTTGGCGCTCGTCGGGTCGTTCAGGGTGAGCGAGACGGCGAACCAGCGGTCGTCGGCCCGGCGGAGGAGCCAGGTCATGTTCAGCACGCCCGGTTCGGAGCCGCCCTTGTAACCGACGTAGGTCCAGACGGAAGGATCCACGTCCATGGCGGGGTTGATGGCCAGGATGTCCTGGATCTGGCTCAGGCCGGGCTTGCCGGCCATCTGGTGCAGTGCGGACATCGCCGAACAGAGGTCCCTGGTGCCGGCGAACCATTCGATCGTGTCGATGTCCCGCGGCGCCGTCCAGTCGATCAGGTTCAGGAGCCCGATAGAACTGGCCGCGACCCGGCCGTCCAGGAGCGCGCGGCGGCCCGCGGCGTCGGCGGCCAGATACTGCTGCCGGAGATCGGCGTTCATGGTTGCCTTGAGGACGAACGAGTCCCGGGTCTTGAGGAACGGGATATCGCGCGACGGGTCGGCCAGACCCATCGCCGCCAGGTTCGCCTCGACGTTCGTGCGCCCCAGGCGACCGATGAGGTGATCGGCGGCCGTGTTGTCGCTGATCGAGATCATCTGCTGGGCGTACTCGAGGAGCGTGTGCTTCGTGCCCGCCGGGTCGTTCTGCATCGTGCCGGAGGGCAGGCTCTTCCAGTCGTCGCGGATGGCCAGGGTCTCGTCCCAGGAAGCCTTGCCGGCTGCGATCTGGCGGCCCAGCTCGCCCAGAACGTAGAGCTTGAACGTCGAGCCGATGGCGAGGGGCTGGTCGGCGTTGAGGGCGTGGATGGGCCGGCAGCCGGTGGCCGTGATCTCGCCGGCGAAGAGGCTGGCCTCGGGCGCGAGTCCCTGCATGGCCGTGTCGATCTGCGCCCAGGTCGCCGTCGGCTTCGGATTGCTCGTCGCCTTGAAGAACAGGCCCGAGATCAGGTTGGGCGCCGCCGCGTCGACCGCGATCGAAACCTTGAAGGTGGCGAGCTTGCCTTCGAACAGAGCCTGGGCGCCGTTGCCGTCGGCCGAAGGCGTGTAGCCGGACACGCTGAACGGGGCGCCGAACGCCAGCTGCTGGGTGGTGACGACCATCTGGGCGGCCGGCACCTGGGCCACGAAGGCGGTGTTGAAGTTGGCGGTGACGTCGGCCGCGGTGATCGATTTGCCGCCGTCGTTGAGCTCCTGGAGGTACCAGGTCAACCTGCGCCCGACGGGCGTGTCGGCGATGGGCGAGGACGAGGGGGCGGCGGAAGACGGGGCGGCCGACGTCGGGGCGATCGACGGGGCGATCGACGGGGCGGCCGTGGAGGCGATCGTGGTCGGCGAGGCCGAGCTTGCGCCTCCTCCGCAGGCGCCCACCACGATCGCTATCGCCGCGGTCGCGGTCATCGCGCGAAACGCACCGAATCGCCGGCTCGTGACTGCCATCGGGAGCACCTCCATCCATCGTCGAGTCCGCATCCGGACGACGCCCACCAGCTTACGGCGAGTGTCATCTCGCGCGCGAGCGGCGGCCCCCGGGCCCATCGCCGCCCGCTATGATCGGACCTGGTCAGCTACTCGAATGAGTGGGGGCGCCTAACCCTCGCGATCCTGGGGGAAGCGTGCCCAAGCCTGGAAGGGAGGCCGGTCTTGCGCAGCGTTTCGGTCCCGTACACGGTCGCGGACAACAAGCTCAACATGCAGACGCTGCAGTGGCCGTCGTACTGCGCCTGCTGCGGCCAGCCGGGACCAAACGGGACGGCTCCTCTCCAGCACGCGGCCCGGAAGTCCACCTCGGTCGTGGACACGGGCGTGTCGCGAACCACGACGACCTCCGGCTACTACCTGCACTGGGATGTGCCCTGTTGCGACGTCTGCCTGGCTCACCAGAAGCGCTCGCTGAACCCGACGCCGGTCGCTCTGTTGTTCGTCGCCGGCTTCGTCGCCATGTTCGCCGTCGGGTATGGCCTCTTCTCGATGGGCCTGTCAGAGGACGCGCTGGCGATCGGCGGTTACGTGGCGTTCATCGCCCTGATGGGCCTGGGCGGCTGGTACGTCTACAGGCAGGTCGGCGCGAAGAGGATGGCCGAGGCTCGGGCGATGATGGGTCCGAAATGCACCAACCCCGGCCCGGCCGCCTTCGCGACGTCGAACCTTGAGACGATCACCTTCAGCTTCCCGAACGATCCCTTCGCCGAGGCTTTCGCGCGCATGAACCGCCTCCAGGCCTAGCCGGCCTCAGCCGCACGGCCGCGCGCCGAGCCGGCCGAACGGGCGAACGCCCGCGCCTCCCGCGCCGCCGGCACGTCGACGCGGCGCCCAGGATAGTTGAGTAATTCAGGACGCGTTCAGACGCGGATGGCCCCATGGCGCGGAAAGGGGCCACATGATCGATGACTCCGGCGCAGAGGACAACGGGCAACCGAGCCGCGGCGAAGGCGGCCCACGTGTTACGAGGCGGGCGTTCCTGGGCGCCACCGTCGCGGGCGGGGCGGCGGTCGTAGCGGGGTCGCTCGGGTACTGGGGCATGATGGTCAATGCGGCCTCCAAGCCTTCGGCTTCGCCGCGCCCTACGGCCACGAAGCTCCCGGGCGCGACGCCCACGGCCCCGCCGCCAACGAGGCGCTTCCGCTCGAGGCCGGACCTCTCGAGCCCGCTGATCTCGATCTCCACTCCCGGACTCCACGCCTCCGCCGACCCCATCTTCCTCACGCCCAAGTCCGGGCCCGGGCCGGTCATCGTGGACAACGACGGCGCCCCGGTCTGGATCCACCCCACCCCATCCAAGGCCGCCTTCAACCTCCGGATGGCGACCTACCGGGGCGCGCCGGTCCTGACCTGGTTCGAAGGCAAACTGGTCCTCGGGACGGGACAGGGCGAATACGTGCTCGCCGACGAGTCGTACACGGAAGTCGCCCGCGTCCGCGCCGGCAACGGCCTGCAGGGCGATCTCCACGAATTCATCCTGACCGCCGCCGGGACTGCGCTGTTCACGGCCTACCAGGCCCGCGACATTCCGGGAGCTACCCCGGCGGCCCCCACGCCGGGCGCGTCGCCCAGGGTCCCCCAGGTCTTCGATTCGGTCGTCCAGGAGGTGGACGTCGCGTCCGGTACGGTGCTCTTCGAGTGGCACGCCTTCGATCACGTCGGCCTGGACGAGTCGTATGCGACGGTGCCGGCCGACCACGCCTTCGACTACTTCCACATCAACTCCATCGACGTGGACACGGACGGCAACCTGCTGATCTCCGCCCGCAGCACCTGCGCCCTCTACAAGATCGACAGGCACAGCGGCGACGTGATCTGGCGGCTGGGCGGCAAGAAGAGCGACTTCTCGATCGGTCCGGGCGCGAACTTCGCCTGGCAGCACGATGCCCGCCGCCAGCCGGACGGCACGATCACGCTCTTCGACGACGGCACGAACGGCGCGAACGCACCGACCGAAGTCCGCTCCCGGGGCCTGGTTCTGGACGTAGACGAGTCGGCCCGCACGGTAACCCTGCGCACGGCCTACAGCCACGCCGGCACCCTCCTGGCGAAGAGCCAGGGCAGCATGCAGCCGCTGCCGAACGGGAACGTCTTCGTCGGCTGGGGCGACCAGCCCCTGTTCACCGAATTCACGCCTGACGGCGCCACCGTCTTCGACGCCCGCCTGCCGGACGCTTCGACCTCCTACCGCGCCCTCCGATTCCCGTGGCACGGCCTCCCGGCGGAGCTGCCGGCGCTGGCCACCGAACCGGGCGACGGGGCCTCGACCAACGTCTACGCCAGCTGGAACGGGGCCACGGACGTCGCGATCTGGGTCGCCCTGGGCGGCGACTCCGCGGACGCTCTCGCCCCGGTCGGTTCGCAGCCGAGGTCCGGCTTCGAGACGCTCATCACCATCCAGGGCCGGCCCCGGCTGATCGCGGTGAGGGCTCTCGATAGCTCCGGCGCCGTCATCGGCGAGTCCGCGCCGCTTTCGAGCTGAAACCTGTGGTGAACGCTCAGCCTGGAGACGTATCCCCGGTCGCCTGGCCCGCGGCGTCGCCACCGTCGGCGAGCGCATCCACGCGGGCCTGGTCGATCGCCGGCCCTACGACCGCGACGAGCTCCTTCGTGCGGGCATCGAGGCCGCCCATCTGGCTGAGCCGGGTCAGCTCCGAGGCCGCCTCGCCCCTCACGGACGGCTGCTCCGCGAAAAGCCGCTCAACCAGTGCGGCGACGCCCTCGGGGTAACCGATCCGAACGAGCACGGCCGCGGCTTCGGATCGCAGCTGGTCCAGCATCCAGGTTTCGTCCCCTCGGGCCATGGAGTCGACGAGCATCGCCATCATCGGCTCCACCGCAGGCACCCCGATCTTGACGAGCGCCTCGACCGCGACCTTCCGGCCCGGGCCCCGCAGCTCGGGCAGCAGCGTCGCAACGGCACGCGCATCCCGCATCTCGCCCAGCGCCAGGGCAGCCGCCCTGCCAACGTCCGGATCCGGGTCGAGGAGGGCGGCCGCGAGCGGGTCGGCGGCTCCACGGTCCGCGATCTCGCCGAGGGCCCGCGCTGCCGTCTGGCGGACCCCGGCAATCGGGTCCTTCAGCGCGCGGCACAGCGGTTCCAACCCACGCCGATCGCCGATCTGGCCCAGGGCTCTGGCGGCCCGCGTCCGCCTGCCGATCGATTCGCCGGTCAGGGCTTCGATCAACGGGTCGACCGCCTCGGCGCCGATGTCGGCGAGCACCTGGCCGGCGATCTCCCTAGTCTCGAGGTCGTTGTCGCCCAGCAGGGTGACGAGAGGCGCGACGGCCGGCCGGCCTATCTTCCCCAGGGCTTCGGCGGCGGAAACCCGGACCGCCTGGGTGTGGTACGACAGATCCGCGATCAAGGGTCCGACGGCCGGTTCGCCCAACAGGACGAGCGCATCCGCGGCAGCGGCCAGGTCGTGCCAGTCGTGCTCCCAGTCGGGGTTCCTCAAAGCCATGCCGAGAGGTCCCGCGGCTCGGGCATCGCCAAGTTCACCGAGTGCCGAAGCGGCGCTTCGCCGGACGTTGGCGTCCGACGAGTAGCCCAGCGCCCGGATCAGCCCCTGGACGTCACGCTTGGCCTTGAGCTGCTCGACGTCGGGCGGTCCGAATAGAGGCATGACCAATCTCCATAGATTGGCAACGGTTCACTTGATCATACATGCGGCTGGTCAGGAATTGGCATGTAGGCGGCCAAGCTTGAGCGAAGGGGCCGGGATTGGCCCTTTTAGCTCTCCAGCTTCGAGACGTCGCGGACCGCGCCCTTGTCGGCGGAGGTGGCCATGGCGGCGTAGGCCCGCAGCGCGGAGGAAACCGGCCGCTGCCGCGTCTTGGGCTTGTAGCCGCCGTTGGCCTCGAGGTGGGCCCGGCGCACGGCAAGGACGCTGACGGGCACTTCCAGGCGAATCGATCGGGCGGGGATGTCGATGGCGATCCTGTCGCCGTCCTCGACGAGGGCGATCGTGCCGCCGGCCGCCGCCTCGGGCGAGACGTGGCCGATGGAAAGCCCCGCGGTCCCGCCGCTGAACCGGCCGTCCGTGACCAGGGCGCAGACCTTGCCCAGACCGCGGCCGTTGATGTAGGTGGTGGGGTAGAGCATCTCCTGCATGCCGGGGCCGCCGCGCGGACCTTCGTACCGAACGACGACGACGTCGCCCGGCTTGACCCGGTCGCACAGGATCGCGTCCACCGCTTCTTCCTGCGACTCGACGACGACCGCCGGCCCGGAGAACTTGTAGATCGACGGATCGACGCCGGCGGTCTTGACCACGCCGCCGTCCTCGGCCAGGTTGCCCCGCAGGATCGCCAGGCCGCCGTCCGCGGAGATGGCGTGGGCCGCGTCGCGGACGCAACCCGCTTCGACGTCCAGGTCAAGCGAGTCGAACCTCTCCGACTGGCTGAACGCCGCCGCGGAACGCTTCCGCCCGGGGGCGGCGCGGTACAACTCCACGGCCTCAGCGGCCGGGGTGGCGCCGCGGACATCCCACTTGCCCAGCCACTCCCCCAGGGACGCGGCGTGGATAGCACGGACTTCGCGGTTCATCAGCCCGGCGCGGTCCAGCTCGCCCATGATTCGCGGGATGCCGCCGGCTCGATGAGCGTCCTCCATGAGCCATTTGGCGCTCGGCGCCACTTTGCACAGGCAGGGCACCTGGCCGGAGCGGGCGTCGATGTCCGCCAGGGTGTAGTCCACGCCGGCTTCGTGCGCCACCGCCAGCAGATGCAGGATCGTGTTCGTGGAACCGCCCATGGCGATGTCCATCGTCATCGCGTTCTCGAATGACGCCTTCGTGGCGATGGACTTCGGCAGGGCGCTCGCGTCGCCCGCGTCGTACCAGCGGCGCACAAGTTCCATGACCGTCTGACCTGCCCGCTCGAACAGGACGCGCCGATCCGTGTGTGTCGCGACCATCGTCGACATGCCGGGCAGGGTCAGGCCGAGCGACTCGGTCAGGCAGGCCATCGAATTGGCGGTGAAGAGGCCGGCGCAGGAGCCGCAGGTGGGGCAGGCCGCCTCCTCGATGAGGGCCAGGTCGGCGTCGGAAATCGATTCGTCGACCGCCGCCGTCATGGCCGAAATCAGCTGCAGGCGATCGCGCTTGCTGCCATCCGAAAGGGTGACCGAACCGCCCTCCATCGGCCCGGCGAAGACGAAGACCGTCGGGACGTTCAGGCGGAACATCGCCATCAGCATCCCGGGCGTGATCTTGTCGCAGGCGGTGATGCAGACGAGCGCGTCGGCGCAGTGGGCATTGGCCATGTATTCGACCGAGTCCGCGATCAGGTCGCGCGACGGCAGCGAGTACAGCATGCCGCCGTGGCCCATGGCGATGCCGTCGTCGATGGCGATGGTGTTGAACTCGCGCGGCACCCCGCCGGCCGAATGCACCGCCTCGGCCACCACACGCCCCACCTCGGCGAGATGCGTGTGCCCCGGCACGAACTCGGTGAAGGAGTTGGCGATGGCGACGATCGGCTTGCCGACGTCCTCCTTCGCCACGCCCGTGGCGCGCAGGAGGGCCCGCGCGCCGACCATGTTTCGACCCTGAGTAACGGTTCGCGATCGCAGTTCTGGCATGTCCCAGATGGTAACGCGGTCGGAGGCTACGCTACAGGCTGTCCGACCCCGGGACGTTCGCAGGAAGTCAGGGCTTCTGGGCCGTCCCGATGCCCAGCCGCGCCCGCACCTGACCCGGCGTCGCGGGCTCACGACCCATGGCCCGGCCTATCCCGACCAGGCGCTCGACAAGGCGCGCGTTGGTGGCGAGTTCCGTCCGCTCGTCGTCGAACCAGATGTTGTCCTCCAGGCCCACCCGGACGCCCCCACCCATCGCGATCGCCAGCCGGTTCATGGCGAACTGATAGCGGCCCACACCCGTTGCCGCCCACATGGCGCCGGACGGCAAGCGCTCCACCAGGAGCGCCAGGTTGAACGGCGTCGCGGCCAGCGTGCCGAGCGAACCGAGCAAGATGTTGGCGTACACGGGGCCGCTCAGAAGGCCTCGCTCGCGCAGGTAGTGGCCGTAGTCGAGCATGCCGGCGTCGAAGATCTCCCACTCCGGCACGATGCCGCGTTCCTGCATCCGCCGGGCCAGCCCCTGGATCGTCTCCGGCGCGTTGATCGACGCCTGCTTGGGGAAGTTGAGCGATCCGAGCGTCAGGCTGGCCATCTCGGGCCTGGCGTCGCCTTCGAGGTCGAGGACCTGCACGCGGCCTGCGAACTCATGCTGGGCTCGACCGCTGGTGGTGATGCACAAGACGATGTCCGGGGCGGCCTGGCGAACGGCGCGGATGAACTCAGCGGCCACGGCCGGATCCTGCGAGGGACGGCCCTCCGCGTCCCGTGGATGGATGTGGACGATCGAGGCGCCCGCGTCCGCGCAGCGACGAACGTCGGCCGCGACTTCCGGAGGTGTCAGCGGGACGTGCGGGGTATCGGCCCGCGTGGGCACCATTCCGGTCGGGCAGAGATTGACAACCAGCTCATCGCTCACCGCGCCGCCTCGCTGGTTCGACGGATCGGTTCGGCTGGGACTCCGACGACCGTGACTTCGGCGGCCACGTCCTTGACGGCCACGGCGCCCATTCCTACCACCGCTCGATCGCCGACGCGAATGTGGTCGCGCACGATGGCCCCGGCTCCCACGTACACCTGCTCCCCGAGAGTGACCTTTCCGGCGACGTTGGCGCCGGGACCCACGAACGAGTAACGGCCGATCTCGGTGTGGTGGCCGATGAGCGAGCCGCGATTGAGAACCGTCCCTTCGCCGATGCGCGAATGCGCGCCCACAACCACGAGCGGGCCCACCACACAGCCCGGCTCGATCCTGGCGGACGGCGACACCACGGCCGTTGGATGGATCAATGTCGCCAGCTGCCGTCCTTCGTCGACGAGACGCCGAACGATACCCATGCGCTGGACGGAACCGATGGCCGGCAGGATCGGCAGGTCCGGCTCGAAGGCGGCCTGATCGTCCACCCACAGGATCGGCGGATCGTGATCGCCGGCCACGGCAGATCGGTCCAGGCCTTCGATCCAGGCGACTACCTCGAAGCCCGCCGCGGCGGCCAGATCCGCGACCTCCTCGGCAAAGGAAGCGGCTCCGACCAGGATCAGCCGGTGGGCGGTCATGGCCTGGGAATCTAGCAGACCACACCCACACCTCGATAGCCGTGTCCTAGAATCGGCGAATGATTCCGGTCTTTCGCCCGACTTCCGGCCCCGAGGAGGAGGCCGCGGTGGTGGAGGTCCTGCGGTCCGGCTGGTGGGGACTCGGACCGAAGACGGCCGAGTTCGAGACTCGCTTCGCCGAGACGGTCGGCGCAGCCCATTGCGTCGGCACCAACTCGGCCAGCATGGCCCTGCTGATGTCGCTGGCGGCCCTCGACCTGGCCGGCCGAGAGGTCATAACCACGGCCCTGACGTTCGTCTCGACGAATCACGCCATCCTCCACGCGGGAGGTACGCCGGTCTTCGCGGACGTGGACCCGGGCAGCCTCACGATCGATCCGGACGACGTCGAACGATTGATAACGCCGCGAACCGCGGCCGTGCTCGCCGTCGACTACGCCGGCCATCCGGCCGACCTCGGGAGACTGACCGAGCTGACTCGGGCTCACGGCCTGACCCTCGTAGAAGATGCGGCTCACGCCTGTGGAGCCTCTTACCGCGGGCAGCCCGTTGGCTCGATCGCCGACCTGACGTGCTTCAGCTTCCACGCCGTCAAGAACCTGGCCATGGGTGAAGGGGGCGGTATAACCCTGGCCGACGCGGCAATGGCGGAGAGGTTCCGCCGGATGCGCTGGCTCGGGTTGAGCCAGAGCACCTGGGACCGAGTCGGACAGCGTAGCTACAAGTGGGACTACGACCTCGACGAGATCGGTTACAAGGGCCACCTCAGCGACATCCCGGCCGCCATCGGACTCGTCCAGCTGCGGCGCCTGCCCGAGACGAATGGACGGCGGCGGGAGATCGCCAGGCGCTACTCGGAGGGCCTCGCCGGGCTCGACTGGCTGACCCTGCCGATCGAACTGGCTCATGTCCAGTCCGCCTGGCACCTATACGCGATCCGCCTGGAGGAGCGGAATCGACTCATCGACCATATGGCCGATCTGGACATCGCCACGAGCGTGCATTACAAGCCCACCCACCTCTACCCGCAGTACGCGCCCTACGCCCGCAAGCTACCCGTCACCGAATCCGTATGGCGGCGTCTCGTGACGCTGCCGCTTTTCCCGGGGCTGACGGACCAGGAGATCGAGCGCGTCGTGGAGGCCGTCCGGTCGTTCGACCCGAAGGCGTAGGCGCCGAACTCGACGGCGCAGGCGCCGGGCTCGACGGCACGGCCGGCTATTCGAGGCCCAGGACTCGACTCAGGCAGCGGGCCATCGAGAGCTCATCGGCCAGGAGAGCCTGACCGGCGCGGACCATCCTGTGGCGACGTGGCTCGTCCGCCATCAACTCGAGGGCCGCGTCGAGCAGACCCTCGAGCGGGGCCTCGACGAAGTGCTCGCCCGCAACGAACGGAAACGGATCGTTGACCGGGTCGGAGACAACGGCCGCACCCGCTGCGATCGCCAGAATGAACCGCACGCCGGCGAATTCGCCGGGCGTCCGAGCCACGTTCAGCACGACCCCGGAGCGGCGCAGCAATGCCCCGCGCTCCTCGGCCCACACGCCCTCCAGGACCGTGACGTTCGCCTCCTCCGCGCGCCACCCGTCGATCACCGATCGTCGCCTGGCCATCCTCGAGTGGAGGCGGCCCAGCGACACCACCTCCAGGTCGCGAGGGCCCCGATCCGGCGGCGTCAACGGACCGGCGGTCGCGGCTGAGTACCCGAACGGGATTGCCTCGGCGTCCAGGCCGTGGGCCAGCAGGGCAGCCCGACGATCGCGGCTCGTAACCACGACTCGATCGACGGCCCGGACCAGACGCTGGAGTTGACGCAGGTTCCGGGCCGCCTCGCGCTCCAGCGTGGCCGATGCCCGTACCCGGGCCAGCGCACGCGGCATCGGCGCATCCTTGAACGGCCGCAAGGGGTACCTGAGGATGTCCATCGCCGGCGACCGGGCCAGCCTCGACAGCATTCCGCGAGGCGCATCGTCACGGAGAGGCAGGGGCTCACCCATCCAGATGACCCGCGGGCAGACCCGCGGGGTGGCGAAGACCGGCAGCAAGTAGCCCTGGTAGCCGACGCCCAGCAGCAGGCCAAGCCGGGATTGGTCGTCCCCGGGACGAACGACGCGAGCCTCCAGCCCCAGCTCCGCCGCGGCGGCCATCACGGCTTCGACCAGCTCGCCGTTGAGTGGGTTCGTGGCCGGGCAAAGCGCGACGCCTATCGGCCCGGACGCTGCCGCGCGCGGGCCGGGCAGGGTTGCGGCGTGCTCAGATTCCATTCGGCGAGAATAGCGCCCGAATATCATCGACTCGTGACGAGTGAAACGGATCCTCAGCCGGGGGACGCCCTCGCCTGGAATGAACTCAGCCGGCGTGGCTCGCGGGCCGCAGTGCAGCTGGCAGCCCGGAGCCTGGCTATGCGGGGCCTTGCCTTCCTTGGGACGGTCGCGCTCGCCCGCTTGCTCGTCCCGGAGGACTTCGGCGTCTTCGCCATCGTCTCGTTCGTGATTTCGTTGTGGGCGGCATTCGGCGATTTCGGCCTCGGCGCCGCACTGGTACAGCAACCGGACGAACCCACGCCGGATCAACTGGCCACGGCGTGGACCTCGCAGCAACTCGTCGCGCTGGGGGCCGTCGCGCTGGTGTGGCTCGCCGCCCCGGCTCTGGCCGGCGTCATCGCGGGCCTGCCGCAGGATGCACCGTGGATGCTCAGGGTCCTTTCACTCGGGCTGCTCCTCACGAGTCTGCGGACCCTTCCGAGCGTGATGATGGAGCGCGAGCTTCGGTTCGGTCCTCTCGCCACCGCCGAGGTGCTGGCGCAGATCTCGTACTACGGCCTGGCTCTGGCACTCGCGCTGGCCGGATACCGAGCCTGGTCGTTCGTCATCGCGGCCGTTGGGCAGACGGCGGTCGCGGCCATCGTCCTGAACCTGGCCTGGCGCCGCAGGCCCCATCCGGGCCTGGATCGCCACGTCCTGGCGCCGCTGCTTCGCTTCGGCTTCGATTACCAGCTGAGCGGCGTGTTGATGTCCTTGCGTGACATGCCACTCCCGGCGATGGTCGGCTGGGTCCTCGGGCCTGTATCGGCCGGTCTCATGCAGTTCGCGACGCGCCTCGCGCTCACGATCGCCAGCATCGACGATGTCGTGGCTCGGATCGTCTTCCCGGCCCTCAGCCGCCTCCAGGAGAAGCGTGACGAGCAAGCCCGAGCCCTCGAGCTGGCCACGCTGCTGACCGCCCTGGTCGCCATCCCGGTGCAGTGCTCACTCGCGGTTCTGGCGCCACGGCTCATTCCCCTGGTGTTCGGTGGCCAATGGACGGACGCGGTGGTGCCGCTGCAGTTCATCTGCATCGCCACCCTCTTCCGCTTCCCGGCCCGATACCTGCGTCAGGGCGTGTTCGCCAAGGGCGCGTCGAGGCGGGGGCTGCTCATAGCGGCGGCGTGTCTGGCCGCGTCGATCGTGCCGGTCGTGCCCGGCCTGGCCTGGTTCGGCATTCCCGGGGCCGGCGCCGGCTTCCTGGTCGGGGCGATCGCCGGGCTGGTGGCCGCCGTCTGGCTCGCCCGACCGTACGTGTCCATGGCCTGGGCATCGTTCCTCGAACTCGTCGCGACCGGCCTCGCGGCGGCGGGCATCGCCCTGGGCGGGGCGCAGTTGGCGCAGGGCCTGGACGACCTCGCCGTGTTGGTAGTGGCCGGCGGTCTGTTCGCGGCCGTCTTCGGCGCTCTGGTGTGGTGGCGCCAGCGGGAGCTGATCTGGACGGGCGTCC
The DNA here is from genome assembly GCA_963711105.1 of uncultured Chloroflexia bacterium. Taxonomy (GTDB): domain Bacteria; phylum Chloroflexota; class Limnocylindria; order Limnocylindrales; family CSP1-4; genus Fen-1039. The sequence goes on along the minus strand of CAVQCV010000007.1, from coordinate 218,500 downwards.
GACTCGCCAGGGCAGGCCTCGGCCGCTCGCCCCGCCCGGCCGTTTAGGCGCCCGGCCGTTTAGGCGCCCAGGCGCAAAGGACGCGACCTAGCGCCCGACCTCGAAGCGCTCGACCGCGCGGCGCGCGACCTCGTCCTCGTCCAGGGCAATGAGACCCGGCACCGCCATGTGGCCGTTCTCGATCGGCAGCGGCGTGGCCAGGAGGTCGTGGCTCAGGATGCCGGCCGTGGCGAGTGAGTGGGCCGGGCCGCCCGGGCCGCCCGCGGCCACGGGCCACGCGCCGCCCGCCGCTCGCAGTTCCCCCGCCACTCGCAGGGCGGCGGCCATGCCCACCCCCGTCTCGAAGTACGTGGCCAGCACGACGCCCACGCCAACCTGCGAGGTGGCTTCAGCGATCCGCCGGACGGCGGCGGCGCCGCCGACGCGAGCGGGCTTCACGACCAGGACCGAGGCCGCGTTCTCCATGAGCGCCGCCTGCGCCGCCCCTTCCGAATCGATGCTCTCGTCCAGGGCCACGGGCACGGCCACTCTCTCGCGGAGGGCGGCGTGGCCGGTCAGATCCGCGGCGTCCAGCGGCTGCTCCACGAACTCGATGCGGAACCGCTCGATGCCGGCCAACCGCTCCGTGGCCACATCCAGCGACCACGCCCCGCCGGCGTCCACGCGGATCCGCGGTTCGGGGCCGACCGCGGCCCGAAGCGCTCGCAGCCGCTCGACCAGCTGGTCCGTGGTGCGCTCGTGACCGGCCTTGATTTCAAGCGTCCCGAAACCAAGTTCGATGGCCTGCACGGCCGCGTCGGCGCCCGCGTCCGGCCCGCCGAAACCGATGGCCGCGCAGACCGGGATGGACGCCGGGCCGGCGCCCGAACCTTCGGCCGCGGCGAGCCCCCCGAACGCGCCTTCCAGGCCGGCCATCAAGGCTCGACCGGCCGGACCTTCGGCCCTGATTTCGGCCGTCGTCGGGAGCCGCCCGGCGATCACCAGCGGCATCCACTCGCGGACCAGGCGGGCCAGCGCCCCCAGCTTTTCGTCGTCGGCAAACGGATCGAGCGTCGCCTCGCCCAGACCCTCGCGGCCGGCCTCGTCCACCAGCCGCAGCAGCCAGGACCGCCGGTGCGTGTACTCGCCAGTGGCATCCAGCAGCGGCCGACGGAACGCGAGTCGGACGTTGATAGCCTCGACGCGAGTCAGGCGCGGCAAGACCGGGGCATCGGGATCACGCATGCGAGGATTCTACGGGTTCGGCGGCGCCCGACCGGACCCGCCCTCGGCGGCGCCATGAGATCGGCGACGTCACCGGCGGGCCGTCCAGTACCGGCGTCGTTCAGTGCGACGACGACGTGTAGTGCGACGCCGCGTCCAAGAACATGCCGAGCACCCACAAACCGACCGCGACCATCGCCAGGACCAGGATCACCTGGGCCACCAACGTCAGGGCGCGATAGAGGTCCGACGGTTTGGCGTTGGCGGCCGCAGTCTCTTCGGCTTCCGCATACACGGCCTCGAAGGACCGGCGCTGGATCCTGGTCGCGCCGATCTCGCGCTCGAAGCCCGGCGTGCCCGGCTCCCAGCGGTAGATGCGCGTGGCCCAGCGGCCCTTCTGGCCCGGTCCGGCCGCAGACACCGGCACGCCCTTGCGAGAGAGCTCGACCTCGCGCGTGACCTGACCGTCGATTACCTCGATCAGGCTGGCGCAACCCAGATGGTCGATCTGCAGGTATACCGGTTCCGCTATACCCGGCTCGCTGACGCGAGTCTCGTAGCCCACCATATGCGTACCCCCGTGGACCTGGGGATTGTACTCCCGGCTGCTACGCCACACTCCTTCTGGACCGGCGCCGCCAGAGCGCAGCCCGGCCGATTTCCGTTGACTCGCGCAAGGAACTGGTGTTTGAATGGCCGGGCGTCCCCAGGCGATTGGAGCTGCCATGAGCCCGGGATCAAGACATCTATCACGTCCGACGGTCATCGTTCTGACTGCCGCCGTTGTCGTAGTGGTGCTCATATTCGGCACCGGCATCTGGGTGGGAGCAGGTGGCTTGAGCTTCCTGAACCGGCCTACCCCGGAGACCATCTTCATCACACCCGAGCCGGGCGCAAGCCCGACACCGACTGAAGCCGCCACCATCACGCCTTCGGTCGAACCGGAAGCTTCCGCCACGGAATCCCCCTCGCCGGCACCCACGCCTTCGCCGTCTCCGTCTCCGTCACCGACCGCCACCCCGACGCGGGCACCCACGCCCCGTCCACCGACGCCCCGTCCACCGACGCCCCGCCCACCGACGCCGACTCCCGCACTCCCCAACCTGGCCATCCATGGATCAGGTTCTTCGATTGGCTACTGCGGGGAGACCGGCACGTTCTCCGCTCCGGTCAGAAACACCGGCACGGTCCCCACCACCGGCTGGGTCCAGGTCAGGCTGACCGTCACCTACAGCGGCCACGTGAGCTATGGGGGCAGCATGTCGGTCCCGGCGCTGGCTGCCGGAGGGAGCTACAACGCCGTCTTCAACGTCTACCTCAACGCCGGCTGCGGCACGACCCAGACCTTCACCGTGGAGATAGACCCGTCCAACACGCTGCTCGAGACGAACGAATTGGACAACGTCTACACCACGGACGCTTTCATCCAGCTCTACAAACCGAACCTGGTCGTGAGCAGCATCGCCCTGAGCACGAGCAACCCGCGCTGCCTGCTCGCGTTCGACGTGACGGCCACGATCGTTAACCAGGGGCCCGCGTCCACCGGCCGTGTCGGCACGCTCCGAATGCTCGATCACGTCGGCGAGACGATAACCGCCATCAAGTACGTGACCTTCCCGGCGATCCCCCCGCACTCGAGCACCACTGTGACGGGCCGTATGATTCTTGGTCCCAGCTTCTGCGGCGAGACGCACCGGATGGTGGCGACCGTCGACTACAACCATCTCATCGACGAGTTCGACGAGGACGACAACGGCCGCTATATCAACTACACGCTGTATCACTGATCTCCGGACTCGAACGCCTCGACACCCCCCGACCCGGCCGATTTCCGTTGACTCGCGCAAGGAACTGGTGTTTGAATGGCCGGGCGTCCCCAGGCGATTGGAGCTGCCATGAGCCCGGGATCAAGATATCTATCACGTCCGACGGCCATCGTTCTGGCCGTCGCCGTCGTCGTGGCGGCGCTTGTCTTCGGCACCGGCATCTGGGTCGGGGGCGGCGGCCTGAGCGTGCTGAGCGGGCCCACTCCGGAGACCATCTTCATCACACCCGAGCCGGGTGCTACCCCGACACCGGCTGACGCCGCCACGCCAACGCCCTCGAACGAACCGACGGCCTCGCCGACGGAATCGCCGTCACCGACACCCTCGCCGACCCCGACTCCCTCCCCGACCACGGCGCCGACGCCGACGCCCCGGCCCCCAACGCCGACACCGACGCCCCGGCCCCCAACGCCGACGCCGATGCGCCCCAACCTGGTGGCCGAGGTAACCGGCCTCAGCAGCGTCTACTGCGGGGAGACGGGCAGGCTTACCGTCACGGTCCGCAACGCCGGCCCGGCACCCTCCTCCCGGTCCGTCTTCGCCACGATGACCGTCACCTACAGTGGTCACGTGGGTTACTCGGGCGGCCTGACGGTCCCGGCGCTGGCTGCCGGAGAGAGCTATGACGCCGTCTTCTCCTATTTCCTCAGCAGCGGGTGCGGCAGCGACCAGGTCTTCACCGCTCGCCTCGATCCCGCAAACGAACTTCTCGAAACCAACGAATCCGACAACGTTGCCACCACGGAGCACTTCATCCAGGTCTACAAGCCGAACCTGGTCGTGCACAGCATCCAGATGGGCACGGCCACCCCCAGATGCCTTCTCGCGTTCGATGTGATCGTCAATATCAGGAACGCCGGTCCCAAGTCAACCGACCGCGGCGGCATGGTCCGGGTTGTCGACACGGTCGGTTCGACAACGATGGCCACCAGGACCGTCAGCTTCCCGACGCTGGCGCCAAATACGAATGCCACCGTCACGGTGCGTCTGACCGTGGGCCCGAGCCATTGCGGCGAAGAGCACCAGCTGGTCGCCACGGTGGACTCCACGAACGTCGTCGACGAGTTCAACGAAGGCGACAACGACCACACCGCCTGGTACACGCTGTACCACTGATCTCCCTCGCGGGAGGGCAACTGGAGCCGGGCCCTGCCGGGAGCCATCAAAGCCGGCAGTTGCGGGCGGTTGCCGGCGAACCACGGGCACTTGCGGGCGGTTGCCGGCTGACGGGGCTATGCTCCGGAGTGAGGGGATCCCAGGATTGGAGGAGCGGATGGCGGCGGACATTGGGGGCGCGGAGATCTCCGAGCGGGAGCTGGACGAGCTGGTCGAGCTGCTGCGGGAGCTGATTCGGATCCCCAGCGTCAACCCGCCCGGCGACGAGATCCTCGCCGCCCGCTACCTCGAACGGGTTCTGAAGGCCGAGGGGCTGGAGCCTACGGTCGTGGAGCCGTTCCCGGGCCGCGGCTCCATTCTCGCCCGCGTCCACGGCGACGGCGCGCCCGAAGGCGGGGGCGGCGACGCGTTGCTGCTCCTCTGCCATCTCGACGTCGTGCCCGCGGATCCGGCCGGCTGGAGCCACGAGCCGTTCGGCGGGGATCTGGCGGACGGCTACATCTGGGGTCGCGGCGCGCTGGACATGAAGTCCATGGACGCCATGGAAGTGCAGGTCATGCGCCGCCTGGCCCGCCGAGCTCGCGAGGCGGGCCGCAACCCCGCCACCGACCCGATCCCGGGCCTGCGCCGGGACGTCATCTTCTGCGCCAGCGCCGACGAAGAAGCGGGCGGCCGGCACGGCGCCGGCTGGATCGTGGACGAGCATCCGGAGTGGCTTCGGGCCGCGGCCGCGCTCAACGAGGCGGGCGGCATCGCGATGACCTACGGCGGGGTCCGCTTCTACCCGATCCAGGTCGCGGAGAAGGGCTACGTGGTCTACCGGCTGCACGTCAAGGGCGTCTGGGGCCACGGGTCGGTCCCCACCCCGGACAACGCCGCGGTCCTGGCCGCCCAGATCGTGACGCGGCTGTCGCAGCCCGGGCCGCCGCGCCTGACCGAAGCCATGGCGGCGCTGGTGGCGCGGGCGCTCCCCCACCTCGGGGCACGGGCGGCGGTCCTGGTCCGGAACATGCTGCTGTCGGGCACGGCGCCGGAGCCGGCAGTCGTGGAAGCCGCCCTGCGCGAGCTGTGCGATCCGGTACTGGCGCGCACGGTCTCGGCGATCATCCACGACACGGTCTCCGTGGGCATCATCGCCTCCGGGGTGAAGTACAACGTCATCCCGGGCACGGCCATGATCGAGATCGACTGCCGCACCCTGCCCGGCACGGACGAGGCCGCCATGCGCGCGGAGCTGAGACGCCGCATCGGCGAGGAGCTGTGGGCGCGCGTCGAAATCGAATGCGAGCAGGTCGGCCCCTCTGTGCAGGCGCCACTGGACGGCGAGCTGTACCCGTTGCTCGAGCGGGTCATCCGCGATCACGACCCGGAAGGAGTGCCGCTGCCGTTCCTGGCGCCCTTCGCCACGGACGCCAAGCATCTGATGCGGATCGGGGTTCCAACCTACGGTTTCTCGCCCCTCCGGCTCGGCAAGGACGATGGCCTGCTCAACCTGATGCACGCCGACAACGAGCGCGTCAGCGTGGATGCGCTGCGGTTCGGGCTGCCGGTCCTCTGGGACGCGGTCATTCGCTTCTGCTCCTGAGGCCGGCGCGCGGCCGGCGGGCGGCGCGTGGGGCGAGGCCGGGGCGGCGCGTTGCCGGATTGCCGGATTGCCGCATCCCGCCCACTCGGGGCGCATATGCTTGTCGTGCGCGTCGCGCCGTCGTCAGCGGCCGGAAATCGCGCGAGAGCGGAGGACTACAGGATGTCGATCGCCGTTTCCGGTCGGAGACTGGCCCCCGGGGGAGTCGTTGCGGGCCTGGGAGGCATCGTTTCGATCCTAGGCGCGTTCATCCCCGTCGAATCCGCCAGCGTGGGCGGCCAATCCTTCTCCAGTTCGTTCTTCGACGGCAACGCCGGCAAGACGATCCTGGTCGCGTCGCTGATCGCGCTGGCCCTCGTCGCGGCCTGGCTCTCCAGCACCAGGGCGACCCCCAATCGCATCGTGCCCGTGGTCATCATCCTCGCCGGGGCGGCGGTGCTGCTCGCCGTCGTCTCCAACTGGGGCCAGATCAACGACGACGTCAACCTTGCCAATCAGTTCCTTCCCGGCGCGGCCGCCGTCGGCATCGGCCTCTACCTGACCGCGGTCGGTGGCGCCATGCTGGTCCTGGGCGGGGTGATGGGGCTCCTCTCCAGAGAGGGCTAGCCCCCTATCTCGACGGTTCGAACCCCGGCCGCCCCAGGGTGGCCGGGGTTTTCGTTTGCCGGACGTCTCGCCTAAGGGTTGGTCGCCTAAGATAGCCGGGTGCCGGGGTCGGGTGGCCCAATCAGGCGCCGTCACGGCTAGGAGATCGAATGACCGTCAACGCTCCGGACCGAAGGCCGATCGCCGGCGCGCTCGTGGCCGGCGCGGGCTGCGTCCTCGCAGCCACCGGCGCGGCGTTGCCCTGGATAGAGGGCAGCCACGGGGCGGCAACCCAGATCGGCCTCGACTACTCGAGCAGCCAGCTGCCGCTCCAGGATGGCGCCAGCTTCCTCTTGCTGGCGGTGCTGTCGCTCGTCACCACAGTGGTCTGGCTCGCGAGGGATCGGGTCTCGCCCCGCGTGTCCGCCGGCATCGCGCGAGCGCTCGGGTCCGGGGCCGGCCTGGCGGCCCTGAGCGGATTCGTCGTCGCCAGCCTGAGCATTCTGAATCTGCGCGACATCGCCAGGGTCGTGGATGCGGCCAATGCCGCCTCGCCGGGCGTGGCGTCGATCGGCGTCGGGATCTACCTGGACCTCGTCGCGGGCCTGGTCATGATCGCAGGCGGGGGCATGCGGCTGGTTCTCAGCCGCGAGATGTAGCCGCCGTCCCGGCCCGCAACCGGGCGCGAGGCGCAACCGCGCATCGACCCGCCGATTACTGCTCGATCGGGTAGGGTCCCCAGTGCCCGAGAACGCGGGCGAGTTGGCCCCCGCCACGGCGGGTCATGCGGCCCTACCGGGCGTGCCGGCAGGTCCCGGACAATCGATCGGGCAACGAACAGTGCCGCCTCGGGCGGCTCGCATACGCCGGCTTCACGCACCGTTGTCCCATGAAGCCGGCCGGAGCGCCCCCGAACGGCGCAGCGGCGTACCCGCTCCAATATCCCGAAACCCGGCGTATCCAGGGTTCGGTGGCGGCCGGTTAGCGCCGCACGACGGACATTCGCGCACGAGGCAGGCGTGAATGTTCGCCACCGCGCGAGACCGGCAGCACACGGCTCCTGGGGAAACCGGCAGCCAAAGGGGCGATCGAATGGTTTCGGCTCAGGTCTCGCCTCCGCCTGCCGACGCGAACATCGGCTTCCTGGAGGAAGTCAGCGCCAGAACGGCGGGCGTGTCCCGGCTCGAGATGTGCATCCAGTGCGGAACCTGCGGCGGGTCATGCCCGTCGGCGGACAGCATGGACCACACCCCGCGGATGCTGTTCGCGATGATCCGGGCCGGCATGAAGGACGAAGCGCTTCGCAGCAACACGCCCTGGATGTGCGTGTCCTGCTACCACTGCGTCGTCCGCTGCCCCCAGGGCGTCCACATCGCCGACGTCATGTACACGCTCAAGGGCATGGCCGAGGAGGCCAAGACCTACCGCGACAGCACGCCGCCGCACTTCGCCGGTGTGTTCGTGAGCCAGGTCCATCGCTTCGGGCGGAGCTGGGAAATGGGCCTGACCGCACGCCACTACCTGCGCCACTACATCCGGCGCCTGCCCCGCATGACCCCGATGGCGATGAGCATGTTCTTCAAGGGCCGCATCGGAATCCTGCCTCACCGGATCCAGAACACCAAGCAACTCGATGCGATCCTCGACCGGGCCCAGGAATTGGAGCAGGCTCAATGAGCAACTACCTCTACTACCCCGGCTGCTCCATGGAGGGCACCGGCCGCGCTTATCGCGAGTCGATCGCCGCGATCTGCGAGCCGCTGGGCCTTTCGCTCCTGGAGATCGAGGACTGGAACTGCTGCGGCGCGACGGAGTACGTCGGAGTCAGCCTCAGCCCTGCCTACGCCCTGATCGCGCGCAACCTGGCCATCGCCGAGAAGACCAAGAAGGATGGCGAGCCTCTGGTTGCGGCCTGCAGCGCCTGCTACCTGAACCTGGCCAAGGCCGACGCCTACATGAAGGAACGTCCGTCGCTGGGAGACCGCGTCAATGAGGCCCTGGACGCCGGCGGGCTTCACTACGATCCAGGCTCCCTGGAGATCCGCCACCTCCTGGAAGTCATCATGAACGACGTGGGCCTGGACAAGGTACGCGAGGCGGTCGTCAAACCGTTGACAGGGTTGCGGGTCGCCCCGTACCTGGGCTGCATGCTCCCCCGCCCCGACCCGGACCACCGCTGGAAGAACCACGAGCGCCCCGACGACCTCGACCAGCTGCTCGCCGCCCTGGGCGCGGAAGTCGTGGACTTCCCGCTCAAGACCGAGTGCTGCGGCGGCCACATGACCCAGATCGCGCCCAAGGTCGGCCTCGAGCTGATCAAGCGCCTGGTGGACGAGGCCGAGCACAACGAGGCAGACATGATGGTCACGGTCTGCCCGATGTGCCAGATCAACATCGACGGCTACCAGGGCGAGATGAACGCCCTCTTCCACACCAAGCACAAGATGCCGATCGTGTTCTTCACCCAGCTCATGGGCGTGGCCTTCGGGCTGGACGCGGGCAAGGTCGGCTTCGGGCGCGAGGTGACGGACGCCCGCAAAGCGTTGCAGAAGATCGGCCGGCAGGTCGAGCCGGCCCCGGAGGCGGACGCGGCGCACCGCGCCAGGCCGGACAAGCGAGCCCTGCCCATGCCGCAAATGAAGATCGATAGGCCCGCGGCCGAGCCCGAGACGGCGGAGGTACATCGATGAGCACGAACGGCAACGGCCACGTGCAACCCACCGGCCTGCCCGCCTCCGGCGACATCCGCATCGGCGTCTACGTCTGCCATTGCGGCAGCAACATCGCCGGAACGGTCGACGTGGTCGAGGTCGCGCGTTGGGCCGGCGAGACGCTCAAGGATCAGGGCGTCGTCATCGCCCGCGATTACAGATTCATGTGCTCGAGCCCAGGCCAGGAGCTCGTGACCGAGGACATCAAGAACCTCGGGCTCAACCGCATCGTGGTCGCGGCTTGCTCGCCGCACCTTCACGAGCAGACCTTCCGAACGGCCACCGCGCGGGCCGGCCTCAACCCGTACCTGTGCGAGCTGGTCTCGATCCGCGAGCAGGACTCGTGGGTCCACACGGACAAGGCCGCGGCGACCGCCAAGGCCAAGGCGATCCTGTCGGGTGGCGTGGAGCGGGTCCGCCGCAACACCCCGCTGGACCCGATGGTCGTGGACATCAACCCTGCCACCCTCGTGGTCGGCGGCGGTATCGCCGGCATCCAGGCCGCGCTCGAGATCGCGGACGCGGGCTTCCACGTCTACCTCGTCGAGAAGGAACCGTCGATCGGCGGCCACATGGCCCAGTTCGACAAGACCTTCCCCACGCTGGACTGCGCCGCCTGCATCCTGACGCCGCGTATGGTGTCCGCCGGGACGCACCCCAACATCACCCTGCTGACCTACAGCGAGGTAACCCAGGTCGAGGGCTACGTCGGCAACTTCACGGCCACCATTCGCAAGAAGGCCCGCTCCGTGGACGAGGACGCCTGCAACGGCTGCGGCGTCTGCCAGGAGAAGTGCCCCAAGAAGGTGATCGACGAGGTCTACGAGGCCGGCCTCGGCTACCGCAAGGCCATCTACACGCCCTTCGCCCAGGCCGTGCCGCGCACCCCGATCATCGACCGGGACAACTGCACCTTCTACGAGAAGGGCACCTGCAAGGCCTGCGAGAAGTTCTGCGAGTCGAACGCGATCCGGTTCGACCAGGAGGACACGTTCCTCAAGGTCGACATCGGCAACATCATCATCGCCACCGGCTACGACATCTTCGACGCGCGGGACATCGCGCAGTACGGCTACGGCCGGCTGGCGAACGTCTTCACCAGCCTGGAGTTCGAACGGCTGTCCAACTCGGCCGGCCCCACGAACGGCCGCGTCGTCCTCCGCGACGGCGTGACCGAGCCCAAGACGGTGGGCGTGATCCACTGCGTCGGCAGCCGCGACCGCAACTTCAACAACTACTGCTCCGCGATCTGCTGCATGCAGAGCCTCAAGTTCGCCCACCTGGTCAAGGAGCACACCGGGGCCACGGTCTACAACTTCTACATCGACATGCGGACCGCGGCCAAGGGCTACGACGAGTTCTACCAGCGGGTCATGGAGGAAGGCACGCTCTTCGTCCGCGGCAAGCCCGCCGAAGTGACGGAGGCCGGCCGTCTCCCGGGCGAGGAAGGCAAGCTGATCGTCCAGGTCGAGGACACCCTCGCCGGGCGTCAGCGCCGCATCCCCGTGGACATGGTCATCCTCTCGGTCGGGCTCCAGCCCCGGGCCGACGCCAAGGAACTGGCCACCCGGTTCGGCATCAGCTGCAGCTTCGACGGCTGGGCCATCGAGAAGCACCCCAAGCTGGACCCGGTCGCGACGATGACGGAAGGCGTCTTCATCGCCGGCTGCGTCAGCGGGCCCAAGGACATTCCCTCGTCCGTGTCCCAGGGCGCCGCGGCCGCCGCTCGCGTCCTCGGCCGCATCCAGGAGAAGCAGATCAACCTGGAGCCGATCAAGGCCTCGGTTCACGCCGAGAACTGCTCCGGCTGCCGCATCTGCAACACGATGTGCCCGTACAACGCCATCAGCTTCGACGACGCCCTGGGCGTCTCGAGCATCAACGCGGCCATGTGCCAGGGTTGCGGCACCTGCGTGGCGGCCTGCCCCGCGGGAGCGATCTCCGGCACTGGCTTCAGCGACGAGCAGGTCCTCTCCCAGATCGAGGGCCTGATGCACGTTGGGGCGGACGGCACGCCGCCGCGGCGGACCGGCTTCCCGACGGCCGAGCACGAGCATCTCCAGGAGGCGGTGCAGGCATGAGCACGCAGACACCTGTGGCACCGGCCCCCGCGGAAGGCGCGGCCCCGGCCACGACTTTCGAGCCGGTGATCATCGGCTTCACCTGCAACTGGTGCAGCTATCGAGCCGCCGACCTGGCCGGCACGGCCCGGACCAAGTACCCGCCCAACGTGCGCTTGATCAGGCTCATGTGTTCCGGCCGCCTGGATCCGACGTTCGTGCTCAAGGCCTTCGCAGAAGGCGCGGACGCGGTCATGGTCAGCGGCTGCCACCCCGGCGAGTGCCATTACATCGAGCAGAACTACAAGGCCCTGCGCCGCTTCCAGCTGCTCTCGCGGACGATCGAGGCGCTCGGCATCGAACGGCAGCGCCTCCAGCTCGTCTGGGCCAGCGCCGCCGAAGGCGTTCGCCTGGCCGGTGAAATCGCCCGCGTCACGGACGAAGTCCGAGCCCTCGGCCCGCTCAACTGGCCGGCCGCCGAACTGACGGACCTGGACGGCGTCAGCCTGGATTCGGCCTGGGAGGCGACCGGCGGCGACGCCGGCGGTCCCCCGGCGGAGGCGGGCGGCGAGAACCCGGAGCATGCGGCAGCGGAGGCCGCCCGATGAGCCCCACCGCGAAACCCGCCGCGAAGCCCAAGCTCGCCATCTTCGGCGCCGCGTCCTGCGGCGGCTGTGACGTGGCCATCGTCAACATCCACGAGCACATCGTGGATGTGGCGGCAGCCTTCGACATCGTCCTGTGGCCCACGGTCATGGACGGCAAGTACGCCGACATCGAAGCCATGGCCGACGGCGAGATCACGATCACCCTCGTCAACGGCAGCATGCGCACGGACGAAACGGTCCACCTCGCGAAGCTGCTTCGGCGCAAGTCCCTGTTCATGGTCGCCTTCGGCTCGTGCGCCAGCGAGGGCTGCATCCCCGGCCTGGCCAACCTGTCCAGCCGCAAGGACATCATGGACACGGCCTATTCCACGACCAGCACGGACAACCCGGACAACGTCCGCCCCGTGTGGGAGTACCAGGCTCCGGAAGGCGTCCTGCACCTGCCCGAGTTCGAACCGATGCTGCGAACCCTGGATCAGGTCGTGGACGTGGACTACACGATCCCCGGCTGCCCGCCCGAATCCACTCAGATCTGGGCGGCGCTGCAGGCGGTCGTGGCCGCGCTCAACGGCACCGGGCCGCTCCCGCCCAAGGGCTCAGTCCTGGGCGCCGGCACCTCCACCGTCTGCGACGAGTGCGCCCGCAAGCGCGACGTCAAGAAGATCGACCATTTCGTGCGCATCCAGGAAGTCGCCCAGTTCGATCCGGAGATCTGCCTGCTCGAGCAGGGCCTGCCCTGCAACGGCCCGGCGACCCGGAGCGGTTGCGGCGCCCTCTGTCCGGCCGCGGCGGCCCCCTGCATCGGCTGCTACGGCGCGGCCGAAGGCGTCGTGGACTACGGCGCCCGGCTGATGTCGGCCTACGCCTCGGTCGTGGAAGCCCAGAAGCCGGAGGAGATCGACAGGGTCCTCGACGGCATCGTCGATCCGGCCGGCCAGTTCTACCGCTTCAGCCTCGCCAGCTCGCTGCTGCGCGGGTCAAGGGCCGCCTGGAAGGACGGGGAGCAGCAGTAATGGAACGCATCACCATCGATCCCGTCACCAGGCTGGAAGGCCACGGCAAGATCGAGATCTTCCTCGACCAGGCCGGCGAGGTCGCCAACGCCTACTTCCAGATCCCGGAGCTACGTGGCTTCGAGCGGTTCTGCGTCGGCCGCCCCGTGGAAGAAATGCCGACGCTGACGAACCGCATCTGCGGCGTCTGCCCGGAAGCGCATCACATGGCTGCCGCCAAGGCTGCGGACGCCGCCTACCACGTGGATCCGCCCCGAACGGCCAAGCTGCTGCGCGAGCTGCTGTACAGCGCGTTCTACGTCACGGACCACACCACTCACTTCTACGCCCTGGGCGGCCCCGACTTCATCGTCGGTCCGGACGCCCCGGCGGCCGAGCGCAACATCCTGGGCGTGCTGGCCAAGGTCGGCATGGAGGTCGGCGGCCAGGTCATCCAGGCTCGCAAGTACGGCCACCAGGTCATCGAGATGATCGGCGGCCGCAAGATCCACCCCACCACGGCGGTGCCGGGCGGCATGACCCACGGCATCACCGAAGAGCAGCGTGCCGAGATCGAGAAGATGGGGCGCTGGGCGGTCGAGTTCGGCCAGTTCAGCCTCAAGATCTTCGATCAGATCGTCCTTGGCAACGACGCCTACAAGGACATGGTTCTGTCGGACGGCTACAGCCAGCGGATCTATTACATGGGCCTGCTGGACGCCAGCAACAAGATCAACTTCTACGACGGCAAGCTCGGGATCATGTCGCCCGAGGGCACCCGGATCGGCACCTATGACCCGGCCGACTACCGCGACTGGATCGCCGAGCACGTCGAGCCGTGGACGTACCTCAAGTTCCCCTACCTCAAGAAGATCGGCTGGAAGGGCTTCGTGGACGGCACGGAATCCGGCGTGTACTGCGCCACTCCGCTGTCCCGGCTCAACAACGCCGACGGCATGGCCACGCCGCTCGCCCAGGCCGCCTACGAGAAGCTGTACGAGACGCTCGCGCCCAAGCCCGAAGCGGGCGGCAAGCGGATCGTCCATCACCAGCTGGCCACGCATTGGGCCCGCCTCGTGGAGCTGCTCTACGCGGCCGAGCGAATGGTCGAGCTGGCCACGGATCCCGAGGTCACCTCGCCTAACGTCCGCACGGTTCCGACCGAGAAGCCGACCGAAGGCGTCGGTTGCGTCGAGGCCCCGCGCGGCACGCTCACCCACCACTACGTCACCGACGAGCGGGGCGTGCTGACGAAGGTGAACCTGGTCGTGGGGACGACCAACAACTACGCCCCCATGGCCATGTCCGTGAAGAAGGCCGCCGAATCCGTGATCCACAAGGGCGTCGTGAACCAGGGCCTGCTGAACCGGGTCGAGATGGCGTTCCGCCTCTATGATCCGTGCTTCGGCTGCGCCACTCACTCGCTCCCCGGCGAGATGCCCCTGCAGGTCGCCATTCGCAACGCGGACGGCGAAGTCGTCGAGGTCCTCTCACAGAACTGCTGATCGGAGACCGGCTTTTGGCCGATTCTGGCGTCCCACCGGCCGGCCCGACCCAGGCCGGCGACCGCCGCCGATTCGTTGTCATCGGGCTCGGGAATCCCGTGCTCGGCGACGACGGCGTGGGCTGGCGCGTCGCGGACGAGGTAGAGGCCGGCCTGGCGGCCGAACGGGCGGCAGGCGGTCTTTTCGGCTCCGTGGACGTCGAGCGCCTCGGCGTCGGCGGCCTGCGGCTGATGGAGTTCCTGGCCGACTACGACGTGGCCATCCTGGTGGACGCGGCTGAGTTCCGGGATCGGCCGCCCGGCGAGGTTCGTTCGTGCCTGCTCGAAGAGCTCGACGCGTACGGTCCCGGCCACCTCGATTCGGCCCACGACGCCTCGCTCGTAACGGCGTTGCAGCTCGGCAAGCAGTACGGGGCCAGCCTGCCGTCGCGTATCCACGTGGTCACCATCCAGGCCCGCAGCACCGACGAGTTCAGCGAGCAGCTGACGCCGGAAATCGAAGCCGCGGTTCCGGCGGCGGTTTCGGCCGTGTTCGCGCTTCTCTCGGAGTCAGGAGCCGGGAATATGTCCGGAACGACGGCCCGAAGAACCTGACAAACGGCCCAACGACGGCGGACCGGCAATGGGATACGGTGAACCCAAGTCGGGGCGCCTCGGCGCCCGCAGTCGCAGTCACGAGTCTCTGGAGCGCAACGATGAGCCAGCAGTTCATAGTCCAGTTGCCGAACCGCCCGGGAGAGCTGTCGCATCTGGCCAGGGCCCTGTGCGCACGCGGCGTGAACATCGTCCAGGTCCACCAGACCACGGTCGGCGACCTGACCACGGCCGAGATCTTCACCAACTGCTGCGACGAGGACACAACCGACGTCCTGCGCGGCATGGGCTACCCGTTCGTACCGGGATCGAGCCTCCTGATCGAGATCGAGGACTCGCCCTGCGCGCTCGGCGAAATCAACGACAAGCTCGCCCTGGGTGGCGTCAACGTCGGCGGCTGCTGCGTCCTGAGCCGGAGCGACGGCCTCGCGACCTGGGCCATCTCCGTCGACAACGAGGCCCGCGCCCGCCAGGTCCTGGGCATCCCAGCCGTCGGCTAGAACTAGGCGGCGCTGTGCGCTCCCCGCGCGCGGGGCCGTAGCGCATTCCGCGGGACCCGGACGCGTACCGAGGGCGATTCGGCCACGGAGTCGACGCGTGTTCGAGGGGGCGAGTCGTCGGTCGATACGACGCGATTGCGGCCGGAGTTCTTGGCCGCGAAGAGCCTCGCGTCGGCCAAACCGATCAGGGCCTCCATCGTGGGCTTCGCCCGATCCATCACGGCACAACCCGCGCTCACGGTCACGGCGATCGGCCGTCCCCTGGCATCGGGCACGGAGCTGGCCTGGAGCTCGCGGCGAACGGCGTCGGCCAGGCGAGCGGCCTCGGCCAGGTTGCAGTCGTCCAGGATCGCGACGAACTCCTCGCCGCCATATCGCGCCACTACGTCCGCCGAGCGCAGCCTGGTCTTCAGGATCTCGCCGAAGAGACGCAACGCGGCATCGCCGGCGAGGTGTCCGTGGCGGCGGTTGAAGTCCCCGAAATGGTCCAGATCGAACATGATCGCGGCCAGATTCCCGGCCGGCCCGCGGCGCTTCCAACGGGCGATTGCGAGGTCCAGCGCGGCGTCGAAGTGGCGGCGGTTGAAGAGGCCGGTCAGGCCGTCGCGGATTGCGAGGGCCGACACTTCACGGACGAGGAGGGCATTTGCGAACGCGAGCGCCGCGTGGGATCCAAGCAGCTTGAGCACCTCGCGCTCTGCCGGGGTGAAGTGAGCGTCGCTGCCGGCGCGGCTGACGGAGATCACGCCGTGCACCGTTCCCTCGATGACGAGCGGGACGGCAACCTCATGCAGGGACTCGGAGGACACGCGGTCCTGCCCGCCTGATTCGCCCTGGGACTCGGAGCCGGCGCACGTTGCCACCATGGCGCGATCGCCGATGGCGCGCCCCGCCGTTCCATGGCCCCGTTCGACGATCGAACCGATGGCGTCATCGCCAAGCCCTCGAACGGCCCTGACGCGGTACTGGCCATCGACGGCGTCCAGCATGGTTATCGCGACCGTGTCCGAGGTCACGACAGTGCCGACGGCGTCGACCAGGACCGCGACCAGGCTCTCGGGCTCTCGGATGACGTTGACTGCGACCGAGAATTCCGAAAGCGCCGCGAACAGCCGCTCGCGCTCCCGGAGGCCCTCCTCGGCACTCCGCCGGTCCGTCACGTCGATCGAAAGGCCGAAGGTGCCGATGATCCGGCCGTAGCGGTTTTGCCACGGCAGCTTGGTCGTCATTACCCACTTGACCGGCCAGCCGGCCCGAGTCTCCGTCTCCACGGTGTTGTACGGTTCGCCGGTTCGAATGATCTCCCGTTCGTCGGCGAACGCCTTCGCCGCATGTTCGTGCGTGAAGAAGTCGAAGTCGGTCTTGCCGATGGCGGCCGAGGGATCGCTCACTCCGAGAGCTTTGGCCTGGCTTCTGCTGACCCAGATGAACCGGCTTTCGACATCCTTGAAGTAGATCTGGTTGGGGACGTTATCCATGAGGGCGTCCATGAGCTCCAGCTCATGTTGCCGCGCAACGGCGACCGTCGCGGATGTGGTGAGGTCCGTCCCGGTGGCGACTACGTGGGTGATGGCGCCCTTGCCGTCGGTCAGGCACGAGGTCTGCCACCTGGTCAACCGCAATTCGCCGGCGCTCGTCAGCCAGTGATTCTCGAACGAGTATGGAAAGTCACTTACCCGAGTGGAGGATAGAGCGGCCCGCACGTCGTCCACCTCGGCCGGCGGGATCACGACATCCCAGACGTACCGTCCCAGAACCTCCGCCCGGCTGTACCCGCTCAGGTGCTCGCAGGCGTCGTTGAAGCGCTCGATCCGACCGTGCCCGTCGAGCACGAGTACAGGCGCTCCGAGGGCGTCGAGCGCCGAGCTGGCAATCCGCTCCTGTGCGACCAGCTTCTTTCGGGCCGCGGCGACGCGGCTCGGCGGCCGAGCGGCCCGCCGCCTCGGCGGGGCTTGCGCGTGGATCGCGGGAGGCGCGTCAGGCACTGCGGACCTCGGTTTCTGCGACCTCGACGTATGGCAACGGCTCGTCGACAATCGTCACCAGCTGCTCGCGATTGACGAGGGCGAACTGGAATCGAGCGACCGCCGATGCGTTCGACAGGTCCCTGATTACGACGTCTGTGAGTGGCAGGAAGCGCGGATCGGGAGCCCCGAGCATCTGGGCCATGGATCCGTGGGCGTGGATATGGAGGTCGCCCTCGAGTCTGTAGCCCGGCGCGGTCATGAGGACCCGGCGCTGCAGCTTCTCCACGATCGGCGTTCCCGGGTGTGGCGCCCGCGCGCCCGAGCGTTCGCCGATGAGGGCGACCTGGCTCAGGCGGACCCAGAGCGTGCCTTTCGAAGCGCCCCGGATGGCGCCGTCCGCCGGACGCCGCGGCACGTCCGAAGCGTCCCGGACGGCGATGAACCCCGACTGGACGTTGATCCAGCCCGACAGACGGTCGAACCTGCCGGGCTGGATCTTTCCGGACGTGCGGAAACCCAGGCCGAAGATCTCGACCTCGACAACGGCGCCCCCGGTCGCCTCTTCGGCGCTGCCGGGTACCGCCGTCGTCTGTGCACCGGGGGTTCCCTGGAGCGGCTCGAAGACGGGCACGTCGTCGAAGCTTCGGATTATCACTGCGCCCTGCGCATTCGCAGGCGGGCCGCAACGTCCCAGTTCACAAGTCGATTGCGCAGGGCCAGGATCGCCTGGGTGTGGATCTGGCAGACGCGGGACTGAGTGACCCCCAGCGTCTGGCCGATCTCCTTGAATGTCATCTCGTCCTGGTAGTAGAGGGCGAGAACCAGCTGCGCTCGCTGACCCAGAAGCGCGACCTTCCGCCCCAGCGAGGCGATGGAATCGCGGCGGACGACCTCCTCGCCCGGATCGATGGCGTTCTGGTCCGGCGCGTTGTCGGCCAGCGTGGCCTGATCGTCTTCGCCGTCCCCGCCGTCGTGCTCGTCGAGAGAGACGGTCATGACCGAAGCCGCCATGAGATGCCTGCGGTAAGTGGCCACCGTGACGCCGAGCCGGGCGGCGATTTCAGGCTCTGTCGGCGAGCGGCCACACTCGTTCTGCAGTTCCCCGACTGCGGCCTGAATGTCTCGAGCGGCCTTGCGGCCGACGCGGCCCACGTTGTCGAGGGACCGGACGGCATCCAGGATTGCACCCCTGATCCGGGTGATCGCATAAGACTCGAACGAGGACCCGGCGTCGGGCTTGTAGGCGTCGACCGCGCTCAGCAGACCGACCGCTCCGGCCTGGAGGGCGTCCTCGTGGTCGAAGAGCCCGGGGACGGAGACTCCGAGCCGCCCGACGACAAACTTGACCAGGCGCCCATTACGCGCGATCAACTCGTCGCGACTCAAGCTCGGCCCGCGACTCGAGCCCGCGGCCCACTCCTGGGAGTTCTGCCCATGGAGGCGCGCCGGTCGAACGGCCGTTCCGGCCACTGCCCGCTGCCAACCCAAAGGAGAGGTGCGGATTAGGTCCGGGCCCGGGGTCGGAAGGTCGAGTAGCGGGGTAAGAGATCTGGTTTCCATACAGGCAGCTTCGACCCTGCACGGCAGCGGCGCCAGCGTCTCACTGCGGCGCGGACCTGCGCACCCCTACGCAGGACTAGTTGGGTAATCTCGGGGCCGCTGAGGTTGATCCGCTCCCCCGGCGGCGACCGCCGGCGCGCTCCGAGCGGGCGCCGCCGGACAGATCCGACGCGGCCGGGCGCTGGGTTGACCCCTTGCGGGAAGGCTTGGGCGCGGGACGCCGGGCCGAGATGCGGCGCGACGACGCGGCTTCGGCCGGCTGATGACCCGCGGGCGCGCCGGCGTAGCGGCGGTCTGCCCACCCCGCCGCCGGCGCGGGATGTCCGAACAAGAAGCCCTGACCGAAATCGACACCCAGGCGGCGAAGGGTCTCGGCCTCCGCCTCCGTTTCGACGCCCTCCGCCACGAGGCGGCAGCCGGCCGTGCGCGAGTAATGGCTCATCCCGACCACGACCGCCTGCCGTCCCAGGTTGGTGTTGACGTTCCGAATCAGGCCGATATCGAGCTTCACGAAGTCGGGCCGCAGATCGACGATGTGGCCGAAATTCGCGACTCCTGCGCCGGCGTCGTCGACGGCGACACGAACGCCGGGGCCGAGCAGGCGGATCGCCTCGCGCACCGCCACGTAGTCCTCGATGACTTCGTGCTCGGTGACCTCGAGTATGAGGGGGCGATCGACCAGCCCGAGCGTCGCCTTCAACCGCCCGGGATCCGCCAGCAGGCGCGGTGAGGCGTTGAGGCCGAGCCACCGGCCGGCCGGAAGCTTCTTGGCCGCGGCAATCGAAGCCTTCAGAGTTGCGATCTCGAGGTCGGGCCCCAGGCCGGCGGACCAGGCTCCGGCGAAGCAGCGGTCGGGCAGCTCGCCCGAATCGAAGCGCGTCAAGGCCTCGAACCCAACGATCTCACGCGACTCGAGATCGACGACCGGCTGGAAGACGGGGTGGAACGAAGCCGAAGCGAGGACCGATTTGAGCGACTCGTGGAGTTCGACCTCCCGCCGCAGCACCAGCATCCGGTCCGCCAGCATCGCGCTCGCGGTACTGCCGAAAGTCACCAGCCCGGGCATCTCCTGCACCAGCTCACGCGCGGAACGCTGGTCTTGCGTACCGATCATCATGAAGCCGGCGACTTCATTGCCGCTCGTGATGGGCCCAAAAGCTGCCGCCTTGAGGCCACCCCTAACAAGCCCGGCTGCCCATGGGCCCTTGGCGTCGTCCGCCGTGACGACCTGGGCCCAGGGGCCCGACCGCGACCGCTCGAGAATGTCGGAGGCCCAAGCGTCAAGGATCTCGCCGCCGACGGCGTGGGGGCACCCGATTGGAGCGGCACGGCCGACTACCCGGAAGCCTCGGGCGACACCGAGGTAGGCATGAACGCTCGCTATCTCGACGTAGGGGAGGGTCACGAGCTGATCGCACAGTGACTGCGCCGCCTGCTCCAGCGTGGCCTCGGCCTGAGTCAGCTGGAGAGCCTTAGCCAGGGCCACGCGGACGCGCGACTCCAGTTCCAGCTCCACTTTCGCCGAGCGAAGCGGGGTAACGTCGTTGAGGGTCACCAGGCAGCTCCCGAAGGATCTGTCCGCATCCAGGAGCGGCGTTGCGGCGACCTGGAAATACACCCGGCTCCCCCCGGGCGCTCCCACTTCGACTTCGCTGATCCAGCGGGCTCCCGCATCCACTTTCTCGGCCATGTGGGCAGTCGCGGAAGCCCCGAGTAGATTTGTGAGAATCGGCGCCAGTGCCTGTCCCATCAGGCCTCCTCGCGCTCGCCCTGCGTCGTCTGCGAAGGCCTGGTTGAAGTACACGATCCGTCCGTCCGGACCGGTTATGACGATGCTTTGGATCGCCTCTTCGGCCGCCGACAACAGGCGGTCCCGCTCGCGCCGTGTCTCGACGTTGGACCCGGCGGCGCCCACGGACTTACCGCCCGACGGCGAATCGCCGACACCGGGGGAATGATCGAGGGGGCTGGGGCGCCTACGAGGCTCTCTCACTGGTCACCCGGAGGAGCCGCCCGCGGGTCCCGTCTGATGGTGAGATCGAGCGAGTTGAACTGATCCGCAGTCACAGTGCGCGCGTTCCGGACCGTTGTCAACGTCACGGATCCGATTGCGACGCCCAGAAGTGCGGGACACACCCCTTGCTGGACGGCGGTCCGAGGCTGGTCAGATGGGCGCCCAGAAGCGGCCATTCGAGCCGGACCCGCCGAAGTGGGGCGTATGATCGACGTGGTCGTTGGGGCCGGCTCCCCCGCGCCGGATGCGGCGATGCAGGGACGAAAGCCCGGGTTCGACCAGGAAGGCGCCTACGTGCCTCACAGTCAGGCTGACCGTGATGACCGAGCGGCGACGATGATCGACGGCCGCTGCGGGCCCGGGGGTAGTCCCGACTGCGGGGGGCCGGGCATCACCTGCGCCGGTCCAGACTCACTCGGATGATCGTGAATATGCATGCGCCCGGACCGACGGAGAGCGTGAGCGAGCGCCCGGCGGCGGCGGATATCGAGGCCGTCCTCGAAGCGGGCGCCATCCGGTCCGTGATCCAGCCCATCTTCGAGCTGGCAACGGGGCGGATCGTCGGCTACGAGGGCCTGGCCCGCTTCGACCGCGATCCGCGCCGGGGCCCCGATGTCTGGCTGTTCTCCGCCGCCGAAGCCGGCCGCCGCGAGCAAGTGGAGGTGGCCGCGGCCAGAGCGCATCTGGCTCGCCTCGACGAGTTGCCGCCCTCCACCTACCTTGCCCTCAACGTTTCACCGGCGACCGCCATATCGGAGCAGCTCGCGACCCTCCTGTCGGGCCTCCCGATGGAGCGCGTGGTTCTGGACATCCCCGAGCACGAACCTATCGTCGACTACGACGCATTCCGGACAGGGCTGGCCGGCCTTCGAGCGCGCGGCCTACGCCTGGGAGTAGACGACGCGGGCGCCGGCCTGGTCAGTCTGCGCCACATCCTCAAGCTCAGCCCGAACATCATCAAGCTCGACGTAAGCCTGACGCACGGAATCAACGCCGACCGCTCCCGTCGGGCACTTGCGTCCGCGCTGATCGCGTTCGCGGGCCAGATGGGCATGGACGTGGTCGGCGAGGGAATCGAAACGGCCGCCGAGCTGGCGACGCTCCTCGATCTGGGCGCCGGTTACGGCCAGGGCTACATTCTGGGCTACCCCGGCGATTCGCCGGAAGTGCAGACCGGAGAATTGCGAGCCCCCGCCACCGGCTCGAGATCGCCGCACGAAGTCGCTCTCACCAGAGTCGCGATCGTAGACGACCACCCCGTGGTGGCCAGCGCCGTCGCGGCCCTCCTGGCGGCCGAGCCGGGCCTGGAGATGGTCGGTGTCGCCCTGAACATCGCCCGTGCCGTCGAGATGCTGGAGCGCACCCGGCCCGATGTCGTCGTCTGCGACACCCAGCTCGGCGACGAATCCGGCTTCGGCCTCCTCGAGCGCTACAAGAGCGGCCGGCCCGCCTTCGTCATGTACAGCTCGTACGACTATCCCATCTATCACCGAGCGGCATTCGAAGCGGGCGCGGCGGCCTTCGTCCTGAAGATGGCGCAGCCGGCGGAACTCGTCGCGGCGATCATGACGGCCGCGACCGGCCAATCCGCCTTCTCGCCGACGACGATGCGCGCGGTCCACTCCGTCGGCGACGTTCCCACGGCCCGCGAGCTGGCCGTACTCGAACGACTGGCCGGCGGCCAGTCCACACCGGAGATCGCGGCGGCCCTTGGGATCAGGCCACGGACTGTGGACGGGCATCTCGGGTCCCTTTTCGACAGGATCGGTGTCGGAGGCCGAACGGAGCTCGTCCTGTACGCCATTCGGGAAGGCTGGATAAGGCCCAGACCGGCGCCGCCCGCCGACCCACAGGCGGGGGGCGAAGAGCAACAGGAGTGGATGGTGGACGCGGCCTCCATCAGGGCCAGCCGGCGCGCCCGAAAGCTGCCGAGGTGGCGGGTTCGGGGGACGACCTAGCCCGCTGGCGTGGACGCCGATCGGTACCGGCGCCGCTATCTCGCGCTGTTCGTCCGCTCCTTGATGAGGCGGCCCCGCCGCGTCATTGCGTGGGTCGACAGAGCGGCCACGCCCATGGCCACGACGGCGCGTTCCGCCGGCGGCAGAGGCCGCACGATCGCCAGGAACTCCTGGGCCCTGGCTCGATCCACCAGTCCCAGCAGGGCCTGGCCGCGGCCGGTCAGGGCGAGGGTCCGCTGGCGCCGGTCCTCCAAATCCTGGCGGCGCTCGACGAGCTGCCGTTCCACGAGCGATTCCGCCAGGCGGCTCGTAGCGGACGGCGAGCGGGCCAGCGCGTCGGCCAGGTCCGCAACGGTCATCGTGCCGCTGTCCTCCAGGGCGTATAGGGCCGCCAGCTGGGTGAAGCCCAGGTTCAACTCCCCGAGTTGGGCCGCGAAACCTATGACCAGGTCCCGCCAGATCGCGCGGCCCATCGCGATCCGATCCGATAGCTCGCGCGGGTTCTGCATCCGGTTACGCGCCGCCTCGACCGGAGCGGACAGCAGCTCGCGGGCAGCCGATTCCACGGCGCTCCGGCTGGGCACGGAAATGGAGGGCATATGCAGGAACGGACGCGGGTTGCCGCGCAGCAGCCGCAGTCCCGCCCGGCCGGCCGCGGCCGGCGTCGCCGGTCCGGCTTCGGCGGCAGCGCTCGCGGCAACGCCTCCGGCCTCTGGGGCCGGACCCGCCGGAGCCGGCGAGGGATGGGCAGGCTGGGCCGATGGCTCGGCCGGCCGGCCTGCCATACCAGGAAGCTTGGGCATTTGCGGCATGGGCCCAGAGTACCCTCCGCCAGGCAATACTTGCAAACATGCACACGATTTCGGCGTGGGTCGGCGCCGGTGCATTAGGCTTGTCCCACGCAAGCGGCCGCCGTCTTGGACCGGCCCCACAACCCATCTGAGTTGCGGCAGCCCGTCCACTGCACGCGCCGGACGGCAGGAGACCACAACCAACCAATGGATCGAGTCGCGTTCGTATTTCCCGGCCAGGGATCCCAGTCGGTGGGCATGGCCAAGGCTCTCGTCGAAGCCTCTCCCGCGGCCGCGGCCGTGATGGAGCAGGCAGACATGGCGCTCGGCGAGCCGATCAGCCACCTGGCTTTCGACGGTCCGGCCGAGCTGCTCGATCTGACGATCAACGCGCAACCCGCGCTGGTGGCCGCTTCGATCGCCTTCCTCGCCGCTCTCAAGGAGCGCTGGGTGGCCGCGGGGGTGGCGGCACCGCAGCCGGCCTATTTCGCCGGCCATTCGATGGGCCAGTACTCCGCGCTCGTGGCGAGCGGCGCGATCTCGCTTGCCGACGCGGTCCGCCTGGTACGCGAACGCGGCCGCCAGATGCAGGCTTCCGGCCAGGGCCGGTCGGGTTCGATGGCCGCCCTTATCGGGCTGGACGACGCTCGCCTGCCGGAACTCCTTGCCCTGGGCGAACCCCACGGCAGCGTCACCGTCGCCAACCGCAACGCCCCCGGCCAGGTCGTGATCTCGGGCGACAAGGCCGCGGTGGAAGCGGCCGTCGCCGGGGCCAAGGACCTCGGCGCCAGGCGCGCCATCCTCCTGCCGGTCTCGGTCGCCGCGCACTCGTCGCTGATGAAGGAGGCGGCTGACGGCATGATGCGCGTCCTGGCGCCCATCGCCTTCGTGGAGCCTTCCGCGCCGTTGCTCGCCAACGCCGACGCCCGGCCGATCACCACCGCCGACGGCGCACGCGCCGAACTGATCGAACACCTCACCCGCGGCGTCGACTGGGTCGCCGCCGTCCAGCGTATGAGCGCCGACGGCGTCACCACGTTCGTCGAGGTTGGCCCCGGCAAAGTCCTGACCGGCCTGATCAAGCGCATCGCCCCGGAGGCGACCGCTCTCGCAACTGATGAGACATCCGCCACCGGCGGGCTCGCCGTGCCGTTCCTGGACTCATGAACCCCCACTCTTCTCCGAGCTTTGCTGCCGCGGTCGCGGCGCCCACCTCCAGGAGGACCTAGAGACCCGTGCGCAAACCCGACTACAACCGCCGTGTCGTGATTACCGGACTCGGCGTGATCTCCCCGATCGGCAACGAGATCGATGCCGTCTGGGACGGCCTCGTGAACGGCCGCGCCGGCATCGGGCAGCTGACCCATTTCGACACGACGCCGTACGAGCACAAGGCGGCCGGCGAAGTGCATGACTTCGACGTCACGAAGTTCTGGAACTTCAAGGATGCGCGCCGGACCGATACGACAGTCCACTTCGCGGTCGCCTCGGCCAAGCTGGCCGTTGAGGATTCCGGCCTCGTGATCGACGACTCGAACCACTACGACGTCGGCGTCATCTACGGCTCCGGCGGCGGCGGCCAGGGCCTCTTCATCTCCAACCAGGAAATCTGGCATACCAGGGGCGTCCGGGCGGTCAGCCCGTTCTTCATCGCCAACGGCCTGGTCGATGCCAGCTCCGGCACGATCGCCATCGAGACCGGGGCCAAGGGCCACAACTTCTGCCCGGTCTCGGCTTGCTCCACCGGCACGACCGCCATCGGCGAGGCCGCGGAGGCCATCCGCCGGGGCGATTGCATCGCCGTCATCGCCGGCTCGGCCGAGTCGCCGCTCCTGGAGCTTGTCCACATCGGCTTCACCAACATGCGCGGCATGGGTTCGCCGCGTCCCGGCCAGCCGATCAGCACCGCCTGCCGGCCGTTCGATCGCACGCGCGACGGTTTCGTGCTGGGCGAGGGCGCCGGGGCGTTGATCCTGGAGGATCTGGAGCTTGCCAAGAAGCGTGGCGCCCGGATCTACGCCGAGGTCGTCGGCTACGGCTCTGCCGCCGACGGCTACGACATGATCGCCCCGGCCGAGGCCGGCGAGGGGTCCACCCGGGCCATGAAGATGGCCATGGAGAGGCGGGAAGTCCCGGCGGACGAGATCGACATGATCAACCCGCACGGCACTTCCACTCCGGTCGGCGACAAGCGCGAGAGTGAGGCCATCTGGGGCGCTTTCGGCGACCGCACTCCGGAAATCCTGATATCGGCCACCAAGTCCATGACCGGCCACATGATGGGCGCCGCGGGCTCGTTCGAGGGCGTCGCGACGGCGCTTTCGGTCTACCACCAGACCGTGCCCGGGACGATCAACTACGTCGACCCGGACCCGGAGTGCAACATCAACGTGGCGACGGAAACGGTCGAGAGGCCGATCCGCTACGCGCTGTCGAACAACATCGGCCTGGGCGGCCACAACGCGGCTGTCATCTTCAAGCGCTACACCGGCGACTAGGCTCAAGGCCACTGCGCGGGCCAACCCGGGAGAACCAGCGCGATCTGCTCCGGATCCACGAGAAGGCCTGGGGCGATGCCCTATCCATATCCTTTCCTCACGCAATGGTTAGTGGTTTAGTTATGATATAGTCGCGAGGTGAGCAGCAGGACCATGACGGCCGAGAAGGGCGCCACCGAGCACCGCATTTCCGGCGAGGCTTTGGAGCTGAGCAAGCTCCTGGTCGAATTCGTCAACACGGCCCATGCGCTCCGCCGCCGGCAGGTCGAGGGCGACACGGAGCCTGCACCCATCTCCGCCCACGCCATCCGCGCCGCGATTCACATCTACCAGCACGGCGAGCGCACGGTCGGGCAGCTTTCCTCGGGGCTGGGCATCTCGTACGGCTGGGCCAGCCGCGTAGTCGACGAACTCGAGGCCGCCAACTACATCATCCGAGAGCGGGACGAGGGGGATCGGCGAGTCGTGAGGGTCAGGCTCGACCCGGCCAGGCTGCCTTCCGTCGAACGGGCATCCGCATGGCACGGGGTAGCCGTAGAACGAGCCCTGGAGCCCCTCGCGCCCGCCGAGCGAGACGCGGTCCTGGCCTTCATGCGGCGCGTGATCGACCTCCTTCTCGAGGGCGTAACGGCCGAGTAGGGCTTTGGGCCCGTTGGCTCGTGCTCTCCGGCCGGTGGGAGCCAGTACAATCTCCCCAGCCGCTGCAGCGCGGCCACAGGCTAAGCTGCGCCAAGCCCGAACGCCTCTGCGCCCGGGGAGAGTCCCTGACAATGCCGGCCCTTCGACGGCCGGCCCGTGACACCTGGTAGGAGTTGATCGTGCCCAACAACGACCTGGCCCGTCGAGTCGTGGTAACCGGCCTGGGAGCCGTCACGCCGATCGGGAACACCGCCCCCCTGTACTGGTCGAACCTCATCGCGGGCGTCTCGGGTGTGGGCACGATTTCCTGTTGGGATCCCTCCGAGCTGGAAGTCCGGATCGCCGCCGAGGTCAAGGACTTTGACCCGACGATCGGCATGGACCGCAAGATGGCCCGCCGGATGAGCCGGTTCGTGCAGTTCGCAATGGCCGCGGCGACCGAGGCAGTCGAGGACTCCGGCCTGGACTTCGCCTCCCTCACGCCCGAGCAGCGCGATCGCTCGGCTGTGATCATCAACACAGGCGGCGGCGGCCTCGAGCAGGTCATCGAGGGCACCCACGTACTGGCCACGAAGGGCAGCGGCCAGGTGTCGCCGTTCGCGATCCCGGCCCTGTCCGGCTCGATGGCCGGCTGCCAGATCTCGATCAAGTACTCGCTGACCGGCCCCGTGATCACCCAGGTCGCGGCCTGCGCCAGCAGCGTCATTTCGTTCATCGACGGGTGGCGCCTGATCAAGGACGGCGAGGCCGACTTTGCCATCGTCGGCGGGTCCGAGGCCAACCTGGTTCCGATCGCTTTCGCGGCCCTGGGCAACATGGGCGCCCTGTCGCGCCGCAACGACGACCCGACGAGGGCGTCCCGTCCGTTCGACCGAGACCGCGACGGGTTCGTGTTCGGTGAAGGCTCGGCCGTCGCTGTGCTCGAGTCGGCCGAGCATGCCCTCAAGCGCGGGGCCAAGATCCAGGCCGAGGTTCTCGGCGGAGCCATGACGGCCGACGCGTTCCACATCAGCGCGCCGGAACCAAGCGGACGGGGCGCCGCGGCGGCGATGACCAAGGCGATGGCCCGGGCTGGCATCGCACCGGACGAGGTGGACTACATCGTCGCCCACGGCACTTCCACGCCGCTCAACGACGCCACGGAGACCAAGGCCATCAAGTCGGCTTTCGGCGACCACGCCAGGAAGGTGGCCATCAGCTCTCCGAAGTCGATGGTCGGCCATCTCCTCGGCGCCGCCGGAGCGGTCAGCGCCCTGGCGGCGATCGGCTCCATCCGAGAGGGAGTCGTGCCGCCGACGATCAACCTGGACAATCCGGATCCGGATTGCGACCTGGACTACGTCCCGAACGCGAAGCGGGTCCACAAGGTCGACACGGCCATCATCAACGGCTTCGGCTTCGGCGGCCAGAACGCAGTCACGGTCTTCCGCCGCTTCAGCATCTAGGCCCGGGCCGCGCGAGCGGCCTAAGGGGGGACGGCAGCATGACCACGGCGATCCGCCCTCTCGAGAGAGCGGACGAGGCAGCGCTTCGGCGAGTCATGGAGGCGGCGCTCGAGTTCGACCGATACCCGGGCTCCACGGTCTGGGACCTGGGACAGGAGCTGGTTTCGCTGCTGGGGTTCACGGGCCCGGAGGGGCCCCTCGTGGCCGAGCAAGACGGCGTCCTGTGCGGGTACGTCAGCCCCCGGCACGACGACCTGACCGTCGATCCGTCCTGCCGCCGTCGAGGTCACGGTCGGCGCCTTCTCGCGGCAGCCGTGCGCCAGGCGGCCGCCGCCGGCGGAACGGATATCGCGCTCTACGCCCCCGCCGAAGGCCCCGGCCATGCCTTCGCCGAGGCGATGGGCATGCGCTACCGCTCCAGCCTGTGGCGCATGGACCTGCCGGTCGGAACGCCGGTGCCCGGCCCCTCCTTCCCGGAGGACATCGTGGCCCGGGTCTACGGCGACTGGCTGCCGCTGCCCCAACACGTAGCCTTACTCAACGACGCCTTCGCCAGCCACCCCACGCCCGTCTCGTGGACCGTGGAGGCCGTGGCCTACGCCCAGGCGCAGTCCGATTTCGATCCGTCTGGGACGCTGCTGGTCTGCCCGGCCCAGGACCCCGACCGACCCGTCGGCTTCGTGCGGGCGGTCCTGGCCGGGCCGGATGACGCGGGGCGACCCGGCGGCGAGATCCGCGTTGTGGGCGTGCTGCCGGAGTGGCGCCGCCGCGGACTCGGCCGCGAGCTGCTCCGCTGGGGAGTGGCACGTCTCCGCGAGCAGGGCGTGGCGACGGTCCAGCTCACCGTGGAGGCGGAAAACGAGCACGCCCTGGATCTGTACCGCCGCACCGGCTTCGAGCCCGCGATCGAGTGGCCGCACTGGACGATCGCCACCGGCGCAGCAATTCCGGGGGTCTAGTCCAGGCCGCGTAAGGCGCGCGAGGCCGCCCAGGCCTGGCGCGGCCGGCGCGCGGGCCGCCCCCTTCGGAGGGTCGATCGCCCCGTTTGTGTAGGATGGCTGCGTGGAGCGTCGCCGAATCATTCCCCACTGGCTGAGCCGAGGCGTCGAAGCCGGGCTCGTGGGTGCGCTGCTGTCCTCGGGCACGCTGCTGGCGTTCCACCTCGGCCGCCCCGAACCACGCCTGGCTCTGCCCCAGGGCCTCGACGGCTCCATGATCCTCGTCCCCGCGCTGGCCGCCATTTCGGTCCTGGCCCTCAGCTGGCCCATCTTCGCCGCCGCCACCCGGACCGAGGCCCTGCTCGGTGCCATCGCCGGCTTCCTGGTCGCCGCCGACCTGCTGATGGCCGTGTCGCTGGTCGCCCGCCAGTCGGTCGAAGTCCACTTCCTGTTCCACAGCCTGCCGCTGGGCGTCGTCGCGGCGCTGCTGGCGATCCCGCCGTCGATCGCCGGACTCGTCGCCGGCCCCGTCACGTCGGAACTGGGCTTCGGTCACTCGGCCGGCTTGCGGGCGGTCTTTGCCGCGTCACTGATCGGCCTGTTGATGGCCGCCATCGGCCCGTTCGTCGGCTAGCTAGCCGCCCGCCCCTGCAGGCTCCCGCTTCAGTGACGTCCGGGACGTCCGGCCCTTCGGCCTCGCCCGCAGTCGCAGCGAGTTGGTGATGACGCTCACCGACGAGAAGGCCATAGCCCCGGCCGCCATGGCCGGATTGAGTGTGACCCCGGCGATCGGATAGAGCAGCCCCATCGCGATCGGGATCAGGACGATGTTGTAGCCGAAGGCCCAGGCCAGGTTCTCCTTGATGGTCCTGAGCGTCCGGCGCGAGAGCTCGATGGCCGCGGCCACACTGCGCGGGTCGCCGCCGACCAGCGTCACGTCCGAGGCCTCGAGAGCAACGTCCGCGCCGGTGCCGATGGCGATGCCGACGTCCGCCTGCGCGAGTGCCGGCGCGTCGTTGATGCCGTCGCCGACCATCGCCACCCGCAGGCCGCGCTTCTGGATGGCCTCGACCGCCTCCGCTTTGCCGCCCGGCAGTACTTCCGCCAGGACCCGTTCCGCCGGAATCCCGACCGCGGCGGCGACAGTCTGCGCCGCACCCGCCCGATCCCCGGTGACGAGCCAGACCTCGATGCCGGCGCCGGTGAGCGCCGCGACCGCCTCAACCGCCTCGGGCTTGACCGGATCGAGTGACGTCAGCAGGCCGGCCGGCCGCCCTTCGATTGCCACGTACGTGGCCGACGCCCCGGCCGGGACCCCGGGCAGAGTGGCGACGTCCACGCCGCTCTCCGCCAGGAACGCGGCGGTTCCGGCGACCACGGGCCGTCCGTCCACGACGCCCCTCACGCCGCGTCCAGCGACCGCCTCGAACGCCTCCACGGGCCGCCGCCCCAGGTCCTTCTCGGCCGCGGCGGTGATGATCGCGGCCGCCAGGGGATGCTCGCTGCCGCGCTCGACGGATGCGGCGATGTCCAGGATCTCGTCCTCGCTGAAGCCCGCGGCCGGGGCCACGGACTCGAGCCGGGGCCGGCCGAGCGTCAGCGTTCCGGTCTTGTCGAAGATGACGGCCTCGATGCGCGCGGCCAGCTCCAGGGCCTCGCCGCCACGGATCAGGATCCCCTCCCCCGCCCCGTTGCCGGTGCCGACCATGATCGCCGTCGGCGTGGCCAGACCCATGGCGCACGGACAGGCAATCACGACGACGGTGATGAATGCGACCAGGGCATGGGTCAGGTGGGGTTCCGGACCGGCCACGAACCAGAGCGCGAACGTCGCCACTCCGACGGCGAGGACCATGGGCACGAATACTTCAGCGATGCGGTCGGCCAGGCGCTGCACCTGGGCCTTGGAGCCCTGGGCCCGGCGGACCATCTCGACGATCTGGGCCAGGGCGGTGTCCCGGCCGACGCGAGTGGCCCGGAACAGGAACGTACCGCTGCCGTTCATAGTCCCGCCGATGACCTCAGATCCGGGGCCCTTCTCGGCCGGGATCGGCTCTCCGGTGAGCATCGACTCGTCGATCGAGGATGCTCCATCCGTCACTCGCCCGTCGACCGGCACGCGCTCGCCCGGGCGGACGCGAACCAGGTCCCCGACCCGCAGCTGCTCGAGCGGGACGTCCACCTCGGCTCCGTTGCGGACGATTCGAGCGGAGCGCGCCTGCAGGCCGATCAGCGCCTTGACCGCGCCGAGGGTCTGGCCCTTGGCTCGGGCCTCCAGCCAGCGGCCCATCAGGATCAGGCCGATGATCGCGGCCGAGCTGTCGAAGTACGGGACCGGATCGATGCCGGCCGATCGCAGAACCTGCGGCGCGAACGTGACCACGAGGCTGTAGGCCCAGGCCGTGGTCGTACCGACGACGACGAGCGTGTCCATGCTCGTGGAGCCGTGGCGAGCCGCCCGTACGGCGGCGCGATAGAAGCGGCCGCCACCCCAGAACTGGACGAACGTGGCCGGCACGACGAGCAGCCACGCCATCTGCCCCATCGTGAGCGGTACGCCCGGCAGGTACATGATCAGCATCGCGAACGCAGCGACCGCAAGCGAAACGAGCGCCCGCAAGCCGAGGGCGCGCTGTTCGCGGGCGCGCTCGGCCGCCTCTGCGTCGGCTTCGTCGAGCAGCCCGTCACGGCCGGCGGAGCCGGTTTCGGGCAGGTGGCGGATCTCGTAGCCGGCCGCCTCGATGGCGCGGGCCAACTCGTCCATGCCGGCCATCTCGGGCAGATACCGAATTGTCGCCACCTCGGTCGCCAGGTTGACGTTGGCTTCCGCCACGCCCGGGGTCTTGCGCAGGTAGCGCTCGATACGGTTGACGCACGAGGCGCAGCTCATGCCCTCGATGGGCAACTGGATCTCTGCCTGGGGGGCGTCGGCGGTGGCGCCTGCGGGGTCGGCGGTGGGGTTGGCGTTGGTTCGAGGTTCGATCGTCTGCATACTCCCCTGGAGTATACGCCCGAATAGCAAGCGGCGTGATAGAGGTTTGCCGGAACGGCCGCGCCGGCTCGGCCGCCATGACATGGCGCCGCGCCTCGTGCCAGACTGAACGGATGCCGCTGGTCGCCGCCTTCACCCTCGTGCCCGCACCCTGGGGCGCCATCCACGTCGCCGTGTCCGAACGCGGCATCGTGGCCGTTCACCTTGCCGAAGAGACGCCCGATTTCGTCGACGGCTTGACCCGCCGCCTCCACGGGACCGTCCTGCCGGCCGAAGACGCCGAGGCGCCGCACACCTGGCGCCTCGCCCTGGCAGTCGCGGGAGAGCAAATCGCCGACTACCTGGCCGGCCGCCGTCGAAGCTTCGAGCTTCCAATCGACCTGCGCGTTTCGGCCTGGGATCGGTTGGTTCTGCTTGAGGCCGCCCGCGTGCCGTACGGGCAGACGATCGCCTACGGCGAGCTGGCCCGGCGCATCGGCCACCCGGGCGCGAACCAGGCCGTCGGCGGCGCGATGGGCCGCAACCCCATCGGTCTCGTCATCCCGTGCCACCGCGTCGTGGCCGCGAACGGCTTGGGTGGCTACGGCGGCGCGAGCTACGCCGACCGCCAGAACGCCCTGGCGCTGAAGCGGGCGCTCCTCGAGATCGAGGGGGCGCGTCCGCCCGACCAGCCTGCGCCCTCGCCGGGCGCCGCGTTTGTGGCAAATACGTCCGGTGGACGTGCTAGCCGGGAACCCGGACCTGCTTAGGGCGATTCTGACGGTCCCGTGGGTCGTCGCGAGGCCAACTCACGCTCAATCCAGGCGCCGGCGCAGGACCGGGCCGCCTCGGATCGCGGATACCACGCCCACCAGGCGTATCTGGTCGAGACTGAGTGGGGCGCGGCTCGGCGCCCCCCCAGGACCGGTCAGCCGAGAGCGTCTGCCATCTTCAGACCGGTCTCGCGTTCGCAGACGTCCCACAGCTTCGCCATCTGGTCGGGCCGGTCTATGTTCCCGCCCACGCCGCGGACCACCGGGGCTCCGAAGCTCCACCAGCGCGGGGCGTACAGGGTGCCGCCGACGGCCGCCGGATCGGTGGCGGCCCGAAGCTGGCACAGGGCACCCCGACTCGCCGGCTGAGCCGCGAACAGCGCGATCCGCCAGAAACGCTGCTCGAGCCCTCGGTTCGCTTGAAGGCTCGCGACCTGGAGGTTCGTGCGGCTGAACCCCGGATCGGCCGCGAAACCACCGACGCCACGGTCCCCGAGTCGACGGTTCAGTTCGAACGCAAACTGCAGGTCGGCCCGCTTCGACATGCCGTAGGCCGCCCAGTCGTCGTAGCAGCCGCGCATGTGGGGGTTGTCCAGGTCGTACTTGCCGGCCCGGAACCGGGCCATTGACGTCGTGCATACGACCCGTGCCGGCGCGGCCGCCAGCAGCGACGGCAGCAACTGCACCGTCAGCGCGAAATGGCCGAGAACGTTGGTGCCGAACTGGATCTCGAAGCCGTCCGCGGTCTTGCCCTCCGGCACGGCCATGACGCCGGCGTTGTTGAACAGCAGGTGGATGGCCGGGTTGGTGGCGCGCGTGGCGGCGGCAAACTCGGAGACTGAGGCGAGCGAGCCCAGGTCCAGCGGGCGTATCTCCAACAGGGCGTCCGGGACGGTGGCGAGGATGGATTTGGCAGCTTCGTCCGCCTTGTCGAGGTTACGGGCGCCCATGATGACGAGGGCGCCGTGCGCGGCCAGCGCCCGGCACGTCTCCAGACCCAGACCACCGTTGCCGCCGGTGACGACCGCGACTCGACCGGTCAGATCAGGGATGTCCTTTGCGCTCCAGCCCACGCTTCACTCCTATCGTCGGATGCCTGGCCGGGCGGGCCCGACGGACTGGGCTATCGGCGGCGGAGGCGTCGCACCGACGGCAAGGCCGTACCCGCACGCAGGGTACTGCGTCTTGCGTCCGCTCGACGGCGTTCTACGTTGTAGACGTCTACATCGCAGAAACCGGCTCTACGTCGCCGACCTGTCAACGCCCGGAGCTACGCAGGCACGGCTTCTTGCACAAAGACGCCTGGTACGACACGGAACAAGTTCACCGTTCAGCCGGATCTCACGCAGCCGCTCCTCGGACGCCCGGCGGGCCTCCCCGGGCGGCGGCACCCGCGCCCGCAACCGCAGTACTGGGGAGATTCGGGCGCCGGAGCGGACCCCAAGCGGAAATCGGTGTCGCCAGCGCCACCGTCGGGGGGCAACCTCTGCTCGGTGACGCCGGGCGCAGCATTGTGCAAGAAGTGGACGGCCGGCCCGCCCGTCGCCCGGCGCGAGAAGCCCACCCGTGGCCCGGCGCGAGGGGCCCGGGGCAGGCGCGAGGGGCACACCGTCATCCCTCGCCGCGTCGCCACCACGCCATCCCCGCCGGCGAGTGGCGTCAGCTCGCGGGGATTACCGGGCTGTGCCAGGAGGCCGAAACGTCGGTCCGCCAGCCGGCGATGGCACGGCTCAAGCCGGAGCCGGCGAACAGAGCCGTATACACGGGCCAGCCCAGCGGGCCCA
Source organism: uncultured Chloroflexia bacterium (assembly GCA_963711105.1). Lineage (GTDB taxonomy): Bacteria > Chloroflexota > Limnocylindria > Limnocylindrales > CSP1-4 > Fen-1039. The sequence continues at coordinate 183,878 of CAVQCV010000007.1, read as the reverse complement.
CCAGGGTAAGGCCGGCGGCGCAGCTCAAGGCGCCGGCGGCGAAAGCGGTCGAAGTCGCGGCCACGTAGCGGCTCTGGCAGCGAACGCGAAGGTGCGGCGGCGAGAGGCGGTAGAGCCGCTCGTTGGCCGCCAGCGCGCCGGCCCAGCCCGCGCCGTTGAACAGGGCCGCGCCGGCGAGCAGGAACGGCAGGGCCGCCGGATTGCCCGGAAAGGCGCCGACACAGAGCAGCGCGGCCATGGTTCGGCCCAGGAACGACACACGCAGGAGCCGGCTCGAGGAGCCGGTCAGCAGGAACGAACCGGCGCCGAGGGAGCCCAGCAGCGAGCCGGCCGAACCGAACCCGACCAGAAAGACGGCGAAGCCGGGCGAGGCGCCCAGGACTTCGATCGAGTAGACGGTCAGGTACGGGATCAAACCCTGCCCGACCGAAGCGATGGTCGCGGCCGTGGCGAAGCGGACGAACGGCTCCGGCAAAGGCTCCTCAACCTCATCGCCCGTCCGTACGAGCACGCGACCGGGGTACGGCAGCTTGGCGACCGCGAGAGGCGTCAGGATCGTGACGATGCCGCCGACGAGGAAGAAGTCGACGTAGGCCCAAACGCCCAGGTGCCGGAGGCCGATGTCGAGGAGCATTCCCGAAGGAAGGAGGAGCAGGGTCGAAAGCGCGGTCGTCGAGGCGGCCATACGCGGACCGACGAGGCGCCGCTCCTCTTCCGGCAGAACGACGGCGGTCCAGAGGGTCATGTTCGAGGCGAACAGCGAGCCGCACGACTGGGCGACGATGACGGTCAGTGAAACCAGCACTATCCCGCCCGTGGCGCCGATGAGGCCCGTCGCGAGACCTATCGCCGTCGCGGCGTGGAGGAAGCCCCGGGTCTCGAAGATCGAAAGCGCCAACGTCAGACGGCGCAGGTCGCCGTGCATCCGGAGCAGGATCTGAGGCGCGAACGCTTGCAGGGCCGCGGCGCTGACGGGGACGGAGCCCACAACCATGACCCACCACGCGGGCGCACCGAGATGCAGCAGCAACGGCACGAACAGCGCGTCCGAGCCAAAGGAAATCGTGAACGCCTGCCCCACCGCGATGGCCTGGAAGGGCCGGTATCGGCTGGAGGCAAACGCCCGCCATCGGGTCAGGGTGGGGATCCGCATCGGCCGGCATCATCGCGCATATCCGCGGAACCCGCCGACGCGCGATTCCCGAGCTTCGGCGATCCCGCGCCGCCGCGAATCCAAGAGCCGGCGCTCCCTCACGATTTCGCTGGCGTGAAGGCGCTCTCCGGCCGAGGGCAGCGTAGCCACGCTGGGCCGGGCTCGAAAGTCCTGCTTACCGGAACGACACGGCTAAGCAAGCAGGCCTATTCCTGTACCAAATCCGGGGTGGATATGATGCCGCGAGCGCGCGGTAGGAGGAATGCGCATGGCCGCCGTTTGGATTGCCTGGAGGACGGCCCGTCATCCCAAGGAAGCCGCGCCGCCACGTCAACCAGTGCCATGGGAGGAATCCGTGAAGGCACGCATTCGCATCTGGACGGCCGTATTCTCGGCCACGGTACTGATAATCGGCGCCACGGGCGCGGCCGGCTCGGCCGCCGCCGCGGGCCCGCACCACGTCACCGGCAACCGCTGGATCGTCGTAGCCAAGAGCTCTTCGGACTTCGCCGGCCTCAAGGCCGACGTCAAGGCCGCAGGCGGCAGGATCATCAGCGAGCAGCCTGCCACCGACACGCTCGTCGTCTCGGGCGGCAGCAGCATCCAGAACCTCGCGTCCGATGCCCACGCCGAAGGCGTAGCCGCGGACCACATGGAGCAGCTCATCCAGCCGGACGGGGCGTCTCCGCAGCTCAAGCCGCACGCTCCTCACGGCGGCCCGAAGCCATCCCCCAGCGTCACGCCAGATCCCGCATTCGGGCTGGATGGCCTGATGTGGAACGTCAACCGAATCAACGCCCCGGCGGCGTGGAGCAAGTCCACCGGTAGCCCGGCCGTGACCGTGGGCGTGGCCGACACCGGCCTGGACTACACCCACTCCGAGCTGGCCTCGAAGGTGGTCCACGTCGAGGACTTCACCACGCTCGAAGGCAGCCCCACCATCTGCCAGGAGTATTACGGCTACTCTGACGCCGACTTCGCCGCGATGTACGGCGGCCCGGCCACGACCGACTGGAACGGCCACGGCTCCTGGATCGGCGGCAACATCGCCGCCGCCCTCGACGGGGTCGGCATCAACGGCATCGCCCCCAAGGTGAACCTCGTCGCCCTGAAGATCTCGCAGTGGTGCGGCTACGCCTACGACTCCGAGATCCTGGCCGCGTTCTCTTACGCCGCGGATCACGGCATCGACGTCGTCAGCATCTCCTTCGGCGGGTACCTGGATCGGACCGATCCGGACCAGAACCTGATCTACAAGCAGTACGTCAAGACCGTCGCCTACGCCCTCAAGAAGGGCACCCTGATCGTCGCCGCTGCCGGTAACGAGCACGTCCGAGTCGGGGCCGGCGGCAAGGTCCTGAGCCACGGCATGCTTTGGGTGCCCGGCGACACGCCGGATCCGGTCAGCAACCCGATCGACCTCTACGGCCTGTATGAGACGCCGGGCGGCATTCCCGGCGTGGTCGACGTTTCGGCGACGGGCAACGTCGTCGAGGCGGCCTCGTCCACCTGCACGCCCGACTACCCGAACGCCATCTGCAAGTCCACCTCGGACGCGCACCAGCCGTTCGGCGTCGGCCGGCAGAACCAGCTCGCCTACTACAGCAACTACGGCCCGCGCATCGACGTCGCGGCGCCCGGAGGCGCTCGCAAGTTCAACCTACCTCTCTGGGACGGCGGCGGTACTCCGGGATTCCCGGTCACGACCGACGACGGCTACAAGGCCTGGGAGGACTTCAGCATCACCTCCAACTGGGCCCTCGAGATCCCGTGCTACTACAACATTGGGCCGGAGTTCTATCCCAATGAGTGCTACAGCACGATCCAGGGCACGTCCATGGCGACGCCTCACGCGTCGGCAGTAGCGGCGCTGATCGCAAGCGCCAGTCCGTCGATGCGCCACCATCCGCTGGCCATCGCCGCCTTCCTCAAATCCGGCGCGACGAAGCTCCGCGGCAACAAGACCCCTGGCCTGAGCGCGACCGATACCTCGGCCGCCGATCTGACCGGTGTCGCCTGCCCGACGGGCTACTGCCACCTCGGCGGCAAGGCCATCTCCGACAAGGAGGCGTACGGCGCCGGGCTGGTCAACGCCGCGTCGATCAAGCTCCTCCATCACTGAGCCACTCAGCTCGAGGGGGCGACGCCGGCAGGTGTCGCCCCCTCGACGTTTCCACGGCATGCGTCTTCGCGTCCCGATCGGTGGTGTCGGGCTTCGGATCGCCGGAACCTCGAACCGTCTCGGGACGTCCGGGGCACGTTCGCACCTGGAGGCACCGGCCCGATGAAGCACCACTCATTCCTCCCGGCCGTTCTCGCGGCCCTGCTCGCAATCGCGGCCGCGGGCTGCGTCGGCGGTGCGGGTGCGTCCCCTGGTACCCTCAGCGCCACCGCCCCTTCCCTCTCGCCGAACCTGGCCACGCCACCCCTCGGCGCCCCAGGCACGGGCTACCTGGCGCCGACGACAGAGCCTTCGGGTCCCGTCCTGGCGACCGTGGAGCCGGGCGCACCCGCCACCCCGGCCGCGGCAAGCGTCGCCGAGCTTGACCTAAGCGAGACCGACAACGGCAAGACCTTCCGTCTCGTCCTGGGCGGCACGGCGAGGCTGACCCTCAACAACATCTACTGGACCGCCATCGCCAGCTCCAACTCGACAGTCCTGGGTCAGACCACGGCCGTGATCCGCGACGGCGCGGGGCCGATCAAGTGCATCCCAGGGTCCGGCTGCGGCACGACCACGGCCGCGTTCCACGCCACCGCCCCGGGCACGGCCACGATCACCGCCCACCGCAGCACCTGCGGCGTGGAGATTCCCTGCGCCAGCGGTCAGATGGATTTCGCGGTCACGATCGTCGTTGAGGGGTAGCGCGAACGCCTGGGGATCGGAGAGATGGCCACCAGCGGGATCCAGGCGGCGGCGTGGGGTCGGCTGGGTCGCGCATGACCTCGTTCCGGGCGGGTTACTGGCGCGCCACGGGCCTCATCGGAAAGACGCCCACGACGGCGGGGCTGGTCGGGTCGTGAAGCAACTCGTAGCCGACGTCCCCGGACGTGACCAGCTCGCCGAGATATCCGGCCTCGGCCGACGGAAGGCCGACGAAGAGGGTCCCGTCGGATGTCCGCATCGGGCTGACCTCGTCTTCGATGCCGTTGATCTCGAAACGCCGTCTTAGTTCGTGCACGGGCACGTACGGCCTGCTCTTGATGAAACGGCGCATCTGGGCGAGGGTGCAGGACGGCTTGCGATCGGCGCCGTTCTCGGCGGCACACTCGGCCTCGTCCGGCTGCGCCTCAGGCACCTCCACCGCGACGACTGCGGCCACCGCGGGCCTGGGCGATGGACGCCGGTCGGGACGGCTCGCGTGCCGGCCGCGCGGGCCGTCCCCGTTTCGGGGCTGGCGTGCCTCGGGGGAGGATTCGACGGCGTCCTCGGGTCGTAGGTCGGCGCCGATTGAGTCCGCGCCGGCAGGCGCCGCGCCGTTCTGGCCGGCTGCGGGGCTGCCGTTGGTTGGTTGCCCGCCGGCTGCGGGGCTGCCGCCGACTGCGGAGCCGCCGCCGGCTGGTTGCCCGCCGGCCAAGGAGCCGCCGGCTGCGGAGCCGCCGCTGCGATGCCGGCCGCGATGCCGGGGGCTCATCGCCCTCGCAGCTCCGCCGCAAGCTCGATCGCTTCGTTGGGAGCGACCCCCGCCAGAACCTGCTGGGCATAGCGCTCGGCAAAGGAGCTGGCCGCCTGCTCGGGCACGATCTGCTTGATCGAATCCTGATCCAGGCCGTAGCCGTAGTTGATCGCGGCGATGTTGTCGTCGACGTACTTGTTGGGCAGCGCGTCGCGCAGATGCTGCTCGGTGAATTCGACGTCGCAGACGCACAGCAGCCGCCCCAGGGCGATCATGTTGCCGAAGAGATCTCGCCCGAACTTGTCCACGCCGAGCTGCAGGAACGGGATCTCCTCGCCGCGCTCGCCGGGCTTGGAGAGACCCATGTCGGCGATGACGTAGTCCGTGGACAGGTGGTGCGGGCCGCGGTCGGCCAGACGCACCACGACGTCCGCGCACTCGACCACGAAGTTGGAGACGGGCTCACGGTCCCAGGTCAGGAAGGCTTCGCTCATGCCACCACGGACCGACGAGTCGTAGTCGAAGAGCAGCGTCACCTCGTAGCCCATCACGGCCAGCAGGCTGGCCATGGTGTTGCCGATGACCCGAACGCCCTGACCACCTACGCCATCGATGACGACGGTCTTGGCCGCCATTGTCGTTCCTCCTCGCCCGAGTCGGGCCGCCTTAATTCTCCGATCCCGAGCCGTCCGACGGACCGCCCACGGCTGTGGGCGCGCCCCTGACGATACCGAGCTGCTTGGGTTCCAGGTGCCGCGCTTCGCGGGGCGCTGGCTTGTACTCGGTCTTGTAGTTCTCGAGCATCTCGTAGGCGCTGCCGAAGCCGATGCGCCGGCCGTTGTTCTCGATGCACTGGCTGGCGATGTCGACGAAGGAGAAGCCCGGCCACTCGATCGCTTCCTTGATCGCCTTACGCATCGGCCCCTGGTGATAGACAGTGGTCTTGGCGTAGAAGGCGTTGGGGTTCGTGTTGACGACGCCCTGCAGGTTCAGGGCCGAGTAGGCCGAGCCCGCCGGCGAGGACAGAGTCGTGGTCCCCTTCGGCGTCGTCGGTCCGGTCTGGCCGCCGGTCAGGCCGTAGATCTCGTTGTTGTTGCAGAGAACCGTGACGTTCGGGTTGCGCCGGATCGAATGCAGCAGGTGGTTGCCGCCGATCGAGGCCAGGTCGCCGTCGCCCGAGACGACGATGACGTTCAGCTCCGGCCGAACCATCTTGACGGCTTCGGCCACGGGCAGCGTCCGGCCGTGCAGGGTGTACACGGACTCGAAGTTCATGTAGGCGCCCATGCGGCCGGTGCAGCCGATGCCGGTTATGAGGACGGTGTTGTCCTTGGTCAGCTCCAACTCGTCCATTACCTGGGCCAGCTGCTGCATGATCAGGCCGATGCCGCAGCCCGGGCACCAGATCGTCGGGAAGAGGTGAGTCTTGAGCTTGTCCTTGACGGCCATGACTTGCCTTTCCGGGTCAGCGAATCGGAGCCGGCGCGGAGCCGGCCGATTCCTTGGGCAGCAGGCCGATGGCGTCGAGGCCCTCGCGGATCGCCTCGAGGCTCATCCGACCACCGAGCAGCGGCACTCGTTCGACGCGGCGGAGCAGCATCCGCTCCACCACGTTGGCGTACTGGCCGTCGCTGCCTTCGATGACGACGATCTTCTTGTAGCGCGGCGCGATCTCCTCCAGTTCCTTGTCCAGCGTGGGCCAGATGCGGATCGGGCGGAAGAGCGCGAAGTGGGGAGCGAGCGGCTGGGCGACGCGGCGGGTGATGCCGAACGCGATCACCAGGGTCTCGGCGTCCTTGTTCCAGCCGTACTCATGGAAGTTGTAGCGGTCGGCGACCGCGCGGCGCATATCCCGATTCTCCAGGTACTGGCGGATGAACTCGTCCGAGTCCGCCGTAGCCGGCTCGCCGTCGCTGTAAGTTGCCACGCCGGAGAACAGACGCGTCCCGCCCGCGGCGAGCGCCTCGATCGTCCGGGGCACGACCGGCACGTGGATCTCGTCCAGGTCCACGACCTCGTTGAGGTGGCCGAGGAACGCGTCCGACAGCAGGATCACCGGGCTCCGGCTCTCCTCCGCCGCGTTGAAGGACTGGATGGCGTACTCGAAGCACTCGGCGACGGTGGACGGATAGAACACGAGGCTGGTGTAGTCGCCGGTCGAGCCGTAGCGGCTCTGGTTCAGGTCGCCCTGCCCGGGCATCGTCGGCATCCCGGTTCCGGGCCCGACGCGCATCACGTTCACGATCACCGTGGGGATGCCGATCTTGTGACCGTAACCCACAGCCTCCTGCATGAGGCTGAAGCCCGGCCCCGAGGTCGCCGTGAACGACTTGGCCCCGGCCAGGCTGCCACCCATGATGGCGTTCGCACTGGCGATCTCATCCTCTTCCTGGAGGAAGCGGAACTCGGGGTGGTTCACGGCCCAGTGGCTGGCCTGGGCCAGGATCTCCGAGCTGGGGCTGATGGGGTAGCCAGCGAAGAACGTAGCGCCGGCCTTGACGGCACCCAGGAAAACCGCCTCGTTACCCTGGACGAGTCGCTTGGTCATCGGAACGCTTTCCTCATCACGTCTGGTTGTCGCGGTCGACTTCGGGCGCGCTCTCCGTGTCCGTCATGCCGCGATGCGGATTTGTTCCCGCCACGGCCGGGCCGAGAGCGGCATCCGGCACGTGCGTGCGAGTCTGAACCGCCGTCGGGTGCGACTCCTGAGCCGCAACCTCGGCGGGCAGACTGCCCGCTGCGTCGCGTGCCGGGAGCACCTCGATCGCCAGGTCCGGGCAGAACTTCTCGCACAGCTTGCAGCGGATGCAGTCCGTGGCCTCGATGATCGCGTCGTGCGTCAGGACAAGACTGTCCTTGGGGCAGATCTCGACGCAGATGTTGCAACGCTTACACCATTCGTCGACCCAGCGAATGTTCACGTAGTCGACGATCGTGGGGTCTCGATGTGGTCGCCTTTCGGCGGTGTACACGGTAGTCGTGGCCATCTCTCCCGAGGGCTTGGCCGGGCATGCGGGGCGCCGGGTTCGCTAAGTCTACGGAATCGAGCGCCCGGGCGCAGAAAGAGGATCGATTCGGTTCACATAACGACCCGGAGCCGGGCCGCGGCGCTCGCCCGGATGTCCGGCGGACGCCTGCTACTGGACCCGAAGGACCGTCTTGGCCTTGTCCCAGTGGCGTTCGAGGGCGTAGTAGTCGCGCTCCGGCGGGGCGAAGATATGAACGATGACGGCCCCGAAATCGAGCAGCGTCCAGTGCGAGTTGGAGCCGCCCTCGCGGCCGATGGGTCGGACGCCCTCCTCGCGCAGCTTCTCGGCGACGCCGTCGCCGATGGCGCCGAGCTGGCGCTCCGAACCGCCCGAACAGATGACGAAGTAGTCGGCCATGGACGTCAGCTCGCTCACGTCGAGCAGGACGATATCGGCGGCTTTCTTGTCCTCGGCGGCGTCGACGATCTTGCGGGCGACGTCGAGCGGGCTCAGGCGCGCCCCTCGCTGGAGCAGGGTTTCCGAGATCTCGGGCACGAGGGACCCTGCGTCCGGGCCATCCAGCTGAACGGTCCCGGCGACCTCGGCCTCGAGCTGATCCGCGAGGGCTTCTTCTTCCGGCGTCGTGACGAGTTTGCGAACGATCGCGCGCCGACGGGGCAGGCCGTCCGGGCGGGGCATCCGATTGGACGAGGTCGATTCGGTCACCAGTCATTCCTCTGCGGGGTTGTCAGAACGATACAGCCGATGGTCGCGTATGTACGCCTCGACGGCGGGCGGGACGAGATAGCGGATTGAACGGCCGGCCGCCGCCAGGGCCCGCACGGCCGAGGCGGAGTGGGCCAGGGGTACGGTCTCTACGGCGACGATGCGTTCGGCCGACGAGCCGAAGCGAGCGTCCAGCTCCGCACTGGAGGGCATGGGGTAGCCGGGCCTGCAGACGACGGCGAGACGGCACAGCGCCAGGACTCGCTCGGGTTGGTACCACTCGGGCATGGCGGCCAGCGCTTCGGTCGAGAGAATGAAGAACAACTCGCGGGCCACTCTCCGGCGGGCGGCGTCGGCCGCGAGAGCTTCGATGGTGTCGGCGGTATACGACGGGCCATCGCGATCCAACTCCACGCGACTCATCGCCAGGGCCGGGTTGCCGGCGATCGCCAACTCCACCATCGCCGCGCGGTCCTCGGCCGGGGTGATGCGCAGACCCAGCTTGTGCGGCGGCGCAGCGGCCGGCACGAACAGAACGCGGTCCAGGGACAGGGCCTCTCGCACTTCCTCGGCGATGACGAGGTGGCCGTAGTGGATCGGGTCGAACGTGCCGCCGAGGATGCCGACCCGGCGATCGGCGGCGGCGAGAACATCGTCTCCCCCGACCGGCTTGTCTGGACCGATCACCGGTCCTCCCACTCGTCGGCGCCCCACTCGAGTTCGGCGCCGCCGATCCGGACCGTCTCGCCGGGCATCACGCCGTTGCGCCGCAGCACATCGTCGATGCCCATGCGCTCGAGGTCTTCCTGGAATCGTTCCGCGGATTCTTCGACGTCGAAGTTGGTCTGGGCGGCGATCCGCTCGATCTTGTGCCCTCGAACGACCAGCACGCCGTCGTCGTCGCGAGCGACCACGAAAGCGTCGCCCGCCGATTCGAGCCGGTGGATGACGATGCCGGCCGGCTCCGGCGGCTCGGATAGTTCGTCGGCGGACGGAAGCATCGCGGCCAGGCGCTCTCGCAGCTCCGCCAGCCCGCGGCTGCCCGCCGCTGAGATCGCCACCGTCAGCGCACCCTCGGCCGCGCGGGCGTCTCGGAAGGCCGGCCAGGCGGCGGCGGCCTCCGGCAGGTCCATCTTGTTGAAGGCCACGATCATCGGCTTGGCCAGCAGTGCCGGGTTGTGGGCCGCCAGTTCGTCGCGGATGACCCCGTAGCTCCACTCGGGATCCCGGTCCGAGCCGTCCACGACGTGGACCATGACTCGGGTGCGCTCGACGTGGCGCAGGAAGGCGTGGCCCAGCCCCGCGCCGGAGCTGGCCCCTTCGATCAGGCCGGGCACGTCCGCGATCGTCGGCCGGCGCACGTCTTCGTCGCCCAGGTCCAGCACGCCTAGGTTGGGCTCGAGCGTGGTGAAGGGGTAGTTGGCAATCTTGGGCCGCGCGGCCGTGATGGCCGCAAGCAGGGTCGACTTGCCGGCATTGGGCAGACCCACAAGGCCGACGTCGGCGATGAGCCGCAGTTCCAGGCGAATCTGGACTTCCTGGCCCGGCTCGCCCATTTGAGCGTGCTTGGGGGCCTGGTGCGTCGAGGTCGCGAAGTGCGTGTTGCCCAACCCACCGCGACCGCCGCGCGCCACCATGAGCGTCTGGCCCGTGGCGACGAGATCGCCGAGCAGCTCGCCGGAGATGTCATCGAATACGCCGGTACCGGGCGGCACCGTCAGAGTCAGGTCGTCGCCGGCCTTGCCGTGCTTGCGCTGACCGCTGCCTCTGCCGCCGGGCGTGGCCTTGAAGTGGTGCTTGTTGCGATAGTCCAGCAGGCTGGTTTCACCCGGGTCGACGATCAGGTAGATAGAGCCGCCTCGCCCTCCGTCGCCTCCGTCCGGACCACCGCGGGGTACGTGAGCTTCATGCCGAAACGTGGCGGCGCCATCGCCGCCGTCTCCGCCCCGAAGCCACACTCGAACCAGATCAAGAAACATCGCACTCATTCTCGCATGCGGCACAGATCCGGCCGAAGCGGTCCTGCGGCTTCACGCCGAATGTCCCATTCGGAGTGGACGGAGGTGCGCGGCCACGCCGGCCTCGGCGTCCGGCCGCCCACCCTACATGTAATTGAGCGGATTCTTCGCGCAGGAGGTGGAGCCGCCAGTCCAGGGATAGCAGGACCAGACTTCGAAGTGCAGATGCGGGCCCGTCGACAGACCCGTGCTGCCTATAGCGCCGACCGTCTGGCCCGCTTTGACCGTCTGGCCCTTCCTGACGTTTACGCGCGAGAGGTGGTTATAGGTCGACCAGAGTTGGCCGCCGTGGCTCAGCCAGACGACGATGCCGCCGCCGCTGCCGTAACCCGTCTTCCAGCCTGCCCAGATGACCGTCCCGCTGTAGGCCGCGACCACGGGCGCGCCGGTGTGGGCGGCGATGTCGACGGCCCAGTGGCTGCGGCTGTAGTACTGAGTGATCCGGTGGCTGGAGGGTACCGGCCACTTGAGCCGCTGCCCGGTCCAGCCGGCGCAGGCGGCGCCGCACGTATTGGGGATGGCCGGCGGAGTGACGGGTAGCAGCAGAACCTGGCCCAGGGTCAGGGTGGTTCCGGTGAGCCCGTTGGTGGCCTGGATGGCCTTGACGGTCGTCTTGTACTTCGACGCCAGGCCGCTCAGGGTCTCGCCCGATTTGACCGTAACCGTCATGCCGTTGGTCGGCGGGATGGTCAGCTTCTGGCCGATCCGCAGCGAGTTAGGGTTCGAAAGGCGGGTCGAGTTGGCCCAGTAGACCGCGCTGGAGCTGAGCCCGAACTTGGCGCCGATCTTGGACAGCGTGTCCCCTCCCTGGACGACGTAGACCTGGAAACCACCCGAGGAACCCGCCACGATCTCGGGCTCCATGACGTTGTAGACGACGTAGTCCGCGTCGCCGTAGGCGCCCTGGATATACGGGTCGAGGGCGACGTATCCGTCCGCCGGCATGTCATTGGGGACGGCCGCAGTAACATCGGCCGGGGCGGCCGCCGTAGCGGACGCGGCGGGGATGCCGGCGATGGCCGACGCGGCCACGAGCAGCGAACAGATCGCACCGGTGGCGGCCCGCCGGTGCGTGGCCAGCAGCGTAGCGGCCCTGCCGTGGGCAGCATTTCGTTCGCGCCCTCCACCGGCTCCGGCGGACGGTGCGGAAGCTGCGGCCGGGCTTCGGTCGCCCCCGAGGAGTTCGTCGAGGGCCCGCCGCGCCGGGCGGCCGACGGCCTCGGCCCCGTCCCGAACCATCGAGCGCAAGCCGCTCAGCCAGGTCCCCAACTGCGGATTGACAGGCCGTTCGGGGTCGGCGGTGGCGAGTCTGCGAATGGCCCGTCGAAGAGGACCGGTGCGTGGTGGCAATACTCGCTCCTGAGATGACGTCCACGGCCAAGCTAACAGAGGATGCCGAGAGCCGCAAACGGCCGCGGTCGGTGCTGCCGGCCCCCGTACCCGCCAATGGACCCGGATTCCCGGGCGGCGGAGGTGGCTACATGAAGCTGAGCGGGTTCCTGGCGCAGGCCGTGGTCCCGCCGGTCCACGGATAGCACGTCCAGACCTCGAAATGGAGGTGCGGGCCGGTGGCGTTGCCGGTCATGCCGACATTGCCGATGTGCTGGCCGGCAGTCACCCTCTGTCCGACCTTGACGTATGTGTGAGACAGGTGGTTGTAGGTCGTGTAGAGCCTGCCGCCGCTGTTGACCCAGATCTCGATTCCGCCGCCGTAACCGCCGCCGCTGGTCTTCCAACCCGACCAGATGACCGTGCCGGACACCGCGGCCACGACAGGCGTGCCGGTGTTGGCGCCGATGTCGATGGCCGGGTGGCGGCTGGCGCTGTAGTACTGGGTGATGGTGTGGCTGGCCGGAACCGGCCAGCGGAGCTTGGCGCCCGTCCAGACGTAGCCGCCGCCCGACGCCGGCTTGGGCGCTGGGATCGCCGGCGGCGTGGCTGGGATCAAGAGCAGCTGCCCCACGGTGACCGTCGCGTCGGTCAAGCCGTTGGCGGCCATGATCGCCTTCGTCGATGTCTTGTACCTGGACGCGTAGCCGCTGAGCGTGTCTCCGGCCTTGACGGTGACGGTTACTCCGTTGGCCGGCGGGATGGCCAGCTTCTGGCCGACGCGGAGTGAGTTGGGATTGGGCAGCCGGCTCGTGTTCGCCCAGTAGACCGTGCCGCTGCTCAGGCTGAACCTGGCGCCTATCTTGGCCAGGGTGTCGCCGCCTTTGACGACATAGACCTGGAAACCGACGCCGACGGGGCCGATGTCGCCGGCCTGCATGACGTTGTACACGGCTGCGTCGCCGATGTCGCCGACGTCGGCCTGGGCCCCGGGATCGCCACTGGCGGCAACGTCGATCTGGGCGACGTCCACGCCGTCGAGCGCGGCGGAGGGCTCGCTCGTCGCGGAAGAGCCGGACGCGGACGCCAGGGGCACCGCGGCGATGGCCGCTGCGGCCACGAGCAGGAGGCAAATCGCGGCCGTGGCCGAGCGCCGGTGCGTGGCGACCAGCGCAACGGCGCGATCGCCGGCGGTGTCCCCTCCACTCAGGATCTTTGCCGCGCCCGTGTCCGGGAGGGTGCGGCTGCCGCCCAGGAGTTCATCCAGCGCGTGGCGGGCGGGGCGGGAGATGCGGCTCGACAGCTCCGTCAGAGAAGCTTGCAGGCCGGCCTGCCACGTGCGGAAATCCGGGTGGACCGGCTGCTCCGGGTCCCCGGCCGCGAGCCTGCGCAGAGCCCTAAGCACGGGACCCGTCGAAGAACGCAATAGCTACTCCTGGATGTGGGACGACATCGCGGGCCACCGTACCCGAATTCCCGGGATGCCGCAAACGCCTGACAAGCCCAGGCCGCCGGGTCGATCTGACGCCGCCGGCGACCCTCGCGAGCGGGGACGGAGCGTGAGGCAAGCCCGACGAGGAACTGACGTACAGATTGGCTGGCCCATCCCGGACCGTCGCATCCGCTGCGAGCCCGAGACGCGGCCCTTACTGCTGGTCGAGTGACTTGGTCAGGGTCGCCAGGAACTGGACGTTGTTGTCCGTCTTGGAGAGGCGGTTGAGCAGAAGCTCGATGCCTTCGTTCGTGCCGACGGCGGAGAGCATTCGCCGCATCGTCCAGACCATCTTGAGGACGGGCTCCTCGAGGAGCAGTTCCTCGCGGCGGGTGCCGGAGCGCTGGACGTCGATCGCGGGGAAGATGCGCTTCTCGGCCAGCTTGCGATCCAGGATCAACTCGCTGTTGCCGGTGCCCTTGAACTCCTCGTAGATGACGTCGTCCATGCGCGAGCCTGTGTCGATGAGGCACGTCCCGATGATCGTCAGCGAGCCGCCCTCTTCGATGTTCCGCGCCGCGCCGAAGAAGCGCTTTGGCGGATACAGGGCGATCGGGTCGAGGCCGCCCGACAGAGTCCGGCCGGACGGAGGCAGGGCCAGGTTGTAGGCGCGCGCCAGTCGCGTGATCGAGTCGAGCAGGATGACGACGTCGCGGCCCGTCTCGACCTGCCGCTTGGCAATCTCCAGGGCCATCTCGGCGACGTGGGTGTGGTTCTCCGTCGGCTCGTCGAAGGTGGAAGAGATGACCTCACCCTTGACGGAGCGGCGCATGTCCGTTACTTCCTCGGGCCGCTCGCCGATGAGCGCCACCATGAGCAGGACGTCCGGATAGTTGGTGCTGATGCCGTTGGCGATCTGCTTGAGGAGCATCGTCTTGCCCGCCTTGGGCGGTGAAACGATCAGCGCGCGCTGGCCTTTGCCGATCGGGTTGACCAGGTTGATCAACCGCTGGCTGAGGTTCTTTGGATCCGTCTCGAGGTTGATGAGAACGTTAGGGTGGACCGGCGTCAGGTCGCCGAACACGGGCCTGCGACGGGCCGTGTCCGGGTCGACGCCGTTGACGCGATCGACGCGGATCATGCCCCAGTACTTCTCGCCCTCGCGCGGCGCCCTCACCGAGCCGCTGATGCGATCGCCGACCCGCAGCCCGAAGCGGCGGATCTGGCTGGACGAGACGTAGACGTCGTCCTGGCTCGGCATCAGGCCGTGGCGGCGCATGAAGCCGAAGCCCTCGTCCACGACGTCGAGGATGCCGGTTGCGTAGGCGTGGCCGGCCAGCTCGCTCTGACGGGCGAGGATTCGGTCGACGAGTTCTTCCTTGCCGTCCGTTCCCTCTTCCATCTCGAGGTCGCGGCCGACCGCTTCGAGCTCGTCGTTGTTCATCTCGCGGAGCTCGTTGATGTCGAGGTCGCGGGAGTCGCCGTCCTGGAAGTCGTCGTACTCGGTCATGGGCGGGCGACCGGCCGGGCGGCGGCGGGGACGTCGGTTGCGGGAACGCTGATCTTGACCGTTGGCAGGCATGAGGCAGAGCTCTGTGAGGGGAAGGTGCCGTGCAGGGAATCGCGCGGAAAACTTCCGCAGCGGGTGCACAGTTGGGGCGAGGGGGAGAATAGCCGCCCTTGAGCGCGGCGTCAATCGGCGGATTCGCGATTCCGCCGGGGCCTGCAGCGGGCCCGTCGCTCCGGGCGTGGGCGGCCGCGCGAACAACCGAGGGCACGCGTGGGTCGGCCAGAAGAGCAACCCCGGTCAGGCGATCGCCTCAGGATTCGGAATATTCGCCGGGGCAGGTCGCGGGCCCGATGGGGCGGGCCGGAGTGCCTCAGGGGCCGACGGGCCCCCTCGCCATCCGAGGCGGGGGCCTTTCAGACCGACGGCGACCCAACGTCTACGTGATCAACGGCTCTAAGGAAACCGGACTCGCAAGCGTACGGTCTAGTCCTGACACTCAGCGGTGCCACCCGCACCACCCATAGACACGCCCGAGGCCAGTCGGAGACCCAGTTGGATACGACCAAGACCGACAGTGATGTCGCCGCGATCGCCAAGCGCTGGAAGAACAAGCGCGGCAGCCTGATCATGGCTCTGCACGGACTGCAGGACCGGTACGGCTACGTGCCCCGCGAGGCGGCCATGAGCCTGGGCGAGGAGATGGACGTCCCGCTCGCCCGCATCTACGAAGTCCTGACCTTCTACAACTACTTCCGCCTGAAGTCGCCGGGCAAACACGTCGTGTCGGTCTGTTTGGGCACGGCCTGTTACCTCAAGGGCGCCCCCGCTCTACTGGAGCACGCTTCGGAGGAGCTGGGCATCAAGCCCGGAGAAACGACCGCCGACGGCGAGTACCACCTCCAGGTCGTGCGCTGCGTGGGCTGCTGCGGCCTGGCGCCGGTCGTCACGGTGGATCAGGACCTCCTGGCCAAGGTGACCAATGAGTCGCTGGAACAGCGCCTCAAGACCCCTGGCTCGATCGAAGACGGGAAGGCGTGACATGGCGCGATTGACGTTCGCGGACCTCGAAGCCCGCGCCGGCGCCGAGGTCTCCGCGCCCACGACTCCGATCATCAAGGTCGGCATGAGCACCTGCGGCATGGCCGCGGGCGCGGAGCCGGTCTTCGATGCGCTCGTCGAGACTCTCAAAGCTCGAGGCCTGGACTGGCGGGTGGCGCGAACCGGTTGCGCGGGCATGTGCTCTATGGAGCCGCTGGTCGAGGTTGACCTCCCCGGGCAGCCGGCCGTCATGTTCGGCGGCATCAGCCCGGAATTCGCGATCCAGGTGGTCGAGGCCATTGTCGCGGGCAAGCCCCTTCCGGCCGAGAACCGCGCTCCCACGATCGCCGAACTGGCCCATTCCGCGGGCGAGCCGGTGGGGGGCGAGGGCGAACCGCGCCAGTACCGGATCGTTATGCGCAACTGCGGCGTGATCGACCCGGAGGAGATCGACGAGTACATGGATCGGGGCGGCTATCAAGCCCTGGCCAAGGCTCTTTCGAGCATGACCCCGGATCAAGTCATCGACGAGCTCAAGCTGGCGGGCCTGCGCGGCCGAGGCGGGGCCGGGTTCCCGGCCTGGCTCAAGTGGCGGCTCACGCGGGACTCCGTAGGGGACGAGCACATAATCGTCTGCAACGGCGACGAGGGCGACCCGGGCGCGTACATGGATCGCAGCGTCCTGGAGGGCGACCCGCACGCGGTACTCGAGGGCATGATCCTGGGCGGTTACGTGATTGGCGCCAGGAACGGCTTCTTCTACATTCGGGCCGAATATCCGCTGGCGATCCAGCGCATCGAGAAGGCGATCCGCCAGGCTCGGGCGGCCGGCCTGCTCGGCAACAACATCCTGGGAACGGACTTCAGCTTCAACGTCGAAGTCCGGCTCGGCGCCGGCGCCTTCGTCTGTGGCGAGGAGACGGCTTTGATCGCTTCCGTAGAGGGCAGACGAGGCACGCCGTCGCCGCGCCCGCCGTATCCGTCGGTCAAGGGCCTGTGGGGCCAGCCGACCATGATCAACAACGTCGAGTCGCTGGCCAACATCTGCCAGATCGTGCGCCTCGGCGGCGAGTGGTTCTCGGGCATCGGCCTGGGCAACTCCAAAGGCACCAAGGTCTTCGCCGTCACCGGCAAGGTCAAGCACGCCGGCCTGGTCGAAATCCCCATGGGCGTGACCCTTCGGCAGGTTGTTGAGGGCATCTGCGGCGGGTCGGCGTCAGGAAACCCGATCAAGGCGGTCCAGACCGGCGGGCCTTCCGGCGGCCTGATCCCGGCCAGCGCCATGGACACGCCCATCACTTACGAACACCTGATCCAGCTCGGCTCGTTCATGGGCTCGGGCGGCATGATCGTCATGGACGAAACGGACGACCTCGTCGAGCTGTCCCGCTTCTACCTCGGCTTCTGCGTCGACGAGTCCTGCGGCAAATGCGCGCCCTGCCGGATCGGCGGCACCCAGATGCTCCGGCTGCTCGACAAAATCGCGGCCGGCAAGGGCCGAGCCGAGGACGTCGCCACGATCCGGCGGCTCGCCCATGCGATGCAGAAAGCGTCGCTGTGCGGCCTGGGGCAGGGTGCCCCGAACCCGGTGCTGTCGGCGCTGCGCTACTTCGAACCTGAGTTCCGAGATCGGTTGATCTCGGAGCGGAACTGAGCCGAGGCGACGACAGTGACGACCGTGACGACGACCGTGACGAACCTCATCCAGGCCACGATCAACGGCCTCCCCGTCGAGGTGCCTGAAGGCACCTCCATCCTCGACGCCGCCAGACAGGTGTCGGTTCACATCCCAACCCTGTGCAAGCATCCGGACCTGGACGCCACTGCCGCCTGCGGCATCTGCATAGTCCGCGTCGCCACGTCGAACAAGATGCTGCGAGCCTGCTGCACGCCGCTCGAGCAGGACATGGACATCACCACCGAGAACCCGGAGATCATCCAGGTTCGCCGGACGGTTATCGAGATGATCCTGTCCAAGCATCCGAACGAGTGCCTTACCTGCGGCCGGAACCAGAACTGCGAACTCCAGACGCTCGCCGCCGACTTCGGCCTGCGCGAGATCTGCCTGGACAACATCGTTCCGGACCTGCCCCTGGACGACACCACCAAGGCCATCGTCCTCGACCCGCGCAAGTGCATTTCCTGCGGCCGCTGCATCCAGGTCTGCCAGCAGATCCAGGACGTGTGGGCCCTGAGCTTCCTCCAGCGCGGCTTCGACACGCGCATCGCCCCGGCCGGCGACATCACCCTGGCCGACTCCCCGTGCGTCCGCTGCGGCCAGTGCTCCGCCCACTGCCCCACCGGGGCCATCGTCGAGCACGACAACACCCAGGAAGTCTGGGACAGCCTGCTCGACCCGGACGTGTACTGCGTGGCCCAGCTGGCGCCGGCGGTCCGCGTCGCCATCGGTGAGGCTTTCGGCTTCCCGATCGGGACCAACCTGACCGGCAAGACCTATGCCGCCCTGCGGCGAATGGGCTTCGACGCGGTGTTCGACACGAACTTCGGCGCGGACCTCACCATCATGGAAGAGGCGACCGAGTTCGTGCGCCGCTTCAAGGGCGAAGGCGGACCCCTGCCGCTCATCACGACCTGCTGCCCGTCGTGGGTGGACTTCATGGAGAAGTTCCACGACGACATGATCCCCCACTTCTCCTCGTGCAAGTCGCCCCAGGCCATGGTCGGCGCGCTCGCCAAGACCTACTACGCGGAGAAGCTCGGCCTCGACCCGGCGAAGGTCTTCGCCGTCTCGATCATGCCGTGCACGGCCAAGAAGTTCGAGATCATCCGCAGCAAGGAAATGAAGTCGTCCGGCTACTGGGACGTGGATATCTCGCTGACAACCCGCGAACTGGCCCGGATGATCAAGCAGTCCGGTATCGACTTCGTCAACGCCAACGAAGAGCAGCCGGACCACCTCCTGGGCGCCTACACGGGAGCCGGCACCATCTTCGGGGCCACCGGCGGCGTCATGGAGGCCGCGCTCCGCACCGCGCACTTCTTCCTCACCGGCGAGAACCCGGCCCATATGGACTTCCTCAAGACCCGAGGCCTGGAGGGCGTCAAAGAGGGCGCGGCCAACATCGCCGGAACCGAAGTCCGATTCGCCGTGGCTCATGGCCTCGGCAACGTGGAGACGGTGCTGTCGCGAGTGCGCGCAGCCAAAGAGGCCGGCGAAGAGCTGCCCTGGCACTTCATCGAGGTGATGGCCTGCCCCGGTGGCTGCGTCGGTGGCGGAGGCCAGCCCTACGGCGTCACGGACAATCTGCGGGCCAAGCGGGCCGCGGGCCTGTACGAAGAAGATCAGGGCGGCCTCTGGCGCTGCTCCCACGACAACCCGTATATCCAGAAGTTGTACGCGGACTTCCTGGGCGAGCCGGGCGGCGAGAAGTCCGAGCAGTTGCTCCACACCAGCTACGTGCCGCGGCCTACCTACAAGCGGTAGGCCCTCCCCGGAGTCAGGGCCACTCGAAGCCAGGGGCCAACCCCCCTGGCTTCGTGCCTTGTGAGCGATTTCGCGCCCCGCGCCCTAGGCGGCTTCCAGCTCGCCCGGAGTGGCGGCCAATCGCCGCGCAGACAGGCTCGCCCCGGCGCTCGCCAACGCTACCGCCGCAATCGCCGCGACGTCGGTCGCGTCCAGGACCTGGCCCAGCATCACGAAGCCGACCGCTGCCGCCACGCCCGGCTCCAGGCTCATGAGCACGCCGAACGTGGCGGCCCGCATGCGCCGCAGAGCGGCCAGCTCGGCCGTGTACGGGATGGCGCTGCTGAACAAGGCGATGGCCAGGCCGCCCACCAGGGCCGCGGGAGCAGCGAGCAACGGACGGGGATCCGATCCGACCACGGCGACGGGCAGGACGAGCGCCGCAGCCACGACCATGGCCAGGGTCAGGCCGCGCCCGTCGGGCCACTCGCGTCCAACCCAGCGCCCGGTCAGGATGTAGAGCCCCCAGCACACGCCGGCCGCGGCGGCCGCCGCCACTCCCTCGATGTCCCCGGCCTCGAGGCGGCCGCCCGCCAGGACGTAGATGCCGGTCGCGGCCATGGCCACCCAGACCAGATCCAGCCAGCGCCGCGAACCCAGAACCGCGACGGATAACGGCCCCAGAAACTCGATCGTCACCGCCACGCCGAGGGGGATCCGCGAGATGGCCACGTAGAAGAGCGTGTTCATGGCGGCCAGGATCGCGCCCAGGACCAGGCAGCTCAGGAGCGCATTCACCGATGCACGCCGCGGCCAGGTCCACCGGAACAGGAGCAGGATGGCCGCACCGAACGCGATCCGCATGGCCACCACCGGCAGCGGCCCAAACTCACGGACGAGGGTCGTGGCGACGCCGCCGCCTATCTGGACGGATACGGTCCCGGTGAGGATCAGGAGTTCCGGAGGGACAGAATCGAGCGGCGAGCCGTGCCCCGAGGCAGGCTCGCCGCCCTTCACCCCCACCTGGCCGCACCGGCCATGGGTCGGGCCTCCTCCCTGCCTGCCCGACCCAACCGGCCCGCGGTTCTGCGAGTGGCTACGCCCCCACCTTGGCTGCGGCCTTGCGCGCGTCTTCCCAGTCCTTGTGGAACTGGACGATGCCCTTGTCGGTGAGCGGATGGCGGACCATCTGCTGCAGGATCTTGAACGGCAGCGTGGCGATGTGCGCGCCCGCGAGCGCCGACTGAGTCACGTGCAGGGGGTTGCGGATCGAGGCCGAGATGATCTCCGCCGGCATCTCGTGAATCGCGAGCATCTCGGCCAGCTCGCGGATCACGAGCATGCCGTCCTGGTTGATGTCGTCCAGGCGTCCGACGAACGGCGAGATGAACGAGGCGCCGGCCTTGGCCGCGAGCAAGCCCTGGTTCGTCGTGAAGATGAGAGTGCAGTTGGTCCTGATGCCTTCCTCGGCGAGCTTCGAGATGGCCTCGAGGCCGGTCTCGCACATCGGCACCTTGACGACGACGTTCGGCGCGATCTTGGCGAAGTGGCGACCTTCCTTGAGCATGCCCTCAACGTCGTCCGCGACTACCTCGGCCGAGACCGGACCGGAGGTCAGCTTGCAGATCTGGGCAATGATGTCGTCGTAGTTGCCCCCGACCTTGGCATAGAGCGTGGGGTTGGTGGTGACGCCGTCGACGACGCCCCAGCGCACTGCGGTTCGGATCTCTTCGATATCCGCTGTGTCAAGGAAGATCTTCATTCGAGCAACACTCCATCGAAAGGCGGACCCGCGGGATCCAGCCGTCGCGGAGTCCCTCATGTAAGGTCGGCGCAAGGCGAAATGCTACCACCCCGCCAGGCCATCCTGGGACCGCCGTGGGCTCGCGCCCGCTTCAGGCCCGCAGGTCGAGAAAGCCCCCCGCGCCGGGTGCAACCAGGCCCGGGCCGGCACGACCGGTGAGTGGCGGCGGCTGAGCCCGGTCAGGACTCGGAGGCCGGCCGGCCCACAACGGCCTCGCCCGCCTCCGCCACGCCGTCGCCTGGAGCGCGGTCGCCGGGCGCGCCATCGCCTGTAGCGCGGTCGCCGGGCGCGTCATCGTCGGCTGCGCGCTCCGGCCCATGCAGCTCAGGGACGCGCCCTTCGGTGAGCGCGACAGCCGTGCTGACGAAACCGCTGAACAGCGGGTGAGGCCTATCGGGCCGGCTGCGGAACTCGGGGTGGAACTGGCTGGCTACGAACCAGGGGTGGTCCGCCAGCTCGACGATCTCGACGAGACGACCGTCCGGCGACTGCCCGGACAGGATCATGCCGGCCGCCTCAAGGAGAGGCCGGTAGGTGTTGTTGACCTCGAAGCGGTGTCGATGCCGCTCGTAGACCAGCTCGCTACCGTAGACGGCGTTCGCCTTCGAACCGGGCGTCAGGCGGGCCGGGTAGAGGCCCAGCCGCATCGTCCCGCCTTTCTCCTCCATGTTCCGCTGATCGGGCATGAAGTCGATGACGGGATGCTCGGTGAACATGTCGAATTCCGTCGAGTTGGCGTCTTCCGTGCCGAGCACGTCGCGCGCGAATTCGATGACGGCAACCTGCAGGCCGAGGCAGAGACCCAGGTACGGGATCCCGTTTTCTCGGGCGTGGCGAGCGGCCAGGATCTTGCCCTCGATGCCCCGGTGGCCGAAACCGCCCGGCACGACGATGCCTCCCACGCCTTGCAGTACGGAGCCGACCGTCTCCGCGGTCAGCAGCTCGGAATCGACCCAGCGAACCTTCACGTCCACGCCGTGCGCCCAGCCGGCGTGCTTGAGGGACTCGGTGACCGAAAGGTATGCGTCCGGCAGCTCGATGTACTTGCCGACCAGGGCGATGTCCAGCACGGGCTTCGGCCGCTTGATCAGTTCGACCAGCGCGCGCCAGGTATCGAGATTCGGGTCCTGGGCCGAGTTCTCCAGCCCCAGTTCCTGGACCAGCAGCGACCCCAGACCGGACTCTTCGAACAGCAGCGGGACCTCGTAAATGGTGGAAGCCGTCTCAGCCGGGATGACGGCGTCGGTGGCGACGTCCGTGAAAAGCGCGATCTTGTCGCGGATCTCCTGGCTCACCGGATGGTCCGAGCGCAGGACGATGATGTCCGGCTGGATGCCGATGCCGCGCAGCTCCTTGACGGAATGCTGCGTGGGCTTGGTCTTGAGCTCGCCCGTGGCCATCAGCGCCGGCAGCAGCGTCACGTGGACGTAGACCACGTTGCGCCGCCCGACGTCCTTGCGGATTTGGCGGATGGCCTCGAGGAACGGCAGCGACTCGATGTCGCCGACCGTGCCGCCGACCTCGACGATGACCACGTCGACCTGGCCGTCGCGGCCCAGGCGCTGGATCCGCTCCTTGATCTCGTTGGTGATGTGCGGGATTACCTGGACCGTGCCACCGAGATAGTCGCCGCGGCGTTCCTTGCCGATCACGGCCTGGTAGATGCGGCCGGTCGTGACGTTGGAGAGCTGCGACAGGTTCTCGTCGATGAAGCGCTCGTAGTGGCCCAGATCCAGGTCCGTCTCGGCCCCGTCGTCCGTGACGAAGACCTCGCCGTGCTGGTACGGCGACATCGTCCCCGGGTCGACGTTGATGTACGGGTCCAGCTTGAGGACGGACACGGCGAGCCCGCGAGCCTTGAGCAGCCGGCCGATGCTGGCGGCGGTGATGCCCTTCCCCAGGGAGGAAGTGACCCCTCCGGTCACAAAGACATACTTCGCCATCGCGCGCATCTCCTCCGGGGGTTTTTCAAATGATAGGGATGGTGGGGCGTCCACGCAAACTGCGTTCCCGCACCTGCACCGACGCGTTCTCGCTGCGCTCGCTCCGGCCCCGCGTGCGCCCTCCGGAGTCCCGCCAATAGCCCGCGCATCGGGGCCTCCCGTATGCCAGCAATGGTATGCTACATTCGATTGCACGCTGGGACCCGTCATCCGGCCGTGCAGGGGACCGCGGGCAGAGGAGAGCAAGAGTGGACGCGGTTGTTCGGTTCGGCCGTCCGATCGGGCGTATCTCACCACGCCTGTACGGAGCTTTCGCCGAGCACCTGGGCCGTTGCAGCTACGACGGCCTCTGGGTCGGCGTCTCGTCCGCCGTGCCGAACGTCGACGGTTTCAACGCCGCCGTGGTTCAGGCCCTGCGCGAGTTGCCCACGACCCTGATCCGCTGGCCCGGCGGCTGCTACGCCGACCACTACCACTGGCGGGACGGCGTCGGCACCGCAGGCGAACGCCGCGGCACCGTCGGAACCTCGTGCGGGTTGACCGTTTCCGACACGAACGAGATCGGGACTCATGAGTTCCTGCGCCTGTGCGACCTGCTCGGGGCCGAGCCCTATCTGGCGGGCAACGTCGGTACCGGTTCCGTTCAGGAGCTCTGCGACTGGGTCACCTATGTCAACGCGGACGTCGATTGCTCGCTCACCCGGCTGCGCGCAGCCAATGGGCGATCCGGACCCTGGGGAGTCCGGCTCTGGGGAATCGGCAACGAGAGCTGGGACTGCGGCGGTCGCTACGACGCGGTCTCGTACGCGCTCGAGTACCGGCGTTACGCGGCCATGCTCCGGCACATCGATCCGAAGGCCGAACTGGTGGCGGTCGGCCTCGAGGACGCCACGCTCCCGGAGTCTCACCTGGAGAACGACTGGAACGAGAAGCTGCTCGCCGCTCTCGGCCCGAACGCCGGCCTGATGGACCACCTCTCGGTCCACAAATACTGGATCAACGGCGGACCGGAGACGGATTTCGGCGAATCCGACTACTACGCGTTGCTGGCCGAGGCGGACGCGACGGAAGGCCTGGTCCAGCGGACCGGCCAGACTATCGCCCGGCTCGCGCCCGGATGCCGCATCGGCGTCGCTCTCGACGAGTGGGGCGTGTGGCACCCGGAGGCCCGCGACTGGGGGCCCGGTGACGTGACCCGCCGGACTCCGGTCGACTACGAGCAGGCCAACACGATGCGCGATGCCCTTGCCGTGGCAATAGCCCTGGAGGGATTCCACCGCCAGTGCAACGTCCTCTCGCTGACCAACATCGCCCAGGTCGTCAACGTTCTGCAGGCTTTCCTGCTCACCGATGCCTCAGGGGCCTGCGTGAAGACGCCCACTTACCACGCGTTCGCCATGCACAAGCCTCACGTCGGCGCGGAGGCCATCACGGCCCTGGTTGAGTGCGAGACGCGATTGCCCGACGGCACGCCGGCGCTGAGCGCCACGGCTTCTCGAGCCGGCGAGCGGCTCGCCGTCACTCTGATCAACCGCCACCTGGACCGCTCGGTGGCCGCTGCCTTCGACTGTCAGGGGTTGAGCCCGGCTGGGGCCCATGTGCTGACCGCCGATGACGTCCGAGCCACGAACAGCTTCGACCGTCCTGACCGTGTCGCGCCGGCGCATCTGGACGTGACCCGGACACCGGATGGAATGTGCCTCATCGCTATGCCCGCCCACTCGGTTGCCACAATCGAGCTGGCCGCCCCTCAGGGCCGGCCATGACGGCCCGAGATTCAGCCGGAACGGGCGGATCGCCGACTGTCGGAGTCGCTCATGCCGCCTAGCCGGGACACCACTCGAGCGCCGGGTCAAGGCCTGGAGATCTCAACGTCGCCCGGCCCGGCGGGTGAGGCGGCGCCCCGGAACAAGCTCCGGACGCGCGCCGAGGTCGGACCCAAACCGTCAGACGTGGATTCGAGGCCGGTTCGTCAGGTCACGATGCAAGACATCGCCGACGCCCTCGGGGTATCGCAGAGCACCGTGTCGCGGGTCCTGACGGGCGCCCCCATGCCCGTTCCGATCAACCCGGCGACGCGCCAGCGCGTCCTGGACATGGCCCGCCAGATGCACTACCGCCCCAACCCCCTCGCGCGCGGCCTGCGGGGCGCCAGGACCATGCTCCTGGGCGTGATCGTTCGTGAAATCACGGACCCGTTCTTCACCGGCGCGATCGACGCGATTTCGGTGGCGGCAAGCAAGCACGGCTACAACGTCGTCCTGGGACACGCCCATGGCCGCGCCGACGAAGCCATCGCCCTCCGAGCCGTGCTCGAGACCAGACACTGCGACGCCATCATCATCGTCGGCGACACGAGCGATCAGCCGCGCCTCCTGCAGGACCTTCGCGAGGCTGCCGCAACCGTCGTGGGCGTGTGGCAGGGTTCCGAATTCCTGCCCGGCATGCCGACGATCAACGTCGACAACAAGGCCGGCGTCACGCAGATGCTGGATCATTTGCTCGGCCTTGGCCATCGCGACTTCGGTTTCATCGGCGGCTCGTTCTCGTTCGCCGGCGGCCGTGCCTTCGGCGACATCTGGGAGCGGCAGGTCGCTTTCGTCGAAGGGCTCGCCGAGCGGGGCATCGAGGTTCCCCCGGACAACATCTGCGACGTCTACAACAACTACGCGGGCGGCGCGAGCGGGTTCGAGCGGCTGATGAGCCGCCCCAGCCCGCCCACCGCAGTCATGGCTTCGACGGACGTTCTGGCCATCGGCGCGCTCCGGGCAGCCTCGCGGATGGGACTCAGTGTGCCCGGGGACGTTTCGATCGTCGGCTTCGACGATCTGCCTCTGGCGGAGCATATGAATCCGCCGCTTACGAGCGTCTGCCAGCCCGTCGCGGAGATCGCGGCGGCAGCCGTTCGCGTAGCGATCGACAGGGCCTCGGGTCACCAGCCCGAGCCCGGGGGGCCGGTCATGGAGTCCCTGGCGCCCTCGCTGGTCATCCGTGAGTCGTCCGGGCCCGCGCCGTCGCGGGCTCGGTAGCCCCGCCCTCGCGGAGCCGCTCCGACCAGCCCGCAAGCTCGACCAACATGTATCAGGCGTACTCACTGGAGGTGTCTCTCGATGTCGAAGGAACGGGACAGCTTCGTCTCGGCGAAGCTGGCGAAGATGACCCTGGCCGAGAAGGTCGGACAGGTTCTGACATTCACCTGGCGCGGGGCCTACCTGACGCCCTCCGGGATCGAGCAAATCACCCGACTCAACGCCGGCGGCGTGTGCCTGGAACCGTACGCGCTCGAAACCTCCAAGAACCTCTACTGGGGGCGGTCGCAGGTCGATCCCACCTTCAAGAAGCCCAAGGACTACTTCGACATCGCCCACACCTACTTCGACGATCGAAGCTTCGGTGTGAGCGTGACCCCTTCGGAGCTGACCGAGGCCCTCAACCGGCTTCAGGAAATCGCCATGGGCCGGCCGTCGGGCATACCGCTGCACGTAACCATCGACATGGAGGGCGATTTCAAGAACGACTTCACCTCCGGCCACGTGCTGCAGTTCCCCCCGCCCATGGGGATTTCCGCCATCGGCGATGTCGACCTGGCCTACAAGGTGGCCAATACGCTGGCCAAGCAGATGGCCGCCGTTGGCGTGACGCAGTTCTATCACCCCGTCTGCGACGTCAACATCAACCCGCTCAACCCCGAGATCGGCGTGCGCTCGTTTGGTGATGATCCGCAGGCGTGCGCCCGGTTCATCCAGGCCACCGTGCGCGGCTATCAGGACGGCGGCATCGTCGCCACCGTCAAACACTTTGCCGGCCGGGGAGATTCGGCCACCGACGCGCACGACGTTCTGGACGTCTGCCGTGGCGACCTCGAGCGGATGCGCAAGGTCGAGCTGGTCACCTTCCAGGCCGGCATCGACGCCGGGGCGAAGGCGCTCATGACCGCCCACACCATCTTCCCGGCCTTCGACAAGGAGTACCCGGCCACCCTCTCGCGGAAGATCCTCACGGACCTTCTGCGGGGCGAGATGGGTTTCGACGGCGTCATAGTCTCGGACGCCATCGGCATGGCCGCCATCCTCAAGAAGTGGCCGCTGCCCCAGGCCTGCGCCATGGCCATCAAGGCGGGCGTGGACACGATCTTGCTCAAGGCGGACGACGAGTCTCGCTCCCAGTGCTTCTTCGGAATCAAGAGCGCTGTGGAGCGCGGCGAGCTCTCGGAGGAGCGGCTCGAGGACGCGTGCCGGCGGCTGTTGAACATGAAGTACGACCAGGGCGTGTTCGAGCAGGCCGGCAAGATGGATCCGGCCAAGACCCACGCCAACGTCTGGAGCCCGGAGGTTCAGGGCTTCTCCCGTGAAGTGGCGCACAAGGCCCTGCTCGTGGTGCGCGACGACAAGAAGCTGCTGCCCCTGAGCAAGGACCGCAAGATCCTGGTCATCGAGCAGGCCATCCCCTACTCATTCCTGGGGAAGGACCTGTACAGCCATCCGCACATGTTCTGCGAGCAGATGGCCAAGCACTCAGTCAACCTGATCCTGGATGACACGGCCTTCCACGCCACCGACGAGGACGTGGAGGAGGCGCTGCGGCTGGCCAAGGAAGCCGACATCGTCGTTATCACCAACTACTTCGCCCGCATCGAGAAGCGGGGCAATAACCAGCACCTCGTCAAGGCCCTCAAGGACGCCGGCCACACCGTCGTGGTCGTCACGAACTTCCCCTACCGGCGAGGCACGACCACCGACGCTGACGCGGTCGTCTGCAACTTCTCGGGTTCGCCGGACTCGATCCGCGTCGCGGCGGACCTCCTGTTCGGGACGGTGAAGCCGTATCCGACGACAAAGATGCCCATCGACCTGAGCGCGGAGAAGAACCTGCCCGTCGAAGCGCTCGCCGCCGCCCCCAAGAAGCCGGTCAAGAAGCCGGCCGGCAAGGGGTACAACCCGTGGGGAGGGAAGTGCTGAGGTAACGCGCCTGCAGCCCGGCCGTAACGCCTTGCTTCGATTCGAGCCTCAGGCGTAGTCACCCTCCGGGAACTGATCGCGGCAACAAGGACGTGCCCGCCGGACCCGGCCGGCGGGCACGTCGATTGAGCGACCGATGAGCGAGAACAAGATGCCGAAACCAGACACCTTCGACGTGCGTGACATATTCACGCTCGCCGGGCCCAGGATCGCGTCCGTCTACGAAGCCAACAAGATGACGGTCCATTTCCAGGGCATGTCCAAGACCCTGCAGTTCCCGCAGACGGTGGCCTTGCAGGGTGCGCCGACCTGCTCCATCGGCATCTCTCCCTACGGCCTCTACAACCGCCTCAACGACGCCGGCCGGCTCATCATGCTGAACCAGAACGCGGTCCAGTTCGGCTCGGCTCCGTTCGTACGCCTCAACGGCAAGTGCACGCTGCTAACCCAGAAGCAGCCCGGGGAGGTGGAGCTCCCCGACGACATCCCGGCCAGCCGCAACTACTACCACGCCCCAGCCGCGGAGCGGAACGTCTCGCTCACCATCGCCACTCCCTCGATGGAAATGGCCTTCAAGTTCGGCAAGGTGCGAGTCACTCGAAGGCTCATCTCGCCGCTTCTGTCAGGCGGCGACCAGGCCCTGATGCCCTTTGGGGTCGAGGAGTTCGAGGTCGAGAACGCTTCGAACCAGGCTCAGGAGATCACGCTCGTCGTGCCCCGGCCATCCCTGGTCAACCTCCAGGAGAAGGAACTCAAGCCGACCGACCAGGACAGCATCTACGTCAGCACCGCCGCGGTCCACGGCCACCGGCACGAAGAGTTCTGGTCGGACGGGCTGCGGGGCGTGGTCATGGCCAGCACCGAGACCGCCAACAGAATGGCGCTTGCGGTTCCCGACCTGCCGGACGTCCTGATCGACACGCAGCCGTACTTCTGCCTGAACCGCTACTCGGGCGATCTTCTCCTCGCCGCCGACGGCCGCTTCTACGAGAAGCGAGAGCCCCTCGTTCGGAGCGACTACGGGGCCGCCATCAGCCTTACGTTCAGCGTCGCCGCGAACTCGTCCCGGACGATCCCGGTCGCCGTCGTGCTGGACTTCCCGGAGCAGGTATACATCGACGGCACGACCTTCGAGCGGAAGTACGTCAAGAGCTTCGGCGACGCTCGGACGCGGCCCGTGGACATGGCCAGGCTGGCGCTCGACAGCTATCGGAGCTGGTGGGACCGAACCGTGGCTATCCAGGAGCGAGTCTTCGACGCGATCTCCTCGAGCGCCTCGTACAAGAGCGACCGTGCCGGCGCCCTGCGCCTGACCCGGCTCATGCTCAACGAGCTGCACTTCCCACTCTCCAACGCCATAGTCTGGATCGAGGACGAGCGGGGCCGCGAGCGGGCTCGCTTCCTGGAGTGCTTCGACTACGCCTACATCGACCCGTCGGACGTGGACTGGTATTCGATGGTGCTCCTGATGCTGGCCCCGAACGTCGAGAAGGACCTCTGCCAGGGCTTCATCGATTCGATCCTGGCCGAGGATTCCAGCCCGCGCTGGTACCACTTCCACGCCTCTTTCGTGGAGGCCCGGCAGCACTTCGACGAGCACCCGGAGGCGTACGAGGATCAGCCGCTGACCCAGGTCCGCGACGACTTCAAGACGAAGGGGAGCGTGGCTCACGACCTGGGGGCGATGCCCAAGGGCCACCCGCTGCGCAACGTCAGCGACTATGCCTGGTACAACAACAACTATTGGGTGGACCTGTTCCCCAAGCTGGCGATGCGGGTCCTGCGCAACGTCAAGTTCACGGGCGACCTCGACTTCCTGCGCCAGAACTGGGAAACCCTGAAGTTCGGCCTGGAGTCCCTGCTCCAGCTCGACTTTGACGAAGACGGCCTGCCCGAGGGCTATCCGGAGGACGTCAAGAACACGTTCGACAATCTGGTCCTCTTCGGCGCCGACGCGTACGACGCCACGCAGTTCCTGGGCGGCGTCCAGGCCATGGTCAAGATGGCCCAGATGGTCAAGGACAAGGAGGGCGAGGCCCACCTGAAGGGCGTCTTCAAGAAGGGTTGGGATAGCCTCGAGAAGCTGTGGCGCGACGACACCAACGCCGCCGGCGAGAAGCTCCAGTACTACGTGACCTGCTACGACCCCGAGTCCGGCAACACGAATACCGACGTCTGGACGAACCAGCTCGACGCCCTCTGGTACCTGATCTCGATCGGCGAAGAGCCCTTCATCCCGGAGGACCGCGCCCGCAAGATTCTGCGGACGATCTACCGGAACAATCGCTCCTTCATGGGCTGGGCCATGTGCAAGACCGAGAACGGGGACCCCGTGGAGTCGGACCAGGGCAAGGACGTGTACACGACGTCCAACTATGTCTTCGCCCAGCTGCTCGACTACTACGGCATGGCCAAGGAGAGCAAAGAGGTCTACAAGCACATGGACCGGGTGGTCTTCGAGCACGCCAACTCGATGATCACGCCTGATAACCTCCGGGCCGAGCTGGAGCAGGAAGAGGGCGAGTCGGCTCCCGCTCCTCACTACATCGTTGCCGCCTACCCTCGACCAGGCGCGGTCTGGACGCACCTGGTGATGGAGCACATCATGGGCCTGCAGGCCAGGAAGGGGAGCAAGACCATCGGCTCCGCCGACCTGGCGCCGTTCTTCCCAGGACTGCTTGCTCCGTCCAAATCCCGACGTGGCAAGGCCGGTGTCGCAGGCTGAGCCGCGACCCTCGCCTCGTAACCCCGTGAAGCGACAAGGAATGCGACTGAGATGCCCCTGACCTTCGACATCACGTTCGTCGGGCACATGTGCTACGACGAGATCATCCCGTTCGGCGGGAAGCCTCACATCGCACCGGGAAGCGCCGTTCTGTGCGGCGCCATGGTCGCCGCAAGAGTCGGCAAGAGCGTCGCGGCCGTCGTCAAGATGGCCCCCAAGGACGAGTCCATCCTCGAGCCGATGCGGGACCTGGGCGTGGAGACTTACCTCATCCCGAGCGACGTCACGACCTTCTCCCGGGTCATCCATGAGTCGGAGAACGTCGACGAGCGGAGGCTGGTCCTGGTCGAATCAGCCGGCCTGATCTCGCTCTCGGACGTGCCGACCATCCAGACCCGGTGCGCCCACCTGGCGGGGATCTCGGACACCGAGTTCGACATGCCTCTCATGGAAGGCCTGAAGGCGAGGGGCTACAGCCTCTCCGTCGACATGCAGAGCTTCGTCCGGCACGTAACGCCGAGCCGCGAGATCGAGTTCAGCGACGTCGCCGACAAGCGCGCCATCGTCGCCATGATGGACAAGGTCAAGCTGGACATCGTCGAGGCCCGCATCCTGACGGGGACGGACGACCTCGAGAAGGCGGCGCTGATCATCGAAGGCTGGGGTTGCCCCGAGGTGGTCATAACCCACTCGGCGGGCGTCCTTGCCCGTGTCGGAGGCGCAACGCTCTACGAGAAGTTCTCGAACAAGAGCACGGTCGGGCGGACCGGGCGCGGCGATACCACGTTCGCGGCCTACCTATCCCACCGGCTGGACCACGGTCCGCAGGAGTCGCTCAGGTTCGCCGCCGCGCTCGTATCGATCAAGATGGAGACGCCCGGACCGTTCGCGGGGACGCTGGAAGACGTCGCCCGCCGGCTCGCGGAGGCCCACACCTCGTAGCGGGCCGGGGCCACCGCAGCACCGGGACTAAGCGAGCGAGACCTCACTGAAGAAGCGGCTGCGCCGGTCCAGGATCGCGACCTGGCCGACGAGTTCCACGTCCGCCGTACACGGCAGGTCCTCTGACGAGCTGCCGACGCTGACGGTCACCCGCCCGGGCTCGACCCGAAGCCGACCGTCCAGGCCGGTGAAGGCGAGCTGCTCGGCGCCGATCCGGAAGTTGACGGTTCGCGTCTCGCCCGGCTCCAGGGCGAGCCGCTTGAAGCCGGCCAGCTGGAGAACGGGCCTCGTTACGCTCGCCTCTACGTCCCGGAGATACAGCTGGACGACGTGTTCGCCGGCCCGGCCGCCCGCGTTACGGACGTCGACGCTGGCCGTGAACTCGCCATCGACCGCGACCTGGGCCCGGTCCAGGCGCAGGTTCGAGATCTCGAACTGCGTGTAGGACAACCCGAAGCCGAACGGCCAGAGGG
Organism: uncultured Chloroflexia bacterium; assembly: GCA_963711105.1. GTDB lineage: Bacteria > Chloroflexota > Limnocylindria > Limnocylindrales > CSP1-4 > Fen-1039. The sequence goes on along the minus strand of CAVQCV010000007.1, from coordinate 151,817 downwards.
GCAGGTTGGAACCGTCGACGTAGGTGGTGTGGATCTGTGAGCGCGCGCCCGAGGGCTTGTGGCCGTAGTAGACCGGGATCTGCCCAACGCCGCGCGGCACCGAGATCGGCAGCCTGCCGCCCGCGTCGGCGTCACCGAACAGGACGTCGGCCAGAGCCTCCGGGCCTTCCTGCCCGGGGACCCAAGCGTAGACGACCGCGGCCGCCAGCTTCGCCTCGGCCTCGATGGCCAGGGGCCGTCCGGACACGACGACCAGAACCATCGGCGTGCCCGTCCCCGCGACGGCCGCGACCAGCTCGCTCTGGTGGCCGATCAGCCCGATTTCCAGGCGGTCGCGGAACTCGCCGGTGGTGCAATCGCGCGTCAGGCCGGATCTGTCCCCAACCACGACGATGGCTACGTCGGCGCCACGGGCCGCTTCGACGGCGTGCTGGATCGACTCGGGAGTGGCGTCGGTAAGACCGCAACCCTCGGCGAACCTGACCTGTGTGGCCGCGCTGAAGCGCCCGCGCAGCGCGTCCAGGATCGTCGGGTTGGTGACGGCGGCATCGGCGGGGGTGATTCCGTCCGGGACCGACCAGCCGAGGGCCTGGAAATGCAGAGCTGATTCCACGTGGACGTGGTAGGCGTAATCTCCAAGCAGGTTGCGGGCGCTGTTGGCGTTCGGGCCGATGACGGCCACCGTCTGCAGGTTCGGCGCCAGTGGCAGTGTGCCGTCGTTGACCAGCAGGGTCATCGAGCGGCGGGCGATGTCGCGAGCAACGGCGGAGTCGCGCTCCACCGGAACTCCGGCGGCATCAGGATCGACATACGGGTTCTCGAACAAGCCCAGGGCGAACTTGGTGCGCAGTACGCGCGCCACCGCCTGGTCCAGCGTCGCCATCGAGATCTTGCCGGACTCCAGGGCCTCGATCAGCGGGGAGTCGTAGAACACGATTGTTGGCAGCTCGACGTCCACGCCGGCCTCGAGGGCCCAGGCCGCGGCCGTGGCCTTGTCGGCGGTCATGGCGTGGGACGTCATCAGCTCGTCGATGCCGGAATAGTCCGACACGACCAGGCCGTCGAAGCCCCAGCGATCGCGCAAGACCTCGGTCAGCAAGTAGCGCGAGGCAACGCAAGGAACGCCGTCCACTTCGTCGTAGGCATGCATCACCGAGCCAAGCCGACCCTCGCGCACGGCCGCCTCGAAGGGGAACAGGAACGCGTCGTTCAGCTCGCGGCCGCCCATGTGAATCGGAGCATGGTTCAGGCCGCCCTCCGGCAGGCCATGGCCGCCTATGTGCTTGGCGGTAGCGATCGCCCCGTGGCGAAGCCCGTCGCCCGAGAGGCCCTCGTCGCCCTGAAGGCCCCGCACATAGGCCACGCCCATCGCGGCCGCCAGGTAGGGGTCTTCCCCGTACGTCTCTTCGACGCGGCCCCAGCGGGGGTCTCGAGTGATATCGACGACCGGGGCGAGGCCCTGATGGGCACCGCCGGCACGCAGTTCCTGGCCCATGTAGCCGGCCATCGTCCGGACCAGTTCCGGATCCCAGGTGGCGGCCTGGCCTATCGATTGCGGGTAGCAGACCGTCTCGTGGGCGAGCAGACCGTGCAGGCATTCCTCGTGGACGATGGCCGGGATGCCCAGCCGGGTCTTCTCCACGAAGTAACGCTGAATCTGATTGGCGAGCGACGCGACGGCTGGGTAGTCGAGCTTGGACGCACCCGCCAGGCGGCTGATCTGGCCGATTCCCTGGCTGACTCGCGCGTTGGCCCTCGCCTCATCGAACACGTCGCGGGTGGCGATCTCGTGGGCCCAGACGGATGTGAGCTGAGCGATCTTCTCCGGGAGCGACATTCGGCCCAGGAGATCGGCGACGCGCGCGCCGATCTCCGTTGCCGAGTTCCGATATTCGGGCTGGGGCGACATGACCTAGCCCTTGACCGAACCGGCGGTCAGGCCGCTGATGAGCTGTCGCTCGGCGAAGACGTAGAAGACGATGGCCGGCATGATCGCCACAACCGTGAAGGCCAGAATCCGGGCCTGGTCGGACACGTACTGCGTGGAGAAGTACATGACACCCAGAGGCAGCGTCCACTGGTCGTTGCCCTGAAGGATGATCAGCGGCAGCAGGAACGAGTTCCACGTACCAACGACCGCGAGCACGCTGACGGTCGCCAGGGCCGGTCGGGCCAGCGGGAGCAGAATCCGCCAGAAGAAGCCGAAGGTGCTGCAGCCGTCGATCCTGGCCGCATCCTCCAGTTCGACCGGAATGCTCTTGAAGAACGGCCGCAGGATGATGATCGTGAGCGGTAGCCCGAACGCCGCCTGCGGCAGGGCGACACCCAGCAGGTTGGCGTCCAGGCCGATCTGCTTCACCAGAATGTACAGAGGCAGGATGGCCACAGTGAGCGGGAAGATCAGGCCGATCGTGAACAGGGTGTAAATCGCCTCGCGACCGGGGAACACCATGCGCGCGAACGTGAAGGCCGCAAGGGCGGAGAAACCCACGGTCGCCCCGACCGAGACGATCGCGACGATGGTGCTGTTGATCGCCTCATGCCAGAAGTCGGCGGCGTTGGCGCCCCACAAGACGTCGGTGTAGTTGGACCAGACCCACTCGGTCGGCAGGATCGAGCCGGGGTCTCCGACCAGTTGGCCGTTGCTCTTGAAGCCGCCCAGAATGGCGTAGATGATCGGGATCAGGATCGCCAGCGCCACCAAGGTAAGGATCGCGTAGCGAGCGATCTCCCAGATGCCCAGCCGCATGGTTCTGAGGAGGCGCCGAATCGACAGGGGGCTGCGGCGCGCCAGTTGTGTGGTTGTCATCGCACTACCCGCCGTATGAAGTCATGGCGCCCTCGATATCCCTTCGCAGGACGAGGCGCTGATAGCCCAGGGCAACGACAAAGCAGACCATGAACAGCAGCACCGCGAGAGCGCTGCCGTAACCCATCGACTGCTCGACGAAGCCGGACTTGAACATGCCGATGGCCATCGTCCCGGTCGAGTCGACGGTCTCACCCGAGGGGCCCATCGATATCGGCCCGCCTCTCGTCATGACCCAGACCATGTCGAACAGCTGCAGTGCGCCGATGATCGACAGGAAGACGGAAACGCGGATGGTAGGCCCAAGCAGAGGCAGAGTGACGTAGCGGAAAGACTGGAACCGGCCGGCCCCGTCAATGAGGGCCGCTTCCTCGATCTCGCGAGGGATGTTCTGCAGTCCGGCCAGCAGGATGATCATGTGGAAGCCGAAGTACTTCCACGTGATGATCACGAACAAGGTGAGCATCACGATGCTGGTGTCGCCCAGCCAGTCCTGGACGAACCCGCCCAGGCCTATTGCCTCCATGCCCGAGTCGATGAAGGCATACGGCTGGAGCAGGAGGTAGAAGATCACGCCGGTGATCGCTTCCGACACCACGTAGGGCAGGAAGAAGACCAGGCGGAACATGGCGCGCCCGGGGAAGCGGCGGTTCAACAACACCGCCAGCGACAGCGAGAACGGGATCTGAATCGCCAGCGACAGCACGACGATCAGCAGGTTGTTGGACACGGAGGTCCGGAACTGATCGCTTGCGAGCGCATCGGCGTAGTTCTGAAGACCGACGAAGTTGTCCAGCGGGCCCAAGCCATTCCAGTGGTACAGGCTGTACCGGGCTGCCTGTACGACCGGCACCAGCACGAACAGCACGAACATGACCAGGGCCGGAGTCAGGAACAGGAGGGCCGTCAACCACACGGTCGACCGTCGGCTCCTCCTCCCATCTCGTGCCGCCAATGCACTCATTAGCCGTCCTCACATGCCTGAAATCTGAGGGCTGTCCAAGACGCGAGCGGGCCGGCGCATGCCGGCCCGCTCGCGGTTCGCTCTTGGCGAGCTTCGCTACGGGGGCTACGGAGCCGTGGCCACCGTGGTGATCGCCTGGCAGACCTTCTCAGGAGTGGAGGCGCCGAGGAACAACGCGATCGTCGCGTCGTTGATCTGGGCACCAACCTTCGGAGTGGTCACCTGGTCGAGGTAGAGCTGCATGAACTTGGCCTGGCTCAGACCGGCCGCAACCATCTTGAGGTTGGGGTCGGCAATCGCGTCGGCGGTGCCGTTGACCGGCGACAGGCCCATGCCCTTGGCGTTGACGATCTTGCCGTTGTCGACGGAGCTGATGTACTTGAGGAAATCGACTGCCTCAGCCGGCGCATTCTTGCCGACCGCGTAGCCGTTGCCGCCGCCGACGCCGTCGGTCGCCGCGCCCGCGCCACCTTCGATGGCCGGGAAGGGGAACCAACCGAGATCGTCGCCGAGACCCTTCTTGGAAGTGCTGTCGGCAGCCTCGACGGCCGGGGCCCACTGGCCCATCAGCTCCATGGCAGCCTTGCCGTTACCGACGGCCGCGGCCTCGTTGTCGTACGTGGCGCTCTTGTAGCCGGTCTGGTACGGGCTGAGGGCGTTGAGCTTGAGGACTTCCTTGCCCGCGGCGACGCAGGCATCGGTGTTCCAGTTGCCGGTCTTGACCATCTGGGCCAGGACATCGCCGCCGCCACTGCGGAGAACGAGGTAGGTCCAGAGGTGCATGGACGGCCACTTGTCCTTGCCGGCGATGGCGAGCGGGGCGATGCCGGTGCTCTTGAGCTTGGTGATGTCGGCGAGGTACTCAGACCAGGTCGCCGGGACGGCAGTGATGCCGGCCTTGGCGAACGCGGACTTGCTGTACCAGAAGCCGATCATGCCCATGTCGTTGGGGATGCCGTACTGCTTGCCATCGACCGCGTAGACGCCCATGGCGCCCTTGTTGATGGTGTCAGCCCACGGCGCGACGTCGGCCGTGATGTCCTTGAGCATGCCGGCCGCAACCTGGGCTTCCATGGTGCCGCCGCCCCACGACTGGAAGAGATCCGGCACGGAGCCGGACTGGATCGTCGTCGAGAGCTTGGTCTTGAAGGCCTCGTTCTCGAGGATGGTGATATTGATCTTGACGTTCGGGTGGGCCTTGACGTACTCGTCCGCCCAAGCCTGGTTCTGGGTCTTGCTCGGGTCCGTCGTGCCGATGGTCCACCACTCGATGGTGACGGGCTTCAGCGTGGGCGTCGGAGCCGCCGTAGCGGGGGCCTCCGAGGCCGGGGGCGGAGTCACCGGCGCGGCGGTGGGCGTCGCTGAGCTTGAGCAGGCGCCGGCTACCAGCGCTACTGCTGCAACTCCGCTCAGAAGTCGCTTCGAAACCAAATTCACTCCCTGTCCTCCTTCAAAGTTTGACCTTGGCGGACGGCTCCATACGCGCTTGGGCTACCGAAGCCGCCCCCTTGCTGGAACGCGCGGCTAGATGCTGCCTGATTGCCTCCTCCGCTCCTCGTCTTTCGGGACACCGGCCAACTGACGGTGTTGCAGCCGGGTGCATACCTATGTAGCATACGCATGCCTACGAAGTCAAGGGTCCGCAGGGGCCTCGGGGCCGCAGGCACACGACACCCAACTTGACGCCTGGATCCCGCGTCGCCGCGTCGCTGCGGGTATATTTCGTGCTCGCGACGGCAGCCGTGGGTTCAGGTGTGGAGAATGGCTGGACCGGCTGGCGCCGGGCCCGACCAGGCCGAGACGGGCCAGCCGACAGATACTCAGCTCCGGCCCACCGCAGGGTTGCCGGGCGCAATACATATTCCGATTGTGGAGGTCGGCAACATGGTCATGACCAAGAGCGGCGCGAGCACCGAGGCGTATCGCCCGACCAAGACCGACAAGTTCAGCTTCGGGCTCTGGACCGTGGGCAACCCCGGCAGCGACCCGTTCGGGTCTGCGACTCGGGCCCGCCTGGATCCCAACGACAGCGTCCGCAAGCTCGCCGAACTCGGTGCCTTCGGCATCTCGATGCACGACAACGACCTGGTGCCGTACGACGCGTCTCCGTCCGAACGCGATGCCATCGTCAAGCGTTTCGCGAAGACGCTCGAGGAGACCGGCATCGTCGTCTCGATGGCAACGACCAACCTGTTCGCCCACCCCGTGTTCAAGGACGGGGCCTTCACGGCCAACGACCCCGGCGTCCGCCGCTATGCGATCGCCAAGACCGTTCGCGCGATCGACCTGGGCGCGGAGTTGGGCGCCCACATCTACGTCTTCTGGGGCGGACGCGAAGGCGTCGAGGCCATGGCCGCCAAGAAGCCCGGCGACGCTCTCGATCGCATGCGCGAAGCGATGGACTTCTTCTCCGAGTACGTGATCGACCAGGGCTACCAGATGAAGTTCGCCCTGGAGCCCAAGCCGAACGAGCCGCGCGGCGACACCTTCCTGCCGACCGTCGGCCACGCCCTCGCCTTCATCAACACCCTGGCCCATCCGGAGATGGTCGGCGTGAACCCCGAGACCGCCCACGAAACGATGTCCGGGCTGTCCTTCTACCACGCCGTCGGCCAGGCGATCTGGCAGGGCAAGCTCTTCCACATCGATCTCAACGGCCAGAAGATCGGCCGCTACGACCAGGACCTGCGGTTCGGCTCCGAGGGCATCAAGGACGCCTTCTTCCTGGTCAAGCTGCTGGAAGACTCCGGCTACCAGGGACCGCGCCACTTTGACGCCCATGCCTACCGCATGGAAGACGCAGAGGGCGTTTGGGACTTCGCCGCCGGCTGCATGCGCACCTACCTGATCCTCAAGGAGAAGGCCAAGCGCTACGACCAGGATCCCGAGATCCAGGCCGCCCTGGCCGCCGCATCGGAGCCCGAGCTGGGCAAGGCGACGGTCGGCAAGTACTCGAGGGCGACCGCCGACGCTCTCAAGGCCAACCCGGGCGATCCAGACGCGCTGGCCAAGCGCGGCTACAAGAACGAGCGCCTCGACCAGCTGGTGATGGAACTGCTCATGGGCGTGCGCTAGCGCGCAGCGTCCCGCGTCACCTCCAGCCTGGGGAACTCTATGAAGTCGCTGGTTGCCGGGGTCGATTGCTCCACACAGTCGACCAAGGTAGTCGTCCTCGACCCGGATTCGGGCAAGGTTCTCGGACTGGGACAATCGCCCCACACCGTCACGGGCACCGCCGGGGCGCGTGAAACGCATCCAGATGTCTGGTGGAAGGCCTTCCTCGCGGCCCTCCACCAGACAGGCCTTGCCGGCGAGATAGGCGCCATCTCGGTTGCCGGTCAGCAGCACGGGCTCGTCTGTTTGGACGCGTCGGGCACGCCGCTGCGACCGTCGATGCTGTGGAACGACACCCGCTCGGCGCCCGATGCGCTCCGTCTCGTGGAAGCTCTGGGCGGAGCACAGGCGTGGGCGGCACGCATCGGAGTAGTTCCGGTGGCGTCGTTCACGGCGACGAAGTGGGCCTGGCTGCGCCGCCTCGAGCCGGACGTGGCGAGCCGCGTGGCGGCGATCCGGCTACCCCATGACTACCTGACCGAGCGTTTGTGTGGAGTTGGGGTCACGGATCGCGGGGACGCCTCGGGTACGGCCTGGTGGTCCACCGAAACCGAGCGTTACTCGTCCGAAGTCCTTGGCCTGCCCGAACTCCAGCTGACGCCGGAACTCCTGCCGCGCGTCCTGGGGCCGATGGAAGCGGCCGGAGCCGTCACCGTCGCCACGGCCGACGCGACCGGCCTCGCCGCCGGCACGGTCGTTGGGCCCGGAACGGGCGACAACATGGGTGCCGCCCTGGGACTCGGGCTGCGGGCCGGCGTGCCCGTCCTGAGCCTCGGCACGTCCGGCACCGTCTACATGGTGTCCGAGACGCGCGCAGCGGATCCCACGGGCGCCGTGGCCGGGTTCGCCGACGCGACGGGCCGGTTCCTGCCCCTCTCCGCCACGCTGAATTGCACTCTCGCCGTGGACCGCGTGGCCGCCTGGCTGAACCGCGAACGCGACGACGTCGTAGCCAGCGGGGGAGTCGTTGCCTTGCCGTACTTCGACGGCGAGCGGACCCCGAATCTGCCGGACGCCTCGGCGGCCATCTTCGGGCTGCGCCAGGACACGGACCCGCGGGCCATCCTCATGGCGACGTACGAGGGCGCGATCGTGAGCCTGCTCGACGCCCTCGACACTATCGACTCATGCTCGTCCGGCGTAGACCCGAACGCCCCACTCGTCCTCATCGGGGGAGGGGCGCGGGGCGCCACGTGGCAGCAGGTCGTGAGACGGCTTTCGGGTCGGGCTGTGTCCGTACCCTTGGCCACGGAGCTGGTCGCGATCGGCGCCGCGGTCCAGGCCGCGGCGGCTCTCAGCGGCGAGACCCCGGGCGACGTGGCGGCGCGCTGGCACACGGATGGGGGCACGGTCCTCGATCCCGTGAAGCGCGACGACGAGACCATCGCGCTTCACCGAAGCGTCCGGCGCCGGGCCCTGACCGCCCTGTCTCCGAACGCCTGACCAGCGGCGCCGGCGCCGGCTGGCCCCGGACTCCCCGACGCTCAACTCCCGGTAACAAACGAACTCGGTGGCGGGCGTCCCGCCACCGAGCATACGGCTTCAAGACCTGCCGACCCGGCCCATGACGGGCTGCCCGCTCTCGCGGCCCGGGCCGACCTAGAGGTGGAGTTGCTGCAGGTCGCCCTGGCTGACCTCACCGGGCAGCTTGCCCATGATGATCATGCCGAGGACCTCGTCCGTGGTGACCTTGTTCTTGTCGACCGTCCCGACGAGCTTGCCGTGGAGCATCACGCTGATCCGATCCGCGAGGTCGAAGACGTCGTGGATGTCGTGGCTGATCAGGAAGATCCCGATGCCTTCGGACTTAAGCTGCTTGATGACCTCACGGACCTGGGCCGTCTCGGCCGGGCCAAGGGCCGCCGTCGGTTCGTCCATGATCAGCACCCGGGCGTTGAAGTGGATCGCGCGCCCGATGGCGATCGCCTGGCGCTGGCCTCCCGAGAGAGACATGACAGGCGACTTGAAGTTCTTGAAGTTCGGATTGAGCCGGCCGATGACATTCCGCGTCGCGGACTCCATCGCGGCGTCGTTGAGCGAACCGGTCCACGTCTTGAGCTCGCGGCCCAGGAACAGATTGGCGGGAGCGTCGACGTTCTCGGCCAGGGCCAGCGTCTGGTAGATCGTCTCAACACCCAGGGCCTTGGCGGCCCGCGGGTGCGGAATCGAGACCGTTCGGCCGTTGATCAGGACTTCGCCGGAGTCGGCCGGATGGGCGCCCGAGAGCACGCGCATCAGAGTCGTCTTGCCGGCGCCGTTGCCGCCGACCAGACCCATGACTTCGCCGGCCTTGAGCGTCACGGAAACGTTCTCGACGGCGTGCACGCCACCGAACGAAACGAAGATATTCCGCATCTCGACAAGGGGCGTCCCCATGTCGAGCGGAGCAGCCGCGTCGGGAGTGTTCGAGATAGTCATGTCGTCTCCTGGCCTACTTGCCACGCCGCTGGACGATGGTGTCGAGGCCGACGGCGAAGACCAGGACGGAGCCGATGGCGACATCCTGGAGAGGCGAGTCAAGGCCGATCGTGACCATGCCGGACTTGAGCGACTGCATGACCACGGCGCCGATGACCGCGCCCTGGATCGTGCCGATGCCGCCGGAGAACGACGTACCGCCGATGACCGCCGCGGCGATGACGAGCAGCTCGTAGTTGGTACCGGTGCTGGTGACACCCGAGTCGAGCCGGGCGGTCTGAATGCACGCGGCCAGGGCGCACAGAATGCCCATCAGTACGAACGTGCCCAGAATGGTCCGCTTGGTGTTGATACCGGCGAGGGTGGCCGCTTCAGGGTTGCCGCCGATCGCGAACACGTACCGCCCGAATTGGCGCCGGGTCGTGAGGTACATCATGACCAGAGCGATGACCACCAGGATGACCACCGGGACGGCGACGCCAACCGGGATGATCAGGCCGCCGGCGGGCTCCGTGATGCCGTTCTCGGCGGCGTACTTGGTAGCCAGGAGCGGCGGCAGCGGATAGTTGTTCACCACGGCAGCAGCGCCCAGGACCGCGGCACAGCCACCCACGATGAGTGCGGCGAGCGCCCACCTCGGCCGGACCGGGAACCCGTACTCGCGTCGCTTACGACGGCTGGCGATCAGCGCGTATGCGATCCCTATACAGATCAGTACGCCCACGATCCAGGTCGGCCAGAATCCCAGGGAACCCTGAGGCAGGCCGCCACCCAGGACGGAGAAGTTCTTGTCCATGGGCGCGATCGTCTGGCCCTGCTGGATCTTGAAGATGAGGCCTCGCCAGATGAGCAGGCCGCCCAGCGTGACGATGAAAGACGGGATGCCCACATAGGCGATCAGGCCGCCCTGGATTATGCCGAGGAGCGCCCCAACGGCGACCGCGACGAGCACCGCGATGATGGCGATCTCGATGCCGCCGTACGGCAAATGGAGGTTCTCGGTCAGCCAGATCCGCTGGGTCATGGCCGCGATGTATGCGGTCAGGCCCATGACCGACCCGACCGACAGATCGATGTTGCGCGACACGATGATCAGGACCATACCTGTGGCCATGATCGCGACCGGCACGCTCTGCACCGACACGTCGTAGAAGTTGCGCGGCGTAAGGAAGAGGCCGTTCGACGCCCAGCCAAAGCCGAGCCAGATGCAGATGAGGGCGACGAGCATGCCCGCCAGGCGCAGATCGACCTCCATGGTCCGAGCGCCCAACCTGACAGCACGGAGCAGCGGGCCAACCGACGTCATCAGCAGATTGGACCCGCGATCCGGCCCGCCCGCGCCCCCTGATCGCACGTCCCCTGGGACTTGAATCATTGTTGCGCCTCTCCTGAACGCCCCATTTGACGGTAACTATAGTACGCGCCCTGCGCCGCCGAAGCGACGCAGGGCGCAGGTCTCAACGAAGACCTTGGGGAAGTGCTAGCAGCCCGTGACAGAGCCGGCCGGCACGTCCTTGCAGAGGGTGGCCTGGTCAATCCACTTGGCGTCGAGGACGATCTGGAGGTTGTCCTTGGTGATCGCCTGAGGCGTCAGGAGGATCGAGTTCAGGTTGTTGCCGCCCGGCGACTTGAAGACGATGGCGTTGCCGTACTTGTCCGTGGTGATCTTGTCGAGGGCAGTGCCCTTGGCAAGCTCAGCCGCGGCCTGACCGGCAGCATCGCCGAGCATGCGGGCGTCCTTCCAGACGTCGACCGTCTGGGTTCCAAGGGCGACTCGGTTCAGAGCGGCGGCGTCGCCGTCCTGGCCGGAGACCGGCACGGTGCCGGCCATGCCCTGGGACTTGAGGGCGGAGATGACGCCACCGGCCATGCCGTCGTTCTCAACGAAGGCGATGTCGATCTTGTTGGCGTTAGCAGTCAGGAACTGCTCCATCTCGGTCTGGGCGTTGTTCGGATCCCAGTTGTCGGTGTAGGTTTCGCCGACGTTCTTGAGGGTGGCGGAGCTCTGGCCCACGTCCGGAACCCCGGCCTGGACCATGCCCTGGCGCAGGAAGTCCGCGTTGGCGTCGGCCTTGTTGCCCTTGATGACAACGAAGTTGCCGGAGTTCTTGACCTTGAGCAGCGCCTCGGCCTGCATCTTGCCGACCAGAACGTTGTCGAAGGTGATGTAGAACGCGCCCGGATCTTCGATCAGGCGGTCATACGCGATAACCGGCACATTGGCGGCGAGAGCCTTCTGGACGGCCGGCTTGATGGCGGTTCCGTCCTGGGCAAGGATGATCAGAACATTGGCACCCTGGTTGATGAGGGCGTCGACGTTCGATGCCTGCGTGTCGGTCGAGGACTTCGCGTCGTTCGAGATGTAGCTGCAGCCGGCCTTGTCAAGAGCCGCCTTGATGGCCGGCTCGTCCCACTTGGCCCAGCGCTCTTCCTGGTAGTTGTTCCAGGACACGCCGACGGTGCATTTGCTGCCGCTCGGAGCGTTCGTCGCTGACGACGAGCACGCTGAAACGACAAGCGCGGCGACCGACAGAATGACGGCCAGCTTGCGACCTCTAACCATTCCCTTCCTCCTGTGAAATTCGCGGCTTGGAATTAGAAACCTCGACTGTATCGAACGCCATGCCCTGGCGGGCCGGACCTCCTCTCCGCCAACAGGTTCCGATTCCAAATCCTTGTGCTGTCGCCTGGACCTATCCGACCGGAATGGCGCTCCCCGGAACGGGGCTCGCCTGATCCAACCCTGACACTCCGATCGCCTCAGCTGGCAGCGACAGCTGGCAAACCGACGCACGAGCATTAGCAACGCATGCGCACACGCGGCGTCGATGCATACCTATGTAGCATACGCATGCTAATAGCGTCAAGCTCCTGCTGCGTCGGTCCTGAGATAAGATGCGCCCGAAACGGCCGCGTCCCGTCAGCTTGACTTCCACGCTTGCATGTGTTCACGGTCGGGCGAGATCGCAATCCGCGGCGACCATGCCTGGGACCGCGTCGGCCGGCCCTAATCGGAGACAGGCCATGCGCAAGTCCCGGCTCACCAGAATCGATCTACCTGAATTCGGCATGCCCGACAGCCGGCCCGAAATCGGACTGGACGTCTACTCGGCTCGTTTCGAGCGTCTCCGCGAGAAGGCCGACGGCCACGGCTTCGACAGACTGCTCGTCTACGCCGACCGCGAGCACAGCGCCGGCCTCTCGTACCTGACCGGCTTCGATCCCCGGTTCGAGGAGGCGGTCCTGGTCGTCGGAGGCGGCGCGCAGCCTGCGATCCTGGTCGGCAACGAATGCTCCGCCATGGCGGCCGCCGCGCCGCTCCCGATGCGACCGATCCTCTTCCAGGACTTCAGCCTGCCGGGCCAGCCGCGCGATCGATCCGCGCCCCTGGCCGAGATCCTCCGCGGAGAGGGCATCAGGGCCGGCTCACGCGTCGGTGTAGTCGGCTGGAAGACGTACGCCGAACCGGATGCGATCGACGCCCCGGCCTATCTCGTCGACGAACTGCGGCGTCTGGCCGGGGCCGCCGGCAGCGTCCGCAACGCGACCGGCATCCTCATCGACGCCGCGGACGGCCTCCGGACGATCAACGAGGTCGAGCAGCTGGCCGCGCTCGAGTACGCCGCCTGCCAGACCTCGGACGGCGTGCGGCGCCTGCTCTTCGGCCTCCGGCCTGGCATGCGAGAAGCTGAGGCGGTCCGGCTGCTCAACTGGAACGGCATGCCGCTGTCGTGCCATGTCATGCTCACGGCCGGGCCGCGCGCGACGCTGGGCTTGCTCAGCCCCGGCGATCGGCCGATCGAACGGGGCGACCGCTTCACGACGGCCTTCGGTGTCTGGGGCGCCCTCGACTGCCGGGCCGGGTTCGTGGCGGAGGATGCGCGGGACCTTCCGGCCGGCATCTCCGACTACGTTGAGCGACTTGTTGGGCCGTACTTCGAGGCGATCGCCGAGTGGCTGGGCGCGCTGCACGTCGGCCAGACCGGCGGCGTTCTCTTCGAAATCATCGAACGGCGGCTGGGCGATCCGTTCTTCGGCATCGGCCTGAACCCCGGGCACTTCATCCAGCTCGACGAGTGGGTCAACTCGCCGATCTGGAAGGGGTCGGCGGTAGAGCTGCGGTCGGGCGCGGCGCTGCAGATCGACGTCATCCCCGCGACCGGGACGGAATACTTCACGACGAACATCGAAGGCGGCCTGGCGCTGGCCGACGAGCCGCTCCGGCGGGCCTTCGAAGCGCGCTATCCGGAAGCGTGGGCCCGGATCCAGGCCCGGCGCCGGTTCATGGCCGATTCGCTCGGGCTCGACCTGCACCCGGACGTCCTGCCCTTTTCGAATCTCCCGGCCTGCCTGCCGCCCTTCCTGCTGCGACCGGACGCGGTCCTCACCCTGGCATCCTGACGGGGCGGCTCCTCCGGGGTCGAGACCGGGCAACCAGGATGCCGGCGACGATGGCGGCGCCGCCCGCCAGCTGACCGGCCACTATCTGCTCGCCCAGGAAGACCGCCGCAAAGAAGATCGCGAAGGCCGGCACCAGGAACTGGAAGAGCATCGTCCTCGCCGGCCCCAGCACCTTGACCGACTCGAACATGATCACGTTCGCCAGCGCCGCGGAAAGAAGCGCGCAATAGAGGAACAGGGCCAGCGTGCCGGCGTGAAGGTGGGACGGCTCCAGCGAGGGCAGCTGCCACAGAGCCAGAGGCAACGTGCCCAGTGTCCCGAAGCCGATCGCCCACGTCGCCGTCCTCAACGGGGAGTGGCGGACTAGGACCGGTGCTCCGAAGGCCACGTACAGGGACCAGCAGATCGTGGCCGCGAAAGTCATGAGGTCGCCCAGCGACGCGCCCGTCAGACCGATGCCGTGTGTGGCCAGGACCACGCCGACGGCTCCACTGAACGCGATCGCCGCGCCGGCCAGCTTGCGCCGCGACAGGGTGTCCGACCCGACCGCCGCCGCGATCAGGATCGTCGAGACGGGAGTCGCCGCCGTGATGAGGGCCGAATTCGCTGCCGTGGTCTGGCCCAGAGCCGTGGCCCACAGATCCTGGTAGATGCCGAAGCCGAGCAGCCCCAGACCCAGGAGGGGCAGGACGTCGCGGCGCGGCAGACCGACGCTGCCTTCGCGCCACTTGAGCACGACCAGCATGACCAGGAACGCGGCGCCGAACCGAACCCACGCGAACAGCACCGGCGGCACGTCCGCGATTACGGATTTGACCGCGACCACGTTGCCGCCCCAGAAGAGCATGACCAGGATCGCCCCCGCCTCGGCCAGGAGCATCGACCGGCCGTGGGCCGGAGCGGCGGCGGAAGCCGGGCCGGGCATTTCGGTCGATGAGAAAGCAATCGCCCGGGCATCCGGCCCGGGCGATTGCTCTCGTTTCACCACGGGAGGCGTCAGATATTCTCCTGGTCCAGCTCCAGCGACTCCTCGTCGCCTTCCTCGGTCAATTTGAGCCAGACGAACAAACCGGCCAAGACGATGAGCGGGATTACCACCAGGGCCGCGATCGTGATAAGCACGAGCGCCATGAGCATCTTCAGGATCTTCATCGGCCTTCCTCACCTACCAGAGAGCCCGCTCCCAAACCTGCTTCGTGTACGGCGCCAAACCCGGGCTAGGGCTTGCCGGCCTTCTCGCCTCGATATTCCGGACCCGACGCGACCATCGACTCGATGTCCTCGCGCATGAACTCCGCGATCGCGTGCCGGCTGCCCGTCTGAGACCACATGAGGAGGCGCAGCACGAAGGCTCCGTCCTGTTCGAAGAAGAAGACGTCGCGGGGCTTCTGTTCGTCGACGTAGCGGCCGATCACGCGGAGGGCGTGCTCATAGTATCCAGCCTGCCCCCAGGCAACCGGTTTGTCGCTGGTGTCGCGCCTGGCGTGGCCTTCTTCCATGAAACGCGCGATGTCGTCGTCCAGGAAGGTAAACGTCTCCTTCGCCTGCTGGCCCATGTGCTCCGACCACGCGCCCGTGCCAGCGCTCTCCAGGGTCAGGCCCTGCACGACGAAACCATCGGGCGCCTCGACCAGAAGGATTTCCTTCATCCCGCGCTGGTCCAGGAACGCGCCGATGGAGCGCAGCACTTCTTCGTAGTTCTGGCGAGGGCTGCCGTCGTAGATTCGCATCTCTTCCTCGCGCTCTTGGAACCCCACTCCGGGGAGCTGCACGTGGGACGGACGGCCGAACGGACTTCCTCGCGACCGCTCAACGGCGAGTGTAGCAGCCTCTTTCGGCCCGGCAACGGCGCAGACGACGCCTCCGCGGCCCGATGCCGGCCGCCCGCCGGGCCGAACGCGGAGGACCGGACCGCCTTCGGCTCCCTCCAGGCCGGTAGAATTGCAGCCCAACTCAGAAGTCAAGTCAGATCGGGAGCGCTTTTCGAATGACCCAGGTGGCAGAGTCGCTGGACCAGTTGTCGGTCAACACCATCCGTACGCTGTCCATGGACGCCGTCCAGAAGGCCAACTCGGGCCATCCGGGAGCCCCCATGGGCATGGCGGCGATGGCCTACACGCTCTGGACCCGTTACCTGCACCACTCCCCGACCGAGCCGACCTGGCCGAACCGGGACCGATTCCTCCTGTCTGCCGGGCACGCCAGCATGCTGCTCTACTCGCTGCTGTACCTGACCGGCTACGGCCTGACCATCGAGGACCTCCAATCCTTCCGCCAGTGGAACTCGCTCACGCCGGGCCATCCGGAGCACGGTCACACCAGGGGCGTCGAGGCCACGACAGGACCGCTCGGCCAGGGTTTCACCAACGGCGTCGGCATGGCCATCGCCCAGACCCGCCTGGCCACCGAGTTCAACCGGCCCGGCCACACCCTGATCGATCATTTCGTCTACGCGATCTGCTCGGACGGCGATCTCCAGGAAGGCATCGCCGCCGAGGCCGCCTCGCTGGCGGGCCACCTCAAGCTCGGCAAGCTGATCTACCTGTACGACGACAACCACATCCAGCTCGACGGACCCACCGCCCTCGCCTTCACCGACAACACGCTCGAACGCTTCGACTCGTACGGCTGGCATACCCAGCGCGTCGAGGACGGCAACGACGTCGAGGCTATCGGCAAGGCAATCGAGGCCGCCCAGAACGACGGCCGGCCCAGCCTGATCGCGGTCCGGACCCACATCGGCTTCGGCGCTCCCACGAAACAGGACACCCAGAAGGCTCACGGGGCGCCGCTCGGCGAGGAAGAGGTTCGGGGCGCCAAGCTGGCCTACGGTTGGGACCCGGACAAGAAGTTCTTCGTTCCGGAGGAGGCGCTGGCGGTCTTCCGCGCCGCTGTGCCCGCCGGCCAGACGCTCGTGGCCGAGTGGAACGAGAAGCTCGCCGCGTACGCGAAGGAGTACCCGGCCGAGGCCGCCGAGCTGCGGCGCCGGCTCGACTGCAAGCTCCCCGACGGCTGGGACGCCGGACTGACGGTCTATCCCGCCGGCGACGGCCCGGCGACCCGCAAGGCCGGCCAGCAGGCCATCCAGGCCCTGGCCGCGACACTGCCGGAACTCTTCGGCGGCGCGGCGGACCTGTCCGAGTCGAACCTGACCGACGTCGCGGGCGCCGGCATCTTCGAGGCGGACAACCCGGGCGGCCGGAACATCCGCTTCGGCGTGCGCGAACACGCCATGGGCGGTATCGCCAACGGCATCGCCCTGTACGGCGGCTTCATCCCGTACTCGGCCACGTTCCTCACGTTCAGCGACTACATGCGCGGCTCCGTCCGGCTCGCCGCTCTCCAGAAGCTGCGCTCCGTGTACGTCTGGACGCACGACTCGATCGGCGTCGGCGAGGACGGCCCCACTCACCAGCCAATCGAGCACGCGGCCTCGTTGCGGGCGCTGCCCCATCTGACCGTCATCCGGCCCGGCGACGCGAACGAGACCGCGGCCGCCTGGGCCTGCGCGATCGACGTCTGCGAGGGGCCCACGGCCCTGCTGCTGACCCGCCAGAACGTCCCGGTCCTTCCCGGCACGGCCGAGATGGCCCGCCAGGGAGTGGCCCGAGGCGGCTACGTGCTGCGCGACGCCTCCGGCGACAAGGCCCACCCCGATCTCATCCTCATCGGCACCGGCTCGGAACTGCAGCTGGCCTTCGGGGCGGCCGAGGCGCTGGAGGGCGAGGGCATCCGCTGCCGCGTCGTCAGCCTGCCGTCGTGGGAGCTGTTCGAGGCCCAGGACGCCGCCTATCGAGAGTCCGTCCTGCCGCGGGCGAGCCGCAAGCGTGTCACCATCGAGGCCGGGGTTCCGCTCGGCTGGGAACGCTACGCCGGTGACGAGGGGGCCATCGTCGGCATCGAGCGGTTCGGCGCCTCCGCCCCGGCCAAGCTGATCTTCGAGGCCTTCGGCCTCACCACGGCTCACGTGGCCGAGGTCGGCCGCAAGGTTGCCCGAGAGGGCTTCAGCGGCCGAGTCGTGGCCACGGCCGGACACTGAGATGCGAATCGCGCTGGCGGCCGATCACGCCGGGGCGGAACTGAAGGCCGAGCTGATGGCCCGGCTGGCTCCCCTCGGACACATCCTTCTCGACCTGGGCGGCGACGGGTCCAACCCCGAAGATGACTACCCCGACTACAGCCTGGCCCTGGGCAAGGCTGTCGTTGAGGGCCGGGCCGATCGCGGCATCCTGATTTGCGGCAGCGGCGTGGGGGCTTCCATCGCCGCGTCCAAGATTCCCGGGGTCAGGGCGGGGCTCTGCCACGACACCTACTCGGCGGCTCAGGGCGTCGAGCACGACGACATGAACGTGCTCACCCTGGGGGCCCGCGTGATCGGTGTCGAGACGGCCGTTTCGTGCGCTGAGGCATTCCTGGGCGCGAAGTTCAGCGGTGAAGAGCGTCACGTTCGGCGCCTGAACAAGGTGAATGGCATCGAGCGCGAGGCCACGCGGCTGGAGGCGGACCGCGGCAAATAGGCGTCGGAGCGCGTCCCGTCCAGAGGGGTTCGCAGCCGCGCCGGGCTCGGCAAGTCGAGCTGCAGCGCACCGTTCGACCCCGACGCCGCCCCACGCCCGAGCCGACTCCCACGCCCGAGCCGACACCCACGCCCGAGCCGACTCCCACGCCCGAGCCGACCCCCACGCCCGAGCCGACCCCCACGCCCGAGCCGACACCTGATCTGCTCGGCCTTCGGTCCTTGCTGATTGCCAACACCGGTAACGCTACGTGACCGCGCCGGGGGACTGACTGGCCTCGACGTCCACCGGGACCGGCTACCAGCTGACGTTTGAGCGTGGGATCGGCCGACGTGTCGTGATAACCGCCGGTCCCGACCCGCCTTCGGGTTCCCTGTCTCGCCTACGGTCACCCCCGCTGGCATTCGGAAACCCTGGATGGCATTTCTGCTCCAAGGCCGGCCCTATTGGCGAGCGAGGGAGACGCCCGGTGAACCGGGATCGGTCGATCGTGCCGATCGGTCCGCGTCGGGCAGGGATTTGGCAGCCGTCGCCGCCGGCGACGGGAATCCGGCCGCCGCGCAGAAGAGCGATGGGACGATCGAATCGCCGCGGGTTTGGACGGGCCCCGATCCCCTACAGGTTTCGGAACCGGTGCTACCCGCGGCCAGGTCGCGTCTCATGCAGGCCGCCGGAGGGAACCGGCGAGGCGCCTGTCCGCACGCCCCACATGGGTAGCTACGGAACGCCCGAGGCTTCGCCGTCGCAGGTCGCGTGGGGCCTGTATCTTTTCGGCTGACGATCAAATCGAATGACCGCGTCCCCGCGACCCCGCCGAGAGAAGTCATGAGGCTGCCGAAATGACCGAGTCGACCAAGGCGCTTGCGCCTGCGCTGGACCTGACCATGAGCGACGACGCCCTGGACGCCGGGCTGGCTGAAGCTCGGGTGTGCGCCATCGAGGAGAAGTGGGCCGACCGGGCCATCGGCATGCGCGATCCTACCGTCTGGTCCTCCGAGGATCTGGTTCAGCGAGCCATCGCCACCCGGCTGGGCTGGCTCGAGGCGCCGTTCCACTTCGCCGACGAGACGGCCGCCCTGCGGGGCTTCGCCGAGGCTGTCCGGGGCGCGGGCTTCACCACGGCCGTGCTCGGCGGCATGGGTGGAAGCAGCCTCGCTCCGGCACTGCTCTCCGAAGTATTCGGACCGTCGGACAACGGCGTCCCCGTGCGCGTTCTTGATTCCACGGACCCCGCGGCCGTGGCCGCGACGCTCGACGACCTCGACCCGCTCCGGACGCTGTTCATCGTTTCGACCAAGTCCGGCACCACGGCCGAGTCGCTCTCGTTCCAGGCCTACCAGTGGGAGAGGATCGAGGAGGCTCAGGGGAAGGCGGGCGCGTTGCCGGCCGAGCCGGGCGCGTGCATGGTCGCGATCACGGACCCGGACAAGAGCGTCCGCTCGATCCCCCACCACGACCAGCTGCGCGAGGTCTTCCTCAACCCGCCGGACGTGGGCGGCCGCTATTCGGCCCTCACTTACGTGGGCCTGGTCCCGGCCGCATTGCTGGGCCTGGACCTGGACGTGCTGCTGCGCCGCGCCCGCGACATGATCATGGCCTGCGGCAAGACGGACCCGGCGGAGAACCCGGGCCTGGCCCTGGGAATCGCCATGGGCGTGTTCGCTCGCGGCGGCCGCGACAAGTTGACCTTCGTGATCGACCGCGAGATCGCCCCGTTCGGGCCCTGGGTCGAGCAGCTGATCGCCGAGAGCACCGGTAAACACGGTGTCGGAATCGTGCCCGTGGACGGCGAACAACTCGGCAAGCCGGCCGACTACGGCACCGACCGCGTCTTCGTGCGGATCGAGATCGCCGGTTCGGCCGGCCCGCTTCCGGCCATCGGTTCGAACGTGGACGCCCGCCTCGCGGATCTCGCGAAAGCCGGCCATCCGGTCATTCGAATCCAGATAGCGGACAAGCTCGACGTCGCCGCGGAGTTCATCCGCTGGGAGGTCGCCACCGCCATTTCCGGCGCCGTGCTGGGGATCGACCCGTTCGACCAGCCGAACGTGGAGGAAGCCAAGGTCAATACCCGCGCCGTCATCGCTACGTTCGAGAAAGGCGCCACTCCCGAGGCCGACGACGCGCTCGGGATCGCCGACGAAGCGGCAGTAGTCGCCGCCCTGCGTGGCGGCCTCAAGTCGCTGGCGCCCAACGGCTACGTCTCGATCCAAGCCTACATCGCGCAGACGCCGCAGCGCGACGCCTCGCTGGCCGCGATCCGGACGCTCTTCCGAGACCGAACGCACCGGGCCACGACCGTCGGCTACGGGCCGCGCTTCCTCCACTCCACAGGCCAGCTGCACAAGGGCGGCGCGCCCATCGGCTGGTTCCTGCAGCTGGTGGCCGATCATCCGGACGACCGCCGCATCCCCGGCAAGGAATACGCGTTCGGCCAGCTCATCCACGCCCAGGCGGTGGGCGACGCCCAAACCCTGGGCGACCACAAGCTTCCAGTGGTCCGAATCAATCTCGGATCGCAGCCGGAGGCCGGTCTCGCCGCTCTCGAAAAGGCCCTGGCTGCGTCTCTCAAGGAGGCATAGCCGTGGAAATCGGCTTTGTCGGACTGGGCCGCATGGGCGCGAACATGGTGCGCCGCTTGCTGCTCCACGAGCACCGTGTGATCGCCTACAACCGCACCGCCGAGAAGACCCGTGAGATCATGACCGACGGTGCGGACGGCGCGTTCTCTCTCGAAGAGCTCGTGAGCAAGCTCACCAGACCGCGCGCCATATGGGTCATGGTCCCGGCCGGCGACGCCACGGAAGCGCAGGTCGACGAGTTGCTGGGCCTGCTCGAACCGGGCGACACGATCGTCGACGGAGGCAACTCCAACTTCCACGATTCGGTCCGGCGGCACGACATGGTCGCCGAGCATGGCATCCACTTCGTCGACGCGGGCGTGGCCGGCGGTGTCTGGGGGCGCGAGGCCGGTTACTGCCTGATGGTCGGCGGCGAGCCAGAGCCCGTGAGGCGCCTCGAGCCGATCTTCGTTTCCCTCGCGCCCGAGAAAGGCTATCTCCACGCCGGTGGCCCGGGTGCCGGCCACTACGTGAAGATGGTGCACAACGGCATCGAGTACGGCCTGATGCAGGCCTATGCCGAAGGCCTCGAGATCATGCACGCCTCCAGCTACAAGCTGGACCTGTCCGCCATCTCGAACCTGTGGAACCACGGTTCGGTCGTCCGATCCTGGTTGCTCGAACTGGCGGCGACCGCTCTGGCCCCGGACCGGGAGCTGGCGCAATGGCGGGGCCGGGTCGCCGACTCCGGTGAAGGCCGCTGGACCGTTCAGGAAGCGATCGACCGCGACGTGCCGGCTCCGATCATTACCCTGGCGCTGCTCAACCGCTTCAGCTCGCGGCAGGACGACAGCTACCAGGCGCGGGTGCTGGCTGCCCTGCGCAACGAGTTCGGCGACCACCCGGTCAGGGTCTCCTGATGAGCCCGAACCGTACCCAGGCCGTGACGGCGCCTCCCCGGACCGCCCGCCAGCTCAGAGAGGCGGCGTCCAGCAGCCGCAGGCGGCGCATTTCGGACGCCACGGAGAATCCTCTCCGCCGCGGCCTGCGCCTCGAGCGCGAGCCGGACCCGTGCGCCTTCGTGCTGTTCGGCGCCACGGGCGACCTGGCTCATCGCAAGGTCATGCCCGCGCTCTACCAGCTGTGGCGGACGAACTTGCTCCCGGCCGAGTTCAGTCTGATCGCGGTTGCTCGCCGGCCCTATACCGACGAATCGTTCGCGGCCGAGATGAAGGCCTCGCTCGACAAGTACTCGAGGGTCCTTCCGGTCGACGAGTCGGCCTGGTCTGAGCTGGCTAGGAGGATCACCTATCAGCAGCTCGACTTCGGCGACGACCCCGGCTACGACCGCCTGTCCGCCCGCCTCGATGAACTGGATCGGGAACGCGGCACGGCCGGCAACCGGCTCTTCTACCTGGCCACACAGCCGTCGCAGGTGACCGAGATCATCCGCCAGCTCGGACGCGTGGGGCTCGACCACGAAATGCGCGGGGCCGGGTGGCGGCGGGTGGTCGTCGAGAAGCCGTTCGGGCGGGACTTCGAATCGGCCCGTCACCTCAACCACGAGGTCAACAAGGTCTTCCGCGAGTCCCAGGTCTACCGCATCGACCACTACCTGGGCAAGGAGACGGTCCGGAACCTGCTGGTCTTCCGGTTCGGCAACGGCATCTTCGAGCCGGTCTGGAATCGAAGTTATGTGGACCACGTCCAGATCACGGTGGCGGAGTCGATCGGCGCGGAAGGTCGCGGCGCGTTCTACGAGGAGACCGGCGCGAGCCGCGACATCCTCCAGAACCACCTGCTGCAGCTGATGGCGCTCGTGGCGATGGAGCCGCCCACGTCCTTCGTGGCCGACTCTCTGCGCGACCAGAAACTGCAGGTGCTGCGGGCCATCGAGACGCCCAGGCCGGACGACGTTCGCCACAACATCGTCCGCGGCCAGTACGGTCCGGGCTGGGTCCAGGGCCAGGCCGCCCCCGGCTACCGCGAGGAACCGGAGGTCGACCCGGAGTCCGAAACCGAGACCTACGTCGCCGGCAAGTTCACGATCGACGACTGGCGCTGGAGCGGCGTGCCGTTCTACCTGCGGGCCGGCAAGCGTCTGCCCAGGCGGGCCACCGAGATCGCCATCCAGTTCAAGGAAGTACCGCTGGCTCTGTTCCGGGAATCGGCCGGCTCCATGGCCCCGAACCTCCTGGCCATGCGGATCCAGCCCGACGAAGGCATCCTGCTGCGCTTCGCGGCCAAGGTGCCCGGCCTGGGCCTGGACGTGCGGTCGGTGAACATGGACTTCGACTACGGGACCGCGTTCGTCGTCGATTCGCCGGACGCTTACGAGACGCTCATCCTCGACGCGCTCCTGGGCGACGCCGCGCTGTTCACTCGGGCGGACGAAGTCGAGGCGGCCTGGTCGGTCGTGACGCCGATCATCGAAGGCTGGGCCGGACTGGCCGCGCCCCACTTCCCCAACTACGCCGCCGGCACGTGGGGCCCCGCGGCGGCGGACGAGCTCATGGCGCGGGACGGCCGCCGATGGCGCCGGATCTGAAGCCGGCCGTCGTCAGGCCGGCACCGATCGCGCACTCGGTCGAGGAGATCGAGCACGCCCTGGCCGACGTCTGGTCGCTGAGAAAGCGCGACCGGGCCATGGCCGCCCAGGCGACCGGCACACCCGATGAGAACAGGCCGGGGGCGAGTTCGCGCGAGCATCACGTCGCCGCACGGTCGAGTGTGCTGAACCTGGTCGTGGTCGCGGGCCGCCGCGAGACGGGGGAGCGCTGCGCGGCCACGATCGAGGCCACGGCCGGGAGGCACCCCTCGAGATCGCTGATCCTGTCCGCGCTGGACTCCGAGGGTCCGCCGCGCCTCGATGCCACGATCCAGGCGCTGGCGATTCCGAGCCCCTCCGGAGCGACCGAGACCGGCACGGAGACGATCTTCATCTCGGTTTACGGCCAGGCCGGCAGCCACCTCGCTTCGATCATCCAGCCTCTGCTGGTCCACGATCTGCCCGTCGCCCTGTGGTGGCCGGTCGAGCCGAGCTTCCGCTCCCATCGCGCCGACCGGCTGTTGCCGCTGGCCGACAAGCTCATCGTCGACGGTTCCTCGTGGTCCGGCAACGGGCTCGATCGTCTCGCCGACATGGCCCGACTCGCCTCCGGGCGAGACCTGATCGTGGCCGACTTCTCCCTGCTCCGGCAGGCTCGCTGGCGCGAGGCGCTGGCCGCCGTGTACGACCTGCCGGACCTTCGGGCCCACCTTCGGTCCGTCCGATCGATTTGCGTTGAGTACGCGGCCCCCGAGGCCGGGGATCCCCGCGGCCTGACCAACGTCGTCCGGCCCGTCTATCACGTCGCCTGGCTGGCCTCGAGGCTCGGCATGAGCGTCGTCGAACCGATGCGGCGCCTCGCGGACGGCAGGCGGACGGTGACGCTCCGGCAGGGCAACCGTCTGGTGGCGGCCCAATGGCAACCGGTCGAGTCGGATCTCTCGAGTGGATCGACGGTGCGCGTGGAGATAGTGTCCAGGCGTCGCGGAGGGGAAGTGGTTGGAAGCGTCGTCGCAGACGACTTCAGCGTGGATGTCGCCGTACTGGAGCAAGGGCGCGAGCGGATCCACAGGTCCTACGCCGCACCACGACTGAATGATGTAGACCTGCTCGAGCGGGCGGTGGAAGATAGCGTCGTGGATCCGGTCGCAGCCGAGACGCTGGCCATGGCCGGGCGTATGGTTGCCTCTGATGCGCCGCGCGATGCCTCCGAGAAACGCAGGAGTCAGGGCGATGAGTGACTTGGAACCGGACTTCTCCCCGTCGTTCGAACGCCTGGCCGGGACCGGCGCCGCCGGACTGCCGGCGGCCAACCGGGGCGAGCCGGAACTGGTCGTGGAGAATGACCTGGCCGGGGCCGCCGCGGCCGCGGCGGAAAGGATCGCGGCGGCGCTGATGGCCGCCGTCGAGCGGCGCGGCAGGGCCGACTTCTGCACAACGGGCGGCAGCATCACCATCCCCTTGTACCGGCTCCTGGCCTCGCCGCCGCTTTGCGATTCGCTGCCCTGGTCGCAGATTCACGTCTGGTGGGGCGACGACCGCTACGTGCCGCGCGGTCACCCGGAATCCAACGTGACGGCGCTTGATGACGTCCTCCTGGGCGGCGCGCCGGGCGAACGAGGCAGCGCGCCCCTGCCTTTCACCAACATCCACCCCTTCCCCACGGACCGGTCGATCGCGGAGTACCACGACAACAAGTGGTGCGCGGATCGCTATGCCGAGGAGATGGCCCGGCACCTGGCTCTGGCGGAAGGCAACTGGCCGGTCTTCGACCTGATCCTGGTGGGCGTCGGCGACGACGGCCACGTCCTTTCGGTGTTTCCGGACTCGCCCGCCCTGGGCAAGATGGATTGGACGATGGGCATCCCGGCGCCCTCGCACATCGGACCGCACCTGCCGCGGATGACGGTCAACCCACGCCTTCTCGAAGCGTCGCCGGTCCTGGTCGTGACCTGGGGCGACAAGAAGGCCGAGCCACTCGGCCACGTTTTCGGCGAGGTACGCGACGAACGCCGCTGGCCGGTTCAGCGGACCCGCCGCACCGGAGCGGTCTGGATCGTGGACGAGGCCGCGGCCGCGAACATCCCGAAGAACCTGCGCGGCTAGGCCGGCCTCAGCCGGCGGCGCCGTCGAAGGCGCGGCGCATCTCGGCGATGTCGATCTTGCTCATCTCGAGCATCGCTTCCATTGCCCGGCGGGCGGCCTCGCGGTCCGAATCGCCGAGCATCTGGACGAGCTGCTGCGGGATGATCTGCCACGAGAGACCAAACCGATCCTTGAGCCAGCCACACTGGCCCGGCTCGCCGCCGTCCGCCGTCAAAGCGTCCCAAAGGCGGTCGACCTCGGCCTGGTCGCGGCAATCGATGGCGAACGACACGGCTTCCGTGAACGAAAACTGGGGTCCGCCGTTGATGCCTCGGAGGTGCTGGCCGGCGACCGTGAAGTCGACCGTCAGGACCTGCCCGGCAGCCGTGCTTGGATTGTCCGATGCGGCTCGCGACACCCCGTCGATCCGGCTGTCGGGCAGCAGGGAGACGTAGAACTCAGCGGCCTCCTCGGCGTTGCCGTCGAACCACAGGCTGGGCGTTACCTTCGACAAGAGAACCCTCCGGTTGCCGGCGCGAAGCCGAGCCTCGATCCGGCGACCGTCAGCGCCGGCGGTACGAGCTCTGGAAGCCGGCTTCCTGGGGACGCCGGGAGTCGGGCACGAGACCCTCGCGGACGGCGCGAGCGGCCAGCTCGGCGCGGTTCTGGGCGTGCAGCTTCTCGACGATGTTCTTGAGGTGGAACTTGACGGTGTTCTCGCTTATGCCGAGCTCGACCGCGATTTCGCGGTTGCGCAGGCCCTCGGTCACAAGGCGCAGAACCGACATCTCGCGTTCGGTCAACCGCTGGGAGTGGCCGCTCGATCCGGTACCGGGCGAGAGCAGGAACTCGTCGATGATCCGGGCCGCCGTGCCGGGGGTGATGGCCGGCTCACCCCGAGCTACGCCTTCCAGCATCGACCGGAGCTGCGGCGCCTCCAGATTCTTGAGAAGGTAGCCCTGGGCCCCGGCTTTGATCGCCCTGAACAGGTCGGCTTCTTCCTCGCTGACCGTCAGCATCACGATGGCCACCTCGGGGTGGCGCGACTTGATCTCGGCGGTCGCCTCGATGCCGGATACGGTGGGCATCCGAACGTCCATCAGGACCACGTCCGGCACGGTCGAATCGACCAGATCGATGGCCTCGCCGCCGTCGGCAGCCTGGCCGACAACCTCGTGCCCCCAGGCAAGAAGCAAGGACGCGACTCCATCGCGGAATAGGGCGTGATCGTCGACAAGCACGGTTCGCATAACGTCAGTCTGCCTCGGAATGGGTAGGCAAGGACGAATGAACCACCTGGCGCGGCGTGGTGTGGGACACCGCCCCACCAGGTGGGTCAAATGGGTAGGGAGGCCCGCCGGGCCCACTCGTAAGGAGGGGAATCCGGAGTTCGACGGTAGAGCCCGGGCCGCCCGTCCCGCTGTGCCATCGAATGCTCGCACCGACCGCTTCGGCCCTCTCGCGCATGCCGGACAGTCCGAAATGGGGCCACTTCTCGGGCCCTGCGGCCGCCGCCTCGGCATCGAAGCCGACGCCGTCGTCGGCGATCCGGAGCAGCAGTTCACGGTCCTCCATCGCCAGATCGATCGTGACCCGGTTGGCGTGGGCGTGCTTTCGGACGTTCGTCAGCGCCTCTTGAGCGACCCCGAAGACTTCGGCCCCGACTTCGGGCTTCAGGGCAGCGCGGCGGGCCTCTGGGGTGGCCTGGAACCGGACGGCGATCTTGGACGATTCGGCGAACCGGGCCGAGTAGTCCTCGAGAGCCGGGGCCAGGCCCCGCCGGGGCAGCGTCGGCGGCGACAGGCTCAGGATCGCTTCGCGAACGTCCACGTAGAGGGACCTGGACGCGGACGCCAGCTCCTGCATCTGGCGACTCGCCTCGGCCACGCGGCCCGTGCCGAGCAGCTCGTCCACCGCCTGGGACTTGGCGTTCACATAGGCCAGGACCTGGGCCAGGCCATCGTGCATCTCGCGCGCGATGCGCTCGCGTTCCCGCTGGACCGCCACTGCCTTGAGTTCGTCGCGCAAGCGGGTCGCCTCCAGGGCGAGGCCGGCCTCGATTGCGAGCGCCGAGAGGATGTCCGAGTCGGACACGGAGAAGCCCCGCCCCGCCGCGGAGACGACAGCCAGGCTGCCCTCGCAGATCTGGCCGGCCCCAACGGCGACCTCCAGGCCGACGCTGTACCCCGGCGAGAGGAACCGGGCAGGGGCGCCGGCGGAGTCACCGTCGTCGCCCGGGGTGGCCGAATCGGTCCCGACCGGCGCCCTCGTGTCCCGCAGCACGTCCGGGGCCGCGCTCGCGGCGCGCAGCTCCGGCTCGCCGTCGGACCCTTCGAGGACCAGGATCGCGGCGTCCGCCCGCAACAAGCGTCGGGCGTATCCGACGATCGAATCGAGGACCGCATCGGGGTCCTGCTGGGCGGCGATCGCCAGGCTGACCTCGTAAACGGCGGACAGCGCGGCATTCCGGTGGAACAGCTCCTGGTGTCGCCACAACAGGTTCGTGGTCAGACGGTCGATCAGGCGGAAGGCGTACCAGGCCGCCCCGATGGCGACGGACGCCACGGCGGCGACGGCAAAGATCGTATCGAGTGGGAACGGCAGCCACGGGTCCAGAACCGAGTCGCTGAGCGTCTCGACGGTGGCAATGAAGAAGATGGAGCCGAACACGACGGCCCAGCGGTGGCGCGGGTACATCCCTCATCTCATGCTGCGGGCCTGGGTGTGCGACCCACCCGTTCGAGCGGCAATATGCGCCTCGCTACCCTGGGGCACCATGAAGGCGGCCGAATGTCCCGCCCATCGACACGACACATCGACGGGCACCGGGAATGGGCGACAGCGGGGCGAGCGAGGGGCGCGGCGACGACGGGAGGCGAGAGAACCGCGGCGGCAGGCCGGCAACAATGAACCTTCCGCGCGGTTCGGCGGTCTGGATGGCCGACATAAGCCGCAACGGGACTGATTCCCTATGGTGGAGGCCTGGGTGGTCGAGGAGAGGGTCGGCACGGGCGCCGGATCCGTGACCGGAGAGCGCGTCGCCTCGGGCTCGCGGTCGGAGTTCGTGCGTCTTGCGACACGGCATCTGAACGCCGCATTCAAGCTGGCCGGGTACCTCCTGGGCGACTCCGCGGAGGCCGAGGATGCGGTCCAGGAGGCCCTGCTCCGCGCCTGGCGGGCCTGGCCGAAGCTGCGCGAGCCCGACAGCGCCAGTGCCTGGCTGGATCGGATCGTCGTCAACGTCTGTCGCAGCCGGCTCAAGGCCCGCGGCCGGGTCCGCAGCGTCGCCTGGGACGACAGCCTGGGCACGGAGACGGTGGACCCGTTCAAGGCCGCCCTGGCGCGAGACGCGGTGGGCCGGGCCATCGAACGGCTCACCCCCGAACAGCGGGCCGTGGTCGTGTTGCGCTACTGGCGCGACCTGCCGCTTGAAGAGATCGCGGTCAGGCTGGGCCTGCCCCTCGGTACGGTCAAGTCCAGGCTCCACTACGCGCTCCGGCAGTTGCGCGGGGAGATCGATCGATGAAGCGAAACCCGAACCGCTCCCGGGAGGCGGCCGACGCCCAGCTCGACCGAAGGCTGGAGGACATCTTCGACGACAGGCGCACCCCGGGCGCACCCGACACCCTGTACGAATTCCTGAGGGAGGTTCCGATGACATCCGAGACCCCTAACGACCGGACGATCCGGCGTTGGTGGACCGGCCTGGGCCGCGGCGCCCGGGTCATGGCGTCCCTGGCGGCGGTCGCGGTCATCGCGGCGCTGGTCGTCGTCGCCGTCCTGGGCCCGCACGGCGACGGGGTCGGGTCGCAGGGCAGCCAGATGCCGGCAGGGCCCACGGCGCCGCCGGCACCGGCCGGCTGGCATCAGGTGGCCTCGGTCGGATCCCGGGACGACGGGGGCGGCATCCCGGTCGGCATCTACTTCACCGACCCGCAACCGGGGCCGAGCTCGACCGTGGTCGCCCTTCATGTCGTCTGCACGGGCCCCGACGAACTCGTGGTCATGATCGGCTACGGCCCGGACCCTGCGCCCGCCTATGGGGTGGCCGTTCAGGCGACGCGGGTGGGGTGTGAGATGACCGATACAGGGTCGGACACCCGAGTGGTATTCACCTCGCCGGACAAGCCCTTCACCTGGGTCCAGGGCGTGATCGTACGCCACCCGGCCAGCCTGCGAAACGACAGCTGGGTCGTGAGTGTCGAGGCTCCGGACGCGAGCGAGACGCCCACGCCGACCGCCGGCCCAACCCGCTGAAACGGTGATGACCCCGGCCGATATGTCGTAGCGACCGATCAGGTCCGTTGACCCACGCCCGCGGGCCGGAGATAGTCGTACCGACATGGTCGCCACGAACGGTTCCACTCCAGGCCAGGGCCGGGACGGCAAGCTCGAAGGAGCCGACCCGCCCGACCTCACGCCTGCCCAGGCCGCCCGGCGGGTAGCACGCCTCTTCCCCGAGGTGTATCGGCGCTACCACTGGGCTCAGAGGGTCCCCGGCGCGGAACTGCCGGTGACGCGCCGGGCGCTGGAGGTGCTGCAGCATCTCTCCGCGAGCGGCCCGCTCACGGTCGGCGAGCAGGCGGAGCATCTGGGCCTGCGGCGCAACTCCGTCTCGGAGCTGCTGCAGCGCCTTGAAGCCAAGGGCCTGGTGGCCCGGATCAGGGACGAGCGCGACGAACGCAAGGTCCTGGTCTGGCTCACCGACGCGGGCCGGGACGTCGTGTCTCGCGTCGGCCAGGTACTGGCCCCGGACCTGATCGCGGAATTGATGGCGAGCATGTCACCGGCGGAAAGAGCAGTCGTCGTCCGCGGCTTCGAGCTGCTCGCCGCCGCCCAACGAGACCACCAGGCCGAAGCCACCGGGCTCTCGGCCGAGCCAGAAAGGAAACCTCGATGACCATCGCCGTCAGCTGCGAGTCGTGCGGCATGCCTCTCGCCGGAGCGGAGGACCATGCCCTCGCCGACGCCGAGATCCCGTATTGCGGCCACTGCGCGCCCGAGGGCACGCTGCCCACTCTGGAGGAGCGGCTCGAACGCTTCACCCAGTGGATGATGAGTACCGAGAGCCTCGATCACGCTGCCGCTCGGCAGAAGGCCGTCGCCTACCTCAAGACGATGCCGGCCTGGAAGGACGCCTTCTAGGACGTCGGTCCGGTTCGGGCCGGGGCGGTCGAATTCGGGCCGCCCCGGCTCGGCCCAGGCTCGGCCGGCTCCTGGCCGGTAGAATCCGGGGCCGTCCCGGGCATGGGAAAGCACGCCACAAACGGCCGGTACCTGGAGGAGGTTCGATGCCGCATCTGGACATAGTCGGCTGGATCATCGTCGGCTTCCTGGCCGGCTGGATCTCGGGTGCCGTCGTCGAGCGCGGGGGTCCCACCGGCTGTCTGCCCAACATCGCCGTCGGCATCCTGGGCGGAATCCTCGGCGGCTGGTTCGCCACGGAGGAACTCGGCATGAGCGGCCCTTCCGGGTTCCTGGGCGCTCTCGTGGTCGCCTCGCTGGGCGCCATCGCCGTTCGGCTCATCCTCGACGCCCTGGACGGCGGCGGCAAGGGACGCCGCCGGCGCTGACGAGCCGACTCCGCGCCGAGCCGGCCGGCGCGAATGCCGGCGGCCGTCCTACCCCATTGGGCGGGACAGTTTTGGCACGGTCAGCGAGGATATCCCGCCCCGCTGTAGGATGCTGGCCTACCAGATTCCGCCCGCCGGGACAGCTGCTCAGCCCCGGGTACGGGGATAGCGACGGCAGGAGCCCGAAGGAGGGCGAGATGGCGACCACTCAGAGCAATGCCGGTCCCCAGGCTGAGAGCGCGGCGCCCGTGGTGGCAGCGCCCGCGGTGGCAGCGCCCGTGGTGGCAGCGCCCAAACCGGAGCGACCGTACTCTCCCGGGCTCGAAGGCATCGTCGCCGCCGAGACGGCTCTTGGGTTCGTAGACGGTGCGAACGGCCGCCTCCTCTATCGCGGCTATCCCATCGGACAGCTCGTCGAGAAAGGCACGTACGGCGCCATCGCGGAGCTGCTGTGGACCGGCGAATGGCGCAAGACCGCCCGCTTGATCCCTGCCGAAATCCCCGAACCGGTCATGTGCGCGCTCCACGAGCTGCCCAACCACACCCATCCGATGGACGCACTGCGCACCGCGGTCTCGGTCTGGGGGGCGTGGCGCAGGCCGCATTGGCCGCCCACCGTGGACCAGGCTCGCGAGCTGACCGCGTTCGCGCCATCGGCCCTGGCGGCCTTCCATCGCATCCGCAACGGGCTTGACCCGGTGAAGCCCAACCAGAAGCTCTCTCTGGCGGGCGGCTTCCTGCAGCAGCTCAACGGCGCCGACCCCGACCCGGCCGCCGCTCGAGCCCTGGACGCCTACTTCATCGTGGGCGCGGAGCACGGCTTGAACGCCTCAACGTTCACCTGTCGCGTTATCATCTCGACCCGATCGGATCTGGCCAGCGCGGTCTGCGGCGCCATCGGCGCGCTCAAGGGCCCGCTCCACGGCGGCGCCCCGGCCGAGGTCGTCAGCCAGCTCCACGAGATCGGCTCGCCGGAACGCGCCGACAAGTGGGTCCGCGAGGCCATCGCCCGCGGCGACAAGATCATGGGCTTCGGCCACCGCGTCTACCGAGCCTACGACCCGCGCGCGGCCGCCCTGCGCAAGGTCGCGGAAGGCATGTCGGACATGGCCGACTGGCTCGACACCGCCGTCAAGGTCGAGGACGTCGTCCTGCGCGTTTTCGGCGAGCTCAAGCCCGATCGAGTCATCAAGACGAACGTCGAGTACTACGCGGCCGCGGTGCTGCAGGGCGTCGGACTTCCGTCGGACCTCTTCCCGCCCACGTTCGCCCTGGCTCGAATGGCCGGCTGGACCGCGCATGCGATCGAGCAGGCTTCAGCCGACAAGCTCATCCGGCCCGACGCGCGGTACGTCGGTCCCGCAGAGATGGACGTCCCCACGCTCCACCGCTAGTGCCCTCGCGGCACGACCAGGATCGAACCGGCTCTCAGTCGACGGCGTCCGGCTGCCCGTCGATCGGAGCCCGATTCGGTTTGCCGGCTGCCCCTCTCAGGCGAGCGAACAGCACCGCCATCACCGCGCCCGCCGCGAGGATGAGCGCGGCAAGATAGAACACCGCCGGGAGCCCGGACGAGACGACGCTCGCTCCAAGGGCCGGCCCGACGATGCCGCCCAGGTACAGCGGCAGATAGATCAAGTTGAGGGTGGCCGATCGACGTTCCGCCGGGATCTCCGTCGCCACGAGGCCGGACACCATCGCTCCCACGGTGGCGGTGAACGCGATGGCCATGCTGTAGACCACAGCCATCGCGCCGACTGCCGGAGAGAGCGGCAGGGCCGCGAACGAGACGGCCATTCCCGCGATCGACGCGACCAGGACCGCCCGGAAGCCGACCCGGTCGGCGATCCAGCCGCCGATCGGCGACAGCGCTCCCCCGACGATCGTTGCCAGGCCGAGGACGAGGCCCACGGCGCCGGCAACCTCGATCGGCGTTCCTTCCACCTGGTGGACGAGCAGGGCCATGTACTGGGTCGACATCTGCCGTCCCACGAACACCAGGAAGTAGATGGCGAAGAGCCAGCGAACGGTCGCATCGGCGAGAACGCCCCGGACGGCGCCCAGGGCCAGCTTCACGGTGCTCCCGACCGGCACGATTTCCGGCCTGACCTCTCGCGACCCGACCGCCAGAACGAGGGCGACCAGGACGGACAGCAGGGCTGACAATCCGAACACGCTCCCGCTGCCCAGATGCAGCTGATCGATCATCAGCGCCCCGACCGCCGGCCCGGCCCCGCTTCCAAGTGTGAAGCTCGACGCGAACACGCCCATCGCCAGCCCGAGCCGGTGGCGAGGGGTGACGTCGCGGATCGCGGCCATCATCACGCCGCTGTTGCCCAGCTGGAAGGCGACCAGCAGCATCGCCAGCACGAGCTGCCAGGACTGCTGGCTGACGGCCACGAGCCCGAAGACGGCCGTCTCGACCAGCGCACTGCGGACGATGATCGCCTTGCGGCTGTACTTGTCCGCCCAGACCCCCCAGAACGGAATCAGCGGCAGTCCGGACAGGAAGAAGAGCGAGCCGAGCAGGCCGACGAAGTGCTCGATGTCGGGCTTGTCCAGGCCGATCTCGGCCAACCGGTTGGGCAGGAAGGCGTAAATCTGGGCCACGCCGTAGCCCTCGACGAACGAGGCGACCCAGTAGAGGGTGAGGAGACTCCGCCAGTCAGCCTGGCTCTCGCGACGCATCCGGGCAGAGTAGCGGACCGGGGTCGCGCGGGCCTTCGACCCGCGGCGCCACCCAACTGCGGCACCTCGGCAAGCCGTCCGGCCGGGGATCGCTACCGGCCGGGTCGGCTGCTGAGGAATGACGGCGACCGACGCCGTTTTCGTCGCCAAGAGCGCCGAGGAGGTATCTTGTG
Organism: uncultured Chloroflexia bacterium; assembly: GCA_963711105.1. GTDB lineage: Bacteria > Chloroflexota > Limnocylindria > Limnocylindrales > CSP1-4 > Fen-1039. The sequence goes on along the minus strand of CAVQCV010000007.1, from coordinate 117,966 downwards.
TCCCGCAGTTCGAGGACTGGAGGAGTTTTCTAGGTGAACGACACTAGCTGGCGCACCCTGTCGGCCATTCTCGGAGTGGCATGCGTGGTGCTGATCGTGGCCGCGGGCGCGCTTCTCATGACCGGCGGCGAATCGACCGCATCGCCCAGTGGGGCGCCCAGTATCGTCGCGTCGATAGACGCGCCGAGCGATTCAGGCGGCCAGGAGACGTCCCAGCCGTCCCCCGACGGATCGGCCGACGTCACCCCCGAGCCGACGCCGTTCGCGTCGCCCTCCGTCCCGACGAACGCTCCGATCTCGAGCATCACCTTCAACAACATGCAGCTGGACGCCCAGACGGATCCTCTCGGCAAGGCCCGGACGTTCACCTTCATCACCGACGGCGCGGGCAAGATCGGCGCCTCGTTCACCACGGTCAGCCCGTCCACGGCCCAGTCGGTCATCTGCCTCAGCTTCGACGACAGCAAGCCGACCTGCGTTCGAGGCACCCACTACAGCTTCACCAAGGCGGCCACAGACACCGCCCACTCAATCTGGGTGGTGACGATGATGGGCTACCAGGGCAACGCGCCCATCGTCAACGTCAGCATGTCCTGGCCCTCCAACACCCCTCGCGTGACGCTGACCCACGGCCGGTTCCAGGGCAGTTCCAGCCCCAACGTCCCCGAGGCCCTGAACGGCTTCAGTGCCGTTGTCACCCCCAAGGTTGCCGGCAATCTCGGCCTCGCCGCATCCTGGACGGCGGTCACCAGCGACGCCCGCGTCTCCACGGACGAGATTTCGGGCGCCAGCTCGAACCTGCTCGACCAGAAGCAGTACACCGGCGTTCAGAATCTCGGTTCGCCGGCCTACCAGTACGCCGTCACACCCAACCGGAACTACCGCATCTCTCTGCGGAATCTCTCCGCCGACAGCGGCCGGCCGGAGTTGACGGCGACGATATACCTGCCCTAGCGGCGCGCTGATCCGGAGCCGGAGAACGCACCGGCCTGTTGTGGGGGCTCGGCGCAACCGATTCACCCCATGAGGGCCGGCGCTCGTTCGGCCGCGGGAGTCCGTCGGGCCGATCAGGAGGAGCGCACTTGGAGGAGACTCCGGTCCGGGAGCAAGGGCCGGCCCGGCCGACAGTGATCGACTCGCTCACGGGCGAGCCCATCCCGGCGCCCGCCACCCGCGGAAAGCGGCGGCGTGGGCAATTCTGGCGCAGCAGGCTGGGGCATGGGCCACTCTGGCGCAGGGTCGCGCTGGCGCTCGGGCTGGTGGTGGCCCTACTGGCTGGCGCGACCGGCAGGCTGGCCCTGTCCGATCGGGGCCAGACCACCTACTTGCCGGCGCCAACTCAAAGCCCTTCCGCCTCGCCGACGATCCTCCCGACCGAGTCGCCCTCGGACACCCCCGCGCCCAGCCCTTCCCCGACACCGGCGCTGACGTTCCCAGTTGCCACGGCCCCGTCGGCGACGGTGGTCTTTCGGGACATGCTGCTCGAATTCGTCCTCGGCTTCGGGCGCCTGGGCGCGGACGTTCACTTTCACCAGCGATGGCCAGGGTTCCGTGTCGGCCGCGGTGATCGCCTCCGCTCCGCTGGAATCGATCCGGCTGTGCCTGTCGGTCAACGGGCAGCTGCCGATGTGCAACAAGGGCGCCACCCCCGGATTCAAGATGCCGACTCCGCCCGGCGATCACGCCGACTGGTCGGTGACGGTGATCGGGACGAAGAGCGGCTCCACGCCTATCGTCGACGTGGCTTTCAGCTGGCCCACTTCGTCAGCCTCGCTGACGGTCACGCAGGCCAGATTCCAGGGCATGCCGAATCCGGACTCGATGCGCGGCTTCACGGCCGAGTTCACCGCCCGGGATGCCGGCAATGTCGGCTTCGCCGCTTCGTGGGGAACCGTCAGCGCCCTGGCCACGGTAGCCCTCACGGACATCACCAAGTCGCCCGGCACGAAACTGGACCAGTCCACTCAGACCGGTACGGCCCTGCTTCCGGCCTACTCTCACGCGGTCGAGGCGGGGCACACCTACGAGATCAACTTCGGCAATCGGGCCAAGGATTCCGGAAAGCCGAACCTGACGGCGACGATCAGCTTCCCCTAGGAGGCCGCGGCACCGCCGGCCCACAAGGAAGCCGGGGGCCTACTGCGCGGGCACCTCATCGATCCAGGCCACGCGCCCGAGCGCCCTGGCCCGAAAACTCGTCCAGACCCCGACGCGCGTATAGACGTCGGATCGGACGACCGCCAGCGCTTCCTCCTCCGTCGCGGCACGGATCAGCACGAGCGAACCGCTCATGTCCGAGTAGCCACCCACTTCGATAACCACACCGGCAGCGCGCAGCCTGCCGAGGCGTTCGATGTGCTCGTTCCTGACCGGCGCCCTGCGTTCTGCGGCATCAGGGCCGTAGGCGGCCTCGATGACCCAGATCGGCTCCACGGTCAGGCCCGGGGGGAACTCGTCGGCCATGTCTTCGCTCCTCCATTTGAGACACGCGGGCCGGGCTCGTGGCGCCTATGCGTCGCCGCTGGCCGCCGCGATTCCTGTCGATCCGGTGGACTCGTCGTCGAACTCGGCGGTGGTGATGCCGGCTTGCGGCGAAGTCGGATCGGTCTCGGTCGGCCCGGCCAGCTCGATGACCGCGTCTGCCAGGCCGTCGTACCGGCTCGAGCACGCGAGATAGATGATCTGGAAGTCCGAGGCCAGCTGCCGCAGCAGCAGGGCGGCCCGAGCAGCTCGCTGGTCGTCGAACGTAACGAACGGATCGTCCAGGATGAGGGGCGGCTTGCGGCCCTGAGTGACGAGCCTGACCAGGCCGATGCGGGCCGCCAGGTAGATCTGGTCGACGGTGCCCTTGCTCAGGTGCGTGGCCGAGACCCAATCCTGGCGCTCCGGCGCCCAGACGTCGACGTCCAGCGTTCGGTCGTCGATCGCGACCCTGCGGTAGCGGCCGCCGGTGAGGCGTGCGATATCCGACCCAACCTGTTGCTCCAGGAACCTCGTCGCCTTCTTCATGGTCGTCGCTTCGGCGGCCTCGATCGCCGCCAGCGTCTTCTCATAGACCCGAACGCGGCGGCGGAGCGCGGCCAGCTGCTCCCGCCAGGTGGCCAACCGCTCGGCTTCGCCCGCGACCTGTTCGGCATCGACCGAATTGGCGTCCAGGCGCGCCGCGGCCGCGGCCTCTCCATCCCGGGCCCGCTCCAGGGCCTCCTGACGCTCCCGGACCTCGGCTTCGAGCCGCTCGCGGGCGCGGGCATCGGTGGCGATCGGGCCGAGCGCATTCAGCGCAGCCGACTTCTGCTCTATGTCCAGCGCGACGCGATCCCGGAGCGCTTCCACGTCGTCGTCGGATTGGCCGCCCATCAGCGCCGAAACCTGGGCCTGGAGGGTCGCGATCTCCTGCTGGCGGCCCTGCTCCCCGCTGAGCAGCGCCTCGGCCTGGGCGACGGTCGACACACCCAGGTCGCGCAGGATGGCGTTGACGCCCGACTGGGCGACCCGGAAGCCCTCCTCGGTGCCGACACGGCTCTGGCGGCGGATGGCTCGCACCCGCGACCTCTCGTCGTTGGCCCGGGCGATCTGGTGCGCCGTCGACCAGCGGCCCGCGAGCATGAGGATCAGGATCAGCGCGAAGACGATGAACACAGCGGCCGTGCCCAGCAGCACGACGGCCCCGGACGCCAGGGCCAGGCCGATGGCGACGATCGCGAGGGCTACGCCGGCGCCGGCCGCCCCTGCCAGCGACAGGTAGCCCGGGATGCTCTCGTCATCCTCGACGTCCGGCGCCGTGTCCGCGTCCAGCGCCTCTTTGAGCGCGTCGACGCGGCCCTGCATAGTCCGCATCTTTTCGAGCATTTCGCGCAGGGTGGCGATGGGCAGTTCCGGCGCCGACTCCAGCTTCTCGATCTGCTCCTGCGCATCGGCGACCTGACGCAGACGCTCGTAGCGCTCCTCCAGCACCGTCTTCTCGGACACGACCCGGTCTGCCTGGCGGGCGCCCTCCAGCAGGTTGCGGCTCTCGGCCAGGGACTGCTCCGTCTTCATTCGGGCGGCTCTGGCTTGAGCCAGGGCGTCGCGGTCTCGCTCGAGCTTCTCAAGGGCCCCCTCCCCGCCCTGGAGCGCTGACTCGGCCCGAGCGACTGCCTCTTCGGCGATCTTGAGCCGGCCGGGATTCTTCTCGCCGCGAGCCCGGAGGGCGTGGATCGCGTCCTCCAATTGGGACTTGGCCCGGGAGCTGCCTCGATCGCCGCCACCGACGCTGCCTTGCAGCCGGTCGCGCAGCGAGCCTTCGTCGCGGTCCAGGTCGTCCAGTTCCTCGTGCCGGATCGAAGCCGTCGAGCGGAAGAAGCCCTCGTTGGGGATTCCGGTGAGTTCGGCCACGATGGCGTCCGCCCGGGCAGGGTCGGTAACGGTCTGGCCATCCAGCTCCAGGCGGACCTGGCCGCGCTGACCCCTGAACTCCTTCTCGAGCAAACCCGGCCGGTCGGGGCCCGGAGCGCCGCCGTCCTCGGCGGCCGGGACGGTGAATTCCATGCGCGCGGCCAGGTGGCCGTCGGGGACGCCCCAGCTGCGGAGGCTCTCCAGCTCGGATCCCGTGGCCGTGGCTTTGCGGAACAGGGCCAGCTCGATGGCCCGCTGGATCGTCGACTTGCCGGCCTCGTTGGGCCCGCGAACGATCGTGAATCCGGGTGCGAACGACACGTCGAGATCGCGATGCCGGCCGAAATCGGTCAGCTTGAGCTTGAGGATTCTCATGACCTCGACTCGCTCATAGCGTCACCGTCCGGCCTTCGAGCAGGTGGCGGCCGAGCCGCAGCACCTCGCGGAGATCCGCCAGCTCCTCCGACGATTCGCCCTCCGATGCGGCCGCGCCGGTCTCGCCCGCGGCCAGTGCCTCCAGCTCCGCGATGCGGGCCTCGGCATTGCGAACGAACGCGCCCAGGACGGTGTCCGGCGGGGGCGGGGCTTCGTCGGGGAGTGCGGGTATCGACAGGTCCCGGACACGGGCCCGCAGGAACGAGTCCGCGAGCGCCCGCTCCACTTCGTCGAGATCGATGTCCAGATCGTCCGGCCGCAGGCCGCTGAGGCGCACGTCCAAGAGCAGGTTGGGGTCGGCTTGCTTCTCGATGGCGGCGATGAGTGCCGGTTGGGAAGCCACGGTCGAGACGTCGAAGTCGAGGCGCGCGCAACGCGTCTGGCCCACCCTCCGGGCTTCGACGACCACTTCGTGCTTGCCGCCACGGTCGCCGAGCGTCACCAGCAGGACCTGCCCGGCGCCGTCCTGGTCCATCGCAACGGGCTCGGGGGCCCCGGAATACGCATACGCGACATTGCCGGCCCGGCCTTCAATCGCCGAATGCCAGTGGCCGAGGGCGAGGTAGTCGAGGCCGGAGGCGGCCATCTCCGCCTCCGTGAACGCGACGTCGTCCGCGTCCGTCTTGCCCGGGATCGCGAGCGCGCCGTGGACCATGCCGATGCGCCAGGTGGCGCGGCGATCCATCCGGGCGTCGAAACCGGCCAGCGGGCTGCCGGGGGCACGTTTCGTGCTCGCGACCCGACCGTGCACTACGGCGTCCAGAGAGGGCAGCCAGACGTTGGTCTTCTCCGGGGTCAGGATCGTGATCCACTCGCTGGTGGTGTGAGCCATGGCCGCCAGGTCGTAGGAGCGGTAGATCGAAGCGCCGTCGTAGACGTCATGGGTGCCCGGGATGATTACGGTCCGTATCGAAGCCTTGGCCAGCCGCCCGAGTTCGGCCGCGACCCGCTCCACGGAACGGCGGGGCTGGGTATTCGAATCGAAGAGGTCGCCGGCGATCAGGAAGAGGTCCACCGCCTCCACGATGGCCAGGTCCACGCTCGCCTTGAAGGCCGCGAACTGGCGCTCGCGCAGGACTGCGGCGCGCTCGCCGAGGTCGGCATGGCGCGCCCCCAGGTGTACGTCCGCGGTATGCAGCAGTCGAAGCATGCGAGCCCGGTGGCTCCTAATTCCAGCGCTAACCCACGTCGTGACCTAAGGCCCGAAGGGCGATTGCCAGGCGGCTGACCCGCAGGTAAGGCCGCCGCCGGGCCGACCTCTCGATTGTGCCAGGTTCGAGGAGCCGTCGGGAACCGTTCCGGTCGACATCGCCACCCGTCCAGGCGGGCTGCGCCGCCATCGGGGTAGGCATGTCCCGAGAACCGGGTCGCCCAGGGGTAACGCGGGGAGGTCGTGCTATCCTCGGGCCCTACCGGTGCGTCCCAGACAGGCACCCGCAACCGAACAGCCGTCGACCGGATCATTCCCAGATCCCTACCGTGCTTCGGCACGTCTCCGACCGCCTTGGTTGCTGCTGGAAGGGCGCCTCGGGCTTCAAAAGGCGCCTCCGGGAGGAGAATCGTGGCCTACGTCGATCGGACGCTCACCTGCGTCGACTGCGGCGCCGAGTTCGTGCACTCGGCTGAAGATCAGGAGTACTACTCTGCGAAGGGCTTCCTCTCGGAGCCGAAACGCTGCCCCAGCTGCCGGGCATCCCGGCGGTCTGTCCGAGAGAGCGGCGAGAGCCCTTCCTCGGGCGGCGGACGCAACGGCCCGCGCGAATACTTCGCCGCCGTCTGCTCCCGTTGCGGCAACCAGGCCCAGGTCCCGTTCAGGCCGCACATGGACCGGCCGGTCTACTGCTCCGACTGCTTCCGAACGGTCCACGCCCAGGGCGCGTAGCGGCCCTCCGGGCGCCGGCCCCTAGACGGTCCCTGGCAAAAGAGAAAGCGGCGGTCGCCTTCCGGCGACCGCCGCTTCGTTTCGCCGAGGTGTTACTTCGCAGTAGCGGTGGGCTTGCCGGCGGCAACCCACAGCATGTAGGAACCGTAGGCCATCAACGCGCCACCGATGACGACGCCAGCGACGGCGATCCAGTCGGTGATCGGCCAGCTCGGGCAGGCAGTTCCGGCCAGACCGCAGTAGGCGGTGATGCTGTTCCAGTCGTTGCTGTGGCTCCAGTTCTGCCAGAGCAGGTACAGGGCCACCACGGCGGCGACGGCAGCCACGATGAGCATGATCAGCTCGAGCGGCGCCGGCCAGTTGACCTTCATCGTCGGCGAGTACTTGACGTAGAGGATGGCAACTGCCGCGATCGCGGCCAGCAAGCCGATGAAGCCGAGGCCGGTACCGCCGGACTCGTTGAAGACGTTACCGGCCGAGATGCCGGCGTAGGACACCGACGCCAGAAGGAACCCGATCAGCCAGCCGACGACGTAGACGATACCGCCGATGCCGATCAGCTTCTCCTGCTGGTTGAGTTTCGCCAGGATCTCATTGAGCACGCGCAGAGCCTCCTTCTCCAAACACCCCGGGCAGTCCCGGGTTCCAAGGGGTTACCGGCAGCCTCGCTCTGGTTCAGCCTCCATGACGGGGTGGGGCCAAAAGAACGAGCGCAGCCTACACCCCGATTCTCAATGTGAACAAGATGCAAACCAAATAGTCGAGCCGCTCGGGCATTTGCCGGCATCACTGCACAAGCATGGCCGGACCCACTTACCAAGGGTAGTGGATCGCCAAAGGGACCACCTACCGGAACGGGCGGTCCCCCAGGCGCTTCATCTCAATTGCCTTTCGAACGCCCGCATCAGCGGCGACCCGACCGAGCAGGACCCTTCCGGAAACCGCAGCCGCCGCCCGGAGGGCCACGGGGCTCTAGCGAAGTCGCCGGGTGTACAATTCGGGGCGACTCCCCGAATGGCGCTGTCCTGTCCGAGTGCGCCACGGATCGTCTGGCGACAGTCGCGGCGCGTGGCTGTCGTGCCGGCGGCGCCGAAATCCCGGGAGAATGGAGGAGGCAGCATGGCTCGGCCTGTCCGCACGGCGGTCGCGACGACCCCGGTTCGGCCGGTGAAGTCCCACCTGATCGAGGATTACAACGCCCGCACCAACATCGTCCGGTGTGACTGCGGGTGGACCGGCAACGCCGACGACTTCGCCGTACACCGCCGCGCGGTCGGAGCGTCGAGCCCATCCTGAGCGGAATCTCCGCGGCCGAAGGACCGGAGCGCGAATCCGCGCCCACGCCGCAGGCCACTTACGAAGACCTCGGCTACCGCGACGTCTTCTGGGCCGGCCGCCGTTACGAGGACGCCTGCGATCGCGTTGCCTTGCGAGCCCTGCTGCCCACCGTCGGCGATGGTCTGATCGAGGTCGGGGCCGGGTTCGGACGTCTCGCGGACGAGTACCGCGCCTTCAGCCGCGTCGTGCTGCTCGATTCGTCCGAGGTTCACGTGGACGCGGCCCGGCAGAAGCTGGTTCAGGACGGCCGCTTCGAAGTCGTCATCGGCGACGCCACGGCTCTGCCGTTTCCGGATCGCTCCTTCGATGCCGCCGTATGCGTCCGCGTCCTTCATCACTTCGCCGATCCGGGGCTTGTGATCGCCGAGATGGCCCGGGTTCTGCGGCCCGGCGGCGTCCTGGTCGTTGAGTTCGCCAACAAGCGGAACCTGAAATCCATCGCCCGGCGGATGCTGGGCCGCCAGCGCTGGTCGCCCTTCGGGTCCGGCTCCGTCGCCTACAAGCCGTTCCACTTCGACCACTCGCCGCTAGACATCAGGCGAGCGCTGCGCCGGTGCGGCCTGCGGACGGAGCGGATACGGGCCGCCTCGATGTTCCGTTTGCCCGTCGCGACACGGCACCTGCCGCTCGGCCTGCTGGTCAAGGCGGAGTCGATGCTCCAGGAGCCCCTCGGTCCCATCACGCCCTCGCCGTCGGTATTCGTGCTCGCCCGAAAGGCCGTTCGACCCAGACCGACCGCTCCGCGCCAGGCAGACTGAGCGCCGGAATTCGGCCGCCGGCCCGAAGCCGCGACCGGATGTGGCCGCGTTTCTCGTACACTTGGCCCGTAAGGAGGCATTCCCACCGAGACTAACGGACCGTCCACTGTGCCCGCGACGAGCCCGATTTCGATCGCCGGGCCCGCAGCCGCCCCGGCCCAGCCTCCGCAGCCTGGCCGCCGGGCCGACCAGCCCTGGACGCGTGACGAGCGGCTGGCCCTCCTGCGGCCTCTGCTGTCCAGGCGCATCCTCGTTCTCGACGGTGCGACCGGGACGCTGATCCAGCGCTACGGGCTGTCCGAATCGGACTTCCGCGGCGAGCGATTCCGCGACCATCCGCGCGATCTCCGCGGCGACAACGACCTGCTTGCCCTGACCCGCCCGGACATCGTGCGGGCCGTTCACGACGCCTACCTGGCCGCCGGCGCGGACATCGTCACCACCGACACGTTCGCTGCCACGCGCATCGCCCAGGCCGACTACGGGCTCGAGGACGTGGCCTACGAGATCCACGTCGAGGCGGCGCGGATCGCCAGGGCGGCTGCCGACGCCGCCGAGGCAAGCGAGCCTGGACGGCCGCGCTTCGTCGCGGGATCCCTGGGACCCACGAACAAGACGGCGTCCATCTCCCCCAACGTGGCCGACCCGGCCGCCCGCGGCGTGACGTTCGACGAACTGGCGGTCGCGTACGCGGAAGCGGCGCGCGGCCTGATCGCCGGCGGCGTCGACCTCCTGATGGTGGAAACGATCTTCGACGTCCTCAACGCCCGGGCCGCGATCTACGCCATCGAGGGGGTTTTCGAGGACCTGGGCGTCGAGGTGCCGCTCTGGATCTCCGGCACGATCACGGACGCTTCCGGGCGAACGCTCTCCGGCCACACGGTCGAGGCGTTCTGGAACTCCGTCCGTCACGCCCGGCCGCTGATCGTGGGGCTCAACTGCGCCCTGGGCGCACGCCAGCTGCGGGCCCACGTCGAGGAGCTGAGTGGCCTGGCCGACACGTTCGTCGCCGCGCACCCCAACGCCGGGTTGCCCAACGAGTTCGGCGGCTACGACGAGTCTCCGGAAGCGATGGCCGAGGTCGTCGGCGAGTTCGCCCGAAGCGGGCTCGTGAACGTCGTCGGCGGATGCTGCGGGACGGGGCCGGCCCACGTCGCGGCCATAGCCCAGGCTGCGAGCGGCCTGCCGCCACGTCGCGTTCCTGACCGCCCGTCGGCCCTGCGGCTGGCGGGCCTGGAGCCGCTCAACGTCGGAGCCGGCAGCCTGTTCGTGAACATCGGCGAGCGCACCAACGTGGCCGGCTCGCGCGCCTTCGCCCGCCGCGTCGTCCAGGGCGACTTCGACGCCGCGTTGGACATCGCTCGCCGCCAGGTAGACGCGGGGGCGCAGGCCATCGACGTCAACATGGACGAAGCCCTGCTCGATTCGGAGGCGGCGATGAGCCGATTCCTGCGACTCGTCGCCTCCGAGCCCGCAATCGCCCGGGTGCCCGGTCGTGGCCGATTCGTCGCGCTGGGCCGCCATCGAGACGGCCCTGCAGTCGATCGGCGGCCGGCCGCTGGTCAACTCCATCTCCCTCAAGGAAGGCGAGGGGCCGTTCCTCACTCAAGCGCGGCTGGCCCGCCGCTACGGGGCCGCCGTGATCGTGATGGCGTTCGACGAACAGGGCCAGGCGGACACACTCGATCGCAAGCTCGACATCTGCCGGCGCGCCTACAAGCTGCTGACCGAGCAGGCCGGGCTGGCGGCTGAGGACATCGTTTTCGACCCCAACGTCTTCGCCGTCGGGACCGGCATCGAAGAGCACGCCGCCTATGCCACGGCCTACATCGAGGCAGTTCGCCGCATCAAGGCGGAGATGCCCGAGGTGCACGTCTCGGGCGGTATCTCGAACGTGTCGTTCTCCTTCCGCGGCAACGACGCCGTCCGCGAGGCCATCCATGCCGTCTTCCTGTACCACGCCATCGCCGCAGGCCTGGACATGGGCATCGTCAATCCCGGAGCCCTGGCCGTGTACTCGGACATCGCGCCCGAGTTGCTCGAGCGCGTCGAGGACCTGGTCCTGAACCGCCGCCCCGACGCCACGGAACGGCTGCTGGAGATCGCCCCCAAGTACGCGGCGTCGGGAGCCGGTGCGGGCGCAGAAGGCACGGCCGATCCGGCCTGGCGCTCGCTGCCGGTCTCGGAGCGGCTGCGACACGCCATGATCGAGGGCGTCGACACCTTCGTCGTCGAAGACACCGAAGAAGCCCGACAGGCGGCGGCCCACCCGATCGATGTCATCGAAGGCCCGCTGATGGCCGGCATGAATGCCGTCGGCGACCTTTTCGGCGCCGGCAAGATGTTCCTGCCCCAGGTCGTCAAGAGCGCCCGGGTCATGAAGAAGGCCGTGGCCCACCTGGTCCCCTACCTCGAAGCCGACAAGGCCGAGGGCTCGAAGCCGCGCGGCAAGATCGTGCTGGCCACGGTCAAGGGCGACGTCCACGACATCGGCAAGAACATCGTCGGGGTCGTGCTCGGCTGCAACAACTACGAGGTCGTGGACCTGGGCGTCATGGTGCCGGCCACGCGAATCCTGGACGAGGCCCGTGCACAGGGCGCGGACGCGATCGGCCTGTCGGGCTTGATCACGCCGTCGCTCGAGGAGATGGGGCACGTCGCGGCCGAGATGGAGCGCGAGGGGTTCTCGCTGCCGCTGCTGATCGGCGGCGCCACCACGTCCCGAGCCCACACCGCGGTCAAGATCGCGCCGCGCTACTCCGGGCCCGTCGTGCACGTGGCGGATGCTTCGCGCGCCGTGGGTGTCGTGTCCGGGCTGCTCGGCGACGGCCGGGACGCGTTCGTGGCCGGGGTGCGCGACGACCAGGCGGCGTTGCGGATCGAGCGCGAGGGGCGGCGAGAGCACATCGCCAGCATCTCGATCGAGGCGGCGCGGGCGAATCCGGCGCGCCCGGACCTGTCGATAGAGGTGCCGCAGCCGGCCCTGCTGGGTGTCCGCGTCTTCGAGGACTTCGGGCTCGACAATCTGGTCGAGCGGATCGACTGGACGCCCTTCTTCGGCGCCTGGTCGCTGAAGGGGTCGTACCCGGCCATCCTGCGGTCGCCCGGCGTGGGCGGGCAGGCCAGGCAGGTCTTCGAAGACGGGCAGAAGCTGCTCGACCGGATCGTCCGCGAGCGGCTGCTGACCGCCCGGTCCGTCATCGGCATCTGGAGGGCCAACTCGGTCGGCGAGGACATCGAGCTGTACGGGGACGCCCTTCGCCGCGACGTCGTCGCCACGGTCCACACGCTCCGTCAGCAGATGGAGAAGCCGCCCGGCCGGCCCAACATCGCCCTGGCCGACTTCGTCGCCCCTCGGGAAAGCGGCGTCAAGGATTTCCTGGGCATGTTCGCCGTGACCGCCGGAGTCGGCGCCGCGGAGCTGGCCGCGTCGTTCGAAGCGGCCAACGACGACTACCACGCCATCATGGCCAAGGCCCTGGCGGACCGGCTGGCCGAGGCCCTGGCCGAAGAGATGCACCTGCGCGTTCGCCGCGAGTTGTGGGGCTACGCCCCGGACGAGCGGGCGGACGGCGGGAGCCTGATCCGCGAGGAATACCAGGGCATCCGGCCGGCGCCCGGCTACCCGGCCTGCCCGGATCACACGGAGAAGGGCACGATCTTCTCGCTGCTGGGGGCCGAGGCGGCCGTCGACATGCGTTTGACCGAGACGTTCGCCATGACCCCGCCGGCATCAGTCTCGGGCTATTACCTCTGGCGCCCGGAGGCGGCCTACTTCGGGGTAGGGCGCATCGGCCGCGATCAGCTGGCCGACTACGCCCGCCGAAAGGGCTGGTCCGTCGAAGAGGCTGCCCGCTGGCTGGCCCCGAACCTGGCCGACGAGTAGCGGCCGGGAAGACGGGACGCGGGGGCCCGGGGCGGATGGGCCGGCCGCGCGAGGAAGAGCAACCGCCGCCGCAGGCACGCATTCTGTGCGGACTTGCACCGAAATCATGCGAGGTATTGGCGTAAGTCGCTACTATTCTCGGCACATCCTCCGCAGCGAGCGTCCAAAGCCGCAACCCGAACGGAGACTCCGCCCGATGCCGTCCGCGCCGGTCCTCGAGACTGCCGACCAGACCACGTCCGACCAGTCGGCGGGGGCTGCCCATCACGCGCACGGCGGCCCGGTGCTCCACCTGGTGCCGGCGGCGACCGCGGTTCCGCTGGCGGAGATCACCATTCCGTCGGCACCGACGGCCCGGATCCACTGGGTCGGCACGTTCGTCGACGCCCGCCAGCCGGCAGATCTCCACGACGACATCGTCGCGGGCAGGACGGACATCACCGTCGTCGACGCCCGCTGGCCCGAGTCCTTCAACGCGGAGCACATCCCCACCGCGATCAGCCTGCCGCTGAAGTCGCTGTCCGCGGAAACGACCGCGGACCTGCCGCGCGACGCGGAGTACGTCGTCTACTGCTGGGACGAGAGCTGCCGCGCATCGGCCAGAGTCGCGCAGCGCCTCGAGCAGTTCGGCTTCCGGGTCAAGTCGCTCCACGGCGGCCTGCAGGCCTGGAAGAAGCAGGGTTACCCGACAGAACGCGAAGACTAGCCTCGAAGGCGAGCCCGAGTCCCAACTCCAGAACCGGCCGCTCCATCCTGCCAGGGCACCGGTCGCGTGCAAGCTGGCGCGGGTAGAATCAACCCAAGCGCAGCGGAGGAGCGGCCTTGGGCGAAGCGGTGGTTGACGAACGAGCCATAACGGCCGAGGCGGACTCGGTCGTCGTCCTGGACTTCGGCAGCCAGTACAGCCAGCTCATCGCCCGCCGGGTTCGCGAGCTGAACGTCTACTCCGAGATGCTCCCCTTCGACACCCCCTGGAGCGAGATAGCCGCGCGCGGCCCCAGGGCCGTGATCCTCTCCGGCGGGCCCGCCAGCGTCTACGAAGCCGGCTCGCCGCACCCGGACCCTGCGATCTGGCAGGGCGGCGTCCCCATTCTCGGTATCTGTTACGGCCTGCACCTTATGGCCCAGGCGCTCGGAGGCGAGGTCGTCTCGTTCGAGCGCAAGGAGTTCGGACCGGCCGTCGTCTCGGTGTCGGGCAAGGACGGGCTCTTCGAAGGCCTGGAGTCCGAACAGCCGGTCTGGATGAGCCACGGCGACTCGATCGAGCGTCTGCCCGACGGTTTCACGCCGACCGCCAGCACCGGCTCCACGCCCTACGCCGCGGTCGCCGATCCGGCGCGCCGCATGTACGGCATCCAGTTCCACCCCGAGGTCGTCCACACCGCTCGGGGCAAAGACATCCTGCGCAACTTCGTCGTCGGAGTAGCGGGAGCGCGGCAGAACTGGACCGCGGCAAACTTCGTCGCCTCCACCGTCGAGGAGATCCGGCGCCGCGTCGACGAGCACAGCGCCGCCACCGGTACGGACGGCCAGGTCCTCTGCGCCCTGTCCGGCGGAGTGGACTCGGCCGTGGCCGCGACCCTGGTCCACCGTGCCGTGGGCGATCGCCTGGTCTGCGTCCACGTAGACCACGGGATGATGCGCAAGAACGAGACGGAGCTGCTGGCGAAGGCGTTCGAGCAGTTGGGCGTCCGCGTCATCGTCGTCAACGCTCGCGATCGCTTCCTCGCCAAGCTGGCGGGCGTCACGGACCCCGAGCGCAAGCGCCACATCATCGGCAACGAGTTCATCCGAGTCTTCGAGGAGGAGGCCGCCAAACTCGGCCGGATCGACTTCCTCACCCAGGGCACCCTCTACCCGGACGTCATCGAATCGGCCACTTCGAAAGATGAGAAATCGGCCGCCAAGATCAAGAGCCATCACAACGTCGGCGGCCTGCCCGACGACATAGCTTTCCAGCTCATCGAGCCGCTGCGCTACCTCTTCAAGGACGAGGTCCGCGCCGTCGGCACGGAGCTGGGCTTGCCGGATTCGATGGTCCAGCGGCAACCGTTCCCGGGACCCGGCCTGGCCATCCGCATCATCGGCGAGGTCACAGCGGCAAGACTCGACACCCTGCGAGAGGCGGACTGGATCGTCATCGACGAGATCAAGGCCGCCGGCCTGTACAGGAGCATCTGGCAATCGTTCGCCATCCTCACGCCGGTCCGTTCGGTCGGCGTAATGGGCGATGGCCGGACCTACGCCAACCTGGTCGCGATCCGAGCCGTCACGTCGGAGGACGGCATGACCGCGGACTGGGCCAAGCTGCCGTACGAAGTGCTCGGCAAGATCAGCGCTCGAATCGTCAACGAAGTGCCCGGCGTCAACCGCGTCGTCTACGACGTCAGCTCCAAACCTCCAGCCACCATCGAATGGGAGTGACAAGGGGCGTTACGCCAGCCTGAGAGGAGGCCGAGATGAGCGATTGGTGGAACCAGCCGATGGATCGCGCGGCGCCGCATGCGGAAGGCGGCGAATCGGCCCCGACCCGGAGCGACCGCGTTTGCCCCTGGTGCTCGGCCGTCGTGTCGATGGACAGCCCCTCGTGCCCGTCCTGCGGAGCGGTCATTGCCCAGCGCGAATCGCTCGGCGGCGTGGTCATCCCGGGCGTGACGGACGTGGATGCCGGGCTTGCGGAGCCGAGTCTGACGCACTCGCTGGTCGGCGCGCAGGCTCGCATGACGACCCTCAACGCCGTCGGCCGGCTGCCAGGTGGAACGGCGCTCCAGGTCGCCGCCGCGGCCGGCATGCTGGCCAGAGACTCGTTCGGCGGGGTCCTGGGCGGGCCGCCCGATCCGGCCTCAGTCGGTCAACCCAGCGAAGCCGCTCTCGAGATGGCCCGCCGCCTGGACACCGAACCGGCCCCAGCAACGGCTCAAGCGACGGCCGAAAGCGTGGTCGATGAGGCGCGCGATCCCTGGCGGCAAGCCACGGCCGATCCATGGGCGGAAGCCACGCCCCAGGACCCGGCGGCCGCGGCGCTCGAAGATTCTGCCGCGGCTCCGCACGAGGAACCGGCGCCGGACTGACCCGGGCGCGGCCCAGGTCCCGGACGCGATCCGGACCCGATCCGGGATCCGGCCGATAATCTGACGGTTCGAGCCCGACCGGCCCCGTTCTAGCAGGAGCCTGATGCAGAGGATCTTCGGCGCACTCGCCGTTTTCGGAGCGTGGATCTGTCTGCCCCTGAGCGCATTTCTGGGACTTGTCGATACTCATTTCCTCGGCCTGACCATGGTCGAAGGCCCGCTGCCGAGCTTCGGCGTTTTCGGAATCCCCGAGTTGGTGATTCTGGGGCTGCTGGGGACGGCCACCGTTCTCGGCACGGTCCCGATCGGGACTCTGATCCTGTCGCCACGGCCCGGGCGCTGGGTTCAACCGACGGCCGTGGCCGCCGGCGCCCTCGGCATCCTGCTCCTGTTCGACGACCTGGGCCGGGCCCACGCCGTGGCGATCATCCCTGGGGCGTTCCTTCTGGGCCTGGGTGGAAAGCTGCTCGAGCAGGCGGGTGACGAGGAGACGGCGACCGCTCACCCGAAGACCGCGACCGTCGGCCCGGTCGCGGTCGAAGCTGCGGCGGCCGAACCGGCTATGCCGGAAGCCGCTCAGGCCGCCGGGCCGAGGAAGCCCGGCAGGCGTGCCAAACGTAAAGCCGACCCATCCGTGACCACCGATGCAACGCCGACCCGGGCAGCCGTCTGCCCGTGGTGCTCCAAGCCGATCCAACCCGGATCGGCGCAGTGCCCGGAATGCGGCGCCGCGCTCACCGAGGCGCAGCGCTCCACGGAGGACGCGATCCCGGGCGTCACCGCGGTCGCCCCGGAGCTGCTCGACTACATGGCCAGGTCGGCCGGCATGGCCAAGAAGCCCGGCCTCCTGGCCATGCTGATGGGCGAACGGGACGACCGGCTGCGAACCGCGCCGATCGACGCCGGAGCACAGGCGTTGGCGCCACCGAGCGCGGAAGTGCGGGCCGCGATGTCTCAGATCGAGCGCGAGATCGCGGCGTCGTCGGCACGCCTGGACCGGACCGCAGCCATTGCCGAGCCTGCGTCAGAGTCCGGCCCGCCCGCGGCAGCGTCCGAAGCGGCAACCGAGGGGCCGGCAGCGCCGCAACGCGAACCCGAGCCCTAGGCCGATGCCCGAGAACGAGTCCGATCCCCGCCTGCCGGCGCCCGGTCCGTCGTACCTCAAGGAGATCGAGATCCGCCCCGGCGACCCGAGACGAGTCGGCATGGCCAAACCCACGAACGTCACCGACGGCTGGTGGGTGACCCTGCTGTGGTGCGAGCGCGATGGCTCCGTCGAGAAGTTCACTTCCTTCAGTCCGACGCCGGAACCGCCACCGGGCTCGCCGCTGCTCCGCCTGGGGCCGGCGCTGGCGGGGACCCTGTCCGGGCTGATAATGGAGGACCAGGGTCGCCAGCAGCTCCGTCTCAGGCTCGGCCAGCCTCCGGCCGACGATGCCGCACCGTGGCAGGCACCGTTGACGGTTATAGCCGCGTTCCGCTTCGAGCCCGCCCGCGTGGCCAGCATGAGGGACACGGAGCTGGCAACCGCGGTCCTGCAGGCCTTCCGTGACTCTCTGGTCCGGCTCGCATCCTGACAGATCCGTCCGGACCGCAACCGTTCGGGCCTTGTCTGCGCGCGCCCGGGTTGGTGCGAATTCCCAGGGCGGTTAGACTCGACCGGATGCGAGACATGTTCAACGACTTCCTGGAAGAGTTACGCCGCCGTCAGGCGGAGCTGGACCGCCGCAAGGGCGAGCCCAGCGGGGATGACGACTCCGCGTCGGCCGGCGGGCGAAGCGAAGGTCGGCCCGATGAGTCGCACGAAGAGGATTTGGAGGACGACCAGATGACGTCGGACCGAGGCGGTTCCAACGGTTCGGACTACGAAGACGACGATCGTGGCATCTTCGGTGGCGGGCCCGGGCGCCCGCGCCGGCCGCGCTCGGTCGGACCCAGCGACGAGCTTCCCGAGCTGCACATCGGCCGCGGTTGGGTCATCTTCGGAGCGATCGTCGTCAGCCTCCTGATCGCCATCCTCCTGTTCCTCTCGGTGGGGGTAGGGATCTGGACCGACGCGATCTGGTACCAGAGCATCGGCTACGTCGACGTCTTCTGGACGCGCATCGGCTGGCAGGTCGGCCTGTTCGCGGTCGGCGGGATCGTGACGTTCGTCTTCATGTGGCTGAACGTGTGGCTGCCCGGCCGGATCATCCTCAAGGGGGAACTTCGCCGCTTCTCACTCGACGACTTCCTGGATCGGTTCAACCTGGATCGATACGGGCAGCTCGGTGGGGGCTTCGGCGGACCGCGCCGCCCAGCCGCCCGAACCGGCGAGACGATTGAAATCCCCGATCTCGCCAGGCCGGTCTTCTGGGGCCTGCTCGGCCTGACCGCCCTGATCGCGCTCGGATTCGGCGGCCTGCTGTCCGCCAGCTGGACGACCGTTCAGCTCTACATCCACCGCGTCCCGTTCGGGACCACGGACCCAAGCTTCGGCCAGGACATCGGCTTCTACATCTTCGAGCTGCCGCTCTTCCGCCTGATCCAGTCCTGGGCCAACACGCTGCTGCTGCTGACCATCGTCCTGGTGGGCGTCCGGTATCTGCTGGCAGTGGTTTCGGGCGCGTCCATGCCCACCGCAGCGCGAGCCCATTTCGGCGTCCTGGTCATGCTCTTCCTGATCACCATCGCCGTCGGGTTCCAGCTGGACCGCTACGGGCTCGTCTACAGCGACCAGAGCGGCGTCTTCCAGGGCGTCAGCTACACGGACGCCAACGCGAAGTTCCTGGCCATCAACGTGATGACGGTCCTGGCCGCCTTCGCCGGCACGCTCTTCCTGCTCTTCTGCCTGACCAGGTGGTGGGTGCCGCTGGCGCTCACGATCACCATCTGGATGTCCGCCTACTTCGTCCTCGACTTCGCCTATCCGCTGGCCGTCCAGCGCTTCGCCGTCGAGCCCAGCCAGCAGGCGCAGGAAACCCCCTACATCAACAACAACATCGCCATGACCAGACTCGGGTTCGACCTGAACGGATGGTCGGAGGTTCCCTACCAGCCCGGGGCGACGATCACCGAGCAGAGCCTTGCGGGCGAGCAGCCCACGATCCAGAACCTGCGCCTGTGGGACTACCGGCCCCTCAAGCCGACCCTCGAGAACATGCAGCTGCTGAGGCAGTACTACAGCTTCGGCGAGGTCGACACGGATCGGTACCTCTTCACCGACGCGGCCAGCTGCGCGCCCAACCCGGCGCCGTGCGTCCGGCAGGTCATGCTCGCCGGCCGTGAGCTCGATCCCACCAAGGTTGTCGATCTCAACAACGGCAACTCGAGCTGGGTCAACCAGCACCTGATCTACACCCACGGCGTGGGCCTGGCGATGCTGCCGGTTAACGAGGTCGTACGCAGCCAGACCAACCAGAGCGCCAACCCGAACCTCGTCATCCAGAACGTGCCGCCCGTGTCGAGCGCCGGCGCGCCCACGATCACCGAGCCGAGGATCTACTTCGGCACCCTGAACAGCGACTACGTCATCGTCGGCGGCGGTACCCAGGAATTCGACTACCCGGCACCGAGCGCCAGCGGCGACGCCTACAACAGCTGGGACGGCCAGACCGGCATCCGGCTCGATTCGACCCTGACGAAGCTCCTCTTCTCGGTGCAGCTCGGTGACCTGAACCTGCTCATCAGCAACCAGGTCACTGGCAACAGCCAGCTTCTCTACCGCCGGTCCATCCAGGAGCGCGTCCACGAGCTGGCGCCGTTCCTGCGGTACGACAAGGATCCGTACCTGGTGATCACCGCGGACGGGCGCCTCGTCTACATCCTTGACGCCTTCACCACCAGCGACGCGTTCCCGGATGCCAATCTGTACGACCCATCGTTGGACGCGGGCAGTGGGCTGTCCGGCGATCCCTTCAACTACGTCCGCAACAGCGTCAAGGTCGTCATGAATGCCTACGACGGCACGATGACCTTCTACGTCGCCGATCCGAACGACCCCATCATCAACGCCTGGTCGGGCGTGTTCCCGAGCCTGTTCAAGCCCATCGCCGACATGCCGGTGGACCTGCGCGGCAGCGACACGGTCAGCTCGCACCTGCGCTATCCCGAGGACCTGTTCAACGCCCAGACAACCATGTTCGAGCAGTACCACATCACCGACCCGGGGGTCTTCTACCAGGGCAACGATCTCTGGCAGGTAGCCCGCAACGGCGGCACCTCCGGCAGCCCGCAGGAACTCGGCCTGGAGGCCTACTACGTCGAGATGCAGACACCTGGCAAGACCGACGTGAACAAGTCGGAGTTCCTGCTGCTCCAGCCGATGGTCCCGAAGGGCCGGCCGAACATGATCGCGTGGGTCGCCGCCCACAACGATCCGGCCCAGTACGGCACGGTCAGCGTCTACGACTTCCCGCGCGATTCGACGATCTACGGCCCATCCCAGATGAGCGCCCTGATCCTCCAGAACCCGGTCATAAGCCAGCAGATCACTCTGTGGGGTCAACAGGGCAGCACTGTGATCATGGGCAACTTGCTCGTGGTGCCACTGCAGGATTCGCTGCTGTACGTCCAGCCGGTCTACATGTCATCCAACACCAACCCGCTGCCCGTCCTCCAGAAGGTCGTGGTGGCCACACCCAGCCAGATCGTCTGGGGCGATACGCTCCAGGACGCCCTGAACCAGCTCGTGTCCGGAAACGGAACCGGCCCAACGCCGACTCCAACGCCGGGCTCGTCCGGCAACCCGACCCCGACCCCCGGGGTCAGCGCGACGCCCACGATCTCGCCGTCGACCGGGCCCACGCTGCCGCCGAATGCGACCACGCAGCAGCTGATCGCCGAGGCCAGCCATCACTACGACCTGGCCCAGCAGGCGCTGCGCAACGGCGACCTGGCCACCTACCAGAAGGAGATGGACACGGTCGGGCAGCTCCTCTCGCAACTCCAGACGCTGGTCGGCACCCCGGCCCCGTAGGCTGCCGAATTGTGATCCATTCCGGGCCCAGACCATGACCGGCCCGAGCCGCGGCTGGCCGGGCAGGCAGTGGCGCGCCGCGAGATTCGCGCTGGGCGGTCGCGGCGCGGCCACGACCGCCCTGGCCGGCTTCATGGTGCGAGGCGGCATCGTGCCGCTCGTGCTACCGATCGTCGTTCTGCCGTCGGTCATCGACCTGGCGGGCGCGGTCGGCGTGGACGCGTTCTCGATCGCCGGTCAACCAACGACGCTGCTGGTCGGGCTCATCATCACCGTCGTCGTGGCCGCGACGTGCTGGCTGATCGGGGCGTCCCTGTTCGGGTCACTGACCGACTTCTGGCTGGTGCAGATGGCGCTGTCGGAAGCCAAGGACCGGGCCGTCATGGACGTGTCCGCTGCTGACGCCGGAGGCATCCGCAGCGAGGGCCCCGCGCGCGATCATCCCGATGCCGGCGACGGCCCGGACGACCCGCCGCGTCCGGGTGGCCCGAGGCGGCCCGATTCGTCGGGCGTTCTGGAGCTGGCGGCCATCCGCATCGTCTGCATCGTCCCGCTGGCGCTGGTCATCGCCTGGACCACGACCCAGATCTTCACGGCGGCGTACACCCAGCTGATCACGCCGAGCGACATCTCGACGCCGCTCCCGATTCGAGTGATCCTCGCCGCGACCTCGGCCGCGGCGATCCTGCTGACCGTCTGGCTGCTGACAGAAGCACTCGCGGCCGTCGCCGTCCGCCGGCACATCCTTACCGGCTCCGACTTCGTCGACTCGATCGGTGGCGCGCTCCGGCAGATCCTTCGCCGACCCATTCAGACCCTGGCGACGGAAGTGGTGCCTTTCGCGGTAAGCGCAGCCACGATGGGCCTGGCGTTCCTGGCCTGCTCCGTGGCCTTCGACTGGTGCCGCATCGTCGTTCGCACCCAGGTCACCATCGACCCGCTCGGGGCCACCGTCGACATCCGGCCGATCCTGTTCGCCGGGACGGCCCTTGTTCTGTCGCTGTCCTGGATCGCCGCCATCGTGGTCGCCGCCATCGCGTCCGCCTGGCGCAGCGCCGCCTTCACGTTCGAGGTCCAGGCGGCCCTGGATGCGGAGGGGCGGCGGTAGCCAGAGACCCGGCGTGGTCGGGTCGAGTCTGTATCCTCGTTCGGGCGCTCGACCCCCCCGCCGATCGTTCGTCACCCGGTTCGCGCACCAGGCGTCACATAGCCCGTTGAGCGGCGGTTCGGGCTGACCGCCCTGCTAGACTTCCAAAGAGACCCCGCGAGCTTCGAGGGCCAGGCGGGGGCGCACCACGGAGGCTCACTCCCCTCCCGATGACAGATCCGGTCGGCGCCCTTGGCGGAGCGATGAGCGCGTTCTTCTCGAACGCGGTCGTCCAGATGATCCTGTACGCCACCTTCTTCTACATGGTGGTGCTGTGGATTGCGGCTTCCTACTGGGCCTTCCGGGACATGCGCGATCGAACCGAGAACCCGGTTCTGCCCTTCCTGGCAACCGGCCTGATCATCATGTTCCTGCCGTTCTTCTTCCCGCTCGGCATAGTCGTGTATCGGGTCGTCCGCCCGCCGGAGCGACTGGGCGAGGTCTACGAGCGCAACCTCGCCGAGGAGGCTCTCCTGGCCGAGGTCGAAGGCGTCAAGACCTGCCGTGGCTGCGACCGCCGCGTCGAGCCCGAATGGATCATCTGCCCCTGGTGCCGGCGTCGACTGAATTGGGTTTGTCCCAACTGTGAACGGCTGGTCGGACTCGACTGGTCGCTGTGCGCCTGGTGCGGCCGAGACTTCGAGCGCCCGGCCGCGGAACGGACGGAAGAAGCCCAGGCCCCCGGCTCCCCGCCCGTACTTGCCGAACACAGAATGCGCACACACCGGGACCAACCGCTGTCGGCCGCTAGCGGATCGGCGCGGTCTGCCGATCCGGCCGGCCGATGACCGATGATTCGCCCCTGCAGGACGAATCATCGGACCACGACCCTCAGGATCACGCCGGACGGAACGTGTCGGATCCGGCCGGAGGGGCCGATTCCGACGCACCCGCGAGCGCGGCGTCTTCGATCGGCGCGTCCCCATCCGACCCGATAGCGCCTCCAAGCCCGAGCGAGCGCCTTGCGCACCTGGCGGTAGATCATCTGGATCAACCGGACCAGGCGTGGCTGCGGCAGCCTGACCGAGGGCCGCAGTCGCCGCCGCCACAGGCAGGCTGGCCGCCACAGGCAGGCTGGCCGCCACAGGCCCCCTCATACCCCGGTCTGGCCCCGAGCTACTCGCAGGCGCTTCAGCCTCCCCTTGGGCCGGCCCAGGCCGCGCCTTCCGGTCGGGACCCCAATGCCGCCCCGGCCGGCCAGTGGACGCCCTACGCGGGGGCGGCCGTGCCAGCGTGGCTATCGGCCGCACCCAACCCTTGGGCCCAATCCACTCAGGTCCCGCCGCCCCCGAGCAGGCTGCACCCGGCTATCGCCCGAGGCGCCTTTTCCCTCGAAGGTCGGGCCGCCCCCAGGACCTACGCCTTCGCCTGGGTCATGACGATCGTGGGTCTGACCGGGGTCCTCATCCTGGCCTTCGGGTCGTTCGCCGGCCGGCTCGGCAGTCTCGGCACGGCGGGTTTCTTCCTTGTGGAAGGACTGATGCTGGCGACCCTGTTGGGGCTTGGCGCGGCATCGACCGCCCAGCGCCGCCAGCGCCTGGCTGACGGCTGGCTGGACTACTCGGGTCCATCGCCGATCCTCGTTCTGGGAGCGTGGCTGGCCCTTTCCACGGGCCTGTCTCTGGCCCTGGTTGCCGCCGCTGGCGTGTGGAACCCCCATTACTCGGGCGCGCTGGCGGTGCTGGTGTCGCTCGCTATCAACCTGGCCTGTTTCGTCGGTTTGGTGTGGTGGTTGGTCGTCCGGCCCGGCTCGATCTCCTGGAACGACATGGCCCATCCCCTCCAGTTGGCCCCCGACGCGAGCGACCTGTCGTTCTCATGGACCACCTACCAGTGGACCGGGCCGTCGCGCATCCGGGACCGGGGCGCGCTGATGCGGGACGTCCTTCTGGGGTTGGGCCTGGCGATCCCGCTGCTGATACTCACCAACATCCTGGCCCTGATCCTCGAACAGATCCTCGACATCGAGGGGGCCTCGTCCTCGCAGGGCCTGCCGATCTACCCCGGCGGCATGAACCTGTTGATCATCGTGCTCGGCCTGGCCGCAATCGCCCCCATCGGCGAGGAGATCTTCTTCCGCGGCTTCGCCGCAAACGCCTGGGGCCGCTCGCTGACCCGCGGCAATGCCATCTTCAGGGCGGCCGGCCTCTTCGCCTTCATCCACGTGATCGACGTCATCGGCGCACCGCTCAACGACGGCCTCCTGATCAGGCTGTCGATCTGGGCCATCGCCGTGCGCATTCCGGTGGCGTGGGCGCTGACCTGGCTGTACATGCGCCAGCGGTCCATCTACGCCTCGATGACGCTCCACGGCGCCTACAACGGTGCGATCGTGCTGGTGGCCTGGTGGGCCCTCAACTGACCCGCCCGTGCGGTTTGGCCGGCGCTTAGCCGCGGTTTAGCCGGAGTTGTTCGGGAGATAAGCGGCCCCGCCTAGGCTGGTCTCGTTCCCGGGGCCGGATGGCGGAGAAATCGGCGGGCTTCGTCGTACGGCTCCGGGGGCGACTGCTTCACCCGGCCCTCCCGCCACTGGACTGAGTCTTGGCACCAGAACCCACACTCGATGCGCCACTTCTCGCGGAGGTTGGCTCCGGTGCGCGGCCCGGTCGGACGCGGGCGGCCGAGGTGATGACACCCGGGGCCGCCACGCCCATCGAACGGCCACGCGAGCGCCTCGCTCAGCACGGCGCAGCCGCCCTTAGCTCGGCCGAGCTGATCGGCCTCCTGTGGGGTACCGGCACGCGCGGAACCACGGCCGTCGACGCGGCGACAGACGCCTTGAGCCGGCACGAGGGGCTCGTCGGGCTGGCGCGAGCCACGGACGTGGAACTGGAAACGCTGCGGGGAGTCGGCCCGGTGAGGGCCGCCCAGCTGGCCGCCGCGTTCGAGCTGGGCCGGCGAGTCGTGGCCGACTGGCCGGCCGGACGCTGGGTCATCAGGTCGCCGCGCGATGTCGGCGAGCGCCTGATACCGCAGATGGGCTTCCTGGAGCGCGAAGAACTGCGCGTGGTGGTGATGAACACTCGCAACGCCGTGATGCGGATGGTGACCGTCTACCAGGGCAACGTCTCATCCAGCCTGGTCAGGATCGCGGAGCTGTTCCGGGACGCCGTGCGCCTGAACGCGTCGGGCTTGATCCTTGTCCATAACCACCCCTCGGGTGACGCCACGCCCAGCCCCGAAGACCTGCGCCTGACCGCCGAGGCGCTGGCCGCGGGCCGGTTGCTGGACATCCAGGTTCTGGACCACCTCATCGTCGCCGGGAGTGGCTTCGTATCCCTGAGGGACCGCGGCGTAGCCTTCGACCGGCCGCCCTGATCGGGACTCGTCGCCGCGAGATCGCGGCCGGGCCATGGAGCCGCGGCCCAGACAGCGGCCGCGCCGATTCCCTTCACCCGCCCGCGTCGACCTTCGCCCGAGCGCCAGCCTGACCCCCAGGACGCCCCTTTCGCGCATGTGGGTATACTTCCTGAGCTTCCGCGGGACCGGATGGGGTTCCGAGCGACGGGCTCCAGAAGGCGCGGGAATTGGAGGAGCCTGGCCGGCTCATCGCCCGGCCGTTCCGTCGCTAGACCACGAGCTGGTGCCACTGCGGGTAGCGTCGCGGTCCCAGCATGAGGAAGGAACCGCATCCCGATCATGTTCGGCCTCCACAGTCTGCTGGGCCTGTTCTCGCGCGACATCGGCATCGACCTCGGGACGGCCAACACACTCGTGCATGTCCGCGACCGCGGGATTGTCATCAGCGAGCCGAGCGTCGTCGCCATGGAGGCCCGCACCAGGAGGGTCCTCGCGGTCGGCGCCGAAGCCAAGCGGATGGTCGGCCGCACCCCCGCCAGCATCATCGCCGTGCGTCCCCTTCGGGATGGCGTCATCAGCGACTTCGACGTCACCCAGGAGATGATCGCCTACTTCGTTCGCAAGGTTCACGACCGAATTGGCATGGTCCCGCGACCGCGCATGCTGCTCGGCATTCCTTCGGGCGTGACTGAAGTCGAGAAGCGCGCCGTCCGCGATGCGGCCACCAACGCGGGCGCCCGCTGGGCGGGTCTGATCGAGGAGCCGATGGCGGCCGCGATCGGCGCCGGCCTGCCGATCGACCGAGCCACCGGCAGCATGATCGTCGACATCGGCGGCGGCACGACCGAGGTGGCCATCATCAGCCTGGGCGGCATCGTGGTCAGCCGTAGCATCCGTGTTGGTGGCGACGAAATGGACACTGACATCGTGGCCTACGCCCGCCGCGAGTACAACCTCCTCCTGGGCGAGCGCACTGCCGAGGACATCAAGATTTCCATCGCCTCCGCCACCAGCGGCGAGTGGGACTCTCAGCGGGTCACGCTCCGGGGCCGCGACCTTCTGACCGGCCTGCCGCGCAGTGTGGAGGTGGGTGGCGAGCAGATCCGCGAGGCCATCGAACCGTCGCTCGCACTCATCGTCGATACGATCAAGGACACCATCGAAGAGACCCCGCCTGAGCTCCTGGCCGACATCATGGACCAGGGCATCGTGTTGGCCGGCGGCGGCGCTCTCCTCAACGGCATCGACCGCCGCGTGGCGGAGGCCACTCAGATGCCCGTGCACATTGCCGATGACCCGCTGACGTGCGTGGTCCGAGGCACGGGCGTCGTTCTCGAGGAGCTTGACGTGATGGAAGAGGTCCTGGTCACCGACACCTACACCCGCCCGCCGCGCTAGGCCCGGAGCGGACCCGGGAGCCCTATGAACCTGCGCTATCGGCGTCTTCCCACCGGCCAGTGGCTTGTCTTCGGGCTGCTGCTCACGCTCAGCGTCGGCATGATGGGCGCTTCGGGCACTCGAACGGCCAGGATCCTCTCGGACGACGTCAACTACATGCTCAATCCGGTTGAGGTCTGGATGAACGGGGTGGGCGACACCCTGTCCTCGTACGCGTCCACCCTCGCCAACCTCGACAGCGTCTCTTCCGAGAACCAGAGGCTCAAGGCGGAGGTTCAGCAACTCGAGGAACAGCTGGGCCGGATGCCCGCCATTTCCCGACTCAACGACGACTGGACCCGGATCTCCCAGGCGCAGCAGGCGTCGCCCTACCGCCTCTTGATCGCCAGCGTCGTCGTGCGCGACATCTCGGACGTCCGCGAGAAGACCATCATCGTCAACCGAGGCCGGGTAGACGGCCTGACGGTCGGTGAGGTCGTGATCGACGACGGGGGCGCTGTGGTCGGCCGAATCCAGACCATCAACACCAACAACTCGACGATCCGCCTGGTCAACGACTTCTCCTCGGTGGTGATCGGCGAGGAGGCCGAAACCGGCGCCATCGGGACGCTCACCGGCCAGGTCGGCGGCCTGCTGAACATGCAATACGTCAGCGCCAACAAAGAGCTGATCAAGGGTCATACCGTAGTAACCGCCGGCATGGGCGTTGCCACCGACGCCGGCCAGGTCACGTCCGTCTACCCGAAGGGGCTGTTGATCGGCACTATCGTCGGGGTCACAACCGACCCGAACCAGTCCTACCAGTCCGCGGTCGTCCAGCCGGCGGCGGATCTCGAAGGCATCAACTACGTGATGATCATCCTCGACTACAAGGGCGGCTTTCCATCGCTCGCTCCTTCCGCCACCGGCTCGCCCGCCGGGTCGCCTTCCGAGTCGCCGCCCTCGAGTTCCGGGCCGAGCGCCGGACCGACACCCCGGCCCACCCCGACCCCCGGGCCGACGCCCGTTCCGACCCCCAGCCCGACGCCGCCGCCCGGCATCGTCACCCCGCCACCCCATTGACGGGCGGCGGCTGGCGGGCCGGTCAACCTGCTACGCTTCTGGCCATGATGCCGGCTGTCCTGACGTGAAGGGCCTCGTGCTGGCGGGTGGCACCGCCACCCGTCTCTTCCCGCTGACCATCGTCACCAACAAGCATCTCCTGCCGATCTACGACCGGCCCATGATCTACTACCCCATCGCCACGCTGGCCGGGATGGGCATCCGCGAGGTCATGGTCATCGTCGGCGGCAAGAGCGTTGGAGACGTGGTCGAGCTGCTCGCGGACGGTGCCCATTTCGGCCTGGACCTGACGTACCGCTACCAGCGGGGGGCCCGAGGCATCGCCCAGGCCATCGGTCTGGCCCGCGACTTCGTCGGCGACGACGCGTTCTGCTGCGTCCTGGGGGACAACGTGCTGCTCGGTCCGAAGCTCGAGGCGGTCGCCCAGGAGTTCGAGAAGGG
Source organism: uncultured Chloroflexia bacterium (assembly GCA_963711105.1). Taxonomy (GTDB): domain Bacteria; phylum Chloroflexota; class Limnocylindria; order Limnocylindrales; family CSP1-4; genus Fen-1039. Next base: position 89,917 of record CAVQCV010000007.1, on the reverse strand, counting down.
CCACTGGGGAGCAGGTACGCTCCTCTACGAAGTCGCCGATCCGGAGCGTTTCGGTGTCGCCGAGCTGGACGCCAACGGCGAAGTCACGGGGTTCGAAGAGAAGCCCGCCCAGCCCAAGAGCAACCTGATTCCGATCGGCGTCTACTACATGCGCCCCGATGCCTTCGACCTCATCGACGGCCTGACGCCGTCGCAGCGCGGCGAGCTCGAGATCACGGACCTGCTCAACCGCTACATTCCCGGCCGGCTCTTCGCGCCCCGTTTCGAGGGGCTCTGGACGGACGCGGGCACTGTCACCTCGCTGATTCGTGCCGCCGAGCTGGCCGAACAGGAAGTCCGAGCCGGGAGACTGTCCGCTCCGCCGGCCAGGCCAACGTCGTGACCGGCGCGCAGCATCCCCGCTTCCGGCGACTGCTCGTGACCGGAGGGGCCGGCTTCATAGGGTCATGCTTCGTGCGCGACGTTCTCGGCCGCGGTGACGGCACCGAGATAACCGTTCTCGACAAGCTGACCTACGCCGGCAACAAGGCCAATTTGGCCCGGGTCGAGGCGGATCCCACTCAGGCCTCGCGGCTCCGGTTCGTCGTCGGCGACATCGCCGATCCGGCCACGGTCGGGCCTCTCGTCGCCGAGGCGGACGCCGTCGTGAACTTCGCCGCCGAGTCGCACGTCGACCGGTCGATCCTCGAGCCCGTGGACTTTCTCCGGACGGACGTACTCGGTGTCCATGTGCTGCTCGAAGCCTGCAGGGCGGAGCTCGAGCGAGCGCGATCAGGCGGGCGGGACGCCGCCCCGAGGCTCCTCCAGGTCTCGACGGACGAGGTCTACGGATCGGTCGAATTGGGGGCGAGCGGCGAGGGCGACAGGCTCGATCCCAGGTCTCCCTACTCCGCCGCGAAGGCCGCCGGTGAGCTTCTGGTCCGGTCGTACTTCGTGACGTACGGCCTGGAGGCACTGATCACCAGGGGCTCGAACACATACGGACCGTACCACCACCCCGAGAAGCTGATCCCGCTCTTCATCACCAACGCCATCGACGACCAGCAGCTGCCCCTCTACGGCGACGGCCGCCAGAGGCGCGACTGGATCTACGTCTCGGACCATGCGGGGGCCATCGGCTACGTCCTCGAGCACGGCACGCCGGGCGAGATCTACAACGTCCCGGGCGGGAACGAGAGAGCCAACCGGGAGGTGGTGGAGGCGCTGCTGGCCAGACTCGGCAAGCCCTGGTCGCTGGTGCGAAGCGTCGCCGACAGGCCGGGCCACGATCGGCGCTACGCCATGGACGGCTCGAAGCTGGCGGACCTGGGCTGGCGCAACCGGGTCGATTTCGAACACGGCCTGGCAACCACAATCGACTGGTACCGCGACAACCAGGCCTGGTGGCGGGCCATCAAGTCCGGCGAATGGGACGATTACTACCGGCGCCAGTACAGTGCCCGGCTGGCCGGTTCTAGCGATGCAGGCTGAGCGAAAGGCCGGCGCGCGTCCACTTCGGATCGCCGTCACCGGAGCCGGAGGCAGGCTGGGCGGCGCGCTGCTCGCGGCGCTGGCGAAATCACCGGCCGCCGGTCGAGTCCTGGCCTGGGACGTGCCGGAACACGACCTGGACGACCCGGCTTCGGCCGAGAGACTCGTTTCCGAGGGCAGGCCCGAGCTGGTGATCCACGCGGCGGCATGGACGGACGTCGACGGCTGCGCCCGCGAGCCGGAGCTGGCGATGCGCCGCAACGGCATCGCCACCGGCGAGCTGGCCCGGGCCTGCGCCGCGACCGGCACGACGCTGATCGCGATTTCGACGAACGAGGTCTTCGACGGCCGGCGGACCGACCGGTTGCCGTACATGGCCACGGACGAGCCGCGACCGGCCAACCCCTACGGCGCGGCCAAGCTGGCCGGGGAACGGTTGGCCCGGGAAGCGTTCGGGGCGGGCGGCACGTTCGGGGGCGGTGGCGCCGCTGGCGGTGGCGCCCGGCCGCCGCTCGCCGTCGTCCGGACGGCGTGGCTGTTCGGGCCGCCGAGCCCGGACTTCCCGCGCAAGATCCTGGCGGCCGCGCGGCGGGCTAGTGCCGAAGGCACCAGCCTGAGCCTCGTGGCCGACGAGTTCGGCTGTCCAACCTATGCCCCAGACCTGGCCGCGGCCATCGTGGGTCTGGTCGAGGCCGCCGCCCTCGACGGCGGCGGCGCCATTTCGGGCATTCACCAGATCGTCAACGCCGGCCACACATCTCGGGCCGAGTGGGCCCGCGAGGTGCTGCGTTTGGCCGGTGTCGTCGTACCTACGATAGACGTGCCTCTCAGCACCTGGCCGCGCCCCTCTGCGCCCCCGGCCTGGGGAGTACTGGCCCCGACGCCACTCCCGGGCGGACCGCTGCGGAGCTGGCGCGAGGCAACGGCAGAATATGTAGATCGAGTCGATACGGAGGACGCTGGTCGATGAGCGAAGGTTCGGTTGGATCCAATCTCGCGGGCGTGCGGTACGGGCTTCTCAAGAGGCTGGCCGACCGGCGCGGCTCTTTCGCCGAGATCTGGCGCGCTTCGAGCTTCGGCATCCTGAGCCTCGAGGACACGGGCCTGGCCGGCGCGGCGTTCGTCCAGGCGAACCTGTCCACCTCGGCTGCCGGCGTGCTGCGCGGGCTCCACTACCACCGCCGCCAGCTCGACCACTGGACGGTCCTGGGTGGCCGGGCGCTGGTGGCGCTCGTCGATGCCCGACCCGTAATCGCAGACCCCACCGCGAAGGCCATCGTCGAAACGCGCGAGCTCGGCGACGGCGGGACGGTGACCATTCCGGCCGGAGTGGCCCACGGCTTTCTAGCTCTCGAACCGCTGTCCCTGTTGTATCTGGTGACCAACGAGTACGACGGCAGCGACGAACTCGGGTTCGCCTGGGACGACCCGGCCGTTGGCGTGCCCTGGCCGCAAGTCGAAGGCACGCCCGACGGCCTGCCCATCCTTTCGGATCGGGACCGTTCCAACCCCACGCTGCGTGAGCTCGTGGAGCGGTTGCGCGCTGGCTGAACTACCCCGAAGTGACTCCCGGCCCGGACCGGTCGGGCAGGTGACACATTCGAGGGGCTTGCCTATTATGGTCGGGCAGGCCGGGCGACCCACTCGTTCGATCTGTGGGAGAGCCTGACCAAGGTCCCCCCCTCCTGGGACCAAGGCACGATAGCCACCGTCACCACACGGTCACATAGTGAATAGGCCCGGTTGTCCGCGTCCTCGAGCCTTTGGCTTGGTGGATGACGGCGGTGGGCTTCACGGGAGACAGCGCAATGCGAAAGCTCACCTTTGCGCTCGCCGTCGGAATGCTCCTCGGCGTGTCGGGATTCGCCACCACCCCGGCCGTTGCGGTCACCACCCGCTCGGTGAAGGTCGTCATCGTCGTCGGCCAAACGCAATCCGCCACGGCCGGCTACATCAGCCAGGCCAACAGCGCCGCAGACCGTTTCCGGTCGCTCTCGACGAGCGGGCGGCCCGTCAGCGTTACGACGGTCTTCTCGCCTCACGCAACCTGGTCGGCCGTCAATGCGGCGGCCAAGGGCGCGAACATCCTCATCTACATGGGCCATGGCAACGGCTACCCGAACCCGTACGTGAGCTGGCTGCAGCCATTCTCCGACAACGGGATGGGCCTCGACGGCTCCACGAAGAACAAGACCTACTACTACGGCGAGGCGCTCATGGCCCAGCTCGAGCTGTCGCCCAACGCCATCGTGATCCTCAATCACCTCTGTTACGCGTCGGGCAACAGCGAGGCCGGGCGGGCTCGGGCGGACGGCCTGAACGAGGCGATTGCCAAGACCCGCGTCGAAGGTTACGCCTCCGGCTTCCTCCGGGGCGGAGCGGGCGCGGTCATCGCCGAAGGCTGGAATGACATCAGCTACTACGCCGATGCCCTGCTCGGCCCGACCATGTCGCTGCAGACGATGTGGGCCGGCGCCCCCTACGCCCACGGACACGTCAAGAGCTGGACGAACAGCAGGAATCCCGCCGCGCTCGCCCAGATCGACCCGGACTATGAAAACCCCAAGTCCGACGGCGACGTCTACTACCGCTCCATGGTCGCGAAGGACGGACTGACCACGGCCGACGTCATCGGCGGCACGGCCGCGACGTTCACGCCCCAGAGCGGTTCCTACTATCCGATCGCCCCGACGCGCGTGATCGACACCCGCGGCTACGGGATCGGCCCCAACGGCAGGCTGGCCAGTGGCGGCGCGGTCAACTACCAGGTCGCCGGCCTGGGCGGCGTGCCCAGCAACGCCATCGGCATTACGGCGAACCTGACCGTCACCAGCCAGCAGTACATGGGTTACCTCTACGTGGCCCCGATCATCACGAACGGGCCGACTTCGTCCACGATCAACGTCCTCGTCAAGGACAACCGGGCCAACGGCATCACCGTGGGTCTGTCGTCGCTCGGCACCATCGCCGTCTGGTACGGCGCCCCGTCCAGCAAGTTGACCAACTTCATCCTGGACGTAACGGGTTACTTCCTGCCTGGCACCGCGGGCGCTGGCTATGTTCCGTTCGGACCGAAGCGCGTCCTCGACACGCGCGATGGCCTCGGGCTTTCCGGGCCGTTCGTGAGCAAACACCACCGGACGTTCCAGGTGGCCGGCGTGGCCGGCCTGCCGAGCACGGGCATCGTCGCCGTTGCCGGCAACATCACCGTCGTCCATCCCACTGGCCAGGGCTATGTGACCCTCGGTCCAACCGCGACCGACTCGCCCGCTTCATCCACGATCAACTTCCCGGCCGGTGACATCCGGGCCAACAACGTGATCGTGCCGGTCGATTCGAATGGCGGACTTTCGGCCGTCTACATGGCCGCGGACAACGCTACCGTGGACATCGTGCTTGACATCTCCGGCTACTTCACCGCCACCGGCGGGATGCTCTACCACCCGATCGCGCCGGTTCGGATGATGGACACTCGCACCTCCACACCGAGCGGCTTCTCCAAGTTCACCGCCCCCGCGAAGCAGACTCTGACCATCACCGGAGGCTCGGTTCCGGCGGGTGCCGCGGCGATCAGCGGCAATCTGACCGTGACCGGCCAGGAGTACCTGGGCTTCGCGGCCATCGGCCCGACGATCGACGCCTCCACGAACTTCTCGAACCTGAACTTCCCGACCGGCGACAACCGGGCCAACGGGGTGACCGTACCGCTCTCGCCGAGCGGCACCCTGGACGTGGTCTACGTGGCTCCATCCGGGCGTCGAGCTCACCTGATCCTGGACGTCACCGGCTACTACATGGGCGCCGCCTGATACGGCGCGGACGGAATAGAGCTCACTCAGTAGACTGCGCCAGCGGGCGACAGACTGACTAACCGCACCACACCAGACCCGACGGTACCACCCGCGGGATGACGAAGGGACGATGCCCGTCCCGGAATCCGGCTGGTATCTTCCGCAGGCCATCGCGCCCGCTGCCGGCCGGGATGGCCGCTCAACAGCACGGGCAACCGCGGTTGGAGGCAATTGCGGGCCAGAAGTGAGGTCCTGGATGAACGTCCACTCGACATTGGCTCGATCCGTCGAGCGCTCGTCAACAGGCTCGATCAGTGGCATCGCGGCCCGACTGGCCGCCTCCCTCATCCTTGCCTTCGCCGCCCTGGCCGGATCCAGCTGGTTCGGCACGCCTCATGCCGTGGCCTACGAGCCGGACACCGAAGTCGTCGATGTCCCGACTTCGGCCGCATACCAGCAGTTCAAAGATCACGAGAACGACCCGAACACGTTCGTGCCGGGCGACGTCGTAACGATCCCATACGTACCCCGAGCCGGCGACAAGACCCCCGTCGACGGCCGGGCCCCGGTCGCGCTCAGGGCCGGGACCGCGTCCGGGGCATCGATGGCCGACAGCGACAACGGGACAGTCAGGGCGGTCGACGATGCTCTTCCGGCGGACGGGTTGCCGGGCCCACTCGACAAGCTCATCGCACCGCAGCAGGCCCAAGCAACCCCGGCGTCCGGCAACGTGCTGCGACGTGAGGTCTTCGGGTTTCTGCCCTACTGGGAGTCCGTGGCCGCGCCGACGCTCAACTACGATCTACTCTCGACCGTCGCTTACTTCGGCGTCGGGGTGGATGGCAAGGGCAATCTCCAGAAGAAGAATTCGAACGGCAGCACCACGTCGGGCTGGGGCGGTTGGACGAGCTCCTGGATGACCGGGGTCATCAACAACGCTCACGCCCACGGAACCCGCGTGGTCCTGACGATCGAGGAGTTCGCCTGGACCACCTCCGAGCGCCAGGAGCAGGCCAACCTCCTCAACGACGCCGGCTACCGCCTGAACGCAGCCCAGCAGATCGCGGCCGCGGTCAGCCAGCGCGGCGCTGACGGCGTCAACCTGGACTTCGAGCCAATCGCCTCAACCATGCAGACTCAATACCGGATCTTCGTCCAGACCCTTCGGACCGAACTGGACAAGATCCAGCCCGGCATGGAGCTGACGTTCTGCGGTACAGGTTCCACCGGCTACTACGACATCGCAGGCTTGACCGCGCCGGGCGCGGCCGATGCCGTCTTCATCATGGGCTATGACTTCCGCACCGGCAGTTCATCGATCGCGGGCTCCATCGATCCGCTGACGAGCCCCATGAAGGTCTACGACCTGACCCAGGTCATCAACCTCTGGAAGGCCCGAACCTCCGTCTCCCACATCATCCTGGGCTTGCCGCTGTACGGGATCGCCTGGACGACCGTATCCAACGCGCCCAACGCGGCAACCGTATCGGGTTCCTGCCTGTCGGCTACGTCTGTCTTCTTCGCCCAGGCAGCGAGCGTGGCCGCCGCGAACGGGCGCAACTACGATTCGGTCGAGCACTCGGCCTGGACGACATACCAGCTCGACTGCCCGAACTCCAACACGAAGGTCTGGCGCGAGCTCTACTACGACGACGCCCAGTCTCTGGCCGTCAAGTACGACGCCATCAACTACTGGGGCCTGCGGGGAATGGGCATCTGGGCGCTCGGCTACGACGCCGGCCACCCCGAGATCCCCAGCCTCATTGCCAACAAGTTCCTGACCGACCAGACCCCACCCAAGACCGGCATCAAGCCACTGGCAGACAAGCAGAGCAGCGAAGGATTTGAGGTCAGCTGGACCGGCTACGACGACTGGAACGGCATCGCCAACTACGACGTCCAGGTGTCGACCGACGGCGGCCCGTTCAAGAGCTGGCTGACCGCCACCACGGCCACGAGCGACCAGTTCGAGGGCAACTCCGGCCACAACTACTCGTTCCGGGTCAGGGCCACCGACGGTGCGGGCAACATCGGTCCCTGGGACGTCGACTCTGTGTACGCGGGCTCTCCAACGTACACGGCCGGCGGCTTCATCAAGGTCACCACCAGTACCCTCAACGAACGCTCCGGCCCGTCGACGAGCTCGAGCATCATCTCGACGGTCCCGAAGGGCACCGTGCTCCAGATCATGGACGGCCCGGTCACGACCAGCGACAACGTCACCTGGTTCAAGACGACGGGCCCATTCTCGACCGTCAACGCCACTGCGCCGGTGTTCCCGGGCCTCTGGGTGGCCGTGACCGAAGGCTCCTCTGTCTATGCGCAGCCCATAACCCCGCCCAACAGCACCGCTGTGTCCGCGGCCATCTCCGGCTACCACGCCGGCGAAACCGGCCTGCAGCCCTCTGGGACCGGCATCGACCGGGGCAAGCTGATCTCGCCCGACGGCGACGGCATCCACGACACCCTGCCCGTGACATGGACCAACATCACCTCGCTCGACACGGTCACTCTGACGATCCTCAGGCTGGATGGCTCCGTGGTTGCGACCGTTCCCCTCGGGGCCCAGAGCGCCGGGCCGCAGTCATTTACGTGGGACGGCAAGGCCAACGGCAGCGTGGTCCCGGACGGTCAGTACATTCTCCAGATCACGGGGGTGAAGGGCAGCGACACCTTCTTCGCTCCATCCCCGGCTCCGTTCGGAGAATCGGTCAAGTCCAACGAGGCTGTGTACGTCGATACGACCCCCACCGGCACGTATTACGCGGTCTCACCTGAACGGATCGTGGACTCCCGCGTCGGCCTCGGTATTGCTGGGGCCCTCAAGTCCGGCGTTGCCGCATCCTTCGGGGTGGCCGGCGTCGCCCCGCACGTTCCCGCCAACGCGATCGCCATAACCGGCAACCTCACCGTCACCCGGGCCACCGCCGGTGGATACGTCCGGGTCGGTTCGTCATTGGCCGGCTCGACGTCGACCATCAACTTCCCCGCCGGCGACGACCGAGCCAACGGCATCACCATGGCCCTGGATCCGAACGGCAAGCTCAGCGCGGTCTACCGCTCCTCGAGCAGTCGTGACACTGTCCACATGGTCCTGGACCTGACCGGCTACTTCGTCCGAGGGGCTGGCGGCGCGACCTTCGTGCCGATAACTCCGACCCGGATCGTCGACACGCGGGAGAAGAACAGCCAGGTTTACGGCGCCCTCGCCGCAGGCAGGGTGGCTAGCTTCAACGTCGCCGGCCTGGCAGGCGTGCCCAGCAACGCCGTCGCCGTGACCGGCAACGCCACGGTGACCGCGACTACCGGCGGCGGCTACGTCTCGGTCGATCCCAACCTGGTCGCCGGCGTCGTACCGGGCTCGTCCACGATCAACTTCCCCCGGGGCGACATTCGCGCCAACAACGTGACCGTGCCGCTCTCTGGAGGGAAGCTCAGTGCCGTCTACGTGGGCGCCGCACGCACCTCGACCCACTTCGTCTTCGATGTGACCGGCTACTTCGTACCGGGACTCTCGGGCGCCACGTTCGTCCCATTGGACCCGGGCCGGCTGGTGGACAGCCGGGTCGCCCTCGGCTACAAGGGCCCGCTTCGCACGAACGGCACCGCGACATTCGCCGTGGCCAACAACGTCTCGGTGAAGCCCCTGGCCATCGCTGCCGTGGGCAATCTGACCGTTACGGCCCAGACATCGTACGGCTGGCTGGCCGTGGGACCCGCTCGCGTCACGTCCACGTCCACCCTCAACTTCCCGCGCGGCGACAACCGGGCCAATGGCTTTGTCTGCATGCTGGGGCCGGGCGGCGATTTCGGGGTCACGTTCGCGGGCGCGTCGGGCTCCACGACGCAGATCGTGATGGACATCCTGGGCTACTACCGCTGAGGCAATCCGGCCGGCCCACCGCTGGCCGGATCACGCCGACCTGCCGGCCGGCATGCTCAGTGCCTGGACTGGCCCGTTTCGCGCGCCTCGCTCCGCCCGAACCGGCTCCCTCGCTGTCCCGCTCCGGCCCGCAGCAGAGCCGTCCGGTATACTCAATCGCCGCTGAGCGGGGACTGCCGGCAGGCCCGTCAGCCGATACTCCCGCCGCCACAGGAGCGCTTCGTGATCGACCCCACCGCCAGGGTTCATGCGTCCGTCGACGTCGAAGGCGGAGTCTCCATCGGACCTCGAACAACCGTCTGGAACAGGGCGGTCCTGCGAAAGGGAGCCCGCCTCGGGGCGGAGTGCGTCGTCGGCCGGGATGCCTTCATCGACGAAGGCGTCCAGCTCGGTGATCGGGTCAAGGTCCAGAACGGCGCTCTCGTGTATCACGGCGTCAGCGTGGGCAACGGCGTCTTCATCGGGCCCGGCGCGATCCTCACCAACGACCGCTTCCCGCGCGCCATCACCCCTACCGGAGAGCTGGCGAGAGGCGACGATTGGACCGTCAGCCCGATCGAACTGCAGGACGGCTGCTCCATCGGCGCGGGCGCGGTCGTCGTCGCCGGGACGAAGGTCGGCCGGTTCGCCACGGTCGGTGCCGGTTCGGTCGTGACTCGCGACGTCCCGGACCATGCGCTTGTCGCCGGCAACCCGGCCCGGCGCCTCGGCTGGGTCTGCGCCTGCGGCAGCCGGCTGGTCGAGAAGGGCGACCATGTCGCGGGAGCCAGCCCCGATCCGGGCTCACCTCTACGCTGCCCCCGTTGCGAGCGCAGCTACAGCTTCACCCAGACCGGCACGCTCGAGGAGCGTCCGGCCTCGAACCGAGGAGCCCATTCATGATCCCTCCCGCCCGCCCCGATCTCGGTCCCGAGGAGATTTCCGCCGTCACGGAAGTCCTCAACAGCGGCATGCTCGCCCAGGGGAAGAAGGTCGCCGAGCTCGAGGAGCGCTGGGCCGCCTTCTGCGGCGTCAAGCACGCACTCGCGATGTCCAACGGCACAGTAGCGCTGATGTCGATCTTTGCCGGCCTGGGCCTGGGCCCCGGCGACGAGGTCATCACGGTCTCCCACACCTTCAATGCCACCGTCAGCTCCATCCTCTACACCGGCGCCTCGCCCGTCTTCGTGGACATCGAGCCGGACACGTACCTGATGGACGCCGGCCGGATCGAGGCGGCGATCACACCCCGCACTCGCGCCATCTGCCCGGTCAGCCTCTTCGGAGTCGTAGCCGACATGGACGCGATCCAGGCCATCGCCGACCGTCACGGCCTGCTCGTGGTCGAGGACGCCTGCCAGGCTCACGGCGCCCTGTACCGCGGCCGCAAAGCCGGCAGCTTCGGCTACGCCGCGTTCAGCCTCTACGCCACCAAGAACATGACCACCGCGGAAGGTGGCTTCGTGACTACCAACGACGACCAGGTGGCCGACTGGATCTCGCTGTACCGCAACCAGGGCATGCGGCAGCGTTATCACCACGAGATCCTTGGCTACAACTTCCGCATGACGGACATCGCCGCGGCTATCGGCCTGGTCCAGCTGGACAAGCTCGAACGGAACGCGGAACGCCGCCGGGCCATTGCCCGTCGCTATGACGAGGCCCTGACCGGCCTGCCCGTCCAGCTGCCGGTTTGCCCGGCCGGCCGGACGCACGTCTACCACCAGTACGCGCTTACCGTCGGCCCCCGCCGCGACCAGATCGTCGCCGACATGAAAGCAGCCGGGGTCATCTGCGGCATCTACTACCCGATCCCCTGCCACAAGGCGCCCTATGTCCTCGAACTGGGGGTCGACGCCAGCCTGCCGGTCACCGACGCCACGGCAGCGTCGACGATGTCGCTGCCGATGTTCCCAGGCCTCACGGAAGGCGAGCAGGGCCAGGTCATCGAGGCATTCCGGGCCGCGGTCGAGCGCAACGTCGAGCTGGCGGGCGAGCAGCGCCAGTGAGCGCACCGCTGCGCCTGGGACTCGCCGGCCTCGGCTCGATGGGCCGCAACCACTTGCGTGTGATCTCGAACCACCCCGACACCATTCTGGCGGCCATCGCCGACCCGTCGCCCGAAGCCCTTCAGGCCGCCGTCGAGGCGACCGCCGTCGAGACGGCCGCCGTCGAGGCGGCCGCGGGCTTCGCGGACGCGCTCGAAATGATCCGGAACGCCGGGCTGGACGGCCTGGTCATCGCCGCGCCGACCACGAACCACCCGGCCCTGGCCGCGGCGGCGATCGAGAAGGGCATTCCGGTCCTTATCGAGAAGCCCCTGGCGGCAACCGTGGACGACGCCTTGATCATCGTCGCGGCCGGCAGGCGCCACAACGTCCCGATCCAGGTCGGCCACGTCGAGCGCTACAACCCCGCCGTTCTCGAGATGGGGCGGCTGCTGAGGGCCGGCTGGCTATCTACGATCTACGCCATCACGAGCCGGCGTGCCGGCCCGTTCCCCGCCCGTATCCGCGATGTGGGCGTGACGGTGGACCTGGGCACCCACGACGTCGACATGCTGTCGTGGATCGCCGGAGAGCGGCCGGTCCGCGTCTACGCCGAGACCGCCCAGCGCATCCACGGCACGCACGAAGACTTGACCTTCGGGCTGATGCACTTCCCCTCGGGCGCCACGGGCTTCCTCGACGTCAACTGGCTGACCCCGGCCAAGCGCCGCAGCCTGACCGCGGTCGGCGAAGAAGGCATGTTCGAGCTCGATTACCTGACCCAGAAGCTCACCTTCACTCGGGCCGACATAAACCGTCCTCTGCTGATCGCCGGCTACGCGACCACGTTCACCGGCGACGTGGCCGAGATTCCGGTTGTGAGCGTGGAGCCGTTGCGAGCCCAGCTCGACGAGTTCGTGCGAGTCATTCGCAACGGCGGCAGCCCCTACGTATCGGGCGAGGACGGCCTGTGGGCCGTGGCCATCGCCAACGCCCTGATAACCGCGGCCGCCGAGCGCCGCCCAATCGACCTTTCGGATCTGCCGTCGAGGTTGAACGCGAAATGACCATCGTTTCGACCCCGTCGCGGGTTCCCAGCTTCCTGGGCGGGGCCTTCGCTCCCCAGGTCAATCCCTGCACCCACGGCGAGTGGCGAGTGGCCACGCCCTGGATGGGAGAACCCGGAACGGTGGGCAAGGCCGTTGTCGTTGGCGCGGGCAAGATGGGCCTGCCGCTGGCCGTCCAGTTCGCCCGGCACGGCTGGTCGGTGACCGCCGTCGACGTGAACCCGAAGGTCGTGGCGGCCATCAACGCCGGCAAATCCCACGTCACCGAGGAACCCGGCCTGGCCGAGGGAGTGGCGGAGGTGCACGCCGCCGGGCGGCTGCGCGCTACTCGCGACGCCGCGGCCGCGGTCGAAGCAGCGGACGTCGCGGTCCTGATCGTTCCGGTCATGCTCGACGACGCCCATCGGCCGGACTACCGCTACATGGACTCGGCCGTGGGCTCGATCCTGGGCGGGGTCCACGCCGGGCTGACGGTCATCTTCGAAACCACGCTGCCGGTGGGCGACACGCGCGGCCGCTTCCTGCCGCGGCTCGAGGACGCCGACGCGGGCTTGCGGGCGGACGAAAACCTGTTCGTGGCCTTCTCCCCGGAGCGCCTCTACTCGGGCGCCGTGTTCGCGAACCTGGCCACGTATCCCAAGCTCGTCGGCGGCGTCGGGCCCGAGTCCACTCGCCGCGCGGCCGAATTCTACGATTCGGTGCTGGACGCCGAGATCGTGGCCATGAGCGGCGCCGAGGCGGCCGAGTTCAGCAAGCTCGCCGACACCACCTACCGCGACGTCAACATCGCCCTGGCCAACGAGTTCGCCCGGGTCGCCGACCGCATCGGCGTCGATGTCCAGGAGGTCATCGCCGGCGCCAACAGCCAGCCGTACTCGCACATCCACCAGCCGGGCATCGGCGTCGGCGGCCACTGCATCCCCGTCTACCCGCACTTGCTGCTGTCCCGCGCCCCGGACCTGGAGGTCGTGGCCAATGCCCGCCGGACCAACGACGGCGTGCTCGGCGGCGTCGTCAAGACGGTCGAGACGCAGCTGGGCGGCCTGGACGACATCCCGATCCTTGTCCTGGGTCTCACCTACCGCGAGAACGTCAAGGAGCTGGCCTACTCGCGGGCGCTGCCGCTGATCGACCGACTCGGCTTCCACGGCGCCGAAGTCTGGGCCTACGACCCGCTCCTCTCGGATGACGAGATCGAGCGAGCCTGCGCCAGACCGTATCGCTGGGGCGACGCCGCTCCGTTCAGGGCGATCGTGACCCAGACCGCCGACAAGCTGTGGCGGTCGCTCGACTTCTCGCTCTACCCTCAGCTCGAAGTGCTGTTCGACGGCCGCAACAGCCTGCGCGAGATAGACCTTCCGGCCCGACTGCGGTATTTCGGCATCGGCGTGCAGGCGGCCACCCGGCGCCGGCCCGGCCCGCCGCGCTAACCTGCGGGTATGCGAATCGTCGCCGTCGTCGGGACGCGGCCGCAGCTGATCAAAGCGGCGGCTTTGCAGCCGATCCTGCGCCTGGACCACGAGGAGATCTTCGTCGACACGGGCCAGCACTACGATGACGCCATGGCTGGCAACTTCTTCGACGAGCTGGGTCTGATCCGCCCGGACCATGCCCTCGGGATCGGCGGCGGCGGCCACGGCGACCAAACCGGCCGGATGCTGATCGCCCTCGAGCCCCTCCTGGCCGAGGCCCGCCCGGACGCGGTCCTGGTCTACGGCGACACCAACTCCACCCTGGCCGGTTCGCTCGCCGCGGCCAAGCTCGGTATTCCGGTGGCACACGTGGAGGCCGGCCTGCGCAGCTTCGACCGGGCGATGCCCGAGGAGTTGAACCGCGTCGTGGCGGACCATCTCGCGACCTGGCTGTTCGCGCCCACGCCGGCCGCCGTCCGCAACCTCGCCGATGAGGGCGTCACCTCCGGCGTCTTCGAGGTGGGCGACCTGATGCTGGACCTGGCCGCCCGAGTCTCGGCCGAGGTTCGCGACCCGAGCGCGCTCTCGGCCGTGGCCGCGCGCCTGGGCCTGTCGCTCGCGCCGGGCCGCTACCTGTTCGCCACGGTCCACCGGGCCGAGAACCGCCACCCGGCGGCGATCGCGGCCTGGTCCGCCCTGCTGGGCGATCTGGCTCGCTCGGACCGTCCGGTGGTGCTGGCGCTTCATCCCGGGACCGCCGCCGCGCTCGAGGCCGCGGGGGTCTCATTGCCGCCGAACGTGGTTGTCGTCGCGCCGCAGGGCTACCGGACCTCGCTGACCTTGCAGCTTCACGCCGCGGCCGTACTGACCGATTCGGGCGGCATCCAGCGCGAGGCGGCCTGGTTGGGCGTGCCGTGCCTGGTGCTGCGGGATACGACCGAGTGGGTCGAGACAGTGGGCGGGCCGGGCAGTTCGGCCATTCTTGTCGGGCTCGATCGGTCGAAGGCGGCCCGAGAGATCGAAGCCCGAGCGCCGCAGCCCGAATCCGAGGGTCGGGCGATCGAACGGGCCGCGAACCTTCGGCTGGCCGGAGCAGGCGCAGCCGAGCGCATCTGCGCCGTCCTGGCGGAGGCCGTCGCAACGAGCCGGGCGAAAGCATGACCGCGCGCCGCCGGCCGATTTGCATGATCGTGCACGCCTACTACGAAGAGGACCCGCGCGTTCGGCGCGAAGCCGAGTCGCTGGTGGCCGCCGGCTACGCGGTGGACGTCTTCGGCCTCCAGCACCCCGGCGACGCCAAAACGGACGTCATCGAAGGTGTGAACCTGCGCCGCCTGCCCGTTCGCCGTCACCAGGGGGCGGGGCTGCCGACCTACCTCTTCGAATACGGCGTCTTCCTGGTCCGGTCCATGTTTGCCGCCGCGGCCGCTCATCGCCGCCGCCACTACGGCATGGTCCAGGTCCACACCCTGCCGGACTACCTGGTCTTGGCCGCGCTGCCGCTCAAGCTGGTTCGGGTGCCCGTACTGCTGGACCTTCACGAGGCCATGCCGGAGTTCTTCCGCGGCCGGTTCCCCAAGGCGGCCAGTCCGATCACCTATAAGTTGCTGCTGCTCCAGGAGCGCATGTCCATCGCCCTGGCCAACGAGCTGTTGACCGTCAACGAGCCCCTCGCCGAGCGCCTGCGCAAGCGCGGCGCCGACCCTAACCGGCTGACGGTGGTGATGAACAGCCCGGACCTGCGCCTCTTCGACCCCGCGGCCCATCCGGAGCGCACGTTCATGGAGGATGGCACGCTGCGGCTGGTGTATGCCGGGGCGATCACCCCGACCTACGAACTGGACGTGGTGCTGCGAGCGATGGCCGAGCTGCGGAGCCGGCGCCCTTCGCTCAAGGTCGCGGCCACCTTCTACGGCCGCGGCGACGCCGAAACCTCACTCCGCTCCCTGGCCGAGGAACTGGGCGTCTCCGACGGCCTGGAGATGCCCGGCCGTATTCCCATCGACACCGTGGCCGCGGCAGTGGCAGAGGCAGACGTGGGAGTGGCCGCGACCAAGCTCGACTCCTACTCCGAGGTCAGCCTCTCCACCAAGGTGCTCGAGTACGGCGCGATGCGCAAGCCGGTCGCCGCGACGCGCCTGCCCACGGTGGAGCTGTACTTCGGCGAGGGAACGCTGTCGATGTACGAACCCGGCGATCCGACCTCGCTGGCCGACGCGATTCTGCATCTCGTCGACGACCCGGCCGACCGCGCGGCTCGCGTGGAGCGGACCGCGCACAGGGTCGAGGAGCTGAGTTGGGCCCGCCAGGCGGAGGCCTACCACCGCGTGGTCGGGCGGCTGGCGAAGCCGGGCAAGGGCAAGTCCGGGCCCCCGAAAAGGCCTGCGGCGGGCGACAAAGCCGCCCCGTAGGGCACCGGCAACCACGGCACGGGACCGCTCCCGGCCCCCGACGGGGCTTTCAGGACCGATTTCCCGGAAGTCGCCATACTTTCTGGGGCCGAAAGGCTCGCGCGTATTCCGTCGGCTTTGCTTCGGAATGCGGTAGCATACGGCCTCGTCATCCCGGTGTGCCCATGCCGGGAACCACCCTGCACCAGGACGCTTAGATGACCTTTCGGCCGCCTTCCACGAAGCCCACGCGACGACGTGCCCGCCGCACCGACAGCCGCCACTCTCTCTTCCTCAACATCGCCTTCGGATTGGCCGCCATCGCGGCCGTGGCGCTGCTGGTCGGGGTCCTCGGGGCGAACTGGTACTCGGACCATGGGGCCCCGATCGCCTCGGTCGACGGCGTTGCTATCAGCAAGGACGCGGTGCGGGCCAGGGCCGAAGCCAGGATCGCCGTAGCGAACCGCGAACTGGCCGACTACGACACGCTGCGCAACCAGGGCAAGATCACCACGGTGGATGAGCAGCAACTGACCAGCACCATTTCGACCGATTCATCCACGGCCTACTCGGATGCCATGAGCGATCTCACGGACGCTCAGATGCTCCGAGACTACGCCTCCAAGCACGGCATTTCCGTTTCGGAAGCGGACGTCGACGCCCAGATCGTCAAGGACGGCACGCTGCCTGAGTTCCGGCACGTCAAGGTCATAGCGGTGGAGCCGGCGATCACGCCACCCGGCGCCGTCGCCAGCGCCGCGGACGTCGCGACGGCCCAGGCCCTCGAGCAGAGTTACGTGGACGAGGTCAAGGGCGGAAAGAAGTGGGACGACGTATTCAAGGAAAGCCAGACCGCCAACCCGGTGGTCAGCTCCAGCGGCGACATGGGCATGAATTCCAGAGAGTCGCTGAACCTGGACCCAGACCTCGTCGACGCCATCTTCAGCCTGAAGAACGTGGACGACATCACCCCGATCATGAGGGGGCAGGACGGCATCCTGCGCGTCGCGACCGTCAGCGCGATCCTGCCGGCCTATCCGGACACCGGTTGGAAAGATGCCATCAACAACTCGGGCAACGGTGACGAGTACCGCCGTATGGCGACCGACGAAGCCCTCAAGGCCAAGATCCAGGCGCAGGTCGAAGGTCAGTACGTGAGCGGCGCGTCGGACGCCCGCCACGTCGAGGACATCCTGATCGCGGCCAACCCGTACAGCCAGGCCGGCGCCGGCAACGAGGCCCGCGCCCAGTTCGTCGTCTTCGCCCCCAATCACGACGTCAACGGCGCGGCCAACGTGAGTCAGGCCGATCCGGCCTGGACCGAGGCCAAGGACCGCGCCCAGGCTGCCTACGAGACGCTCAAGAAGGACCCCTCCCAGATCACCAAGATGGCCCTGGACACCAAAGTCAACGACGACCAATACCTGGCCAGTATCGCCGGCCAGCTGCCGTGGCTCACGGAAGGGGTCTACGAAGGCGACGCCACTCAGCAGCAGGGTCTGGGCATGATCGCGGTGCCGATCGTCATCTTCAACCCGAGTACGCAGCTCGGTATCCAGGAGCCGGTCCTCGAACCGAGCATGGGCTGGGTCGTCGTCAATTTCCAGGGCCTGCGCCAATCGCCGGAGGCCCGCATCGCCGACGTTCAGCTGGCGCTCGGCACAGGCACCGATTTCGCGGCCGTCGCCCGGCAGTACTCCGAGGCCGTAGACGCGACTTCCGGCGCGGACATGGGCTGGGTGTTCAAGTACCAGCTTTCGACGGATCTCCAGGACGCGATCTGGCAGGCGCCCGTAGGCGGCGTCACCAGGGTCGTTCAGGACACGGATGGCTGGCACATCTACAAGGTCCTCGCCGACGAAACGCGTACGCCGGACGCAGCGCAGCAGCTGACGCTCAAGAGCAAGGTCTTTCAGACGTGGCTCAGCGACCTGCGCGGCGAGACTAACATCTGGACCGACTACACCGGCCTCACGGCAATAACACCCACGTCCACGCCGTAGGAGCCCGTCGGACAAGTGCTTGACGCCCTCATCGCCGAGGCCCGGGTCCGCTGGGGACTCGACCCCTCGGCGGGGCTGCAAGTGGTGCCCGTCGATAGCCTGGCGGGATTTCCGGTCGAACCGTCGCGGCCGCTGCTGATCGTGCCCGCGGCCGTCCTCAAGGTTCCGGCCGCGGAACGAACCACTCCCCTGCCCGGTCGCCACGCTCCCGCCGACACCGGCCCCGCGGCGGTGCTGGCGCGGCTGTACCCGGGCGATCACGCGGTGGGTCGGCTCGGCGTGGCCGAGGACGTCACTCTGGCCGAGCTACCCCAAACCGCGTTTTCCGGTGCGCTCTACCTGGCACCCGTTTCGCTTCAGGCAGCCACGGCCAGCCCGTGGTCTCTGCCGTGGCTGGCCGATCGGTTGCGCCGCCCGGACGGCTGCCCGTGGGACCGCGAGCAAACCCACGTCACGCTCAAGAAGCACCTGCTCGAAGAGGCGTACGAGGTCTACGACGCGCTCGGGGACGAGGCCACGCCGGAGCTGGCCGGAGAGCTGGGCGATCTGTTGCTCCAGATCGTCCTGCACGCCCAGCTGGCGGCCGAGGCCGGCGTCTTCGACATGGCGGACGTCCAGGCGGCCATCGGGTCGAAGATCGTGCGCCGCCATCCCCACGTCTTTGGCGACGCCAGCGCCAGGACCGCCGGCGACGTCAACCGCCAGTGGGAGCAGATCAAGAAGGCCGAACGCGAAGCCGCCGCTGCGCAGGCCGGAGCCGCCGGGCTTGAGTCGGATGCCGGCCAGGCGCCTCCCGCCGAGATCAAGAGCGCCCTTGACGGCATTGCCCGCTCCATGCCGGCGCTCGCCGCCGCCCAGGAGATGCAGGAGCGAGCGGCCCACCTCGGCTACGACTGGCCGGACATCGTCGGCGTCCTGGACAAGATCCAGGAGGAGCTGGCGGAGGTGGAGGCAGCCACGACGCCCGAGGAGCGGCACGAGGAGATCGGCGACCTGCTTCTCGTCGTGACCAACCTGGCCCGCCGCCACGGCGTGGACGCGGAAGACGCCCTGCGTGCCGCGGCCGACAAGTTCCGATCGCGCTTCCGCCGCGTCGAACGCATGGCCCGCGAGAGAAGTGTGAACTTGCGTGACATGGGGCTGGCTGAGCTGGACCAGCTGTGGGATGCTGCCAAGGCCGAGGAGAAGGCAGCCGCCGTCAAACCAAACTCGACCGTTCAGGAGATCAAATCATGACCATCGGCGCCCAGCCCATCGGCCGGTCCGACGGCCGGCTGCCCGTCGATCTGCGGCCGCTGACGATCACGCTCGGCGTGCAGAAATGGGCCGAGGGCTCGTGCCTGATCAAGGTCGGGGGCACGGAGGTGATCTGCGCCGCCTCCATCGAAGACCGCGTTCCACCGCATCTGCGCGGCAAGGGCACCGGCTGGGTCACGGCCGAGTATTCGATGCTGCCGCGGGCCACCAGCGAGCGGAACCAGCGCGAGGTGTCCAAGGGCCAGGTCGGCGGGCGGACGTACGAGATCCAGCGCCTCATCGGCCGGTCGCTGCGGGGCGTGGTAGACATGGCCAGGCTCGGCGAACGCACTATCACCGTGGACTGCGACGTCATCAACGCCGACGGCGGGACTCGCACGGCCTCGATCACCGGCGGCTGGGTGGCCCTGGCGGCGGCCCTGACGACTTTCGGGATGGAGCGCTGCCTGGTCGGCAAGGTGGCGGCTGTCAGCGTCGGCATAGTGAACGGCGTCACCTGCCTGGATCTGAACTACGGCGAGGACTCCAAGGCCGAGGTCGACTTCAACGTCGTTGGCACGGACGCCGGTCGCTACGTCGAGCTGCAGGGCACGGCCGAAGGCAAGCCGTTCGACCGGGCCGACGTTGACCGCATGCTCGATCTCGCGTCGGGCGGGCTCAAGCGGCTTTTCGAGGCCCAGGCCGAGGCGGTCGCCTCGGTCAAGCGCTAGCGGCCCGGTGGCCGGTACCGGCGGAACTGGATTGGGCGAGCGCCCTCGCCCAATCCAAGATCGCTCGCGAATACTCGTCGCCACTCGCTCCAGTCACAAGCTGCGCGAGCTGCGGGAGTTGCTCGGCCCGCTGCGCACACAACTGGTGAGCCTGGACGACGCGGACATCCCCGGCGACGCCATCGAGGACGGCGAGACGTTCGAAGCGAACGCAGCCAAGAAGGCCCGCTTCTTCGCCCGGCTCTCGGGGATGCCGACTCTGGCCGATGACTCCGGCATCGAGGTGGATGCGCTCGGCGGTGGGCCAGGCGTTCGGACGCGGCGTTACGCCGGCGAGTCCGCGACGGACGAACAGAACAACGACAAGATGCTCCGCGAGATGGCCGGGGTGGCGCCTGAGCTGCGGACGGCGCGCTACCGCTGCGCGCTGGCCCTGGCACTCCCCGAAGCCACGGGGCGGCGCGGGGGCATGCCGGTGCACTTTGCGCGAGGGACCCTGGAGGGCCGCATCGCGGTGGCGCCCAAAGGTGACGGCGGCTTCGGCTACGACCCCATCTTCGAACCCTGCGCCGAGCCGGTCGGCGGCCGAACTCTCGGCCTCTGGACCGCCGAGGCCAAGAACCGCATCTCCCACCGCGGCCGAGCCGCCCGCCGCATGCACAGGATCCTGACAGCACTCGGATTCTGAGAGGCCCGAGCTCAAAGCAGGTTCGCTCCTGGCAGCTTTCTATACCGCCCGGTATACTGGCGGCCATGGACAACCGCTCGATCATCCTCGCGAAGGCCCTGGACCTGTGGAGTGAGCGCGGCTACGACGCCGTGGGCGTGCAGGAGATCGTGGCAGCTGCTGGCATCACCAAGCCGACGCTATACCACTACTTCGGCAGCAAGCACGGCCTGCTGGACGCGCTGCTCGAGGAGCGCGCAGCCGAGCTGCGAGCCAACCTTCAGCAGGCAGCCGACTACCACCACGACCTGACGCTCACCCTCGAGAAGGTCATCCGCTGCTACTTCGACTTTGCCGGCCGAAACGCCGCCTTCTACCGGATGCTGCTCGGCTTCTGGTTCGCGCCGCCGGGGAGTGACGAGAACCAGGCCGTCCGAGAGAGCGATCTGGGCCAGCACCAGACCCTGGAGCGGCTGTTCCTGGCCGCGGTGCCGGACCACGGCAACATGCGGGGCCGCGAAAAGGCCTACGCGGCGACGTTCCTGGGCATGATCAACACCTATGTCGGCCTGGCCCTCAACGGCCGCGCCGCCCTGGACGACAAGGTCGTCTACCAGGCCCTCCACCAGTTCCAGCACGGCATCTACTCGTAGCCGATAGACGGCCGCGCCCCTTCACCTTGCCCGCCGAATGTACCGATCGGTACACCGGCCGCTACGCAGGAGATCGACTTGAACCACTGGGCCGAAGACGCGTTCTTCTACCACGTCTACCCATTGGGCCTGTGCGGTGCGCCGGCCCGAAACGACTTCGCCGCCGCGCCCGAACCGCGTCTCGAGCAGTTGCACGACTGGCTCGGCCACCTCCAGGCTCTCGGCGTCAACGCGCTCTATCTCGGCCCGGTCTTCGAATCCACGGCCCACGGCTACGACACGGCGGACTACTACACCGTCGATCGCCGCCTGGGGACCAGAGACACGCTCCGCGACCTCGTTGCCCACGCCCACGCGCGCGGCATCCGAACCATCCTCGACGGCGTCTTCCACCATGTCGGCCGCGACTTCTGGGCCTTCCGCGACGTGCTCGCAAACGGCGAGCGCTCACCGTACCGAGATTGGTTCGCCGGCCTGCGCTTCGACGCCCGCAGCCCCCTCGGCGACCCGTTCGCCTACGAGGGCTGGGCCGGCCATTACGACCTGGTGAAGCTGAACCTTTCGAACCCGGCCGTGCGCGAGCATCTCTTCGGCGCCGTGGCGATGTGGATCGACGAGCTGGGCATCGACGGCCTGCGCCTCGACGCCGCCGACGTCCTCGACCTCGGCTTCCAGCGAGACCTGGCGGCCTTCTGCCGGACCAGGAGGCCGGACTTCTTCCTGGTCGGCGAGATCGTCCACGGCGACTACCGGCGCTGGGCCAACCCCGAGACGCTGGATTCGACGACCAACTACGAGTGCTTCAAGGGCCTGTACTCGAGCCTGGTGGATCGCAACTACTTCGAGATCGCCTACGCCCTGAACCGCCAGTTCGGACCGGCGGGGGTCTATCGCGGGCTGCCGCTCTACAACTTCGTC
Source organism: uncultured Chloroflexia bacterium (assembly GCA_963711105.1). GTDB lineage: Bacteria > Chloroflexota > Limnocylindria > Limnocylindrales > CSP1-4 > Fen-1039. The sequence continues at coordinate 67,729 of CAVQCV010000007.1, read as the reverse complement.
GACAACCATGACCAGGACCGCATCGCCGGCCGCCTCGCGCGCCGCGAGCACCTGTACCCGTTGTATGCCCTGCTGTTCACGATGCCCGGCCTGCCGTCGATCTACTACGGCAGCGAATGGGCCATCGAAGGCAAACGCGTGCCCGGCGACGACTCGCCCGTCCGGCCGGCGCTCGATCTCTCGACGGCACCCGGGCTGGGGATCGAGCCCGGGCTGGCCGGCTGGATCGCCCGCCTGGCTCGAATCCGCGCGGAGCTACCGGCACTCCGCCGGGGCGACTACCGGCAGCTGCTCGTCGAGCACGAACAGCTGGCGTTCGAGCGCGACGGCGGCGGCCAGCGGGTCATCGTCGTCCTCAACGCGGCCGATCGGCCGGCTCGGGTCCGCTTCCCCGCTCCGGCCGAAGGCGCCTGGACGGACGCGCTCGACGGCTCGAGCATGAGCTCGACCTCAGGCGTTCTGGAGATCGAGCTCGCGCCTTTCGGAGTCCGGATCCTGGTGGGACGCTAAGCCGCCGGGTCGTCATCGAGCGGGCGGATCGTCGACACGGAGCCTTCGGCGGTCTAGTCAATTCGTCGGGGTTGGCGATGAGGCCGGCATAGGCTAGTTTCGGAGCGAGCCGGGCGTTCGCTCACCGGACGCCGGAGGAGCCCCGCCACCAGGGGGAGATGCCATGACCGCCATCCGCCGAAGCGCGCTTGCCTTGCTGGCCGTGCTGTTGTGCCTGACGCTTGGTCCAACCACGGCGCAGGCCGAATTGCCCACCCGGTCGACCGCCCCGGCCGAGACAGGCAACCCGGCTGAGGCCGCCTCCGCGCGCCCGCCCTCGGTCGTCGAAACGCCCGCTGCGGCCGCCGCCGCGCCGACCGCCGCCGCTTCGGCCGCCGTTTCGCTGCCCGATATCCCGGCCGCCTGGCCGTCCAAGAAGCTCGAAATTGGGCTCACGGACAACCCCAACGGCGCGGCCAGCCTGCACTCGACCGTGCCGGGCATGAAGTTCCGCTACCTGTATCTGGCCGGCGGAGTGAACACCGGCTCCGGGTGGGCTACCTGGAACGACAACGGGAAGTACGTCGACTACTACGCCGACGATTCGATAGCCGCCGGCATGACCCCCGTCTTCATTTACTACATGCTGCTCCAGTCCAAACCCAACTACGGCGTCCTGGGCGAGAAGGCGGCGGATCTCGCCAACGCGAAGAACACGTCCACTATGAAGTCGTATTGGGCCGACGTCCGGCTGCTGTTCCAGCACCTGGGCGCCTACAGCGAAACGATGGTCGTGGACGTCGAGCCGGACCTGTGGGGCTATTTCCAGCAGGCCTCGATCGACGCCGGCCATGCGGACGACGCCACGGCGGTGCAGGTCTCGGTCGCCAGCAGCACGGACGCCGACGTAGCCGCCTACGCCAACAACGTCGCCGGCTTCGCCCGGGCCTGGGTGCACATGCGCGACAAGTACGCGCCCAACGTCCTGCTCAGCTACGAGCTGTCGCACTGGGGAACGTACAACGACCCGATCGCCCAGAACCTCTCGCTGTCCGAGATCGACACGCTGGCCGCCCGCTCGGTCGCGTTCGAGCAGTCGACCGGCGCCGCGTTCGACCTCGTCTCCACCGACCCGACCGACCGCGACGCCGCCTTCTACCAGATCATCTACGGCAACTCGGGAGCCTGGTGGGACAGCGCCGACTACGACCGCTTCAACGAGTGGAACAGCGTCTTCGTACGGGGCGTGGGGCTGCGGATGATGCTGTGGCAGACCCCCGTCGGCAACACGAAGATGCGGGCCATGAACAACACCTGGGGCCACTACCAGGACAACCACGTCGAGTGGTGGTTCGGCGACGGCGTGTCCGCCCACCAGACCGCGCTGCTCGATTCAGGGGTCATCGCCGTGTTCTTCGGCGGAGGCGCGGACGGATGCACCGCCGCGGCCGATGCGATGGGTGACGGCGTCACGAACCCGGCTGCGATCAACGGCAACACCACGCTCTCCTACAGCGCCGACGACGACGGCGGCTATTTCAAGCACCAGGTCAACGCCTACTACACGGCCGGCGCGCTCTCGCTACCCGGACTCACCTACAACTCGTCCGCGACGGCGAACCCGCAGGTGGTCATGGTGGGCACGTCCACGTCGATCCAGACCGCGGTGACTGCCCAGACCACGACGACGGTGCTGGTGGACGTCCGGCTCATCGGCCCGAGCGGCAGCCAGGTGACTCACTGGAGCCACGACAACGTCGCCCTGACGGCCGGGGTCGCGAAGAACCTGACCGACGGCTGGACGGCCACGGCCACCGCGGCGGGCGCGTACAAGATCGCCGTCTCGATCGAGCCGGCGGGGGGCGGCGGCGACCTGGATCTGCGTGACGCCGGCTCGCTCACGGTCGTCGGGGCCGGCACGTACGTGCCCGTGTCCCCGACGCGACTCGTCGACACGCGCGATCCGGCAACTCCCAGCCACATGACCAGGCTGGTCTCGCACAAGCCTCAGAGTTGGACCGTCGCCGGAGTGGCCCCCATTCCGGCCGGCGCCATCGCCGTGACGGGCAACGTGACCGTGACCGCCTCCAGCGCCGGAGGCTATGTGACCCTCGGCCCGACCGTGGCCGCGACCCCGAGCTTCTCGACGATCAATTTCCCCAGGCGCGACAATCTGGCCAACGGAGTGACCGTGGCCCTCTCGAGTACCGGCAAGCTCGCCGCCGTTTTCGTAGGCGGCTCATCGAGTGACTACAGCCACTTCATCTTCGACGTGACGGGCTACTTCGTGGCGGGGTTCGGCAGCGCCGGGTTCCATCCGCTACCCACCTACCGGGCGATCGATACGCGCGATCCGGGCAGCAGCCTGGCCGGCAAGTTCACTGCCGGGACGCCTCGAACCTTCAACGCCGGATCGAGCGTGCCCGCGGGAGCCGTCGCGGTCACGGGCAACCTGACGGTCACGGGTCAGACTGCGGGCGGCTACTTTGCCCTCGGACCCACGGTGACCTCCAGGCCCGCCTTCTCGACCATCAACTTCCCCAGGGGCGACAACCGGGCCAACAACGTCACCGTTCAGCTCGGCGCAGGCGGAACCCTCCAGGCCGTCTACATCGCGCCCGCCGGCTCGCAGTCCCACCTCGTCTTCGACGTCACCGGCTATTACGGTCCGGGCGGCGCGGCATACGTCCCGATCAGCCCCGTACGGGATGTCGACACGCGTACCGGCCTGGGCGGCACTTCGGGCGCCTCGAAGATCCTCGCCACGCGCACGATCCAGACGTTCACCCTCGCCGGGAACGTTCCGATCGGAGCGGTGGCGGTCTCGGGCAACGTCACCGCCACAGGTTCGACCAGCCAGGGCTACGTGACCGTGGCTCGGACGATCGCCGTCGTCCCGCCGCCCACGTCCACGGTCAATTTCCCCAAGGCCGAGAATCGGGCCAACGGCCTGCTGATGGGCATCAATGGGGTCACGTTCCAGGCGGTCTTCGTCGGCTCGACGGGCACGAAGACGCACTTCATCTTCGACCTGACCGGCTACTTCCTGACACCGCCGCCCGCGCCGTAACCGGGATTGAGAATTCGACTGCAAGCGAAAAGTCGGGCATCAACCCGGCTGTCGATGTGTCGCCCGCCTGATAGCGCCCCAGGAGACGCGGAGGGAGAATCGGGTCGAGGCCGGGCGACAGAACGGAGTGCCAATGGGCAGCGGGCCGGAGATCCGAGATACGGGGGTGCCGAAGGCACGCCTGTGGGTTCGGCTGGTCGCCGCAGCAGTAGCTGTTTCGGCCATCGTCACGGGCGTGTTCGGCCCTCTGGGAATGACTGCTGGGATCTCCGTGGCGTACATGGATAGTTCCACCGGTCCGCCGGCGCTCCTCGTCGTTGCGGCCGTTGCGATCGCAGAGGTCCCCGCGCTTTTCCTGCTGTGGTGCGCCCAGCGATTCTGGGCCGACTCGTCACGGGTTAGGCCCAAGCGCAGGTAACGCCGGCTCGGCACGAGCTCACGCCGCCCGCCCCACGTCTCGGAACGAACCTCCGGCTGTCATATGACTGTCACTGAGCATGGGCAAGCTCACTCACGACCGATAGTCAATGGTTCGTCGAGGTGTCCCTCATGCTCCTGCTCGTTGTCGTGGCCTTCGTGGCCGGACTCGTCACGGCCGTCTCCCCGTGCGTTCTGCCGATCCTGCCGGTAGTGCTCGCGACGGGGGCCGACGGCGATCGGCGGCGGCCGTACCTGGTCATCGCCGGCCTGATCGCCAGCTTCTCCTTCTTCACGCTGGCCAGCGTCCAGATCATCTCGGCGCTGCACCTGCCCAGCTCGGCACTCCGCGACGTTGCGATCGCGCTCATCGCAGTCTTTGGATTGACCCTTCTCGTACCCAGGATCTCCCTGGTCTTCGAGCGCGCGACGTTGAGGCTGCAGGCGGTGGGCGGCCGGCTGATCGGACGCTCCTCGACCGGACCGCTCGCCATCGTGAACGGTTCGACGGGCCCAACCGGCGCGGCGATGAATCCGGCCGGCGCCGCTCCCAGGCGCGGCAGCATCGCCGGCGGCCTTCTGACCGGACTCGGTCTCGGCCTCGTCTGGACGCCCTGCGCCGGGCCGATCCTGGGCGCGATCACCAGTCTGGCCGTCACGACGCCGGGCTCGTGGTCCACCCTGGCGCTGGTCATCGCCTACGCGCTGGGCGCCGGCCTGCCGCTCCTCGCCATCGCCCAGGGCGGCCGAAAGCTCATGACGCGTCTTCGCATGCGTTCGACGGCGGGCTGGGCGACCCGGGCGTTCGGGGCGCTCGTCATCGCCACCGCCGGCCTCATGGCGGTCGGGGCGGACGCGGCCATATCGACCCAGCTCACCAACATCCTCCCGGACTGGACCAACGTTCTCCAGACCCTGGAGCGGTCCAATCCCGTGCAGGTGGCTCTCGGACAGCTGGAGGGCCACAACCAGCCCGCCGCGACCTCAGGGTCCGGCTCGAACTCGGGCGCGGGCAATGCCGCCAACCTGCCGGACATGGGCGCCGCACCGGACCTGACGGGCATCGACCACTGGCTCAACTCCCAGCCGCTGACCATGGCCTCCCTGCGCGGCAAGGTCGTCCTCATCGACTTCTGGACCTACTCCTGCATCAACTGCATTCGCACCCTCCCTTACGTCGAGGGCTGGTATCAGAAGTACGAGGCCGACGGCTTCGTGGTGATCGGTGTACACACGCCCGAGTTCGCGTTCGAACACGACACCGCCAACGTCCAGGCGGCGATCCAGCGGTTCGGCATCACCTACCCGGTCGCCCAGGACAACGAGTTCGCGACCTGGAACGCCTACAGCAACATGTACTGGCCGGCCCACTACCTGATCGACGCGACCGGCCACATCCGGGCGGAGCACTTCGGCGAAGGAGCGTACGAGGAGACCGAGGCCGAGATCCGCGACCTGCTGGCCGAGTCGGGCATGAGCGCCCTGCCCAGCGCTGCGGCCACCGACGGCCCGGTTCCCATCAGCAGGGGCCAGACACCGGAAACGTACCTGGGTTCCGCGCGGGCATCCGCCTACCGTGGGTCGTATCCGGGTGATGGCAGCCACGACCTGACGCTCCCGTCCGATTCGCAGGTGCACACCTGGGCCCTCGGCGGCAAGTGGGACGTGGCGTCTCAGTTCATCACGGCCGCGGCCGCGGGCGACAAGCTCCAGTTCCAGTTCCAGGCCCGGGACGTATACCTGGTGATGTCGGCCGCCACGCCGACGACGGTTCACGTGGCCGTGACGGGCGCGGCGTCGCCACCGGCGGATGGCACGGAAGACGTCTCGGCGTCCGGCGAGCTGACCGTCTCGACCGCGAGGCTATATCACCTCGTCCATTTGCCGGCGCAGGAGCAAGCGACGGTCACGATCACGTTCGACTCGCCGGGCATTCAGGCCTACGCGTTCACCTTCGGCAGCTGAGCCGGCCGATCTCGTCGAAGCGTCATGCCGGTGTCATCGGCCGGTCACACTCCGCCGCCATCGTCGCCGGTGAACCCCATCAGCAACGGAGGACGATCATGCACCGAACCCGGCACCTGGCCCTCACGATCATGTCGCTGGCGATCGCTCTTGTTCTGGCCGTCGCGGCCTGCACCCAGCCGGCGGCCACGCAAGGCCCGACGGCGAGCCCGACCGCGATGATGCACGAAAGCCCCAGCGGGATGATGGAAGAGAGCCCGAGCGGGATGATGGAAGAGAGCCCCAGCGGGATGATGGAAGAGAGCCCCAGCGGGATGATGGAAGAGAGCCCCAGCGCGCCGTAGCGGCGAGGCGCAGACGACGCCACTGTGGTGGGCCGGGAGGTGCAACGCACGTCGCGGCCCACTTCTGTCGTAGCGGAGATGGAGACCGGATTGGACGCGCGGGCCTACCATCAGGGCATGTCGCCGAAAGCGCCGACGATCCTCGTCGTGGACGATGATCCAAAAATCGTTCGCCTGGTTCGCGTCTACCTGGAACGCGAGGGCTTCCTGGTCGTCGATGCCTCCGATGGCAAGTCGGCGCTCGCCGCGATCGCCCTGGAGGCGCCGGCGCTGGTGGTCCTGGACCTGATGCTGCCGGAGGTCGACGGGTTGTCGATCGTCCGGGCCGTCCGCCGGACCGATCGAACGCCCATCCTCATGCTGTCGGCCCGCGGCACGACATCGGACAGAATCGCCGGTCTCGAGGCCGGAGCCGACGACTACCTGCCCAAGCCCTTCTCCCCGTCCGAACTCGTAGTCAGGGTCAAGCGGATCCTCGACCGCTCGACCGGCGGACCGGCTTCCGTCGCCCCGCGAGCGCAAGTCCTGGAGCTCGGCGACCTCGTCGTCGACAGGGACCGCCACACGGCCAGGCTGGCCGGCCAGCCGCTCGAGCTCACGGCGCTCGAGTTCCGGCTGCTCGCGACGCTGCTCGAGGCGGACGGGCGAGTCCTCAACCGGGAGCAGCTGCTCGACGCGATCTACGGCCGGGGCGAAGCGTTCGTCCTCGATCGGAGCATCGACGCCCTGATGAAGAGGCTCCGGCACAAGCTCGGCGACGACGCCGTCAGGCCCCGCTACGTGGCCACGGTCCGCGGGGTCGGCTACCGCATGGTGAGCCGGGACGTGGAGTTCGCGTGAACGGCAGGCTTCGCGGTGGCCTGGGCATGCGCATTGCCGCCGCCACCATTCTCGTGGCCCTGCTGGCGGTCGGCATCGTCGCCGCCGGTGCGCTGGTCCTGGGAGCCCAGTCGTTCGTCGACCTCATGACGGCCGACGGCCACCCGGCCAACGAATTGGAGGCGATGTACAACGCTTCTGTCGGCAGGGTCGTGATCATGGCCCTCGCCGTCGCAGTCGCGAGCTCGCTGGCGCTGGCCATATTGCTCGCCCGCCGAATAGCTCGGCCGCTGGGTGAGGTCGGGCGGGCGGCGCGTCGCATAGCGGACGGCGACTACGCGGCTCGCGTCCCCAGCGAAGGGCCGGACGAGATAGCGCGTCTGGCCGACTCGTTCAACGCGATGGCGGTCGCCCTCGAGGGGCAGGAGCAGCTTCGGCGCGAGTTCGTCGCCAATGCCGCGCACGAGCTCAAGACGCCGCTGACGAACCTCCAGGGTTACCTGGAGGCGCTCCGGGACGACGTGATCCCGGCCGACCGCGACACCTTCCAGTCGCTCTGGGATGAGGCGGAGCGCCTCGTGCGGCTGGCCCGCTCGCTCGACACCCTGCCCGACGCGGGCTCGGCGGCCGTCCGCCGGGAACTGGTCGAGGTGGATGTCGCCGCCGTCGGCCGGGCCGCCTCGGAACTCGCGGCCCCCGCGTTCGGCGCCGCCGGTTTGACGTTCGAAGTCGATCTGCCGGACACTCTGCCGTCCATGGCCGATCCCGACGGCCTGCGCCAGGTGTTCGGCAACCTCCTGCAGAACGCCGGCCGCTACACACCGCCATCGGGTCGAGTGCGGCTGCGCGGCGGGCGGCGCGGCGGGCGCGTCCGGGTCGACGTGTCCAACACCGGACCGGGCATCCCGGCAGCCGACCTGCCCCACGTCTTCGAGCGCTTCTACCGGGTCGAGAAGTCCCGTGACGCCGCCAGGGGCGGCGCCGGCATAGGGCTCGCGATCGTCGGCGAGCTGGTCCGGTCCTTCGGGGGAACTGTTGGCGTCGAGTCGAAGGATGGGCTGACCGACGTGTGGTTCAGCTTGCCGGCGCGCGGCTCGAAACCGGGCGGGCGTTGACACAGAGCCTCTAGGTACATAGAGTATCTAGGTACCTCGCAACGCAGGAGATGAGGGGTGGCGGGAACGGGAGGCCGGGTCTCGGAGCGGTGGCTCGGCGAGGCGGCATTGCGCCTCCTGCTGAGCCAGGAGCGTTGCGGACTCGAAATAGCCGATCGGCTGCTCGACGCGTACCGGCATGAGACCGGCGAGCAGCTCCGGCTGGCCGAAGGTTCGGTCTATGCGACCCTGCGGCGGCTCGAGCACGGTGGCCTCATTGCCGGCAAGTGGGTCGCGGTCGGCGAGGGCCGGCCTCGCCGGCGGTACTACGCCCTGTCTCCGAAGGGACGGCGCGTCGCCACGGCGCGTCGGGTGGCTCGACCCGGCACGTCCCAGGTCTCGACGTGGTGCCGGTCGTGACAGATCGACGAGACGGGGACGCACGGGCCCTTCTGCGGACTCATGTGAGCCGGATCCTGTCCGCCAGTGCGGTCGGAGGGCAGGATGAGTACGACCTCGCCGAGGAACTGTACGGTCACCTTGTCGAGCGCTGGAGCGACGCCGTGGCCAATGGAGCCGATCCGACGACGGCGGCCGAGCAGGCCATCGAGGCATTCGGTCAGCCACAGGTGGTCGGCCCCCAGATGACGGCCGCGTTCCACTCGAGGCTGTATGCGTCGACGATCGGGGTGCTTCTCCCGATCGGCCTCGGGAGCGGCGAGGACGTCAACGGTTACGGGCGCGCCGTCCTGGTTCTGGGCATCGGCTTCGTCGCCGAGCTGGCGTTAGGGCTGCTTTCTGCCGTTCTCCTGGGGCCGCTTTCGGCCATGGTCGTAATCGCGACCTGCCTGTATCTCGCCGGCCTCTCCGTCCTGGCCATCAAGGCGCTCGGACGCGGCCTGCCGTGGGCCGTGGCGTTCGTCCAGCTCACATGCGTCATCGACCTGATCGCGACCCTGCTCGGCGCCCTGGTCTTCGGCGCGCCTACCTTCCTCGGCGTCGCGATCGGCGCCGCGTTCGATGTCTGGGTCATCGCCGGGACGCAAGTGCCCTGGAAAGGGCCGGCCGAATCCGGGTGGCTCCGAAGGAACCTGATCCCCTTCATCGCCGTGAGCACGATCGCCGTGTATGGCCTGCAGCTCGGAGCGTTCGTCATACCCGATCCCACGCAGACAAAGGCGACCGATCTCCAGATGACCGTGACCGCCAGCTGCCCCTCGACGGGACCCTGGTCGGTGACCGCTCAGCTGACCTGGGCCAGAACGGACCCGCTCGGCGGGCGGCTGATCCCCATGCTCCGCGACGGTGTGGGTCTGTCGATCGGACGCGACGACGGTACGGCCCCGGGGTTCCCCGGCGACACCATGCCCGCGTTCGACGAGGACGTAACCGGCGGCGACATCGTCGACTTGTCGACCGGCGCGACCATCCACTCGGAGCTCAACGCCGGGAACGAGTGGTCGATGCCTTCGGGCTTCAACACCGGTAACCGAAGCTTCGCCATCGATCCGTCCTGGATGCATGCCGGCGCTACCTACACCACGACGTTCCAGATGGCCGGCGCCGAGGCCGATAAGGACGCGATCTGGGGCGGACGCGACCGGCGCTTCCGCGTCCGCTACGACCACCTGGAGCGCTGGGGCCTGGAAGCCGTGGTGACCTGTGGCGGGACGGTTGAGGCCTCCCCCGTGACGTTGAGATAGGTCATGGGAGCTGGACCCAATGCCCCGGTGCTCTCGAGAGGCGAGTTCGGCCTGCTCATCCTTGGCCTGCTCGGGCGGCGCGAGATGTACGGCTACGAGATCCTGTCGGAGATGCGACTGACCACGCGGGGCGTCGTAGACCTGCCGGAGGGGACGGTCTACCCGGCCCTGCGCCGGCTCGAGCGCAACGGCCACATCGAAGGGCGCTGGGTAGATCTGGGCGAAGGGTCGCCCCGGCGACGCTACTACCGTCTCACCGCGAGCGGCGAGCAGGCTCTGGCGTTCGGCCGAAACGAGTGGTTCCGCTTCAAGCAGGCGGCCGACGCCGTATTGGGCGCGGAGTGACCGTTCGCCCTCCGTACGGGTCCTCGGACGCGCCGGCTACTTGAAGGGCGGCGCAAGACCGAGCCCGGTAACCCGCCGGCCAGGATGCCTCGAGCCCGGGGCGCGCCCGTTCGGCCGTCAAGCGTTAGGTTCGGGCGTCCAGAAGGGTTGGGGCGGTATCTTCGATAGGTAGTCGAACGAGCATTTCGGGCACAGCGCCAGGACGACGTCGCGGGCCAGATCGCCGCATTCCGGGCAGAACGTGACGACACGCTCGTCCGCATCCAGGCCCTGGCAACGGGAGCAGACGAACTCCGGCTCGAGTCGTTTGAGCTTGAAGACCTGGCCGAGCACGAACGTCGGCGAGATCCCGCCGGTGCTGATCGTGGCGCCGACGCCGGCCATGATGTCGCCGAGCTTCTCGTTGCGCGACGCGATGCGCCGGTACTCCGGGTTCGTTATCTTCTCGTTGCGACAGTCCCGGCAGACGTGCAGCGTCCGGAGCGGCAGCGCGGCCCTGATCTGCGCTTGCCGGCGCAGAATCTCGACGGCGGCTATCTGCGCGTCCGGAACGTCGACCTCGATCGCCCGGCCCGGGGCGCCGTTGAGCAGCCGCTCCACGCCGCCCGCCAGCGTCTCGATGTCGCGCGTAAGCTCGGCCGGCAGCGAGCCCGGATGGCTGGCGATCATGACCGCGATTCCGAGATGAGCCTGCGTCTCCGCCAGGGAGTTGATCGCCAGTCCGGCCCGGGACCGATACGTGACCGAGTCGACGCCCTTCCACGCCGCCGGCGTCGTGTCTATCGGCTTGTCCAGAACTCGGGCCGCCGTCTCGATCGCCCCGGCGCCGACCTGGCCGGTCAGGGCGTTGAGCTGCTCGACAGCCGCCATGTCCACCGCCCGGCTGGCGAAGCTCGGCGCGACAAACGATCGCGCCGCCACGGGATCCAGCCTGGCGAGCGCGAGATCCAGCCTGCCCTGCAACTCCTCGAAGATCTCGCGGTACTGGCGGTTCACGCCCCAGGTCTTGCCGGCCAGACTCTTGACGTTGTCGGACAGGCGGATGCGGACGGCCGTGCCCGTAGACGAGGAGGCGATGTCGAACGCCGCAAGGACCGGCATCCTGTCCTTGAGCAGCAGCGACAGCCCGATGAGGTTGCCGCGCGTGGCCTGGATGCGGCTGATCTGGTCGGCCGTGATCTTGAAGCCGAGCCCGCGCAGCGTCTCCGAGATGGCGCGTCGAACCTCCGCGGATGGCGCGCCGACGACACGCTCACACTCGAACCCGACGGTTGGCACTTCCTGTCTCCGGGCGGTTGGGCTGGCGAAGGGGACGACGCTGGAAATGCTAGCGGGCGGACGGCGGCTTCGCGATGCCGGAGAGCGGCCTCCGCGCGGCTACGACAGACCGACCCAGCCAGCGATCCCCTCCTCCAGGGACAGGTTGGCTAGTTGAAGGGCGGCGCAAGACTGTAGACGTCGCCTGTCTGGTCGCTGCCGCACGCACCGGTGACCGCGTCGCCGTCCCGGCGCACGACAATGCCGAAACCGTCGATCACCTCCAGGCCGGGCGTGAACCGAGCCCGGTACCCGGCCGGCCAGGACGCCTCGAGCCTGGACGCGCCTGACGCCACACTGTCCGGAAGGCGGTTCTCGAGCCAGACGATGCGCGGATCGTTGGGGTCACCGCGGACTACCGCATCGAGTCCTACGCCGGCGCAACCAGCCCCCAGCCACTCGGGCGTTTGACGGGTCGGCAGGGCGTATTCCCCGGGTCGAAGCGGCAGGCCCACCCAGGCGACCAGCATCGCGGCCACGATCGCCGCCCCGATGAGCCCGGCCGAGGTTCGGAAGCCCGTCATCCGGCTGCCGGCGCCTTCTCGTGCCCGCCAGGCGAGCCAGGTTGCGCCACCGCCCACAAGAATCAACGCCACGGCGAGCGCCAACCAGGTGGAGGTCTGCACTTGCCCGGCGGTCCGCCACGCCAGCGCGAAGGATCCCGCCCCCTGACCCAGTAGCAGGCCTGCGAACGCCGCCTTCTGACGGGACTGCAGCGCCCAACCCAGCCACGCGAAAGCCACGAAGACCACGACGACGAAGGACTGCGTGAGGAGGGCCCAGCCCATCACGGCGCCGACGACCAACCCACCGGTCCACGGCGGCCCGGCCCCCTTCAGCCACCGTGCGATCAGGTCCAATTCGTCGCCCCCTGCTCGTCCCGGCCGTATCCGAACACCGTCAGGTCCCACACTTGCCGCCGGACACCCTGCTCACTTGGATCTTGACGGTAAGCGGCCACGATCTGCTTGTCTATTGGCGGTATCAACCGAATCGCGTCGCCGCGTTGGCCCGGCCAGAGCCGCCGTCCACTCCGATTCAGGCTGAGATCTCGGAGCCGGGATCAGCCTCGAAACACCACTCAGCCGGGATCCATCGCCACGATCCACTCTCAAAGCGCTGCGCGAACAGGTTCAGGAGGCTCGCCAGGTCCTCCGCGATCTGCGCGACGACTCGTCCACCGCGATCGGTCAGGTGAATACTGCCTCGCGAGAGGTCCATCGCGAGGTAGGCTTCTTCGCCCTCGAACACCGGAAAGAGGTCACCACCCCTGGCTGCGGAGTCCCGCAGCCTCGTGTATGTAGTCAGAGCCTCGGAGATGGGTCGGTACCGCCACTGAGGCACGAAGTCGAGCGGCCACTCTGATCTGTCCACATCACGTCGGACCAGAGATCTCGATGCCAGTCGAGCTGGGCGAGGATGCGGGCCGGTCCATAGATCCTGAACAGGTCGCAATACGTCCCCTCGCCAAACCGTGTGATGAACTCGACCCAACCTGCCGGCATACAGAAGCCCACGCGCTCTTCGAACTGGCGAACCTCCTCACGCGGCACAGGCCGGGCGTGCCTCTGGGAGACGATCAAGACGTCATCGAAAGACGACAAGCCAACCCCCTTTTCAGTCCGAAGCTTCGCCCAAACGTCCAGCCAGGAAGCGCGAACCGAAAGGTATCATTCGCACTCGTCGGGGTGTGGCGCAGTCTGGCAGCGCGCAGGCTTTGGGAGCCAGGGGCGCCAGAACGGTGTGTCGAGGGGCCACCTGACCGTGAAGTGGGCGACCAAGAGGATGTCGATTATCCGGTTATTCGTGTGCCGGCCCACGCGCCAGGGAATGCGATCGGACTTCGTGAAATCCTGGCTGGCCGGCCAGGGGACCAATCCCCTCCTCCCCCTCCGTCATTGGCACAGCGTCGCGGTGGTCGCAAGCGGCCGAAGACGAGCCACAAACGGAATGGGCCCGTTCCCGTCGCTGATCCATGGCGAGTCCAGTCCTCCGCCGTCGCGAAGCTTGACGGTGTAGTAAGGATCCGGGCTCAGGCCTTTGAGGATGGCGAGTTCGCGGATCGAGGCGGCGAGGGCGTAGGCGTCCTCGGATGAGATCGCGCCGTACCGGAGGAGCGGCTGCCGCCCTTCGCTGGCGGTTCCGAACGAAGTGAATGGCATAACGCCCGAAGGCCACGCGAGATTGCCCGCGTCCAGGGCATCGTTCTCTGCTTGATAGTCCCACTCGAGCGTCAGGCAATACGTGGCCGCGTGATATCCCGTCCAGGAAGGATCGGTCCAGCCGGCCGCAGGCACCCAGGTATCGGGATCGCCGGCTCCGGCCACGATGGCGTCGAACTTGTCCCAGGCGGCGCTTGGTGTGTAGAAGTCGGCAGTGGCGCCGCGCTGGCCCACGGTCACGGTCCCGCCCGAGGTAGTGACGATGATTTGCTGCATGGAGGCGCCGTGACCACCTGGATCCTCCTTCACGTAGGGACGAACCTGGCTCTTCGTGAACAGGCCCGTTGCAGCGACCTGTTCTCGCAGCCACGCCATGCCGGCTTCGTTCAGCTGCCGAACCACCCGGACGTCGAGGGTCTCGGATTGGCGGATGGCACGGACGACGAGGCCCGTGGCCGTCACCACCAGCGCATCCGGCTCCTGGTCTACCTCGTTGTATGCCGAGTACACGAGGTATATCGCACCCAGGGACGTGGGCGTTGGTGCCGGACCGACCTCCGGCCAGCCCGCCACAGGGGGAGCGGATGGTTGGGCCGTGGGGCTGTTGGCAGGCGAGCCGAGCGGGAACGGGCTGGGCCCGCCAGGCGACGCGCCGGGCCCGCTGGGCGACCGGTTCGACGACGTCGACTGGGAAGTTCCGGCCGCCGCGCAAGCCCCGGAGATCAGAACGACCAACAGGCAAGCAAGTACGGAACGTCTGGTCACGTGGGCCTCACTGCATACGGAATGCCATAGGGACGCGAAGCAGGTCCCGTCTGTGCCGCGAACGAACGCCAGCCGACGATGAGCTGCTCGGCTTCGTTGCTCGGCGCCTCTGAGGCCTTATCATTCCTGAGGACAAACCGTCGGGGTGTGGCGCAGTCTGGCAGCGCGCATGCTTTGGGAGCATGAGGTCGTGGGTTCGAATCCCACCGCCCCGACCATGTCTTGAGTCGCGACATAGGTGACACTCGCGCTAGCTTGAAACCAGGGACCCCGGCCATCGGCCGGGGTTTCTTCGTTGATTGCGCCAGTAGCCCTTGTCGGGCTCGATGCGATGGCTCGAGAGGACCTCGCCGGTGTCGAGCGCGACGAGCGTGACGTCGGTCTCATCGACGATCGCGAGGACGCGGCGGCGAGCATGCGCGACGCCGGCGTTGAGGTGATGGAGCCGCCCGGCGCGGCGGAGGGTCATGACTCCCTTGCCGTCGGTGACGTCATAGCGCAGGCGGAAGTGGCCGCGTCCATGTGAGCTCGCCGGACCGGCCTTCGCGCTCGCCCGATACGCTTCGCCGGGAGTCGCTCGGCCAACCGCTCGGTGCGGTCGCTCCTCGTTGTAGGCCAGGCGGAAGGCGTCGAGCTGGTTCTGGAGCTCGGTGAGCGTCGTCGGTGCCCGCCGCTGCCCGAGCCAACGCTTCAAGGTCTGATGGAACCGCTCGATCTTGCCCTGGGTCTGCGGGTGGGCCGGCGAGCCGTTCTTCTGGCGGATCCCGAGATAGGCCAGGAGATACTCGAAGTTGTTGCGGCCGCCGGTGAAGCGCGAAATGTAGACGGCACGGGCCGGCGCAGCCGACACGTTGTCGGTGAGCGTGGCCGCAGGCCAGCCATGGGCGTCACCAGCCGCGGTGAACGTCGAGACGACGTCGTCGCCAGAGACCCGGGAGCAGGCCGAGCAGGTGAGCAGGCAACGGGAGTGGTCGTCGAGCCAGCTGATGATCTCGACCTCGGTCCCGTCGGCCAGGCGCCAGTGGGTGAAGTCGGACTGCCAGAGCTCGTTGGGTGCGGCGGCCTCGAAGCGGATCCAGGAACTCCGCGGGCGCTTGTGCGGCTCAGGTGTGACGAGTCCGGCCGCGTGGAGGATCCGCCGGACGGTCGAGGTCGAAGGCGAGTCCAGCCCGTCACGCTCCAGGTGCCAGGCGATCGTGGCCGGTCCCGCATCCAGGCCGTGGGCGACGAGATCCCGGCGGAGCTCAACGATCCGGTCTTGCACCTTCGCCGACGTCCGCTGCGGGGTCGAATGCGGCCGTCGGGATCGAGGTTCCAAGCCATCGGGACCACCTTCCCGATACCGGGCCAGGAGCCGGTGGAGGTGGCCGCGACTGATGCCGTATTGCGTTGCCGCTGCGGTGACGGACAACTGGCCCGAGACGACCTTGAGGACGGCCACCTGATGCTTCGACATGCAGGGGACTGTCACGCATGTCCCGACTCACCAGTACCCGATCAGTTGTCACCTATGTCCTGAACTCTGACACCTCCGGGCGCGCTCAAATGGGTAGGTAGTGGCTACCCGGTTCGAGGTGCAGGCCGCGAGCCGTGACGTCGGTTCCCATAGGTAGCCGTCCCCATAGGGCTTCGGCTCAAACCGCGACTAGGATCTAGCCGTTCTCGGGTGGGCCCGTCTACTACCCGTACAACGGCGGCGCTCTCATCACAGGAACAATCCGCTGGATACTGGAACACGATCTTCGGTAACACAAGCTACAGCACCAAGGCGGCGGAGTCCCTGGCGCGTTGGAACCTGGAGGTCGCTTGCCAGGGCACATGCGTGATCAAGCCGTGGAACGGGGGCATGCAGCCGAGTTGTCGGGCTGCCGGTGGAACAACAACGTCCACCTCGATGGGCTTGTGCCATCCGTCGGTACACAATCGGCTCGCGTGCGTCGACCAGCGAGGAACATCCCAACGGTGCCGAGGATTCGGTCAAGTATCAGCAGACTCGCGAGTTGACGAGCGAGTAGGCGCGGCACTGCGGCCGGATGTTGCTCCGGCAACATAGGCAGCCAGAGGAGGGAACCACATGCATCGCAGTCGATCCGTTGCCATCATTGGGTCCGCGCTGTTGGCGTTCACGCTGAGCGGGCCTGCCATTGCGGCTAACCCAAACGGTTCTTCCGACCAGTTGATCGGCATCGCGGACGACCTCGCCGGAAAGACGCCAGCGCAACTCGGCTACACCGACGGCGACGTTGCCGTGAAGATGGTCGCGGTCCGTCAGATCGAGGCACTCCGCGCCCGGGGTGTCGTGTCACCCCTGACGACGACATCACTCGCAGGCTACGTCGAATATCACCAGAAGACGCAGAGCCAGTGCTTGGCCGCGACCGTGCAGAGCTTCCTGCACTACAAGTTCGGTTCGATTTGGACCTCGCCATCGGTTGCTTCGAAGCAGAGCACCATCAACTCGTCCACGGGCACAAGCGAGTCCCGCGCGCTCTCCTACATCAATGCGAAGTTGAGCGCCGGTGGGTCCACGTTCCACTACGTCCCGTGGAGTAAGAACACCCTCACGACCTTCAAGGATGCCATCCTCATCGATATCGGGAACTTCGCGATGCCCAGCGAAACGACGGTGGATGTGACATCGGCGTCCTACGCCTGGCACCAGACGAAAGCCGCGAACCATGCGACCGGAGTGTCGGCCTACTACGGCGGGGCGTCCGTCACAAGCGTAAACCTCGACGATCCATACACCTCACCGAGCTACGGCTACGGCTGCGCCGTGATCAACGGCTATCCCGGGTACCAGTCCGGACCCGACACAGGCTGCGTCTACGTCTCCTTCGACACGACTCGGCTGTTCAACGCCTCGGAGCATCAGTGGTTCTAGCCGCTCTTCGGCGGTTGTTCGCCATGGCCGCGGTCATACTCGTGATCGTGGTCATGGCAGCCTGCTCACCGACCCCCACGCCGTCCACGCTCGAGGCTCCGACAGCGGCCCGAACGGCCGTGGCACCGAGCCTGACGATGGCATCTGCGAACAGGAGCGGCATTTCCACTGCCGATCCGGAGGGCTACGTTCCCCTGCTCGATCCGCCCCAGCCGTTCAGGACGGTCGCGCTGCCGTCTACCTTCGGGTTCCATCGGCTCGACTCGGCCGGCCCCCTCGTCGTTCTCGACCAGATGGCGTCGGTCGCCGGACCGTCAATCTATCTCGTCAACCTGGCGAACGAAACCGTTCGAACGCTCCCCGGCGCTCCCACGGGCTATACGGCGTGGGCGCCGGCGATAAGCGGATCGACGGTGGCCTGGATCGAGTGGCATTACGAGGGAGCCTCCAACACGGGTGCGCTCGACTGGCGGATCCAGATCGTGGACGTCTCGTCGGCGAGCCCCGCCAGGACGCTCGTTCGCGGGGTGCAGCGACGGGCGGGTAGTGGCCTTGGAGCATCCTGGCCCGCCCTCGACATCGACGGGGATCAGGTCGTGTACGCGATCGAGGACAACACCGCGGCTCCCGACGGGTGGCAGATCGTCGTGCGCACACTGTCAGGGGTAGTCGTCAAGACCATCCACACGAGAGAGCCCGTCTATGATCTCGCCGCATCTGGCGGGAATATCGCCTGGACCGAGGGCCCGGTCGACCCAGGTCTCGGCTATACGTACGCGACGCACCTCTACCTCGCCAAAGCGGGACAGACGTCAGGGGTAGAGATCGCTTCGGACGCCTATGAGGTCGCCCTGCAGGATGGGCGACTCGCCTGGTCGCAGGACTCCCCTGGGGGGAAGGGCGCCGCGATCGGGACGAGGATCTGGTCGACGCCGATCGATGCGCCGTCCCCGGCTCCAGTCTCACCAGGGCCTGGTCTTGGGACCGAGCAGCAGCAGGAGTGGCCGGCGACCGGCGACGGCATCGTCACTTGGGGCAGCTACCGGCTCTCCCAAACGGATCCAACGCAGAACGGCGACCGTCTTGGGATCTGGTCCAAAACGCTCGGACATGCGACCGAGTTGGCGTCCACACGCGGGGCAATTCTGTCGGGCGTCGGTGGCGGCTGGATCGTCTGGGTAAATGATCACGTCGAGCCCCCGACTGTGTCGGGGATCACGGAGCAGGCACTGGGCCTGCAGTGAGCCGACCGCGCCAAGCTCCGACTACATCACAGCTGCGGATTTCGCGGGTCTTGGCCCCACGCACTTCGCCGTGAGACATCCTGGCCATTTCGGCGCGATCCGAGTGGGCCAAATCAGCGGACCACGCAACAGGCGAGCGCCAGCGTGACACTCAGCTCGGTCGGTGTGGCTTGAATCCCCTCGAACCGACGACCTGCGCCTACGCGGACCACTCCACAAGGGCCCGCCACGCCTCCGCTCCTCTGATCCGAGTCGCGGGCTCGGCGGCGGCGCCAGAATCCTGCGGGCTGGCCTTCGGTAAGCTTCACTGGTGATGAGAGTCGGCTCTACCTCTGAGAAGCGAACCGTCCGCGCGACGGAGAGCCTGGAAGTCAGCTTCCGCTCGACGATCCGGTCTCGAACAGCTGGCTGCGTCCGCTGCGGGCTCGTCTTAGGTCGCCGAGAACGGGGCTCGAGGCCTTCGAGACCGCTCTCCCGAAACCGGGTTAGGAGCCGGTGCAGGTGGCCGCGACTGATGCCGTATTGCGTTGCCGCGGCGGTGACGGACAACTGGCCCGAGACGACCTTGAGGACGGCTACCTGATGCTTCGACTTGCGATCGACTGTCACGCATGTCCCGACTCATGAGTAACCGATCAGTTGTCACCTATGTCCTGAATTCTGACACCACCGCCCCGACCATCCCCCTTGTTCGCCCTCTGCGTACCCCTGGCCGGCGCGCGGCGCTTGTGCGCGCGATGGGCAATGATGTACACAGAGCGCCGCCGTGACGGAGCATGAGGAGGGCAGAATGCGAAACGAGTTCGATGCCGGCAACGGGCAGTCCATAGTGGTTTACATGTCGAGCGACACGGGCACCGAGATCGACCCGAGCGGGGTGTTCGCCCAGATCGCGGCGGACTCGACCCAGCGGGCGCTGGCGGGCGAGCACATCGTGTCCGTGGCTTCCGTGCCGGTGCGGCACGCCGGCGCGATCCTGGGTCGCGAGGGCAGCGGCTACGAGACGAAGTTCGCCGTCGCGGTCGTCTTCGCGCGGAGCTGAGCCATGGACGAGGTGACGCCGCTTCTCGTCAAACGGCCGCCGGGCCAGCCAGCCCGGATCGAGCTGGTTCAGGGCGACATCGCGCTGGTCGAGGTGGACGCCATCGTCAACGCGGCGAACTCCGGACTGGTGGGCGGTGGCGGAGTGGACGGTGCGATCCACGGCGCGGCCGGGCCGGAGCTGATGGCGGACCTGCGGGCCCGCTACCGCAGCTGCCCGACGGGGAGCGCGGTCATCACCGGTTCCGGGCGGCTGGCCGAGCACGGTGTGCGCTTCGTCATCCACGCCGTGGGCCCCGTCTGGCAGGGCGGCAACAGCGGCGAGTACCGGCTGCTCCGGGGCGCCTATCAGACCGCGCTTCGACTCGCGGACGAAGCCGGCGCTCGAAGCGTCGCCTTCCCGGCGATCAGCTGCGGCGTCTACGGCTATCCGGTCGACAAAGGTTCAGAGGTGGGGATATCCGCCGTCCGAGAAGGCCTGGCCCAGGCTCGGTCGGTCGATCGGGTGGTCTTCGTCCTCTTCGACGGGCCGACCTTCACAGCGTTCGAGCGGGCGCTCACCCTGGAACGATCGCTGACGTCCTGACGCTCCCGCCGGCGAGTCCCGCCCGCGCTCCCGCCGCCTCAGTGGCGCCGCGTCAGTCGCGCCGAGGCCGGAACAGCGTCGCCACCGATTCGCGCACGGCCAGGCGGGGCACCAGCTCCGCAATGCGTTTCGCGCGCGTCTCAGCCCGTCTCGCCCCGGTGACCCGGAACAGGATCATCTTGCGCGAGGACGGCGAGTACGACTCGTAGGCCTCCCGCGCTCCCGGAGCGGCGTCCAGCGCCGCCGCCAGGTCGTCCGGCATCTCGAGCGCCTCGGCCGCGTCCAGCGCCGTCCAGGAGCCGTCCGCCCTGGCCCGCTCGATGGCTGCCAGGCCCGCCTCGGTCATCAGTCCCGCGGCGATCAGCCGTTCCACGCGGTCCTTGTTCGTCCGGGCCCAGGTGCCGTGCGGGCGGCGCGGCGCGAACCACTGCAGCGTCCGCTCGGCGTCCAGGCGGTTGTAGACGCCGTCGATCCAGCCGAAACAGAGCGCTTCTTCGACCGCCTCCTCGTAGGGGACGAACGGCCGGCCGGTGGCGTGCTTCCACGACACCAGCCACGCACCGCCGGGCTGACGGTGGTTCACGGCCAGCCAGGCCCGCCATTGGGCTCGAGTCTCGGCGTGGATGCGCGGCCCGTCGTTCACGCGGCGATTATGGCCGACGCCTCCGCGGTTCGACCCGACTCGCTACCATCGACGCATGAATGAGCTCGTCTTTCCCAAAGGCTTTCTGTGGGGCACCGCGACTGCCGCCCACCAGGTCGAAGGCGGAAACACCAACAGCGATTGGTGGGCCTTCGAGAACACGCCCGGGACGCCCTGCCGCGACGTGAGCGGGACGGCTATCGAGCACTACCAGCGCTACCCGGCCGACATGGCGCTGCTGGCCAAACTCGGCTTCAACCTCTATCGCTTCTCGGTCGAGTGGGCGCGCATCGAACCGGTGGAAGGCGAGTTCGATCAGGCCCAGCTGGACCACTACCGGGCCATGGTGGAGACCTGCCTCCGCAACAAGCTCATTCCCATGGTGACGATCAATCACTTCACCCTGCCGAAGTGGCTGGCGGACAAGGGCGGCTGGCTTTCGCCCGCCATTCCCGGCCTGTTCGAGCGGTACACCCGACGCGTGGTTCAGGCCCTGGGCGATCGCGTGGACTGGTACTGCACCGTCAACGAACCGGGCATCGTCATCTTCGGCGGCTACGCCGGCGGTTTCGACTTCCCGCCCGGGACGCACGGACTGGCCAAGTGGAAAGCGGCGGCGGCCCTGATGATCGAGGGCCACAAGGCGGCCCGCCACGCCATCAAGGAGCTGCGCCCAACCGCCAGGGCCGGCCTGACCAACGCCATGCAGGAGTTCGAGTCCAACAGCGGCGGCGCCCCGATCATGAGCTACTCCCGGCGGATGATGGAAGACATCTACCTCGAGGCCGCCGCGGACGACGACTTCATCGGCGTCCAGACGTACACCCGTGCCAGGTTCAACCTGCCCGCAATCGCGGGACCGCTGTCCCGGGCCGCGCTTTCGGTTGGACCGCTGGAGAGGTTCATGGTCGACCGGGTCATGCGCTCGACGCGCAAGCGAGGCCTGTCGGCCGGTCGCAACGAGAACGTCCGAGTGACGCAGATGGGCTACGAATACCGGCCCCAGGCAGTGGCCGCGACGGTGCGACGGGCCGCGGAGATGCTCCCGGGCAAGCCGATCGTGGTGACGGAACACGGCATCGCCACGGCCAACGACGCCGAGCGGATCGAGTTCATCACCGAGGGCCTGGAATCGCTGCACCAGGTCATCGCCGACGGGATCCCGCTCCAGGGCTATATCCACTGGTCCGCGTTCGACAACTTCGAATGGAACAGCGGTTACTCGATGGACTTCGGGCTGATCGCGGTCGATCGCCAGAGCCAGAAGCGCACGCCGAAGCCCTCGGCGAAGTTCCTGGGCGACATCGCGAAGTCGAACAAGCTGGTCGTCGGCTAGGCGGTCGAACTCAACCGGCGCCGGCCGAATCTTCGGGCGCTGGAAAACACAAGACCGGCGCATCCGCGCCGGTCCTGGCCAATGTCGGCGATAGCGGCTATCGGCCCCTACCGCCGGGGCTTGCCAGCTCGAGTGTCTCCACTGACGTTCCCGGCTCGGGGTTCGAACTGGAGGTTGGACACTTCACAGCGCGGATCGGCCGTCGGCGGGGGGAAGCCCTCGTCGCGAACGGGTCGCGAAACTCTGGCCGTCGTCTGTGCCCGCATCACGCCTCCTGTCCTGACTGGAGCCGCGGGTGATGTGTCCAACCTACGCCTGCTGGACCTCAGATGCAACACCCGATCGGATGAGCGCTGATGGGAAAAGCGGTTCTGACCGATGACTAGAATGGGCGTGTTCCACGCGACGGATCGCGTTGCCCCGCTCGCCCTCAATGGGCCGGCGTTCGCGCCTCGGACTGGAGCTGCGGTCAAGTGATAGACAAGAAGCCCGGACTCGCCAGGGCGCCGTCGCCGGCGGCGGATTGGGCCCTCGATCCGACCGTGACCTTCCTCAACCACGGCAGCTTCGGGGCCTGCATCCGAGCCGTCCTGGAGGTCCAGCGGGGCTGGCGCGACAAGCTCGAAGGGCACCCGGTGAGATTCCTCGGCCGCGAGCTGGAGGACATGCTCGATTGGGTCCGGTCCGAGGTCGGCGCGTTTGTGGGAGCCGAGGCGGACGACCTCGCCCTGATGCCGAATGCCACGAATGCCGTCAACACCGTGATGCGTTCGCTGCGGTTCGAGCGCGGCGATGAGATCGTGGCTACCGACCACACCTACAACGCCATCCTCAACGCGATCAGGTTCGGTGCCGCGAAGGATGGCGCCAGCGTCGTCGTGGCGAAGGTCCCCTTCCCGATCGCCTCGCCGGACGAGGCTTTCGACGCCATCATGGCCGCCGTCACGCCCAGGACCAAGCTCGCCGTGATCGACCACGTGACCAGCATGACGGCCATCTTTCTGCCCATCGAGCGGCTGGTCCCAGCCCTGGCGGAGAAGGGCGTGGACCTGCTCGTGGATGGTGCCCACGGGCCGGGAATGGTATCCCTCCAGATCAACCAGCTGGGCGCCGCATACTACGCGGGCAACGGCCACAAGTGGATGAGCGCGCCCAAGGGCACGGCGTTCCTGCACGTCCGGCGAGACAGGCAGGCCCTCATCAAGCCCCTTTCGATCTCGCACGGAGCGAACTCGACGCGGACGGACCGCTCCCGATTCCGCCTCGAGTTCGACTGGCAGGGCACGTTCGACCCCACGGCCTGGCTGACCTGGCCGGCCGCGATCGACGCCATGGCGGAGACGATCCCAGGCGGGTGGAGTTCGGTCATCGCCTACAACAGGAAGCTGGCCCTGGCGGCCGGCGAGATGCTGGCCGAAGCGATGAAGACGCCCGTCCAGGCTCCCGCCGAGATGACGGGCTCCATGGCCACGATGCGCCTGCCCGGCGGCCCGTGGCCGAGACAGGAGGCCGTACGGCGCCAGGACATGATCGAGGCGGCGCTCCGGGGCAGGCGTTTCGAGGTTCCGCTGATGCTGTGGCCGGCCCCGTGGCTCGTCGACTCGGGCGATTTGCCGGCCACGACGCAGTTCGACGTCCTGTTCCGGGTTTCGGCGCAGGTGTACAACTCGATCGGGCAGTACGAGCGCCTGGCCTCAGTGCTCGGGGGGTTCGCCGGCGCCAACCGGCAGCCCGGTGAATAGACCGCCGACCCGGCGGGGCTGAAGCTCGTCGCGGGTCGGGGGAGTTCCCGGGCGCGGCACAGCGCGGCACGTCGCCGGGGCCGCGCCCTGCGAAATCCAGCTTGGATTCTGGGCTGCCGGTGCTAGGGTGAGCGGAAACACCGCCTCTGGACGATGGGCAGGGGTGCCACCCGGCACTCTCCACGGACGGTGCCAACCCGGCAACGGCCAAACGAGCGATGGGTTGCGCTCGGGCTTACCCCCGGACCACGATTCTTGTCGTCCTGCGAGGTCGAGTGGACGAATGTCCTCCGTCGAACCTCTACTGATCGTGCTGGTGGCCACCGCAGCGGCGGTACTGGCTTTCCTGCTGCTGCTCACCGTTTCCGGTCGTGGCCCCGCGGCACGTCACGTGGTCGCCCAAGTCATGCGCCACGAGCGCGCCACGAGGGAAGCCGCGGCCGCCCCGACGGCCGGCCTGGCCATCGCTTCGTCCGTTCAGCTGCTGGTTCGCAGGCGGAGAGGCCGGCCGGGAGTGGACTCGGCCCCGGTCTCGGACCGCGATTCCAGCGACGAACTGGACGAAGTCCTGCAGGGCACGATGCACGCGGAGTCGATCAACCGGACCATCCGGATCCTCGGCTACGCCTTCATCCTGATCGCCCTGGCGGTCATATCGCTTAGCCAGCTCTGGCAGCAGGTCCAGCCCGAGATCTTCGCGATCCTGATGGCCGCGGGGCTGCTGGTCCTGGGGGTTCACGAGATCTTCCCGGCGACGGGCCTCAGCTCCGGACGCGTCCTGCTCGAGGGGTCGGCGGCCATCACCTTCCTGACAGCCCTCATTCTGCTGACGGGCCAGGCCACGAGCCCGTTCCTGTTCGTCGTGGCGCTGATGGTCGGAGCCGTGTCCCTGGTTTCGTCCAAGCGCGTGACGTTGGCCCTGGCGCTCGAGGCGGTGGGGGCGTATACGGTCGCCTTCCTCGCCGGGCCGTTGGAGGGAGCGGCCGCCCGGGACGGCCTGGCCAGAATTGCCGTCAACCTGACGGCCCTGGTGGCGATGTCATGGGCCGGGCTGGCCATCGCCGCGGCTCAGCGCCACACTCGAGAGGCCGCCATCCGGCTCTCCACGACCGATTCGCTCACCGGCTTGGGCAACAGGGCCTACTTCTTCAACGTCGTCGAGCGCGAGATCCAGCGCAGCCGACGCTTCGGACGCGAGTTCTGCTTGCTGATGATGGACCTGGACGGCCTCAAATCGATCAACGACCGGTTCGGCCACTACCAGGGCGACCTGGTTCTGCGAGGGGTGGCCCACGTGATCCGCTCCGCCCTCCGCGGCGTGGACCTGGCGGCCCGGTACGGCGGCGACGAGTTCGTGGCCCTCCTGCCCGAGACGGATCCTTCGGGCGCGTTCGTGGTCGCGGAGAAGATACGGAGCGGTGCCATTGAAATGGTCGTGGAGAGCGAGGGCCAGACCGTGCGAACATCGCTGTCCACGGGCGTGGTCACTTACCCGGCGGACGGCCGGACGGCCGATGAGCTGCTCATTGCCGCGGACCAGGCAATGTACGCCGCCAAGCAACTCGGCAAGAACCGGGTCGTCGGCTACGGCGACCCGGGCGAGGCCACTTCGCCGCCGGTCGTTCGGCGGCGCGAGATGGTCTCCGGCCCAGAGCCGGCCCGGAACCAGAGACGGGAGACGGACGTGGGGCCGGGGCGGAGCGTGAGGCCGAGATTCCGGCCGATTCTGCGCGACGTGGACGTCCTGGCAGACCTGCCGCCGCGACCCTACCGCGAGCCCAACGATCCGGGCGGGCCAGCCGGGCCGGAGACCCGCTCTGCGCCAGCGCAGCACCGGGGCAAATAGCATCCGGCGTCGGCCGTTGTAGCATCTCGCCATGGCTGGTTTTTCGACTCGCGCAATTCGGGCGGCGACACGCGCCCCCAGAGTGGACCAGACTCCGTCCAGCGTGCCCATCTACCAGGCGGCGGCATTCTCGACGGCAGACGCGTCCGAGCTCGGCGACGTGCTGACGGGCGCCGTTCCGGGCTTCGCCTACAGCCGCATCGACAACCCCACCACCGCCGCCCTCGGCGATGCCGTCGCGGATCTGGAGGGAGCGGAAGCGGGTCTCGCCTTCGCCACGGGGATGGCCGCCATCCACGCAGCCCTGCTGTCCGTGGTGCGGGCAGGCCAGACGATCGTCGTGACGCAGGCCGTGTACGGAACGACCCGCGACCTGCTGGTCAAGGTCCTGGCGGGCCTCGGCGTCACGACCGAATTCGTGGACGTGCGCGACTCGGCCGCCGTCGATGCCGCCCTGGCCCGAACCGGCTCGCCGCTGCTGTATGTCGAGACCGTCTCGAACCCCACGATCGTCGTCGCGGACCTGGCCTCGCTGGCCGAGGCGGCCCACCGCCATGGAGCGCTGCTGATCGTCGACAACACCTTCGCCTCGCCGTACGGCTGCCGGCCCATCGAGCTGGGCGCCGACGTCGTGGTGCATTCGGCGACCAAGTTCCTGAGCGGGCACAGCGACGTTCTAGCGGGGGTCGCGGTCGGGGCGAAGGAACGAGTGGCCGCCCTCCGCCCGATCCTGGTGGACGCGGGCGGCGCCCTCGCCCCGCTGGCGGCGTTCCTGGTCCTGAGGGGCCTGCCTACCCTGGCAATCCGGATGGAACGCCACACGGAGACGGCGCTGGAGCTGGCAACATGGCTGACCGGCCAGGACGGCGTGGCCCGTGTCCACTACCCCGGCCTGCCCACCGACCCGGGCCACGCGGTGGCGGCCCGGCAGTTGCACGTGTACGGCGGCATGTTCGCCTTCGAACTGGCCGGTGGACGAGAGGCCGGGCGGGCCTTCCTGGACGCGATGGAGTTGAGCGAGCGAACGGCCTCGCTGGGCTCGGTCAGGACGATCATCAGCCATCCGCCGTCCACCACTCACCGCCAGCTCGACGCCGCGGCGCTGGAGGCCGCGGGAATCGCCCCGGGCCTGCTCCGCTGTTCGGTGGGCCTGGAAGACGCCGCCGACCTGCGCGAGGACTTCGAGAAGGGCCTGGCCGCCGCGCGCGCCGCCGGGGGCTGATGCCCGAGTCAGGGGCCGCGCCCGAGGCCGGCGACACCAGATAGAACGAAACCCCTCCAGCCGGAAGGCCGGAGGGGTTTCGCGCTGCGGGGCTCAGTACTGGAACAGGAGCTCGCGGTACTTGGGCAGGGGCCAGAGGGCATCGGCGACGAGGACTTCCAGCTCGTCGGCAGCGGCGCGAACCGCGTCCTGGGCCGGGATGACCTTGTCGTGGAACGCCCTGGCTTCCGCCCGGACGTCCGTGGCCGCGTGGGCGGCGTGCTGAGCCTTCTCGAGGGCGTGGATGGAGTCGACCAGCTTGTCGGTCGCAGCGACCACCGCGTCGAGAACGGCGCTGACGCCCTTGCTCGAACCGGCGGCCAGGAGCTGGCCGAGGTACTGGACCGCGGCCGGCACGATCAAGGTCGTGGCGATGTCGATCGTGGCGTTGGCCTCGATGTTCTGGACCTTGACGTACTTCTCCCAGTTGACTTCGACGCGGGCCTCGAGCTCGCGCTCGGACAGGACGCCGAACGTGGAGAAGAGCTTCTTGGCCCTGGCCGACTCGAGATCGGGGAGCGATTCGACGGTGCTGGTGCGGTTCGGCAGGCCGCGCTTGGCCGCCTCGGCATGCCACTCCTCAGCGTAGTTGTTGCCGGCGAAGATGACCTGCGTGTGGTCCTTCACGATCGCGGACAGGATCGTGGTCAGGCCGGCCATGTCGTTGCACTCGAGCTTCTCGAGCTTGTCGGCCAGGTCGCGGAGCGACTCGGCGACGGCGGTGTTGAGGACCGTCTGAGGCCAGTAGATGGCAGCCGCGGAGCCGACGGCGCGGAACTCGAACTTGTTGCCGGTGAAGGCGAAAGGCGAGGTCCGGTTGCGGTCGGTCGCGTCCTTGGGCAGGACCGGCAGCGACGACACGCCGAGGGTCATGCTGCCGCCCTTCTTGGAAGAAGCGGCACCACCGCCGGCCAGCTGCTCGATGACGTCCTCGAGCTGCTCGCCGAGGAAGATCGAGACGATCGCGGGCGGCGCCTCGTTGGCGCCGAGGCGATGGTCGTTGCCGGCGTCGGCGATGCTGGCCCGGAGGATGTCCGCGTGCGTGTTCACGGCGCGGATGACGGCGACCAGGAACGCCAGGAACTGGGCGTTGGCGTGCGGGTCGTGGCCCGGGTCGAGCAGGTTCTCGCCCTCGTTGGTGGCCATCGACCAGTTGTTGTGCTTGCCCGAGCCGTTGACGCCGCGGAACGGCTTCTCATGGAGCAGGGCGGCGAGTCCGTGGCGGGCGCCGATCTTGCGCATGAGGTTCATCACGACCATGTTGTGGTCGGAGCCGGTCGTGGTCGCCTCGAAGACCGGCGCGAGCTCGAACTGAGCCGGCGAGACTTCGTTGTGGCGGGTCTTGGCCGGAATGCCGACTCGCCAGAGTTCGCGGTCGAGATCCATCATGAAGGCCAGGATCCGCTCGCGGATGGGGCCGAAGTACTGATCTTCGAGTTCCTGGCCCTTGGGCGACGGGGCGCCGAAGAGCGTGCGGCCCGTCAGGATCAGGTCCGGTCGAAGCTCGGCCAGCTCGCGATCGACGAGGAAGTACTCCTGCTCGGGGCCGATCGTGGTGAACACGCGGCTGACGGAGTTGTTGCCGAACCAGCGCAGGACCCGCAGGGCTTCCTTGCCCAGGGCTTCCTGGGAGCGCAGCAGGGGGATCTTGTGGTCCAGCGCCTCGCCCGTGTAGGACACGAAGGCGGTGGGGATCGTCAGGGTGACGCCGTTCGGCTCGACCTGCAGGAAGAGCGGGCTCGTGACGTCCCAGGCGGTATAGCCGCGGGCTTCGAACGTGGAGCGGATGCCGCCCGACGGGAAGCTGGAGGCGTCCGGCTCGCCCTGGATGAGGGCCTTGCCGGAGAACTCGGACAGGACGGCGGCATCGCCGGTGGGGTTCAGGAACGAGTCGTGCTTCTCGGCGGAAGTGCCGGTCAGCGGCACGAACCAGTGGGTGTAGTGGGTGGCGCCCCTGGCGACGGCCCACTCCTTCACGCCCTGGGCGACGGCATCGGCGATCGCCGGGTCGAACGGCTCGAGGCCTTCGATCGTCCGGCGCAGCTTCTTGAAGACGGGCTTGGCGAGATACTCGCGCTGCGCATCCTCACCGAAGACGTACTGGCCGTAGATATCCTCGCCGGCATGCTCGAGGTAGTTCTGGGTCGAAGCTACCCGTCGACTGGCGATGGCCTCGATGGCCTGTTGGCGAGCTGTCATTTCGACTCCTACGTATCTCATGTACGCGTGACGGTACGTTTATTGCCTTCCGAGGACTCCCACGGCTTGCCGACGGCGAAGCTTGACCCGAGGCTCGACAGCCGAGCCCGGGCGGCGGGCGGTGTCGCGACCGTTCGAGGACTCCCAGCCAGCCCTGGAGGGGAACTCTTTGCGATGGCGGGTTGATGATGTCATAGGGCCGCCGGCCTTTTGAGGGCGGCTCGGTTCGTCAAGGTAGCGAATCGGATTCGGTAACCTTGCAGAATCGAAACCAGGTCGCCATCGCAACCTTTCCCGATCCGGGGCCTCCCGCGGACGCTCTGGGGACGTCGCCGCTGGCGGCCTGGGGCTAGTTCCCGGGCGCGGGTCCGACGCGCGTCAGGTGCCACTCGAACGACGCGGACGAGTGCTGGTACTTGTACGCGACGCAGCTGCCGGAGATGGTGTCCGCGCTGGCGTCGATCTGCCAGTCCTGGTTGTAGCAGTTGCCGCCCGTGCCATCGGCTCCGTTGGCGGACGAGGCCTGCTCGCTGATGTCGAAGAACCCCGGCGGGTTCGCCCCGACCAGGATCAGGTTCAGGCACTTGAGGCCCGGCACGGCGAAGAAGCCGCCGCCCCAATACTGGAGCCGATCGTTCGCGACCGGGCGGAAGTAGAGCAGCTGCTGGTCGTTGAACTTCTCGCTGTTGGCGGCCAGGCTGCCGGATGTCGTCTCGTCGCACTTGGGCGAGCCGTAGTGGGAGTCCCAGGTCCAGCCGATCGTCCCGGTGGGGCGGTAGAGGACGCATTTGTCCCCCGCATTTGGACCGCACCGGGCGTCGCCGGCCTCGTCGAGGATCCAGATCCCGGTGAAGGTCGACGTGCCGGTGCCGTGGCCGCCTTCCAGGTCCCAGGACTCAGTGGCGGTCATCGTGCCGCTCCAGCCGCTGCAGCCGGTGGTTCCGGCGGTCATCTTGGGTCCGTCGGGGACGTCGAGGGGGTCGGTGGTGTTGACGTTGCTGACGACGAGGACGATCGATGAAACGTCACTCTCGGGAACGTTGCGGCAGAACTTCTGCCTGGCCGTGCCACTCCAATCCTCGGGCGGCTTCCATTCACCGCGGATCTTCTTGATCGCCCAGACGCGAGCGTCGGCGTAGCCGTCCAGGTAGTTGTCGAAGGTGATGTCCAGGACCGAGGGCGGGAAGTCGTACTCGAAGTAGGCCGAGGCCAGCGCCGGCAGGTTGGCGTTCAGGACGTCATCCTTTCCGCCTTCGAGCGTCTTGACGGAGTTCCTGATCTTCGGTTCGCGGCCCGGGAACGTTTCGTCGACGCTCTTGTACTGAGGCTGGACCGGGTCCTGGTTCCAGTCGCGCAGGGCGTAGCCGGCGAAGTACTTCTCGAACGGGAAGACCTGGTCGGCCGCCTTGTAGCCCTGCTCCCCTTCGGCCGCGGCGGCCTGCCAGATGTCCGTGACGACGCCGTTGCCCTGCTCCATCGAGGCGTACTGGAAGTAGAGCCAGGAGGCGTAGGCGTTGTCGTCGCTCTCGCGAGTCAGGGTCTTGTCCAGCGTATGGAAGAGCTGCGGCAGCCAGGCGTGCTGGTAGGTGGGTTCGATGCCGAGCTTCTGGTCGACCTTGTAGGCCACCCAGGTGGCCGTGCTCTCCATCAGCCACGACGTCTCGTACAGGTCGTAGGCGAACTGGGCCGTGTGCGCCAGCTCATGCGCGATCGTGTCGATCGTCTTCTCCCGGTCGCCCCGGGCGTCAACGACCAGCGCGCCGGACGACTTGTTGCCGTGGTACGCGCCCACCATCGGGGCGTATCCGGCGATCCGGGGGGCCAGGACGCAATCCGGATCGGACGGGTTCTTGACGCAGGCGTCCTGCCGCGGATCGATGTCGCCGCCGTTGACGAAGTAGATGTCGATGGCGGAGTCCGGGTTGATCGCCGCGGAGGGATCGTTGGGCTTGTCCGGTTCCGGGTACGTGAAGATGCCCGGATATGCGGCCCAGACCTGCGACACCCAACCGGCGTACTTCGCCAGATCCGCCGCCGCCGTGGCCGAGCCCTTGGTCCACACGCGAGCCTTACCTCCCGCCGCCGGCAGGCTCGTCCAGACCGGGGTGGTGTCGGCTACCGCGACGGCTCCGACGTCCGCTCGAGCCGGGGGATTGTTGTAGATGCTGATCGGGTCGTTGGGCCGGACGCGATACGGAGCCAGCTTCTTGAGCATGTCGGCGCTCAGCGTGGAGGCCTTCGCGTCGATGTCTCGGAGGAGGTCCGTCGCGGCCTCCATGTCGGCGATCGGGCTCTTGAACTCGGCCGGCAGTCCGGGCGAGTCGAACAGGGCCAGGGCCCGGTACAGGAGCGACTGCTCCGCGGTTATCGAACCGGCCGCCAGCGCGGCGGAGATGAGCTGTTCGCTGGTCGGCGTGGTCGGGGCGGCGGTCGGTTCGGGCGAGGACGGCGGGGTCGCCGAAATGTCGATCGCGCCGCTGCCGCGGGGCGAAGGGGACGAGCCGCAGCTCGCGGCCAGGACACACACTGCCAGTAGGGCCGCCAAACGGCCCGGCCGCATTCGCACGGAATTCTCCCTTTCGGTGCGACTCTCAGGCCTGCTGGTGGCGCGTGACGGAAGCGTGCCGGCAGCGCGACCGGGCGAGTCGGACTGGCGGTTCAGTCTACTTACGAAAGTGGCGCGTGCCGGTAGACCCGAAGGGTGAGACGGGGGGAGTGGCGACGGGCGGGGCGGGGAGGGGCGCGGGGAGGGGAGGGGCGCCGGGAGGGGAGGGGCGCCGGGCGCGGGCGGGGCGGCGGGGCGTCGGGCTCGGGCGGGGCGGCGGGGCGCGGAGGGGCGGGGCGTCGGGCTCGGGCGGGGCGGCGGGGCGCGGAGGGGCGGGGCGTCGGGCTCGGGCGGGGCGGCGGGGCGCGGAGGGGCGGGGCGCCGGGCGCGGGGCGGCGGGGCGCGGAGCGGCGGGGCGCGGAGCCGGGCGACCCGGGGCGGGGCGGCGGGGCGCCGGGCGGGGCGGGGCGGCGGGGCGCGGAGGGGCGGGGCGTCGGGCTCGGGCGGGGCGGCGGGGCGCGGAGGGGCGGGGCGTCGGGCTCGGGCGGGGCGGCGGGGCGGCGGGGCGCGGAGCCGGGCGACCCGGGGCGGGGCGGCGGGGCGCCGGGCGCGGGGCGGGGCGCGGGGCGGGGCGGGGCGGCGGGGCGGCGGGCGCCGAGGGGCGCCGGGCGCCGAGGGGCGCCGCTTCTGACATACGTCGCCCGGGGCGGCATTAGTCCGTCTGAGGCAGGTCGGAAGGGCGCACTACGGCGAGACGCGGCGGGCCAGGGCAAATTACAGGCCGTAAATTAGATCCAGGGCGGCACCAGCAGCGAATTACCGTCCACAATCGGACTCGTCCGGCGCAGCCGGCGGCCGCAACGGCGCGACCGGCGGCGCCGGACCGCCGGGTTGCTGCCTAATGTTGCCCGGGGCGACGTATGTCCAAACGAGGCCTGCACTGCGCGGGAACGGCCGCGCCGCGCCGCCGCGCACCGCGCCACCGCGCCACTGCGCCACCGCGCCGCGCCACCCGCCCCGCGCCGCGCCACCGCGCGGCCGCGCCACCGCGCCCGCGCCGCGCCACCCGCCCCGCGCCGCGCCACCGCGCGGCCGCGCCACCGCGCCGCGCCACTCCCCCACGCCGGAACGCTACAACAGCGCCGGGCGGACCCACTCCTTGCCGAGCACGTGCTGGTCCAGGAACGCCAGAACCGTCTCGTACCAGAGCTTCGCGTTGCCGGGCTTGAGGATCCAGTGGTTCTCGTCCGGGAAGTAGAGGAACCGGGCCTCCACGCCGAACCGCTTCAGGTCCGTCCAGAGCGTCAGGCCCTCACTGAGTGGAACCCGGAAGTCGCGCTCGCCGTGGATGACCAGCATCGGCGTCTTGATCGCCCCGAGCGCCCCCACCGGGGAGTGGCGTTCATACCGCCCCGGGTCGGCGTACGGGTCACCCATCTCGTGCTCCCAGTCGATGCCCGCGTCCGTCGTTCCGTGGAACGGCCGCAGATCCCAGAGCGACGCATGGGTCACGATCGCCCGGAACCGCTCCGTGTGGCCCGCCATCCAGTTGGCCATGTAGCCGCCGTAGCTGCCGCCGGCCAGGGCGGTTCGGGCCGGGTCGAGGTCCGGCCTGCCCAGCACCTCGTCCGTAGCGGCCAGGATGTCTGTGAACGGCGTTCCGCCCCAGTCGCTCCAGCCGCGCTGGACCATGCGCTGCCCGTAGCCGATCGAGATGGCCGGGTCCGGCATCAGGACCGCGTAGCCGCGCTCTACGAGAAGGTGCGGGTTCCAGCGCCAGTGCCAGCCGTTCCACGACCCGATGGGCCCGCCGTGCGCCAGCACGACGAGCGGGGCGGGATGGGCGGCCGAGGCGTCGGGCGGGAGAACGAGCCACGAGCCCACTTCCTGCCCGTCCGCGGCATGGGCGATCACACGCTCCACGCGGCCGCGACCGGCCACTCCCCCATCGTCGATGCCACGGGGCAGTTCCACGGGGATCTGGTTCTCGCCCGTGGCCCCGAACCGGACGATCCGCGGCGGCCCCGACATCGTGGCGTATAGCGCGTACACGGTGCCGCCGTCCGGCGAGGGGCACAGGTCCGTAACGGCGCCCTCCGCCACGAGGCAGGCGACGGCGCCGGAGGCGACGTCGACACCGAACGCGGCGCGGTGGCCGAGCCGGTCGGCGGCGAAGAACACCGCGCTCGAGTCCGGCGCCCACTCCGGGGTCTCGGGCCAGAGGTCCAGCCTGGGCGTCAGGTTTCGAATCTGGCCGGTCGCGATGTCGACCAGGCGGAGAGTCGTCGCGGCCGCTTCTTCGGGCGTGCCGTGGGTCGTCAGGGTCACGACGACGTGCTTGCCGTCCGGCGAGAAGCGCGGGTGGGCATAGAAGCCTTCGCCGTCAGTCAGCTTGCGTCGAGCCTTCGATGCGACGTCGATAGCGACCAGGTCGACCGGCGTGGCCGGCGGTTTCGACCAGTCGGCCCAGCAGGTCACGACGGTCTTGCCGTCGGGCGAGATGTCGAAGTCGGCCTCGAGGAAGGCCGGGCCGGGGTCGCCGGTCAGGTCGACCGGTTCGAGCTTGGCCTCGTCCTCCGGCAGAGTGGCCGCGAACATGCGCGTCCGCTGGGGCGCCAGCCAGTGGTCCCAGAATCGAATCGGGTAGTCGTCGAACAGGAGCGCTCCGATCTTGGCGTCCTTTCGGGCCTTGGCGCGCTCGGCGTCGCTGGCCAGGTCCGTGGCCAGCGGGTGGAGGGGGATGCCCAGGGCAACGATGTCCGTGTCGCGGGCGGCGGCGATGCCGTCGATACCGCCTTCGGGCGCGAGCAGCAGCCTGGCCTCGCCACCTTCCGGCGGCAGCGACCACAGGGCGGCGATCTTGTGCTCCGGGTCCGCCTTGGTGTCCGGGTCCGGCCGGGCGGACGTGAAGAGGATCGAGCCGTCGCGGGCGAATGTAGCCGGCGATTCGCCGTCGGCCGAGCGGGTCAGCCGCCGCGGCTTGCGCTTGCCGTCCGGGTCGACCAGCCAAAGGGCGGTCTTGTATTCGTTGGCCTCCGGTCCGGGTCGCGTTACCGCGACGACCAGGCGCCGGCCGTCGGGCGAAAGCCGCAGGCCGGAGAGTCGGGGGGAGGAAAAGAACCGGTCGAGAGTCAGCGGTTCGTTCATGCGCGGATCATCGCGCAAACGTCGCTCCGGCGGAACGGGGAAGGGCCGGCAAGCGCCGACGCGTCACCGGCCGCGACGAGCCCCGCCCGCCGGGCCCCGGCGAGCCGCCGAACCACCCGTGCGCCGACCCGACGAGCCCAGCCGGCCGCGCCGAGCCCCGCCGACCGCGACGAGCCCAGCCGACGCGGCCGAGCCGCCGCCCCGGCCTCCTACTCCTCCAGGGTCGAAATGTCGCCTTCCGGCAGGCCCTGCGCCCTTGCCTTCAGCAGCCGGCGCATGATCTTGCCGGAGCGGGTCTTGGGCAGCGAGTCCACGAACTTCACGTCCTCCGGGCGGGCGATCGGGCCGACCTCGTGCGAGACGTGCTGGCGCAGCTCTTCGGCCAGTTCGGGCGAGCCGTCGAAACCCTGGCGCAGCAGCACGAAGGCATGGATCGCCGAGCCCTTGATGTCGTGGGGCAGACCGATGACCGCCGCCTCCGCAACCGCCGGATGGCTCACCAGGGCCGACTCGATTTCGGCCGTGCCCAGTCGATATCCGGAGACCTTGATGACGTCGTCCACCCGGCCGATGACCCAGTAGTAGCCGTCCGCGTCGCGCCGGGCCGAGTCGCCGGTCAGGTAGACCCCCGGATACTTGCTCCAGTACTGCTTGACGTAGCGATCCGGATCGCCGTGGATCGTGCGCAGCATCGCCGGCCAGGGCCGCGTGAGGACCAGGTAGCCCTCCTCGCCTTCCTTTACCGGCTTGCCCTCCTCGTCGTAGATGTCCGCCTGCAGTCCGAAGAACGGACGCGTCCCGGAGCCGGGCTTGAGATCGACGCAGGGCAGAGGCGTGATCATGAACATGCCAGTCTCCGTCTGCCACCAGGTGTCCATGATCGGGCAGCGACTCTTGCCGATGTTGGCGTAGTACCAGCGCCAGGCCTCCGGGTTGATCGGCTCGCCCACGGACCCGAGCAGCCGCAGCGACGACAGATCGCGCCGGTTCGGCCAGGCCTCGCCGAAACGCATCAGGCCGCGGATCGCGGTGGGGGCGGTGTAGAGGATGTTGATCTCGTACTTCTCGACCATAGACCACCACCGGTCCGGGTACGGGTAGGTGGGCGCGCCTTCGTACATGAAGCTCGTGGCGCCCAGGATCAGCGGGCCGTACACGATGTACGAGTGGCCGGTCACCCAGCCCGGGTCCGCCGCGCACCAGTAGCGGTCCTCGTCCTTGAGGTCGAAGACGTACTTGAGCGTGGTGGCGATGCCGACCTGGTAACCGCCGTGGGTGTGGACGATGGCCTTGGGCTTGCCCGTAGTGCCGGACGTGTACAGCAGGTAGAGCGGATCCTCGGCATCGAGCACTTCCGTCTGGCAGCACGGATCGGCGATGGGCAGCGCCATCAGGGCGTGCCACCACATGTCCCGCCCCTCTTCCATCGGCACTTCCTGGCCGGTCCGCTTGAAGACGACGACGTGCTCCACGATGGGCGCGCGCTTGATGGCCTCGTCCGCGATGCGCTTCAGCTCGATGACCTTGCCGTTGAGGAAGGCACCGTCGCAGGTGACGACCACGCGCGACTGCGAATCCTCGATTCGCTCGTGCAGCGCCTCGGTCGAGAAGCCGCCGTAGACGACCGAATGGACGGCCCCGATCTTGGCACAGGCGAGCATGGCGATCGGCAGCTCGGGCACCCGGCCCATGTAGATGGTCACCCGGTCGCCCTTCTTGACGCCCAGGGACTTGAGCACGCTGGCGAACTTGCCCACCTCGCGTCCGAGGGCGTGGTACGAGAAGGTGCGCTGCTCGCCGTTCTCACCTTCCCAGATCAAGGCCAGCTTGTTGCGCCGGTACGTCTTCTGGTGGCGGTCCAGGGCGTTGAGGACGATGTTCGTCTTGCCGCCCACGAACCACTTGTAGAAGGGCTTGTTGGAGTCGTCGAGGGCTTTGGTCCAGGGCTCGTACCAGTCGAGCAGTTCGCGCGCCCGATCCTCCCAGAAGCCGACGAAATCCTTGTCGGCCGCCTTCGCCATGGCGTCCCAGTCCTTGACGTGGGCCTGGGCAACGGCTTCCGCCGAGGGCCGGTACCACTCCTCGGCATGCTTCTCGGGCGACGCCGAGGCGGTGTCGCTGGTGGTTGCCATGTCGAATTCCTCCCCGAGGGGGCGCTGGCTGCGCTTCTGCCCCGGCGGCGCGCCGGGCATGGACAGCCGATCGGGGCCGGCCGGACGACGGTTCCGTGCCCGGGGGCACGTCGGTCGCGGGACGAGCTGCGGTCGGTCTCGCGAGCGTAGCGCGGGGCCGGAGGAGGGGCAACGAACGGGGCCGAGTGATGCGGGCGGTGGGCTGACGGGGCGTGTGGCGGGGCGGCGGGGGCGCGCGAGCCGGGGGTTCGCGTGGCCGGGGAGGCGACGCGTCGACGACTCGCACCGCCCGCCCGAGACCGCGCTATCGCCCGAGGTAGTCCTTTGCTATCATTCCGTGGCCCCGTGGGGCACCCGCTCGCGCGGGCAGCGGCCCTCTACGGGTCCTTCGGTCGGGGCGTGGCGCAGCTTGGTAGCGCGCATCGTTCGGGACGATGAGGTCGGAGGTTCAAATCCTCTCGCCCCGACCATAACAAGCTCATCAGCACGAAATGCCTCCGCGAGGCCCCTGCGGACGGCTGCTGGTGTCGGCTCCACGTGCATCGTGTCGAGCCCCAGGACGTCCACCGACTCAAACAGAGACTCCGCCAGCGCCCGCCGAGAGTTCGGCGCCTCTTCCCAGATTGCCGGCAGGTTGCGCAGGAAGTCGACCGCCTCGGTCGGGTCGAGCCCTTCTTCTTCTGCCCCGCTCCTCGCGCTCTGCTCGGCCTCGTCGAGTCGCGCCATATCAGCTTCGAGACGGACCGCGTCGCGGTGCCGGCGATAGGCGGCCAGAACGTCGGCGCGCTCGCGCTCAATCCGGGCCAGCGCGAAGCGGTCGATTCCGACGGTCGCCTCCCCTGTCATGACCTCGGCGATCGTCTCGGCTCCGAGCGACACGCGCTCAAGGATCTTGCCCACGACGTGCTCATACTCGGCGGCCTGGTAGCTGTGACCAGGAGTACGGCGATGCTGCCCGCGAATTGCCTTGGCCGGAGCGTGGTAGGCAGCGACGAAGGCCTCGCACGGCTCCGTGTGGCGGTAGCGGCCCGTGTCCCCGATCAGTCGGCGACCACACGCCGAGCATCGGAGCATCGATAGCGCGTAGGTCCGATGGGTGGCCGGGTGACCGTCGCGAGTGCGTCGAGTCTCGCGGACTCCCTGCACGTCATCCCACATTTCTCGCGGAATAATCGGCGGCCAGTGGGCGTCGCTGCCGTCAGCCAGGCGACCGGCATACAGCGGGTTGTTGAGCATGCCACGGACCGTGTACAACCCGAGCCCGGTCTGATCCGCGACTTCGCGATCGGTGAGCCGGGTTGCCGCGAGCTCGAACACCTTGAAGACGGTGTCGAGTTGCTCGGGGACTGGTTCTAGGAGCTTTCGCTCGTCCCGTCGGAAGCCGAACGGGGGCCGGCCTCCTGGGTCGCGCTGCTTGGCGCGCTTGCTCGCGTAGCCCTCGCGGATGCGTCGGGCCAGCCGCCGCGAGTAGCGCTCGGCGTCGGTTGCTTCGGCCACGAGCTGGTCCCAGTCGCGCTCAGAACTGGACAGGATCTGTTCGTCGCAGAACCAGACGGCAACGCCGGCAGGATGCAGGACGTCTTCGAGCAGGTTGAGTGTCTGACGCAGGTTTCGCTGCCAACGGCTCACGTAGCCGACGAGCAGGACGTCGAAGGCGCCGGCGGCCGCGGCCTCCAGCATCGCCGCCATGGCCGGGCTGCGATAGACGGTGCGTCCACTGTGAGCGATGCGCCACTGGGCACCTGTGTCGACCAGGCCGAGACGTGCGACGGCGCCATTCTGCAGCTCCGCCTGCGCCTCCGGGCCGTAGCGGTCGAACTGGCCCGTGGTCGACTCGCGGATCCAGCGCGCGGCACGAAGGCCGCGCAGTTCATCGACGGCCGCGGGTAGTCGCTTCATCGGTTCGCTGCCTTCGCTTGGCTCATGCAGCCGTGTCCTTGCGCTTCGCTGTCGATGCCATCTTGCCACGGCTTGCCGCAGACTCAGCAGCCCGACGTGCGGCGATCTCCGCGAGCGCCAAGCGCAAGGCGGTGATGATCGGATCCGCGACCGGACGTTCGCTCATGGCGCCGACCCTTGTCGCTGTGCTGTGAGCCCCACGACCTCGGTGCGGTTGCTCGCTGCGACTTTGCTAGCTCGGATGCTCGCGGCGAGCGCCTGCTCGGCCTGGCTCAGACCCGATCCTGCGTACCGGAGGGCACGGACGATAACCAGTTCGGCCCCACTCGCCCTGGCCCGAACCTCGACGAGCCACGGGTCCGCCTGCTCGCGGAAAGCCGCTCGTGCGCCACGAAGCGCGCGGAACGTCACCGAGTAGCGACGACCCTTCGTAAGGAAATGACCGCGGAAGCCAAAGCTATGGGCCCATCTCGGACTGAGCCCCCAGGCCGACGACATCAGGCGTCGAGCGTGTTCGGTCACATCGGCCAGGTCGATCTGCCGGGCGTAACGGATTCTTCGATCCAGCCCGCCGGCAACCTGGGCATCCTTGGTCGCGTACTTCGCGATGTATCCGGCGACTGCGGTCTGGCTCACGCTTCCGTCCGCCAGGTCGGGAGTGATCGGCCTCACATCGATCTGCTCGCCCCACCGGACGACCAGCTCGCGTCCGCTAGATCCCTCAACCGTGACCGAGACTCGCGCCGCAGCGCGGCCGACGGCCTCCGCTAGCCGCTGCGCCGTCGCCCACGCCGTCGGCGCGGTTTCCGGACCGTCGGGGCCGTCGAGCCGGACGACCGTGTGGACATGCACGACACCGCGGGCCTGGAACTCCGCGACCTTGGCGTACGTGACGCGGACCTGGGACCGCAGCGCTCGAACGCTCAGTCGCGCCAGCGCTGCAAGTTCCCGAGGCAGGTACGTGACGGTACGACGCCACAACGCGCCGAAGGCAGCGTTCCAGACAGCTGCCGCCTCGTAGTCGTAGCAGTCGGGGCAGATTGCCTGCCCAATACGGAGGTCACCGTCGGCGTGGCGTTCAGGACACTGAGTCGAGACCCCATGCTCGCACTGCGCGGATGTGCCAGTGGTCCGACACCTCACCACTCGGTGTCCGCGGACCACGCGCCGATGGACCGCCCCAAATGAGGGCGCCGTCAATGTGGCGAATACGACCGGGTGCGAGGCAACCGACGTGGGAACGCCTTTCGCCTCGCTGCCCGTCAGTCCGGCCGCCACGAGGAAGTAGGCATCGCGGCGGTAGATCTCGGAGCAGGGTGGGCATCGCGATGCCCTCCGATTCCCGCACGCCGTGAGAACGAAGCCAGGCGCCTCGGCATCGGTCGAGCGACGCGCCAGGACTTCCCCGCTGGACGCCGACGCTGCGATCGACTCGCCGACGAGGCGTATCGGTGAGGTGCATCCTCTCGTCCGTCGGATCAACTCGACGACGCGAGGCGCGCCGGCGCCGTAGCGGCGGGTAAGCACCGCCAGCGACGCCGGCTCGAAGGTCGTGCGAGACGCATCGACGACCACGGGGCTGCTCCTAGCTGCCCTGCTCGATGCGATGAGCTGCCGCCGGAACCTGGGTCTTGGGGGGCACGCCGCGAACGGACGTCGCCCGAAAGGCCCAGGCGAGCCTCGGCCGTGAACCCGAAGCGTCGACGTATGGCGTCGCCGTCAGTCCCTCGAAGGCGACCGACGGAAACGGTGCGCCGGCTGGCGCCTGCGGCAGTGTCGGCGGGTTGCGGGCCGAGATCTTGACGCGAACGACCTTCGTTCGCGCCTCCGGATCGGCATCGAAGACCGAGATGGACCAGGTCGGAAGACCAGTGTCTCGATCGTGCGCCTGCACTCGCTGCTCGCGCGTCGAGGCCTCGAAGTCCACGACCTGTTCGACAGCGCCGACGGCATACGCACCCGCTGGAAACACCAGATCGGAATTGAGTGGGATGTGCTTTCCAAGAGCCATTGGGACCTCCGGTCCGTTCGGCCGATCGGCCGGCGCCGGCCCCGCTCAGGCGAGCGGCAAGCACGACACCGCCAGATCGTCGGCAGCTGGACCGGACGGCGGAACCGCGCGAAGGGGACGACCCGGGACGTCCGCAGGACGTCCGATACTCCGAGTTGGGGAAAGGAGAGATGGTCAACGACCGGCTCCGAACCGCCATGGAGGCGGCGGGGCTCACAGCCGATGCAGTCGCGACGCAGCTCGATGTCGACGCCAAGACCGTCGAGCGCTGGATCGCGACTGGGCGCACCCCGTATCCCCGTCACCGGATCGCCTTCGCTCGCCTCGTCGGCACGGATGCCGGCGAACTCTGGCCGAGCGCTCGGGACCTGACTACGCCCGTCGCCGCCGATCTCGTGCGGCTCTACCCAAGCCGGGGATCGGTGCCGACGCATCTGTGGTTCGAGCTTCTCGAAGCCGCGAACCGATCCGTCGACCTCCTCTTCTACTCCGCCCTCTTCCTCTCGGACGGCCACGCCGATTTGGCGAACGCGATCCGTCGTGCCGCGACCCGCGGAGCCCGCGTCCGGATACTGGTCGGCAACCCTCGGTCAAACGCAGTCGTCGCCCGCGGCAGGGAGGAAGGCATTGGCCACGACGTGGCCTCGCGCGTTCGCATGACCCTGCACTACCTCGACGGCGTCGACCAGGTCGACGGCGTGCAGGTGCGCGGCCACTCGACCACCCTCTACAACTCCATCTACCGCTTCGACGACGACATGCTCGTCAACGCGCATACCTACGGCGCTGCCGCCGTCGAGTCGCCGGTGCTGCACCTCCGGCGGGTGCCGCGCGGCCGGCTCTTCGAGCACTACATGAGGAGCTTCGAGCGTGTGTGGGCCACTTCGGCTCCCCTTCCTTCCGCCCTGGCCAGAGAGGAGACCAATGGCTCGCATCGACTATCTTGACGATCCCGCCGCACCTGCCGCGACCACCATCGTGCCGTCGGCCAACGTCGTCGTCACGAACGACGCCGGCGAGATCCTGCTTATCCGCCGGTCCGACAACGAGAACTGGGCACTGCCCGGTGGCGCGATGGATCCGGGCGAGTCGCTGCCCCAATGCGGCGTCCGGGAGACCGAGGAGGAGACGGGCATCGTTTGTGAGATCACCGGTCTCGTGGGCGTTTACACGAACCCGCGCCACGTGATGCTCTACACGAGCAACGGCGAAGTCCGCCAGGAATGCTCGTTGGTCTTCACGGCACGGATGGTCGGCGGCGAGCCAAGGCCGAGCAGCGAGTCGCTCGACGTTCGGTGGGTTCCTGCTAGCGAGATCAGCGACTACCAGATGCACCCCTCGATGCGTCAGCGGATTGGCCATTTCTTGGAGCGACGAGGGACGCCGTTCCTGGGCTGAGCGGGTTACGCGACGTCCGAGCGCGCCGAAGCGGCCGCGTGTCTCCGAAGCCTGGCGAGGGTGTGGTCCACGGACTTCGCTAGATCGCTGCGACCGGCGAGTATGGCCCGATGCACGGGG
The DNA here is from genome assembly GCA_963711105.1 of uncultured Chloroflexia bacterium. Taxonomy (GTDB): domain Bacteria; phylum Chloroflexota; class Limnocylindria; order Limnocylindrales; family CSP1-4; genus Fen-1039. Next base: position 25,205 of record CAVQCV010000007.1, on the reverse strand, counting down.
TCATCGGGCGGGTATCGCCTGATTATCTCCGCGATCCGCTCATCAAAACTCACGGGGAGCCCGCGGGGGCTGGTGGTCATGTCTGCGTAGGTGAGGGCATCGAGGAGGGCCAGATCTGGCTCCGGAAACGAATACTTCAGCCGGTCCAGCAAGCCACGCTCCCGAGCTTCGAACCGGGCGCCCGAGTGGTGTGCCACGAGCTGACAGACCCGCTCCGGAAACTTCTGTTCCTGTAGGAACCAGCCGCCATCGAGCGCATGCATTCCCTCGCCGACGAGCCACTGCGCGTACCCGATGTCATGTAGCCAGGCGGCCGCAACCAGATCGGCGGCTTCGTCGGACTCGAAGACTGCGGCGACCCCTTCCGCTTTCCGCGCGACACCCTCGGTGTGCGCAATGCGGTCGGGCAGACGAGCGAGAAGCTCGCGGGCGAGGTCCTCGGCGGTTGGCTTGTCTTCGGTCATCGATCATCACGCTAGCCTTGTCACGGACGACAATCAAGAGGGGAGCACGTCTCGGTCCGTCTTGCCTAAGTTGCAGTCCATGCACGCCGTGATGAGGTTGTCTTCGGTGGTCGGCCCGCCCTTGGAAAAGGGCACGACGTGATCAAGGTGGAGGACTGCACCTTCGGCCTGCGAACGACCGCAGTACTGGCACCTGAAGTGGTCTCGGCTCAGAACGCGGAACCTAAGCTGCGCCGGTATGGGCTCTCGCGTCGGTCTGGTCGGTTCTGGCTCTGGCTCGCGGTTGAGTTCCGCCTCAAAGCTCGTGCTGGCGCTCTCGTAGCACTCTGGGCAGAAAAGCCGACAGGAGCGGTACCCGTCTCCCTCGGGAGCCAGGAGGAGAACATGGCTGGCGCCCCAAAGGGCGGCGTCGGCATCGTCAAAGGAAATGGAAGCGACCTTCTGCAGCGTTGCGGCGCGGATAGGCTGAGGGGACTTGAGGGCCGCATCGTCGAGTAGCTCCCATTTGTCCAGCGGGAGGTTCAGCCAGTCGGCGACGAGCCTATCGCGCGCCGACATGGCAGCTCCAACTGATGCCAGTCTCCCGCACCTCGGACACTCGAAACGGTCGCCCAACGGGCCGCTCAATCCGGCCTTGGCGCGCGCCCTTCGAACACGGCTGTTATGTCGCGTCCGACCGATCACCCAGGCTGTCCCATGCCCAGCGTGGCGGGCTGCACGCTTCGAATAGATCCAGATCGGGTGCCGCGTCCACTCTCCCAGAACAGCCACGAGCCCAATCAGCAGAAGGACGTTCCAAGGTAGCGGCACAGCTTCGAGGATCGCCAACGCAACGGCTGCGGTAATCAACAGGCGAAGCATCACGTCCTGCAAGGTGTGCGCCTCCAGTCTGCGAGAGGACATCCTTCAACAATGTAGCGGTCGAGCGTCATCGGCCATTCGCGCTGGAACTGTTCTTGATGAGCTGTAGGGTCAAAGACGTGACGACTCGGCCCAACCAATAGCCAGTAGTGCTTATGGATCAGACCGTCACTCCGCGTGCGATAGCCGGACAGGTTCGCTTCCGGGACTTCCTCGTCCGGCTCGTTGTGGGCGTAGTCAATCCCGAAGCCGCCTCGTATCTCGGCGTCGACCTCCCCCGGATCAGAGAGCCACACTCGCCACGCCTCGGCCATCACGTCACATTGCCAGCGCCAGCGCGACCATGCCAAGGCCGAGTAGCGCGCCCGGAAGGCTTCCGCCTGCCTCTGGATCGCCGCTCTCAAAGGCGCGGGCATGTCTCCCTCGAATACTCCGTATTTGGTTGCATCGCGTGGGTACTTGAAGTCAACCCACACGCCCGAGCCTCGTCGCATCCACACCCAAGCACGGTACTCCCCTGGCATGCAGGGCCGGAACCTGCACGCAGCGATCCGGCCGCTGTTCCACTTGTTACGAGTTTCTCTACTGCATCAAGGCGCGCCCTTCGGCGCCCGAGCCGGTCGCCTTGAACACAACCCTTCGAGGGTGGTCTCTATTGATGTGCCTCTGGCCAGGCTCCGGCGGCGGGTCACGGGAACTGGCGGTCGGCTTCCGCAGCCGTGACCTCAACGAGTTTGGCGAAGAATCGGATGCAGCGATTTGCATCGCTGCGCTTGAGTCGTGACCGGCCGCCCTGACCGCCAGTCACGAGATTCTGGTATCGCCTACCGACCGGGAGCGCATCGCCATGGGCCAGTTTGTGGCGGATCTGAAGCCAACTGTCGAGTTCCTCACGGACCTCATGCGTATTGAGGGTCGTTTGCTGCATCTGAGACCCATTGGCCTTGGACCAAGCAATCTCCCAGGTGACAGTGAATGCCCACGCGGCACCGGGATCGAAGTTGGCCGCTGCCAGGGTCTCAAGCGTCTTTCTCGCATCGGGAGCGTTGAGGCGGTCAACCTGGTTTTGGACGTTGGCCTTCAGGAGCCTGTAGACACCTTCCGTCGGGTCGCCGGCGGGCGGCGCCATGCTCTCAACCAGCCCGAGTGTCAGTTGCTCAACAAACGTCTGCCATGCCGCGACGGCGAACACGACCGCCCCGCGGTTCAGGGAGAGCTCCTCGACCCGTTGCCCCGGGGCCGTGTTGACTCTCTTGTGAATCTTGATCAGATCGAGCGCCGGCCCCAGCACGGCGTTGAAGCGATTCTGAGCCACCAAGGCCGCGTAGTTCATTTCCCGCCCCTCTCGGTCGCTTGCGGTGCAGGACCTTCCACTCCGGTCGGCGCCTAACCCCGTCGCCAGTACGCGTGCACCTCGGAAATGGCCCTGCGCCAGACCTCATCTTCGCTCTCACCGTCGCGCACGTAGCCGATGTCTTGCATGGCAAGGAGAAAGCCGGCGGCTGGACGACCTGACGCTTTCTCGACGACGACGGCAGTGAGCGGGGGTCTGCCCTGTCGGGCTTCTTCGGCGGCGATGCGCGCCAGGTACTTACCCCAATGGAAACGCCCCCCGGGTAGATCGGAGTAGACGATCGTGTGTCCATCGATGGCGGCCTCGACAGCCTTCAAGAACACGTCGGTGCGCCACGGAAATCCTAGTAATCGCTCGGTATCAGCAGGCATATGTGTTCTTTCACGCTCAGGATTGGCGTTTATATAGACGGTAACAGTCGGTAATGTAGCTGAACAGTCCACGCTGCGTCAAGACCACAGACCGGCAACTCGGCTCGGAACACACGCGCTTTCCGTTGTTGCGACTCGGGTGCCCGTCATCCCATACTGGTCACCGACAACCCTCTGCTTTGGCGGCCATATGATTTGACGCCGCCAACCCAGGCCGCTACCGATGAGGTTCAAGAGGGGGAATGGGGTGGAGCACGAGACGATAGATGTCGCGGACCTGAGACTCGACGGAGCCAACCCGCGTCACGAGCCAGCCAAGTCGCAACGCGACATCATCGCGGCCCTGCTGAACAAAGAGGGCGGCAAGATGCTTCGCCTCGCGGAGGACATCGCCCTCAACGGTCTCAGTCCCATCGACGAATTCCTCGTTGTGAAGGACGGGACTTCAGCAGTCGTGGTCGAGGGCAATCGCAGACTCGCCTCGCTGAAGTTGCTCGCGAATCCTGACCTCACCAGCGTTGCCAAGTACCAAGCGCGTTTCCGGACGCTGCGCAAGAAGATGGCCGCCCCTATTCACGAGGTTCGATGCGCGATCGCTGCCAGCCCGGATGAAGCCAAGCACTGGCAGGCGCTCAGGCATCATGGCCAGAGCGAAGGGCGCGGTGTGGTTCCTTGGGACACCGAGGCTTCGACCCGTTTCTTCAGTCGTCGGGGCACACACACCGACAAAGCACTGGCAGTACTTGACGTGATTGAGGCGACGTTCGCGGCCAACAAGACTCTGATGGCCGACGCCAAGGAGGTTCGGAAGGACCGCCCAACCACGTTCGGTCGGCTGGTAAGCGACCCATTCGTTCGCGGCAAACTCGGCTTGGAGGTTGCCCCGTCGGTGGCGGCTCACTATCCCAGCGAGTTGCTGGAACCCGCACTTGCGAAGATCCTGGCCGATCTCGCAAATGGACGCATCACCGTCTCGGATCTGAAGTCGGCGAAGCAACGACGGGACTACATCCTCTCAGTCGGAGACGGGGGAGTCGGAGACTACCTTCCAGCCGAGACGGCCTTCGAGATCGACGCCCGCCCCTTGGTACCGGCTGGATCTCCGCGTCCGCCCGCTCCCGCTCCTGCGCCCAAGCCAAAGCCGGCACCAAAGGCCTCCCCTTCTGGCAGCAAGCCCCTCTTCGATGGTGTCCGGTTGACGAACCTCGGCAGCCGGATCTCCGAGGTCCTGGGTGAGTTGCAGCAACTCGACATCGACCGGTTCCCCAACGCAGGTGCGGTGCTGATCCGAGTTGTCATCGAGCTGGCCGTGACGGAAGTTCACGACAAGAAGGGCTGGCCCCCGGCGAAGCTGAAAGACATGGTCAGGAAGTGCGTCAACGGACTTGACCCTTCGCAGAAGGATCCGAAGTACCAGGCGGTTCGCACAGGCTTGGGGGACGGATCGAGTCTCTTTGCCGTTGCAACGATGCACGCCTACTTGCACAACGAGCACTTCCGACCCGTTCCATCCGAGCTCCGAGCGATTGCCGCCAACATGTCGGCGTTCCTAATCGGCCTGGACACGCTGGTTTAGTCGTGACCTCGCACGAGATCAGTCCACTCCGATACCCCGGTGGGAAGGGTGGCCTCGCGCCTTTCTTGGGCAGGCTGTTGTCGTCTCAGCCAAGGCCGTGTCGCGTCTATGTTGAGCCGTACGCGGGGGGCGCGGGCGTAGCGCTCCGACTGCTCTGCGATGAGTACGTCGACGAGATCGTCCTAAATGATCTGGACGCCGGGGTTGCCGCCTTCTGGCGTTCAGTGTTCCGCCGAACAGAGGAACTGGCGCAGCTAATCGAGCACGCCCAAGTGACAGTGGACGCGTGGCACGCCCAGCGAGGCATCTACACCACCAGGGGTCGGCGGCTGGACGATTTGGAACTCGGGTTCGCGACCTTCTTCCTGAATCGCACGAATCGATCCGGCATCCTGAACGCCCGGCCGATTGGAGGGTTGGGTCAAGCCGGACCCTGGAAGATCGATGCGCGATACAACGGCCCCAGACTCGCCGAACGTGTTCGGACCCTCGGTCACTACCGGAATCGCGTAACGGTCTGCGAGGAGGATGGATTGGCCGTCGCCTCGCGCTTCCTGACCGACGACCATTTCATCTATGCCGATCCGCCGTATCTAGTTCGCGGGTCGGACTTGTACCTGGACACCCTCACTTGGAGTGACCACCAGCAATTGGCCAAGAGGTTGACCGCTTCGACCGGCCGCTGGATGGTCACCTACGATCACGACGCACGAGTGCACGAGTTGTATCCGAATGAGCGTCGCGCCGAATTCGTGATTGCCCACACCGCAGCCAAACCTCATGTCGGCCAAGAACTCGCTGTCTTCGCGGAGGCTCTCCAGGTCGCGGACCTCGCCGGGCTTGGCCGCGATGGACGGTTCGTCAGCTAGTCGGCTCTGACTTCAGCATCCAGAACTCCGGTTCTGCAACCGCCGGAATGACGGCACGAATCGCAGTCTTCTGCCCCACGATGGCCGTCGCGCCCAACCTGCATCCCGAGGCAGATAGCACTGATCGCGACGCCTACCGTCCGGTAAGCTGAGGACGGCAGAATGCCGGTGGCCTCCCCGGACGGCGAAGAGGAGCGGAGCGGAGATTGGGTTCCTTCGAGGGTCGCCTGGAGCTGACTTGGACGAACAAGCCGCTGCGGCTGCTTGCACAAGAGGATGGCTCCTACGAGTGGGTGTCACCGTCCGACTACCGCGTCGCAGAGGTTCGCCTCCTTGAGGACGTCGCGACCATTGGCGAGGTAGGCCTCGACCGAGCGAAAGACAATCTTGCAATCCGGGGCGATGCGCTGAACGCACTCCGGAGCCTGGCCCGCCTGCCTGAGTTTGCTCGTGTCTATCTCGGCAAGGTGAAATTGGCGTACCTCGACCCGCCGTTCAACACGCAGCAGAGCTTCCTGCACTACGACGATGCCTTGGAGCACTCGGTGTGGCTCACGATGATGCGCGACCGACTCGCGCAGATTCGCGAACTGCTCGCACCGGACGGGTCCGTTTGGGTGCATCTGGACGATTCCGAAGTGGCGTACTGCCGCGTGATGATGGACGAAATTTTCGGGCGCGACAACTTCGTCGCGACAGTCATCTGGGAGAAGACCGACAGCCCGAGGATGGATGCGAAAGCGTTCTCGGTCCGCCACGACACCATCCTCGTCTACCGGGCCTCCGACGCGTTCGCGGTCAATCAACTTGTGGCCACCGACGAAGGGGCTCACTACAACAAGGTGGACGAACAAGGCCGCCGTTACTACATCAACCCGCTTCGAGCACGAGGAAGTGAGGCCTCCCGCGAGGCTCGCCCAACCCTGTACTTTCCGTTGACCGCCCCGGACGGAACGAAGGTGTATCCGAAACTCCCAGACGGAACAGACGGCAGATGGCGCTGGGGGCAGGATCGTGTCGAGCGCGACGCCCATTTGATCGAATGGATCAGCGGTCGCGCCGGATGGACGGCATGGTTCCGGACCTACAAGCCCACGGAACGCTTCCGGCCTCCTGAGACGATCTGGCGGCACGAAGACGTCGGGTCAACTCGAACCAGCAGCTACGAGATCAAGGCTCTGTTCGGCGGTCTGGCGTTCTCAACGCCCAAGCCAGAGCGGCTGATGCAGCGAATCATCCATATTGGGTCTGCCCCCGGCGACCTCGTGCTCGACTGCTTTGCCGGATCTGGGACCACGGCGGCCGTGGCACACAAGATGGGGCGGCGGTGGGCCGTGGTAGAGCGTGAAGCCGCCACGGTCGAGCAGTTCCTCCTACCGCGTCTCGCAAAGGTGGTAGCCGGCACAGACGCGGGCGGCGTGACGGAGATGACGGCTTGGCCGGGAGGAGGGGGGTTCCGACTGCTGGACGTGTCGCAATCAATGTTTGAGGCAGACGGCGGACTCGTGTTTCTTGCGGCTGGCTTGTCTAACGGGGAACTTGCGGAAGCAACTGCCGCCCAATTGGGCTTCGACCACATCCCTGATCCGCCGTTCGCGGGACGAAAGGGTCGTACGCGCCTAGCTGTCGTGGACGGCGTGGTAAACGACACCGTGGTCCGGCTGGTCGTAGGAGCGCTCCCGGAAGGCGAGCGGGTAGTGATCTGCGGGACCGGCATCGACGTAGAGAGTCGACCCGTGCTGCGTGAGCTGAGGCCAGGCTCAACGCTGCGGAAGATCCCAGCCGCGCTCCTCGACGAATACCGGTCGGCTCGACAACTCAGACTGGAAGAAGCCAAGGTCGAAGAGGAAGTCAGGCCGGGCCCCGTGCTCGCCGCCGAGGAGTCGCATCCCTATGGCTGAGCTGCGTCTCTTCGATGAGGTCGTCGCAGAGATCGCCGCGCGGCTTGACCTCCGCGAGCCAAACCGCGAGGCCGTTCAGACGCTCGCCGCGGAAGTCTCCCAGTACTACGACGTGGACGCGAAACAGCCTCCGTTCGAGGCGGTGATCGACTCGGCGACCGGAGTTGGCAAGACCTATGTGCTCGCCGGCGCGATGGAACTATTCGTGATCGCGGACGGGATCCGGAATTTCGTCATCGTCACACCCGGCCGAACAATTCTGAACAAGACAAAAGACAACTTCACGCCTGGTCACCCAAAGAGCCTGCTGGGGCCGATGAGTTTCCGGCCGGTCGTCATCACGGCTGACAACTTCGACACGCCCGTCATGCGGGCCGCTATGGATGATCCCGAGACCGTGAAGGTCTATCTGTTCACGGTCCAGTCCCTCATCAAACCCGAGTCCAAGACCGCGAGGAAGACGCACAAGTTCCAGGAGGGACTGGGGACTGAGTTCTACGCCCATCTGCAAGGCGTCGAGCGGCTCGTCGTCTTCGCAGACGAGCATCACTGCTACTACGGCCCGGCGTTCTCCGCTGCGGTGCGCGATCTCGATCCGTGGGTTCTGGTGGGGCTGACGGCGACGCCGGACAAGCACACGCCCAAGGAACAGATCATCTTCCGCTACCCAATCGCCGCGGCGATTGCCGACCGGCTGGTCAAGACGCCCGTTATCGTTGGCCGGAGAGACGACCGCAAGGACGCTCTCACGAAGCTCACGGACGGGGTGAGCCTCCTCCATGCGAAGCGGGATGCGGTCGCCGTGTATGCCGCCGCAATGGGAGTTCAGCCGGTCAATCCTGTGATGCTGGTCGTGGCCAAGGACATCTCGGATGCCGACGAATACGGTCAGATCCTGAGTTCGGCCGAGTTCTTCGGCGGCCAGTACGCGGACGCCGTTCTGGTCGTCCACTCGAAGTCGCCGGACGACGCGCTCGAGGCCTTGGCGGGCGTGGAGGACCCAACCTCACCGGTCCGCATCATCATCTCGGTCGGAATGCTCAAGGAGGGCTGGGACGTTCGGAACGTGTACGTCATCGCCTCCATGAGGTCGAGCGTATCCGAGATCCTGACCGAGCAGACGCTTGGCCGTGGCATGCGCCTGCCCTTCGGCGCCTACACGGGCATCGAGATCCTTGACACCCTTGAGGTCGTGGCGCACGAGCGGTACGAGGAACTCCTCAAGAAGGCGGGCGTGCTGAACGAGGCGTTCATCGACTACCGGACCCGAGCCGTCCTACGGGTGAATGCTCGGGGGCAGCAGGTTGTCGTAAGCGAGTCCGTTGCCGCGAGCGCCGATCCGCTCATTCGGGGTGAAGGTGAGCAGCCGCCGGTCGTTCTCGACATGTGGTCTAGCCCGGTTGTAACCAGCGTGGGCCAACGTGTCGCTCAAGTCGGCGATGCGGTGATGCGGCTGAAACGCCAAATCGAGCGGCGTCAGGATGCACCTGCCATCGCCATACCGATCCTGCGGATGTCGGCCGTTGAAAGCAGTTTCACGCTCGCTGACATCACGGACATGGACCGTTTCCGCCGTCTCGGCGCGTCCCTTGCTGCCAATCCGGATGGCGAGTTGGCACGCACTCTGGTGGGCGCGCGGGTCGTTATGGGCTTGGATGGCGTCAAGCGCACAGAACTGGTCACGTCGGGAGCTGCCGACCGCGTCATCTCTGTCCCGACGCTATTCGGCCTGCCCGATCTTCGAGCGAACCTCACCGAGATGGTTCTCGCCTCGCCGGCCGTTCCAGCAAGAAAGGATCAACGGGCCGCAGTTGAGCCGATCATCAATGCCTTCTTCGCGGGCCTAGGACCCAAAGCCGTCGACGTGTTGTCGGCCAATCTGGAACGTGCTGGCGCTCGACTTATCCGAGTCGTGGAGGAAGAGCAGCGGCGTTTCATGGCCAAACCCAGGTACCACGAGGTCGTCGAGGTCCGGGATTTCTCGCCATCGAGGACGACGGACAAACCTGTGTCGGGCGACCGCTTTGGCGAGTTCAGCAAAGCTTGCGCGTACGAAGGGTGGGCTCGTTCGCTCTTCCCGGTCGAGTGGTTCGACTCTCGTCCAGAACGAACCGTCGCGAACATGCTGGATCAAGACGATCGCGTTGCCTGCTGGGTAAGACTCCATATCGGCGAGTTGCCGATCCTCTGGAACTCGTCCGGGCAGGAGTACAACCCCGACCTGATCGCCATCGAAACCGACGGAACCCATTGGGTGGTCGAAGTGAAGATGGAAAAGGAAATGGGCTCGGAGGACGTGCGCGGCAAGCGCGACGCCGCGCTACGGTGGGCCAACTACGTCACGGCCGATGAACACGTCGGTGTCCGGTGGCGGTATCTGCTGGTCTCCGAGTCGGACGTCGAGACCGCTAGGGGCTCCTGGGCTCAGCTCAAAGCTTTGGGCGGCGAGTGACCCTAGCGCAGGGTTACGCAGCAATCCAATGAACCACGGACGAGAGCTAGTGCGTCATGCAGACCGCACCGAGCGCAGCGGTGGCCTCGCGCCGCCCATCGTCACGAGGACACGGCCTCGGTGGAGACGCGCTATCCAGATCCCCGACGAGCGGGTTAGCCGAGGCCCGACTCCTCTCGCCCCGACCATAACCCGAAACTCGGAGCTCGAGTCCTCCGGCGGGTATAGCCGCTCCCAGTCCCATTGCGACGGCATGCGGCGTCAGTTCGAATTCGATCTCTCGGAACCCCTTTGCGCGGATTGCCGAGAAGAGCGACTCGGCCAGCATCCTTCGCCCTCGACCTCCTGCGGCACGTCGCCACGTCTCCGGGAGATTCCTGAGGCGCGCGACCACCTCGGCCGGCGGAATGACTTCACGGACGTTGGTCTGGGCCGCAGCTTCCTCGGCGTCCAGGCGTTGCATCGTCGTCCGCCAGGGTTCGACATCGCTGTTACGTACAGGCACGTCAGCGACACCAACAACCGGAACCGGGGATGCGCCCGCGGCCATCAGTGCGAGCGTCACCGGCCTACAGAACGCGCGGATTGTAGGTCCTACTCCGACGGACTTCTCGCGTTAGGCCGGCTTCGCTAGTCGCCAGCGCAGCGCCACAAGAATCACGGATCGCCCATCATTCATGGAGTTTGTCCGCGCGAACTAGGCCAGCCGCTTTGTTTGGCAGCGTACGGCTCGGACCGAGCGAGTTCTACCTCGCCCTATCGGGTGCCCAGAGGCACTGCCTCGACGTCGTAGGGGATTGGGCAGGGATCGGCCGGTCCACGTCGTGCACCTGGCGCAGGACTCTTGGGCCCTACCGAGGTCGATTCTGTACTGAGACGCTGAAGGAGATCCCGCCGGACGCAGGCCGAACCGGCGACGAGTCTGTGGGAAGGGGTGGCTGGGTGGATCAACCGCGCTACTGCACTCGGTGTGGCACCGGAGCGGAGTCCGAGGACGCGTTCTGCGGAAAATGCGGTGCGCCCATCCGAGCTGAACGGTCGAGCCCTACCCAACTTCCGCTGGACGCTTCCGGGGGGGCCGGAGCCCGAGGCTCAGCCTCGGAATTGTCGATCCCCACCTGGGGGAAGGTCATCGGCCTCTTTGTTGCGATCGCGGCGCTCGCTGGCCTTGGTTACAACCTCGGGCCCGGCGCGGCCAAGCCAATGCCGACCCCGTCACTCCCCGTCTTGACAGGCTCCGCCGGGCTGACTCCGATGCCGCCCTCGCCCATCCTCGCGAACCCGCTCGGGCCTGTACCGACCCCCTTATCCCCGTCTTCAAGTGGCTTCAGCGCGACCGGCTCGATGAGCGCTGCTCGCTCCGGTACCGCGACCTTCCTCTCCGACCGCCGCGTCCTCTTTGCCGGAGGGTTCGGCAATCGGCCGCCAACGTCGACCGCCCTGCTTCCCCTCGTTCTTGCCTCGGCGGAACTCTATGACCCGCGGACTGGCACTTTCAGCCCGACCGGCTCGATGAATACCGCTCGCGCACAGGGCACCGCCACCTTGCTCTCCGACGGCCGCGTCCTCATCGCGGGAGGCGAAACCGAGGGATCCGATGGGCTCCTAGATCCTCTCGCTACGGCCGAACTCTACGACCCCCAGTCCGGCACCTTCAGCCCAACAGGTTCGATGACGGCGGCTCGCTTTGGACACGCGGCAACGTTGCTGTCGGATGGGCGAGTCCTGATCAGCGGCGGCACCTACGGCGGCATGACCTCTCTTGCCTCAGCCGAGCTCTACGACCCCAAGGCTGGCACGTTCAGCCCCACCGGCTCCATGGCAACAGCTCGCGTGTATCACACTGCCACGCTGCTTTTTGATGGCCGCGTCCTCACCATCGGAGGCGAAGAAGAGCAGCGACCGTCCTTGCTCGTCGGCGGACCCACCCCGCGACCGGCCGTTTCAGCCGAGGTTTATGACCCGAGGACCGGCGCATTCGGCCGGACCGGCTCCATGGGTACGGATCGCGACAACTGCACCTCCACCCTACTACGAGATGGCAGGGTCCTCATCACGGGAGGTGTCAACCACCTGGGCTACTCTCTCGCTCCGCTCACTGAGGACGTCCTCGCTTCCGCTGAGCTCTACGATCCGAGCAGCGGTACCTTCAGCCCGACGGGCTCGATGACGGTCGGACGTCATCTTCACACAGCCACGCTGCTGTTGGACGGCAGGGTCTTGGTCGCCGGAGGCACTAGCCCCAAGATATCCGGGGGGACCGTTATCAATATTCCCCAGGCCACAGTCGAACTGTTCGACCCCTTGACGGGCACCTTTGGCCGGGCTGGCTCGATGACTACCGAGCGGTCCGGGCACACGGCCACGCTGCTGTCCGATGGTCGCGTCCTCATAGCCGGGGGCGGGACTACCGGCGACCTATTGCCCTCGGCAGAGCTGTACGACCCCGGACGCTAAGTCGATTGTGGAGAGGACGGTCAGGGCTCGCAAGCACGCGCCGTCCGGCGGGGATGGTACGTCCCGGCGGCAATGGCTGACCACGAGTTGCTGAAACGCCTGGCATTCGGCGGACGCACCCGCTACCATCGCCGGCAGGTCCCTCGGGGCATCGGAGGAGATCTGGTCGCAATAGCGGCCGAGGGTTCAGCTGGTCATCGAGGGGCCCGATCCGCGGGTGCCTTCAAGTGGCGGATCGCCAGGGACGGTTGCCGGCGTCTGGAGTCGCCGAGAGGGGCCTGCGGGCCGGGGTGACAGAATGCGTGTGTCTGGCGTGGGCGGCAGTGTGTCTCGCCTTCCGATCCTCCTGGGCCGCTCGGTTGCGTGCCTTGTCCTCCTGCTCACGTCGATCACCGTGATGCCCGGCGCCGCACCGACTGCTGCGGCCTCCTCCGTGCCAAATGCGCCTGCTACCGGAAAGTCGTGGCTCCAGAACCTCGCGCCGGGCATCTCTTCCTCAGGCTCGGTCGAAACGCCGCCGGCCAGTCAGGCCAAGGCGAAAGCCAAGCCAGAGCCTACCGAGATCGCGTCGCGCCGGACCGAGTACAGCCGGACATACGACAACCACGACGGCACCTTCACGACCGAGATCTCCCCGGCGCCGATCCACTACCGCACCAGTTCGAAAGGCGCCTGGCAGCCGATCGACTACACGTTCGTCGCGAGCGCCGACGGCAAGCATCTGCGGGCCAGCCACAACCTGATGCCGATCGAGGTCAGCGGGCCCGAGGACGCCGACGGATTCCTGTCGGTGGAGAGCCAGGGCAAGACCATTCGCCTCCGACTCGCATCCGACGCCACCCCTGGCAACGCCGACGCCAAGCCGATCGCCGACCCCGGCATGGCCAATGTCCACGGGCTGCTGCCCAACGTCGATCTTCGCGTGTACGCCGGCTCGTCGAGCGCCGCAACCTTCCTGATCCTCCGCTCGGCCCCCGCGAGCCCCAAATTCACGTTCGAGCTGGATTCGCCCGGTGTCACGCCGACCCTCCAGGACGACGGCTCGATCGTCTTCGAGGCCGGCGACGGCACCGTCGTCGCCACGATGCCTCACCCCTACGCGGTCGACTCGAGTGTCGACGAGGCCCTCGGCGGCGGCCAGATGACCGACCAGGTCAGCTACTCGCTCGCCACCCATGGCAGCAAGACGCTGCTCACCGTCTCTGTCGACGCGGACTGGCTCCGGGCTGCCACTTACCCGGTGTACGTCGACCCCACACTCCAGGGCACGTCTGTCGTTACGGACAACTTCGTCACCTCCAAGTACCCGACTACGCGCTACTCCAACTACCAGCGGCCGGACTCGCCGTACTACCACGAGCTATGGCTGGGCATGGACCCGACCAACTCGGCCAACGTCAACTACGACTTCATCAAGTTCAACCTGAGCTCCATCACCGGCTCCATCAGCTCGGCCAGCCTCCAGGTCTACCCCTACCATCAGTACTACAACGCGCCGCGTGCCACCACCACCTGGGTGCGGCGCGTCAGCGCGAACTGGAGCACCAGCACTCTGACGTGGAACAACCAGCCAGGCACGACAGCCCTGACGTCAGCCGGCCTGGTCGAAGGCTCCTGGGGCTCCTTCGACGTCACCTCGACCGTGCAGGCTTGGCTCGATGGTGCCTCCAACTACGGCTTCATGCTCTGGGAGAACGGCAACAACGGCACTTACTGGAAGCGGCTCATCTCGAGCGAGGACTCCACCGGCCGCGGCCCCAAGCTCGTGATCACGTATGCCCCACCGGTCGTGAGCGGACTCTCGCCAACCGGCGGAGCCTCGACGAATGGCCGGACCCTGTCCTGGTCATACAGCGATCCGGGCGGACTCGCCCAGAAGACCTATGCCGTGACCGTTTCGACGAGCCCCGTTCTCTCCACGGGCACGGTCACGAGCTCGGCCACCAGCTACTCGATCCCAACTTCGACCACTCTCACCAGCGGCACGACGTACAACTGGACGGTCCAGGTCACCAACACCGGCGACGTCGCCTCCGACCAGGTATCGGGCTCGTTTGTCTGGGACGTGACCCCGCCACCGCCGCCCACCATCAACCAACCTCCCGCGCCGGTTCGCCAGGCCAGCACGTCGTACACGTTCTCTTGGAGTGCCGTCGCAGATGCCGCCGACTATGAGGTGACCAAGCAGACTGCGGCCATATCGACTCCCGGAACGTGCGGATCGGCATGGAGCAACGTTGGCTCGCCCCAGATCGTCACCGGCACCAGCTTCACCTACTCAGGCATGACTGGGGGAGCCTGCTATCGGATCGCCGTCCGTTCCCGCGACGCGGTCGGCAACCTCTCGACGACCTATTCCTACTCCAACCCTGTCCTCGTCGATACAACCCAGGCCGGCTGGTCCGCTCCGGACCTGGTCGTGTCCGGGCCCGGCGTGTACCAAGCCGCTCCCAACGCCCCCGCCTATGTCAAGGCAGGTAACGGCACTGCGGCCCTGACGGCCAGCGAGGGCACCGTCACGTCTTCGGGTCTGGCCTGCATCGAGTTCACCAGCCTCACGCCCTCGACCGGCTGGACGCCTAACCCGAGCCTGCCCTACTGCGACACATCCGCGCCATACATCGAGCTTGCCAGCTGGAACAGCCTTGCGGTCACCGCAACCGTCAACGTGCGGGCCAAGAATGGCGCCTTGACCATGTCCGCGACCCGGAGCGTCGGCCTGATCCCGGACGCGGGACCGGCGGTCAACTTCAGCAGCCCCGTCGTTGCGACGACCACCATCCAGAGCGCCTCGAGCTTCGAGGTCGCCTGGAGCGAGCTCTCGGCCTCAGGCGTGGTCTCCCGCTCGCTGCAGCGCCAGAAGGCCGCCGTGGTCACGCCCGGCACCTGCTCGGACGTGAACTGGGCCGATGACGGCAGCCCCGTCACAGGGGCCTCGCCGGTCGCGGCGAACGATCTGGCCGGCGGCTTCTGCTATCGCTGGCTCCTGACCCTCACCGACCACGTGGGCAACGCGCCCACGCTTGCCTCCGGCTCCGTTCTGGTCGATACGACCCCGGCCGGCTGGTCTGCCCCCGACGTTGTCGTGTCCGGCGATGGCGTATACCAGGACTCCGCCAACGGCCCCGCTTATGTCAAGGCGGGCGCCGGCACGGCGACCCTGACCGCCACCGAAAGCACTGTCCCGCCCTCCGGTCTCGCCTGCATCGAGTTCAGGAACCTGACGCCATCGACCGGCTGGGCGCCCGATCCCGACCTGCCCAGCTGTGATGCCTCCGATCCCTACACTGAGTCGGCCAGTTGGACGAGTTCGGCGGTCGCCGTGAGCGTCGACGCGCGGGCTCAGAACGGCGCTGAGACCATGTCCGCGACCCGGAGCGTCGGCCTCATTCCCGACTCCGGACCGCTCGTCAACTTCGTCACGCCGGCTGTCGGCACCACCACAATCCAGAGCGCCTTGACTTTCGATGTCGCCTGGAGCGAGCTCTCGGCGTCTGGCCTCACTTCGCGCTCGTTGCAGCGCCAGAAGGCCGCCATCGTGCAGCCCGGCACTTGCTCGGGCGTGAGCTGGGCGAACGACGGCGCTCCCGATACGAGCGCCACTTCGCCCGTGTCGGCGAGCAATCTCGCCGGCGGCTTCTGCTATCGCTGGCTCCTGACCCTCACCGACCACGTGGGCAACGCGCCCACTCTGGCTTCGGGCTCGGTCCTGGTCGACACGACCGGTCCCACGCTCGCCTGGGACAGGCCGACCGGCCAGTCCGCCTACTTCCGCGCCGGGGCCGACGGATCGATGTCGATCACGTTCACGGGCACTGACGCCGATTCTGGGATCGAGTCGATTGCCTTCGGCGAGCTGTCCGCCCCGCAGGGCTGGGACTACGAGCCCAGCACGGTCTCGGGGGCGTCCGCGACTCTTGCTCTTTCCTGGTCCCCCTCGGCCGAAACGACCTCCTTCACGGCGACGGCCACCAACAAGGTCGGAATGACCGTCTCCACCACCATCACGCTCGTGGCCGACTCCGACCCACCGACTGCCGACTTCTCGTATCCCGACGAGGGTGCATCGATAGTCCAGGCGTCAACGAGCGTCGTCGCTTCCTGGAATGAGGCTGACGCCGGGTCCGGCGTCTTCGTCCGGATCGTGGTCCGCCAGAAGGCCTCGATCCCGGCTCCGGGAAGCTGCGCCGGGATCGAAGACAGCTACTGGGCCTGGGATGGCGACTACTCGTACGATCCGTCGCCTGCCCTGGCAAGCGACCTCGAGCCCGGGTACTGCTACCGCTGGTGGCTTGGAGTGATCGACGGCGTCAACAACGCTGCCATCTTCACCTCCGGAACGGTCCTGGTCGACACCACCGCCCCGGCCGCGCCGGGAGTGTCGGTCTCCAGCTCTCCCGCCACCTACCGCGTGGGTGACTCAGTCTTCTTCCGCCCGTCGGCGGCCGGGTCCCTGACCGTCGACGCGGTCGCCGGCGACGCCGAGTCGGGTATCGACGGCATCACTTTCGGCCCCCTCACCGCCCCGACCGGTTGGAGCTACTCGCCCGGCACGTCGAGTGGCGGATCGGCCACTCGCGCGCTCGGCTGGTCCTCGTCCGCAGGCAGCGCCGATATCACCGTCACGTCCACCAACAACGCCGGATCAGTCTCGCCCGGCGTGACACTCCAGCTCATCGCGGACTCGCAGGCGCCGACCGCGGTCTTCAGCTCGCTTTCGCCGGGCCCCACGACTGTCCAGGCCTCCACCAGTGTCGTCGTGTCCTGGTCTGAGTCCGACACGGGGTCGGGTACCGCTTCGCGGACGCTCCAGCGCCAAAGAGCCTCGGTTGTGACCGCCGGAACCTGCGCGGGCGTTAGCTGGTCTGACGACGGGGGCGCCGCCGCGCTGACCTCGCCGGTCGGCGTTGAGGGCCTCGCTTCGGGCAGGTGCTACCGGTGGGTCGTGACCCTCGCCGACAACGTCGGCAACTCGGCCACGTCTGTGTCCGGCGCGGTCCTCATAGACGCCGGCGAAGTCTGCTCGCCTGACGTTTCAGCCTTGGGCGCGGGCGTCTACCAGGTCGCCGCCAACGGCACCGTCTACTTCGCCATGGACGGCGCCGGGTCAATCACCCTGATCTCGTCGGTGCCGTGCAGCCCGCCCTCGGGCGTGCAGAGCGTCACCTACGCCAACCTGACCCCGTCAGTGGGCTGGTCACCGAATCCCGGCCTGCCCAACGCCGCGACGTCACCGCCCTACACGCAGACTCTCACACCAAGCGCGGGCTCGCTGGCATCGACGATCGACGCGACCCTGACGACCGGCGCCGGCGTTACGTCCGCTGCCCGAACGATCTCGCTCGTTCCGGACGGCACGCCTCCGTCCACCGACTTCGCCAACCCGGACGAGGGCTCCTTCACGATCCAGGCGGACGCGACCTTCGCGCTCGCCTGGGCCGACACCGACGACTTCGGCGCACCGGGATCCGGTGTCGCGTCCCGAAGCCTGCAGCGCAGGATCGCCCAGCCCATCGAGGGCGCCTGCCCGGCAGCCAACGACTCGGGCTGGCATTCTGACGGCGGCCCGGACACGTCGCCCGTCTCGGGCTCGTCGCAGACCCTCCAGAGCGGTCGATGCTACGACTGGCAGCTCACCATCTCGGACCGCGTCGGCAACTCCTCTTCCTACGCTTCGGGATCGGTTCTGATCGACCAGACTCCCGAACCGCCGGACGTCACGGCGTCCGGCGCTGGCGTGTTCCAGGCCTCGCCCAACGGCACGGTCTATGTACGAGCCGACGGCGCGACTTCTGCGACGCTGACCGCTACCGACGCCGCTCCTGGTCTCGGATCCATCACCTTCCAGGGGCTGTCCTCGCCGACCGGCTGGACGAGTTCGCCGTCGCTCCCCAACCAGGTGGCCGGCAGCCCTGCCGCCCAACAGCTGACACCGTCCGCAGGCAGTGGCCCCACCGATCTTTCGGTGGTCGCATCGACTCGGAGCGGCGTCCAATCCGACGTCAGGGTAGTCCAGGTCATACCGGACGCTAACGCTCCCGTTGCGGAGATCGCTGCCCCAGCCCCGGGCACTACCACTCCGCAGACTACCGGCGGCTACTCCATCGCTTGGTCCAGCGTTGACGAGGGTTCCGGAATCGCGACTCAGTCGCTTCAACGGCGACGGGTACTTGCGAACGATGGAGCCTGCCCAGCACCGAGCGATCCGGGCTGGCAGGACGACGGCGACCCTGCGACCGTTCAGGCGACCGTGGTCAACGCCACCGGGCTCGCCAGTGGCTACTGCTACGAGTGGACTCTGTCGCTGACTGACAGGGTAGGCAACGTGGCGAGCTATACCTCCGGCGCCGTGCTGATCGACTCGGCTGCCTGGGGCGCTCCCTCGATCGTTGCCTCGGGCCCGTATGTGTACCAGGCGGCGCCCGATGCGCAGGTCTATTTCAAGAGCGACACGTCGGGTTCCGTGACACTGACTGCCACGGTCTCAGCCACCGCGTCGGGCGTGAGCGACGTGACGTTCGATGGCCTGACCGCTGCTATGGGCTGGACCGCCGACCCGTCGCTCCCGAATATCGATACCAGTGGTCCCTACACTCAAGTACTTACCCGGGAACCGTCCGCGGGCCCGGCCACTATCGACGTGGTCGGACACAACAAGGCGGGCGGCTCTTCGTTCGTCCGGACACTGGCTCTCGAGGCCGACGGGGCTGCACCCATTGCCAGCTTCGATTCGCCTGGTGCCGGCTCACTTGCGATCCACAACTCCGCTGAGATGGACATCTCCTGGTCTGAATCTGATGGCGGCTCCGGCCTGGCCTCGTACTCGCTTCAGCGCCAGTCGGCTCCGATCGCCACGGTCGGCACCTGCGATGGCGTGTCCTGGGCCAATTCGGGCGAGGCGCGTTCAGGTACTGCCACCGGGAGCCAGGCGCAGGTCACTGAGACCAGTCTCGAGTCGGGCTTCTGCTACCGATGGGTTCTGGTCGTCGACGATCACGTCGGCAACCGGGCCACGGCGACCTCAGGCTCGGTGCTGATCGATCTGGAAGCTCCCGTCGCGGCATTCGCCACGCCGCCGTCCAACTCAGTGCTGGTTACTACGCAAGGAACCTACTCTGCTCAGTGGACCGCGATGGACACCGGTAGTGGCATCGCCGGCAGTTCCATCCAGCGAGAAGTGACGACCCTGGGGTCCGACGGTCTCTGCGCTGCAGAGAGCTGGCAGCCTGACGGCCCGGCCAGCAACGGGTCCGGGCCCCTCTCAGGCTCCGATCTGGTCATCGGCTCGTGCTACCGCTGGTCGCTTTCGCTCACCGACGCCGCGGGCAATGGCAGCAACTACACGTCGGGGATTGTCGCGGTCAGCCGCGTGAAGCTGGACTATCCCTTGCCCGGGTGGACCCTCTTCTCAACCGAGACCCTCCACGCCAGCGTGGCCGACGGCGATACAGCCGATGCCGTCGACTTCATCATCGATGGGTCGGTTATCGGTACCGTGACCGCCGAGCCATATGCGTTGGACATTGACACCACTGCCTGGGCCGACGGAGATCACGCTTTCAGCGTGCGCCTCACCATCGACGGTTCTCCGTACAGATCACCAGACTCCGAGATCGCCATCAACAACTCTCTGGGCCCGCTGGCCAGGGTGAACGCCGACTACGAGGCCCAACGCCTGTCCCTCGATCAGTACGTTCTCCTCGCCACGTTTGCGTTCGGCGCGCCGGAAGTGAGCCCCGACCGATACGGGGCCAGCGTGTCAGACAACGCCGGCGTGTGGCCCCTTCAAGTCGATTTTGCAGCGGCCTCGGGAGATGCCTTGGCCACGATGAACGACTTCAACACACAGCCTCTGCGAGGTCTGTTGTACGCGGCGTTCGTGTCTGCGCCAGCGGCGGCGCAGACGCTCAACCCCGGGTCTTACTCGACTGTCGAATGCAGCGTCGATCCCGCCGATCCCTATCAGAACGCGGCCCAAGCGATGGTAGCCAGCCTTCCGTGGGGTGGATGCGTGATGATCACAGATCATTTCACGATCTACTTCCCGCAGCGAGGCACGGCGCCATCCGGGATGTGGACCTCGCCTGTTCGCGATGAACTTGGTCTGATTGCCTCAGCCCAAGGGTACGCCCTGCAACGGGTTGCGAATGGCGATGGCCTACCGGATCTGTTGGACACATACGCGGTGCAGCTCGAGCAGGCTCGGGCGTTCTACTCGGAGCCGATGTTGCATCCGGACCAACCGATCCCGGCGAGCGGCGTGAGCGCCGGCGGGCTGGGCTTCCGGGTTCCGGACCGTGTCACCGTCAACGTCAAGCCGGGTGGGAACCTCACGGAGGGCAATCCCATTCTCCCGTTCGCGACGCCGGGATGCGGCAGTGTCATGTATCTCGACGATGGCTACGCTGAACTGAACTACGCCGCCACACATGAGATGTTCCACGCCGCCCAGTTCCTGTACAAGCCCTGCCAGGCGGGCAAGCTAGAGACGCCGCTGCTCGAGCAGACGGCCGAATGGGCTGCTGCGCGCTTCGCGGCGAAGCACCAAGAGTACTGGCAGGATCCGCCGAGCGGGTTCTACGAGACGGACCAGTACTCTCCGTGGTACCAGACTACCGACTACTGGAAGGACCCAGGCAAGTCCGTTCTGGACCCTAGCGGCTACAACCAGATGTTGTTCCCCGAGTACGTTACCGAACACTACCGGGCTGACTTCGTACTTAGGGTGTTTGAAGGTCAGACGTTCGAGCAGGCTATGGGATCAGTCCCAAACGTGTTTGCCGGGTACGGTCTCGCCAACTACTTCCTGAGTTTCGTCCCATCTAACCTTGGGGTTACGGACGTACGCTACCTGTACACTCATCCCCAGGTGCCGCGTATCTCGACCTTCGTACGACAGAATGGCGTAACGACATCAGGGTTCTCGCGGATCAAAGCCGAGGTCCACGACCTGACTGGCACACAAGCTTCGGCATCCGGAAGAGTGGACGTCCGATACCTTGGGCTTGGGTATGTGGAGCTTATCGGGTCGCCTGGTGACGCGATTTCGGTTGACCTCAACAGCCTCTTCGGATACCAAGCGCAGGTCGTTGCGGTTGGCCCGACCGGTTACTGTGGTGAGCCCATCGCCATTGACGACGGTTCCATCCGTCATATGGTGGTGCGCCTTACGTCTACCTGTCCGCACGCACTCATCGCAATGGAACGCGTCGCCCAACACTGGACGGGCGGCGTCGCAACGTGGGCCGCTTCACGTCTTAACTCGGGCAAGCAGTTCACATCCTGGACGTCAGGCTCAGGCGAACCAGAGAGCCACACACAATTGGTGGCTGTCGACAACAACGGTAACGCATACATCTACGATGCCAAGGTGATCGACTACGCTAACTGCGGCAGTGATTGCGATGGCGGCTGGATCAGGAAGATCGACAAGACCGGCCAGGTACTCTGGTCGACCGCCTCAGTCGGCGACGTCAACTCCTTGGCCATCACAGGGTCAGACTCAGCGCATGGCAGGACGCCTGCTCTAGTGGCGGCTTCAGTCCACGGCCAGCCTTACGTCACGGCCTATGAACTCGGAGATGGCAACGTCCGCTATCCGTCATTCGTGCCGTGGATCGACGTCCCCTCCTCACCTAACCTAAGACCGTACTCCGGCACCGTCGCGCCAGGTCCGGATGGTGGAGTGTTCTATGGAGGAGTGAGCGTCGACGAGATCAACTACCCCACCTACTTCGGTGCGATCGACAGCGGCGGCCACTATGGAGACCAGTCTCTGAACACAGCCCCGGGTGTGTTCGGAAGCACGCCTGCCCGCGACGGCTTCTGGGGGTTGCTGGCGTCCTGGTTCTGGTGCCCAGCAGGCGGTTCGACCTGTTTCGCCAACTCAGAGGTGACTCGGTACGGCGCTGATGGCTCGGTGGATACGAGCGTATCGCCCATAACGCTCTACTGCGTGCAACTCGTTGACGCCCACTTGCCATTCGACTATTACTTGAGTGCGACGATCGACCCAGTACAGGGAACTATCTACGTCCAAAGAATCAGGATGACCTACAACGAGACTCCGACTTATGCGGGCTGGTACCCAACCGAGTCTTGGATCGACGCTTTCGACGCGACGGGACACCCAATCGGTTCGTCCTCACTCGCCACGATCTTTGGAGCTACCGACGTCCAGGACGTGCACTTTGGGGCCGCGAATGGACGGCTCGTTGTGGCTGGGACGTACACAGATGCGAACGGATTCCTCAATGCGAGAGTCGCTGTCTCCAACGGCATCGGCAACGTGACCGATCGCTGGGACTGGGGTAACTCGGCTCCCGGCAGCCAGGTGGAGTTGACCAGCGTCGCCGTCAATCCAGAAGGGATCATCTGGATTAGCGGCCATGCCGATTCGGACTTCGATGGGCTGACTTCGACCCATGAGGCGGGCTGGGTGACATCGTTCGTCGCCTCATGAGTGGGTCGTCCAGACTGTGGAGAGCGGGAGGTGCCAGGTGAAACGAATGGCAATGGCAAGGCGCTGGCTAAGCACGGTCCTGGCGATCGCAACTCTGTCTGGCTGCGGGGGCATAGCTGAACCCGAGGTCTACGCGATTTCGGTGGTCAATGACTCGGACTCAGCCTTCCTGGCGTCGCGGACGGGGTCTCCGTTCATCGTGCCGCCTCACTCCATTATTCGAGTCGGGTTTGGCAACAAAGGCGCACCGAATCCTCTGACCATCTACCGCACCGACTGCACCACAGTCCGGACGCTCGAGCTATCGCCCGATAATCCTCAGGTCTACATCCACGAGGGTGGAGACCCGGGCTTGCGGACAGCGGCAGAGGCGTCCTTGGCTCCCAAACCACAGGGTGAGGCAGGCGCCTCGGATGGGGACTACCCCTTCTCCTGCCAAGCACCCGGATGGGGTGTGTTTCTTCGGAACGACTCATCGGGAGAGGTCTTGATCCAAGTCGGATTCAGCCCGCCTAGATGGCTCAGCATGAAGGAGGACTCGCGCGCGGCCCTGCTCGGGGGGCCGGCAGGGTCCGCCTTCCCGGCGGATCTGTCCGTGCGCTTCTACCGGTCGGACTGCACAAGGATTGGCAGCGTATCGCTGGCTCCCGCCATGGACGTGTTGTTTGTCAATTCGGCCGGGCAGTTGTCCACGCAGGGCCGCGAGGCATTCTGGGCGGGAATGACGGCGGCCCAGCTCAAGGTCACGACCCGCTTGCCAGACGCAACATGCCCGGACAACTAGAGGGGAAAGACGTCACGACCCCTGGAAGTGCCGCTCATCGACTCGTCCGGCAAGTTCTCGATCGAGAAACTGGCAGCCTTCCTTCGGGGGCCTGACTGCGGCCGATCTGTCGCCTGCCCCATGCGCTAGTGGCTGGCAAGTTGGGCGGACTGAAGCCGGTGCCGACGGACCTGCAGAATGGCTCGTTGTTGGACAGCATCTGACGGCAGTCCGTGTTGGCCAGGATTCGCTCATCCACCCGTAGGCGTGACCTCAGGAACCGCGAGCGCCATGTAGAAGGTCGAACTCAGGGCGGCCGTCGCGAAGGCCGAGAGTTGATCCGCCGGGATCGCGACGACGACGCTGCCGAGCTTCGGCGGCACGGCCGAGATGCCCGAACCCGACTGGATCTGCCTAAATGTCTGCCCGTCGGGCGTGCGGAGGGCCAGGATCGTGAGGTTCGTTCCAAGGACGGTCGACGTCGGAGCCGGCGAAGCCTGAACCCCGTTCTTCAGCGCGTTTGGCACGGCCACGACGGTGACCTTGGCGCCGGGCGAGAGCGCACCGCCGACGGCCTGCGAGGGATCGGAGATCGGGATCGCGAAGGCGACGTCGCCCGGGTCGAGTGCGGCCCCGAAGCCGAACTCCTGCTGACCCGGGGTCCGCTCGAGGGCCCGCGTGTCGATCTCCTGGCCGGCCAGGATCGGCATCGCGGCATACTGGCCGACGACCTGGTCGGTCGATTGCGCGGCATCGGTGGACACGTCGACCGGTGCGACCTTGACCAGCTCGACCATATCGGACGTGATCCGCGTCATCGCGGGGATATCGGCCGTCGCTCGGACGACGGCGGAGCGGGGCACCTGCAAGTAGTAGAGGACACCCGCGACGAGGCACGCGACGGCGAAGACCACGATGTAGGCGGTTCGACGGGCGCGCACGGCGGGCCTCCTTCCCTACTGGTTCACGGCTGAATAGATGACCGTCACGCCGACGGTTCCGGTCGCGGTGCTCGTCCGCACGGCGCCGTTGTCGTAGGTGGTCTGGAGATCGAGGGTGAGTTGGACCGGATAGCTGCCGCCACCCGGTAGCGGCGAATCCCACTGGATCGCGATGGGCACGGCGGGGCCGTAGCTGCCGGTGGGCGTGGCGTCGGAGGCGTCGTTGACACCGGCGTCGTAGAGGTAGCCGGTTACGATCGTGTGTGCCCCGCCGATCACGACGCCGCCCGATTCTTCGTAGCCCTCGCGCACGATGTCGGCCCGGGGGTAGAGCAGGCAGTGGAGGCCGCGCGGCCAGTAGAGATGCGTCTGGCCGACGGCCCGGGCGGGGATGAGCGTGCCGTCCGGCAGCGTCCCCGACGGGCTGCCGCTCACGGTGACGACCGGCGGGACGTACACGATCGGGAGTCCGATCCCGCTCGCGCTGTTGCTGATGTTGAGCGCGAAGGGAACGAGCGCCTCGTACGGGACGCCCGACGGCGTGAAGAAGGCGCCGTAGGCTTCGCCGGTGACGTGGGCGATGACCGTGACTACGTGCGATTAGCCCCGGGACCGCGAGGCAGGACGCCGAGCGCCATCAGCGCGCCAGCATCGACCACCGATCGCCTCGGGCCAGCTCGCACTCGAGCCGGAATGGGACATTCAGGTCGTCGGTGTCGGTTTGTCTCCTCTCG
>CAVQCV010000006.1:0-521464 GCA_963711105.1 uncultured Chloroflexia bacterium | reverse complement strand
AGAGGATTAGAGCCGACACACCGTCGCCATCTTTGCTGATCCCGGTAGCGAACATGCCGAGCTACGTTGGTCGGGTCTCGAAGTCGGCTTAAGGGCGTCCTTCCAACCTGGGCACCCAAACAGATCTGAGTCATTGACCCCCTATGGGGTCAGGGCTCGGCGGGTCGGCGGCCCGGCAGGACGCTGGTGCCGTCCGCGGGTCCGCGTTCTTGGTTAGCGCCAAGCTGACGTACCGCACGCAATGTCGAACGAAAGGATGCGTCCCCGTCGTCGGTGCACGGCGTAGGGTGGGATGCGGACGGTGACCCGATTCGTGACTACTTCGGAGCCGAAGCGCTAACGGTTGAATCGATGAGAGACTTGGAGTCCCAGACCGGCGCAGATGCCGTGGCGAGTGCATTGCGCCTTCGGCCTCCAAGACGCGGGATGTCCGGCCGTGCTCAGCAGGAGACGCCGGCTCGTCTCGCGACGGCTCCGACCGTCTCCTGGGACATCTCGGCGCACTTGCGCGACCTGGCGGAGCGCGATCGGCTTGCCGCCGCGATCGACCAGGTGACCGAGTCGGTCATCATTACCGACCTCGAGGCCCGCATCACCTACGTGAATCGCGCCTTCGAGCGAGTGACCGGGTTTGGCCGTAACGAGGTCATCGGCCAGAACCCACGCTTCCAGAAGAGCGGCCTCCAGACGCCATGGTTCTACGACGCCATGTGGGCCTCGCTCACGAACGGCATACCCTGGTCGGCCGACTTCGTTAACCGTCGCAAAGACGGCGCACTCCACACCGAGGAAGTCGTGATATCGCCCATCCGCGACGCTGCGGGTGCGATCACGAGCTACGTGGCGGTGCAACGTGACGTGACGCACGAACGAGCACTCGAGGAACGTTCGATCCGGCTCGCCCGCGAGCGAACATTCATCGCGGAGACGATCCGCGGCCTGCGCTTGGGCGACACGCCCGAAGCCACTGCACAGGCGGTCTGCCGCCGGGTCATGAGACTCACCGGCGTCCTTGCAGCACAACTCTCGCTCTTCGATCTTGACGGACGTGCGTGGCCGATTGGCTTCGTCGTGGAGGACCAGGCCGACCCGCGGCCGCGACGGATCCCGGAACCGCGCAGTCGGCATCTGCGCGAGCGTGCAGCTGACGGCCCCTGGGTCGAGCCTTGGGTGAGCAGCGCCTCGCATCCATATAGCCGGCTGATGAACGGCCTCGGCATCGGGGCAATTGCATGCGCACCGGTACGACACGACCAGCAGATCATCGGTTTGCTAGGTATCTACGCGGCGGGGTCTGTCCAGGAGCCCGGGCTCACCGAGGCGCTGCCGGCTCTCACCGAGTTCGCGGATCTGGCCGGAGCGCTCATCGGACGGGACGTGTCCGAGAGGACCAACGCCGGACGGGGCCGCAACCGCATCGCCGATGTCATTGCCCGTCGAGCCTATTGGCCGGTGTTCCAACCGATCGTCGAACTCGGGAGCAGCGAGACCGTCGGATACGAGGCCCTCACGCGCTTCGCCGACGGCGTCAATCCTGAGCTCGCATTTGCCGATGCTGCCGCGGTCGGCCTCGGGATCGAGCTGGAGATGGCCACGCTCAAGGCGGCGTTAACGGCGGCGGAGGCTTTGCCACTTTCCGGATGGCTCAACCTGAACGCGTCGCCTGCCCTGATCGTCGCGGGAGAGCCGCTGCGCACCCTTGTCGCAGGAAGCCGCCGTCATATCGTGCTGGAGGTGACCGAAAACGCGGGCATCACCGACTACTCGGCGTTCCGTGCGGCGATGGTTGCGATGGGACCGAATGTCGAGTTCGCCATCGATGACGCGGGGACCGGTTTTGCCAGCCTCCGCCATATCGTCGAGTTACGCCCGGCCTTCGTAAAGCTCGATCGATCACTCATCGCCGGCATCGAGTCCGATGAGGCACGTAAGGCGATGATCGTTGGACTTTGCCATTTCGCTCAAGTGACCGGCTGTCGGTTGATTGTCGAGGGCATTGAGACCGACAGCGAACTCAGTACCTTGCGCGGCCTTGCCATCGAGCTGGGTCAGGGCTACCTGCTTGGTCGTCCGCTGCCGGTGACGGCCGGCTGATCGGGCGGGAAGACGAGCACCATGCGCCGATTCTGACGGTTGCGGCTCATCGGACAGCTTGTGCGAGCGCGATCTGGCTGGCCTCCGGGGACTTGTGTCGACGCGCAGGCGCTCACGTCCAATTCCAGACGCGGTCTTAGGCCTATTCGGGTCGGGCGGTTCAGGATCATCCTCGATCGGGGAGGGCAGCGAATCTCGCTGCCGAGAGGAACATCGAATTGAGCGTCAGGCGAGGGGCCGGCCCGGGTAGGTGGTGGCGCCTACTCGACTGTAGCGACCTGAGAATGTCCCAGGTCGGGGCGAGAGGGTTAGAGCCGAGACACCGTCGCCATCTTTGCTGATCCCGGTCGCGAACATACCGAGCTACGTTGGTGGGGTCTGGAAGACGGCTTAGTGCGTCCGCCTCGCCGTTTTGTGGCTCAGGAGATTCCTGATCGAGGTGAGTCGTACGGCCCTCAGCGCGCCGGGACCGGCTCCCGGCGCGCCTTCCGAGCAAGTTCGACGAACGGTCGTAGCCGGACCGCGACCTCCGTCCGAGTGCGGCGGAAGGCCTCGAGCTTCTCCTCTTCGGTGCCCTCGACCTCCGCCGGATCGTCCAGGCCCCAGTGCAGTGAGTTGTGGTCGCCTGGGAACACCGGGCAGGTCTGACGGGCGCGATCGCAGACCGTGATCACGTAGTCGAAGGGCTGTCCAAGGAACTGAGTCACCGTCTTGGACTTGGCTCGGGACCAGTCGATGCCGATCTCGCCCAGGACGATGATCGTTTGAGGGCTTAGCTCCCTCGGTTCAGTTCCTGCGGACGAAACCTCGAAATCGGATCCGCCGAAGTCTGTGAGAAGCGCCTCGGCTATCTGGCTGCGGGCCGAATTGCCCGTGCAGACGAACAGAACTCGGATCGGGTCGACGGACACGGCGATACCCTCGCTACTGAGCCGGGCACGGCCGGCTGCCTGGATAGTCAACTCCAGGTCTGTTAACTCCGATTGCACGCGATCGAGGTCGGCTCGCTGTCGCTCGATCGCCTCGCGCTGGCCGCTGATGAGCGGCATCAGGTCCCGATCTATCTCACCGTGTTCCATACACAGCGTTGCAAGGCGACCGGCATCGGCCGGCGCGAGGCCCAGGCGACGCAGGGCGACGACCAACCGCAGGCGCGCCAGGTCGGCGTCAGTGTACTCACGGTAACCGTTGGCGAGCCGCCGCCCTGTCGGCAGAACCCCGACCTCCTCATAGAAGCGGACGGCCGAGGTGGCGATCCCGGCGCGCTTGGCGAGTTCTGCGATCTTCATGACCGCACGCTACACCTTCGACCGGCTTGAAGGTCAAGCGGCATCACGGACGATTCGGAGTTCGACCTAAACTACTTGACATTCAACCAACTTGAAGGTCTAGCCTCCGCTCAGATGGTTCCATGCGAACCCACCAAGGAGCTACTGGCATGACCTCTCAAGACACGCAGACACTCAACTTGGGCCACTTCGCCCTCACTACGGACCAGCGCGTCCAGATCCGCCAGTCCGCGGTGGCGCTCGAGCGGCGCTGGCACGGCAAGATCAACGTCGAAACGATCGAACGCTTCATGACCGAGTCGATCGACATGATCCTGCCCAACGCCCACATCACGACCTGGATCCCCGTCCTGGTGGAACGGCTTACCGACGATCGTCTCCGCGCTCTCATGCGCCTGGAGTCGACGCGGACGGATCTCAACCCGAGTGTCCTCTTCCTGTGCGTCCACAACGCGGGTCGGTCCCAGATCGCGGCGGGTTTCATGCGCCAGCTGGCCGGTGACAAGGTCGACGTCTTCTCGGGTGGGTCGACGCCGGCGGACGGCGTCAACCAGGCCGTAGTCGCGTCGATGGCCGAGAAGGGCATCGACATCAGCAAGGAACTCCCTCAGCCCTGGGCAGATGAGGTGGTGCGGGCCGCAGACGTCATCGTGGTGATGGGTTGTGGAGACGCCTGCCCTGTGCATCCGGGAAAGCGATACCTCGACTGGGAGCTCGACGATCCTGCCGGCAAGTCTGTCGAGGACGTTCGCCAGATCCGCGACGACATCGAGCGGCGCGTCCGCGGCCTTCTCGCCGAACTGGGCGTGGAGACGAAGACCGGCGCATAGCCTCTTTCTCGACCGAAAGGACCGCTTACTTATATGCGATACGCATTCTTCTCCGACATCCACTCCAACATCTTCGCCCTCGAGGCGGTGCTGGCAGACGTCGCCGGCGCTGGCGTGGACCAGCGTTACGTGCTGGGTGATCTCGTGGGCTACGCGCCATGGCCAAATGAGGTCCTGGATCGGCTTCGCGACGAGGCGATCCCCGTCGTGATGGGCAACTACGACGATGGCACGGGATTCGGGCGCGACGAGTGCGGCTGCGCCTATACGCACCCGGTCGAGACGGCCTATGGCGAGGCCGGCTTCGCGTGGACCAAGGCGAATACAAACGAAGCGAACAAGGCCTGGCTGCGAACGCTTGCGCCTCAGATCCGGTTCGAGGCCGACGGCTTGCGGTTCCTGCTGGTCCACGGCAGTCCCCGAAAGATGAACGAGTACCTCTACGAAGACAAGCCCGACTCGACCTTCGCCCGGATCGCTGCCGACGCAAACGCGGACGTCATCGTCTGCGGCCACACCCATCGCCCCTACGACAAGATCGTCGGCGCGACTCGCTTCATCAACGACGGCTCTGCCGGCAAGCCCAAGGACGGCGACCCGCGAGGCTGCTGGGCGCTCGTCGAGACGAGTCCCGCGGGCCTGACGGTCGAATTCCGACGGGTCGAATACGACATCGATGCCGCCGCGCAGGGGATTCTCGCCTCGGAGTTGCCGCACGAGTTCGCGGCCCAACTCCGCGAAGCGCGTGGGTTCAAGGCGTGAGCTCATCCAAGATCGACACTCCGTGTCCGGACGATGGGATCACCCACGCCGACCTGGCCCAGCGAAACGGGCCGAGGGCCTATGCCGCCGAGTTCATCGGCGCCTTCGCGCTCGTGTTCGCGGGCTGCGGTGCGATCGCCATTGGGAAGCTCCCGGATACGGGGGTCGCCCTCGCCTTTGGGCTCGTGATAGCCGTGATGATCTACGCCCTTGGACATGTCAGCGGAGCCCACTTCAATCCCGCCGTGTCCGTGGGGTTCGCGATCGGGCGTCATTTCCCCTGGACCATGGTCCTGACATATGCGGTCTTCCAGATCGCCGGCGCCGTGACTGGCGCGTTGGCCCTTCGCGTGGTCCTGGGGCAGGGCGCGGAACTCGGTGTGACCGCGCCGTCCGGGACCGACCTCCAGTCGTTCGCGATGGAGGCAATTTTGACCTTCTTCCTGATGCTGGTGATCACCGCAGTAGCCACCGACTGTCGCGCAGTGGGCGAGGCCGCGGCGGTCGCGATCGGCGGTGCGGTGGCACTCGGGGCGCTCGTCGGCGGCCCAGTGAGCGGCGCTTCGATGAACCCGGCTCGGTCGCTCGGGCCGGCCCTAGTGTCTGGCGACCTCTCCCACATCTGGGTCTACCTGGCCGGGCCAATCCTGGGCTCTGCCGTTGCCGCGATTGTCTACAGATGGCTCCGGATCGGACAAGAAGGGCCGCTTCCCGCAGCTGGCGAGGGCCGCTGACAGTCGCAGACGGCAGTCCGATTCGCGACGCAACGCTGTTGCTTCGAGTCGGCCCGGCAGCCTATTGGTCGAGCCCCGATAGCTGCGAGAGAATCAGCCAGGGCAACCTGATAGGCATGGGTCGGCTGAGCCTGCCTGAATGGCGGGCGAGTGACTTAGTCACTGGGCAGCCCAAGCCGGGCTCGGATTCACCGCTAGGTTGGGGGCCTCCCCGCCGAGGGGGAGACGGGGAGGCCATGGGGAAATGCTCGGCTACTCAGCCCGGCGTGCCATCAGGGCATCTCGTCGAGAACCGATCGCACGGCACGGACGATGGCATCGATGCTGTACGGCTTGGGCAGGAAGTCCACGCCCTGGAATGCCAGTGCCGACTCATCCAGGTGGTTCCCAGGGAACCCAGATACATACAGGACCGGCAGGTCTTGCCTGGACGAGCGGAGTAGCTCCGCCAGAGTGCGACCGTCGAGACCGGGCATCACGAGATCAGTCACGAGCAGATCGATCTCCGCCCCGTAGGCTCCGGCGAGAGCCAGCGCTTCGGTTCCACTCGAGGCTTCGAACACCGCATAGCCCTGGGCGGCCAGCACCCGCCGGGTGAATGAACGAACTGCCTCGTCGTCATCAACGAGCAGGATGCCTTCGTCTCCCCTCGTCGGCGGTGCCGTACTGATCGCCCCAACGGTCGTTACTGACGGTGAGTCTGCACTCGGGAGGTAGGTCCGAAAGGTTGCGCCCCAGGCGGGCTCACCGTAAAGACCGGACCCTCGGTGTGAAATCGAAGCCGTCTGTCCTCGCGCATTCGTCAACTCGTGCGTGCCAACTTCGCTCACCGATAGATCTCCCAGCTACGATTCACCGAACGGCCCGTCCCTCGACCGGCCCTGTGATATCCACCGAAGCGTCGGAGTGGCCCGGCTGAATGGTCATCGTCCGATCCGAACGATCTGAGGCCCGAGACGTGCTGTCCCGAGCTCAGGGTCCACATGCGTGGATCGAGCGGAGTCAGCCTGTATGGCCGCCGCGGCGGCGCGGACGCGAAGGCGGGACCCGTTGAGCACCATCCTCGAGCGCTGGTGCGATGCGCGTACCTGCTGAATGCGTCGACCGAGTCGCGCGGCTCGCCGGCCACCTGCTCCGTGCCCCTCGCGGCTGAGAATGTGGAGATCCGCTTCGAATTGGACTTGCTTCTGCCATGAGAGGCGGTCCGCGATGGTATCGATCGTGCGCAGTCGCTGCCCTGCAACGCCGATGCGGCGTTCATGTTCGGCGTCGCCCCTACTGGAATGATCACGTTCCGCGCCGAGCAACTCTCGTGCTTCTGCGACCGCATCGGCGGCCTCACGCGTCAGATCCTCATCGAGCGGCGTGCCCGGAAAACGATGCACAGTCACGGGGGCCAGTGAGGCGAGATCGCGTTCGACCCGCGACGCCGACCACCGGGGCACGAAGCTGACAAGGGCTGCCTGTCCGGGCTCGAGGCCGTAATGGATCTCGTCGAGGAGATCGCCGCGTTCGAACGCGCGCCACGCGTCGACGAAGATCCCGAGGTACAGCCCGAAGAACAGGCCGATCACGAGGCCGGCTTCGCCGGCCAACGACCCCACGATCCCGCCGAGGCAGAGACCGGCGATTGCGCCAATTGGCCACGGGATGGGCGGGTCGCACCTTGGCCGGGACCCATCGGTTTCCCTGATCACGACAACTGAGTGAGATCGCCAGTCGTGTTCACGACCGATGCCGTCTACCAGTTCGAGACCGCGCAGGGCGGCCTGCTTCGAATCGAAGAAGGAGATCAGGACTTCGTTGGTGATCGCGGACATCACTGCGCGTCCGAGGTGCGTTCCGCCTTCGACTTCGACCGCGTCCGATGCGGCGCGTCCGCTCCGGCCCTCGCGCGCCGGACCTCGAGCAACTCGAGGCCGAGCGCTTCGATCCGGCCGAGGACGCCATGGAGCGCGGACTGGTCCGGCAGTTCGCCGGTCAGCACCGTCTCGTGATCGCGACTCCGCGCGTGCATCTCGGGGAAGGCGCTGAGCAACCTGTCGCTTAAGAGGCCTTGAACGCGGATGTAGTACTGGGTTTTCGTGCGGCTGTCGTCCATGGCGGCCAGAGTCGGGTCGCACCGGATGAGGCCGCATCCACCGGATCGTGCGAGCCTGCCGATGCCACTTGGAAACGCACGGATCGATCCGGCTTGAGGTTATGGACGCCTTCGCGCGGCTACGTGGCCCGACGGTGGCCCGCGACGGGATCGAGCGATCCCATCAAGGGGTACGCGCGCCCTAAACGGTACGCGTGTCTCTGGTTTGGCCGACTCACCCTCCCGCCCTCATCCGACGCTGAGACCGGCGCGAAGTGCTGCTTGGGTGGGCTACTTGCACCGGGGTAATCGGCCCAATCGTGTGACGACCCGTCATCCTCCATCCCCCGAGTCTGCAATCACCAAGCCACTTAGCAGCAAGGAGGTTCATTCAAATGCTCAGTCTGGTGTCTCGCGATTGGTGGGTTTACGCGGCCCGCGGCATCGCCGCGATCCTGTTCGGGATCCTGGCGCTCATCTGGCCCGGTCCGACGCTCGCCGTCCTCATTCTCCTGTTCGGCGCGTACGCGTTCGTCGACGGGATCGCACTGATCGTCGCGCTAGCGCGTGGCGACGTTCTGGCCCGCAGCCACAAATGGATCACGGGGCTCATGGGCGTGCTCGGGATCGCCGTAGCGATCGCCACGCTGGTCTGGCCCGGCCTTACCGCGCTGACACTGCTCTACCTGGTTTCGTTCTGGGCGGTCACCACGGGCATTCTCCAGATCGCCTCGGCGATCGAGTTCCGCCGCGAGATCGCCGGCGAATTCTTCGTTGTCCTCGGCGGCATCTTCTCGATCGTGTTCGGCGCCCTGCTGGTGGTGTTCCCGGGCACGGGGCTGCTCTCGCTCGTGTGGCTCGTCGGGTTCTGGGCAGAGCTGTTCGGCTTCTCGAGCCTGGGCCTGGCCTACCGGCTCCACG
Source organism: uncultured Chloroflexia bacterium (assembly GCA_963711105.1). Classification (GTDB taxonomy): domain Bacteria; phylum Chloroflexota; class Limnocylindria; order Limnocylindrales; family CSP1-4; genus Fen-1039. The sequence continues at coordinate 512,754 of CAVQCV010000006.1, read as the reverse complement.
GAATCGACCGCGACCTGAACAAGCATTCCAGCGTTCACAAGCTCTCAAGCGCGGCGTAACGGCCAGACCGTCTAGGCGCTGAAGGCGCCCAGCTCGGGCCAACCACCGCTCTTTCGCAACCTCGACGACCGGCGATCACAACGCCGGTCGTCGTTCGTTGCCCGGCCGGCGCGTCGAGGCCGTCAATCTCACCCTCCCGAAGCGTGCTTTCCCACGAATCGGCCGATGCGCCCTCATCCGGCCAGTGGGGATCTTGGAAGTAGACGACCTTCAGCGTCGCGTCGACGCAATGGCGATCCAAAGGAGACAAAGAAATGAGCGCACCTACCCGACAGGAAGTTCGAGCCAATCTCGAGAAGCGTCGCGAGGACCATCGCGAACAGACGCGCCGGGAAGATGAGGCGATGGACGCCTTCGCGGTCCGGGTCGTGCAGTCCCTAACAGTGGGCCTGCCGGTCATGGACCCGGGCGCTGACCATTGGCGCTTGGAGCCAGCCACTGAGCGGGTCCCCAGCGAATCGATCGCGGCAACGAGGACAGACGCCCATCACGCGATCGAGGCGCGTCGGCAAAATCCCGCGAGTTCGAGTCCCGTGCCGGAGCCCGGCGAACCGCCGCTTCGCGCCGCTCTTCGCGGCATCGTCGAGGACTACGCGCAGGCCGTCACGCCCTCCGAGCGGATCGTGGCCGACCTGGAGGAGCACTCGGGCATCGCTCTTGATGCAGCGGACTCGTACGGCCTCTGGGCGAACCTCGAACTCGCCGAGGTCCTCGGGGTTCGGGCGGCCATGCGCGACGTCGTCGACATTGTCACGCACCACGCTGAGAGCACCATCATCGCCGATCTCGTGGCTGCCCAGGAACGCCTCGCGAGCGAATACCCCGATGTGCCGCGCACGGATCTCGCTGACGCGACGATCAAGAGTCGTGGGCATTAGCGCGGGGGGCAGCGCGAGGACTCGACTGGCTTTGGCGGCGGAGGGTTCACACCATCCCGTCGTCACCCGGATCGATGCGGAGCGTGCCGCCGATCTTCAGCTCCGGCTCGCGGACCGCATTACCGCATTCGCGGGCTCGATGCCGTTTGTGTACCTCCACGTCCTCGCGTTCGCGACCTGGATGCTCGTGTTCGAGCACAGCCCGTGGCCGACGCTGACGCTGGCGGTCTCACTCGAGGCGATCTTCCTATCGGCGTTCGTGATGATCGGCCAGAACCGCCAGGGCGCGTTCGCGCAGGCCAAGGCCGATCACGAATTCGCCGAGGAAGAGCAGGAGCTGAAACTCAACACCCAGCTGACGCGGGAGATCCACGAGTTGACGCGCGAGGTCCACCAGCACGTCGTGGGCGGATCCTCCGCCGGAACTGGAGGCAAGGCGCATATCGAATAGCCGGGAACCGCACCAGCAAGGCAGCGAACGACAAGGCATCGATAGAAACGGAGTATCAAGATGAATTACCAGAATCAGGTTGACGGGCTCCAGCGACGCGTGGCGGACATGAAGGCCGCGGTTAACGCCGCAACCGTCGAGACGCGCCAGCAACTGGAGCAGCGTCTTGTGGTGGCCGAAGCGGAGACCGCCCGCGCCCTCGACGAAGCGCAGCAGCAGGCCGGGGCTGCCGCGGACCGAACCCGGACCGCGTGGGAACAGGCGCGAGCGGACGCGAAGGCGCGAGTCGCCGAACTCAAGTCGAAGGCTGCCGATCGACACGCTCGGATGGAGGCCGATGCCGCCGGCATAGACGCGGAACTCGCCGAGGGCGAGGCGGGCATGGCGATCGACCTCGCAAACTGGGCAATCGGGAGGGCTCAACTGGCTGTCATCGACGCGCTCTACATGCGCGCACGCGCGCAAGACAAGGTTGAGCGTGTGAAGGTGGAAGCATAGAAGAGCCCCGCCGGGCGATCCGCGCCAATTGCGGCCGGTCCGTCTCACGAATGTGAGCGGGCCGGCCGCTTCGTGTGCGTCCCGAAACCGGCGCGATTTGCCGACACGGTGGTTCCGGTGACGGCGGTGGCGTGAGACGATATCGCCATGGCTGCAACCGAGCGGACGACATTCGTTCGCCGGCCCTCGCTCGTAGCGAGGCCGGTGCTTTTCGAGCGGCTCTCGGCCGGGTATGCCGGCGGCGTTACGCTCATATCCGCACCTGCCGGCAGCGGCAAGACCGTCCTGCTTCGATCCTGGATCGAGGCTGCGGGCCTGGGCGAGCGGACGGCCTGGGTTTCCGTCGAGCGCGGCGAGTGCGATGAGCAGCGGTTCTGGCTCGCTGTCGTGGAGGCACTGCGAACTGCGGCCGGCATGGAAGGCCCGATCGACGATCTCGGACCAGCGCCCGGCTTCGACGGTGCCGGCGTGGTGGAGCGGATCATCGACGGCGCCCGATCCCTGGACAATCCCATCCTGCTCGTCATCGACGATCTGCATCATCTACTCGAACCACGGGCGATGTCAGCATTGGAGCTGCTGCTCGACCGGCGGCCGCCGCAGCTGAGTGTGATCCTGTCGACCCGTCATGATCCGCCGCTCGGCCTCCATCGACTCCGTCTCGCGGGAGAGTTGAGCGAGTTGCGCGCCACGGACCTTCGCTTTCAACTCGACGAGACAAACGAGCTGCTCTCCGGCGCCGGGATAACGCTCTCCGCCGACGCCGTCGGGTCGCTGCAGGCTCGCACCGAGGGCTGGGTTGCGGGCCTTCGGCTAGCGGCGCTGTCGCTCGCAGGGCGGCCGGACCCCGAGCGATTCGTCGCCGAATTCTCCGGCAGCGAGCGAACGGTGGCCGATTACCTGTTCGCCGAGGTCCTCCAGCGCGAGCCCGAGCCGGTGCGTCAGCTCCTGTTGCGGACGTCGATACTGGATCGGGTCAATGGGCCGGTCGCCGACCGCCTCCTTGGGACGGAGGGTTCGGAGCGGATCCTGCTGGAGCTCGAAGACGCCGGCGCCTTCGTCTACTCCATCGACCGGGGACGGTCCTGGTTCCGCTACCACAACCTGCTCGCCGATCTCCTTCGTCTCGAGCTTCGGCGCACCGAGCCCGCCGCCGTTCCCGGTCTGCACCGCGGCGCCGCCGAGTGGTATGCCGAGCACGGGTTCCCGATTGATGCCATTCGGCACGCCCAGGCCGCGGGAGACTGGCGGTATGCCGGCGATCTCGTCGGTCGGTTCGGGTTCAGCATCTCGCTCGACGGAAGTTTCGCGACGATGCTCAGCTTGCTCGAGCCGTTTCCGAAGGAAGCGTTCGCCAATCCGGAGCTTGCGGCATTTCTCGCGTACGGCGAAGTGATCCGTCCGTCACTCGACACCGCCGCCTCGTACATCGCCCTGGCTGAACTTCACGCCGCCGAAGTGCCGGCAGAGCGCCGACCGCTTTTCGAGGGGATGCTGGCGACTGCGAGGTTGACGCTCGCGCGGTGGCGCGGCGACTACAGTGCCGCGGTACGTGACGTGCTTCCGCTGCTTGAGCCGTCGAAGGCAGAGAGTGTCGCCCAGATCGCCGCCGAGAACGACGTGCGCGCCGTGGCGCTGATGACGCTCGGGATCGTCGAGACCTGGGCCGGGGCGGGCGACGACGCGGAGCGCCATCTGCAAGAGGCCGTCGAGCTGGCCCGCCGGATCGGGCGGCCGTACATCGAGCAGGGCGGCCTCGCCCACCTGGCGGTTGCGGTCTCGCGGCATTCGGTCAGCGCCGGGCGCGACCTCGCGCTGCAGGCACTCGACATCCTCGAGCGGTACGGCTGGCAGACCGAGCCCGTGGCGCCGATCGTGTTCTCGGTCATCGGCGCGGCCGATGTCCTGCAGGGCCGATTCGACGAGGCGGACTCATGGCTGGCGCGCGCCGAGCAATCGCTTCGCCCGAACGCGGAGCCCGCCAAGGAGATCCTCGTCCGATACAGCCGCGGGCTGCACCGGCTGGGCCAGGGACGCCACTCCGAAGCGCTCGCCCTATTCGCCGAGACGCAGCGCCTGCAGTCGTTCCTGGTCGCGCCCGATCCGCTGGCCATCTCGGCGCGCGCGCTCCAGGCGCAGGCACTCGTCAGTCTCGGCGATGCGACTGCGGCCGGAGCGGTGCTGGAGACGGTATCCGCCGCAGAGCGCGAGTTTGCCGAGACGAGGATCGCCTTTGCCGCGCTTCACCTCGCCAGGCGAGACGCCCGAGCCGCGGTCGACGTGCTCGCACCCGTCCGTGCGGGCACGGCCCCGGTCATCGCGGATTACTCGCTCGCGAACGGCTTGATCGTCGATGCGGTCGCCCGCGATCTGCTGGGTGACGTGAAGGGCGCCGAGGACGATGTGGAGAGGGCGCTCGACCTCGCGGAACCCGACGCGCTCGTCCTCCCATTTCTGATCACGCCGGCGCGGGAGCTGCTCGAGCGCCACCCGCGCCACCGGACGGCGCATGCCGCGCTTCTCGCGACCATCCTCGACGTGCTGGCGGGTTCGCCGCTGCGCGCGAAGCGCGGCGAGCCGGTGGAGCTCGCGGAGGATCTAACGGAGAGTGAGATTCGTGTCCTTCGCTACCTGCCCAGCAATCTGTCCGCCCCCGAGATCGCGGCCGAAGTGTTCCTGTCCACGAGCACCGTGAAGACGCACATGCGGCACGTCTACGAGAAGCTCGGGGCTCACAAGCGGACGGAAGCGGTCGAGCGGGCGCGGGAACTCGGATTGCTCGGGCCGTCGACTCGAACCCGGCGTTAGCCGCTCGTCGCCGCACGTGGTCGCCGGCGTCGTGGGATCGGGGCTTTGATGACGTTGGGGGGCAGGCCCAGGGCTGGAAGGAAGATCCTGAACGTAGCCCCCACGCCTGGAGCGCTCTCGACCTCGATGGATCCGTTCGCCGCCGTCACGATGCTGCACACGCTTGCGAGACCGAGGCCTGTGCCCTTTCCAGGTTCCTTCGTTGTGAAGAAGGGCTCGAAGATCTGCGCTCGCGTAGCCTCGTCCATGCCGGCGCCGGTATCGGACACGGTCAGGACCACGAAGCTGCTGGAACGCGGTGCGGCGCGGCGGCCCACCTTCTCCGCGCGTGTCACTGCTGAGACGCGAGCGACGAACGTGCCCCCCTTCGGCATCGCGTCGCGCGAGTTGGCAGCGAGGTTGAGGAGGATCTCCTCGATCCAGCCGGCGTCGCCAAGCACCGGAGGGACGTCCTCGGACTCGACCCGCACCTCGATGGCGTCGCCGAGCAGTCGTCGAATCAGGGGCTCGGCTTCGGCAACGGCTAGGGGAACGTCGATGGTAACGGTCTGTGCGGCCGGCCGGCGGCTGAAGGCCAGAACCTTGCGGACCAGCTGAGCGCCACGGTCCGTAGCGCGCAGGATCTCGTCGAGATCCTCGACGCCATCGCCCCGGTTGTCGTGAGTATCGCGATGCAGTCGGGCGAAGCCGTTGATGGCAGTGAACAGGTTGTTGAGATCGTGCGCGACCGTTCCAGCTAGGCGCTCGGCGACCAGCTTCCTCGCGGCATGGCGGAGTTGCGCTTCTCGGGCCCGTTCCAGGCGAACGTCGCGGCCGACCTCGATCCAGCCGAGGATCGCGCCAGTGGCGTCATACACCGGCGACGCCGTGAGATGGAGCTCGATGCGGGTGCCGTTGCGAGCCGCGTTCGCGACAACCCCGGACCAGGCTTGCGCTTGGGCCCGGGCGGCCTCGAGCTCTGCATACCGACCCGCGGATTCCTCGTCCGCGGCAAGCTCGCGCGAGTGTCGAGGCATGACCCGGCCTGGTTGCAATCCGTGCAGCCGCGCGAAGGCGCGGTTCATGTAAGTGATCCGCCCCGAGGGATCGGTAAAGGCTATCGCCTCGGCTGCTAGTTCGAGCGCTGCGGCACCGAGACGGTCCGTTGATGGCTGCGGTCCGGGGTTCGGCGCCACATGTCCTTCGTTACTCACGGCATCTCTTGATTGGGCGGTGGTGCGAAGCAATCGCGAGACGTCGATCGACGGCTCGCCGCGCCGCCGCGGCTTCGGCAATCAGGCTCGCTCCGATTAGGGCGAGCGGTCATCATCCGAACAGGTTGGAGATTCGGCCGCTCCTGACGCCGCGCTCGCCGTCCCGTGGCAGGCCGGATGGGGGAGAGGTTGCGCAGCGCCCATCGCGACTCGATCGCGCTACGAATGGCTGAGCGAGGGCCGGCTTAAGCGCGTCTTCCGATCGGTAGGACGGCTGAGAGATCGACCGAATCGGACGACGACGGATCATCCGGCGACGACCGAGGCTCATCGAGCAACTGGAGCCATGGCGCCAACCGCCGCTTCTGCCTCCGGATGTCAGATCGGTTCTGCCGGAGGTCGCTCGATGGTCAGCCTCTACGACGAGGAAACGGCTAACAGAAGGAATTCCGCCCTGCTCGTCTTCCTTGTCATCGTCGTCTTCGCATTGTTCGGGTACGTCATCGGATACGCGCTCACAGGCGACGCAGCGAGCGCGGTTGTCGCAGTCGCGATCTCCCTCGCGCTGAGCGTCCTCGCGTCGATCGGCTCCTACCTCAGCGGCGACAAGCTAGTCCTGAACTCGTCGCAGGCGCAGGAGGTGAGCCGCGGGCAGGTTCCGGAGCTGTTCGACGTCGTCGAAGAGATGGCTACGGCCGCCGCCGTTCCGATGCCCCGCGTCTACGTCATCGACGACTCGTCTCCGAACGCGTTCGCGACCGGCCGCGACCCGCAGCATGCATCGGTGGCGGTCACGACCGGCTTGCTGCGGAGGCTCGACCGGGAAGAGCTCCAGGGCGTCATCGGGCACGAGATGTCACACGTCCGCAACTACGACATCCGGTTCAGCCTGATGGTGGGCGTCCTTGTCGGCGGGATCTCGCTGCTCGCGCAGTTCTTCCTTCGCTGGACGTTCTGGTTCGGTGGTGGAAGCCGGCGCGACGACCGGGACGGTGGCGGCTTGATCGGATTGATCTTCCTGATCATCGGCCTTGTCCTTTCGATATTGGCGCCCATCTTCACGATGCTCGTCCAGATGGCCGTGAGCCGTCAGCGCGAGTACCTCGCCGACGCTTCGTCGGTCGAGCTGACGCGGAACCCGTATGGCCTCGAGCGAGCCCTCGCAGCGATCTCATCGGATCCGAAGCCGCTCTTGGTCGCCAACGGCGCTACCCAGCACATGTACATCGTGAATCCGCTCAAGAAGGTCGGCGGCGGATCGGCCCTCTTCTCGACTCATCCGCCGATCGTCGACCGCATCAACCGGCTCCGCCTGCTCACCGGTGAGCGACCGCTCGACACGGTCGCCGTCGGTGCGCTGGCAGGGCTGCAGTGACAACCCCATCCAGCACATCAAGGAGACACCGATGAACTCGTTCTTGTGGATTCTCAGCGTTCTGCTCGCGGCGATTTACGCCATCACGGGCTCTGGCAAGGTTGTCGGTTCGCGCGAGAGGCTGCTCGGCATGCCCGGCATGGGCTGGGTTGCAGAAGTCCCGATGCCACAGGTTCGGCTTATCGGCGCTCTCGAGATCGCCGGCGCGATCGGCGTAGTTGTTCCGTGGGCGACGGGAATCCTCACGCCCCTGACCCCGATTGCCGCAGGGTGCCTCGCCGCACTTCAGATCGGCGCGATGTGGACTCACATCAGCCGGGGTGAGCGTGGGCACATATGGCTCAACGTGGTCCTGCTCGTCGTCGCTATCGTTGTGGCGATAGGCCGCACGTTCGCGGCAGTTTGAGACGAAGAGCCGAGCAATGGCACGTCTGGAGGGCAAGCAGATTCGAGCGACCGAGGGCGGCTCGGGTGGCCCCGAAGTCAAGTTCGAGGTGGCCTTCCAGACGGCTGGCATCCCCATGTCCATCGCAACGATCCGCGAAGGACGGCTCCTGGAAGTCAACGACGCCTTTTGCGAGGCTAGTGGCTACGCCCGTTCCGAGCTTATCGGCCGATCCGCAGCCGAGCTGGGGATTGTCAGCCCCGGTGACCGCGAAGCCATCGTCGGGGCCATGCCGGACCGCGGCATCGCCCGGGACCTGGAGATCACCTTCCGGCGTCGCGACGGCAGTGTCCGGCGCGGCTTCATCTCAGCGTCGGCGATAGAGGTCGAGGGCGAACCATGCTTCCTGAACGCCACCGTAGACCTGACCGATCGTTGGGCCGCCGAGCAGGCACTGCGGGAGTCCGAGGAGCGCTTTCGGGCCATCTTCGATAGCGCCGGCGACGGTATCGTCATTGTCGATCAGACCGGCCGTTACCTTGATGCGAATCCGGCTGCCTGCGAACTGTTCGGCTACACGCGCGAGGAGTTTGTGGCGCTTTCATCGAACGCCCTGGCCGCGCCTGAGGAAAGGGCCCTGAATCGGGACCGACTGGCGCTCGTTCTGGAGCGCGGCTTTCTGCGTTTCGACTCCACTTTCCTCGCCCGCGATGGAACCGCCATCCCCACCGAAATCACCGCCACGCCGATGGACCTGGACGGCAGCAGGGTCGCACTGGTCATCGGTCGCGATCTCACCGAGTTCAAGCTCGCGGAGTCGCGGCGAGAGGCGGCCGAGCGCGAACGCGCCAGGATTTCCCGCCTTGCGGCCACCACGTCGGCACTGGATGCCACGATTTCGTCGTCCACAGACGAGGAGAGTCTGTTCCGGGGAATCGCGAGGCTGCTCGTCTCCATCGGAGGCCTCGCGACGGCCACGGTGGCGCTCAAGGAGCCGGCGGGTCGGCTCCGGATCCACGCCCTTGAGGTCGACGAGACGCGCCTGCGAGGCGACATAGGGACCCTGGAAGGGTCACTCCAATTCGCCACCGAGGCTGAGACTCATGCTCTGCAGACCGGTCATGCGGTGGCAGTGGGCACAGGAGCCACGTTCCCCATCGGCGCGGGTGGTTTCGCACTGGGGATCCTTGGCGTAACGGCCAGCGAGCCAGGCTTCTTCGGCGAACCGGAAGTCCAACTCCTCGAGCAGATCGCCGGCCTCGTCGCAGCCCGGCTCGGTGACATCCAGCGCCACGCGCGAGAACTCGCCCTGACCGCCACTCTGGAGGCCGAGCGGCGCGAGGTGGAGCGTTTCGTTGCCATGGCGGCGACGATCGATCGCGCGTTGAATCGCATGTCCAGACCCGGCGATCTGTATCGCGAGGCCTGCCGGCTGCCGGTCGACCTGGGCGTCTGTGTTCTGGCGAGGTTTGGGCTGGTCGAAGACAGGATTGGTGGCCGCAGGCTCAGGTTCGTCGCCTCCATCGCCCGAGATCCCGCTCTGGAAGGCTCGGTCGACGCCCTGCTTGGGCACACAACGCCGTTCTATCTCAGCAGCGACCCGCCTTCGCCGGAATCCGGCCCGATCGTGGTGAACGATGTTCTGAGCGACGGGCGTTTTCGCCGCCGCCATCGAACTCTTGAGGAGGCAGGCCTGCGTGCCGCGGCGGAAATACCCGTATTTAGGGGACCGAGCCTCGCCGGCCGCATGGTCTTCTGCGCCGACAAGGTCGGAGCCTTTGGCGCCAACGAGGTGGCTTTGCTGAATCGACTCGCGGCAGACGTCGGCCACCGACTCACCGCTATCGAATCCGAGCGAGGGCGCCACCGCGACAAGCGGGAGATTGACCGCTTGTTGAATCGGGATACGTCGAACGTCGCAGGCGAGCTGGGACCGCAACACTAGTTGGCAGCGCGGTTCAAGAGGCGTCGTGATCAAACCGTGCGCACCTGCGGCGGAGACTCCGACTTGACCCTCCACCCGCGCCATGCGAACAACGTATTGGGCGCTCACCCATGTCTCCGACAACGTGAGGGTAGGCCGTGGCCCGCCGGGTCCGACCAACGAGGTGCCACCGCTGCCCCGGAGGTGTGACATGAACGACTACCTGATCCTCGTCGTCTTCCTGGTCGCCAGCTCGGTGACATGCTCGCTGCCGGTTGCCCTGCTGTACGGTCGAGGTCTGGCCTTCCGGATGACGCTGGTCGCAATCGGGATCACCTTCGCCGGCGGCATTTCCTTGTATTACCTGGGGCACGAAGGCTGGGATCTTGGGCGCGCACTGATCTGTGCGGTCGTGTCGTTGCCGATCATCCTCGCGATCTTCATGTATCAACTCCGGCGCATCATTCTGCCAATAGTTGCGCTCTCGAAAGCGACGAGGAGTCTGTCCGATACCGACCTCGCCCACATCCAGCAGGCGCTCGCCTCGATTGCCGCGGGCGATCTCACCACGCAGGTAGTCATCGAGGCGGAGCCGGTCGAGACCACCGGCTGGGCCGAAGTCGGCGATCTGGCCGAAACCTTCAACCTGATGCTTGGCTCGCTGCAGGCAGCCGGCCGCGACTTCGGCTCGATGACGCTCGGCCTCGCGCAGATCGTCGGCGACGTCAGGGAAACGGCGGTCTCCGTCTCGCGGACAAGTCGCGAGCTCGACAGCGCGTCGAGCCAGGCCGGTACCGCAACGCAGCAGATCGCGAGCACCATATCGCAGGTCGCGATGGGAGCTTCCGATCAAGCCCGGGCCGCATCCGATACTTCGGCGAGTACGCACGAACTTACGGCGATCAGCGCGCAGGTCGGTGCCGCTGCCACAGAAACACAGGACCGGGCCGAACAGGCGACCGCGGCAATCGCGGACGCGGCGGCGGCAATGCGCCTGGCCGACCGGTCGGGTGCGGAGATGAGGACTCACGAGGAGCGCGCCAGGACTGCACTTGAGAATGGCCTGGTTGCTGTCGAGGAAACTGCCACCGGCATGCGCAGGATCAGGGACGTGGTCGAGGCGACAGCCGAGCGCGTCGGTGAACTCGGCGCGAAATCAGATCAGATCGGCGCCATTGTCGAGACTATCGATGACATCGCCGAACAGACCAACCTTCTCGCCCTCAACGCCGCCATCGAAGCCGCACGGGCTGGTGAACAGGGAAAGGGCTTTGCGGTCGTGGCGGACGAGGTACGAAAGCTGGCCGAGCGGTCCAGCCGCGCCACAAAGGAGATCGCATCTCTCATCGCCGAGGTCCAGAGCGACACCGAGCGGGCGGTGGGAGCCATGGGCCAAGGGGCCGAAGAAGTGAAGGCCGGATCCGCACTGGCCGAGAAGTCGGCGGCTGCTCTGGACGAGATCAAAGCCGCGGCCGCCGAGCGCGACCGGGCGCTGGCACAGGTGTTTACCGCGCTGTCTCAGGTTGGCGGCGCCACAGCGCAAGTGGTGAGCGCATCGGACGCGATCGCTGCCATAGCGACACAGACCAACGCGGCGGCCGGCCGCATGAACCTGGCCGCAGGGATCGTGTCGAGCTCGATCGAATCGATCGCCGCTGTGAGCCAGGAGAACTCCGCAGCGGCCGAGGAGGTTTCGGCGGCGTCCGAAGAGATGTCCGCCCAGACGGAAGAAGTTGTGGCGAGTGCGGCAAGTCTAGCCGCCATGGCCGCGAAGCTCGACGGGCTCGTGGCCAGATTCAAGCTGTCGTCGGACGCCGAATTGGCAGGCGCACCTCCTGGCCAACCGGCGAGTCTCATCGAGCGGCAACGCTCGAGTTTCGGGGAGTCTTCACACGGAAGCCGACGCTCTCGCGCGGCCTGACCTCAATCCCGGCGGCGCGAGCTGGCACACCTCCGCCGCCGGGTGTGATCAAGGTCGAAGACAAGCTTCAGACCAATACCATCGAGCCTCTTTCGGCCTCGTGTGACCGCGTTTTGTGACCACTGTGATAACGGTTGTCACAAAACGCCGCCCGCCGCTGGATTCGGGACATTCAGGTGGGGCGGTTCAGGATCACCCTCGAACGGGCAGGTTTGGGTCGGGCCGGAGGAGCGCCCGGCGAGACGGAATTGAGCTTGGGAAAGTGCGTTCCCGCGGCTACCTACTCAAATGGTCGGGGCGAGAGAGTCAAACCGACCGTAGCGACCTGAATGTCCATTGCTGCTCTCGTGCGAGCTCATCGGCGGAGGCCGCTGGTGTCATACGGCTGCCGGATGAGGCCCCGTACTCGTGCCAGCCGCCCCAACCCCCGGGCTGTGCCCGCAAGGTCGGCTCAGAGCCAACCGCTGACGTTGTCGACTAGGTCGACTGGCGATCAAGGTCATCGCCCGCTAGAAGGCTCGGCTGTGCTCAGCCCTCATCCTTGCCGACGCCAGGCCGAACGGGCCGCGAGAGGCCCAGGAAGAGCGCCGGCAGGAGCGCCCGGGCAGCCTCCTGGGGACGCAGTGCATCGTCGAGGAGACCGTCACGTCCGCTGCGGAGGACGACGGCGATGGCCGCAGTTGCGACCTCCGCGGGCTCCAGAATGAGTTCGCGGTCCAGCAGGCGCGTAGTGCGCTCGATCAATGCCGCCACCTTCTCGCGAAACTGAGCGTCCATCTGCCGATACCGGCCCGCGACCTCCGGGTGGCGGATCGCATACGCCTCCAGCTCGACGTGCAGGAGCCACGGCTCACGGTCATGCGGCATCGCGTCGAGCACGCGGTCCACGAGTGGCGTCAGCGCCGCGTCGAGATCCGAGTCGCGCGCGGGATCGGACGCCAACGCTCCGGTGAGATCGGCCAGGATCAGGCCCTGCTGTCGCCGGACGAGCTCCTCAACGACCGCGGCTCGGTCCTTGAAGTTCGCGTAGAACGCACCGCGGGTATAGCCGGCGCGACCGGAGATCTCCTCCACCGAGGTGCCCATCACCCCCCGCTCCGCGAACAGCGCCCGCGCCGCGTCGAGCAGGGCTTCGCGCGTCTCCTCGCGTTGCGCCGCCCGTCGTGTTGATGTCATCGGGGTCCTCCGCAACAAACCAGTTGACATCCAGCAGTGTATGTCGATACAGTACTGGATGTCAAATACAATCCTGTATCTCAACGCCGCTCGATCGCCTGGCCGCACGAGCTTGGGCATCTTCTCACGTCGGCCAGGAGGAGACTCCCGTGTTCGACCGCCTCGGGGCAATCGTCTATCGCTTCCGGTACCTGCTGGTCGCATTCTGGGCTGCGGCGGCTATCGGCTCCGCGCTCTTCGCTCCCTCGATCGCCTCGCGAGGCGCTTCCGACCAGTCGTCCCTGCTGCCGTCCGACGTCCCGTCCGGCCTCGCCGCCGCGTCGCTCAACAGCGCATTCCCCGGAGGCGCACCGGAGATGACGGCAACGATCTCCATGGAACGGACGAGTGGACTCACCGATGCCGACAAGGCGTATCTGGCAGCGACAGAAGCATGGGTTGCGAGCCCGGACACGCCGGCGGACGTTCGGGACGCGGTGAGCGGAACGGCGTCGGCGGCAAGTCGTCCCGAACTCGCCTCAATGCTCCACAGCGCCGACGGTCAGCTCGCCATCCTGCTCGTCGACCTCAACGTCCCCTCCGCGGGCGACCGATCGTCCCGGGTCGTGGACGCGCTCCGGTCTCATCTCGCGGCAACTTCCCCGGCCGGCCTCTCGGTCCACGTTACCGGCACCGCCGGCATCGCCGCCGACTACCTGCGCGCGGTCAAGTCCGGCACCGACAGCACGACGATCGTCACGATCGTCCTCGTCCTCCTCATCCTTCTCGCGATCTACCGCTCGCCGTTCGCTGCCCTCGTTCCCCTTGTCACGAGCCTCACCAGCCTCGTCGTCGCGCGCGGCGTCATCGGCGGCCTTGCCGGGCTTGGCTTTCCGATCTCGTCGCTGCTCGACACGTTCCTGGTCGTCATCATCTTCGGCGTTGGCACCGACTACTCGATCTTCCTCATCTCGCGATTCCGCGAAGAGCTGTCCGCCGGCGCCGAGCCGCGCAGCGCGGCCACCTCGACGGTGCGCCGGATCGGAGCCGTGATCTCGGCGAGCGCAGGTACTGTCATCGTCGGCCTCTTTGCGATGGGGTTCGGCCGGTTCGAGATGATCTCGTCGACCGGCCCGGCGCTCGCGATCGGTGTCGCGGTGACCCTCCTCGCGGGCCTCACTCTCGGGCCTTCACTGCTCGCCATCTTCGGTCGCCACCTCTTCTGGCCGCATCACACAAGGGCAGCCGCGTCGGACGGCGAGCCGAGCGGCTTCTTCGCCCGCCTTGCCAGCGTGGTCTCCCGCCACCCCGGACCCATCGCGGCCGCCATCGTCCTGCTGCTGCTCGTTCCGGCCGCATACCTTCCCCAGATGCGGACGAACTTCGACACGCTCGCCGAGCTTCCCGCGGGCTCCGACGCCCGACTCGGGTATGACGACGTCGCCGCGCACCTCGGCAAGGGGAAGCTGGCCCAGGCAACGGCGATCATCGTTGCGCCCGGCTCGGCCGGGATGCTCACTCCAGCGTCGCTGGCCGCGATCCGCGACACGACCGCCAGGATCGCGGCGCTGCCGGGCGTCGACTCGGTGACGAGCCTGGTGACACCCAACGGCGACGGGGTCGTCCCTGACGGATTCAGACCCTCTAGGGAGCTCGGCGTCATCGCCGACGAAGTCCGGAGCGCCTCGAATACGGGCAGCTCGCCTGCGTCCATGAGCGCGGCCGGTCTCCTCGACCAGAGGGTGTCCGACCGCCTCGCTCAGGCGTCCGACTACGTCACCGCACTCGGCGCCGCTTTCCCCGACGTGGCGGGTCGATCCGAGTACCGGACCGCGCAATCTGACATAGCCGGTGCCAAGGACCTCGTGGCGAACGTCCGCCGCCAGAGCATCGTCGCGACCCAGTTGCGCTCGCTCGCCGGCTCGCTGGCAACGCCTACCGCCGGCCCGGCGGGCGCGAACGTGATCGCGCAGTATCTCAAGGAACTTGCTGCGGCATACCCGGAGGTCACGTCCCTCGCAGCCTACTCCGACGCGACCGCCGGAGTAGGGGAACTCGCCAAGGGGCCGACTGCCGCGTCAGCCACGGCGACCGCAGCTGCCCTGGAGGCCATGGCGACCCATTTCGACGCCCAACCGTCGGCGACCCTCGCGTCCAACGCTCTCTCCAAGACGGCGGCCGGGCAGCAGCTTGCCAGCGACGCGCAGACCACCTTCGATGCGATCCCGACCGCCCTCGACGGGCTCGCCGCTGGCTTCGCCGGCCGCTCGGATGACCTGTTCGTACCACTCGGCCTGCCGGGTGACAACGGGTCGCAGGTGACCGGCGCGGTGAATGCGTTCGTCTCTGGGGACCGCTCGGCGACGCGCTTCTACGTCACAACGACGGACGACCCTTACTCGCCCAACGCGTTCGCGGCGATCCGGTCGGTCGAGGCGACCTTGACGAGCGCGGTGCCGTCGTTCGGCTCGGGCGCGACTGCGCGCCTTGCCGGCCCGACCGCCAAGTTCGTCGACATCCAGACAGTCCTCGCCGACGACTTCAATCGAGTCGGCATCATCACCGTCATCGGGATCGTGCTGGTCCTGATGCTCCTCCTGCGCTCCATCGTTGCGCCGATCTACCTCGTCGCGACTGTGCTCCTCTCGTATGGAACATCCATCGGCCTTTCGTCGTTCGTCTTCCAGGGCCTGCTCGGGCAGCCTGGGATCAGCTACTTCCTGCCGCTGATGGTCTTTGTGCTGCTCGTCGCGCTCGGGGCCGACTACAACATCTTCCTGATGCACCGCGTCCGGGAGGAGAGCGAGCACCGGCCGATCCGCGACGGGATCCGGGTTGCGTCGGGCCACACCGGCGCCGTCATCACCACCGCGGGCCTGATCCTCGCGGGCACGTTCGGCTCGATGGCGACCGCCCCGCTCCTCGTCCTCTTCCAGATCGGTGCGGCGGTCGCCCTCGGCGTCCTCATCGACACGTTCGTCGTCCGCTCGATCCTCGTTCCAGCGATCACGGCGTTGCTCGGCGACCGCGCGTGGTGGCCGTCGCGGCGAACGCACGCCGCGCAGACGCCTCCGGCGGAGGCGGCGGAATAGCCGGCGGCCCGGCCGGACGAGCCCGCAGAGATGTCCGACCCTGAGGTCGCGCTCGATCCCGCTCTTGCCGAACGAACCTCGTCGGCGTAAGCTTTACCCATGGGTACGCGAGTAAAGACCGCGCGCCGTCGTGGGTACACGAAGGTGAGCGCAAAGAATCAGGTCACGATCCCTCAAGACGCCCTTCTTAGAGCTGGGCTCAAAGTTGGCGATCGCCTCCGGGCCGAAGCTGGCCGACCAGGTGAGTTGATCCTGGTCCGCGAGGAGGATCCGGTCGATCGATTTGCCGGCGCTTTGACGGGCGCCTTCGCTCTAGATCACCTCGACGAACTGCGCCGCGAATGGCGCTGACGATCCTGGACGCCGGCGTCATCATCGCGATTCTCGATTCGAGCGATGCCCACCATGCGGCGGCCAGAGAGGCCCTGACGCGCGCTCGGAGTCGGGGCGACGAGTTGGCCATCCCTGCCTCCGCCTACGCCGAAATACTCGTCGGGCCATACCGGCATGGTGCGAGCGCAGTTGCAAAGGTCGATGAGTTTCTGGCGGCTCTCCCGGCTCGAGTGGAGCCAGCCACCCGGGAGATTGCGGCAACCGCGGCGAGGCTGAGGGCGCAGCACGGGACGAAGCTGCGGCTGCCGGATGCCCTAGTCGTGGCCACGGCGGTTGAACTGGGCGCCGCGCTGCTGCTCACGACAGACGCCGGATGGCCATCGCTGCCGGTGCGCGTCACAGTCGTTGCGGGATCAGCCATCCCCTGACTGCAGATCCGGGAAGACCCCACGGGTAGGTCAAACCTACCTGAATGGTCGGGGCGAGAGGAGTCACACCGACCCTGGCGACCTGAATGTCCCATACCCGCTCCAGTGTGTACTTGCCGGAGTGGAGCGGTGGCTGCAGCGGGTGAGCTGATAAGTCGCGGCCGAGTGAGCGCCGTACCTGACGACAGGTTTCATCAGATTCGCCCCGAGCGACGGCGCTTTCGCTGAGGCTGCCTTCTGCCCGGCGGAGTCTCCCTACTGCCTGCGGCCGTCGGTGAATTGGCCGAGGCCCCTTCCAAGACCGCAGTTGCCCAGGCCAGTCTCAATGCCCCCCCAGCAACGATCGCCTCCGCTATTGCCGGCCGCCACGCAGCGACTTCATCGTCGTCAGGAACTGCACCCTCGGGGCGCCAGGGTGCTTTGTCGAGGACACTGTGAAGCCCCGCGACAAGCTCCTCGATCTCGCCGCGATACGGAGCGCCCCCGCCGACCTCAGCCAGCGCGGCCGAGAAGATCCGGAGCTTCTCAACTGCCGAATGCCACACCTCGGGCGGCGACGGATCGATGCTGGCGACGTACTCGGCAAGAAGGTCGCGACCAAGTTCATCAAGTTCGTCGCGGCGGGGTAGATCGACCAAGTGTGTGGCCAATGCAAATAGCGCCGCGATGGCGTCGGCCACGGCGTCCCCGAAGCGAAGCCTCCCGTCGTCCCAAACCGGAAACCCATCACTCAAGTCAGATGGGATCGGGCGGGGAATGAAATGCCACCACTCGGGCGACCATTGTTCGGACGCGAGGACGATTGTCGATAGCGACAGGGCTTCGGCTCGCAGCGATCTCCCCTTGAGCAGGGGTACGACAATCAACTGCGGCAGGCGCACGCGGATCGACGTCTTCGCATCTTCGGATAGTGCGGCGAAGGCCTCGTGGAGAACCCCGACGGCTCTCTCTAGTAGACCGTAGATGAGGAGCGCATCGGAAGACGAGCCGACGAGAACTAGGCGGCCCCCCTCCGCGCCGACGCGCTCCGTCACCTCCCATCGAGCGTTCGGATCAAGCCGATCGAGCGCGGCCCGGAGCTGTTGTTGCCATTTTCGATTGAACCTTCGTTCCTCCTGATCCAGTTCCGTTGCCATGTTGTTGGAGCGTGCCCAAGGGGTACTGGCGAACGCCCGCCAGGCCGCATTCGCCCGGCCGTACGCCCGCCGCTCACGCTGCTCTAGCTCGACGTCCGGAGCGAACAGACGGGCGGTCTGGGACTGGAAGGCAGGCAACGCAAGGAACGCATCTGCGAGATTGTGGGCCGACAAGCGGAGCGTGTTGTCCCACCCCAGCTCCGTGGCCTTCGCTCTGACGGCCGCCCGCATCTCTGGAGCGGCGCGCCCAAGCGCAACGGCTACGGCAGTTGCTTGGGGCGCCTGGTTCGCGAAGTTCGAGAGACAGCGCCGCAGCTCGCGCCACGCTCTCAGAAATCCCAGGTACGGCTCAACGGCGAGGGATCGCTCGGCCACGCTATCTTGGGTGGGATCTGCCATCGCGGAGGACTCATCAGTGAAACCGAACTCGTCGATGACCCCTGCTGGGAGCAATGGCTCCGCGGACAGACGCGATGCCCAGGCCTTGTACCATTGCTCGCTCGTCATTCCATCCAACGGCGAGACGGCAGTTGACCGGTGAAACCGCTCCACTCCGGCCACAATTGTTTCCAGGCTCGCGCATGTGTCTCGGCGCATTTCGACGAGTTGATCCCGAAGAGAGGACCAGCTCGATGGCCGCCACCACCGTTCGACATACCCTCGGAAGGTCGCATTCATGGCGGTCAGCCAAAGGGGCGGTAACCGTCGGCGCTCGATCTTCTTCTGCGTCCCATCAAAGGCGAGGCCATCGACGCGATGGCCCCATCCCTGCGCCGCGTAGTAGCTCCGGTCTGGTATTAGCCGTCGCAGGACGTCCAGGCGGACCACAGCTTGCGAGTTGTAGCTGCTCGACGGAGACCGGGTGGGCCGAGTCTCAGCCGAGGCCGCGGTGGAGACGATGAAGTCGATTGAGATCGTTTCGCCGTCGTCGCGAAGCCCGACAGCGCCTTGATCGCGTCGGTAGAGTTCGGCTAGCCTTCCGCGATAGCGCGCAAGCCAGGCTTGCCCCCGCTTCGTGACCTCATCCCCCTCGGAGAGGGCGAGGCTGAGATCCGCCAATGCGCTGACCGACTTAGTCTCTAGTGCGCCGTCGAGTGCCTCCTCGACCAACCATGCTGGCTCGATGGGAACGCCGAGTCTCGCTCCGAAGAAGTGCATCTCAGCGAACGCGCTCCACTCAGCGGCCGATGCGGGCGCGGCCGGTGGCCTTGCCAATGCCAGCCACTCCCTGAAACGATCCATCGCTTCATCGACGGGCCGCTGACGCTCCTGATAAGCCCGGACCCGCTCAACCGCATCCTCTTTCTGAAGAGTCCTTCCGAGCGTCTCCCAGATCTCGTGCACGAGGCCAGGCATGGCGCGTGCGATGTCCGTATCGAGTACTACCGCCCATCTCCCGGATCGTTCGGGGTCGATCTCTTCGATCAGCTCTCGGTGTGCATCGGCGTAGTCCGCGATTCCGCGCCATCGGAGCGCGCGACCGACTCCGGCGAATCCCACCCACGACTCCATCTGCCGATCCAATGCAGCGCGCTTAAGCATGTCAACGTCAATATCCGGCCGCAGCAGGGCCTGCAGCATGAAGATCTCGAGGTCGGCCTCGGTCACAAACGGGACAGCAGCAACGAGGTTCTCGCTGAACGGCGACAGCGTCTCGTCGGTCAGTAACTCCGCCAGAATGCCCGATCGAATGGGATGGAGGCCCCCAATCATGAGGCCGTTGTCGGAGAGGCGAAGCAGATACTCGCGCTCCATGCTCGCGATCGCGTGCGCGGCATCGGTGAGGCCCGCGGCCTCTGCAAGTGGTCGGAGGTCGGCCCGCGCTCCGGTCGCGGCTACCACCGAGGCCAGTCGCAAGAACTGGATTCTCTCGGCGCCTGTCCGCAGCGCCTCGTCCCGGAGTCGATGAACCTGATCCGTCAGACGTGCCCTCAGCTCCCTACCCTGCGTTACAAGGTGGACGAACTCGAGCAGCGGGCCGCGACCGCCGAAACGCGCCCAGACCTCGGCAAAAGTCGGCGGTGTGTCGGGTATCTGCGCGTGAAGACCTTGATAGATGGCTTCGGCCTCCGACTTGCCGAGGCTGGGATCGACGTCCCCGAACGGCAGCAGGGCTACGTCGCTCGACCGCCGCCAATCCTCTTCTCGGATGGTGACGAGGAGCCGGATCTCGGTATGCGCGGCCAGCTGGCGCGCGAACGTCGGCCATTCGCTGTCCTGCGGCCCGACGTCAAGGTGCACGTAGACGGGTAGGTCCACGGCCGCGGCATGAGCCTCAAGGGCTGCCGCCATCTGCACCGCGTGAAATCGATCAGGCACCGCTACGATTCGGAATCGCCACGACGAAGGCAGGCAGCTCAGGAATTGAAACGCGAGCGTTGTCTTCCCCTGACCAGAGGCCGCATGGACGACGACCGTTCTCTCGCGCTCAAACGCCGCGTCGATTTCATCCAGCCAGTGGCGGCGCTCGACGGAGAGCCCAGCCGCGACGTGCTCATAGCGGACAGCAACTCCTTGGTAGAACTCCTGCTCCAGGGTGGCACGACGCTCCGGCGACACCTCCACGTCCTCGACCGGCACGACCGTGACGTACCACTCCTCGTGATGAGCATGAGTGGCTGCGATGAAGGCGCCCACGGCCTCGACGCGACGACGCGCGTCCGCTGCTGAGATCGTCGCGCGGCGCTCCGACTGGATGTACATCCAGAAGGTCAACAAGTCGAAAGCGGCCTGGGAATCGAGGCCGGTCACCATCGAGGCTAGCCGGTCGCGGACGCCTGCTGCGAGCTGCTCCTCGGTGACCTCCTCGACCGACATGCGCGAGAGCATCTCTCGCCCTGTCTGCTTCGCGATGCCAGCGCCTTCCAGCTTTTCGAGGACAGATGCGACCGACGGCTCGTTGCCAACCTTCAGTCCGGCGAGCTCTGGCCCAAGCGGCCCGAAGCTCACGAGTCGAATTCGCTCCTGACTACCGGCCCGAGTGCGCGCTGCCGCGCCCTGAAAGAAGGAGTTGTCGGTTTCCGGAGCCAGGTGCGACAGCGTGAGGGGCTGCGCGTAGCTCTTCACCTGGACGGCCTCCAAGAGCTGCCCATCTCCGAACACGGACAGATCCTCGACGCCCTCGGGTTGAAGGAGTTCGCCCTCACGAAGTTGGAGTAGCCGGTGCAGGCCGTACAGGGCTTGCCGCCGGTAGCCTCTATATGCAGAGACGGCTCCGAGGACGCGTTTATCCGACGCCGCCCACACCGGCACGGTCACGTCCGTCATGGTCGAGTGCCTGTCCCCACGGTGCCCTCACTGTAGCTTCACCGGGCGCCTTGCCCCTGTCCCGTCGCCGCATCTTCGCTCTCCGCTAACCTTAGACTCAGGTCGCAATGAGCGAAACGAGAAACTCAGAATTCCGTCGGCCGTCGCGGCAGCTTCTCGAGGCCTCAAACCTCCACCGCCTCAGATGGCCAGGGCAAACCAGCTTCCGAAGCCAGCACCGCCGGGACCGCGACCTTGAGTCAGGGGATCCTCTCGACACCTCGTTGTTGCTCATGGGGGCTGACAATCCCTTCGAGCGACTCGCGATGCCACGCCCGCACGAGCGATTGCTGGTCGCCTTGCATGCCGCCAGCCTGAACGATCTCTCGCCCGACGAAGAATTTGTCGTCGCGCAGATCGCGGAGATGTCAGGAGATTGGGGCGTTCGGCCCTTCGCTGTGGGAGGAAGCCCGCCACAATGGCGAGGCCTTCCCTTCATGGATTTCGCTGGCAACGGTGCTGGTCTATGGTCTGAGACCGGCCGGATCCAGTGGGACGCGACCACATCGTCGGTGTCCGGGCTGAGTGTCTTCGATAGTACGCGCCAGATCCTCGCCCGGTCGCTTTCGGAGCACGGTCTGGCGGCTGCGCATGATGTGTTGGCCGCCCACGAAGCGGGCGCCCGCTTCGTAGTGTCGAAGGACAGGACTTTGCTAAAGGCCCGTGACGTTAGCCCTCTGCGCGAGGCGAATGTCCTCACACCGCTCGAGGCCGGAGTGCTCATTGGCGTCTGGTCGCGCGCCACCGACAGGAACGGTCACTTTTCGCATTGGACTGCGGGCGACTTCATGTACTACTGGGCGCTTGCGCGTGCCCTCACCCCGGCGGGCTGGCCAGCTTTCGCCGCACTCGTCCATGGCAGCAGGGTCTTTCCCAGGGGAGAGCAGCTTGAGGCTCTGGCCCAGTCGATCCTTACGCGGCTGGACTACCTGGTGGAGGCGCTCGACGACATGTTCGTGCTCTGGCAGCGCGAGGTCACGAACCCTGTGACCGAGGATGTCGGCAACCTGTTCGACGGCATCCTGCTCCGAGGATGGGCCGTCCAGGACAACGTCGCCGTTCTTGTGAGTACGTGGTTCGGCGTCGCGATGGACGATCCCAGGGCGATCTCCCTACACGAACCGAAATGGCGAAAGGCGGTCCGAGCCGTGGGCCCTGCCGCAGATGCCGTGGTCGAAGCGATCCAGCCGACAGCGCGTCGGCTGAGGGCGTCGCAGACACTCCGAGACCATGCCGTGCATCGGGAAGTACTTCGGCCAATGCGTCTTCGGCGCGATGACGGCGATGAACGGGCGATGTTCCTGATGCCATCAGAAATCAGCGGCGAGCTACGGACGAGGTTGACATCCGCAGGTGAGAAGGCAGAGAACTGGGGGCTCGACGAAGAGATCACACCGCACCCCGGGCACAACCGCGTCGACCATGGCGGCGGCTACGTTGAAGAGTTCGAGGCGCCAGGTCCCGGCGGTGCATTTCTTGACCCGATGGCCTTCGCTTCGCACTTCGTTGCCTCGGTCGCAAAACTTGCCAACGATGTGTTCGCTGCGATCGAGCCGGCGTCGGACTTGAGATTGCCGGAGCCGTTAAGAGCCCGGGCCCTGCGGTCCGATCGGGAACCATGGGCCTCGGTGGAGATCGGTTGGCAGCTTGTGCTCGTGAGTCCGTTGTCGGGGCTCGCGCCGTGGGCCTCGCCGGGTCTTTCTGCATCCTCGGGTCGCGTCGGCCCGGCGTCGGCGGGGGAGGGTTAGGCCGGTGGTGGCCCGGTGAGCATTGCCGATCGACAAGGCTTCGTCCGAACTCGTGATCGTCGTCATCTGCCGGTGGCTGCCGCCCTTGCCGGTCGCACCGAAGCCGAGGCTGCGGCGCTCCTGCTGAGGAGTCGAGCATGGGGAGGAAGCACCAGTACTACAGCGAGGACATGAGAAAGTCGGCTTCCGCCTGGCCGTTGACACCGGATGAGGACAGGCTAGTCGCAAGCGCCAGGCGGCCGGACCGGTCTGTCCGCGGCCCGGCCGGGCAGTCAGACTGTGCGAGGCGTACGCGGGACGCTAGAGCGGAGGCTCCTCGGATCCGGCCCAGGTAGTCTTGAGCCCTACGACGCGGCCGCTCGCGACCCGTTGCACAGCCTGGTCGTAGGAACCAGCGCTGAACCGCCAAACGCCCACGCGCGGGTAATTGGCAACAGCGACGAGCAAAGCGACCAACGCGAACAGCTTGGGCCCGAACGGAACGATGATCGGACGGTAAGAACCCGCAAGTCCGTCAGCAAGACTGTTCAAGCGTGCGAAGCAGTCAAAGGGCCGTGCCAAGTCGTACTGAATCTCAAGTGGGTTGGGCTTGGTGTCCCATAGGGCATCGTTCGCCTTCTTGAGTGCCTTCAGATAGCGCCCATCCTCCGCGGTCGCAACGAAGGCAACGGCGACGCCAGGCTCAAGGTATTCCATGACACCAATAGCGCGATCCCGCTCGTAGCCAAGTCCCAGCACCAAGGCGACGACGAGATCCGGCCGAGAAGACCACCCCGCGAAGTACTCGGTTACAGGTCCGCGCGAAACAATCGGGGCGTCAAGGGCGCCAGGGCTGGAGTACTTCGCCGGCGCATAGAGGAAGTCCGCGCGGATTAGTGGACCTTCGTCCGCCCTCGCAAGACATTCGCTAGTCTGGGCAATTCGCGTCCGGGACATGCTTGAGATGTCGACTGCGATGCGCGGGCTCGATGATTGCCGGACCAGTCGTTGGAGCTCGCCAACCAGCCACAATTGGTAGCTGTCGTCTGACAACTCGGGGCGGTGGAAGCCGGCCTGCCGGAGGGAGACGTCGTTATCGTGGTGCGAGAGAACGTGTCGGTCTGGGAAACCAGGAGCCCACTTGGCACGCGCCAGATCCGCGAGCGCGAGCGGGATGAAGGAGGATCGCTGCTCGAAACCATGGGTGCCAATCAGGAGATCGTACCCTTCGGCCGGGCTGTCTAGAGGCTCCACCGACCTCAGCTGTCGCTGAGCTCTCACTCTTGGACCTCCTTGCCAAGCCACAGCGTTAGATCAGACCGGCTGTCTCGGATACGCCGTCGGGGGCCCCGCGCGCCACCAGGGCTCAATTCCTCGGCCAGCAACTCGGAGAGGTCCATTCCCCGTCCCAAGACGAGTGGAAGCCGGTACTCGGCAGCCAGCAGATAAGAGATCCTGAAGCGGTGGCCCTCGACTGATGCAATGACATCAGCAGGGCTGTCATCGACCATCACGATCGCGCCCGCATTGAGCGCGACGCCTAGCCCAGCTCTGACATCGGCCGGAATGGCAGAGTCGACCCTGAATGAAAGGACCGGGTCGGCCGTGAATGGCGCGACGGCTGCGTTCCAGAAGAAGTAGCGCCACAGCGGCCGGAACAGATCCGCAAGGCTAAGCGGGTCTATTCCAGGATTCTGGCGGGCCGAAATAGTGCTGAGCAGCGCCAAGAACCGTCGCGCTACCCGCTTCACCTCTCGGGCCTGGCGGTTTGCGGAAACAGTCTTCTTTGTTGCGCAATACTGCTCGATCAGCGGCAAGAAGATCCCGATGATCCATCTGGGATTGCCCTCCGTCATCGCGTATAACGAGGAGGCGCCCGCGTAGATGTCATCGACCTTCGCGCTCCGGAGCCTTTCGGTAGCCGCTGTCGAAGGGATGATCCGCCGCTGGACACTGTCGCGATCGACCATCTGGGCTTTCATAGCGTTTCGGTAGTCGACCAGGCTTGTGATCTTGCGTATGTTCTTCGCTCTCTCGAGACTGGTCGCCTCATCGAGGGCGTCGACTCGAATGTCATGTGATTCGAGATATTCTCTGAATGTGTCGTCGGATTCGAAGAGCAGCCGGAATTGTCCTTCGAGCTTCGAGCCTTTGCCATAGGCCGTGCCCTCAGCCGACCACTCGCTCGGATGGGTAACAGAGCGAGATGCGTGGAGCACTCTATCCGGGTCCACTTGGGAGATGCCCTTGCTCTCCATGAGACGTGCGACCACCGCCTTCGTAAATAGGTAGCCGTCTTCCTTGTGCGGGTAGCTCAGGGAGATAACGTCGAAGTCATGTCCCTGTTTTCCGGTCTGAGGCAAGCGGAGGAGTTCCGCGTCAGGGCTATAAGGGCTCAGCGCCAGCTTGAAGAGCAAGCGGCGATCAGTGCTGCGCAGCAACGCGAGCAGATCGCGGAGAACGTATTGGGGCGCGAGTTCCAACTCGTCGAAAAGCAACGCCCATCTTCCGGGCGTGGTCGTAGTCTCGCTGTCGAATGCCTCTACGCCCGCTGCTACGGCTGCAACTGCGTCGAGGAAGAGGTATTGCGCGTCGGCTACCCTGGCCCTCTGTCCGTCGGGATCGGCCAAGTAGACCTCACGTTGCGAGATCGCGTAAATTTCGCCGAGACGCTCACGTAGCGCCTGGTGAACGGCCATCAGGCTCGCGAACGGAGGCTCGAGTAGCCACGCACGGCTCATCGACCGCACGATCGCGGATTCCTGACCGCCGTCGAGGGTGACGCGCCGATAGCGGACGACGTCTGTCTCAGGGGCACCGTCCACGCGGTACTGCATGGCTTCCACTGTCGACATCAGCACGTGGGTCGTAAACGCCGCACGACTCAGCAGTGATGCGGTCTCGTCAAGAAGGCCGTGTCCGATTGCCTCGAGTTGCCGCTGCCACGACACGTCGGTCGGCACGAATATCCCCGTGTACCGCACACGATCTCGATGGGTGCGACCAGCCGGGTCATCCCACCCGGCAAGCGCAGCCGGCTGCAGCATCTTTAGGAGAGTAGTTTTGCCACTCCCTCGCGGCCCAATGATGAGCGTGTTGCGGGGACGTGAGGCGTCGCGGTAAAGCTCCGGAGGCACGAAAGTCTTGGCGACCTCACCAGGCTCCTTCGTGCGCGCGTTGTTTGCTTCGAAGATGGACGGCGCGAGTGTCGTCATCGCAGGCCAACCTGGCTGAGCGTCTGCTTCTTGGAGTCATACAGGAAGCAGAGCTCCGGAGCCCCGCCCTCGGCCAAGGCCTTGAGATCGCACGGGAGGACATAGAGGAGCTCTGGAATATGTGCGATCAACGACGGCCACGACACGTACTCGTTCCCCGTCGACCTGATGAACTCGGCCACACGCTGGGCCAAGCCGGGCAGGTTGACGCGATAGCCGAAGCCGCCTTCCGCCGGCAATGATCTTGATGGGCTAGCGGGCCTCCAACCGACCGCCGCTCCCCAGTCCCAGGCCCGATATCGCCCTGCGATTCCGGATCCGATGCTATCGGCGGCCTCGGGGTCGAAGCTGAGAACGTAGAACTGATTGCCGTGGCGTGTCTGCGCCTCAGGGTAGAGGACGGCACTGCAGCTTCCCGCTGACAAGATGACAGGAGAGCGCGCGCCACCGAACGCGTAGGAGAGGCGGGCATAGTGCTTGTGGCCGTGGATGACGAGCCAATGACCCAAATCGCCGCGCCCGAGAACATCTAGAAGGTGAGATCCGCCAGCCATCTCACTGTAGTCAGATAGGTCGATGTCGCCATAGCGATGCGGGTGGTGGTGACAAAGAAGCACCTGGACACGGGAGGGGGCCTCGGCTGCGAGATCCCCGAGGAGACTATCGATGGTCCGAGCCGTGACGAGCCCTCTGGAGCGCTCTTCGTCCAATTTGTCGTGGACACTGCTATCGAGGGTTACGATCCTCGCACCATCGAGGTTCTGAATTGCGTAGTGCTTCGCCCAATACCTGTCGCTAACGTACGGAGCGCTAGATGGGAATGGTGGCGCCAGGGCTTGGAGTCCGTCCAACGGGTCGAGCCCGTACAGGTGTTGCGAATTGATGTCGTGGTTGCCAGCCGTAGCAATCAGACGCGCCCCAAGAGCCCCTGCAAGATCTTGGAGCCGGCCCCAGCCGAACCGCAAAGCATCTGGACTGGCTCGGTCGCTAATGTCACCGCAGCAGAGGAGGAGATCTGCTCGGAGTCCTCCCTCCACTAATTTGAAGAGTCCCTCGAGCGGATCGTAGAGAGGTCCAGGTGATGCACCGAGAGCGATGTGCGACGGAGTAGCCCCCGCGAGTGTGGCTGGGTTGTAGATATGGAGGTCTGCCATCACAGCTACGGTTAGGCCCATCGCGCGGCCTCCCCGTTTGCGCAGTCGAGCCGTCGCATGTTCGTGACAAGGACTTCACCGGTCCGCTTTCGGTGTTGGGCGTTACCGGCGATATGCCGAAACACCGGCACCTCGCAGACGTTCCAACTGGATGGCATGTTCATCTCGATATCCAACGAGTAGGAGAGCAGGAAACGCGCCCCAGCTGCGTCAAGATCGTGAAGGACAGCCTCGAGCCTCGTTACATCCCCTGGGCCGAACGTCTCCTCATATCCGTATTCGCCGTAATGCGGTCGCGGTGTGAAGTAAGGGGGATCGAGGTACACGAAGTCCCCTTCCTCGATATCCGCAAGAGTTCGCTCGAAGTCACCCACCCTTAGGTCGGCTGCGCGGAGGGCGGTTGCAGCCGCAAGGAACTGTTCCCACGAAGGCGCGCTCCCGAGGCGCGACCCGATGGGCACGTTGAACTCGCCCCTGCGGTTGGTCCGATATAGACCATTGAAGCAGTGGCGGTTCAAGTAGAGAAAGCGCCCCGCCCGTGCAACTTCGTCAAGCAGGACCGGCGAGATGGCGCGAACCCTGTAGTACGACTCGGGATCGGAGGCGTACGAAGAGAAGGCATCGAATACGGGTGCCGGATCGCGCGCGAGCTCGTAGTAGGTCCCAATCAGGTCGGCGTTGGTGTCGCCGAGGACGGCACTTTGAGCCCCAAGCGCGAAGAAGAAGCTCGCCGACCCCGCAAATGGCTCGAAGTACCGTCCATATTCCACCGGCCGGTACGGGAGCAGATGTCTGAGGAGCGGGCGCTTGCTGCCGGGCCACCGTAGGAGCGGTGTGGCGACCTGGTTGAGAATGCCGTAGGTCGCCGTCAATGAGTTCAGAGCCCCCAACTTCGTGGCGCCACGCGGCGCACTCGGGCGCAACCACTCGGAAGCTGACTATTGGCCGGCTAACCGCGGAACGGGCCCACCGCCGGCAATCTTAGCTGACCCAACGTCGGCGGGGGGCGGTGTCTTGGCCAATAAGCCTTGAACGCAGAGGCTGGGCGTTACGTCTGTCGACAACGAGGGTACTCGCGTTGGCTGTTAGCAGCGGCCTGACGAGCCTAAGTAGGAAGGTCTTGCCGGTCCCGCGCTCGCCGTAGAGATAAACGTGCTGCCCGTTGTCGAGGAGTGTGTGGCGACACTGTTCCACCTCGACGTCTCGGTCGACCCTCAGGGCTGCGACCAACTCTCGAGGGATTGCCATAGCGTTGTCGGAAAACTCCACAGAGGGCATCCGAACAGTCACCTGCCTCAAGTCAACAATCGACCTCGACTCGATCGGTAGTCAAATGATGGCATGGGTTCCACCGGTCCGGAGCATGGCCACGCGATGGCCAAGCCCGAACTCCCGTTCATGGGTCCGCTCGGGCAACGTGGTCAGGATGTGGTCAGGCGCGGATAGGTGAACCTCGGTCGCTGTGTCGGCGTCAGTCGAGCGGAACGGCCACCAGCGGCCTGCCGATAGGGGCGATCAACTCACGTCCCTGATTACGCGCGTTGCCTACCTCCGCACCGACCGGAACCGCCTCGAGCAGATCGTCGGCAGCCGGACGCAACAATGATCGCAGCGCCGCGGTGTCTCCAAACGAGGGATCGAGCCAGGCATCGAGAGCGCCCTCGGCAATGACGACAGGCATCCGATCGTGGATCTGGCTCATAAGCCCGTTGGGACTCGTCGTGAGGATCGTCGCGGTTCGGAGTGGCTCATCGACATGTCGGGCGACATCGGGATCGTGCCACGTCGCCCAGAGCCCTCCAAGGGCCAGCGGGCGCCGGTCGATCCGACGGATGTAGAAGGCTTGACGCGGACCATGGGCGCCGCTGCGCCATTCATAGAAGCCGTCGGCGGGCACGATCAGCCGGTGCCGTTCGAGCAGGCCGCGGAATGCCGGGCGCTCGACGATAGACTCCGAGCGAGCGTTGAATAGCCGCGTTGGTGCCGCCTTGTCCTTAGGCGTCCACGATGGGACGAGGCCCCAGATGAACGGAGCGACCGCACGCCGGCGATCCGGTCGCTCGACGACCGCGGCTATTCGCTGTGTTGGGGCGACGTTGTAGTGGCCGCCCGGGTCCTCGAACAGGGGCTCGGCGGCAAAGATAGCCGCGATCTCGCTGACCGGTCGCTGCTGGACGAACCTTCCGCACATACGTTCACATTTTGCCACGTGCAGCCACCCGCGAGAGGGCTATCCGCGGAACGAGAGACCAGGCGTCCGCCAACTTGGAGGAAGACGTGCCGACGCTGAGTAAGGTGGGTCGTCGCCGGGCGGCCAGCCGTTCGAGCCGTGACTTCAGAAGATCAACCTAGCGAAGAATCGTCCAACGCCATCGGCCGACCAGCGAGAAATGACGGCTCTACACTCGGGCGAATGATTTCAACCTTCGCTCAAGCGTTCCCGGATCTCGACTGGGGCAAACTCGCCGACGTGGCGAATGATCCCGAGACAGTTGGGCTGACCCTGATTCCGCCGGTTACGGCGTTGATCACTCGGCCGTATCCCGAGCCGCCTGAGTCGCGCATCATCCCTCCGGAGGTGCTCGACAAGATCTACGGCGCCGTCGACCAATGCCGCCCGGACGATCTGCCGGCCGGGCTTAGCAAGCGCTGGGCTCCGGTCGTGGGCGTGCCCTTGAGCGTGATTACGCTGCGTCGATCACTCGATCGAGGCCTCGCTCTGGACCGGATGATCGCGTGCGGGTTCCTGACCGAAGAGGCCTCCCGGATTCTCTCCGAGGCCGTAGCCGGTGACGAGAACATCGTGCTCGGCGGACCCAGCAGCAGCGGCAAGACCTCTCTCCTCTACGCCTGCGTCGCCGAAACCCCGCCCGATTGCCGCGTTGTTGTGATCGAGGAGCCCGAGCCTCGGGCGCACACGTTCTTGCCCCTTCCGCCTAACGCAACCCGCATCAACCCTCTTGCCCAGTACGGACTAGCGACCACCATCCGCGAGCAACTGGCTTCGCCCGCGAGACCGGATGTGATGGTTCTTGGCGAGGTGGGCAACTGGTCGGTAAGTCTGGCCATCACTGCCGCACTTGAAGACAAGTGGGCCTGGATGGCGTCAGTACGGGGCCGCGATATCCAGACGGTTATGGGCCGCCTGACCACGATGACGGCCGAGGACAAGATCCGCAAACGCTCGACAATCGAAGAGGTCGAGATTGAGGTCTTCCGTTCGGTCGATCTCGTCGGCGTAATGAGCCGAAATGAAGATCGAGCCTGGCTCTCGCGGCTTGTCCGGCCGGTGTCTCCTACGGAGTCCGAAACGGTCTACCGAGTGAAGCGAGGTCCGCGCGATTAGCCAGGATCCGGTGAAAGGCATGACTCGTGCGGGCGCCAAGCCGGCAGTCGGGCGGCAATCAGGAAGGAATCGCTAATGCGCCACAGATTGCACTCAGCTACGGTCAAAGCGAACGAGCTGCGCCCCCGATTGGACGGCTTTGGGATCGGCCCTCTGCACTTTGCCCTGCCACAGCACACGAACGATGCCGCCGTCGCCCGGCAGGTGCTTTCAGATCTGGAGGGTCGGCGGGTCCTCTATAACCCCTGGCAACTCGAGGTCGAGTCGCAGTGTGTGGACTCTGTGCTCAGCCTCCGCGACTTCCTGTCGGCGCGGATCGGCGAGCTAGACAAAGACTCCCCACTCCGCCCCTCTCTCCGTCAAATGCGCGCGGCTTGCCTCCGGTTTCTGGACGACTCGAACGGCCCGCCGCGGCACGGTTTCCACGGCTACGGTCCGATGGGAGACGGCCAGTTTTGGGCTGCGCTTGGCGAGCTCCGCGCTGTCATCGGGATCTGCGTGGCCACCACCGCGGAGCGCTTCGATCTGGACGTTGACAGCGAACTGTCCGCGATCATTCCGCCTCTGCCGACCGATCACGACTGAGTCTGGCTCGATAGCGCCTTGAAGGTCGACGGATCGACCGGAAGACGCCCGACAGAAAGAGCCGGCCGCTGAGGGGGTAGCGGCCGGCTCACGGGACCGACTGCCGAGGGGGAGGCAGCCGGGCTTGACCTCCAGTATCGCCGATCAGGCAAGGCGTCGTAGCCGCTGTGTGACCCGGCCGCTGTCAGTGGCGCTACACGGTGTCCCTTTCTCCTTGACAGGCGGTGCGCAAGTTCCGCCAGCCGCGACCTGGGACGCAGAGTGGTACGCAATATCCTTGACGAGCCGGCAGTCCTCGGATAGGGTGACCGGCGTGATGCACGTAGTCGGTTCCAGGGAGTTGCGACCTAGGCTTTGCTCGTACCTGAAGCGGGCGGGGCGCGGCGACGAGATCCTCGTTCTGGTTCACGGACGCCCGGCGGCAGTCCTCCGGGCGTTTCGGCCTACCGATGCGGGACCTCGGGTGCGGAGTCGGTTGCTCCGCGACGAGCTGCACAAGGCCATCGCGAGGGCCCGCACTAGCTCGCTCATCGTGGTCCGATACAACCGCGTGGTGGCGGTACTCGAGGCACCGCCCGAGAGTTTGGACTTTGAGTTCTGGGAGGACGCATCGTGACCGTCAGCGGTGTTTCTGTGGCCATGGGGACGCGCGAACTGCGCACAACCCTCCGGGCAGTCGTTCAACGGGTGGTGGAGGGCACGCCTGTCGTTGTCCTCAAGGACGGCCAGCCGCTCGCGGTGATGATCCAGCACGAAGAGGCAGAACGCTGGCGGCGGATCGAGAATTCGCTCGCAGCGCTCCACGCCATGAACATCTACCCGGAAGCGCTCAACGACCCCTCCGAGCTCGCGGATCTCGCCAATCTCCCGACGCCCGACTACGCGACGATCCGCAGGCTGACCGCCGAGCCGCGCGCGATCCTGTCGCCCCTCCGAACGATCGGCGTTTCCGATGCCCGCGCCGCCTTCGCGACCCTGATCGAGGAGGTCGCGCAGGGCCGAGTCCGAACGATCGTAGCCAGCCGCAAGCTCGTTGCGATCATCCCCGCTTATGAATACGACCGGCTACGCACACTCGCGCGAGCGGTCAGTTGGTTCCGCGGCGCAGGTCTGGATCTTGCTGCCGCGAGCGAACAGCAGGTCATCGACTTCGTCCGGACACGCCGCGAGCAGACCGGCGGTGCCCAGCAGCAGGCCGCGGGGTGATGTAGCCATGATCGGTCGTCTCCGCGTCCCCGGACGACTCGCCGCCTTCGCGGCAACAACCGCCTTCTATCTGGCTGCAGCTCACCCTGCCCTGGCCGCAGGTTCCGTCCCGCCCGCCGCTCAGAAGGCCCTCGCCCCCGTCGAGAACATGATCGGCGCCTTGGTCGCGATCACGATCGGCCTCGGGGTGGCGATCTCGGGCGCGGTCATCGTCTGGGGCGGTATCGAAAAGACACTCGCGGGCTCGAACGCGGACGCCGAGCATAGGGCGCACAAGCGGATCGAGAACGGGATCCATGGCCTGGTCTGGATGTTCGCGGCCTCGGTCATCGTCGGGACGATCACGGCGCTTGCCGTCGCATACGGCCTGATTAGCACGCCGTAGCGGTCGACCAAGAGATGGCTGCGTCCCTCAGCCTCAAGACTCACGCCGCCCACCTGATCGCGTTCGAGCGCTTTAGGCCACGCCCGCTGGGGCGCGAGGTGCTCGTCCCGCTGGCCCTTGGCCTGATCGGTCTCGCGCTCTGGCTCGCGGGCCATCTCGGAGCGAACGCGACGCCCGCCCAGGCGCCTGCGCTTCCGGCCCCGTCGCTGACGAACACGGCCGGCCAGGGTGGCGGCATCCCGTTCATCGGCGACCCGATCCATGACCTCACGCTCTGGTACTCGAACATGATCAGCGACGCGTGCAAGGCGGACATCGACAACCTCAAGGGCACCTTCCTCACGCCCCTAGACCCAATGAGCGACCAGACGGTCACCCACCTCTATGGGCAGATCCTCCTGATCACGATCCCGCTCATAACCCTGGGCGGCATGATCCTGGGGTATCTGATCATGGTCAGCCGGACCACGGGCGAGACGACCTACACCGTCCGGCAGGTGACGCCGCGCTTTGTCGTCGGCGCGACGCTGTCGGTCCTGGGGATCTTCCTGGTCTCGGTCCTCGCACAGTTCGTCGCTGCAACCGACCTCGCGATGGTCCAGGTCTCGATCCCAGGCAACGCCGTTGGTGGACCAGACGCCTGGCCAGCGGCGGGCGGAGTCTTCCAGGTCCTCCAGAACGCCGGCTTCGACTCGAACGTGAACCAGGGACCGGGTAACTGGAACACCGGAGCCTGGCTCTCGGCGGGCCTGCTCTCGGCGGTAGTCATGACACTCCTCCAAATGCTCGCCGTGGCCTTCGACGCCGTGGAGCGCCTCCTCGTCCTAGTCGGTCCGATCGCCTTGGCCGCCTACGCGCTCCCTGCGACCGAGCGGTTCACCAACGCCTGGCTCAAGCTCATGCTGGCCCTGCTCGCGGTTCGTTTCGCCTGGACGATCATCTTCATCCTCTTTTCCCTCCAGACCATGCCGCACGTGGTTGCCGGCAACCCGCCGACCGCGGGGGATACCAACGCCATGCTCGGCCTGGCTGCCGCCTGCGCGCTTCTTATGCTCCTGGTCCCGTTCGGCGTGATACCGATCGTGCTCAAAGGGCCCGACCCGCTAAGGCCGCCAGCGTCATGAGCGAAGAGCACGACCAGGTCGAGGTCCCGGAGAACGCGATCCGCGACGACCCCATCGCGTTTGGCTTGACAGCGCCGCAGCTAGGCCTTGCCGGCGCGGCAGCCGCGGTCGCGTTCGTCCTCAACCTGCTGCCGATCTGGCTGCCGCTGCGCCTGGGGCTCGCGATCCTCACCGCGGCCCCCATCTTTGGCGTCGCAGTGCTCTCGATCCGTGGCGAGCCCGGGTACCGCTGGCTGTTGCGCTTCGTGAGATTCGCACGCAGCGAGCGGCACTGGTTCGTTCCGAGCGCCGCGACGGCAGACTCGACCACTGCGAAATCCGACCCGTCAGATGCACCCAACCTACCAGAACGGCTAGCTCCCCTTAATACTGACCAAGCCGCTGCACTTTCCGTTCCGGAAGATGCCCCGGATACGGATCCCGCAGCGCTGCCTGGGGAGGGCAGCACGATGTCGGACAAACCAGTTCGACTGCGACTCGTGGCGGGCGAAACGGACGACCCGCCTGGTTCGGACGAGCGGCCGCCTGAACCGTCGCTGCCCGACGGCCCCTCCCTCCCGCACCTCTTGCGTGGCCTTCGCCTCGTGTGCTTCCTCTCGTTCGCGGGTGGCGTCGGTAAGACGACGCTCGCGGTCGAGACCGCCTCGCTGGTCGGCTCGATCGGACGATACGTGACCGGCGATGGTTCCGAGGCCTCGGTCCGGGTCCTGCTGCTCGACGCCGCGAGGTTCGCACCCGCGGCCGCGATCCGCCTGGGCGTACCGCCCGCGTCGCTCGCGAGCGCCTGGGCACCCGACGCTTGGCGCGAGGCCGCCGCCGCCCGCCGGTTCGTTGTTGGAACTCGCTACGGCGTCGATGTCCTGACACTCCCGCCGCATCCCCGCATGGCGGGTTTCGACCCGGTTTTCGAGAGCCGCGACAACGAGTTCGCGCCCCTCGGTGCTCAGACGCTGCTCGATGCCGCCCATGCATCCGAGGTCGCCCTGGTGGTCGCAGATCTCGGTTCGGCCATCGACGAAGGTCATCGCTATCTGATCGAGCAGGCAGACCTGGTGCTGGGCGTCGTCCGCCCGACGACCGAGTCGCTCGCCGATGCCTATCGGCTGGCGGCGATGGTCCGCGGCCTCCACATGGGCCGCAAGCTCGCCCTGGTTGCGAACCAGGCGGACGACGACCGCGAGGCGGGGCAGATTGCGCGCGACGCGGGCCTCGATCTATTGGCCGTGATCCCACGCGACCCGGCGTTCGACCGTGCTGCAGAGGCGGGCCAGCCCGCCTGGCGTCAGAAGCCCGAACTGCGCGCGGCTCTCATGCCTCTCTCCCGAGTCGTTTGGCCCTTCTTGCCCGAGACCAACGGCCACCACCGCGACCAAGTCGGACTGCTCAAAGGGCTTCTAGCCGGAGGACGACGATGACCCGCGAGCCCGTTCCGGTCATGGCCGACAACCGCGCGATCTCGGCGGCGACGATCGGTCGAGTCCGCCAGCAGCTCGTCGCCCGGGTACCGTCAGAGATCCTCAATCCATTCGGTCGCACAGCCGACGACGAGCAAGCCCTTCGCGACGCGATCAAAGCCATCCTCGACGATCCGGAGCTTGACCTCTCCTCTACGCCCGCCCTGGTGGCGGCCGTCGAGGCGGCGGTCGTCGGACTCGGCGCCCTCCAGCCGCTCGTGGCAGATCCCGAGATCTCCGACATCCTTGTGAACGGGCCCGACGCGGTGTTCGTCGAGCGACGGGGCCGCCTGGAGTCGACCGACGTACGGCTGGGCAGCTCGCGCGAACTCATTGAGCTGTCCGAGCGGATCGCAGCCCTCGCCGGGCGCGAACTCTCGGTTGCCCATCCAATCGTCGACGCCCGCATGGCCGACGGATCGCGCGTTAACGCGGTCATCCCGCCGGTCGGCGGACCGTATCTCTCTATCCGCAAGTTCAACCGGCTCCGGCTGGATCTGCTCCCGAGCGGTCTACACGGACGCGACTGGGTCACCGAAGGCGGTCTGTCCGCCGAGATGGCGGAACTGCTGGCCAAGCTCGTGCATGCCAGAGCGAATTTCCTGGTTGCGGGCGAGACCGGTGCCGGCAAGACAACGTTCCTGCGCTCGCTGACCGACCTCTTCGATCCGGCCGAGCGTGTCGGCGTCGTCGAGGACACGGCTGAGCTTGACCTCGACAACCGCAATCGCTTCAACCTCGAGACGCTCCATCCGCACGACATCGCCGCCGGCGATGCCGAGAACCGCCTGCTCGATGTCGGCGATCTGGTGGCGAACGCGCTCCGGATGCGCCCCGACCGGCTCGTGGTCGGCGAGGTCCGTCTGCCAAAGGAGGCGTTCTACACGCTCCAGGCGCTCCACACGGGGCATGACGGATCGGCCACGACCGTCCACGCAAGCTCGGCCGAGGACGCGCTCTTCCGCATCGAGCTCCTCGCGCGCCAGAGCATGCATGACCTTTCCCTCGCCGACCTTCGCGCCTACATCGCGCGCGTCTTCGATGTCGTCGTTGTTCTGCGACGGCAGCGCTCTGGACTTCGGATCGTCCGCCAGCTAGCCGCCCTCGACGGGGTCAAGAGTGACGGCGAGTACGCGCTCACCGAACTCTTCGAAGCCCGCCTGGGCGCCGATAGCGCCCCGACCTGGATCCGTCACGAAGCCTGGAAACCCTCGGCGCGCATCCTCGCGCGCCTGGAAGCGGGAAAGGGTGCGACGTGGAGCTGATAGGCGCGTTCGCGGCGGCGCTGGCAATGGGCGCCCTCATCCTCGCGCTTGCGCCGCGGAAGGCCGATCCGGGACCTCGCTTGGAGGCGAGCGTCCGTGGGGTCGTGGCCCGGCGCCTGGAGCGATCGCGCGACGAGCTCGCGAAGGCGCGCCTCGCCCTGGAGCCGCGGACGTACGTGGCGCTTCAGGTTGCTGCACCTCTCGTTCTCGGCGCGCTGGGTCTGGTCCTCTCGGTGCCGCTCGCCGTTCTCGGTCTGGTAATCGGCCTTCTCGCGCCGCACTGGTACGTCCGCTATCTGACCGGTCTAGAGGCCAGAGCCGCGGCGGACGACGCGCCGCGGGTCCTGCGGGCGATGGTCAACCGGGCTGCCGCGGGTGGCGTATATCCGGACCTGTTCGCGGCCGCGGCCGAAGCGGCACGCCATCGCTGGGTGAAGGCGGACTTCAAGGAGGTCCTTGGGCGCTACTTTGCGAGCGAGGCACCGGCCGAGGCGCTCGTCGAGATCCGCCGGCGCCAGGCGGGTCGAAACCTTGCTCTCGTCTACGACGCGCTCATCGTCCTTACACGCACACACCAGCCGGTGTCGGCGGCCGCCGAGGTTCTGGGCGGGCTCGGCGAAGCGGCCCGCTCGAATCAACGTGTTGCCCGAAGCGCCGCCGCGGAGAGCCGTGGGTTGCGGGTCCAGGCGGGCTTCCTTGCCCTCGTCATACCTGGGCTCTTTGTGTACCTGCTCCTGGCCAACCATGCCCTTGTCGCGCCCGTGCTCGATACCGGCTTTGGCCGGTTCGTGCTACTGCCGGTCGCCGCGTGCCTCGAGTTCGCGGGCGTCTGGCTCTCATGGCGCGTGACGCGGATGGAGGTGTAGCCGATGTTGCTGCCGCTACTTGGCGCTCTCGCGACCTCGGCCGCCGTCTTCAGCGTGCTCATGGCGATCTTCCTACCGGCGATTGCCGTGCCCAAACGTCTGGATGCGGTTCGCGCTGCGGCGCTGCCGCGCGAACGGTACGAGAAGCTCGTGAGTAGCGAGCGCCCGTGGTGGGAACGGGTCGTCGCCCCGGTCGCGGGAAGACTCGCGAGATCGATGCCCTCGCTCGCGTCGCAGGTCAACGAGGCGACGATCGTCCGAGCGGGCCTGGACCCCGCATCGGTGTCGCCCGCCGAGGTGTATGCCGCGAAGCTCGTCCTGGGCGGCGGCATCCTGCTGGCCGGCATCACCCTCTCCGCAGTCGTGCCGATCCTCTTCCTGGTTGCTCTCCCCGCCGCGTTTGCCGGCTACGTCTTCCCGACCGAATACCTCGCCTACCGAACGCGCAAGCGCCAGGCCGAGCTGCTGCGCGAGCTGCCCGACTTCCTCGCCCTGGTTCGACCGCTCGCCGAAATGTCCGGTCTCGAGCACGCCGTCGCCGAGGTTTCCGACGCTCTCCATGAGGCCTCGGGCGGGCAGCATCTCCTCGCCGAGCAGGTGCGCTCCGCCGTCGCCGCATACGGGATCGGGTCCGACCTGTTCGATGCGTTGCGCGATATCGCTACGGCCGCGGATCTCGAAGCGCTCGACGAGCTCGCCGCGTCGCTCGGATCTTCTCGCCGCCTTGGCAAGGGAGTCGCCGAGGTGCTCGCTGAGCACGAGCGCTCATTGCGCGACGATGAACGAAACCGCCTTGTGGGCTCGGCCTCGATGGTCCAGCCCAAGCTCGCCGCGATCCTCGCAGGGATCTACCTGCCTGAGTTCGTACTGCTCGTGATAGTGCCCCTCTTCATAGGGGCAATTGGAAGGATCTAAGGAGGTGACGGTGCCCATGAGAAAGAAGCTTGAACGCCTCGGTCGGCGAACATGGAAGGTAATGCGCGACGAGCGGGGCCTGACGACGCTGGAATACATCATCGGCGCCGCGGTGATCCTGGTCGTTCTCGCCGCCGCGGTGACGGTCTGGAACAACGGACTGGCAGACAAGATCAACCAGTTGGTCCAGCAACTCATGGGGACGTCATGAACCGGCGGGCTATCTGGCGTCGGCTGCGTGACGAGCGCGGACAGGCGACCTTGGAGGCCATCCTCGTCGTGCCGCTCGTCCTGGTTCCGGTGCTCTTCGGCGTCGTCACGTTCGGCGAGCTCGAGCACACTCGCCTGGTCCTCGACGCGGCATCTGCAGCCGGCGCGCGCCAGGCTGCCGTGGACGGACAGGACGACCAGGCCGTCCGCGACAGGATCGATCTCGAACTGCGTGATGGTGGACTCGATCCCGCGACGGCATCTATCAGCGTGACGCCGGCCATCGCCGCTTGGGGCGACCCGATCACCGTCACGGTCTCCATCACCTCGCGCGCCTCGATCCCGTTCCTGGGCGGATGGGATGTGCCGATGAGCTCGGACTTTGTGACCCGGAGCGAGGTGACCCACTGATGCGTCCGCGGCGAGCTCACGAACGCGGCCAGGTCGCGGTGTATGCCGTCGTCCTGTTCCCGTTGCTCGTGCTGGTGCTCTCGCTCGTCTACGTCGTGGGCAACGTGGAGGACCTGCGCTCGCGGATCCGCTCCGAACTCGACATGGCTGCGCTGACCGCGACGCAGGCGCTCGATCCAACCGCGCTCGCATCGGGAGCGCCGCCTCGCCTGCTGCCCGATGAGGCCGACCAGCTCGCGCGCCAGTATCTCGCCCAGAACCTGGCCGATCTTGGCAGCACCCTCGCCGAGAGCCCATCAGACGCCGCCGCGTCCGCCGACGTCGCCGTCACCAACATCGGCGACACGGACCCCATAACGGGCTCTGTCGTGGCCGCGCCGACCGTGACGATCCGCCTCGCCGCGCCGGTCCACATCTCGCTGCTCAGCGTCGCCGGACTCCCGACGACGATCTCGCTGACCCTTGTCGGGTCGGCCGCCGCAAGGACCTAAGCCGATGAACGAGAAGTATCGCCTGCCCGTTGTCGCCCTCGTCGCCCTGGCGGTGGTGGCCGTCGTTGTGGTGGCCGTGGTCGGACTTGGTTCCCTCGGTTCGAGCGCAAGCAGCGCGGCACCCACTCCTTCGCCCGTGTTGACGCCGACGGCGACCCCAGCGCCGACACCGACCGACCCGCGATCGACGCCGGAGGGGGCGACGCAAGCCTTCTTCGCCGCGTTCTCAAAGGCACGGAAGACAAACGATCCCTCACTCGTCGAGCCCTATGTCACGAGCAAGAACTCGGGCGCGTACCTCACTGTTGCCGGATACCTGGGCGGTGCCCAGGGAGTCAACCGAGCTTCGGTCGTGACCGTAGATCGGCTCGACAACGTGACCAGCAGCGTCTCTGGCGACGTGGCGACCGTCGACTTCGACTTCACGGAGGGCGGCTACGACATCAGCGCGAGTACAGGAGTCGCGTTGGAGAGTCCCACCGTTCTGCCGCCGGCCCACGTGACTGCCACATTGAAGCGAGTCAGTGGCCTGTGGCTAATGGACTCGTACGTGGGCCGCCCATGAAGCGCCTGGCCGTTCTTATGCTTACCGCGGTTCTCCTCGTCGCAACGACCGCACAGGCGAACGCGTTCGGCGGAGTGATTGCGGTCACCCTCGCCGACTGGACATCGCCTGACGGCCACGCGTTCGTTGGCGTTCAAGCGAATGGCCAATGGGCGACGCCCTCGAGCTCGGGCTATTGCTCGGTGTGGCAGCTCAAAGCCGTCGTCGCTCCCAACGAGTGGGTGTACTGGGTTTGGGTTTACCAGAACGGTTGCTCGGGCCAGGCAGTCAACTTCACCAATCCGGCCCAGGTGGTCACGACCCCAGGTCAGCCTGGCATCGGGATTCATGCGAACACGTCGGCCGGCATGAGCCTGTATCTGGACGTATCGGTTCAGCCCCAGGACGCGCCCGCAGAGAGCCAGCGCACCGTGTCGGCCCAACTCACCGCCGGGTGGCTCAACGCACTCAACGGTGCCATCCAGGCGTATGTCGTACCGAGCTCGGTCAAGGTCACGACCTGGACCGTGGATTACGGCGACGGCGCTAGGAAGTCCTTCCCGCCCGATCCGTCGAACCCATTCGGACTGACCACCACGCACACGTACGGCTCCGGCCAGTTCGACGTCGCCGTCATCGCGCACGTCACGGGAGAGGCCTACGGAGCCTTCTTCGCGCCAAACGGGACCCCCTATGAGCAGCTTGTTCCCTTCGCGCTCAACATCAGCAACAGCGCGAGCGGCATCGGGGCGCCGATCGAGTACGTTCCGCCCGTCGTGACCGTCACCGGCAGCCCATCGGGAACGCTGCCAAACGGCACACTCATCCCCGCCGACGCCGTCGGGCAGACCCATCTGTACTGGCCGCGCGGGCTCCACTGCTCACTCTTCCCGCGTGAGGAAATCGTGAGGGAGGGATACGAACTCTCGGGCGGCGTTGTAATCGGTGGGGCCAAGACGATCGTCACCGGCTACCACTACAACGCCGGCGTCAACGACGCCTCGGACGCAACGCCCGCCGGCGGCTACCGCCCGGGCGTGCCGATCGCCATCCAGTGGGATACCCCGCTACCGGACGCCGGGAGCTACCCCGTTCAACTAACCCTCGATCTACAAACCACCTATGACAACGGCGCCGTCCGGACGAGCACCGTGTCCGGCACGGTCGGCGTGACAGTCATCTACTCAGCCGTAGGCCAATAGAAAGGAAAGGAGGCCCGCCAGTGCGCGCCCGTCGAACTGCCTACATCGTGATCTTCGTGGTCGCCTGCCTCGTTGCGGGCCTCCTCTACTACCTCCAGGTGCCCCGCGCCTCGGTCGTGCGGGCCACCGCCGACATTCCCGCGATGACCCAGATCACGGCCGACATGGTCGAACTGGTGAAGGTCGCGCCGGTCGACGTGTCCACCGACGCCGCGCAGTCGATGAGCCAGGTGGTCGGTCAGTACGCGGCGATGCCGATCCTTGCCGGCCAGGAGATCGACAAGCGGGCCCTCGATCGGACGCCGGGTCAACAGCAGTTCGGCTTCGGCGCCGCACTGGACCCGGGCGACGTCGCCTTCGCGATCCCCATTTCCGATCCATCACAGGCGGTGGGCGGTGCGCTCTCGCCTGGCGCCAAGGTCACCGTCGTCGCCGTGCCGAACACGCTCAAGAACGGGGTTGCGGCTTCACCGGCACCGACGTCGACGGTCCTCGGGACGAACCTGACCATCCTGGCCCTTCGCACACCAAACGGGCAGACCTTCACCGCTGCCCAGTCGGGTTCTGGGATCGCGGCTGTACCTCCGAAGCTCGGCAGCGTGGTCGTCGCGATACCGGCGAACCAGCTCTCGGACTTCGCCACGGCTGCCTTGAGTTCGACCTTCTACCTCGCGCTCTCGGTGCCCGGAGGCACTGCCTCGACTTCTTGATCCTGAGCTTGCCAATCCTTCTCCCGAGCGTAGTCGGCAAGAGAGCCCAATGGATGGAGTGGGCACTCCTGCGTGGCCTCCGCGGCTCGAAGGCTGAGCATCGCTGTTGTCTCCCCGAGGGCTCCAGCCAACGGGCGGCGTAGCCGACACGTACTCAGTAGGACTCGGGCTATGAAAGAGGGGGCACCGTATGGCGAGCGCAAACAGCAGCACAATAGGGACTTCCGACGAGGTTGAGACGCTTGGCGGTCGCACTCTCGCGTACGTGATTGCCTTTGTTCTCAGCGCGACCCCTGCCGCCTTTGGACCGTGGCTGGTCAGCATTGCCGTTGGTGTTGTCGGCTACAACATGCCCGACATCGCTCTCTCGCTGGTGGCCTTAGCCATGCTGGTATTGACGCTGACGACGGTCCTTCCAGCGGAGCCCCGAGACTCACTTGCTCTCGAAGATGTACTCGTCGGACTCACGAGTATCGGCCTGCTTGCCGTCTGGGCGATCTGGCCGAATCGCATGGAGGCTCTCCAGTTGAATGCCTGCATCGCGGTTCTGCTCGCGGTGTGGCTCCTTGTGGTGCTGGCTGCGGAATCTCGGTGGCGGCCTCGGAGACGGGTTCCAGTTATGACCTCGTGCGCACGTGCTGGCGACCGGGTCAGGGAATTGGTCGACGCTCTAGCGAGCCAGCACCACGAGGTGGCGGACATGAAATCCAGCTATCGGCTGATAATTGCCTGCGTCGCGGCCACCTATCTGACCATGTACTTCGTTGTGTGGTACAGCGTCACAGAGACAGCCAAGGTGATGGCTTCGGCACGCCGCTGGCCCGGGGTGCTCCAATTCCTGTTCTCGCTGGGACGGATGGTCAGGAAGAGATATGGTGGCCCCTCTTGACGGATCAGAGCGTTTTCGATCAGCTCGCCGAGTCGGCCTAACAGCCGCCGCGACGACGACAGGCGCCGGCGGCGGCTCTACCGTCCCAGCACGGACGCGGGTCACCATAAGACTCATTACCGAGTTCACCGTTAGCGGTCGGCGGATTGGCCGGCCGGCTTCAACGCCAAGTCGACCTGGCCCACGATCCTGGCAACGTCCTCCGGCGAGAGTTGGACGGGCGCCTTCCGGAGCACCTTGATCAGCTCTCTAGGGGTGACGAAGCGCACCCCATCGACGACGACCTTGAACCAACCGAGGTCGGCGCGGTGGACACAGACCACAGGGGTCACCGCAAGCGGGGCAACGACCGCCGCCACAGCCGCGGCCTCGCGCTTTGCCTGGTCGGCGAACTGTTCCTTCCGTCGACGGCTGAGCTTGCGTTCGTAGTTCTTGGTCTCGACGATGAACGCGCCTGGTGGCCCCACCACGATGTGGTCGATGTTCGCCCGCGACCGTGGGATGGCGCGATCGTGAAGGATGCAGAAACCAGCGGCCTCGAGCGGCAGGAGCAGCTCGCCGGTCCGTTCCTCACCAACCGCTCCAGTTCGCCAGGCGATCGTGCTTGCAGGCAAGGCGAACATCGCAACCGGCGTCATCACCACGGCGGCCATGACGATGAAGAAGTAGAAGATGCGGAAGGACGGCCCAACCGGACCCGGCGGCGTCGGCCCGAATGCCGTGAGCAGGAGCCCGATCATCGCCACGGCAAGCCCAAAGGCCAGGAGCGTCGGGCGCGCCCTGCGGAGTCGTTCTCGATCGCGGTCGCGTCGGCGTTGGAAGTCGGCCCTGGCCGACCCGCCGGCTGCGGCGGTCACGATGGGCCGTTCCGTGCTGTTTGTGGGGGCGGCCACATGTCCGGATGTCTCTGCCGGTCCACGCTCGCCAACAGCTGCAATGTCGACCGTCCCCCGACATGACGGGAACCTGGGACAGCCCCAGAACTCGGCTCCGTCCCTGCCTCGACGGCGGCGGACCATCGTCGCGCCGCACTTCGGGCACGAGATCTCGATCGACATCTTGGGTCTCCGAACGTTACCGGCCGCTACACGCGCCGAGCCGTGGCCTCACAGGTGATCGCCGGGCGGTGTACCCGTGGCCATCATGCGAACCCATGAGCGTCTCCTCTAGGCAGGTGCCTACTCACGCAAGCTTGG
Organism: uncultured Chloroflexia bacterium; assembly: GCA_963711105.1. Lineage (GTDB taxonomy): Bacteria > Chloroflexota > Limnocylindria > Limnocylindrales > CSP1-4 > Fen-1039. The sequence goes on along the minus strand of CAVQCV010000006.1, from coordinate 468,916 downwards.
CACAGGCCAGGTCCGCCCTGGGGGTATCTCGCCGCCTGTGACTGGTTCCTCGCTAAGACGAAGTCGGCTCCGGTCTGAGGGTCGAGCGAGCAGACGCTGGCATGTGACCTCGGCCATGGCGCGGATCGTCGTCGTCAGTCTTGGTGCCTGAGCTTCGCAACAAGCGCCCTGTTGAGTCCAAGGGCTTGGAGCGACCCGACCAGATTGAAGACGCCCATAGCCGTCCAGACAGTCAACGCGGAGACCGCGGCAAACAGGATCCTCGCGGCCCACGCGGGCATTGCGGACCCGGCGAGGAGTAGCAAGAGCGCAAGCAGGAACGTTGCGACGCCCGTCCCAGTGACGAACCAGTACGGGAACAGATGCCCGGCAACCCTGCCGGACTTGTCGTCCTTGTTCATGAGCACCAGCAGCTCATCGTCCAGCAACGCCACAACCACGGCAAGCCCGGCGACGACCACGCCAACCAGGGCCGCGCCAAGCGCCACGGCGGCTGTGGCAAGTGGTTCGGACAGTTTGTCCACTTGCTGGTCCGAAGGAAGTACGTAGGCCGCAATGAGAGTCAGTGCGGCGGCAAGAAAGTCCCAGGACCAGACGATCTTGTCTCGAAATGCCCAGCAACTAGGGATGAAACCTCGGATCTGCGACTGGCGCTCGCTCACTCGAACCGCTCCCTGACCTGCCTCACCATCCACGACCAGATGCTTTCGGCCGTGTCGATTTCGTCTGAGATGACGGCGACCTGTAGCCGCGTGCCGAACTTCCAGGTTCGCCGACGGCCTTCCTTGGTGCCGGATGCAGTGAGACTGCCTTTGCCCTGTTCTGTGATCTGGGCCAAGGCACCCTGCACCCAGGGTGCGGTGGGGTTCAGCCCCTCGCCGCGCTGCGCAACAGCGACGATCTCTGCGCGCTCTGCGTGCGTTTGCGTGATGACGTCCTCGAAGTTCTTGGCGTCATCCAGGAACCCAGGGTTGGGCCTGCGGACGACGGCCCTGATCCGCTGGATGCTGTCTACTGACCTGACGAACTCATCGAACTCCGTCGGGTCCGGCAAGAGCAGCACCGACCAGCGCGGGTCGTCCTGGTGCAGGAGGGGCCTGAATGCGCCCAAGAACGACTGGCACTTGATGTCCGGTTGACGTTCCTCGAAGGCCATGATCTCCCGTTGCGCGTCCACTACGAACATCGAAACGGAACCCTGGCTGGCATAGGACTCGTCGGTTACGAAGTCCTCGATCGTGTCGTCGTAACGCATCTCGGCTGTGGGCGAAGTCCGGACGAAACCCAGCTTGCCCACGATGAACCCGTCCTCTTCCTTGGGACGAGATAGCTTCCACTGCCGGCCGTATCGAGTGACGTGTCGGTCCGGGTCCAGGTGCGGATTGAGTGCGACGAGAAGATCGTGAGCGAACGGGTTGTCGAAAGCACCCGTTTGGTTTCGCGTGATCTTTGCGAAGTAGACATCCCGGTCCGCCACGACGCTTCCCTCCTGGCCTCCGAAGAGGCGCCCCGAGCGTCCTCCCCGCGAATGACAGCTAGCATGGCACCTCGGTGGCTCGGACGAGGGCCGTCGGTGCCAAACGACGAACTGGCCTGTTGAAGAACCCGGAGGGGCAGCGACATGGGCTGGCGAGGACGGACCGCCGCGGCCACAGCGGAACAGGAGAGGAACGCGGCCGAAACGGATCTCCAGGGTTGGCTGTTGTGTCCGCCGGCTCAACCTGGCTCCTTAGGCCGCGAGGGGCCGTTGCGCAGGACCTTCCTTCGTCATACTGGACGAAGCCTGGCGGAGAAGTGGAGGTTCACGAACCCATGGGTGTCCTGAGTACATGCTGGCCGCGTCAAGAGGTCCTCGTGGGCGATCTCGACGATGCGATCTTCGCCGCGGACTTCGGCGAGCTCGTCGCCGGAACTGCGAGGCCCGTCTATCAGGACCCCGTCACGTTCTTCCGCAACACTCATCCAGCGAAGCCCCTGAAGAAGATCGTCGCCACCGTCTTTGATCGGCTCGGAAACGCTGACGAGCCGGGGACTTTGATACGGCTGTCAACTGGTTTCGGCGGCGGCAAGACGCACACGCTCATGGCGCTGTGGCACATCGCAAAGGGCATCGCAGATCCGAACCTTGGGGTAGCCCTGCTTCCCGCGGCCGGCCGACCAGCTCAAGTCGCCGTGGCCGCGATCGACGCCAGCAAGGCGGGGACTCCAGTCTTCGCCGTCCACGGGAAGGCTAAGACGCGCAGCCTGTGGGGCGAGATCGCCTGGCAGCTCGGTGGGGCTGAGGGGCTGGCGAAGCTCGGGGAGGCAGACGATCCGGAAAAGCAGCCGACCGAAGCTCAGCTGGAAGGGCTTCTGCCCGAAGGACCGGTTCTACTACTTCTGGACGAGCTAGTCGTCTACATGGGATCGCTTTCGACCCAGGGCCAAGGTTGTCTCAAGGCTTTCCTGACCAAGGCGGCGTCGATCGCGACGCGACGACCGCAGACCGTTCTTGTGGTCACCGACCCAGCGGACCAACGGGCGTACGCAAGCGAAGCCGGCCAACTTGGCCTGCAGATGGCAGAGTTCGAGGCGGCCGCGGCACTCGACGACATCATCGGACGCAAAGCGTCCGACTTCGACCCGATCGGCGACGAGACAGCGCAAGTGATCGTCACCAGACTGTTCGACAGGATCGACCCTGAGGCCCCCGCGGCGGCGGCCGCTACCTACCAGGACCTGTACGAGCGCGTGCAGGCGGACCTACCCGGCGCGCTGCCAATCGAAGCCCTGGGCGCGGACTACTGCGCGAAGGTCGAGCGGTCCTATCCGTTCCATCCCCGCCTTCTCGTCACGGCGACTGACCGGCTTGGCGCGCTCCAGGAGTTCAACAAGTCCCGGGGCACCCTTCGGCTGTTCGCCCGGATCATCCGGACGGTGTGGCAGGGCGACACGGACGTCTCGCTAATCACGGCCGGTGAAGTCGACTGGTCTAGCGAGTTGATTCAAGGCGATCTCCTGCATCGCCTGAATCGAGACAACTTCAAGGCGGCCGTCAACGCTGACATCAACGGCCACGCCGCGGAACTTGACCGGGAATGGGGCACGAGCGCACACACGCGAGTGGCGTCGGCCTTGCTGCTAGAGAGCCTGCCGATGACGGACAACAGCGGTCTCTCCGGTCAGGAGCTGACGCTGGCTGTTGTGCGTCCCGCCGAAGCGGGCAACGAGCCGCTGGAAGCTCTCGACCGTCTGCTGGGGGTCTGCTGGCACACGTATCCCATGTCGGGGGGTGGCGCCCAGTTCCGCTATGAACCCAATGTGATCAAGCAGATCGAGCAACGCATCGCCGACGTCCCCGTGGAAGATGGACGGAGTCGCGTGCAGACTGCCGTGCAGGCATTCTTCCGGGGGGCGGCTTTCAAGATCGTCGCGTGGCCATCTGGCCCCAACCAGGTTTCCGAAGCCGCCGAACTGCAGTTGGCGCTGTGCACCACCGAAGAGAGGGCCAAGTCCGTGACGGCCTTCGAGGCGGCGGACCAGCCCCGACGCTTCCGGAACGCGATCGTAGCCGTGACGGCGAGCGCCCCGAAGTACACGGATGCCATCCAGCGCGCCCGGCGGTTGATCGCAGCAGAACAGATCGTTGATAAGGCGAAGGACAAGAGCACGGCATCACGGCTGGTGCGCGATCAGATGACCGCGTTGATGCCGGGGTTGATCCGCCAGTTTCAGCTGCAAGCCTTGCGAGCATTCGATCGCATCGTGCTGTCATCGGGCGAAGCGTATTCGATGGAGGAGACCTATCTGGCGGACGAGTCCGCAATCCTTGCCGGCCCGAAAGGCCAGGAGGCAGTCCTCCGGTTTCTCAACGATAAGAGGCTCCTCTATCAGGCCAGCGACGCACTGGACGTTGGCCGCTTCGTGGAACTTCTCAGCGGCGCTACGCCAATCGGCGACGGCGTATACACGGGCAAGGCCGTGCACGAGCGCCTCCTGGCAGCCCCCGGCCTCAGACTGATCGGCGACGTTGGTGTTGTGCGGCGAAGCGTTCAGCGAGCGGTCGCAGACGGCCGGGTGGCTCTGCGACTCGCAGATGGCGCCGCATTCCAAGCAGGGACCAAGGTCATCGGAGTCGAAGGCGCCCGCCGAAGAGCGGACGGAACTCCGGACATGTTCGCGCTGGACGACAAGGTTCAGATTGCGATCGGGACATCGCAGGCAGCTGCCGACTGGACCAAGGTCGATGAGAAACCCATTAGCGATGGGAAGGGCACCTACGACGTTAACAACCCACCGCCACCTCCGCCTCCTCCGGGACGCACTACAGACTCCTGGGACGCCACTCTCGACGCTGCGGACAGCAAGCCGCTGGAGAAACTCTCCTTCATCGCGGCCACGCCGGCTGACGCCAAGGCGCTCGCCGCCCTGGCCGGGCCTCTCGGCGCGACCTCAATCACGGTCGAAGTCGCCGTGTCTGGGTCGCTCCGGGGCGGAGGCGACGCCCGTCTCTCCTTCCGTGCCGCCCCCCTTGGGAACCCGCTCAAGCCAATCGACATCGCCGCGACTCTTGCCACGGCATGTGAGAACCCCAGTTTCGAGGTCGTCATGACTCTCGACTTCGGCGCCGGTCGGCTAACGATGCGGCCCCTACTGGATCGAGCCCGATCGTCGGCGCCCGAGACGGTAAGGGTGCGCGCGACCTTCTCAACCCAACCATGAGGATCCGCGAGGCATCGTTCGCCTTGAGGATCGTCCGGCGCGGTGAAGGTGATGCCGGCCTCGTCTACCGGCGCCAGTTGACTCCCATGGGAGAGCGGTTCGTCCGGGTGGGCTCCATCTCACCTATCGCCTTCTCGGCTGGGGCGCCACTCCTTCGCGCGGCGGTTCGCGCCACCGGAGGTTCCGGCACCAGGCTGGCTGCCGGTCCCTGGCTACCATTGGATGACGACTGGGGCACCCGGGTGGCCTCATACGCGATGGTAAGCGAGGGCCTCCGGAATGCGGACCGCCTGACCCGCGCGGCAACGCACCTGAAGACCTCGGATCCAGCCGAGACGGCATGGTGGCTTGGTCTCATGGGCAATGGCAGTGCTGGCCGCGCTATTCGGGCACTGCGCATACTAGTTGAGGCTGTGGAATGACCCGCGCTGACCAACCGCGCCTGCTGATTGAGGAGTGGTTGCCCGCAACTGCCATCGGCATCGAATGTATGCGGGAACGGAGCAGCGCCAGCGCCCTATCGCCCCTTACATACTTCCACGTGTGGTGGGCTCGACGCCCGCTCACTGCCTCCCGCGCAGCCGTGCTCGGCTCGCTTCTTCCGGCGGATTTCGATCGCCCCACTTTCGATCGGCTGCTTGGGTTCACGGGCGGCCACGAGCGTGTCGAGGCGGTTCAGGAGCTCATCGACACAGCGAAACTAGAGGGTATTCGCGCAACCTGGCCTCGCACCGGTCAACCAGTCGTTCATGGCCCACGGGCCTTCAAGAAGACTGTCACGGATCCGGATCTTGAGACTGCCCACGTGGCCGCCCGTCGACTCTGGGGCGAAGACGTACTCGTTGCGGATCCGATGGCGGGTGGCGGCTCCATCCCATTTGAGGCTCGACGTCTCGGGTTTGACACCTTTGCGTCCGACTACAACCCGGTCGCGTCCGCAGTGCTCGACGCGACAGTCGGCTTCCCTTGGGAGTTCGGTCCAGAACTGACGGCCCGTGCTAATAAGTGGGGTCGTATCCTCCTGGACAGAGTCGACGAGGATCTCGCCCCGTTCTTCCCGTCGTATCGACCCCTGCTCGTGCACGGGTACGTGTACGCCCACACCGTCCCATGTCCAGACACCCCAGGGAACCCTCCCACCCCGCTGGTCCCTGACTGGCGATTGGCGGGAGCCGAGACTGGAAGGAGGCTCGTCGCAGAGCCAGTGATACTGGATGCATCCGCCGGCCGCTGGACCATTAGAGTGCGCGAGATCGGTAACGGAGCGGGCCAGATCGCCACCGCCCCCCGACGCACCTACGCGGATGGCAAGGGGATTTCTCTCTATAGCGGCTCGACGATCTCATCCGACTACATCAAGGCGATGGCGCAGGCCGGGAGGATGGGCAGCGCCCTCTATGCGGTTGCTGTCAAGGCTCCTCGCGGCGGCCTTGAGTTTCGGCCGCCGACTGACGCCGACCTGGCGGCGCTGGGCGCCGCTGGGAGACGACTGGAGGCGAACCGCGAGAAGTGGGAGGCCACCGGTGTGCTACCGACGGAGGCGTACCCGGAGGTATCAAGCGACGACCGCCCTCGAACGTACGGGATGCCCAGATGGGCGGACATGTTCGCACCACGTCAGCTCCTTGGCTTTGGCTCGCTCGTCGAGGCGCTCAACGCTCTCCGCCCCGAGATCCTGGCCGACGAAGGTCCCGCACGCGGCGGAGCCATCGCCGTTTTGCTCGCCTTCGCCATCGACAAGTTCGCCAACTACAACTGCAGGTTGGCGAGTTGGAATGTCCGAAAGGGCGGCCTCCGGTGCGTCTTTGATCGCCACGACTTCTCGTTCAAGCCCACGTTTGCTGAGATGGCGCTCTGCGGCTCAGGCGAGGGCTTCGCATGGGCTCTCGGCAATGTCCTCGAGGCGTACGAGGCCATGGCGTCCCTGCCGAGATCTCGCCGTGACGCGGCGGCCCAAGTCAACCAGGGATCGGCCACGAATCTCCCTATGCTCGCCGACAGGTCGGTTACCGCTGTCGTCGTGGACCCGCCTTATGACGACAACGTCCAGTATTCCGAGTTAGCTGACTTCTTCTACGTCTGGCTGAAACGTACTGTCGGGTGGAAGTATCCCGAGTGGTTCTCCACGTACCTGTGCGACCACACGGAGGAAGCAGTCGTCAACCTTGCGCGCCATCGCGAGGAGGACGCCACGCCCGGCCGTCGGACTCGCGACGAAGCGGCCGCCGCGAGGGAGAGCGCACGTTCCTTCTATCGCGACTTGATGGCGCGGACCTTCGCAGAGTCGCGCCGTGTACTGCGCGACGACGGTGCCCTAACCGTGATGTTCACGCACAAGAAGCAGGAAGCATGGGAGGCACTCTTCTCCGCACTTGTCGACGGAGGTTTCCGGATCACGGCCTCGTGGCCAGTCCGAACCGAGAGCAGGATCAGCCTGCATCAAGCACGACAGAACTCGGCCGAGTCGACCGTCCTTCTCGTGGCGCGCAAGCGGATAGATGGCGGTACGGGTTACTACGATGCCGCCCTGAGGTCCGAGATCATTGCGGCCGCTCGGGCCGCGACGGAGCGTCTTGAGACCCAGGGGCTGAAACCGGTAGACCAACTTGTCGGTTCGTTCGGGCCCGCAATGGGCGTATTCAGTCGCTATGACGTAGTCAAGACCGACACTGGCGAAGTCGTCCCGATTGGGGTCGCACTGGACCTTGCCTCCGATGCGGTGACCGCGTGGCGAGTCGAGCGCCTGGCGGCGCTGGGGATCGACGGGGTAGAAGCGGAAGGGCGGTTCGTTCTGATGTGCTGGGACGTGCTAGGTGCCGGTGAGTTCCGCTTCAACGAGGCCAAACTGCTCGGCCACGCCGTCGGAATGAACACCGACCAGCTCGTCGCGGCCGGACTCGTCGAGAAGAAGAGTGAGCAGATTCGTATGCTCTCGGCACAAGAGCGTCGTCGCGATCGCGCGCTGAGTCCGATCGAAGCGGTTGACCAGGAGGTCCGCACTGGAGGTCGCGGCCGAGGGCGACCAGACATCCTTCGCGTTCATCCAAACGACCCGGCGTTCCGCACCGCCCTCGACGGGTGTCATGCGCTCGCTCTGCGCTACCTGGAGGCCCCGACGCCGGAGGCCGGGATTGGAGCGGCGAAGGGCTTGGCGACTCGTCAGGGCTGGACTTCCGAGTCGGCCGTGGCGCGCCTCATGGATGCGCTACTCCGAGCGGCGCCGGAAGGAGTCCGGCGGCCGGTTGGTCGCGATTCGGCGGCTGACAGGTACCCGGAGTTCCGGGCCTGGCATGCGATGTTGGACCCGGTATTCGGGATGGAGGCTCTCGACTGGAGTCCGCGGCAGCGTCTCGAGTTGACCCTTGAAGATGTCGGCCTCTTCGACGCCCCGACGGAGGTGGAGGAAGACGAGGCGGCGGACGATGGTGACGACGTCGAGGAGTGATGTGACAGGGGGCTTTCAGACCAGGCTATGGCGCCGGTTCCTGCACGGGCCTGATCACGCGCTGCTCGATGACCTCTATGTTCCCGCGCTCTCGCGGGCGAGTGCGTACGACCGCTGCTGTTCGTACTTCAACTCAGGCGCACTTGCGGCTGCTGCGGCTGGTTTCGGGGACATGATTGGACACCTCCTGGAGCTCGGCGAGGCCGCGCCACGTCCGGCGATCCGGCTAGTAGTCAACGAGCAACTTGATCGAGCCGACGTGAATGCCATGCTGGAACGCGGTGATCAGACCCCCTTGGAATCACGCCTCCTTGCCGGCCTGACGGAGCCGCAAGAGGCGCTGGTGGCAGAGCGCCTCGAGATGCTGAGCTGGCTGGTCCGCGAGGGCTTCCTGGACATCCGCGTGGGCGTGATGAGAGGAGGCGGCGCGATCGTCCATGGGAAGTTCGGGCTTGTCTACGACCGATCCGGGGATGCGGTCGTCTTCGCAGGATCAGGGAACGAGACTGCCGCCGGGCTGCGTGGCAACTACGAACAGATAGAGGTGTCCGTGTCTTGGGACGCTGCCCACCAGGATGGGTTCGATCCGATGGCCCACGCCACTATCGACCCCGCCAGACTGCGCAACTACGAGCGGGAGTTCTCCGAACTGTGGGAATCCCGCCACCCATACGTCCAGACTTTTGACCTACCTACAGCAGTGAGGGACCGACTCATCAGGTTCGCTCCCGTAGGCCCGCCGCGGATAACTGAGGCAATGGCCCAGGCGATCGAGACGGCTCGGCTCGCGATGCTTTGGCGCTGGGCAGCTCAGGCGCCGTACCTGCTGGACGGGGCGTCGACGTGCGACGCGCTGATGCCCGTGGCTCTGTGGCCTCATCAGCAACACGTGGCGAACGAAGTCTCCGACGTGTGGCCGGAAGGACGCCTCCTGTGTGACGAGGTCGGGATGGGCAAGACGCTCGAGGCGATCGCGATCCTCCGGCGGCTCATGGCTGGTCGCGGTGTGTCACGAGCACTCCTGCTGGTCCCGGCCGGCCTGCTCCAGCAGTGGCAGACGGAGTTGCGTGAAAAGGGCGGCATCATTGTTCCGCGACTCGAAGGGCAGACGCGGCTCGTTTGGCCAGATGGCAACGAGCGATCGGTGAGCGGGCTCGCTGAGGCGCTTCTGGAATCCATAGTCCTCGTCAGCCGCGAGGCGGCCCGCACCGAGGCCAACCGGAACACCCTGCATTCCTCAGAGCCGTTCGATCTGGTCCTCCTCGACGAGTCGCACGCCGCACGCAGGGCCAAGGCTGAGGAGCGGGAGTTCAACAGTCCAAACCTGCTCCTTGGGCTATTGCGAGAGTTGAGCGCGTCGGGCGCGGCTCGCAGCGTGCTTCTGTTGTCGGCCACGCCGATGCAGACACAACCGTGGGAGCCCTGGGACCTTCTAGATGTGCTCGGCGAGGGAGAACCGTGGCTCGCTGAGTTTCGAGAGATACGGACGTTCTACGACGCCGCGGCTCACGTCTCCACTGGCGTAGTGACCGATGATGAGGCTCGCGAGGCTGCCGAGATCATCCGCCTCGACCCGGCGTTTCCGCCGATCAAGAACGTCGTCGCCGGACTTGCCTCGTCGGTTGACGTCGCCGACGTCCTCGCTTTTCCAGCACCGTCCGACCAAGAGCGCCTCGCGGCGTGGATGCGACGCGGATCTCCGCTGGCCAGGCGAATGCACCGAAACACCCGATCAACCCTCCGCGCGTACTACGACCGAGGGATGCTGGCCAGCCCTCCTCCGCAACGCCTGATCGAGGACGGGCGCTTCGACCTTGACGACCCTGCGGAACGAGCCGCGTATGAGGCAGTCGACGACTACATCGACAGACGCTATGAGCTGCTCGAGGAAGAACGGCCCGGCAAGGGCTTCGTGATGACCATCTACCGGCGTCGCGCCGCGTCGAGCCCAAAGGCCCTGGAAAGAAGTCTCGTTCGACGTCGTGAACAACTCAGACGCGTCGTGCGCCAAGAGGCGGCCAACACGTGGTTCGACGATGAGGATGAGTTCAGCATTGCGGACCTAGATGACATCGACGAGGAGCTCGGCCGGATTCCGGCCGGACTGCCCCAGACTCGCGAGGGCGCGGAGGCAGAGATCGTCGAAGTTGACAGCCTCCTCGTTCGCGTCCGGGCACTCGCGACCGACTCCAAGTTCGATCGGTTTGTCCGGGAGCTGCGACGAATCACAGACGACGGGCGTGCCGCACTGGTGTTCACGGGCTACACCGACACGATGGATTACCTGCGGGATCTCCTGGAGCCGGTCTACGGCGAACGACTTGCTTGCTATTCGGGCAAAGGCGGCTCTCTGCGACGCGACCAAAGCTGGGTTAGCGTCTCCAAGACGGCGATCACGGACGCACTGACCGCCAGCCGAATCGGCGTGCTTCTTTGCACTGATGCCGCGAGCGAGGGCCTCAACCTCCAGGCCGCGAGTGCGCTCATCAACTACGACCTGCCCTGGAACCCTGCTCGCATTGAGCAGCGAATCGGAAGGATTGACCGCATCGGTCAGAAGCTTCCGGTCGTGCGGGTCGTCAACCTCTTCCTGCGCGACAGCGTCGACGACGATGTCTACCGCGTGCTCCGCGCGCGCTGTGGTCTCTTTGAGCACTTCGTCGGACCCATGCAGCCAGTTCTTGCGCGAGCCCGGCGGATGCTGCTGCAGCAGGAAGCGGTCGATCTGGTGGCCTTGGAGGAGGCCGCTAACCAGGCCGGCCAGGATACGCTCGCAAACCAGACCTACATGGAGGCGGATGCGGTCGACGAACCCAAAGCGAGACCTGGGATCACGCGGGCCTTCATGGACCAGCTCCTGCGATCCACAGGTGGGAACCTCGTTCCTGGCCTCCGTCTGGCAACTCAGGACGGCGTAACCACCGTCGAGGGCCTCACTGTGGACGGCGTCGCGCGCCAGCCTCTGCGTCTTACGACGAGTCCCGAGTTGCTGGCTGACGACCCAGCCTTGCGCCCGATGTCACTGTCCGACGACGTCGCAAGCCAGATCGCCAATCGCCTTGACCGGGATCCGCTCTCAAGCCCGTTGGTCATCGGAACCGCGGCGGAGGAAGGGTACCGAAGGAGTGAGGCGTTCTGGATTGGAGGCGAGGTACAGCAGCCGGTCAACGACTACGGAACGCTCGAAGCCTTGGTGCGTTCCTGGGATGGATCTCCTGTCGATCCAGAACGGCGAGTGAAAGCCCTCGAGTCCGCGCGTCGGCTTGCGACAGATCAAGTCCATGACGCAACCATCCGCATGAGAGAGATCCGGCAGGCGTCCGCCAGCCGGAGACGAGGTTCCGCCGCCCGGCGCCTGCGCTTTGAGTTGGGACGCTACCTGGTCTGTTTGGGGCAAGGAACGGACGGACTCAATGACTCCATGTACAGAGTGATGCAGGGCGAGGGCGAGGACGCTCGTCGCATGAAGCGGGCCTTCGACCTCCTTGGCGACTATCCCGTCTGGCCCGCAGGGCTCCGCCAGGACTTGGACAGGTTCGAGGCCGAGTTGGCGCCCTATCGACGGGCATCGCGCTTAAGCGGAATGGAAGTCGAGGCGGCGCTAGCCGATCCGCGCTGGCGTCAGCGGGATCCTGAATAGAAGGTCGACACAAGTCAGGACGCTGGCGCCAATCGAGAGGGGCGGCGGTCTGAGGTGCGGCGGCCGAGCCAAGATCACGTGAGTCAATGCCGATCGGCTGAACCAGGCCCACCGACGGATGTTAAGCTCGGGTCGATGCAAGATGAACGCGCAGTTTCCAGTGCACGCGGCGAGGTAGTGCTCGCGGACAACCTCGAGGTAATGCGCTCGCTACCAAGCGAGTCGATCGACCTGATCTACATCGACCCGCCGTTCAACACGGGCAAAGCCCAGACGCTCACACGGATGCAGACTGTCGCCGACCAGGACGGCGACCGCACCGGGTTCCAGGGGCGACGTTATAGAACGGTCAAGCTCGGTAGTACGAGCTACCTCGATATTCACGACGACTATCTGACGTTTCTGGAGCCTCGGTTCGAGGAGATGAAGCGGTTGCTCCGGCCGAGCGGTTCCTTGTACTTCCACATCGACTACCGCGAGGTCCACTACTGCAAGGTATTGCTGGACCACATCTTCGGCCGCGACTGCTTTCTCAACGAGGTCATCTGGGCGTACGACTACGGTGCCCGAACGACGAAGAAGTGGCCGCCGAAGCACGACAACATCCTCGTCTACGTTCGCGATCCGGAGACGTATTACTTCGACGCGGAGGCGGTCGAGCGGATCCCGTATATGGCGCCTGGCCTGGTCGGCCCGGACAAGGCCGACCGAGGGAAGCTGCCCACGGACACGTGGTGGCACACGATTGTTCCCACGGCTGGCAAGGAGCGCACCGGCTACCCCAACCAGAAACCACTCGGCATCCTTCGCCGCGTTGTGCAAGCGTCATGCCCGCCGGGCGGACTGGTGGCCGACTTCTTCGCCGGCAGCGGGACGACCGGGGCCGTAGCGCACGAGCTGGGACGCCGCTTCCTCATGGTGGACAGCAATCCCGAGGCCGCACGAGTCATGGCGGAACGCTTCAAGGGGCTGGAAGGCATCGAGTACCGCGGTTGTGACCCTGTCGCAGCGGATGTCCAGTCAACCCTGTTTGTCGAGCCAGGGCAATGACCGTCATTCCTCCTTCCCTACCGCTCGCCGACCCCGATCTCGGGCTTCTGGCGGCGATCTCGGCGACGTTGATGTCCGACTACATCAAGCCTGAGAACGACCCGTGGGCTGGCAGTCCATTCGCCTGGATCAAGACCAGGCCGTCCCGCCAGATAGGGTCCATTGGCGAGCAGCTCGTTGCCGGGTGGTGCGCGGCCAAGGGGCTCGACGTAACGAGAACCGGCGACTCTGACGCGGACCGAGTCATTGCGGGCCGGAGAGTCGAGATCAAGTTCTCGACGCTGTGGGAAAACGGCGACTACGTGTTCCAGCAGATCAGGAACCAACGATACGACGTCGCGCTGCTCCTCGGTCTGTCGCCTTTGGAAGCCAGCTGCTGGGTCGTGCCGAAAGCCGTCTTGCGGGAACTACCGTTCCGACTCGGGCTAAGCCACCAGCATGGAGGCCAAGCCGGCACCGACACGATCTGGCTCCGGTTCAAGGCCGCTTCGCCGCCGGCCTGGCTGGCCGAGTTCGGTGGGTCGCTGAGTGCAGCCTTCGAGCATCTGGCACAACAGCGCGGTCAGTAGGACCGACCACCGGCTGTCTCGCCATCAGCAAATCGGCTTGATAATCCCTCGCCCAAGGCGTTAGCATCGCCAGCAGGTGCCGCATACGGGTTGTCTTGGGGCGACGTCTGGCCTCGACTCGGAGAGCGGGTCGATTGGCCAAAGGGCGTGGATCCCCTGGTTGGGTACGCCCCCGAACGTGTCTAGGGAGGTGTCAGCTCGTGGATGCGGCCTTCGTCATCGGTGACTCGGGAGCTTTCCTGCTGCCCGCCAAGCTCCCGATTGGGCGGCCGTTTGCTCCCACCAACGAGTGCCTGCTCCTGCCTGGCATTCACGCAGCGGCGCTGGCTATCTCGCGCAAGGATCGGCGGATAATCCTGTTCTCGGAACTCCGTGGACCCTACGGAGTTGCTGACCTGGCTGTTCTCGAGACGGACGACGAAGTCCTTGCTGATCGCTTGGCCTTGGGCATCCCGCCCCTCCTCAACCAGCTCGATGCCGCGATCGTCGCCTCGCTCGCGGTGCATAAGCCTCGCGCCCTATCGACGGTCGCGCTCAGACTCGGGTGGCATGAGCGACATCTGTCTACCAGGATTGAGCAGCTCAGGCGCGTTGGTGCCGTGGCGCGCCTGCCCTCGGGGTGCTTCGTCCGACCTCGCGGCCTTCAGCCGCTTGGCTACCTTTCGGCATACGAAGCGAAGGTGACTGACTGGAAGAAGGGCTTCCTCCAGGCAGCCACGTATGCGACATGGGCCGACGAGGCGACTCTTGCCGCGGGGCGATTGCCGCGCGACCCGTCTCGTGCCCTCGCAATGGCCGCCGATCTTCGGCTCGGTGTTATCGCCGATGGGATCTGGCAGCGGCGGCCAGAACGCCAACGGCTCCTCCCCCAGACGCGCCTCTGGGCCTCGGAGTATGTGGTCGCCGCAATGCCCTGAGCTACCAGCCCTCGGCGGTCATGAAATCGTCGAGCCCGTTGGACACGGCGAGGAGCCACTTGGTGGAGTCAGCCTCTATTCGGCCAGCTTGCCGCTCGACCTGAGCGAACTCGGTGAGTGCGGCCGCATACTGGCTCCGTAACCACAACGACCTGCTTTGCGCATCCGGCTGCGCCAAGAGGAGGGCAGCGGTCGAAGCGAGCACCTGAATGTGGTGCTCCCACAGGGCATTCCCATCGGCTGGCAGAACCCCAGGTACCAACCTCGTAGAAGCCGCCCTATTGGCTCGCAGAAGGCGTTCGGCCTCAGGGCGCTTGAGCACTCCGTAAAGCCCGCCATGCGTAATCCGCTTGGACGCCCTCATGGTCGTCGTGTTGATGCGATATGCCGGCGGCGCGAGCAGACGTTGGCGCAGGTCCCATCCGGTTCCGATACACGATGCTCCTGCCGCGAGAGCCGGCAAACCGAAGTAGTCCGAGAACTGGACGGTGACCGAGACCCTCCTGCTCAACGAATAGACGGATCGGCACAGGCCGGCAATCTCATCGCGGACCGCGTCTGGAGGGTAGGTTAGGTCCGCCCTTCGCACCGACAGAGACACCCCTGTCGGGCGCAGTTGTGCGATCTGGCCAACATAGTCGTCCAGCAGCCGCCCCTGCGCCCAGAAGGAACTGCTGCCGACGATTGACAAAGCCACTGCCTCGTGCTGGGAGCGCGCAAAGGCGGCGAAGTCCAGGCTCATGTCGGCCTTCGGACCGACCGAACTGTCAAGGTCAAGTGTTGGAGCGAGAGGCGTGACGCCGAGCGCAACCTGCGCATCTAGGGCTCTAACGATGTGGTCTTTCCATAGAAGTTCGCTGCTGATGTCCCCACGTCTGCCGCTCCAGAGATCCCAGGTGTCATAGAGAGACCAGGCATTCGTGGTGGGCAAGAGCGCGGCGTTCGTGGTCGGATCGAACATGACGGTCCCGCCCGCATCGACGACATCCTCCATGACCTCCGCGGCAGACTTCGCTCTTGGCCGGGACATCTTCGGTGTCATGAAGGGAGACAGGATCACACCGGCAGCCTCGGCCCTCTGAACGACACCGACCATCCACCCGGCCTTGCCGCCCCTGCCGCTATCTTGCAGCGCGAGCCCGCTCACAGCGCCACCAGCGCATCGTAAGCCTCGTGGGCGTCGAGGTATCGCCTAGCAAGTTGCCGCTGAAGACAGGTGTCAACGAACTGAGCCTGCGCTGGCGACAGATCGGGTCGCTGAAGAGCCACAGAGGCCGACTGCTCGGTCTGGAGCCGGCGTGCATAGTCGACTCGGTCGCCGAGAAATGGGATCGGGCACTGCCCTGTCAGCTGCTCGTACATCAGGATGCCAAGGCCGAACACGTCCGATGCGAAAGTGGGTCGAGCCGCCGGCGACACATGCTCCGGTGACATGTAACCCAAAGAACCGGGATCGACCGAGCCAGTAATCGTTGTTTCGGCGAGCAATCTGGCGATGCCAGGGTCCATCAGCTTGTGGCCACCGCTTGCCAGGCATCGAATGTTTCTCGGACTCAAGTCCCGGTGGACAGCGCCTGCGTCATGGAAGGCGGTGAGGCCGGCGGCGACGTCAGTTGCCATGCCTGCCACGTCCGACCACGGATGGCTGGGTCCGCGGCGAGCCTCCAAATCACTCCCATCCAGGCATTCTTCGAGCCAGCAGACTGCATTCGGGGGAGTGCCCAGCTCAACCAGGCCGCTCTCGAGCTGGACGACATTCGGATGGTTGATGGATGCCAGCACGCCTACCTCGCGCCGAGCACGCTCAAGCGCCAGTGCTGCATACGGGGGGACGAGCTCGACGATCTTGACGATGGTCCGGCCGTTCGGGCCGTCTGCCACGGCGACCATCTTCTGGCCACCTGGTCCCAACGGCGTCAGGTTCGTGACCCCCAGGGCCTTGGCAGCTCCCGCGTAGATGGCTGGATCCACGACCACCCCCTCGTCTTCACTTGCCAACAAATCCAGGGTACAGCGGGCAGGGATGAGTTATCAGGGTGTCGGCGCAACAGGAGCCGCCCTGCCATCCCCGCCATCTGGCGCCGCGTACTCGAGGACCCCGAGGTGTCGGCCGGCCTCCTGCCGGAACAAAGCCAGCGCCTCCTGAACCTCGGTGATCGCAGCGTCCGCTGCCTTCGACACTCGCGGCTCGACATCGTGTCCTCCGGCTGCCGCCACCGCGTTGCCCAAATCCGCCGTCCGGGCGAGGCAGTTTCGGAGTGCTGCCACGACGTTATTGCCCGCGACCTTGGCCACATCGGGCGCCATCAGGTCCAGCGTGGCGAATGCTTCTTGAAGGGGGCCGAGGTCTATCTCGGGCAATGTCTTGCGGAACTTCACGGCGTAGGGCAGGTTTTCCATGGCGCCCCTCGCTCGCGTCGCGGTTACCAGGAAGTCGTTGATGCACGCTTGCCGCTGGTCGAGCATTGCCACCTGGCGGGCCTCGCGGCGGGCTTCGCGGCGAGCCTGTGCAGCATCGACTCGGTTGCCGCGGGCGACGATCCACGCCCCTAGGGCTCCGACCAGGGCGCCGGCAATGGCGGCGCCTCCGGCGATTAGAGCCACCTGTGTGCGAATGTCATTCGGGTCCATCTGGGTCCCTCGTCAGTCCTGAGTGGCCGAGTCGTCAGCCACGGTGGCGGAAGTCGAATGGATCGGGTCGAGACCGAGGTCACGGCGGATCGCTTCCGAGAAGACCAGCAGGAGCTGGTTCAGGCTGTCGAGGTCGGCGTTCCAGGTCTGGATCAGATCGGGCGACAATGGATGAACGTGCCCATCCTGGGTGAAGTCCTCCGGGATTCGGGCAGCGTAGTGGCGAACGAGCCAACTGGCTTTCCGGGCGAGGGCTCGTCCAGCCAGGGCTGCGTCCCGCCCGTTCGTCACGAGGTCGAGTTCAAGCATTGCGCTTGCCAGATCGTCCAGGCCCTCGATGTCAGGAAGCCGCTCGTGTGTGAGGTTGGCGACCCGGTGCCGAACTTCCATCTGCTGCCTAACCTGCACGGCCAGCCGACGTACCGAATCCTCTATGGCAACGGCTAGCTGGCGCGTCCGATCCGAGAACCGGAACCTACGGGCCTCGTCGCTGTTCAGCCGAGCCACGGTCAGGACTCCCCACGCGCCGATGGCCGCCCCGAGAACACCACCGCCAACACCTGCCACCGCCCCAACGACGGCGCCCTGAACTGCCGGATCGGTGACTCGCACGCCCACAAGTGAGGCTACTGCGAAGCCGACCACGGCCGCCACGACGGCCACCAGGATCGCGACCAGCTTCCCGCGCTTGCTCATGTACGGGGGGATGCCGTGTCGTGATCGACGCCGAGTTCCGCCTGAACTGCGGATTCAAACGCGTCCAGCGCGTCACGGCACTCGTGTTCCGCTTCATCCCATCCATCGGTTGGAATGCGGATCGTAACGGCCCCGCCGGGGCGTCCCTGAACCGCAAACCCAAGCACTTGCCCGACGGCGGTGTCCAGCCGGTCGGTCGCATCGCGCGTTTCCGAACGGCGGCTGACCAGGTGCAACTCGCGTATCCATCGGTCCCAGCCGGGGTCAACCTTTACGGACACGGTGGTGCTTATGTAGCCCACCTGGCGCTCGCCAACTTCGTTCTGAACCCCCAGGATTGCGGCATCGGCGCCATGCGAAAGGCTGACCGCCAGTTCCCTAATACGGTCCGCGAACCGCGCCTGCCGAGCATCCTCGCGGTCGGATTGGGCCTCGGCCTGGACGGCCCGCGCCGCTTCCAGCGCCGCCTCCGCTGACACCCTGGCGGACTCTCGGGCAGCGTCAGCCGCGGTCTTGGCCGTATCCCGCGCCGTATTGGCGCTGATCTTTCCGCCAAGCAGCACTCCGAACAGTCCAGCTAACGCAGCGCCTACTGCCGCGAGAACTATAGCCCACCCCTGATCCATGCCCTTGATTGTCGCAGGACAAGCTGGCCATGACCGACCGAACTTGCACTGTCTGCCTGAAGAGTCGTCGCCATCGGCAGCCTCGGCCGAAGACCTCGTCCGGCGCATGGCGCAGCCAGCTTCGCGATCATGATGGCCGCGGTTGTGCAGTTTTCGTGGCCGCTGTCAGGTCAGCCAGCGTCACAGATATTGTCGGTCCCTAGACAGGCGTTGCTGGCGTCCCGCCGGGCGCTACGCGGTACGCACACTGGTACGCAAACCCCTTGACTCAGCATGTGCAGTTCCGGCACGCTACTGGCCATGTTCAAGCGCCGAGCCCCCGAGCAACGGTCACAACATACGGACTTCCTTCGGGCCTTCGAGATCCCGCCGGTCAACCTCGATCTCCTGCGGTCGGACGAGCGGGACGCGGCGATAGCGGCGACACGCGAGCTGTACGACTCGATCCCCGGACCGTTCCAGATCCTGTCGGTGCCGATCGAGCGGAGTCCATCTGAACACCTTGACTGGCTCTCTCCAGTCCCAGGCGCGCCGCGTAAGTTCCTGACGGCCTACGCAGGCCTGTATCGCGACCTGGCGGCGAAGCTCGCTCGTCCGCCGCGGCGATGCCTGATCGTCCTTTCGGGCGTCAGCGAGACGACGGTCGCAAGAGTCGCTGAGCTCGTGCGCCGCACGGCCGAAGAGCACGGGATCCGGCTGCGCGCAGTCACCGAGGACGAACTCGGCCAAGCGGCATCTCTGCTCGCGGGCGAGGGCTCGGAGTTCCACATCGGCGCCAATGTCGTCGAGGGCCCGGAGGCGCTAACGCTCCTCGCGCTCGGTCGGCGCTGGCCGGCCCAGATCGAGCCCGGCTGGACTGCCCCGGTGCTCGCACTGTCCGGTGTCGACGCGATCTCGATGCGGGTGCGGCCGCTGTCAAGAGCCGAGGCAATGAGCTTCCTGACGGTGCGTCTGCGCCAGGTGCGGGCTGCCGAGCGTCTCGCTTCCGAGCGGGGCGAGCTCAGCGACGTCGAGCGCGAACGCGTCCTCCAAACGAGCACGAGCGGACGCCGGACCGTCCACGCGGGAGCCGGCCGCGTATACCTCGTCGACACGATCCTGCTGGTGCGGGCTCCCGATCTTGCGACCCTCGCCGAGCGCCTGGACATGCTGCGTCTGGAGATGCGCAGCCTCGGCTTTGAGCCTGAGGTGTCGACCTTCCAGCTTGCCGACGCCTGGCACAGCGTCGTCCCGGGTTCGAACCCGGCGCCCATTGCCGAGCGCAACCTCGATAGCGCGAGCCTGGCCGCGAGCCTTCTCCACGTCGCGGGCGATCTATATGAGCCCTCGGGCCATCTGTATGGCCGGGCCCGAACGACCGGCGCGCCAATCGTCCTCGACCGCTTCGCCCGGCCCTCGCACAACGCCATCGTCCTTGGGCAGACCGGAACGGGCAAGACGATGGCCACAGGCGCCGAGATCGTCCGCTGCATGCTTCAGGGAATTCGGGTCCTCGCGGTCGATCCGCTCGGGGACTATCGCCGCCTGACAGCCGAGCTTGGCGGCCTCTACATCGAGCCCGGATCCGGTGAGGCCGGGCTCAACCCCCTGGCCCTCACGGGCTCGCGAACCGCGGGCGCGCTGACGGCCAAGCTCCAGATCCTGGTGTCGCTGGTTGCGGCCATGGTCGGCAACCTCTCGCGCGATGAACGACCGGTTCTCGATATCGCTCTTCGACGCGTGTACGAACTAGTCGGGATCACGGCAGATCCGGCCACCCACGACGAAGTGCCGCCGACGCTCGAGGGCTTGCTCGAAGTACTTCGGGCGACGCCCGGAGGCGCATCGATTGCGACCCGCCTGGAGCGTTGGGCGGTCGGCTCGCTAGCCCTGGTCTTCGCGGGACGTGCGCCGTCCCTGCGCGATCAGCAGCTCGTGGTTGTCGGGCTTGCGTCTCTTGGCGATCCGGAGGTTCGATCGGTCGCCCAGCTTGCCGCGCTGGCGATGCTCTGGGACGCGGTCCGGATCGATCTCGCCCGCAAGCTCGTCGTCGTCGACGAGGCCTGGAAGGTGATGCGCCAGCCCGCGGGTGCGGCCTTCATCGAGGAACTCGCGCGGTCCGCCCGCCACTATCACGCAGGGTTACAGCTCGCGACCCAGGACATAGTCGAGTTCCTGCGCTCCGACTATGGCGAGCCGATCGTCAAGCAGTGCGACATCCGGATCCTGCTCGGCCAGACGCCCGAGGGCGCCGACGCGCTCGCCCGCTACTTCGATCTGACACCCGCGGAACGCCGCTCGCTCATCCATGCCCGCCCGGGCGAGGGTCTGCTGTTCGTCGGGCGAAGCCACGTCGCCTATGAGGCGGTCGTAAGCCGCCGCGAATACGCCGCGCTCACAAGCCGGCCCTCGGACCTTCTCGACGAAGAACGCCAGAGGGGCGCGCCTGCCGATCCACCGTGACCGGCCGGCTTGGCCTCGGCTGCCTGGTCGGGTGCGCCGGGCCGCTGATCGCATTCATCATCCTGTGCGGCGGGGTCGGCATCCTCGCGGGCTCCTGCGCCATCGCCGCCGAGCAGGTGGTCCCGGCGCCGGCGTCAATCAGCGGGATCCCGCCTGCGTATCTCGTCCTCTACGAGCAGGCGGGTCAGCGCTTCGGGCTGCAATGGCAGATCCTCGCGGGGATCGGTTACATCGAGACCCACCACGGTAGTCTCGACGCGGACTGCAGTCCGAACTACGCCGGCGCCCGCGGGCCGATGCAGTTCGAGCCGGCCACGTTCGTCGAGGCGGCCCGACTTGCCGGCATCGCCAACCCGAACATCTGCGACCCGGCGGACGCCATACCCGCGGCCGCGGCGCTCCTAGCGCATGACGGCGCTCCCGGCAACTGGCAGAAGGCGCTTCTGGCCTACAACCCGAACCCGGCATACCCCGACGAGGTCATGACCTGGGCAAACCGCTATGCCGTGGCGGTCGAGGTCGTATGGCCGCTCGATGGAAAGATCACCCAGGGCTTCGGACCTACCTCGCTCACGCTCGAGGGACCTCTGGTCTACCAGGGCAAGTACTACCCGCACTTCCATCCGGGCATCGACATCGCCGACCCGATCGGCACACCGGTCCGGGCTGTTGCGGCCGGGAAGGTCATCTTCGCCGGGCGGAACTCGAGCGGCGCCGTCGTCGTGGAGATCGAGCACCTGCCCAACGTCATCTCGCTCTACGGCCATCTGGAGGATCCGCCCGCGGTCAAGGTCGGCGACGTCGTCGTCACGGGGGAGGTCGTTGGTGACGTGGGCATGACCGGGGTCACGACCGGACCTCACCTGCACTTTGCCATCTACGAGGCCGGGGTTCCGGTCGACCCACTCACGGTCCTGCCGCCGAAAGGATGAACAACCATGGCCGTACCGTTTCCGATTCCGCCGCTCCTGCTTGCCATCATGGGCGGCGCGTTCCTGTTCGTTCTAGCCGGCCTGTCGGTCGTGCCGCCATTGGCCACCGGAGTTCGCCAGGGCGGATACGAGCGGGCCGTCCGGCGCGAACTCGTCCGCCTAGAGGTCATCCTGCCGGCGAACGTCGAGCTTGACGCCGACGCAACGGCCGAGTTGATCCGTGCCCTCCACCCCGGGCAGCGCCGCGGCGTCGACCGGTTCCGCGTCGGCTGGCCGCCGATCGAGCTGCGCCTGGCCTGGCGCGGCGGCTCTATGCATTGGCAGATCGACTGTCCCGCGCAGGTCGTCGCTTCGGTAGAGATGGCCGTCCGTTCGGTGCTCGGACGCTGCGAGCTCGAGGAGCTTGCTCTCGACGACCCGGTTCCATCCGCCGTCGCGACCGCGCGACTCGCCCGCGCCGCGACTCGTTCTCTTCGTCCTGACGCGATGAGCGCCTCGTCGGTGCCGCTGCGTCTGGCGGTGGCACTCGATCAGGCCGGCACCGGCGTGCAGGTAGTGCTTCGGATCCGGCTGATGCCCGGTGCGGCAAACGATCCCGACGAAGAGGGCATCGGGCGGTCGATCGGCGGGTTCCTGGTCTCGACGATCATCGATGCGCTCCTCTTCCGAGAGACGGCCGATACACGGCCATCGAAACCAGCGCCGGCGCGCTCGACCGATCAATCGACCGGCATGTACAGCGCGACCATTGCCCTGGAGGCCTCCGGCGTGAATTCGGCCGCCGGGGCTGCGCTTCTGTGGAAGCTCGTCGGAGCAACCGACGCCCTCCGGTCCGGGCCGCAGTCGCTCGTGTGGACCGTCCGCGAAGGCTCGAAGTCCGGATCGTCCGCGCTGTCGGCGGACCCCGAGCTTCTCGGCGCCTTGTGGGCGCTGCCCGACCGGCGCTTTGACGAGTTGGCGCTCGATCGCGAACGATCGCTGCCCGGTTCGCGTCGCCAGTCAGAGGTCGCTTCGGGGATCGCGATAGCGGACGCCCGGCGCGGTCCGCTGGTCCTATCCACCGACACTCTCGCCCGCCACCTCGCGGTCTTTGGCGCGACCGGTTCGGGCAAGACCACACTCCTGCTCAACCTCGTGCTGGGCTGCGCCCGCTCTGGCGTTGGTGTGACGGTCATCGATCCCCATGGCGACCTGACCAAGGACATCCTCGGTCGCCTGCCGGATGAAGGGCCCACAGTCCATGTGCTGCGGCTGGCCGATCGCCTCCATCCACGCGGCTTCAACTTCCTGGAGCGCCGCGGCGACGACGACGCGCAGCTCGTGGCGTCGGAGTTCGTGCAGCTCCTGGCCGACCTGTGGCCTCGGTTCTGCGGGCCAAAGATGCAGCACTACTTGCGTCACGCGCTGTTCGCCGCCTTCGCCGATCCACACCAGCAGACGATCCTCGAGCTAGTTCGGATCCTCACCAACGATCGTGCCCGGGAGCGCTACACGAAGCAGCTGACCGACCCAATGGAGTTGGCCTTCTGGCGTGATGAATGGCCTGGCCCCAGAGAGCGGGAGCGCGACCCATCGATCAAGGCCGTGCTCAACAAGCTCGGCGCCTTTGTCTCCTATGGCTCGATCCGCATGATCGTCGGTCAGGGCGACTCCACTATCTCGCCGCGGATGGTCATGGACGCAGGCGACGTGCTGGTCGTCGATCTCTCGGCCGTCGGCGGCGACAACGCCGCGCTGTTCGGCGCGATGCTCGTCAGCCGTTTCGCGATCGACGCCGTCGGCAGACAGGGCAGGCTCGCCTCGGAGCGGCGGCCGCATCTGCTCGTCGTCGATGAAGCTCAGCGGTTCCACACGCAGGCGATGGAGTCGATCCTCGCCGAGGGCCGTAAGTTCGGCCTACATATCGCCCTGGCTGCCCAGTCCATGTCCGCCCTCGGCGACCGCCTGGCCGGCGCTGTTCGCACCAACGTTGCCTCGGTCGCGCTCCTGGAGCCCGGCACCGACGACGTCCGCGACCTCGGCCGGCTGTTCGCGCCGGTCGGCCCCGAGGAGCTCCTCGCAATGCGCCGGTTCGACGTCGTCGTCCGGACGCGCGGCTCCGATGGCACCCCACTGGTTCGCGGCGGGCGGGTTTCGATGCCCGGACCCGCCGATCCCGAGCGCCTTGCGGCTCTCATCGCCGCAAGCGACGAACGGGACGCTCCAAAGTCGCTGGAGGCAGTTGAGGACGAAGTCTTTGGACGCGCCGGCGGAAACGAGCCAGCGGAAGAAGATAAGAAGGCCAAAGAGACCGATACGGCGGAAACCTCAGCCTCGTCCTCGGAAGCGGCCAACGAACAGCCAGAGTCCCAACACAAGGGGGACGGGTAGTGAAGCGGGAGATCCGCGTCTGGCTACGCGTCTGGCTACGCGCCTGGCTACGCGCCAATTGCCGGCCCGAATCGCCTGAATCAAGCACGAATTGGCGCCTTCGGTGAGCGGAAGACCCTACATAGGCGCTGCCTTCCGAATGATCGAGCCCGGCAGCGCCATAGATCTGGATCCAGACCTGCTTCCAATCGCCGATCGAGCCCTGCTTCGACTCCTCGCCCGCCACGGTACCCTCACGGCCGCGGAGCCCGGACAGTTCGTATATGCAGACCTCCGCCGCTCGCAGGAGTACGTGTTCCGCCTGTACCGCGCAGGCCTGCTCGAGCGAA
This sequence comes from uncultured Chloroflexia bacterium, assembly GCA_963711105.1. Classification (GTDB taxonomy): domain Bacteria; phylum Chloroflexota; class Limnocylindria; order Limnocylindrales; family CSP1-4; genus Fen-1039. The sequence continues at coordinate 444,568 of CAVQCV010000006.1, read as the reverse complement.
CACCCCTGTCCCGACAGACGCCAGGTCGTGCTGAGCAGGCATACCGCCTGAGCCCACTCGGTCACCAGCGTCTCGGCACCAGACGAGTGACAGCTCCGGCCTCGTATGTGCGCCACAGCATCGATACCGCGAGGGCCATCTGCGCTCTCAACCGGAGCGATGACCGCGAGCATGCGCCGGTCCAGCTCTGGTTCCCCGACTCGATGACAGGCGATGTTCTCAGCCGGTTCGTCAGACCCGACAGCATCGCCGTCGTCACGACCGACGCAGGATCGGCCGTCCTTGCGCTCGAGATCGACGAAGGGACCGAACACATGCGGATGATCCGGGCCAAGCTCGCAGCCTATCGGCGACCGCTGTCACGCCGGCCCTCCTGGCACCTCATCGTTGTGGTCCCGGGGTCGCCCCGGGCCGACTGGATGGTCCGGCAGGCGGCTGCCGTGAACCTCGGCGAGCGCAGCTGGGTCGTGACGCACGCCGACCTCGCCCGCGATTCGCTGGACGCCATGCTCCGGCCGCTCGGTCCGAATCGTCCGTCGGCTTCGATCGGGTCGCTACTGAAGCCGCCTCATCGCTGGCTGCCTGCGCCCGTCGGCTCCCGCGCGTGGCTCCAACTGCTGGCGACCGGAGGCGGCGAGATTGACGATGGTGCCCTGGCGCCCTGAGGACTCGGCACGCTGCCATAGTCGGTGGTGCTGTTAGGGAGATCTGCTAGGCCGTCCTCGATGAAGTCACGCAGCCAAGGCCAAGGGAGCGCTGCTCTCCCGTCTCTGGGGGTACTCACAGATCCCGGCGAATTTGCGTTCTGGTACACACTCACGTACGCAATAGGCTTGACAGTGACATGAGGCGCGCCTATCGTCGATGTCGGCGGCCGGCCCAGAACCCGGAATGCTTTCCCCGGTAGAGACCGGTCGCCTCCACTTCTCGGAGCTTCCCGACGCGAGCTCCCGCGGCATCCGCCGCATCGAGCGCCGGCGCCGGTTCCCTTTCGGGTCCTCGGCGATCTCGCACCTTAACAACCCGCATAGCGCTGCCAATCGCACGTTTCCCACGAGCGACTGCGCGGCCACAAGCCTTTGAGGCGAGCCGACCGGACGACCGGTCGAACGGTGAACGGACATGCTCCGTGCCGAACGATCGGACGACCGCCCTCGCATCTGGGGGTGGTCCGCTCGGTCGCTCGACGCAGCGATCCATCAGCCGTTCGACCCCGAACTCCGATCCGCTCACCTCACCTTTCGAAAGGAGGGATGCCCGGAAGGGAGTCCACCTAACCGCTACCCGCGCACAGGACCGGGGCCGATCGCTCGATGCGATCGCGCTTTTGTGGCCAGTGCGTGACTGGCCGTCGTTCCCCCGGTCCTCCGACCCATTCGGCAACAGTCGAACTGACAAGGAGATACATCGTGGAAACGACGGCAACAGAGACCACCCGCGACGCATCCGCGACGCGCGTCGTCTACGGCGTGAACGATCTCGAGCTCGATCTGGCGGGCAGGCGCATCACGATGGTGTACACGGTCCTCGAGCAGGTCCTGAACATCCCCCGCGATGCATCGGTGACCGTCAACGGCGGTCGGGTTGACGACGAATACGTCGTCCGCCCGGGCGACGAGATCGAGTTCCTCAAGAGCGCCGGCGTGAAGGGCCAGCAGGCCTGACGCACGTCGGACGGGCAATGGGCGGGAGTCGGATCCATTCCGATCCTCCCGCCCTCGCCCTTTCTCAGAGGAAAGGAGTCTTCGCGCCATGCAGTTGCGCACATACCTTCGGATCGAGGGCGAGCTCGTATCCCACGTGACCGAGAAGGTCGAGCGGGAAGTCGAGCTATCAGCGCTCCTCGACGAGGTCGTCCGAAACCAGCCGATCTCGACCGGCCGTCTCCCCGCGAACACCCGATTCCTCGTCCGCCTGGGCGAGCGCGAGGCATACGTCCTCGAGCAGCCGCCGATGCGGCGGGTCATCGAGTTCCATGCGACCCAACGTGCAGGCTCCGAGCCGGCCACCTACCGGCTCGCGCTTCCGTACGTGGTCTTCGTCGTGGGCGTCGAGGCCGGCCAGATCGTTACCCTTTCGAACTTCTTCCGAACGAGCCCGATCCGCTCGATCGACGATCAGCTCTCTCACTCGTGCCTACCGAACACGTCGGACGACGGCGTCGTCTGCCTCGGATCGGTACGGGTGTCCGGCCGATCGGTCGGCGAGCGAATCGACGCCTTGATCGGCGCCTTCTGGGCGAGTCGCTTCAACCAGGACCTCCACCGCCATCCGCTGCCGTTCTCCGGCGGCTTTCGGAGTTGGGTGTCCCGGAGCCGAAGTGACCCGCTCGCGGCACTGACCCTTCAATACGACCCCACCTGGCGGACGATCCGCCAGGTCGTCGCCTACATGGTCGGCGCAGCCGAGCGGGACATTCCCGACTCCGGCGGTGCCGAACCTGACATCAGCGAGTCCGAGGTCGTGACACCGATACCGGAGCCAGACGTTTCCGCGCCGGTTCCGGAAGCCGAAGGAGGCGACGCCAATGCGTCGGCTGCCTGAAGCGTTTCGGTCAATTCCGGCCCTGGAGCCGCGCGATCTCTGGGAAATGATCGGGCCCCGACTCGTGGACTCGGCTTACGAGCCCTCGATGGATCGGCTCGAAACGCAAGCCCTCACGATCGCGGTCGCGGCACTTCGAGCGTCGGGTCGACGAATGCGCGACGCACTTGTGTACGACAGGCGTTCGTTCCGCCGCCTCGAAGCCGCGCTCTACCGCATCCCGGACAAGGTACGGGAGGTGCGCGATGTTCCCGATCGTTGAGGCCGACTCGCCGGCTCTTGAAGGAACAGCCCTCCCGGCCTTTGTCGTCGCGAGAGACGGGCTGTATCTGCGCAAGCAGAGCCTGCTCGGACTCAGTCAGACAAAGGTCGAGCGAGTCGCTCATCTGCAGGCTTGCAAGCCATTTCTCGAGTACCGACTCCCGAAGCTCCCAGCGGAGCTGATGGGCCAGGTCGTCGGGTTCTTCCGGACGGTCTATGACCGCCAGCAAACCGAGGCCCTCGTGCTGCTCTTGTGGCAGGACGACCACTTCGAACTGCTGGTGCCTTCGCAAACGACGACATCGGTCTCGGTCCGGCACAAGCTCGACTCGTCGGGCCTGCCGGCCGGGTCCCGCCTAGTCGGCACGATCCACTCGCACGGCGCCTTCTCGGCGTTTGCGAGTGCGACCGACGAAGACGATGAGGCGGACCTCGACGGGCTCCACGTCGTCGTCGGCGATCTACTCCGGCGAAGGCCATCGTTGTCGGCGGCGCTCGTCGTCGACGGCTATCGCTTCGGTGTCCGCCAGGGCCAGGTGCTCGAGCGGCCCCGAGCGATCGTGCCGCCGCCCGACGAATGGCTGGCAAGAGTCAAGGTGGCTCCGACGCCACGGCCCAAGCCGTGGAAGAAGTACAAGCCCCTCACGCTCCTGCCCGGCAAGATCGAGCGTCCAGTCACGTCGCCAGATCGGCGACGACTCGACGAACTCCTCGACGCCGCGGCAAGCGTTGCCGAGAAGCTCGGCTACCGGCTCCGCACCGACCTCGTGCCGACGTACGGCACGACCGAAGGAGCGGCGTTCGATGCCTAGTCGTTTTGTCCTGGTCGGTTGTGGCGGCATAGGCTCACAGCTACTGGCGCCATTGGTTAGGTATCTCACCCACAGCTCTCGCGAGGCCCTGCTCGTGCTCGTCGACGGTGACGTCTTCGAATACGGCAACGCGCTTCGCCAGGAGTTCCCGGCATCGGCCGTAGGCCGCAACAAGGCCGAGGCCCTCGCCGGGTGGGTCCGCGAAGCAGGTCTCGCCTGCCAATCGGTCCCGCTCTACCTAGACGAGGCGAACGTCGGCGATGTCGTCCGAGATGGCGACGTCGTTCTTCTCGCGGTCGACAACCATCGAACGCGCGCGCTCGTCGATCGCCACATCGCCAGCCTCCCCGAGGCAACGCTGATCAGCGGCGGCAACGACGAGATCGACGGCAACGTCCAGCTCGTCCGCCGGCGCGACGGCGTCAGCCTCGACGGCACCCTCTCCGAGATCCATCCCGAGATCGCGACCGCGACCGATGGTCCGGCAAGCGGCGAAGGATGCGCGGCACGTGCTGCCGAGCGTCCCCAACTACTCGTCACGAACCTCATGGTCGCCTCCGCGATGCTCAACTGCCTCTGGGCAGTCTGCGAAACAGGCAGCGCTCCGTATAGCGAGGTCTACCTCGACGTCGTCCAGAACGCGGCTCGCCCGCGTAGCTGGCTCCGCGTTGGAGTGGACGCGGCCTGACGGGAGCGGGTTGTCATTTGGTGCACAGCCGGTCGGCCGGGCGCAAGCCCGGCCGACCAACTTCAGGAGTCCTTTGGTGGCGAGTGAGCAGTCGGCCAATCCTTTCCGGCCCGGCAACGGCTTCCTGCCCGCGTATCTGGCGGGTAGGGATAAGGCCCTCGCCGAGTTCGATGCGTTCGTCGCCGACCCCCATCCGATCCACGCGAACTGGACCGTCACCGGCCTGCGCGGAACAGGCAAGACCGTCCTGGTTGAGACGGCGGCGGCCCGCGCCGAGGCCGCCGGTTGGCTGACACTCGAACGTGAGCTGGGTGAGCGCCATCGCGATGACGCATTACTTGCGGATGCGCTCGAGGAAGATGTCGACGCACTCAGGAGCCGATGCGGTCTCGTCGGGGCCATCGAGCAATCGGTCATTCGAAGCGCACGCCTGCTGCGACCCTCTCGGGTGTCGGTCGCGGGAGTTGAGCTGCAACGCGGACCATTCACTCCTCGCCCGCCGGCAGATCGAATGCGCGATGCGCTAGTTCGGCTCTCCGAAGCCCTCTCGGACGCGAAGCGCCCTGGCGCGCTCTTGCTCTACGACGAAGCCCACCTCCTTGCCGATGACCCCTCAAGAGAGCGTTACCCCTTGTCATCGCTCCTCGCCGGGCTCGGCAACGTGCAGCGCTCAGGTGAGCCACGGGTCCGCGTCGTCCTCACCGGACTACCGACCCTGACAATCAACCTCAAGAGGGCCCGAACCTACGCCGAGCGGATGTTCCGTCACGTCGTGCTGGCGAACCTCGAACGCGGGGATGCTTGGGATGCCCTTACGATTCCGCTGTCGCGGACGTCTCGGCGTTTCGCGACATCGGTCGTGGGCCAGATCGTCGAGGCAACTGGCGGGTATCCGTACTTCCTGCAGTTCTTCGGCGCCTATCTCTGGCGGGCGGTGCCGGCCCCGGAGGTCACGACCATTGCCTACCGTGGCGTCGAGCCGAGCCTACTCCACGAGCTCGATACCGCGTTCTTCGACGACCGATTCGACGCCGCGACTCCGCCGGAGCGCGATGTGCTCCTGGCGATGGCGCGTGAAACGGCCGCCGTCAACCTCGCGACAATCCGGGCTCGGCTTCCCGACTCACCCGGTGCTGCCGAATTCGTCAGCCGACTGGTCGAACGCGGCCTTATCTACCGACATGGTCGGGGCACCTATGACTTCGCCCTTCCGCTGTTCCGCTCCTATCTCCGCCGGCAAGCGGAAATAACAGGAATAACGCCGTTTGTTATTTCGGGTCGAGGAGGACGCTAGGGTGGGGGAGCGGCGCCGGGCTACAGAGCCGGGCTTCAGCGAGGTCCAGCGTCAGATCCGCGGTCGAATTGGTGGACTGTCCATGATCGCAAGTCATGGCGCCGACAACTCCAACCTACAGACCGCTCGGAGGGCGTTCCTCGATCGCTTTCTCAAGGGCATTGATCCGTCGCTACCAGAGCACGAGCGCCTTGCGCGAGCCGAGGCTGCCAAGCGGATGTACATGACCAAGTTGAGCCTGAAGAGCAGTGTCGCCAGGGCCAGGAAGAGGCTGCCGGAATAGCGTCGAGCTGCTCTTGCGAGGCTGGCCTGGCCGGGATTCGTTGCGTCCTGCGGTCCACTCAATCCCCGGAAGGAGGCCGAATGGCGGGCATCGTTCGCCCTTTCAGGCAGACGCTCTTGCGCGGAATCCCCATCGACCCTCGCGACCTGGATCGACCATCGGCGGGTCCGGCGGGAAGGCCCGATTCGCGCTCAACAAGAGACGATTACTGGGCCTGAATCGCTCGCGAAAATCCCTCTCGCCACGCTCAAAAGTTGACCGCTCAGAGGTGGCTGCATGCCATGCAGGCGCTCTCCCAGCTGAGCTATAGCCCCACGATTCACGCTCAATCAGAGCGGATAACTGGTCGAATTCGCCTCTCCCAACGCTACTTGACCGCTCGGAGAGCCTGCTTCCTGACCAGCGCGGCGGATCATACAACATCGCCGCCGCCCGCGGACGCGGCGGCCCTTCTATGGCACAGTCGCATGGCCCGTTGATCGACCTCCTGGAACCGGCGCGGCTGCCGGGGGCCCGGCTGTTGGGCCGATTCCATCACCAAGGTTCGTGTCCCGCGTCAGCGCCGCGTTGCCGTGATGCACCACCGCCCGTGCACCTGTGCAGCGTCAGCGCTGGGTTCTATTTGCATCCGATCTGCATACCCGCTAGGGTAGCCGGGCTCGGCTCCTCATCCGTTTGACGTAGGAGCCGTGGCGGTGGACGCGAGGACGTCCCAGGTTGCCGCCACCGTCACTGGCGGCGAGATGGAGGGGGCGCTGGTTGCGCCTGCAGGGCTAGATGCGACCTCGTCGATTTGTGCTCCGTGCGCTCACGTCCGGCGCAATTGCGGTGCTGCTCACGAGCAGCCTGTCGGTTCCACCGGCAGCCGCGGGTAACGGCAACGGCGGCAACGGAAACGGCAACGCCAATCTGCATCTGGACAAGACCGTCGCGACCGCCGGGGTGAGCCAGAACCTGAGCCTCACTCTGTCCGCCGACCGCTCGAGCGCGCTCCCGGGCGACACGATCGCGTACACGGCCACAGTGACCAACACCGGCGCCACCATGACCCTCACAGGCGATCTGACTGCCGGGAACACCAACGCGACGACCGCGACGATCTCGAGCTACTGGGACGCCATCTCCACCACGACCACCGCCCACTGCGGCGCCGGTGGCGACAACAACGGCAAGAACGACTCTCAGTGGCCCGCCTTTGCCGGCGTCTCGGCGGCCCAGCCCGGATATGTCCCCGTGGACATGGCCCCTATCGCCACGGGCATGACTCTGGTCGCGACCGGAGTCGCCGCCGACGGCGTCACCTACCCGGACGCGGCCGCCACCGATCAGATCCTGGGTACGCAGCTCGCCCCCGGAGCGACGGCCACCTGGCATTACACCGCCACGCTGGCGCTCAGCCCCGACCAGGCGGCGTTCCTGTTCGATCCGCTCCAGGTCAGCCGCATTCGCAACAGCTTCCACGCCGAGCCGACGCCGCGCGACCAGGGCGGCAATGGCCAGCCCGCTCGCATCAACACCGAGTTCTGCCAGGTCCTCCGCGCCGGCAATCCCTCCGCCGCCGCGTCCGACGTGCGCGTCGTTCTGACTCTCCCCGACGGCACCACTCGAACCGTGACCAGCGCGACGGTGCCTGCCCTGGCATCACTGGCCGCCGGGTCCAGCGCGACCGTGAACGTCGGCTACACGCTTCCGGTCGCAGCCGCGAAGGGTGAGGCCGAAACCGACGCCGCGTACCTGGCGCGCCTGCACTCCCTGGACGCCAAGCCGCTCGCGGCTTCCGCCACGGCCCAGATCGGCGAGATCCAGCCCAGCGCCACCGCCGGCCCCGTGACCTCCACGGAGCATCTGCCGATCCTGACCCTGGCCAAGACAGGCCCGGAGCAGGTCGACGCCGGCAAGACCGCCACGTACGACCTCGTCATCGCCAACACCGGCTCGGCCGCCGCCACTCCTGCCCTGACCGACTCGCTCCCGGCCGACATAGACCTCCCCGTCACCGACGTCCCGGCGACCCTGGCTGCCGGTGCGACCGCCACGGCCCACTCCACTTACGAGGTCCCCAAGACCCAGCCGGCCGGCGACCTGACCGACACCGCGACTCTGACCTGGACGGACGCCAACGCCAAGCCCTACGGCCCCATCGGCGCCAGTGCCACCACCACCGTCAAGCCCGCCTACAACGTCGCCCACCTCACCATCGAACCCACACTCGCCGGCCCCTTCCCCCTGGGCATGAGCCACACCTGGACCATCAGCGCGACCGACGCGGCGGGCAACCCCTCGCCCGCGGTCCCCCTCACCCTCACCATCAGCGGCCCCGAGGCCCGCACGATCGAACTGGTCACCGACGATGCCGGCAGGGCCACGGGCACGATCACCGGTTCGGCCGAAGGCACGGACGTCGCCCAGGCGGAGATCGAAGGCCTTCTTAGCTCCAACACCGCGAGTGTGATCTGGATGGTGCCGATCGCCCAGATCAGCACGACCGCGATCCACGGCACGTTCTATCCCGCCGGCGTCCTGGACAACACCTTCACCGCCACCCCGGCTTCGACTCCGCTCTTCGAGCAGGACTTCCCCTCGATCAACTTCGACCCCCCGACCGGCGCCGTCCTGAACAACAAGTCCGGCGTGAACGAGAACACCCGCCCGTTCACCGACGTCACGACCGGGATCGCCGGCGAGTACACCGGCACGATCGTCGCGTCGGGCAACGGCCACTCGGCCGGCTCCGGTGACATGATCAGCTTCGACGCCGTCTTCACCGGCAACTACACGATCGCGCAAGCCGGCGACTACAACTTCGACTTCTATTCCGACGACGGCTGGATGTTCGGTATCGGCGGCGCGGCGACCCGCGTTAGCGGCCCGATGACCAACCCGCCGGCCTCGGGCAAGAGCGTATTCGCCGCCTACGATCTGGTGGCGTCCTACAACACCAACAGCAGCCCGACCGCCAAGCAGCTCACCGTCCACTTCCCTGCGCCGGGCGTCTACCCATTCGAGATCGACTACTTCGAGTCTCACGGCGGCCAGGCCGTCCTGACGGTCACGCTCCACGACACCGGCAAGGCAATTCCGGCGATGGGCTCGCTCACGCTGTCGCCGCCGAGCCCCATATCGCTCAACCAGGGCGTGACCGGCACCTACACCGCCGCCGCGATGGACGCCGCCGGCAACCCGATCGCGGGCCTACCGGTCTCGTTCTCGGTCAACGGCGTCAACAGCATCTTCCTGACCGGCACGACCGACGCAAACGGCCTGGTCGATTTCTCCTACACGAGCTTCGTGTCGGGCAACGATCGTCTCGCGGCCACCGCCTACCTTGCCGCTCAGCCGATCCTCTCCAACGCCGTCAGCCAGAGCTGGAGCGGCCTGCCGCCGCAGCCCTCGATCACGAACGTGAGCCCGGCCGAAGGCGCCGTCCTCACCGCTCCGACGCCGATCACCGCCACGTTCGCCCCGCCGACCGGCATGACCTTCCGCGACTGGCAGGTCACCTACCGGCGCCTGAACACCGGCACGGACATCGTGCTGGCCTCGGGCACCGGCACGCCGCCGGAAACACTCGCCACCCTCGACCCGACAGTCCTGGATAACGGCTCCTACACGATCGCAATCAAGGTCAGCACCAGCGCCTACACGTCCCAGACGCTCACCTTCGGCGTCATCGTGGATGGAGCCCTCAAGCTCGGCCGCTACCAGGTCACCTACAAGGACGCCGACGTCGCGGTCGGTGGCATCCCGATCTCGGTCCTGCGCACCTACGACAGCTTCGATAAGTCCAACGGCGACTTCGGCATCGGCTGGCGCCTATCCGTCGCCAACTTCCGCGTGTACTCGAACGCCGCTCTGGGCCAGTCCGGCTGGAGCCAGTACGCCACGAACTGCATCGCCGCGGGTCTCGGCGGCGGCCTGTGCACCATGGCCTGGCAGACCGCGCGCCCCCACTACGTCACGGTCGTCTGGCCCGACGGCCACACCGAAACCTTCGATTTCACGCCCTCGGGCGGCAGCAACCTGTTCTGGTTCGGCCAGGCGGCCTTCACCGGCCGCTCGGGCGCGACCTCGAAGCTCGCGGTCGACGGCGAGAGCACCGTGTCCTACTTCGGCAACGGCAACCTCTATGCCGGTCTGACCCAGAACACGATCTATGCCCCGACCCGCTTCCGCCTGACCGGCAAGGACGGCACGGTCTACGTCCTCGACGCCACCGCCGGTCTAGTCAGCGCGACCGACCGCCTGGGCAACACCGTCACGATCGACTCGACCGGCATCCACAGCTCCCTCGGCCCTTCGATCACCTTCACCCGCGCCGGCGACGGGCGTATTACCGCCCTGACCAAGCCCGACGGCTCGGTCGTCACCTACGGCACGACCTACCCGGGCAACCTGACCAGCGTCACCGACGAGCGCGGTTATCGGGTCACCTATCAGTACGACTCCGAGAGCAACCTGACCAAAACGATCGACCCCAACGGCAAGCCAATGCGGGTCCTCACATACGGCCCAGACGGACGTCTGGCAACTGTCACCGATGGCGAAGGCACCGTCACCACGATCGACGTCGACCCGACCGCCCGAGCTGAAGTCGTCACCGGACCCGATCCGCGCCTGACCACGGTTAGCTCGATGAACGAGCGTGGCGACATCGTGCGGGTTGACCAGACCTTCGGCGGTCGGACCCTGACCACGCGCTTCACCTACGACGACCAGGGCGACGTGCTGTCCAAGACGGATCCGGCCGGTCACGTCACCCGAGCGACCTACAACGCGGCCAACTCGCAGCTCACCCTGACCGAGCCCGACGGCGGGGCCTGGACCTTCACGTACAACGACCACGAGCAACTGACGTCGATCAAGGACCGGACTGGGCGGACGATCGCCACCCTGACGTACGACGAGTACGGCGAGCTCACGAAGAAGACCACCGCCGACGGCGACACCCGTTACACGTACGATCCCCGCGGCCTGCTCGCGAGCGTCACCGACCCGCTCAACCGAACGACCACCTATGGCTACGACTCCGCCGGTCGTGCGACGAGCGTCACCGGCCCGGACCTGCGTGTCTGGCACTACGCCTACGACGCCGACGGCCGGACAAAGACGATCACAACGCCGGCCTCGGAACAGACCAGCTTCGACTACGACCTCTCCGGCAATCTCACCGGCTTCACCAACGCCGAAGGTCACGGCCAGACCTACGCCTACGACGCCCTCGGGCGACTGACCGCCGCGACCGACGGCTTGGGCCACGCCACGACGTCTGCCTACGACCTCGCCAGCCGGCTCAAGAGCGTTCTGGACCGCAACGGCGAGACGACGCGCTTCGAGTACAACGCCGCGGGTCAGGCCACCAGGCTGACTCTGCCGGACGGCTCGACCGTCGCGTACACGTACGATCCGCTCGGCCAGCTGACCGACGCCAACAACGCCGACGCCACACTGCACTTTGTCTACGACGACGAAGGCAATCTCGCGAGCCAGACGAGCGGCGGGACGGCGACGAGCGCACAGCCAACAGTCACGCTGACCTTCGGCCGTGACCCCGCCGGACGACCGACGAGTCTCGCGACCCCTTGGGGAACCACCCACTTCGGATACAACGCCAACGGTCTGCTGGCCTCGGTAGCCGACCCGTCGGGCGGCGACTTCACCTTCGCCTACGACCCTGTTGGGCGCCTGAAGACGCTGACTCGGCCCAACGGCGTCGACGACACCTACGCCTACGACGCCGCCGGGCAGTCTGTCGTCGCGGACTTCGAAGAAGGGCGCCTCGGTCATCGTTTCCCTCGGCTACGGATACGACGACTCAGGCCGTCGGACCAGCAAGATCGACGCCAACGGCACGACCGCTTACGGCTACGACGCCGCCGATCGGTTGATTAGCGTTCTCTCTCCGGCAGGTTCGAGCCTGCCGAACGAGACGTTCAGCTACGACGGCGCCGGTAACCAGATCGGCTCGGGCCAGACATACGACGCCGCCAACCGCCTGCTCTCGGACGCCCGCTACGACTACACCTACGACGGCGAGGGCAACCAGACCGGCCGAACCGAGCGCGCGACCGGCCAGGTCACCTCCTTCGCCTGGAACGCCCTCCACCAGATGACGTCAGCCACGCTGCCCGACGGCACGACCGTGACCTACCGATACGACGCCCTGGGTCGCCGGGTCGAGCAGTCGACGCCCGCCGGCACCACTCGCTACGTCAACCTCGGCGCCAACGTGGTCGCCGAGTACGACGGCGCCAGCACCCTCCGGGCAAGCTACCTCACGACCCTTGGCAACGGCGAGCTGCCGGGAACACCCCTCGAAACCACCGTCGGCTCGACCAGGACCTTCCCGCTACTAGACGGCGTCGGCTCGGTGACCGCGTTCACCGACTCATCCGGTGCGGTCAGCTCGGCTTTCAGCTACACCGCCTACGGCAGCCCTGTCGGCTCATCCTCCGGTACCTACGCCTACGGCACCTACGGCTACGACTCGGCCACGGGCCTCTACTTCGCCCGTGCCCGCTACTACGACCCAGCGAGTGGACGCTTCCTGAGCGAGGACCCGATGCGCGGGGCCAATGCCTACTTGTACGCTGATGCCACTCCCGTGTTGCGATTCGATCCCACGGGCAAGGCGCCAGTGGTCGAGCGAGCGTGGCAGAAGGTGGTGAGCACCGGGGAGAGCATGTATTTGCGTTACGTCGGCGGGCCTGCTGTTCAGACCAAACTGGCCTTCAAGTGGGGCACAGGTCGGGTCTGGGGAATCGCCGGCATACTATGGATACTCGCTGTGCTGTTCGATCTCGCCACCGGTGGACCCGGAATTCCGAGCTCTCCCGTACCTGATCCGACGCCTATGCCACCCCCGCCACCAGGTCCCACTCCATGTCCACAGACATGTGCGGGCCCGGCCTCTTGACTAGTCGGAGGGCAAGCTGATGCTCACGCTCGCGATCGCCGCTCTTGCTGGGGGTGCGGTAGGTACTGTCCGAGTGGCCGACGGCCTGGCGCGCGCACCATGGCTCCGCTGGCACGTCATCCTTATCGTGATTGGTGCCCTCCCGGTCCTGGCCGGGGGCGTGGCGGCCGGCGCCGCGCTCGCCCCGGATATCCATCCGCTGCCGAGAGCGCTCTTGGCGATCGCCACGATCCCATTCTGGGCCGGGCCCAGACGCGTCGTTGAGTTCCTCAGTCATGCTGCCCGGGGCCTGCGCTTCGCCTACCTAGCGATCTGGGCACGGGCGGTCACGAGGATGCCCTGCGGTCAGGAACCCCCAGCCAACTGGCACTTCGATCGGTACAGTGCGGAGCTAGAGGCTTGGCCGGCCGGCCGGATCGACTCAAGTGCACGACTGCTCGCCGACCGCCTTCGCGATTGGCGCACAGGCGCCATCTTGTCGCCCGTCGAGGACTTACGCCGCGAGCTCCAGGGCGCTCGCTGGCTGGGCTCGGTGCCCCCAGATCCCGAGGCGACGCGGCTATGGCAGTTGTACGTCGCGTATTGGACGGCAATCGCGGACTGTTCGTTGCCGCAATTGCGATCGAAACTCAAGGAGCGACTATTCGCACTTCGAGGCGCGACTACGGCTGGTTTCGTTGACATCGTCGTACAGTCGTTGGCGACGCCGCTCCCAGAGTGGCCCTGGGCCGAAATCGAGGCACAGGGCCGCGCCGTGTTCGGGGATGGTAGGCGAATGATCCACGCGGACTTGGAGGCCGCCAACGCGGAATCCCAGCTTCCTTTGCCGCGGTTCGTGCCTGACTGGGGCTCCACGACAGTCCCGCTTCGGATCAGGTAGCCGCGGATCACCGACGCCCTCGGCCACAGCACGTGTACCGCGTCCGGCTGGTCTGGCAGCCACGGCGCAGATACGCCAGACATCTGCTCGGGTAACCGCTGCCGGTGGCAACTACTTCATCATTACGCGTGCTTCGGCCGCTCTTCGGGGCCTCAGCGGCCCGCTGAGGGCGCTCGTTGGCAGCACACATGGGGTCTTCATAATCGGATGCCTGCCTGGCTAGAAGGGAGCACAGCAACGATCCTGCTTGACCTCTACTCGCTGTCAGACCTGCGGCTTCACGGTGCGCTCGCTGGCGTCGGAAGAGCCTTTGACCGAGACCCTCGGCTGCGCATGGAGCGGATCGATCACAACGAGCCGCTCCGCAACAAGGTGAGCAGCGCAGAGGCCTACTTCGCGGCTGAGGAAGCCGCGCCACCCGCAGGCGAAGATGGCGGCTGGTACCTGATTGAGCGGCGGCGGGATCCGTACCTGACCGGAGCTCTATCCTTTCAGTCGGTCGCCCCTGGAGGGCTCGTCGCGCCGCACCGTCTCTATCTGACGACAGGCGAGAAGGACGAAGAGTGGCCATGCGACGAGGCTAACGCCGCCTCACTGGCGGCGCTCTTCTCCCGGCTTGCCGCGGCACTCGACGCCTACTACGGCTTCGCGACCGACGTTCGGATGCCGCGCCAGCAAGCCGCCGAACTGGCGGCGGCAAGAGCGCGCGGCGATTACGCGCCCCAGACTCCGAGCGTGGCCAGCGATTTGCATTCCGTTCGCGATGTGTACTGGCTCAACTACTTCGGCCCGGCGTACGTGGAACGCTGGGCAGAGCGGTTGACCGGGCTCGGCCTCCGTCAGGAGCCCACAGACAATGGCGGGGTCGTCATTTGGGCCACCGCGACGCCATGCACCTTCCAGGCCGACATCGCGTCGTTCATGGACTATCGCTGGAAGCTGGCGTTCTACGAGGCGCTCGGAAAAGCCGCGTTCGCGACGACGGCGGGTGCGCCATGGGAGCGGCAGGTTCCGTCCCGCGAGGATCATCTGCGCCTTATCCGGAGGTCCGTGGGCAGAGCCGCCACCGAGCCAGCCACGGGCGGCCCAATCGGCCGAACCAGTCCGAAGCCGGAGAAGCGCGTGCCAGCCTGGCTCGTCCAAACAGCGGCTCGCCTGAGACGCTCCGGGTTCTTCGCCAACACGGCCAGCGACACGTCCCTGGCCGAGGAGTTGTCCGTAGCCTATGAGGCCCAGTGGGGCCAGGCCCCCACGCCGGACGACGACCACCTCGACCTCCGCCTGGCCAGCTACGACGCTGGACGCGTCTGGTGGGAGGACACTGAGGCTGACGTAGCGCCCGGCAACGACGCCTACGTCCGGGCTATCCAGGGTTGGGCCGCAATCTCGAGAGGCGCCCTGCCAGTGACTCGGATCAGCGAGGAGTGGCAAGACGCTGCCCCGCTCATTCGTCTCCACTTGGGCGAGCGTCCTATCACCCTGCGCGCCCGCAACCTTGGCGATTACCTTGACATGGGCCTACTGGCCCAGTTGAACCAAGCCATCGAGGGATCGTCATACCGGCTGCGGATGTACAAGCCCTTCGACCAGACAGCGTTCGTGGTTGCGCTTAGCGACCAGGAGCTGGCTGAGCTCGAAGCTGGCGGTTGGTCTTTCGCCGAGGCAGGCCCTGGCCCTCTTCGGCCTGGGTGATCAGCCCCCTGCCGTGCCAGGGACCCCGCCCCGCGCTCAATGAGAGCCGATAACTGAACAGGAATCGCTCGAGAAGATCGCTCTCATCGGGCTCGGAAGTTGACCGCTCAGCGGTGGCTGCATGCCATGCAGGCGCTCTCCCAGCTGAGCTATAGCCCCACGATTCACGCTCAATCAGAGCGGATAACTGGTCGAAGTCGTCTCTCCCGGCCTTAGTTGACCGCTCGGAGAAGCTGCTTCCTGACCAGCCGGGGCATGATACAGCATCGCCACGCCCGCGACCGCTCGAACGGATTTGCGCTTCGGTTGGGAATGATGATCAGCTCTGGCCCCACCTGAGCGCCCAGTGATGATGAGATCTGGCCCCACCCCCGAGCCTTCAGCCCTAGTCTCAGAAGACCGACCAAGGCCATCTGAGCGAAAGGGAGAAAGGGTTGTCGAGGGTGGAGCTGTTCGAGCGTATCCGCCGCGACCATGCAGAGGAAGGGCTTTCCGTGCGCGCCCTCGCCCGCCGTCATCAAGTCCATAGGCGCACGGTTCACCAGGCTCTCGAATCCGCGATCCCGCCACCGCGGGCGACCGCGCCACCGCGGCCGGCGCCGGCACTGGGCGCTCACGCAGATACGATCCGGCGCTGGCTGATCGATCGGCGGTTGCCATGACGATGCAGTAGTAGGTCCCCATCTGATGCAGTCCCGGGTCTGGAAAAGACCACACACATGGGCGGCCATTTGCGCAGGTGGCGTCGAGCCACTGGCTCGCTAGCAAGCAGCTAAGATGCTTGTATCGCGCACTTGACTTGCGCGTTATCGGCGCGGACAATCTGGTCATGGCACAGGCAATGGACCGCTCTGGCCTTGACGGAGCTCTAGCCGCGCTCGGCGACCTGCTCGCCTACCGGGGCGAGACGTACGAGATTGTGCTCGTCGGGGGCGGGGACCTCGTCCTTCGCGGGATCATCTCGCGGGCTACCAAGGATGCCGACATCGTGGGCCAGCGTCTTGGCGATGGCCGCATCGTGGCGCTCCGCAGGCTTCCCGACGCGCTCGCAAGAGCGGTATCGGAGGTCGCGGACGCGCACGACCTCGCACCGGATTGGCTCAACGTTGGGCCGGCGTCGCTACTCGACCTCGGGCTTCCCGCCGGGTTCGAGGACCGGCTCACCGCGAGGCACTACGGCAGCCTGACGGTGTGGCTCGCAGGTCCATACGACCTGGTCTGTTTCAAGCTGTACGCCGCCGCCGACCACTGGCCGAGTCGAGACCGGCATCTCGACGACCTGCGCGCCCTCGATCCCAGCAAGGCAGATCTCCTCGGTGCGACCCGGTGGTCGATAAGCCACGACCCCTCACCGGCATTCCACGGCCAGCTCGCCGCCCTGCTCGCGCACCTTGGGGTGGAGGACGCCGATGCGCGCCTCGACTAGCCTGCGACGTGCCTCGATTGATCGGATCGCGGCCGGCTGGATCGCTCTCGGCGGCCAGCTCGAGGGCGATCCGGATGCCACGGTCGTCGATCCCGAAGCCCTGATCGTCGCCACCGCCGAACTCGCCCGTGACGAAGACCGAATCCTGGGCGTGGCTCTCGACTGGTGCGTCACCTACGGCGACGCCGTCAACTCCTCGCGTCTGCGGCGCATAGCTCGAACGATGGACGCGACTGCCGCTCTTACCTCCTTCGCCGTCGCGGTCAGCGCGTCTGGCGGCCCGACATGGTCCGACGGCGCGGGTGCCATACCGATTGCGGCTTCGTTGCGCGGCAAGGTCGCTGTCCGGGATCTATCGGCCCCAGCCCGTCTCGTATGGCGGCTGCGCTCGGCGTTCGGCGTAAACGCGAGAGCCGACATACTTGCCTTGCTGCTTTCGCGGCCGGCCGGGACGGAGATGCGCGTCGCCGACATCGCCCGGCGAACCGGGTTCTCGAAGCGCAACGCCGCGCTGGCCATCGAGTCCATGGCGCTTGCGGGCGTCGTCGAGGCTGACCGGAAGGGCAACTCGAACCGGGTGGCACTCCCGGTCGATTCGCCGCTTCGCGCCTTCCTACCCCACCCGGTCGCGGCGCCCGATTGGACCTCTCGCTGGACCGTCGCGATCGAGATGCTGCGCCTCGCCGAACGGCTCGCCGACGCTCCTGATGGCGCGGTAATCGTGGAAGAGCGTCTCGCCGCCGAGTCGCTCGGTCCGACGCTGCGCGACGCCGGCCTGCCCCGTCCCGACCTCACCGTCCGCGGCTCGGCCTTCGCCGCTTCCTTCGATGCATGGATCGATGCCCTCGCCGCGGTCTTGTCCGATCTGGCGCAGTAGCTTCCCGGTTCACGTTCGATGAGAGCCGATAACTGAGCCCGAATCGCTCGCAGAAACCCCTCAGGAAGCGATTGGTACCTGAGCGCTCAGCGCCGGCTGTATGCCATGCAGGCGCTCTCCCAGCTGAGCCATAGCCCCACGACCGATGGTCGTGGACGTGGCGAGCTTCGGACGGCACTGCCGCCAGGCGACTTCCCGCCGCCGATCGCCGACCATCCGATCAAGTGCCATTAGCCGGGGGTCGACGCGCGGATCCGCGCCGGTGTCCACGGGCCCGGACCTTGCTAGTTCGAGCTGGATCTCTCCGCGGTCAAGATCGAGATGGGAACGCCCCGAATGCGTTCGAGGAGTGGCGCGTTCTCGCGTCCCAGCTCTTCGCCCCAGACCACCCACCCCCCGCCGAGGGAGACGTGATAGCTCTCGTTGCCGTTGGTATCGACCTGGATTGCTGAAGACCAGCTTGGCTGCCAGAGCGTCAGGACGTCCTGCCAGACGCCGTTCCAGTTCTCCTCCTCCCACCAGGCCACCGTTCCCGAGCCGCAGGCCGCGCCGTCGATGCCTTTGGTGCCGGTCTCGCTGCCCACCGGGCTGATCGCCTGACCCGCGCCGAACGGAGCAGCGGCCGCGTAGAGGCGCGCGGCCTGGAAATTCCCGAGCGAATACTGGCTCGCCGCGCGGTCGGCAACCCAAGACGCGAGAGCGCCATCTGCGTTGATCTGAAATACGTCAGTTCCGACCTCCTTGGAGCCGCCGGCCGGGGTCCAGTGCCACAGCTGCATCTGGCCGATGGTCCCCATCTGGGGGTCCTCGATGCCGGTAGAGTAGAGCAGGCCATCAGCGACGAGGCCGAGATCGAAGATGTACTGAGGCGACGGTACAGTGCTCTGGATGTGGCCGGAGAGGTCGGCTATCTGGATCTGCCAGCCCTTCGCGAGCGACTCCGCCATGGCGACTCGCTGGCCGTCGTAGCGAAAGTCCGTGACGAGCGTGGAACCGCCAT
The DNA here is from genome assembly GCA_963711105.1 of uncultured Chloroflexia bacterium. Lineage (GTDB taxonomy): Bacteria > Chloroflexota > Limnocylindria > Limnocylindrales > CSP1-4 > Fen-1039. The sequence continues at coordinate 425,898 of CAVQCV010000006.1, read as the reverse complement.
AGCCCGGGGCGTTTCCACTGATGATCGTCCTGACCGCTCCGCCGGCCAGATCCATGTCCTTGATCGCCCAGCTCTTGACGTCGGTGTTGACGTCCGGTCCGACGTGAACACGCTCGAGCCAGACTAGCTGCCCGGCCGCGAGCTGCGGCCGCCGGACGTCGGCTCGGTTCGAAGCCGTCTGCCTGGCCCGGTAGACGACCTTGACGGCCTTGTCCTTGAGATCGCCATACCAGATCTCGCCCTGGTGGGGGTAGTCGATGGCGCTGAACGCGATGTCCGAGCCGTCGTTGGCAAGGAAGACGATCTGGGGATCGGCCAGCGGGCCGACGTCCTGGCAGGCATCAGACCCAAGCGGTATCGAAACATGCGGAAACGCGTACTGGGGCTCCGGCCTGGAACCGTGTGAGTCCCCGCATGCCTGGCCCGGCGTGGTGACAGCGGACGGCGTCGCGGCGGTGGCCGGTGGCTCCGCCGAGGGCGAGGCGGTCTGCATGGCTGGGTAGGTCGAGGCCGGACTCCCTGTCGCCACCGGAGACGAAGGTGCAGCCCCGCAAGCAGACGTCAGCAAGGCCACGCCGAGCGCATACGCGGCCGCCGTGGTGATCGACCTAATACCAGACCGGATTTGTGCCTGCACCGGATCTGTCCATGGCGAAGAAGTAGTTGGCCTGGGGTATCACCCAAGAGTAGCCCGGGTCTGGCTGTAGCTGTAAGACGTGCTCGTGCACGCGTCGCTGTTACCCGGGCGCGACCAGGGGTCGTGCTCGTGACTTACCTGCGGAATCGTTGTAGCCGATGCTCCCAGTGGCGTGCAGCTCTCCGGAGCCTCAGGCGGCCCTGCTGCGACCAGCGATCGCAGCCAGAGGGCGAACCTTTGCCTCTTGCTGCTCATCATCGGGGCCGTCCGACTCGGCTTCGGTCGAGAATTTGAAGTGGGCCGTCGATGCCTCCAGCTCTCGGGCAATGTCGGTCAACTCCGCCGCGGCATCGCTGACCTCCTGAGCCTGTTGCGACACGAGGGTCGTCGACGTGGCGACTCTATCCGCCGAAGCCGCGTGCTCTTCGCTTATGGCCGCGACGCTCTCCACGATGTCGAGGGTCTCGCGGATCCCGGCGGACGCGCTTTCCGAGCGATCCATGTTGGCCGCGATCTCCACCGAAACCTTCTCGATCGCGGCCGCCAGATCTCCCACGAGGCCGGATACGGTCTGGTTCGCGGCCGCCACTTCGCCGGTTTGGCGCTGCGTTGTCTTGGTTGAGTCCAGTAGCTCGACCAGAGCCTGGCCGGAGTGCCCGGCCAGAGCTGAGCCCTCGTGCACCTTGCCCATGGCCGCCTCCATCGCTTCGGCTGCGCGCCGGGCACTTTCCTGGACCGTCGTGGTTATGGCCCCGATCTCCTTGGTCGCGGCGGCCGACTTCTCGGCGAGCTTCCTCACCTCGCTCGCAACAATGGCGAAGCCTCTGCCCTGCTCGCCGGCTCGCGCGGCTTCAATTGCGGCGTTCAGCGCGAGCAGGTTCGTTTGAGCGGCGATGTCCTCGATCGTGCCGACGATGTCGCCGATCTGCTGGGCGCGGGAGTTGGTGTCGGCGATAGTGGCTGCAAGGGAGTTGACGGCGCTCTCGATGAACTCCATCTGGGTGAGGGTCTGACGGATCGCTTCCGAGCCACGCTCCGCCGTGCCGACGGCCAGCATGGTTGAGGCCACCACCTTCTCCGAAGCTTTGTCGGCGTCAGAAACGGCGCATTCGATATGGCTCGCCGCGGCGGACAGGGATTCTGCCGCTTTGGCCTGTTCGCGTGCGCCATCCGCAATGGCGTCGACGGATTGGGCGATTCTCTCGAGGCTGGCGTTGGCTCTCGTCATGGCCATCGCTTCGTGAGTGGCCGACGCGGCCGTCTGTGACACGTTGTCGGCAATCTGGGTAGTGGCCGCGCTCGACGATTCGGCCGACGTGGCCAGGCCGCCGCTCACGGAGGTCAACTTGGTGGCGCGATGTGCCAGCTGGCCCATCAGGCCCCGCAGACTCGAAGGATCCGAGTTGAACGTGGCGACGGGGACGCCCATGGCAACCGCACGATTCACGCTCGCCACGAGGCCGGTACTCATCATCATGGTTGCCAGGGCGTCATAGCCCTCACTGGCGAGCCGCTCGATCGCGGCACCCCGAATCGTCACGTCGAACGGCCCGTCCCCTTCCGGGCAGATCCACTCAACGTCCGCGTTGTACTGCTTGAGCTCTGTGGCCGCATCGAGAACGCCACGTCGCACGAGATCCCAGAAGGGGGTGTCACTGAGCCCGAGGACGGCGATCCGGACGCGCTTCCTGGCCGGTGCCATGGGCTTGGGCCGCCGATCGGCCATTTCGGCAGACTCCAGGGCTCCCTTGCCGGCCTGCCAGAACTTGGCGACGTTGCTGGCCGTTACCACATCCGAGACTGTCAGCAACCTGCCACTGGCCGGTTGCCAGCCGGCCGCGAGATGGTTGAACAGGTGGACGACCGGGTCGTGGCCCTGGGCGTAGGGATCCTGGCCGATGGCCGCGGAGATGACCCCCTTCGCCACGTACGGCATCGCGCTGTCGGCCACGTCGTCGGAGATGATCGTTATCTTGCCGGCCCGACCGGCTGCGACCACTGCCGAGGCCGCCCCCTGGCCGGCCACCGTCACGTAGATGCCGTTCAGCTGCGGGTAGCGTGTGATCGCCGCCGAAACGGCGGCCTCCATTGCCGGGCCGTCCTCTCCAGTCTCGAGTTTCTCGAGAATCTCGATGTTGGGGTACTGCTCGTGCAGGATCCCCTCGAAACCCTTGCGCCGAACCTCGAGCCCGACGTTCTGGAACGACAGCGTCACAACGAGGATCTGGCCCTGACCGCCGAGAGCCCGCCCCATGGCGCCCGCGCAGGTCTGGCCCTGAACGTAGCCATCCGGCCCGACATAGAAGAGCCGGCGGCAGCGCTCGTCGGTCATTCGGTTGAGCTGCTCGGCGCCTTCGGCCAGGCTCGCTCCGATGTCGGCAATCCCCGCTGCCAGGCGGTCAACCTGGGACGCGGCCCTGAGCGTGGCCGACCCGGACCTGATCTGGACCTTGCGGGTGAGGTCTCCCTGGGAGATTGCGGCCATCGCATCGGACAGTCGTTCGGCATTCGCCTGCGACTCCACGACTGCAGCGGCCAGGCGAGAAAGAGGCTTCGCCACCGTCAGGATGTGCAAAGCAGAGGTCATGGCCCAGCCGATGCCAAGGCCCGCGCCGGTGAGCGCGAAGGGCATGCCCGCCGTCGAGCCGCCCAGCGCCCAGGCCAGAAGCCCGGCGCCGAGACACATGAGAGCCGGTGCGAAGCCAAGCCCGACCCCTCGGCGCAGAACCGCCTGCCATAGCGCTACAGGCCCGAACCGGGCGCGGCTGCGTGACATGCCGGGACCTTCGCTCCTATTACGCTGGAGGCTGGGCGAGACTCAGACACGTCGTCCGCCCAAGCGTGATCACTCGGTGGGTATCGGCCCCGGCCGCCGGTTCTCAAGGCCGCTCCGCCTGCCTCGACGGCGAACACGTCAGGTCACGCCGACGCGCAGGGCCCCCGGCCGCGTTCCGTCCGTGGATTCCGGCCAGAAGAACAGGGGCCCGACGTTTCCGTCGAGCCCCCGCACTTCCCCTCGGCTTCTGCCGCGTCCCCTCGTCGCGGCCCCCTCATCAGTTGCGATCAGGGAGACGCAGGCTCCCGTGCCGTTGTTACGCGGATCCCGCAACTGAATTGAGTGCCGTCACCCGGCTCCATCAGGCTGACGTGAGAACGTGGAAGAAGAAGTCACCGTGGACTCTGGAACCGTCCGGCGCGATCCCGCCGAGTTGCACCCGAACGACCCAGTCGCCAGCCGGCGGAGCCGCGAAAGTAAGCGCTCCGCCGGCCGCTGAGGTCGCATGGATCGTCTGGATCACGTCGGGCGCGCCGCCGCGGAAGTACTCGACCCGCGAAACGGGCGCCGCCGTCACGTCCGTGGGGTCGAGCTGAAAGCCCTCGATGGCGAGTCCGAGCGTCGATCCGGGCTTGGCCTCGACGACGGCGTCCGGGACGATCCAATCCGGGCCGCCGCACTGGCCCTCGCCGCCGATCGGAGCCCCGTCGGGGCCGTACACGTCGACCCCGCACGACGCGATGCCGACTGCCTGCCAGGCGTTACCCCCGACCGTCACGACCGCCTTCGGCCGGACGATAGGAGTGCCGGTATCCGTAGGCTGTGGCTCCGGGGTCGGATCGACCTCGGGCAGGCCCGCTGGCGGAGCGCCGCAATCCCAGGTCAGCGTGCCGCTCAGGCTCCGCGCGTCCGGGTTGTCGCCGATGGGTTTCACGAACGGGTCGAGCGGCGACGGCAGCGGCTGGTTGATCGGATACGACTCGGGGTTCGGTGTCAGATCCTGAAACTGGATGATGCCGGTTCCGGTGCCGTAGCCCTGGGATTGGAACGCCGCCCCGGTCCCGTCATATTGCGCGAGATCCTGACGCTCGATCTGGAACGTCGGTTCGCCGTTCGCTCCGGTGAGCCACAAGCTGACTCGCTCGCCGAACAGGTCGGCCGAGGTCCCGTCGTAAGAGGCGACGTGGTTCTTCGATGACCATTCGCACAGCAGGGGAGCCGTAACCGACGCAGACGCAGGCGCATTCAGGTTCAGCGTGATCGTCCCGGGCGAGGCGTAGATCGTCGGCGTCTCAGGACTGGTTGCGACCGTGGGGCTCGGGCTGGGCGTTGGGCTGGCGCTCACGATCGGTTCGTGGCGACCGGAGAGGACCATGAACGTGGCCACGGCCAGAACCGTGGCCGCGACGGCCCCGGCGAATGCGAGCCGTCGGATCGACCGCCACCTTCGATGCTGACTGAGCCGGGCCTCGACCCGCTCGGCCGTGACCCGGAACGAGAGCCCCCGGACTTCGTCGTGAAGGACCTGGCTCAGCTGGCGTTCGATGGAGCTAGACATTGTCGGCCTCACTGGTCGTCTGGCGGCCCTGCTCTGGGGAATCAGCGAGGCACGCCCGCAATCGATCGAGTGCCTCCTGCAGCTGGGCTTTGATGGTGTTGGGGCTTCTCGAGAGAGACCGGGCGCACTCGTCCACGCTCAGGTCGGCGTAGTAGCGAAGAACGACGGCCGCCCGCATCCTCGGCGGCAGGTCGTCGATCCCCGCGAGCAGGGCGACCCGACTGTCGATGTCGGTTGCCGGCGAAGTGGGCTCCGGAATGATCTCGAGCCGGACGAGGCGCGCGCTCTTCCGGCGCATCGACAGGGCGCGGTTCGTCGCGATCCGCAGCAGCCACGGCCTCAGCGCCTCTTCGTCCCGCAGCCCCGCTCCGTGCTCCAGCGCCGCGACGAGCGTCTCTACGACGACATCCTCGGCGTCTCCGCGATCGCGCACGATCAAGTAAGCCACGGCCTGGATCTCGCGACCGTACGCGCCGAGCAGGTCCTCCAGGACGTCGGCCTGGCGCGCTCTGAGCCGCTGAACCGCCATGCTGCCCCCTCTCCCCTCACTCCCAGCAATATGCTGGGTCACAGGTTAGACGCCTCAATCCCCCGGTTGGGGCTAGTCCGGGTCGCCGAGTTGTGGCGGCGCCGAATGGGTCGTCCGGCGGCGGGCTACGATCGGGTCATGACCAGCGTCACCACCGAATGGCGAGCCTTGCTCCCGCTCCCGGGCGGCAGCCTCGAATGCACCGTCCGCCGATCGACCCGAGCTCGGCACCTCCGGGTCACCGTCGATCCGCGGCACAACGCCGTCGTCACCGTGCCGTCGCGGGCGGCCCGGAGCAAGTCAGATTCGGAGCGGCTGGCGCTCCAGTTCCTGACCGAGCGAGAGCCGTGGCTGCGCCGCCACCTCGACCGCCACGCCCGCCAGAGAGAGGCTCTCGCGGCGATGGGCCCGCTCGCCGATGGCGGATCGCTGCGCTTCCGCGGGGAGTTGCACCGTCTCCGGGTCGTGGCGAGCGGCGCCGGCCCCGGCACCGCCCCGCGCCGCACCGTTGTGACTCGCGAGGGCGGCGATGCCGGCGACGAGCTGGTCGTGGCCCTGGGCTCATCGGAGAAGCGCGGCCTGGCCGAGATCCTGGAAGCGTGGCTCCGGGTGCGCGCTCGCGGTGCCGTCGAGCGCCAGATCGCCCGCCACGCGGCGGAGATGGGTGTCACGCCGGCCGCGGTTACGGTCCGCGACACTCGCTCGCGATGGGGCAGCTGCTCGCGAGCCCGCCGCCTGTCGTTCTCGTGGCGCCTGATCCTCGGGCCGCCGGAGGCGCTCGAAACCGTCGTCGTCCATGAACTGGCGCACCTCCGGGTCTTCGGCCACGGGCCGGAGTTCTGGGCGATCGTGGCTTCGCGCCGACCGGACCACAAGCGCTGGCGCCGCTGGCTGCGCGAGCATTCGACCGAGCTGCACGAAGCCCTGGACGGTTAGGGGGACCCGGCAGCGGCCGGCCGCCCCGTTGCCGCCACGGCGGCGGCCCGCGACGCGCTTGGGGTCTTCCGGCGCTGGCGGACATGCGCGCGCGTGGCTAGAGTGGAATCGGTTCGATTGTCGATCCCGCCGCGCCGCGACACTGGACGGCGAGAACAGGAGGTCGAGATGCCGGTCGTGACCATTTCCCGCCAGTTCGGCGCAGGTGGACGCAGCGTCGCGGAACTGGTCGCCCACGAGCTCAAGGCCGAAGTCGTCGACAAGAAGCTGATCGAAGTAGTGGCGCGCCGGCTGAACATCTCGACCAGCGACGTAGAGGCAGAGGACGAACGGCCGAGCCGGCTGCTCGAACGGCTGGTCCGATCGTTCTCGTCGCTCGAGCCGGCCATGGGCGCGGGCTGGACGCCGCCGTTCCCCGACCCGTGGTTCGACCCGCGCAAGGCCATCGTCCAGCTGACCGAGCAGGTCATCGGCGAGGTCGCGGACGGGGGCAACGTCGTCATCGTCGGGCGAGGGGCGGGCTTCTGCCTTCGGCAGCGGCCCAACGTGTTCCGCACCTTCTTGCGCGCCCCGGAGACCAACCGTGTCCGCGTCTTGATGGACCGGTTCGGCTGGGAGGAAGGTGAGGCCCGTCGCCGGATGAACGAGACCGACGCCAACCGCGCGGCCTACATCAAGCAACTCTACAAGCACGATTGGTGTGACCCGGACGAATACGACCTGATCGTCAACACCGGCCGGCTCTCCTACGAAACGGCGGCGGAGATGATCCTGAAGGGCGTGCGGCAGGCCGTCGGTTCAGGCGGCGGAACGACGGGCGGTTGAGCTAGTTGCCCTGCGCGGCCGGGGCGGCCCAGTGGACCGCGGGCTGCTGGTAGGTCCACTGATCGCCGGACAGACTGGCCCGGGACAGCATCGCGACGCTGAAGCCAACGGCCAGGGTCAGCACCCAGATGACGACTACGACATCGAAATGGTGTGCCAGTTCGGCTCTCATCGGCGGACCTCGCCCCACGGGCGCAACCGGGCTCGAAACGGAGCCCACGATCAAAGGATCGTCCGCCGGGCTGACCCTCTACAGGGTCTCCGGGACTGCCTTGCCCGGGTCTGCCGGCCCTAAGCAAATCGATAATCGTTGCCCAATTCGCTGATTATTGAGCCGTAAAATAGTGTATTCGGCCATGCCGACTGCCCAATATCTGCATCCGCTTATGGATCCCGGGGGCGGCCGGGGCGGCCCGGGCGAGCAAATCGGCCGGCCGGCGGCGTCGGCGGGAACGGAAGCGGCCGCCCGAACCCGGGCGGCCGCGTGAGTGGCAGGCTGGTTGACCCTGGTCAGCCGACGGCGACTGCCTCCGGCTCCACGTCGAACAGGCCCGGAACGGACAGGTATCGCTCCCCGGTGTCGTACGTGAAGGCCAGGATACGGGCCCCGTCCTTGATTTCGGGCAGCTTTTTGGCCACGGCCGCGAAGACCGCTCCGGAGGAGATGCCCACGAGCAGCCCTTCCTCGCGAGCCGCACGCAGCGTGAAGGCGAAAGCGTCCGGCGCGGCGACCGTCACCACGCCGCTGACGGCGTCGCGATGGAAGTTGGCGGGGATGAAGTTGGCGCCGAGGCCCTGGATCGGATGCGGCCCGGGCTGCCCGCCGCTGATGATCGGCGAGGCCTCCGGCTCCACGGCGAAGACCTGCAGCTTCGGCCAGCGCGATCGCAGCACCTCGCCGACGGCAGTGGCGTGGCCGCCGGTGCCGACGCCGGCGAAGATGTAGTCGAGGCCGTCGGGGAAGTCGCGGGCGATCTCCTCGGCCGTGGTCTTCTTGTGGACCTCGATGTTGGCCGGGTTATCGAACTGCCCGGGCATCCACGAGCCGGGGATCGTGTCCAGCAATTCCTGGGCCTTCTCGACGGCACCGCGCATACCGAGCTCGCGCGCGGTCAATTCCAGCTGGGCGCCGTAGGCGGCGACGAGCTTGCGCCGCTCGATCGACATCGACTCCGGCATGGTCAGGATGAGCTTGTAGCCCTTCACGGCGGCCACGAGGGCGAGGCCGACGCCGGTGTTGCCGGAGGTCGGCTCGACGATGGTCGCGCCCGGCTTGAGGATGCCCTTCCTTTCGGCGTCCTCGATCATCGCCAGGGCGATGCGGTCTTTGATCGAACCGCCCGGATTCTGGCGCTCGAGCTTGGCCCAGACCTCCACGCGCGGGTCGAAGAGCTTGTTGAGGCGAAGATGCGGCGTGCCGCCGATGAGCTCGAGGATGTTGTTGGCCCTGGTCACGATGGTCTCCTTCGAAAACTGGGACGCTGGGAGGGGATGCCGCCGCCGACTATCGGCGCCGGCTGCCGAGGCTGGCTAGATGACGAAGTCCGGGCCCTCGAACTCTGCCCGGCCAGCCCGGACGTGGACTTCGCTGCGCTGGTACACGATCGAATCGGGCGCGACGCTGGTTGTGATCCAGGTGTTGCCTCCGATGACGCTGCCCCGGCCGATGACTGTCTCGCCGCCCAGGATCGTGGCGTTGGCGTAGATGACCACGTCGTTCTCGATGGTCGGGTGGCGCTTCGTGGAAGCAAGGGACTTGTTCACCGACAGGGCGCCGAGGGTGACGCCCTGATAGAGCTTGACGTTGTTGCCGATGACGGCCGTTTGCCCGACGACGATGCCGGTGCCGTGGTCGATGATCACGGGGTGGCCCAGCGTCGCGCCGGGGTGGATGTCGATGCCGGTCCGCTCGTGGGCCCATTCGGTGAGCATCCGCGGGAAGATCGGGACGCCCAGTTCGTAGAAGCGATGGGCGATGCGGTGAATTGCGATCGCAAGGAAGCCCGGGTAGGCCAGGATCACTTCATCTACGCTTTCGGCCGCCGGGTCGCCGCGTTCGATTCCCGCGGCATCGATGAGGAGCTGGCGGTGGATCTCGGGCAGGGCCGAGAAGAAGCCCGTGGCCGCATCGCCCGGGTCGATCTCGCCGGCGAATGGCCGCAACAGGGAACGCAGCTCGGCCGCCAGGGAGTCGAAGACGTCGCGAACCTCGCCGGATGTGCCGTACACCTGCTCGGCCCGCTGCGGAAACAGAGTGTCCAGGAGGGTTCGAATCCATTCGCCTACCCGGGCCTTGGCGAGCCGGGATTGGGGGTGATTGGTCTGAAGGTCGTGAATTCGGTCGGACAGGCCGTCGAGCGGATCGCGGTTGGCGCCGGCGGTTCTGGCTGTGCCGATGGGTCTTGGAATTGCCATCTGATCCTCTGGGGCGTGCTGCCGGAGCCGGTGTCAGCCGAACTCCGGGCGAATAGGCAGGCGTTGCCGGAGTCGCTCCGGCGAGAGCCCGGGGGCAGGAAGCGCGGCGGCTTCCGCGAGGGGTAACAAAAAACCGCGGTTCCTGCGAAACCGCGGCCCCTGGGCGACTCGACCGCTCCGTCCGGGAGCGCGAGACAGCCTGCTACCTCCTGCGGCGGGGCCGCCGCTCGGTACAGAGGCAGGTGTCGACGTGCGAGTGCATGCGCTGATGATGCGGGCGGGGCCGTTCGGACGTCAAGCGTCCGAGCCGCGCGGACCGGCCTGCGGCATGGCGCCGTCGGATCGCGAGAACCGGACCGAACCCGACCGTCGACGGGCGAGTCTATGGGTAGGATCGAGTTGGGTCCATCGGGCTCGATCCGTGCTACCGTGGCGATAGCGCGGTAGATCTCGTGAGTGTTCGCGGAGACCTGTACCGCGACTTGGTAGGGAGGATCCATGGTTCGTCTGGTCAAGCAGGGTAAAGGCCTGCTCGTCCTCGTTATGGTGGTCGCGTTCGCCGTCGCCGCGTGCGGAAGCAGCTCGAGCACAAACAAGCCGTTCATCGGTGGAACGCCCACGACGGCAGCGGTAGCGTCTCAGGACAACGGCGGCAACGGCGGCAACGGCGGCAACGGCGGCAACGGCGGCATCGGGGGCAGCTTGGCCGACGCCAACTTTGCCAACATCAACAGCTACAAGTTCAGCATGACCCTGGCCGGGGGCAGCTGGGGCAGCTCGCTCGGCGCTCTCGCCGGCGGCGCCTCCGGAACAGGCACGCCCGAGTTCACGATCACCGGCACGGTCATCGCCCATCCCACCCCGGCGGCCGACGTGAGCATCGCCGGCATGCACATCATCGAAGTAGGCGGAACTCAGTACCTGGATATGGGGACCGGGCAGTTCATGTCCAGCCCGCAGACCGGGTCCAGCATGGCCGACTCGTTCTCGCCGTCGCAGATGTTCTCCTCGATGGCGGACACCGGCAACGGTTATAGCAAGGTTGGGACCGAGACCAAGAACGGCGTCTCGGCCGATCACTACAAGGCGTCGGCCAGCGCTCTCGCGGGCCTCAGCGTCCTGGCGGATGTCCCGAACGCGACCTGGACGGCCGACGTCTGGATCGCCACGAATGGCGGCTACCCGGTCAGCATGGCGGTCATCGCCACGGCCGACGGCCAGATCGGCTACGAGATCCTGTTCGACATCACCAACGTCAACGACCCGTCCAACAAGGTCGAGGCGCCGACGAACTTGATGAACCCGTAGTCATTCGCACCGGCGAAAGCAGAGGCCCCGGCCGCAAGGTCGGGGCCTCGCTCTTTCTCGTGGGTGGCGTGGCCGGGCGCCCGGCCGGGGTGACGCTCAGCCGGTTGGTGGCTTGACAGGCCGAAGAAGGATCAAGCCCGCGCCGGCCGCGGCCAGCAGCGCGACCGCGACCCCGACCGCCTGGGGCCAGGGTGGGCCTTCATCGGTTGGAGTCGGCCCGGGCTCCGGACTGTCGACGGCCGGGCTCGGCGACGTGCCGGCGACGGCAGATGTGCCCTGGGCCGCTGTGTCCGGGGTCGTTGCGGACGGGGCGACGGTTGCCGCCGGCACGGTCACCCCGACGGTTGGGCTTGGCTCCAGGGTCACGCGCGGCGCCGGAACCGGCCCTTTAGCCCCAGCCGGTTTCCAGCCCTGCGGCGCCACCAGGGCATATTCCCCGAACGCGCCCACCACGGTCGTGAAGAGGTTGGGGATGCCGACCGGCTGCGTGTCCGCGGCCACCCAGGCGCCGTTCTCGAAGCGCTCGATCGTGGCCGAGGCCAGGTTGGCGGGGCCGCGCAGCACTACGGTGATCAGGTTGCCCGAGGCCACCGCGAGCTTGTGGCCGGCGTCGTCGGTGACCTCGATGTCGTAGACGTTGCCGGCGATGACTCCGTCCGCGGGGACAGGCTGCGGAGGCTCGATCGGCTGGATCGAGATGGTCACCGACTTAGCCGCGGCCGGCAGATCGATCGCCCGGAAGTCAGAAAAGAACTGCGCTTGGGGCGGACTCTCGGGTGTGACCAGGAGCAACTGGGCGCTGTCGACCGGGTCGGTTTCCTGGGCCGCCTGGGCGCCGCCCTTGAGCCCCTTGGGTGGGTCCAGCCACAGATACGCATCGATCACCGGGACGCCGTCGTAGAGCGGTCTGGCCGCTATTGGGCCGAAGCTCTGGGCCGCGGCGGCGATCGAGAGGCCGAGCAGTACGGCCACCATGCCGAGCCGGCGAGGTCGTGTCATGGCCACCATGTCGCCAGATCCGCGACGACGTGGGCGGCCGCCGGCGCTGCCGTGCCGCCGAACCAGAGCCTGAGGCCCCCGAGGAAAAGCCCCACTCCCAGGTCGAGGGGCACGACGGAGGTGCCGTAGACGGGGACGTGCATCAGGGCGAACAGAATGCTGGTCACGAGCAGGGCCGCCACGTCGCCTCCGGCCAGAGCCGTCCAGCGCCAGATGGCGCCGCGCAGGAGCAACTCCTCGGCCGTGGCCACGAGCGTGGTGGCGGCCGCCCACTGCCAGAACGGCGCGGCGGGGTGAAGCGCGAGCGGCAGCCCCGGCCACCGGACCAGGAGAGGCAGCGCGGCCAGGATGAGGCCGGCCGTCAGGCCGGCCGCGAGGGGCGTGGGCCGCGGCCACGAGGGGCGAAGGCCGGCCAGCCAGGCCGCGGCCAGGAGGCTCGCGCCGAAGACGAGGCCCTCGGCCACTCCGGCGAGCGTGCCGGTGGTGAGCAGCTGCCAGCGTGCGGCCACGGCCAGGCCGAGGAGCGCGGTTGCGGCCGCGGCCCGAGCCGACGCATCCAGCCGAGCGGCAACGGCAGGGTCGGCGCTCGAGCTTCGACCGATCGGGACCGATTGGGCCGTCATCGCCGCTGAGCATACCGAGGCGTCGCGCGGCCGGCGCACCGCACCCCGGAACGGCCGCTCTGGCGAGACGGCCGCGGCGGCCCCCGCCGGCGCCATCCCTATACTCGGCCCGTGCCGCCCTCGCCCGCAGCCCGTCACCTCGACTCCGGCCGCCATGCCCGGCGCGTCGATTCCGAGCGGCGTCCCGGAGCCAGGGTGCTGCCGTGAACTTCGGCTCGCCGAACATGTTCTACCAGCAGCTTCTGGCAGGCAGCTCAGGTTCGGTCATCGCCGCGCTGCTGGTCTCCCTGCTCCTGGGGGCCATTCACGGTGTTTCGCCCGGCCACGGCAAGACCCTTGTCGTGGCTTCGTTGCTGGGTTCGCGCGGCAGCGTCGGCCGCGTCCTGCTGCTGGCGGTCACAGTCGCGGTCACGCACACCGTCGGCGTCCTGATCCTGGCGGCCCTCGTCCTGGGCGCGAACGACGCGTTGCTGCCGGCGGAGCTGACGCCGTACCTGTCGCTCGCGGCCGACGTCCTGGTCCTGCTCTTCGGAGCCGACCTGGTTCGGCGAGCCCGATGGGCCCGTGCGGCCTCGAAAGCCGGCGCGGACCATGACCACGACCACGACGCCGGCGCGGACCACGACCACGACCACGACGCCGGCGCGGACCACGACCACGGCGCCGACGCGGACCACCCGCACCCGCACCCGCACCTTCCCGCCGGGCTGGAGTTGACCCGCGGCTACACCGTCTCGATCGGCATAGTCGGCGGCCTGGCCCCGAACGGAACTGCGCTCGTCGTCCTCTTGATGGCCATTGCCCTTCACCAGTTCGTGATCGGCCTCCTGCTCGTGCTCACGTTTGGCCTGGGAATCGCCCTCGTCATGGGCGCCGTAGGCGTCGCGACCGTGGTGGTTCGAGCCCGCGGTGGCCAGCTCGTGCTGCCGGGCGGCCGGCTCGGACGGCTGGTTGCGATCCTGCCGCTGGCTTCGGGCCTGGCCGTCATGGCCGTCGGAGCGGTCCTCACCATGGCGGCGATCGCGGCGCTGTAAGCCGGTCCTGCGGTCGGCACGGTTACAGAATGCACCGCAGCGAACCGATGCCTACGGGGGCGATCTTGATCTGGCCGGGCATCACTCTCCCGCTGCCCAGCCGACGGCCGGATCGGAGGTGCGGTCGATGCGGCTGTCTGTCAAGAGCAAGCTCCTGGGCCCGTCCGCGCTCGCTATCGGTTTGATGGGCCTCGCACTGGCCGTGGCGGTCGTTGCCGGTGCCAACCAGGCGGCGCTCTCGAGCCGAATTGCCACCCACCTTGACCCCGGCCGCGTTGCCGCCCTAAGGCTGGCCACGATAGTCCGTTCCATCGACGGAGACGGCGCCCGGGCGGTTGACAGCATGTCCGGCGACCCGGCGCAGGCGGATCGGCTTCTCGCGACGTACTACAGCGAGATAGGCGATCTGAAAGCCACGCTGGACACGGCAGACTCCCTGGCCGACACCCCTGAGCAGCGGTCTGCCGTCGCGGACCTGCGTGACTTCATGTTCGGCACCAGACCTTTGACTGAGTCCGACCGGCAGACGCTCGATGCCCGGTCCCATACCGTTTTCACGGGCTCGGATGGATACCTGTTCCGCAACGAGCAGCTGTTCGCGGAAGCGCGCAGCGGCGCATACACGCAGGCGTCCTTGGACTACTCACGGTCCTCCGTCGCCGGCGGCGTCGCCGGGATCCAGCGCTACGTTGACGCCAGCCAGAGCGAAATTGACGCCGCCGTGCGCGATGCCCAGGACGCGTCCGCCTTCGCCCTGAGGCTTGCGCTCCTGCTCGGGGCGCTGGCGTTTCTGGCTGCGCTCTGGCTGGCATCCATGACCGCGGCTCGGATCGTCCGCCGGGTGGGGGCGATCGAGGCCGTGCTGACTTCGATGGCGGAAGGGTGCGCCACGGATCTGGCCGCCGGTCTGTCGGCTATGGCTTCGGGCCGGCTCTCCGTTCGCGTGAGCCAGGCGGGAGAACCGATCGAGACATCCGGATCCGATGAGATCGCCCGGACGGCCGACGCTGCCAACCACGTCGTCCTCCGGATTGGCGAGGTCGCCGCCGGCTACGAAAAGGCGCGCGCGAGCATCGAAACCACGATGGGGGAAGTCAAGGATGCCGCCGACCAGCTCGCGACCACGTCGGCCGAGATGAGCTCGACCTCGGCCATGGCCGGCCGGGCCTCAACTCAGGTGGCCGCGACTATCGCGCAGGTAGCCGCCGGAGCCTCGGAGCAGGCCGACGCGGCCTCCAGCACGACCTCGGCCGTCGCGGAACTCGCCGCGGTCATCGAGCAGGTCCAGACCGGAGCGGGGAGGGTCACGGACCAGGTCAACGAGGCCGCCGCGGCGTTGGGTGAGATGTCGGAGGCCCTGACAAATGCGTCGGCCTCTTCCAGGGAAGTCCAGGCCGTGGCCGAGAGGGCGGAGGCAGCGGCCTCGAGTGGTGCGGACGCCGTTGCCAGGGCGGTGTCGGCCATGACGACGATCCGCGGCACGGTGGTCGCCGCGTCGGGGAAGGTGGCCGAACTGGGTTCCATGTCGGGTCAGATCGGCGCGATCGTGGAGACGATCAACGACATTGCCGAACAGACGAACCTGCTTGCTCTGAACGCGGCCATCGAGGCTGCTCGAGCGGGCGAGCAGGGCAAGGGCTTTGCGGTCGTGGCGGACGAGGTTCGCAAGCTCGCCGAGCGATCCGGGCTGGCGACCAAGGAGATCGGCCGCCTCGTATCGCAGGTACAGAGCGGCACCGTCGAGGCAGTCGAGGCAATGGGCGCCGGTACGGCGGATGTTGAGGCGGGCGCTCTGCTGGCGGATCGGGCCGGCCAATCGCTGGCCGAGATAGCCGAGACCGTCGCCGCGACCAAGATCGCGGTCACGGAGATCGCGAACGCCGTGGGCTCGATCGAGCGGGCCGCGGGCGGAGTCGTGGCGGCCTCAGACGCTATCGGAGCGGTTGCCACCAAGACGCGTCGGGCGTCGTCCAAGATGGCGGGCACAGCGGAAAGCGTGGGCACCGCGATTGAGTCCATCGCGGCGGTAGCCCAGGAGAATGCGGCAGCTTCGCAGGAAGTCTCCGCTTCGACCGAGGAGATGTCGGCCCAGACCCAGCAGCTCGTCGCGTCGGCCGGGATGCTGGAAGAAATGGCCCGCCGCCTCCACGAGGTGACCGCCAGGTTCGAGCTGGAGCGGTCGAATCGATCCGCGTCTGGGCAGCGCGACGATCCGCTCCAACTGGTCGCGTGACCGGCCGATGCCGACGCCTGCGATCGCCTCAAGCGGTCGCATCCTCGGCCGATCCCTCCCTCAGCGGAATTGATCCGGTCGGGTGCGGTTGATTTCGGGTCTACTCCGGCCAACACCGGGCTCCGTCGGTTTGAGCGAAATCACTGGGCATTCTGGAGGCTATGGCGATGCCATCGTTCGGCGGTGGAAGCAAGATCGGCAAGGTCGACGCAATCACGGGCGAGGGTCGGATCCTCGGGTTGATCGGACAGTCCGGCAGCCTGGCCGATCTGTTGAACAAGAGAGGCCTGATCCCGCTGTCCGATGCGCAAATCGGTCCCGTCACCGGTTTGCTGGCACCAACCCCACAGGCCGAGATCGATCCTTACGACACGATCCTGATCGGCGCGGCGGCCGGCGGCTCGCCCGTCATTCAGCCGACCGAGCGAAGTGAGATGTCCAGGCTGCGAGACGCCTACGACGCCGTCTACGAGGCCGGCCCGATTCGCGTCTCCGGTGTCATCTACCCGCTGCCCGGCCACAATCCGATGGACACGCTTGACCAGGGTGTCGACGTGGCGATCCCGATCTTCGATCTCTCGGTGACTTGCAGCGGCGCCCGGCTCTCCTTCACGTCCGACGCGGCCCTCGTCGGCCGGCCGAACGTCAAGGTGGTTTCGGCCCAGAAGCGGCGCTAGACCGGCCGAGGCGATGCCCTCGACGGCTTCGCGCGTGCCACGCCCTACGGCTTGAGTTCCACCCAGGTCGCGCCCCCGTCGTCGGTGGCGGCCAGATGCTCGGGCGGGCCGAAGACGTAGTCGCACTGCACCCCGGCCAGGCAGGGCGGGTCCGGCTCGGTCACGACCATCCAGCCATGCAGCGAATCGGCGAACGCTATCGGGCCTCGGCTGTATGGCCACTTCTGGCTAACGGGGACCGCCCGCCACGTGGCGCCGCCGTCGGCAGTGGTTCGGAATGAGGCGGTCGAGGGATCGAACACGACCCAGGTCGTCGGGTCGACCATAGCGATGCCGAGCGTCCCCGGGTCACTTACGACCGCGGCGGCGACCCAGTGCGCTCCGAGGTCCTGGGTGCGGTAGAAGACCCGCTGACCGGGAGCGCCGTCCATGCCGGGCGTGGCGTCGTACTTGGCCACCACGGCGGCGGTTCCATCCGCGCCGACTACCGGCGTTCCGATGACGTCCGGCCGGCCGTGAACCGTCGACGGGACCGGGAGGGTGGTCCTGATCCAGGTCGAGCCGCCATCGGCGGTCCGCCAGAGCGTCTCCGCATCTGTCAGCCAGCCCACTTGCGAATCCGCGAACGCCAGGCTTAGCTGGCCCTGGCTGTTGACCTGCCCGGCGGTCGGCGCCCAGTGCAGGCCGCCGTCGACCGTCTTGTAGATGCGGGCCTGGTTCGTCTCGCCGTACTCGGTGTACGCCAGATAGCCGATGCTCTCGGTCGGGAACGCCAGGCCGGTTGCCGGGCCGGGGCTGGCGGTCTGAGTCCAGGTCGCGCAGTTGTCCCGGGTCGTCCAGAGCGTCGCCCCTGCGTTGATCCAGATGGCCGAGCCGGTCACGACGGCCCGGGGGCTCGCCATCGACCCCGACTCCGGTTCCGACCAGCAGTCGCGCCAGCCGGCGCCGTCGAACACTCGGAGTCGTAGCCTGGTCAGGAACCAGGCACCAGATGTGCGGTCCATTTGCGTCACGTGCTCATGCACGGCCAGTTCCGGTCCCGAGGCGTTCTCGGTCGTCGGCGTTGGGGCCCCCTGCTGCGAAGCCCTCGGTGAGCTGCTGGAGCCCGTGACCGGAGCTTTACTCGAAGCACCGGCAGAGGGGAAGCTCGCCCAGATCGCTCCTCCCGCCAGTCCGGCGACTAGCGCCGTGACTGTGATTGCCAGGACCGCGAGGTTCCGCAGCGACAGCACCGTTGTCGGCAGCGCCGAAACCGAGGCCCAGCGCCGCTGCAGCCCGTCATCCGGGTCGGCCGGGCCGTGTCCGCGCTCCTTCATCGCCGCTCCCTCAGCTTCTTGCGATGCAGTCAGGGCCAGTGGCATCCCGTCTTGCCGTACGCACTCCGGCAGGCGTGAACGCACGATAAACCGCGGCCGCGGTCAGGAGAAGGGGTTGGTGGAGATGAGGGGACTCGAACCCCTGACCCCCGCGATGCGAACGCGGTGCTCTCCCAGCTGAGCTACATCCCCACGCGAGATACGGGAGTCTAGCACAGGCTCCGCGCGACGAGCCGCGCCCATCGCGGGCGTTCGGCGCGGGCGTTCGGCGCGGGCGTTCGGCGCGGGCGTTCGGCGCGGGCGCGGCATTCCCTCCGTGGTATTCACGTGAGGACTCATATGGAGAGAGTCGAGCAAGACGGGGGCTCCATCGCGAGTTTGACAGCTGCGGGCGGCTGATCTGGCGCTGATTCCGGGCGTCGGCGGGTGTATTCGGCCCTGTGGCAGGGTGCGTTCGGCCTCCCAAACCGTGTCATTGCGCGCGGGGCTTCCATAAGAGTCCTGGGGTGGATGAGATGGAGGATCGCCTCCGGGTCGGTTCTCGATGACCGGTCTCGGAGGCGGCTCGGGCCTTGACTGATAGAACATTTGTTCTATCCTATGAGGTCCGATGACAACCCCCTCGCCGAAGGTCCAGGCCGCTCTTGCATCCCTCCGGGAACGGTGGGGCGGAGCGGCTCCGCGCTGGGGTGGGGAGGTGTTGGGCTCTCTGGCGATAGCGCCGCGGCCTGTGCCGGAGGATGCCGACGAGGCGGTCGACGGCGCGAGTTTGCCCGGCCTGCGATCGGCCCCCCGAGCGGCTCCACGAGCGGCTCCCCGACCGGCTTCGGTGCCGTCGGAAGAGCCATGGCCGATAGGCCGCCCGGCAATCCCCACCGGCTTTCGCGCGCTGGACGAGATCCTCGGTTTGGGCGGCCTGCCGCGTTCGGCGCCGACGGCGCTTCGGGGGGACGGGACGAGCGGTAAGACCACGCTGGCGCTTCAGGCGATCGCCGGGGTCCAGGCGGCGGGCGGGATAGCCGCGTACCTGGACCTGGCCCGGAGCCTGGATCCGGTGGAGGCCGTGTCGAGGGGCGTCAGCCTCGAATGGCTTGTCGTGTTCGTTCCTTCTTCGCCGGAGGAAGCGCTCTCGATGGCGGCGATGCTCCTCCAGGATCGAACGGTCGATCTGCTGGTTCTGGATCTGGCGACGGCCGAGTCTTTGAAGGCCGACAGTTCGGCCGGGCGCGATCGAAAGGCTCTCTCGGCGGCAGCACTTGCGGAACGTCTCCACCGGCTTGCGGCTCTGGCCCGTCGGGCGGAAGTTCAGCTGCTGGTGCTCGAGCCGGCGAATCTGCCGGCGCCGTTCACGGGCGCCCTGACGCAGATTTCAGCATTGCGCCTGGAGCTGAGCCGGCGGTCGTGGATCAGGTTGGGGCGGGACGTCGTCGGCCAGACGACTCGGGTGCGGGTGACGAGGGATCGCTACGGACCTCCCGGTCGGGCGGCGGATCTGCGGATCCTGTACGCGGACGGCGGGCCTCGCGATGCCTGCCTCGCCAGAGACGAGCTGCTGCGAGAAACGGCGACGGCCGACCGGTCGAAATGGGCCGCTCCGCCCGGGGGCTCGAGGCCGGCCGCCGTACCACCGGCCGGCCGGCCCTCGCCGCCAATGCGGCTCTCGCCGAACATCCGGCCCGCGCCGCCGATCGCCTTCCCAGATCTACCGAGCTCCGCCGATGCGACTCCTCCACCTCTACTGGCCTCACCTGCTCATTCGCCTGGCCGCGGCCCGGTCCTCCACGCCATTCGGGCCGGGGCCGATCATTCTGGGCGGCCGGCCGTGGGCCGGTGGAACGGTGCTGGACGCGAGCGCGCCGGCCCTGGGGCTGGGAGTGCGGCCCGGAATGCCGCTCGGGTCGGCCCACCGCCTGGCGCCGGAGGCGCAATTCCTCGATCCGAATCCGGAGGCGGATAGCGCCGCCCTGGAAACTGCGCTGGAGGAATTGGGCCGTTTCAGCCCGAGCGTGGCCGCCGAGACGGACGTGGCGGCGATCGGGTTCGGGCGGGCGGAGGTGCAACTCGACGGGCTGGAACGGCTGTGGGGATCGGAGCCGCGGATCGTGGAACTGATAGCGGAGGCTCTGGCGGACGTCCTGCCGGGCCCCCCACTGACAGGGATCGGCGGGACGAGGTTCGTGGCGGCGGTGGCGGCCTTGCGGGCGCCGCGTGGCGGGGGAGTGGCGCCCGTCGGCCAGGCGCCGCGTGGCGGGGGAGTGGCGCCGCGCGGCGGTCCGCCGGCAACGCGTGGTGGCTCCACGAAAGGAGCAGCGTCGCTGGTCGTGCCGCCGGGCGGCGACGCCGGGTTCCTGGCGCCGCTCCCATCCTCGCTCCTCAGCCGCGATCCAATGGTTCGGGCGCGGCTGGATCGCTTCGGGTTGCGGAACATCGGCCAGGTGGCGGAGCTGCCGCTGTCGGCGCTCGTGGCCCGCTTCGGGGCCGAGGGCGAGCGAATCTCCGCCCGTGCCCGCGGCCTGGAAACGGAGCCGTTCCGGCCGCGCCGCGCCCCGGAGCGAATGGCCCTGGCCCTGCCCATCGAGCCGCCTGTGGCGGATATCGAGGCCCTCCGCTTCGTCCTGCACCGGCTCGCCGCCACGTTCGGCGACCAGCTGGCGGGGCGCGGCGCGGCCGCGGGGCGGGCGCGGCTGACCCTCGAGCTGGATGGGACGTTCGCCGCCGGCGAGGTGCCGCCCTCGCTGACGATCGATCAGCGCCTGCCGGAGCCCACGTCGGAGGGGCTGGCGGTGGAGAGGCTGCTCATGGCCCGTATCGAAGCCGCGCCCCCGCCGGCGCCGGTAACTCGCGTAGAGCTGGAGTTGAACGACGTGGCGCCGGCCGCGGGCACTCAGCTGACCCTGTTCACGCCGCAGACGGGCCGGACTGGCAGGCTGGCCTGGCAGCTGGTGCGCCTGGGGATGCGCTTCGGCGAGGATCGGGTGGGCTGGACGGAGATCGGCGACCCGGAGGCTCCCCTGCCGGAGACGCGCTGGTCCTGGCGCCCGCCCGCCGGCTTGCCGCCCGCCGGCTTGCCGCCCGCCGGCTTGCCGCCAGCCGGCTTGCCGCCAGTCGGCACCGGCTCGACCGCCCGCCCGAGTTCGCCCGCCCGCGTCCCTTCGGCCATTCCTACGGGTTCGTCCGCCCGATCTCACCACCGAGGCGACCGGTGACCAGGCTGCTGCATGAGCGTCCGACAATCCACGTCGAGCTGGACGCCGACGGCCTGCCGGTGGCGTTCCGCTGGGAGGACCGCCGCGAGTCGGTGGAGGTCTGCAACCGCTGGCGAGTGGAAGAGAGCTGGTGGAACCGACCGATTGCCCGCGACTATTTCAAGGTCGTGGGGCCGCGCTGGCTGGCCCTCGTGTACTGGGATCGTGTCGACGACTCCTGGCACCTCGAGCGCGTCTACGACTGAGCCCGCGCGGAGCTGCGCCGGGCCGACATCGAGGTCCGCCTGCACGTTACGATTTCGGACGGAGAAGCCCGCGAGCGCGCGGGGTCGCCAGGAGCAGGGAGAGCGATGCAGGAGTACTGGTTCTGCGAATCCTGCAAGTCGATGAACCGGGCCACGGCCGACCGCTGCTATCGATGCCACGCACCGCGCACCCAGGCCACGCTGGTGACGGTCGCGGAACGGGCCCCGGGCGTCGTCCTGATCCCCGAGCTGGACGAGGAGCATCGCCAGGTCGCGTGGACGCTCATGGCGCGCCAGACCTACATCAGCGCCTGGCAGCTCGGCTACGTGGCCGCCGGCCTGCTGCTCGTCGCCTGCCTGGCCGCTCCCCTGATGCTCATCGCCCAGACCATGCTGACGGTGTCGGGCCGGTTGCCGGCGGACGCCTCGCTTGGTGCGCTCGTCGGCCGACTGTGGTTCGTCATAGGGTTGCTGTACCTCGGCGCGATCGTCGTCCACAGCATCTTCCTGGGTTTGACGACGATGGACACACCCGCTCTGGGCAGCGGAAGCGCCCGGTTCGCGACCTGGCGTGCCTTCCTGTGGTGGATCGAGAGCACGCTCTGGGCCCTGCGCGGAGGTCTGGCTTTCGTCGTGCCGGTCCTTCTCGCGTGGATCGGTCTGGTGATTGGCGGGCTCATCTTCGGCCTGATCATAGGCGGAGTGTGGTTCTGGCTGGCCATCCAGCTGCTTGGCGACCCGGTTCTGTGCCTGGGCAAGCCGAAGCGCCTCATCGAGGACCTGTGGCAGCGTCTGGCCGTGAGAGGCTCGGCCGACGCGCGGTTGGTATCGCTGTGGGCGATGGCCTGGGGCGTTTCGCGCGGCTTCGCCTACGCCGTCTCCGCGTTCGTGTACGTGGCTATGCTCATCCTCCTCCTGCTGAGCTTCTTCGGCTACGTCTTCGGAATCGACCTCGGCCTCGTCGGTTCTGACAGCGGCGACCAAACCTACGTTACGGCGCTGGCCGTCTTCGTGGCGGGAGTCCAACTCCTGGCGGAAGGGATCGCTTCCCTGCTGCTGGTGGAGATCACGCTGGAACTGGCGAGCCGGCAGCGGACTCGAGAGCGATGGGTTACCTCCGGCCTGGGTCCGGCTCAGGGCGGTCCCGCGGCCGCCGCCATGCCGCCGGTGGCGTCTGCCGGCCCACCGCCATCGCCCCCATCGCCCCCCTCGTCCCCCTGGATCGCGCCGGCCGAGGTGGGGCAGCAACATGCGTCCGCCGGAACCGGACCCGCGCCGGCCGCTCCTGCGTTTGCGCCCGCCCCAGCTTCTGAACCGCGGGCCGAGCTGCCGCTCCAGAGGGCTCGGTGGATCGACGCCCAGGCGGAACTCGCCGGCGAGGAGCCTCTGCCCGAGGGCGGCATGTCATCGGGGTCGGAGCCCGATCGGCAAGCGGCTACGCCGGCCACGAACGGGCTCCGGATCCAGCGGCGACCGGTCGGCCCGGACGTCGATTCCTCGCCTTTCGCCCGGGCCGTATCGATGCGAGGGGCCGCTGCTGAGCCTGCGCCCGAGCCTGCGTCCGAAGCGGCGTCCGAACCGGGGGTCGAACCGGCGGTCGAGCCGTCGCCCGAACCCGCGGGGGAGCACGCGACTGAGCGCTGTCACCTTCCGCCGGAGGCCGACTGGCCGGAAGGGCTCTAGGTCCGGAATAAGACAGAGCCCGCCGCCGAAGCGACGGGCTCTGCCGTCGGGAGACCAGCTCACCAGGCCACCCGACCGATCGAGCGATCCGGCCACCACACCGAATCGCCGAGAATGCGGTTTCAGCCGACGAGCCGCGCACGCCTAGACCCACGCGGACCGATCGGTGCTGCCTACAAGCATATTCGCCTTGACGCCTGGAACAAGGCTCTTTCGTGGGGGTGCCGGCGAGCAGATTGTCATAGCCCGCTCGGCGGGATCTCGCCGGTGTAATAGAACGGCTGTTCTATACTGATGGTTCGACCTTCCGCTGGGAGGCCCGAACCGTCGAGCCGAGTCAACCGTGGCCACATACGCCGAGCTCCACTGCCACACCCACTTCTCGTTCCTGGACGGAGCCTCTCCGCCGGATGAGCTGGTCACGCGCGCGGTCGAGCTGGGGCTGTCGGGGCTGGCGGCCACGGACCACAACGGCCTCTACGGCGTGGTTCGTTTCGCGGCGGCGGCCGCGGATGCCGGGCTGCGGCCGGTGGTGGGGATCGAGATCGAGATGGAGGACGCGGCGGTGCCCGATTTGGCGAGGAACGTGGTGCCGCCGCGGCGAGGACGGGCGAGGGGCGGCCCGACACAGTTGGCAAGCCCGAGCGGCGAGCCGCTCTTTGGCGAGGGGCGTTCGGCCGAGGGGCTGCCGGCGAGGGGCCACTCTCTGGCGCGTGGCGAGCCACTCTTTGGCGAGGGGCGTTCGGCCGAGGGGTTGCCGGCACGGCCCCGCCCCGTTCGCGAGCTGCTCCCCGGTCATCGGACCGCGGTCAAGGAGGATTTGCGCGGCATCGGGGAAGGGCAGCGCGGCCCGCATCTGGTCCTGCTGGCTCGGAACGCCGCCGGCTATCGGAGCCTGTGCCGGCTGGTCAGCCGAGCGAACCTCGCCGGCTCCAAATCCATGCCGCGTTTCACTCACGAACTGCTGGCCGCGAATACGGAGGGGCTGGTTGCACTGTCGGGTTGTCGCGAGGGCGAGATAGCGCGGCGGCTGCGGATCGGGGATCGGGCGGAGGCGAGGGCGGTAGCGGAGCGGTATGCGCTCATGTTCGGCGGCGTGGGAGGCCACTCTCTGGCGGGCGGCGGGGGCGCCGGGGGCACGCGCGGTGGCCACTCTCTTGCGGGCGGCTCCCCCGCCACGTCGTCGTTCTTCCTGGAGCTGCAGCATCATCTGCTCCCCGACGACGACTGGCTCGTGGCCGAGACCGCACGCCTGGCCGAGGAGCTCGGTCTCCCGGTCGTCGTCACGAACGACGTCCACTACGCCTATCCCGAAGGACGCGAGATGGCGGACGTCCTGACCGCGATCCGCCACGGTCGTACCCTCGACGAGCTGCGGGACCTGCGGCGCCCGGATGGCGAGTCGTACCTGAAGTCGGCCGCGGAGCTGATGGCATTACCGCCCGGAACTGCGAGACGGCAGCCGGAAGCCACAGGTGGCGTGATGGGCGGCCGGTCGGGCGGCGCGGCGGGCGGCCACTCTCTTGCGGGCGGCGCGGCGGGCGGCCACTCTCTTGCGGGCGGCGCGGCCCACGGTGGCGCCCCGGAGGGCCACTCTCTGGCGGGCGGCGTGGCTCGCGGCCACTCTCTGGCGGGCGACCACTCTCTGGCGGACGGCCCTGTCCGCGCGGCGCTGTCGGCCGTCGAGCTTCAGCGACTCACGTCGACGGGCTCGGGCACCGCGAACTCCGCGAGTTCGCGCGCGGACGCCCGAACCGAGGCCGCCTGGGCCGAAGGAATCTCGACCGCCGGTGAGGTCGCCGCCAGCTGCTCTGTTGACCTTGGTTTCGAGCGCTATCGCTTTCCGGGCTATCCCGTGCCGAAAGGCAATACGCCCTTCTCGTACCTCGAAGAGCTGTGCCACACGGGCGCCCGCCGCCGCTACCATCCCATCGCCGCGCCCGTGGTCAAGCAACTGGCTCACGAACTGGACGTCATCGAACGGACCGGCCTGGCCGAGTTCTTCCTGATCTGCTGGGACATCATGAGGTTCGCGAAGTCCCGCGGCATCCCGGCCCAGGGTCGAGGCAGCGCGGCCGACTCGATCGTGGCTTACGTCCTGGGCATCACCCGAGTCGACCCCATTCGCCACAACCTCCTGTTCGAACGGTTCATCAACGAAGGCCGAACCACCTACCCGGACGTGGACATCGATTTCTCGTCCGAACGCCGGGAGGAAGTGATCCAGTACGTCTACCAGCGCTACGGCCCCGAGCACACCGGCATGGTCTGCAACCTGGTCACTTATCGGGCGAGGTCGGCGGTTCGGGAGGTCGGTTATGCGCTCGGGTTCCCACGGGCTTTGGTGGATCGAGTAGCGAAGGCGCTCGAAACGTACGACTCGGTGATGGTCCGGCGAGACCTGGAGGTGGAGGGCGGGTTCGCCCAATTCTTCGCCGCCACAGTCGAGCGGGAAGCGGGGACGGAGGTGAGCGGCGGCGTCGGGGTGGCGGCCGATATGACTGTGTCGGCCTCGAAGTCGGTCGCGCGCGGCCTGACCGACCGAATGGGCCGGCTCAACCACCCTCGCGGCGGCCGAATCGGGGCTGGGGGCGGGCGACCCGAGGCATCCGCACAGCTCGGTGCCCGGTTCTTGGCAGACACGCCTGTTGGTGGTGCTAACTCGGAATCAGAACCCGAATCCGTCGCCCGCGCGGGTCCCGAAGCTACCGGGGGGCACGTTCCACGCTTGGGCATCGTTCGCGAGGGGGCTCAGCCCGATGCGGTTCCGGGATACCACCACCCCCAGGCGTATATGACCGAGACCGGCGCCGCCGAGCCACCCACCGGCGCCGCCACTGGCCTCGTGGATCTGGGCGGTGGCTCGGCCACGGAACAACAAAGAAGGATGGCGCGGCGGCGGCCGATCGGGTCGGACACGGAGGGCGGCCCGGGCGATTCGGTGGCGAGCGTGGCCTGGCTGGCTGCGGAACGGTTGGCCGCGGAACGGCGAGCCGCCACGCCCGCCGCCACGCCGGCCACGCCCACCGCCACGACCGGCGCCACGGCCGCGCCCGCCACCACGCCCGCCGCCACGCCCGCCACGCCCGCCGCCACGCCCGCCACCACGCCCGCCACGCCCGCCACGCCGGCCACGCCCGCCACGCCGGCCACGCCGGCCACGCCGGCCACGCCGGCCACGCCCGGCGCTCGTGGCAGCACCTCGGCCATGCCTCACTGGGAGCGCTGGCTCGAGTTCTGCGCTCGCATCGACGGCTTCCCGCGCCACCTCTCCATCCACACCGGCGGCATGCTCGTGACCGCGGCGCCGCTGATCGACATCGCCCCGCTGGAGCGAGCGACTATGCCGGACAGGGTCGTCGTCCAGTTCGACAAGCGCGACGTCGAGACGATCAAGCTGATCAAGCTGGACCTGCTCGGCCTGGGCATGCTGGCCGCGATCGACGAGACGCTCGCGCTGATCGAGTACGACTGCGCCGCCTGCGTGGACCTGGATCGCCTCCCGGAAGACGTCCCGGAAGTGTTCGAGATGCTCCAGGCCGCCGACACCGTGGGCGTCTTCCAGGTCGAGAGCCGGGCCCAGATGCAGACGCTGCCGAAGTCGCGCCCGAGCAATCTGGACGACCTCGTCGTGGAGGTCGCGATCATTCGCCCCGGGCCCATCCAGGGTAACGCGGTCCACCCGTACCTGCGCCGCCGCCAGGGCCTCGAACCGGTGACCTACCTGCACCCCAGCCTGGAGCCGGTCCTGCGCGACACGCTCGGCGTGATCCTGTACCAGGAGCAGGTCATGCAGATCGCCATCACCGTCGCCGGCTTCAGCGCGGGCGAGTCGGACGGGTTCCGGCGGGCGATGGGCACGTGGCGTTCCAGCAAGGAGATGGAGAAGCTCCACTTCCGCTTCGTCGACGGCTGCAAGCTGACCAACGGCCTCACGGACGAGCAGGCGGAGGAACTGTTCCGCCGGGTCGCCGCGTTCGCCAGCTTCGGCTTCGCCAAGAGCCACGCCGCCGCCTTCGCCCGAACCGCATACGAGTCGGCCTTCCTCAAGCTGTTCTATCCGGCCCAGTTCGTCGTGGGGTTGATCAACGCCCAGCCGATGGGCTTCTACCCGGTGGAGGTGCTAATCAACGACGCCAGGCACCACGGGGTGGCGGTCCTGCCGGTGGACGTCAACGAGTCGAGCTACAAGACCACGACCGAATGGGTCGGGCCGGGGCGGCAGCCGGTCGTGCGCTCGTCCGGCTGCGTCGTGCCCGCTCCGCAAGCACGCGGCCGCTGGGCGTCCGATCGCGCCACGGGTTACGGCATCCGGCTGGGGCTGTCGCTCGTGAAGGGGGTCGGAAAGGAACACGCCGCTCGCCTGGACGAGGAACGCGCCCGCGGCCCATACAAAGCGCTCGCCGACGTCGTGGATCGGACCGCTCTGCCCGAGGAGACGATCGAGCGGCTGATCCGGGCGGGCGCCCTCGATTCGCTCGGCCGGCCCCGGCGCGAGCTGCTCTGGCAGCTGCGCGAGGTCATGGGCGCCACGAGAGGGAGCGTGATAGACGACGGAAAAGGCAGGCCAAAGGACGGCCGGAGAAGGAGCCCGGCCGGTGCCGCTCCGGCGCGACGGCGTGAGCCCGGTGTCCTGGACGAGCGCGCCCGATCGATCGGGCGCGCTGGAATCGAAAGTGCCGAGCCAGGCACGGCCGCCGGATGTGCCGACCAAGGCACTTCCGCCGGATCGCGCGCCCCGTCCAGGCATGCCGGCGCCCGTCCTTTGGACCTTCGTCTGCCGCCGACACCGGCGCCTGAGCTCCCGCCGCTCACCGAACGCGAGCGCCTGGGCGATGCCTACGCGGTCCTATCGCTGGACCCGAATCGCCAGGTCGTCTCGCTCTTCCGCCCGGCGCTGGAGCGGCTGGGTGCGGTCACGAACGCGTCGCTCGCGGATCGGCTACCCGGCCCGGTGAAGCTGGGCGGCCTGGTCGTAACCCGCCAGCACCCGATGACGGCCCGGGGCACGGTATTCCTGGCCCTGGAAGACGAGACGGGCATGGTCAACGTCACTCTCTGGCCGGACGCCTGGGCCCGGCTGCGCAATGTCGTCCGGCGCCACGCCCTGCTCTACGTGCAGGGCACGTTGCAGCGGGAAGCGAACGTCGTCAACGTCGTGGCCCGCGACATCGAGCCCCTCCCCGAAGTCACGGAGGGCGCGGGCGGCCCGGTCAAGCCGGAAGGCGTGCGGGCGCTCGGCTATTCGGGCATGCGTCGAGGCTGACCGTGGTCTTTCTCGGTCGAGGGCGCGGTCTTCCGATGTCGCCCGAATCAGCCCAACGGGGGACCCGTCAGAAGCTAGCGGCGGCCCTTCTGGCCGGACTTGCTCGTGGCGGCCTGGACGCGTGCCGGACCCATGAGGTACAGGAACCGCTTGTACCAGGCCGACGCGGCGCCGAGCAACGCCCCGAAAGTGACGGCGCTCGCGATCGACGGGATGGCCAGGCTGGCGACGTTGGTCATGTCGATGATCGGGCGGTCGGGCGGCATGTTCGCGAGAGGGGAGTCCGGAGCGAACCAGACGACCGCGAGGACGGTGAAGCAGATCGACGAGATCAGCCCGGAGATCATGCCCGCCAGCCAGCTTGCCCGCGGCGCGAAGTAGCCGGCCACGAGCGGTTGGATGATGGCCGGGGAGCTTGCGCCGCCGCCCGCCAGCAGAAGGCCGAGAATGAGCGAGACCGAGCCGTCGTTGTAGTCGGTGCGGGTCAGACCCCAGAGCAGAGCGGCGAGGCTGATCGCGGCGGGGATCCAGACGGCGTTGGTGCGAAGGACGAGCAACGGCAGGAAGCGAATGTCATCCCGGTAGTGGACCTGCCGCGACGCCAGCTTGAACGCCTGGCCGAAGCCGACCTTCTGGCCCGGCCTGATAACCGGCTGGTCGTCCGACGGGCGGGGCTTCGGCTTGGACGCGGCCGCGGGAGTCTCCTCGGCCGTGCTTTCGTCGCCGGCTTCTTCCTGCTCTAGATAAGCGCGGTTGCGGCGGCGTGCATCGGCGCGATCGGTACTCTTGGCGCGAGCCACAAATATCTCCTCGGTCAAATCGGTTCCGGCCCATTTGGGGGCGCGGTCGGAATGGTAGTCCATTGGAGGCCGCCGACACAGGGCGGCCCGCCCGGTCGAGCGCGCGATCGGCGGCCGAGATGCCGGCGCGATCGGCGATCGACCCGCCGCCAAGCCATGAGCCAGCCCCAGGTAAGCCGGAGATGAGCCGCAGATAAGCCGCAGATAAGCCGGAGATAGCCGGCGAGGGAGTTCCAGATAAGCCGTAGATAAGCCGGAGATAAGCCGCCGATAAGCCGCAGGTGATTGCCGGTTGATCCGGAGTTGATCGGCCCGATGGAGACTATCGCGTGCCCGCCGCATTCCAGCCCTCGAGGTGTTTCGAATGCTCTTGCGGCGCGGCCTCACGACCGTCTTCGTCTTCGCCCTGGTGTCGATAAGCCTGCTTGCCGCGAACGTTCGGCCGGGCCTGGCCGCCGAGTTGTGGCCGGCGTCGGCGGATCTACTCATCGGCGAGGTGGTGACCGGCGGTGTCTCGGCGTCGGACGAGTACGTCGAGATCTACAACGCAGCCGCGAGCGCCGAAGACCCGGGCGGCCTCGAGCTGGTCTACGTCACCGCCTCGGGCGCAACGGTCACGCGAAGGGCGGTGCTCCCCGCCGCCACCATGGCGACCGGAGCGCACCTTCTCGTGGCCAACTCGGCCGGAGCGTACGCGGCGCTCGGTGACGCCACTTACTCGGGCGGGCTGGCGGCGGACGGTGGGGTAGTCGTTCTCCGGACATCGTCGGGTGTCGTGCTGGACAGCGTCGCCTGGGGAACGGCGGCCGGCCCATATGTCGAGGGCGCGGTGGCTCCCGCCCCGCCGGCCGCTTCCAGCTTGGAGCGCCTGCCAGGTGAAGGCGGTGGTAACTGGCAGGACACGAACGACAACTTGGCAGACTTCTTGCTTCAGCCGAGCCCAAGCCCGCAGAACCTCGCATCGGCCGCGACCCCCAGGCTGCCCGTGGAGACGGGGAGCGGGTCGGCCGAAGCGAGCGGGGAACCCGGTGAGACGCCAGCGTCAACCTCGGACCCGGAGCGTTCGCCGGGGCCTGTGGCGAGTTCCACCCCGCCTGTGGCGAGTTCCACCCCGCCTGTGGCGAGTTCCACCCCGCCTGTGGCGAGTTCCACCCCGCCTGTGGCGAGTTCCACCCCGCCTGTGGCGAGTTCCACCCCGCCTGTGGCGAGTTCCACCCCGCCTGTGGCGAGTTCCACCCCGCCTGTGGCGAGTTCCACCCCGCCCATCCCACCTGCGACCGATGATCTCTCGGACCCGGGCGACGTGATTTCGATCGTCGACGCTCGTACCCGGCCGATCGGTTCGACCGTGCACGTTGCCGGCGTCGTGACCGCCGGCCTCGGGGTCGTTGGGGCGGACGACCTGATCGCGATCGGCGATTCGTCTGGCGGGATCTTCGTGCGCGTACCGTTGCCGCTGGACGGTGCCGAGATCGGCGTGTCGGTCGGGGTGATAGGCACGCTCGCGGCGCCGTACGGGCAGCTCGAGGTGCGGGGTCTCGAGTGGCTTCAGGTGGGCGAGCCGGGCCCGGATCCAGCCCCGGCCGGCGCCACTCTGCCAGTCATCGGCGAGGGGCTGGAGGGATCGCTGGTGACCGCCACAGGCACGATCGATTCGGTGACGGTGGACGGCGGCCGGTTGTACGTCACGGTCGGCGACGGCGCGACGACACTGCGAGTCATGGCGGACCCCGGGGCGGGCATCGGCAAGTCGGACATCGTCCTGGGCAGCGCGGTATCCGTGGCCGGCATCGTGGGCCAGCGGGCAACTGCCACGGGCCGGCTGGACGGCTACCGCCTCTGGCTGCGACGCCCGGCCGACCTTTCAGCGATGCCGGAATTGCCCCCGCCGGCCCCATCGGAAGCCACCCCGCCGGCGGCCCAGCCCACGTCGACGCCGGCTTACTATGACCTTTCGACCGGCCTGGCCAAGCTCGGCAGGATCGTCGACTTCGCGGCGGTGGTGACCGCTCCCGCCGGCGTGATCGATTGGGGCGGCCCGACGGTGGTGGTCGACGCCGGAGCC
This sequence comes from uncultured Chloroflexia bacterium, assembly GCA_963711105.1. GTDB lineage: Bacteria > Chloroflexota > Limnocylindria > Limnocylindrales > CSP1-4 > Fen-1039. The sequence goes on along the minus strand of CAVQCV010000006.1, from coordinate 394,767 downwards.
GCCGTGGTTGCCGTGGTCGTGCCGGCCGGCTCGTCGAGCCCGCGACTCGGCCAGCGGGTCCACGTGCGGGGCAAGGTGAGCAGCCTTCACAGCGGGCGGCGCATCATGGCCACTCTCGTCGAGGTGCTTGGCGACGGCGCGACACCTTCGCCCACCCTCGTGACCGGCGAGTTGGGAGCCGCCCAGGAGTGGCGACTGGTCCACGTGTGCGGCCGTGTTTCACGGCTCACCAGGGCGGGCACGCGCTGGCGTGTCGACCTCACGGTGGGGAGTGGCCAGGTGGCCGTCCTGGGCGAGCCCGGAGCGGGCATCTCGCCGTCCGGTCTGGCCGAGGGACGCCTGGCCCTGTTCACCGGCATCGTCCGCCGCTCGACCTCAGATTCCGCGGCCTTCGTGCTCCTGCCTCGATCGGCGTCCGACATGACCCTGGGGCCGCTTCCGGCCACCAGTGGCGCCACGACCGGCGCCACCCGGGCGGCGGCGGGGCAACTCCCGGCGTCGGACGGCGGTGCTGCGGGCACGCCCGGAGGCCTGGTTGCGATCTCGGACCTGCCGGCCCACGACGGCCAGACGGTCACCATCGCCGGGCTCGTCGTCGCCGTCGACCGTGGATCCGCCGGCCCGTACGGAGTGACGGCAGCGCTCGGCGAGCCTGCGCCCGGCCTGGAGGCCGCGCCCGCGCTCGGAAGCGCCGTGGCCACCCTCGACGATGGCACAGGGAGCGTCCGGCTCGGAGGCACCGCGGCGCAGGAGGCGCTGGCGCTGCTCGAGATCGGCGACGCTGTGGAAGTCAGCGGCGATGTGATCGGCGGCGCGTCTGGCTGGTCGATCGAGGTCGACCCGGAACGGATCCTCGCCCTGGCGGGCGCCGGCACCGAACCTGCCGTCGCTGATGATCCGGCATCGGCCGACGCGGCCGTGGTCTCAGCCGACGCAGGCAGCCCCCACCCTGGTTCGGGTTCCCCGGACGTGGCACAGGCGCGGACAATCGCGCGCCCGGCCGGGGCTCCCGACGAATTGCCCGCCGCGCCGCCCCTTGCCGCCCTGGCGATGGTCCTGATCGCGACGGCCTCCTTCGCCGCCCTGGCCCTGCTCGGATGGCGCCGCCTGAGCCTCCCGCACACGCAGACTGACCGATTTTCGTCGGTCACAGGCAGGGTTCTGTCGGATGTTCGCCGGGAACTCGCTCGGCGCGGCCGGGTCATAAGGTGACGAACGCCACTCCACCGCGGGCCGTTCCGGGTTGTGGCGGCTGATGGAGCCACATCGCGGTCGCTTGACGCTCAACTTTCACGCCGTCTATGCTCCGGCGGGTGCCACGTAGCGCACCGGAACCTGGGGAGGAGGTATTGCCGGACGGGGCTGGTACCGCCCTCGGCCGATCCGACGCGGTCCTGGCCTGTATGCTGTCAGACGAGTCGGCGGATCGCTGAGCCGGTGTGGCAAGCACGCGTTCGACTCGACCGTTCCATTCGGGCCCGGGCGGCCAGGCAACCCAGCCCATCGCAACCGCCACCGACATCGTCCTCAGGCAGCCTGCCTGAGGCGCCAGCGCAAATCCAGGGGCGCGGGCGCCCCGTTTGGCATCTATCTACAGGAGGCTGAACGACATGGCAGAGGGCTACTGCGTCAAGGACAAGAAGATGGTGGAGATTCAGAATCCGCAGCGGATCACCATGAAAAACGGCAAACCCGCAACCCAGGGCACCTGCCCCACCTGCGGCGCCAAGGTGACTCGCATCGGGGCCTGATCGCTCCAGATCTCGAATTCGAGACTGCGACCCCCGGCATCGTCCGGGGGTCGTGGCTTTTCGGCCCCGCCCGGCCTGGCAACGCCCCGGCCCGGCGCGGCGGTCTTCGAAAGGCCAAAAGGCACGTAGGAACGCCGGATCGAGGGCCTGTGGTATCCCGGCCCGGAGTCGGAGCAGCCGCCGCTAACGGGCCGACCGGCCTACTGGGCCCCGAATCCGCTTTGCTAGAATTGGCGCGCATCCCACCGAAACGACGCACGAGGTTCTTCTGTCAGCACGGCCTGTTCTAGCGCTTGACGTCGGCGGCACCCAGATCCGCGCAGCGGTTGTGGCCGAAGACGGGGCGCGGGTCGCCCGCATCCACGGTCGTACGCCGGTGGTCGAGGGCCCCGCGGCGGTTGTGCGTGCCTGCGTCGACGCTCTGAGGCAAGTCAGGGCCGCCGTGCCGGCGGACGTCCAAGCCTCGATCGTGGGCATCGGCATCTCGACGCCCGGGCCGGTGGACCCTCGCCGCGGCATCGTCCGCGACACGCCCAACATGGGCCCGGACTTTCACGACGTCCACATGGCGGAGGAGATCTCCGACGCCCTGAACCTGCCCACGTTTCTGGATCGCGACACCAACGTCGCGGCTCACGGCGAGATGGCGTTCGGTGCGGCCAGGGGCGTCGAGGACTTCCTGTATCTCACCGTCTCGACCGGCGTCGGGGGCGCCATCGTGATCGAGGGGCGCATCCTTTTCGGCCCGGACGGGACCGCCGGTGAACTCGGCCACGTGCCGGTGTCGGCCGACCCCGCCATCCGATGCGGCTGCGGCGGCGTCGGTCATCTCGAGGCAGTCCTTGGCGGGTACAACATCGCCAGGACCGCCCGCGAACTCGTCGCCGGCGGCAAGAGCCCCTACCTGGCAGCAGTCGCCGGGGCCAGGGGCATCGATGCCCTGGAGGCCCGAGACGTCGCGGACGGGGAGGATGCCGGCGACGAAGCCTGCCGTGAAATCATGGAACGTGGTCGCCGCGGCTTCGCGATGGCCTGCGTCGGCTTCGTCGACGTGTTCAATCCATCCCGCATCGTAGTCGGCGGTTCCATTGCGGACGCCCAGGGCGATCGGCTGCTGCAGCCGGCCCGGGACGAAGTGGCGGCCACCGCCTTCAAAACGCCCCGTAGTCGGGTCCAGATCGTGAGAGCCCAGCTGGGCGGCGATGTGGGCCTGGCCGGTTGTCACCCGCTCGTGATCGCCCGCCTGGCCGAACAGGCAAGAGGCGGCGGTCGCAAATAGTCAACATCCGCGCCGGGGCAGGACCCTGGCGCGGCAACCTTCTCCTGGAGGACAAACATGGCAATTCGTGTCGGCATCAACGGGTTCGGTCGAATCGGCCGCCAGTCGCTCAAGGCCATCATCGAGCGCGCACCCGAGCTGGAAGTCGTGGCGGTCAACGACCTGGTCGACGTCCCGACCAACGCTCTTCTCTTCGCCCACGACTCGACCTACGGCGCCTTCCACGGCACCGTCAGCCACACCGACGACGCGATCGTCATCAACGGCAAGAAGATCCAGGTCCTCCAGGTCAAGGATCCGGCGCAGCTGCCGTGGAAGGATCTCGGCGTCGACATCGTCATCGAGTCCACCGGCATCTTCACCGACGCCGAGAAGGCCAGGGCCCACATCGCCGCCGGCGCCAAGAAGGTCCTGATCAGCGCCCCGGCCAAGAACGAGGACATCACTATCGTTCTGGGCGTCAACGCCGACCAGTACGACCCGGCCAAGCACACCATCATCAGCAACGCCAGCTGCACGACCAACTGCCTGGCTCCCTTCGCCAAGGTCCTGAACGACAGCTTCGGGATCGAGAAGGGCCTCATGAACACGATCCACAGCTACACCAACGACCAGCGCATCCTGGACGTGGCCCACAAGGATCCGCGCCGCGCCCGCTCGGCCGGCCTCAACTTGATCCCGACCACCACCGGCGCCGCCAAGGCCCTCGCCCTGGTCATCCCGGAACTCAAGGGCAAGGTCGACGGCTTCAGCCTGCGCGTTCCGACGCCGACGGTTTCGATCGTCGACTTCGCCGTCGAACTGGCTAAGGACGCGACCAAGGAATTGATCAACGACGCCTTCCGCGCCGCCGCGGCCGGCCCGCTCAAGGGCATCCTCGGCGTCAGCGACGAGCCGCTCGTCTCGGTCGACTTCCGCGGCGACAGCCGCTCCTCCATCGTCGACTCGGCGCTGACGATGGTCATCGGCGGGACCGGCAAGTTCGCCAAGGTCCTGAGCTGGTACGACAACGAGTGGGGCTACAGCTGCCGCGTCGCCGACGTGACCAAGCTCATCGCCTCCAAGCTCTAGCCTCGCAAATCCGGATCGGGGCGGACGGCCGGCCCGCCCGTCCCGATCCGCCGCTCAGCCAAATCCGAGGTAACGATGAACAAGCTCACGATCCGGGACCTGGACGCCGCCGGTAAGCGCGTCTTCGTCCGCGTCGACTTCAACGTTCCGCTCGAGGACGGCAAGATCACCGACGACAGCCGGATCGTGGCGGCCCTGCCGACGATCAAGGCCCTGCTCGCGCAGGGGGCGATCGTGATCCTGGCCAGCCATCTCGGCCGTCCCGACGGCAAGGTCCAGGACAGCATGCGGCTGCGCCCCGTCGCGGAACGCCTGTCCCAGCTACTCGGCCAGCAGGTGAACGTGACCGGCGACGCCCTTGGCGTCGGCACCGAGGACGCCATCAAGCGCCTCAAGCCGGGCGAGTGCATCCTGCTCGAGAACGTCCGCTTCCACGCCGAGGAAGAGAAGAACGACCCCGAATTCGCGAAGGCGCTGGCAAGCTACGCCGACGTCTACGTCAACGACGCGTTCGGGACCGCTCATCGGGCCCACGCCTCGACCGAGGGCGTCGCCCACATCCTGCCCGCCTACGCCGGCCTCCTCATGGAGAAGGAGATCGAGTTCCTGGGCAAGCTGATGGAGAACCCGGAGCGCCCCTTCGCCGCGATAATCGGCGGCGCCAAGGTGTCCGGGAAGATCAAGGTCCTTCGCAACCTCGTCGACAAGGTCGAAGTCCTGGTCATCGGCGGCGGCATGGCCAACACCTTCTTCCTCGCCCAGGGCAAGGCCGTCGGCAAGAGCCTGGTCGAGCCGGACCGCGTTGAAGACGCCCTGGCGATCATGGAGATCGCGGCCAAGCACGGAACCAAGATCGTGCTGCCGGTGGACGTGGTCGTGGCCAAGGAGGTCACGCGCGGCGCCGAGTACAAGACCGTCTCGGTGGACAAGGTGCCGGCGTCCTGGAACATCGTCGACATCGGCAAGGTCAGCCTGGACCAGATGCGCAAGGCCCTCGAGCCGGTCAGGACCGTGTTCTGGAACGGCCCCCTCGGCGTCTTCGAGATCCCGGCGTTCTCGGTCGGCACCAAGGAAATCGCCCGCTTCCTGGCTGGACGCGCCCAATCCGGCGCGACGGTCGTGGTCGGTGGTGGCGACTCAGTGGCGGCCGTCGAGCAGCAGGGCCTCGGCGACAAGATGACCCACATCTCGACGGGCGGCGGCGCCTCGCTCGAATTCATGGAAGGCAAGGAGCTCCCGGGCCTGTCCGCTCTGCTGGACAAGAAGTAGCCCACCAGGCCCGCGTCGCGACGGCCCCGGCCGTTGCCATGACTGCCTGACCCCCAACCCGAAACTGTCTCTCGGAGTCGCACATGACAGCCATCGATCTCATCGAAGCGCGCCAGATACTCGATTCGCGCGGCAATCCCACCATCGAAGTCGACGTCATCCTGGTCGACGGCTCGGTCGGCCGGGCGGCGGTGCCGTCGGGCGCCTCCACGGGCGTCAACGAGGCAGTCGAGCTGCGCGACGGCGACAAGTCCAAGTACGGCGGTAAGGGCGTCCTGCAGGCCGTCGCCAACGTCCGCGAGGTCATCGCCCCCGAGCTGCTGGGGACCGACGCGGCCGACCAGGCCGGCCTTGACGCCGCTCTGATCGCCCTCGACGGAACCCCGAACAAGGCCAAGCTCGGCGCCAACGCGATCCTGGGCGTCTCCCTCGCGGCGGCGCACGCGGTCGCGGCCAGCTATGAGATGCCGCTCTACCGCTACCTCGGCGGCGTGGGCGCGCGGATCGTGCCGGTTCCGTTCTTCAACATCCTCAACGGCGGCAAGCACGCCGTGAACTCCACGGACTTCCAGGAGTTCATGGTCGCGCCGGTCGGCGTCCCGACCTTCACCGACGCCCTGCGCGCCGGGGCCGAGGTCTTCCACGCCCTCAAGGGCATCCTCTCCTCCGAGGGCTTCTCGGTCGGCCAGGGCGACGAGGGCGGCTTCGCGCCATCCCTGAAGTCCAACGAGGCGGCCGTCGAAGTCATCCTCCGGGCCATCGAGAAGGCCGGCTACAAGCCGGGCGACGAAGTCGCCATCGCCCTCGATCCGGCCACCAGCTCGGTTCTGGTCGAAGGCACCGGCGCCGGCAACGTCACCGGCCAGTACAAGCTCGAGCGCGAAGGTCGGACCCTCGACTCGGGCCAGATGGTCGATCTCTGGGAGAGCTGGATCAAGAAGTACCCGATCGTTTCGCTCGAAGACGGTCTGGCGGAAGAGGACTGGGCCGGTTGGGCCGAGCTTACGAAGCGGCTGGGCTCCAAGGTCCAGCTGGTCGGCGACGACATCTTCGTCACCAACCCGGAGTTCATCGCCCGCGGCATCCGCGAGAACTCCGCCAACTCGGTCCTGATCAAGCTCAATCAGATCGGCACGGTGACCGAGACCGTCGACGCGATCGCGATGGCGCGACGCGCCGGCTGGACGGCCATGGTCAGCCATCGGTCGGGCGAGACGGAGGACACGACGATCGCCGACTTCGTGGTGGCGATGGGCACGGCCCAGATCAAGACGGGCGCCCCGTCGCGGTCGGAGCGCGTGGCGAAGTACAACCGGCTGCTCCGCATCGAGGAAGAGCTGGGCGATCAGGCGCTGTACCTGGGTCGCAAGGCCCTCGCGGGTGCGAAGCCGTAGGTTCAGTTCGTAGTTTCGACGGGCCGGTCCGCAAGGGCCGGCTCGTTTGATTCCGGGGGGAGGGGCGCGCCTGGCGGCGCTGGGGGAGTTGCTGCCAGAGCGTGGATCCGGCGGCAGAGTTCGCCGGTCTCGGCGGCGGCTCGTGCTGATCCACCCCAAGCTGACAGCCGGCGGGCGTCCAGGCCACAAGGCCGGCCGCACCGATCCGCCGCCGATCCCGCCAAACTCCGCCGCCTTCTACCTCACCCCGCACCACGACAACAGAGAGATATGGGCGTGGAACCGCTTCGCGGCACGACTACAGGGAGTGGCCGGGAGAAGCGTTGGCCGGGTCGAGTGCGACCGGGAGGTCGATTGCGACCGGGAGGTCGATTGGGCGGGATCGCCGAACATCCCGCGCAGCCACTCGTTACCATCGCCTGCAGGTCCCTCGAGGCATAGGAGGAGACTCGGTCGCGAGGGGCGACCCGTGAGGGGCCCGGTCTGCTGGTTGTTCTCGTCGTGGACCGCAAGCTGGCTATTGGCGAGAAGACGCCCATAGGCCCGTGTACCGGGGGTGAGTCATGTTCGTGCGGTCGTCCAGAAGTCTCGGCTCGAGACCCACCACCTTCGATCGCGCTCAGCGGGTCAGGTCGGCGTGCGGTCGAATGGCGGCGCTTGCGAGCGTGGTCCTGTTGGCTGCCGCCTGCATCCCGAATGCTTTCGGCCCCGAGCCGGCGTTCATATCGGCCGAGTACCGGAATAAATCGGACGAGCCGTTGCAGGTGGGGTTGACCTGGGAAGGACCGAATGCGCGCAGCTTCCAGATCCCTCCGGGCGCTGGAGGCCGCCTGTATTCCTTCGGCGGCGCGTCGGCAACCGCATACGTCTACACCCTCGGTTGTCGTTTGATCGGCATGGTGCGCCTGGACCCCCAACTCGACACGGTGAGCATCGAAGTGAACATGCATGTGGCCGTCATCAGCCACGTGGCCGTCCGTTCCGCGTTCAGACTCACGACCGCCGACCCGCTGGACAGCATGAGCGGCCTGGCCTGCCAGTCACCCTCGTCCGAATGACTACGTCACCCTCCCTCTTGATGCGACCAACCGCAGCCAATTCCGGTCACTCGCGGAACGGCCTTCGAGTAGACAGGGCGAGACTCAGGGGACTTTGTCTGGCCCTCGCGATTCTCGCAGGAGCATTGCCGGCGACGGCTTGCACTGAGTACCACATGTACGCGTATGTGGTCTGGAACTACTCCCCTGAATATGTCTTCGTTCTAGTGACGTTGGAGAGTGGAGGTCAGGCACAGGCGTACGCTCCACCCAAAGCGCGCGTCAGCGGCGCAATCCAGAGCCCACCCAAGTCGGCCGCCATCTACGACGCCGCATGCTCGCGACGCCTCGCAACGGTGACCCTCTCGAGCGGTGCCATCGACATCGTGGTCGATGAACAGGGTTCCGTCTCGGTCTCGTCCGCGCCTCCCAAGGACGGACTCAAGATCGGGGAACGTGGGTACGTGCCGCCCGCTTGTGGATCGATTACGTCATAGGATGCTTGGCCGAGGCGGCGGGATTCGAGCCGCTTCGCGAACGCAGTTTGATTCCGGGCGGGAGGGGCGCGCCTGGCGGCGCTGGGGGAGGTCCTGCCAGAGCGTGGATCCGGCAGCGGAGTTCGCCGGTCTCGGCGGCGGCTCGTGCTGATCCACCCCAAGCTGACAGCCGGCGGGCGTCCAGGCACAAGGCCGGCCGCACCGATCCGCCGCCGATCCCGCCAAACTCCGCCGCCTTCTACCTCACCGCGCACCACGACAACAGAGAGATATCGGCGTGGAATGGCTTCGCGGCACGACCACAGGGAGTGGCCGGGAGAAGCGTGGGCCTGGTCTCGTGCCCCTCAGGCGACGCGCAGGGCGTGATGTGCTGCACGTCGTCCCTGGTCGCGGCCGAGTGTCGTAGAGATCGACAGCACGCTGCAGGTTCAGCCAGAACTCCGGCGAGTTGCCGAAGAGGCGGCCGAGCCGCAGGGCCATCTCGGGACTCACCGCCCGGCGCTCGCGGACGAGTTCGTTCACGGACTGGCGCGAAACGCCCAGGGCATCTGCAAGCCTGCTCACCGTGAGCCCGTAGTCGGGCATGAATCCTCGCGCAGCATTTCGCCCGGATGCACCGGTCGCCGCTGGAGCTGATTGTCGTTGGCAATGCTCATGGTCGAATCACCTGATCTCTAGTGGTAGTCGCAGACTTCGACGTCGTACGCGTCCCCGTCGCGAAAGCCGCTCGACGTCGTCAACGTCCGTCGCGCCCGGACGCAATCAGAGGCGCTGCGGAAGAGCCACCGAATCTCACGCAGCAGCCGGGTAATGCTGAGGATGGCGAAGATAATGCCGACGCCTCGCCACAGAGTTGAGCCGCCCGCAGCTGGCGCGAAGTGAACGAGCTGAGCAATTCACCGACGGGCTTGCCGCAGTCGCGGCCCGGAAGCCGACAGGCCCTTGCATGGAGCAGGGCAGGCAGATCGGGCGATCGCAGCGACCGCAGCGGACCAGGGTCTCCCGTTCAGGAGGCGGTAGCTGTAAAGCGTCGCGCCTTCGCGCCCCTCGGCGTCGACGTCGCTGGCAGTCATTCGGCGGACCTCCCGCGTCGCTTCTGGCGAGAGGCTACGAGGACAGCCGACGCGCCGTCAACATGACGATTGGAGGGTCTCCGCACGCACGCCGGGCGTCGCCTGAGGGACACGGGACTTGGGCCAACGCTTCTCCTGGCCACTCTCTGTGGTCGTGCCGCGAAACCATTCCACGCCCATATCTCTCTGCTGTCGTGGTGCGCGGTGAAGTAGAAGGCGGCGGAGTTTGGCGGGATCGGCGGCGGATCGGTGCGGCCGGCCTTGTGCCTGGACGCCCGCCGGCTGTCGTCTTGGGGTGGATCAGCACGAGCCGCCGCCGAGACCGGCGAACTCCGCTGCCGGATCCACGCGCTGGCAGGAACTCCCCCAGCGCCGACAGGCGCGCCCTTCCCGACTCGGAACCTAATCCACTCCCACGCCCGTCTCGTCCGCGGTGCCCGCCCGCTCGCGGAGGGCGGCCGCGATCATGTGGGTCCGGTTGACCAGGACCAGCGCGAAATGGCTGATCACGCGCCGGTCCGCCAGCGATCGAGCCAGCACGTCCTTGATCGGCACGAAGCGCGGGTCAGGGCTGTCGACGAACGTCTCGATGTTCGTCTCGGAGAACAGGTGGATCGTTCCGGTCAGCGTGTGGCCGTCGGTGAAGATGACCAGCTCGCGCGGGACCCGCTGCATCAGCGGCCGGTCCATCGGCCCGAAGTTGTCTGCCGCCGGTTCGGCGATGTGCTCTTCCTTCTGGGCGACGAAGGTGATCTCGTCCTGGTTGACCATCAGTTCTGGAACGACCAGGTTCGTGGGGTCGCCGTTGCGTCGGAGCAGCTGGGCGTCGCTCAGTTTGACGAAGCCCCGGCTGTGGTTCATGAGATCGGACAGCCGGTTGAACCGCAGCAGCGAAATCTCGCCGATGACGCGCAGGTGAGGACCGACCAGTTCGATCGTCTCGCAGCGCTCCGGGCCGACCGGTCCCGGAGGCCCGAGCGGGTCGATTGGTCGCGAGTAGTCCCAGCCCATCGGCTCCACCTCATGCCGTTGAAGTCGAGTGGATTGTAGACGGGCGGAGGCGGGCGGCGACCGACTGTTTGGGGGTCAGGCCGAAAGCTCGAACCAGAGGCACGCCCCGCCCTCGGCCATGTTCTCGGCGCCGGCCCTCCCGCCGTGAGCCTCAGCCAGCGCTTTGACGATGGACAGGCCGAGCCCGCTCGAGTTGGAGGCGCGACTGTGCGCGGGGTCCGCCTGGAAGAAGCGCTCGAACAGGCGCGGCAGCGCCTCAGGCGGAATGCCCGGCCCGGAGTCCTCGACCGAAACACGGACCGCGCCGCGGCCGGCGGCCTGGGCTGAGCCGGGTGAACGGCGGCGTCCCAAACGAGGCTCCGCGTCCACCCGTCCCGCCGCGATGCGTACCGTGCCGCCTGTCGGGGTGTGTCGCAGGGCGTTGTCCACGAGCGCTCCGACCATCTGCCTGACCCGGTCCGAGTCGGCGTCCACGGCCAGGCCGGCGGGTGCGTCGACCACGAGGGTCACGGCCTGGCCGACGGCCCGGGCTTCGAAGCCGGCGGCCACGGCCGAAAGGGCAGCGGCCAGATCCAGGCTCCGGCGGTCCAGCGGCAGGTGGCCGCCTTCGGCCAGGCTGATCGTTCGCAGGTCGTCGACGATGCGGGCCAGGATGCGCGACTGGTCCCTGATCGTCTCGATGTGGCGCCGATCGGGGTCGTACACGCCGTCGAGGATGGCGCTGGAGGTGGCGTCGATGACAGCCAGCGGGGTCTTGAGTTCGTGGGCGGCGTCCTGCAGAAAGCTGCGCCTGGTCTCGTCGGCGCGTTGCAGCTCGCCGGCCATCGAGTCGAACGTGCGACCCAGCTGACCGAACTCGTCGCTCCGCTCGGCCAGACCGGAACGCCGCCCCAGGTCGCCGCGGGCGAGTCCGGTGGCCGCCGTCTCGAGTCGGCTGAGGGGCCGAACCAGGCGACCGGCGGCCAGCAGGCCGAGCAGGGACGCCGCAGTCGCGGCCCCGGCGGCCGCCAGGATCAACCGCAGGATCGTGGCTTGCTGGGCCTGGCTCGGAGTCGTGGGTGCGACCGGCGCCGGAGTGGGTGCGTTCTCCTGATCGTCGCCCTGCTCGGCAGTGGCTGCCGTGGACTGGGCGACCGCGGCGGGCGTGCTGTCGTCGTCGGCCTCCAGGAAGCCCTGGCCCACGATGGGCGGCGTGACCAGGGCCACGATCGCGGCGGTGGCCAGAGCCACCAGGGCGAAACCGATGGCAATGCGCCATCGCAGGCTCACGCGGGTTGCTCCACCTGCCCGGTGTCGCGGATGAACCTGGCCGCGCGATAGCCGATGCCGCGAATGGTCTCGACGTAGGCTCCGCCGTCGGGCCGCTGGCCCAGCTTGGCGCGCAGGTTCTTGACGTGGCTGTCGATGGTTCGGTCGTAGACGTCGAACGATTCGCCGAACACGCGGGCTCCGATCTGCTCGCGAGTCCAGACCCGGCCCGGCTGCTCGGCCAGCGCGGCCAGCAGGTCCAGCTCGGTGCGGGTGAGGGCCAGGGGCGCGACGCCGCGCCGGACCTCGCGGCCGGCCAGGTCGATCTCCAGGTCGAACAGGACGAGGGTCTCGGGCGTGGTCGTGGAGCCGCCGATGGGCTGCCCCGACGCCGCCTGACCCAGCATGGTTGCCTGCGCCGGGGCCGCCTGGCCCGGGGCGCCCGAAGCGGCCGTGGCCGCCGCCGCCTGCCCCGAACCGGTCCCGTCGGCCGGCCGGCCGAGGCGACGCAGCACGGCCCCGACCCGGGCCACGACCTCACGGGGCTCGAAGGGCTTGGTGATGTAGTCGTCGGCGCCGAGCTCCAGGCCGGCCACCCGGTCGATGATGTCGTCCCGGGCGGTGAGCATCACGACTCCCACGCCGGAGCCTTCGCCCCGAAGCGTTCGGAGGATGTCGAACCCGGAGCGCTGGGGCAGCATCACGTCCAGGACCAGGAGTTCCGGGGCCGCCGTCCGCGCCAGCTCGAGCGCGGTTATGCCGTCCGCAGCTTCGAGCACGTCGTAGCCCTCGCGCTCCAGGTATGCGCGAACTACCTCGCGGATGTGCGGTTCGTCGTCGGCGACCAAAACACGCGATCCCATGGGCACTCGATAGGGTACGACGGCCTTGCCGGGAGCGTTGACGTCGGCGAGCACGTCCATGGGTTCGGCCATGGGTCAGGAGGCTTGAGCGGCCGGCAGGTAGGCGTCGATTGCAGCCCGGGCCTGCGCCGGGTCGGAGTACCAGGTCGCGTCGACCCAGGCGAAGCCGGCCCATTCGCTCGGCAGCTGATCGGCCCGGAAGATGGCCTGGTTCGGGCAGGCCTGGAGGCACGACCCGCAGTCGATGCAGTTGTTCGGGTCGATATAGAACTTGCGGTCCAGGCCGGGCTCGGAGGCGATGCAGTCAACGGGGCAGACCGAGACGCACGACTGATCCATATTGTCGACACAGGGTTCGGCGATCACGAATGCCATCGGAGTTCTCCAGGAGCGGCTGATCGGATTGACTGGCGAGGGCCGATCTCCGGGCGGCTGTTGGGGGCGCGGCCGCCCGGGATCGACTGGGGCGCGCGAGCGATCAGCGCGGGGACTGCCGATCGCTGGGACGCGGGGTGAAGCAGATGGGCCGAGATCGAGAGGACGATCCGGTAGGCGAGCAGGAAGACCGACATCGCTCCCGGGACCAGGTAGACCCAGAAGGCCCAGGGCGTGCCGCTGTCGGAGCCCGACATGATGCCGTGGCCGGTGGCGCCGATGAACGCGGCAAAGGTCAGGTAGTGGAGGATGCGCCACGCCCGTTGGCCGATCTGGCGCCGGACGTAGAAGCTGGCCGTGACGATCGCCAGGCCGTAGAACGTCAGCTGGCCGATACCGACCCAGACCGGAGCGTAGGGTGAGGCGAACGGAACCAGGATCGCCCGCGGCGTGAAGGCGAAGCTCTGATCGGCGAGCAGCACCGTCATGTGCACGACCGAGAGCAGCAGGCCGGCGATGGAGAGGTCCTTGTGAAGGGCGAAGCTGACCGGCCGGTGGGCGATCGCGTCCAGGATCTTGGTGGACAGGAGCAACCCGTAGAGCACGGAAGCGGCCACGGTCAGGTAGGCCATGAAGCCCATGGCGCGGGCGGCGTACCAGGCCAGCAGGCCGGGCTGGAGAGCCGCCACGGCCCCGATCCGGCGCAGGGCGGTGGGCCCGGTGGCGCCCAGGATCGCGGCCACGGCCACAACCGCCACGACCCCGAGGATGGCGCGGATCGGGCGGGGGACGCCTTTGTACACCGGTCCGGCGGCACGGGCCGGGCGAGGAGCCGGGCGGGTTGGGGCCGCCGGGGAAAGGGCCGGCGCGGCGGCCGCGGCCGGGTTGGCAGATTCCTCGATTCGGCCCGAGGACTCGGGCCGGGTCAGCGGAAGCATTGGGGGGTCTCCTCAGGCGGCCAGAAGCGACAGGGTCTGGGGCAGGGCCAGCGTCTCGCCGCGCTCGGTCAGAACGACCGCGCCGACGACTCGCGCCCTTTCCAGCAAGGCCAGGCCGGCGACGCTGCCGGAGATGACGGCCGCTTTGGCAAGGGCCTCGGCCCGGAGGGCGGAGCCGGCGACGACGGTCGCCTGGATCACGTCCGTCACGGCCGGGCGGCCCGTTCGGGGATCGATGATGTGGTGGCGGTCCCGGCCGGCCACGTTCCAGCGGTGGATGGTCGTGCCGGATGTCGCCACTCCCCAGCGAGACGGCATGTGGCCGTCGGCGGTCAGTCTCAGGATGGCCAGCGACGTATCGGGCGACCGCGGGTCGTCCACGCCGATCTCCCAGGTTCCGCCGGCGGAGGCGCGGACGGCCAGGTCGCCATCCGCATCGACGACGAGGCCGGGCCAATCGGCCAGAAGGCGGAGCGCCCGGTCGGCTATCCAGCCCTTGCCCACGCCGCCCAGGTCGAACCGCAACCCGGCGGGTCGCCGGACGAGCGTTCGACGTCCCGGGCCTGGAGCGAGCGACCAGTTGAAGGCGCGCGAGGCGTAACGGGCCTGGGACGCGACCGGCATGCCTTCGGCCGCCAGCCGGGCGTCCAGCAGGGATATGTCGGTCAGGCCTTCCGAATACTCGTTCGCCTGCCGGCCTGCCTCGAGCGCCGCCGCCAGCGTGGGGCCGATCTCGACTTCCTCGCCGGGATGCCGGTTCAGAACCGAGAGAGCCGACCCGTCGGAATGGCGGGTGAGCCGCCCGGCCCAGCGATCGATCCGCCCGAAGGCCAGCCCGGCCGCTCGTTCGGCTTCGGCTTGCGACCGTTCGCCGGCGTCGAAATGGATCGCCAGACGCCCACCCATGGCCGTAGTGGTGAAGCTGCAGGGTCGGATCGTCGCCGCGGCCGACCGCGACGCGGTCACTTGACGACCTTGCCCGACTGATTGGTCTTGATGATGATCGGCTTCTGGGCCGGCGCCGGGACGACGGTGATGACGGTGATCGGCGTCGGTGCCGCCGGATCGATGACGGTGGCGCCCGGAGGCGCGGTCTCGCCCGGCATGAGCTGGACGTACTGGACGGGGCGCTGCACCGTGATCGGCGTACCGGTCACTTGCGGATCGCCCTGGGCCCCTTCCGCCGGTGCCAGGACGGCGGGCTGGGGTGGCGACACGATCGCCGAAGCGACCGCGGAGAGGATTGCCAGACCGCCTCCGCCCAGCGCCAGGCGCATCGTGGTTGCGCTCGGCCGTGCCTTGGGCGCGTGAGCGGCCGCCGTCGCGGCCGGCCTTTGAGGGAGCGGCGCGAGAGGCGTTCCGCTCGATGGCAGCGGCCTCGGGCCGATCGTCACCCTGGGCTGCAAAGGCGTGAGGTTCGGGGTGCTCTCGTTGCCGTCCATCAGTCGTCCGATCCCCCGTCGTCTTCCCCGCCGGGCGGGGTCGTAACGACAATGTGGATCACGGGCGGCTTCTTCTTCGAGGGCGGAGCGGTCTTGGTGACCGAGATCACCTCCGGCGAGGGCACCGGGTTGATGTAGATCGTCTCCGGCGCGAGCGACGGGGTTGCCGTCGGGTCCGCAGTGACGTCGGCCGCCCCGGCGGGCGTCTGCGCGGCTTGCTGAGCCTGGGAGTAGCCCTGGGCGACGAACGCGCCGCCAACGACCAACGCCGTCGCGAGGGTGGCGATCGTGGCTCCGATTCGGTGGATCGATCCCATTCCGTCTCCTTGCTTGGGGGCATCACCGGGTGGTGGTCCGGTTACGCTCACGGCAGAACGGTGATGACGGCGGTAATCATTTCGGCGCGCGGTGAAGCGAAGGTGGAGCCCAGATGGAGCCTGGGTGGAGGTTGCCGGTGCCGGCCGCGACCCGGTGCCGGCCGCGTGGCCTTCGCGGCGCCGGCCGCGTGGCCTTCGCGGCGCCGGCCGCGACCCGGGACGGAGCGGGTGTCCTCAGGGCCGGTGGAACTCGGCGACGAAACGGGGCACGGGCGGGTCGCCCGGTTCGAGGATCTCCTGCAGGCCGGCGAGGTTCAGCCCCGCCGGGGCGAACTCGTCCAGTTCGGCCCGGGTGAGCGGCCAGGGCATCTGGCCCTCGGGGTCGTGGTTGCGGCGGCTCCGCGCGACCACGAGCAGGGTGCCTCCCGGTGCGACCATGCCGCCGATCTGGTTGGCGCAGCGGCGCCGGGCCTCGCCGAAGAGGACCTGGACCGTGTACGCCTCGAACACGAAGTCGAACGCGGCGGACCACTCGGCCGGTGGTTCGAGAGCGTCCGCGACGGCGTAGTCCACGCTGGAGGACGGGAATCGTTCCCGGCAACGGCGGACGGCCGAGGGCGCGATGTCGAACGCGGTAACGATCAGCCCGCGCTCGGCCAGCAGTTCCGCGTCGTCGCCGTAGCCGCAGCCGACGACCAGGGCACGACCCGCCGGGGGAGCCGGGCGGCGCGCCAGCCACTCGACGAGGTACGGGTTGGGCTCCATGTCCAGCCAGGAGATAGGCGTGCCGTCACGCTGCGATTCCGCGTACAGCGGCTCGAACCAGCCCGTGGCGTCCCCTCGGGCGACGGCCTGCCCGGCCATCTCGCGACCTCGGGCCCTCCGATCTGGCACGGCCTCCTCCAAACACAAACGCCAGGCCGGTGAGGCCTGGCGTTTGAAGAGCTTCGCGGTTGGGCGCTACTTCTTCGGCGCCTTCTCGGCCTTGGCGGCCTTCGGAGCGGCGGCCTTGGGAGCCGGCTTCTCAGCCTTGGCGGCCTTGGCCGGAGCGGCGGCCTTGGCGGCCGGCTTCTCGGACTTGGCGGCGGCCTTTGGAGCGGCCTTGGCGGCCGGCTTCTCGGACTTGGCGGCCGGCTTCTCGGCCTTGGCAGCCTTGGCCGGAACCTTGGGAGCGGCGGCCTTGGGAGCGGCGGCCTTGGGAGCGGCCTTCGGAGCGGCAGCCTTGGCCTTCGGGGCCGCGGTGGCGGCGACCGGGGCCGGAGCCGTCTCGGTTCGGGCGGTCTTGGACAGCGCGGCGCGGGCCTTGCCGGCGGCCGTCTGCGGGCCCTTGGCCTTGGTGGCCTTGCCGGAGGCGATGCGGGTTCGCGCGGCCTTCACGGCGGCGGCGGTGCCGGTCGACTTCGTAGCGCGACCCGTCGGCTGGACCAGATCGCCTGCGGCGATCGCGTTGAGGCGCAGGGCCAAGCGCGACTTGCGTCGGGCGGCGGCGTTGGAGTGGATGACGCCGACCTTGGCGGCCCGGTCCAGGGCGCTCATCGCCTGAGCAAGAGCTTCGGCGGTATCGCCTTCGCCTGTGGTCGCGACCTTGATGGCGTTCGCGACGTATGTCTTCGCCGCACTCCGGCGGGGTTGATTGATGGCCCGCCGGCGCTCTGCCTGGCGGACCCGCTTGATCGCTGACGGCGTGCGGGCGCCGGTCCAGCCTCGGGGCGTCTTGGCCAAGTTCGAAGACCTCTTTGCTGCGTTCTGAAAGCCGCGGACAGTCAACAACTGCCTTCTGGCGCGACGGTTGATGGTAGCAGAGTCGGGCGGTCAAGCGTAACGTGGTCTTTGATCGCGCGGGCGCGGACGCATGGGCGCGGGAATCCGGGATGCCTCGACGGGGGCGGCAAGTGCCATGGATCGGCGAGACGCCCCGATTGGGCAGGCCGCATAATGCACACCTCAATCCCAACCCGGATCAGGTCCCGGCACCGGACCGCGGTCCCACGTCCCTAGGAGATTCAATGAACGTAGTCGACGTCGAAGGCATCGGGCCCGTCCACGCCGAGAAGCTCGCGGCGGCCGGCGTGAAGACCACCGACGACCTGCTCGAGCGCGGCGCATCGCCCAAGGGCCGCCAGGAGCTCGAAGAGGCGACCGGCATCAGCCACACCCTCGTCCTCAAGTGGGTCAACCGCGTCGATCTGTACCGGATCAAGGGCATCGGCTCCGAGTACTCGGACCTGCTCGAAGTCGCCGGCGTGGACACGGTCCCGGAGCTGGCGCAGCGCAACCCCGAGAACCTCTACCAGGCCGTGGCCGGCGCCGCCACT
Source organism: uncultured Chloroflexia bacterium (assembly GCA_963711105.1). Taxonomy (GTDB): domain Bacteria; phylum Chloroflexota; class Limnocylindria; order Limnocylindrales; family CSP1-4; genus Fen-1039. Next base: position 376,887 of record CAVQCV010000006.1, on the reverse strand, counting down.
CAGCGCCAGCTCGTGCGCCGCGTGCCCACCGCCGAGATGCTCGCCGACTGGATCGCCCAGGCCAAGGAACTGCCCCGGGTCGTCACCTACTAGACCCTACCGCCGGCCGCGCGCCGGCTTCGCTCGATCCGCGCCCGGCCGGGACTCCCGCCGGGCGCATCGATTCCGGGGGCCGGGGGCCGGTGGCGCTCGCCGAGGCGGCCGGCCGGGCCGGGGCCGGGGGCCGGCCGGGCCGGACGCTGGGCCACTAGACTGGACCGCAGCCTGCCCGTCGAGGAGCGAAACATGTGCATGAACGACGACCTCGACGCCGAGATGGTCGACTACTACGCCGCTCGGTCCGAGGAGTACGACGACTGGTACCTGCGGCGGGGACGCTACGCCCACGGCGAGGCCGCCGACGCGGCCTGGGTACGCGAGCTGGAGCAGATGCGGGCCTGGCTCTCGAGCGTGGCCATGAGTGGCGAGATCGTCGACCTGGCCGCGGGCACGGGCTGGTGGTCGCCCGTCCTGTGCGGCAAGGGCTCGGTGTCGCTCTACGACGCCTCGCCGGAGACCCTCAGCTTCGCCAGGATCCGGTTGGGGGACCTGGGCCTGGAGGCCGGGTACGAGGTCCGCGACGCCTGGGGGGAGCCGGACCGGACCGTCGGTGGCGTGTTCACAGGCTTCTGGCTGAGCCACGTGGCGCGTGAGCGCCTGGCCGAGTTCCTGGCCCTGATGCGCAGCTGGCTCGACGAAGGTGGCATCTACTCCTTCATCGACTCGATGAGGGACCCCGAGTCCGGCGCCTCGAACCACTGGCCGCCCCAAGACGACGTCCAGGTTCGCCGGCTGGATGACGGATCGACGTTTCGAGTTCGAAAGGTCTACTACGCTCCGGCCGAGCTTGAGGCCGCACTGGGCGAAGCCGGCTTCCGCGACATCGAGGTCGGCACGACCGATCGTTTCTTCGTCTACGGCCGAGCCCGCCGCTGACCGGGCCGGGCGGGGCTCCGGCAGGTTCGGCCTGACCGGGGGGCACTAACCGCTAAACTCCCCAGCGTGAGTGACCGCATCCCCCAGGACCGACTCCGCAACTTCAGCATCATTGCGCACATCGACCACGGCAAGACCACGCTGTCGGATCGATTGCTGGAGTACACGCACACCATCGACGCGCGCCAGATGACCAGCCAGGTGCTCGACTCGATGGACCTGGAGAAAGAGCACGGCATCACGATCAAGGCCCGGGCGGTGCGGCTCGAGCACACGGCCGAGGATGGCCTGCTGTATGGGCTGAACCTGATCGACACGCCCGGCCACGTCGACTTCAGCTACGAAGTCAGCCGCAGCCTGCAGGCGTGCGAGGGCGCGATCCTGGTCGTGGACGCGACCCAGGGCATCGAGGCCCAGACGCTGGCCAACGTCTACCTGGCTCTCAAGCAGAACCTGACCATCATCCCGGTCATCAACAAGATCGACCTGCCCTCCGCCCAGGTGGACGTGGTCATCGAGGAACTCGAGAACGTCCTGGCGATCCCGCGCGAGGAGGTTCTGCTCGCCTCGGCCAAAGATGGAACCGGCGTCGCCGAGATCCTCGAAGCCATCGTCAAGCGCGTGCCGCCGCCCAAGGGCGACCCCGCCGCCCCGCTCCAGGGCCTCATCTTCGACTCCCACTACGACGCCTACAAAGGCGTGGTCGTCTACATCCGCCTGGCCCAGGGGACGCTCCGCGAGCACGACGACATCAAGCTGATGGGCTCCGGCGGCCGGGCCGAACTCGTCGAGATGGGCTTCTTCCGGCCCCAGCTGGTGCCCGTGGACGAGATGCGGGCGGGAGACGTCGGCTACGTCGCGACCGGCCTCAAGAGCGTCCGGGAAGCCCAGGTCGGAGACACGGTCACGTCCGCGGCCGCGCCGGCCGATCATCCGCTGCCCGGCTACCAGCCGGCCAAGGCGCTCGTCTTCGCCGGCATCTATCCCATCGTGGGCTCCGACTACCCGGTCTTGCGCGACGCCATGGAGAAGCTCCACCTCAACGACGCCAGCTTCTCCTTCGAGCCCGAAAGCTCGGTCGCGCTCGGCTTCGGCTTCCGCTGCGGTTTCCTGGGCCTGCTGCACATGGAGATCGTGCAGGAGCGACTCGAGCGCGAGTTCGGCCAGGAGCTGATCGCCTCCGCGCCCTCGGTCGAATACAAGGTCCTCCTGCTGAACACCCGCGAGGTCGTCGAGGTCGACAACCCGTCCAAGATGCCGGACGCGGGTGTCATCGAGGAGATCCAGGAGCCCTGGGTCAAGCTCGGGATCGTCACGCCGTCGACCTATATCGGAACCCTGATGGAGCTGGCCAAGAACCGCCGGGGTACGTTCCTGGAGATGGAGTACCTCGACCCCAAGCGGGTCCTGCTCAACTTCGAGCTGCCGCTGGCCGAGGTCATCGTCGACTTCTACGACCAGCTCAAGACCCGCACCCAGGGCTATGCCTCGATGGACTTCGAGGAGATCGGTTATCGGGCCGCGAACCTGGTGAAGGTGGACGTCCTGGTGGCCGGCGAGCCGGTCGACGCGCTGTCGGTCATCGTCCATCGTGAGCGGGCCCAGGCCATCGGCCGGGAGCTCGTGCACCGCCTCCGCGGCCTGATCCCGCGCCAGATGTTCGAGGTCGCGGTCCAGGCGGCGATCGGCAGCAACGTCATCGCCCGCGAGACCGTCGCCGCCCTGCGCAAGAACGTCCTCGCAAAATGCTATGGCGGCGACATCACTCGCAAGCGTAAGCTGCTCGAGAAACAGAAAGAGGGGAAGCAGCGAATGAAGCGGGTGGGGTCCGTGGAGATTCCGCAGGAAGCGTTTCTGGCGGTTCTCCGAATGGACGAGGTATGACCTCGGAGCACGTTCGCATCGGGATTTCGGTCGGCCTGCTGGCGGCGCTGCTGCTGCTGCGCCTTCAGGCGCAGGCATTTGGGGCGGCCGAGTACGACGAGCAGGCAGGGCCGCGACTCCGGACCCTGGCGATTCGGCTGTGCTGGTACGCCTTCGGGCTGATCTTGCTGGCCGCGGTCTACGACATCCACCCGCAGCCCCACGACGTGCTCTACATGGTGCTGGGCGGACGGGCCGCGGTTCTCGTCTACGGGCTCGCGTTGTCGGTCGGAGGGGTCCTGCTGGCGGTACTGGTTGCGATCGCCCGTTACGGGTCCCTGCGCCTCCCGCCGCCGCCAGCGCTATCCGGGCGCGGCGGTCAACTCCGTCGCCACGGCGCTGATCGACGAGGTCACGTTCCGGGCCATCTTCCAGGGCATGCTGCTGGCGCTGGGCATTCCGCCGATCAGCGCGATCCTGACCCAGACGGTGGTCTACGCCCTCGTGACGCGGTCCGCGGCGCCGGGCCGGCCGCATTCGATGATCGTGATGGCCTTTGCCATCGGCGCCGGTTGCGGCTGGGCGACGATCGCCACCGAGGGTATCGGGGCGGCCATCCTGGCCCACACCCTGACGAGCTTCGCCCTCTTCGTGTGCACCGGCCACGCCGGCCACGTCGCGCCGGCCGGCGAGGAGCCCGAAGAAGTCGCGGCCAGGCACCATCCCGAAGGCTGGACGCGGGTCGTTCGCCAGGACTGAGCGGCCGACCGGCCACGTTTCCGCGTAACACTCGCCGGGGTGTTGTTGGCCCGGTCGACCGGCCAGTTTCCACGTAACACTCGCAGGGGCGCTGTTGACCTGGCGAACTGGCTCGATTTCCACGCAACATCACCCCGGGTGGTACACGAGACCGATGCAGGCCGATTCCGCTCGGGACGGGGCCGATCGGCTGCCTGCCCTCCACGGAATGACGCTCGGCCCGACCTGCAAGCGCGATCCCAGGCTTTGAAGCGGTCGCAGGTTCGCCCTCCGTACCACCCCGAGTGCTATTGGCGAGAAACCGCGGCGTGCGGCGTCCCGCGACCCGGCCGGCCCGAGCCGGGTCCCGGCGCGGCGTCCCGCGTCCCGCGCCGCGGCCGGCGGGGGAGTGGCGGGCGCCGGCAAGGTGAGCGGCCGCCGCGCTACCCTCTGCGAGTGAACGACCCGCAAGCTGACTCGCCAGGCGCCCAGGGGCCACTGCCGCCGGTGGCGCTGTACGTCCATATCCCGTTCTGCGTCTCGCACTGCCCCTACTGCGACTTCGTGGTCTACGCGGGCGCCTACACCCGCGGACCGCAGGCGCGCGTGGAACGGCTCTGCGACGCGGTCGAACGCGAACTGGCGGTGCGGACCGGCTGGACGCGCGCTTCGGCGGAGTTGGTGACGGGCGGCCGGGCGGAGTCGGGACGGGGCCGGGCGGAGTCGACGAATCGGCGGCCGGGTCGGCGGGGGCGGCCGCGGAGATGCGGCCGGCGCTCCAGAGCCTCTACTTCGGAGGCGGGACGCCGTCGCTCGTTCCCGCGGGGCGGCTCACGCAGCTGATCGGAACGGTCCGGCGGCGCTTCGGGCTGGCGGACGGCGCGGAGGTGACGCTGGAAGCGAACCCGAGCCCGGACGAGCGCGGCGATATGGCGGGTTTCGCGGCCGGGGGCGTGAACCGCGTCTCGTTCGGGGCGCAGAGCATGGACGGCGCGAGCTGCGGCGCCTCGGCCGGCGCCACTCCCCGGGCGACGTGGCCACGGCCGTGGCGGCGGCCCGGGCGGCCGGCATCGCCTCGATCAATCTGGACCTGCTGTACGACTTGCCCGGCCAATCGCCGGCCGGCTGGCAGGCGACCGTGCGCGCGGCGCTGAGCCTGTCGCCGGACCATCTGTCCCTGTACGCGCTGACCCTGGACGACCCCGATGCCGAGGGGCTGACCGGCGAGCAGGGCGACCACCTGCCCACGGCGCCGGGCGCGCGCCGGTGGCGCGAGACTGCGGCCGCGGAGCAGGACGACGACCGGGCCGCGGCGCAATACCTCTGGGCGCTGGCCGAGCTGAAGGCGGCCGGCTGGCGCGGCTACGAGATCTCGAACTGGGCCAGACCGGGCCACGAGAGCCGCCACAACCTGGCCTACTGGCAGCGGCGTCCTTACGAAGCCGTCGGGCCCGGCGCCCATGCCTTCGACGGCGAGACGCGACGCTGGAACGCCGCGAACCTTGAGCGCTACGTGGCGGCGCTCCTGCCCGAGGGCGGAGCGGCGCAGCTGCCACCCGGCGGCTCGGAACGTCTCGACGCTCGGGCCGCGCGTCGCCGAGCGGGCGATCCTCGCCCTGAGGCTCGACACGGGGATCGACGCCACGTTCGCCGAGGGCGAGCCGGCCGTGGGCGAGGCCCTGGCATGGGCGGAGGCGGCCGCCCTCCTAGAGCCCTTCGAGGCCGGCGGCAGACGGCGTCTCCGCCTGACCGAGCGCGGCCGGCTGCTCAGCAACGAACTGTTCGCCAGGCTCGTGTAGCCGGTATCAGACCGGGGCGGTCCGCCAGATGGAATTCAGGCGGCCTCGTGTGGCTTTTCAGGAATTCCCGGGAAACGCCCACGCAGTCTTGCCGGGTTGACTTTCCTCGGCGCCCAATCGAGGACTCAGTCGTGGCAACAGAATGCGCGGCCCGGATCGCCCAATCCGAGATCCGCAGCCGCAACCTCAGCCGCAGCCCGGACAAGCTCTCCGTGGGCGGGCCGGTAGCCCGTTCAGAGCTCGCCGAGGCTTGCAGGCCAGACCGCAGCCCCGCGACACCCGGTCGCCGGCTGCGTGAATTCATCCAACCCGTCCAGGGTCGCGCCGGACGGGGTCCATGCGCACGTCGGTTCCCAGGCCCGAGCGCCGCTCGGGAGGGAAATGACGCAGCGCGCCCAAGTGCAGTTCGGGCGACAGTCGAGTTCAAGACCGTGCTGTGGGAGCGGACGCGCTCTCTGCCGGCGCGGTTGAGTTCGCGTTGTACCCGAGCCCGCGCGACGCCGTGATCGCCAGACTGCCGAACGATCCGGCCCCAGCGAAAGGCCGCTCCACCACCCGCCGTCCGGACGGCGGAGCCGCGGCCGACCCCAGGAGGTGATTTCACCGGAACTTCTCGCAATGACTCGTCCTGCCCCCGTTCGAGAGACGGATTCTCGCCCACGGCCAAAGCCGTGCAGGCGGGTGCAGTCAAAGCAATGTTGAGGAGCGTTTCTCTTGAGAACCGTAAAGATCGCAACTTCGATGATCGCCGTAGCCGCCATCGTGGTCGGCTGCTCGTCAGCGGCCACGCCCTCGCCCGCGGCGGTGGCGTCATCCTCACCGACGCCCATGGCTTCGGGCTCGCCGGTTGCCTCCGCGACGCCGGCTTCTTCGGGCGCGCCGTTGACGGTAGGCTCGTTCGATGCCGCCTTCTCCGCGATGGCGCAGCTCACCAGCGTCACCTCCGCGGGCAGCGGCATGGTCGGCGTGATCCTGCCCGACGTGACCACGTCGGCCCGCTACACCAGCTATGACCTGCCGTACCTCAAGCAGGCCTTCACGGCTGCCGGATACTCCGCGTCCGACTTCAAGATCGACAACGCGTCCGGGGCCACCAACACGGAGGTCGCCATTGCCCAGGCGGACATCACCGCCGGCGCCAAGGTGCTGCTTGTCGACCCGCTTGATGGCCCGACCGGCAAGCAAATCCAATCGCTGGCCGCCCAGGCCGGCATCCCGATGATCAGCTACGACCGAGCCACGTTCCAGGGCACGAACACCTACTACGTCAGCTTCGACAACGTCCAGGTCGGCGAACTGATCGGCAAGGGCCTGGTCCAGTGCGTCGCCGACTGGAAGGTCTCCAACCCGATGGTTTTCGAGCTTGACGGCGGCCAGGATACGGACCCGAACGCGATCGACTTCGCCAAGGGCTACAACGACGCGATCTGGGGCCAGAAGGTGGCCACGGTCGCCGACGGCACGACCAACAGTGCCGGCATGACCCTCGTTCATGAGCAGCTGGCGCCCGGTTGGGACAACGCCAAGGGCCAGACGATCTTCCAGACGTTCTTCACTGCTCACAAGAACGTCAACGCCACGGTCGAAGCCAACGACGGCCTCGCCAACGCCGTGATCACAGTGCTGAAGTCGTCCGGTGTCCAGGCGGGCACGATCCCGACGACCGGCCAGGACGCCACGCTGCAGGGCATGGAGAACGTTCTTCTCGGCTGGCAGTGCGGCTCCGTGTACAAGCCGGTCTACCTCGAGGCTCAGGCCGCGGTCGCGATGGCGACCTACCTGCGCGCCGGCCAGACCCCGCCTTCCGGCCTGGTCAACGGCACCACCACGGATCCCACGAACAGCTCGGTGACCGAGCCGGCAGTGCTCCTGACCCCCTACTGGGTCAACACCGCCAACATGGAATCCACTGTCATCAAGGACAAGTTCGTGAGCGCCACCGACCTCTGTAACGCGGTCGGCTCGGCCGTCTGCAGCAAGTACGGCATCCAGTAACCCATCCGGTTCGAGCGTGTCGCGTCCGCCGATGGCGGGCGCGGCACGCCTCATCGTGGCGCCATCCATGAGTGGCCCCGACGCCCCGACATCGCCATCGCGGCCACTCCGCCAGCGCAAATGGAGTTGACCGTGTCGATGAGTGGCACTCCGGGCGGTGCCCCGGCCCAGGGCGAGCGGCAGATCGCCGACGGCCCTGCAGGCGGCGAGCCGCTGCTGAAGCTGCGGGGGATCAGCAAGCATTTCGGCGCCGTTCAGGCCCTGTACGAAGTGGACCTGGACCTTCCGGCCGGTCAGGTTACCGCCCTGTGCGGCGACAACGGGGCCGGCAAATCGGTCCTGACCAAGACGATCGCCGGCATCCACCAGCCGGACACCGGCCGTATCTATTGGGAGGGACGCGAGGTCCACATCAGGACCCCGAGGGACGCCGCCGCTCTCGGCATCGAGACCGTCTACCAGGATCTCGCGCTGGCGGACAACCTGGACATCGTCCAGAACATGTTCCTGGGCAGAGAGAGGCTCAGGCGATTCCTGCTGCACGAGGACAGCATGGAGCGCGCCGCGTCGGAGACCCTGGCCGGCTTGCACGTGACGACCGTCCGGTCGATCCGCCAGCCCGTGGTCACCCTATCCGGCGGCCAGCGACAGGCCGTGGCCGTGGCCAAAGCGGTGATGTGGAACTCGAAGCTGGTGATGCTCGACGAGCCGACCGCGGCCCTGGGAGTCGCCCAGACCCGCATGGTCCTGGACCTCATCAGCCGTCTCAAGGCCCGCGGCCTGGCGGTGATGGTCATCTCGCACAACCTCAACGACGTCTTCAAGGTGGCCGACCGGCTGGCCATCCTCCACCTCGGCCGCATGGTGGCCCAGGGTCCGGTGTCGGGTTTCGACCCTCGGAGCACCGTCGACTACATGACAACGGGCGGCTCCACGCGCGAGGTCGGGGACAGGGCCGCCGCGCAGAGGAGGAATTGACCGATGGCTGGTTTTGGAGGCCACAAGACCACGGGTGGCGATCCGGCCGATCAGTTCGCCCAGGCCGAAGAGGACCTGACCGCCGCCGCGACCGCGCTTCCGCCGGAGATCGCGGCCCAATCCGTCGCCCAGTACTTCAGGGCCTGGCTGACCCGCGTCCGCTCCGGAGACGCCGGCGTGCTGCCGGCGATCGCGGCCCTGGCCATCGTGACCATCGTCTTCCAGATGGTCGCGCCACCCGCGGGCGTGTACCTGTCGCCCGCCAACGTCATCGGCATATTCGACCAGAGTGCGGTCTTCATCATCCTTGCCGTCGGCGAGGGGTTCGTCCTGCTGCTGGGCGAGATCGACCTGTCCATCGGTTACGTGGCCGCGATCGGCGGCATCGTTGCCGGCCTGCTCGTTCAGCCGCAGGCCCAGAACCAGGACTACTTCCACAACTGGCCCTGGTGGGGCGCCATCCTCGCCGCTCTCGTCGTCTGCGGGGCCCTCGGGGCGATAAACGGAATCATCGTTACCAGGCTGCGCCTGTCATCGTTGATCGTCACGCTGGCCTCCCAGATGGTCTGGTTCGGCTTGATGATCATCATCCTGGGCCAGGCCGGCGGCTTCTCTGTCGGCCCGGAGGCCCCGGGCGATCAGAAGGAGATCTACGGCATCGTCTACAGATACCTGGACGTGGGGTTCTCCTGGGCGGCGCTGGCGGCCGTCGTGTTTCTGGTGGGCGGCTGGATGTGGTTCCGCGATACGAGCCGCCGGCGGAGCGGTCTGGTCGCGCCTCCCGTCGGCCTGACCCTGGCCAAGATCGCGACTCTCGCCCTCGCCGGGGCCGTCGTTCTCCTGTACTCCAACCAGAATCGAAGCCAGGGGACGCTGCCGATCATCGGCGTCCCCTGGGTCCTGGTGCTCGTCGTCGCCGTCGTGGTGGCGGCCACGGTCCTGCTGGAGCAGACCCAGTTCGGACGCCATGTCTACGCCGTTGGGGGCAATGCCGAAGCGGCCCGCCGGGCCGGCATCGGCGTCACGTCGGTCAGGACGGCGGCCTTCGTCATCGCCGGCGCAACGGCCGGGTTGGGCGGAATCGTGGCCGTCGCCTACCAGGGCGGCATCACCACAAACTTCAACGGCGGCCAGGAGGTGCTCTTCGCCGTCGCGGCGGCGGTGATCGGCGGCACCAGCCTGTTCGGCGGTCGCGGCCGGGCCATCCACGGTCTGCTTGGCGGCCTGACGATCGGAGCCATCTTCAACGGTCTCTATCTGCTCAGCTTCCCGGTGCAGTACCAGTACATCGCCACCGGCCTGGTCCTCCTCGCGGCCGTCTCGGTCGATGCCCTGGCCCGCCGGAACGCCGCCTCGGGTAGTGCCGGTCACCCCTGAGTCCGCCCTCCGAGCGGCCCGTTGACACTCTCCGGGGGACACTGCTACCATCGGCTGCAACACGTTAGCACTCGCATAGTGAGAGTGCTAACGCCGCCAAGGGACCTGCCGGGCGGAGGGTGGCAAATAGCTGTCCGGCCCGATTTCCGGACGCGGGGAAGCATCGGAGCCGAACCAATGGCGCGTCGACCACGCCGCAGCTTCGGCCCACTGGACGCCCGATCGGGCACCGTCCTGCGGGCCGTCATAGACGAATACGTGAAGTCCGCCGCGCCCGTCAGCTCGAGTTCGCTCGTGACCCAGTACCCGATGGGCGTGAGCAGCGCCACGATCCGAAACGTCCTGGCCGAGCTCGAGACGATGGGCCTGCTGACACATCCGCACACGAGCGCCGGCCGCATCCCCACCGACGCCGGATATCGCTACTACGTCCAGACCCTGGCGAACGACTGGTCTCTGCCCGTCGTGGAGCAGCGCATGATCCGCCATCAGTTCGGCCAGGTCGAGTTCGCCAGCGAGCAGTGGTTCCGCCTCGCCGCCAGCGCCCTCGCTTCCAACACCGGCACGGCCGGGCTGGCCACGAACGCCAAGCCCAAGGCGGCCCACGTTCGTAGAGTGGACCTGCTGCCCGTCCAGGACCGGACAGTGCTGATGATCGTCGTGTTCCGCGAGGGCACGACGAAGCAGGTCCTGTGCAACATGGCCGCGGCCGTGACGGAGGAGGAGCTCGATTCGGTCGCCGGCCTGCTGAACCTCCTGGTCGTGGATCGGACGGCGGACGAGATCGAAGTCGCCCTGCGCGACCTGCCGGGCGGCGAGGAAGCTTCGGAGGAGGCCGCGATACTGGCCCGCGTTGGGGAGCGGCTCGTGGGGGCCCTGCGGGACTTCGACGCCGAGGATATCGACGACCTGTTCAGCGAGGGTTTGCTGAACGTCATGGCCGCGCCGGAGTTCGATCGCAGCGAGAAGGTGCGCCAGGTCTTCGCCGCGCTGGAAAACCGCTCCTACCTGGGCTCCCTCGTGGACGCCGTCGCTCGGGCCGGCAGCGTCCAGATCTTCATCGGCCACGAGAACCAGCCCCAGGAGATGCAGGACGTCTCGCTGATCCTGGCTCCCTACGGCCTCGTCGGCGGGGCGGTGGGCGTCGTCGGCGTGCTCGGGCCCACGCGCATGCCCTACTCGCAGGCCATCGCGTCTGTCGAATTCATCTCCGAACTGATGAGCGAGCTCGTGGAGCACCTGTATGCCTGACCGACCAAGGATGCCACGCCATCGAACCGACGGGACCGGCTACGGCTCGGCGGAACCAGGTGCGGCCCCGGCCACACGGCCGGGGTCGGACGACCTGGAGGTGGAACAGCTGCGCGAGGCCCTCGAAACGGCCAAGGGCCTGGCGGCCGAACACCTGGCCAGCCTTCAACGCACGGCCGCCGACTTCGCCAACTTCCGCCGGCGTACGGCGGAGGACCGCGAGCGGGAACTGGGTCTGGCCAGCGAGTCGCTGCTGCGCAAGCTACTGGCCATCGTGGACGACTTCGACCGGGCCCTCGACTCGATGCCGCAGGATTTGCAGGGCGTCGGTTGGATCGAGGGGATCGTGCTGCTGGACCGCAAGCTGCGCCAGCTGCTCGACAGCGAAGGCGTCTCGCCGATCGAGGCGGTCGGCCGGCCCTTCGATCCGCGCGAACACGAAGCGATCGCCAGTGTGCCGGGCACAGGCCGGCCGGACGGCGAAGTGGTGGCCGAGATGCAGCGCGGCTACCGGGTCCGTAACAGAGTCCTGCGACCGGCCATGGTCGCGGTCGCCGGGGACGGCAACGCCCCGGACGACACCCCAATGAACTGAAACCAATCGATCAGCCAGGAGCATCGCAAAAATGGGCAAGATCATCGGCATCGACCTGGGCACGACCAACTCCGTCGTGGCGGTGATGGAAGGTGGAGAGCCGACCGTCATTCCTTCGGCCGAGGGTGGTCGGACCGTCCCGTCGGTCGTCGCCTTCACCAAGAGTGGCGATCGACTGGTCGGTCAGCTGGCCAAGCGCCAGGCGGTCACGAATCCCGGCAACACCGTCTATTCGATCAAGCGCTTCATGGGCCGCCGCTTCGACGACCCGGAGGTGGCGCATTCCAAGGACCTGGTCCCGTACAAGGTCGAGCGCGATCCGAGCAGCGACGGCATCCGAGTCCTGCTTGCGGACGGCAAGACCTACAGCCCGCCCGAGATCAGCGCCATGATCCTGCAGAAGCTCAAGGCGGACGCGGAGGCGTATCTGGGTGAGAAGGTCACCGAGGCGGTGATCACCGTCCCGGCCTACTTCGACGACACCCAGCGCCAGGCCACCAAGGACGCCGGCCGGATTGCCGGCCTGGAGGTCAAGCGCATCATCAACGAACCGACGGCTTCGGCCCTGGCTTACGGCCTGGACAAGAAGCATGACGAGAAGATCGCCGTCTACGACCTGGGCGGCGGCACCTTCGACATCTCCATCCTGGAGCTGGGCGAAGGCGTCTTCGAAGTCAAGGCCACCAACGGCGATACCCACCTGGGCGGCGACGACTTCGACCAGCGCGTCATCGAATGGCTGCTGGCTGAATTCAAGCGCGACGAGGGCATCGATCTCCGGAGCGATCCGCAGGCCCTGCAGCGGCTCAAGGAAGCCGCCGAGAAGGCCAAGATCGAGCTTTCCACCACCAGTCAGACAGAGATCAACCTGCCCTACATGACCTCGTTCGAGGGCACGCCCAAGCACCTGGTCATGACCCTGTCGCGGGCCAAGCTGGAAGACCTGACGGCCGACCTGATCGACAAGACCCGCGGCCCGGTTTCCCAGGCCCTGCGCGATGCCGGCCTCAAGCCGTCGGAGATCGACGAGATCGTCATGGTCGGCGGGATGACCCGCATGCCGGCCGTCGTCGAAGCCGTGAAGCAGATGTTCGGCGGCAAGGAGCCGCACCGCGGCGTGAACCCGGACGAAGTCGTGGCCATCGGCGCCGCGATCCAGGCCGGCGTTCTGGCCGGTGAGGTCAAGGACGTCCTGCTGCTCGACGTGACGCCGCTGTCGCTCGGCATCGAAACCATGGGCGGCGTCATGACCCGCCTGATCGACCGCAACACCACCATCCCGACGAGCAAGAGCCAGATCTTCTCGACCGCGTCGGACAACCAGACCCAGGTAGAAGTCCACGTCCTCCAGGGCGAGCGCGACTTCGCCTCGGACAACAAGACGCTGGGCAAGTTCATCCTGGACGGCATCCCGACGGCCCCGCGAGGCATCCCGCAGATCGAAGTCACCTTCGACATCGACGCCAACGGCATCCTCGACGTCAAGGCCAAGGACCGGGCCACGGGTCGCGAACAGCAGGTCCGGATCACGGCCAGCTCGATGCTGTCCAAAAACGACGTCGACAGGATGGTCAAGGAGGCGGCCGATCACGCCGAGGAAGACCGCAAGCGCAAGGACGAGGTCGAGGCCCGCAACCAGGCCGACGCCCTGGCCTACCAGGCCGAGCGGACGCTACGCGATCTGGGCGACAAGGTTCCGGCGGACGACAAGGCCGAGACGGAGCGCCGGGTCGAGGCCGTTCGAACCGCGCTCAAGGGCGACGACATGGCCGCCGTGAAGTCGTCCACGGACTCGCTGATGGAGCAGCTCCAGAAGATCGGCACGGCCGCGTACCAGTCCGCGCCGGCGGACGGTGAAGCTCAGTCCGGCGAGGCGTCCGGCGAGGCGTCCGGCGACGCGTCCTCCGAGGAGGAATCTCCCCAGGGGAACGAAGAAGTCGTCGAGGGCGAGTACAAGGAAGCCTGATCCTCATCCTCGGGGCCGGCGCCGAACGGGCGCTGGCCGCCGAACTGGGGCTGGGCCTGGAACTGGGGCTGAGCTTCGAACTGGGGCTGGACTTCGAACGGAGCCTCATCCTCCGGTGATTCGGGGTCGTTCAGGCGGGAGATGAGCCACGGGTTCGTCGCCTGCATCGGTTCTGGTACTTCGCCGCGGGCATCCCCGGGGCGACCGAGCCACGGCCTTGAAGTCGCGGCCCGCGACGGGTTTCGGCGGACCTTCTGACGCTCGACGATCTCGACGGTGATCGGAACCAGCAAACCGGTCGCTGCCGCGCTGCTCAGAACGAGCAGACCGAGGACGGCGGTGACGGCCACCTGCAGCGGTCCGCCGGCCGGGCCCGGCCAGTCGAACACGTCCCGGTGGCCGCTCAGAGCGGCCACTGTCGTGCCGGCGATGATCACCGCCGGCAGAGCGCAGGCCAGGATCGCGAAGGCGTTGGCCGACACGAAGCAGATCCGCCAGATCGAGGCCGTGATGGAGCTGGTTTGGCCGCTGGTGCCGAGCTTGGTGTACAGATCGGCCAGATGCCGCGACGGTTCCGTGACCCAGCCCCATGGATCGTCGAGGTGGCGCTGGGCGATCTCGACGGCGACCAGGCCCACGATCAATCCGGGGATGGGGTAGCCGTTCCAGATCAGGATCGCCGGCCCAAGCAGCCCCGTGGCGATGAAGGCCTGGGCGACCAACAGGCCGGACCAGGCGGTCGTGGCCCGGCCTTCGGGCAGCCGGGCGGCCTGGGCGCCGAGGCCCTGCGTGTTGTGGGTTGACAGCCCGACGAACGTGGAAAACAGAGCCAGGACGACGAGCCCGAGGACGACCATGCCCTCCAGCAGCGTCTGGAGGAGCCAGCGGCTGTTCGGCGCAATCTGGTTCATCGCGAAGTCGATTGAGGCGTTGGCGAGCGCTGTCCTGGCCACCGGCGTGAACGTCGCCACCAGCAGGGCGCCGTCGACGAGCAACAAGGTAACCAGGCCCGCAGCCACGTAGCCGAGCACCCCGACGCCCACGACGGGCCGGCCGGCCAGCGATCTCGACAGGCGCCGCCGCAGCCAGCCGGTCAGGGAGGGGCGATGGAAGCCGCGCTGAGCCTCGGCGGCCTCGCGGTATTTGGTCGAGAAGTCCGTCCTGGGCGTGGCCGGGATGACCGGCGTCGACAGGTACGCAGGCGGCTCGCCGGGCTGGCGGCCGGCGGACTGCTGGCCGCTGCTCGGGAAGGGCGTTACGTTGGTCGACACGCCGCCGCTTCGGGACAGCGTTTCGGCCGGTGGCGGCTTGGAGCCGAAGGGCTTGCGACAGTGATAGCAGCGGCCGTTCCCGGCACGGTTGAGCGATCGGCAGTGTTGACAGACCCAGAATTCGTCCACGGGTCGATGATAGCCGCGCGGGACAAGGTCGAAGACACGGCCAGAACGTCATGTGGCCGGCAGACGATGGTCCGAGGGGGCCGTATGCCACAGCGCCGAGGGCGGTGAGTGGCCCATGCCATAGCGCGGATCCGGCACCGGAGTTCGCCGGTCTCGGCGGCGGCTCGTGCTGATCCACCCCAAGTCGACGGCCGACGGGCGTCCATGCCACTGGCCGGCCGCACCGATCCGCCGCCGATCCCGCCGAGCCTCCGCCGCCTTCTACCTCGGCCCGGCCACGTCAACAGTGAGATAGGGGCGGTGGCGCCGCTTCGATCACGACCCCGGAGAGTGGCCGGGAGGGCCAGGAGCCTCAATCGCGTTCTGCTCGCTCGCCGCTCCCTTGAACGTCGCCTTCGGGATGTCCCGTGTTAGGCAGCCACAGTCGCGCCCCAAAAACGGCGCGACTCGATATGTCGTCTCGGGCCTGCCCGAGACTCGGCCTGGTGCCACACTGGCCTTGGCAATCGTCACCGGTTGGTGGCGCTCCGCGACAGGCTAGGTGACACGACCGGTTGAGATGATCCTCGGGATTGGACACAGCCCCTGTTGAGAGGGGCGAGGCGCATATTGGGTGGGAGCGTGACATGGCGCAACTCACTTACGACCAGTTGAGGTCCGCTCTGTTGGCCGGCGGCCCGAGCGTCTTGGTCTCCACAACGGACTTGGCCGCGGCCGGTGGGCCCGAGGCCTCCGTGGCTCCGGCGCGCTTTGTGGCGAAAGGCCAGCAGGGAGCCGTGTACGCCTACGAGCGCAGATATGTCGATGGCCAGCCTTGCCAGGTGGTCATCATCGACTCGAAGCAGTCGCAGTTGAACCGGGCCGAGACGGCGCTTCAACAGGCGCTCGATGACGGCAACGCTGCCCTGAAGCGACTGCCCCACGTCGCGGTAGCGTATGAGCACGAGGGGGTCACCGAACTCTACACCGACCTCATGCTTCCACATCGCGCCTACGACGGCCATGTACGCGCGGGGACTGTGGGCGGTGTGGCCGTGACTCAGATGCCGGAGTACAGGGCCGTTCGCAACGCGACTCCGGCAAACGCTCGGGCCTTACTTGAGTTCAGCCCCATCACCCTCGTCTTCGGCGGATGGGACGCCAGCAGAAGGAGCCGCCAGGGACGCTGGCGGAGCGCCCTGGTGGGTGAAATCATCGGCGTTCTTGCCGATCAGCACGCAGACACGCGCAGCCCGGCCATGCGGGGTGGCGCGCGGGTGGACCCGGTCGCGATGCAAGTGAACCTCGACGGGCCCACTCTGAAGGCCTTTGCGGAGGCTCAGAAGGACGAGCTAAGCGGGGGTAACTACGACGCGATCATCAAGGCGGCCGCGAAGCCCAAGGAAGGTGGGATCTCAGCCTCAGCACTCGGATTGGGCGGTATCCCGCCGAGCCTCGACCAGCTGGCCGGAGTGGCGTGCTCGCGGATCATCCGATCCCACGTCCTGTCGCTTGCCACACTACGCCAGATTCGCTTCGGCGCGGGGCCCGATGGCGACGCGGCGTGCCGCGCATTGCTCGCCGCGCTGGCTCTTAACGGCCTCGCGCGAAGCGACGCGGAACTGTACCTGCGAGCCAACTGCGACCTCGTGGAGGCTGGCCCAACGCGTGTGGCCGTCGACAGGCGTGGCGGGGAGCACGAGTCGGTGGAGTCTCTGGACGTCGGTTCCGCAGACGCTCTCCTCGCCGAGGCGATCGATCGTGCTTCCAGCGACGCAGGCATCCGGTGGGAAGGTCAGGTGTTCGCAGTTCAGGGCAACCCCGCTGTGGTCGCCGGTGCGACCAGCGTGGCGACGGAATCGTGAGATGGCGTTCGCGATCATCGCGGAGTTCCCGCTGGGCACCTATCGCGGCCACCGCCCCGACGGTTCCCTAGACGATCTACCCTCGCCGGCTCGTCTCCACGCCGCGCTCCTCAACGCCGCCGCACAGGGCCCCCGCGCTGATGATGTGGACGGGCGCCTGATGCCGAACGAGACCGATCGGGGGGCCCTTGCCTGGGCGGAGAGCAACCCCCCGGATGAGCTTCATGTTCCAGCGTCAATCCGCAACAATTCTAAGGCCGTCGCCTTTCGCAAGGAGGGTCTTTGGTTCAAGTGGTCCGAGAAGATCTCCCAAGGCGAAGCAGATGGGTCGGTAGCAATCAATGGCCCCATTGCCTGGCTGTGGGATGAAGCGCCGCCACCGACCGTTGAGGAGGCGTTGGTCGCTCTCTGTTCGGACGTATCGCACCTTGGAACCGGCGAATCCCCGGTGATTCTGAGGGTTGGCCAAATCGAAGCGACGCATCGACGCGATCCTGACGCCAGTCCTTTCGTCGGCGGCGGCATTGACGTTGGCATCGCGCGCCCGGGCCGGACCGAGGCGCTGGAGGCCGCATACAGAGCCGTGACGCAGTCACAACCGACCCCAGCCGCGGATACGGTCAAGGGCGACGAGGCTGCCCTGGCGCCACGTGTGGAGGCTGCCAAGCTTGGGACCGCCCGGTATGTGGCCACCAGGATCGAGGCCCCACGCGACGGGTGCTTGCCTCTCCCGTGGGAGACGGCAGTGGTGCTGCCGATCGACGAGGCAGTCCCACCAAGTTTCCGTGTCTCCTGGGCTGTAGCCCTACACCGCGCGTTGATCGGGCTCATCGGTGACGGAGCGCCGAGTCTGGTCACGGGCAGATACGCGGCGGGCGTCGATCGGCCGCCCAATCGGCTGGCCATCCAGTGCATCTCCCAGTCTCAACCTCTTGGCTTCGACCTCGATAGGGCAGCGTTTGTGCTGCTCCTGCCGAGCGAAGTCGATCGGCAGGACTACCAAGCTCTGGCTGGGGGGCTGCGTAGTCTGACGCACCTGCGCATTACTCGGGATCGGGTCGTCCGGATGCGGCCGGACTCGGCTCAGGTCGTCCACGCCGATGAGTTCTGGGCGCCGGTGGCGGCTGGCCGGCGGCGGGTCTGGATAACCGAGCCGCTGGCGATTCCAGAGTCGTACCCGGTCCGCGGCCAGGCTTGGACCCTCGAAGATGCGGCCCTATTGTCGGTTGCGCTGCTGTGGCGCGACGAGTTGGGAGGCCGAGGCCGCGGCAGGACGAGGTATGCGCGACTGGCGGCCGAAGCGCGCGCGCGCGGCGTCCGGGTTCTGGAAACCCACCGCCTGCAAACCCAGGGGCAGCATCACTTTGTGCACAAAGTCCAGGACGGGGTCGTCCTCCAACCCTACCGGGCGACACTCACGTTGGGCGATCTGATGGGCGAGCGGACAGTAATCGCAATCGGCCAGAGCCGACATCTCGGCGGCGGACTGCTCGTCCCGTCCGATCTGCCTGTGAGCGATCCCGAGGGTACCCGATGATCCTCGAAGTCGCCCATTTCGACGAGTTCTTCGCGGCCGTCAATCACGGGCACCAGCCATTCGCTTGGCAGCGCCGTCTCGTGTCCTATCTGGCCGAGGAGAGGCGCTGGCCCGCGCGGATCTCCGCGCCCACGGGCTCCGGCAAGACCGCCGTGATCGAGGCCCACGTGTTCGCGGTGGCGCTGACAGCTGGCGAACGCGATCCGGAGCGGCGGCTTCCGAGGCGACTGTCGCTGGTGGTCGATCGCCGAGCACTCGTGGACGACCAGTACAAGCGCGCAGGCGAGCTTGCGCTCTATCTGCGTGACGCGGGAGCCGAGGAGAGCGTGCTGGCAGCGGTTGCCGATGCGTTACGCAATATGCGTGGGGTTGCCGCGGTCGACGGCGGCATGAGCGCCGGCAACGAGCCCGATGGCGATCTTCCGACGGCACAAGCCGGAGACGCACTGACTGTGGTAATGCTCCGCGGTGGAGTCCCGCCGTCCACTTCGTGGCGTGACGACCCGCTTGGCTGCATGGTCTTGTGCGCCACTCCGGACATGTGGGGCAGCCGGCTCCTGATGCGCGGCTATGGCACCGCCCGCAACGCTCGCCCACGGGAAGCTGGGCTGCTCGCGTATGACTCGGTGGTTGTCGTCGACGAAGCCCACCTTGCACGCCAGCTCGTCCACACTGGTCGGCGCATCGCGGAATTGGAGGCGACTGCCCTCCGGCGTCTGCCTGTTGCGAGCCTCCAAGTGGTCCAAGTCACGGCCACGCCCGTCGAAGGTGATGATGCTGGGTCGGTCCGGGTGGAGCCTGCTGACCTCGGCTTTGCCACGGAAGCTGACAGGGTCCTGGCGCTGCGGCTCGGCCGACCCAAGCCCGTTTTCCTGGTGGAGGTTCCCTGGCCTGCGACAAATGCCCGCGAGCGTCACGAGCTGGCTACGAAGATCGCCGATTTGGCCGTCGCCGCCCTGGGAAGATGCGGCCGAACGGTCGGCTGCGTGGTCAACACCATTGCCCTCGCGGCCGAGGTCGCCGCAGCACTCGAGCGCCTGGGGCGAAGATCGGGTCACTCGTACTCGCTCGAAGTGATTGTCGGCCGTAAACGGCCATTCGATGTTCAGCGACTGCGTCGAGACAGACCGGGGCTGTTCACCACCGACGGAGACCCGACCCTCGACTTCGTCGTCGCGACGCAGACTATCGAGGTGGGGATAGACATGGACCTGGGCGCCCTGGTAACCGAACTCGCCGCCGGTGCCGCTATCGCACAGCGCGCGGGCCGGGTGAACCGTCTCGGGGCAAGGCAGGAGACAGAGGTCGTCGTCCTGGTGCCGCCAAGCGATCATGGGCCGCTGCCGGACGCGCCACCGTACGTCAGCGACGATCTGGCCGCATCCGAGGTTTGGCTGCGGGGGAGGGCAGAGGATGCGAAGGGGCTGTCGCCATGGTCGGTCTGTCTGGACCCACCGCCCGGGCAAGTCCTGAGGCGCATGCTCCTCCAGCGACCGGAGATGTGGGACGCATGGCTGTGGGCACGAACGTCCGACGACCTTATCGAGGACTCCGACCTCGACCTGTGGCTTTCCGACGATCTCGAACCAGATCAGGACGTCTCATTTGTGGTGCGCCAGGGCCTTCCTCGCGATGAAGCCTCCGCCGTCGCCCTGCTGCGTCAAACGCTCCCCCGGGCAAAGGAGGCATTCCCGGTCCCGCTCAACGTGGTCAAGGCGGTACTCGGGAGCATGAGCGACGATGCTGGAGAAATCTCGCTGTTGGCCGTGCGTGCGGACGAGCCGCTCACCGTTGTCGGCCCGAAGCTGCTGCGGCCCGGCGACGTGGTCGTCGTCAATTCTGGGATGGCCTGCTTCCGATACGGGGTAGTGGTCAGCGATGGCGACGAGACCGCGACCGATGTCCTGGAGGAAGCGTCCGCCGAGCGCGACGATCCCTTCGTGATCCGGATCGCTGCCGGCGCGCCTGCGCTTGCGCAATGTGATCGAGACAGCGTTGACATCCTGCTTTCTGACCTTGCCGGAGTCGTGGACGCACAACCGCGGGATGGAAGGGCGCGCAGGCACGAGATGGCGGACATCCTCCGTCAGTTCGGGGCCGCCAACCCTGGAGCCGATACGGTTCGGCTGGGCGAAGCCGCCAGCAGGCTCGACGGGCCGATCTACCGGACCGACGTGGCGATGGCCCCACGCGCCAGCGACTCCGTGCCTGAGTGGATTGTCGTTAAGGCGATGCAGGGCTCAGCATCTGGCGACGACCTCCGCCAGGAGTGGCTCGCGGCGAATAGGCAGGTTCCCCTCGATGAGCATCAGACGGCCGTCGCCGCAAGGGCGGGCGACATAGGACTCCGCATCGGACTGGCGTGCGCCCTGGTGGCCATCTTCGAGCAGGTGGGGCATCTCCATGACGGCGGCAAGCGTGACGGACGTTTCCAGGTGCTGTTGAGAGAAGGCCAGGATGGGCCAGATGATGGCACGCTGCCGCTTCTGGCCAAGAGCGGGCTCCGCACCCCAGGCGAAGCGCGCTCCGCGCGAGCACGTTCGGGCCTTCCTGCCGGCTGGCGTCACGAGCAGCTGTCGGCGGCCGACGCGTGGCGGGCGCTCGCCGATACGGACGCAGACGACCGGGATCTCATCGTGCGCCTGATCGGTACGACACACGGCCGTGGGCGCGGAAGCTTCCCTCAGACATCGACCCATCTGACCGCCCCAGTTGATGCGGCGGTGCAGAGTGCTGAGTTGCTCTACGACGCAGGCGAGTGGGACGCGCTCATCGAGCGTACTCACGCGGTCTGGGGGTTGTGGGGCTGCGCGTATCTTGAGGCGCTCGTCCGGGCTGCCGACTGCCAGGTTTCGGCGGAGGGAAGATGACGGAGCTGCATTTGAGGGGAGAGTTGCCGATCGCGCTCTCGCACATGACGATGATCGGCCTGGCCGCGATCCTCGAAGACGCTGGGGTCGGGGACGTGCGCGTCGGCTGGACGCATGAACTGGACGCGAGGCCACTCATCCAGACCGAAGGCGTTGATCTGGCGGCCGCCGCCGAGATCGTCCGAGACCATGCTCGGCGGCATGCGGCGGCGGACAGCTGGGTTGCTGCTTCGATCGACCTGGGCAACGGGCCCGTCGGGGTCATGAGCCCGCGGATCAAGCAACCAGCCGACGCCAGCGCCTGGCAGAAGCTGACCGACCGCCGTGCCGGGCTGATCGACTCCCTCACCTATGCCCGTAGCCGACTTGATCTCGCGTTCGTGGGCGCCCTTGGAGCCCCCTCGTACTGGCACTTCGCCACTTCCAGCGGGTCCGCGACGCGCGATCTACGCCCGGACTGGGGCGCGTCCAAATGGGAGATGAAGACGCGCAATCGGGGTGAGGAGTTCGTGCGGAACCGCCTGCATCCAATAGCCGAGAGCGTGGCCCGCAGAGACGTGACGTCGATCCGCCAGGGACTGGACGGGACGGCCCCGCCGCTGGACCTGACCGGAAAGGGCAAGCACGACAGCCGCACGGCAACGGGGCTCGCGTCACCGGGTCCGACTGACGATGCAGCGGCCTGGTGCGGCCTGTGGGCAATCAGCCAGTTTCCGGTCATCCCGCTGGTTTCGGGGCAGAGCCGGACGGCTGGCCACCTGCGGGTACCCGGTGCCGGACGTTCTCGCGGCTGGTTCTACCTACCCTTGGCTCACGTACCGTTGACGATGCCTCGCCTCCGATCCGTCATCCTGAGCAGCGAACTTGAGCTTGTCGTTCGCAAGCGTGTGGCCGACGATCGACACGCCCCAACCGACCTGGACGCGGAGGCCGCGCGCGATTGGCTCCGTGATCGGCACGTCAGCGGTATCGCGTACTTTCCTGTTTGGGCCTCCGACAACGTCAAAGCCCCAGAGCTACGGGCGCTCGATGGCACTGTGATCCCGCTTGAGGCGGGGCCTGATGACCGGCCCCTCTGACACCGAGCCACTGCCCATCAGTCTTGTCGCACAACATGTGTTCTGTCCGCGCCGCGCATGGTTGGAGGCCGCCGGCGAGACGACCGACACGTACCAAATGGCCGTTGGCATTGCCGAGCACGCACCTACCGAGAATCCAGCAACCGGCCGCCCCGACCGGCTGCGCACCGTTGAGGTGGTGCAAACAGAGTGGGGCATCACCGGGCGGTGCGACACCGTGGAACGTGAGCTCGACGGCTCGCTCACCGTCATCGAGCACAAGGCGACGCCGGTCCGACGGCGTCCCGACGTGACCGAGCCGATGCGCGTTCAGCTGGCACTCCAGGTCGAGTCCCTGCGCTCCATGGGCTACAGGGTCAGCGGCCAGGAGGTGTACTTCACCAGCCACCGCGTCAGCGTTCCGGTCACGCTGGCCGAGGCCGACATCCGTCGGGCTCGTGCGGAGATCGACGCCACCCGGCAGACTGTGACCAGCCCGACGGCCCCGCTGCCGCTGGAAGACGACCACAGATGCACAAGCTGCTCCCATGCATCGGTATGCCTCCCAGAGGAGCGGTCCGGCCGATCGGCTCGCCGCCGAATCACTGTCGCGGACCCCGATTCCAGGGTCGTGCATCTTGTGACGGCCGGATCTCGAGCATCGGTGAAGGACGGCCGTGTTCTGGTCTCCCACCGGGGCGAGGAGATCAGTTCCATCCCTCTCGAACGCGTCCAGAGTCTTGTCCTCCATGGCAACGTAGACGTCTCGGGCGCGTTGATACGGGAGATGATGTGGCGATCCAGGCCGATCGTCTGGTGTACCGGAGTGGGGCTAGTCGTGGGCTGGAGCGTGAGCGGCGCAGCGCCGAATGGGCTACAGCGCGTTCGCCAGCATGAGATGTGCGCCCTGGGGCGCCTCGATCTGGCCCGCGAGTTCGTGGGGAGCAAGATAGCCAACCAGGCCACGGTCCTGCGCCGAAACGGCAACAGCCCCGACACCGTGACCCTGCTCCGAACGCTCCAGCGGCGCGCTGCCGTCGCGACGTCGCTGGGCGAATTGCTCGGGATCGAGGGCGAGGCGGCCGCCAACTACTTCGAGATGTTCGGCACCATGCTCCACGCTAGTGTGATCGGGGAGGCGCGCAATCTCTTCTCCGGTAGGTCTGGCCGCCCTGCCCGCGATCCAATCAACGCTAGCCTGAACTACGTGTACGGCATGCTCCTGGCGGACATGATTAGGGCCATCGCAGCCTGCGGGCTCGATCCCCATGCCGGGTTCTTGCACAGCAGCAACCGAAACAAGCCCGCCCTGGCCTTGGACCTGTGCGAAGAGTTCCGGGCGCCGGTAGCTGACTCGGCTGTCGTTGGCGCTTTCAACAACGGCGAGGTGTCGGTGGCCGGCTTCAGCGACGTGCTCGGCACCACGCGCCTGCGCGACGAGGCCCGCCGGACACTCATCGCCGCGTATGAGCGCAGGGTCCAAACCCGCTTTCGCCACCCGGTGTTCGGTTACGAAGTCTCATGGCGCAGGGCGATGGAGGTCCAGGCCAGGATGGTCCTGGGCGTGATCGACGGCACGCAATCGCGGTACATCGGGATACGGGTCCGATGAGCCGGGAGGGAACTTACCAATTCCTCATCGCCTACGACATAGCCGACGACCGTCGCAGAGCGCTGGTTGCCAGTCGCCTCAAGGCGTACGGAGAGCGCATCCAGTTCAGCGTGTTCATCGTGGATGTCAAGCCTGCGCGCATCGTTCGGTTGCGCACCGTCCTGAGGAAGATCCTCGTCGCGTCTGAGGATTCGGTTGTCATCTGTGAACTTGGGCCCGTCGCACGGGCAGTCGATCTGCGGATGGAGTTCCTTGGTCTCAAGCCTGAGCTGCTGGGGCAGGACGCGATCATCGTTTGAGTCGTGGAGGTCAGAGCGTGGCTTGGGCCGCCCCGAGTTCGGCGCGAGCGGTCCGACATGCCGGGGCTAAGCGTGGACCTCTCGCGCGGTCTTGCCTATGGAACCGACACTCGGGATGTCGCAGCCGTCCACGGGGCGTCGAGATCGCTCGCGAACCGCTCTTGGAGCCCCCCGCAGGCTAAACGGGGCTAAACTGGGCGCCTCGGGCGGCTGACCGAAGGTCCCGGAAGGGCCAAGGGCCAAGAAGGACCCTGTTGCAGCGCCTTCCCGGCGCTGCCTTCATTGAGGCAACGGCTCGAAGTCGATCCCGGACATCATGGCCCAGTTGCAGCGCCTTCCCGGCGCTGCCTTCATTGAGGCATACGAGCAACTGTCACAGTCACCGGCCGAAGGACGTTGCAGCGCCTTCCCGGCGCTGCCTTCATTGAGGCCTGCGGATGTGGCGCAGGCCAAGCGGGACCTGCCGCGTTGCAGCGCCTTCCCGGCGCTGCCTTCATTGAGGCTCTGTCACGTCCTGGGTTGTGACGTCCGTTTCGCGTTGCAGCGCCTTCCCGGCGCTGCCTTCATTGAGGCTGGACCGTCGCGTCGTAGTACGGCGAACCGGAACGTTGCAGCGCCTTCCCGGCGCTGCCTTCATTGAGGCTCGAAAGCTCCTCGGTTCGCCCGTCGCATCGCCGCTCGCGTTGCAGCGCCTTCCCGGCGCTGCCTTCATTGAGGCGAGGACAGAACGCGTGTCGTCCCCGTTCCCGTCGCCGTTGCAGCGCCTTCCCGGCGCTGCCTTCATTGAGGCGTGCTCGTCAAGAACGCCGAGCGCGACAAGATCGACGTTGCAGCGCCTTCCCGGCGCTGCCTTCATTGAGGCGTACCGTGACGGCTATCTCGCGGCGATGTTCCTGTTGCAGCGCCTTCCCGGCGCTGCCTTCATTTCGGCCCGTTGTTGATGATGTCGGCGTTGAGGCTGGGCAGGTTGCAGCGCCTTCCCGGCGCTGCCTTCATTGAGGCGCGGCGGTAGTTGAGGAGCTGTCGGGTCTGCGGGAAGTTGCAGCGCCTTCCCGGCGCTGCCTTCATTGAGGCGAGGCGGGGGAGGCCCTCTCGCGCCGTGCGTTCGAGTTGCAGCGCCTTCCCGGCGCTGCCTTCATTGAGGCGTCGCTGCCGGTTTGGGATGAGGATCTACCGCCGGGAGGGTTGCAGCGCCTTCCCGGCGCTGCCTTCATTGAGGCCCATAGTTACGACACGCACAGACCGGACACGAGCACCGTTGCAGCGCCTTCCCGGCGCTGCCTTCATTGAGGCGCGCTCCTCAAGCGCAATGTCGTGAGCTTCGCTCCGTTGCAGCGCCTTCCCGGCGCTGCCTTCATTGAGGCCGGACCTTTCTCTATGCCATCGCGGTGCGCATCGCGTTGCAGCGCCTTCCCGGCGCTGCCTTCATTGAGGCTCGCTCGAGGTGCTCGTACGCCTCAACCATCAAGGTTGCAGCGCCTTCCCGGCGCTGCCTTCATTGAGGCCTCAACGAGGTCTACTGGGACCGGATATGACACGCGCGAGTTGCAGCGCCTTCCCGGCGCTGCCTTCATTGAGGCAAGTCCAGCGAGAAGGCGGTGTACCCCGAGGTCGCGTTGCAGCGCCTTCCCGGCGCTGCCTTCATTGAGGCCGGGCGGCGGTGGTCCCGTAAAACTGGCAAACCAAGTTGCAGCGCCTTCCCGGCGCTGCCTTCATTGAGGCCCGAGGGCGCATCCAGCGACGCCGACTGGATGTCAAGTTGCAGCGCCTTCCCGGCGCTGCCTTCATTGAGGCGCGTACGACGATCGGGGCCGGTGGGTCATCCGACGGTTGCAGCGCCTTCCCGGCGCTGCCTTCATTGAGGCATCAACCAATACTCCGGGGGCGAGGCCGAGGACGAGTTGCAGCGCCTTCCCGGCGCTGCCTTCATTGAGGCTGGTACACCGAGAAGACCGGCCAGCGCCGGGCGATCGTTGCAGCGCCTTCCCGGCGCTGCCTTCATTGAGGCAAGAAGAACATCCGCGACTTGCGGGCCGCGTCGCCGTTGCAGCGCCTTCCCGGCGCTGCCTTCATTGAGGCAGGTACGGGTCCGACAGATGGAACACAGCCGTTCCGTTGCAGCGCCTTCCCGGCGCTGCCTTCATTGAGGCAGCTTCCTCCACCTGACCCCACACAATGCGCCCCAGTTGCAGCGCCTTCCCGGCGCTGCCTTCATTGAGGCTCGGCCTGGAGCGCGGCGACTTGGTACTCGCACTGTTGCAGCGCCTTCCCGGCGCTGCCTTCATTGAGGCTGTCTGTGGCAGCGGTAACACCGTCGTCACTGGCGCACGTTGCAGCGCCTTCCCGGCGCTGCCTTCATTGAGGCTGTGCGCGGGTTGGTGACACTCACGAGCGGCAAGTTGCAGCGCCTTCCCGGCGCTGCCTTCATTGAGGCTGAAGTCCAGGGCGGCCCCCAGCGGCGGCAGGATGTTGCAGCGCCTTCCCGGCGCTGCCTTCATTGAGGCGACACGGACGAGTTGGTGCTGCCTCCGTGGCTGGCGTGTTGCAGCGCCTTCCCGGCGCTGCCTTCATTGAGGCGAGCACATCGGGCGACTGGTGGAGGGACAGGTCGTCCAAGTTGCAGCGCCTTCCCGGCGCTGCCTTCATTGAGGCTGGACCGGGTGTCAATCCCTGCCCCGCGTCATCCCGTTGCAGCGCCTTCCCGGCGCTGCCTTCATTGAGGCTCGGCCCAGAGCGCGGCGACCTAGCGGTCGTACTCGGGTTGCAGCGCCTTCCCGGCGCTGCCTTCATTGAGGCGATGTGGGCTCGACCCTCCGTTCGGCCTTCTTCGTGTTGCAGCGCCTTCCCGGCGCTGCCTTCATTGAGGCCCTCTCAACAGTCTGCCCATTGTGGGGCTGACGATGTTGCAGCGCCTTCCCGGCGCTGCCTTCATTGAGGCCTAATCTGCGACGGCGCCTCACTACTCCGTGCTGAGTTGCAGCGCCTTCCCGGCGCTGCCTTCATTGAGGCGAGTGGGATGGCGAGTGGCCGGACTGGCTGCCGCGTTGCAGCGCCTTCCCGGCGCTGCCTTCATTGAGGCATGACCGGCGCGCTCGGCAGCCGTAGCGCCTTGGGGTGTTGCAGCGCCTTCCCGGCGCGGCCTTCATTGAGGCTCGACCAGGCGGGCGTTCAGCCCGGAGGTCGGGTCGTTGCAGCGCCTTCCCGGCGCTGCCTTCATTGAGGCCTCAAGTTCTTGCTTCCCGACGGCCACTCGCCATAGTTGCAGCGCCTTCCCGGCGCTGCCTTCATTGAGGCCGCGAGACCGGCGTCGTGACGGTCGGCCTATCGGGCGAGTTGCAGCGCCTTCCCGGCGCTGCCTTCATTGAGGCCGGCTGAAGGTGGCCGGAGAGGCGAGCCACCGAAGTTGCAGCGCCTTCCCGGCGCTGCCTTCATTGAGGCATGACCGGCGCGCTCGGCAGCCGTAGCGCCTTGGGGTGTTGCAGCGCCTTCCCGGCGCGGCCTTCATTGAGGCTCGACCAGGCGGGCGTTCAGCCCGGAGGTCGGGTCGTTGCAGCGCCTTCCCGGCGCTGCCTTCATTGAGGCCTCAAGTTCTTGCTTCCCGACGGCCACTCGCCATAGTTGCAGCGCCTTCCCGGCGCTGCCTTCATTGAGGCCGCGAGACCGGCGTCGTGACGGTCGGCCTATCGGGCGAGTTGCAGCGCCTTCCCGGCGCTGCCTTCATTGAGGCCGGCTGAAGGTGGCCGGAGAGGCGAGCCACCGAAGTTGCAGCGCCTTCCCGGCGCTGCCTTCATTGAGGCCGGCTGAAGGTGGCCGGAGAGGCGAGCCACCGAAGTTGCAGCGCCTTCCCGGCGCTGCCTTCATTGAGGCAAGTCGCTCGCCATCCCGGAGTTCCGGGGGCTTTGGACGTTGCAGCGCCTTCCCGGCGCTGCCTTCATTGAGGCGGGATCACCCGAATCGGGACGTCATGGTTCATGACGTTGCAGCGCCTTCCCGGCGCTGCCTTCATTGAGGCAGCTGCAGCCGATCCTCCGGGGACACCTGATCGAGGTTGCAGCGCCTTCCCGGCGCTGCCTTCATTGAGGCTATGTCTCCCCGCCGCGGCCGATGCTTCCGAGGCGAGAGGTTGCAGCGCCTTCCCGGCGCTGCCTTCATTGAGGCCAGGTCACCGACATCGCCCAGGTGCCGCGGGAATAGTTGCAGCGCCTTCCCGGCGCTGCCTTCATTGAGGCACCGAGGGCACTTTGCCGGCGGCGTTCTTGCGCGTTGCAGCGCCTTCCCGGCGCTGCCTTCATTGAGGCGAAGCAGCGATAGAGGAAGCTAAGGAGGCTTATGTTGCAGCGCCTTCCCGGCGCTGCCTTCATTGAGGCCTGGTCACCGTCAACGGCGTCGCTATGCGCTTCTCAAGGTTGCAGCGCCTTCCCGGCGCTGCCTTCATTGAGGCGACTGCATCTGTGAACATTGCGGGCGCGCTGAAGCGTTGCAGCGCGTTCCCGGCGCTGCCTTCATTGAGGCACGCAAGCGGAGTACCGCGCCGCGCTCACTGGTGGTTGCAGCGCCTTCCCGGCGCTGCCTTCATTGAGGCCTCGGCGGCCAGTTCTGGGTTGGCGGCTGGTGGTGGTGTTGCAGCGCCTTCCCGGCGCTGCCTTCATTGAGGCTCGCAACTCGGCCACATCTGGGAGGCTTGGACCATGTTGCAGCGCCTTCCCGGCGCTGCCTTCGTTCAGGATATTCGACCAGGCGGTGCGAGTCGTTGGCCTGCAAGTTGCAGCGCCTTCCCGGCGCGACCTCATCAGGGCTCCGCCTTCTTCGCCCATCGGCGGACTCCGCGCTAACATCCCCGGGTGGCTGCCATCCCGTCCGAACCGCACATCCATGCCCGCGGCCTGACCAAGTGCTTCGGGAACCTCACTGCCGTCGACGGCATCGACTTCGACGTCGCGCCGGGCGAGGCTTTCGGATTCCTGGGTCCGAACGGCGCCGGCAAGACTTCGACCATGCGCATGATCGGCACCGTGTCGCCGGTCACGTCCGGTACGCTCACCGTTTTCGGCCTGGACCCGCGCCACGACGGGGCCCGCATCCGCTCGCGTCTGGGCGTCGTGCCCCAGGCTGACACCCTGGACAACGAGCTGTCCGTGCTGGAGAACCTGCTCATCTACGGCCGCTATTTCGGGTTGGCCTGGGCCGAAGCCCGCCGCCGCGCCGTGGAGCTACTCGACTTCGTCCAGCTGAAGGAGCGCTCGAACGACCAGGTAGAGCCGCTCTCCGGCGGCATGAAGCGCCGTCTGGTGATAGCCCGGGCACTGATCAACGAACCTTCGTTGATCCTCCTGGACGAACCCACCACCGGCCTGGATCCGCAGGCGCGCCACCTGCTCTGGGATCGGCTGTACAGCCTCAAGGCCCGCGGCGTGACGCTGTGCCTGACGACCCACTACATGGACGAGGCCGAGCAGTTGTGCGACCGCTTGGTGGTCATGGACAAGGCCAGGATCGTGGCCGAGGGGTCGCCGCGCCAGCTGATCGAGCAGTACGTCACGCGCGAGGTATTGGAGCTGCGCTTCCACCGACCGGCCGGCGGGGCCGACGGCGCCGGCTCTGCCGGGGGCGCCGGCGAGCCGGACGGCGACGCCGCCAACGTCGCCAAGCTCGAAGGCCTGGCCGAACGGGTCGAACAGCTGCCGGACCGCCTGCTCGTCTACACGGCCGACGGCGACGCGACCGCGGCCGCGGCCTTCGAACGAGGGCTCCATCCCGCCAGCGTTCTCGTGCGCCGGAGCACGCTTGAAGACGTCTTCCTCCGGCTGACCGGTCGGAGCCTGGTCGAATGAGCGCGCCGGCCGCCGCTTTCGACCGCTCGAGCGCGCCTCCGCTCGCGCGTTCGCATCCGGCCTTGCGCCACCTCGAGCACGACCTGCTCGTGTTCCGGAGGGGCTGGCACAGCTACCTGCTCTCGGGCTTGAGCCAGCCGTTCCTGTACCTGCTGTCGATGGGAGCCGGCCTGGGCCTGTACGTCAACCGGGCCGGGACTCCGGGCGGAGTGTCGTATCTCGACTACATCGCGCCGGCGCTGCTGGTGACCCAGGCGATGATGGCGGCCGCGTTCGAGTCGGCCTGGCCGATCATGAGCAAGTTCACCTGGGACAAGACCTACCTCGCGGCGCTCAACACGCCCATGTCGGCGACCAACCTCCTGAGCGGCGATCTGCTCTGGATCGGCTTCCGGGCCGTTCTGCTGTCCTGCCTCTTCTTCGCCGTGATCCTCCTGTTCGGGGCCGTGAGTTCGCCCCTGGCGGTGCTGGCCGTTCCGGTTGCCGCGCTGACCGGCCTGGCCTTCGCCGCCCCGATCATGGCCTTCACCGCGACGCAGCGCCGGGACTCCGGGTTCAACGCGCTGTTCCGATTCGGCATCACGCCCCTCTTCCTGTTCTCCGGCACGTTCTTCCCGATCGAGAAGCTGCCGCTCTTCCTGCAGCCGGTGGCCTGGGCCACGCCGCTCTACCACGGCATCAGCGTCGCCCGCAGCCTCTCCGCTCGGCCAGATCGACGCGGTCGGCGACGCGATCCATCTCGCCGTGATCGTCGGCTTCCTCGTGGCCGGCATTGCGGTGGCCCGGATTACGTTCCGGCGCCGGCTGGAGGTGTAGCGTGGCCACGGCCGTCCCGACCGTCCGAGCCGCTCGATCGCTGCAGTGGCTGCGCGGCCGCCACATCGTCGAGCGGAACACGCTCGTGTACCGGCACGGCCTCATCGTCATCGTGTCCGGGTTCTTCGAGCCGCTGTTCTACCTGTTCTCGATGGGTTTCGGCGTGGGCGCGCTGATCGGTGACATCGCCCTTGGCAACGGCACCAGCGTCCCGTACGCGGTCTTCGTGGCGCCCGCTCTGCTGGCCTCGTCGGCCATGAACGGAGCCATCTACGAGACCACGAACAACTTCTTCTACAAGCTCAAGTACGCCAAGCTGTACGACGCCGTGATCGCCACGCCCATGTCCCTGGGGGACGTTGCCCGGGGCGAGATCGCCTGGGCGCTCATGCGGGGCAGCCTGTACGTGGTGGGGTTCCTGGCGGTCGTCGGCTTGCTGGGGTTGTTCGGGCTGGGGCTGATCAGCTCACCGATGGGCATCCTGGCGTTCCCCGCCGCCCTGGTGGTGGGCTTCGCGTTCGCGGGCGCCGGCCTGGCGGCCACCACGTTCGTGCGCAAGTGGCAGGACTTCGACTACATCCAGCTGGCGATCATGCCGATGTTCCTGTTCTCCGGCACGTTCTATCCGATCTCCGCCTACCCGGCCGGGGTGCAGGGTCTCGTCCAATGCACGCCCCTGTATCGAGGCGTCCATCTGATCAGGGCGCTCACGACCGGGACGCTCGACCCGTGGATCGCGGTGGACGTCGTCTACCTGGTGGCGATGGGCTCGATCGCCCTGTGGATCGTGAACAAGCGGCTGAACCGGCTGCTGCTCTCGTAGGGTTCGGCCGTCGGCCGCGGCGGGCCGCAGGCTCGACCGACCGATTCCGGCCGAAGATTTCGGCCGCCCGGGCCGCCCGCCAGCCGCCCACCGCCTTCCTCCCGTATTCTTTCGGCCGTGGCAACAGAACGCTCCTACTACGAAATCCTCGGCGTCGAACGCAATGCCGACGACGCCGCGATCAAGCGCGCGTTCCGAAAGCTGGCCCAGCAGTGGCATCCCGACGTAAGCGGCGAGCCTGAAGCTGCCGAGCGGTTCAAGGAGATCAACGAGGCCTACCAGGTCCTCTCCGACCCGCGGCGGCGCCAGGTCTACGACATGGTCGGGCGGTCCGGGCTGGGCGACATGGGCGGGGCGGGGTCGCCGTTCGGTGAGGCGTTCCCGGGCTTCGGCGACCTGTTCGACGCGTTCTTCTCCGGTATGGGCGGCCCCGCGGGCGGTCGGCGTGGCCGCAAACCGGCCGGTTCGGACCTGCGCTACGACCTCAAGATCACCTTCGACGAGGCTGTGCGCGGCGTCGAGCGCGAGATCGAGTTCGACATGCTGGATCGCTGCGCGACCTGCGAAGGCAGCGGCGCGGCGCCCGGCAGCACGCCCTCCACCTGCTCGGCCTGCGGCGGCCGGGGCGAGATCCGGTCGGTGCGCCAGACGATGCTCGGGCAGATGGTCAACGTCCAGCCCTGCACGCGCTGCCACGGCGAGGGGCGGGTCGTCGACACTCCCTGCCCCGCGTGCCGGGGCGAGGGGCGCATCCAGAAGCGCAAGAAGCTGCGCGTCGCCATCCCGGCCGGCATCGACGAGGGGCATCAGATCCGCCTCTCCGGCGAGGGCGAGGCGGGACCGCGGGGCGGTCCGTCCGGGAACCTGTACGTGGCGGTCCGGGTGACGCCGCATCCGGTCCTGCGACGCGAAGGGACCGAGATCTACCACGACCTCGACATCTCGATCGCGCAGGCGGCGCTGGGCACTCGGGTCCGGATCGCCACGATCGAGGGCGAGGAGGACCTGGAGATCCGGGCCGGCATCCAGCCCGGGACCGAGATCCGGCTGCGCGGCCGGGGAGTGCCGCATCTGCGCCGGGCGGGGGCCCGCGGCGACCTCCACGTCATGGTCCGCGTCAACGTGCCGACCAAGCTCTCGAAGCGCCAG
Source organism: uncultured Chloroflexia bacterium (assembly GCA_963711105.1). Taxonomy (GTDB): domain Bacteria; phylum Chloroflexota; class Limnocylindria; order Limnocylindrales; family CSP1-4; genus Fen-1039. The sequence continues at coordinate 344,111 of CAVQCV010000006.1, read as the reverse complement.
CGACAGCTGCTCGAGGAACTCGCCGCCGAGAGCGGCGAGACGGTGGAGTCGGCCGGGCTGCTCGATCGGATGAAAGATGCCCTCGGCTGACCGCGGGGCGAACGAACGGTCGGGCAAGCCCGAAAAGGACGGACGGAGGACGGAGGACGCCGGGGTGCGCGCTCCCTCGGCAGTCGAGCCTTCGGCGGGCCAGGGCCAGGGCCAGGGCCAGGGCCAGGGGCGGGCCGAAGGCGAGGGCCCGGGGCGGGCCGAAGGCGAAGCCAAGCCGGCGGATCTCGAGGCGCTCGGGCCGGGAGTCTGGCTCGAGCTTTCGGTCGAGGCCGACATCGAAGCCGTCGAGGCGGTCAGCGAGATCCTGACCCGCTTCGCCCCCGGCGGCACCAGCGTCGAGCCCGGCTTTGGACTGACGGATGAGGGGCTGGGCGCGATCATCGACACTTCCCGGCCGGCCATCGTGCGGGCGTATCTGCCGGGTGTCGATCCTGCTGGGGCGCGGCGCGCCGTGGCCGAGGCGGCAGTGGCGTTGGGCCACCTCCAGGCGTTCGGGCTGCGGCCGATCGGCGATCTGCGGACGCGCCTGGTTCGCGAGGCCGATTGGGCCGAGGCGTGGAAGAGCCACTTCCCGGTGCTGAGGGTGGGCCGGCGGCTGGTCATTCGGCCTACATGGCGCCGCCACCGGCGACTCGCCGATGACGTGGTCCTGTCCCTGGATCCGGGCATGGCGTTCGGGACGGGCCTGCATCCCACGACACGGCTGTGTCTCGCGGCCCTCGAGACCCTCGCCGACGACGGGCGCCTCGCGGCTCCGAGCGCGTCCGGCATCCCGAGCGCGTCCGGCGCCCCAGGCGGCTCACCAGGGAGTGCCCGCGTTCTGGACGTGGGCTGCGGTTCGGGCATCCTCGCCATCGCCGCCGGCAAGCTCGGCGCCCGCGACATCCTGGGCGTGGACACGGACCCGATCGCCGTGGAATCGACCCTTGCCAACGCCCGCCGGAACGGCCTCACGCGTCGCATCGCGGCGCGGCGCGGCAGCCTGCCGACGGGGGAGCGGCCCTACGAACTGGTCCTCGCCAACCTGATCGCCTCGCTCCTGGTCTCTCTGGCGCCGCTCCTTCGCGACGAGACGGCCGTCGGGGGCCGCATCCTCGCCTCCGGCATCTTCCGCGACCGAGAAGGAGACGTCGTTGCGGCTTTCCGCGCCGCCGGCCTGACCCTCGGTCGTCGCTGGGCGGAAGACGATTGGGTCGCCCTGGAGGCGATCCGGGAGTAGGGCCTGGGGTCGGGGCGGCTCGAATACCGCACGCGTGGTGTGCGATAGTTCCGCCGCCCCGCGCCCCGCCCCGGCCCGGCCACGCGCCGCCGCCACTCTCCGCGTACGATCTGGCGGTGAGCCGCGCCACTCCCCGCAGACCTGCCACTCCCGCCACTCCCGCCACTCGCGCCGCCATCGCCAATCTCGGCTGCAAGGTCAACCAGTCCGAGATGGACGAAGTCGAGCGCCTGTTCCGCGCCCGCGGCGTGGAGCTGGTGGGCGCGGACGACGCAGCCGACATCGTCGTCGTCAACACCTGCACCGTTACGAGCATCGCCGATCGCAAGTCGCGCCAGGCCATCCGCCGCGCCCGTCGAACCAGCCCCGACGCCCTGCTCCTGGTCACGGGTTGCACGGCCACTGTCGATCCGCAGGCCCTGGCAGCCCTCGATCCGCGCGCCCTGCTCTTCGACAACGCCGCCAAACCGCGGATGATGATCGAACTCGGGCGCCTGCTGGACCTGCCCGTCGGCCGTCCGATGCCGACCCATTCGGGCGTCGAGCCGGCGTTCGAACGAGCGGCCGAGGTCGAGGCGGACGGTGCCCGAGCCTTGGAACTGGAGCCGGAGGACGACGATTTCGCCGAGTCGATCGACCGGACGCGGGCATTCGTCAAGATCCAGGACGGCTGCTCGTTCCACTGCACCTACTGCATCATTCCCCGCGCCCGCGGACCCGAGCGCTCGATTGCGGCCGCCGAGGTGCTCGCGGACGTCCAGCGCGCCATCGGCGCCGGGCACCGCGAGATCGTGCTGACGGGCATCAACGCCGGCACGTACGACGACGCCGGCACCAACCTGGCGGGGCTCGTTGGCCGCGTCCTCAGCGAGACATCGATCGAGCGGATCCGCCTCAGCTCCATCGAACCCCAACACGTCACCGACGAACTCCTGCGCGCCTGGACCGACTCCGGCGGCCGCTGCCTGCCGCATTTCCACATTCCGCTGCAGTCCGGCGACGACGCGATCCTGCGGCGGATGGGCCGCCGCTACCAGACCGCGTCCTACCGTGACCTGCTGGCGCGCATCCGGGTCGCGATCCCCGATGTCGCCCTGCACGCGGACCTGATCGCGGGCTTCCCAGGCGAGGACGACGCCGCCTGGGCCCGAACGATGGGCTTCCTGCGCGAGCTCGATCTGGCCGGCATCCACGTCTTCCGCTACTCAGCCCGACCCGGCACTCCCGCGGCCCGAATGATCGGCCAGGTGGACGCCCGAACGAAGAAGGCCCGCGCGGCCGAAGCCCTGGCCCTGGCCGCCGAGGCCCGCGCCCGATTCGCCCGCCGCCAGCTCGGCCGCGAGTTGCTGGTCTTGTTCGAGCGCCCGCTCTCGGACGGCCGCTGGATCGGCCACGCCGAGAACCACGTCCTGGTTTCGGTCGCCGCCCCCGACGGGCAGCCCCTCGAGAACAAGATCGGCCTCGTCCTCGCCGAAGCCGTCGAGGACACCGCGCCGGATAGGCTGGTCGGGCGGCTGGTCTCGGCTTCGCCGCCGCGGGAATCGCTGGCGCCGCGGTCGGGCAAGTAGCAACATTCACGTCGACCGCCCGAGCCAGGGAGCCGGAGCCGCGAGGAGAACGCCATGCCGTCCGATTGTCTGTTCTGCCGGATCATCGCCGGCGAACTGCCCGCGTCGCAGGTTTACGCCGACGACACGGTGGTGGCGATCCGCGATATCGCGCCTCAGGCACCGACGCACATCTTGCTGATCTCGCGCAAGCACATCCCGTCCGTGCGCGAGGTTGGGCCGCAGGACACCGGGCTGATCGACAAGATCTGCCACGTGGCCACGAAGCTGGCGGCCGAGGCGGGTATCGCCGAGGACGGCTACCGGATCGTCGTCAACGTCGGCCGGAACGGCGGCCAGACGGTCGACCACCTGCACGTGCATCTGCTCGGCGGACGAGCGATGGCCTGGCCTCCCGGCTGATCGGCGCCTCGGGCGGCCGATTGCTTCGTTGGCGCCTGCGCTCCTCGCTTACGGACGTTGGGCGAACTCGGTTCGCCTTGGTCCGCTCGGATGTGCCCTTATCCTCCATCCCATTCTCCCGAGGACTCTTATGGAAGGGCGGCGGCTCGTGGATCGAGGCGACGCTCGTCCTGGCGCCCGATTCGGACCCAGAATGCCCCTGAGGGCCCAAATTCGGCCCCACTCGGGCGCCAATCTGAGCGTCGGGTGACGCAGGCAACGGCTCCGCATGTCCGAAGAGCGCGGCGAGTCTCCAAAAGAGCCCTGCCAGGACTGCGGTGGAAGAAGCGCCCCGGCGAACGGCCAGACGAGCGCCCCGGCGAACGGCCAGACGAGCGCCCCGGCGAACGGCCAGACGAGCGCCCCGGCGAACGGCCAGACGAGCGCCCCGGCGAACGGCCAGACGAGCGCCCCGGCGAACGGCCAGACGAGCGCCCCGGCGAACGGCCAGACGAGCGCCCCGGCGAACGGCCAGACGAGCGCCCCGGCGAACGGGCTGCTGCCTACCGCCCCTTCTTGTGGGCGCCCTCTTCCTGGCGGACAGGGATCGGCTCGTCGACCACGGCCCAGGCCCGAACGACGTCGCGTTTGACCTTGAGTGTGTGCGTGCGCGGGAAGTCCGTTTCGGGCCAGAAACGCCAGGCCACGACCCGCTGGTGGACGGCCATGGTCTGATTGGCCGTCCGAACGGCGGCATCGATGACCGTTCGCGCCGCCGTCAGCTCCTCGGCGGTTGGCTGGCGGGCGGCGGGCATGCCGGGCAGTGACGCTTCGCCGGGCGGGAGGACCACCACTTCGATTCGCCCGGGCCGAGTCTCGACCACGACCGCGTCGTGCACGCCGGCCGTCCGGAGCGCGTTCTCGATGTCCTCGGGATACACGTTCAGGCCGTTGGGCAGGACGATGATGTCCTTCTTGCGGCCCATCAGGATCAGGTGGCCCGCGGCGTCGTGGCGGCCGATGTCACCGGTCTTGTACCAGCCGTCCGGCCGTGAACGCCGCGGCCGTGGCCACCGGATCGCGCCAGTAGCCTCCGAAGATCGTCGGCCCCTCGACGAGGATCTCGCCGTCGTCGGCGAGCTTCACGCTGACCGGGGGGATCGTCCGCCCCACCGTCCCGAGGCCGTGGTCGCGCAGCCCGGTCGCCGAGGCGACACCGCACTCGGTGGCCCCGTAGCCCTGGATCACGACCACGCCCAGATCCTCCCAGGCCTGCTGCAACGCGGGCGGCAGGAACGCGGCCGCCGACACGATCAGGTTCAGCGACCCGCCCAGCTGCTTGTGTACGGACGCGAACAGCCGCCGTCGCGCCGGGTAGGGGAGATGGCGGGCCAGGCGCCGCAACCGGTTGAACGCCGTCAACTTGCCCCTGGCGGCGACCTCGCGCTCGATGGCCTGCCAGAACATCTCGATGATCTGCGGCACCAGCACAAGCGAGGTGGTTCTGTGGTCGCGCACCGCTTCGAAGATGACGCGCGGATTGCGCGACCGGACGTACAGGACGTGCGCACCCACGCTGGACGCGTAGTAGACGGTCACGACCTGCTCGAGCAGATGCGACAGCGGAAGCAGCGACACGGCCCGGTGCTCCTGCTCGGGCAGCAGGTTGTGGGCGGCCTCGATCGTGCCCAGCAGGTTGCCGTGGCAGAGCATCGCCCCCTTCGGCGCGCCCGTTGTGCCGCTCGTGAAGACGATCTCCGCGGTGTCTTCGATGTACGGCCGGCGCCACGAGTTGACCTGGGCCTCCCAGTCGGCCGGGAACGAGGCGTCCGGCTCGGCCACGAGCTGGTCCACGTATGTGGTGGGGAAGTGCTCGAGGCCGGCGTCACCCGGATCCGGCGCGTCGCGACCCTGGCCCAGGACGAGGTGGCGGGCATCGGCCTGCTTGACGATGCGCTCGATCGCCCCGGCGGACATGCGCAGGTCCAGCGGCACGAGGAGGAGGCCGGCCCGCATCGCGGCGAAGTAGAGCGCCGGTACGGCCGGGCTGGACGGCGACCACACCAGCAGCCGGTCGCCCGGCTGGAGGCCGATTGCACGGAGCCGCCAGGCCGCGATCCGGCTCCGCCGGGCCAGCTCCAGATACGTCCACGTCTCGATCGATCCGTCGTCGGACCGCATGCTGAAGGCCGGCCGATCGCCGAATCGCCGCTCGCTGCTATCGATGACGTCGAGGATGCTCTCCATGGCCGCCCATGATAGGCGCGGCGCGTCCCCATCGGCCGGGGCGGAGGCGACGGCGCTCGGCTCAACCGATCAAAATCGCCTGAACGAATCTCCGGGGCGGCGCATCGATTAGGCATGCAGGAGATCGCGGCCAGGTTGGAGGCAAGTCGGAGGGGCGGGATGCCGGTCGGGACGAGCGAGGAGGCCTTCGCGGCGATAACGCGCCGTCACGTCGACTCGGCCTATCGCCTGGCCTGGGCGATCCTCGGCCATGATGGCGATGCCGAAGACGCCGTGCAGGAAGCCTTCGCGGCGGCCTGGCGGTCGCGCCGGAGCCTCCGCGACCCGGATCGGTTCGACGCCTGGTTCGGGCGAATCCTGGTCAACGAATGCCGCCAGCGGCTCCGCCGTCTGGGCCGTTCGCCCGTCCAGTCGATCGAGCTGGCGCCCGAGCCGGCGGTCGGCGACGCGACAGCCGCCACATCGACGCGGGACGCGATCTCGCGGGCGATGGCGCGCCTCGACGCCGACCATCGGATCGTGGTCGTGCTCCGCTACTGGGCGGACCTCAGCATTCGACCCCGCCTTCGAAGCGGAGGTTCGAGCCGCGCTACATCTTGAGATCGTGCCCCCGGCCACGCCCGTGCGCCTTCGTGACAAGGTCGAGCAGCTGGCGGAGCTGGAGCTGGGAGCGCCGCAGCGATGGGCGCTTCAGCCCGCGATCTGGCGGTCGCATCTCTCGGCCGTGTCTGGTCTTGCCGCCGCCCTGGTCGTGGCCGCGGTCGTCGGGATCGGGCTGCTCTGGTCCGCCGCTCCGGCCCGGCCGGCGGGTCCGACGCCCGTCCTGCCGACCCTTCCCGGAACGCAGGGGCCGTCGTTCCGGCCCGCACCGAACGGCGGCGTGGTCAGAACCTCGATGATCGTCGCCTGGACAGGCGGGTTGACCGGGGTAATAAGCGTCCAGGGGATCGGGTACGAGATTACGCACGACGGCGGCGTGACCTGGTCGGAGATCGCGCCGATGCCGACGGCCTCGAATCTCGGCCTTGACTTCGATTTCATCGATGCCGCGCACGGCTTCGTCTCGGCGGTGGACGCCGGCGCGGCCGGGTCATCGGTGTCGGTCTACCGGACAAGTGACGGCGGCGTCACGTGGCGGTCGAGCGTGGTGACTACGCTGCCCGCAAAGACCGGCTGGTACGTCACGGCCAGCGCCCACTTCGCGGATCCGGCGCACGGGGTCGTGCTCGTATCTCGTGTGCAGAGCCAGACGGGCGCGGAGCCTCTCGGGAAGTCGGACGAATGTGTCCTGTTCACCACGGACGACGGCGGTGCCGCCTGGACCAAAGCTGGGAACGCACCCTGCCTGGGCGCCATGATCTGGCCCCACTGGGCCACGTCGCTGGCGGGCTCGATCGTGTCCGCGGACAACCCGGCGAGCGTCACGGTCACCATGGACGGCGGCCGGACCTGGCGAACGGGGGCCCTTCCGGACATCGGTTCCGGCTGGCGCGCGACCCCCCAGCTTCTCCTTGTCGACGGCCCCGGCCGCCTTCGCCTGGTCGCCTCGACGTTCCCGACGACCGACGGCCAGTACACACCCCGCCCGGCCGAGGTGTACTCGAGCTCGGATGCCGGAGCCACGTGGACCCACCAGTACGACGTCGGCCGCATCCCGGCCACCACGCCATATCTGTTCGGCGGCGCGCCGATCTACAGCGTGACCAGCCTGGGGCCCGACTACTGGCTGGCGCTCGTCCAGCGCGACGACGTGGAGAGCTCGAGTGCTCTGGTCCGGACGCTGGACGCGGGAAGGACGTGGACGGTCGTGCCGACTGCCGGCTTCAATTCCGCGGACGGGATGGTCTGGTGGGATGCCCGCCACGGGATGGTGGAGGGGCTGCGATGGACGTGCGCGCAGCACGACGGCGGCTGTGGCGGGGATGGGCCGCACGTCTTCCTCACCAACGACGGCGGCGCCACCTGGCATCAGGTTCCGTTCTAGGGCGGCGCCGGCATCCCGCCGGCATCACGCCGGCATCCCGCCGGCCGAGTGCCGTCCCCGCGCCGCCGAGTCAGCCCGCTCGCCGCGAACAGGTCGGTCGTCCGGTAGACAATCCGGCGAATCCCGGGCTACACTCCGCGAGCCCTGATCGTGGGCGGTTTGACGTGCGCTCCCAGGAGCCGCGCGACTTCTGCGATCGCGATCCAGGCCCAAAGGAGGTGATTTCCGGATTGGCAGAAGTCCGCGTGGGTGAGAACGAGAGCTTCGAGAGTGCCCTGCGCCGGTTCAACAAGAAGATCCAGCAGAGCGGCATCCTGGCTGAGGCCCGTCGCCGTGAGCACTACGAGAAGCCGAGCGTGAAGCGCAAGCGCAAGGAAGCGAAGCGCAAGAAGGTCGCCCGACAGCAGCAGGCCTAGGCCGACCGACACGCCGTCGAAGGGCTAGCGCCGACCGGCTGCCGGTCGCGTCCAGCCCTACCCGAGGTGCCACACCGGTGTCCCTTCGAGATCGACTCGATACCGAAATCAAGACCGCAATGCGGTCTAGCGACGCCATGCGCCGCGATTCCCTGCGGATGGTTCTTGCTGCCGTCCAGCGGGCGGAGAAAGAAGGCAAGCACACCCTCAACGACGAGGAGATGATCGCCGTCCTCAGCCGTGAACTGAAGGTCCGGCGCGAATCGCTGGAAGCCTTCAGGGGCGGTGGCCGCGAGGATCTCGCAGCCAAAGAGGAAGCGGCCATCGCCATCGTCACCGAGTTCATGCCCCAGCCTCTGACCGAGGCGGAGCTTCGGTCGATGGTTGAGGCGGCCATCGCCGAGTCCGGCGCGGTAACGCCGAGGGACATGGGCAAGGTGATGGCCATCGTCTCGCCCAGGACGCGCGGCCGGGCCGATGGCAAGGCCGTCAGCCAGCTGGTGACCCAGCTCCTGGCCGCCCGCGTGGGCGGATCGTGACCGTGGTGCCGTGCTGAGGGATCCTCAGAAGTTGCCTGGCCCCTTCGGGCGTCGAGACGCCGCCCGGCTCGTTCTGGCTGCTGTCTTGCTCGTAGGCGGGCTGTCGCTTGGGGCCGTCCCGGACATCCGACCGTCACGACCGGACCTGGCCGCAGGTATCGTGGCCCAGTCCACTATCCGCGCGCCGCGCGATGCCACGATCGAGAACCCGGTCGAAACCAGTGCCCTGCGGGACGCGGCCGCCGCGGCCGTCGAGCCCAAGTACGACTACACGATCCAGGGCACCGCGACCATCGCCCGGCGCCAGCTGTCGGCGCTCGAGCAATCGCTGACGCCGATCGATGAAGCGTTCAGCTCGACCACGTCCGACTCGGAGCGCAGGACCACTCTGCAGTCGGTTCTGCCGTCCCTGACCGGCGACGCCAGAACGACGCTGGTGAACCTGGATCCGAGCCGCTGGCCGCCGATCGAACTGGCCGCGGAACAGCTGCTGCTGGCCGTGGAGCAGAAACAGGAGTTGCGCGACGTAACGGACGTCCCGCTCCTGGTGATGCAGCAGATGCCGGTGGGGTTGAGCCTGCTCGAGCAGGACCTCGTGGCTCAGATCGTGACGCCCATGGTGGTCGCCAACTCCGTCTACAGCCCCGAGCTGACCAACCAGGCGAAGGCATCCGCCCGAGCTGGGGTCAAGCCCTCGATCGACACGTTCAAGGCCGGCCAGGTGATAGTGGACCAGGGGCACCTGATCAGCGCCGCGAACATGGTGGTGATCACCTATTTCGGCCTCGACTCGTCTCACGTCGACTGGGGACGGCTGCTGGCCTGGCTCATCTTGAGCGCGCTCGTTGCGGCTCTGCTGCTTGGCTGGGTCTGGCGGTTCAGGCCTGAGTACTGGCACCGCGGCCGGACGCTGGTCCTGATCGCGCTCGTCTTCGTTCTCGCGGCCCTGGCCGAGAAGCTGCCCGCCGGGCGCGCCTGGACACCCTACGCGGTGCCGACGGCAGCCACCGGAATGCTGCTCACGGTCCTGCTCGACGCGGGGGCCGGCGCCGTCGCGCTCGCGCTGCTGGCGGCCATGGTCGGCCTGGCCAGCCCGGCCTCTCCGGAGCTGGCGGGCTACGTATTCCTGGGCGGCATGGCCGGGATGCTGGCCATCCACAAGGGCGAGAGGTTGCACTACTTCGTCCAGGCGGCCGCGGCCGTCGCCCTGGCCGGCATCGCGGTCATCGGCGGCTTCGCGCTCCTGGGCCAGCACGACGCCACCGGCATGCTGCAGCTGTCCGTCGCCGCGGTCGTTTCGGCCGTCGTCGCGTCGGTGGTCACCCTGGGCAGCTTCGCCCTGCTCGGCAACATCTTCGGCATCCTGACGGGCTCGCAGCTCCTGGAGCTGGCCAACCCCTCGCAACCGCTATTGCGCCGCCTGGTGGCCGAGACGCCGGGCACGTATCACCACTCGCTGATGGTCGGCAATCTGGCCGAGACCGCGGCCGAGGCCATCGGCGCCGATCCTCTCCTGGCCCGCGTTGCCTCCTACTACCACGACGTCGGCAAACTGGCCAATCCCCTGATCTTCATCGAGAACCAGCAGACCGGCGAGAACGTCCACGACCAGCTCGACCCGGCGGACAGTGCCGAGATCCTGCGGCAGCACGTTACCGACGGCATCGCTCTGGCCATCAAGGCCGGGTTGCCGCGGCCGCTGGTCGCATTCATCCCTCAGCACCACGGAACGTCCCTGATCTCCTACTTCTATTCGAAGGCCCGGGAGGCGGCGGCGGCGCCCTTCGGTGGGCTCGGGACCAAGGCGGGCCGGGAGGCTGCCGACTCGGTGGATCCGGAGCTGTTCCGCCACGCCGGCCCCAAGCCCCAGTCCCGGGAGGCGGCCGTCCTGATGCTGGCCGATGGGGTGGAGGCCTCCGTCCGTTCGCTTGCCTCGCGCGACGAGGACACGATTCGGGCGATGGTGACCCAGATCATCGGCGAGCGGCTGGCCGACGGGCAGCTCAACGAGTGCGATCTCACGATCGGCGATGTCGAGCGGATCCGGGAGGCATTCGTCGAGCAGCTCCTGGGCATGTACCACCAGCGCATCGCCTACCCCCAGAACAAGGTCGTCGAGATCGCGATGCGGCGCGACCGGGAGATCGGCTGAGGGGTGGCCCGAATTCAGGCGCCCCGGACCAGCGACGGTGAAAGCTCGCTGTCCGTCTACGCGTCGCCGTTCCGGATCGACGTGACCGTTCGCGGCGGAGTGGTGCTGCCGGTGTCGCGCACGCGCCTGGCGGGCGCGGTGCGTGCCGCACTCGAGGCGGCCGGCGCACCGGGCCCGGCGTCCATCGGCGTCGTGCTCTCGACCGACGACGAACTGGCCGAGCTGAACGCCCTGCACATGGGCCACGAGGGCCCGACCGACGTCCTGTCCTTCCCCTTCCTGCCACCCGAGGCGTTCCCGGTCCACGAGACGGGCTCGCCGGTTGATCGCGACAGGGGCGCCGCCGCCGCTCTGACGCAGTCGTTCGCCCTGCCGCCCCGGCTGCGAGCGCACTTGGGCGACGTGGTCGTCTCGATCGAGCGCGCGGTCGCGCAGGCGAGTGAAGGCCGGGGCGGGCAGACGGGAGACCTGGGCTGGACGCCGATCGAGGAGACGCTCCTGCTCGTCGTCCACGGCACGCTGCACGTGTGTGGCTGGGACCATGCCGAACCGGTGGAGGAGGCGGCGATGCGGACGCTCGAGAAGCGGATCCTGGCGTCGCTGCCGGCCGAACGGGCGCCGGGCAGGAGAGCGCAGGCCGCACCGGCCGGCTGATCGTTGAGCCTCGCGATGGGGCGGTCCGCCGGCCAGACGCGGGCCGGACGACCGGCTTGGAACTGGGACGAGGCCGCGGCTGATACCATGCCCGCAGGCCCTCCGAACGTCGGATCGGGCTCTTTTGCGATGCTGCGGGCCGGAGTCGCCGGCCGCGGCCATGCGCCGGCCTGACAAGCGGAGCGACAGTGAAGATCGTCATCGGTCTGGGGAATCCCGGGGCCCAGTACGAGAAGACGCGCCACAATATCGGCTGGATGGTGCTGGACCGCCTGGCCGACAGGGCCGGCTGGAACGGCAAGGGCCGCACCCGCGACGCCTCGGCCATCGTCGCAGGTCGGTTCCGCGGCCTGGACCTGGTCCTGGTCAAGCCGCTGACGTTCATGAACGAATCCGGGCTGGCGGTCCGTAAGGTCCTGGCCCGCGAGCGAGCGCCGCTGGTGGACGTGCTGGTCGTGGCCGACGATTTCGCCCTGCCGTTCGGCAAGCTGCGGTTCCGCGAGGCCGGCAGCCACGGCGGACACAACGGCCTGCGCTCCATCGTGGAGGAGATGGGGACGGAGAAGTTCAGCCGGCTGCGCGTCGGCATCGGCGACCCCGGTCGCGACGCCATCGACCATGTCCTGAGCCAGTTCGGTGCGAGCGAGCGGCGCCGTCTGCCCGAACTGCTCGATTCGGCGGCGGACGCTGTCGAAGCCTGGGCCCGCGAAGGCACGAACAAGGCCGCCAACCACTACAACGCGCTCGAGCTCCGGCCCGGCGACGAGGAACGGTCGGCGCCCCCCGGCGAGGTCGATGGGCCTCCCGGACCGGACGGCATCCGCCGAACGAAGACCGGCTGGCGCAAGCCGAAGGCGCCCGAGCCGGGGGAGTGAGCGCCCGGGGCGGCCGGCCGCTGCGCCGCCAGATCGAGGCTGCCCTGAGTGGCGAGGCCGATCCTCTCGGTCCCGACGGCCTGGGCCTGCCGGATGGGCCGGACGGCGGATCGGACTCCGACGAGTTCGCGGTCCCGGGCGATGCGGGCGCGCCGGTCCGGCGCGGGAAACGGGGCCAGGCGCGCCACGTCGACGAGCAGGTCCGAGAGGCGTACATGGCCGCCCGGGCCGCAGCCGAGGAATCCGGCCGCCAGGCCGCGGCCGCCGCGGTCGCCGGAGCAGCCGGAGCGGGCGCCACCGGGACGCCCGATGCTGCGGCGAGGGGCACGGCCGGTGCCGGCGCGATGCCGAACGCGCGCCGCCTGCCGGACCTGCGCGTTCTGCCGCCGCTCCTTCACGGCAGCGGCGCGTTCGCCGCGCTGCGGCAGCGCCTCGGGACGCCGGACGCGCCGCTCTCCGGCGGGGGACGGCATGCCTCGGTGGGGGCCGTGCCCCACGGCGCCAAGACGTTCCTGGCCGCGGCCCTCACCACGGCCGACGGGCCCGCGGCGGGGGAGCGGTTGTGCTGGATCGCTCGGGACGCCGAGATCGGCGACCGCGTGGCCGAGGAACTGCAGGCCTGGCTCGGGGATCCGGACGCGGTCGCGGTCCTGGAGCCGCGGACTTCTCTCGCCTACGAACGCAGCGAGTTGGTCCGCGACGAGACCGCGGCCCGGGTGGCGGCCCTGGCGGCCTGGACCGGCGGCCGGGCCCGAGTCCTGGTGGCCAGCGTCCAGGCGTTGCTGCAGCACACGCTCGACCCGGCCGAGGTGCCGACGGATCCGGCGCGCCTTCGCGTCGGGTCCCGCATCGGCCAGGAGCAGCTGCTCCGTCGGCTGCTCGCCCTGGGCTACGAGCCGGTACTGGAAGTCGCCGGCCGGGGCGAGTTCGCGCGCCGGGGCGGGCTCGTGGACGTCTTCCCGCCCGCCGCGCCGCTGCCCATACGCATCGAGCTGTTCGGCGACGAGATCGACTCGATGCGCGTCTTCGACCCGGCCGACCAGCGCAGCCTCCGGGCCGTCGAGGAGCTGGTGCTGCTCCCCGCCAGCGAGTTCCTGGTGCCGCCGGGCGGCGCGGCCGAGATCCACGAACGCCTGGCCCGCCTTCGAGGCGGCGGCGCGAGCAAGCTCTCGGACCGCCTCGCCGCCGACCTGGAGCGATTCGAGGAGGGCATCCGTGTCGGGACGGGCGAACTGGGCGCCCATTCCGGCCGAGTCCACGAGCTGGCGGCGTCGGCCCGGGCCCTCGAGACCGGTGACGCGGCCGAGGTCTGGGCGCCAATCCTTTGCCCCACGACCGGCCTGGACCACGTCCCGCCGGGAACGCTTCTCGTACTCGACGAGCCCGGCGAGATCGCCGACTCGGCCGAGTTCCTGTGGCGCCAGGCTCAGGAGCGTCGCAACGAACTGATCGCCTCGGGCGACCTGCCCGGCGCCTGGCCGGAGGCCTACCTGCCGCCCCGGGAGTGGAAGTCGCGCCTGCTTCGAGGCCGGACCCTGGAGATCACCTGGGAGTCCGAGGCCGCGGTCCCGACCGGCGGCGGCACGCCCATGGGCGATCTCTTCGGCTGGCACGAGCCCGCCCTGCCGCCCGCCAGAACCGCTCGCCTGGCCGAGACGATCCAGGCCTGGACCGGCGAAGGCGATCGCGTCGTCCTGGCTTCGGACCAGGCGGCCCGACTGGCCGAGCTGCTGACGGAGCAGGATCTGCCGACCGCCGTGGTCGATCGGATCGCCGCGGCGCCGGAGCGAGGCACCCGCATGCTGGTCGGGCGCAGCCTCAACGGCGGCTTCGCCGGCGGCCCTGACGGGCTGGTCCTGGTCACCGACCGCGAGCTGTTCGGGGCCGTCCGGGTTCGCCGTCCCAAGGCCCTGAGACGCGTCGTCCCGCGCGACGTCCTGGAGCGCCTCACGTCCGGGGACCTGGTCGTGCACGTCGACCACGGCATCGCCCGCTACGAGCGGATGCTGCGCCGCGGTACCGCCGGCGAGGAGCGCGACTACCTGGAGCTGAGCTTCCACGGCACCGACAAGATCTTCCTGCCCGTGGAACAGATCAACCGCATCAGCCGCTACTCCGGCGGGGAGAACCCGGAACTGTCGCGCCTCGGCGGGGCCGAGTGGCTCCGGACCAAGCAGCGGGTCAAGCGCGCCGTCACCGATCTCGCCAAAGAGCTGCTCGAGATCTACGCCGCCCGCGCCTCCGCGCCGGGCTTCGCCTATGCGCCCGACACGCCCTGGCAGCAGGAGATGGAGGCGAGCTTCCCGTACGAGGAAACGCTCGACCAGCTTCGCGCCACGGCCGAAGTCAAGCTCGACATGGAAGCCGGCCGGCCGATGGACCGCCTGGTGGTGGGCGACGTCGGCTACGGCAAGACCGAGGTCGCGCTGCGCGGCGCCTTCAAGGCCCTCCAGGGCGGCAAGCAGGTGGCGGTCCTGGTGCCGACGACTGTCCTGGCGGCCCAGCACTTCGCCACGTTCAGTCAGCGTTTCGCGGCCTTCCCGATTACGGTCCGGCTCCTTAGTCGCTATGTTCCGGGTCCGGAGCAGGCCCGAACGGTGGACGGGCTGGCCGCGGGTTCGGTCGACATCGTCATCGGGACGCATCGCCTGCTCAGCAAGGACGTCCACTTCAACGACCTGGGCATGGTCATCGTCGACGAAGAGCAGCGCTTCGGGGTCGCGGCCAAGGAACGGCTCAAGAAGCTGCGCCGCGAGGTTGACGTGCTGACGCTCTCCGCCACGCCGATCCCGCGCACGCTCAACCTGGCCTTGGCCGGGTGTCCGCGACCTGAGCCTCATCGAGACGCCGCCCGAAGACCGCCTGCCGATCCAGACCCGGGTTGCCGAAGCTTCGGCCGGCCTCGTTCGAGACGCCATCCTGCGCGAGCTGGACCGCGGCGGCCAGGTCTTCTTCGTCCACAACCGCGTCGAGACGATCGAAGCCCAGGCCGAGCAGCTCCGCCAGATGCTGGGCGGAGTCAGGATCGCCGTCGGCCACGGCCAGATGCCCGAGGGCAGGCTCGAGAAGGTCATGATCGCGTTCGCCGCCGGCGAGACCGAAGTCCTGGTCTGCACCACGATCATCGAGTCCGGCCTGGACATCCCGAATGCCAACACGATCATCATTGACCGCGCCGACACGCTCGGCCTGGCCCAGCTCTACCAGCTCCGGGGCCGCGTCGGCCGATCCTCACGCCGGGCCTACGCCTACCTCCTTTACCGCCGCCGCGAGAAGCTTTCGGACGTGGCTCGGAAGCGGCTCCAGGCCATCTTCAACGCCTCGGAGCTGGGCGCCGGCTTCCAGATCGCCCTCTCGGACCTGGAGATCCGGGGCGCCGGCAACATCCTAGGCGCGGAGCAGCACGGCCATGTTGCGGCCGTCGGCTTCGACCTGTACACCCGGCTCCTGGCAGAGGCGGTGGAAGAGCAGAAGGCCGAGTTCGAAGGCCGGGCGCCCGTCATCGAACGCCCCGGCGCTGTCGTGGATCTGCCCATCGACGCCCACCTGCCCGACGACTACGTCCCCGACACGGCCCAGAAGCTCGAGCTGTACCGCCGCCTCGGCCGCGTCCGAACCACCGGCGAGCTGGCCGCGTTCCGGCAGGAGCTGGCCGATCGCTTCGGTCCGCCGCCGCAGCCGGTCCTGCGCCTGCTCGAAGTCGTGGAACTGCGCATGACTGCCGAAAGCGCCGGCCTGGCCTCCATCTCACGCGAGGAAGGCGAGCTGGTCGTCCGTTTCGGGACGCTCAGCCGCGCCGCGGCCATGCGCGCGCTGGCGCCGATGGGCCGGGACGTGGTCCGGTTCGGGACGAACCAGGCCCGCATCCGTCTGCCGCGAGATCCCGCCAGAGCCTGGGCGATCGCCCAGTCGGCCGTCGCCCGGATCGTGCCCGTGGCCCGCGAGCAGGCCGAGCAGCGCGAACGCGCGGCCGCGGCCCAGGGTTTCGGCGGGCCGAGGTAGCGGTGGCCGTCGCAGATGCGCCGGCCGCCCCGCCCCGCAAGCCCAAAGACGTGTCATCGCGTAACCTATGGGCCGTTCGCACGACGCGACAGCGCGGACGGGCCGTTCGCAGCCCATCACCGACAACCGGTCGTATCCGTCGCTACCGTCGTCTAGGCGAACACCGGAAGGATCAGGGTGCACGAAACGGGAGCCAAGCGCACGGGCCGCTCCGGCGAGAAGGACAACTTCCGGCCGGACATCGAAGGCCTCAGAGGGGTTGCAGTCCTGCTCGTGGTGCTGTTCCACGCGGGCCTCCTGTCAAACGCGCCCATCCAGCTGACCGGCGGCTTCATCGGCGTCGATCTGTTCTTCGTCATCTCGGGCTACCTGATCACCGGACTGCTCGTTCGCGAGCGCGAGAGGACCGGCACGGTCAGCTTCTCGCGCTTCTACGCCCGCCGGGTTCGCCGCATCCTGCCCGCCGCGGCGGTGGTTCTGCTGATCACGATCCCCCTCGCCTACAGCCTGGAAACGCTCCTGCAGCGGCCCGACGCGATGCAGGACGCTGCCGCGGCCGCGCTCTCGATCGCCAACATCCGCTTCGCTCTCACGACGGACTACTTCAACCCGGTCACGTTCTCGCCGTTCCTGCACTTCTGGTCCCTGGGCGTCGAAGAGCAGTTCTACTTCGTCTGGCCGGCCGTGCTGCTTCTGGCGGCCTGGCGCAGCCCGCGCCTCGGCGCGACGCTGGCCCTGGCGACCATCGTGGCCGTGTCGTTCTGGGCGAGCCTGTGGATGACCGACCAGAACACGAGCTGGGCGTTCTACATGCTCCCGACCCGAGCCTGGCAGCTGGCCGCCGGCGGTTTGCTGGCCGTAGGCACGGGCCGGCTGGAGCGTCTCCCGGGCGCCCTCAAACAGCCCCTCTCGCAGACGCTCGTCATCGTCGGCTGGCTGGCCCTGGCGGCGCTCCTCGTCGATGCGTACGTGTTCGACTCAGCCCTGTCGCCGTATCCGGGCATGGCGGCGCTCGTGCCGACCCTGGCCGGGGTGATCCTGATCGCCTCCGGCTCCGAACTCCACGGCCCGGGCGCGCTCCTGAGGTTGATGCCGGTGCGCTTCATCGGCAAGATCAGCTACTCGCTGTACCTGTGGCACTGGCCGATGCTGATCCTGGGCGGGCTCTATCTCAACGGCTCGTCGGTGCTGGCGGCCATGGTGCCGGGCGAGGCTATCGCGCTGCTCCAGCCGTGGCAGGCTATCTTCCTGGCGCTCTTCTCCATTCCGATTGCGACGGTCAGCTGGGGTCTCGTGGAGGAGCCCTTCCGGCGGGGTTTCATTCCTCTGCCGCGGCCGAGCCGGACGGTGGCCGTGGGTGTCTCGGTCATGATCATCGTGGCCGCGCTGGGGACGAGCTTCAACTTCACCGCCCAGGGGGCCCTCGCCGATGTCGGTGGCGGGGATCAGGCCGGCCCGGACGCGACCGACACGATCCCGCCCGGCGACACCCCCACGGACGACATCGCCCCGACCGACACCCCGCCAGCCGAGTCACTCGGACCGACCGATACCCCAGAGCCCGGCGACACGCCGACGCCAGAGCCCGAGCTCACGCCTGCGCTGACGCTCGCGCCCGCCTTCAACCCGACCACCTACGCCGTTTCCGGCCTTACCCCGGCGCTGGCCAAGGCGGCCACGGACTACGAGGCGCCGTGGAAGGCCAACTGTCTGGGCTGGGTCAAGACCACCGTTCCACCGGCCTGGGGCAAGTGCGTGTACGGCAACCCCAAGGGCACCTATCAGGTCGCCCTGATCGGCGACTCGCACGGGTCCGCGCTGTTCCCGGCCGTCAACGAGGTCGCCAAGGCGCACGGCTGGAAGCTGGTCGTCTATCTCAAGATCGACTGCTCGTTCGTGGACATCCCGGTCAAGGAGACGACCACCCTCAAGCGCGAGTACACCGAGTGCGCGACATGGAACAACAACGTCATCGCCAGGCTCAACGCTCACCCGCCGGACCTCGTGATCGTCCACATGAGCCGCTGGATCTTCAATGTGAACTCCGCCGACGGCGGTTACGGTGCTCAGGGCAATGCCATGGGCCGCGAGATGCTGAAGATCCCATCCCAGTCTCAGGTCGTCATGGTCGAGGACATCCCGGACCCGTGGAACATGAGCGTCCCGGAGTGCCTCTCCTCGCATCTGTCGGACTACCGCGGCTGCAACTATTCGCGCACGACCGCCTTCAACTCCTACTGGGGCAAGAGGGAGGCCGCGGCCTCCAAGACGGCCAAGGTCCCGCTCATCGATCCGTCGCCGTGGATCTGCCCCGGCACGGGTTCCTGCCCTGTGGTCCAGAACGGCATGATCATGTTCCGGGACCAGCACCATCTCACGGCCACCTACGCCAAGTCGCTGGGGCCCTTGCTGGACGCGGCGCTGGTGAAGACCCTGATCGCGGCCGGTGCCGCTCCGCCGCCGGCGACACCGCTGGTCAGCCCGACGCCGCTGCCGTCTCCACCTGGCTGATCCGGATTCGGTTCCGATGCGCGCCGAAGACGGCTGCCGAGCCCTCGCGCTGCGCTAGACTTGCCCTGCCGCAACCCAGCCATTGCTGATCGGAGGACAGCCTCGACATGACCGCCGAGGAACTGCGCGCCAGGATCCGCGAAATCCCGGATTTCCCCAAGCCCGGAATCCTCTTCTACGACATCACGACCCTGCTCAAGGACGCCCAGGCATACCGCGAGGCCATCGACCTGATGACCGAGCTGTACCGGGACGCCGAGGTGGACATCGTCGTGGGCATGGAATCCCGCGGCTTCATCTTCAGTGGCCCCATTGCCTACAAGCTGAACGCCGGCCTGGTCCCCGTGCGGAAGCTCGGCAAGCTGCCGTCCGAGACGATGTCGGTCGAGTACGCCCTCGAGTACGGCTCCAACACGCTCGAGATCCACAAGGACGCCATCAAGCCCGGCCAGAAGATCCTCATCGTCGACGACCTGCTTGCCACCGGCGGCACGGTGCGGGGCACCATCGAGTTGGTGGAGCGGCTGGAGGGCCAGATCGTCGGGCTCAACTTCCTGGTGGAACTGGTGTTCCTCAAGGGGCGCGACCGCCTGACCGGCTACAAGACTACGAGCATCATCCAGTATTGAGCCCGGACCGCACTCAATTGATCCGCCGCGTCGACAGGGCCACCCGAACTCGCCGATCGCCCATCTCGGAGGCCCGGTGACTCGCGTCGCATTGAGGCGCGAGCGCGCCCCGATCGTCGTGCACGAAACAACGGACCGGGCACTGCTGCGGGCCTACCTGGAGACGGACCGTCTCTTCGCCGCCTACGCGCTGTGCGATCTGGACGATCGCGAGTTCATGCGCACCCGCTGGGGCGTGGCCATTGCCGAGGGTCGGCCCATCGCGGTCGTGCTCCAGTATTCCGGATACTCGCCCCAGCCTATCTTCGCCATGGGCGATCCGGCCGGCATAGAAGCCATCCTGGGTTCGGTGATCAAGCCCCGGGCCGCCTACGTGGCCTGCCGGGTGGAGGGCCTTGCCGGAGTCGAAGCACATTACCGGGTCGATCCGGGGCCGCAGATGCTGCGGATGTGGACGGACCGATCCGCGTTCCGGCCCTACCCGGCCCAGGTCCAGAGGCTGCTGCCGGTGGAGATCGGGGAGCTGAACCGCCTTTATCAGCTCGGATTCGCCTCGTGGCTGCCCGCCAGCGCCATTGCCGACGGCTTGTACTACGGTATCCGGGCCGGGAACAGGTTGGTCTCCGCGGCCGGGACGCACGTCATCAGCGCCCAGGCGCGGCTGGCCGTGGTCGGCAATGTCATGACTCACCTCGACTATCGCGGCCGTGGCTTCGCCACCGCCGTAACGAGCGCCGTGACGTCTGAGTTGCTCCGCTTCTGCGATCAGGTCGTTCTCAACGTGCGGGCGGACAATCCACCCGCGCTGGCCGCGTACCGACGACTCGGATACCAGGACTACACGCTCTTCGAAGAACGGCTCATTCACCGCCGTGAGCCGGTATGGAGTGGTTGGGCGGGCCAGATTCAACGCATTTTCTCGGGTGGGAAGGAGTCCTGATCGCATGACCAGTTCCGTTACTCCGGCGTCCGGTTCGGCTGTGCCGGCGCACGACCTGGCCGATCTCGGCCTGGCGGCCGAGGGCGTCCGGCGCGTCGAGTGGGCGGAGCGAGAGATGCCCGTCCTGCGGCTGATTCGCGAACGCTTCGAACGCGAGAAGCCACTGGCCGGTCTGCGGCTGGCCGCCTGTCTCCATGTCACGACCGAAACGGCCAACCTGGCCCGGACGCTGGCGGCCGGCGGTGCTGAGGTGGCCCTGTGCGCGTCGAACCCGCTCTCCACGCAAGACGACGTCGCCG
This sequence comes from uncultured Chloroflexia bacterium, assembly GCA_963711105.1. Taxonomy (GTDB): domain Bacteria; phylum Chloroflexota; class Limnocylindria; order Limnocylindrales; family CSP1-4; genus Fen-1039. The sequence continues at coordinate 323,644 of CAVQCV010000006.1, read as the reverse complement.
CCGCGCTGGTGGCCGAGTACGGCATCTCTGTCTTCGCCCGCCATGGCGCCGACCGAGACACGTACTACAAGCACCTCAACCTCGCGGCCGACATCCACCCCCACATGACGATGGACGACGGCTGCGACCTGGTCACGCTCATCCACCAGGAGCGGCGCGGGCAGCTGTCCGAGATCGCGGCCGGAACCGAAGAGACGACCACGGGTGTCATCCGGCTGCGGGCCATGGCCGCGGATAACGCCCTGGGCTATCCCGTCGTCGCCGTCAACGAAGCCCTGACCAAGCACCTCTTCGACAATCGCTACGGCACTGGGCAGTCCACCCTGGACGGCGTGATGCGGGCCACGAACCGGCTGATCGCCGGCAAACACGTCGTCGTCGCCGGCTACGGCTGGTGCGGCAAGGGCATCGCCTCGCGGTTCCGCGGTCTGGGCGCGCAGGTCTGCGTCGTGGAGGTCGACCAGGTCCGGGCGCTCGAAGCCCTGATGGACGGCAACCTGGTCATGACCATCGGCGACGCGGCCGGCTGGGGCGACATCTTCATCACCGCCACGGGCGACATCCACGTCATTCGCGAAGAGCACTTCAAGCTGATGCGCGACGGCGCGATCCTGTGCAACTCCGGGCATTTCGACGTCGAGATCGATCTGCCGGCGCTGGCGAAGCTGGCCGGCGGGCGCGTTCGGGAGGTCCGCGACAACGTCCAGGAATACGAGGTCGGCGGTCGTCGGGTGTGCGTCCTGGCCGAGGGGCGGCTGGTGAATCTCAGCGCCGCCGAAGGCCACCCGGCCGCCGTCATGGACATGAGCTTCGCCAACCAGGCTCTAGCGGCCGAGTGGCTCCGCGCCAACGCGGCCCGTCTGGACAAAGGCGTGTACGACGTCCCGGAGGCGCTCGACCGGGAAGTCGCCCGGCTCAAGCTCGCGGCAATGGACATCACGCTGGATCCGCTCACGCCCGAGCAGGAGGAATACATGGGCTCCTGGCAGCACGGGACGTAGGCGTTCGGCGGGCGGGCGGCCGATTGCTTCGTTGTCGCCTCCGGTCCCTCGCTCACAGGCGTTCAGGCCTGCTCGCTCGGGTCCTCGGCTCCGCCTCGCTCTCGGCTCGCCGGCCCGCCGAACGGGTCCCTCTTGCGGGCGGGCGGCCGATTGCTTCGTTGTCGCCTCCGGTCTCTCGCTCACAGGCGTTCAAGCCTGCTCGCTCGGGTCCTCGGCTCCGCCTCGCTCTCGGCTCGCCGGCCCGCCGAACGGGTCCCTCTTGCGGGCGGGCGGCCGGGGCTCGGGCGGGCGGCCGGGGCTCCCTCGGGCGGCCGATAGCTTCGTTGTCGCCTCCGGTCCCTCGCTCACAGGCGTTCAGGCCTGCTCGCTCGGGTCCTCGGCTCCGCCTCGCTCTCGGCTCGCCGGCCCGCCGAACGGGTCCCTCTTGCGGGCGGGCGGCCGGGGCTCGGGCGGGCGGCCGGGGCTCCCTCGGGCGGCCGACCGATCGCCCGGAAGCTAAAGCGCCGCATGCTAACCTTCGCGGGTGGCCGCGGCGGAGGCTGCCGCTCTGACCAAACCTAACCCCAATCCTCGGGAGACCAATGGCCAGCTTCCTCGACGACGCCCAATACCTGTTCACCTCGGAGTCGGTAACCGAGGGGCATCCGGACAAGATGTGCGACCAGATCTCGGACGCCATCCTGGACGCCATCCTGACCGACGACCCTGACGCCAGGGTGGCGTGCGAAACGGCCACCACGACCGGCATCGTGATGGTCCTGGGCGAGATCACGACCTCCACCTACGTGGATTTCCAGTCGGTCGTACGCGACACGGTCAGGGACATCGGCTACACGCACGCCGACTACGGCTTCGACTACGAGACCTGCGGCACGCTCGTAAGCGTCAAGGAACAGTCGCCGGACATCGCCATGGGCGTGGACGACGTGACGCACGAACTCGGCGCCGGCGACCAGGGGATGATGATCGGTTATGCCTGCCGCGAGACGCCGGAGCTGATGCCGCTGCCGATCACGCTCGCCCACCGGCTGGCCCAGCGCCTGGCCGAAGTCCGGAAGACCGGCCTCCTGCCGTACCTCCGGCCGGACGGCAAATCCCAGGTCACGGTCGAATACGAGCGCGGCGTTCCCAGGCGCGTTACGAACATCGTTGTGGCCGCCCAGCACGACGAGGAGGTGTCCATCGAGCGGCTGCGAGCCGACATCCTCGAGGCCGTCATCCTGCCCTCGATCCCGGCCGAGCTTCGCAAGGTCGACCCCACGATCCACATCAACGCCACCGGGCGTTTCGTCATCGGCGGCCCGATGGGGGACGCCGGCCTGACCGGCCGCAAGATCATCGTGGACACGTACGGCGGCATGGCCCGCCACGGCGGGGGCGCGTTCTCCGGCAAGGATCCGACGAAGGTGGATCGCTCGGCCAGCTACGCGGCCCGGTGGGTCGCCAAGAACGTCGTCGCCGCGGGATTGGCCGACCGCTTCGAGATCCAGCTCGCCTACACGATCGGCATTGCCCGGCCGGCCTCGGTTTCGATCGAGACGTTCGGAACGGAGCACGTGCCGGACGATCGGATCCTGGCCGCCATCGAGAAGCACTTCGACCTCCGGCCGGCCGGCATCATCTCGGCGCTGGACCTGCGCCGGCCGATCTACCGTCCGACCGCCGCCTACGGCCACTTCGGCCGGACGGACCAGGACTTCCCCTGGGAGCGGACGGACAAGGCCGCGGCCCTGGCCCGCGAGTGCGGCGTGAAGCTGCCCGTGCCCGACACCGCGCCGGGGAACTGAGCGCGTGTACGCGGTCGTCCTCGCCGGTGGTGGCGGGACGCGCCTCTGGCCCCTCAGCACGCCGGAGCGGCCCAAGCCGTTCCTGCGGCTGGTCGGCGACGATACGCTGCTCCAGCGTTCCGTGGCCCGTCTCGCGCCGCTCATCGAGCCACGGGACGTGTACGTAGTCACGGATCGGCGATACCTGGGCCTCGTTCGGGAGCAGCTGCCGCAACTCCCCGAACCGAATCTCATCGGCGAGCCGATGGGCCGCAACACGGCCGCGGCCGTGGCCCTGGCCGCGGAAGCCATCGATCGGCCGCAGGACGAACCCATGCTCGTCATCCCCGCCGATGCCCACATCGCCGACGAAGCGGGCTTGCGAGCCGCGCTCTCCGTCGCCGCCCAGGTGGCGCGCGACGGCAGTCTCGTGACCCTGGGCGTGACGCCGTCCGGCCCCGAGACCGGATACGGCTACGTCATGGCCCGGCCGCCGGCTCGCGAGGTCGGCGGCCGGGACACCTTCGCCGTGGATCGGTTCGTCGAGAAGCCGGACATGGCCGGCGCCCGAGCCATGATCGCCACGGGCCTGGCCAGCTGGAACGCCGGCATCTTCGTCTGGACCAGGGCCGCCATCCGCGATCGCCTGTCGCGCCACGCCCCGGAGATCGCCGGCCCTTTGCGGGCGGTTTGTGCCTCGGGTACGGCGGACGACCTGGGCCAGGTCTATCCGGCCATAAGGGCCACCTCGATCGACTACGCGGTCATGGAGCCGGCCGCTCTCGAGGGTGTCGTCGCCGTCGTCCCCATTGACGTCGGTTGGAGCGACCTTGGGAGCTGGTCGGCCCTGCGAGACGCTTTGCAGACTACCGCGCGTGCCGATGCTGCCGACACGGCCGCCGGGGGCGACGCAGGTGTCGTTGGCTCCGGGGCTCGGCGCGACATCGGCTCCTCCAACACTCTCGTCATCGCCGGCGACCGGCTGGTCGTGACCATCGGTCTGGACGACGTCATCGTCGTCGAGACTCCCGAGGCCGTCCTCGTGTGCTCGGCCGGCAAGTCGCAACAGGTCCGCACGATCGCCGAGGAGATGGCCAAGGCGGCTCAAGCTAGCAAGGAGGCCGGGCAGTGAGCGTCCCCGCGGTCGGTTCGGAGTCCACGCGCATCGTCTTCGGGACGGACGGGTGGCGGGCCAGAACCGCCGATGAGTACACGTTCGACAGCGTGCGGCGCTGCGCCCGGGCCGTGGCTCAGTACGTCCTGGATCGGGGCGAGGAGTCCAAAGGCATCGTCATCGCCTACGACCGCCGCTTCGCCAGCGAGCATTTCGCGGTCGCCGCTGCTGAGGTCGTGGTGGCCCACGGCATTCCGATCGCGATTTCGGCCCAGGCCGTCCCGACCCAGATGTCGTCGTTCGAGGTCTTCCAGCGCAGTTCGGCCGCGGGTATCGTCATCACCGCCAGCCACAACCCCTGGACGGACAACGGCTTCAAGGTCAAGGCGCCCAGCGGCGCCGCCGCGGGTCCGGAGATGCTGGCCGCGATCGAGGCCATCCTCGCCCAGGACGCGGGCACGGCAATGCCGCGCCGGCCCCTCGCCGACGCCGAGTCCGCCGGCATGGTGGAGTGGTTCGACCCGTACCCGGCCTACCGCAAGTTCATCGGCCCCAACATCGACCTGGCTCGCCTGGCCGCGGCCGACATGAGCGTGCTCGTCGATCCGCTCTACGGCTCGGGCGCGGGCTGGCTGCCCCGGCTGCTCGCCGGCGGTCGGATCCGGGTCACGGAGATCCATGCGGAGCGAAACCCGTACTTCGGCGGCGTGAACCCCGAGCCGATCCCGCCCAACGTGGACGAGGCCCTGGCGCGGCTGGCCGGCGGCGGTTTCGATCTGGGGCTACTCCTCGATGGCGATGCCGATCGCTCCGGCCTCGCGGACGAGCGTGGCACGTTTATCAGCACCCTCCAGATCTACGCCTTGCTCATGTACTACCTGGCCGAGCATCGCGGCCTCCGGGCCCCGGTCGTCAAGACGGTCAACGAGACGGCCATGGCCGGACGGCTGGGCGAACGCTACGGCGTCGCGGTCCATGAGGTGCCGGTCGGGTTCAAGTACGTCGGGCCCAAGATGATCGAAACCGGCGCCATGATGGGCGGCGAGGAATCGGGCGGCTTTGGATTCGGCATGCACCTGCCCGAGCGCGACGGCATCTTCACGGACCTCATGCTGCTCGACCTGTTCGTCCGCGAGAAGGAGGCCGGGCGCCGGCCGGCGAGCAAGGCGATCGCTCACCTCCACGAGATCGCCGGAGCGTCGAGCTATCGCCGCGTGGACATCCACTTCGATCGGACCGGGTATACGGCTCTCAAGGCCCGCCTCATGGCCGAGCTTCCGGAACGGGCCCCGGCCAGCCTGGCGGGCCGTCCGGTCGTGCGGACCCAGCCGCTCTCGACCGGCGACGGGTTCAAATTCTTCGCCGACGACGGCTCCTGGCTGCTGGTGCGGTTCAGCGGAACCGAACCGCTAGTTCGTGTCTACACGGAAGCGGCCTCGGTCGAGGCGGTGGACGCGAACCTGGCCACCGGACAGGCCATGGTCCAGGCGGGTTGAGGGCCAGGCCCGAACGGGCGTTCGGTCCGGAGCGCCATCGCTGGATAGATCGGCTGCCTGCCAGGCATCTTCCGCATGGTCCGATCGCGCATCCGCCGATAGTCATTTCGGCGTGCCGGGACGCCGCTCCCAGCTTGGCTCGCAGTCTGTACAGTGACATGAACCGACCACGACCGCGCGAATCAGCCCGGTCGTCGGCCGGACCTCTTGGGCAGGCAGGCGACGGAGGTCACGGGCGATGCACAGCACACTCATCGGGAAGGTCGAGAAGGCCAACCGCTACGCCCGCGAGCTGGATCGGATCTCATTCGAACAGCTCGCGGTGACGTTTAAGGGTGATAACGACACCCATACGGTCCGACTCGACGGCGAGGCCTGGCGGTGCACTTGCCACTTCTTCGAGAGCTGGGGATCCTGCGTCCACGTGCTTGCCTTGCAGAAGATCCTGGGCGTGATGCTGCCCGAGGTCGCGCAGACCTCCATCTTCAGCGCACAGCCGGCGGTACCTGCCTGAGAGTACCGGGGCCCTGCCGGAGCCCCATCGAGGCTGGCGTTCGGAACGGCCTCTAGATGCCATGGCCAGGCGAATCCTTGGAGGAGGAGGACCGTCATGAATTCACGTCACACCAGGGGAGTGGCGCTCGTTTGCGGCGCGATCTTGCTGGCGGCGTCCGCCGCCGCCTGCATCAGCACGGAACAGCCCACCCCTATCTACATCGTCGTGACTCCAACCCCCGCCCCGTCCGAGGTCGTCACCCCGCCCCCGTCCGAGGCCGTCACCCCGGCCCCATCCGAGGTCGCCACCCCGGCCGACAGCTTCACCCCGTGGCCCAGCCTCTCTCCCACGCCTGAGTCGACGCCGGTTCCCACGGTGACCGAGACTCCGACGCCTCCGGCCGGCGTCACGCCCAGCCCGCCCGCAGGCGGATGTGTGGGTGCCGTCAGCGAGGCCAACCGTATGTTCTTCGTCGATGCCGCCAACGGCCTGAAGTTCACGGTCTATTGCGGATTCGGCTGGAGCGGCTGGGGCCTGGCTTCCAGCCCTCAGAGCACCTGGAGCGGCGGCAGTCACGGCAACATAATCATTCGCTACCAGTACAAGAAGACCAGTTCCAGGATCGAGGTCTGTGAAGGCACGATCCCGTCGGGTGAGTGCGAGGGCGACACGGGCTCGCTCGGGTCGGCCAGTTTCGGGCCGCTGTCGGGCACGCTGTACTCGACCTCGGACGGTTTCGCTGTCCGCGTCGCGCCGGGCACGAGCCAGGCCTACACGATCATCGGCCACAACGTCACCCAGACCACGGTGGTGACGTACGCGACCAGGATGGCGGCCGTCAAGTAGGGCGGCGCGCGGTTCGGGGCGGGCCCGGACCGGTCTTCGAGTTCGTGGCAGAGCGGTCGCTCGCGGGAGCGGCCGCTCTGCTCTGTCTGAGCCGGATTCGGCGGCGCGGCTACAATCGCCCGCGTACGTGTCGCGGTTCACCGCATCGCAGGAGGAGAAGGTGCGAGGTCTACGTCCCCCGGTTCTGATAGCCGCCTCGATCGCGGCCGCGCTGGCACTGTCCGCCTGCTCGACCGAAGCCACCCCCGCCCCGACGGAAACGGCAACCCCCACGCCCACGGCCTCCGCCATCGTGACGGAGGCGCCCACCCAGGCCCAGGTCACCACGCCGACGTTCACGCCCTGGCCGACCTTGCCTCCCACCCCGGAGCCGACCGTCCCGCCGACCCCCGGTCCTTCGACCAAGCCGTCCGTTTCGGCCGGGCCGACGTCGCCGGCTCAGTTCTGCACGGGCACGAGCAAGAACCAGGACTTCTTCGTGGGCGTCGCCCATACCATGAAGACGACGGTCTACTGCGCGTCCGGGCTGGCTTCGGGCTGGCAGATCTCCACCGGAACGCTGTCCGGTGCGACCCTCTCCGTGACATACAAGTTCAAGAACACGAGCCAGAAGTTCGTGCTCCAGGAAGGTGCCTTCTGCACGACGGATCCGGTCTCGTGCGTCGGTGGACCGCATCCGGCCGCCGGCTCGGGCCACACGGCGTTCGACGGCATGACCGGGGAGTTCCTGGCCACGACGGGTGGCTTCATCATCGCCGTCAATCCGGGCACCAAGAACGCGTACATGATCACGTCGACCGGCGTATCTCAATCCACCCTCGTGTCGATCGCGGCCAACATGAAGGCCGTGCCCAAGACGTGAGATTGCGCCTCCGGTCGATCGGCGCCGCTACGGCGTCGCAGGCTCGATAGGAGGAGCCGGCTCCACCTCCGCGTCCTCACCGGGCATGGGCTCGCGGGGAACGCGGACGAGCCGGCCCTCCCGCTCCTCAACCCGGCGAGCGGCGCGAACGGCCAGCGGCACGGCGTCGACGCGCTTCTTCCCGAGGTAGTAGAAGAAGAACGCTGCCACCACGGCTGCGACGGGGATGCCGAAGATGGCGCCCGGGATCCCGGCCAGCTTCGTGCCTACCATGACCGACCCCAAAACGACGACCGGGTGCAGACCAACCGCTTCCGCCATCAGCCGCGGCTGGACGATGTTCATCAGTACGAACCAGCCCGCGACCATGATCAGGAGCGTCGGGACGATGGCGCTCGGGGCGAAGAAGATCGCCACCAGCACCGGCGGCGCCCACGAGACGAAAGGCCCGAAGAAGGGGATCGCCTGCAGCACGCCCGAGGACACGGCCGTGACCGGCATGTAGGGCAGCCCCAGCAGCAGGCTCGCCGCCATTGAGATCGCGCCGTACATGAGGCCCATCAGGGCCTCACCGCGAAGAAAACCGCCGAACGACTTCGAGACGCTGCGTTCGAGCAGTCGGGCCTCTTCCAGGTAGTTGGGCGGGACCAGGCGGAACAGGAAGCTGACGATGTGGTCTCGGTCCACCGACATGTACAGCGACAGGAAGAACACGAACAGCAGGTTGCCGAAGATGCCCAGGCTGGCGAAGGCAATGTCGCCCAGCGGCTTGGCCAGTTCACTGGCGCCGGCCTTCAGGTTCGCCAGGAGCTGGTTGACCTGGTCGTAGACGCTGATCTGGTTGCCGCCCACCGAATTGACCCAGTCCTGGACGGGTTGGAGTTTCTCCCGCAAGGCGTCGCCTTGAGGCCAGTTGTTGACCAGGTTCGTGATGGACGAGTACAGCTGCTGCGCGGCCAGGAGAATGACGGCGATCAGGGCAACGATCAGGAGCGAGTAGACGATGATCACCGCGAACACGCGTGGCAGCCCGGGGGCGAGGCGCAGCAGGCCGTTGGCCAGCGGGCTCAGGATGAACGCCAGCAGCCAGGCCAGGAAGAAGATCATGATCACGTCGCTGAAGTACGCGATCAGATCCGTCACGAAGTAGAGGACGACGAACGCGAGAGCGACCGTGCCCAGGATCAGCAGCGTGGTGAGCCAGCGGTGCTCCCGCTCGGTCAGGCGGAACCACGGTGCCCCAGTCTGATCGGTCATCTTCCTTCGCTCACATGGCGGGCTGACGTCGAGATGGTACGCCCCGAGGCCTGGTTCGGCGAGGCTCAGGGGCCGCCGCTGGCGAAGTGCTCCGGGCGCCCCCCCGCGCCACGCGTGAGGCGGCCATCTCGGCTGAGCTAGAAGGTGTAGGGGGGCAGGCCGTCCCAGAACGCCTGGATCTTCTTCTGCAGTTCCGGAAGATCCCGGCCCGGCGTGTTGAGGAAGTCGAGCAGGAAGCCCTGCATCCCGCTCCAGCCGGCGAAGTCCGGACGCGTGTCGCGATCGAGAAACTGACCGAGCCGCTTCGCCTGGCCGACGATCTGGACGGCCCTCCGCGATATGGGGTCCAGCAGGCTCGTATCGACGTCTGAGGCGGTTGGTATCAAGCCTGTACTCGGCTCGAACCGGAGCAGTTGCGTCGAGCCCTTCGCCCAGAACTCGAGGTACGCCCGCGCGTTATCCAGGTCCGCCGGGAGGTTCGGTGACTTCACGCTCAGGGCGACGATTTCGACCGGGGCGTCGAGCGACCTCTCGGCGTCGAACTCGTTTTCGAAGAAGGGGAATGTGAAGCAGTCGAGATCGTCGAGCGCGTTCGCGTCGTCCCTGGCGACTTCGCTCGTGATGAACGTTCCCAGGAAGTACATGCCCGCAGCCTTTCGGACCATCATCGCGCAGGCGTCCTGCCAGACCTGGCCTAGATAGCCCTGGTTGCAGAACGGCAAGAGCTTTCGCCAGGCTTCGAAGACCGCGGTGACCCTCCGATCGGTCCACTTCTCCTTGCCGGCCAGCAGGTCGATGTGGAAGCGGTAGCCGTTGAGGCGCAGGTTCAGGATGTCGAAGGTCGCCATCGTCGGCCAGCGGTCCTTGGCGCCGAACGCGATCGGCGTCAGCTTGTCCTTCTGCATTCGTGCGCAGAGGGCGAGTAGCTGTTTCCAGGTGGTTGGGACCTCGTATCGGTGGGCCGCCCAGACGCTCTTGCGATAGAACATGCAAAACGGGTAGAAGCTGACCGGGATGGCGTAGACCCTGCCGTCGTTGCCGACCGTCGAGTGGGCGAAGCCCTCTGAGAAGTTGCTCGATACCCTCGCCCAGACGTCATCGATGGCGGCGATCAGCCCCGCGTCCGCGAAGTCCCGCATATAGAAACCAGAGGCCCAGTTGACCACGTCGCCCGGGCTGTCGGGATATCTGTCGTCGCGGTAGCGGCCGTTGAGGTAGTCGCTCAAGCTGAACTGCACGAACGTCCCATAGTCGAAGTTGGACAGGCCGACGGAGATGCCCGTCGCCGCCGTGAACGCGGCATTGACGTCGGCCATGAGCTTGAGCTGGGACGGGTCGGCGCCGCTGGAGATGAACGTGACCTTCCGGGAGGGCCCCTGTGTTGGCGACGGCGTTGAAGCCGGTGTCGGAGTTGCGGGCGGCGGAGTCACGACGGGTGTCTGGCTTGGAGTCGGCGTCTCCGTAGTGGAGTTGCACGCTGCCGCTACAGCCGGCAGCAGCGTCAGCCCGACCGCTCCGAGAAGGCCGCGCTTGAGGACCTCGCGCCGGGTAATGTTGTCGTTCATCGGCTGATCCCTCATCTACTCCTATTCGGTGTACGGGGGCAGGCCGTCCCAGAACGTCTGGATTTCCTGGCCGAGCGCGGCCAGGTCCCGATCGGGTTTCCTGAGGAACGCCAGCAGGAAGGATTGCATCCCGGCCGCGCCGGTGAAATCCGGGCGGGCGTCACGGTCCATGAACTGCGTGATCCGGCCGGCCCGGCGGACGAGCGAGACCGCCTTGCCCGACATTGGATCCAGCTGGCTGACGTCCGCGTCGAGGGCCGTCGGTATGAGGCCGTCGTCGGCCCGGTACATGAGCATCTGGACGGAGCCCTTCGCCCAGAACTCGAGGTAGGCACTGGCGTTGACCAGATCCGCTCCGAGCGTCGGGGAATTCGCCAACACCGTGACGATGTCGGCCGGCGCCTCGATCGCCCCTTCCGAGTCGAATTCGTTGCCGAAGTATGGGAACGGGAAGAAGTCGAGGTCGTCGACCGCCGCCCGGTCGACGAACGCAACCTGACCCTTCATGAACATTCCGCTGTAGTACATGCCCGCCGTCTTCCGGGTAAGGCTGTCACATGCCTGCTGCCAGAACAGGTCCGTCGATCCGCTGCTGTAGAAGGGGATGAGCTGGCGCCACGTCTCGAAGACGGCCGCCACCCTCGAGTCGGTCCACTTCTCCTTGCCGGTCATGAGGCCCATGTGGAAGTCGTAGCCGTTGAGGCGGAGGTTCAGGATGTCGAACGTGCCCATGGCCGGCCAGCCGTCCCGGTCGGCGAACGCCATCGGGGTGAGCTTGTCCTTCTTCATCCGGGCGCACAGGGCCAGGAACTCGGTCCAGGTCGTTGGGACTTCGTAGCCCTTCGCCGCCCAGAGGCTCTTGCGATAGAAGACGCCCCACGGGTAGAAGTTGATCGGGATGCCGAAGACCTTGCCGTCATCGCCCGTGACGGCCTGTGCCATCCCAGCGGGAACGTTGGCCGAAGCCAAAGCCCAAACGTCCTGCATCGGTGCCAGATTGGCGGCCGCGAGGGATCGCGTCCGGAAGCCGGGGAACCAGAAGAACGCGTCGGATTGGGCGAGGAGGAATGGCGAGAACGGATCGGCGTACGTGCCCGGCCCGATCAGGTCCACCGTGAGGGCCAGACCGGTTACAGATTCGAATGCTGCGTCGACGGCCGCCAGCCCCTTGATCTGGGCCGGGTTCGTGTAGAGCGCGTTCCCGACCGTGAGGCCGCCCGCGAGGTTGCGTGCCAGGAAGTCCGCCGGGGTCGGCGTGGGAGTCTGGGGTGGCGGCGTGGCGGGCGTCGGGGGTGGCGGCGTGGCCGCCGGCGAAGGCGTGGCGGATTTACCGCAGGCGGCGATCACCGCCGGCAGTACGGTCAGCCCGGCCAGCCCGGCCGCGCCGAGAACGCCGCGCTTGAGGACTTCGCGCCGCGTGATCCGGCCGCTGCCGCGCATCCCGTGTGTCCCCTCAGGTTCGACCATGTGCCATCCTCACCGATGATCTGGTCAGGCTAGCCGTATGGCGCGAGCCCATCCCAGAAGGCCTGGATCGAGTCCTGCAACTGGCCCAGATCCTGGCCGGGCTTGTCGAGGAACTTGATCAGGAAGTTCTGCATGCCGCTCGGGCCGGCGAAGTCGGACCGTGTGTCCCGGTCCATGAGCTGTGTGATTCGCCCCGCCTGGCCGGTGATCGAGAAAGCTTCCTGCCTCAATGCGTCGAGTTGGCTCGTGTCAGCGTCGGACGCCGTGGGGATGAAGTCCGCGTTGGCCTCGAGCCAGAGCAATTGGGTCGAGCCCCTTGCCCAGAATTCCAGATAGGCCCTGGCGTTGGGGAGGTCGGCCTCGAGGGTTGGGGACTCCGAGCACATCACCAGGACGTCGATCGGGGCATCGAGCGCCTTCTCGGCATCGTAGGTGTTGCCGAAGTAGGGGAACGGGAAGCAGTCCAGGTCGTCGAGCGCCGGCCTGTTGGAGGCGTCGACTTGATCGGTCAGGAATAGTCCGCAGAAGTACATGCCGGCGGTCTTCGTGAGCAGCGCTGATCTGGCGTCCTGCCAGATAAGGCCGGTGGAGGCCGGCGTGAAGAACGGGATGAGCTGGCGCCACGTCTGGAAGACTGCCGCCACCCTCGAGTCGGTCCACTTCTCCTTGCCGGTCATGAGACCCATGTGGAAGTCGTAGCCGTTGAGGCGGAGGTTCAGGATGTCGAACGTGCCCGTCGCCGGCCAGCCGTCTTTGTCGCCGAAAGCGATCGGGGTCAGTCTGTCCTTCTTCATCCGGGCGCAGAGGGCGAGCAGTTCCGTCCAGGTGGTCGGGACTTCGTACCCCTTCGCCGCCCAGAGGCTCTTGCGATAGAAGAAGAGCCACGGTTGGCTGGTGATCGGGACGGCGTAGACGTGCCCGTCGTCTCCCGTCACGGTGGGGGCCAGGGCGGCGCTGTAGTTGCTCGAGACGCCGGCCCAGACGTCATCGATGGCGGTGAACAGGCCCTGTCTGGCGGTGAGCAGGTTCTTCCTGGCGAAGTAGCGCATCCAGAAGCCGGAGTACCAGAAGGTCACGTCGTCGGGGTGGCCGCTGAAGTAGGCGCCGAACTGGTCCGAGTGCCCTTCGATTGGAGTGGCCGTCACGGCGATGCCCGTCTCCGCCTCAAACGCCTTGTCTATGGCGGCGATGGCGTCGCGGTAGGGGTAGTCGACCAGTGCCACGTAGTTGTGGCCCAGTGTGACGGCAGGGCCCTGCGTCGGCGACGCTGTCGCGGTCGCTGGAGTTGGCGTCGGCGTCGGGGGTGGCGGCGTGGCCGTCGCGGCGGGCGACGGTTTGGGGGAGTTGCCGCAGGCGGCGATCACCGCGGGCAGTACGGTCAGCCCGGCCGCGCCGAGAATGCCGCGCTTGAGGACCTCACGCCGGCTGATTCGCCGGTCCCGCTCACCTGGCTCTTGCTCGATGCCCATCTCTCCCCCTCTGGATTTCTAGCGAAGGCCCATCCGTTCGCGGACCTCAGCCATGGTCGCTTCGGCGATCGGCCGGATGCGCTCCGCGCCCTGGTCCAGAATGCGGTTGAGGCGCTTCGGATCCGCGATCAATTCGTTGTACTTCTCGCGGGCCGGGGCGTAGTGGTCGATGATCCGCTGGGCCAGCAGCTTCTTCGTATCGACGCAGCCGGTTCGCGAGGTTCGCTCGCCCTCCCAGATCTCCTCGTAGTCGTCCCCGAAGAAGCGGTGCATCTGGCAGACGTTGCAGGCTTCCGGGTGGCCCGGGTCGGCACGGAGGGCGCGCCGAGTATCGGTGACCATGCTCATGATCTGCTTGCGGATCGTGTCGGGCTCGCCCAGGATCTCGATCGTGTTGCCGACGGACTTGCTCATCTTCTTGACGCCGTCCGTGCCGAGCACGACGGGGGCGCTGGTGTAGACGGCCTGGGGTTCCGGGAACGTCTCGCCGTATCGGGCGTTGAAGGCACGGACGATCTCTCGGCTCAGCTCCAGGTGAGCGGCCTGGTCCTTGCCCACCGGCACGAGCGAAGCCTTGTAGATCACGATGTCGGCGGCCTGCAGGACGGGGTACGTGAGCAAGCCGTGGTTCACGTCCTCGGGCTGGGTCTGGCGCTTCTCCTTGTACGTGGGCGTGCGCTGGAGCCAGCCCACCGGGGTGACGGTGTTGAACAGCCAGCACAGTTCCGTGACCTCGGGCCGGTGGCTCTGGACGAACAGCGTGCACTTGTCCGGATCCAGGCCCAGAGCGATCAGGGACGCCGCCATCTCGAGCGTTCGACGGCGCAGCACCTCCGGGTTGTGGGTGCTGGTGAGGGCGTGGTAGTCGACGATGCAGTAGATCGTCTCAAAGCCCTCGGCGACGCCGCGGTCCTGGAGGGCGACGTAGTTGCGGATCGCACCCAGGTCGTTGCCGAGGTGGGTGACCCCGCTCGGCTGGATGCCGCTGAAGGCCCGGGGCTTGGCGGGCAGGTTCGGTTTGAGCGCGGATACGTTGGCGGTCGTGGGTGCGGCATCGGTCGTCATGGCGCGAGTTTAGTCGACGGGGCTGCAGCGACAACGGCCGCGGGCCCGCATTCATGGCGCTGCCTCAAGCTCCGGCCCCGCCGACCTCAGGGTGCCGGAAGCAGTCGATAGTGTGGTCGTTGACCAGCCCGGCCGACTGCATGAAGGCGTAGCAGATCGTCGGGCCGACGAAGCAGAAGCCTCGGGCTTTGAGCAGCCGGCTCATCTTGCCGGCCTCGGCCGTGACGGTGGGGATCTCGCTCAGGGTCTGCCAACGATTGACGATCGTCTTTCCGCCGACGACCTCCCAGAGTAGCTCCGGCAGAGGGGTGCCGGCGTCGCGGAGGCGGAGCACCGCTCGGGCGTTGCCGCGGACCGAGTGGATCTTGAGCCGGTTGCGAATGATCCGGGGATCCTGTCGCGCGGCCTCCAGGCGAGCGTCGTCGAAATCGGCGACCTGCTCGACGTCGAAACCGGCGAAGACGGCCTGATAGCCGTCGCGGCGGGCGAGGATGGCGCGCCAGCTCAGACCGGCCTGCGCGCCCTCGAGGCTCAGCAGTTCGAACAGCTGCCGCTCGTCGTGGACCGGGACGCCCCATTCGTTGTCGTGGTAGGTGGCGTAGAGGTCGTCGCCGGCTGGGACCCAGGGGCAGCGAGACGGGTGCGGCATCATTTCGTCCCCGGGGTGGCGAGCGCAGGTCGATCGTCCATTGGCCCTGATTGTGGCGGATGTGCCTTCGTTCGGCCTGATCTCGGCTCCGCCTTCGATCGTTCGGTTCTTGGGCAGGCTCGCTTCGGCAGCCCGAGGCGTGCCTCGGGTACCATTCCGCAACACGGCAATCGCCGTCCGTCACGCTGGCTGCGGCGCCAACTCGGCCCCGCTGGCCCCAGTCCGGTTCGCCTATGTCCGCCGAGAAACGACCCAATGTCGCGCCCTCGCGACTCCGTGTCGCCATCCTCGGTGCGGACGCCGAGAGGCGACCAATTCGTGTCGCCATCCTCGGTGCCGGCACCGTTGGCGCGGAGGTGGCGCGTGGCTTCCTTCGCAACCCCGAGCGTCAGATCGGGCCGGCCGGCGGTCGCATGCTGGAACTCGTGGCGATCGGCGAGATGAACGTTCAGGCGGCCGTGGATCGCGGCCTGCCACGCGAGCTGATCGTCGAAGACGCCGCCTCGCTGGTGCGGCGCGACGACATCGACGTGGTCGTGGAATTGCTGGGCGGCGCGGAGCCGGCCCGCACGTTCTGCCTCGGTGCGCTGAAGGCCGGCAAGGCCGTCGTCACCGCCAATAAGCTGCTGCTGGCCCATCACGGTTTGGAGCTGGAACAGGCGGCCCGGGCCGGTGGGGCAGCCCTGCGTTTCGAAGCTTCGGTGTGCGCCGCGATCCCGGTTCTCGACCCGATCTGCCGAGGGCTCGCCGCCAATCACATCCGCCGTGTCCGCGGCATCGTCAACGGCAGCACCAACTTCATCCTGACCGAGATGATGCAGGCCGGACGCAGCTACGACGAGGTCCTTGCGGCCGCTCAGTCCCAGGGTTACGCCGAGCGGGATCCGCGGTCGGACGTGGAAGGCCACGATGCCGCGAACAAGCTGGCCATCCTGACGCGGCTCTGCTTCGGCGCGTGGCCGGAGATCGGGTCGGTCGTGGCCTGCCCGCCGTCCGTTCGAGGCGACGGCCAGCCCGGCATCACCGGCGTTTCGGCCAGCGACATCTCGGGTGCGGTAGGACTCGGCCTGGCGATCCGCATGGTTGCCACGGCGAGCCCGCCCGGCACTGCCGAGCCCGGGTTCGGGCTGGCCGGCTCGGTCATGACCTCAGCCGTTCCGCTCGACGCTCCGCTCGGCCGCACCAACGGCGTCCTGAACCGGCTCGAGGTCGACGCCGACCCGGTCGGTCGCGTCTCGTTCGAAGGTCCCGGCGCGGGTGGCCCCGCCACCAGCAGCGCCGTGCTGGCCGATATCCTCGAAGTCGCCCGGACCGGCCTTTCGACGTGGGCGGACCTGCCGCCCGCTGCGCCCGAGCTGGTTTCGCTGGCCGACGACCGGGCGACGATCCGCCGCTCCTGGTACGTCTGCCTGCCCGGCGTCCTGGCCGAGGAAGTGCCCGGCCGCCTGGCCGAACAGATTGTCGGCCCGCCACCCAGCGCCGTGCCGCGGCATCGCAGTCGTACGTGGACCGCGATCTGGACGAGGCCGCTGCCCCTGGCCGAAGTCCGCGAGGCTGTTGAGCCGCTCCTCGCCGCCGACCGCGACGTGCCCATCTATCCGATCCTGACCTCGTAACCGGAGCCGTAGCCATGTCCGCTTCTTCCAACGTCTCTGCCCCGGCGATGCGGTCGGGCGCGCGTCCGCGGTTGCTCGACCGCTATCGCGACTTCCTGCCGGTCACTGACAGGACTCCGATCATCAGCCTCGGCGAGGGCAACACGCCGCTTGTACATATCGAGCACATCGGCAAGCGGATCGGCGTGCCCAGCTTGTTCGTGAAGTACGAGGGCATGAACCCGACCGGCTCGTTCAAGGACCGGGGCATGGTCATGGCTATCTCCAAGGCGGTCGAAGAGGGCGACAAGGCGATCATCTGCGCGTCCACCGGCAACACGTCGGCTTCGGCCGCGGCGTACGGCGCGGTGGCCGGGCTCGAGACGATCATCGTCCTGCCCAAGGGCAAGATCGCCCTGGGCAAGATGATCCAGGGCATCGCCGCCGGGGCTCGGGTGCTGGCGGTCGACGGCAACTTCGACGACGCGTTCCGGGTCGTGCGCGAGATGGCCGAGCAGAAGGATCATCCGGTCACGCTCGTGAACCACGTCAACCCCAACCGTGTCGAGGGCCAGACGACGGCGGCCTACGAAGTCTGCGACGACCTGGGCCGGGCGCCCGACATCCTGGCGCTTCCTGTCGGCAACGCCGGCAACATCACGGCTTACTGGCTCGGCTTCAACCGCTACCAGGCGGCCGGCCGAATCGCGGCCAAGCCCAGGATGTACGGCTTCCAGGCGGCCGGTGCCGCGCCGATCGTGCTGGGTCATCCGATCGAGAAGCCGGAGACCATCGCCACGGCCATCCGCATCGGCAACCCGGCTTCGTGGAAGCGGGCCGAGGCCGCGCGCGACGAGTCGGGCGGCCTGATCGACATGGTCACCGACGACGAGATCCTCGCGGCCTACGCCGAGCTGGCCCGAACCCAGGGCATCTTCTGCGAGCCCGCGTCGGCGGCGAGTGTGGCCGGCATCATCAAGATGGCCGCTCTTGGGCGGGTCCCCGCGGACGCAACCGTCGTCTGCGTCCTGACAGGCCACGGCCTCAAGGACCCCGAGCGAGCCGAAAAGGTCTTCGCCCGCGCCGACTCGATCATCGAGTCCGCGCCCGCGACCTCGGCGGTGATGAAGGCCCTGGGCTGGTAGCGGAGGGAGACGAACAGCCACGATGAGCGAATGGGCGACCGCTTTGGTCGATTCGCTGGTCGGACGCAGCCTCTGGGATTCGACCCGAGCCGCTGGCATGGAAATGTTCCAGTTCGGGGAGCGCGTCGACACCCGAGACTTTCGGGGCCGTAGGCGAACTGGCCCTTCGTCTTCAGTGCGCCTGGCGAATCGTCTCCGGCGGCCGAGTTCTCGTCGGCGACAGTGATCTCTGGACTCCGCGAACAGGTACCTCCGAAGATGGATTCAACCCGACCTCGAAGTCGGGCATGCGAGCGAGCCGACGCGATGAGCTCATGGAGCTCTTCCTGCTCCATGGCGAGCCTGCCCACATCGTCGACGCGGCCGACATGACCCTGCTCGGGGACCTTCATCTCTCGTTCGTGGACGGGTGCAGCTTCGACGCATTCGCGGATCTGGGATTTGCGGAGACGGTGGGCGAGGAGGCGCCCGACGAGTGCTGGCGCTTGTTCTCGCCCGGCTCCGAGGACGAGCATCTGGTCGTATGGGCCGGCGGAGTCGTCGACGACTGACCGAACTGCCTGTTGCTACCCCGCCGTCGCCGCCTTGATCAAGCCCATGAAGTCGGCGTAGGTCTCCACGGCGGGAAACTGCGGGAACTGGGCGATGACGTTGGCAGGCGCCCGGAACAGGATCCCCTTGTCGGCCTCGGCCAGCATGGCCGTGTCGTTGAACGAGTCGCCGCCGGCGATGACGTTGTAGTTCAAGCGTCGGAAGGCGGCCACGGCCTCGCGCTTCTGCTCCCGGATCCGCAGCTGGTAGTTGACGATGCGGTCGTTCTCGACGACCAGGCTGTGGCAGAGCAGGGTGGGGAAGTTGAGCTGGCGGAGCAGGGGAGACGCGAACTGCTCGAACGTGTCCGACAGGATCACGACCTGGACGACTGACCGTAGCTCGTCGAGGAACTCCTTCGCGCCCGGCAGCGGGGACAGCGTGCCGATGACGCCCTGGATGTCCGATAGCTTGAGGCCGTGCTGGTCGAGGAGGGCCAGCCGGCCGCACATCAGCTTGTCGTAGTCGGGCTCGTCGCGGGTGGTCCGTCGCAGCTCCGGAATGCCGGTCTTCTCGGCTACGGCAATCCAGATTTCGGGCGTGAGGACGCCCTCCATGTCCAGGGTGACGATCGACTGCTTCATGGTCGCCGAGTCTACCGGCCGCGACGACGCCCCGCTGGCCGACTTGCGCCCGCCCCAGCCCGTTCTGCGCTATCACGCCTGGTGATGGTGTAGTGCCGAGTCCGGGCGCCAACTATCGTCCCTCCGGCCAGTCAAGATGACCCGCGGACGCCAGAATCCACCGCCAGGCCGCACCGCACGCCCGAACAGGGAGGCCGGAGGCTCGGGCTCAATCCGAATCCTACCCACGGATCGCCGGCGAGCGGGTCTACAAGGTCGCCGGCTTCCCGAACACCATGCTGGGGCGTGTTAGCCAGGAACCTGGGCCGGCAACACGCCCGCTGCCTACTTGGCCTCCGCCTCAGTCGTCCTCGGCCTCGCCGCCGGACTCGTCGTCGTCTTCGTCGAACTCGGGCAGGGCCGGCGTCTTGAGGACCTCGGCCCAGGGCGCGTAGAGCGTCCTGGCTTCCTCGGCCTCGAGCATGTCCGCCATGACGAGCGCGGACACGGCGTCGGCGATGACCGGGCCCGCGACCTCGCGCGGCCCGCCGACCGAAACCGGAACAGCGCGCGACTCGGCCCGCAGGCTTTCCCCGTTGATCCAGGCCAGAACCTCGTCCTGGGCGTGCTGGAGCTGCCGTCGCCACTCTTTGCTGCCGTCGGCCAGGGACTGAAGGTCTCTGTGAGCGACGCGAAGGTCCTCCTTGGGTTGGGTGCGCCAGGTCCCCACCAGGGCCGAGATCTCGGACGGTTCCACCGACTCGAGCCGGGCGAACAGCGCCTTAACCAGATCCGTGTTGGGCCCGAACTCGCCCTCCTCTTCCGAGCCCTCGTCGCCCTCCTCTTCCGAGCCCTCGGCGTCGTCACCCTCGCCCTCCGCCGCCCCTTCCGGCGCGCCGGCATCCGCTTCCCCCTCACCGTCTTCGCCCTCGTCGGAGTCCATCACGTCCGACCACGGTCCGTAGAGAGTGGAGAAGTCCACGTCCGCCAGCTCGTCGCCCAGGATCAACGCGTCCACCGCGTCCGTGGCGGCATCCGCGGCGACGCCGTACGTGTCCTGGCGCTCGTCGTCGAAGTCGACGCCGGCCAGCCAGTCCGCCACGGCCTGTTCCGCGGCCCACATCTCCGAGTCGAGGCTGCTCTGGCGGCGCAGACGGCGGACCACCGATTTCGCCACCCGGCGGTCCGCGGCCGGAGCGGCCCAGTAGGCTTCCGCCAGAGCATCCGCGGTGTCGTCGTCGAGCGTCGTCAACGCCTCGATGACGGAGGCGACGTCTTCGCCGTTCGGGCCGTAGAGGGTCTTGGGATCCGAGTTGGCCAGGCCGAATTCTTCGGCTTCACGCGCCAGCTCGGCGTCCAGGTCGAACTTCTCGGACTCGCCTTCGCCTTCGCCGGAGTCGGCCGTTTCGCCTTCGTCCTCGAGTTCGACCTCCGGCGGGTCGATCAACTCGCCGTTTGCGTCGGTCAGCCGAGGCTCGTCACCGGCATCGTTGTTGCGGAACAGCCTGAACATCGAAACCGCTCCCGCCTCTGCCTCTAGTTCTTCGTCTCGTCCGGCTCGTCTTCCGCTGTCTCGGGCAGCGGCGGCGCTCCGACCAGGTTGAACCACGGCGCATACAGGACTTCGGCGTCTTCGGGCGCCAGCAGGTCGCCGACCACCAGGGCCGCGACCGCGTCCGCCAGTGCCGGGCCGGCGCGCCGGCGGCTCGTGCTGGCGCCGGTCTGGCCGATAAAGCTCGCCGTCTCCTCGAGCCGTCCGCCGTTGAGCCAGGGCGAAACCTTCTCCTGGGCCGAGCGAACCTGGTCGCGAAGATCGGGTTCGTCTTCGACGAGGTCCAGCAACGCGTCGTGGGCCAGCTGGAGGCTTGACTCGGGCTGCTCCTCCCAGCCGCTCACGAGCCGCGCGATCTGCTCGGGGGACAGCAGCCACAGGCGGTTCAGGAAGTCCTCGACGGCGTCCGAGTTGGGCCCGAACTTGCCCTCGTCTTCCGCCCCTTCCTCGTCCTCGTCGGCCTCTTCGTCTTCGTCGACCGCCGGCACGCCTTCCACTTCCTCGAGTTCGTTCCGGACCTCGATGGCGTCGAGCGCCTCGTTCCAGGGCGCACTCAAGGCCTGGTAGTTGGGCTCGTCGAGGTCCTCATCGAGGATCAGGGCGGTCACGGCGTCGAGTGCGGCCTCGCTGACGGTCGAGGCGGTCCTGGCCCAGTCCTGGACCGACTTGGTGTACTCAGGGAAGTCCGCCGCCACGGCCAGCCATGCGCCCACTTCCTCGCGGGCCATGCGAACCTGGCGCGGCTTGTCGCCCTCACCCTCCATGATCTTGCGGGCCGCCTTGCGGGCCGCCTCGCGATCCGACTTAGGGGCGTTGCGCCACGCTTCGGCGATGGTCTCGGCGTCCTCCGGGGCGATCTCCTCCAGGAAATCCAGGACGTCCAGGACGTCGCGGGCATTGGCGCCGTACAGCCACTGGTCGTTGTCGGCCAGGTAGTCGGCGGCCTGGCTTTCGAGGTCGGCGTCGGTGTCCTCGGGCATGTCGCCTTCTTCGGCCACGGCTTCGGCGTCCTGCGGCTCTTCCGCCTCGGTCTCGTCGAGCCGGTCGCTGTTGCTGTCGTCCGAAGAACTGCCGCCGCGTCGCCTGAACATGGGGTCCTCCACTGAGGCGCCAACCGACGTCACGGCGCGCCCGCTGATGGTCGCACAGGTTGGCCGCCCGTGTCCTCCCAAACGTCGGCGAGCCAAGAGTGCAACGGATCCGGGCGGCCTGGCTCAGGCCCTCGCCGGCCTCAGTTGCTGCGGTGCGCCGGAACCCCGGAGCCGTGAACCCGGATGAAGTCCGTCACTCGCCGCCAGGCGTCGTCGGACTGGGCCTGGAATTCGGGCTGCTTGCGGTCGAAGAAGCTGTGCGGGGCGTCCGGCTCGACGACGACGTCGGCTTCGACGCCCGCTTCCGCCAGGGCATCGCGGAAAGTCTGGACTACGGCCACGGGGATGCCCTGGTCGGCGCCGCCGAAGATGCCCAGGACCGGGTTCTCGATTTGCGAAGCCACCTCGGTCGGGGCGGGCGTGTCGTTGCGCGCCGGTCCGCCCGGCCAGCCGTAGAAGCCGATGACGCCGGACAAGCCCAGGCCCAGCGTGGAAGCGAGGAACGAGACGCGGCCGCCCATGCAGAAGCCGATGGTGAAGAGATCGGGGCCGCCCGCGCCGGCCGCGCTCCCGCCAGCCGTGGCCTTCGAGCGCAGGTAACCCGCCGCGGCCACGATGTCCGCCGACAGGCCGGCCCAGGTGGTCTGACCCACGTGCGTGCCATAGTCGAACGTATCGTCCCGGGCGCCGAGGCCGCCCGTCCGGCCGAAGTAGTCGATCGAAAGCGCCTCGACCCCGGCTTCGGCGAATCGCAGGGCCAGCTGCTCGTAGTAGTGGTGGAGACCCCGGACGTCGGGCAGGATCACGATCGCTTTGCCGGTGGGGGACGTGGGGACGGCGTGGAACGTCCGGAACTTGTTGCCGTCGGAGGCCGACAGGACCACCTCTTCATGGGCCGGCTCCGCACCGGCGGTGGCTCGAATGGGTGGGTCGCTATCGAGGTCGAAGCACATTGAACGGGCTCCTCCGGGCTGGATTCCTTACGGCAAGAACCCATTCTTCGAGTGGCAGGCGGGGTTCGTATTCCGCGTAACTCCCGGTTGCGCCAGCCGGTGTATCGAAACCCGCCCCGGTCCAAGCGCGCTCGCTGCTAAAATCCGCGCCATGCCCAAGCCGATTGTCGTTCAGAAGTTCGGTGGTTCATCCGTCGCCAACGCGGACCGGATCCGGCGTGTGGCCGCCCGCATCGCGCGCGAGCGCGCCACCGGTTGCGACCTGGTCGTGGTCGTGTCCGCGATGGGGGATACCACCGACGAGTTGCTGGCCCTGGCCGGCGCCATCACAGACGAGCCGGATCCGCGCGAACTGGACATGCTCCTCGCCACCGGCGAGCACCAGAGCGCGACCCTCGTGTCGATGGCCCTGCACGCCCTCGGCGTTCAGGCCATCGCTCTGTCCGGCGCTCAGGCCGGCATCACCACGGACGGCAACTACGGCAAGGCCCGCATCGCCGGAATCGACCCCAGCCGCATCCAGACAGAACACCAGGCCGGTCGGGTGGTGATCGTGGCCGGTTTCCAGGGCCAGAGCGTTCGCGACCCGCAGCTGTCGGAGATCACGACCCTCGGCCGGGGTGGCTCGGACACGACCGCCGTCGCGCTGGCCGCCGCGCTCGAAGCCGAGCGCTGCCAGATCTTCACCGATGTCCGCGGCATCTACACCGCCGACCCCAGGCTCGTTCCGGACTCCCGCCAGTTGCCTGTCATCTCCTACGAGGAGATGATGGAGCTGGCTCATCAGGGCGCCCAGGTGATGCAGGGCCGCGCGGTGGAGCTCGGCTGGGTCAACAACGTCGTAATAGAGGTGCTGAGTTCGTTCGAGGACGTCCCCGGCACGCTCATCAAGGAGGACCCGTTCGTGGAGCAGCGCAACAAGGTTCGCGGGCTGGCCCACGACCGCAACGTGGCCAAAGTCACCCTCGTAGAAGTCCCGGACCGCCCCGGCGTGGCCCACGCGGTCCTGGCGCCCCTTGCGGAAGCCGGCATCAACGTCGACACCATCGTTCAGAACGTGGGCCATCACGGCACCACGGATCTGAGCTTCACGATCGGCCGCGGCGATCTCGCCAAGACCAAGCGCATCCTCGAACCGGTCGTTCGAGAGCTGGGCTTCCGGGAGATGACCACGGACTCGGCGATGGCCAAGGTATCGATCGTCGGCGCCGGCATCCAGAACGCGCCCGGCTATGCCTCGCGCATGTTCCAGGCCCTGGCCGAGGCGGGCGTCAATATCGAGATCATCTCCACCTCTGAAATCCGTATCACCTGCATGATCGCCGAGGATCAGGTCGAGACGGCCGTTCGCGCTTTGCACAAGGCCTTCGCTCTCGAAGAGCCCGAAGCCGTGGTCGACGAGACCCTGGTCGGCGGCGCCAAGACGGGCGCGTGACGGAGGTCGCGTTTCCTTCGCGACATGAGCGGTTCGAGTCGATCCCTTCCACCAACGACGTCGTCCGAGAGTGGCTGGCCGCCGGAACCGCTGAGGTTTGTCTTGCCGTAGCCGGCGAACAGACCGCCGGGCGTGGGAGATCGGGTCGCACCTGGGTCGCGCCGAGCGGAACGGCCCTGCTGCTGTCGCTGGGCTTCCGGCCGACATACCTGGCCGCCGCCGCCATGTGGCGGCTGGCGGCGATCGTGTCGCTGGCGATGGCGGACGCGGCCGAGGATTCGTGCGGGCTGCGGATCGGCACGATCCGGCTCAAGTGGCCCAACGATCTCGTCGTCGAACGGGGCGGGGGGCTGCTCAAGATCGCCGGGGTGCTGGGCGAGACGGAAGGTGCCGGGACCGCCGATCCGCGGGCAGTGGTGGGCATCGGCATCAATGCCGATTGGCCCCGGGATCAATTCCCGGCCGAGCTGGCCGAGACGATGACCAGCCTGCGCGAGGCCGCCGCCGGCCTGCCCGTCGACGTGGACTCGTTGCTCGAGGCATTCCTGGGGCGGCTCGAGACGCGGGTCGCGGCCCTGCGCGCGGGCCACTTCGACGTAGCGGGCTGGCACGACCGGCAGGTCACGACCGGCCGTATCGTGCGGCTCGAGGGCGAGGCCGGAGCCCTCGAAGACGTCCTGGCCGTCGGCGTCGACGGAGCCACCGGCGCCTTGATCGTGGCCGGCGAATCGGGGCGCGAACGCGAAGTGGTGGCCGGCGAAGTCGTCCATGTCCGCCCGGCGAGCCGGCCCCTTTCCGGCGACGACGGTGTAACGCCATGAGCCGGTCGGTGTTTGGAAGGTCGGAGGAGGCTGGACGGCCTGCTCGTCTGGATCGGGACCGCCCCCTCGTCGAAGCGGCCCGGCGGGACCCGGCGCACTTCGACGCTCTCTACAGGAAGTATCTGGCTCAGGTGTATAGCTACGCTTACTACGAGCTGCGGGACCACCACGCCGCGGAAGACGCGGCCGAGCGGGTCTTCATGCAGGCCCTGACCGGACTGTCGCGCTTCGAAGAGCGAGCCGACGCGTTTGCGGCGGCGAGCGCCGATCCGGCAGCTGGCGCCAATTCGGCTACGGGCGCCGATCCGATGCCGCCCGACGCGTCCACTTTCCGAGTCTGGTTGTTCCGCATCGCCCGCAACGTCGTCTCCAACGAACGCCGGCGCGACAGGCGCCGCCCCGTCTCCCCGCTCGAGACGGCCGGCGAGCTGCCCGCCGCCGGAGACATCTTCGAATCGGCCGCGGCTCGCGAGGCCGGGAGCGCGGCCTGGCGCGCCGTCGCCCGTTTGCCGGAGGATCGGCGCCGGGCGGTGATTCTGCGTTTCGTCGATGAGATGTCCACCACGGAGATCGCCGAGGTGCTGGGCCGCTCCGAAGGCGCGGTCCGCGTTCTCTTGCACCGAGCCCTGCGCTCGGTGGCGGCCGATCTTCGGGGAGGCTTGCACTGATGCTCGGCAGCGGATCGCGCCACGCCCGACGCACGGAGCTGTACCTCGACGGGCTCATGAACGCCGAGGAGCGCGGCGCCGCGGGCGCTCCGATGGACCTGGACCTGGATCCTGCCGTCCCGCTCGCGGCCCGCGAGCTGCGAGCCGGCCTGGTGAGGGTCCATCCATCCTTCCGATTCGAAGACGGGTTGGCCGTGCGCCTGGCACAGGCGGCGGCGCGAATGGCCGGGCCGACCGCCGTCCAGACCTCGACGCTCGCCCCCGCCTCCACGTCTTCGGTCGCACCCACATACGACCCGTCCGCGCCCGCCGCGTTCGCCGACCCGGCTCGCCGTCCGGGCGCCGCCGCTCGCGCGCCCCGGCCGCTGATGGTCGGCGGCGTGGGAGTTGCTTCCGCCGCCCTGTCGCTGGGGGCGGTGTACGTAGCCTGGCGCTGGTCCCGCGCCGCTCAGCCGCCGATGGTTCGCGCCGCCCGAGCGGCCCGTTCCGGGCGCGGCCGCCCTACTGGCTCCGGCCGTCGCGCCGGCGTCTTCCACGGAATCCTGGGGTGATGTCCTGATGCCGGTCCGATTGCCGTTCCGTCCGCGCCGCGACGCGTATCCGCCAGACCTGTGGACCAAGTGCCCCGGCTGCGCGGAGATGCTCTTCAACAAGCAACTCGACAAGTCGATGCGGGTCTGCCCGCACTGCGGCCACCATTTCCGCCTGTCCGCGAGGGCGCGCATCGAGCAGCTGGTCGACCCGGGCTCGTTCGTCGAACGCGACGCGGACCTCGCCCCGGTCGACTCCCTCAACTTCATCGACCTCAAGGCCTACCCGGACCGCCTCGTGGCGGCCAATCTCCAGACCGGGCTGCGCGACTCGACCGTCTGGGGCCTCGGTAAGATGGGTGGCCTGCCCGTCTCGCTGTGCGTCTTCGACTTCTTCTTCATGGGCGGGTCGATGGGCTCTGTGACCGGCGAGAAAGTCGCCCGGGCAGGTGAGGCGGCGCTCGAACAGCGCATCCCGTTGATCATCGTCTCCTCCTCAGGCGGCGCCCGAATGCAGGAGGGGACCTACTCCCTGATGCAGCTGGCCAAGACGATGAGCGTCGTCGAGAGGATGAAGGGGGCCCGCGTGCCGTTCATCTCCGTCCTGGCGGATCCCACCACGGGCGGAACGTTCGCCTCCTTCGCCGTGGCCGGCGACGTCAACCTGGCCGAGCCGAACGCGACGATCCGGTTCGCCGGCGAGCGCGTTTCCGCCGGCACGATCGCGGAAGAGCTGCCGGAGGGCTACAACACCGCCGAATTCCAGCTCGGCCACGGTTTCGTGGACCGGATCGTGCCCCGGACCAGGCTTCGGGACGAGATCATCGCCATTCTCGGCTTCCTGATGGCGCCGCCGGTTGCGACGCCCCCGCAGGCCGAGCTGCCGATGGTCGGAGCCGCCGCCGCCCGAGGCCGCTCGTTCCTGTCCGCAATCCAGGGCGCGCTCACCCCAGACAGCAGCACCGAGCCGGCCGGTAGCGAAGCCGCGGCGCGCGAGGAGGGCCAGACCAATGGTTGATCGACTCCTCGGCCGCAGCCATGCCGACGGCCATCCGACGGACCCCGTCGAGGCGGTCTGGGCCCACGTCCAGCAGGCTCGAAACCTCAAGCGCCCGCACACTCTCGAGCTCATCGGCGCCATGGCCGACGAGTTCCTGGAGCTCCACGGCGACCGGCTGTGCGCGGACGACACGGCCATCGTCGGCGGCCTGGCTCGAATCGGCGGCCGCAAGATCATGGTCATCGGTTTCCAGAAAGGCCAGGACACGGAGGAGAACATCCGCCGCAACTTCGGCCTGCCCCATCCCGAGGGCTACCGCAAGGCGATGCGCCTCATGGACATGGCCGAGCGCTACTCGATGCCCCTGCTGACCTTCGTGGACGTCCAGGGAGCTTTTCCCGGCGCGGCCAGCGAGGAGCGCGGCATCGCCGAGGCGATCGCCAGATCCGTGGCCACGATGACTCGATTGCGGACGCCCATCGTGGTCGTGATCACGGGCGAGGGCGGTTCCGGCGGCGCCATCGCGCTGGCCGTGGGCGATGTGGTCTGCGCCCTCGAGAACTCCATCTACTCGGTCATCAGCCCCGAGGGCTGCGCCACGATCCTGTGGCGGACGAGCGACCAGAGCCATCAGGCCGCCTACGCGATGAAGGTCGCGGCCGGCGAGCAGAAGGAGCTCGGCATCGTAGACATCGTGATCCCCGAGCCCGGCGAGGGCGCGCACACGGATCCGGCCGAGATGGCCCGCCGGATCAAGGAAGTCGCGCTCGAGCGGTTCGACGTCCTCGGCCGCCTCAGCCCGGAGGAGCTGGTCGAGGCCCGCTTCCGCAAGTTCCGGGTCATGGGCCCGTACACGATCACCGAAAAGCCGGTGGTGCCGGCCGAGCGCGTCGGCATCGCCGACCGCCTGCGCGGCCTGCTCTCCAGCCGGATTTCCATTCCCGGCACCAAGAGGCCAGTGCCGCCGGCCCGCGAGGAGGAGTAGCAGATGCCAGGCAAGGACGAACCCGTGGCCTCCGGCCGCGCCGCGGGCCGGCGCGCCGCTCCGGGCGCGAAAGCCACGCCCGGCGCGGCCGGCGCGGCCGCGTTCGGGAGCGCGCGCGACCACGCCGCCATCGCCCGGCTCACGGACGATCTGCTGCCCGAGCTGATCGCCAAGCTCGGCGCCAGCGGCCTGGGCGAGATCGAGGTCCGCCAGGGGGAGTGGAAGGCGCGCCTGTGCAAGCCCGCCGGAGCGGCGGGCCGGACGTATCCGGACCCGGCTCACGCCGCCTTCCCCGGCCACGTCCCGGCTCAATCTCGCGCCGCCGCGGCGGACGCCGATCGGCGTGCCGAGGCCAAGCCCGCGGCGAGCCCGGCCGCTCAGCCGATCTTCGCCATGTCGCCGGCAGTGGGCATCTTCCAGCCGCGCAAAGAGATCACCACCGGCTCGCGCGTTCGGGCCGGCGACCGCATCGGCTCGGTGGACGTGTTGGGCGTTCGAGAGGACGTCGTCGCTCCCGTGGATGGCACCGTCGGTGCCGGCCTGGTCGAGCCCGGCGAGGCCGTCGAGTACGGCCAGGAGCTGATCCGGATCGAGCTGCCGGAGAACGCTCGCGGCATCGAAGCCGTCGGTACGGACCGTGTCGCCGCCGCAGTCCTCGGGGAAGCCTGATGTTCAGCAAGATCCTGATCGCCAACCGCGGAGAGATCGCCCTCCGGATCTTGCGCGCCTGCCGGATGCTCGGCGTCGGTGCGGTGGTGGCCTACAGCGAGGCCGATCGAGACAGCCTGGCCGCCCAGCTGGCGGACGAGGCGATCTGCATAGGCCCGGCCGACGCTCGCCGAAGCTACCTTTCGGCGCCGGCGGTCATATCGGCCGCGGTGGTGACCGGCTGCGACGCCGTCCATCCCGGCTACGGCTTCCTTTCCGAGGACGCCGGTTTCGCCGACGTCGTTCGGGCCCACGGGCTCACGTTTGTCGGCCCGCAGGCCGAGGTGCTCGAGCGGTTCGGGTCCAAGGAGGCGACGCGCCGCTTGTTCGAGAAGCACGGGCTGCGCACCATCCCGGGCTCGGGCATGCTGCGCGACGAGAAGCACGCCCTCGGGGAGGCTGAGCGGATCGGCTACCCGGTCCTGATCAAGCCTTCCGCCGGCGGCGGCGGCAAGGGCATGCGCCTCGTTCGCAACCCGGCGGAGCTGGAGGCCGGGTTCAAGGTGAGCCGCTCCGAGGCCAAGGCCGGCTTCGGCGACGACTCGCTGTATATGGAGAAGTACCTGGACGACAACCGCCACGTCGAGGTCCAGGTGGCGGTCGACCGTTTCGGGAACGCCATCCACATGGGCGACCGAGACTGCTCGGTCCAGCGCCGCCACCAGAAGCTGATCGAAGAAACGCCCAGCCCGGCGTTGACGGACGCAGCCCGGAACGAGTTGTGCCAGCGGGCGGTCAAGGCCGTCGCCGCTGCCGGCTACGAGAACCTGGGCACGCTGGAGTTTCTCGTCGACGGGAAGGGCGAGGCCTACTTCATCGAGATCAACTGCCGTATCCAGGTCGAACATCCGATCACGGAGATGTGCACGGGCATTGACATGGTCGCCCTGCAGCTGCGTATCGCGGCCGGCGAGAAGCTCGGCCTGACCCAGGCCGACATCGTGTCCCGCGGCCATGCCATCGAGTTCCGGATCCTGGCCGAGGATCCGAGCCACGACTTCCGGCCCCAGGCCGGCCAGGTGCTCGGCTTCCTCGCCCCCGGCGGCCCGTGCGTCCGCATGGACACCCACCTGTACCCGGGCTACGAAGTCCCGGCCTACTACGATTCGCTGCTCGGCAAGCTGTCTGTCTGGGCGCCGGACCGAGCCGGAGCCATCGCCCGCGGCGACGCTGCCCTCCGGGAGCTCCTCGTCGACGGCCTTGCGACCAACATCGACCTCCATCGGGCCATCCTGGCCAACCAAGTCTTCATCGACGGCAAGGTCACGACGAACCTGCTCGACCGCGTCGGCAGCGCTCCGTTCGTTACCGCCGGCAACCGCTGATCTTCAACACCGACCGCCACACCGTCACCCGAGGAGCCGCCAAGTGACCGACACTGCGACCAACCCGCCCGCCCCGACGGGTCAGGTCATCCTGACCACCCGCCAGATCGAGCAACTGATCCCGCATCGCTGGCCGTTCCTGCTCGTCGACCGGATCGTCGAATACGACGCGGAGGCGAAGCGGATCGTCGGCATCAAGTCCGTGACCGCCACCGAGTGGTTCTTCCAGGGCCACTTCCCCGGCCAGCCCATCATGCCCGGAGTACTCCAGATCGAGGCCCTGGCCCAGACCATGGGCATCTTCGTGGCCCAGCAGCCCGGCTTCGGCGACCGTCTCGGCCTCTTCGCCGCGATCGACGAGTGCCGCTTCAAGCACATCGTCGTCCCGGGCGATCAGCTCCGCCTCGAGGTCACCATGGAACGGCTCGGCAGCAAGTTCGGCCGCGGCAAGGCCGTCGCGACGGTCAACGGCGAGGTCGCCTGCGAAGCCCTCATCAGCTTCATCATCGCCCCCGAGAGCGCGCTCCGCTGATGACGAGGATCGCCGTCCTGAGCGACGTCCACGGCAACCTGCCGGCCCTGACCGAGGTTCGCCGGGCGATCGACGCCACCCGCCCCGACTTCGTCGCCATCTGCGGCGACCTGGTCATGAACGGCCCCGATCCGGCCGGTACGCTGGCCCTGGTCCGAGAGCTGGACAAGGCCGGCGCGTTCGTGATCTGCGGCAACACGGACCTGGCGGTCGCCGACGGCGACTTCGCGGCCGCGTTCCCGTGGTTCAGCGACGGCGCTCCGGACTCGTACCGGGTTGCCGCCGACTGGGCCCGCGACCAGATCGGCGACGAGGGCGTGGACTACCTGCGCCGCCTGCCCTGGGAGCGGCGGCTTCGCCTGGCCGACGGTTCGCCCGACGGCGGCCGGCTGATCGTGTTCTGCCACGGCTCGCCCGGCTCGCTCACCGACGGCCTCCCGGCGGACCTCGACCCGGTCGTGACGGTGGACCGCGTCAGCAACACCGACGCTTCGGTCATCGTCTGCGGCCACACCCACCTCCCCGAAGTCCGGGAAGTCGGCTGGCGAACCATCGTCAACGCCGGCAGCGCCGGTTACGTCTTCGACGGCGACCCGACCGCCAGCTGGGCCCTGATCGACGTCGGTGAGGACGGCCTGCAGGCCGAGATCAAGCGCACGAGCTACGACGTGATGGCGGCCTCCGACGCCGTATCCGCCCGCGGCCTGCCCGGAGACGTCTACCGAGCCGCGACCATACGAACGGGGAAACTGGTCCGATGAACACGACCAACGGGCGGCCGCCCCGCGTAGTGGTGACGGGCATGGGCGCCGTCACCGCCCTCGGCCTGGACGTGGCCTCCACCTGGGACGCCATGATCGCGGGCCGGAGCGGCGTCGGTCCGATCACGCAGTTCGACCCATCGGCCCTGGATGCCCGGATCGCGGGGGAGGTCAAGGGCTTCGACGCGTCGTCCGTGCTCGACCGCAAGGAGCAGCGCCGCAACGACCGCTACACGCAGTACGCGCTCGTGGCTGGCCGTCAGGCCATGGATCAGGCCGGCCTCCCGGCGCACCTCGACGGCGAACTGGCCGAGCGAACGGGCGTCGTCATCGGCACCGGCATCGGCGGCATTCAGACGCTGGCCGACCAGGTCTTGCTGATGGGCCAGCGCGGCCCGGACCGGATGTCGCCGTTCCTGATCCCGATGGCGATCAGCAACCTCGCCGCCGGCGTCACCGCCATCGTCTTTGGGCCGCAGGGGCCCAACCTGAGCGTCGTGACGGCTTGCGCCACCGGCGGCCACTGCATCGGCGAAGCCTGGGAGATTATCCGCCGCGGCGACGCCGACGTGATGCTGGCGGGCGGCGCCGAGGCGACGATGCACCCGGCCCTGATTGGTGGCTTCGCCGCCATGCGGGCCCTCTCGACCCGAAACGACGAGCCGACGCGGGCCTCGCGGCCGTTCGACAAGGGTCGGGACGGCTTCGTGATCGGCGAGGGGGCCGGCATCGTGGTCCTCGAATCGCTCGATCACGCCGTCGCTCGCGGCGCGCAGCCGCTGGCCGAGGTCGTGGGCTACGGCGCCACGGCCGACGCCTCGCACATCACGCTGCCGGCTCCCGGCGGGGCCGGCGCGGTGCGGGCCATCCGGCGAGCGCTCGAGAAGGCCGGCCTGAGCGTGGACGACGTGGCCATGGTCAACGCCCACGCCACGTCCACGCCCGAGGGCGACCCCCGCGAGCTCGAGGCCATGCGGACGCTCTTCGGCGAGCGCGCCGGCGAGGTCAGCATCACGGCCAACAAGAGCATGCTCGGCCACACGCTCGGGGCGGCCGGCGCGATCGAGGCGATCGCCACCATCATGAGCATCCGGACCGGTATCGTTCCGCCTACGATCAACCTCGAGGATCCGGACGACGCCGCGGCCGGCCTGGACCTCACGCCGGGCAAGGCCCGTCACCGCGACATCGAAATCGCCGTTTCGAATTCCTTCGGCTTCGGCGGCCAGAACAGCGCCGTGGTTTTCCGGCGCTGGCAGCAGTAGAGGGCTGACGATGGCAGACCAGGACAAGCCGGTGCCCTCGAAGGGCTCCACGGCCCGCGCCGGGGCACCCGCGCAGGCCGGCAAGACCGCACCGGCAGGGAAGGCCAGGCCGGTCGCCGGACGCGGAGTCTCTGCTCGACCTCGTGGACAAGCTGACCGCACTGCTCGAGCGCAGCGACCTGTCCGAAATCGAGGTCGAGTCGGGCGGTACCGGCATCGTGCTGCGCAAGCCAGCGGCGCCTGTCGCGCTCACGGCGGCGGCTCCGACGGCTGCGGCGGCCACCGCCCCGGCGTTCGACGCGTCCGCTTCCACCGAGCAGGCCCCCTCGCCCACGACGAAGGCCGTCCGCGCGCCTCTCACCGGCATCTTCTACGCGGCGTCTTCGCCGTCCACTCCGCCGTACGTGACGGTCGGCCAGCATGTGTCCGTCGGCCAGGTCATCGGCCTGATCGAGGCCATGAAGCTGTTCAACGAGATCAAGTCGGACGCGGCCGGCCGGGTCGTTCGCATCGTGGCCGAGACCGGGAAGCTCGTGAAGACGAAACAGCCGCTCATCGAGGTCGAACCGTAATGGCCCAGACGCTACGTGGAGTCGATGTGACCGGCTGGGGCGCGTACGCCCCGAGCCTGGTTCTGGGCAACGACGATCTCGAGCGCATGGTCGAGACCAGCGACGAGTGGATCGCCACCCGGACCGGCATCCGAGAACGCCGGATCGCCGGACCGGGCGAGACCACGGCCAGCATGGCCGCGATCGCCGGCCTGCGGGCGATCGCCACGGCCGGCCTCACGCCGGACGACATCGATCTCATCCTGGTCGGCACGCTCACGCCGGACTACCCTCTGCCGTCGACCGCGGTGCTGGTCAAGGAAGCCATCGGCAACGTCCGCGCCGCGGCCATGGATCTCGCGGCCGCCTGTTCCGGCTATGTCTTCGGCCACACCATGGCCCACGCCTATCTGGCGGCCGGGCTGGGCAAGCACGCCCTGGTCATCGGCGCCGAGACGATGAGCCGCTGCACCGACTTCACCGATCGAAGTACCTGCGTCCTGTTCGGCGACGGCGCGGGGGCCACGGTCCTGTCCGCCACCGACGGGCCGGGCGGAACGCTGGGCGTCGAGATGACCACCGAGACGGCCGCCACGTATTCCATCTGGATCCCCGGTGGCGCCGCCGCCCGGCCGGCCACCCCAAAAACCGTAGCGGCGCGCGAGCACTACATGCGCATGCGGGGCGGCGAGACGTTCAAGCTGGCCGTTCGCAAGCTCGGGGCGGCAGTGACTCGGGTCCTCGACAAGTCCGGCCTGACCAAGGACGACGTCGACATCGTCATCCCGCACCAGGCCAACTCGCGGATCATCGAAGCCCTCGCTCAGATCGCTCGATTTCCCGATGGACAGGGTCTTCCTGAACATCGATCGCTACGGCAACACGTCGGCCGCATCCGTGCCGCTCGCCCTGGCGGAGGCCGTCGAGGCCGGCCGTGTCAAGCAGGGCGATCGCGTCGTCATGGTGGCCTTCGGGGCCGGCGGCACCTCCGGCGCCGTGGCCCTCAAGTGGACGGCCGATCCGGCCAACGGAAAGCGCGCCGAGGCCGTTCGGCCCCAGGACGTGCACATCCTCGAGCCCGACATCGAGCCCATGAATCCGTTCCCGCGGGAGCTGGCCTGGCTGCTCGACAAGCCGGGCGCCGGCGACGTCCGCCCTTCGGGCGCCGGGCGCACCAACACCGAATCAGTCAATCCGGACGCCCAGTCGGGCGCCGCCGTCCCACCGGCCTGAGGCCCACCGTCCGCGTCCGCGGTCCGTCGACCCGAGTCGGAAGCTCGAAGAAGGGAGTCTGGAAATGCTCGATCTCACCGGTAAGTCCGCGCTCGTCACCGGCGGCGCTCGTGGCATCGGCAAGGCCATCTGCCTGACCCTGGCCGGTCAGGGCGCCGACATCGCCTTCGTCGACGTGGGCCGCCCCGAAGTCGCCCAGGCAACCGTCGCCGAGATCGAGGCCCTCGGCCGCAAGGCCGTCTTCATCCCCGCGGACGTCACCGACCTCGAGGCTTGCGAGAAGGCCGTGAAGGCGGCCCTCGAGGCGTTCGGCAAGGTCGACATCCTGATCAACAACGCCGGCATCACCCGCGACGATCTGATGATGCGGATGCCCGTCGAGGACTTCGAGAAGGTCCTCAGGGTCAACCTCTTCGGCGCCTGGAACATGACCAAGGCCGTCATCCGCTCGATGCTCAAGGCCCGCGGCGGACGCATCGTGAACATGTCCAGCGTGTCCGGCCAGGCCGGCCAGATGGGTCAGACCAACTACTCCGCGTCCAAGGCCGGCCTCATCGGCCTGACCAAGGCCACGGCCAAGGAGGTCGGCTCGCGCGGCATCACCTGCAACGCCGTCGCCCCGGGCTTCATCGTCACGGATCTCACCACCGTGCTGCCGGCGGAACTCCAGGAGCAGATCAAGGCGGGCACGCCGCTCGGCCACTTCGGCGACGTTCAGGACGTGGCCAACGCCGTCGCGTTCCTCGTCTCGGACGAAGCTGCCTTCATCACCGGCCAGGTGCTGGCGGTGGACGGCGGCCTGGTGATGATGTAGCTGCCGCCGCGGCCGCCGGGAGGGTGGCCGGCCAGACGCTGGATTCTCGAACGGCCGGGGTTCGCCCCGGCCGTTTCGTCTAGCTGTAGGCCACCTTGTACTTGGGCGGCACGCTCTGGATGAAGATCTCGCCCCGGAGGAGCGGGATCTCGTCACCGTAGGAGTCGTACAGGCGAGTAAGGTCCGTGTTCGTGGTCTTCTTCCACGTGCCGACGATCGCCAGGCCGTCGTGGAACACGATGGCCTTGCCGGTCCCCACGTTCGCGACCACGGGCCGGCTGCCGTGGCCGGGCTCCGAGTAGTACGACACGTTCTGGATCAGGACCACCACGTCACGGGCCGTGACTCGCTTCTTGCTGGCCGGGTCGATCTGGGCCTTGCCGTGCACGGAACGAAGGTAGGAGTTGGACTTCTTGTCGTACTTGTAGTCGATCGTCCCGGTCGGATAGGCGATCGAGATCGAAGCCTTCTCCGGCCGGAACGCCGGCCGGCAGGTCGTCGACGAACGTGCGCGTGGGCAGCCCCTGGTACGTCCGCCGGGAAGTCGGTACTTCTTGGCGCAGCCGATCTGGGCAGCGGAATTGGTGTACGCGTTGTGGGGCATCACGCGGGTGGACACGCGGTGGTAGGCGCAAGGCTGGCCGCGTAGCGCATCCATGTTGTAGATGTAGCTGGCCATGGCCGGGATGACTTCGCTGAGACTCTGGGCGTCGCCGCCGTAGTGGCCGAAGGACGCCTTGTACTCTGCCGCCCAGTACGCGTAGTACGGTCGCATGCTGCGGACCGGCCCGATGTCCGTGGCCGTTCCCTCCTGGAAGACCATCATGTAGCGCACCTCTCCCCCGTCCGCGGGCGCCTGGTAGACGATCGACGCTGAAGTGAACCCGGACTGCGGCCGCGCCGCCTGGTTGTCATCGATCATGAGCGCGTAAGGCAGGCGATGGGCGTCCGTCGATCGGAGCGAGCACCCCGTCAAGGTCGGAGTAGTCCATGCCCGACGGAAGAGGGGAGGGCGTTGGCGCCAGTGTCAGCGCGGGGGTTGGGGTTGGTGTTGGCGAGGCGGTGGCGGTCGGCTCAGTACTTGGAGAGGGGGATGGCGATGATGAGGCGGTGGGGCCGCCACAGGCAGCAGCAGCCAGGACCAGCACCCCGGCCCCGCTTACGAGCAAGCGCAGCCTGGCTGGGTCGGTCAGTCCTCGAATCATGTCGCGTCTATGGCTCCTTTGTCGGTTGTCGGCTCAGAATACCCGGACTGAGCCTGGAGGCCTCGCCGCCGGCGGGATCGTCCGCATTGAGTGACCCTACGTGCTTGCCAGACCCAACGCCTCCGCGAATGAGTCCGCTCGTGACAATGCGAATTGGGCCGTGAGATGGCCGGAGTAGTCGAAGTAGACGATGTGGTTGTCAATGACAGCAGGGCACGTCTGGCGGCCGCATAACCAGTCGGCGGGATCGATGAAATCCACGGCGAGCCCCTGGGCCGCCTCGTGGTCGGCTGCGCGAGAGATCGTGTTGATCACGCTGCTGCGCGGGGCACGGCAGACCTGGCCGAAGTTGCCAGGGTGGTCCGCGATGCACGGAACGGGGTCGAGACCGGCCTGCGAGAATCGAGGCGGTTGCTCAACGATCGCCAGGCGGGCACCTGTTGAAGCGAGCCGGGTAAGCGTCTTGTGCAGGCCTGCCGCCCACAGGCGTGTGTGTGGTCCATTCGGAGTCTGATCATCTGGGCCGATCATCGACCCGTCCGCGGCAACTACGATCTCCTCGTCGCTGCTGGCCATGATGATAATCGAGGGGTGCTCCGCCTCGATGCGGCGCAGCGCCAATGCACGCCACTCGTCGCACCCCACATCGGTCCGCTTGAGAGTCTCGCTCCACACTGTTATCTCGCCTGGAGGACAAGCCGTCCGAACCATGTTTATGACGCGGTAGCCTTGCGTCTTGCCGATCTTGTCAAAGGCTGGCATCCAGTGCCAGGCAAACGAATCGCCGAAGACCGCAATTACTCTGCCGGAAGCAGGAGACCCGACGACGCACCGCTCTGGGTCGAGGACGTCTGCGGTCTGGCATGGGGGAAAGGCTCCCTCCTGGAGGGAGTCAAGCGCCGGCGAGAGGTCGGCGATCGTGCAGCCCGAACATGCTTGGGGCCCACCGTCCGCGGCCGCATCGTACGACGCGATTGCCAGGTCGGGCGCGACGTTTGGTTGGGGCAGGATGTGGAGCCAGGCACCTAGGCTGGCCACCGAGATGACCACCGCGATGCTCGCAGCCTGCACGATGTTCCAGCTTGGGGTCGTTCCGATCAAGCGGCCATAGCGCATCGGCTGCTCGACGAGGCGTTGGCTGAGCCCCGCGACGACGATGGCCGAGGCTGCCAGCACCGGCGCCATGGCGAAGCCCCATAGGGCCGTCCCGAAGACAAGGATGGGCCAGTGCCAGAGGTAGAGCGAATAGGAGATGCGCCCCAGGTATGTGATCGGAGCCGTGGAGAGCGCTCGTCGAGCGGGCGTCACCCTATCGGTGATGCCGCCGGCAATCACGAGCGCGGATCCGGCGACGGGAAGTAGAGCTGCCACGCCTGGGAATGGCGTCGCGTCGTTCAAGCTCAGATCCGCGAATACGATCAGGGCGATGCCGACGGGTGTCGCGACAGCGGTGACACGCCGCGGCAGCTTCCCGAGCTCGCGGGACTGAACGGCGAGAAGGCCGCCGATAGCGAGCTCCCAGGCCCGGGTCGGCAGCAGGAAGAATGCCCACGGTGCGTTGACGCCGGTCATCCAGACACCCGCCGCCAGCGACAGGATCCCGATCAGTGCAATCGCCAGGCCGATCCTGGCGCGCTCGGACAATCCGAACGCCAGCCGGTAGGCAGCCAGCAGGATTGCTGGCCAGAAGATGTAGAACTGCTCCTCGAGGCTCAACGACCAGAAGTGGAGCACGGGCGATGGCGTGGCCGCGACCTGGAAGTAATCGTTCGCCTGTATGCCGAAGCGTATGTTCGAGACGTAGAAGCCGGCAGAGGCGATATCGACCGAAGCGCCGCGGATGCGCGTGGACGGGAGGACCAAGAACGATGCGACCAGCGTCACGAACAGCACCAGCGCCGCCGCTGGCAGAAGCCGCCGGGCTCGTCGCGCGTAGAAGTTGATCAGCCTGAAGCCGCCAGTCCGGCGTAGCTCACGGTCGATCACTCCGGTGATGAAGAACCCCGACAAGACGAAGAACACATCGACGCCAACGTAGCCGCCCTCGAAGCCGACGATATGGGTGTGATAGAGCAGGACTAGCAGAACTGCAACCGCACGAAGGCCCTCGAGGTCAGCGCGATACTGTCCGTCGCGGTCCGGGGATCCGGTCATTCGTTCTCCTGCGCTCGTTCGGCCGAGCAGGCCGTGGCGGGCCGACCTGTGGGGCGCTTCGGCATGCTGGCCAAAGAGCGGGACAAATGATTGCACGGCCAATGGGCTTCGTGCGTCGACCAAAGCAGCAGCCAGGACCGGCGCTCGCCAGGACGCCGTTGGCCAGGTCTGGTTACCGCGCCAGCGCTGGGGCCGGAGCCCGTCAGGAACCCCTCGGACGAGCCCGCGACAAGCAAGCGGGCACCGGCGTGCTGAGCCAGGCGGGCCGGTCGAGACCTGGCCCGATGCCCCATAATGGCCGCGTGCTGAGAGGAAGGGCTATTCGGGCCGCGCTGGATGCTCATGTCATCGGGCGTCGCAAGACCGGCAACGAGACATACGTGGTGAACCTCGGGACAGCTCTCTCGGAGAGGGAGGACGTTCAGCCTGTCGCGTACGTGGATCGAGGGGTCGTCTGGCCCGACCCGCCCGGTCCCCGGATTCGCGAGCTCACCTGGCAATCGTCATTCCTCAGGATACCGGTCGAGCTTCCCTATCGAGCCAGGCAAGATCACTGTGATCTGCTGCATGTCCAGTACGTGGCACCTCCGCTGGCTCGTCTCCCGCTCGTGACCGCAGTGCACGACGTCTCGTTCGAGGACGTTCCGGGGCTCTTCCCGCGCCGAACGGAGCTGCGGCTCAAGTTGAGCGTTCGGATGTCGACGCGACGCTCCGGCGCGGTCATCACGATCTCTGAGTTCACCAAGCAGCGGATCGTCCACCACTACCACATCGATCCCGACAAGATAGTGGTGACTCCGCTTGGCGTCGCCGCCAAGTGGAGGCCCCTGACCGTGGACGAGGCCGATCGGGCGCTCGAACACCAGGACCTCCCCGACCGTTTCGTGCTGGCGGTCGGTAATCTGCACCCGCGCAAGAACATCGCCCGCTTGGTCAAGGGTATCGGGCGAGCGAGGCGGTCCGGGGCCGGCGACCTGCATCTGGTCCTGGCTGGCCAGCGTTGGTGGAGGATGGACGAGATAGATCTGGCGATCGAAGGCCAATCCGCAAAGGATTGGGTGCACTTCCTCGGCTACGTCCCCCCCGATCAACTGGTGGCGCTCCACTCTCGGGCGGACGTGGTCGCGTACCCTTCGCTGTATGAGGGCTTCGGCCTCCCGGTCATCGAGGCCCTCGCGTGCGGCGCTGTCGTAGTCGCGTCGAACTCGACAGCGATTCCCGAAGTTGCAGGAGGGGCTGCTCTGCTCGTCGATCCGCTCGATGAGGTAGCCATTGGGGAGGCGGTTGCCAGGGCGGCCACAGACGCCCATCTGCGGCTCAGGCTCTCCGGGGCTGCCGTCGCGCAGGCCGCTCGGTTCAGCTGGACCGATTGCGCCGCCCGGACAATGACGGCCTACTCCAAAGCAATGGCCCGAGGATGACGGCCACGGTGAGCGAACCTGTGGCCAGTGACACGTCTCCCTTACGCGTTGGGATCGACTACTCCATATCCCGTCATCCCCAAGGCGGCACCTTGCGCTGGGCGAATGGACTGATCTCGGCTCTTGGGGGCGAGGAGGGGCTGGAGGTGGTGTCATGGCGCGGACCAAGCCAAATCCGGCGCGGCGGCCCCGTCCGTAAGGTTCTCAACCTGCTTCTCGATGAGTCCTGGCTAGAGGTGGGCCTCCCCAGGCGCGCAGAACGCGCGCACGCGCATGTACTCCTCATGCCGTCAAACGTGACGTCCGGACACGCTCGAATACCCCAGGTCGTGACGATCCATGACGTCAACTTCCTGGTTGCACCGGGAACCTACGACCGAGCCTATGCGGCGTACGCGGAGCGACGCTTCCGGCGCTCTCTTCGGCAGGCCCGGCGTGCCACGACGGTCTCCGAATACAGCCGCACCCAGATCATCGAGCGGTTGGGTGCCGACCCGGCGCGGGTGTCCGTCGTTTATCCGGGCCTGAGCACGCCCCCGGCCGGAGATTATGTCTCGCCCCATCCGAGGCCCTACGTGCTCTACGTCGGCCACACGGAGCCGCACAAGGATGTGCCCACGGCTGTCCGGGCCATGGGGTTTCTCGAAGACCTCGATGTGGATCTGGCGATCGTCGGGCAGCCTGGCCGGGCTCACGATCTCCTACTCCGCCAGTCTGCGGGCAATCCCCGGGTCACGATCGTGGGGTCAGTAGCAGACCCGGTCTGGGAGGCCTGGTATCGGAACGCGGCGGTCTTCGTGTTTCCCTCCAGGGCGGAAGGCTTCGGATTCCCGCCTCTGGAAGCGATGGCACGAGGGGTGCCGGTCGTGGCGTCGAGAGCGGCGTCGCTCCCCGAGGTTCTTGGGTCGGCGGCCCTCTTCCACGAGCCGGGCGACGCAGAGGAGCTCGCGCACCAAGTCCGGCGGGTACTCGAGGACGCGGAGCTGGCCAGACGGCTCAGCGATTCCGGTAGGAAACGGGCAGCGACGTACACATGGGCGTCATGCGGTGACCGAATGGCTGCGATACTGCGCGATGTTGCTGGTGGGCAGGCCTCATGAGTGGGCCGGACATCGGGAGGCTCTCCACTTGAGCGTCGTCTTTGGCGTCTTCCTCTTGCTCGTTCTGGCCGCGGCGATCATGGCTGGCATGGTCGTCTGCTGGCGACAGCCTGTACTGGCCCTGCCGATCCTCGTGGGAGGTTTGGCCATTCACAACTTCGTGCTGATGCTGCTTCTAGATGTGCAGGTCCCAGGCGAGATCATCCGTGGACTGCAGTCCTGGAAGGAGCTCATCCTGGTTCTGGTCCTGCTGAAGATCGGCCTCGGATTGATGAGGCCGGGCCTCCGCGAGGGGTTGCGCCAGGCCGCCGGACGCTGGCGGACACTCCCCCTGTTCGTCCGTCTTCTGGACATGAGCGTCGCTCTTTTCGCCGCAGTGCTTGTGATCTATACGATTGCTCCAATTGCGCTAGGTGACAGCCAGGCTACGTTCACTCAGCGCCTGCTCAAGCTGCGGCAGCTGGAGTTGCTGTGCGGGCTGTATGTCTGTGGCCGCGCCTATCCACCCACGAGTCTCAAGTACGGGCTCGGCATTGTCGTGGCCGTCGCCGCGATAGTGTCTGCCATCGGAATGGTTGAGCTCTTCTTCATTCCGACGAAGAGCTGGTTCGACTTCGGGATTCTGAAGTTCGACTCGTGGCTCGGCTTCAGCTACCTAGGCCCGGGCGGCCTGCCGGAGAACTTCTTCACAACCACGACCGGTGGTCTCCTGAGGCGGGCTGTGTCCACCTACCTGAGCCCGCTTGGCATCGCATACACAGGGATACTCGTAGTCCCGATCGCGTTCGTGATGGCCATGTCAGCCAAACAACGGCGCGTGCCGACCTGGACGCTGGTGACGGTCTTCGCCATCGGCCTGGCGCTCAGCCTTACGCGTCTCGCCCTCCTGTGCGTGGCCGTAGAGGCCGTGGCGTTGCTTCTTCTGTTCCGTCTTCGGTCCGGCCTTCTGCCGTTCGGTGCGATCGTCGCCGCCGTCGCTTTCGCCCTGCTCGTATACCCGAGCTTCGGCCCGGTTGTGTCATACGAACTCTCTGACGTGCGGCCACCGGTTGGCGCTTCCATGCTCGGCTACGACAAAACGCCCAGCGGGGAGCCTGGTCCATCGACGCCTTCCATATCCACGGACGTCGTCGAGAGGCTCGCAACGGCTGATGACGCGTCCATACGCGCCCACATCAAGGCGATCGAGAACGGGTTGGGGTTCGTAGCTGCTCATCCGTTGGGAGTTGGCCTCGGGACTTCAGTGTCGCGCTACGGAGACGCGAGCGGTCCGGGCGAGAGCGCCTTCTTCCAGATCGCCGGTGACATCGGTTGGCTGGGCCTGGTTCTGTTCTCGGCAATCTACTTCGGCGTGATGGTTGTTGGCTTGGTTCTGACCTGGTACCGCCGTGACGACGCGGCGAAATGTGCGGTGGGGGCGGTAGCTGGCATCGGCTCTCTCGCGCTCTTCCCGATCGTTCTTACGAGCCAAGTCTGGGGTGACTTCTCGGTGACGTTCCTGCTGTGGTGGGTTGCGGGATCCGCTGTGACACTTGCGATCCCTTTGTCCGATCCGTTGAGCCGACTTATTCCCAGACGTCGAGTTGGCTGATCGGCGAAGGAGGAGGCCGCTGCATTGGGCGTGACTCCATCCGAACCCACCCCCTCTCGGGATCTCGCTCCGAACGGCCACCTCGACGCCGCTATCGCCTCTAACACCTTCTTCCTATTGATCGCCCAAGCCACCGCGCTGGTGGTTGGCATGCTTGTGCTCGTCTCCGTGACCAGGCTGATGGGACCAGCGGAGATAGGTCGTTGGCGGATGGGGCAAGCCGTTGCCGCGTACATCATGGTTCTCGGCGACGGAGGCCTGGGCGTGCTATCAACTCGGGAGGTCGCTCGAGGCCGAGGTTGGCTGGCGAACGCGGGCGCCATGGTCCTTCTGCTCCGGACCGTTCTCACGACGCTGCTGCTGCTAGCCCTTGTCATGGCGTTGGCGATCGGAGGGGTCGATGGCGGCATGGTGGTCATCGTCGCCGTGGTGGGATTGACCGCGGTTGCCAACTCGATGAGCGCTCAGCCGCTTCTCCAAGGGCTGGAGCAGATCGCGCCAACGAGCAAGTTGCGCGTACTGACCCAGTTGATCGCAGGACCAGTCTCGATCGCCTTGGCACTCACGACCAAGAGCCTCGTTCTCGTGGTGATTCCGTTGTCCGTGGCCCCCCTTGTCGGCGCCGTGACGACGATCGTCTGGGCCAGGCGCGAGGGCTTGTCCACCTCGGCCATCCGCAACGTCGCGACAGGGTGGTTCCTCCTCCGGTCGGCGGCTCCGTTTCTGGCCGCTGGCATCGCTGTGCAGCTTCTGATGAACGCCGACGCGCTGATCCTGGGCGTAACCCGCGGGAGCGAAGAACTCGGTCTCTACGCCGGTCCGTACGCCCTGGCGAGCTACCTGATGATCCTCGGCGTCGCGCTGACCCAGGCCGCGTTCCCCCGCATGGCTTCACGGGTCGACGGAGAATCTAGGGAGGCGCTTCTCTCGTCGGTGCTCGGCCTCAGCGGGCTCTTCGGGCTTCCGCTTGCGGTGGGTGGAGCCGTTCTCTCTGGGCCTATTGTCGTCTTCCTTTTTGGGTCGCTGTTCGAGCATGAAGGCAGCGTCTTGGTCTTGCTTCTGAGTTTCGCGGCGATAGGGTTCTTCAACATGTCGATCGGCCAATGGCTGGCCGCAATCGGCCGGGAGCACGAGGCTATGGTCGTCGCCGTGGCCTCGGCGGCGCTGAATGTGGGTCTGAACCTGCTCTTGATTCCGTGGTTCGGACGGACCGGAGCCGCGTGCGTAGTGGTCGCGTCTGAGTGCTCGTCAGCGCTGCTCTACTGCTTCTACGCCCGGGACTCGGGTTGGTACAGGCTGATCGTGGGCTATGCC
Source organism: uncultured Chloroflexia bacterium (assembly GCA_963711105.1). Lineage (GTDB taxonomy): Bacteria > Chloroflexota > Limnocylindria > Limnocylindrales > CSP1-4 > Fen-1039. The sequence continues at coordinate 279,688 of CAVQCV010000006.1, read as the reverse complement.
TCCTGTCTGCCGCAAGTCCTCGCAATGGGCGCGGTCGTATGGATCGCGAACGCCGCCGGCCTCCATGTGATCGTCTCGATAGCTCTAGGCGTCGTTGTCTATGTAGCGGTGAACCTGGCCTGGCCCAGCCCCGGCGCACGAAGCCTCTTGCACATGCTGCGACCGCCAGCGGACCTCTCTAGAGGCCTTCCCAGCGACGCAGAGACTTGAGTTGCACCGCTATGGAGGCGCGCCGCATGTCTGGCAGGAGGACCCGATTGAGTGGTCTCCCGCTGCTGGTTGGATGCACGCGAACCTGGCATTCGAAGACTCGCGCCGAGGTCTCAAGGAGCTCGAACTTGCTCACCGGCTCCGAGCAACCCACCTGCACGACGGATGCAGAGTGGAAGGGCGCCTCAACGATCTCGAGGCACGTCCGCGCCCATTCGAGGACAGTCACGCCATTCCAGAGCTGGTCCACGTAGCCGTTGACTTCGCCTTGCTGAGCGAGTAGCCATTTCAGCAGGCCGCCACGTGTCCCGACGATCGATGTCCGGATGGCCACCGATTTGCCGAGCTGCGTGGCCAGTTCGCCTACTCGCTTGGTGAGGCCGTACGAGTCTCGCGCATCGGGCCGCTGGTTGGGGGAGTACGGCCCTTTCACCCCGTCGAAGACACCATCGGTGCTCGCATGGATGAGAATCTGCTCGTTCTCCAGGCCCGCCGAAAGCCGTAGCGGAAGAATCGCGTTGGCCAGAGTCATGCGTCGGACCGACGCGCCCGTGGACGGAAGTGCTCCAGCGCAGTTGACGACAACGTCGGCGTCGCTTGCCCTTACGTCACGAAGGAGCGGGTCAGTTGCTCTCCCTTCGAACCACGTATCGCTGGTCCGCACGTCGTGTCCCGCCTCGCGTAGAAACCGCGAAACCGCCACGCCGAGCATTCCCGTGTGGCCGACAACGAAGATCCGGAGGCGGCCGCCGCTCATCTAGAGATCGAACGTTTTCAGCCAGGTTCCGGAGAAGCTAGGGTGCTTCGCCTGGATGTCGGCGGCGTAGTTCCATGCGGTTATGAGGCAGGCGGCCGGATCGTCTCGATCGAGAGCCTTCGACTCGAGTATGGGTATTGAGGCGCACGGCAGCCAGCGCCCGATCCTCAAGGGCGAGTCATCGACCAAGTACTCGAATCGAAGCTTCGGCATTTGGTTGATCCAGACGTTCGCCCTGCCTGAGGCTCCGTAGGCGACCACTCGCCCGCCCCGCTCCAGGACGGATTGGACACCGATGTAGGCTGGGGAGGAGCACCGATTGCTGTACGACGTGACGAGCGTCTTGAACCGCGCGTCATCCAGCCCTGGTGAAGCCGCTGCACTCCGGTGCGGTGCGACCGACCTGAAGCCACATCGAAGCAGGCCGCCGTGGAGGGCGAGCCGCTGCGTGAACGTGGGCTCGAACCCGAGCGGGGTTACGCAAGTCCGAAGGGAGGCCTCGGACCACTCGACCTTGTGCTCGTGATAGATGGTGTCCCATTGTGCGCCAGCGAGGGTGGCGTCCAAGTCGTGGACCTCGAGGATCAGCTCGCCGCCCCGCTTGAGCAGGATGTGTGCTGCCTCGATCGCGCCGTGCAGGTCAGTGAAGTGGGCCATCGCGTTCGACGACGTAACTAGGTCGAACTGGCCCCGATCCGGATGCGTGAGTGCAAGGTCAACCGTGAACGGCACGTTGAGGAGATCGTAGTCTCCGCTCTTCTGCTCGCGTGCCACGTCGCTTGGGTCGACACCAACCAGATCCCAGGAGGCCGGGAGTCTGGACAACAGCACGCCATCGTTGGCTCCGATCTCGGCGACTCTGACGCTGCCTCGCCCGAACCTATCGGTGAGGAATCGAGCGTAGTCCTCAAAGTGACGAACCATGCCGCTGATTGTCGAGCTACCGTATCGGTACTGGCCGAACAGCACAGCGTCGGGGATGTCCTCGAGAACCTGAACCAGAGAGCACCGGCGGCACTCTACCCAGGTGAGCGGATATCGAGCCGCGGAGCGCGCCTCTGACTCGCTGGGGGAGAACTGGCCCGCAAGCGGCATCGGATCCATGCTCAAGACGACATGCCAATCGGACTCGGGCTGACCGCAGCCGCGGCAGAGGTCGATCCGCGTGAACGACCCGAAGGATCCCCGGCGACCGCTTTCGTGGTCTCCTTGCGGGACTGACAACTCGGCTCCTCCTGCTTCGATGCTGCTCTTTGCGGCCAACATGCTAGCTGGATCTGCCGCCGCGATGCGGCTCTACGCCCTTCCGCGAGGGTGGCGGAGGCGGCGCGACGAGGCGACCCAGGCCCGACGCGCCGTGCCTGGCAGCAGCGCGGCTGTACGTATCCAGAGATAGGCAGGAACCAACCGTACGCCCCCCGCGTCGAGGTACGAAGCCAGGACCTTGCGCGCGTCCGCGGGATCGTCCACGACTACCCTGGAGGCAAGCTGGAGCAGATCGCGCCTCAGCCGCGCCAGTCGCAGCGACTCCAGGGACGCGTCTTCGTAGGCCCGCGAAGTAAGGACGCCCGCCGCTGCGCGGAGGTTCTGGGCGGGCGTCTGGCGGCTGTGAGTATGGCCGTGGTCCCGGTAGCACCACAGTCTCTCGGCCAGGAAGAACGCCTTCCCTCGTTCAGCCAGACGAAGAGCGAGGTCCCAGTCCGAGGCGGAGCCAAACTGTTCGCGTCTGAACCCCAGCTCTCTGAGAACACTCCCGCGGTAGACGCAAGCCCCAAGCCAGAGCTGGCCCCTGAGGGCGACGTACCTTGCGTCTGGCTAAATCCCCGGCTCCGCTGTTTCGAAGCCGTAGAATCTCCTCGCAAGGTTCGTGGCCGCTGGCCGGGGTCTTCCCTCGCCGTCCACGATCTCGAACGCAGCGTAGGCTACGACCACTCTGGGATCCGCAAGCGCGTCGACGGCGAACTCGAGCAGTCGAGGTTCCAGCAGGTCGTCGTCGCCCAGAAACAAGATGGCGCTGCCACGGGCATGGGCCAGCAGGTACGAGTAGTTCTCGAAGACGCCTGGCGTGGGATTGCCCGTGAGGAGCCGGACGCGAGGGTCCTCCTCTGAATTCGGCAACGACGAACTCACGTGTCCCATCAGTGGATCCATCGTCCGAGACCAAGATCTCGATGTCTCGTAGCGTCTGGTGCCGCGCGGAAGCGAGAGCGTCGCGCAGATAGGCCAGGCGGTTGCGAGTTGCCAGAAGTACTGAGGCGAGTGGCGGCGAGCCTGCCTCGCGGTCCATCGGTTGGCTACCGTTCACGGCCCTATCTGGCCCTCAGTCGCCGTCCACAGCGCCCGCTGCGTCGAGCAGGCTCGATATCCGCGAGTAGTCGGTGACGCGCTCCGTATTCTCGGACGTGTACTCGTATCCGAGGGAGCGATCCAGTGGCTGCGCTGGCGGCTTGTACTCGGGGTAGACCGTGATGAAAGTCTCGTCCTCGACCGATCGGCGGATCTCGTACTCGTTCACCAGCACTTCGTGGATCTTCTCGCCCGGCCGTATGCCTACGATCTCGATTGGATGGCTCCCGCCACGCCGACTGTATTTGAGGGCCATGGCCTTGGCCAGGTCGAGCACGGTGCAGGCCGGTGCTTTCCGTACGAAGATCTCGCCCCCCAACCCGGACGTCATGGCGTGATGAACGAGGTCCACCGACTGGTCCAGAGTCAACAGGAAGCGCGTCATCTCGGGGACAGTGACGCGTAGGGGTTCGTCTCGCTCGATCCATTCCCTGAACAAGGGGATGACGCTGCCGCGGCTGTTCATCACATTGCCGTAGCGGACGCAGCAGAAGGTCGTCTTGGCCCAATGGAGGTTCTGGCTGATGACGATCTTCTCCATCAAGGCTTTCGTCATCCCCATGGCGTTTACAGGCTTCACGGCCTTGTCAGTGCTCAGAGCCACGACTGTCTTGACTCCAGCTCTGGCTGCGGCGCGGCAAACGTTGAGCGACCCGACGGTGTTCGTCTTGAGCGCTTCGTCGGGGTAGTCCTCGCATGACGGAACCTGCTTGAGGGCAGCCGCATGGAACACGTAGTCGACCCCACGCATGGCGTACTCCAGCCGGGCCTCGTCCCTCACGTCTCCAATGAAGTACGTCAGGTCTGGCAGCCGTCGCTTCATGTCCCACTGCTTCTTCTCGTCGCGACTGTAGATCCTGATCTCCGCGGGCTGGTGGTCCAACAGGAACCTGGCGACGTGGTTCCCGAAGGAGCCAGTCCCCCCGGTTATGAGGATGGTCGATCCGCTTATGGCCACGGCTACTTGGCTTCCTCGTGCGACCTTGAATTGCCGCACAATGCTAGACGCTCGCCCGAGGCTGTGCGCGGCCACGACGCCGCACCTTGGGGTGCCCCCTATACTCTCGACCCATGAAGACCGCGCTTATCACCGGCATCACCGGCCAGGATGGCTCGTATCTAGCTGAGTTCCTGCTCGAGAAGGGATATCGAGTCGTCGGCATGACGCGCCGGTCCAGCTCCAACGCGATGGACAGGATCGAGCACCTCCTCGACCGCATCGAACTCGTGCAGGGGGATCTCCTCGACCAGGCCTCTCTCGTGGCGGCCATCCAGTCGACCGCGCCCGGCGAGGTCTACAACCTGGCGGCCATGAGTTTCGTCCCAACGTCCTGGAATCAGCCCGTATTGACCGGCGAGTTCACCGGCCTCGGGGTGACCCGAATGCTGGAAGCGGTCCGGCAGGTCGATCCTTCGATCCACTTCTACCAGGCGTCCTCGAGCGAGATGTTCGGGAGGGTTCGTGAGATCCCGCAGACGGAGACGACGCCGTTCCATCCCCGTAGCCCCTACGGCGTAGCCAAGGCGTACGGCCATTTCCTGACGGTGAACTACCGCGAAAGCTTCGGTCTCTTCGCGGTCTCCGGAATGCTCTTCAACCACGAGTCGCCCCGACGCGGCCTTGAGTTTGTGACGCGCAAGGTCTCTGACGGCGTCGCCCGGATTCATCTTGGCCTGGCCAAGGAGCTCCGCATGGGCAACCTGGACGCGAAGCGCGACTGGGGTTATGCCGGCGACTACGTCCGGGCAATGTGGGCGATGCTCCAGCAGCCGGAGCCACGCGACTACGTGGTGGCCACGGGAGTGGCCAACTCGGTCCGCGATCTATGCCGTCTCGCCTTCGAGCACGTGGACCTGGACTACGAAAAGTACGTCGTCGTGGATCCGGCTTTCTACCGGCCCGCGGAGGTGGACCACCTTCTGGGTGATTCCACGAAGGCACGAACAGAGCTCAGTTGGGCGCCCGGCGTGTCGTTCTCGGAGCTCGTGGCGATGATGGTCGACGCCGACATCTCCCGACTTCGGAGGCATGCGGTGGCAAATCCGGACGTCGCGCTGCCCGCGTCGTCGAGTCGCTGAGCGCCCGATGAGGGTCTTCGTCACCGGGGCGATCGGATTCGTGGGCCAGTGGCTGGAGAAGGAGCTGCTTGCCGCCGGCCACCGAGTGGTCTCGGCGCCAGGCCCCGAGACCATGGACATCGCGGACCGGCGTTCCCTTGTCCGCTGGCTGGACGATCCGGCCGGCCCTCCGGATGCCGTCATTCACCTGGCGGGCATGGCGTTCGCGCCCGATGCGACTCGTTCGCCCGCTGACGCCTTTCGCGTCAACCTGGGTGGGACAGTGGCCCTTTTCGAGGCGCTGCGCGAGCTTGGTACCAGGCCTCCGGTCGTCGTGAGCGGTTCGGCCGAGGTCTATGGGTCGCCCCGGCCGGAGGATCTGCCGCTCCGCGAGGATGCGCCTCTCGATCCCGTGGGCCCGTACTCCCTGTCCAAAGTGGCGCAAGAAGGAGCCGCGGCCGAGGCCTCGTCCAGATACGGGTTCAGGGTAGTGGTGGCGAGGTCGTTCAACCACACTGGTCCAGGGCAACGCCCAGTGTTCGTTGTGCCCGCGATGGCGCTCAGGGTTATGGCAGTCAAGCGCGGTCAGGCGAAGGTGATCCGCGCCGGAGACGTCGACGTGCGCCGCGATCTCACCGATGTGCGCGACGTCGTCGTGGCGTACAGGCTCCTGGCGGAGTGGGCGGCGAGCCCGCAGTCGGGCCAAGGTTTCACGGTTGTGAACGTGGCCTCTGGCCATGCCGTCGCCATCCGCGACGTGGTCGAGAGGTTCTGCGCCCTCGCGGGCGTCCAGGCCGTCCTCGAAACGGACCCAGCCCTCGTCAGAGCCGGTGATCCCGTCGAGATCTGCGGGAACGCCGATTTGATAGAGCGGCTCGTGGGCTGGCGACCTGCCATCGCTCTTGAGCGAACCCTGGCCGACTTGCTCGCAGCCAGCTAGCGAGGACCCGCCATGCGCATCGCGATCATGGGGATTCGTGGCGTTCCGGCGAACTACGGCGGCTTCGAGACATTCGCTGAACAACTCGGTCGGCGACTGGTTGCTCGGGGGCACGAGGTGACCGTCTATGGCCGAGACCGATCAGTGCCGGTCGGGATCCGGACGTACCAGGGGATGCGAATCGTCCGTCTCCCGGCCCCCCGGTCGAAGTACTTCGAAACCGTCATACATACGGTCTTCTCCGCCTTTCATGCGCTCACCAGGCGCTACGACATCGTCTATGTGTGCAACTCCGCCAACGTGCCGGCAGTCTTGCTCCTGCGTGCATTCGGACGCCGCATCGTCCTCAACGTCGACGGCCTTGAGTGGAAGCGGAGGAAGTGGAGCGCCGTTGGCCGGACCTACTACCGTTTGTGCGCCTGGACCGCGGCTCACCTCCCCGTCCACGTCGTGACGGACGCGGTGGTCATCCAGTCGTACTACCGCCAGGCATATGGTCGCCGAACGGACTACTTCCCATACGGCACTGATCTAGACCCCGTGCCGGACGATGGCACCCTGGCCCGGTTGGGTCTTGAGCCGGGCCGCTACGTGCTGTACGTCAGCCGACTCGAGCCGGAGAACAACGCCCATGTGGTCGTCAACGCATACGGGAAGGTGGCCACGGACCTGCCGCTGGTCCTGATTGGAGACGCCCCCTACTCGTCAACGTACATCTCCTCCCTCCGCGCGACCACCGACGAGAGGGTCCGCTTCCCGGGGGCCGTCTACGGCTCCGGCTACAACGTCCTTCGATCGCACGCAGCCGCTTACCTGCAGGCCACGGAGGTTGGAGGAACGCACCCGGCCCTGGTAGAGGCCATGGGATTCGGGAATGCCATCATCGCCAACGATGTGCCTGAGCACCGTGAGGTTCTGGCCGATGCGGGTCTGTACTACAAGGGCCCGGGCGAGCTGGCCGAGCGGCTTCAGTCGGTGCTGGACGATCCCGGAACGGCATCGTCGCTTCGGAGGAAGGCCCACGAACGGGCAGCTGGCATCTACGGCTGGGACGCAATCACGGACCAATACGAGGCCTGGTTCGGGCGGCTCTTGGCTCCAGGCGGAAAGGGTAGGCACTGACTCCCAACGCGACGCTCCGTCGCGCCCCGAGCAGGTCTGCCGGCTAGCTAGCGGCCAGTCCCGGCCAGCATCGCCGGGACGGTCTTCGCGATGATCTTCATGTCCAGCCAGAGCGACCAGGAGTCGATGTACTCGAGGTCCCGCGCGACCCAATGATCGAACTCGGGGCTATGTCGCGAGCCGACCTGCCACAGACCGGTCATGCCCGGCTTCATGGAGAGGCGGCGCCTATGCCAGACGTCGTACTTGGCGACCTCGGCCGGCAGGGGCGGCCGAGGGCCGACGAGACTCATGTGACCGCGCAGGACGTTCCAGAGCTGAGGTAGCTCGTCGAGAGAGCTGCGGCGAAGCACCTTGCCGACCCGGGTGACCCGCGGGTCTCGCTGTAGCTTGAAGGCGTGGCCGCGAATCTCGTTGAACTCGAGGAGGCCCTCCAGCTTCTGATCGGCGTCGAAGCACATGCTCCGGAACTTGACCATCCGGAACTCCCGGCCGTGCAAACCCACCCGAGTATGGCGATAGAGCACTGGGCCAGAGGATTCCAGCCGAATGGCCAGCGCTATGACCAGGAGCACGGGCGACAGGAGCACCAGCAGGGCTCCGGACGCGGTCGCGTCCAGGACCCGCTTGGCGATCAAGCCCAGGGCCCTGTCAGGCCCGTTGGCGAGCGAATAGATGCCGACGCCGTCGATGCTATCGAAGCTCGCTGGCGCAAGCACCCGCTCAATGGGAGCGATTGGGACGCGGACCGTCTTGCCTTCCTGCTCGCACAGCAAGGCGGCCTGCTCGATGAGATCCTCCATTGCGAACGGCAGGCAGATGGCAACCTCGTCGACGACACGACTGTGCAGTATCTCTTCGAGGCGATTGATCGTGCCAAGGAGTGGGCGTGCGAGGGCGACGCCGTTGTCGGTGTCGCCGGCCTTGAGGTGCCCGATAACGACAAGCCCCAGCTCAGCGTGTCCTTCGACCAGGTCGGCGAACGCTTTGGCGCGGGCGTTGGCTCCCAGGATCAGCATGAAGCGCACGTTCCGCCCATGAGTTCGCAGCACGACAAGGAAGTAGCGGATGGCGACGCGGACGGCGAACGCGGAGAACGCCAGCCACGGGAACACGATCAGCAGGAAGAGGCGGCTGACGTCGGGCAGCTTGAAGAGGAAGAGGGCGCTTAGCGTGACTGCCACCTGGCCCGCTGTGGCGCGCAGGACCGCAGTTGCGACGCCGCGCAAAGTCCATTGCGTCCTGCTGCGATAGAGCCCGTTCAACCACAGAATCGTGATCCAGCTGACCACGAACCAGCCCACCGCGACGCGAGGATCGGGCAGAACCTCATCGAACGTGCCGCCGGCCTCAGACAGAGGCCCGAAGCGGACCTGGGCGGCGACCAGCAGACCCGCCACGGCCAGAGCAGCGTCTGCGGCCGCCGTGGCCAGACGGAAGAGGGCGGCGTGGCGGCGAATCATACCTCGATGGCCCTCCCAGACCCCGGGTCCCCAGGTGCGCGCGGTTAGCGCAGGCGTCAATTGTACCGTGACGGACGCGGGGCGCGCCCCGCGTCCGGAATACTCTGCGGGGCTGTGGTAGAGTCTGCCCGCTTTGGACACCAAGCCATCCACGCGCCGGAGCTTGAGAGGGTCTCCGTCGCTGGCAGCGCTCCTCTCGTTTCTCTGGCCCGGCCTCGGACAACTCTACGTAGGCCGCCGACGAGCCGCTCTCCTGTTCGCGTTGCCGACAGTCGTAGTGGCTCTCGTGGCCCTCTACCAGGCCCGACAGGGCCTGACCGTGCTGGCCGCCAGGTTCATCGACCCCGGATACGCTCTCGCGGCCTGCGTTCTGATCATCGTTGTGGGGGTCTGGCGCGTGATCGCCGTGGTACACGCCTACTTTTCCCGCACGACCCGGACTCGCCGCTCTCCCGAGTTGGGTGCGCTTTCCGCCCTCCTGATTCTTATCCTCGCGACTCACAGCCTCGGGGCGTACCTGGCGTTCGCCGACTACTCGGCCTTCTCGAATGTCTTCAGTGGGTCAGACCTGCCGGGTGTCGATCCCTACGCCGACGAATCCGGTCCGGCGCCTTCCCTGGCGCCAGGCGAGTCGCCAACGCCTGTCGTTACCATGGCTCCTCAGATCACGCCGGAGCCGCACGGCCGGATCACGATCCTGCTCACGGGCGTGGATTCCTACGCGGGCCGGAGTGAGCGGTTGTACGACTCGATCATGGTCGTGAGCGTCGATCAAGCGGCCGGCAAGGTCGCCATGGTCAGCGTCCCGCGGGACAGCATCAAGTGGCCTTTGTACTTCAACCCCAAGGTCCAGTCGTCGGTCAAGATCAATGCCCTGGTCACCTACGCCCAGCACGGCTGGATCGTGTCGCCGGACGACCCCTACACCACGCTCATCAAGGAGGTCAGCTATCTCGTGGGCGTGCCGATCAACTACTACGCGATCCTGGATCTGGCCGGCTTCATGAAGCTCGTGGACATGGTCGGCGGAGTGGACATCGACAACCCGTATCTGATCGACGACGGTGTCTACGACTGGCTGGATGGAAGCCCCCCTGGCTTCAAGCTGACCCCTGGCATGCACCACCTGGACGGCAAGAACGCCCTCGCCTACGTCCGGTCCAGGCACGGCAGCTACAACAACGACTACATGCGCGCCTCCCGCCAGCAGCAGGTGCTGGTGGCGGTCGAGCGCAAACTGGCCAGCCCGGACATGATGCTGCGGTTCCCGGAGTTCCTCGATACGGCCTCCAAGACGATCCGGACCAACTTCCCCGCGGGCCAGGTGGCGGACCTCGTCGCCCTGGGCGAGTCGGTTCCCAAAGAGAACATCACCCAGGTTGTGCTCGCGCCATCGACCTACATGACCGCCAACTGCCTCAGGCTGGACCAGATCGCGATCCTTTCCGTGAAGCTTTTCGGGCAGGACAGCCGCTACTACGGCAAGACCCAGGCCAACGTCTGCTAGCGCGTGTCGTTGGGCCGGCAGTCGAGAGGTCATCGGCTCGGGTACTATCTGCCCGGAGGGGCGGCCCCGCGCGACCGGTCGCCGGCGGTAGGTAGGAGCGCCAGGTTGTGAGAACAGGATCCGAGGAGCCGACTCCCCGCGAGCCGGGTGGAGTGGTTGACGGGTCGACGGCCGAAGAAGCTCCAGTGCCCGGTCCATCTCGATCGGCGCCGCTTGCGGCGCTGGCAATGCGTATGCGGTCGAGATTCGGGCTGCGCCGTGCCGGCGTCCATGAGGACGCCGGGGGCTCCCAGCCGTCGGCCGCGACAGTCGAGCCGCGCGCCCCCTCCCGCCTTGCGGCTGCGGTGTTGTCGTTCCTCTGGCCAGGTCTGGGCGAGCTGTATCTCCGGAGGCGGATCAGCGCCGTGCTGTTCGCCCTGCCGGTTCTGCTCGTGCTCGGCTGGCTGTGCTACCAGTTCCTCAACGACCGGGGCATCTGGTTCGCGCTGGCCATGCTCGACAGTTCATTTGCCATCGCCGTGGTCATCGTCACGATCGCGTTGTGTGCACTGCGCATAGCGTCCATGGCCCACGCCTATCTCCTCGCGGGGCCGCGTCGGCGGCCCAAGGTCATCGAGACGTCGATCTTGCTCGCCCTGCTGGTGACGGTAGTGGCGGTGCACGCGGAAATCGCTTATCTGGCTTCGGCCGTGTACCAATTCGACAGGGACATCGCCCAGAACCAGCTCCAGCAGTCGGACGTCCCAACGGGCACGGCGACCCCGTTCCCGTCCGCGACCGCCACTCCGAGCGTGTCGGTGGCGCCATGGACCCCGGAGCCGACCGTCACCCCGGAGCCACACAAGTCGCACCACCTCACGATCATGCTCGCCGGCCTGGACTGGCTGCCTGGGCGGAGTGGCGGCCAGTACGACGCCCTGATGTTGGTCAGCCTGGACACCGACAGCCACAAGGTCTCGATGGTCAGTTTCCCGCGCGACACGGCCAACTTCGACTTCTACTGGGGTGGCAGGGCCGGCATCAACACCAAGATCAACAACTTCGCCAACCTCGTCGAGAGGAACCAGATCCACGCCCCGGCTCCCCCGCAGGGAATGCCGATGTCCCAGTACAAGTTCGTGGTGCTGGGCAACGAGCTCGGCTACCTGGCCGGCATCAAAGTCGACTACTACGCCGTGATCGACATGCAGGGCTTCATCAACCTCGTCGATTCCGCCGGCGGCGTATGCCTCACCGTCCCCAAGGCCGTGAACGACAAATCCCAGAACACGTTCATCGGTGCGGGGTACCAGTGCATGTCCGGCAAGACGGCCCTCAAGTACGCACGGTCCCGGCACGGCAGCAACGACTACCAGCGGGCCTACCGGCAGCAGTTGCTGATCGAGGCTCTCGCCCGCAAGCTGGCGACTCCATCGGGGCTCACACGTCTGCCCAAGCTTCTCTCGCTGGCCTCGAAGATAGTCCAGACCAACTTCCCGCTCAACACCGCCAAGGACTATGCCGCGCTCATCCGCCAGGTCGGCACCAGCGATGTCACCCAATGCGTCCTCGGCCCGCCCTACGACTACCACCCGGCTACCACCCTGACCAAGGGTGCCTGGACGAGCCGCCTCATCATCTACAACGTGGCCCCGGTGTCGGTGTATCTGTTCGGTGACGACAGCCGCTACTACGGCATGGAGGGCATCGTCCCCAAGGCCTGCAACAAGCTCTAGACGGCCGAGGCCCTCGTCCAGCCACCCGTTCGCGGCTGTGCCCCGGCGACTTGGACCGGTCGACGTGGGTGGAACGGCTCATAGGCGATCTCGAGAGGCTGTATCGTCAGGGCTTGTCGGAACGAGGTGTAGATCTGTAATGCCCGAACCCCTGCTCGTCGGTGTGGCGGCCTTCGTGGTCGCCGCGCTGATGGTGCCGGTGACGAACAAACTGGCCTTTCGGTACGGCGCCGTCGTCCACCCCAGGGCGGACAGGTGGTCGCGTCAGGTCGTGCCGATTCTGGGCGGGCTGGCCGTGGCGAGCGCAGTCGTCGTGGTCGCGTGGATGGCAGTCGACGAGGGCGGCACGCTGACGGCATGGCTGGCGGGCCTGATCGGCCTGACGACGATCGGGCTGATGGATGACATGTGGGATGTCCGGCCGCGATACCGGCTGCTGGCAGAGGCCTTCCTCGGCGCCGGATTCGTCTTCGTCGTTTTCGACGACGCCGACCCGGCGCTTCGAGTGGTCATGAGCATCGTCGGCGCGATCGTCATTCCGGTGATGACCAACGCCACCAACCTCGTCGACAACTCGGATGGTCTGGCCAGCTCGCTTTCGGCCGAGACGGCCCTCACCATCGCCCTGACGGCGGCGGTGGCCGGCATGAGGGGCAACGAGATTGGCCTGGGGCTGGTCGTCACGGGCGCTTGCCTGGGCTTCCTGCTGCACAACCGCCCGCCGGCCCGGGTCTTCATGGGCGACGCCGGCAGCCTGGGCCTCGGTTTCGCCCTGGCCGGCGCGGGAGTGCTCCTGCTCCACGACGCCTGGCTGCACCCAAGCCCGAGCGCCACGGCCGCTGCGCTGGCCTTGCCGCTGGCCGCTTTCGTCCAGTTCGGGGACGTGGCCATGGTTTCGGTAACCAGGGTCCGCCGCGGCGTCTCGCCCTTCCTGGGCGGCACCGACCACACCTCGCACCGCCTGGTCAGGGCCGGCCTGGAGCCCTGGCAGATGCTCGTCGTCGTGGGCCTGGCTAGCGGCATCAACGGCGGCCTGGCCGTGCTCATGGCCTGGCTGGCCCCCGAACCGATCCTGGAGATTGTCGTCGTCATCCTGGCTGGGGTCCTTGTCCTGGGTTGGGAGAGCGCGATCGCGCTGCGGATACCGTTCCAGACGACGCCGGCTGCGCCGCCCGCCGGGGGACCTGCCGCTGCGCCCGCTGCGCCGGCCTCGACCCCGGCCGAGACGGACGGAGTCGCGTATGCCACCACCGCGGGCGGGCGTCAATGAGGGTCCTGGTGACAGGTGGCGCCGGCTTCGTCGGCTCGCATCTGATCGATGTGCTCGTTGCCCGGGGTGACGAAGTCGTGGTCGTGGACGACCTGTCCACGGGTCGGCTGGTCAACATCGAGGACCACGTCGCTACCGGCCGTGTCCGCTTCCTGGAGGGCAAGGCGGAAGATCCGGCGTTGATGGACCGGGCCTTCGAAGGATTGGAGCTGGTCTACCACCTGGCCGCGGCCGTGGGCGTCTTCAACATCCTCGAGCATCCGCTGGCCTCGCTCCGGACCAACCTCGACGCGTCTTCCGCCGTATTCGAACGGGCGGCCGCCAACGGCGTCAGAACCGTCTTCACGTCCACGAGCGAGGTCTACGGCAAGAACACGTCCGATGCCCTGCGCGAGGACGACGACACCATCTACGGCCCCACGAAGGTCCAGCGCTGGCTCTACGCCGTGTCCAAGGCGACCGACGAGTTCCTGGCTCTGGCCTACCAGCGCGAGCTGGGTCTGCCGGTCACGGTCGTCCGCCTCTTCAATACGACCGGTCCGAGGCAGACCGGCGCCTACGGCATGGTCGTGCCTCGCTTCGTCCAGCAAGCCATGGATGGTGAGCCCCTGACCGTCTTTGGCGACGGCAGCCAGCGGCGCTGCTTCACTAACGTCCACGACGTCGTCACGGCGCTGCTGGCTCTCGCCAAGACGCCCGCCGCGGTAGGTCAGGTCGTCAATGTCGGCAACCCCCGCGAGATCTCGATCGTCGATCTCGCCGCCCTTGTCTGCCGCCTGGTCGGATCGTCCTCAACGGTGGAGCTGGTCGACTACGAGCACGCCTACGGCGCCGGCTATGAAGACATGAAGCGCCGCGTCCCGGAAGTCAGCTTGCTGCGGCAGCTCGTCGGCTTCGTGCCGGCGACGCCCCTCGAAGAGACGATCAAGGAGATCGCCGCCGAGGTCGCGGCGTCTCGATAGGTCGGCTCGGGGCGAGGGCGTGGGCGTCAGGAACGGCCGGATCCGGCCAGCATGAAGTCCACGCTCGACCGAAGGTCGTGGGCGGGTGACCAGCCCAGCGCTTTCGTCGCCACCGTGATGTTCGCGACCTGCCAGGGTGCGTCGGCCGAGCGAGGCGATCCGGCGGCGCTCTCGCCGATCTCGCCTGTGTAGCCCAACCCCGAAGCGAGCTCTCCGACCAGCTCGCGGGCCGTGTGGCCCAGTCCCGAGGCAATGTTCATGAGCGGCGGCGCCACCGGGGCTATGCAGGTCTCGAAAGTGGCCGCGGCGACGTCGCGCACGTCGATGAAGTCACGCATCGAGCTGAGCGGCCCGAACTCCACACGGCCGGCGCCCGACGCGGCCGCGGCCGAGAGACGGGCCACTGCCGCCCCGGGCAGCGAGTTGGCCGGCATGCCTGGCCCCAGGGCGTTGAAGACCCGCAGCACCACTGCGTTGGCGCCCTGCCGAGCCGCGGCCAGGACGAGATACGTGGCCGCAAGCTTGGCGATGCCGTACGGGCCTACCGGCATGGGGAAAGCAGCCTCCGTCACCGCCACGCCCTCCGGCCCGGGGCCGTATTCCGCCGCCGAGCCCAGATGAACCAGGCGCGCCGGCACGCCCGAGTCTCGCAGCCCATCGAGGATCGCGTCCGTGGTCAGCACGTTCAGGCGGAACAGATCGGCCGTGCTGCCGACCGTGGCCCCGACGCAATTGACGATCGCCTGGGGCGACAGCCGCGTCAGCTCGCGGCCGAGGCGCCGGTCGCCGGCCAGCAGGTCCAGGTCCAGCCAGCCAGCCTCGAGGTCCGCGGGAACCTCCCCGACGCCCGCCCCCACGACGGAGAACCCGGGCCGCGCGGCGAGTTCGGCGGCGATGTGGCGGCCGATGAAGCCGTTGGCGCCCAGGACCAGAATGGCCGGCATGGCGGTCGTCTCGCCTCAGGCGCCGGGCAGGAGGTGGGACCGCAGTCCGACGAACTCGAGGTTCGCCCGGTCGTAGTCGTCCGGACGGCCGATGTCCAGCCAGTAGCCGTCGAAGCGATAGGAAGCCGGCTGTCGGCCGTCCGCCAGAAGGTCCAGCACGAGGCGGTCGAAGCCCAGCGATTCACCGGCCCGGTAGCTCGACAGGGCGGCTCGGTTCACTCCGTATACGCCCATGCTGACGTTGTAGTCGAGGTTCGGCTTCTCGGTGAAGCCGATCACCCGGCCCCCCTCGACGGTCAGCACCCCGAAGTCGATGTTCACCTGGCGGTGGTGCGTGGCGATCGTGAGTGGCGAGCCGCCCGCCAGATGAGCCTCGAACAGCCCGGAGAAGCTGAGGTCCGTCAGGATGTCGCCGTTCATCACGAGGAAGTCCTCGGGCAGCCGGTCCAGCATCTGGACCACCGGCCCCATCGTGCTCAGGGGCCGGTCCTCAGTCGCGTAGTCCACTTCCAGGCCCCACTGGTCACCGGTCCCGACGTAAGCCCGGATCAACTCCCCCAGGTGGCCGATGGCGATGGTGACGCGCCGGAAGCCGTCGCGGGCCAGCTGGCGCAGGACTATCTCGATGATCGCGCACTCGTCCCCGATCGGGACTAGGGGCTTGGGGATGCTGGTGGTATAGGGACGCAGCCGCGTGCCCTTGCCTCCGGCCAGCAGGACGGCGTGGCGATCGTTCATACCGTGAAAGAGGACCATTTGTAGCGGGCCAGGTTCTGCGGGTCGGCGAACCAGGCGGCCGTGCGGGCCAGGCCTTGCTCGAGCGTCACGACGGGCTTCCAGCCGGTGGCGGCGGTCAGGCGCGAGGCGTCGCACAGGAGGCGCATCACCTCGGAGCCGGTCGGGCGGAGCCGCTCGGACTCTTCGGTCACGGTCACCTCGACGCCGGCGGCGCGGGCGATCTCCTTGACGAGGTCGCCGATCGAAATCTCGACTCCGGTTCCCGGCATTCAGCGTCTTGCCGACGACGGCCGGCGCCGGCGCCTCTCCCACGGCGATGAAAGCGGCGGCCGTGTCCTCCACGAACGTGAAGTCGCGAGTCGGCCGCAGGTCGCCCAGGCGGATCTCGCGTTGCCCGCCGGCCAGCTGGGTCAGGATCGTGGGAATGACGGCCCGGCTGGACTGGCGCGGTCCGAACGTATTGAACGGCCGGAGCGTCACGACCGGCGTCTCGAACGAAAGGTGGTAGCTCTCCGCGATCTTGTCCGCGCCGATCTTGGACGCGGAGTATGGAGACTGGCCCTGGAGAGGGTGGTCCTCGCCGATCGGGACGCTGCGGGCGGTGCCGTAGACCTCGCTGGTGGAGGTGTGGACCACGCGTGGCGTGCCGGCTATGCGAGCCGCCTCGAGCACGTTGAGCGTGCCGCTCACGTTGGTGTCCACGTACGAGCGCGGGGAGCGGTAGGAGTAGGGGATCGCGATCAGCGCCGCCAGGTGGTACACGACGTGGGCGCCGTCGACCAGCCTCTGGACCGAGGCGATGTCGCGGACGTCCCCGAGCTGGACCTCGACGTTGGCCAGCACGTCGGCCGGCAGAGACTCCAGCCAGCCCCACGAGTTGAACGAGTTGTAGAGGACCATGGCTCGGACGCGGTGGCCGCGCCGGACCAGCGCCTCGACCAGGTGGGATCCGATGAAGCCTTCACTTCCGGTGACGGCGGCAATCTGGGACAGGGTTTCGCTCCCGGCTGCGACTTGACGGAAACCGTTCGAATGGTAACCGATCGAATGGCCGCCTTCGAAGGAGAGAGAAGCCGGGCAGGCGGCGCCGGGCCAACGCCCGGGCGATGGCGGGGGCGCGACTGAGGCGGGCCGCTCCGGCCGCAACTACAATCGGCGCTGACATGCGAGCTGAACCCCCAACGCCACCGACCGCTTTCGGCTGTCCGGATGCGAGCTGAGCCTCCCGTGAACGAATGGCCGGCTTCACCGGGGATCCGGAACCCGCTGAACCTGGCTTTCCTGGGCGACGCCAACAGCATCCACCTGCGCGTTTGGGTCGGTTTCCTGGCGGGTCGCGGCCACCATGTCACGATGCTTGTCGCACGCGACAGGGCGATCGAGCCGGGCTTGCCCGAGTTGGTTCGATCGAGCGCTTCACCAGCTTCGCCGCCCGGCGCCGCGTCACGCCGCTCAGCCTGTGGCGGGGCCGGCGCTCCCTACGTGCGGCCATTGCCCGGCTGCAGCCGGACATCGTCAACGCGCACTTCCTGACGGTGCACGGCTGGAACGCCTGGCTCTCGGGCTTTCACCCCTACGTCGTTACGCTCTGGGGCTCGGACGTATTCGTGCACGCCCGGCAGTGGAGAATCGCCCGGGTCCTGGCACGCCGGACCCTGCGCGCCGCGGACCTCGTCATGGTCAATCCTGTGATGCGGGACGCTGCTGTGGCCGCGGGCGCGGATCCGGAACGGCTTGGCGTCGTCACGATCGGCGTGGACGTGCGGCGGTTCTCGCCCGGGCCGGCGCCGGTCGGCTTGCGTGAGCGGCTGGGATTGCAGGGCAAACGCGTCCTGTTCGCGCCTCGTACCATCGACCCGCTCTACCGGCAGGGGGTCGTCGTGGAAGCCCTGGCGCGCCTGCCCGGCGACGTTGCGGTTGTGATGTCCACTGCTCGTGCCCAGGCCGACGAGCTGGCGCGCTTGAAGAGTCTGGCCGGCGAGCTGGGCCTGACCGACCGCCTGGTGCTCGTGCCGGAGATAGGCCACGGCGAGATGCCGGGCTTCTACCGGCTGGCCGACGTGGTGGTCTCGATTCCGGCTTCGGATTCGGCTTCGGTTACCATGCTCGAAGCTCTGGCCTGCGAGCGCCCGGTTGTCGTCAGCGACCTGCCCGCCGTCAGGCAGTGGCTCGGCGGCGAGGCAGGTCTGGAACTCGTCCCCGTGGACGATCCGCCCGCGACGGCCAAAGCTATCGCCGGGTTGCTGAGCGAGCCACCGGCCGAGCGGGGGAGACGGGTGTCCCGCCTGCGCGCCCGGGTCGTCGAAGGATCCGATCAAGCACGAACGCTGGCCGAGATGGAAAGCATGTACTACGCGCTGCTGGCCGGCCGGCGTCGCAACGAGGCAAATACATGACAAGGGCTTCGGCCGACGGGGTCTTCGCGAAGAAGGTGACGGCGGTCTTCTCGACCAAGGTCGTGGCATTCACGTTCTCGTTCGCGACCTCGATCGTGATGTCGTGGATCCTGGGTCCGGGCGGCAAGGGCCAGTACGTCGCCGTCATCTACATTCCCGGCCTGCTGGCCGCGATCGGCGTATTCGGAATTCCGAGCGCCGTCAACTACTACAGCGCCCGCGGGGTCTCGGTCATGGGCCTGCTGAAAACCGGCCTGAGCCTCGCCCTGTTCATGTCGGCCGTACTCGTCGGCGGGGTTCTGCTGACCCTGCCTACGCTCAAGAGCAGCATCTTCTCGTCCGCGCCGCCGGAGTGGCTCTGGCTGGGCCTGATCACCGTACCGGCCGCGCTCTGCGCCACGTTCGCCAACGCGGTCCTGTACGGGCGCCAGCGCACCCGAACCTACAGCTGGATCCTGGTCGGCCAGGCCGTGGCCACGTTCGGCCTGTCCGTACTGTTCGTGTTCGTTCTGAACATGGGCGTTGTCGGGGCCATTCTGGCCAGCGTCCTGATCACATGGCTCTTCGCGATCCGGGTCATTACCGCCGTGCTGATGCTGGCCAGGCATGAGAAGGGCGGGACCTCGGTTCCTTACCAGGGCCTCATCACCTACGGTCTCAGGATCATGCCGGCCAGCATCACCGGCTACTTCAACTACCGGATCGACGTGTTCATCCTCCAGGCGCTGATGATCGGCCAGTCCGTCGAGCTCGGCCTGTACAGCATGGCCTTCACTATGGCCGAGCTGCTGTTCTACATCCCCGACTCGGTGACGATGATCTTCCTGCCGCGGGTCAGCGGGTCGACCGTCGAGCAGGCCAACGCGGCTCTGCCGCGGGTGGCCCGTCTGACCGTTCTGCTGACGGTCCTGTGCGGCCTGGCGCTGATCCCGGCTGCGTTCGTGGGCGTCCACGTCGTGCTGCCGCAATTCGTCGGCTGCCTGCCGGCCTTCATGGTCCTGCTGCCGGGCATCATGGCCATGGCCCTGGCCAAGGTCATGACCAGCTACGTCTCCGGCCGGGGACGGCCCGGCATCGTGTCCGTAGGGGCGACCGTGGCCCTGATCGCCAATGTCGTCGCCAACTTCCTGCTGATCCCGCACTTCGGCATCGTCGGCGCCAGCCTGGCCTCGCTCGTCTCGTACAGTTGCCTGGCCCTCTTGATGCTCATCACGGCCAGCCGGCTGTCCCATCTGTCGCCGCTGACGATCGTGGTGCCCGGCAAGGCCGAACTCCTGATGCTGGGGCGGATGACCGGAACCGTCGTGGCCACGGTCCGCTCCGGGGCCTGGCAGATGATTCGCCGGGGCAAGGCCGGCGTCCCGGTCGCCACGAGCGAGGGCCCGCGGCCGTGACGTCCGGCGGCGGTCTGGCCGGCCCCGGTTCCGCCGGCCCCCGCCGGCGCGTCCTGATTCTCACGTACTACTTCCCGCCGGTAGGCGGCATCGGAGTGGTCCGAACGCTCAAGCATTCGCTGTACCTGCCTCGTTGGGGCTGGTAGCCGGTCATCGTGGCGCCGGGGAACCCCGAGCATCCGGTTCGCGATGCTGGTCTCCTGGCGGCGCTGCCGCCGGACATGGAGGTCCACAGAACCAGCAGCCTCGAGCCCGGCAAGCTGCTCAACGCGGTGGTCCGGCGGTTCGGCCGGCGCAGCGCCGACCAGCGCGGCGATGGCGTGAGCGACGTGGTCGGTAAGGTCGGCCGCCGCAGCTGGAAGACGAGGCTTCTCCGCCTACCCCTGGCCTGTGGCGGTGGTTCTGGGGCATCGTCCTGTTCCCGGACTGGGCCGCGCCGTGGCTCCCTTTCGCCGTCCGGGCCGCCACCCGCGCCCACCGCAAACGCCCGGTCGACGTCCTGTATTCGAGCGGGCCACCCTTCACCTGCCATGTGGCCGCAGGGCTGGTCAAAGGCCGCATCCACCGGCCGTGGGTGGCCGACTTCCGCGACCCATGGATCGGCAACCCGTTTGCCGCCCCGATGTCCCGGCCCAAGCGCTGGCTCCAGCGCCGCACCGAGCGCTGGATCGTCAGGCGAGCCGATCAGGGTGACCTGCGCCATGGAGTCGCTTCGCGAGATGTACGCCCGAGCGTTACCCGGAGATGGCGGACAAGTTCGTCCACATCCCCAACGGCTACGACCCGGCCGATACTGCCGGCATCGAGCCCGTTCCCTCGCCGCGCCCGGGCGGGTTCCACCTGCTCTACGCCGGCAGCCTGTACCGGCCCCAGGAACTGGAGGTCTTCCTGGACGGCGTGGAGCGGCTGCTTCGTCGGCGGCCGGACCTGCGCGCGAAGCTGCGGGTGGACTTCATCGGCCGGGTCAAGGACGCCAACGCGCGCATGGCCGCCGAGTTCGAGGAGCCCGAACGCCTGGGCGGAGTCGTCACCTTCGAGGGTCTGCTGCCGCGCAAGGAGGCGGTGGGCCGGATGCTGGGGGCCGACGCGCTGCTGCAGCTGATGCCGGACATGCCGGGCACGGGCATGTTCGTCGGAGGCAAGCTGTCCGAGTACCTTGCCTTCGACCGCCCCATCCTGGCCGTGATGCCGCCCGGCGAGGGCCGAACCCTGGTCGAGGGCCTGCCCACCGGCATTGCCGCCGACGTCGATCCCGAGGCGGTCGCGGCGGCCCTGGAGCGGCTTCTCGATCATCCCCCGGCACCGTCGCCCGCGGATCCGGACGGCCGCTTCGCTCGGCCGAACCTGGCTCACGAGCTGGCGAACGTGCTCGACGAATTGGTGCCCGGGAGTGCCTGAAACGGCGACCGAGAGGCCGCGCCTGAAGCTCGCCTTCTTCGGCGACGCCAACAGCGTCCACCTGCGGCGCTGGGTCGGCTACTTCGCCGATCGCGGCCACGACGTCCTGCTCATGGTGGCGGACAACGTCACCCTCCGGCCGGGCCTCAACGAGAACGTCAGGGTCGAGCGGTTCTGGCCCTTCAGCGCCCGGGGCCGGTTTCCGCCCCTGAGCTACGTTCGGGCCAGGCGGTCCATTCGACGCTCGATGCGTTCGTTCGGGCCGGATCTGGTGAACGGCCACTATCTGAACCCTCACGGCTGGCACGCCTGGATGTCGGGGCGCCACCCGTACGTCGTCACAGCCTGGGGCTCAGACATCTTCATCAAGCGTCCCTGGCCGAACTCCTTTCTGGGCCGGCTGGCTCTCCGGGCCGCGGACAGGGTGATGGTCAACTCCGCCGCCCTGGGCCTCGGCGCGGTTGCGATGGGCGCTCGAGAGGACCGGCTGCAGATGGTCCAGTGGGGCGTGGACCTGACCCGCTTCGCGCCCGGTGGCGACCCCCGCGAGCTCCGGGCCCGTCTGGGTCTCGAGGGCCGGCGCGTCGTGCTGGCGCCGCGCGCGCTCACGCCGATCTACCGCCAGGACGTGGTCGTCGAGGCGGCTCGGCGCCTCCCCGAAAACGTCTCCCTGGTAATGCTGGGTGGCCGTTCCGACCCGGCCGACGTGGCGTCTATCAAGGCGCTGGCGGCGTCCCTGGGCCTGGCCCAGCGACTCGTCATGGTGTCCGATCTGGCTGACTCGGACATGCCGGACCTGCTGCGGCTGGCCGACGTGGTCGTCTCGGTGCCGTTCACCGACTCGACTTCCAGCTCGATCCTGGAAGCCCTTGCCAGCGGCTGCCGGATCGTGGCCACGGACCTGCCGAGCGTCAGGGAGTGGCTCGGGGAGCTGGACCCGGATTCGCTCGTGCCCGTGGGCGACGTCGCCGCCACGGCGGCTGCGATCTCGCGGGCGCTGGCAAGGTCGCCGGAGGAAAGCGCCCGCCTGGGTGCCGCAGCCAGGCAAATCGCCCGGGAGAGGGCAGACGAGGTGCGTTCGTTCGAGGCCGTGGAGAACGTCTACTACGAGCTGGCAGGCCCGGCCAGCCGGACGGCCCGCCACGGCCGCGTCGTAGATCGAGGCCAGCTGCTTGCCGACGCTCTCCAGGCTGTAGCGCTCCCGGGCCTGCGCGGCAATCGCGCTTCGGTCGAACCTGCCCAAATCGGACAGGGCCTCGTCCAGAGCCCGGGTCAAGGCCGGAGCGTCGTTCGGGTCGATCAGGATGCCCTCACGTTCGCCGACACCATCTCGGGGATGCCGCCGACCTTCGTCGAGACGACCGGCAGGCCGGACGTCATGGCCTCGATGATCACGCAGGGCAGGTTCTCGAAGCGGCTGGGCAGGACGAACAGATCCGAACTCCGCATCGTCGTCGCGATCTCGGGCTTGGGGCGGGAGCCGTGGAACGTAACCATGCCGTCGAGGCCCCTGGCGGCGCTCAGCTGCTCGTACTCCGCGCGGGAGGGGCCGTCGCCGACCACGTCGAGGTGCCAGTCCGTCCGCTTCTGCCGGAGAGCCTCCAGAGCGTCGGCGAGGGTGGGGAAGCCCTTGTGGCCGCGGGGCTCCAGGTTGCCCACGAAGACCAGCCGCTTGACGCGCTCCGCCCGGTGCTTCGGGTCGTCCCGGAACACGGCGGTGTCGACGGCGTTGGGCACGACCTCGGAACCTGGCCTTGACGCCGTAGGCCTCTATGGCCCGGGCCAGGTCTTCCGACACGGGCATGACCGCCGCGGCGCGCGGGAAGGTCTTCCGGACGTGGCCGGCGGCCGTCTTCGACAGGGTCCGGTTCGGGAAGGCCGTGGCGTGCTCGGTCACGACGAACGGGCGGCCGGTCACGCGGGCGAGGAGCGACGCGGCCATGCTCGACGACCAGATGTTGGCGTGGATCAGGTCCGGCCGGAACCCGTCCTTGCGGATGCGCCTGGCGGCGGCGAGCGTGCTCAGCAGGAAGATGCCGTACGAGACCGCGTGCGAAACCCGCGACAGGTGGGGGGCGTCGACGCGCCGGCAGTACAGGTGGTAGGTGGGGATGCCCTCGGTCAACGACCCGTCCGTCTCGCGTACCATCCGGTACAGCCACCGAACCGGCGCCTTGCCCTCGGGGATGTGCAGCACGGTCACCGCGTTACCGGCCGCTCGGGCCGCCTTGGCGTGCTCGCGGACGAAGAGGCCGTAGTAGGGCCGGTCCGGGCTGGGATACCAGCGCGACAGGAAGAGGACCTTCATCGCTGGCAGGGTACCGGTTCGATACAATCTCCGCCGACCGATCGTGCCTTCAGGACGGGCGGTCCAAAGGGAGGACCCCGCTTCTTGACCGAGCGCCGCGCCTTGATGATCGCCTACCAGTTCCCGCCGGCGGGCGGCGTGGGCGTGCAGCGGGTCCTGAAGTTCGTGACGTACTATGCCGCGTTTCGGCTGGGAGCCGAGCGTGGTGGCGCCGGGCAACCCCGCCTTTCCCGTCCGCGACCCGTCGCTGATGGGGGTCCTGCCGCCGGGGCTGGAGGTGCATCGAACCCGGAGCTTCGAGCCCGGCAAGATCCCCAACGCGATGGAGAACCGCCTCAATCGCCCGTCCGGCAAGGCCCGCCCGTCCGGCATGTCCGCCGCGGCGGGCGAATCCGGGGCGCGGGCGGCCGACATGACGTCGGCTTCGATGGGCGCCAGCCGCAGACTGCGGATCCTTCGCAAGCTCACCATCGGCTGGAACAGGGTCTGGGCGGTGCTGCTCTACCCCGACACCACGGTGGCCTGGATGCCCTTCGCCTGCTGGGCCGGCTGGCGCGCACACCGCCGCAAGCGAGTCGACATCGTGTTCTCGTCGGCTCTGCCCATCACGGCCCACATGGCCGGCGGCATGGTCGCGAAGCTGACCCGCCGGCCCTGGGTCGCCGACTTCCGCGACCCCTGGATCGGCAATCCGTTCACCGCGAGACCGGGCCGGCTGAAGCGCTGGCTGCAACGGCGCACCGAGCGTGGCGTCGTCAAGCGGGCGGCGCGAGTCGTCTTCGCCATGGATCTGCTGCGCGAGATGTACGTCGAGCGCTATCCCGAGTACGCCGACAAGTTCGTCTTCATCCCGAACGGCTATGACAGGGCGGATCTCGTCGAGATCGAGCCGGCGCCGTACGAGCCCGGCCGGTTCCACCTCCTCTTTGCCGGCAGCCTGTACCGGCCTCAGGAACTGGACGCCTTCCTGGGCGGTGTCGAGGTGCTGGTCAAGCGCCGGCCGGACATGCGCGGGCGCCTGAAGGTCCACTTCGTCGGGCGAGTGAACGAGGCGAACAGCAGGACCGGCGCGGAGTTCTCACGGCCGGAGAGGCTGGGCGACATGATCTCGTTCGAGGGCTTCGTGCCACGGAACGTGGCTTTGGCTCGGATGGCCGGCGCAGACGCGCTGCTCCAGCTCATGCCGGACGAACCCGGCACCCGGATGTTCGTGGGCGGCAAGCTGCTCGAGTATCTGGCCATGGACCGGCCGATCTTCGTGGTCATGCCGCACGGCGAAGGGCGGCAGCTCGTCGACTCGCTGCCCGCCGGCCGGTCCGCGGATGTCGAGCCGGCGAGCGTTGCGGACGCGCTGGAGCGGCTGGTGGACGACCCGCCGGCGAAGGGCCCGGCCGATCCGGCCGGACGATTCGACCGCGTGAATCTGACCGCGGAGCTGGGACGCCTGTTCGACGAGGTCGCAGAGGAGCACGCCCGCCGGGCCTGATCGCCGTCCGCGCCCGCTCGAAACTCCGGCTCGCCGGCGGGCCTAGTTCGTCGGGGCGTCCGGCCTGGCCCAGCCTGCGCCGAGGCGCAAGACCTGGCCGTCCTTCCGGACGTGGCCCCGAGAGCTGTTGACCGTGTCGACGACGAGATCGCAGCGGCTGTAGATGTCCGCCCAGTCGTGCGACGCGATGCGCGGTCACGACCACGACGACGCTCGACTGAGCCAGCAGCTCGTCCAGCGGAGTGGACTTGTACTCGACTCCCTCCGAGTCTCGGAACACCGGCACGTGCGGGTCGTGGTAGGACACGTTCGCGCCCTGCTGGCGCAGGATCGACATCACGCTGGCCGCGGGTGCGTTGCGAGCGTCCTGGACGTCCGGCTTGAAGGCCACGCCCATCACGCCGACCTTCGTGCCGTTGAGGGACCGGCCGCGCAGGTTGAGGGCCTGCGTCACCAGCTCCACGGCGTGCCGCGGCATGGCCAGGTTGATGTCGCCGGCCAGTTCGATGAAGCGCTCGACGAAGTCGAACTCGCGCGTCCGCCAGGCCAGGTAGTACGGGTCGACCGGGATGCAGTGGCCGCCGACGCCCGGACCCGGGCGGAAGGCCATGAAGCCGAACGGCTTGGTCGCGGCCGCGTCGACCACTTCCCAGACGTCCAGGCCCATCCGCTCGCACAGCAGAGCCAGCTGGTTGACGAAGGCGATGTTGACACTGCGGAAGACGTTCTCGAGCAGCTTGGCAAGCTCGGCGGCGTCCGGCGAGGAGAGCGGTATCACGCTCTTGTTGATGTTCTCGAAGAGGCGCTTGGCTCGGGCCGTAGCCTCCGGCGTCGCGCCGCCGACCAGCCGGGGCACGTCGCGTCCGGAGCTGGCCGGATCGCCCGGGTTGATCCGCTCGGGGGCGAAGGCGAGGTCGAAGTCCTTGCAGGCGACGAGGCCCGACTTCTCCAGCTCCGCCTTGAACGGACCGGTGGTGGTGCCCGGGAACGTGGTCGACTGCAGCACCACTAGCTGCCCGGCCCGGAGAGACTCCTTGATCGTGGAGGCGGCCGAGAGCACCGGCGCCAGGTCCGGGTCCTTGGATTGAGTGATCGGCGTGGGCACGCACACGATCAGCACGTCGACGGCGCGCAAGGCTTCGACCGCCTCGCCGGCGCCCATGAAGGCGATGCCGGCCTGCAGGGCTCGCGCCAGACGCGCGTCCTCCACATCGTCGATGGGGGAGTGGCCGGCGTTCAGTTCGCTCACCCGGGCCGGGTTGGCGTCGACGCCCGTCACCTTGAGGCCCGCTTCGTGGAAACCGAGCGCCAGCGGCAGGCCGACGTAGCCCAGCCCGATCACGCCAACGCTTCGATCGTCGTTCACCCTTTCTCCTTCGATGTCCGTGCTCCCGGCCCCGCCGGCGTGGCCGTCGAGTTTGGGTTGGTGGTCCGACTCGGGACCCCGCGTCCGCGGGCCGTGGTCATGGCCGGCTTGCCGACCAGTCCAGTGAATCCAGGATGTCTACTATTCTCTCCGCCGCGTGCCCATCCCACAGGGGCGGCGGGGTCGCGGGCTTTGGACTCGCCGAGGCCGTCTCCCGGGCGGCGGCCACGACGGCCGCGGGATTCGTTCCGACCAACCTGTTCGTGCCGTGGCCGACCGTGACGGGTCGCTCGGTATTGTCTCGAAGAGTAAGGCACGGCACGCCCAGGACGGTCGTCTCCTCCTGAATGCCGCCCGAATCGGTGAGCACCATGCGTGCGTCGGCGACCAGGCTGACGAATTCCACGTAAGGCAACGGCTCGATCAAGCGCACGCCGGCCGAGGCCAGGGACTCGGCCAGCCCCGCTCCGGCCAGCCGCTCCCGGGTCCGAGGGTGGACTGGGAAGACGACGGGCAGGCTGCCTGCGATCTGGCCGAGCGCCGCGGCCCATTCGCGGAGCTTCTCCGGATCGTCCACGTTGGCCGGGCGGTGCAGGGTCACGACCGCGTAGCCGCCTGCGTCCAGTCCCATCTCCGCGGCCATGGCTCGGGCTTTGATGCGTGGCATCAGCCGCGTCAGCGTGTCGATCATGACGTTGCCCACGAAGAACACGTCGTCGCCGTGGCCTTCTCGGCGCAGGTTGGTGACGGCGTCTTCTTCCGTGGCGAAGAGAAACGTGGCCAGCGCGTCCGTCACGAGACGGTTCACCTCTTCTGGCATGCGCCGGTCGAAGCTGCGCAACCCGGCTTCCACGTGGGCCAGCGGCAGCCCCATCTTGGCGGCCACGATCGCCGCGGCGAGGGTCGAATTCACGTCGCCGACGACCAGCACCAGGTCCGGGCCGGTCCGTTCCAGAACGCCCTCGAGGGCTTCCATGATCCGGCCGGTCTGGGCGGCCTGGGTGCCCGATCCTATGCCGAGATGGATGTCCGGCTCCGGCAGGCCGAGCTCGGTGAAGAAGACGTCCGACATGGCGGCGTCATAGTGCTGGCCGGTGTGGACCAGGATGCACTCGTAGGGATCGCCGGGGCGCCGGAAGGCGGCCAGGAGCGGCGCCATCTTCATGAAATTGGGTCGCGCGCCTACGACGCACAGAATCCGACGAGGCATGGCAACCATGTTAAGGCACCCGGCGGCTGCCGCGTCCGGTCCGATGCCCGCGCGACGACCCGCGCGAAGCCAGCCGGCCCCTAGACGCTCACTGAGCGTCGTGGCCACCAGCGTCAGCGACAGCACCACCAGAAGCGCCGTGCCCGCCCAGCCGATGGCTCGCAGGAGAGGGCCGCTCGTCAGGGGGCCCATGATCTCGCGGTCCGAGGACAGCAGCATCACGAATACGAGCACGAACGGGAGCAGCAGGCAGTTCACTATCTGGGCGGTCAGCATGATCTGGACGAGGCTGCTGCCCGGCACGATGAGGATGAAGATCGCGGCGAAGGCCACGAAGAAGATCATCAGGCCGTAGAACGCGGGCGCCTCGCGCATCCGCCAGTCCACGCCGGTCTCCCAGCCGAACGCTTCGCAGGCGGCGTAAGCGCTCGTCAACGGCACGACTCCGAGCCCCAGGAACGACGCGGCGAGCAGGCCGAAGGCGAACATGGCCGTGGCCGCGGAGCCGGCCAGCGGGGTGAGGGCGCCGGCGATGTTGGTGACCGCCTCGGACGACGACGTATCGATGGGCACGCCCTTCGCGTAGACCGCCGCCGCGCAGGCGACGACGATGAAGGCCGCGATCAGGTTCGTCAGCAGCGCCCCGAATCCGACGTCCAGGCGCTCGCCGGCGAGGTCCTCGGGCCCCAGGCGCTTGTCGGCGACGTAGGACTGGATGAACGCCTGGCCCCACGGCGTGATCGTGGTGCCGACCGTGGCGACGACGGCGACCCAGTACACACCTGAAGAGGCCAGGTGGGGTACGAAGAGCGAGTTGGCGGCCAGTCCCCAGTCGGGATGGGCCAGCAAGGCCGAGACGAAGTAGGCGATCGAGACCGCCGCTCCGATGGCCACGAAGATGTACTGGACCCACTTGAAGGAGCCGCGTGTCAGAAGGACGACGACGACGACTGCGGCCAGCAGCGCTCCGAGCCAGCTGGGCAGGCCCATCAGCGTGACCGCGGCACCGCAGCCGGCGAACTCGGCCACGATCGAGCCGACGTTGGCGACGAGCATGGCCGTGATCATGAAAGCGGCCCATTTGACGCCGTAACGCTCGCGTACCAGCCCCGCCAGGCCCTGGCCCGTTGCCAGCCCCAGCCGGGCCCCGACCTCCTGGGTGAAGAACAGGACGATCTGGCTGACCAGCAGGACCCACAGGAGGTCGTAGCCGAACTGGGCGCCGGCGACGGAATAGGTCGTGATCCCGCCCGCGTCGTTGTCGGCGAAGCCACTGACCAGGCCCGGTCCGAGAACACCGAGGATTGCGGCGATTCGAACCCGGTTGGCCGATCGGGGGCTCAGCGCGAACGCGGGCTTGTTCACCGGTCCGAAGCCCCGCCGCGCCCGAAGATGTGGGGCAGACGGCGCCGCGTTGGGCGAGGCAGGAGCGTGTCCATGGCGTCGTCGACGGTGACGATACCCTCGAGCCGGCCCTCGTCGTCCACCACCGGAACGGCCAGCAAGTTGTACCGGGCCACGAGTTCGGTGACCTCTTCCTGGCCGGCGTGAGTCATGACCGCGACGGGCTCGTCGTACATGAACTCGGAGATGCAACGGTCCGGCTTGGACACGATCAGGTCGCGCAAGGACAGCACGCCGACCAGACGGTCCGTCTCGTCGGTTACGTACACGTAGTAGATGGTCTCGGCGTTGGGTTCGAGCTCGCGCAGCCGGTCGATCGTCTGGGCCGCCGTGAGCGTGGCCGGCACGGCCACGAACTCGGTCGTCATGATGCCGCCGGCGGTCTCCTCGCCGTAGGTCATCAGCTCCTGGACCTCCTCGGCCTCGTCGCGCTCCATCAGGCCCAGGATCTCCTCGCGGGTCTCCTCGGACAGATCGGCCACGAGGTCCGCCGCCTCGTCCGGATCCATCTCCTCGAGGATGTCGGCGGCGCGTTCCGGCTCCAGGTCCTCGAAGATGTCGACCTGGGTCTCGGGCTCCATTTCGCCGATCGCGTCGGCCGCGGCTTCGTCGTCGAGGGAGGCGATGACGCCGGCCCGGTCGTTGCGGGACAGCTGGTCGATGATCGTTGCCAGGTCCGCCGGGTGGAGTTCGGCGAGGCCTTTGTGGGGTACGCGCAGTTTGACGCTGGCGATCGTGCGCTCGACGGGATCGACGTCTTCCCAATCGATGTAGCGCTCCGGTATGTCGCGGTGGACGCTGCGGGCGATGGTCCGCCAGGGGCCCTCGAGGCCGAGCCTCCGCAGCAGCCCGGAGGCGCCCACGTCGACGGCGACCAGGTGCAGGGCGCCTTCGACCTCGTCCAGGCGGAGATCGTTCACCCGGACGACCTTGCGCCCGTCGATGTCCACGATCTGGCGGTCCATCAGGTCGCGCTTGAGGCGTATCTCGTTGGGCCGCTGCTGGAACTTGCCGATGTCGATCGCGGTGGTGCGCAGGGTTGCACCGGAGGCGTCGAGATCCGACACGGAGTGCCACTGCAGGAAGATCTCGCGGCCGTTGGTCTTGACCACGATGCCGGTCACAGGCGGATAGCGATCGCCGATGGCCACGATCAGGTCGGCAACGGTCCCGATCGGCTCGCCCGTCTTGTCGCGCACGGGACGGCCGATCGCCTGGCTCAGATAGAGCATCTGCCACCTCGACGGTGCGACTGCGGTTACTCCGCTCGCCCGTGGGTGGCGCGTCTAGGACGCTGGCCGCTTAGAGGGCGGAACGGACCAGATTGGGAGTGTCGGCGCGCCGCGCGCCGCTGGTACTGGGTCCGGTCTCCACTGAGGGAGGGATCCTCCGAGATGCGGGGTTGAGCCGGCCGGAAGCTGCACGCAGCAAGCCCTCCAGCCACCGGGGAGTGTATCCGTCGAACGGAGAGAGGGTCAACGAGAGCTTCCTCGCCGGAACAGAAGTACGCCCCTCCGTAGCCGCATGTACCGCATGTCGGCGGTAACTCGGAGACCCGATTGCGTCATGCTTGCGGCGTGAGCCCGACGCCTCCGCAGAAACCGGACGAGGACCGGCGACGTGGACTCGGGGCGCAGTCGATCAGCCTGACCTGGGGGCTCCTCCTGGTCGCGATCGCCCTGCTCCTGGGCCAGGCCGTCGTCGGTTTCGTGCTGGGTCGGTACGGTCCCGCGGAATTGCTGCTGGCGATCACGATGGCTCTGCTGGTGGTGTCGGCCGTTCTGAACGCGCGGGCCTCCGGTGCGGCCGTGGCCCGGCGCCAGGCCGAATTCCAGAGTTTCAGCCGGCTGCTGCAGGCGCTGTCGAGGTCCGTTTCCCAGGGCGCCGTCATCGAGGCAATCGTCCGTGAGGTCGGTACGGCGACGGACGCGGATCACGTGGCGGTCGTTCACATGAGGCCTGGAGGCACGGTTCTGGACGTCAACCTGGTCTCGATGATGCCCGGGTCTCAGCCGGCGACGTCGGTGATGCCCGTGCGGCAGCTCGAGGCCGGTTCCGGGCGCCGCCTGGGGTCGGTGGCTCGAATGCCGGTTCAGGTGATCGCGTATGCGGGCGCCGAAGACGTGACGGCCGGCCGGGCCGCCGCGGCGGCCTCGACCGAGGGGTCCGCTCCGCCCTCGCTGCCGACCAGGCTGGCCGGTATCCTGGGCTTGACATCGCTCTGGCCGGCATCCCCGGCAGACGTCGAAGACGGCGGCGCGGACGGACGCCACAGGCCGGAGGAACGAGATCTCGCCAACCAGATCGCGCTGCGTCTGGGCGACACGTACGGGCTGCGTAACGTCATTGCCGCGCCGCTGGTCGAGGGGGATGCGGTGGTGGGCGCGCTCGTGGTGTCGCGCCGGAGCACCGAGCCGTGGGCGCCGTCGGCCGTCCGCCTCCTCAACGCCGCGGCCGACGAAACAGTCGCCGCGTTTTCGCGGGTCTACTCGCACCAGGCCGCCGAGGCCGAAGCTCGCACCGACCAGCTGACGCAGCTCCCGAACCGCCGCTACTTCGACGAGTACTGCCGGCTCGTGGCCAGCCGCCGCCGGTCCTCGGACCGGGTCTGCATCCTGGCCGTGGACGTGGACCACTTCAAACGCCTCAACGACATGTACGGCCACCAGACTGGCGACGTGGTCCTGCGGGCCATCGCCGGTGCCATCCAGATGTCCGTGCGCGACGACGATTTGCCGGCCCGCTACGGCGGCGAGGAGTTCATGGTCCTGCTGCGCAACCCGGGTGTGGGAGTAGCGATGGAGGTCGGGGAGCGCATCCGCTCCAACGTGCGTGAGATGGACCTCCTCGCCGCCGGCATCACGGACCGGGTGACCGTTTCGGTCGGGGTCGCCTGTGGGCAAGGCCCGGACGAGCCGATCCGTGAGATCGTCGAGCGTGCGGATCGGGCCCTGTACGCTGCCAAGCGAGCCGGACGCGACAGGGTCATCGAGGCGTGGTCCTCGGAATCGTCCTGACCTCCGGCGCGGTCTCTGCCCGGAGCCGATCCCGATCGGACTGCGGGCTACCATTGGCCGGTGATCGAGGAGCCTTCGACTGCCACTTCGTCCCGTGGGCCAGCGGCTGAGCCGGAAGCCGGTCCGGCGGGCCCGGCCGCCCCGGCCGCGGCTCGGCCACCCCTCTCGAACGGTGAGCTGGCTCGCATCTTCCACGAGATCGGCGACATGCTCGAGATCAAGGGCGAGCTCGTCTTCAAGACCGTTGCCTACCACCGGGCCGCCGACGCGATCGCCCATTCCGCGGTCGAGGTGTCCGCCTCGTACCTGGAGGGTCGTCCGCCGCGGATCGCCGGAATCGGCGAGGCCATAGCCGGCAAGATCCAGGAGCTGGCCCGGACCGGCCGTCTGGAGTTCTACGAGAAGCTCCGCCGCGAGGTGCCGCCCGGCCTGGTGGCGTTGCTCGAGATACCCGGCGTGGGGCCGCGGACGGTGCGCCAGCTCCACGACGAGCTGGGGCTCGAAACGGTCGAGGAGCTCCGGCGTGCGGCTGAAGGGGGAGCGCTGCGCGGCCTCAAGGGCATGTCCGAGAAGACAGAGCAGCAGGTTCTGGCCGGCATCGCGGCGCTCGAGAGCCGCCAGGACCGGATGCGCCTTGGTCAGGCCGAAGCCCTTGTCGGGCGGCTGACGGCCGATCTGTCGGCCGTGCCCGGCGTCCTATCGATAGAGCCTGCCGGGTCGTACCGCCGCCGGCGCGAGACCATCGGCGACCTAGACTTCCTGGCCGAGACGGACCACCCGGAGGGGTTGGTGGAACGGTTCGCCGGCCTGGCGGCGGTCGAGTCCGTGCTCGGCCGGGGTTCGCACAAGGCGGCCGTGAGACTGGCGCACGGGCCACAGGTCGACCTGATGATCATGCCTCCGGGCGAGGCGGGGACGTACTTGATCCATTTCACCGGCTCCAAGGAGCACAACGTTGCCCTGCGCGGAATGGCTCGGGACATGGGCTGGAGCCTGTCGGAGAAGGGCTTCGCCCGAATGGGGCCGGACGGGCAGATCGTCCAGGACGGGAACGGCCAACCGGCCGAGCTGCGGACCTTCGTCACGGAAGCGGAAGCCTACGCGTTCCTGGGGCTGCCCTTCATCGAGCCGGAACTGCGCGAGAACCGCGGCGAGATCGAAGCCGGGCTGGACGGCACGCTGCCGCGGCTGGTGCGGCGCGAGGACCTGCGCGGCGACTGCCACAGCCACTCCGATTGGTCCGACGGGATCCACTCCATCGAGAAGATGGCCGAGGCGGCGCGCGGTCGCGGCTACGCCTACCTTGGGCTGACCGACCACACCCTCAGCCTGGCGATCGCGCATGGGCTTTCGGTCGAGCGGGTGGAGACGCAGCGCGCGATCGTGGACGACCTCAACGCGAAGTACGCCGCCGAAGAAGCGGCGGGGCAGGCGCCTGAGGGGACCCCGGCCGAAGGCTTCCGAATCCTCCACGGCTGCGAGCTGGAGATCCGGGCCGATGGCCGCCTCGACTATCCGGACGAGGTCCTGGCACGCTACGACGTCGTCGTCGCTTCGATCCACGTGGGGCGGCGCCAGTCCCGGCGCCAGCTTACGGATCGAGCCCTGGCGGCGATGCGCAACCCTAACGTGGACATCCTCGCCCACCCTGCGGGGCGGTACATCGGGACACGAGACGACCTGGATCTGGAGTGGGACGAGCTGTACGCGGAGGCGGCGCGGACCGGCACGGCCCTCGAGCTGAACGGGTCGGACGAGCGGCTCGACCTTTCGGATGTACGGGCTCGCCGGGCCGCCGAGTTCGGTTGCGTCTTCACCATCGACTCGGACGCCCACCGGACCGAAGAACTCGACAACCTGCGCTGGGGGACGGCGATGGCCAGGCGGGGCTGGCTGACGCCGGATCGCATCCTGAACACGAGGTCGCGTGCGGAACTGCTGGCCTGGTTCGGGGCCAAGCCCACCAGGCTGGCCGGTTAGCCGGACCGATCGGCCGCCGTCCCGTACCATGCCGGAATGCGCAATCGCACCGGCGCCCCGGAGCTGGGCCTCCTTGTCGCCCTTTTCGCCGTCGTGGCTCGTTTCGCGGACGAGGTCACGTTCTGGCCGGCCGCGGGCCTCGTCGTCGTCGCCGTCGTCGCCGGAATGGCCAGCCTGGTCGGCGAGGCGAGGCCGTGGCGCTGGCCCATCGACGCGGTCGCACTCCCGGCCCTGGCCACGTTCGGCTCGCTGGGCATCGTTCGACTCGTCGAGCCGGGGCCGTGGCTCGCGGTCGTGGGTGTGGCGGCATTCGTGGTCGTCTCGTGGGTCGTGAGGCTGGAGTTGCGGCGAGCGGCCGCCGCCCAGGCCGCGGTCGGCTTCCAGGCCCTGGCCCAGGATCCCGACCTGGCGGAGACGCTCTCCGCGGAGTCCACGCCCGCGCGCCTGGCCGCTTTCGGGCTCGTCTTTGCCTCGCTCGCCGCAATCGGCGGCATCGTCCCGGGCGGAGTGGCCGCGAATGGGCAGAGCGTGACGGTGCCGGCGTTCCTGGCCACGATCGTCCTGGACGTGGCCGTGGCGATCCTGGCGGGCTACCGGATACTGGCCCTGCGACCGCACGGCCGCAACGACGTCCTGGCGGCCTCGTACCTGTACCTGCTGACCGTCGCTCCGGCCGGCGTTCTGATCCGGGTTCTGGCCCTGCCGCGGCTGTTCGGGCCGGCAATCCTGACCCTGGCCTTCTATATCGTCACGTCGCTTCGGGAGTCGGACGAGCCGGTGCGCTTCAACGCCAGGCTCCTCGAGGAGACGGCGATCCTGGTCCTGGCGGGGGCGGCCCTGGCGATGATCGGGCTGGTCGTCCGGTAAGGCGCCCGGCGTAGTGACCCCACTCTGGCGGGGTCCCCGAGGTGCCTCGCGTTGACACCGCCGCGCGCTGATGCTAGAAAGCATCGTTCTGGCGGGCCACAACCCCGTCACAATTAGGCGCGTCTTTGAGCGGGGCCTGCGAACTGCGTGCTTCGCCTCGGGCCATCGACGCCCGGCGCAACTTGACGAAAGGAACCTCATCCTTGGCCTTCCCAGAGATCGATAAGGGCACCGGCGGCAACGCCGTCCGCATCAAGCGCCAGCTGGCCGAGCAGGCCATCTCCCAGGCCTCCGACTCGCGCTGGGACGAGGCCGCCGATACCAACCGCAAGATCCTGGAAATGGGCCCCGATGCCGAGGCCGAGAATCGCCTGGCGAAGGCTCTGTGGGAGACCGGCGAACTCGGCGAGGCTCGCGAGCACTACCAGGTCGCGCTGGCACTGGACCCTACCAACCGCATTGCCGAGCGCAACATCGAGCGCCTGCGGGTGCTGATGAGCGAGGCCGGCGAGAAGACAGTGGCTCCCGAGAAGGCCAGCAAGGCCCCCGTCGCCATCTTCGTCGAGGAGACCGGCAAGACCGGCTTCGCGATGCTGACGGATCTCGCCGCCCCCAAGACGCTCGCCCACGTGAACCCGGGTGACTCCGTGGACCTTATCCCGGAAGGCAATCGGCTCTACGCCATGGCGAACGGGACCCGCATCGGCATCGTGGAGCCGCGCGTGGCCGCGCGCCTGCTCAAGCTCCTCGCCGATGGCAACAAGTACTCCGCCGGGATCACGTCGCTCGGCGATCGTGACGTCCGCATCGTGATCCGCGAGATCTTCCAGGATCCCCGCAACTACGGCAAGGTCAGCTTCCCGACGGCCGCTCGTTCCTCGGACCTCCGCCCGTACACCAAGGGCACTCTCTTGCGGGAAGAGGAGTTCATGGAGGAGGAGCTCGAAGAGGACGAGGAAGACGAGGAGATCGAGGATCTCGATCGCGTCCTGCCGGCCGAAGTCACCGGGGACGAGGCGTTCGAAGAAGAGACCGACGAACTCGAGGAGCCGTAGGCCCGGCCCAGGCGCCATCACGGGACGCGCCGGGCGCCCCGCGTCTGTCACAATTGACCGATGCTCGGGCGTGGCCACACCCCACACGCGAGGACGCGCAGCGACGGTCGCGTCGCTCTGACCGTCCTCGAGCGGATCGCCCCGCCCGCCCCGGTCGATGAGATCGCGGCGCGCATCGAGGCCTGGAGCAAGCCCGGCGACATCGTCCTGGACCCGTGGGGTCGAGGCGGCTGGGTGGCCCGGGCCGCGCTGGCAGGGCACCGCTCTGTCGCTGACTTCGAGTCCTCCTCCCTGTCGCGCCTCGTGGCCGAGGTGCTGGTCCGGCCGCCTGACGCGGGCCACATCGATGCCGCCGTGGCCGCGATCGCGCTCCGGCCGCACGGCGACCTGACGCTCAAGGCCGCTATCGAAAGCCTGTTTGGCAGCAAGTGCCCTGACTGCGCTCGGCCGGTCGTCCTGGAGGCCGTGGTCTGGGAGCCCGAGGCCGGCGGCGAGTCGGAGAAGCCGGTTCGGCGCGAGTACGGATGCCGGGCCTGCCAGCAGAAGTCCGGCGGAGCCGAGCACCATCGGCGCGGACTGTCGGAGGCGGACCTCGAGCGAGCCGCCTATGCTGGCTTCCCGGCCGAATCTCTCGCCGCCCTGCGG
This sequence comes from uncultured Chloroflexia bacterium, assembly GCA_963711105.1. Lineage (GTDB taxonomy): Bacteria > Chloroflexota > Limnocylindria > Limnocylindrales > CSP1-4 > Fen-1039. Next base: position 243,130 of record CAVQCV010000006.1, on the reverse strand, counting down.
AAGCGTTTCCCGGCGGCCGATCGCGAAGATCACCTGCCGGACCGCCTCCTCGAACTCCACAGCCCGCGCCAGCTCGAGGGGCTCCACGGCATCCTGGAGGGCATCGAGCTGGACAACAGGGCCGGTCCCCTGACCGCCGCCCTCCGTCTCGCGTTCCTGCAAACCGTCGAACTGGCCGGGCGGCTTGCCCCCGTGCGGGGACGAAGCCACACCCTCCACATCGCGAAGGGCGAAATCAAGGCCCACGCGGGCGCGGGTTGGCGGGAGCGCAACCCCTGGTCCGCCTTTGAGGAATCCGCGGCCGCCGTGCGCGGGTTCATCAAGTCGATGGACGGCGATCGCCGGCACGCCCTGCCTGGCCGCCCGCTGAGCGACCTGATCGAGCTGAACGAGGGCGGCTCGAACCTGTTGCTGGCGGAGTCCACGCCCGGAACGCTTCGTCGCCTCGGCGAGGCCGGGGACCGGATGGCCGGGACGGGTCGAGCGTCCCGGGTCCGGCTGCTTCTGGGTCGAGCCCCGCGAGCCCTCGACCGCGACGAACTCGGGCGGGTCTACCATGACACCGCCTGGGCGCTCGGCGCGGGAGCGGCGTCGATGTTGCCCCTGGAGCGGTTGTTCGCAGCCGGGCCCGAACCCCGCGCTGGAGCCTCGGACGCCGCGACCCGAGAACTGGCCCGATCCCTGGCCCTCGCGGCTCCCGTGCTGGCCGAGTCCGGCCACGCCGTGGTCCTGCTCGACGGAGACGATGCCCGCAGCATGGTCGCCGCAGCCGTAGGCGGAGCGGCGGCCGGCTACCGCCTGGTCGAAGCGCGGCTGCGGCGCAATGAATCGGACAGCGCGGCATCGCTGGTGTTCGTGCCGCCGACCGGCGTCGTCGCGCCGGGTCCCAGGACACGAGCCAACAGGCCGCTGCCGCCGGTCGAAGGCGGAGCGGGCCACGCAGGGACCATTCCCGGCTCCGGTATCTTCGGCGCCCCGGAGGGGCTCCTGGACGGCCGTTTCCGGGCCCATGAGGCCGCGGCGTCGGTCCGGGATGCGGCCGTCGAGTCGCTCAAGGCCCGAGGTGAGCCGGCCTGCTTCGAGGTGCTGCTGGGCGACATCCTGGTCGGGCTCGACAGGGCCGGTCACCTCGCCCGGCTCGCTCGCCACCACAGGCCGGCCGGAGCGGAGGCCGGCTGGCAGGCCTGGCTGACCGATCTCGATGCGGCCGAGGGCCCAGCCTCGGCGCGACCGGCTGCGCCGGACGCGGCGCGACCGGCTGCGCCGGACGCGGCGCGCGGAGCCGGGTCGAATTCCGATGGTGACATGACGGCCGGCGTGGACGAACTGCTGGCCTTGATCCGCGGCGAGCTGGACCACGGCGCCAGCCGCCAGCTGCGCGAGATCGAGCCGGGGCTGTACTGGCTGGCCTCCGACGAGCACCAGGCCGGCGCCGCGACGCCTCTGTCGGATCGCGTGGAATGGGCCGTCTTCAGCCTGCTGTCGTCGTCGAGCGGCATGACCCAGGCGGCCGTGTTCGACCGCGTGGCAGGCTTGTTCGGACAGCGCGACGCCCCTGACGGGAACATGCTGCGAGCCTGCGTCGAGAGCTACAGCGCCGCGGGCAGCTCGGCCCTATCCGTGACCACCGCGGATCGTCTGGAACGCCGCTCGGCCGACCACGACGCGGTCATCTCCGTTGTCGCCGAGCTCGGCCACCGGCTCGGGGCCCGGGTCTGGATCGGCCGGCGCCAGCAGTCGCGCCGCGTGGCTGGCCATGCCCTGGCCGAGTGGCTGGACGCGGACGAGGCGGAAGCCGATCCGGGCGCCATCGCCTGGGGGCCGTCGGACGAGCTGGAGCGGGTCGACTGCGCCTGGTACGCCCGCCATAGCGCCGCTTATCTCTTCGAGGTGGAGTGGACGGCCATGCTCGGCGACCCCATCTTGACGCGCCACAGTCGCTTCCCGCCGGACGATCGCGTCGTCCGTTTCCTGGTCATCCCGCCGGAGCGGGTGAGCCTCGTGCGCTACAAGCTGGCCCACTCGCCGGTTCTGCGGACGGCCTTCCGTGAGCGCAACTGGCATGTCATACGCTGGGATCGCCTGGCCGCGTTCGCCGCCCGAGAGGATGTCGCGCTCGCGGATCTCGAGCCCTACCTCGGGCTCGACGATCCGCCCGCGACGCAAGAAGCGGCCGAAGCCGTCGCGCCGGCCGAGGCCCTCGAGCCGGCCGAGGCCCTCGAGCCGGCCGGAGACGAGGGACCCGCCGCCGAGCCGGCCCAGGACGGCGGTGCCGGGGACAAGATCGCCGGAGGCGTCGAATTCGACGAAGCGGCCGCTCCGGTGGGACGGCCGGCGGAAGTCGAGATCGAAGACGACGAGCCTCCGGCCGCGGAGACGCTAACCTAGCCGTGGCGGCCCTGCCGGGCCCGTAGCGAACCGGCGGCCGCGGTCCCCGGAGGTCGTCCGTGAGCGAGATCGGCAGTGGCGCAGGGTCCGTGGATGCACTGGCGGAGCGCTTCTGGAACGGGCTGCTGGAGTTGTCGCCGATCACCGCGACCTTGCTTGGCTTCGAGGAGGGCGCCGACCACCTGGACGATCCTGGACCCGCCGGCCGCGAAGCGGCTCGGTCGCTGTACCGGCGGACCCTTCAGGAGGCGGACGAGATCGAGTCGGCGACGACGGCCGCGGCCGTCGAGCACGGCGGAGCGGTCGCGCTGGATCCCGAAGACCCGATCACGCTGGACGTTATGCGGGTAGTGTGCCGCAGCGAGCTCGAGCAGCTGGACCAGCGCATCGACACTCTCAAGGCCGTCGACCAGATGGACGGGCCGCAGACCCTGCTGCCGCTGCTCGCGACGTTCCAGCGCATGGATACGCCCGAGCGCTTCGAGCAGTTTCTGAGCCGCCTGGCGGACTACCCGAGGTTCATGGGCGAGATCGCCGAGCTGACCCGTGAAGGGCTGGCGTCCGGCCTGACCGCCGCTCGGATCGTTACCGCGCGCGTCATCGGCCAGCTCGAGCGGATGCTCGCTCTTACAGACGAGGAGTCGCCCATCGTCGTGGGCGCGCCCGTCCCGTCCCCCGCCGATCGCGAACGTTTGGCGGAGGCGGTCCGTCGATACGTCCGCCCGGCCGACCAGGCTTTCCTCGAAGCACTGCGAGGCGCCTATGAAGCGGCTTCGCGAGAGGAGCCGGGTCTGTGGTCCGCGCCCGACGGCGAGGCCCTCTACCGCACTCAGGTGCGGGCCTGGACGTCACTGGACCTCGATCCTGCCGAGCTGCACCGCATCGGCCTCGAGGAGCTCGCCTCCATCGAAGAAGAACGGTGCAGGATCAGTCGTTCGGTCGGCCTCGGAGACGACACCGTCGCGGCCCGAGCGAGGTTCGAGTCGGCGCCGGGCGCAGTTCCGGGAACTCGAGAAGACCTGCTGGCGCGCGCCCGCGGTCAGATCGAGCGCGCCCTCGCCGAATCGCCGCGCTACTTTGGCCGGCTGCCCAAGGCAGGTGTCGAGGTCCGAGCCGTCGAGCCGTTCAAGGAGGCGGACTCTCCCGCGGCCTTCTACTTCCCGCCCGCGGTCGACGGCAGCCGGCCGGGCGTCTACTACGTGAACACCTTCGACCTGCCCAGCCGCACCTTCATGAGCCTGGCCAGCACCAGCTTCCACGAGGCGGTTCCGGGCCATCACTTCCAGATCGCCCTTCAGACCGAGATGACGAGCCTCAACGCCTTCAGACGAATGGGCGCCCGAATAGCGGGCATGGCCTACGTCGAAGGCTGGGGCCTGTACTCCGAGCGGTTGGCCGACGAGATGGGTCTCTACCTGGACGACGTCGAGCGGATGGGCATGCTGGACGGTCAGGCCTGGCGGGCCGCTCGCCTCGTAGTTGATACGGGCCTGCACGCCTTCCACTGGTCGCGCGAGCGTTCGATCGCCCAGCTCAAGGCCGCGGGGTTGTCCGACACCAACGCGATCATCGAGACGGACCGCTACATCTGCATGCCGGCCCAGGCCCTCACCTACAAGGTAGGTCAGCGCGAGATCGAGCGGTTGAGGCGCCAGGCGGCCGCCCGGCTCGGCGCCGCCTTCGACCTGCGCGCCTTCCACGACGCGGTCCTGGGCCACGGGACGTTGCCGCTGGCCACTCTCTCGCGGGAGTTGCCGGGCTGGCTCGGGGCCAAGTAAGGGCAGCCCGCCGGCCTCAGTCCCGGACCGATTCCTTGAGCATCTCGGCCAGGGCGGCGTAACCCGCCTCCTCGGCCAGGTCTATCGGGGTCTTGCCGTCGTCCGCGGGTCGCGTTGGGTCAGCGCCGCGGAGCAGCAGCAGGTCCACGGTGCTCTCGTCGCCGTTCTTCGAGGCCCCGTGGAGGGGCGTCCAGCCGCCCTTCTGAACGGCGTTGGCCGAGGAGCCCAGGGCGATGAGAAGCGCCGCCGTGTCGCGGTGGCGGCCGGCCACGGCGCTGTGCAGGGGCGTCGCTCGGGCTTCGTTCTGGGAGACGGCGTTCGGATCCGCCCCGCGACTGAGTAGCAGTCGCGCGACTTCCAGACGACCGAAGAAGGCGGCAATGTGGAGGCCCGTGTAGCCGTCGGCCGCCCGGTCGTTGATCTCGAAGCCAGAATCCAGGTTCAACTGCACGGCCCTGGCGTCGCCGGCCGCCGCGGCGTCGAAGAAGCCCAGGTTCTGGGACCCGACGTGGCCGGCGAGGCGCTCGGCCAGCCGCGGATGGCCGGCGTAGGCGGCGGCCAGGACCGGCGTCCGTCCGGCCTGGTCGTGGGAGCTGAGCAGGCCCGCGTCCGCCGCCAGAGCCGACTCCGCCGCCTGCTGGTCGCCCCTGCCGATGGCTTCGAAGAAGTCCGACGTCATTCGCTGTCCTTTCCGGCGCTGCCGATGCTAGCGATTTCGCCCAACGCATCGACCAGCCGGTCGATCTCGGCGGCGGTGTTGTAGTGAACGAGTCCCACCCGGACCATGCCTCCAGATTCGGCCAGGCCCAGCGACCGGATCAACTCATAGGCGTAGTAGTCCCCGTCCCAGACGGCGATGCCGCGCCGGCCCAGCTCCGTGGCCACGTGGCGAGGGGAGTGGCCGTCCAGCGTGAAGGCGAAGGTCGGGACGCGTTCGCGCATCCGCCCGGGATCCGCGATGCCCCGAAGCCGTAGGCCCGGCACATCGCCCAACGCAGTCAGCGCCCGCCGGGCCAGTTCGCGCTCGGTGGCGGCGATGACGTCCATGGCCGCTCGAAACGCCGCCCGTCGGGCCCCCACGCCGCTCCCCGAGGCCGCGCCACTGGCGGCGGCGGCGGTCGTGGCCGCTGCGGCTCCGCCCCAGGTCCGCCCCAGCCATTCCAGGTAGTCGAACGTCCCGAGCAGTCCCGCCAGCGCCTCCCCGGACGGCGTACCGGTCTCCCACTTCCCCGGCAGCTGGTCCGTGGCCGGCCGCACCTTGTATGCGTCCAGGCGCTCGAGCAGCTCGCGCCGCCCGTACAGCAGCCCCAGGTGCGGCCCGAAGAACTTGTAGGGGGAGCACACCAGGAAGTCGGTCTCGAGGGCCGTGACGTCGATGGCCAGGTGGGGCGCGGCGTGGACCGCGTCGACGTAAGTGAGGGCGCCCACCGAGTGGGCCATCTCCACGATCTGGGCGACCGGGTTAACGGTCCCCACCGCGTTCGAGGCCATACCGATCGCGACCAGCCTGGTTCGGGGGCTCAGCACCGCCTCGAGCCCGCGCATGTCGAGCGTGCAGTCATCGGGCCGCATGTCCACCCATCGCACCTTGAGCCCGCGCTCCTCCTCGAGGGCGAGCCAGGGCGCGACGTTGGCGTCGTGGTCCATGCGTGTGATGACGATCTCGTCGCCCCGAGCCGGGCTTCGCCCGATCGCCCTGCTCATGGCGTAGGTCAGGGTTGTCATGTTCGGGCCGAAGACGATCTCGGCTCCGCTGGAGGCGCCCAGGAAATCGGCCGCGGTCAAGTGCGCCTCGGCCACTATGGCGTCGCTCTCCCAGCTAGTTGGAAAGGCGCCCTCGTGGTTGGCGTTGCACCGTTCCAGATAGGCCGCCATGGCCTCGATCGCCCGTCTCGGCACCTGCGTCCCGCCGGGCCCGTCGAGGTACACGTACTGTCGATCCCCGGCCATGCGGGCCAGGGCAGGGAATTGCGATCGCACGGCTGCCGAGCCATCGGGCGGAAGCGGTCGCGCCGCGCCCGGTTCGTCGGGTTCGGCCGCGAGCCAGGCCTGTCCTCGATCCGAAGTGGGCCGACCCGTCATTGGGCGATACCGTGTGCTGACTTTGACCAGCCGATGGTACGACGAGCGGGGGCCGGAAGGGCTGCCGAGACGACATCGCTTGGACGGCTGGGCACGCTACCGCCCTCGACAGCACGCAACCCCATACAACGCCTCCCAGCTGCAACAGTTTCGAATCACATCGACGAGCCTTGACACGCGATCTTGAGGCGCCATCGCGTTTCATGGACTGCAGTACGGGGTCCAAATCGCCCTAATTCGCCTACCCGGAAGGGTTGACTAATCCTGAGTAACTATGTAAAGATTACGCCCGTACCGCTCCTCGGGACGGACATTCCGGCAAGCGGTACGGATCAACGGGTAGACCGGATGGACGGTCCGGGTAGTAACGCAGGTAGGACATCGGCGATTCGCTCCGGTTGGGCTCGGAGCGCGGGCGGCCGGACGGGACCCCAGGGCACCGCCGGTAGCGCGGCCAAAGGCCTGTGAGGAGTTTGGAAGTGGTTCTCGACGGGAATGCAGTTCGATCGGTCGATCGGGCAGCCTCGCTCCTGATCGCGTTGGGGGAGTCGCAGGGGGAGGCCGGAGTCACTGAACTGGCCCGGCGCCTCGGGCTCCACAAGTCCACAGCTTCGCGGCTGCTGGCCACCCTTCAGAAGCGCGGCCTGGTGGAGCAGGACGACGATTCCGGCAAGTACCGGCTCGGTCTTGCCGTCGTCAGGCTCGGCGGACATGCCGAGCGCACCCTCGATATCCGGTCCATCGCGATGCCGGAGCTGGAAACCCTGGCCCGGGGCGTCAAAGAGACGACCACCCTCGAGATCCTCGAGGGCGACACCGCCTTGACGATCGCCTATTCGGACGCCTCCGGCATGAGCCGCGACCGCTCCGGCCGCAACTTGCCGCTTCACGCCACGGCGCCGGGTAAGGTCTTGCTTGCCAGCCAGGCGGAGCGCGAGGTCATCCGGCTCTCCAAGGTCGGGTTCACGCCGTATACGTCGCACAGCATCGTTCGCGTGGATCTCTTGCTGGAGGAACTGGCCCGAGTCCGCAAGCGCGGCTTCGCGACCGCCTTCGGCGAGTTCGAGCCTTCGGTCAACGCCGTGGCCGTGCCTGTATTCGACCAGCGGTCATCGGTCGTGGCGGCTCTGGAGATCCGGGCTTCCGGCAACAGGATCCTGCCCAGTCGCGTCCCCGAACTCGTCGAGCGCGCCCGTGACGCGGCGGCCGTGATCACCGAACGCATCGGCGGAGTCGCCGCCCAGATCTAGAACGCTGTCGGGGCCGGCCCCTTGGCCCCCAACTTGGAAGAGTCCTTTACGGCCCCCGGTCCCCCTCCCGGGGGCCGTTTCACGCTTTCCGCTGGGTGACGAGTCCGTGCGACTCTCCTGGGCGCCTCCGGCACGCTAGGCTATCGACCATGGCAGACCTCGTTCTCAACCTGACCCCGCCATGGGGCGGGGATTCGTGGCCGCTGGGCCCCTACGTTCGGCCCGTCCTGGCGGTGCTGGCGATCCTGATTGGCTCATACCTGCTGATCCGCCTTACTCACGTTCTGGTCAGGGGCGTCCTGCGGCCGCTCATCGGGCGCGAGGGGCTGGAAAGCGGGGCGGGCCCAGGTGGCCATTCGGCCGGGCTGACGGCAGCTGAGATCAAGAAGCGGCAGGACACGATCGAGGCGCTCGTCGTCAATGTCGTTCGGTTCTTCGTGGGCGGGATCGCCATCCTGATGATTCTCCAGACCGTGTTCGCCCTCGACATCGGTCCGGCCGTGGCCGGCCTGGGCATCGTCGGCATCGCGGTTGGCCTGGGCACTCAGAACCTGGTGCGTGACTACCTGAACGGTTCCCTGATCCTGATGGAGAACCAGTACTCGATCGGCGATGTGATCACAATCGCGGGCATCTCGGGCACGGTTGAGGACCTCACGTTGCGGCGGACGACGCTGCGTGACGTTGAGGGCACGCTCCACACGGTGCCCAACGGCCAGATCACCATCGCCTCCAATCAGACCAGGCTCTGGTCGAGGGTCAATCTCAGCGTCCCGGTCGCGTACGGCACGGACGTCAAGATGGCCTGGGAGAGCGTCGACGAGGCGGGGCGGCAGATGGCGTCGGAGGCGGAATGGGAGCACCGGATCCTGGAGACGCCGCACGTCGATAGAGTTGGAGACCTCGGCGATCTCGGCTACACGCTGCTCGTCCAGGTGAAGGTCGCGCCCGGTCAGCAGTGGGCCGTGGCCGGCGAGCTGCGCAAGCGCATCCTGGCCGGTTTCGCGCGGCAGGGGATGGAGATGCCGGCGCTGACGGCTGCGTCCGCGGCAAAGACCCGGCGAGGCTGACGGCGCCGGCGGCGCGACGGGCGATTGGCTGCGCGGGCCTCGGGCCGGACGGCTAGGAGGCGCGAACCGAAGTGTTGCTGATGTGACTGAACGTGCCGATGAAGCCCGTGCCCGTTCGGGCGGCGCTGTGATCGGCGGTCGCGATCAGCCGGTCCGCGAGCCCCTCGAAGTCGTCGATGACCTTTTCTTTGGGGAACCGTTCCACCGCCGAACGGCCTTCGTTGGCGGCCCGGACGAACAGCATGCCAGCGGAACGGATCTCGGCCAGCGCCGGCATGCCCACGGTCCGCTCCATGTCGGCCACGGAGACACCGCTGTTGGCCCGGTTGACCAGCATGGCCAGACGATCGCGGATGTTCAGTTCGACCGCCACTTCGCGGAACTGGACGGCCGCGCGAATGGCCGGCACGTCGGGCGTAACCGGAACCAGGATCCGGTCGGCCCGCTCGAAGATGACCTGGTTGAGCGGCCCGTAGTCCGGGTGCATGTCCACGACGACCCAGTCGTAGGCCTGGCGAGCCGCGGTGATGGCCTCCGCAACGCGGCGTGGCTCCAGGATCTCGGTGTGGAGGGGCGACTCCGCCATGACGAGGACGGCCACGCCGCTCTGGTGCTGGCTGGCGATCTCGGAGAACGTCTCGGCGACGCCCGTCTGCAGGTCCTCTGTCCAGGCGTCGGCAACGGAGCGGACACGCTCCATGCCCAGTGACGACGCCACGTGGCCGGTGACCGTGTCGCAGTCCACGAGCAGCACGCGCTGACCCTTGCGAATACCCAGCATCGAGGCGATGTTGACTGCGATCGTCGTCTTGCCGACGCCGCCCTTGGGGTTGAAGACGATCACGATCTGGCCGCGGTGCTCCTCGGCGGCCGGGGCCCCGTAGGACTGATATCCGGGAGCTTCGTACGTTGGCGCGGGCGCGGGCGCGTACGTCGGCGCCGGCGCGGGTGTGTATGAAGACGTTGGAGCAGCCATCGACTCGGGCGCCGCGCCGATCTGGCCGCCGATCTGGCCGCCGATCTGGCCGCCGATCTGGCCGCCGATCTGGCCGCCGATCTGGCCGGAGTTTTCGATCAGGGCACCCGTCGAGTCTTCGGTGGGCACCTCGGCTCGGATCAGCATCGCCTCGACACGCCAGCGCAAAGAGTCCGCGGAGTAGGGTCGCGTGAAGTACTCGTCGCTGACTCGGGCCCGGCCGGCCAGCCCCATGCGGTCCAGGGCCTTGGCCGACACGACCATCAAGGCCGGAATGTTGCGGCCGTCCTCGTGCAGCAACCCGTACATCTCGATGGTCTTGTCGAAGTCGTACTCGCTGTCGAGGATCGCGACGCCGATGTCGCTGCGCAGGTTCAGCAGGGCTTCCAGCTCGTCCGCAGTCGCGACGGGCACGACCTCGTACCCCGCCTCCGTAAGCTGGGCGCTGACAGCCGTCAACTCCGCGGGCGGTAGAGCTACTGCGACTGCTGACCGGGACACTGTCTGGCTCTCCCTGTTAGGTGAGAAGCAAGGTTTAGGCGGCTAGTCTAACCCTCAGCCTCCGGATCGTGGGCGGAAACGTTGAGCATTCCGTCATGCTCGGAAACGACCCGGGCCTGGAAGGCAGGTAGTGTTGGGATAAGGGTATTGAGGGCCACTTCCGGGCCGTGGCCCACCGTGAAGATGAATTCTCCGTCTGGACCGGACGATACCCCTACGCTCTTGACGCCCGGGAGACGGCCGAGCTGGCGCTTGAAGTTGGCGATGCTGGCCACGCTGACGAGGCCCACGACAACGACCTGGGTCGAGGCGGTGACTTCGACCACCACCTTGGGAGCCGGCGCCGGAGCGGCCGGAGCGGCCTCCTCGTCGGCAGCGGGTGCGGGTTCCGCCCTGGTTCGGGTGGGAGGCGCGGACATAGGCGCTTCTTGGGTCCCGAGCAGATCTTCGGACCGGATGATCTCTTCGCGGCGCGCCTTGATCTCCGTCGTGAATTCGGGCTGGCTTTCCGCGTCGAATTCGGGCGGATCCGGCATCTGGGCCGCCTTGCTGGCGAAGATCGTCGGATCGGCTTCCTGGAGCAGCTGCTCGAAGAACTGGGCAACCTCTTCTTCGAACCCGCCGACGCGCTTGTCGACCCGCTCGATCTCCAGTTCGACGGAAGCGTTGTACTCCTGGAGCTCCTGCTCAAGCAATTCGCGGCGCCGGGCGATGCGTTGCTCCGTCTCCACGCGAATGCGCTCGATTTCAGCCTTGGACCACTCGCGGATCGCGCTCACGTCCGCTTCGGCGCTCTTCCGCAGAGAAGCAGCCTCATCGTCCGTTCGGGCGTGGAGCTTCTCCACGTACGCCTTCGCGTCCGCGTGGCACTGATCGATGGTCGCCTGCCGCGCCGTCTCGGCGGTCGAACGCATAGCTTGCGTGAGGTCCGCCAGAAATCGGTTCGGATGACGCGCGGCCGCTTCGTTCACGCTCATCTCCCCGTTGTTGTCTGGATCCTGGAACGAACGCCCAGGACCCGATCACGATACTAGCCCGCGGTTCTCGCCGGTGCTTCCACTAACGTCCCGGAGCGCAACTTCTCATGCCGCGATCCCCGAGCATCGATAGCGAAGAGTTTCGCGCATTGGAATCATGGGCTGGGCGTTGTCGGCAAGCACCCCGCTGGAGGTACCAGGACCAACCGCCCTTCCGTACCGGCTGGGTGCGAGCCGTACCGGCCATTGTGCATCCTCATGGCAAGACCCCCTGCGAATCCCGACCGCTGAGGAGCGAAAGCGGCCTGGGGGCGACTGGGTCATGGTCGGGCCGGCCTCCGGGCGGCAGGCGGGCGAGGAATCAGGCTTCGCCCTCGGGTTTCGTTTGCGCCGCGAGCTTGGCAGGGGAGTCGAGCCACCAGAAATCCGGCAGCTGTTCGCCGGTGCCGTCGCTGCCATTGTTGCCTGAGGCTGCCGCCTCGGCTTGCGTGGCGCCATCGCGCTTGGACCGCAGTTCGCTGGCGAGCGCCTGGCGGTCGAGCTCCTGGAAAACCGGCGGATCCGGCACCTGCGAGGCCATCGTGGCGAAGACCGTGGGGTCGCCGCCCTGGAGGAGCTGCTCGAAGAACTGCCCGACCTCTTGCTCGAAGGCGGCCACGCGCTGCTGGACTCTTTCGATCTCGAGTTCGATGGCGGAGTTGTACTCCTGTAGTTCCTGATCGAGGAGCTCCCGGCGCTGGGCGATGCGCTGGTCGGTCTCCTGGCGGATCCGCTCCACACGAGCCTTGGACCGCTCGCGGATCGTGCTCAAGTCGTCGTCGGCGGCCTTCCGGATGGCCTGTTCTTCGGCTTCCGTGTGAGCGTGAAGGCCCTCGACGTACGCCTTGGCGTCCAGCTGGCATTGCTCGAGCGTCGTCTGCTGCGCGGTTTCGGCGGTGGTGCGCATTGCCGCGGTCAGGTCGGCCAGGAATTGGTTCGGATGATTCGCCGCCGATTCAGTCACGTTGATCTCCCTGGTCTGGCCACGCGCCCTTCGGAAGACGATTGCTGCGAGGTCGCCCGACTGCCCCGGCGGCCGGCCCGTTTACCCGACGGCTCGGCACAAGCCAGCCCGTTATCACCATCCCGCCCCGACGGGCGAGAGACTACCGGGAATGATGGGCGCGGACTCGTCGGGCGAGCACCCCGCTGGAGGTACCAGTACTGCTCGCCCTTCCGTACCCCGGAATAGGTACTCCCTGCAGAGCGGTGTTGACGGCGAGTCAAGCGGATGTCAGGGCTTCCGGCCTTCATTTGAATGGCCTCTTTCGCCTGCCGCTTTGTCCGCCCAGGCCCGCAGAACGTTGTCCTTGTGGGGCCGGATCGGGCAGTGCTCGTCTCGATTACCGGCCTCGTCGCAGTAGCCCAGGGCGACGCACTTTGGAGCCAGGAAGCTGCCCAGAAATGGGCTGACCGAAAAGACCTCGTGGCGGATCAGCTGGAACAGGCGCCGGATCTCCCACTGGGCCATCGTGCAGAGCCGCAGGCCGGACATGTGGATCAGGGCCCGAAGATTGGCCGTCATGACCAGGTTCGTCCGGGTGGCGTTCGGGAACACGAAGCGCGCGTCCTCTCCCGGGATGCCGGCCTCGAGCAGCTCCGAGTACAGATCGAGCGCGCCTTCGACCTGGCCGTCGTATCGCTCCCGCAGGTTCTCGTCCGCATCGGCTATCGAGGCCGGGAGCATGGTCGAGACGCCCTTCTTGAAAGAGACATAGCGCTGGCTCTGCTGGTCGAACGACACGCCGGCGCGGTGGCGGACCAGCTGGTGGCTCAGAGTCCTGCTTACGCCGGTGATAGCGAACGTGAACACCACGTGCTCGATCGTGGAACCGTGACCGGATTCGATCACCCGGCCGATCAGCTCGCGCTGCTTCTCGACGGCGATGCGCCCGTCCGCGGCCCGTTCGAAGATCTCTTCCGGCGCAAGCTCCGAATAGCAGGTCCGGCAGGCGGTGTAGATGAGGGGGACGTAGAAGCGCTCCACGATCTCCTTGTTGGGGAAGATCATGGTTGCCCGCATGCCGAGATCGCGGCGGCCGGGGTTCCGTGGGATGGCGGCGCCGGTGCCGGTCGGGCCGCCCTGCAATGAGGTCACGGGCTAGAGGATAGCGGCTCGGGGCGCCGTTCAGATACGCCATCGGAGGCGTCGCACGACGCGACTCGGGCCTGCCAGCGGGCAGGCAGCCGGCAGGCCCCGCACCGGTAGCCGATTACGGCTATTCGCAGCGTATTAGCCATTGAGGGCTACCGCCTACCGTGCTAGTGTGCGCCGCGTGGAGGAGACCGCCGCCCTAGTCGTACTCGGCGACGCGATCGACTCGCGCAAGGCGCGCGTCGAGACGGCGGCCTGGCTGCGGCAGACCGTCACCGATCTCAACGAAGCCTACGGCGACCGGAAGCTGGCGCCGTTCGCTTTTGCCAAGGGCGACGAGGTCCAGGGTCTTCTCGCCCCCGACGCCGATCCGCTCGTGGCGATCCTTCGGTCCGCATTGAGGTCGGACGCGCGGCCCGTCCGGTGGGTGTGCCTCTGGGGCCTGGTCGATCCGGGAGAGGGACCGGCGACGGAACGAACGGGCGGCGCGCTCCTGGCGGCGCGCGAGGCGATGGAGGCGGCGCGGGCGGCCCGCGAGAGGCTCGTTATTCGGACCGGCTACAGCGCGGCCGATGCGCTGCTGGCGGGGATGACGCCAGCGCTGGCGGATCTCCTCGACGGCCTGACCGCGCACCAGAGGGTCGTGGGCCGCATGTCGCTGATAGAAGGTTTGCGCCAGGCCGAGGTGGCCGAACGGTTGGGCATCCGGCGGGCGACCGTGTCGGTGGCCGTGGGTCGAGCGAAGGTCAACCCGATCGGCCGGCTGGCGGACGCCATACGCAGCACCTGCGCGGCGGCCACCGAGTCACTGGCCGAGCATTCGACGGACAGGGTAGATCAGCCGGACTAGCCCCGGACTAGGCGATGACGTGGCTCAGGCGCAGGAACAACGCCCCGACCCCGGCGATCGCCCACGACACCCACAGGACCGCGATCAGTGCCGGGACACGGTTCTCGATGAGGCGACGAGTTGGGCTGAACCGCTCGATCAGGCGATCGAGCGCGGCCTCGTCCAGGCCCTCCGGCGAGAGGGCGATCGTCGCCAGTTCGTCCGTGTCAGAGTAGGCCCGCGAGCGCTGGAGCAGCTTGAAGCGGGTGAAGACGCGGCGCTGCGGCGGCAGTTCGCGCTCGGCTCGAACGATCTCGCGATGCCAGAAGCGGACGTCGTCGCCCAGGTTTATGGCCGCACGGCGCATCCGCATCAGCAGCAGCAGGCTGCCGGTGGCATCGACGATGAGGAGCGCGGCCGGCACCCAGGCACGGCTTACTTCCAGGGTGAGGATCGAAACGAGCAGGCCGCCCGCCAGGCCCAGAAGGATGACCTCCATCACCAGGTAGAGGCTGCGAAAACCGTGCAGCCACGAGTCCCGCCACTGGGCGCCGGCGAGCATGAAGCCGAGTTGCGGGGCGGCAGCGTGGCCGCCGTCCAGGCCTTCGATGCGCTGCTGGAGTTGGGAGCGGTCGGCCGCGGACTCGTCGCGGGGGCTGGAGAGACGGTTCGTCATGCCGGAAGAATGGGTGGGGCCGGCTCGGCCGGGGAGGGCCGACGGACACCCGGCGGCTGTGCCGAACGGCGGATCGGTGAGCGCAATTCAAGAAATGCCCGCCCGCCTCGGCGGAAGTGACCCAGTCAGGGCCCTGGGCGGCATCTGCCCGAGCGTGGGTTCGGTCAATCGGGCCGTCGCGGAGGTCCTGGACAAGGCGGCGGACCAGTTCGAACTCGTCTGCCGCTCACGTGGTGTGCATCAGTCCAGATTCGCGGCAGCTCACGCGGCCGGTCCGGCCCATCGCAGCATCGGACCCCGTGCCTCACAATTCAGCCGAGTGCGCTGACCACGCAAGGCGTCGCATCGACGCCACAGGCCAGCCGGGCAAGGGAGGTAATCATGGCCGGTTCCGCGAAGCCCGTGACTGTCCAGTACTTCTACAAGATCCGCTGGGGTTTCCAGGACGAGTTCGTGGCCCTGTTCGAGCGGAACCACTGGCCGCTGCTGCGGGCCGGGCTCCAATCCGGCCGCTACCTGGACGTCCGGGCGTACGAGCCCCGGTTCCATGGCGACGGCCGCCAGGACTGGACGTTCGAAGTCACGATTACTTACCGCGACTGGGCGGCGATGGAGGAGCACACGGATCCGGCCCTGAAGGCACGCCTGTACCCCGACAACGAGAAGCTCGAGCGCGAGGAGCAACGGCGTTTCGAGTTGCTCGAGGCTCACTGGGACGCGCCGCTCGAGGAGCACGCCCTCCCTCGCTGAGGTTGGGTCCGAGGCAGTACCGCGCGGTCGACGCCCGCGGTCGCGGCTTCGCGCGGGCTGAGGTCCAGGGAGAACCCGTTCGAAGCCACGCCAGCTGACGACCGTCGGCAGGCTCAGGCACACGCCGTCGATTCGGTCGCGCCAGCGACGGTTCGCCGGTGGGGCGGTTTCGAGGGCCGCGTGGCCGAGCTGCACCGCGGCTCTGAGCGAGACGAGCGACGCCACGCCACCCGAGTCCGCTCATACCGAAATCCTGACGCGGACGGCCCGGGATCGGTAGCCGGAGATCAGGCGCCTCCGGCCGACGCGGCCAGGAACCGCCCCGTCCACTCGGCCACGGAGTCGGCAGCTTCAATGGCGCCGGCCGCAATGAGATCCTCCTCCGTCGCCAGCATCGAGACGATCCCGACACCCCGAACTGAGGCCGCCGCGGCCATGCGCATGTCGTCAAGGGCATCGCCGACGTAGATGGCATCCTCCGGTCGGCTGGCTGCTGCTCGGGCCAGGGCGAGTCGCAGCGGCTGGGGGTCGGGTTTGCCCACGGCGGTGTCATTGCCGTAAACACGCACCTCCAGAAGAGCGTCGACGCCGATCCGGGCCAGTTGAGGCTCGATCTCGGACCGATCGCCGCTGGATACCAGGCCCAGTCGATGGCCGGCCGCGAAAAGCCGCTCGAGTGCGTCGCGAGCACCCGGGAACGGCTGCATTTCGTCCGGTCGGAACGTCGTCCGCCAGATCTCTATTGCCTCATCGGTCCGGTCGTCGGGGACTCCGAGGGCGCGGTACTTGAGCCGCCAGTTCGGCGAGAAGGTGCGCCGGAAGATTTCCTGATCGAAAGGCAGGCCCAGATGGGCACAGGTCGCACGGGTCGTCTCGAATAGCGCGCCCATCGAATCGACGATCGTGCCGTCCCAGTCGAAGAAGATGGTGCGCATTGCCGCCGATGGTACCCGGTCGACGTGGCCACCGCTCCCGCCGACACCACCTCGTACTGGGGCTGGCCGGATGGTCGGGCTGCTCCTCAGGAGGCTAGATTCGGCGAGGCGGCGGTTCGGCGCACACTCGACCCGGAGGTGTCAACACATGGCGGTGCCGGTGGCCTATGCGAGCAAGCACGGCTCGACGCGAGGGATCGCGGAGCGGATCGCGGCGCGACTGTCCTCCCGGGGGCTGGCGGCCGAGGCCCTGCCGGTCGGCGCCGTGCGCGACGCCAAGGCGTACGACGCGGTCGTGCTAGGTAGTTCGCTCTACATGTTCCACTGGATGAAGGACGCGAATGCGTTCGCCGAGCGAAACCGTGCGGCCCTGGCCGGCCGGCCGGTCTGGTTGTTCAGCAGCGGCCCGGTCGGATCGGAGCCGCTTGACGAGAAGGGCCGCGACAAGCTGGACGTTTCGGTGTCCGGGCCGAGGGAGCTCGACGAACTGCGACGGAAGCTGAACCCGCGCGACCACCGCGTCTTCTTCGGGGCCTGGGACCGGAGCGCCAAGCCGATCGGGGTCATGGAGCGATTCATGAAGCTCATGCCGGCCGCGAGAGACGCGATGCCGGACGGGGATTTCCGCGACTGGCCGGCCATCGAAGCTTGGGCGGACGCGATAGCCGCCGAACTCGCGAACGGTGCAGGCGGCTCGAGAGGCTGACCATTGAGCCGTAGTCCGGCTCGAACGCCGCGGGCGCCCGCTCCGCCAGGCTACCCCTTGCTCTTGCCCAGCTCCGTGATGACGGCGCGGAACGGCTCCGCGTAGCCGGTGAAGCCGGCGAATAGGCGCCAGACTTCCTCCGGCGGGCGGCCCGAGCGCAGCAGCCCCGCGCTCCAGCTCCTGGCGTTGGCTCCGGTTCGCGGGCCAAAACAGCCGTAGCAGCCGCGGCCGTAGCTGGGGCACAGGGCCCCGCAGCCGGATGCCGTGACCGGGCCCATGCAGGCTTCACCGCCGGCCACGACCAGGCACACGATGCCCTTGCGCTTGCACTCGCGGCAGACAGCTTCCTCGCGGATCTGGGGACGCCGTCCGACCAACACCGCCGTCAGCAGTTCGAGCAGCTGGCCGCCGTCGATCGGGCAGCCACGCAGCTCCGCGTCCACCTTCACGTGATCGGACACGGCCGTGGCCGTCGCCAGCGACTCGATCCACTCGGGATGCTCGTACACGGCTGACCGGAACTCGTCGTGATCGGACCAGTTCCGGATTGCCTGGATGCCGCCGGCGGTAGCGCAGGCCCCGATCGTGACCAGCACCCGCGCTTGCTGGCGTAGGGACTTGACCTGGTCGAGGTGCTCCGGAGCGCTGATCGAGCCCTCTACGAAGACAACGTCGTAGGGGCCGGGGGAGTGGCGGGACGTGGCCTCCGGGAATTCGACGACGTCGAAGCGGGTGACGATCTCCAGCAGCTGCTCTTCGAGGTCAAGCAGGCTCAGCTGGCAGCCGTCGCAGGACGCGAATTTGGCCACGGCGACGCGCGGTCTGGAGGCTCGCCCGGTCGATGCCATCAGATGCCCTCCCGGACGTACATGTCGCCGAGCTCCATCAGATTGAACACCGGCCCGTCCTTGCAGACGAAGAAGGGCCCGGTCTGGCAGTGGCCGCACAGGCCGATGCCGCACTCCATGTGGCGCTCCATCGAGACGTTGATCTTCTCGGGCGGCACGCCCTTGGAGATGAGCGACTGGACGGAGGCCTGCATCATCCGCTCCGGCCCGACGACGAACGCGGTCGTCCTGGAGCAGTCGCAATCCATCATGTCGAAGAGGGTCGTGACCACGCCGACCCGGCCCTTCCAGTCGGGCCCGGCGCGATCGACGGTCACGGACACGTCCACGGCCTTGGTGGCCGCCCAGGCCGCCAGATCGTCACGGAACAGCTGGTCCTCGGGCGTCCGCGATCCGTAGTAGAGCGACACCGACTCGAAGCGGTCGTGGCTCGCGGCCAGAGCGTCCACGAGCCCGCGCAACGGGGCCAGGCCCACGCCTCCGGCCACGACCACGGCATGACGCCCGTACGCGTCCTCGACGGGCCAGAACGTGCCCAGAGGCCCGCGTACGCCGATCCTGGCGCCGGGGTGGAGGTTCTGAAGGGCAGTGCTGGTGGGGCCGACGGCGCGAATCGTCAGATCGATGCCGTTGGACCGGAAGCGCGAGATGGAGATCGGCACCGCCGGGAACGCCGGCAGGGCGACCATGACGAATTGGCCCGGGCGCCCTGACAGGAATGCCGGGTCGAGATCCGTGAGCGACAGGGTCGCCGTGTCGGCGGTCTCTTCCTTGATGGACGCCAGCCGAGCGATCGAATAGGCGCCCGGGCTGGCCGCGACAGGCTCGACGGCAACTGGTCGATCGATTGGTTGGATTACCGGGGCGATCGCCGCCAGCTCCTCCCGGACATCGATTTCTACCGGGCACCAGGTGATGCAGCGGCCGCAGCCCACGCAGCCGAAGCTGCCGAACTGGTCCATCCAGGATGAGAACTTGTGAGTCAGCCATTGCCGGTAGCGGTCGCGGGGGCGGGCCCGGAAGTCCCCGCCGGCCACCCTCGCGAAGTTGAGGTCGAAGCAGGAATCCCAGGTCCGTTCCGTGACGCTGGACCGGCCCTCCATGTCGGATTGCTCCGCGGTGAAGGTGCAGAAGCAGGTCGGACAGGCCATCGTGCAGTTGCCGCACTCGACGCAGCGCTCGGCCACGACTGCCCAGCGTGGATTGTCGAGCTGATGCTTGAGGCGCTCGTCGATGCCGGTCATCGGCAGCGGCTCGCCCAGAGCGGTACGAACCTCCTCGACGATGTCCACCGCGGCGCCGACCTCGGCGTGGGTCGGGCGGCGCGTCGGTAGCTGGGCCACGATGCCGGACCCGGCCGGCGATCCGGCCTGGATCACGAAACCGTCCTCGATCTCGGTCAGGAGGATGTCGTAGCCGCCGCGAACCTCAGGGCCGGTGCCCATGGACGAGCAGAAGCATGTGCTCGCGGCCGTGGTGCACTGGACCGCCACGATCAGCGCCGCTTTGCGGCGAGCCCTGAAGTCCTCGTCGGTGAACTGGCCGCCCAGGAATACGCGGTCCTGGACGCCGAGTGCGGCGATCTCGCAGGCCCGAACGCCCAGGAAGGCCAGCTCGGGCACCTCGACTGTCGGCTGCTCGAAGGTGACGCCGCCGGTTCGATGGGCCGTCGTGATGGCCAGGTTGGGAGGGAAGGTGTAGCGCTTCCAGGAGGACGGCCCGTTGTTGTGGCCGAAGATCAGGCCATCGTGGCGCTCTACCAGCCGGTAGCGGCCGGCCGACTGATCGTCGCCCACGCCGGCCGGAAGGGCGGCCGCAGACTCGATCTCGCCGAGAACGACGGCGCCCTCTTTGACGGTCGGCCCGATGACGGTTCGACCGGACTTGCGGAGGGCCTGGACCAGCGATTCCAGATCGGTCCGCGCCAGGTACCACTGGCGGGCGGCGGCGGGTGTATTGGGCGACGTTGGAGTCGAGGTCAAGGAGACGGTTTCCTTGGGCTAGCCGGCGAACAGGTCCAGAAGCTGGAGCCTGGTTGCCCGTAGGCGCCTGGCCACGGCCTGGAGGACGCGCGGATACAGGCTGGCGGCGAGGGCGTGGTCGTCTTTGAGGGCAGCCCGGAGTTTCGCTCCCTCAATGACGAGGGCGCGGCCAGGCTCCGTGGCGACGACCGTGGACTGGGCGCTCATGGCCGGCAGGATCGCCGACCAGCCGAAGATGTCGCCGGGCTCAACGCTCAGGATCGTGACCGGGCCACGCTCGGGGACGAGAGTGCGCAGGGCAAGCCGGCCGGACACGAGAATGCCGAGCTCGGTCGAGTCGTCGCCCTCCTGGAGGATGACCTCGTCGGCCGCGAAGTCCACCATGGTCCCGAGCCGGGCCAGTCGCTCCTGGGTCTCGGGCGCGAGCTCCGACCCAAACCACGTGTGGTTGAGCATGACGATGACGGAGGCGTGATCGTCCATGCCCCGAGAATGCTCCGTCTGTGCGGCAACGGGGGAGTGCCATCAGGTTGAGGCAAGTGGGCCATTCGGCCCCGCTCGTTCCGAGGGGCCCCCCGAGCCGCGCCCGCCGGGCTAGACTGCACCGCGTCTCCCGAGCCAAGCGGAGTGGCGATGGAATCCCATCGGAGAACCGTTACGGGACTGACGATCGCAGCCATCGCGCTGATCGTCACGGGTCTGGCCGCGATTGCGATCGACACGGGTCAACCGCCGGGCACGCCGTTTGTGCCCGGGACGAGTTTCGCTCTGGTTAGCAGCCCCACGCGCCCCGGGACGGGCACCCCGGCCTCGACGACCGCCGGGCCGTCGGGCAGCCCGCCGCCGTCGCCGAGCCCGTCGCCCACCAGCTCGCCCAAAGCCACGCCCCGTCCCGTCGGCTTCGGCCAGGTCGGCTCCACGATCGTCTACTCCTTCCCCGATGGCACCGAAGTGCCGATGCCGGGCATTCCGGGGCTGGGCACTGAATTGGACAACGATCGAGCCGTCTACTACGCGCTCAAGACCAACGCCTACGGGCTCAGGACCGGTGACTACGCGGGCGAGTTCATGCCCAACGTCACAACTCAGCAGGCCGACAGTTCGAGCGCCCAGACGGGTGGCGTGGCTCTTGTGGGACCGGTCGTGTCGAAGCTGATCGCCAATCGGCTGGCCGACATCGCCACGCCGGCCGATCGCTGGATCGTGGCTCTGCCCGTGGACATCCGCGGCACGGCGAAGCCCGTGGACGTGGGCTTCGACGCATTCGGGCTGCACGGGTTTTCGGACACGCCGCGGGTGGTGGTCCGGTTCTCCGGGCAGCTACACGTGACGGAGATCATCCCGGCCAACGCTGGCTATCACGTCCTGGTTGAGGCGCTCGGCGTGACCACATGGCAGGTTATCGATCCGACTCGCTTGGGCTTGCCTGCCACCAAGCTGGACCCGGACCATCCGATGAACGAACTGCTCATCTACGGCACCGGGACGCCTAACTTGCGCGCCGACGCCGGAGTGGACAAGCGCGTCCCGATGGGCCGGACGATGCTGCTGGCATCGGACGAAGTCAGCGTCTCCCTGGTGGTCCGAAGCAGCCGGGCCGACCTGGGCCCGGACCGCATCCTGAAGGTCGGCGACGTTCCGGTCTTTGCCGCTTCGGCCTGAGCGCCCGGCGCCGGCCCTGGGTTGGCCCGGCCATAGGGCCGTTCTCGCACGGGCCCGGGTCATCCGAGCGCACGTCGCCCGGTCAGACTCGAGGATGGCTCTCTGACGGCCGAAATCCGCCCCCAGGATGATCACTTCGGGAAGGGCGCTCGCTAGACTGGCCGCGATGGTTCGCCTCCCCGACGGGACCGGCGAGCCCAATGCCAGGCGACGAGAGGAGACGAGATGAGCGGCCGGTGGAGCGACGGCACTCGGGGCAGACACGGTGACCGAGGCGGGTACGTTTTGGGCCTGCTCTTGATCGTCGTCGGCGGGATGTTCCTCGCCGGCAACCAGGTTCACGTCGATTGGTCGACCTACGGCTGGCCGGCCTTCGTCATCGTTCCGGGCGCGGTCATGCTCGTAATCGGCCTCGCAATTCCGCACGAAGGCGGCCTCGGGCTGGCCATACCGGGCGGCATCGTCACCACCGTCGGCCTCGTGCTGGCGTTTCAGGAGACGACCGACACGTATGCCAGCTGGGCCTACACGTGGGCGCTGGTGGCGCCCGGCTCCGTGGGCGTGTCGCTGTTCCTCTTCGGGCTCCTGCACCGGCGGTTGGACCTTGTCGATGCCGGACTGCGGACGGCGGCCGTAGGGCTGGGGCTGTTCGTCGGCTTCGGCCTGTTCTTCGAGAACGTGATCGGCCTCGACGAAGACTCCAAGACGACCGTGATGCGCGACGCCATGCCGTTCCTGGCCGTGGCTCTGGGCGTGATCATCGTGATCCTGAACCTCGTGCCGTCGCCGCGCCACAAGGTGGACGCGACCCCATCGGACACCTGGCGAGGGGACGGCCTGCCGCCGACGTCCCCAACCCCGAACCAGCCGGCTTGACGCGGGCGGTTGGACGCGGGCGGTTTGACGCAGGCGGTTTGACGCGGGCGGCCCCAGACTTCAGCGGACTTCGCGGATCCGGAAATCCATCGCCCCGGCTGGAACCTGGACACGGATCAACTCGCCGGCGTGCCGGCCCATCAGCGCCCGCCCGATCGGCGAGGTGAAGCTGATCTTGCCGGCCGCCGCGTCGGCTTCGGCCGAGCCGACGATGGTGAACGTCTCCTCGCCGTGGCGGTCGGTCTCCACGACGACGGTGGAACCCATGACCACGTTGCCGCCCTCGCCGCCGGTCTCGATGAGCGAGGCGTACTTGATCATCTGCTCCAACTGAAGGACGCGGCCCTCCAGGAATGACTGTTCCTTGCGGGCGGCTTCGTAGTCGGCGTTCTCGCTCAGGTCCCCCAGCTCGCGGGCGGCCTTGATGCGGGCGATGACCTCCGGCCGCCGCTGCGTCGTCAGCTCCTCCAGCTCGGCGACGAGATTGGCCAGGCCCTCAGGCGTCAAGTGGGTCGGGCCCACGGCATGCGCGGCCGCGATTGCCGCCGCCCTCGAGGCGGCGGTGCGGCGGGGCTTCTCGACCACGATCGCCGACGGGCCGACCTGGGGCTGGGGCTTCACGGCGGGCTTGCGAGCCGGCTTCGCCTTCGCCTTGAGCGCGCTCGAAGAGATGGACAGCCTCTCCGCGGGGCCGTCAGGAAGCTGCGTCACCTTCGTGCCGGGGGCCGGGTGTCGCGCCGCCTGGTCATCGTGGAGCGGGCTGGTCAGGCCGTGAACTCGCCGCTCCCCGGCGGGCGTGGTGAGGACGGCGTACGGCACGGCCCCCACCTGCTTGTGGAACTCGTCGAGTAGGGAGTCCTCGTACAGGTCCGAGTCGGCGGTCTCGACCCACCAGATCCGGGCCTTGTTCAGGTTGTGGAGCGTCTTGAGCCAGTAACCGGTGGACAGCGGCCGTCGCTCGCCGAGCGGCGTCTTGTACATGCCGGCCAGGCGAGCCGCAACGGACTTCGTGCTCGAGCCGATGTACAGGATGACCTGCGTGGGCAGCCAGAACGTTGCCAGCCGCGTCTGCAGTTCGGCGACGCTGGGGCGCTTGCCGTCCAGCCGGAGGTCGGGCGCTCGGCCCAGCCACTCGCGGATCGCATCGGGGTCGATGGACACGCGCGCCTGCGGCGTCGGCAGTTCGACGACGAACACGCCGGGGCTGGAGGATGGGATCGGCCGGCCCCAGAGCACTGGGCCTTCGATGCCCTTGCCCAGCGAGCGCAGCAGATCATGGCCGTTGATGGTCGGAGTGGGATTTGGGGGAGTGGTCACTTGTGAACCGTGCCTCGCCTCGGCGCGCTTGTCAAACGACCCGGCGCCGCGAGCCGGAGTTCGACCAAACCGCGGTTGAGAAGGGCCCCGACCATCCGGCCGGGGCCCCTGGATGGGCCTGTGCTGGAACCCAGGACCGCTACTTGAGGAGCAGCGACGGGTCCTCGGCCACGGGGATGCCGAGCAGAAGCGGCAGACCCTCGCGGTTGGTGTAGATGGGGCGGTAGCGCTCGGTGTTGTACATCGTGGGGATGTCGATCGAGCGCGGGCCCATGTTGGGGTCCGGCAGCGGCGAGTGGCTGTACTTGCCGCCCCTGATGGCGACCATGCGGCCGCTCGCGCCGTTGGCGATCAGGTTCATGGCCACGTTGGCGAAGGTGATGCCGACCATCGAGTCGACCGCGTCGGGATCGCCCGAGCGGAGGTCGTAGGTCAGCTCGCTGGCGAGCGTTTCCTGGCCGGAGCGGCTGGCGATCTCGGTGGCCAGGACTTCGGCGATGTTGGCCTTGTGCTTGTGGCCGAATGCGTCCGCCAGGCCCCATTCCTGAAGCTGGCCGCCCTTCCATTTCGCGCCTTCGGCGGCGATGACGATGGCGTACTTGCTGGGGTTGTTCTTCTTGTCTTCGACGGCCAGATCCACCAGGTGATCGAGATCGAACTCGTACTCGGGAATCAGGCAGCGGCAGCTCGTGACGTACGCGGTGTAGAGGGCCGTGAAGCCGGCGTCGCGCCCGAAGATGCGGAAGACGCCGATCCGCTCGTGCGAGCCCAGGGTCGTCCGCTGACGGTTGATGGCGTCCTTGGCCCGGCTGATCGCGGTCGAGAAGCCAATGCAGTACTCGGTGCCCTGGACGTCGTTGTCCATGGTCTTGGGCACGGCGATCAGCTTGATGCCCTTGTCGGCCAGGACCTGGCTGAAGCTGAGGGTGTCGTCGCCGCCAATCGGGACCAGGTAATCCAGGCCGAGCCTCTCGATGTTGTCGAGAACGATCGGCGTGAAGTCATACAGGCCCGGCTTCGTCTCGAGCTGCTTGAGCCGGTCCGCGCCGACGAAGGACGGGAGGTTGCCGGCCTTCATCTTGCGGGCGTTGGTGCGCGACGTGTGCAGCCAGGTTCCGCCGGTCCGGTCGATTGAGCGGGTATTGACCCGGTCGAGCGGGACGACGTAGTCCGAGTCGAGGTCCTTGCCCGGCTTCATGTGGGTCAGGGATTCCCAGCCGCGCCGGAGCCCGTAGACCTCGTAGCCGAGTTCGGATGCGCGGTAGACGACGCTCTTGATGACGGCGTTCAATCCGGGGACGTCGCCGCCGCCGGTCAGGATTCCGATGCGGGGGGTTCGAGCCATGCGTGCCTTCCGTGATGTTCGGGTGGATTGCCGTGGCGCAGGTGGCCATTGGCCGCCCGTAGGCCAACCCGCCTAGTTTAGAGGCTGGCGCGACCGGCGGAGTCCCCGCCCGAACCTCGACCGGGCCGAGCCCCTCAGTCGAGAGCGGGGCGCCGTCTTCACGAAGCGCCGCGCAAGGCCCTCCGCGGCCGAGCGCGGGCGCCGCCTAGCCTTCGAAACGGTAGCGGAGGAAGACGTCGTCGCCTGCCTGGCGGACCGAAACCAACTCGGCCCAGCGACCCTGGTTCAGGCTGAAGGCCACGTCTTCGACCAGGCCGAGGCGGTGCAGGGTGGCGTCGCGGCCCAGGGCTTGCGGTGCGATGGTCATGAATAGGTCGTCGATGAGGCGAGCCCGGAGGAGCTCGCCAAAGAGGTGTGGGCCTCCCTCGCAAACGGCCACTCGGGCGTTGATCCTGTTCAGGAGGTCCACCAGGGCCCCCGGAGGGACGCGTTGCCCGTCGCTCATGGCCTCGATCTTCACGTGAGGAGCGAACGGCAGCCTGGACAGACGCTCGGCCCCCTCGGTTGTCGTAGCCACGATGACGGGCACGCTCGGCGCGTTGAAGCCGGAGTGCGTGGCGTCGAGGTTGCCGCTGGCTGACACCACGATCGTCGTCGGCTGCGGCGCCAGCCACAGCTCCGATCGCCAGGCGGCAAACGCGCTGGCCAGGCGTGGCTCGAGATGGGTGGCGGCCCAGACGTGGCGGTGGCCGTGTCGTGTCGTCCCAGCCCCCACGATGACCGCGTCCGCCAGGCCGCGGAGCAGGGCCATCATGTAGCGGTCCGCCGCCGAGGCGCCGCTGATGTCGCTGCCGCCGAGGCTCGACTCGGTGGGTCCCAGGGCGACGACGCCGTCTATGGACGAGACCATGTTGGCCACGATGGTCGGTGCGTTGGGATGCAGGCACACGGCCAGTTCGCCGGGAAAGCGGTCCGCCAGCTCGGGGGGCAGCAGGCCTCCTCGAATGTCGACTGGATCGCTGGCGCCCGGGGCCTGCCACAGCAACTCGATCGCCAGGCCTTCGCTCCGCCCCGCCATGTCGATCCCTCCGGTTGTACGCCTCAGTGCACGGTGATGGTAGAACCCGCGGGCCCGTCGGTAAGCCTGCCATTGCGCCTGCCGGATCGGTGGGGATCACAGCTAGAGAAGGCGCAACTCCGTCGCCTCGCCCTCGTCCACGGCTCGGGCGCAGGTAGGGCAGTACCAGCGCGCCTCCAGAGGCGTGCCGCAGGTGTCGTGGCGCGGCGCGTCGGTGGTCTCGGCTCGGGAGGCCCAGCCGGCCAGCAGCCTCAGGGCTCCGGCGAGAGCGCGGCCTTCGGCCGTGAGTTCGTAGCTGAGCCTGAGCGGCCGCTGAGAATAGGGCGCCGAGGCGACGACGCGTTCCCTCTCCAGCCGGCGAAGGCGATCCGTGAGGATGTTCGGCGCGATGCCGGGCAGGGCCGACTGCAGGTCGTTGAACCGTCGCGGGCCGTTCAGCAGTGTGTCGACGAGCAGCAGGCTCCACCGATCGCCGACGCGATCGAGTGCGGCGGCCAGCGGAGAAACCGCGGCGTCCGGGGTAGTCGCGCGGCGATCGTGGGCGTCGGTCATGCCGCCATGTTAGCGCCCCGTGGTTGCCCCCTTGGGATGGAAGTTGTAACTTGCAACTTACAAGTGACTCTCCGGCCGGATGCCGGAGTCAAGGAGAACCGATGGGCGTTCTGGACGATATTGCGGCGGCGGTTTCGAAGGTGGCACAGACGGCCGGCCCGTCGGTGGTCGGCATCGGCGGGCGATGGCGCCGCGGATCCGGGATCGTGGTTGGCAAGGACCGGGTGCTCACGAACGCCCACAACCTTCACGGCGAGGGTGCCACGTGCGTGTTCGCCGATGGCCGTGAGGCGCGCGGCCGGGTGCTCGGCGTGGACTTCGACGGCGACCTGGCGGTTCTGGAAGTCGAGACGGCGGACGCCCCTGTGCTTCCGTGGGCGGATGCGGCCGTGGCTATCGGGACTCCGGTGTTCGGTGTCGCCGGCATCGCCTCGGGCGGAGTTCGAACCACGGTGGGTCTCGTGTCGGCGATCGGCCGCTCCTTTCGAGGTCCCGGCGGTTGGGCCATCGGCGGCAGCGTCGAACACACGGCACCGATGGCACCCGGGTCGTCCGGTTCGCCCGTCGTCGACGCCCAGGGTCGAATGCTCGGCCTGAACACGCAGCGTGTCGGCGAGGGCTTCTACCTGGCCGTGCCGGCCGACGCGGCCCTGCGCTCCCGGGTGGACGCGCTGGCGCGCGGCGAATCGGCCGCCGGGCCGCGTCTCGGCGTCGCAGTCGCGCCGTCTCGAGTGGCCCGCCATCTGCGGCGCGCGGTCGGGCTGCCCGATCTGGCCGGCGTCCTGGTGCGGGGGGTCGAAGAGGGCAGCCCGGCCGACACGGCCGGCATCCGCGAGGGCGACCTGATCGTTTCGGTCGGGGGCAAGCCGATCGAACACGCCGACGACCTGCACGACGCGCTCTCCAAGGTCGGCCACGGGAAGCTCGACATCGGGATCGTTCGTGGGGCCGAGGAGATCGCGGTCAAAGCCGACCTGGGCGCCGGCGACGGCGGCTATGGTGCCGGTGGTAGCGCGGGCCCAGGCAAGCCCGACTAGGCCAACCCGCGGCTCAAAGCCTGCGATCATGGGGGCATGGCGGGTGGTCTCGACACGGGATCGCTGATCGGGGTCGACGCAGGTTCGACCCAGATCAAGGCCGTCCTCGTGGCGTCGGGGAGCGGCGTGCTCCACGTCGCCCGGCGACCCACTCCAACGCACGCGGTCTCCGGCGGCGCGTACCACGATCCGGCGGAGTTGCTGGCGGCAGTGGAATTGGTCATCGCCGAATGCGCGGCCGTGGCCGTGAGCCGGGCCGGTGGCCCGGGCGGGTCCGGCGCCCCGAGCGGCTCCCGCGTGCCGGGCGGGTCCGGCGGGGCGGGCGTGGCGACGCCCATTGCCGGCATCGGCGTTGCCGGCATGGCCGAAGCGGGCGTCCCTATCGATGCCGCCGGCCATCCGATCGGCCGGATCATGGCCTGGTACGACGCCCGACCCGCGCCCCAGGCGCAGTGGCTGGAGCGGCAGGTCGGCGCCTCGGAGCTGTTCGCGCGGACGGGGCTTCGGCCCGAGCCCAAGTACACCCTGCCCAAGCTGCTGTGGCTGCGCGACCACGCGCCACGGGCCGTGGATCGCATGCGGGGATGGGCCGGCGTCCCGGAGTTGATCGCGCATCACCTGACCGGCGAGCTGGCCACGAACGCGTCGCTGGCCTGCCGGACGGCCGCCTTCAACCTCGCCGCGCTCGGGTGGGACGCGGAACTGCTGGGGCTGGCGGGCGTGACGCCCGAGCAGATGCCGCGGGTGGTGCCGCTGGGCGCGGCGGTGGGGTGGGTGACGGAGGTCGCGGCGCGGCGCCTGGGCGTGGCCGCGGGCACTCCCGTGACGGTCGCCGGCCACGACCACATGGTCGGCGCGCTGGGGGCGGGCGTGGTGCGGCCCGGCGAGGCCCTCGATTCGATGGGCAGCGCCGAAGTCGCCGCGCTGTTCACCGCGGTGCCGCCCCTCGCCGACGAGGGCCGCCGGAGCGGTTTCTCATGCGGCTGCCACGCCGTGGACGGCGTGTGGTACCTGGCCGGCGGCCTGCAGGCGTCGGGCGCGCTGATGGAGTGGTTCATCGATTGGCTCCTCGATCCTCGCGAACGCGATGCCCTGCCCCTCGCCGGCCCGGCTGCCGCCACGGACCGATACGCCGCGTTCCTCGACCTCCTGGCCGGGTCTGCCCCGCCCCCGGCCGGGCCGATCGTCCTGCCGTATCTGCGCGGCCGAACCGCGCCCCGTCCGGACCGCTCCGCCACTCTCGCGATCCAGGGCCTGACGGAGGCGCACTCTCTGGCGGATCTCGCGGCCGCCTTCGTGGACGGCGCCGCGTTCCACGTCCGCTGGATGTTCGACGAGCTCGAACGCCTGACCGCGACCTCTCCGCGCCGGACCCGTGTCATCGGTGGCGGCGCCCGCAACCCGCGCTGGCTCGCGGCCAAGGCGGCACTCGGCCCCGGGCGACTCGAGGTCGCTCGGACCGAGGAGGCGGTCGCGCTCGGCGCCGCACTGGCGGCCGGGATGGCGGCCGGCGTCTACTCGGGCCTCGCCGCAGCGCTCCGCGACGCAACCCCGGCCCATCCGGTCCGTGCTTCAGCGAGGCTCGCCCATCTCTACGAAGCGGCGTATCGAGATCGCTGGCTCCCGGCCGCACTGGCCTGACCCGTCCCGTCGCCGGCGCGTGGCGCGGTGCCCGGCGGGGCGCGGTGGCACGGCGGCCCCCGTGCGGTGACCGTGGCGCGGTGGCGCGCAGCCCGGCGTGGCGAAGCCCGCATTTGCTCCAACATAGCCACCTTGGTGACCCTTATGGAGGGGCCAGACACGGCCAAGCGGTCATGGGGCGGCTCTTGGGCCTATCGAGAACCTTTCAAGGACACCGCAACGTCCTGAGGCCCGTCTACGGGCTAGATCGGCGTTTCGATCGAACTCGAGCGCTTGTCGGCTTCCATAAGAGTCCCGCGCGGAATAGGGTGGAAGAACGGGGCGGCCGATCCTCCGAGCAACAAGCCATGCGAGCACCGCCCGGTCGTCGCCGCAATCAGGCTGGCCCATCGACCTGGAATTGGCTCGCGTCCGGCGCCCCGCGACGTCGAAGCAGCGGGCAACCCGGATCGCCGTTCTCCACGACCACGTCCGCGGCTCGTTCAGGCCCCTCGGCCTCGAAGTACAGCTTCTGACCGGGGACGTACCTCACCGCGTAGCGGTGGCGGACGGCTTCACCGGAACCGAGCGCTTCCAGGTCCCGGCGGGCGGCTCGACGAACCGTCTCATCGAAGGGCACTGCCACGAATACTGCGAAGTCCCATACGTCGCGCAACTCGCGGCGCAGGAGGAAGACGCCGTCGAAGAGAAGGATCGCGTCGACGGGCACCTGCTCGGATGGGCAATCGACCGCCTCGTCGGCCCGGACGTCGAAGACGCGCCGCCTGATCGTCCGATCGCCTGCCGGCCCAAGCGGATCGAGCAGGACCTCTCGCAGGACCGGATAGTCGAACGAGTCGTGGTAATAGCCCTCCGGCGACTCGGAACCGCGCGCCAGCCTTTGGGCCCTGGGCCGGTGGAAGCCGTCGACCGACGCCCGAACCACCGCCCGGCCGGAGACGGCCACCAGAGGAGCCAGCTCGTCGGCCAGGATCGTCTTGCCGGCCGCGTCCGTGCCGTCGATGGCGACCCGAACGGGGTGGGGCCGATCGACGGCCAGGATCAGGTTGGCCAGGCGCCGCAGGCAGGCTTCGCGTTCGGGCGTCATCGGCCGGGATCGTACATCGGCCTGGCCTGCGGGACGACCGGCGGCCGCCGGTTCGGCCACTGGCGGACCCTGAGCGGCCGCGTAGACTCTCCCCATGAACTGGTTCGTCGACCCGCGCAAGACGCGAATGCCCGCCCCCAACGAAGTCCTGCCCGGTCGCGCCGAAGAGATGCGCGTCCCCGCCAAGCACGCCGTCCTCGGCACGCCCCTTCGGCCGCCCTATCCGGATGGCAGCGAGATCGCCGAGTTCGGGATGGGCTGTTTCTGGGGCGCCGAGAAGCTGTTCTGGAAGACGCCCGGCGTCATCTCGACAGCCGTCGGGTATGCCGGCGGTTCGACCCCCAACCCAACCTACGAGGAGGTCTGCTCCGGGCTGACCGGGCACATCGAGGTCGTCCGTGTCGTCTTCGACCCCGAACAAATCCCCTACGGCGATCTGCTCAAGCTGTTCTGGGAGGAACACGACCCGACCCAGGGTTACGGCCAGGGCGGCGATCGGGGGACCCAGTATCGCTCGGCCATCCTGACCCACGGCGATGAACAGCGGCGGGAGGCCGAAGCCTCACGCCACGTCTTCCAGGAGCGGCTCAAGGCCGCCGGCATGGGCGCCATCACCACGGAGATCGCGCCCGCACCGACGTTCTACTTCGCCGAGGACTACCACCAGCAGTACCTGGAGAAGAACCCCGGCGGCTACTGCCCCAACCACTCGACCGGGGTGAGCTGCCCGGTGGGTTTGTTCAGGAAGCCGGACGCAAGCTAGCCGGCCGGCGCCCGGGCCGCAGACGAGCCAGGCCTACGCGCGAGCGGCGTCGACCTCCAGGGAGGTGCCGGTCGCCTCGGGCGGTTCAACCGCCTCCGTCCCGGTCCGCCGCGGCAGCCAGTGGGCGACGATGACCGCGCCGGCGGCGATGACCCCGGCCCCGATCAGCGATGCCGCGCTCATTCCGGCGACGAACGACTCCCGGGCGGCGGCCAGCACGGCGTCGCCGGCGGCCCCCGGAAGCTGGCCGGCCGCGACCGAAGCCGAGCCGATCGAATCTCGGATCGCGTCCGCCGCGTTCGAAGGCAGGCCGGCGAGCCCGCCCGGCAGTCCGGGCAGGCGGTCGGTCAGCCCGTCGCGATAGCCCGACGAGATGACGCTGCCGAATATCGCCACCCCCAGCGCGGACCCCAGCTCGCGAGTGGCGTCGTTCGTGGCGGAGCCGACGCCCGCCTTGTCCCTGTCCACCGCACCCATGATCGAATCGGTCGCCGGCGCCATCGCCAGGCCCATGCCCAGCGAGAGGAAGAACAGCATCGCCGCGAAGAGCGCATACGGCGAATCCACTTCCAGCCTCGAAATCAGCAACAGGCCCACTGACATCGTGCCCATGCCCGTGACGAGAAGCGGACGCACGCCGAGCCGGGGCAGTAGCCTGGCCGCCGCCAGGGAGCCGGCGATCACGCCGACCGCGATCGGCATCATGGCGAAGCCGGCCTGCATCGGCCGCAGACCCCACACGAACTGCAGGAACTGCGTCATCCCGAACATGCCGCCGATCAGGGCGAAGTGCGCCGCCGTCTCGGCGAAGGATGTCGCCCCGAAAGCCGGCCGGCCGAACAGCCCCAGGTCGAACATGGGGGAGTGGTAGTGCAGTTCCCACGCGATGAACGCCGCCATCGCCGCCAGGCCGATGCCGACGCGGAGGAACGTTTCGGGAGCGGTCCAGCCGGAGTTCGGGGCCTCGATGATGCCGTAGACCAGCGTCGCCAGGCCGACGATCGAGAGAACCGCGCCGACCGGGTCGGTTCGACCGGGGTTGGCGTCCCGCGACTCGGACATCAGGGTGAGCGTCCCGGCGATGCCGATCAGCACGACCGGCAGGTTGACCATGAAGATCGAGTTCCAGGCGAAGTTCTCCAGCAGGAAGCCGCCGATGATCGGGCCGGTGACCATGCCCACGCCGGACACAGCCGCCCACGTAGCGATCGCCCTGGGGCGCTCGTTCGCCGGAAAGATGTTGGTGATGATGGACAGGGTCGCGGGCAGCAGCAGGGCCGCTCCGAAACCCATCACGCCACGCAGCGCGATCAGCTGATCGGACGAGTTGACCGTAAGAGTCGCCGCCGAACCAAGACCGAATATGGCCAGCCCGGCGATCATCAGCCGCCGACGGCCCAGCCTGTCGCCCAATGTGCCGGACGTCAGCAGCAGCCCGGCGAAGACGACGATGTAGGCGTCGACCATCCATTGGAGTTGCGCGCCCGTGGCGTTCAGTTGCCGGGCGATCGTGGGCAGGGCGATGTTCAGGATGGTGTTGTCCGTCGTAACCGCCAGCAGGCACAGGTCGATCACGGCCAGGGCCAACCAGCGCCTGGGGTGCCCGCCGGTGTCCGAGGATCCAGAAGTTGGAGCCTCCTGTGGGCCGGCGATGCTGCCGGACCGGTCGCCTCTCGAGCCGTGCACTTTCGATGGTCCTCCGTCTGCGCTCGATCCACCGGCGAGCGCCGGTGCTCTCGGCAGCTGCGTACGTTGTGATCATAGCGTACGCCGTACGCACAGAGTCAAGTGTACGCAGCAGCGTCGGTCGTTCGCGTCTCTCACGGCCGCGCGGCTACAATCGGTTCGAAAGGAGCGCCTTTGAGCCCGGCCGAACACACGCCCTTCCTCGGCGCCTGGACCGACGACGAATCCGGGCCGCGACAGCCGAAGGAGCCGCTGAACCGCAATCGGATCGTCGCCGCGGCGGTCGCGATCCTGGACAAGCACGGTGCCGCCGCGCTGTCCATGCGGACGCTCGCTCAGGAGCTGCACACGGCAGCGACGTCGCTATACCGCCACGTCCACAACAAGGGCGAACTGCTGGACCTGACCGTCGACGCGCTCATGGCCGAGGTGGAGCTGCCGCCCGACGGGCTCGAGTGGAAGGCGGGGATGAAGGCCGTGTCGCTCAACTTCCGGGCGGTGCTGCGGCGGCACAAGGGCGCTGCCGAACTGCGCGGGACGCGCCTGGCCATCGGCCCGAACACGCTCCGAATGATGGAGTGGGTCGTCTCGACGTCGCTGGCCGCGGGCTTCTCGGAATCCGGCGCGGCCCTGGCTTCGGCCACGATCTTCAACTACACGATCGGCTGCGTCCTGGCCGAGACGATGCCGACCGAAGAGATCGAAGCGGCCGGCTACACGTGGGAGGAATTCGAGGCGGAGATGAGCCGCCGCGTAGATGCGCTGCCGCTCGAGCGTTTTCCGACGGTGCGCCGGATGCTGCCGATGCTCCTGGGCCACCACGACGATCGGCCCTTCGAGTACGGGCTGGACGCGCTCCTCGACGGCCTCGACGCCCGCCGCTCCCGCGAGTAGGGCGCGGCCCTCTCATCGGGCCGGCGCGATGCCGACCGGCGCCCTCGACGACAACCCGGATCTGACGCCCGCTGTCGCGCCCGGGCGAATCCCGGCCGTCGCGAGCAGCACGTGAATCTGCCTATTCGCATTTCATCCCTACCGACCGATGCCTCAAAAGGTGCGTACACGCACTTCTCGGTGGTCCCATCGGGCTAGTCCTAGTCCCCATAGGCCAGCCGCGAAGGATGTCCGCAAGGTCGCATCTGGATAGTTCGGAGCAGCCGAAGATCGGCAGGCGTCGGCACCGAGATACCACGCACCTTGGAGTGCAGGCGATGAAATCCGCGATCAGCAGCTGGGTCCGCCGTCGAGGCGTCGCCTCGAAGATGACTCCTCGCTCCGCGGGCCAGGCCATCGTCGAGTTCGCGGTCGTGCTGCCGCTCTTCCTCCTCCTGCTCCTCCTGGCGATCGATTTCGGGCGGGTCTTCTACACGTACGTGGCCATCCACAACGCTTCTCGCGAGGCCGCGGCCTACGGGGCCACCGTGCCCACGGATACCATCGGGATCAGGGCGCGCGCCGATAGGGAAGCCAACACCCAGACTCAGGCGGGCGAGGAGGCTCTGGCCGTCTCAGTCGTCTGCACGAACACGAGCGGCGCGGCGATGGCCTGCGCCAACGCGGCCGGTGGGGGCGGCTCCGGCAACACCGTGACCGTAACGGTCAGCGAGCGGTTCATCTTCATCACGCCCTTCCTCAACGACTTGATCGGCGGGGGCCTGACTTTGACGTCCGCCAGCACGTCGAGCGTGCTGGTCCTTGCCGCCGGAGGCGGGGCCGCGCCGGCGCCGTGTACAACCCTGCCCGAGCCTTACTTCACCGTCTCCGTCAACGCCAAGGAAGTCGATGTCGACGGCTCAGGATCGCTGCCGATCACGGGCCAATGCGCCATTGCCGGCTACAACTGGGACATGGGCGACGGCAGCGACCCCTGGCCGCCGATAGTGGGCATGAACCCGCCCGCCTACATATATCCGCACGCAGGCACGTACACCATCACTCTCGAGGTGACCAACCCCGCGGGCACCCGAACCGCGAGCCAGCAGGTGACGGTCGGCGGCGCCCCGACGCCTACGCCCGAATCGACTCCATCGCCGACACCCCGGCCCACTCCGACCCTCTCGGCGACCGTTCCGCCTCCCGTGTGCAACACAGGTCCGGGTTTCACGACGGAATACACAGGCCGCGGCGAGGGCTCCAAGGCTCACGAGCAGGCCTTCTACGGCAACTACACGGGCCAGCCCGCCCCGGCGTCCTGGAGCTGGAACTTCGGAGACGGACACTCCGGAGACGGCCAGACGGCGTCGCGGGAGTATGACGAGGCCGGCACCTATACCGTCACCCTCACCGTCCACAGCGGGAGCTGCGTCAAGACCTTCACGATGCAGGTGGTAGTCCAATGAACGGACTCTTCAGTACCCGACGGGATCGGCCACGCCGCGTGCGGGGCCAGAGTCTCGTTGAGTTTTCTCTGGTCCTGCCCATCTTCCTGCTGGTCTTCTTCGGCGTGATCGACGGCGGCCGGGCCGTCTACATGCACACCGTCCTGTCGGATGCGTCCCGCGAAGGCGCCAGGGTCGCCGCCGTGGAAGCGGCCTGGATCGGCTCGACCGATCCTGCCTGCAACAAGTACGGCGGACCCGTTTGCCCGAGCAGTGTCGCCGCCTTGAAGGCGGACGTCGTCGCCGCCGTCAATCGGCGAGTCGTGCCCTTCGGGCCGATCGCCGCGGCCCGGGTCTATGTCAGCTGCCACGCCCAAGGAAGCGCCCCAACCGGATCGTGGACGACCCAGAGCTGCAACTCGAGCGCGCCCAACAACGCCGTCTCCGTTCGGGTCGAGCTCCAGTACACGGCCCTCACGCCTGTCATCGGCCAGATGCTCCCGCCCTTCTGGATGTCGGGGTCGACGACCATGATCATCAATTAGGAGCCGGACATGCCCGAACGCAGACGTAAACCAGGACAGCCGCACGGTCAGGTTCTCGTGATGTTCATCCTCGCCTTCACGGCGATGCTGCTCATGGTCGGCGTCGTGGTCGATGGCGGATACGGCCTGGTCCAGGGCCGTGCCGCTCAGAACGCGGCGGACTTCGCCGCACTCGATGGCGCCCGGGTGGTGGCCGAGCACATCGGCGGCAACGCCACCGACGGCACGGACGCCAACGTCGCAGCGGCGATCAGCAGGACCATCGCGGCGAACGGTGCCAAACCGATCACCTTCGGCTGGCCGGACGGGCCCGTCTACATCAGTGCGAGTGGGGACGCCGTTGGATTCGTCGGCAATGGCGTGTTGCCTTCTTCCGCCGTAGGGGTCCGGGTCGACGCCAGCCGCTCCTGGCGCCCGTTCTTCCTCGGTATCGTCGGGGTGGACTCGTGGACCGCTTCGGCGTCGGCGACCGCACGGGGCGGCTACAGCCTCGCCTCGGGCGGCGCGTTCCCCGTAGGAGTTGCCGAGGCGTTCTTCAACGGCCGTCAGGCCTGTGCCGGGCCCGTCAGCAACGATCCCTCGAGCCCGTGCTACCCGGCGCATCTGACCCCCGGATCCCTGAACGTCCCCGGAGGATTCGGCTGGCTCAAATTCGGATGCGACGGCTACGGCCTGGGTCAGAACGCGCCGGCCAACTCAGGCGGCTGCAGCGACTCCAAGCCGTTCCTTCAGGACGAAATCGACAGCGGCAACAGCTTCGGTTGCTGCACTCGGGTCGGGTTGCCGGGCAGCAACGACTGGATCGGCAGCCTGCCGGGCAACAAGGTCAGCGCGGACTGTTCGAGCGTGTACGGCAAGATCGTCACCATCGCGGTCTGGGACTACGCGGGCGGCGGCGGCTCGAACTCCTACTACCACATCGTCGGCTTCGCGGGATTCCAGATCACGACCTGCGATGGCGGCAAAGATCTCGAAGGCGTATGGCGTCAGCAGATCGTGCCGGGCCCCACGACCTCGACCCCCGGGTTCGCCGGGCAGAACCTGCGGTCGAACTTATCCGCTAGCATCGGCGCCGGCTCAGAGAGTGAGCCAGTGGCGGGACCGCTAGACGATGCCTACCGGACGTTCGATCGCGGCGTCGCTCCGGAGCTTGCGATCCACCAGGACGCGGACTACGTAGTTGATCTCCAGCCCGGCACCGTCGAACGATGGCGCCGAACCCGCCGGAATGAGCAGCTCGACCTGCGCCGCTCCGCTCTGAAGCGAGGCGATGTCCACCGGCACGCTGGCGATGATGCCCTCGGCCCCGTTGGGGGCGTTGGTGCGGCGGTGCAGCTCGATGCGCGCGCCGCGCCCGGACGGGGCAGACGGCCAGTTGGCTTTGACGACCAGCGCCTGTCCCGACGGAGCGGGCAGGGGAGAGACGACGTCGATCGTCCCGCCGCCGGCCGAGACGCTCGCGAGCAGGCTCTGCCCGCCCTGCTTGCCGACGCCGGCCCGCAGCAGGTCCGGGTGCTGGGCCAGCGGCAGGAACGTGGCCAGGAAGTGGTCCGCCCCCATCGCGATGTCCCAGCGGACCTCCAGGGCCCAGGCGATGATCGACTCGCCAAGGTGCGCCGACGGCGGCCCGAGCCGCGGGGCGGGGACCATGAACGTCGACTCCCAGGTCATGCCGGGCTCCAGGCTCGCCGGGACCGGCGGCTCCAGGAACGAGTCGGTCACGAAGAGCTTGCCGCTCGTCTCGACCCAGTGCTCGGTCCAGGTGACGTTGCCCTTCGAATCGCGATGATCCTGCGACCGCCGAACCTCGTCGAGCCTCAAGCCGACCAGTCGAAGGTAGGCCTTGCGGGCGTTGATCTTCTTTGCCGCCTGCAGCCGGATCTTGCCTGTGATGCCTTCGCCAACCATGGCCGGATGGTCGAGCGCGATCTCGCCCTGGACCGCGCCGTCCGTTGGGCGCAGCAGCTCCTCGGAGCGAACGTAGTGCAGCGGGTGGCTGCCCTGGCCTCCGGCGAGCCGCGAGCCGTTGATCGCGTCGAACGGCGACGGCGCCGAGCCGGTGTGGCCCGCCGAGAAGTGGATCGACATTGCGGCCCTCCGAATTGGCGCGGGATGACGGTCGGGCTCACGCTACCACCCCGGAGGGCGGCGGCCCAGCCCGATTCGCCGGTGGGGCCCTCGCCGAGCGGACCGACGCGCTCACCCAGGGCCCGCTAGCGCAGTGTCCGAGTGGCGTATTCCTCGAATCGGGCCAGTGCTTCGGGCATGTTCGACCGCCCGAAGCCGATCCGGAAGTGGTCGCGCTCGTTGCCGAACAACGAGCCGGGCAGGATCAGGACGCCCGTGGCCTCGACCAGGCCGCTGGCCAGCTCGTCCGCCGACCGACCTCCCAGCAACCGTGGGAAGCCGACGCTCCCGCCGCGTGGCCGGTGCCAATCGATCATGCCCTGCCAGCGAGCGAAGAACGCGTCCAGCAACGGCAGGTTCGCCTCGAGGATGCCCCGGCTCCGGGCCAGGACCCGCTCCCGGGCCCGCAGCGCGATGAGCGCCAGGACCTCGCTCGGGGCGGAGTTGCAGATGGTGGTGTAGTCCTTGAACGCGGCCAGTCTCGCGATCAGGGCGCGGTCCCGGGTCGCGACCCAGCCGATCCGCAGCCCCGCCAGGCCGAACGACTTGGACATCACGCCGATGCTCACCGCCGTCGGGCTCGTGTCGGCGGCGGCCGGCAGTCGGTCCGACGGCCCGAATTCCAGGAAACGGTAGACCTCGTCAACGATCAACCGCGCGCCCGAGTCGCCGGCCAGCTCTACCAACCGGTCGAACGTCGCCCGGTCGCTCAGGCCGCCCGTCGGGTTGTGGGGCTCGTTGATCAGGATGAGCCTGGTGTTCGGCCGAAGCGCCGACCGGACATCCTCCGGGTCGAGTCGCCAGCCGCCGGTCTCGTGGAGGTCGACGCGGGCAATCTCGGCTCCGGCCGCGCGCGCCACTTCCGCCAGCGATTCATAGGCCGGGCGGACGACGACGGCGTGGCTGCCCGGTTCGAGAAGGACGTTGTGGAGGGCGAAGATGGCTTCCTCGGCGCCGGCGAACACCAGAATGTCGTCGCCGCCCAGGGTCTCGTACAGGCGCGCTATCTCCGCCCGCAGGGCCGGGTCGCCGGCCGATTCGGTGTAGCCCAGCCGCAGTTCCGACCACCGCCGGCGACCATCGTCGTCGGCCAGGGCGAGCAGCTCGGTGAGCGGCCAGCCTTCGAGGTCCGACGCGCACATGAGCATCTCGGCCCGGAATTCCCAGCGGGCGAAGTACCGCTCCAGAGCGAAGTCGTTCAGGTGCATCCGATCCTCCGTCCGGCGCCGACCGTCCGATCGGCCCACGGTACCGAATCCGCCGCGAGGAGGCCAGATGCGAGTCCATGCACCGCCTCGCTACGAGCCATCCGGGCCGATGGACCGTCCGGCCGGCGCCATTCGTCGGGTCGCCCGGGAGGCTCGCGGCCTCTCCTGGGGGACCCTTGGCCCTTCCCTCTCCGCGGGCGGATGGTCCAGGATCGGTCCCGGCGCCGACACCCGGTGCCCGGTGCCCGGCGCCCGGCGCCGGCGCCCGCCGTCGATCGAGATGTCCGAACCAGCTGGAGTCGCACTGTGACCGCCGTACCATCAGCCCGACCCGGGATACCTGCGCCTTCGCGGGGAATTGCTCGTCGAATTGCGATCGCGGTTCTCGTTCTGCTCGCCGTCGGCGCCCTTGCCGGGGGCGTCGCCCTCGCCTCCAAGCCGGACGGCAGCGTCATGCAGATGCCCCTCCGGCTTCTCGACGGCAGCCCCTTCCCGGACTACTTCGTGCCGGGCCTGATCCTGGGCGGCCTGTTCGGCGTCGGGTCTTTCGTGGTCGTCGTGCTCGGCTGGCGCAACCTGCGCATCGCCCCCTTCCTGGCCTTTGCCATCGGTTGCGGCCAGATGATCTGGATCGTGGTCGAACTGGCGATCATCAAGGAGCTCTCGATACTCCACCCGATCTGCTTCGGCATGGGCCTGGTGATCGCGGTCGCCTCGGTCAAGTGGGGCTGGCCCACTTTTCAGGGCTGGCGTGGAGTACCGTCTGCGTGACCATCGCCCTCGGCAGGGAGGACCAGCGGCCACGTTCGATGGCTACGGTCGTTCCGGAGGGGAGCCGATTCCTCATTCGCGGACGCACCGTTGTGCCCGCTTGCCGGTTTCGGCATGCCCTCGATGGCGGGCACGTAGAGTCGTTCTGTGGCGATAGACCCGAAAGACCTGGCGATCCACGAAGACATCCTCGTTGAGACTGAGGTCGGCGGGGAAGTCCTGAGCTTGCCTTCCTTCGTGACCAACGTGTTGCCGGAGGAGTTGTGGCTCGCTCTGCGTGTGCCTGACCTGCGCCTGGCGGACCTGGCGCCGGGCCAGTCCATGCACCTGACTTTCAACCGGAGCGGCGGGGCCCTCGTCGTCGAGACGGAGTTCCTGCGTCGCCTGGGAGCCGCGACCCGGCAGGGCATGGAGAAGTCGAGGGTCTACTCGGTCAAGCGACCCCAGGGCGTCGAGCAAGTTCAACGCCGGGCCCACGTCCGAGTCGATCTGGAGCGGGAGGTTCGGATCCGCTCCTTCGGCTCGATTGGCAACGACAAGGTTGGCGCGGGCCGGACCGTCAACGTCGGCGCAGGCGGCGTTCAGCTGATCACCGAAATGCCGCTGATGTTCGGGGACCAGGTCAGGGTTGCCCTGGTGCTCAGCCATCGAGATATCGTGATCGCGGGCGGGCCGGTGGTCCGTATCGACGAGGTACAGGATCCAGATCGGGAGGGCGCCGATCACTCCAAACCGCCGCGGATGCTGACCCGCGTGGCTCTTCGCTTCGACAAGATCTCGGAGGAAGATCAGGAGCGGATCACCTGCCACATTCTGGCCGCGCACAGACGCAGCGCCGGCCGGCCGTCTCGATCCGAAGCTGCCGTTGCCGACGCGGCGGCCGCCAGCCTGACCCAGGCCACGGCGGAACCGCCGCCGGTTGCTCCGGTCGAACCCGAGCTGGAACCCGAAGTCCAGGCCACGACCCAGGCTCCGGCAGGCACCGACTAGCCCCGGCGGGGCGGACGGCCGCGATCGAGTAGCCGGGCCCGTTGCGCAGTCCGTTGTCCGGCGGCGACGAATCTCCAGCCGGCTACTGGGTTATGACCAGCGTCCCTTCGGCGATCGTTTTGTCGTTGGCGGTC
The DNA here is from genome assembly GCA_963711105.1 of uncultured Chloroflexia bacterium. Lineage (GTDB taxonomy): Bacteria > Chloroflexota > Limnocylindria > Limnocylindrales > CSP1-4 > Fen-1039. The sequence continues at coordinate 202,111 of CAVQCV010000006.1, read as the reverse complement.
GCCGTGATCGTGTATGTGCCGGGGCCCAGCACTGACATGTCGTCAGTGAAGGTAAGGCAATCGAGCCCCTTGGTGTCCGACGCCGAGAGAGCCGTCGGCCCGTAGAACGGCTGGCCGTCCTTCTGGATGGACCAGCTGACCGTAGCGTCGCCGACGTTGTCTTTGAAGACGAAGGTCAGGTAGACCGCAGTGCCGGCCTTGACCGTGGTCACCTGGCTGCCGACGTCGCACGCGTGGCTGCCGCTGTTCTGGCCGGCGGCCGCCGGATCGGTCGAGAAGACGACCTTGCCGGCGTCTTTGGGACCGCCGCCGCCGAAGACGCTGTACAGGACGATGGCAATGATGGCGATAACGACGAGGGCGCCGACGCCGCCTGCGATCCGGGCCAGCGGAGAGCGCTTGGGAACGACGGGCGGGACGGCCCATCCGAGGGGCGCCGCAGGTGGTGTCTGGCCGAATCCGGACGGGTCCATCAGATCCTCTCTCGCCTGTGGGGTGCGCAACTGGTGAAGTGCTGGTGCTTATTCCGCGGCTCAGGATACGCTCCCGGAGTGGCCGTCCGCCCGGTCAAATCGCGCGGCCACGGCCGGCGCTCGGCGGCCGGCGCAACACAGGCGTGCGGCGTTACCCGGGATGGGCTCGTGGTGCTAGCGTCGGATCGACGATGCCGCCGGCGGAAGGCCGTGCGGCGGACCCGACGGTCAGGAGCGAACGATGCGCCTCTTCTTCGGCTACCACATGCCCACCTTCACGTTCCCGGGCGTCTCGGGCGCGGGGCTGTTCGACCGGGTAGTCGAGCTTGCCCAATCGGCCGAGGCGGCGGGCTTCGACCTGGTGACCGTGATGGACCACTTCTACCAGATCGGCCCGGTGGGATCTGAGGACGAGCCGATGCTGGAGGGCTACATGGCCCTGGCCGGCCTGGCGCAGCGGACGGAGCGGGTCAAGCTCGCGACCATGGTCAGCGGCGTCACCTATCGCAATCCGGCGATGCTGGCGAAGATGGCGACCACCCTGGACGTCCTGTCCAAGGGTCGCGCCGTTCTGGGCCTCGGCGCCGCCTGGAACGATTCCGAACACCGCGGCTACGGCTTCGACTTCCCTGCCATCGGCGAGCGCGAGGATCGTCTCGAAGAGGCCCTGACCATCTGCAAGGCCATGTTCACGCAGCAACGGCCGAGCTTCGAGGGCCGCTACTATCGCATCGATCGAGCGCTTAACAGCCCGCGGCCCATCCAGCCGGGCGGTCCGAAGATCCTGGTCGGTGGCGGCGGGGAGAAGCGGACGCTGCTGGCCGCGGCCAGGTTCGCCGACATCACTAACTGGTTCGGCTCGCTCGAAGAGGCAGCCCCGAAGCTCGCCGTGCTGGATCGCCACTGCGAGGCGGTCGGGCGCGACCCGTCGGAGATCCTGCGCACCATCACTGTCGGCCTCGTGCCCGTGTCGAGCGAAGCGGACAAAGCCAGAGCCCTGGAACGGATACCGGCCCCGTACCGAGCCAATGCCAGGCCCGTGCTGGTCTCGGAAGCGGCAGACATCCTGGGTCGATACGTCGACGCCGGGTTCGGCGGCTTCCTGTTCCGCAATCTGTTCGTCAGAACGGCGGAAAGCGTCGGCGTGGCCGGCGAGTTGATCCGGACCATGCAAGGATCTCGGTCATGACGACCAAGGTCGACAAGGATGCTCTCAAGCAGCGGCTCACCCCGCTCCAGTACCAGGTGACGCAAGAGGCCGGCACGGAGAGGGCATTCACCGGGGTCTACTGGGACAACCACGACACCGGCGTCTATCGCTGCGTGGTTTGCGGCGAGACGCTCTTCGACTCGGGCACGAAGTACGACAGCCAGTGCGGTTGGCCGAGCTTCTACGACACCATGGACAAGGCCCGGGTCACAACCAGAGAGGACAACACCTTCGGCATGCGCCGCACCGAGGTCCGCTGCGCTAACTGCGGGGCGCACCTGGGGCACCTCTTCGACGACGGCCCCAGGCCGACCGGTCTCCGCTACTGCATCAACTCGGCCTCGCTCGACTTCGAGAAGAAGCCCGCCAGCTAACGCCGCTCAGTAGGTCCCGACCGTGAGCTTGTGGGCCCCTCCGCCGATCTCGATCTCGTAGCGGTTGGGGTCCGCGTCGGCGCCCGGCGTCTGGATCGAAAGGCTGCCCATACCCTTGCGGATCTCGCCGTCGACAGAGATGTCGTTGACGCCTCCCCCGACCTCCAGGCTCACGGCGACCCCGGCCGGCCGCTCGATCTCGACACGGCTGGCGCCCCCGCCGATCCGGATCGGGACCACGCCCGCCGGGCGCGGTAGCCGCAGTTCGAGGTGGCTGGCCCCGCCCCGCATCTCGAAGGATTCGAGGCGCACGGCGCGCAGGTCGGCGCTCAACCTGGACGCGCCTCCGCGCAGCTCGATAGCCCAGGGCACGCCCGCGTTGAGGGCGATCTCGCCCCGGTCCTTGCCCCAGTGGGCCGAGACGTCGACGCTCTGACCGGCTACCTGGGTGCGCCAGTCGAACCAGGCGAAGCGCGGATAGGCCACGGTGACGACGCCGTCGCGGACGCGCACTCGAGGCACGGGCCCCTGGAAGCTGGCCTGATACAGGTCGCTCAGGCCCGCGTCGCCGCGGACGGTGATCCGAGGCGCGCCGGACACGAAGACGAGCCGGCCTGTCGTGACCCCGCCCACTCGAGCCGCGAACGACCCACCGGCTCCGGCTTCCTCGCCGTGGGCTCGCATCTGGATCGTCTCGCGCTTCATGACCTCCTCGACGCCGCCGAGGAAGGCCGAGAGCAGGCGCAACTGGTCGTCGTCGTAACGGTCGATCAGATCCATCTGGGCGGCGCGGAACGAATTGTGCAGGGCGTTCATCTTCGCCTCGATGCCCGGCACGACCTCGACCAGGACCCTCCGCCGATCGGTCGGGTCGGCGACTCGGTGGACGAAGCCGGCCTGCTCGAGCCGGTCGACCATCCGGGTCGCCGAGCCCGTGGTCAGGCCCGTCAGCTCGGCCAGCCGCCCAACCGTCGAGCTCCCTTCCGTCAGCAGCAGGTCCAGACACTCGACGTCGGTCCCGGCAAGGCCCAACCGCGCCGCGACGGCCTGGCTCCACAAGGCCGCCTGAGTACCGACGCTCCGCGATACGCGCAGGAGCGCGGCCTTGAGATCGTCTCGTGAACCGGCGGTTGACATCTTTCCTCTGCTCTGGCTATTCTCTGCGCTGCGCAGCAATAGTACAGCGCAGCAGCATGCCGGGGCAAGTCCGGTGGCGGACGAGCCTCGACGGAGCCCCTTGACTCTCACCCGACAGGAGAGTCCAGGGTGAGGCAGAAGGCTCTCGCCACACGAGCGAAGCTCCACGAGAAGGACGCGACATGAGCATCACGGGATTGCAGTTTGACACTCCGAGCCGGGACGTGTCCCGCCCTCGAAGACCCGGAGCCGTCCGATGACGGGCGGCACGATTATCGAGACCCAGGACCTCCGGCGCGCCTTTGCCGGCAGGAACAAGAAGGACGTGGTCGAGGCTGTGGCCGGCGTCGACCTGCGTGTCGAGCAGGGCGACATCTTCGGCTTCCTGGGGCCCAACGGCGCGGGCAAGACGACCACGCTCCGCATCCTGGCCACACTCCTGCGGCCGACGTCCGGAGTGGCGAAAGTGGTCGGTTTCGACGTCGCCGGCCGGCCCAACGACGTCCGCCGCCGCATCGGCTACGTGGCCCAGGCCGGCGGTTCCTATCATGCGTCCACGGGCCGCGAGGAACTGATCATCCAGGGCCGCCTGTTCGGCATGAGCAAGGCCGAGGCAGGCCGGCGGGCCCAGGAGGTGCTCGAGGCGCTGGACCTGACCGAGGTCGCCGACAGGACCTGCAAGACCTATTCGGGCGGCCTGCGCCGGCGCCTCAACATCGGCATCGGGATGGTCCATCGGCCTGCCCTGCTGTTCCTCGACGAGCCGACGACGGGGCTGGACCCGCAGGCGCGGGCCCACCTGTGGGAGGAGATCCGCAAGCTCCGCGACTCCGGGACGTCGGTCTTCCTGACGACCCACTACCTCGAAGAAGCGGATGCGCTATGCGATCAGCTGGCCATCATCGACCACGGTCGCATCGTTGCCGAAGGATCGCCGGTCGACCTCAAGCGCGAGATCGCAGGCGACGTGGTCACGATCGGCGTCAACGGCCACGGCGCGCTGGTCGTGGACCTTATGAACGCTCAGCCGTTCGTGCGCCGAGCCTCGCTCGAAGACGGGCTCGTGCGGCTGAATGTGGACCGGGGCGAGGAAGCGGTGCCGAACGTGCTGCGCCTGCTCGACGGCCACGGCCTGGCCCCCTCGACCATGAACCTCCACCGGCCCAGCCTGGACGACGTGTTCTTGATGAAGACCGGCCGCTCGCTGCGCGAGACGGCCGCCTAGAAGCAGGTCGCCGAGAGATCGGTGGCCTGGGAGACCTGCGACATGACAACTGTTCGAGACACCTGGCTCATCTTCGAGCGCTCGCTTGTACTGAGCCTGCGCAACCCGGTCTGGGTGATCATGGGCATCCTCCAGCCGATCCTCTACCTGCTCCTGTTCGGGCCCCTCCTCACCAACGTGGCGAAGATGCCCGGCTTCCCCCCCGGCGGTGCGTTCAACGTCTTCGTGCCCGGCATCCTCGTCATGACCGCGCTCTTCGGGGCCGCGTTCGTCGGCTTCGGCTTGTGCGACGAGATGCGCGAAGGGGTCGTCGAGCGAATGATGGTCACGCCCATGAGCCGCGTGGCCATGCTCCTGGGCCGGTCTCTGCGCGACATCGCGCTGCTGCTCGGACAGGCGGTGATCCTGGTGGTCCTGGCCGTGCCTTTCGGCCTCGAGCTCAACGCCGCCGGCATCGCCGTCTCCTTCGCGATGCTGGCCCTTATCGGGTTGATGATGTCGCCGCTGTCGTACACCCTGGCCCTGGTTCTCAAGAGCGAGGACGCCCTGGCCCCGGTCGTGAACGGCGTGGCTCTGCCGCTGATGCTCCTGTCCGGGATGATGCTGCCGATGTCGCTGGCCCCGGCCTGGCTCCAGACCCTGGCCGACGTCAACCCGCTATACCACGCCGTCGCGGCGATCCGAGCCCTCTTCAACGCCAGCTTCGGCGATCCCGAGATCGTCATCGGCGTGGCGCTCCTGGCGGTGCTCTCATGCCTGACCATCTTCGTCGGGGCGCGTTCGTTCAGCCGCGCCGCGGCCTAGGAGCGGCCGGGGCGTGAGGGGGCCGAAAAGCCTCCGCCTCGCCGCCCAGTTCACGGCGTCAGAACTTGCCGCTACGATCAGAGCCTCGCCCGCCTACGAAGGGAGTCTCGTCCATGGCAAGCACTGCGCCGGGCTCGACCGCCGGCTCCGCGTCGACGGCCGCGGCCCATCCGGCCGTCGACGGTCCGGCGGTCAAGGCCGCCGACGGGACGCCGCTCCATCACCGCCGCTGGGCGCCGGACGGGGAACCCTGGGCCACGCTCGTGCTCGTCCACGGCATCGCCGAGCACGGTGGACGGTACGAGCACACGGGCGAGCGACTGGCCGAGGCCGGTTTGGACGTCCACGCCTTCGATCTTCGAGGCCACGGCCTGTCCGGCGGGCGGCGGGTATTCGTCAAGCGCTGGGACGACTTCCTCGAGGATCTGGAGCGCGAGATCGTCGCCGTTCGCAGGCCCGGCCTGCTGCTGGTCTTGATGGGCCATTCGATGGGCGCCCTCATCTCGCTCACCTATGCCTGCTCGGACCGCCCCAAGCCGGACCTGCTCGTCCTGAGCGCATTGCCGCTCGGCGCGGCGGTCCCGGGCTGGCAGAAGGTCGCGGCCCCCATCCTGAGCCGCCTGGCGCCGCACCTGGAACTCGCCAACCCCATCAACGGCGCCCAGCTTTCGCGCGACCCGGCCGTGGCAAGGGCGTATTTCGCGGACCCGCTCGTCCATCCCCGCACGACGACCCGCCTGGGGGCGGAGCTCTTCGGGGCGATGAAGCGGGCCGGCCGGCACCTCGACGACCTGCATGTGCCGACTCTGGCGATTCACGGCGGCGCAGACACGCTCGTCCCGACGCACTTCAGCGAGCCGGTCGGTGCGGTTGCCGGAGTCGAGCGGCGCGTCCTGCCGGATCTGCGCCACGAGACGCTCAACGAACCGGAAGGGCCGCAGGTCGTGGCCCAGATCGTCGAATGGCTGCGGGCCGAGGCCGCCGCCACTGCCGCGGCCACTGCGGCCGCCACTGCCCCCGACACTGCCGCCACCAACGGAGGAGACCGATGACCGTAGAAGTCCGCACCTGCCCGCCGGACCGACTTCCCGAGCTGCTCAGGGTGGCCGACGAAATCGGGTTCGCCGAGGACGCGGACGAGGGCATGATCGGGCGCGTGGCCGCGCTCTCCGATCCGCAGCGGTTCGTCTGCGCCCTGGACCGCGACCGTTTCGTGGCCACCGGCGGCGTGTTCGGTCTGACGTTGAGCATGCCCGGCGGCGGGGAGTTGCCGGCCGGCGGTGTCACCTGGGTGACCGTCCTCCCGACCCACCGCCGGCGTGGCATCCTGCGCCGGATGATGCGTTTGATGGTCGACGACTGCCACGAGCGAGGCGAGCCGCTGGCGATGCTCTGGGCGTCCGAGGGCTCGATCTACCAGCGCTTCGGCTACGGCCTGACGACGTTCACCGTCAACCTCGAGACCGAAACGGCAGCCTCGCAATACTGGCGAGATTGGCCGATCGAGGGTTCGTACCGGCTGCTTCCGGCCGGCGAGGGCCGGGAACTAGTGGCGCCCGTATATGACGCGGTCCGGCGGACGCGGGCCGGTTTCCTGGGCCGGAACCCGGAGTGGTGGCGTGGACGCTTGCCGCTGTCGGACAAGGACTCCAAGGGCGGCGAAGCGAAGCGCCTCGTCGTCTTCGAGACCGACGCCGGCGTCGAGGCCTACGCGATATACAAGACCAAGGCGGATTGGCCTCGCCACGGAGCGAACGGCACCGTGACCGTCGAGGAGGCCATGGCCTCGACTCCCGCCGGGACGCGCGCCATCTGGCGCTACTTGCTCGACATCGATCTCATGCGCAACCTCAAGGCCTGGCATCTGGCGCCCGACCACCCGCTCTTCATGCTGGCCGCGCAGCCGCGGCGCCTGGGCGTCTGGGCCGGCGACGGCCTCTGGCTGCGCGTTCTGGACGTGCCGGCCGCGCTCGGGGGCCGAACCTACGGCATCGGCGGGAGCGCTTCCGGCCGCCTGACGTTCGAACTCGCGGACGAATACTGTCCCTGGAACGCCGGCCGCTGGACGATCGAAGTGGACGAAGGCCGGGCTCGGGTCTCTCGTGCGGCAGCCGGAGCGGACGCCGACCTCGCGATGGACGCAAACGACCTGGGGGCGTTGCTGCTGGGAGGGTTCGGGGCCACGGCGCTGGCGGCGACCGGGCGCCTGACCGAACTGCGGCCTGGGGGACTGGCGACCATGGATCGCCTGTTCCTGACGGCGCTGGCCCCCTGGTGCCCGCAGGAATTCTGAGCCCGAACCGAAGAGGATCGGCTGCGCCGGCGAGCCCGGGGCGGCCATGGACCCGCCCGCGCCGCCGAGACCGAACCTGTCGGGTCAGCGCCCCAGACGAATCGGCTGGTGGTTGCCCGAGGGGGCGCACACGTCGCAGAGGGTGAGCCCGTCTTCGATGAGTGCCGTCCGGCGCCGACCTGGGGTCGCGACGAGGGCAATCGGGTGCTTGCAGATTGAGCAGCGGGGTTGCTTCGCTTCCATGCGATCGCTCTGATCCGTCATCCGTGCTGTCGGCCTCGTTCCGGCTGGGTCCAACGTGGCTACCGATCGGGCCGATGGTCCGGAGCTCGCAACCGCTCCTGGGTCAAGGTGTCGGCCGCCCACCCACGTCCGACGATCCATCGTCTGACCCATTAGACCCGGTGACGATCCTCCACCGTCGCCCGATCCGACGTACCTACCTTCGACTACGCCGCGGAGTCTAGGCGCTATAACGCACCCCACCCGGACGCTGCCTACGGCAGATTACGTATTCATTGTATTAGGCCGGGAGCGGCTCGGTCGGCCGGAATCGCACGCAAACGCACGAAATCGACAGAATCTGCCCACTTTCCGCGCGGGCGCCCCTTCTGGCGGTCTCGCTCAGCCGGCGGAGACGACCTCGAGGGCTTCGACAGACGCGCCTGGCGCGACCATGCGTACGTCGTCCGCCATGAGCGCAAGTTGCCGGCGCACTGCCTCGGCCCCGATCCCGGCCGGAGCATAGGTTGTGAACGCGGCGACGGTCGTGGCCGGGGACAGGGCGGTGCGCTCGTCCGGCCCGTAGACGACACTCGAGACGATGCCGGCGGCGTCGCGTATACACATGTCGCCGGCCGCGGCGGCGACATCGCGCCCGCCCATTCCCGTGTAGGCATCGCCGCCCTGGACGACCCCGACGACCAGCGCCACCCCGTCCAGCCTTGATACGTCGTGGCCGGCGGTGAGCAGGCCCGTGACCAGCTCGGCGTGGAACATGGCCGCGACCAGCGTTCCGCGGGCCCGGAGCGGCTTGGCCTTGAACACGACCGACTCGAGCTGCAGCAGCACGTGGTACGTCTTGTCGAAGCGCCGGTAGTGCGACGCGTAAACGGAGATCTCGGGTCGAGCCAGCAGGTCGGCCCGAGTCAGCCGCCCGAAGCGAGCCCGCAGCCCGCCGGCCGCATCGTCCAGCAGGACATCCATCGCGTCGTCGCGCTCTGGATTCGACGCGCCGCTCACGACAAGGAGCCCCACGCACGCCCCCGGGTACGCCGACCGCCAGGCCTCAGAGGCTTCGAGCCGCAGACCCGCCATCTCTCCTCCCGTCTCGTCGCCGCCCCGCCGATCGAGTGTAGGTCACCAGTGGCCCTTGCCGCCGGACGTACAATCATGGGGACCAGCCGTTCCGGTTCTGCCGGAGGAGGCGGACCATGGGACCCGTAGACGTCCAGCGAGCCTTCCACTCAATGACAGTGCCGCCGCCGCGCGAGCACGAGACGGGCCAGCAGGCTGGACTTCCCGTCGATGAGGGCGATCCGGTGGCGGTCCGGGCCACTGCCTCCGGGTCCGACTGCCCGGAGTACGACGCAGGTTGCGACGAATGCGAGGGCCAGGCGCGTAAGGCCGTGACCAGCCTGCGGTCGATCCTGGAGATCCACGGGCAGCCCCTGGAGTTGCTCGTCGAGCTCCTGGAAGTGGAGTTCGACCTGAGCCACGGCTGCGCCGAGCGCCTCTTCTGGCTCGCTCACGAGCGCGGCTACCTGTCGTTGCGCGAAGGCCGCGTCTACCTGGGCGACGCGCCGACCGGGCCGCCGGCTAACTCCATGGTGGAAGTGGCGCCAGGAATTCGCTGATTAGGGCCGCGGAACGGGCGGGTTGTTCCATCGCGACCATGTGGGCGACATCGGGCCAGATGATCGCGCGGGCGTTCGGAGCGCCCTCCTCGATCCGGCGAACGCCTTCGACTATGTGCACGAGATCGAGCGCTCCCGCGACGGCCAGTATCGGGCAACGAACCTCTCCCAGGCGATCGTTGGCTTCGGGCGCGAGACGCACGCGGCGGCCCATGACGTGGCCCGGGACGTAGAGCGGGCGAGCCGCCTCGCGAACCGCCTCGCGGATTGCGGCGGGGACCCGGGTCGCGGGCTGGCCGGGACCGTCGACCCAGGCGCGAACGTCCAGGTCGGCCAGAGCGTCCGGATCCGCCACCGGGGCGCCGCGCAGCCGCTCCCACTCCTCGTCCAGCGCGTCCTCCTCAGGAGAGGAACCGCCCCGGAACCCACCCGGCACGGTGCCGAACGTCACGACCGCCTCGACCCGGTCCGGTGTTTCGATGGCCGTGTCCATGGCGACGTGCCCGCCCCGGCTGTTGCCCACCAGGGCGGCGCGGACGACACCAAGGTCGTCCATGACGGCGCGCAGATCGTCGCGCTCGCTGAAATCCTGATCCAGGGCAACGGAGCGGCCGAAGCCCCGCAGGTCGTAGCGGATGACGCGATAGCCCGCTTCGACAAGCCCGGGCGCGACGCCGTCCCAGGATCGATGATCGGCGATCGCGGAATGCAGCAGGACGATGGGCGGACCCGAGCCCTCGCTCCTGACGTACAGCCGGCCGCCCCGGACTTCGATGACGCGTTCCATGCCTACCTCCCTCTCCTGGTCGACCGCGGACACGCCGTTCCTCAGGCGTCCGCGTCCGGCGTGAACCGGAGCGAGCGCCAGGTCGCGAGGGCCCAGTCGCGATCGTGCGGGGAATCGGCCAGCAGCGCGATCTGGACGTAGGATCCGCGCCTCACGGTGTAGCCGTACAGGCCCCACTGCTCGCCGCGCTCGGCAGGTTCGGAATACCAGGACGCGAGCCGCAGCTCGTCCTGCTCGGCCCCATGCTCCTCGAACCGCTCGACCGGTTCGGGGTTCATCCCCTCGCGAATTCCGGCCAGAATGTCATCCGGCGACACGGTCTCGGGCGGGTTCCAGACAGACACCCAGACGCTCCGTCGAGGGGGGCCCGCCGACACGAACTCCAGGTTGCCGTCGACGATCCGGCCGCTGTAGCTCGAGTCCAGGTCGATGGACCAGTCCGTGGTCATCTGCCTTCGCATGCCCACCTCCAGCTACATCGTCTCACGCCCGCGCCGCCTCGCGTATCCGTCAAGCCGTCACAATGATGGCTCCGCAACCGGGACCGCTATGCCGTTGCCACGACCCCTCGCCGCCTCCGTTGAGTTCGTTCGCCTCTTCGTGAAGCGCATCGTCGAACACGATGCCCTGGGCCTGGCCGCCGAATTGGCCTACCGCTTCATGTTCGCGATATTCCCGTTCGCGATCTTCCTGGCCGCCCTCAGTTCGTTCATCGCTCAGTGGCTGGGGACGGACAACCCCACGGCTTCGATCATCGACCTGCTGGGACGGTACATGCCTCCAGACCTCGTCGGCCCGGTCCGGACTCAGCTGGAACTCGTGCTGAGCGACACTCAGCCCGAACTGCTGTCCATAGGTGCCGTCGTGACGCTCTACGCGGCGGCCGGCGGCATGAATGCCGTCATCAAATCGCTCAACCGCGCCTTCGGCGTCCCCGAAAGCCGGCCCTTCTATGCCCGGCTGGCGTTGGCCGCCGCGCTCACGGTGATCGGCGGCGCGGCCATCCTGGTCTCGTTCGTGGCGATCGTCGGCGGGACGCTGCTGACACAGCGCTTCGTTCTGGACATCGGCTGGGGCGGCGTGTGGCCGGTGCTCTCGCTGCTGCGCTGGCCGATGGTCTTCCTGCTGCTCGTGGCGGCACTGGCGGTGTTGCTGCGGCTGGCCCCCAATTCAAAGCCGCCGTGGCGGAGCACGCTCGTCGGCTCGGCCGCGTTCACGGTCGCCTGGGTCGTGGCCACCTACGGCCTGGGCATCTACGTCTCCCAATTCGCGAGCTTCGACGCCACGTACGGCGCCCTGGCCGGCATGATCGTGCTGATGCTGTGGTTCTACGTGACCGGCTTTCTGCTCGTCTGCGCCGGCGAGCTGGCGGCGCTCCTGGCGTCGATCATGGAATCTGCGACCATTCGCGAATGAGCCGACCGACCGATCGAACCTCCTCGTCCGAACCCGTCCTGCCCGGAAGCCTGATCGATCTGCCCGAACCCGCCGCCCTGCTGTTCGATCTGGACGGCACCCTGGTGGACACGGTCCAGCGGCGCATCGCCGCCTGGAGGGTAGCCCTGAACCGCCACGGCATCGAAGCCGACCCGGTACGCATCGGCGGCTATATCGGCTCCGATGGGCGCTTCCTGGCGCGCGAGATGGCGCGCCTGGCCGGCCGCGGGATGGACTGGGCCGAGAGCGATGCGATCGACAGGTTGAGCGGTGACCTTTTCGACGAGCTGAACAAGACCCCTGAGCCCCTTCCCGGCGCGAGCGAGCTGCTGACCGCCCTCGAAGAGAGCGGCGTCACGTTCGCCATCGCCACGTCGAGCCAGCCGGGCCAGGTGTCCGTCTCGGTCGGCGCGCTGCGCCTGCCGTCCCCGCCGTCGATCACGGACGGCAGCCACGTCGAGCACGCCAAGCCGGAACCGGATCTGCTGCTCGCCTCGGCCGAGCAGCTCGGCGTCCCCCCGGACCGGTGCTGGTATGTCGGTGACGCGACGTGGGACATGATTGCCAGCTCGCGCGCCGGGATGATCGGCATAGGCGTCACGACCGGGGCGGTCGACGCGGCCGCCCTGATCGAGGCAGGCGCGCTGATCGCGATCCCGGATCTTGCGCTCCTGCTCACGGCCCTGCGAACTCGAGGCCTGGTGAAGTAAGCCGGCCCCCGAATCTCGAGAGCCGAATAGCGGACCGCCCCCGGTGCGCTCGCGCCGGATCGGATATCGTGCCCGGGATGCTAGGACAGATCGAAGCCGTCGTGTTCGACCTCGGCGGCGTACTGATTGACTGGAACCCGCGCCACCTCTACCGCAAGGTCTTCGATGGCGACGAGGCGGCCATGGAGCGCTTCCTGAGCGAAGTCGTCACGCCCGAATGGAATTCGGCCGTGGACGCCGGGCGGCCGTTCGACGCGGCGGTCGCGGAGCTGAGCGCCCGGCACCCGGACCAGGCCGAACTGATCGGCTACTACAAGACGCGCTGGCCGGAGATGGTCAGCGGCCCGCTCGATGCCACCGTGGCGATCCTGCGCGAGCTCAAGGCGGCCCGGCTTCGAACCTTCGCTCTGAGCAACTGGTCCGCCGAAACGTTCCCGGTCATGCGCGACCGCTTCGACTTCCTGGCCGAATTCGACGGTGTCCTCATCTCGGGTGACGTTAGCGTCGGCAAACCCAGCCCGGCCATCTTCGAAATGGCGATCGAACGCTTCCACCTCGTGCCGGACCGGACGGTGTTCGTCGACGACTGGGACCGCAACGTCGTCACCGCGTCCGATCTCGGTTTGGTGGCGGTCCGTTTCTTCGACGCCGACCAGCTGCGCCACGACCTCCGCGCGCTCGGGTTGCCGCTGGCCGAAGGCGCCGAACCGGTCGAGTAGCCGCCCGCGGGTGGCGTCTTCGTCTCGGCGCCGCGCGCCGCGCTGCGGGGCTACGACTCGGCCGCGACCGCCGACTCTTGACTTCAGCGTTCTTTGAGACGAGTGTGTTTGCATCACCGGGGTCGGGTGCGGCCGGGGTCGCCATTCTCCGCCCGCAGAGGTTTGGACCAGAGGTGCACGACATGTCGATTCGTAACTCGCGCTGGCCTGCATTCGTTCTGGCCGGCGCGCTGGTGCTGGCGGGCGTGGCTTCGGTGGCCTATGCCGCCGGCATGGCTTCCCGCGAGCCGGCGGCTCAGGCTGCCCAGCCCACGGCCATCCCGGGCCATCCCGAGCTCGGATCCGGCTGGACCGCGCCCCAGGCCATGCGTGGTTTCGGCGGTTTCGGCGGTCAGGTCGCGATCTCGATCACGATCACCGGGATCGACGGCACCAAGCTGTCCCTGCGGACCACCGACGGCTGGACTCGAACGATCGACGTTGCCGGCGCGACCGTCACCAGGGCCGGCCAGACGATCGGCGCGTCGGGTCTCAAGGTCGGTGACGTGATCAACTTCCGCGAGGCCCGCGAGTCTGACGGCAGCTACAAGATCACGACCGTCAGCGTAGTGGTGCCGACGGTGAGCGGGGCCGTGACCGCCGTCACATCCACTTCCGTCACGATCAAGCAGGGCGACGGGACGTCGAAGACGCTGAGCCTGACCGGGTCCACGACCTACAAGCAGGGCGGCAGCACGGTCGGCCAGAGCGCGGTGGTCGTCGGCGCCCGGATCACCGCCCAGGGATCCGTGGACTCGTCCGGCAACTTCACGGCCCTGACCGTCACCATCGCCCCGTCCACGGTTCAGGGCACGGTGACGAGCAAGACGGCGAACGCGATCGTGGTCAAGACCGCGGCCGGCAAGAGCGTCACGGTCAACGTCACAGCCGCAACGAAGTACACGGTCCGCGGCGTCAAGTCGGCGACTCTGGCCAATGTCGCGGTCGGCAACCGCATCTCGGCTCAGGGTTCGCTCAACGCCGACGGCTCGATCACGGCGACTGCCGTTCAGGCCTCCCCGAACGATCAGCCCGGCTTCGGAGGCGGCGGGCTGGGCGGCGGACGCGGTCGGGCGTTCCCCGGCTTCCCGGGTCCGGGTTCCAGCGGCCCAACGGCCAATCCTTCGGCGGCTCCGTCGGGCGCGAACCTCTAGGTTCGCTTCGGCCCGGTCCGGTCCGGTTCAGTTCAGGTCGGTCCGGTCCGGTCCGGTCCGGTCCAACGCGGCACGACGTTTCGGGCGTCCCGGCCCGCCCGGCCTGACTTGAGCGCCGTCCGTTACTTCGTAGTCGGGTCCGTCACGCGACCCATGAAGAGGATCGTGCCGCTCTGGCGGTCTCGGATGAAGTACAGGAACGGCTTGTCCACCTTGAAGTCGACGTGAGGCGGCGGCTCGCCTGCGCCACCGAGGCCGAGTGCCACGGTGACCGCGGCGGCCGTTACGCCCTCCTCGTCCACGTCCAGGTTGGCCTGGTGGACGACCTGCTGGATGAACAGCTTCTCGTCCGTGGTAATGCCTGAGAGGTCCGCATTGCTGGGGTCGAACACGTCCGGCATGCCCATCGCCGAGAGGACGCTGGCGACGTCCATGCGCGACTCGATCGAGTACTTCGGCAACCAGAAGCTCACGTCGTAGGTCTTCATCGAGCCGAGGATCGAGTCGAACTTGGAGGCGGTCAGCTGGGACTGGAACGACGCCATGTCGTCCGGTACGAGGAACACGACCGACAGCGTGGACACCATCTCCAGCGGAACCTCGACGGCGCGGTAGCCGGTGCCGGCGGCGTAGTTGCGCGGGAACTCCTGCGACATCATCGGTACGCTGACCTTGGCGCCGGCCGAGGTCGTGAACTGCCCGGGCTTCGTGTCGGCGGGATCGAACTTGTCCTGCCAGCTCGCCTTGAGGTAGATCGCGTTGGCCAGGGCGATGCGGGTGTCTGAGGTAACGTCGCCGGGCTGGAGGACGTTCGGAATTCGGCCCTTGGTGTTGTCGTTGGCCCACTTGTTGATCGTCAGACGTCCGGATTCGGGGTCGTTCTGGAAGTCGAGCTGGCCGACGCCGGCGTCGTAGGCGGCGGCGAGCCGATCGAGGTAAGCCGGGTCTACCGTCATGCCCTTCTGCGAGAACAGCTGGTCGGACACGATCAGCTGCAGTACCGGGTTGGGCTGGCTGGGATCCGGCGTGGCGCCAGGCTCGAGCGGAACGCCGTCGGCGTCCACGTAGTAGGTCTGGCCCCTGAGCTGCGCCAGCAGCGCGGCGATTTCGGCGTCCTGGCCGGTCGCCCCAAAGTTGTGGAGGACGGCGTCCATCTGCGTCGCCGTGGAACCGCGCGCGCCGGCTCGGACCATGCCCAGGGCCAGGGCGATGCTTGCCGGCGAGTAGCACAAGTTGCCGTCGGCATCGAGACGGGTCAGGAGATCGAAGGCGAAGGCATCGATCTGCGCGCCGGCACCGGCACCGTCGTCGGCGGCCGGCTCGACCTGCTTGGCCATGCTCTTGAGGACGTCATAGGCGACTACCTGTCCGGACGGCCGGGCTGTCGGCGAAGGGGCCTCGGTGGGGGTAGGGGCGAGCGTCGGCTCGGCGGTCGGGCTCGGCGCGGTCGACGCCTCGGTCGCCGAGGGCGCCTGGGTCGCCGAGGAGCTACAGCCGGCCACGATGATTGCCGCGGCGGCGAGCGCGACCAGCGACGTGAGCGCGCCGCGCCTCGAGCGCCGGTCTGAGTAAGCGGTTAGCCGGAATCCCAGGCCGAACATAACTGCCTCCCTTCGCCTTGCGGGGCGTGGTACCCTCGGCGCCCTCAGCCTCGACAGGTTACACCACGCCTGCTACCCGTCCGGGCGGGGCGGGGGCGGCCGACGGGGGGCGCCTTCACCGGGCCGGTTCTTGACGATTGCACATCAGGTGTGCGTTGGTCGCGTCCATTGCTCACCGCCCTGGTCCCGCGAGGACGATCGAGGCGCTCACCCATCTCCTAACAGCACCACACTGCACCTGGCCGACCACGTGGCCGGTCTCTTGGGCCGCCAGTCCGGGCGTTTGCGCACCTGGATTGTCCCGGCCTTGAACAACGCTCCCGTGGTGTGCAAATGTCCACTTGGGTCCCCAGGGCGCCAGTGTGGCCGGCTCCGGCCGGCCCCCAGAGCTGTCGCCGTCGGGCGCCTGACGTCTCGAACCGACGCGTCGTGGCGGCGACGGTGAGCGCGGCGAAGGCGGCGAGGCGGACGCCGGAGATGATGCCGCGCAGCGACCGTCAATCCTGCCGGCGCGTGACGCGCGCTTCCGCCAGACTGGCCGCATGGACGATCGCGAACTACTGGTCAGGCGCTCCGCCGCGCAACTCCTGGACCGGCGAATCGACCACGACCCTGTGGCCATCGTGGAGAGGCTGCTCGCGGTTCAGGCCCAGGACCGCGGGGCGTGGCGGCTGGCCTTGCGGGCGCGTGGCTCCGGCTTCAGCGCCGCGGACGTGGACCGGGCCCTCACCCAGGAGCGCTCGCTCCTGGTCGCCTGGCTGAACCGCGGCACGCTGCACCTCGTTACGGCGCGAGATTACCCGTGGCTCATCGCCCTGACCGCCCCGACCCAGCTGGCCGGCAACGCCCGGCGCCTGGCGCAACTGGGCTTCACGCCCGGGGAAGTGGACGGCGCGGTCGCCCTCATCGGACGGGCCCTGGCGGACGATGGCCCGCTACCTCGGGCCGAGTTGCGCAGCCGGCTGGCCGCGGACGGCATACGGACAGACGGCCAGGCTTCGGTTCACCTGCTCTTCGCTTCGGTCATTCGAGGAGTGGCCGTCATGGGCCCGATGATCGGCAAGGAGCACGCCTTCGCCGCGGTGCGCGATTGGCTCGGGCTGGAGCAGGACCCGCTCGCGCCGCTTTCGGCCGACCGCCGCGAGGCCGCTCTGGCCGAACTGGCGCGTCGCTACCTGCGCGGCCACGGACCGGCGACGGAGGGCGACCTGGCGAAGTGGGCAGGGCTGCCACTGCGGGACGCCCGCGCGGGGATGCGGTCGATCGCGGACCAGGTCACCGAGATGGCCGGACCGGCCGGCCCGCTTCTGGACCTCGTGGCTCGCGGGGCCGCCCCCGATCCTGCCGCGCCGGTGCCGGCGAGGCTCGTGCCGGGCTTCGACCCGTGCCTGCTCGGCTGGAAGCAGCGCGAGCCGTTCGTCGCCACCCAGAACATCCCGCGCGTCGTGCCGCCCGGCGGTGGCGTCTTTCTTGCGACGGCGACCGTGAACGGGACGGCGGCCGCCACCTGGTCGCTGCGCCGGCATGCCGACACCGCCAGGATCCGGCTCGACCCCTTCAGGCCGCTCGATCCCGAAGCCGCGGCCGCCCTTGCCGCCGAAGCCGAAGATGTCGCCCGCTTCGAAGGCCGGAGGCTGGACGGGCGGCCGCTCGATACCTCGGCCTCCTGATCGGCAAGAAACCGGACGGCCTGCGAGCCATCATTGATACAGGCATGTTTCGGCGAGGGACGAAAGGAGCAGGAGATGAAAGCGCTCATCGGGATGCTGCCGTTCGCGGCCGTTCTGACCGCAGCTGCCTTCGCGATCTGGTGGTTGCTCTCGCGCGACATGGCCGCCGGCAAGTGGTTGCTGGCCGCCGTTCTCGTGGCCCACGGCGTCATCCACGTCATGTTCGCGGTGCCCACCCCGCCGGCGACGGAAGGCGGGCCGGAGTGGCCGTTCGAAATGGCGAAGGCCTGGCCGGTAACCGCGGCTGGGCTGGATCTGAACCTGGTCCGGATTGTCGCCGGGGCGCTGATCGCGATCCTGGTGGTGGCCTTTGCGCTGGCCGGCCTGGCCACTGTTGGGATCGTCGTCCCAGCCGCCTGGTGGCCCGTCGCGGTGACGGTCGGTGCCGTCGCTTCGGCGGCGACGCTGGTGCTCCTGTTCAACCCGCAGCTCGTCCTGGGCCTGGGCATCGACGCCGTCATGCTGTGGGTCGTGGTCTCCGGCTCCTGGAGGCCCTGAGGTCGGGCGTCGGTCCCAGCCAACCCTCGCGGAATGCGCCTTCGGATTTGACCGATCGCCCTCCAGGCCCCACCGTGGTGCTCAGCCGAAGGCGCCGGGTCACGGTTCAGTCGCTCGCAGCGCACGGCAGATCGGACTGCCCCCATGGCCCGCAGGCCCTTCATCACTCCCGACGCGCTGGTCGTGGTCAGCACTGACGGTTACTTCGACGTCTTCCCGATGGCCGCCCGGAGACCCAACGCCAAACCCATCTACCGCGGCGTGATCTCTGAGCTCGGATCGTCGGTTCGCGGCCTTGACGGCAGGTTGTCCGTTCGCCCGGATTCGGTCGCCCTCGATGCCGCCGTGGCGGTCTGGTCCAGGCAGCACGGCGCGGCCGCGGTCCGGGGCGAGCTCGGTCCGGGGCGCAATGACAGTGGCCCCGCGCCCAAGGTCGCGGCGGCGAATTCCTAGGAACTCCCTCACCTCAAACCAATCGGCTCGAGCCGGGCGCCCACGCGCTGGCCAAAGCCCGAAAGGATGGCTTTTCCCATGACCGAAGAATCCGCCCCGACTACCCCGCGCCGCGAATCCGGAAACAGCGGCTTCTCCCGTTCCACTCCCGTGGCAGCAGCCGCAGGCCGGACGACCGGCGGCTCCGGAGTCCAGCGCAGCCACCTCCGCGATCGCAAGACCTGGCTCAAGGGCCGGGTCCGTGGTGGGCGCTCCTGGGCCCAGCGCAAGGTCGCGAGCACCAGCTACTGCTCGGGCGTAGCGAAGCGGGCCTGAGGACCCGCGGGTCTTCTACTGGGGAGCAGCCCGCCTTCGGCGAGCGGGCGGGCCACTCCGTTGGTGCGGCTGACGCCGACGGTGGGATCAGCCGCATTTCCGCGAAGCTCTTCTTGAGAGCCTTCAGCCTGGGGTCTCGCCGGCCGCCGTAATTCGGCCGCATCGCCTGGATCGCCTGCGCCGCGGCCGCGTGTCGAGCGCGCCCGCAAGCCGGCAGCGGGAAGAACATCGGGTTGTAACGCAGGCAGTCGTCGTAGTTCTCGTTGTTGGGGATGGTGTAGTCCACGCCGGCGACCCGCCGAACTCGAGCCCGCGGTAGACTCGGCGACCTCGTCGCCGGCCTCCAGGAAGACGGCCTGAACCGACGGCCAGCGGTCCGCGACGAGTTTGCAGGCCATGTCGACCAGCCGGCAGCCCGTACCGTGGCCGCGGTTCTTCTCCGCGACGGCGAGGTACCAGAAGTAGGCGACCTCCAATTCCGGCCGCGCTTGCGGAACAAGTAGCCGACGACCTGATGGGCATCGAATCCGCCGCCTTCTCCGTCAGGATCAGGAGGCGATATCCTTTTCGGCCCGTCCGGGCCAGCATGTCGTCCATCGTGAGTTGCCGCTCGCGGAGTCCGAAAGCCCGATCGTGGATCTCCGTCAGGGCGCGCCGCATCGGCATCGAGCTTGACGCCCGCGGGAGCGGTCCACAGCAGGGGCTGCTCCGCGGAGACGTCCGCCCCGTCGGGCTCGAATTGCACGGCGACGAGCCGCGACGGCTCGGCGACGAGCTCCATCAGAAGGAGCAGCGCCAGGGCCACGCAGCCGGCTGCCTCGGCCCGATCTGAGGGCCCGATGAGCGCCAGCGCGAACACGGCGGCGAGCGCGACGATGGCGATCCTGTTAGCACGACCCGGCGACCGAAGTAGCTCGTCAGGACTTCCTGGTCGATGGTGTTCTCGTGCTCCCATCGGATCGGCAGGAGCGCTTTCGGGATGTTGCCCAGGATGGAGAGGGCCGGTTCGATATGGCCGCGCGTGAAGCGCCGGATTGTCCGTCGGGCCGTCCTTCGAGCGCGCCCTCGGAGGCCGGCGGACGCCTCCGGGCCTGCCACGGGCCGTTCGCCCCGCCAGGCCCCCTCCACCTTTTGAGTTGTCGGCCGTAGAGAGAGCAGGCACAACGAAGTCTGGAGGCTTACGGCGAAACGGCAGGAACACGATCGCGAAGAGATACGGATCTCGAAGACCGCGTCGTTGACGGATCACTCCCGCCCCTCGCCGGCCTTCCCCCCTCTCCCCCCTGCTCGTGCTCCTCGCGATCGTCTTCCAGACGCGGCAGCGAGCATCAGCCAGAGAGGAACCGATCCGATGATCATCCAGGCCGGCAGGCTCCCAGAGCCGCCAGGCCCACCGCGGCATCCGCCGACGATGTAAAGACCGCGCCGTCCTGGACGAAGCCCGCCGTCGAACGCGTGAAGACGAAGGGTCCTCCGGTGGTGCCGCGCGCATCTCCTGCCCCGGAACTTCTTCCGAGATATAGGAGGCGAGACGGTCGATCTCGTGCGGCGTTCCCATTTGAGGCAACGGAAATGCCGACCCGGCCGCCAGCCGCGTGTGAGCGCGCCGCCGCAGAGCGTCAGCGCGCCCGATCAAATGCTGACTGAGTCGTCGTAGCGGCGGTGTTTGGGCTGGGCCAGCCCGCGCAGGTGATCGAGCACCTCACTCAGCCGGGTCGTCGCCAGGGCGACCACGCTGTCGGCGGCGCCATAGTAGATCGAGAGCGTGTCGCTCGGCGCGTCGAGGACCCAGCCGGTCGGGAATACGACCTTGTTGACGTCGCCCGAACGTTCGTACGGAGCCGAAGGCCCGAGCACCCACTCGTCGGTCCGGCGGAGCACGATGCGCGGGTCCTCCAGATCCAGCAAGGCCAGGCCGACGCGGTAGATCGCGCCCGATGCCGTGGCGTGGGCGCCGTGGTAGCAGATCAGCCAGCCGTCCGGCGTCTCGAGCGGCGGCGGTCCCAGGCCGATCTTGTCCGCATCCCACCAGGCCCCTTCGCGCGCTTCGAGCAACATCTGGTGGTCGCCCCAATGGCGCAGATCGGGCGAGTAGGAGATCCACATGTGGGCTCCGGCGCGGGCAGCCGAGGGTCGGTGGATCATGGCCCAGCGCCCGTCGAAGCGTTTGGGAAAGACGGCCGCGTCCTTGTCCTCGGGGGTCGTGACGGGGCCGAGCCTGCGGACTGTCCTGAAGTCCTCGGTCATGGCCAGGGAGACGAGCGGGCCGACCCGGCTGAACGCGGTATAGGCGATCGCCCATTCGCCCAGCTCAGGCAGCCACGTCAGCCGCGGATCCTCGCAGCCCCAGACCTCCTCAGGTCTGTGGTCCGACTCGGGCGCCAGCAGCGGGGTGTCGTCGAAGCGCCAGCCGGCCACGCCATCCGAGCTGCGGGCCACCTCCAGGTGCGAAATGCCGCGGAAGTCCTCGACCCTCAGCAGGAGCACGGTTTCGTCGCCCACTCGGCCCGCACCGGGATTGAAGACGGTGTTGGCGGGGTAGGGCAGTTGGGCCGTCGTGATGATCGGATTGTCCGGGTGCCGGCTAATCAGCTCGCGGACTTCGACCGGCGGTCGGGCGGACTGTGTCATCGTCGGGCGCCGAGCAGGGCCGGTTCGGGGAGTGAATATCCCGAAATAGAGGCAGCCGCGGATCTGATGTCCCGAACGTGCTCCAGGGCGGTCAGCCACATGAGAGTGGATTCGGCGCCCTGGTTGAGGTTGACGCCCGTCGGAGTCAGGCCGTCGTGGCAGCTGCCTCGCGTCGGATCGGCCAGTGTAGTGTCCATGTCGTTGTCTCCCAGGAACCAGCCATATGCGGACTCTGCGGCCCGCCAGTAGCGTTCGTCCCCCGTGTGATGGAAAGCCGCCCCCGCCGCGAGGATCGTGGCCGTAGCCTCGATGGGCTGCTGATCGAACCTGCTGCGGGCGCCGCCGCGGGGCCACCAGCCGGTGCTGCCGATCGGCGAGAAGATGCCGCCGGGCCCGGTCTGGACGCCGATGAGCCAGTCGAGCGATCGCAGCCCGATCCTGCGCATCTCGTAGTCGCCGAGCACTGCGCCTGCGGTGAGGACGGCGCGCGGCAGCAACGCGTTCTCATACGTCAGGGCCGCCTCCGGCCAGGGCCAGCCGTCGTCGTGCTTCGCCCGGGCGAACGCGCGGCCGAGCGTGGCCGACAGCTGCTCGAGGGTCGGCTGCGCCTCGCCGCCCAGGCCCGCGGCCATGGCCGCCGTGCAACCAAGAATCGTCGACGCGATCGCGCGCGGCGATCCCAGGCGTTTCGCTTCCGGCAGCGCGGCCACGAACAGAGCGTGGGCTCGCAGGACCGCGGCATCTTCGGGTGCCTCGGCCAGCAGAGTGCCGAGTGCCAGCAGGGCCCGGCCCTGGCAGTCGTCGGATCCCGACGTTTCGGTCCAGGAGCCGTCCCGACCCCGGAAATTGCGGAAACGCCCGGTCGTCTGGTTGAAGGCGTCGTCCAGGAACCTGATCGAGCGCCAGGCCGACGTGCTGACCGCCGCCCAGCCGAGTCGGCGCCCGTGGAGCAGATCGACTGCGAGCGCTCTCGAGACGTCGTCGGTGCAGTATCCGAACGACTCGTTCGGACTCGAACCCAGCGCATGCTGCCAGATGCCGTACTCGCCCCCGAGTTCGTCGAGGTGAAGCCGGTTGACCGGGAAGAGCGGGCGATCAGCCACTGACGGCCGCGAGTCCGGGGACGGCCGCCGGGAGGGCCGATGCGGGCCTGACTGCTCGGGCGAAGACGCCACGGTAGGCCTCTCCGATCACGGGCCAGATCATGCCGCGGCTGTACGCATAAGCACGCTGGCCGAGCGCGGCGCGCAGTGTGGGATCGCGCAACAACTCCACGAGCGTCTCCGCGAGCGCGTCCGAAGAGCCGGCCGGCACGAGTCTGCCGCGGCCGTTGGCGAGCCGCTCGCGGGCGTAGGCGTAGGGGGTCGAGACGATCGCCTTGCCGGCGCCCATGGCATAGGAGAGCGTCCCGGACACGATCTGATCGAGGTTGGGGTATGGCGTGACGAAGATGTCGGCGGCCTCGAGCCAGGTCCCAAGCTCCGCAGGGCTGACGAATCGATCGACCAGGCGGATGTGTTCGGTCACGCCGAGATCGGCCGCCACCGCCTGGAGCTTGTGGCGATACGCTTCGCCCTCGCGGCGCAGCAGGTCGGGATGGGTCGCCCCGAGGATCACGTAGGTCGCGGACGGGACGGCTTTCAGGACGGCCGGCATGGCCGCGATCGCCGACTCGTAGCCCTTGCCGGGCCCCAGCAGCCCGAAGCTCAGGATCACCGCCCGGCCCTGCAGGCCGAGAAGAGGCTTGATGCTCTCGGGCGCGACCAGCGGAAGATGCGGCACGCCGTGAGCGACGACTTCGATCTTGGCCGGATCCACGTGATACGCGGAGGCCGAGCAGCGTCGCCGCCGTCTGGCTCATGACCACGGTCGCGTGCGTGGAGTCGATCAGTTCGGTCAGGATTCGTTTCTGCGAGGGGCTGGGGTTCCGCAGCACCGTGTGAAGAGTGGCGACGGCCGGCACTCGGAGGGCCCGCACGAAGTCGAGTACGTATGCTCCGTCCTGGCCTCCCCAGATGCCGTACTCGTGCTGGATCGAGACCGCATCGACGTCGCCCGCGTTGAGAGCACGGGCGGTCGAGACATAGTCTTCCCGGATGTCGCGCCGGATGATGTGGCGGACTTCCGAGGGATACGGGCCGGGTCGATGGGCCGGCTGCAGGGCGACGATTTCTCGCTCGCCGACGGCCGACGCCAGATCGGCGGTGAAGGTCGCGATGCCGCAACGATGCGGGGCGTAGGTCGACACGAATGCGGTCCGGAAAATGGCGCGCCTCCTGTCGGGGCCGTCCACGAACTCAGGGCCGATTGCCCCGAGAGGCCTGTCGGGCAGGCCGGGAGAAACGAGGAAACGCGGCCGGGGCGACGTCGCCGCCGGCCGCGAATGCTCTGCTGAACTAGACCGCGCTGACCTGGCTGGCGCGCGGACCCTTGGGATTGGCCTCGATCTCGAACGAGACGTGCTCGCCGCCGATGAGGCGCTCGAACTCGAGGGGCGGCTGGACGGCGCCCCGGTGGAAGAAGTACTCATTGCCGTCAGCGGCGGCTATGAAGCCGAAATCCGCGGTCGCCGACCACCTTCTTGATGGTGCCTGTGGTCACTAAGGACCCCCTTATTCACTTTCCGAACCGAAAAAGCAGACGCACGGTCAGGTCGGAAAGCAGAGGTAGACCACGCGGAGCACGACCGCCAGGGGCGGCAACGAATTCACGGTACTCGCTATCGGCCGACAACACAATGTAGGGTGGGGCCGGCCCGCGTCGTGAGTGTGAGTTTCGGGCCATCCGGCGTCGGCGCCACCACCCACCGGCTCGACCGCCGGCCCGCCGGCCGGCGCCACCGCCGGTTCGACCGCCGGTTCGACCGCCGGCCGAAGACGGCGCTCAGGCCGTGGGTTCGGGCGAAGCCGCCGGCTCGTCGTCCTCGGCCAGGAGCCGATACATCGACCGCCGGGCCTCGGTGAGGATGGCCCTCGCCTTCGCGATGGTCTCCGGGTTGCCCGTTCGGGAGACTTCCGCCACGGCATTGCCGAGCGGCATGAAGAGGCCGAACAGGTTGGCGGTGTCGTCGCGCCCACCCATGTTCCAGGGCGCGGGGTTCTTCGCCGCCGCCGCCGCCGCGGTCTTGCCTTCGTCGGTCAGTTCGTAGACTTTGCGGCCGTCGCTCTCCAGGCCGCGGACGAGACCTTCGTCCTCGAGCTGCTGCAGGGTGGGGTAGACCGAACCTGCGCTCGGCCGCCACATGCCGTTGCTGCGCTCGCCGAGCTTCTGGATGATCTGGTAGCCGTGCATCGGCTCTTCGCCGAGCAGGACCAGGATTGCCGTCCTGACGTCGCCGCGCCGGACCATGGGCCCGCGACCCGGCCCAAAGGCGAAGTCGCGCGGGAGACCGCCGAAGCGGCCGCGCCCGGCGTGGCCGCTTCGGCCGAAGCCGCGCGGCCCGACCGGACCGCCCGGCTCCAGGTCCACCGGGCCCGAAGGCGGCCGCTTCGTCGTCGCGGCGATGACGCCGGGGACCGTGGCCCCGGAACTCTGTGGGATTCTCCGGGCGGCCGTGGAAGGCCCTGGCCCGCCCCCGCCCCTCGTTCTGATGGAACACCTTGTTCCTCCGTGGATTGTTGAGCGCTATGTTGCGCGCCATCACGATATATCGCGATAGTATCCCTGTCAAGTCGCGCCGCGAGCTGGGCGCCGGCCGGGACGCCCGGGCTGTCAGCCAGGCGATAGCGCTTCGGGGCCGGCTGCGCTTAGGATGCAGCTGCGACTGAGAGTGCCGTAGCCACCTGGGGGCGAGGGCCGCCGCCCCGATGCGGCGTGGTGCGGTGAGGGCTCAGCGTTGCAGCTGCCGGCGAGGGCGGTCCGACCGGCAGAGGGGAGGGAGGAATCGACATGGGATTCCCGCGACGACTGGCCCTGTCGGCCGTTCTTTCGATGTTCGTCTTCGGGTGCGTGGGAGGGGCGGCCACGCCGGCCCCATCTGGAGTGGCGGGCACTGCGACCGCCTCGGCCGCTCCGCCAACCTCGGCCGCTCCGTCAACCTCGGCCGCGCCGTCAACGTCGGCCGCGCCGAGCCCTTCGCAGACCGTGCTCGGGGCGACGGCCTCACCGGCCAATTCGCCAACGCCGTCGCCAACCCCGAACCCAACCCCCACCCACACTCTGCCCCCGCCGCCGCCGCCCACGCCCACGCCCACGCCGCCCCCGGCGATGCCCGTCATCAGCGGCGAGTACATGCTGGCCGGGACCGGCAACGGACAGGCCTGGGTCATCCGGCCGGACGGCAGCGGCAAGCGCATGCTCTCCAGCACCTACGCGCCCGTGACCTGGTCTCGGGACGGCGCGACGGTCTATCTGCAGTCCTGGGGCTGCATCGCGCAGCTGGCGACGGTGCCGATCAACGGCGGCGCAGTCAAGCCGATCCAGGCGGCCATCAAGCCGATCGACAAGACCTTCACCTGGTCGCCCAACGGCAAGCAGATCGCCTTCCTGCGTTACTTCCAGACCCCGGCACCTCAGTGCAACTGGACGAACAACCCGTACACGACGGCGGCCCTGATGGTCATGAAATCCGATGGGACCGGCATCCATGAGGTATTCCGCCCTCTGCCTGACGACACGCAGATCTACTGGCTACCAGACAACAAGACCGTGGTGGTCAACACGTCCAACTCGGCGGACATGGTCCAGGGGCCGATCATTCGGATCGACACCTCCACCGGCCACAAGCTGTCAGGGGCCGCCGGCACCTGCCTCATCTACTCGTTCGGAGTCTCGCCCGACGGAAAGCTGCTGGCCTGGACGTGCCTGGACGGGCTGCACGTCGGTGAGGTCGCCGGCCAGGGCGATCGTCTCTTCGCTCACCCGCCCCACTGGACGGATTGGAACCCGGTCTGGTCTCCCGACAGCAGGACCGTGGCCTGGATCCGCTTCGAGCCGAACAGCGGTCCGGCTCACATCATGCTCTGGAAGTCGCCGGCCTTGAACCCGACCTACCTGTACTCGCCCATCAACTTCAACTTCATCGGCCCGAAGCTGACCTGGTCGCCGGACATGAAGATGGTCGCTGCGATCAACCCAACCGGCGGTATCGTCATGGTCTATGCGAACGGCCTGGGGCCGCTGCAGGTGGCCAATTCGTCGACCTTCCTCGGCGTGGACTGGGAACCGTAGGTCTTGTAACCGGCCTTCGCGCAGTCGTGGAGGTGGGCGGCGCCGTCGCTGCCGCGCGGGGCGCGATGGCGAGCGACGACTCAGTCGCCCCACGTCATCGTGGGATGGTCCGCGACCGACAACGACGGGTGGCTCTTGCCGAGAATGATGTCCAGCGCGCGGTGAATCTGCTCGATCTCGGCTCGTTTCGGCATTCTGCCAAAGGCGTACATGTAGACCCAGCGGGGGCTCGCCGTGCCCAGCGGGAGGAAGCCCGCGTCCCGAACGAGCCCCTTCCCGAGCGTGATCCAGCCGTAGGCGGCCGCGGCCAGACCAAGGGCAAGGGGAGGGGCCACGGTAGCCCCAAGGACAGTCCCTGCCGTCGAAGCTGCGTTGACGCCAACCTCTGTCGCCCGTTTGCGGCCCGAGATGGACGACGGCGGCTGCAGTCCGGCCCGCAAATCCGAGATCAGGCGATCCGACCATTGTTCAGACGCGAGCGGGTGACGGCAGGAGCGATCCGTTGAGGCTTCATCTCGCATTCGGCGAGTCCACTGAGCCAGCTCCCTATGTGCCTGGGAGTCGAGCATGTACTTCCTGAACTTGTCGTCCGGTTTGGTTGTAGCCCGAAGGCCGTCCAGTATCAGATGGACCGCCTCGATCAAGGTGAGCGTCTCGGGCCCTACCGCATCCAGCCTTGCTTTGGGTTCGGCGTTGGGCTCAAGCTCGGTCCGTACGTCCTCCATCAGCCCGTAGAACCTGGCCTCGTCGCTCAGGGCCTCCACATCGCTGCCGCAGATGCGAGCTGCCTCTAGATGGTTGTAGGCATCGCGGACGACTTCGATCGCCCGCCTCCTGGCATCCGTGAGGCCCTTCGTCCGTTCCTTGGTCCCGGCTGGGACCTCGCCGGACCTGACAAGCCTGTCGACGCGCTCGAATCGCCTGTGCCGCCGGTCGTCGAAGAGCCAGTGGTCGGCCCACTCTCGAGCTCGATCCTCAGGCGCCGCCAGGACCGTCGCTTTCTCCGGTGGGGTGCCGGGCGCCGCGATCATGTCCTTGACCTGCTCGTCAAACCAGTCAATCCATTTGGCGTGCTCCCAGCGATGCGACTTGCGCAGATCCTCGTTGCGCAGCCAGCTACCCCTGCCCGCGACCTGGACAGCCCCCTTGCCCACGAGATCGAGGAACATCCTCATCCCGTCCTCGCCCCAGAGTGGCGACCGGCGCATGAGGGATGAGGACGGAGACCAGACGACCAGGGGATCGCTGAACGCCATCAGGTTGCGCAGGCGCCCGAAGGACGTCTCGCCAAGGGCCTTGTCGCCGCTCGGCAACTGCTCGGGTTCGTAGTCGTTGACGTGGAAGAACAGCCGCAGGCCCTTCTGCTCGGTGGATCCTGCCGGGCTCGCGCCCTTGCTCTGACTCATCTCCCCCTCGTTCAGGTCAGGGTTGTAGCGGCCGATGGTGCGCGTCTGCGGAAGCAGGATCGAATGCCCGGCTCGACAAAGCCACCACGACCAGGGGCCGGTCGCCGGTGTTGGCGACGGCATGGCTCAGGCCGCGGTCGACCTCAATGGCCACGGATCCTGCGGATGCAAACGGGCGTTCGTGGACAACGCGCGCCTCGTCTTCCCATCGAAGGATCCATGAACCCGAGGCGACGACGATGATCGTCTCCTCTTTCTCCTCATGGAAGTGATTGCCCCGCAAGTGCCCGGGAAGGACGGTGGTCACATGGACGTCGCGGACCTGGCCGAGCCGCCGCAGAAGCGGCTCTGGGATGGTGTAGCTGTCGCCGCGTTCGTCCCCGCTGTTGTCCAGCTCATGAACCAGCACCGCATCCGACCTCATGTTCCGGCCGTGAACTCGCAAGATCGTCTGTGCCCAGCATAGTCCGACTGCGGGCCGACACGACCCCGGCCCGATCGCGGTTCGCCCAGTCCTCGCACATCTCAACGAACTTCTGCCCCGCAGGCGAGAGGTCACCGTCGCGCCACTGCAGGTAGACGGGGCCGATGAGCGGTTGCCCGTCCCCGTCGACGATGACCGGGTACTCCTTCTGGCCCGGTTGCAGCGGCCAGTACTCGTCCGACATCGCCGGCCAAGCGAACCGCGAGCGGCCCAGGGCCAGCAGAGCGACCGGGCTGGGAGTCTCGGCCACGACGTTGAGGCGGAAATGCGCTCCCTGAGCGGCGGTCTCGAGCAACTCACGGCTCATGTACCCCACCGGAGCGGCGACGACGCGCCGATCCTGAAGCAGCGTGATCGGCACCGTCTTGTCGTTGCGGTGGCGGTCGTCTTCGGGCAGCACCAGGACCACGCTCATGGTGAAGAGGTTCCTGCCTTGAAGGGAGTCGTCGTTGTGGGGGGCTCCCACCGCGAAGTCGACCGCGCCCTCGACCAGATCCGTGTACATCGGCAGGCCGGAATCTTCCCGCCGGTCGTCCCGGATCCGGGTCAGCACGACCTCGTACTCCGGATGGAGAGCCATAAACTCCTGCAGCACCCGGCCGAGGAAGCGCTGCAGATGGCCGGGGTGGCATGTGATGCAGATGCGTCCGGCCTGACCGTCGGACACACGTTGGGCGTACTCGCGGAGGTCCAGGGCGCCGGCGAGGACCTGAGATGCCCTATCGAGCACGATCTTGCCCACCGCCGTGGGCCTGGATCCCTGGGGGGTCATGTCGAACAGATCGACGCCGAGGTACTCGGTCAGCTTGTCCATGGCCCGGCGGACCATCGGTTCCGTGACCCCGTGCCGCCGCGCCGCTTCGTGTAGGCTGCCGGCCTTCGCCACCGTAATCGCCCACTGCAGGTGGCGGATCTGGAGTTCGTTCACTGCCATCCCCCCGCTAGGTCCCGTGGAGTCGCCTCAACTGTAGTGACCGACGGACCCCGCCGTTGCCCGGCCGAGCGCAGGGGGCGCTTGCGCCCAGCCCCGTTCATCGAGCGTTGGACCTTGCGCCGGGGGAGATTTGCACGCGTCTCACCGGTGGCACTACGCACCGCAGAATCCATGCATAGGATTGCCGCATACGAATGCAGCGTCCCTTGTCCGCCAGAACTCCGAGCGGAGAGTGCACCAGGACAGAAAGGCGGGGTGGACGAATGAACGGTTGGAGGAGATAACGAGAACAAGGCGCTGCCAAAGCGCGGTCGCGACCATGGTCACGGGCCATGTCGGCAGTTCGGCGAGCCGGTCTGCACCAACGGCCTGCTCCGGGCAGTCCTCGACGCGGTGCTTGCCCAGCAAGAGGCCGAGCTGGAGAAGTGGCGGAAGGCCTACTGCCGGCTGTCCGAGCGGATCGCCGCGGTTGCGGCCACTCAGGCACTGCCCCGGGTCGTGAGCGACGAGGCCCCGGCAGCCAAAGCCATCGAGAACGAACTGGCTCTGCTCAAGATCCGGCTACGGCGCCAGACCCTGGCCGCAGCCGTGCTCGTCGCGATCGCCGCCGGGGGCTTGATGCTGATCATCGAGGGTCAGCCGGGTCCCGGCGCGGCCGTGCTCGTGGGCGACCTCGTCCTAGTCGCGGCGGCCTACCGCTGGGCGACTCGACCGTCGTCGGAGATGCCGTGGCCGTTCATCGTGCTGTCGCTGATCCCGAACGGCATCGCGATCCTGGCCTACTTCGTCGGCCGCCCGTGATCCTCGGCCGCCCGTGATCCTCGGCTGAACGACGTTCTCACCGGGCGGGGTCGAGCCCTTGTAACCGGCCAGCGCCAGGCGAACACGGGCATGGCCCGAACGGAACTCAACCAGCGGCTCACGGCAGGCTGGCGATGGCGTCGACGAACGGGGCCGGCGGGTTGGTCGGATCCAGCAACGGCGGCTGAAATGGGTCAGGTCCGCCGTTCCAGCTGACGATGAACAACAGATCGTCCCTGGCGTAGAGATACTGGGCCCAATCGTTGTCGGTCGGGAAGGTGTACTGGTTCGTCAGCACCGTGACAGGCTTCCCGCCGATCGTCTGCTGTGCGGTGAGTAGTGGCGCCCATGTGGGTGTCGGCTTCGCCGGCTTGGCAGAAGGGTTCGGGGTGGGCGTGGGGTCGGCGCCGATCGGCTGCGTCCAGGCGAGGTACTGGGCTTGGACCCAGGCGGGGATCAGAGCTTCCGTCCCGATCCCACGCACCCGGTAGACCATCAGCACCACCGGGAACGCCGGCCGGTTCTCCGCTGCCGCCACGGCCACGGACATCCCGTCCGTCGTTGTCAGTCCGAGAGCCTTCATGAAGTACGCCATCCCGGTCGTGAAGGACCAGTACACTTCGTCGCCCGCAAGGCTCCATTTCCGGAGGGGAACGCAATCCACCTCGGCCGGTAGCACCGCCTCGAGGGCCAGGTCGGACCCAGGCGCGAGAGAGACGGTCGGGCCGGCGGTGGGCGGGTACAGGCTGGCGTAGACCGCGCAGTCGGGGTTCTCGGACGGAGACGCACCGACGCTGGAGGCCGAGGCCGAGATCGGCGTCTCGGCCGGATTTAAGCTCTCGCCCGGGGACCCGCTCCGACCGCCGCCGCCGCTCGGTTGAGCAGCGACACACGCCGACGCCGCGATCGCCAGTGTCAGCAGAAGGGCCAGCTGCCAGGATCTGGGGTTCGCCCTCATCTCGTTGCCCTCCGTCCCCTCTCATGCGCCGTTCGTGCGGTGCCCCATTATCGGCGCTGCGCCAGCGCGAGAGATGCCTCAGCCGACGCCCTTGCTTGTCCACCGCAAGCATGCACGGGAATCGGTCAACAAATAGTCAACCCGCGCGAGTAGAGTAGGCAAGCGTCCCGCGTCGGCCGAGTGGGAACCGGGGATTGGGGGTCGAGATGCCGATCGCACGCTACTGCATAGCCTGGTCGCGGCTTCAGTGGGCGAAGGGGTCGCCCACGTTGAAGGCCGCGCTCGCGGTCGGTCTTGCCCTCGGCGCCTGCCTCTACCTGGTCACCGCTCTCTGGTTCGACATGACCTACTGGGCTCTCGGCCGTTTCGCCGCCGATCGGATCCAGGGCGCGTCCCGCGTCGCGCTGTCAATCGGGGCCGCGGCGCTCGTCTTCGTCGCTATAGGGGCAAGCGGCAGCACGTCGGGTAAGGGCACGGACGCAGCGCCCGCCGCCCAGATCGCCGGCAACCCCGGCGATGTCTCGCCGACCGCCGACGCTACGCTCAGCGCGACTCCGAGGCCGGTCGAAACCCCTGTGCCGACGGCGACGCCCACTGCCACGCCGACTCCCTCGCCCACGCCGTCGCCGACGGCCACTCCCTCCCCGACAGCGACGCCGACTCCCACCCTGACCGCTCTGCCCGTTCGGATCTCGAGTCTGCCCACGAAGGTCAAGCACGGCGCGAACGCGACCGTGACGGCCGTGACCAGCGCCGGGGCCCTGTGCTCGGTGACGGTCGAATACGCTTCCGGGAATACCGCAACTGCGACCGGCTTGCACGCCGAGAAGAAAGCCGCCGCCAATGGCGTCGTGTCCTGGACCTGGAAGGTCGGCACCAACACCGGGCCCGGAGTGTCCACCGCCACGGTCTACTGCCGGCTCGGCGACCGCTTCGGCTCGGCCAGCAAGACCTTCCAGGTGACCTGAGTGTCAATGCGGCCTATGCGGACGGTCGCTTGACCGCCGTACGCCGGTTCTTCAATTGGATGAGGGAGGTTCGGTTATGCCTACCAGCAGTCAGAGCCGCGTGAAAGCGCAGCAGCCGCCGCCATCGGCCCCTCCTGGGGTGGCCCCGAGCCCGAGCCCAAGCCCGAGCCCGAGCGAGTCGAGCCTTCAAATCGCCATGTCACTTGCGTGGGCGGACCATCACCATACTCGTTGGCAGACCTGGGAGGCACTGAAGCTCGAAGCGCTCATCGCCGTCGGCCTCGTCGGCATCAACCTCACGGACGATGGCCCCCAGAAGAGGATGTTGCTCGGATTCGGAGGCGCCCTCCTGCTGGCTCTTGCGTTCTCGGGAGTGATGATCACCATCCACCACCGTGCTGTGGAGATGCTGAAGCTCGATCAGATAAGGCGGATCCAGACGGAACTCCACCTAGGCGCATGCATCGGGGTGGTTGAGAAGCCCGCCGAGATCAACTGGCAGAACTTCGCGTTTGTCTGGGACCGCAAGACGGCTACGGCGCTGCACATCCTGCGGATGCACGTCCTTATCGTTCTGTTCGCCGCTGGCTTCCTTGGCTCGAGGTTCGTCCAGTGAATCGCCTACAGAGCGTGGCCGGACGCCTCGCGCATCGCCTGAAGCATGTCAATCCACCCATCTTCGCCGCTCTCTTCATCGCCGGCGCGTACCTGCTGCTGAACGCCACCACGGGGATCCAGGTGGGGAACGTCAGCATCCCCGATGCGCTTTGGGTGCACGTCGTCGGAGCGGGCGTGGGTGCCATGCTGATCATCGCCAGTGTATTTGTGGGAGTGGAGCTGGAGGAGTCCGCGCTGCCTCCTCCGCCCGCCCGGTCGGGAGTCGACCGCTACAGGCTTCTGATCAGCGGGTACCCCGTGTTGTACGTCGCCGTTCTCAATGACTGGGTTCGCACGCGCCGGGTCTCCCGTGTGAAATGGCAGTCACTGTCGGTTGTCCTTCGACCCAAGCGGTTCCAGATTCCAGAACCGTTCGAGCGAACTCTCGTGGAGTCGGGGTTCCGAAACGAGTCGTGTTGCCGATTGGACGCCCTGGAGAAGACCAGGGGTGGCCGCCTGCAGATCAGCGTGCAAGAGACCATGTACGGCGACTACCTGAAGTCGGGCGAGCATTTGGATGACCCGGTCGCTGACGAAGCGTGGGACACGTACCGCAAGAGGTTCGCCGACGCTCTCAATACCAACGACGGAGTACCCGAGGGCTTGACGAACATCTGTGGAGCTGGGCTACTTATCGTGACCGGGGACGATCGCATCGTCGTTTCGCGACATTCGGAATCGTCTCGGGTGTATCCCGGCAGGTTGACATTCTCGGCTAGTGGGCTGATGCGGTGGGGCCCATATCCACATCCGTTCATGGAGATGGCCCGGCGGGCGTTCCAGGAGATCGGGCACCAGGTCGACCCCAACCGCTGTGAGTTGATTGGAATCGGTGCAGACGCCAGGAAACTCTACTACCAGTTCAGCTACGTTCAGCAGAGCGACCGACCGTCGTCCGCAATTTAGGAGACCTACGCCTCTCAGCGCGGAGCGGCGGGCCAGCTTCTGGCAGACAAGCCCCAGACCCTCGAATTCGTGCCCTTCGACCTCGCCGCGGTCGTTGACTGGGTGATCTCCCGTTGCTGGGAGCCGGCGGCTGAGGCTGCGATCCTTACCCTTTGTGCTGAACGCTATGGTTCGACAGAGGTCGTCAAGGCGTTGTGCAAGCGCAAGGCCGATTGGCCCAAACACGCCATGATCGACGAGTGGGACCTTCGTGCCTCGAGATGGGGCGACTTGCCGGACATGAGCCCGCGCTACCCGGTCGCCGAACTCGCCGAAGGCAAAGAAACCTTCGTGGGCCAGATCATGGATTTCCTGGGCGGAGAGATCACGGGTCGGGACGTCCTTGAGGTTGGATGCGGCACTGGTCGACTGACGTTAAGGCTCGTCGACGTAGCCGCAAAGGTAACCAGCCTGGATCTGTCCGAGCGAATGGTGAAGAAGAATCGGGCCAGGCTTGGCGACCGGGCTCGCGAAGTGGCCTATCTGGCGCCCCTGTTCATCCAGGACTACTACGGCGCGCACGATGTCACGATCTCCTCACAGGTCCTCATCCACAACGTAGACGACGACGCCTTCGAGTGCGCAATCGCGAGGATTGCCGGTTGCGCGCCCGTCGCGTTCGTCTTCGAGGACGTGACGGAGCATCGACTGACGAGTCGAGCGACCAATCTCCGCCCCAAGCAGGTCCTAATCGACGCGTTCAAGCGCCACGGGATGCTGGTTGAACGGCAAGGGGAGCAGATGCTATTTGACGACCGGATCGCATTCTTGAAGTTCACCAGAGGCTAACTTCTTGTATTCGGCAGGCCCCATGTGCGTCCTCCGGGCGTCGCCCGGCACTCCACGCGAGTAGAGTAGTAGCAGCGTCCTCGCCGTCACTTGGGGGTGTTTGTGGGCGCGGAGTTCGCCGCCGACCAGAGGGTGCCACCGGATCGCGCTCCTTCGGCCGAAGAGGCCGGCTTTTCGGCTGCCCGCACGCCCGCCCTAGCCTCCGTCCGCACGTCCGCGCGCGACCGCTTCAACGCCTGGTTCGTCACGCACGAGGTGGCGTGGGAGCTGCTGATGGCGGCCCTCGCGGTCGTGTACGTGGCGCTCGGGTTGCTCGCCGACAAGATCGAGTCCGCCGTCGAGCGCGACGCAAGCGTCAACCCCGGCCCGGAGATCGCCTTCGCGGAGCTCGCCCTGACCGCCGCGTTCGTCCTCGAGTTCGCCTCGCGCATCCTGGCCGCCCGCTCGCGCACCGCCTACCTGCGCGGCCACTGGATCGACGTCGTCGCCCTCGCGCCCCCGATCCGAGGCGCCCGAGCCCTCCGTCTGCTTCGGCTGCTTCGGCTCGTTCGGGCCTTCGCCGGCATCTATCGCGCCGGCCTGCACCTGCACGCGCTGGCCCGACACAAGGGCTTCGCCTGGCTGATCGTCGCCTGGCTCGGGGTCATGGTCCTGTGTTCGGCCTGGCTCTACATCGCCGAGCACGGCATCAACAAGGCCATCGAGTCCCCGTTCGACGCGCTCTGGTGGGGCGTCGTCACCCTGACCACCGTCGGCTACGGCGACGTCACCCCGCAGACCCCAGAGGGCCGTCTGGCCGCCATTGCCCTGATGCTCCTGGGCATCGGCCTCTTCGGTGCCATCACCGCCTACATCACCAGCTACGTGATGAGCCACGACCTCACCCACCTCGAAACCAAGCTCGACACGGACGTCATGCTCGACCGAACGATGGTCCAGAGAACGACGCCTTCAGGCGAAAGGACCTCCTCTGCCGGCGGGACCCTCGTCTCCGAGCTCGAACGGCTGGCGACGCTGAAGAGGGCAGGGGACCTGACGGCCGAAGGAGTTCAAGCGCGCCAAGAAGCAACTTCTGGACACGAAGACCAGCTCGGAGGCGACATGACAGCGGATGCGACGAAACCGACCAGCGAGGCCCAGGGCAGCCCGTTCCGCGGCGCCGGCGAAGCCCAAGGTCGCCAAAGTGGGACACGATGCGCGCGAGCGTCTTCGCGCCGCGTCAAGAAGTTCTCGAAGCCGCTGGCCGACTTCATCGCCCGGGATGCGAACGAAGCGGACACTCGCTTCCTGGTGACCGACTACCTGTGTGACGCCCTCGGCTACGACAAGTTCACCGACCTGACGGCTGAGTACTTGATCAAGGGCGAGTTCGCCGACTATGGGATACGCCTGGACAAGCAGATGGCCGCGCTGATCGAGGTCAAGAGGATCTCCACGAAGCTCAGCCCCAAGCACCTTCGGCAGATCGAGGACTACGGGGCCCGCGAAGGCATCGAGTGGTTGATCCTGACCAACGCCGCTCAATGGCAGGTCTATCACCTTGACTCCAAGGTGCCCATTACGACGGAACTCGTCTTCGAGGTCGATCTGACCGGCCCGGAGCAGCTCGCCCGCAAGGCCGACGGCCTCTTCCCGATCACCCGCGAGGGCATGAAGCACAAGGTGATCGACGAAGTCTGGAAGGCCAGGCGCGCCACCTACCCCAAGGCGATCGCCCGCGTCCTGACCTCACCCGCCGTTGTCACCGCCGTCCGCAAGGAACTCCGCCGCCAAACGGAGTACTCCGCCGACGACGCCGAGGTGTTGGGCTTGATCAGGGCGACCCTGCGGCCGGAGTGCCAGTAGGCGAAGGGAGAGACGATGTTCGGCGATCGCTATCCAGTGACGTCCCTGAAACGCGACGATCCGAGGACCCTCCGGTTCTTGATGATGCTTTCGAGCGAACTGAGGGTTGGTGATCGCCACCGGCGCGTGCTCCTGGTCCAGGAGCAACGGGGCGATCCCGGGCCAACGTATATGGAGCACATGGCTGCGCACGTCGATCGCACGCTGGAACTGTACCAAGCGAGGCAGTACGAAGAGGCGAATGAGCTCCAGAAGGCACTGGCCAACTGGGTAGCCCGGATGGGAGACGACCGCGACTTCGAACCGGCCTCGGCCAGGTACGAGGGAGCTCAACTCATACGGCACTGGAAGCTAGTTTGGAAGCTCGCTCAAGACGTCACGAAGTCACAGCAAGTCATAGAGGGCAACGCCCAAGTCATCTCGGATAAGGAGCGGCTACTGTCCCTCGCCTAAGCGCTCCTGGGCGCCGCGGGGCAAATCGGCCGGCCGCCTCGGCTTCACGTGGCCGATCGTCGCCTGGCTCGTACATAACCAGCTACGAGATGAGCCACGACCTCACCAGCCTGGAAACCAAGCTCGACACGGACGTCATGCTCGACCGAACGATGGAGCAGAGAACGACGCCTTCAGGCGACAGGACCTCCTCTGCCAGCGGTTCCCTCGTCTCCGAGCTCGAACGGCTGGCGACGCTGCGGCGCGACGGCGACCTGACCGGGAAGGAATTCAAGCGCGCGAAGGCACGACTGCTCAGCCGAGCGGAAGAGGGATGACATGTACCAGACCGAGTTCGCGGTCGTCGATTTGGAGACCACCGGTCTGTATCCGAGCCGAGGCGACCGCATAGTCGAGATCGGCATCGTTGCGCTCGAGCCTCACTGCGGCCGAAGGCCGAATGGACGACGCTTGTGAACCCCAGGCGCGATGTCGGCCCGACGAGCATTCACGGCATCACAGCCGGCCAGGTGGCAAACGCCCCCTCATTCCGTGACATCGTCGGCGAGTGGCGGACTGTCTTGGCGACCGTATCGTCGTGGGGCACAATGTGCGGCTTGACCAGGGTTTACTTGGGGCGGAGTTCGCGCGAGCCGGCTTCGCCGTCGAATGGGTGCCCGGGCTGGACACCATGTGGCTCGCGGCATCGATTTCGAGCCAGCGACGGCTGCACGACTGTTGCCAATCGCCTGGAATCGACACGGGTAGAAGCCACAGCGCGATCTGCGACGCGCGGGCCGCCGCTCAACTGCTCGTTTGCTGTCTTGGGCGGTTGCGCGAGAGCTCGCCCCTGCTCCCGCTCCCTCGAAGCTCGCTCCCGCCGGTCGCGCCATCAGGCAGACCCAGGTGTGGGGTGCGGTGGCCGCGCCACCTCGCACGAGCCTCGCCACTTTGGTCACGGAGATCCCCGTCGAGGGCTTGGCGCAGGTGGAGTCGGCCCCTGCGGTGCTGGCATATGTGGACCTGCTGGATCGCGTCCTGGAAGACCGCCGCCTGACAACGGAAGAGGTTGACGCCCTGCGGGCGATGGCCGTGGAATGGGGCCTTGGCTCTTCGCAGGTGTTTGCGATCCATCGAGCCTACTTCGGCGGGCTGGCCCGGCTGGCGCTGGCCGACGGGGTGATCACCGAGCTGGAGCGCGAGGACCTCATCCTGATGGCTGGACTCCTCGGGGTGCCCGACGCCGTCTTCGACCTGCGTGCCGCCGCCAGCGGTCTGGCCGTTACTGCTACTCGCTTGAACGAGCCCCGGGGCAAATCGGTTTGCTTCACCGGCGAGAGCGTCCGCAAGCTCATCGGCGTACCGCTGGATCGCTCTCGCCAGCAGCGACTCGCCGCTGGCGCCGGCCTGGTCCCCGTCGACTCCGTCACGAAGCACCTGGATATCCTGGTTCTCGCCGACCCGTCATCCCTCTCAGGCAAAGCGAAGAAGGCCGACCAGTACGGCGTCCGCAAGATGGGAGAGCGAGCGTTGTGGGCGGCGCTTGGGGTGAGTGTTGATGGCTCATGAGTGCGACCCGGAGATGTCAAGTGGCTGCGCGGCCGACCGTAGTCACGAGACGTCTTCGCCCTCGGTTGGTCAGCGGCGAAGTTGGGCGGTGCCGTCGGGTATGTGCCTCCCTCGCCGACCATTTCGGCGCCCTCGCGCCAACCGCTCGAGGGCCGCCGGCTCTACCAGGCCGTCGCCGACTCCCTTCATGAGAACGAAGGGCTGAAAGAGAGGGTTCGCGAATCGGAACCGATAGTCGTGTGGCACGCCGCTCTTCTCCAGGATAAATCCGCGCTCCGGGCTGGCGAGGCGATCCAAGTGCCGTGCAAAAGCCGGAATCTCGTACTTCCTGTTCATGACCGACGACAGTGGTTCCCGAACATCGCTGGCCGCGAAGAACCCCAGCTCATCAGCGGGTGCCAGGGCGCACGCGAGAAGCACTTGGGCGTAGATGGTGTCTCGGCTTGAGAAGGTGGCACGCACGTACTGCGATAGAAATCGCCTCACTGGACCGTTCAATGGCTATGTCGATCGCCGACTTGACGTCCGATAGGTCGACGGCTGGTCCCTTGTGGGCGATCGCCGAACGACCCGAGTGCAGACCGAGCAAATGAGCATAGTGCGGGAGCCCACGCGAGAGCCAAACGATCATGTCGAGCTCGTCGGCATCAACTCCGAGCCACACCATCTGTAGCCCCTTCTGAACGAGGTCTCTGATTTCCGAGGCCGACATCCGGGGCATGCGGATCTGAACTAACGCGCGGTCGATGGAAGGGTGCTGTTCCCACAGTTCGTCGATCGTGATAGCTACCCCGACGATAATAACAGTCGCGTCCGCGGCATTGTCGGCCAGCAACTTCACGGTTTCAGCCATCAAGCGACGGGAATCAGGGTCGTCAAGTCGGTCGAACTCATCGATCACTACGGCAAGAGGTCTGGGCGCCGCCGACAACAGCACGCGCACGTTGTCGGGTGTCGCATATCGCGTGGCAGCAACGCAGCCCGGGGGACAGCGGCGTTGGCCCCGAAACCGACCCGTGGCCCAGTAGTCGCTAGGATCTCCGTCTCGACTTTGCGCCAAATCGTCGCGAAGTTGTCGGTGCTGTCGCGGACTAACCTGGACCGCGGTGACGTCGTTCAACTCCAGCAGACGAGGGGCGACGCGAGCGAGTGATGTCTTGCCAACGCCCCGCTCACCGTAGATGACGGCATGTAGACCCGGCTGAGAGACGGCGTCGAACAGCTGCCGGAGTTGCGCGATCCGGCCTACGAAGAGATCCGGAGTAACGGGTGTTGCAGGGGTAAACACCCGGGCGAGGCGCTCGGCCCCACCCGGGCGACGAATCGGCGCCCTGCTACCTCGATCAGGCGTGTGATTGCCTCCCGAGCCTATGACTCTGCGAGACTCCTAGTCTGCGAAAGGTTGCGCGGTTGCCGTGTGCGTATGGCGGAGCTATTTGGAGGCCGTTCGAGCGCGGACCAGCTTCGTCGCGGTTGCGCTCGCGGAAGGAGCTTGACCGTCTTTCCCTTCTTGACCATGCTCGCAGCCGCGAGTGTGTGCGAGTCCCGAGAAGAGTCCGCCCTGCGCACTGCCCCACCCTGATCAAATTCGCCAGTGTGGGCAGCTTCGCTTAGCGCCGACAGTGCGGCCGACCGCAGACTCGACAGTCTCTTTCCCTCGAAGACGAGGTAGTCGTGCTGAGCTCGAGGAGAGACTTGAAAGGCATTTCCCTTGCCATTTGTGGTCATGTCACGCCCTCACCATCGCTGTTGGCCGTAGATAGTGCCGAAGGCGCTCTGGAGAACAGCCTCCAAAGGGCCCACATCCCATCGGATGGTCCAAGAGCATCGGTCTTTCGGCTGGCAAAGTAGAGACATCCGACGGGTGTGAACTGCCGCCGGTGTTTGATCCAGGCGGGGCAGCACAGAACTGAGGCTGGCGGAAGCCTGCCCTCTCGGGTACGTTCCGATTGCCACTGGAGCAGTTGGGCCTGCGGCACCTTCCGGTCGAACGTCGCCCCTGCCGACCCCGACCAGCTGTGACGCCGGCCGAGTAGCTGTATCCCGCAACGCCCCAAGGGGCCAGGGAGTCACCCGAAAGGCGCCTTTGGACCCGAGCGCCACACTGAGACAGGCGGGAGCCCGAGTGCACGACATGGGTCAACATCCCCTGCTCGTCGACGAGGTACAGGCCGGCCCGAAGACTGGCGTCTCCTGATAGCGAGGGAACGAGACGCTTCGCGGCGCCTACCGCATCCTTCAGCGCGTTACGCCATTCTCGGATAGCCGCCCAACTCGTGCGCGTGTTCCAGTCCGCTGGTATTCGCCGGGCTCCATACGCAAAAGCCGACACGCCAGCGTCGGCGAGAGACGTGCCAGAAATGACCGCCACTTGGCGTCTCAGTTCCAACAGGAACGCGGGGACTTCTTCATATGCCTCGATCGCGACCGTTCGAATCCCGAGACCGTTGTAGTACCGCTCCAACATTTCCAAGCGAATGCCTTGGTCCTCGGAAGCAAGAGAACCAGGGGTCGCCACGACAAGAGCCCGACAATCAGCGGACCGATTGATAAGTCGCATCAGGTTGGGGTCCGCAAGGCTCATTCCGATCAGGAGGACCGTCTTGCTCCGGAGAGTGGCTTGAAGCCGGTCATGCCGTCGATGCGGCGATGCTGACAGGTAGGCACGCATTGTGTTCGCACCGGGCATCGCCTAACCGAGTTGTCTTGTTCAATCTTGCGGCTGGCGGCCATGGAAGTGTCTGACCCGGCCACGGGCGGCCATGAGCTTCTTGGCGTCCTCAAGGAGATCGTCATAGTTGGACGTGAGCACGTCCGACATTCGTGCGTGGCCCATCAATGATGCTATGTGGAAATGGATCTTAGATGGCGTGTAGCGAGTCGTCGGCGACAACTCCGGGTACAGCGCCTCATGGAGCGCGCGCGCGAACTGGGTCGCCTTCATCGCTCGCCGTAGCGAATCGGCTCGGCCGATTACATCGTTCTTGTGAACCTCGTACAAGATGGCCTGTAGCCGATCACCATTGAGCGATGGTGGGGCCGCCGTCGTCAAGTACGCGGATTCCAAGGCCCGAATGAGCTCGTATCCCAAGCCGGATGCCAGCTGCGCGAGACACTCCCGCACCCGCGACGATGGCCAGCTCGCCGGCCACGTATCTTCCGGCAAGCTCCGAGGCAAGCCGGCGCAAGGGGCCACCCAGCACAGGAAACACGCGGCGAGCCATCCCTGCCGTCCACCCTTCAGCCGTTAGATTCGCCGCAAGGAGTAGGCCTTGGGATCTCCGGTGCCCCGACTTTACGTCCGCCCGGCGTGGTTCAGGTCGTACTGTTGGTACGCGAGTATCACGCCGGTTCCTTGGGAGCCAACTCACTTGCCCTTCTTGGGTTTGCCTTGACTCACGCGATCCCGGCCGCCGATTCA
Source organism: uncultured Chloroflexia bacterium (assembly GCA_963711105.1). Taxonomy (GTDB): domain Bacteria; phylum Chloroflexota; class Limnocylindria; order Limnocylindrales; family CSP1-4; genus Fen-1039. The sequence goes on along the minus strand of CAVQCV010000006.1, from coordinate 160,287 downwards.
CTTTGGCTGGAGTCTTGGGACTGGCCAGGAGGTGCCCGGCTTTGTGGGCCACCTTTGAGCTTGCTTGTCCGGTTTGCCATTTCGACCTCCTGTCGTACCAGACTGGATCGACAGAGTCTCAGCTAGGCTGGCACCCCTCAGATGATCACGAGCAGCCGCTCGTGGAGCCGCAGTTGAGGCACTTGTAGCAGGACCCAGGGGTTCCGACAGCCTTGACCTCAAGAATGAACCGAACGACACCCGTGTTCGGATAGGTCACGTCCAGGTTGTGGCTGGCAAAGATGAAACCGGGCACGCCGCCGCGCGAGAACAGCTGAACGCCCCCGCAACCCTCAAGCAATAGCGCGATCAGGTCGTTGAGGAAGTCGCCCTTGCCGTTCTGAAGGTCCCCGATGTCGGCGATTCCGGTCGCCACATTGGCGTCGAACAGTTCCATCGCGCGAACGAAGTCGAGTTCGATCTCATTCCAGGTGGCCGGGTGTCTGGCTTCGGCCGCGCGGTACATGGCGAGCAAAGGCGCACAAGCGGGCTTGGTCGCGACCAGCTGGCTGGTCGAACGCTTCTTGCTCGTCAGTGACGGCATATGGCCCTCTCGCCCGTGCTGCTTAGCTGCTGCCCACTCTAGCCGGCGGTGATGACACCTTGCTTGTCACTGGCCTAGCTGCAGCCGCTCGTGGATCCGCAGTTCAGGCATTTGTAGCAGCTGCCGTTGCGGACCATGATCGAGCCGCAGTCGGCGCAGCTGGGGGCGTCGGCCTGGGCGCTGAAGGTGACCTGGGCTTTGCCGATGCCGAGGGCGCCGAGGGTGACGCGGGGCTTGCCGTTGGTACCGTTGCCGTTGCCGTTCGCCACGGCGCCGCCGGAGCTTGCGGAGGCGGCGCTGGCACTTGGCGTGGAGGACTCTCCGGCGGGGGGCGGAGTGGCCGGTGTGGATTGGGGAGCTGCCACGGCGGTCGCGGGTGAGGAGGCGGCCGGCGCGCTGGCGCCGGTCTCCGACGAACCCGCACTATTGCCCGTAACCTGCGAAGCCGGCCCCGCGGTCGGCGCCGAGGCGCCGGCGGAACCGCTCCCTGACGTCCCGGCGCTTCCGCCGGGGGTCCCACCGAGCCCGAGGGTCAGCGGCTGCACCGAAGATTCGGCCGTCGCCGAGCGGTCGACTAGACCTAGCTTGGCCCGGTCTTCCGGAGGCAGGAAGCGAGAGCCGAGCCAGCGGAAGATGTAGTCGACGATCGACTTGGCGATCGGGATTTCCTGGTTGCTGGTGAAGCCGCTCGGCTCGAAGCGGACGTGGGCGAACTTGAAGACCAGGTCGTGGAGCGGCACGCCGTACTGCAGCGCGACGCTGACGGTCGTGGCGAACGTGTCCATGAGGCCGGAGATCGTGGAGCCTTCCTTGGCCATCTTGAGGAAGATCTCGCCCGGCTGGCCGTCTTCGTAAAGGCCGACCGTGATGTAGCCCTCGTGCCCGGAAATGTCGAACTTGTGAGTGATGGCCAGGCGCTCGTCCGGGAGGCGGCGCCGGTAGGGCTTGTGCTCCGCGGCGGCGATGGCGGCGGCAGCCAATTCCGGCGCGGCCGGAGCGGTCGGCTCGGCTGCGGTCTCGGCGCTCTGCTTCTTCTTGCCGGTCATGAGCGGCTGGCTGCGCTTGCTGTTGTCGCGGTAGATCGCGATGGCCTTCAGGCCGAGCTTCCAGCCCTCGAGGTAGACCGTCTCGATCTCCTCAGGCGTGGCGGCCTCCGGCATGTTCACGGTCTTGCTGATCGCGCCGGACAGGAACGGCTGGACCGCCGACATCATCCGCAGGTGGCCCATGTAGTGGATGGAGCGAGTGCCGTTGACCGGCTTGAAGGCGCAGTCGAAGACCGAAAGATGCTCCGGCAGAAGGTCCGGCGCGCCTTCGATCGTCTCGCGCTCGTTGACGTAGGCGACGATCGCGTCGACCTGCTCGGACGTGTAGCCGAGCTTGCGCAGGGCGCCCGGGACGGTGTTGTTGACGATCTTGAGGAAGCCCTCGCCGACGAGCTTCTTGTACTTCACGAGGGCGATGTCCGGCTCGATGCCGGTCGTATCGCAGTCCATCATGAAGGCGATGGTGTTGTGGCTGACGAAGCCGTTGGCGACGTAGGTCACGTTCGACGGGACTGAGAGGTCGTAGGTCAGCTCTTCCTCGCCGAGCGCCACAGAGGAGATCTCGTCGTAGAAGTAGTTGAGGCTTTCCGCCAGCTCCGGATCGGCCGTGCGCTCGAGGAGCGCGGTCGCGGAACGGCGTGAGACCAGGCCGGTCCGCGAGAGGCTGAGCAGCATCGTCTTGCGCAGGTTGTCGGTCTCTGGAGCGAGGCGATCGACGGTGGCGCGGCTGACCGGGACGAGGTCGTAGCGGGCAGCCTGCTGGGCGTCCGTCGGAGCGACAGACGTTCGCTTACGCTCAGAGATGAAGCCGATTTCGGCCAGGAAGCGCGCGCCTGAGCTCGCATTCAGGACCCGGATGACGTGGATCGGGTTCGCGCCCTTGTGACCGCGGCCCGGCTCATCCACCTTGTGGGTGGTGACGAAGCCAAGGGCCAGGAGCAGCGTCTGGATGTCGCGACTGAAGCGCTCGGACACCGAGGAGAAGGAGGCATAGCCGTTGCTGGCGCTGCCGTCCGCTTCGAAGAGACCGCGGACGAAGGCGCGGTAGACGGCGGGGTCGTTCGAGTACAGGACTGCGTCGGGAATGTCGGGCTCGTAGCCCTTGCCCCGATGGGCGCCTTCCGGGTCGGGCGAATGCTTGGCGAAGCCGCAGGCCTCCCACCACATGACCAACCGGACCGAGTTCAGGGCCACTTCCGTGTAACCCTGGCGCCGGCTGACGGCGGCCTCCAGGTCGAACAGGTCGCGACCCAAGTTGACGATTCGATCGACGACATCCTGGTCGCCGTCGGTCACGCAGAAGCGCAGGCCCTTCGCGTGGAGAGAGCCGTCGCCCATGAAGTAGCCGACAAGCTCCGCCAGATCCGCGGTCATCCGGCGCGGGACGGAGGTTCGATAGTCCGAGGTCCAGTGGGCCTCGGGCAGCGGCGGCAGCGGGACCTCTCGGGGCTCGCCGATCATGCCGCCGAGCATCATCGGGACGCGATCGCCGGCCTTGACGTCGGCGAAGCGGCGCCAAACCCAGTTGCCGTCCTCGTCGAGGACCTTGATGCGGTGAGTCGTAGTGCCCTGGATCTTGTACCCGCGGGCGGTCTCGACCGTCACGACCGGCTCGGCGCCGTTGAGGAAGAATTGGGTGGCCTGACGCGGGCCGTCGTCCGTCGCGACGTGGAGGTCGTCCAGGTTCTGCCATTGCTGGCCGTTCGGATTGGCCAGGCCGCGGAGCCGGACCAGACCACGGTCCGTGAGGACCAGGGAATTGCCGGTCAGGCAGCCCGTGGGGGCGAGGAGCGTGGTCTGGGCGTTGCGGTAGCCGTGGGCGCGGCCCAGCTCGAGGGTCTCGTTCCACAGGTCGCGGGCGGCCTGGCGCATGTCCGCGGGGACGGACTTCTCCGGGATCGCGTGCGCGGCGTCGCAGTGCTTCTCGATGACGCGCAGGAACGGGGCCTCGTTCTTGCGGTACTCGGCGAACGGGCCACCGTGGTCGCGGGCGATGATGGCGCTCTGGCGGTACGCCTCGGCGGTCATGATCGAGGTGATGGCGCCGGCGTAGGCATGGCCGTCGGGCGAGTCGTAGGCGAGGCCGCGGCTCATCAGCAGGGCGCCCAGGTTGGCGTAGCCGAGACCCAGCGGCCGGAAGAGGTGCGAGTTCTCGGTGATCTTGGGAGTGGGGTAGCCGGCGTTGTCGACCAGGATCTCCTGGGCGGTGATGGTCACGCGGCTGGCGAAGCGGAAGGCCTCGACGTCGAATTCGCCGTCCTCGCCCACGAACTTCATCAGGTTCAGGCTGGCCAGGTTGCAACTCGTGTCGTTGAGGAAGCTGAACTCGGAGCAGGGGTTGGTGGCGTACTGGCGGGCTGAGTTGCTGACCGGGTTCCAGTCGTTGATGGTGGTGTCGTACTGGATGCCGGGATCGCCGCAGACCCAGGCCGCGTCCGCCATCTCGCGGAACAGCTTGCGGGCCTTGAGGGTCTCCATGGGCGCGCCGCCCACGACGGCGTGGGTGGTCCAGTCGCCGTCGGCGACGACCGCGCGCATGTACTCGTCCGTGACGCGGACCGAATGGTTGGCGTTCTGGAAGGCGACCGAACCGTAGGCCTCACCGGTGAAGCTCGGGTCGTAGCCCTGCTCGATGAGGGCCCAGGCCTTCTTCTCTTCCTTGAGCTTGCAGTTGATGAACTCTTCGACGTCCGGATGGTCGATGTCGAGGATGACCATCTTGGCCGCGCGGCGGGTCTTGCCGCCCGACTTGACCACGCCGGCGAAGGCGTCGTAGCCGCGCATGAAGCTGACCGGGCCGGAAGCGGTGCCGCCGCCCGACATCTTCTCCTTGCTGCTCCGGAGCGGGGAGAGGTTGGAGCCGGCGCCCGAGCCGAACTTGAAGAGCATCGCCTCGGTCTTGGCCAGATCCATGATGCTGCTCATGGAGTCCTGGACCGAATTGATGAAGCAGGCCGAGCACTGGGGGTGGGCTTCCACGCCGACGTTGAACCAGACCGGCGAGTTGAAGGCCATCTTCTGGTGGAGGATGAGGTGGGTCAGCTCGGCCTGGAAGGCGCGCAGGTCTTCCTCGCCGGCGAAGTAGTGCTGGGTCTCGGCCCAGGCGGCGATGGTGTCGACGACACGGTCGATCAGCTGGCGGACGCTGGTCTCGCGCTCCGGCGTGCCGACGTGGCCGCGGAAGTACTTGCTGACGACCACGTTCGTGGCCAGCTGGCTCCAGAAGGCCGGAACCTCGACGTCCTTCTGCTCGAACACTGTCTTGCCCGCTTCGTTGCCGATGCTGGCGGTCCGGATCTCCCACTCGACCTGGTCGTAGGGGTGGATGCCGGGGACGGTCCAGCGGCGCTCGAAGTTGAGCCCGGGGACACCTTTGCCGGTGAAGACACCGTCCGGACGCATCGCGGCGGTGACTGCCTCATCCATGACGGGGACCGGGCCGTCGGCAGTTCGGCTCATCTGAGGCTCCTCTTCGATCTCGGTTCTTCGTTGGGACGCTGGGCGGCTGGGGCGGGGAGTGGTCTTCCGTTGAGGGCTCATGGCAGGTTCCAGTGGCTTGTGGCGTGGGGGCTGGGGCTCATCCGGCGTTCGTTGCCGGCTCATGCCAACGCGATCGAATGGCGGGGCCGGTTCCCAAATGGGGGGGCCGGTCTGCCGCCGGTACTCCGGTGATGCTCCGGGTCGACTTCTCGGCGGGACGGTGCCGTCCACCTGGGCGCGGCGGCGCGATCTTCCCAGCGCGCCCTCGGGTGCCTCCGCTCAGGTGCCGGTTGCCGCTCCGTCGATAGCTGCGAGCCTTCCTTCTAGAACCTGCCGAACCGGCTCTCCCGGGTCGGTTCGACTACCCCGATGGGCTCCCGACGGGCTCTCGCTCGGGCGGGGGCTTTCGTTCGGGCATCCCGGCGAATTTACGCCCGCCGTACGGCCGAGTCAAGGCTTGAAACCACAACATCTTGTGGTATCCTGCCACCCGCAACCACCACATATAGCGTTCGGCCGTCGTTGTGTGGACAACCGCCGAGCGGTCGGTGCATGCCCTGGGGACGGCCTGTGGACGCCCTGTGGACAAGCGGGCGCAGGTTCTGCGCCTTGAGTCCTGGCCCCGCCCTTGCCCGCCCGATCCGGGGCCGCTACGCGTGGCTCTATCGTACGGGCGTTCTAATTGTACGTCCCATTGTCGAGGGCCCGGGTGGGTGGCGCGGGGGTGCTTGGGAGTGGCGCGGGCCGGGCTCGCGGCCGCGCGGAGGGCTCGCGGCCGCGCGGATCCGATAAGCCGGGGATGAGCGCCGCGTTGCAGGATTGCGGCATGAGGCAGGTTGGTCTGGGGTCGGCATATCGAGCGGTACGCATCGAGCTTCGGCTGCGTCAAGCCGATGTCGCCGCTCGAGCGCGCGTTTCGCAGCAGACCGTGTCGCGCATCGAGCGTGGTTGCCTCGGGCCAATATCGATCGACGCACTGCAGTCGGTCGCGGGCGCCCTCGAGGCGGACCTGCGTTTGGCTCTCCGCTGGCGAGGCGCCGGTCTCGCCCGCCTGATCGATCGCCGCCACGCTCAGCTGCAGGACCTGGTCGTGGCTCTGTTGGTCGGAGCCGGCTGGGAGGTGGCGGTCGAAGAGACGTTCAACCACTACGGAGAGTGTGGCTCGGTGGACATCCTGGCCTGGCGGGCGGACGTGAGGGCGCTGCTGATCATCGAGATCAAGTCGGAACTGGCGGATGTTCAGGACACGGTGGCGACACTGGACAGAAAGGTCAGGGTCGTGCCTCAGGTGGTGCGGAAGACGCGCGGCTGGAGTGCTCGGTCGGTGGCGGGCATTCTGGTGCTGCCCGACGCGAAGGTGGCGCGGTCGGCCGTGGCGAGTCACGCCGCGACGATGGCCGCCGCGTTCCCCTGCCGGACCCTCGATGTACGGCGCTGGGTGGCTACGCCGTCGGGCGATTCCGCGGCATCTGGTTCGTTGCCAATACGCATGGACCGAGCTATGCGGAGCGGCGGGCCGGTTCGGCGGGTTCGCAGGCGGCGGGCGGCCGATTCGAGCGTCCGGCGCACGACATCGGCCACTCAGCGACCGGCTGCAGGCGGCCCAGGGGCAGTCGGGCCGGTCGGCAAGGCGTCCGGTCGAGCCCTGGGCGGCCACGTCGACGGCCACCCCGGCGCGCCCGTGGAATAGCACTCCGCACAGGGGTATAGGCAACGAGTCGGAGATCGCAACGAGCGACGATGCGGAAGCCGGGCGGCCGACCCGGCACTTGCCTTGACGACGAGCGGCGCCACGTCAAAACGAGATGACCGCCGCGTCTCGCGAGGAAAGAGGCGCGGCGGTCCGATGAGCGTGACGAGTGCCCGCCCGCGACGAGTGCCCGCCCCCGCGAGCCGGAGGTCCGGCCTCAGGTGTCGGAAGGAATGCCCAGCCAGAACGTCGTGCCGTCGGTGACGAGGAGGCCGACCGGACCAACGACCCCGTTCCAGGCGTTGTCGCCGGGCATGTCGCCCATTCCGCCGAAGGCCGCGTCGGTCGGCGCAGCCGACTCCGCGAGCCGATGGAGAGCGCCGTCCTGTCCGACGGTGTAGTACCCGGCGCTCGAGATCAGGCCTCTGCCGCCTGCCTCCACCGCGAAGGGTCGCCAGTCGTCCTCGGGGCTCGCCAGCGGGGTCCACGTTCGGCCGTCGTGAGACAGCCAGAGGGTGGTGGTCTCGGTGGCGGCGTACCCGTCTGCGTCGGCGGTGACGCTCGTGACGGTCGCGACCAAGGTGTGGTCGTCTACGCGGGTGACCTGCACAGTGGCGTTGGCGAACAGCGTGGGCGTAATGAGGTTCCGCTGCCAGGCTGCTCCGTCGCTCGAAATCCAGGCCACGGCCTGAAACTGACCGCCCGCGGTGGGCTCGCCGACAGCGCACTTGTCGCCGGGTTCGATCTGGCTGGAGCTCTTGTCTCGGATCGTGCCCCCGATTACGAAGCCGCTGCCGATCGATACGGGATCGGCGATCTCGAACGCATCCGCCGGAACGGTGCCCTTGTTCCAGGCCCGGCCGTTGCTCGACGTCCAACTGGCTTTGCGGTTCGCCGTCAGGCCGATGAACCCGCTGCTGCCACCGGCGATCTTGCCGATGCCGGCTTTGCCGAACGCCTTGGCGTCGTCGAGGGGTGCCCAGGTCAAGCCGTCAGGCGAGGCCCACATCGCTGAAGCGCTCATGTAGGCCCCGCCACAGCTCCAGGAGCAGGCGAAGTGGGCCCGCAGCATGTCGCCGCTCGGGGACGCGGCATAGTCGTCGACGACCAGGCCGCAGCCGTCCCTTGAAATCTGGTCCTCAGCGAGCTTGTCCCAGGCTGCGAAATCGGCCTTCCAGGCGGTCAGGTCGAGCGGCTCGCCGCGGCGCCAGCCCTGCGCATCGGTTGAGAGCCAGGGGGTCAACATGCGCTCGTACGGGTCCCACAGCAGTTGGAGGTAGCCGCCGTAGATGGCTCGCAACTCGACGTTGGGCCCCTCGAGGTCGAACGTCTGGCCATCCGTCGTCTCATTGACGGGCGGCACGATCGCCGGGTAGCCGGCCGCAAGGCTGCCCTGGACGCGAATCCAGCTCAGGGAGGTCCAGTCGCCCGATGGTGCCGGACCGATCGTGGGGACCGGTGTCTCCGACGGGACCGACGCGCTGGCCGAGGGTTCCGCGGTGGGTGATGAGGACGCCGCCGGCGAGTCGGACCCGGCGTCCGCGGCCGGAGGGGTAGCTTCGGCGACACAGCCTGCCGCTGCGATCGCGGTCAACAGCACGGCGAGCGTAAGCAGTTGGCCGGACCTGGTGCTTCGGAACCCCTTCATGGCACTTCCCCATCCTCGAGCGCCCGCGCACCAAGTGCGCGAAATCGCGGCTTGGACGCCCGGGTGGTGAGGGGCTGTGACGCTCAGCGGTTTCGGCAGCAACCGTGGGCAGTCGGAGGCGGCAAGCGGCACCTAGGCGGTCGTGGGTACGCCCAACCAGAACGAGGCCCCGTCCGTGAAGAGCACGCCGGCCGCGCCGAAAGCGGTCCAGGACGGCCCGTCGGTTTGGGGTATGGCGCCGGTGCCGAGGCTCGAATGAACCGGGCCGATGGATTGGGCCAGGTCGTGGAGGGCGTCGTCGCTGCCGACGATGTAGGTGTGCTCGCCATCAGGCTGGTAGCCGGTGAGCGTGCCTTGTTCGATGCCCGGCGTGACCCTGAAGAGCAGCCCGTCGGCCCCGTCGAATTCGGTCCAGGTGCGGCCGTCGTGGGAGACGCGGTAGGTCATGGCTTGGTCCATGATGCCCGTGCCGCTGTCGTCGAGGGTGTAGGTCACCGCCATCGCCAGCACGGTCCGGTCGTCGACCCGGATCAGGTCGACGTTGACGTTGTCACCTGTCGGGAGGCCCAAGTCCTGGCGCTGCCACGTCACCCCGTCGGCCGACCACCACGCGGCCGGCGTCAGCCGCCCGGCGCTGATGTAGTCAGGCGACCCACCTCGCTCTGCCAGCTCGATCAGCCGCGCCCCCGAGACGGCGATCTCGCCCGCGATGGCGAAACCTCCGCCGATCGCCACCGGGTCGGCCACCTGGTATGCCTCGCCGGGGACCGAGCCGGGGTGCCAGGTCAGGCCATCGGCCGAGAGCCAGCTGGCCCGGCGGTCGGTCGTCAGCCCGATGAAGCCGCTGCTGCCGCCATCCACCTTCTGGATGCCGGCCGAGCCGAACGCCGCGGCCACGTTTACCGGAGTCCATGCCAGGCCGTCGGGCGATGCCCACATGGCGGGCCCGCTCAGGTGCGTTAAGCCGTCGTCGCCGTCGATCGAGCGGCAGGCCAGATGGCCCCGCACGACGATGCCGCCGGCCCCGACGGCGAAGTCGTCCACCTTCAGCTCGCAACCGGCCCGATCAGTCGTGGTGCTCACGAATCCATCCCAGGTCCCGAAGTATGCCTTCCAGGCGCTCGTGTCCAGGCCCGTGCCCTTGTGCCAGGTCTTCGCGTCGGACGAGAGCCACGGCGTGAGGGTCCGTTTGTAGGGATCCCAGAGAATCTGGATGTAGCCGCCCCGGACGCTCCGCAGGTCCACGTTGGGTCCTTCGAGCTGGTACAAGGCAGGCTGGTCGTTGAGGGTGAGCCTGCCCGGATCGCTCTTGTCGACCGTGACCGGCGGCACGATCTTGGGATAACCGGCCAGCGCGGCGCCCTCGAGGCGGGTCCAGCTCAGAGAGGCCCAATCGCCGGCTGGCGCGGGCCGGAGGGTTGGCCGGACGGTCGGCAGGGCGGAGGGATCGGTCGTGGATTCGGCCGGACCGGTGGACGGGGAGCTCGTGGCAGTTGCGTTCGAGGGCTCAGGCGAAACGGCCGGCCCGGTCGACCCGGACGGACTGGGCGACGGCGTTGTCGCGGCCTGGCAACCGGTCGCCACCCCGGCGATGGTCAGGGCGAGGGCCGCTCCCCGTGCGGCTCGAAGGATTCCGGTGCCGTCCATGCGTTCCCGTCACATGCGCTTGCGGACGGCGTTCGACGTGACGCGTCCGGGTGTTGTGACGACTCGGCCGGGGGCCCGAGCGCTACTCTGCCGCCAGGCGGTCGAGGGCGGCGGTCAGCCCCGCTGCGTCGGCGGCCACGGCGGTGGGCCGGGCGGCCTCGGGGATGGCCGCCAGCTGGGCCGAGGTCGTGATGCCGGTGAGCATGAGGACGGAGCGAGCCCCGACGGCATGGGCGGCCGGAATGTCCGTAAGGAGGCTGTCGCCGATCATCACCGCGGCCGCGACAGGCACGCCCGCGGCGTGGGCCGCTACTTCGAGTAGCAGCGGTCCGGGCTTGCCGATGGACGTCGGGGTGACACCGGACGCGACTTCGATGGCGGACACGATCGCGCCCGCGCCCGGCATCAGGCCCTTCTCCATGAGGTAGGTGGGGTCGCGGTTGGTGGCCACGAAACGCGCCCCGGATCGCACCGCTTCCGCGGCCACGGCCATTTTGGCGTAGGTGAACTCGAGGTCCAGGCCGACGACGACCACGTCCACCCCGGCCACCGCGGCGACGGCATCGCGGTCGTTGGCGTTCCACTGGGCGGCGGCGTCGGCGGAGGGCAGGACCGAGATGCCGACGTCGCGAAGCTCGTGCATCAACCCCGCCCCGCCCACGACCAGGGCGAGCTTCGGGCGCGGCGAGCCTTCGGCGAGGTACAGCGCCGTGGCGCGCGCCGAACTCACGATCAGGTCCGCCGACACCGGAGCGCCCATACTGGAGAGGCGCGTGACGTAGTCGGTGCGGTACCACATGGAGTTGTTGGTCACGTAGACCACGCCATCGCCCGCGGCTGCGCGAGCGGCCAGAACGGCGGCCACGCCGGGAACGGGTTCGGCGCCGCGATAGACGACGCCATCGAGATCGACGAGCAGGAGCATGCCGGGATGCTAGCGGACGAACGGGCGGGCTGTGCGACGGTCGCTCGAGAAGCGGCCGTTCTGGAGCCGGCCTCCGCTCGAACCGCCGGCACCGGCCGCGGGCTCGGCACCGTCCGAACTGCGGCTTCCGCCCGAATGTTCGGCTGGGCCCGAATGGTCGGCCGAACTGCGGCTTTCGGCCCAAGGTTCGGCTGGGCCCGAATGGTCGGCCTGACTGCGACTTCCGCCCAAAGGCCCGGACATGCCTGACGACCGGCGTGTACTCGAAGCTATCTCCCGAATGGTGGTCGACGGCACAAACGTGCTGCACGCCCTTGCCGCGGGCGCAGGCGCCGCGCCACCAGCCGCGCTGGTCGGGCGGTTACGGGCGATCGTGCCGCCCGGGGTCACGGTCACCGTCGTTCTCGATGGGTCGCCGGGCCACGGGCTGGTGGAGCGGCGCGTGGCTTCGGGCGTGGAGGTCCGTTACGCCGGCCGCGTGACGGCGGATGAGGCGATCATCCATATGCTCAGCACGCGGACCACGCAGGAGAACGAAGCCACGCTCGTCGTCACGGACGATTTCGAACTGGGGGGCGCGGTCAGGCGGTGGGGTGGGCGGACGGCCCGGAGCGACTTCCTGATCCGGCGCCTCGATCGCCAGCGGTTGTCCGCGCCGTCGCCCGGGCGGCCCATCTCGCTCGCGCCGGCGCAAGCCGAAGAGTCGGACGCGCCGCGCTGGTCGCCGGGACGGGGCGCGACCAAGAAACGCGGCAACGGCAAGCGACGGTCGCAACGGGGCGGCTAGGGAGCGCTGTAACCGGCTGCGGTTGGGCCAGGCCTAGGACTCTGGGGACGGGGCCCAAGCCCGCCGACGCCAGCGGCCTGGATTCTTGGCTGACACGCCCCATGATGGTGCAACGGAAGGATCGAGCCCCTCTGGGCGGGGCGACGCGCGCGATCGGGACCGAGCGGCGTCTCCGACGGCGGTAATGGGGCCCCGGGCGGCCCGTTGGCGGGTCGCTGAGTGCCGATTTCGGGCCATTTCGACGCGGTGGCGGCGCGATCGGAGCGCCCTGGCCGAGCCGGGCTGGTCGGCGGTCGGGCGTATTCGGGATATCACCACCGTGGGGCGTGTCAGCGCAAGACCGGGCCGCGCGAGGCCTCGGTCGCCCCTCGCCGAAGCGTGCCCCGCCCCTCGCCGAAGCGTGCCCCGCCCCTCGCCGAAGCGTGCCCCGCCCCTCGCCGAAGCGTGCCCCGCCCCTCGCCGAAGCGTGCCCCGCCCCTCGCCGAAGCGAACCTCAGGCCGCGGTCGCCCTCACCGGGCCAATCCCGGCCGCCGCCCGCTCTCGCAGCAGCCCCGTGATCGCCTCGGAGGGGATCGGCCGGGAGAACAGGTAGCCCTGGCCCATGTCGCACTGGAGCGAGCGAAGCCGATCCGCCTGCTCGGCCCGTTCGACGCCCTCGGCCACCGTCTCGAGGCGGAGCGTCTTGCCGATGCGGATCATCGCGTCCACCAGCGCCCCGGACGTGGCCTCGGTGGCCACGCCGTCCACGAACGACTTGTCGATCTTGAGGATGTCGACGGGGAAACGGCGCAGGTAGGCGAACGACGAGTAGCCGGTGCCGAAGTCATCGATGGCGAGCCGGACGCCCAGCGACTTGAGCTGGAAGAGCCGGTTGAGAGTGGCCGCGGAGTCGACCATGAGGACGCTCTCGGTGATCTCGAGGACCAGGCGGCTCGAGAGGAGACCGGAGTCGTCCAGGGCATCGGCGACGTCGCGGACGATGTTGGGGTGGCGCAGCTGGCGGGCGGACAGGTTCACGTTGAGGATGATCGGCTCGTCGGCCGGGATCTCCTGCTGCCAGTACCGGACCTGCCGGCACGCTTCCTTGATCGTCCACTGGCCGAGCGGAACGATCAGGCCGCTCTCCTCGGCCAGCGGGATGAACTCCATCGGGGGGACCAGGCCGCGGCGCGGGTGCTGCCAGCGGACGAGCGCCTCGACGCCGGTCAGGCGGCCGGTCTTGAGGTCGATCGTGGGCTGGTAGTGGAGGACGAACTGGCCCTCTTCGAGGGCGGTCCGAAGCTCCGACTCCACTTCTATGCGGCGCATGGCGTCGGCCTGCATCTCCGGGTCGAACAGGGCGTAGCCACCCTCCTGGCTTCGCGCTTGATGCATGGCCACGGCGCCGTTGCGGAGCAGGTTCTCGGCCGATTCGTCGCCACCCGTTGAGACCACGATGCCGATGCGGGGATGCAGTTCGATCTGGGCGCCGGGCAGCTGGATGGCCTGGCGTAGCGTGGCCATGACCCTCTCCATCGCCAGCGTTGCATCGGCCGATGACGTCAGCCGATCCAGCAGCACACCGAATTCGGTTCCGCCCAGCCGGGCCACGGTGTCCTCGCCACGGACGCAGGCGCGCAACCGATCGGCCACGGCCGTAAGGGCGCTCTCGCCGGCCGCGTAGCCGAGGCTGTCGCTGAGGCGGCTCATACCGTCGATGTCGCAGTAGAGAACCGCAACGGTCGTGTCGTGGCGCCGAGACTGGATCAGGGCGTGGTCCACGCGGTTGATGAACAGGGCCCGGTTGGCCAGACCCGTGAGGGAGTCGTGGAAGGCCTGGTGGCGCAGCTCGGCCTCGAGGGCGTGGCGCTCGGTGACGTCGCGGGTGTTCAGGACGATGCCGCCGATCGCCTTCACGTGCAGGAAGTTGGACATCCGGGTTTCCGTATGGCGCCACGAGCCGTCGGAATGCTTGAAGCGGCACTCGCAGAGGAGCGGCACGGCCGGCTCCTCTGCCACCTGGCGGAAGCCGGCTCGGACACGGTCCCAGTCCTCGGGATGGACCAGGTCCTGGAGATTGCGGCCCGTGATCTCCTCGACGCGATAGCCGAAGACCTGCTTCACGGACGGAGACTGGAACCTGACGGTGCCGTCCAGCGAAGCCACGGTGATGACATCGGCCGAAGCCGCGATCAGGGCTTCGAAGCGTTCGAGCGTCTCGCGCTCGATGGCCACGGTCTGCAGATTGGCCCGAGCGAGGGCCAGCGAAACCTGGGACGCCAGGGCTCGAATGGAGGCCGGCAGATCGTCCGGGATCGGAGCGTCCGACTCGATCGTCAGGACGCCGAGCGTTCCATCTTCCGCACCCACGCGAGTAGCCAGTAGCTCGCCGGGCCGGAACGGGCAGGCGGGGGCATCGGGGTCCCCGGCGCCGCCGGCGTGCACGCCGATCAGGCGCTGGTCGGCCAGCCGGTGGCCCGGGGCCACGATCTCGCCGATGTCGAACCGGGCGCCCTTGAGTTCCTCCGCGCCGTCCCCCATGGCGTCGATCACGTGGAACGTCGTCTGGTCGGACTCGGCCGGCTCGACGAACGCGATGGCGACGCGGGCGCCTCGGATCGACGCGCAGAGAGCCAGGCCGCTCTCGACGGCCGCCGTCGCGATCGAGGCGACGTCCGTGGCCGCCACCAGGTCCAGTCCGGTCGCGGCCAGGACCTGCTCGCGGCGGGCCGTGGCCTCGTAGCGGGCAATCGATTTGATCATGCCGTTCATGAGGACGGACACGACGATGAAGCCGACCGCGAAGACGATGGCCATGGTCATGGCGGCGGGATCGGCGACGCCCTCGCCCAACTCGATGGCGGAGATGGTCGCGGTTCGGAGCAGGACTCTGGGCAGCGAGCCGTACCCGGAGGTGAAGGTCACCGCCGCGGCCAGCATCACGTACAGGTAGCCGTCCCAGCGGCTGTCGACCGCAATCGTGATCAGGCACAGCGCGCCGATGGTGACGGCGTCGGCCGCGTAACTCATGGTCCCGCGGCGATACGCGGCGGTCCAGAACCCGGCAAGCGCCACCGAACCGGCAAGCGCACCGATCCAGAGACCGGGCGACCCGACGCCGGACATCAGGACCATCGTGAAGCTCGCGCCCGCGTTGAGCAGGCCGAAGGCCAGCATGAGCAACTGAACCCGGCCCAGCATATCGCGCGGGCGTGCGCCGGCGCGGAAACCTGTCAGGACGCCCGCCGTTCTCGATGGGAACACGATCTCGTGTGCCTCCGGGCCGGGTACGCAGTACGGCATGAATAACCCCGCAAAGGGCTCTACTCATGGGTTCGGACGTCGAGGGGCGCGGCCATAGGGCTTGCATCTACGTCGAACGGGGGATATTTGCCTGGGGCCATCGTTCCGCGATCGCCGGAGTGGGGCGACGGTGTAGCATCGCCGGAACATGTACTACGACGACCAGCCGCCCAACAAACCGGCCGACACGCGCCGCCCGCTCGGCTTCCCGTTCGATGATTTCGCCCGCGAGGAGTCAGAGCCGACGTCCGGAACCGATCTGCCGGACGCAGGGGACTACGAAGAAGAGCGACGGTTCTCTCGATCCGCGGAGATCCTGAGGGCTGCCGGCGCGAGGCTGGCCTGGTTGGGCCTGGCCGTGCTGCTGGCCTTCGGTTCGGCCGGGATCGTGGCCGCGACGGGCAGGTCTCCCTCCGGCGGCGGCCGCCCGGAGCTCACCTATGCGGCCGATCAAGAACTGACGGCCCGGCTCGACGCGGCGGTTCGGGATCTGGCCCGCCTCAACGACGATGTCCTCTACCTGGGCCAGCTCGCCCGGGACGTGCTCTCGGACCTGTCGCAGCTGAACAAGTCGCGCCTTTCCTCCGACTATCAGGACGGCGACGCCACGGTCGCGAAGATCGAAGTCGGGGCCGCCGACCTCAAGGCCAGCCTGGCCTGCGAGCCCTGGCCGGACTCTCGCGACGACCTGCTTGCGCGCACCTATAGTCGCAGCCTCATCGACCGCTGGCATCAGGTATGCCAGGCCATGGACTCGGTCAAGCCTCTGACCGACGATTGGGCGGCCATGGTGGACGGCGCCCAGGTCGTGATCCAGGTAACGAGCGACATCAGCAACCATGACGACACGGCCGCGATTGCGCTCCAGCTCGCCACTCAGGGCCGCTACCCGGAGGCGCTGACTCAGCTGGACACGGCCCTCACATCCCTCTCCGACGCCGATCGGATAGCGGCCCTGATGGCCAAGACGGGCGACGTGTCCACGCTGACCGATTGGCTCAACCGCACCCGGACGATGGACGATGCTCTCGGTCTGCTCTGGCACACGATGATCGACTCCAAGGGCCGGGTTACGCCGGCGGTCACCGCGGCGCTCAAGAACGTCAGCGATGCCAAGGCGATGCTGCCGGACGACGCTTCGATCCTGCAGGTCGTCATCTACGAGCTGGCGGGCAATCTCACCAGCCACGGCATCTCGATTGAAACGTCGAAGGGCGAACTCGGGGCCGCGCTGGAGAACCTCACCGGCGTCGCACCCTCCTCGGGCAACTAGCACCCGAATCTCCCGCCGGGCCGACGCCGTGGAGCTGCGCCTTGGAGCCGGCGCCGTCGAGCCGGTCCAGCGTCCGGGCAGCTTCATGCGGTCCGGTCGACTTGGGGGTGATGAGCTTCCGCGCTCGACTGAGTAGACTAAGCGCCAGTTGCTGCCGGCGTCCGCCGGCGTCGTGGTCGGCGGTCGAGGACCAGCCGCCAGAAGGCCGGGAGGGCTACCCTGATGCAGATTTGCGTCGTCTCCGACCAGCCGTGGGACGTGGCTGCGGACGTACTGGCGATCCCGTTCGTGGGCGACCCCGCGTTCACCGGGCCCCTCGGCGAGATCGACAAGCGTGCCGGCGGCGAGCTGGCGGCCCTGGCCGCGTTCGGCGAACTGAAGGGCGATCGCTACGGCGC
This sequence comes from uncultured Chloroflexia bacterium, assembly GCA_963711105.1. Lineage (GTDB taxonomy): Bacteria > Chloroflexota > Limnocylindria > Limnocylindrales > CSP1-4 > Fen-1039. Next base: position 143,527 of record CAVQCV010000006.1, on the reverse strand, counting down.
TTCCATCCTGGGCCCGGGCCAGCTCAAGGCGGGCCGATTGCTCGCGATCGGCGCAGGGCCGGCCGCCGAGCTCACCGCCCAGATCGTGGTCCGCGTGGGCTCGGCGATCGAGCGGCGCCTGGGCGGCCGCAACGTTCGCAGCCTGGCCATCTGGATCGGCGATCTGGCCGCGGTCCCGGGCGGCGCCGAGAAGGCCGCGGAACTGCTGGCCCGCGGCGTTGTCGAGGGCTCGTTCGAGCCGGCGGCTATCTACCGCGACGGTGTGAAGTCGGCCCCCCCGGCGATCGGTGAGCTGATCCTCGTCGCGCCGGGCGCGTCCGCCGCCGGGCTGGCCGCCGCCGCCGAGCGCGGCGTCATCATCGGCGAAGGCGCCAACCTGGCCCGCAGCCTGGCCAATCGCGCGGCCAACGACGTCTCCCCGGCGGTTCTGGCTGAGGAAGCGCGGACCATCGCCGCCAGGCACGGTCTCTCCATCGACGTCCTCGGTCCCGACAAGGCCGCCGAATTGGGCATGGGCATGTTCCTGGCGGTCGGACGCGGCAGCGACAACCCGCCCCGAATGATCGTGCTGCGGTCCGGTGGAGCGGGGGATACGGATGCCCTCGGCCGCCGCCTCGCGATCGTCGGCAAGGGCGTCTGCTTCGACTCGGGCGGCATCAGCATCAAGCCGTCGGATCGTATGGAAGAGATGAAGATGGACAAGACCGGGGCCTGCACGGTCCTGGCCGCCATCGCCACCGTCGCCCGGCTCGCGCCCGGGATCCCGCTGCTGGCGGTGGCGCCGGCGGTGGAGAACATGCCCGGCCCGCACAGCGCCCGGCCCGGCGACGTGGTCAAGGCCATGAACGGCAAGACCGTGGACATCCTCAATACCGACGCCGAGGGCCGGCTGATCCTGGGCGACGCCATGACCTACGCCGAGAAGCTTGGCGCGACCCACATCGTGGACGTCGCCACTCTCACGGGCGCGGTGGCGCGAGCCCTGGGCGATCAGATGACCGGGGGCTTCGGCACGCCTCAGGCCTGGTTCGACGACGTGGCCGCGGCCGCCGACCGTGGCGCCGAGCGCCTCTGGCAAATGCCGATGATCGAGGAGTACCGGCCGGACCTGGACAGCTGGTACGCCGACATGACCAACACGGGCTCGGCGGAGGGCGGCCTGATCAAGAGCGCCCTGTTCCTGCGCGAGTTCGTGACGGTGCCGTGGGTCCACCTGGACATTGCCGGCACGGCCTACTTCCGCAAGAAGACGGCCTACGCCCCGAGCGGCTCCACGGGGGTCTCTCACGCCACTCTGGTAGAGCTGGCCCTGGCCGGTGCCCTCAAGGCCTAGGCTGTGATCCCGCTCGCCTTCGCCATAGCTGGTGCGGCCTGGGGAATCGTCTCGGACCGGATCTCGGCCCGCTGGCCCGCCCACGAGGATGGCTCGATCCGCCCGATAGATTGGCGGACGCCGATCGTCGTGCTGTTCGGGACGCTGGCGATGGCGGCCGTGCCCGTCCGGTTCGGAAACGTTGGGGAGTGGATCCTGTTCGGGGCCGTGTTCGCGCTCCTGGTGCCGCTCATGGCGATCGACCTGGACCAGAAGCTGCTCCCCGATCCTCTCACTCTGCCGGTCGCGGCCCTGGGTGCGATGGCGCTCGTGTGGGGCGGCAACTCGCTCATCAAGGGGTCGGTCGCGGTCACGATCGTGGTCGCCGTCCTGCTGCCGCTGCTCCTGTACGCGCTGTCGCTGCCGTTCGGCGATGGGGCCTTCGGCGAGGGCGACGTCAAGCTGCTGATCGGGTCCGGGCTGGTGCTCGGCTGGCTACGGCTGGTCATGGCGGTTTTCGTATCAGTCATGGTCAGCGGCGTGGTCATCGGCGTCCTGCTCGCGACCAGGCGGATCACGCTCAAGAGCTACATCCCATTCGGGCCGTTCATCATCATCGGCATCGTCTGGGGCGCACTGCTGCCGGCCTCGTCGTCGTAGGCCTCGCCGTTACGCCTCAGAGCACCGTGGACTGGCGAAGGCCGCAGTTCGGGCAGTAGAAGGTCGTGTCCGTCGACCCGGGCTCGGCCCCGAGGATGTTCTCGAGCAGCTCCCGCGAGCCGTCCTTCTTGACCCTGGCTGCCGGGTAACCGCACTCGCACCAGCCGATCGTGGCCTTGCCCGCCTTGTCGAACTGGTGCTCCTGGAGCAGCAGTGCCGTCATCGCCTCCTGCTTCTCCTGGGGCTCGCCTTCTCCGCCGAGGATTTCGATGAGACGCTGCACCACGTCCAGGCGCGCGAACGGAGCGGTGCTCTCCCGGCCGAGTGACACCAGACCTGCGGCCGCGATGACACGATCGGGCCACCGTCCCGTTGCGACGACCTCCTCGAGCACCGGCGCGGCCGGCTCGCCGACGGCCACGCACTTCGCCCAGTCAAGTTGCAGCGCCCAGAACCGGGCCGCGATCTCGTCCGCCTCGGGCGGCTGCCAGCCCAGTTCGATGAGCCCGCGCAGGATTTCGGTCCGCTCCGGGGCCGGGGCGTCGGGCAGGGCCGTGACCAGGTATGGCAGGGCTGCCTCGCCCTGTTCCGCCATTCGGCGCCACTCGTGGAGCGTGGCCCAGAACTTGGCGCCGATCTCCTTGTTGGGTGGCTGCCAGCGGAGCTCGAGCAGGCCGCGGGCGGCCGACCGGGCCATGCCCTCGTCGGTGTCGTCAAGCTCGGCCACGAGCGTGTCGGCGACGGCCGGAGAGTCGATTCGCGACAGTCTCTTGATGGCGGCTTCGCGCACGTCGGCGTCGGAGCTGCCGAGGGCGTCGTGCAGGGCGCCGATGGCCCGCTCCGTGCACAGGACGTCAAGCGCCTGACCGGCGGCTCGTTCCGTGGCCAGGCTGGAGCGGCCGGTGGTCTTGGCCCGCCGCTGCTCCTGGACGAGTGCGGTGAGCAGAGGGATAACCGCCGTGGGATCGCCCAGGGCACTGAGCGATTTGATCGCGGCCACTCGGACGGCTTCGTCGGGGTCAAGGATCGCCTTGATCAGGGGCTCCACCGCGCCGGTCGCTCTGGCCCTGCCGAGGCCTGCGGCCGTTGCCAGGCGCGCGGCCTGGTCCTGGTCCATCATCAGGCGCTTGTACACCGCCTGGGCCGCGAGCGTTCGGACACTGTCGTCGGGGTCCTGGAGCGCCCCCAGAAGCGGTTCGACGACCCGCACGCCGCCGCGAGCCATCAGGCAGCGGACGGCCGCTCGTCTGACGCCCGGGTCTTCGTCGCCGACCAGGCCGACCAGAGGCTCCACGGCCGCTGGATCGCGCAACGGGCCCAGCGCGTCGGCGGCCGCGATCTTGATCGTCGGGTCCTTGTAGAACAGGGCCTTGATCAAACCCTGGACATCTCCCTTCGACTCCAACGCGGCAATGTTGGGTGGACCGAAGAGGGGCATCGGGACCTCCATCCCTCGGAGTCGAGCGGCGGCGCCGCCGAGTGGCGCTGCCGTATGTCGTTTCTTGCGCCTACAGAGGCTAGCACCGTTGGGCGGCCGAGCGCGAGTACCCAAACGCCCCAGACGGTCCGGATACCCCAGAAGCCCCACGAAGTGGCCCGGCGGTACACCAGATGCGACCCAACCGCACCGCATTGAATGCGAGCGACCGGGGCCCGCGCTTGACGTGATTGCCCGGAAGCGCGCTATGATGCCCCCAGCCGGAGTCGTCCCGAGTCTGTGCCCCCGTCCAAGGACGGCAATTCCCCCGGCGGGCCTATCCGCGTCTGCGTGCCTCACGGCACGCTCATATCGGAGTTGCTCGCAAGGAGAACGTCATGCACGACCGACCCTCCTCGCGCCGTTCCAGGTCACTGCGCTGGCTGTGGCCGCTCTTTGCGGCCGTTCTGCTCATGCCAACGATCGCCATTCCGACGCCGCTCGGACCCGTTCCGACCGCCGTAGGAGACGACCTGTCCGACGCCGTCCAGAAGCAGATGGCGCTCGACAAGCTGATCGCCGACCAGAAGAAGAAGCTGGCCTCGATCGCGGCCCAGCAGACCGCCCTGGCGAGCCAGATGGCGACCACGCAGCAGAACCTGTCCGAAGTCAATCAGAGCATGGACGACCTGCAGGCGGAGATCGACTCCGCGCAGTTCCAGGTGGACCAGGTTCAGCAGAGCTATGACGCCCTGGTCGCCCATGGTCAGGAACTCCAGGCCGAGATAGCCGATCTGAATCAGAAGGCCCAGGCGAAGGCCGATGAGCTGACGTCCCGGCAGCAGCTCCTGGCCCAGCGCCTCGTCGATGCCTACAAGACCGGCCAGACCCCGCTCCTGACCCAGATTCTGACATCCGGGTCGCTCAACGACGCCCTCTCCGACGCCAGCTACTACCTCTCGCTGGCGGCCGAAGACCAGGCCCTGGCAGAGCAGATCCAGCGCGACCAGCGCGACCTGACGCAGATGCGGACGAACGTAGAGAAGGCCCAGATCTCCGTCAACGAGCTGGCGGGCCAGGTCCTCGTGCAGAAGTCGCAGATGGACGTCGACATGGCCCAGCTGGCGGCCGCCAAGAACGCACTGGTCGCGTTGCAGAAGAAGGTCAACGGCGAGCTGGCCAAGCAGAAGGCCGCCAACGACGCTCTCGCCAAGAACAAGCAGAAGCTTGCCGCCATGCTCAAGTCCAACGGCGACGCGTCGGCCAAGCTGGCAAAGGAGATCGAGAAGCTTGCCGCCAAGTACGGCGGCAACGGCCGGATTCCGTCGCAATACAGCGGCCGGCTGAGCTGGCCCATGGGCGGATCGATCAGCCAGGAGTTCGGTTGTACCGGCTGGTACGGAGAGCCGCGCGTCGGCAGCTGCGCCCACTTCCACCAGGGCATCGACATCGTCGCGCCCTGCCTTACCCCGGTCCACGCCGCCGGGTCGGGCGTCATCCTCTTCGTCGGCTACAACCCCTACGACGCGCCGCCTCGGGCGTGGCTGGTGATCATCGCCCACTCGTCCACGCTGGTCACCTGGTACGCCCATATGACCGGCAAGGCGCCGGCCGGCATCAAGGCCGGGGCGCAGGTGTACGCCGGCCAGGTCATCGGCACCGAGAACACGACCGGTCACTCGAGCGGCTGCCACCTCCACTGGGCCGTCCGGGTCTCGGGCGTGTTCATGAATCCGCGCCTGTTCGTGTAGGTTCCGCGACCCAAACCGACTCCGCCCGTTGCGATAGCGGGAAACTTGGGTTCGGCCCGGCGTCGGGCCATCCACCCGGTGGGTGGTGGTGATAGCATCGGGGCAAGCTCGGCAGCGACCGGGCGAAGACCCACACGCCTGGACCTAGAGGACGCCCAATGAAGCGCACTCTGGCAGTGATTCTCGCCGGCGGCGAGGGAGAGCGATTGTCGATCCTCTCGTCACTGCGCGCCAAGCCGGCGGTCCCCTTCGGTGGCAAGTACCGGATCATCGACTTCACCCTGTCCAATTGCGTCAACTCGGACATCGACAACGTCGTCGTCCTGACCCAGTACAACCCCCGTTCTCTCAACGACCATATCGGCATGGGCCGGCCGTGGGACCTGGACCGCAACACGGGCGGGGTCAGGATGCTCCAGCCCTACATCGCCCGCGGACGCGTGGCGGAGTGGTACCGCGGCACAGCTGATGCGGTCCTGCAGAACCTCAACGTGGTCGCCCAGGCGCCCGGTGACACGGTCCTGGTCCTGGCCGGCGACCACATCTACAAGATGGACTACCAGCCCTTCGTGGCCTTCCACCGCCGCCATCGCGCGGACGTGACGATCGCCGTCCGGCGCGTGCCTCTGGCCGACGCGTCGCGGATGGGCATCCTGGCCATGGACGACACCGGCCGGATCGTGGAGTGGACGGAGAAGCCGCGCCAGCCCAAGAGCGACCTGGCCAGCATGGGCGTGTACGTCTTCAGCAAGCGCGCCCTCCATCAGTGGCTGACGGACGACCGGGCGGATTTCGGCCACAACGTCATCCCGGCCATGATCGAAGGCGGAGCGCGGGTCTACGGCTACCGCTTCGACGGTTACTGGCAGGACGTAGGAACGGTCCAGTCCTACTGGGAGGCCAACCTGGCGCTCCTGTCGGATGCTCCCGAGTTGGACCTCTACGACCGCGAGTGGGTCATCCACACCCGGTCCGAGGAGCGCGCTCCGGCCAAGGTCGGGGCCACGGCCCAGGTCCACCGCAGTCTCATAAGCCACGGCTGCGTGATAAACGGCTCGGTCGTCAACTCCGTGCTTTCGCCGGGCGTCGTGGTGGACGTTGGGGCCGTCGTTCGCGATTCCATCGTCCTGTTCGACTCGGTCATACGGCCCGGCGCGGTGGTCGATCGGGCCATCCTCGACAAGGAAGTCGCGGTGGGCCCCGGTGCGATTGTGGGCGAGGGGACGGACTACGACGAAGTCAACCGGCGCGAACCGGGTCGGTTGAACACCGGCATCACAGTTGTCGGCAAACGGGCCGTGATCCCTCGCGGCGTGCGAATCGGCCGTAACGTGCTGATCGGCGAGGGCGTGCGGACTACGGATTTCTCGTCTCGGGTCGTCAAGAGCGGGTCGACGGTAGAGCGGCCTCGGGACCGGCTGCTCAGTCGGACGGTCAAGGCCGCCCTGGGCGGCTCGGACGGGCGTGACGCCTCGGATTCCGGGGCGCCGGAAAGACCGGCCGAATCCGGCACCGGGCCACGGTCCTCCGACAGCCACCGCGCCGGCGAAGCGAGCGACTGAGGAGGGGCCTGCTACCGCGACCCTCGGGCTGCGCCCGACCGGCCGCGGGGCCTTCGACATGACAGGCATGGTTGACTCCGGCGGCCGCTCGGCGAGGGGGCTCGCGGCGGCTGCGGCCGTCGTCCTGGCCGGCCTGCTCCAGTTCGCGGCGCCGGCCCAGCCCGCGCTCGCCGCCGCATCCGGCCTCACCTACACCTCGGCCGGGACCTGGACCGCGGATCCCCGCCTGGGCCGGGTCCACGTGGATGTGGACATGTCCGCCACGTCCCACGCCGTGGACAACGGCACGCGGCGCTACTTCTTCCCGGGCATGCAGCTCACTCTGCCCCTCTACGCGGCCGGCTACGTGGCGTCCGACACGAAAGGCAACGAACTGGCGTTGACCGTCGTCGCCAGCACCGCCTCCGGGGTCGTGGTCTACATCCCCTTCGGGCAGCGGCTCTACTCCGGCGAGAGCTACCGGTTCAACCTGAAGTTCGACCTCGTGGATATGGGCGGATCCACAGACCGTGACCTCCGGATCGGCCAGGACATCATGTCGTTCCCCGTCCGGGGTTTCGGTAGCCCGGGAGTGGCCGGCAGCTACGTGAACGTCGTGTTTCCTACCGGCTACGTCGTCCAGGAGCAGTTCGGGACCCTTACCAGCACCACGGACTTGCTGGGCCAGACTATCTTCTCCTCCGGCCCCGGGCCGGCGCCCGATCCATACACCCTGACGGCCTGGTTCACCGCCACCCGCGATGTGCCGGCCGCCGACTTCCAGACGGTCGACTTCAGCCTGGGGGCGCTCGATGTCACCCTGCGTTATTGGTCGGACGATCCGGGGTGGGCAACCGCCGTTGAGCGGACCCTGGTGAGCGGCTATCCGATCCTGCAGAACCTGATCGGGCTGGGTCCGCCCGCGGCCAGGGCGCTGACGATCGAGGAGGCCACGACACAGGGCATCGGCGGTTTCAGCGGCGAGTACGACCAGTCGGCCGGGTCGATTCGCGTTTCGTACTTCGCCGACCCGGTGGTCATCCTCCACGAGATCGCCCACCTCTGGTTCAATGACGATCTGGCCTCCGATCGCTGGATTAACGAGGGGTTCGCCTCGTACTACGCGGAACAGGCGGTCCTGCGCCTCGGCCTGCCGGACCACGCCCCCGCCCTTGGCCCCGCGCTGATGGCATCCGCCATGCCGCTCAACCAGTGGGGGTCGGCGGGCACGCCCGGGACGGCGACCCAGGCCTACTTCTACGGGGCCAGCCTCGAGGCCGCGCGCGAGATCGCCGGTCAGGCCGGGCCGACTGGTTTGCAGGCCGTCTGGCTCCAGGCGAAGGCCCACTCGAACGCCTACGCCGACCGAGACGTGTCCTACACGGATATGGCGGTGGGCGGCTCGACGGACTGGCGGCGCCTGCTCGACTACCTGGAGAACAGCACCGGCAAGCCCTACTCCAGCATCTGGGAGCAGTGGGTGGTGACGCCCCAGCAGGAACCTCTCCTCGCCGAGCGCGGCGATGCGGTCGACGACTATGACTTCACCCTCGGTCGGGCCGCGGGCTGGAGCCTTCCGGCCGACATCCGTCAGGCCATGAGCACGTGGCAGTTCGGCCGGGCCCAGGCGCTGATGGCCCAGGCGCGTCAGGTCCTGGCGCAGAAGCTGCAGATCCGGTCCGCCGCGGTCGAGTTGGGGCTCACCGCGCCGTCCAACCTCCGGAATGCTTTCGAGACGGGGGATACCGGCGACGCCGCCTCCGAGGCGCATCTGGAGATTTCGGCTCTGCAAGCGATCTCGGGTGCGGAAAAGGCCCGGACCGAGAGCCAGGGCGCCGCCCGGGTTGTTGGTCTGCTGGGAGCCGACCCGGACGCGAAGCTGGGCGCAGCAAGGGCTGCCTTCGGCGACGGCGATTCGGCCGGTGCCCTGTCGCTGGCGGAAGCGGCGCGCGCGGCCTGGGCGGGCGCGGCCGGCGTAGGCCAGCTGCGAATCGTCGGCGCGGCGCTCGGCGGGGCAGGGGCGCTGATCCTGCTCGCGATCTACCTGGCCACTCGCCCGGCGCGGCGACGCCGGGCCGCCGAGAATCCGCGCCCTGACCCGGGCCCGACTTCCGATGGCTGAGTCCGCGGGCCGCCGGCAGGACGACCGCCCGACGGCCGGCGAGCGCGAGTCGGCCTATGAATTGCTGCAGCGTGGTCACGAGCTGATGGCCGCCCGGCACAATGCCCAGGCGGCGGTAGTCCTGGAGCGGGCGGCCAGGGTCGAACCCAACAAGGGCTCGATCCTGGAGGCGCTGGCCCGCGCCTACTTCGACAGCCGCCAGCTCGAACTGGCGGCCCGAACGTTCGCAGCCTTGCTCGAGGTCGACCCTTCGAACCACTATGGCCACCTGGGGCTTGGGCTGAGTCTCGAGCGCCTGGGCCGGCTCCTGGAGGCGCGGGGCCAGCTGCGTTTGGCCGTGGCGATGAACCCGACCAGCGACGTATACCGGCGTGCGCTGGCCCGCGTCCAGGCCAGGACGGCTGACCCGCCCCGCCGCGGGGCCTAACATCCTGGTTGCACGGCCGTCGAGACGCGGCCGCCGCTGAACTCCAACTCAACATCTTCTGAGCGGCGAGGAATGCCATGCCCAACTACAAGGCGGAGCTGGTCGGCGTTTTCGGCCATCCGGTCGCCGAGAACCCGACGGTCGTGATGCACGAGGCGGCGTACGCGGAGCTGGGGCTCAACTGGCGGTACCTGACAATCGAGGTCATGCCGGAGGACCTGGGCGCGGCCATGGCCGGCCTTCGTGCCTTCAACATGCGCGGCATCAACCTGACCATCCCCCACAAGGTCGCGGTGCTCGCCTTCCTCGACGAGGTCCGGCCGGCCGCGGCGCTGATGGGCGCGGTCAACACCGTCCTCAACGAGGGCCGGCGGTTGATCGGCGAGAACACCGACGGCAAGGGCTTCATGACCGCCCTCACCGGTGATGCCGGCGTCGACCCGAAGGGCAAGCGGGTCGTCGTCCTGGGCGCGGGCGGAGCGGCCCGCGCTCTCACCGTGGAGCTGGCGCTGGCCGGAGCGGCCGAGATCCTGATCGTGAACCGGGGCGAGTCGCGAGGCCGCGGGCTGGTCGAGCTGCTCAACGCGCGCACGCCCGCCAGAGCGAGCTACTCGGCCTGGCCGAGCGGCTGGCGGGCCCCGGCGGGGACAGAGATCCTGGTCAACGCCACTTCCATCGGGCTTTTCCCGAACGTCCACGAGAAGCCCGACATCGACTATCTGAGCGTCGAGGCGGGGACGATCGTGTGCGACGTCATCCACACCCCCATGACGCCGTTCCTCGCCGAAGCCCAGAAACGGGGAGCTCGCACCGTGGACGGGCTAGGGATGCTGGTCTACCAGGGCGCCATCGGCTTCAAGCTCTGGACGGGGCTGGACGCGCCGGTGCCGGTCATGCACGCCGCGCTGGCGAAGGCGTTCGGGCTCGCCTGACCGGCGGCCTCGGTCACACGGACCGGATCCAGACCTTCAGATCCGCCGGGTTCACCGAACCGCGTTCGCCCTGAGGCGGCGGTCCAGCATCAGTATCCCCGCGACGGACTTGGCGTCCTCTATCACTCCGGCTTCGACGGCAGCCACGGCGTCGCCCGGATCGAGTTCGATCAACTCGAGCCGCTCGTCTTCGTCCGGCCCGAGACGTCCCTCGACGGCCGGGCGCAGATCCGTGGCCAGGAACAGCGTCAGGTACTCGGTAGACAGGCCGGGCGCGCTGTAGAAGCCGGCCAACCGCTCCATCTTGCCGGCCCGGTAGCCTGTCTCCTCTTCGAGCTCGCGATACGCGGCGACCTCGGGCTCCTCGACCTCGCCGTCGTCGACCTCCAGCGTGCCCGCGGGCAGTTCCAGTAGCGCGCCGCCGGCGGCCGTGCGGTACTGAATCACGAGCAGCAGCTTCCCCTCGGCGTTGATTGGGGCGATGACCACTGCGCCGGGATGGACCACGAGATCTCGAAATGACTTGAGGCCGTCCGATCGTTCGATCTCGGCTCGCTCCACGACCATATAGCGGCCGCGGTAGACCGCCTCCCGGACAAGGATCCGCTCTTCGAAATCGCGGTCGGCTCTCGCGAGCTCGGCCACGAGCGAGTCGAGCACCGGCCGGCCGGTGGACGTTCGCACCGGGCGCCGCGGGGCCGGGGAGTCTGCCATCTGTGGGACCTCGCGAACATCCTCGTTAAATACCAACGCCCCGGCCGAGGATACCGGGGCGTTGGTCGGTCGTGGACCGGAACTCAGGCAGTAACCGGTCCGAAAGGAAGGGCGAAGTTGGTGTCGGGATCGAACAGCTGGACCTTCTCGAGCGGAACGCGAAGCTCGAGCATGTCGCCCGGGCGGACCCGGTAGGCCGAGTCGACGATGGCGACGATGTCCCGTCCGGCGCCGCTGGCGTGGATCAGCTCCTCGTTGCCGAGGTACTCGACCACTTCCGCCTTGGCGTTGACCACGGCCGCGCTGCCGGTGACCGGGCCCAGGACCAGATGCTCCGGCCGGTAGCCGGCGATCAGGGTCCGGCCGACCGCGCCGACGGACTGGCGGAACTGCGGCGGCAGGGGGATGGTGACGTTCGGGCCGGTCAGGGCGGAATTGTCGCCGCTGCCGCCGACCTCGACCGAGGTGAAGTTCATCGCCGGGCTGCCGATGAAGCCGGCAACGAAGCGGTTGATCGGCCGGTCGTAAAGTTCCTGCGGAGTTCCGACCTGCTGCAGCCGGCCCTCGTTCATGACCGCGATGCGAGTGCCCATCGTCATGGCCTCGATCTGGTCATGGGTGACATATACGAAGGTGGTGTTGAGGCGCTGGTGAAGGCGCAGGATGTTGGCCCGCGTCTCAACGCGCAGCTTGGCGTCGAGGTTCGACAGCGGCTCGTCCATGAGGAACACGGCCGGTTCGCGCACGATCGCCCGGCCTAGAGCGACTCGCTGGCGCTGGCCGCCGGACAGTTCGCGCGGCTTGCGGTCCAGGTACTTGGTCAGGTCCAGGATCGCGGCGGCTTCCTTGACCCGGTCCTCGATCTGGGCCTTGGGGACGTGGCGCAGCTTGAGGCCGAAGGCCAGGTTGTCGCGAATGCTCATGTGCGGATAGAGCGCGTAGCTCTGGAACACCATCGCGATGTCGCGATCCTTGGGCGGGACGTCGTTGATTACTCGCTCGCCGATGCTCAACGTGCCCGAGGTGATCTCCTCCAGGCCGGCGATCATTCGGAGGCTGGTCGTCTTGCCGCAGCCCGAAGGCCCGACCAGAACCATGAACTCCGCGTCGCGGATGTCCAGGTTCAGATCGTCGACGGCGACTACGTCGCCGAACCGCTTCGTAACGTTTTCGAACGTGACAGTTGCCATCTAGACGCTCCATGTCCACGGTGGGCCGAATGTCTGGCGATGCTAGCAGCGGTCACCGGGGGCAGTGAGGAGTGCCGCCGTCCGAATGACCTAAACGTTTATGGATTGGCGCGCCCCGCTGGCGGCGGCGTCGGGCACCGGCCAGGCGCAACAGCGTTGCGGGTTGCGTCCTGGGTTGCCCTGCCGGGCCAGACTATGGTTTGCGTTGCCGTCGTCGGGAGGTGTCGATGCCCAGCCCGGGCGGCTGATAGCTTTCAGGTCCAGTTCAGCGCTCCGACCTACAACGTGCATTGCTCAGCTGTGAGTTCCCGATATCCGGGAGCGGCCGAGCCCACCTAAGAACCAAACACACGCACGAAACCTCAAGGCGGAAACATGGACGACCAATTGCGTCGCGATCCTCCGGAAAACCCGGCAGAAATCCCTGCACCGGCCGCTCAATGGAGCCAGGACGACGCGAGCTGGGCGCCCGGTCCCGAGGCCTGGTCCACCCCTGAATCGACTCCCAGCCCAAGTGCCTGGTCCGCGTCCGATGCCCCTTCGGAACCCGCGCCCGGACAGGCCTGGCGGCCTTCCGACGCCACGCCGACTTATTACGGACAGCCCGCCCCCTACGGACAGCCCGCCCCCTACGGACAGCCGGCCTACCTCAGTTTCGATCAGGGAGGTCCGGCCCAGCCGCCCCGGAGCCGAGGCGGGGGACGACGATTGGGCGGCCTCGTACTGGGCACCGCCCTGCTTTCGGCCGTCCTCTCGGCCGGCGGCACGTACGTGGCCTTCTCCGTCGCGCCCCGTGCGCAGACGGCCGTCGCCACGGCCGTGCCGACGGGGTCCACCACCACCACGACCCAGGTCGTCAGCCTTACCCAGTCCGACGCCATCATTCGCGCCGTCGAGACGGTCAAGCCCTCCGTGGTGACGATCTCAACGACAGGCGTGCAGTCGCTCGGGCGACGATCGTCCCAATTCACAGGATCCGGGTCCGGCTTCATCGTCAGCGCGGACGGTCTGATCGTGACCAACAACCATGTCGTGATGGATACGCAATCCCTCACGGTCACGCTCGACGGCGGACGCGAGCTACCCGCCACGATCGTCAAGACCGACGCCACGCACGATCTGGCCCTCATCAGGGTCCAGGCCACCGGTCTCAAACCGGTGACGCTCGGCGGCGCCTCGTCCATCCAGGTGGGCCAGCTGGCCATCATCATCGGCAGCCCGCTGGGTGAGTTCACCGACTCGGTTACGTCGGGAATCGTGTCCGGCCTCAACCGCAGCATCACCGTCGGCGATAGCAGCTCCAGCTTCACCGAGGACCTGACCGGGCTCATCCAGACCGACGCCGCGGTCAACCCCGGCAACAGCGGCGGTCCGCTGCTCGACGCCGGCGGCAACGTGATCGGCGTCGTCACCGCGGCTTCCAGCAACGCCCAGGACATGGGTTTCGCGGTTCCGGTGAGCGAAGTCCGCAACCTGCTCGCCGCCGCGGGAGTGAGCGTCTGAACCAGCCCGGCGGCACGACAAGCCGGTGGTCTTCAGAAAGGTTTCAGGCTCTCGGGCGATACATACGCGGCGTCCCGGTGTGAATCATCACGGCCAGATTCCCCGACCAGAGGCTTAGTTGCAGCATGAAGACGAGGTTGGCAGCGATTGCCATGATTCTGGTGGGAGTGGGGGCGGTGGCGCTGGCCATCGTCGGTCCCAGTTTCGCCGGGTCCAACAGTTCCAAGTACCTGACATCCACTGCCACAGTCGGAACGGTCACGGCAACGTCCGTGGCCACCGGGACCGTCGCCTCCAGTACGGTCTACGGCTTTCGGTTCGGTTCCGCGCCGGACATCGCCACCTCCGCCTCCACCACTTCCGGAACCGGCGGAGCGACCAGCGGCAACAACGGCTCCAGCAACACAAGCTCGCTGACCTGGCCGGTCAAGACGGTCAACGTGACCGTCGGCCAATCGGTCACCAAGGGCGACATCCTGGCGACGGCCGATTCCTCGGCCGCCCTGTTGCAGCTGACGTCGGCCCAGGCGACCCTGGCCTCGGCTCAGGCCAAGCTCGCCTCCGACCAGGGTGGCGCGGACGCGCTGACCCGCGCCCAGGCGAACCTCTCGCTCACGCAGGCCAAGACCTCATACAGCCAGTCCGTCGCGAGCAAGAAGAACACCAACGCCCAGAACGCCCAGAACGTGGCCGACGCGAAGGCCGCCCTCGCCGCCGCGCAGGCGAAGGTAGACGCTGAGGACTCCAGCAGCCCAACCTGGGACGCCGACAACAATGCCCTGGCCGCGGCTCAGTCCAACTACACCAACGCGGTCCTCAAGGCCAATCAGTCCAACACCCAGGCCGCCCAGCAGGTTCAGAACGCTTCCCTCAGCCTGAGCGTGGCCAAGCTGTCCTACCAGAGCAAGGTCGCCCCGGCCAGCAGCGCCACCATCCTTGCGGACCAGGCCCAGGTCGCGTCGGCGCAAACGGCCGTGGACGCCGCCCAGACCGCAGTTGACGACGCCGTCATCGCGGCTCCGGCCGATGGCCTGATCGTTGCGGTCAATATCCTGCCGGGCGTCAATGCCCCCAGCGCCTACGCCATCGAGGAATCGGTCAAGCCGCTCGTGGCCACGGCCAGCTTCACGGAGACCGACATCTCCAACCTCAAGAACGGCCAGGCGGCCGAGGTCACCGTCACGGCGACCAAGCAGGTCGTGCCCGGCGTCGTCACTCAGATCGTGCCGGTCGCTTCCACCACCGGCGGCTCCAGCAGCGTCGTGACCTATCAGGTCGTGGTGACCCTCACCGACCCGCCGGCCACCGTTCTGGCGGGCATGACCGCGACTGTGACCGTGACGACCGCGGCGGTCGACAATGCCGTCCGCGTTCCGGCCACGGCCCTGAGCGGTTCGGCCGCCAACGGCTACTCCGTTCAGGTCATGGCCTCGGACGGCAGCGTCTCCAGCCGTTCGGTGGAGGTCGGATTGGTGACAACGTCGATGGCCCAGATCACCAGCGGCCTGACCGATGGTGAGACGGTCGTGGTCGGCACGACTACCTCGCGCACGGGCACAAGCTCCACCCAGGGCGGCAACAGCGGCCTCGGCGGCCTGACCGGCGGCGGCCTCGGCGGCTTCAGCGGGCCCGGACGATGAGCAAGCTTGCCGACGACCCGATCATCGAACTCGAGCAAGTCGGCCGCGTGTACGACACCGGCCGCGTCCAGGTGCCGGCCCTCGTTGACGTCAGCATGAAAGTCCAGCGAGGCGAGTTCGTGGCCATCATCGGGCCCTCCGGCTCGGGCAAGTCCACGTTGATGAACATCCTGGGATGCCTGGATCGGCCCACCTCCGGCCGTTACGTCCTGGACGGGCAACCGGTCGAGGAACTCGACGACGATTCGCTGGCCACAGTCCGTAGCCGGTCGATCGGCTTCGTGTTCCAGAGCTACAATCTGCTGCCCCGAACGAGCGCTCTCGAGAACGTGGCCACGCCGCTGATGTACCAGGGCGTGCGCCGCAAGGAGCGACTCGCCAGGGCTCAGGAGGCTCTCGAGCGGCTGGGCCTGGGAGATCGTCTCGACCACGAACCGTCGGAGCTGTCCGGCGGACAGCAGCAGCGCGTGGGCGTCGCCAGGGCCCTGGTCACCGACCCGGCCATGATTCTGGCCGACGAGCCGACCGGGAACCTGGACAGCCATTCGGGGGCGGAAGTGCTGGGCCTGTTCCGGGACCTGCATGCGCTCGGGCGAACGATCGTCCTGATCACACACGACATCGACGTGGCGACCGCGGCCGATCGCGGCGTGCACCTGCGAGACGGGATGCTGACGGAGGTCTCGCTATGAGCGTTTCCGACCTGTTGCACCTCGCCTTCGGCAGGCTTGGAACCGGCAAGGTCCGGACCGCCCTGACGATGCTCGGCATCATCATCGGAGTGGCTTCGGTCGTGGCTCTGGTCAGCGTCGCCCAGGGGGCTACAAAGGGCATCAGCGATCGGCTCCAGTCCCTGGGCACGAATCTCCTGACCGTGAACCCGGGCTTCAGCCGCACCTCGGCGACCCGAGGCCAGTTCGGGTCGGCCACGACGCTGACCCTCGACGACGCCTACGCCATCGGCGGCCTGGACGGGGTACAGAACATCGCTCCCGAGTTGACCGTCAGCAAGCTCGTCGTCGTCGGCGACCAGAACGAGACGGTCCGCATCATTGGGACCACCCCCGGTTACTTGTCGGTCTTCGCGTACCAGATGTGGACCGGCACGTTCATCAATCAGGCGTCGGTGGACCACAACCTTCGGGTTGCGGTCATCGGGGCCACCACTGCCGACAACCTCGGCCTCGACGAGAAGTCGGTCGGCTCGACCATCTACGTCGGCGGTTTGCCGTTCCAGCTGATCGGCATCATGCAGCCCAAGGGCGGCTCCACGACCGAGGACGATCAGGTCATCGTGCCTCTGACGACGTGCCGCGAGCTATTCACCAGCTCCACGAATGTGACCGCCATCGGCCTGAGCGCGACCAGCCAGGACCAGATAGATGGTGTGTCGTCGGAAGTCACGACCCTGCTCCAGCAACGCCACAACATCGCCGCTGGTGGGACCGACGACTTCTCGATTTCCACCCAGGCGCAGCTGCTCGGGACCGTCGGTTCCGTCAGCGACGTCCTGACGCTGCTGCTGGCCGGCATCGCCTCGATCTCGCTCCTGGTGGGCGGGATCGGGATCATGAACATCATGCTGGTCTCCGTCCGTGAGAGGACGCGAGAGATCGGCATCCGCAAGGCTATCGGCGCCCGGGGCCGGGACATCCTCGCCCAGTTCCTTGTCGAGGCCCTCGTCCTGTCGCTCGCCGGCGGCCTGATCGGGATCCTGGCCGGCGCGGTCGCTTCATTCGCGATCGGTACGTACGCCGGCTGGGGGTTCATCTTCAACCCGGCCACGGTCGTGGTCGCGGTCGGCTTCAGCCTCATCGTCGGGATCGTGTTCGGCGTCTGGCCCGCCAGCCAGGCTGCCCGGCTCGATCCTGTCGTCGCGCTCAGGTACGAGTGAGCTACGGTGATTCGATCGTGCGTGACGCGATCGGCAACAACGGGCAGCGAAAGGGGATGACCAGGTGACCACAGCGACAGTCAAGCCAGCACAGCAGGACCGGACCACCCTGGTGCTGCTATTCGTGGCGGCTCTGGTGGCGGTTGGAGGGATCGGTTTCGCGGTCGGCCATTTGACCGCCCCGGCGGCGACCACGGCCCAGAACCCGGTCGGCGGCGCCAACGGCCGCAACGGCGGGAACGGCGGCTTCGTCCGCCCATCGCTCGCGCCCGGCCAGACCTTCAATCCCAACCAGTTCGGCGGTGGCGCCAATGGCCGCGCCGGCGCATCGGCGGCATCGGCGGGGCCACGGCGCTGACCGGCACCGTCCAGTCGATCGACGGGACCACGTTGACCCTGCAGCTCGCGAACGGCAGCACGGTTACGATCGACCTGTCCGGAACGACCACCTATCACAGTGAAACGTCGGCCGCCTCGACCGACGTGAAGACCGGCAGCACGGTTCTGGTCCAGATCGACACCGCAGCCCTGGCCAGCGGGCAGCCGAACGGGGCCATCCCCGGCTCCTCGGCCGCCCCTGGCGCTTCTGGCGCTCCGGCCATCAACAGGACCCTGACTGCCAAGGACGTCCTGATCACGACGCCCTAGCTTCCGGAGGCGAAAATCGTGCATGTGCTCGTCATCGAGGACGACACTCGACTGAGCCGGCTCCTGCGGCGGCTCCTGACGCAGGACCGCCACGTCGTCGAAACGGCGCTGACGGCCGAGGAAGGCCTGGAAGTCGCTACGTCCGGGCTGGAACTCGACGCGATCGTTCTGGATGTCGGCCTCCCGGACAGGTCCGGCTTCGAGGTCGCCCGCCAGCTTCGGCGCGACGGCCACCAGGTCCCCATCCTGATGCTGACCGCGCGAGACGCGGTCAGCGATCGGGTCGAAGGCCTGGACGCCGGTGCCGACGACTACCTGGTGAAGCCATTTGCCTACGAGGAGCTGCTGGCCCGACTGCGTGCGCTCGGCCGCCGGCCGCCCACACGGCGGCAGGTGGCTCTCCGCTCCGGCCCGTTCGAGCTTGACGAGTCGACCCGCCGGGTGACGGTCGAGGGCAGGCCGGTCGATCTGAGCCAGCGCGAGTTCTCCATCCTGGAATGCCTGCTGCGCCGTCCCGGCCAGGTCCTGTCGCGCGACCAGCTGCTTGACTACGCCTGGCCGTACGGT
The DNA here is from genome assembly GCA_963711105.1 of uncultured Chloroflexia bacterium. Taxonomy (GTDB): domain Bacteria; phylum Chloroflexota; class Limnocylindria; order Limnocylindrales; family CSP1-4; genus Fen-1039. Next base: position 125,209 of record CAVQCV010000006.1, on the reverse strand, counting down.
GTGGCGCTGACGCCCAACACCGTTGAGGCCTATATCCATCTCCTGCGTGAGAAGGTTGGCGCGCGGGCGGCCGGAAGCATCGAGACCGTCCGAGGCGTCGGTTACCGCCTCAAGGAGAGCTGATCGGTGGGGCTGCATCGCCCTTCGCGGCCGAGCCTGGGGAAGTTGGGTCGGTTGCGGCCCGGCGCGGGATTTCTACGCCGCCGGCCGAACGAAGCCGCACCCGTCAACCATGCGACCGCGGAAGATGCCCGGATCCTGAGATCGACGCGCCTCCGCCTGATGGCGGTCAGCGGTGGGTTGACCCTGATCATCCTGGTCGTGCTCGGCGTGGCCGTGTATCAGGTCGTCTCCAACGCGGTCGAAGGCGGTGGCCGGGATCAGCTGGAGAGTGTCGCCATCGTCCACGACCGGGACTCAGGACCGGATTATGGTTTCGTGACCCGCGGCGACGCGGCAGGGTTGTGGCCTATCCGCATCTCTCCGACGGGCGACATCCAGACTCCGCCCGGCGTCAGCGCGTCATCGATTCCGGTTGGCCTGCCCGACCAGGCCAGCCTTAACGCGGTCTCGGCCACCAACCCGATCGACGTTCGCGAGACCACCGCTGCCGATGGGACGCCGTATCGAGTTCTGAGCGGTTACGTCTACCCCCAGCAGCGTTACCCGGGCTGGAAGGTCCAGTGGGTCCAGCCGCGCAGCAACGAAGTCAGGTTCCTCAATACCCTTGGCTTGATCCTGGTCGGCGGCGGCGCCGCCGCGCTTCTGGTCTCAATTCTGTTCGGGTATCTGTATGCCGGCCGGGCGCTCGTCCCCATTCGCCTGTCCATGTCTCGCCGTCAGGCCGCTCTGCAACGCCAGCGCGAGTTCACCGCCAATGCCAGCCACGAATTGCGGACGCCGTTGACGGTGATCCGGGCCAGTGTCGAAGACCTGAGTCGCAACCGCCGCAAACGGGTCGACGAAGTCGGCGAGGCGCTGGGTGACATCGAGGCCGAAGTCGGCCACGTGACGGCGTTGGTCGAGGACATGCTGCTTCTGGCCCGGACCGACTCCGGCGTCGTTCAACTCGAGCGCGTCGACGTGGATGCATCGGATGTGGCCGCTGAGGCGACCTCGGTGCTCACCGCCCTGGGCAAAGAGCGGCGCGTGGCAGTGGTGCTGGACCCGTATCCGGCTGAGATATACGCCGACCCGATGCGGCTTCGCCAGTTGGTGACGATTCTGGTCGACAACGCCATCCGGCACAGCCCGGCCGGCTCCACCGTTGTGGTGCGCGTCCGGCCGGACGCCGCGGGGGCCATCCTGGAAGTCGAAGACCAGGGGCCGGGCATCAAGCCTCAAGACCTGCCGCGACTCTGGGAGCGATTCTGGCGTGCCGATAACGCGCCCGCCGGCGGCACCGGCCTGGGGCTCTCGATTGCCAGATGGATCGTCGATCAACACGGCGGCAGCATTGCGGCCGAGAACAGGGCCGAGGGTGGCGCTCGGTTCACGGTCAGGCTGCCGGCCGGCGCGCCGGCCGCCGAGACTTCGGTGATGCCGGTGATCCAGCCTTCGACGGAGACCTGGTCGGACGACGCGGATCAGCGGCCGCAGGACGCCTAGGCCAGCAGCAGCTTGGCCTCTGCGACGAGGCCGACGCAGACGATGACCGTTCGCAGAAGCGGCGCCGGCAAGCGCCTGCCGATGTGCGCCCCAACCTGCCCGCCGGCGATGGAACCGATGGCGATCAGCGCCGCAACGTCCCAGTGAACCGGCAGCAGGAAGATGAACAGGATCGCGGCGACGCCGTTGACGATGACCGCCAGGACGTTCTTCAGACCGTTCAGGCGCTGGATGTCATCGGGCAAGAACGTGGTCAGCAAGGCCATCATGATGATGCCCTGGCCGGCGCCGAAGTAACCGCCGTAGATCGCGCTGGCGTAGAGGGTGAGGGTGAGCGGCCAGCCGCGGTCGGCCCGGGCGTGACGATGTTCGGCCAGGGCTCGCGACAGCCGCGGCCCGATGACGACCAGCACCAGGGCCAGCCCGATGAGTACGGGCACGATCGTCTCGAACGCTCCGGGGAAGGCTCGCAGCAGCAGGGCGCCGGTCAGGCCGCCGAGCCCGGAGGCGATCCCGAGGCGGACGGCTCGACCCCGCTGGCCGGCCAGTTCGCGCCGGTATCCGATCGAGCCGCTGAGCGAGCCGGGCACGAGACCCACGGTGTTCGACACGTTCGCGTCCACCGGGGCGTAACCGAAAGCGAGCAGCGTGGGGAAGGTGATGAGCGAACCCGACCCGACGATGGTGTTGATAGTCCCGGCCGCGAGCCCAACGGCCACGATGGCGAGCGCTTCGAGCGGTGTCATCGACGGATCGTAGCGGGGCGTGGCGAGGGCCGTGAGTCGGGCCGCCGATGGGAGCGGGTGTTGGGGTGGCCTACGGGGGTCGAACCCGTAACCTTCGGATCCACAGTCCGATGCTCTGCCGGTTGAGCTAAGGCCACCACGAGCTCGCGCGCCGGTTGGGGGCACAGCCGGAGCCGCTGCGGGCAGAGAGATTATCAGGCTTGAGCTTCGGTGTCCGGCTTAGTCGGCGACGGTACCTACGTAATCTGACCATCGGATGCCGCCGCAGGGTGCAGAAGCGACCGCAAACGGACGACTCCCTCAGTGCGTAGGTGTAATCCCCTAAGGCTCTCCCAACGCCCCGAAAGGTCAGGCCCCAACGGCCGGGCTGTGGGGGGCGAGAGGACACGGGATGGCGCCGGCGGGTTTGATCATCGAATAAGCACTGGGTAGGAAGATGCTAGTTCCGGACAAGGCGCCGTCGCTCCGAACGTTTGCTTCACTCCGCCGCTTCCGCGTCGGCACGGTGGCGGTCGTCCTCGCGGTTGCGGCGCTCTTCACCGGCACGACGCCCGTCTTCGCCTGGAGCGCCGGCGAGTTCAGCTCAGCGGACGAAGCCCTGCTCATCACGCTGACTAACCAGGACCGCGCTTCTGCCGGACTGCCCGCTCTGGTCAACGACTCGTACCTTCACAAGGAGGCCGAGTGGCGGGCCAAGGACATGGGCGATCGGGACTACTTCTCGCACACGATCCCGCCGTCGAACACCAAGGTCTTCGACGACATGCAGAAGGACCACTACTGCTTCAAGGTGGCCGGCGAGAACATCGGCCTGAGCACGTTCAGCGACAGCGCCGCCACATCCCGCATCGAGAAGGCGTTCATGGGCTCCAAGACCCATCGCGCCAACATCCTCGGGACGTGGGTGAAGATCGGCGTCGGGGCCTACAAGGCAGCCGACGGGCGCAAGCTGTACACGGTGCTGTTCTCGATCCCGTGCTCGTCCAAGGTGGCGACCACGCCCAAGCCCGTGGCGAAGGCGACCGCCAAGCCGACCGCCAAGCCGACCGCCAAGCCGACCGCCAAGCCGACCGCCAAGCCGACCGCCAAGCCGACCCCGACTCGGACCCTGATCCCGACGCCCGAGCCGACCCCGACGGCAACCCCGACGCCCGAGCCGACCCCGACGCCCGAGCCGACCCCGACGGCAACCCCGACCCCGACCCCGACTCCCAGCCCGACCCCAACGGCCAGCCCCACCAGCCCGCCGCTTGGCAGTGAAGGCGCACCGAACACGCTGCGGGTCCGCGAGATGGAGACGTCCGACAACCCATTCGACTCGATCCTGAGGTTCTTCGGCTCGCTCTTTGGCTGATAGGGGTGAACTCAGGGCAGGTGACAGCCGACACCACTCTCGTGGAGAGTCTGAATTCTGCTTCTGCATTCCCGTCTCAGGCGCCCGGGGCTCCGGTCGCCGAGCCGACGACCGGCCCGACCCCGGCGGCGGGTGGTCGCGGCGGGCCGATTATCGAAGCCCGCGATCTGCGGCGGGTCTTCCGGCTCGGCAACCGTGACGTCGAGGCGCTGAAGGGCGTTTCCCTCAAGATCGGCCGGGGCGAGTTCGTGGCCCTGATGGGGCCGTCCGGCTCGGGCAAGAGCACGCTGCTTCAGCTGCTGGGCGGCCTGGACCGGCCGACTTCCGGTCAGGTCATTCTCGAGGGTGAAGTCATCAGCGAGATGAGCGACCGCCAGGCCACTCAGTTGCGGCGCGAGAAGACGGGCTTCGTCTTCCAGTTCTTCAACCTGATCCCGCTTCTGAACGTCTACGAGAACGTGGCCCTGCCATACACGATCGCCGGCATCGACCCACGCCGAGGCGAGGCCGCGGCCAGCATCCGGAGCGTGCTCGAGACTGTGGGTTTGATCGACTGCCAGCGCAACCGACCCGACCAGCTCTCGGCGGGCGAGCAGCAGCGCGTGGCCCTGGCCCGGGCTCTGGTCTGCCGCCCGGCTCTGCTCCTGGCCGACGAACCGACCGGCAACCTGGACTATGCCACCGGCGGAGAGATCCTGGACGAGTTGTGGCGGTCCTGCGATGAACGAGGCCAGACGATCGTCCTGGTCACGCACGACGCCAGGGCGGCATCCTACGCCGACCGGGTGTTGGTGGTAGGCGATGGCCGGATCAGGGACGAGATAGAACTGGGCCGCCGCAAGGACCGCGACGCGCGGCCGCTGATCAGTCGGCTCGCCCAGCTGGGGCTCTAGGCCGTGCGGCGCTTCTCGTCGCTCGCCTGGAGGAGCCTGCGAGCGCAGCCGCTCCGGAGCGCGCTGACGGCGGTCGGCGTGGCCCTCGGCGTGGCTGTCCTGTTCGCCTCGCTTTCGGCCGGCGCGACGATGGAAGCGGCCGTGGAGCGAGCCGCCGCGGACGAGATGGGCCGGGCCACCCTGCGAGTGCTCACGCTGGAGGAGAAGGGCCTCAGCGCTGATGTAGTGGCGGTGGTTGAAGGGGAACCGGGAGTGGCTGTGGCCGCTCCCGCACTCGAGCACCAGACGTACCTGTCCGCCAGCCTCTCGCCGACGCTGGTGGCCCAACTCCCGGCCCCGGTCACGGTGCTCGGTGTCGATCCGGTTCGGGAGCCGCGGATCCACGACATGCCACTCTCCGGCGGGCGGCTGCTCAACGCGGATGACACCGCGGCCGCCCTCGTCACGGACAGGCTCGCCTCGCAGGAAGGGCTCCGTCTCGGCGACACGGTCACCCTGAACGGCACGGCCGAGGCGGGCCCGACAGAATTCAAGATTGTCGGCGTCATAGCCGGCGGCGGCTCGTTGCCAGAAGCCGAGGGCCGGCTGGTCGTCGTGCCCCTCCTCTCTGCCCAGACCCTGTTCGGCGTGACGGGTGTCACCCGCATCGATCTGCTGGCCAGACCCGGCGTTTCGGCCGACGAGCTGATCGGGCAGCTGGAGGCGAGCATCGCCTCGGAGCCGTACCTGCTCGCCCGGACCTCCGACACGGCCGAGCAGCTTCGAACCGAGACGGCCGACTTCCGGGACACACTCCTGCTGGTCGCCGCGGTCGTTCTGTTCGCCGGAGCATTCCTGATCTTCAATACGCTCTCGATGACGGTGGCCGAGCGATCCCGCGAAGTGGGGTTGCTCCGTGCCGCGGGCACCACGAGACCACAGGTCATGGGTCTGGTGGTGCTGCAGGCTCTGGCCCTTGGGTTCCTGGGCTCGTTGCTCGGAATCGCGGCGGGCATAGGGCTCGCCGCTGCGACGCTGTCGTGGGTCGGTTCGAACGGTCCAATCCAGCCGGCGGCGCCCGCCATCTCGCTGGCCGACGTCGCCGTGGCCCTGCTGATCGGTGTTCTGGTCACACTGGCCGCGTCGCTTGAGCCGGCCTGGCGGGCCGGTCGCATCGCTCCCGCCGAGGCCCTCCGCCGCGGCCCCACTGGTGCTGTCGCCGGTGCGGCGCGGTTGCGGTGGCTGGTCCTCGTGTTCGCAGTTCTGGCCCTGGCCGCCCTGGCCGTGTGGCCGACGGGTTCTGCCGGCGTGTCGGCGGCTCCGGCCGCCGTGACGGGTGGGCCGATGGTCCGGACGGGCATCGGCGGCCCGCTGGTTCTGTACGGCCTGATGCTGCTCGCGGTCATGGTCATGCCGCTGCTGCTGCGGCCGCTCCTGCTGCTGGCCGGAATTCCCTTCCGCATCTTCCGAAACGAGGAACGCCTGGCCCGCAGCTCTCTGGCTCGAGACGCCAGCCGCACCGCGCTCACGGCCGGCGCTCTGGTCATCGGCCTGGCCATGGTCGTCGGGCTGGGCGCCGCCGCGCAGAACGTCCGCCGCATCGGCGCGAGCTGGTTGGCCGAGACGATCCCCGGCAGCGAGATCCTCACCTCGATTCATCCCATCGGCCTGGACGACCCGGCCGTGCAGGACATAGCCGCGATGCCGGGCGTCAAGTCGCTGTCGCCGATCGGTCTGTTCGGCGTGCCGCTCGACGGCGTGCGACGAGAAGCCGCGGCAATCTCGGGCGCGGACTTCGCGGCCGACGGCCGCCTGGTCTTCGTCGAGGGGAATCCGGCCGCGGCCTTCGCCGCGCTGGACGAGGGCGGTGCGGTCATCGTGCCGGGCGCGCTCGCTACGGAACTGAACCTGCACCTCGGCGACGAAGTGTCCTTCACCACCGGAACCGTGCCGACCGCGTTGCGGGTGGCGGGCATCGTGGCCCATTCGATCCCCAGCGGCGCTGAGGAGGCGATCCTGATGGGCTGGTCCGACGCCCAAGGTCCGTTCGGCGCGGAAGGGGCCGACCTCTTCGCCGTGCGCTACGAGCCCGGCCAGGAGTCGACCGCCCGGCCGCAAGTCGAATCGACGGCCCGGATGTACGCCTTCGAGCCGGCCGATCTCAACCACGTCGGCGGCGCGGTCGGTGACGCGCTGGACCGGGTCTTCAAGCTGCTCGACGCCCTGGCTCTCATCGCCGTTGTGGTGGCCGGCCTGGGTCTCGCAAATACGCTGTCGATGAGCGTGCTCGAGCGTGGCCGCGAGATCGGCGTGCTGCGCGCCACCGGAATGTCGAGCCGTCAGGTCTGGGCCATGGTCGTGGTCGAGGCGGGCGTGCTGGGTGTGGCGGGAGCGCTTCTCGGGACCATCGTCGGGCTGGGCGTGGGCGCCGTGCTGGTGGCCTGGTCGAGCGGCGGCTACAACGTCGCCTTCGACCCCTCCTGGCCGTCCGTGGCGATGGCGCTGTTCTTCGGCGTGCTGCTGTGCGTGACCGCCTCGATCTACCCCGCCGGGGTCGCCAGCCGCCAGTCGATCGTGCGTGCGCTGCAGCACGAGTAGGCTTGCAGCACCAGCGGCCGGCCGCCGTTTGCTACACTCTGGCCGCTCCGGACTAGGAGGAAGAGTCCGATATTCGGCCGTGTCCCCACTAAGGAACACCACAACATGCTCGCGACCCACTCGCTGAACCGACTCCCCGCCGCCGAAAGAGGCGTCACGCTCGGCGATTTCCTGGTCCCGATTCGCATCGGCGAGCGGATGAGCGCTCGGCTGCGTCACATCGCCCTGATCGCCATCGGTGCCGCCTTCCTGGCGCTCACCGCCAACGTCTCGATCTGGCTGCCCGACAACCCGGTGCCGATCACCGGCCAAACGCTGGCCGTGCTGCTGGTCGGCGGGGCGCTCGGCCTGCGCCGCGGGGCGATGTCCATCGGCCTGTACCTGTTCGCCGGCCTGTGGCTGCCGGTGTACGCAGGCCACGCCCACGGACTCGGAACCATCGTTTCGATCAACGGCGGCGCCGTCGTCATGGGCGCTCCGGGCGGCTACCTCATCGGCTTCCTCTTCGCCGCCGCCGTCGTAGGCTGGCTGGCGGAGATGGGCTGGGACCGGCACGTCGCCGGCGCGGTCGGCGCGATGCTCGTCGGCGAGGTCCTGATCTACGCCTTCGGCGTTCCCTGGCTGGCGGTCGCGGCCAACCTGACGCCGCAGGTAGCGATCGAGAAGGGCCTTCTGCCGTTCGTCTTCGGCGATGCGATCAAGCTTGCCATGGCGGCGCTGATCTTCCCGTCGGCCTGGTGGCTGGTAGGACGACGCGCCGACGACCGCTAGGGATCGTCTTCGCGGGCCGTCCAGCTCTTCGTTGGGCCTGCGTTCCCTCGGCTCACGGACCTCTAAGTCCGCTCGCCTCGCGTACTCGGCCCGCCTCGATCTGAACGGCCGGCTCGACGATCCGGGTTGCGGGCCGTCCAGCTCTTCGTTGGCCCTGCGTTCCCTCGGCTCACGGACCTCTAAGTCCGCTCGCCTCGCGTACTCGGCCCGCCTCGATCTGAACGGCCGGCTCGACGATCCGGGTTGCGGGCCGTCCAGCTCTTCGTTGGGCCTGCGTTCCCTCGGCTCACGGACCTCTAAGTCCGCTCGCCTCGCGTACTCGGCCCGCCTCGATCTGAACGGCCGGCTCGACGATCCGGGTTGCGGGCCGTCCAGCTCTTCGTTGGGCCTGCGTTCCCTCGGCTAGTAGGTCTGCCACTCCTCGGGCGACAGGTCGCCCACGCCGAAGAGTTTGAGGCAGGGCTCCAAACCTTCGATTACGACGGGCACCCGGCCCCGATTCCACGACTCGCGCGTCAACCTGAGGCGCCGCTCGATGGCCCGCTTGCCCTCGACGTTCCAGACTTCGTCGCCGTTGTCCGTGTAGCCGAGCTTGGCCGACACGCCCGCCGAGGCGGCGTTGCCGGTGAAGTAGCCGGACTCGGCCAGCTCGGCGCCGAGCCCGTCGAATGCGAGTGCCAGCACGGCCGCTCGCATCTCGGTTCCGTAGCCGCGGCCCTGGTGGGTGCGCCCGAGCCAGCTGGCGGTGACCACGGTCTTGCGGATGGCGAAGTCGCGGGCCGTAACGTCCTGGATCCCGATCGGCTGGCCGTCCGCCACGACGGCCAGACCCAGGTTCCACCGCGAAGGGGTCCAGCTGCCGCGCGTCGCCCACCAATGCAGCAGAAACTGCCGCTCGAAGGCGGGGGAGGGGAGGGCGTGCCAGGGCACCGCGAAGAACGTCTGGCCTTCCTCCATCACGCCCTCTCGGGCGACCCGCATGAGCTCGAGCAGGTCGTCTTCGGTGGGCAGTCGGAGCTCGAGCCTTGGCGTTCGCAACCGCAGATCGAACAGAGGCCAGGGGTGTCCGCTCACCGTGCAATCGTAGCCCCGGGTGCCGTCCGCCGCCGGGTGCCGTCCGCCGCCGGGTGCCGTCCGCCGCCGGGTGCCGTCCGCCGCCGGGTGCCGTCCGCCGCCGGGTGCCGTCCAGCCCGGCGCGGCCGCTGCCGGGTGCCGTCCAGCCCGGCGCGGCCGCTGCGTCCGGGCACCGGCCGCGCCGCGGTTCCGGCAGAATGAGCCGATGTCATCGACCAGACGCTTCGTCGGCCTCCGCCGCCCGTGCCTCCGGGGAGTTGCCCCTTGAACCCGGCCGGTGTGGCCTTCGGAATCGGGGCGGCCATCGGCTGGGGCGGCGCCGACTTCGGGGCAGGGCTGGCCGGGCGCAAGGCCCGCCCACTCGCCGTCCTGGTCGTTTCGCAAGCCGTAGGCCTGGCGATCGCAATCGCGACCCTGGCCCTCATCGGCGAGCGCAACCCGGGTCCGGTCTCGCTGGCCTGGGCCGTCCTGGCCGGAGCTTCGGGGGTCGTGTGTCTGCTGGCGCTCTATCACGCCCTCGCGACGCGGCCGATGGGTCTGATCTCGGCCGTTGCGACGCTCGTTGGAGTTGCCCTGCCGGTCTTGGTCGGCGTGGTTACGGGCGATCGGTTGCGAGCTCAGGACGTCGCGGGCATCGTGCTGGCGCTCGTTGCCATCGTCCTCGTAACGCGGCCGTCCGGGGAAATGCGCATCGATCGCGCCGGACTGGGCCTGGCGCTGCTGTCGGGTGCGGGTGCGGCCGGTTTCTTCATCGCCATCGGCCAGTCGACCGGAAACGGCGGCACGGTCTGGTGGCCGGTGGTGGCCGCCCGGACGACCTCGCTCGTCCTAGGCCTGCTGCTGACCGTCGGCCAGCGCCACGTTCGTGAGACGGTCGCGAGTATGTCGCCGCTGATTGTCCTCGTCGGCCTGCTCGACATGGCCGGCAACGTGTTCTTTCTGCTTGCGGACTCGCAGGGTGCCTTGAGCCTGGCCGTGGTCGTCTCTTCGCAATACCCGGCCGTGACCACGATTCTGGCGGGTGCCGTCCTGGCGCAACGGCCCGGCCGAGTGCAGGTTGCCGGGATATTCGTGGCGATGCTGGGCATCGCCCTCATCTCGTGGCGCTGAGCAAAGCGGTTGCGACTCGGCCGCGGCCGCGGAGCGGCCGGTGGGGCGCGACTAAGAGGCCTTGCGGCGTCGAGCCGGGAGCGCCTCTTCCGCAAATTCCTCGGCCATGACCGGAACTCCGACCGGCGCTCGCCGGCCGGTCTTCTCCCTCTTCGACGCGGCTTCGGCGGCCGTGGCGGGAGCGGCGCTCGCGCGGGCGGTCCGGGCGGCGGCGACGCTGGCTTCCAGTGCGGCGACCAGATCCGTGAGCTTGGAGGCGGGGGCCGCGTCGGGAGCGGCGATGGTTTCGCCGGCGGCCTTGGCCTCGATGATGCCCATCAGGGCCTCGCGGTACTCGTCGCGGTAGGCGGCGGCGTCGAACTCGCCGGTCATCATCGCGACCAGCTGCTCGGCCATCGCCAGCTCGGCCGGCTTGGGTTCGGCATCTTCGCTGGGAATGGACAACTCCCCGACGGACCGAACCTCGTCCGGCCAGAACAGCGTCGAAATCATGATCGTGTCGCCGTACGGGTCCAGCGCCGCGAGCTGCTCGCGGTCGCGGAGCACGATCTTGCAGATGGCCCGCAACCCTTTCTCGGCCAGCACCCGGCGGAGCAGAGAGTAGGCCTTGCGGGCGACTGGCTCGGGCTCGAGGTAGTACTGCTGCTTCACGAAGCGCGTCGTCTCGCCGCCGGACTCGATGGGAACGAACTGGGCTATCTCAATGGAGCGGATGGTCTTGAGCGGCACCGCGGCCAGGTCCTCGTCCGTGATCACGACGTACTGGGCCGGCGCGATCTCGAAGCCCTTCACCGTATCGCTGCGTTCGATGTAGGCGTCGTCCGTCGGGCAGTACGTCTTCATCTGGATCCGGCCGTGGCACGCCGCGTGGAGCATGTTGAAACTGATGCCCTTGGACTCTGTGGCCAGGTACATCTTCACGGGGATCGTTACCAGCCCGAACTGGATGGCCCCTTTCCACATCGATCGCGGCATAAGCCCTGCACCTCGCTCCGCGGGCTCATCTCGGTGAGCTCGCGAAGCGCGAATATAGCGCGCTCCTTCGCCCTGTCCAGTAGGACTTTGAAGGCGTCGCGTGGTGCGTTTCTCCTAGAATCGGCGTCTACCGGGCCCGCAGCTCCGCTTCCGCCTCGGAAATCCTGGCCAGGATGCCTTCGCGCAGCTTGTCCAGGCCGGCATGGACCTCGCGGGCGCTGGTGCCGATCGAAGTCAGGGTCGCCTTGAGGGCTCGCAGCGTTTCGAGCTGTTCGCGGACGCCGTTGAGGGCTTTGCCGATCGCGGCGGCGTCCACTTCGACGTCCCTGTCGCGCAGGGTCTGGAGGGCGAGCAGCCGGGCCAGTCGAACGGCCGCCTCCAGCGTCGCCGGCTCGGGAGCGGCAGGGTCCACGACGCAGTAGACGTCGCCGGCTCGGACGTCGAACGGGGCGATGCCGGTTGGCGCGTGCGCGGGCGTGAAGACGACGATGGCGATCGCGGCGTCGCGGTTGGACTTGGCGTCGCGAAGTTCGTCGCGCATTGCTCGGCCGGAGACGTAGCGGTCCTTGCATTCCACGACGACCCGCAGTTCCGATCCCGCCGTCGCGTCCGGGTTGAGCGTGACGACGAAATCGCCCTTCTTGGAGCCGATGGCCGTGCCGGCTTCCGTGCCCGTTCGCTCGAGCATGTCGCCCGAACCGCGGCAGATCTCGCCGAGAAGGTCGTCCACGATGGCCTCGAAGTCGGCACCCTTGGCGGCGGACCTGGAGCGCTCGGAGGCCCGGGCGGCGCCCGCGGCTTCGAGGGCGGCCAGCCGTTCGTTCAGCCTGGCGAAGCCGTCCGCCATCTCCGTCCGGAACTGGTGGAGAGGCGAGCCGAGACGAGTGGGATCCAGCAGTTGGGCCAGCCGCGACGCGTCCCCGTCGAAGTACGAGCCGAGCAGCGTCTTCATCCGACCGATGGCGCTGTCGCGCTTGGCTTCGTCGAACAGCTCGTCCACGAAGCCGCGGAGCTGGCCCTTGTCGCCGAGGAACTTCTCGAGCGTTCGCGGCAGGCGCCCCTCGCCGTCGGCGAAGTTCTGGCGGAGCATCATGTCCAGGGCCGTAGCGGCTCGCTCGTTGGCGGCCTCGGTCTGGCGGAGCAAACCCTGGAACTCGGCCCGGACGGCGTCCACGTTGACGGTGACGCCGACGCTCTGGATGGCGGTCAGGCCGACGCGCAGCGCCCGCTCGACGAGCATGGTCCGCTCCTCCGGCTCGCGATCCGACACGAACGCGGCCAGGGCGTGGTCCTCCAGGGTCAGGTGCTCGATGAGGAGCCGGTCCGCTTCGACTCGGACGGCGGCCGGCCGGGCGGACGACGGGAGCGAGACCAGCTTGGCGGTTTCCATGCTCGAAGAATGGCAGGTCGCTGTGACAGCTAGCGTGTCACAGCCCCAGGTCGTACCTTGAGGGGGCGTCCACCGCAGCCGCCGCTCGAGGGCCCTATGAAGATCGAGAACGTTCCTTACACCATTACCGACTGGTCGACGGTCGCCCCGACGGAGCACCCCGGCACGACCGGGACCTCGTACTGGCGGACGTTCGAAATGGGCAACCTGCGCGTCCGGATGGTCGACTTCACGCCCGGATACGAAGCCGACCACTGGTGCCCGCGCGGCCATGTCGTCCTGGTGCTCGAAGGTGAGGTCGTGTCCGAGCTGGCGGACGGCAGCTCAACCGTGATGACGCCGGGAGTGAGCTACCAGGTCTCGGACGACATCGCGCCGCACCGCTCCTCGACGAAGACGGGCGCGAAGGTCTTCATCGTCGACTGAACAGGGCGCATACGTGGAGGTGTCGGATGCGCAAGCTGATCGTGATCGCCCTCGTCGCAGGGCTGGGGGCGTACCTGTACCACCGCTCGCAGCTGCCCGAGGAACGGCGGGACCTCCTCCTTCGACGGACCATGAACGAGCGGCTGACGCCGATCCTGCTGCGCCACGGCGCGGCCAGGGGAGGTCGCACCGGCATCGGAGTCGTGGAGCACGTCGGCCGCAAGAGCGGCGCGGTTCGGCGGACGCTGATTCACCCGATCGTGCTGGCCGACCGCGTCGCCGTCCCGGTCCCGTACGCGGAGGGCGGGCAGTGGCCGCGGAACGTCCTTGCGGCGGCCGGCTGCCGGGTCCAGTTCCGCGACCATGTCTATGCGCTGTCGAATCCGCGCCTGGTCCAGGGTTCCGAGATTGCCGACCTGCCGATGGCCGAGTCGGTGATCGGCAGGCTGACGGGCGGTCGGTTCCTGCTGCTGGACGTCGTCTCCGTTGAGCCCGATCGGTTCGAAGGCGGAGACGAGCCCGCGCCGGCGGCTCAGGCCGCGAACTAGGACTCGCCCGCCCACTTGGGAATCGAAAGGCCGGGAGCGGCGAACCGCCCCCGGCCTTCTCTCCCTGCCCGCTAGGAATCCAGGATGGCCTGGGCCTCCTTGGCGTACGCCTCCATGACGTACGGGATGCCCGTGACGTCGGCGCACTCCCTGGTGAGCGACATCAGGTCGGTCCGCCCGATCGTGCCCAGCCGGAAGTTGCGGCTGCCGGCCATGAGTTGCTGCAGCCCGATCTGCATCTTCTGGACGACGGTGAAGATGCCGATCGCACCGAGCGGCAGTTCCGCGACGGCGTCGCCATAGTAGGTCTTGAGTTCTTCCCAGCAGATGAAGACCTCTTCAACGCGCGTCCCGTACTTCTGGACAAGGCGCGGCACCTTCTCCTCTTCGAACCAGAGGCCGATGTTCTTGCCGACCATCCCCGGGATCATCAGGGCCCGGCCCATGCAGACCGCCTTGACGTACGGGCTGCCCATGGCCAGGGCCTTGAAGACACCGTCCTCGGTCGAGAAGCCGCCCGCGAAGGCGAGGTCCGGAGGCCGGATCCCGCGAGCCTCGAGCTGCTTGCAGTACTGATACGCCAGCGAGTGGAGGTAGATCGATGGGACGCCCCACTCGTTCATCATCGGCCATGGGCTCATGCCCGTGCCGCCCGGGGCGCCGTCGATGGTCAGCAGGTCGATCCTGGCCTCGGCGCCGAAGCGAATGGCCATCGCCAGCTCGACCGGCGAATAGGCCCCGGTTTTGAGTGTGATCCGCTGGAAGCCCAGGCTGCGCAGCCGCTCCACTTCGGCCAGGAAGCCCTCGCGAGTGACGAATCCGAGGCGCGAGTGGCGCTCGAACTCGCGGATCGCACCATCGTGGTACGAGAGCTGGACATCCGGGATGGTCGGGTCGGGCAGGACCACGTAACCGCGACGCGACAGCTCGAGGGCGCGATCGAGGGTCTTGACCTTGATTTCGCCGCCGATGCACTTGGCGCCCTGGCCCCACTTCAGCTCGATGGTCTGGAGGCCGTGCTTCTCCAGGACGTACTCCGCCACGCCGAGGCGCGTGTCTTCGACGTTCATCTGGACCAGGATCTCGCCGTAGTCCGTCTGGTAGCGCTTGTACGTCTCGATGCGCCGGTCCATCTCCGGCGATTGGGCCACCTTCCCCTGCGGCGTCAGCTCGAGGCCCGGGTCGATGCCGCAGACGTTCTCACCGCAGACCAGGGTGATGCCGGAAATCGCCGCCCCCACGGCGAAGTGCTCCCAGTTACGACGGGCAATCTCGGTCGAACCGAGGGCGCCGGTGAAGACAGGCATCTTCATCTTCACCTTCTTGTCCCAACCGTAGTCGGTCTCCGTATCCACCTTCGGGAACAGGGCGGTGTCCGGACCCGGCTCGACGCCGTCCGGGAGACCATCCGCGCCGACGGCGTAGCCCTGGATATTGAGGTGCGAGTAGTCGACCGGGTAGTCCTTGTCGGCGCCCGCGGTCACCTCACCGAAGTTCTGCGGATATAGCAGTTCCCGGCCCCGCATCGTCGCCAGGAAGACCTCGCAGCCGCCCGTGCAGCCGTCGTGGCAAGCCGTGCACAGCCCCGACATCGGGACGACGCTGCGCGAGCGATTGACCGAGCCCGTTACCTCATTGGCGTTGGGCCGTCGCAAGTTCCCCATTTGGACCCCTTTCCCAAGTGACGGGTTGGACCGAATACGCGTCGCCCGTGGCTGGGAAAGGGACGCCACCGGCCTGCTGGCCGGGTGGGAGTGACGGGACTCGCCCGGGGGAGCAGGAAGCGGGACAGGGGGCCGGCAGGGCCCCGCGCCTTGCCGCTGCGGGCAGCGGCATCGATCGTCACCGATCCCGGATGCACCAGCCTGCATCCTGCAGCGGCGACGCTGCTCGGCTTCCGAATCGACCGGACGATCGGGCACCTCCTCGTGCCCGCGCCCAGATGATAGCGAGCCCGGAACTCGATGGAGCGGTAGAACGGTATGCAATGGGCATAGTCGCCGCGTATCCGTCGTGGCGATTCGATCCGTCTCGGCGCCGCGAGGCGAGCGGACTGACTTTCACGTAAACGGCAAGGTTGGGCTAGGATGCGTCCATGACGATGAAGGGCGTGCCGGGGTCGGCCCTGCTGCGCATCCACGAGGCCGCGGCCGAGGTTGGTTTGACCCCGCGATCGATCCGCTATTACGAAGAGGTTGGGCTGCTCAAGCCCGCCGCCAGGTCGGACGGGGACTACCGCCTGTACGACGAGACCGACATCGAGCGGCTGCGCTTCATCAAGGGCCTGCGCGACGACGCCGGTTTTTCACTGGCCGAAATCGCCCGGCTTCTCGAGGACGAAGCGGCCCGCGAGCGGCAGCACGCCGCCTACCACGCCACCGCCGACCCGGCGGAGCGCCGCCGCATCCTGCGTGATCGCGTTGCCAGCTTCGACCAGCAGATCGAGACGCTACGGCAGAAGGTCGCCCGCATCGAAGGCATGGTCGGAGACGCGGAAACGCGCCGCGCCCGAGCCATGGCCCGGATTGCCGAACTGGAGAGCGATCCGGAGGCCGTCCGGTGACCATCGGCGGCCGAACTGGGGTCGGCGGTCGTGCGCGGTCAATCTCGGCCGGTCGAGCGCTGCGGCACCGTAACTTCAGGCTTTTCTTCTTCGGCCAGCTCATCTCTGTGACCGGAACGTGGATGCAGTCGGTGGCCTTGAGCTGGCTGCTGGGGACCCTGGTCGGCTGGGACAAGGCCGTCGTCTACATCGGTCTGCTGGGCGTGGTCCAGTTCCTGCCGGTGATGGTCCTGGGCTTGTTCGGCGGCATCGTGGCCGACATCTGGCCCAAGCGGCTCACCGTCATCGGGACCCAGGCGGCCGCCGCCACCCTGGCCCTCACGCTCGGTGGCCTCGAGTTCTTCGGGGTCGTGGCCGTGTGGCACATCTTCGCGCTGGCGTTCCTGCTAGGAATCGTCAATTCGATCGACATGCCCGCCCGCCAGTCATTCGTTGTCGAGATGGTCGGCCCGGACGACGTGGCCAACGCCGTGGCGCTCAACTCGGCCGTCTTCAACGGGGCTCGCATCGTCGGGCCGGCGGTCGCCGGTGTTCTGATCGGTGTCGTCGGGACGGCGATGTGCTTCACGCTCAACGGCCTGAGCTACGGCGCCGTCGTGATCGGCCTGCTGGCGATGAGGGACTCCGAACTGATGCCGGCGGCCAGGCTGGCCATCCCCCGCAGCGTCGGCGCCGTACGCGACAACCTGGCCGAAGGTCTGCGCTATGTCCGGCACACCCCTGTGGTGCTGATGGCCATCGCGGTCATCGGCGCGGTGTCCACGTTCGGCATGAACTTCAACGTCATCCTGCCGGTCATGGCGGCGCGGGTCCTCAACGTCGGCTCGAACGGATACGGCCTGCTATTCGCAGCCATGGGAGCCGGCGCGCTCGTGTCCGCCCTGTCGGTCGCGACCCTGCACCGGCCGAGGCTGCGGATCCTGATCGGCGGCGGCCTGGTGCTGGGCGCCTCGGAGCTGGTATTGGCCTGGACGACCTCTTTCCCCGTAGCCATGGCAGCCGTCTTCTTCTGCGGCGTCGGGGCGATCGCCACGGCCGCGAGCGCCAACACGTTGATCCAGATCGCCGTGCCGGGGCCGCTCCGGGGCCGGGTGATGAGCGTCTACACCACCGTCTTCGCCGGCTCCACGCCGATCGGCAACGGCTTGACCGGCGGCCTGGGCGGGCTGTGGGGCACGCCGGTCGCGCTTGCCGTGAACGGCGTAGTGGTGGCCGCGTGCGAGGCGGTCGCGGGCATCGCGATTCTGCGAGGGGCGGTGCCACGGCTCGGGCGCGGCGGGGTCGGAAGCGTTCCCGAGACGCCCAATCTCGGCGTCACCGCGGAGACGAGCCTGGGCTCCACCGACTAGCAGGTTCCGGACCCGAGTTGGCGCTCCGGTGGCGGGCCGTGGTGAGGCGAGGTGGCGGGGCTCCCGTGCGGCGCGGCGACGCGTGGCGCGGCGAGGTGCGTTGGCGGGGGCGGGGGCGTGGCGACGCGTGGCGCGGCGAGGTGCGTTGGCGGGGGCGTGGGCGTGGCGACGCGTGGCGCGGCGAGGTGGCCGGCCCGGCGCCCTCCGGATTTCCTCCAACATATCCACACGGTGGCTCTTTTGGAGGGAGCAGACACCGGGGGACAGTCACAAGGCGGTCCTGGACCCAACGAACGCCGTTTCTCGGACACCGGAGCGTCCCTGAACCCCGTTTTCGGGCTCGATCGGCGTTTCGATCCAGATCGAGAGCTTGTCAGCTTCCATTAGAGTCCTGGGCTGAATAGGGTGGAGGAACCGGTGGCCGATCCTCCACAGCACGCCGGGGCCGCCCCGGGCGGGCCGGGGCGGCGCCGGGCGGGCCGGGGCGGCGCCGGGCGGGGCCGAGACCGGCGCGCCTCGGGGGCGGGACGGCCTACGAGCCGGCCAGCTCCATCGCGTAGGCGATCAGGTCGACGCCTGGGGCGGGCGTGAAGTCGATCTCGGGCACGCGGACGAAGCCCATGCGCTCGTACAGGCGTATCGCCGCCGGCATCCACGTTCCGGTGTGGAGCACGATCCGCCGCCGGCCGGCTGAGCGGGCGCGTTCGACGCAGGCCGAAGTCAAGGCCCGGCCAATGCCACGGCCCTGGACGGCGGGATCGACGGCCAGCATCCGGATGCCGGCCTCACCGTCCCGCAACTCCTCGGAATACGGGTCGTCCGGGCCGGAGACGTAGGTGACGCCGCCCAGCAACTCTCCGGCGGGGGTCGTGGCCACGAGCACGCACGAGGTCGCGGCCCGGGTGGCCACGTCGCGCAGGCGAACGTCGTAGTCGGCCTGGTGGGCCATCTCGAATCCGACACCGTGGTACGCCCTGACGGTCAACTCGCCCAGGGTTTCGTACTCATCGGGGTGAACGGGGCGGACGATCAGCGTCGTCGAGGTCGCGGTCATGACGGCAGCGTAACTCCGCGCGCCGGTCGTCTGCAGCGGCAACGAGCGGGCCGAGGAAGAGGCGTGGCTGACGTCCGTCGTCTGGCGAGCCATCATTCGGTCATGGCCGACCGACGGATCACCGGACCGCTGCTCGTCTACGGGCCGCGGTCCAGGACGTACGACTTCGGGGCAACGCATCCACTGAGCCCGCGCCGGTTCGGTCCGGGCATCGACCTGCTGCGGGCCGTCGGGGCGGAGCCCGGTCTGGCGCCGGAGCCGGCAACGGACGGCCAGCTCGAATGGCTGCACTCGCCCGGCTATCTGGCCGCGGTCAAGCGCTTCTCGATCGATCCCGGCGCACCGCCCGAAGCAGGGATCGGGCCGGGCGACGACCCGGCGTTCGCCGGTATGCACGAGGCGGCCGCGGCGGTGGCGGGCGGCTCGATCTCGGCCGTGGAGGCGATCCTGCGCGGCGACGCGGAACACGCCTATCAGCCCGGCGGCGGGCTGCATCACGCCATGAGGGACCGGGCGAGCGGCTTCTGCGTCTACAACGACGTGGCCCTGGCGATCGCCCGCGCGCGCCGCGAGGGCTTGCGGGTGCTGTACGTGGACCTGGACGTCCATCACGGCGACGGCGTCCAGGCGCTTCACTACGAGGACCCCGGTGTCCTCACGATCTCGTTCCATGAAAGCGGACGGTCGCTCTTTCCGGGCTCCGGGTTCGTGGACGAGCTGGGGGAGGGCAGTGCGTCCGGCACCAGCGTCAACATCCCGCTCGAGCCGCACTGCGGTCCCGACGCCTGGCTCGGGGCGGTGCGGTCGCTCGTCCCGGCGGCGGCGGCCGCGTTCGGTCCTGACATCGTGGTCAGCCAGCACGGGGCCGACGGCCACGTCTGGGATCCGCTGGCCCACCTGTGCCTGACCACCACGGCCATGGGCGAGGCGGCAAGGTTGGTCGATCGAGTCGCGCATCGCTACGCCTCGGGCCGTTGGTTCGCCACGGGTGGGGGTGGCTATTCGATCTACCGCGTGGTGCCTCGGGCCTGGGCGCTGACCTGGCTGGCCGGCGCGCATCGCGACGTTCCGGGCGAGTTGCCGGCGGATTGGATGGAACGCTGGGAAGGTGACGCGGTGCGGTGGGAGCGCGGCGCTCTGCCGGCGGGCTTCGAGGACGAGGCGGGCGTCGTCGCGGGGATTGCGCGCCCGGACGCCGGGGTTCAGGCGCGCCGGACGATCGAACTCGTCCGAACGCTGGCCGTGCCGGCTCTCTTGCGGACGGCCGAAGAACGGGGCTGGTGGGCGGTCGACGGCGGACCCGGCAGGCAGCTTGCGGCCGCGGAGCCGCCAGCAGGGGAGCCGGCTATCGTCGTCCTGACGGCCGACGTGCTGGCCAATCTCAGGCTGGCGTCGCGAACGGTGGCGCCTGCCGATCCGGCCGAAGGGCACGCACTCCTGGCGGCGGCGCTCCGCGACGGAGCCACGGCCACCGGCGCGATCCTCGGGGAGTGGGTCGTCGGCGTCGCGATCGCCGCGCCTTCGGGGGCGTCCACGCCGGCACCTACGCCGGCGCCCGCGGGCGCGAGCGGGGCGGGCGGCTCGGGCGGCGCGAGCGGCTCGGTCGGCTCGGTCGACGACCTGCTCGCGCTGGGCGTGGCCCCTCGGTGGCGCGGCCGGGGAGTGGCGCGCTCGCTCCTGCGGTCCCTGTGCGCGATCGAGGACGAGGGTGGCCGGGCCATCGTCGCCCTGCATACCGTGGCCGAACGCGACCCGTTCGACCCGCTTCCCCGGGAGGTGCGCCGTTCCGTGGCCGGCCGGCTGCTCGACTCGGCCTCGTTCCGGCGGCTGCGCGCCCCGGGATCGGTCACGGCAGCGGACCCCGACGCGATCCTGGCCGTTCGCCGGCCCTCACGAGTGGCAGCGGCCCTCGAACGGGCCCTGGCCGAGCGAGGGCTGGCCGGTTAGTTCATCCCGCCGCGCCGCCGTACTCGCCTCTGGTTTCGGCACCGGCAGCGGCTCGTCTGCGGGTCTGCGCCCGCGTGTCCGGACGGCCCATCGCAGCGTCCCGGAAGGCCCGGAGACGGGTCGTTTCGAACACTGACTCTCGTGCTGTTCAAATAGGTCCTATCGGACCCTGCCCTTTGGGACCTATGGCCCGCAAAGCTAAAAGTAAGTGCTCCTATATTGAATGAGTCGAACACAAGCCCGGCAGCCCGATAGGCAGGCGGGCCAGCCAGTTCAGACAGTTGAAAGGTGCAGGAACAACCATGGAACGCAACGCACGCGGCATCTTCATCGTTCGAGCGGCGGTAGGCATCGGCCTTCTGTTCGCCGGCCTCGACAAGTTCTTCATGTGGGCGAGCGGCACCCCGTTCACCTCCGGCGGATACCTCAAGTTCGGCACGACGGGCACGTGGCTCGGCAGCGATCCCAAGGTCGCCGTGAACCCGACGCACGACTTCTGGGTCTCCATCGCCGGCAACGCCGGTCTCGTCTCCCTCATCGATACCCTGGTCGTCTTCGGTGAGGTTGCGATCGGCGCGGCCCTGATCATCGGCCTCGCGACTCGCTTCTCGGCCGTTATGGGCACGCTCTTGATGGCCCTGCTCTACGTCTCCAACTGGAGCTTCGCGAACGGTCCGTTCAACGAGCAGTTCATGTACCTCGCCATCACGGCCACGCTCATCTACACCGGTGCCGGCGCCTACGCCCTCGACACCGCCGTCGCCAAGCTCCCGGCCATCCAGCGGATCCCCGTCGTCAAGTACGCGCTGGGATAGCCACTACACATCACGCCCTGCAGGGAGACAGACGTCCCATTACCTCCCTGCACCTGGAAACGGCGGGCCCCACGGCCCGCCGTTTCTCTGTGTCCGGCCCGCGGCGTGGCTGTCCGGAACGCCTCGAGTGCCCGCTGGGTGCCGGGCTCGCACCTCACCCACGCTCGGAGTGGCCGTCTAGTTTCCACATGGCAACTACATGCTAGTATTGACTCGTGATCGATCTGATCGAGATGATCGCCGTGTCCTCGGTGGCCATGACGGCCCAGGCGCTGGCGGAAACCGCAGGTTCGGAGCTGACATTCCTCGGCTGGCGAACCCTAGTAGTCGTCGGCGCCGCGGCTGAGCCCATCCGGCTCTCCGAGCTCGCCGACCGCCTCGCGGTCTCGCGCCCGTCGGCCAGCAAGCTGGTCCACCGCATGGCCCGGCGAGGGCTCCTGGACCTGACCGGAGACGCGGCCGACGGGCGCGGCGTCCGGCTCGGCTTGAGCGGCGAGGGATCGAGGTTGCGCCACAACGTCATCGAGAGGAGACGGCAGTTGATCAGTCAGAGCATGGGCGAGGAGCCGGCGCCGGAGGCGGACGGCTCAGACCTCGGGGCGCTGGCCCTGGCCGCGAACAGGCTGGGCCAGTGGACGTAGACAGGTTCTTGCGGCGCGTTCGACTGCTGGTCCGAAACGCTCCGTATCTTCGGAAATGGGTCATCCTCGGGGCCGTAATCGGCGTCATCTCCGGTCTGGGGGCCGCCGCGTTCTTCGCCGCCCTGGAGTGGACGACAAGTCTCCTCCTCGGCAATCTCGCCGCGTTCCAGCCCGCTTCGGCTGCCGGCGAAGGCGGCCATGCGATAGTCGATCCAGGCCGCCCCTGGGCGCTGCCGCTGATCGTCGGCGCCGGCGGCCTGATCTCCGGCATCATCGTCTTTCGCTTCGCGCCGGAGGCGGAGGGCCACGGCACGGACGCCGCCATCGCCGCCTTCCACCACAGGCCGCGCGGCGTTCGGGCGCGCATTCCCCTCATCAAGCTCCTGACATCTGCCATCACCATCGGCTCCGGCGGCTCGGGCGGCCGCGAGGGTCCGACCGCGCAGATCGGCTCGGGCTTCGGCTCATTCCTGGCCCGAACCCTGGACCTCGAGGCTCGGGATGCTCGCATCGCGGTCTCGTCGGGTATGGCCGCAGGCATCGGGGCGATCTTCCGGGCGCCGCTGGGGGGAGCCATCCTGGGCGTTGAGATCCCGTATCGCGACGACATCGAGGCCGAGGCTCTCGTGCCCTCGTTCGTCGCTTCGATCGTCGCCTTCTCCGTCTTCGGAGCGCTGGTCGGGTTCAGCCCGATCTTCGGCAGCCTCAGCGCGGGCTTCACGGATCCCCGCCAGCTTCTGTACTTCGCTCTGATCGGTCTCGTAGCGGGGCTCGTGGGCCGGCTCTACATCTCGAGCTTCTACGGCTTCACGGCCTGGTTCAAGCGCTGGCCCATCCCGCGCGCGGCGCGGGCCGGGATCGGCGGCGTCGCAGTCGGCCTCATGGGCATCGTCCTGCCGGGCGTCATCGGCACCGGCTACGGCTGGGTGCAGGCCGGGCTGGGCCGGGACGCGTTGATGACCATCCCGCTGTGGATCATTGTCGTCCTGCCCTTTGCCAAGATCCTCGCGACTTCGCTCTCGATCGGATCCGGGGGATCCGGCGGTATCTTCGGTCCCGGCATGGTAATCGGCGCTCTGCTCGGGGCGGCGGTCTGGCGGTTGCTGCTGCCGTGGGCTCCGTTCATGCCGGCAGACCCGTCGCCGTTCGTGATCGTGGCTATGATGGCCTTCTTCGGCAGCGTGGCCCACGCCCCCATCGCAGTAATGCTGATGGTGGCCGAAATGACCGGCAACCTGAGCATGCTGGCTCCGGCCATGATCGCCGTCGGCATCGCCTTGCTGGTCGTGGACGACAAGTCCATCTACGCCTCCCAGCTCGGCAGCCGCTCGGAGTCGCCGGCCCACCGGTTCCAGTTCTCGATGCCGGTCATGGCGACCCTGCCGGCCTGCGACGCGGCCCGAGCGGCCCGAGTCGTGGCTTCGCTCTCGGACGAGGCAGGGCCGCTCCTGCGGCGGCTCAAGAAGGCCGGCCTGCCCGGCGCTCCCGTGACTGAGGCCGACGGCAGCGTCAAAGGTGTCGTTACCACGAGCACGCTCGAGAAAGCCAAACGGGACGCTCGGGTCGGCGAGCTGATGGCTCAAGGCAAGGATTCGGTACCCATCATCATGGCCGAAGACACCCTGGACGAGGCCCTGGGCGATCTGGCCGACAGCCAGTCCACCTGGGCACCAGTCGTGGCCGACGGCAAGTTGATGGGCGTCCTCTCGGCCAAGGACATCATGCGGACATATCGCGCCGCCCTGGCCGGGAGCGCTCGCAAGGTCAGGGAGATCGGGCCGGACGGATCCCTGCTCCGAGCGATCGTCGAGCCCGGCTCGGCCATGTCCGGAAAGACCGTAGCCAAGGTCGCCTGGCCGCGTGAGGTCACCCTCGTGGCGGTTCACCGGGGCGAGCAGATGATCGTCCCGCGGGGCGCTCTGCGCCTTGAAGACGGCGACCAGCTCACACTCTTCGCCATGTCCGACGCGCGTGTCGATCTGGAGAGGCTGCTGGCGGGACCGCTGCTCGAGGAGACGTCCGCGGAGGTGTAATGGACGGCCGGCCACAGGACGATGATCGTGTCCGGGCCACTCCGTGGAGCGGCCCCAGGAAGGGCGCGCGTCCGGGTCCCGGCCGGCCGAACACCATGACCCGCATCTCCTCCGTCGGCGTGCGGATGAGGTCGCTCAGGATCCCGACCTCCCGCGCCGTCCGCGCCTCAGACTGGGTCCGCGGCAGCCAGACGGGTATCGTGTCGCTGGCCCTGATCGTCGGCTTTGGGGCCGGCCTGGGGGCGATCGTCTTTCGGGAGCTGATCGCCTTCTTCACCAACGTCTTCACCGGCTCCTCCGACTACTCGGGTACACCGGGCGCCGCCCACCCCCTGTTTCCGGCTATCGGCCCCTGGTTCATTCTTCTCGTGCCCGTGCTCGGTGGCCTGTTATACGGGCCGCTGATCGACAGATTCGCCAGAGAAGCCCGCGGCCACGGCGTGCCCGAGGTCATGTACGCCGTTTCGGCGGAGGGGGGCCGCATCAGGCCGAGGGTGGCGGTCATCAAGTCGCTCGCCTCGGCCATCTGCCTCGGCTCGGGCGGCTCCGTCGGCCGGGAGGGGCCGATCGTCCAGATCGGATCCGCCCTGGGTTCATCCCTCGGCCAGCGGCTCCGGATCGGCGAGGCGAACCTGAGGCTGCTCGTCGCCTGCGGCGCCGCCGGCGGCATCAGCGCCACCTTCAACGCCCCGATCGCGGGCGTCTTCTTTGCCCTGGAGTTGATCCTGCGGGACTTCCAGGCGCGATCCTTCGGCGTCGTCGTCCTGGCATCCGTCATGGCCGACATCGTCGGCCAGAGCGCCTTCGGCACGGCCTCGTTCCTGACGCTGCCCGAGTTCCAGGTGAACTCGGCCTGGGAGTACCCGCTCTACGCGGCCCTCGGTGTCCCGGCGGCAATCGTGGGTGTGGCCTTCATCCGCATCCTGTACGGTGCCGAGGACGTGGCCGACCGGCTGTGGCGGGGGCGTCCGGAGTGGCTCCGCCCCGCCGTGGGAGGCCTGCTGCTGGGGTTGCTGCTGCTGGTCCTGCCGCAGCTCTACGGTGTCGGCTACCCGCCCATCGACAACGCCGAAAACGGCACTTACGCGATCTGGTTCCTGCTCCTGCTGGTGGTCGGCAAGCTTGCGGCGACCAGCCTCACGATTGCCATAGGCGGGTCCGGAGGTGTCTTCGCGCCGTCGCTCTACATGGGCGCGATGCTCGGGGCCGCCTACGGGGCGGTCGCCAACCAGATCGCGCCCGGGCTTGCCAGCCCGGCCGGCGCATACGGTCTGGTAGGCATGGGGGCCGTCTTTGCCTCCGCTGCCCGAGCCCCCATCACTTCCGTGATCATCATGTTCGAGCTGACGGACGATTACCGCATCATCCTGCCGATGATGCTGGCGGTGGCCATCTCTGCCGGCATCAGCGCCCTCATCTCCAACGACACGATCTACACCCTCAAACTGCGCCGCCGCGGCGTCGACGTCGAACGCGGACGCACGCCCAACCTGATGGGCCAGCTGACAGTCGAGGCGGCGATGGCGCCGGTTCCCCCGGGCGTCCTCCAGACGTCGTCCCTCGGCGACATCCTGGACCGATTCGTCCTGGAGGATCGCGCGGCGCTGCCCGTGGTGGACGAAGCCGGTCAGTACCGAGGAGTCCTGACGATGGCCGAAGCCGAGGCGAGCATCAGAGGCGATTCGTACGACGCTACGGCGGGCGAGCTGGCCCAGCCGCTGCCGGCGCTCAGCCCCGCGGACACTCTCGAACACGCCCTCACGACGCTCGTGCGCCACGAGCAGTCGGGCTTACCGGTGCAGGCCCCGGACCACGGTCGCGTAGTGGGCTGGATCACCCATCGCGACGTCATGCGGGCCTACGTGGCCGCTCTCGACGGCGCCGCCGGGGGCCACGCCGGTGGACCGCTCCACGCCCACAGCCAGGGTGGAACGGAGCCGCAGCGACCTGCGGCCGTGAGCGACAGGGCCGTCAGCCTGCTCGGCTATCGGGTCATCGAGGTGGCGCTGGACCAGCCCGCCCCGCCGGTCGGCCTGAGAGTCGACCGGGTGGACTGGCCGCCGCCGTCACTGCCGATCCTGGTTCGACGCGGCGGCGAGTCGTTTCGACCCAAGCCGGCCACGGTTCTCCGCCGGGGCGACGTGCTGATCGTCCTCGTTCCGTCGGGAATGGCCAACCGCTACGCCAGGACCCTAACCGCGCGTTCACCGGACGCCGGCGCGGCCCCGGCAGGTCATCGCAAGTCGCGCCGCCGAGCCCCCGAGAAGAACGGCCCGACGTAGCGCGCCGAGGCGGCCTGGCGCGAGTCGCCGATGCGCCCGCGAAGCCCCCGGGCAACAGAACGCATGGTCTATTCGAGCGTCCGGTCCTATACTGGCCGTCTCGTGGCTGCCTCGACCGATCCGCCCCGCACCTTAGCCGCCGGCCCGGGCCCGGAAGATCCGCTTGCGCCGTTCGGACCGGCCACGGCGGAGTGGTTCCGGTCCGCGTTTCCGGGGCCGACTCCCGCCCAGGCCGAAGGCTGGCGGAGCATCGCCTCGGGCCGGCACACCCTGATCCACGCCCCCACCGGGAGCGGCAAGACGCTGGCCGCGTTCCTGTGGTGCCTGGATCGCCTGGCCGCCGAACCTCGCCCGGCCAGGACGAAGGTCAACCCCGGAACCGTCCGGGTGCTGTATGTGTCGCCCCTCAAGGCCCTGATCTACGACGTCGAGCGAAACCTTCGGGCGCCGCTGGCAGGCATCCGCCTGGCCGCTCAGCGAGCCGGCCTGCCCGTCGCCGAGATCGAAGTCGGCGTCCGGACCGGCGACACGCCCTCGCAGGAGCGGCGCCACCTCGTCCGCAACCCGCCGGATATCCTGATCACCACGCCCGAGTCCCTGTACCTGATCCTGACGAGCCAGGCGGCCGAGATCCTGCGCGGCGTCGAGCACGTGATCGTGGACGAGGTCCACGCTCTGGCGGGCACGAAGCGCGGCGCCCATCTGGCCATCAGCCTGGAACGGTTGGAGCGGCTGGCCGCACACCCGCCTCAGCGGATCGGCCTGTCCGCCACCCAGCGCCCCGTGGAGACGATCGCCCGATTCCTGGGCGGCGTCGGGCCGGGCAGGGCGGGGGAGAGCCGCGAGGTCACGATCGTGGACGCCGGGTCACGCAAGCCGCTCGAGCTGTCGGTGCGCGTGCCGGTCGAAGACATGGCGCGCCCGGGCGAAGGCGCCGGTGACGGCCCGGGCGGTTCGGCCGGCGCGGGCGGGTTCGGGCCGGTAGGGCTCGGTGCCGGCAGCCCCGCGAGCGGGCCGACGGCCGGCGGCGATGCGGAGGCCCGCCACAGCATCTGGCCGGCCATCCATCCCCGCATCCTGGAGCTGATCCGGTCCCATCACTCCACGATCGTCTTTTGCAACTCGCGGCGCCTGGCGGAGCGACTGGCCAACAAGCTCAACGAGCTGGCCGGCGAGGATCTGGTTCGGGCGCACCACGGTTCGCTGGCTCGCGAACAGCGTGTCGAGATCGAGGAGGCGCTCAAGGCCGGGCGGCTGCCGGCCATCGTCGCCACCAGCTCGCTCGAACTCGGCATCGACATGGGTGCGGTGGACCTGGTGATCCAGGTGGAATCGCCGGCGTCTGTGGCCAGCGGCCTGCAACGGGTCGGTCGGGCGGGCCACCAGGTCGGAGAGCCGAGCCGGGGCGTGATCTTCCCCAAGCACCGCGGCGATCTTCTCGAAACCGCGGTCGTCGCGGCGCGCATGCACGAGGGCGCCATCGAAGAGACGAAGCTGCCGCGCAACCCGCTGGACGTGCTGGCCCAACAGATAGTGGCCATGACGGTGCGGGAGCCCTGGACCGCGGACGAGCTGTTCGACACCGTCAGGCGGGCGGCGCCTTACGAAGCGCTGGGGCGCGAGGCCTTCGATGCGACCCTGAGCATGCTGGCCGGGGCGTATCCGTCCGACGAGTTTGCGGAACTGAAGGCCAGGGTCGTCTGGGATCGGGAGACGGGACGCGTGGAAGGGCGTCGCGACGCCCGGACTGTCGCAGTCACGAGCGGCGGCACGATCCCGGACCGAGGGCTATATCCGGTATTCATGGTGGGCGAGCCGGGCACGCCGGGGCGTCGGGTCGGCGAGCTGGACGAGGAGATGGTCTACGAGAGCCGCGTCGGCGAGGTCATCGCCCTGGGCGCGACGAGCTGGCGCATCGAGGACATCAGGCCCGATCGGGTGGTGGTCTCGCCGGCGCCGGGGCATCCCGGCCGCATCCCGTTCTGGCACGGCGACGGCCTCGGCCGGCCGATCGAGCTTGGGCGCGCGCTCGGCGCCTTCGTCCGGGAGCTGGAAGGCGACCTCGGCGGGGGCGCGCGTGGGCTGGCGAGGGCCCGCAAGCGACTGCTCGAGCACCACGATCTGGATGACCTGGCGGCCCGGAACGTGATCGGCTTCCTGAACGAGGAGCGCGAAGTCGCCGGTTACCTGCCCACGGATCGCCGGGTCGTGGTCGAGCGGTTCCGGGACGAACTGGGCGATTGGCGGTTGGTCGTGCTGACGCCGTTCGGCGGCCGGGTTCACGCGCCCTGGTCGATGGCCATCGAAGCTCGGCTGGACGAGCGGCTCGGGCAATCGGTCCAGACCCTCTGGTCCGACGACGGCATCGTCATCCGCCTGCCGGAAGGCGAGAACGTCGACGGCTTCGAACGGCTGACCGAACTGCTCTTCCCGACGGCGGACGAGGTGGAAGATCTGGTCGTCTCGAGGTTGGGCGGCTCGGCTATGTTCGCCGCCCGCTTCCGCGAGAACGCCGCCCGGGCCCTGCTGCTGCCGAGGCGCCGGCCCGGTTCGAGGACGCCGCTCTGGCAGCAGCGCCAGCGCTCCGCTGGCTTGCTGGCGGTGGCCAGCCGGTATGGCTCGTTCCCGATCATCGTCGAGACGTACCGCGAGTGCCTGGCGGACCTGTTCGACCTACCCGCGCTGCGCGAAGTGCTGAGTGGCGTCGCTCGCCGCGAGATCGAGGTTCGCGAGGTGGAGACTGTGGCCGCCTCGCCCTTCGCCGGCTCGCTCCTCTTCGACTACCTGGCCGCGTACATGTACGAGGGCGACGCCCCTCTCGCCGAGCGGCGGGCCGGGGCGATGGCCCTGGACCGGGATCTGCTGCGCGAGCTGCTGGGCCAGGAGGAACTGCGCGACCTGATAGACCCGGCGGCCCTGGCGGACCTGGAGCTGGCCCTGCAGTCGCTCGTTCCCTCGAGGGCGGCCCGGACGGTCGACTCGCTGCACGACCTGCTGCGGCGGTTGGGCGACCTGACGGCCGTGGAAGTGGCCGGCAGAGTGGCGGAGCCGGCCGAGGCCGATTCCTGGCTGGCCGAGCTGGCCCGCTCGCGACGCGCGATCGCGGTCAGGATCGCGGGCGAGGAGCGCTGGATCGCCGTCGAAGACGCGGCCCGATACCGCGACGGCCTGGGAGCGGCGCTGCCGGTCGGCGTGCCGGCGGCGTTCCTGGATCCGGTGGAAGCGGCGCTGGGGGGCCTCGTGGCCCGCTGGGCCCGCAGCCACGGCCCGTTCCTCGGCGTTGAGGTCGCGCGCCGCTGGGCCGTCCCGCCGTCCCGCATCGACGCGGCGCTGGAGCAGCTCCTGGAGTCCGGTGCGATCCTGCGCGGCGAGTTCCGACCGGGCGGCGCGGAGCGGGAGTGGTGCGATCCGGACGTCCTTCGCCAGCTGCGGCGCCGCTCGCTGGCTCGGCTCCGCCACGAGGTCGAGCCGGTCGAGCAAGCGGTTCTGGCCCGCTTCCTGCCGGCCTGGCAGGGAGTCCGCCAGGTGGCCGGCACCGAACCGGGGGTGGGCGCCTCGGCGGCGTTCGGTGGCGGTCCGTCGTCCCGCGGCCCGGCGCCGCTCGGCGGCGAGGCGCCTCTCCGCGGAGAAGCCGCCCTGGAGCGTTTGGCCGCGGTGATCGACCAGCTGGCCGGCCTGGCCATCCCGGCGTCGGTGCTGGAACGCGACGTCCTGCCGGCCCGAGTTCCCGGCTACCAGCCCCGTCTGCTCGACGAGCTTGGAGCAATGGGCGAGGTCGAGTGGGTCGGGCGAGGGAGTTTGGGCCGGGACGACGGGCGGGTGGTGCTGTACCGGCCGGGTCGGGAGGCCCTGCGCGGGCCCGCGGCCGCGGGTCGAGCGACCGGCGCCGGCGCGGCCGGGGAGTCGCCTGCCGGCGAGCTTCATCAGCGCCTGCGGGAGCGGCTGCGGTCGCGCGGGGCGTCGTTCTATCGCGAACTGGCCTCCGCCGCGCACGGTGCCCCGGAACGCGAAGTGCTGGACGCGCTGTGGGATCTGGTCTGGGCCGGTGAGGTCACCAACGACACGTTCGCCCCGCTCCGAGCGCTTCGTTGGGGGCGTCCGAAGGGCGAGCGGCGCCCCCGGCTCGGGCGCTTGCAGACGGCGCCGCCGGAGGCGGCGGGACGGTGGTCGCTCGTGGACGCGGTCGCTGCGGCCGGCGCGGCCGGCGCGGCCGGTGCGGCCGGTGCGGCCGGTGCGGCCGGTGCGGCCGGTGCGGCCGGTGCGGCCCGTGCGGCCATCGCCACGGAACGGCTCCACTCTCTGGCGGTCGCGCTGCTTGACCGCTACGGGGTGCTGACCCGGGAGGCGGTCGCCGCCGAGGAAGTGCCGGGCGGGTTCGGGGCCGTATACCCGGTCCTGCGGGCGATGGAGGAAGCCGGCCGGATCAGGCGTGGCTACTTCGTCGACGGGCTCGGGGCGGCCCAGTTCGCCCTGCCCGGGGCGGTGGACCGGCTCCGCGCGTTGCGCGACCTGCCGGATGGTGGCGCCGCCACGACGTACCTGCTCGCGGCCGCCGATCCGGCCGGCCCGTACGGGGCCGCCCTGCCGTGGCCGCGCCGCGGCGAGTCGGACCGCAGGCCGCTCCAGCGGGCCGCCGGAGCCTACGTCGCGCTCGTGGACGGGGCCGCCGTGCTCTATCTCGAGCGAGGCGGGCACTCCCTGCAGATGCTGCCGGCGGCGGACGACGCCGATACCGCCGTGCGGGGCCTCCGCGCCATGCGCGACCTGGTGGACGGTGGACGTTTCCGAGAGCTGGTTCTGACCCGCGTGGACGGCGAGGCCGTCGCGGCCTCGAAATGGCGCGAGGCGCTGGAGTCGGCCGGCTTCGTGCCCGGCTATCGCGGCCACGTGCTGAGGCCATCGGCCCGGAACGTCGTTCCGGCGGCCCGTGCCCTCACGCCCGAGGCGGGCACGGTAGTGGACTACCGGAAGGCCCTGCCGCGGCGGCGCGCAGGACGCTGACGCCGGACTGCCGCGAAGTCCTCGCCCGGCCAGAACCAGGTGCCGCGGCCGAGGTTCGGGTGTATGGTCAGGGGAGCGGTCCGGGTCCGCGATCACGGCAGCGAGAGGGCGCCCCAATGAGCTATATCGCGGTCGAATGCTCAACCGTGGACGGCGGCTGGATTGTGTGCGTCACCGTGACGGACCACGGTGCCAGCCGTGAGTTCGAGGTCGGCGTGACGGCCGGCGAATTGGCTCGCTTCGCCCCGGGCACCACCTCGCCCGAGGACCTGGTTCGTCGCTCGTTCGAGTTCCTGCTCGCCCGCGAACCCAAGGAGTCGATCCTGAGTTCGTTCGGCCTTTCGACGATCGTCCGGTACTTCCCCGAGTACGAACGCGAAATCCTCCGGCGCTAGGCTGCCGCCTGGTTCGGCCGGGGCCGTGGTGGGCTATCTCTCGGAGGTCACCGTGCGGGCTTCGGTGGCGTCGAACTGACCCAGGAAGGCGTCGATCACGGTCGGGTCCCACTGCTGGGCGCGGCCGTCCGCCAGGTGCTGGAGCGCGTCCCCGTGGGTGAGCGCGGCACGGTAGGGCCGATCGGTCGTCATGGCGTCGAAGGCGTCGGCGACGGACACGATCCTGGCTGCCAGCGGAATTTGCTCGCCGCGCAGGCCGTATGGATAGCCGGTCCCGTCGAACCGTTCGTGGTGGTGGAGGACCGCCGGCTCCGGACCCTCGAAGGGCCGAAGGGGTCGCACGATCTCGGCTCCCAACTCGGGATGGCGCCGGACGACGGCGTACTCCTGTCGATTGAGTTTGGCCGGCTTGTGGAGGACTCGGTCGGGTACGCCGATCTTGCCCAGGTCGTGAAGCAGCCCGCCCAGACGTATGCCTTCGACGGCGCGTTCGGGCACGCCTAACGCGATTGCCAGCCTCACGGCCGTGCTGGCGACCCGGGTCAGGTGCTGCTCGGTGTAGTTGTCGCGAGCCTCGACCGTTCGGGACAGTGCGAACAGGACGGCCTCATCGCTGACCAGGTGGTCTGTCAGGCGCTTGGTGCGAAGCAGCGATCGGACTCGAATGAGCAGCTCTTCGCCGTCGAACGGCTTGGCCACGAACTCGTCGGATCCGGCCTCGAGAGCCCGCAGCTTGTCGCTGCGCTGGGTCTGACCGGTCACGTGGATGACGGGCGTAAGCCGCGTGAGAGGGTCCGACTTGATCGTCCGGCAGAGTTCGATGCCATCGGCGTGGGGCATCGAGATGTCCAGGATGAAGAGGTCCGGGCGCTCCGACTCACCCAGGGCCATTACGGTCGAACCTGAGCTTGCTTCGACGACGGAGTAGCCGGCCGCCTCGAGGACGCGGCGAAGGAGCCGGCGAATGGTGGCCTCGTCGTCCGCTATCAGGATCTTCGCGGGCCAGGCCGCGAGCAGTTGATCGAGTGGAGACACGAGGACAGGGTAGCCCCGCCTATCCGTCCGGCCGCACGGGTTGAGTCAGACGCAACGGGGCGGCCTGAGCGTCTCCTTCGCCGGACCGAGGCCCAGGTACGCTCTCACGCGCGCCCGCATCAGGCGCCGCAGCACCTCGGCCGTGCGCTCGGGGCTGCGCCGCCAGTGGATGCGCCAGATGGCCAGCGACAAGAGGAGCGTTCGAGCGATGCCCGGCCATTCCGACGGCATGAGCCAGCGGAAGGCTTCGGGATGTTGCCAGGCCCAGGGCACGAGTCCCCAGATGAAGACGAAGTAGTCAACCCGGGCAGGTCTGGGGAAGCCGAACAGGACCTGGAGCTGGACGAGCGTCTCGGGCAGCGTCAAGGCTGTCAGCGCGATTGCCAGCACCACCCAGATGATGCCCCATAACCTTCCACGCGGCGTCAGGATGAGCCAGAAGATGCCCGGAATCCACTTCAGCATCGTGGCCACCATCCAGAGCAGCCCGGACAGCCGGTGGCCCACGAACTGGGCACCGAAGATGCATAGGGCCAGCGGCAGGTTGATGTTACCTGTGTCCAGGTTCGCGGCGATGGGGAAGGCGAGCAGTATCAACAGCACCGCGGTGGTCATGGGACGTCTGCTGTAAGCCCAATGGGCGGTCCAGAGCAGGGCGATGACGGTGACGCCTCGCCAGACGAACCAGGCCACCGCCCACGGCAGCACCGCCCACGGCAGGAACAGTGGCAGCATCCACGGTGCGTAGACGTAGGGCATGAACGGGCCGGTAGGATGGTAGGGATCGCCACCGTCGAGCCAGAGCCGCCCGGCCGCCCAGTAGGCCCGAGCATCCGCGCCGGCGGCCTCGCCTCTGGCGATGAGCCCGGCCAGCATGACGCCGCCGAGCAGCCCGAGAAGGATGACCAGCAACAGCCGCCTCGGATTGCGCAGCCGGATGAACTCCTGGTGAAGCGCCCGCCGGAACACGCCGACCCGACGGCGGGTCGGCCGGTCGATCAGGGGGCGCTGGTCCGGCAGCGCGACCATGCGCTCCGCCAGGGCAGACCAACGGGAGGGATGCACCGGCTTCGGGGCGTCGTGGATTCTGCGAGGCCCTGGGCCGGCATCTGGCGGCGCCCCGGTCGAGTCGTTCATGGCGTCGCCCGGTCCTGAGCGGTCCCGATGCTTTGCCATGCCGCCGAGCGGGTTGAACCGTCCACGGCCGCGGACAGGACCAATGCGCCTCCTCCAGCTGCCTGGGTCGATGATGCGATTGCGGTCCACCGCGCGCAAGCCGTCCGGCAGTCGTGCCCCCGGGCCGTCACGGTGCCTTTCAGCGCGCGGTTCGGCCCCCTCCTGCAGCCCGCCTGAACCGAACCGGTGGCAGGTGCGATTGTGAGCGCGGCGAGCCACCGGTGGCCCTGAGTATAGTCCCGCCGGCACGGCCCACCCGTTCGGGCATACGGCCGCGAAAGGCCACTTTGGGGCCCCCGGCCCGACGAATTCACGTGGCGGCGGGCCGGCCCGGCACGCCGCCGGGGCGCGAGGCGGCGGCGGCCGTTAGGCTATCCGCCAATGAACCGCTCCATCGTCTCGATGCTCCTGGGCACGTTCGCGCTCCGCGTCAGCACCGCGGTCACGGGCGGTCTTCTCGTCAACCTCGTCGACGACCTGACTCACGGCACCGGAATGGGCCCCACTGCCAACGGCTTCCTGACCGGCGGCTTCTACGCCACGGAGCTGAGCGGGGCGATCGTGTTCGGCATCCTGGCGGACCGGTACGGCCGCAAGATCATCATGGTTCTGGGTCCGATCTTCGGCGGCGTGGCGGTCTTTCTGACGGGCCTGACCACGTTCATGCCGGTCCTGTTCTTGACCCGGCTGCTCGAAGGCAGTTCGACGGCCGCCTCGATCCCATCGACCCTCGGCTTCGTTGCGGCCGAGACGTCCCACGACGAGAAGCTGCG
This sequence comes from uncultured Chloroflexia bacterium, assembly GCA_963711105.1. Taxonomy (GTDB): domain Bacteria; phylum Chloroflexota; class Limnocylindria; order Limnocylindrales; family CSP1-4; genus Fen-1039. Next base: position 90,673 of record CAVQCV010000006.1, on the reverse strand, counting down.
GGGCCGCGTGGTCTCCCTCTTCGAGCTCGTTTCCCTGGGCGGCATGCTGGCGGTTGGGCCGGCGCTGGCCGGGCAGCTCTGGGAGCATATGGGCCGGGAGGCCTTCTTCCTCAACTGCGGCTTCTACGCCATCTCCCTTCTCCTGTACGTCTACGGTGTGGCCGAGGTGCCGCGGGAGCGTCGTCAGGACATCGAGGTCAACCCGCTGCGGACCAGGACGGCGATCGGTTTCAGGCGTTATCTGCAGATCGCCACCAACCGCCGGGTGCTGCTGTTCACCCCGACCTGGCTGGCGATCAACGCCATCCTGGGGCTGTGGGCGCTGCAGGCGCCGTTGCTCCTGCTGGGCAACATTTCGGACCCGTCGCAGTTCCTCATGCAGGACGTCGGGGCCGGCAACCTGGGTCTGGGGGAGGCGGTGCTGGCGCTGATCTTCGGGGCGGGCTTGCTGTTCTGGGGCACCGTCTACTCCCGCTTCCGCCCGACAACGATGATCCTCATCGGCGTGGTCGGATTCTCCGTCGTCGGCCTGGATGTATTCGCCATAAACCACCTGGGCGGCACGTCCCAGGAGCTGTTGATTGTCCTGGTCGGCATAGCGATCGGGGCGATCTTCGTGATGTCCGGGGCCACGCCCGCGGCCCTGGGCCTGCTGGCCGACGTGAGCGAGAGCTTCGCGGAGGACCGCAGCGCGATCATGGGGCTCTACTCGATCTTCCTGGGCCTGGGCCAGGTCATCGGCGCTCTGATCGGGGCGGCGGCCGCTTCATGGAAGGGCATCGACGGCCTGCTCGTCGCGACGGCCGGGTTGCTGCTCGTCGGCGGCATCGCCTTGCTGAATCTGCGGTCGCGCGAGGGCTCGCTGCTCCTCGAGAAGGCCGCGCCGCGCCCGGACGAGTCGCCCACGGGGCCGATCCGGGGTACCCTCTAGCCCGAACGTCGGGGGAGGAGACCGCGGGACGCCCGCGAAGGAGGAACGATGACCGTCGCCATCGTCACCGATTCCGGATCCGATCTGACCCCGGCCAGACTGCGCGAACGCCATATCCGCCAGGTGCCGCTCTCGGTGTCGTTCGGAGAACAGAGCTTTCTGTCCCCCGACGAGCTTCCTCCGGAAGCGTTCTGGGAGAGGATGGGCGCGCCCGACAGCCCTTTCCCCCACACGGCCGCGCCGAGCGCCGGCCAGTTCCGGCAGTCTTTCGAAGACGCCTTCTCCGAGGGCGCCGACGGTGTGGTGTGCGTCTGCCTGGGCGAGAAGCTGTCGGGCACGCTGGGCAGCGCCAGAATGGCAGCCGACCTCCTGCCCGGCCGCAAGATCGAGATCGTCGACTCGTGGTCGGCGTCGATGGCGATCGGCATGCTGGCCTTGCGCGGGGCGTCGATGGCGGCCGAAGGCGCGACGGCGACCCAGATCGCCGAGGCCATGAGGAAGCTGCGCGACAACAGCACCCTGTTCGTAGTCCTGGAGACGCTTGACTATCTGAGGAAGGGTGGCCGTATCAGCCACGCCAAGGCGGCCATCGGCGGGTTGTTGTCGGTCAAGCCGGTCATCTCGGTCGTCGACGGCCTGGTCATCGCGGTCGATCAACCCCGCACTCGAGCCAGGGGCCGGGAGCGCCTGCTGGAGCTCATGTGCGCTCGATCGCTGACGGAGCTGCACCTGCTGTCTTCGCCGCCGGCCGAGCTGGACGGCTTCCGCGATGAAGTGCTGGCGCGCCTGCCGGGTCCGGCGCCCAAGCTCGTCACCTCGCAGGTGATCGGGCCGATCATCGGCGCCCACGTCGGTCCCGGAGCCTACGGCGGAGTCCTCGTCTGGGGTTGAGCTCGATTGTCGCGGCCGTCGCATCGAGGGCCGGGACGAAGGCCTTCCGGGAGGGCCTGGACCGCTCTCCGGCTCCGGAGCGATGTAGGCAGACCGGCGCTTTGACTACCCATTCGTTCGGCCAAGGCGCCATCTGGGCAGCATAACGTTAGGCCAACCGGCATGTGCGCCTCATGGCCTTTGACGATGGCGTCTTTGCCGGGCGGGTCTATACTCCGGTTCAAGTGGAACCTGCGGTGCTGCTTCCCGGCAAGAGCGGAAGGCCGCCGCGATGCTGTTGGGGCGTTCCGAAAGCGGCGTAAGCATTCCTTCCGCTTCTCTCGCACGCCCGACACTGGAGGTTTCGGGTATATGGCGACCCAGCAGATCGCCAAGGCGATCAACCCTTGGGACGTCGCCCAGCGCCAGTTCGATCTGGCCGCCGAGCATCTCAACCTCTCGCCGGGACTGCGGCGCGTACTTCGCGAGCCCAAGCGCGAGCTTACGGTCCACTTCCCCGTGAAGATGGACGACGGCTCCGTTCAGGTCTTCACCGGCTACCGGGTCCAGCACAACCTCGGCCGCGGCCCCGCCAAGGGCGGCATCCGCTACCACCAGGACGTGAGCCTCGACGAGGTCAAGGCCCTGGCCATGTGGATGACCTGGAAGTGCGCCGTCGTGGGGATCCCGTTCGGCGGCGGTAAGGGCGGCGTCATCGTCGACCCCAAGAAGCTGAGCCAGCGCGAAGTCGAGGGTCTGACCCGCCGTTTCGCGACCGAGATCAGCATCCTCATCGGCCCGGAGAAGGACATTCCCGCGCCGGACGTCAACACCAACTCCCAGACCATGGCCTGGATCATGGATACGTACTCGATGCACGTCGGGTACACGTCCCCGGCGGTAGTCACCGGCAAGCCGATTCCGCTCGGCGGGTCGGAGGGCCGCAACGAGGCCACCGCCCAGGGCACTGTCTACTCGATCGTCGAGGCCGCTCGGCACCTGGGCATGGACCTTCCGAAGTGCAGCGTCGCCGTCCAGGGTTTCGGCAACGCGGGCGCCATCTCGGCCCAGCTCATGGCCGCTCAAGGCTGCAAGATCGTCGCCGTCAGCGACTCGACCGGCGCGATCTACAAGGCCGATGGCTTCGACCCCAATTCGGTCATCGCCTGGAAGCAGGAGCACCACACCGTGGTCGGCTTCCCGGGCACCAAGGAGATCAGCAACGCGGAGCTGCTCGAGGTCGACTGCGACGTCTTGATCCCGGCCGCCCTCGAGAACCAGATCACCGCCGACAACGCCGGCCGGATCAAGGCTCGAATCGTCGCCGAGGCGGCCAACGGACCGACGACGCCCGAAGCCGACGAGATCCTCTACAGGAACGGCAAGTTCGTGATCCCGGACATCCTCTGCAACGCCGGCGGCGTGACCGTCAGCTACTTCGAGTGGGTCCAGGACCTCGAGCGCGACTTCTGGAACGTCGAGCAGGTCAACGCCAAGCTCCACTCGATCATGACCAAGGCTTTCAACAGCGTGTTGGACCTGAGCCTCAAGGAGCGGGTCAACATGCGAACGGCGGCCTACTTGCTGGCCGTGCAACGGGTCGCCGACGCTACGTCCGTCCGCGGACTCTACCCGTAGACTTGTAACCCTACTTCGCAAAACTCATGCGGCCCCGGCGCTCCCCCTCGCGTCGGGGCCGCTTCTCGTCTCGCGGGCGGTCCATGCCTTCGTTGGGCCTCCGTTCCTCGGCTCACGGACCTCCAAGTCCGCTCGCCTTCGGTACTCGGCCCGCCTCGGCCTGAACCGCCGGCTCGACGAGACCGTTCGACGAGACCGCTTGTCGCGGGCGGTCCATGCCTTCGTTGGGCCTCCGTTCCTCGGCTCACGGACGTCGTCTCGGCCCACGGGCCAAGGCGGTGCTACGATCCCCCGACCGGGAAACGAACCCGCCTCGATTCATCGTCCCGCCGGGTCAGGCGCCCGGGATAGGAGCCTCGGATGCTCGACCACGAAGAAAAGTTCCTGTTCAAGGAAGAGACGCTCAACCTCGTCAACTCACTCGCCGAGCCGGGTGTGCTCGACAACGTCGAAGATCTCCTCACCGACGTCATCACCAGCCCACGCTTCGATTCCGAGGTCTTCACCCTCGAGCGCTCGCTGCAGGTGATGCTGGGCGCCCGCGCCGGCGCGACGCTGGTCGGCCTCCTGACGGTTGCCCCCGAGGTCTTCGACGAGACGGCCGAAGTCCGAATCCCGCCCGAGGTGCAGGAGCGGCTGGTCGCCTGGCGAGCCCGCTTCGGCCTGGCGATAGACAACGCCCTCAACTACCTGAACAACCCCGACGGCATCCAGGGTCACAACTTCTCGACCCAGATCGCGCACGTCGACGAGCGGCGCGTGCTGCAGGGACGGCTGACGCTGGTCCGGTACAACAACGAGCCCCAGTTCTTCCTGGCGGACGCGAGCGTGTTCTTCGGGCTCGTAGTGGACATCCTGGAGCGGCTCGGCCCATTCCTCGAGCCCGACACGATCGATTCGGAGACCGTCGGGCGACTGCGTGAGGTCGCGGCGCTGGTCGACCGCAAGACCGCCAGCCGGGGCTGACGGGTCGCAAGAATCGGAACCGGGGGCCGTCCGAAGACGACCCCCGGCAGTCGAGTCGAGGTGTGGCCGCGGGCTCAGGCTTCCGCGGCGGCCTGGGGCTTGCCGCGGCGAACCCGCCGCGCGAGCCGGTACGCAACCAGCAGAACGAGCAGCCCCAGGAGCAACGGCCCGCCGACGATCACGGCCCAGACGGCCGCCGTCGCCAGCCACTGGCCGATGTGGATCAGCGCGGCCACGGCCTCGTCGACCTGGGCTCCCAGATCCCAGTCCTTGGTTGCCTGGACCGTGACTGTTGTCGGAGTCTCGAAGGTCACGCTGAGCGTGCTCATCGCGGCCAGGTTCTTGAGGTGGTCGCGCTGCGCGGTCAGCTGCTCGATCTGGCCCCGGACATTGCTCAACTGGTTTTCGACGGCCAGCACGTCCGGGATCGCCGAGGCCCGGGCCATGATGCCCTGCAGCGCGGATTCGGTTGACTGCAGGTTGCTCAGGCGGGCCTCGAGGTCCACGACCTGGCTCGTGACGTCCGTCGAGTTGGTCTGCTCGTTGATCAGGCGCGAGGAGAGACCGCGCATCGCGACCAGTGCGTCGTCCCACTTGGTGACGGGGAAGCGGTAGGTCACCGTCGCCACGGCCGAATCCTTGTCGCCGCTCTGGGAGGAGTCGCTGATGTAGCCGCCCATGCCGACGATCGTTGACTTGGCCTGCGCGAGGGCCTTGTCGAGGTCCTGGACCTCGATGACCATCGAGCCGGTGCGGACGATCTGGGTTGTGTCGGTGGGGACGATGGCCTGGTCGAGGACGACGCCGCCGGATCCGGTTTCGGGCGTGAAGGCGCCCTGCTTCGTTTCCGGCGCCGGGACGCCGTCGGCGCGGCCGGCAACCGGCGCGGCGGTCGGCGCCGCGGACGCATAGGCGCCGTTGTCTCCGCCGGTGGGGCCGTACGGGGCGGCCGAACTTGAACAGGCCGCCGCGATCAAGCCGGCCGCGGCCAGGACGAGGAACAGTCGAGCCTTCACGTTCTTCCCTCTCTCTTGCTGTAGCGCCGAGCTCTCGGGCCCGGGACCCTGCATTCGTAGTTCGGCGGCGCGGGCCCCTCGGTTCATCCGAAGCGTGGCGCCTTGTCCGACGACCTCAGGATGGGCTGCCCATCGGCCGATGTGGGCAGGACGCCCGCGCGGGGTCCGCGGTTCCCCCGAGCTAGGGCAGCGGTTCGTTGTCGATCAGGCGGACCGCCCCGAATTGGACCGCCATGGAGAGCAGCGCGTCGCCTTCGATCCTGTCCAGCTCCAGCAATGTCGCTGGATCGGCGCAGCTGACGTATTCGGGCGCGGCCAGCGGCTCCGCATCGAGCGCTACTCGCATCGCCGTGCGGAGAGCTTCCGCGTCTCGCTCGCCGCCGTCGTAGCGTTCGCGGGCGGCCAGCAGCGCCCTTCGCAGAACCGGGGCGGCCGCCCGCTGCGTGGGAGTGAGCCGGACGTTGCGCGAGCTCATCGCCAGCCCATCGTCCTCGCGCACGATGGGGCAGGCCACGATGTCCGTGCCGATGCCCAGGTCCGTGGCCATGCGCCGTACTACCAGGAGCTGCTGCGCGTCCTTCTGGCCGAAGTAGGCGTGCTCGGCGCCGGCCAGCGTCAGCAGGATCGCGACCACCGTCGTGACGCCTTCGAAATGGCCCGGCCGCGACGCTCCTTCGAGCGGCTCGGTCAGCCCGCCGACCCGAACCGAAGTCTGGAAGCCGGCCGGATATATCTCCTCGACCGCCGGAATGAACACCAGGTCGGCGCCGGCCGCCCCGCAGAGCCTGACGTCGGTGGCCTCGTCGCGCGGATAGGCCTCGAAGTCCGAGGTCTCGTTGAACTGGCGCGGGTTGACGAAGATCGACACCAGGACGGTCTTGTTCTCGGCGTGGGCCCGGCGGATCAACGAGGCGTGGCCTTCGTGCAATGCGCCCATGGTCGGGACCAGGCCGACCGGGCGGGAGGCCCTTTCGAGGGCCTTGCGGAGCTGCGAGCGGGTGCGGACGACGCGGGGAATGGCGACCGGCCGGACCACCGGCTATAGGTCCCGGTCGAGCGGGATGCCCCGAACCGACGCCATGCCGTGGCCGGTCTGCCCGTCGGGGCGGTCGAGGGCGGTTTGACCGAGGATTTCGTCCAGGATTCGGTCGTCCATGCGGCTGCTCTGCTCGGGCCCGGGGAAGGCGCCGGCGATGACGTCCGACCGGTACGCCTCGGCCGCCGTTTTGATGGCCGAGTACAACTCGGCGTAGTGGCGGGCGTGCTTGGGCGTGAACTCCGCGCTCATGCCCAGCAGGTCCGTAACGACCTGGACCTGGCCCGAGCAGCCGGCCCCGGCTCCGATGCCGATCGTCGGGATGCGCAGCCGCTCCGTTATGGCGGCCGCGAGCTGCTCCGGAACGAGCTCCAGGACGATCCCGAACGCGCCGGCCTCCTGGACGGCGAGTGCGTCGGCCAGGAGCTGCCGGCCGGCCTCGCGGGTCTTGCCCTGGACGCGGTGGCCGCCGAGCTGGTGGATCGATTGCGGCGTCAGGCCGATGTGGCCCATGACGGGAATGCCGGCTCGCACGATCGTCTCGATGGTCCGCGAGCTGCGCTCCCCGCCTTCGAGCTTGACCGCCCCGGCGCCGCCGTCGCGCATCAGCACGCCCGCGTTCTCCAGGCTCTGCTCGGGCGTGACGCCGTACGAGAGGAAGGGCATGTCGGCCACGACGAGGGCGCGGCGCGTGCCCCGGACCACGGCCTTGGTGTGGTGAAGCATCTCCGCCATCGTCACCCGCACGGTGCTGTCGTAGCCGAGCACGACCTGGCCGAGCGAGTCGCCCACGAGCAGCATGGGGATGCCGGCGTCGTCGAGGATCCTGGCGATCGGGAAGTCGTAGGCGGTGACCATGGCGATTTGCTCGCCGTCGGCGTGCATCTTCGCGATCGAGGCGATGGTCATTCGCGCCGCGTGCTGCGGCGAAGGCGCCTGGCTCACCGGGCGGCCTGCTTCTTGGCTGTTTCGGCGGTGCCCGGCTTCGATCCCTCGGCCTTTGCCGGCTGCTCGGCAGCCTCGGCGTCGTCGGCCGGGACCCGAGCCTCGAGACGGATCAGGATGCGGTCCAGGATCAACTCCGCGACTTCGCGCTTGGCCAGCATCGGCAGGTCTTCGGACGGCGAGTCGGGGTAGAACACGGTTACGTGATTGGTCTCCGTTCCGAAGCCCGAGCCGGGCTCGGTCACGTCGTTGGCGACCAGCATGTCCACGCCCTTGGCGGCGACCTTGTTCGCGGCGCGGTCGGTGTTTCCCGTTTCGGCGGCGAAGCCGACGAGAATCGGTCGCAGGCCGCCCGAAGCCCGGACGCCGCTGCGGACTCGCTCGGACGCCTCGGCCAGGAGGTCCGGCGTGGCCTCGAGTTCGAGGCTCGTCGTCTCGCCGCGCTTGAGCTTGGCGCCCGAGGCGGTCTTGGGCCGGAAATCGGCCACGGCCGCGGCCATGACCAGGACGTCGAACACGGGTCCGCTCGCGGGGGTCAGGGCTCGCAAGGCCGCCTGCATTTCGGCGGCGGTCTCGACGTGGGCGACGTGGGCGCCGGCCGGCGGCGCGATGGAGGCGCGGCCGAGGATCAGGGTTACGGCGGCGCCGCGGTCCAGGGCGTCTTCGGCGATGGCGACGCCCATCTTGCCGGTGGAGCGGTTGCCGATGAACCGAACCGGATCGATGGCTTCGGCGGTTCCGCCGGCGGTGATGACTACATGCCGGCCGGCAAAATCGCTTCGGGTCGGCACGACCGCGGCGGGTGGCACGGTCGGGGTCGATTCTCGGACGGGCACGCTTTCGGGAACCTCCGCGGCGGCCTCCGCCTGATCGGATTCCGCGACTCGGACGGGCGTTCCGGCCAGCGCTTCGACCACGGCGTTGACGATGCGTGACAGGTCCGCCAGGCGGCCCCTCCCGACCATGCCGGAAGCCAGCGAGCCCAGTTCCGGTTCGACGATTCGATAGCCGAACTCACCCAGGCGGGCCACGTTGGCCGTGGTGGCGGGGTGTGAGTACATGCCGGCGTCCATGGCCGGGGCGACGACGACCGGGACGGTCGTGGCCAGACAGGCGGCCGTTATCGGATCGCCGGCCAGACCGTGCGCCATGGAAGCCATCCAGTTGGCGGTCGCCGGGGCGACCACGATCGCCTCGACGTCGTGGGCGGCGCTTATGTGGCCAATCTTGCCGTCCGCCTGGAGAGCCAGCACGTCGTTGTCGACGGGGTGGCGGCTGAGCGTCTCCATGGTCAGCGTTCCGACGAACGCTTCAGCCGACGCAGTCATGAGGACACGGACGTCGGCGCCCTCGGACTGGAACAGCCGCAGCAATTCGACCGCCTTGTAGGCGGCTATCGAACCGGTAACGCCGAGGGCGATCCGGCGCCCGGCGAGACGCCCGCTCTGTTCGGTCATTCGGGATTCTCCGAAATTACGTGGATTGAGCCGGCAGCACTGCCCGTCCATCCGACCGTGGCGTCGCCCGGCACCGCTGGCGAGCCGTTCACGACGTCCCACAAGATGGCCAGCCCTTTGAGTGTGATCTCCTGGTCAACCGCGTCCACGCCGGGCAGGTCCTTGAGCCAGTCCGAAGCTGACAGGCCGCCCGTCAGGATCACCTGGACGGTCGATTCGTCCACCTTCTCCGCCCGCGCCAGTTCGGTCCGTATCGTTTCGATCAGGCCCAGGGTCAGGGCCCTGTAACCGAGCACGACACCGGACTGCATTGCCGAGACCGTGTCCGTGCCGATTGCTTTGGCCGGCCGCCTGGGAAAGATGCGAGGCAGGCGGGCGGTCCGCGACGCCAATCCGTCGATGCCGATTTCGATGCCTGGAGCGATGGCCCCGCCGACGTAGCCGCCGTCACGGGCGACACAATCGAACTTGGTGGCGGTCCCGAAGTCGACGACGATGGCCGGCGTTCCGTACAGTCGGGCCACCGCCAGGGCGTTGACCAGCCTGTCTGCGCCGACCTCTGCCGGCCGGTCCACTCGGACGTGAATCGGCATGACGGCGGCCGTCGCCGACAGGAGCGGCAAGCCGCGCCGGTCCGCAAGCGTCTCGGCCCGGCTGGTCAAGGTTGGAACGACCGAAGCGAGGGCGATGCCGGTGACGTCGGCGAGCGTCGCGCCGTCGAGCCGGAGGAGGGCGTCGAGCAGCATCTCCAGCTCGTCCGCGCTGCTCAGCGCGTGCGTGGACGCGCGGCGGCCGGCCACGATGGCTCCGCCGTGGACGAGCCCGAGGGTGACGTTTGAATTTCCGATATCCAGTGCGAGCAGCATGCCCGGATGATACCGCCCCGCCGAGCCGCCTCGACTTCCGGAATCAGGGTCGCAAAACGGTGCCATCGGCTTGTCCCGGGACGGTTCGGTACGGTACGATCCAGCGGTCCGTCACCGGCGCCTCAACCCCGTTGTCCCGCTGCCCCAGGAGGAGTGGTGTCGTCCGTGCCGCCTACGAAGTTCTTCGTGAATCGCGGCATCGTTTCGAGCCGGGCTGACCTGCTCAACGTCCTCCGTCCCCTCGAGAAACAGACCGTGGCCTACCGGTATTACCGCGGCCACGAGCTGGTTTCGCATGGGCTCGGTTGGGTGGAGCGGATCGTGGCTGAGGATCCGGAGACTTCGACGTTCTTCACCCCACTCTCGATCTGCCTGAACGTGGACTCGTTCGAGCACCTCGAGTTCGAGACCCGTTCCGACCAGCTGCTCACGTATCGTCTGGTTCAGGGGGACGAGGCCGTCGTGATCGATTTCGCGCCGGGCGGCGTTGCGGCCACCGGCACGGAAGAGCACCGTCAGCTCGAGTTCGACACTTCGGACTACGTCCAAATGGAGTTGCTCGGCCCCGACCCTTCCGAGGACGAGTAAGGGGAGCCCTGACCCCGCTTCTTGATCTGCTGGCAGAACGGATATCGGATGGGAGCGTGGTGGGCCGCGCGTGGCGCGCGGTCGGGAGGAGTGGCGTGCTCGCCAGGTACGGAGATGCCGGGTGGCCGCCGAACGGTGGGACAGATTCAGGCAGTCACCAGGAGGAGCAACCCTTGGATGCCATAGCCCGCTACTTCAAGTTCTCCGAACGAGGCACGAACATCCTCACGGAGTCCCGCGCAGGCTTGACCACGTTCATGGTCATGGCCTACATCATCTTCCTCAACGGCGCGATCATCACGGGCGGCATGGCGGCCGCCAAGCTCGAAGTCACCCCCGACACTCTCATCTCTCTGGCGGCGGCCACGTGCCTCGTGGCCGGCATCATGACCATTGCCATGGGCATCGTGGGTAACTACCCGCTCGCTCTGGCCGCCGGCCTGGGCATCAACGGCATCGTGGCCTTCACCCTGATCGCCGGCAAAGGCTTGACCGTCGCCGGCGCGATGGGCGTGATCGTCATCGAGGGCGTCATCATCACGATCCTGGTCGTCATCGGGCTTCGGGAAGCCATCATGGCTGCCGTCCCGCTGGCGCTGAAGCGCTCGATCGGTGTCGGCATTGGCCTCTTTATCCTGTTCATCGGCTTCGTCGACGGCGGGCTCATCGTCACGCCCGCGGGTGGCTCGCCCATCGTCGGCCTTTCGTTCCCGACCCAGACCGCGCAGTTCGTGTTCCTGTTCGGCCTGCTTCTGACGTTCTCCCTGTACGTCCTCAAGATCCGGGCTGCGCTGATCATCAGCATCCTGGTGACGACCATCGTCGCCCTGGTCGCCGGCGTCAGCAAGCTGCCCACCGACTGGACCGTCACGCCGTCGTTCTCCACGCTCGGCCATTTCGACCTGGTCAACTCGTTCGACAAGCTGGGCGTGCTTACGGCCGGCCTGACGATCTTCGCGATCATGCTGAGTGACTTCTTCGACACGATGGGTACCGTCACCGGCGTTGCCGAAGAAGCCGGCCTGACCGAGGCCGACGGCAGCGTCCCCGGCATCGGCCGCGTTCTGATCGTCGACTCGCTGGCCGCCGTGGCCGGCGGTGCCGCCGGTGTCAGCTCCAACACTACCTACATCGAATCCGCGGCCGGCGTGGCCGAGGGCGGCAAGACGGGCTTCGCCTCAGTCGTCACGGGCGTCCTGTTCCTGGTCGCGATCGTCCTTTCGCCTCTCGCCCTCATCGTGCCCTCGGCGGCCACTGCGCCCGCCCTGGTCCTGGTCGGGTACCTGATGTTCACGCTCATCAAGGACGTGAACGTGGCGGACGTCGAGGACGGCCTGCCCGCCCTGCTGACGATCATCCTCATGCCCCTCACCTACGACATCACGGTCGGCATCGGCGCCGGCTTCATCTCGTGGGTGCTGATCAAGGTTCTCAAGGGCAAGTTCCGTGATGTCCACTGGCTGATGTACGCAGTGACCATCGCTTTCCTGGTCTACTTCGCCAAGGATTGGATCCAAACCTTCATCAAGTAGTCGCTCGGTGGAGCGGCCGGCGTCCGGAAGGGCGCCGGCCGCTTCGTTTCTGCGGGGGGCACGGCCGGGGCCGGCGGCCGGGGCCGGCGGCCGGGGCCGGTGGGCGCCGGTGGCCGGGGCGCGGGCAGCCGGGGGGCGGGGGTGCCGGGCGGCCGGTGGGCGCGGGCGGCCGGGGCCGGTGGGCGCCGGTGGCCGGGGCGCGGGCAGCCGGGGGGCGGGGCCGGACGCGACATGGCCATCTCCGGCGGGTACCGACAAGGGGCCGGGACCGCCCGACCCTGACATACGCCGCCCCGGGCAGCACTAACGCCGCGATCGACTCCGAAACCTGACATACGCCGCCCTGGGCAGCACTAGGCAGCGCAGGCCGGTCTCGCGCGTCCCCGGCGCCCCTCGGTGGTCTCAAGAAGACCCGGAATCGGCCCGTGGCGGGGCTCACAGGGAGCCGGGGAGGGAGTCTGCGCCGCCAAATGGCCGCCATGCGCGCGGCGAGGCGCTCAGCCGCTGACTAACGTCGGCCCGGGCGGCGTATGTCAAGAGCGATGCTCGCCGAGGCGCCGCCACTCCAGCGCCGCCACTCGAGGCGCCGCCACTCCGGCGGCCAACCCCGGGGCCGGCCCGCGGCCGGCGCGCCCTGCCACGTCTACGTGTCGACGCCATCGGCTAGCATTGCCGCGATGTACGAACGCACAGCGCTGCCCGATGGACCGCGCGTCATAACGTCGCGGCTTGCGGGCGCACGCTCGGTTTCGCTGGCGGCGTACGTGCTCGCCGGATCGCGGCTGGAGTCTCCGGAGGAGGCCGGCGCCGCGCACTTCATGGAGCACATCACATTCAAGGGCACGGCCGCTTTTCCGACCACGCGGGCCGTCTCGGAGGCGATCGAAGGCGTGGGCGGCAGCTTCAATGCCGCCACGGATCGCGAGTCGACCGTCTACTGGGTCCGCGTCCCGCTCCGCGAAGCCAAACGCGGCGTGGACGTCCTGGGCGAGCTGATCGTCCGGCCGCATCTCCGGACCGCGGAGATCGAGTCCGAGCGGGCCGTCATCGTCGAGGAGATCCGCTCGTACAAGGACGACCCCGGCGAGCACGTCCACTCGATGTTCGACCTCGCCATGTTCGGCGACACGGCCCTGGGCCGCGAGATCGCCGGCAGCGAGGAGAGCGTTCGGGCCCTACCGGCGGACAACCTGCGAGCCTTCTGGGCGGCGGGCTATCGGCCCGGCAACGTGGTCGTAGCGGCGGCGGGCGATATCTCCCACCAGGAGGTCGTGGCCCTGGTCGACCGCGCCTTCGGGCGCGGCGCGGCCGAGCGGCCGGTCTTCGAACCCGCTCCGGCATTGCCGGCCGGCGAGAGAATCATGGTCGCCCGGCGGGATACGAGCCAGGTCCAGCTCTGTTTAGGTGTGCCGGGATTGCCACGAGACGACCCTGAGGCCTGGACATTGGAGGTTCTGAACGCCATCCTCGGGGATGGCATGAGCAGCCGACTGTTCCAATCGGTCCGAGAGGAGAAGGGGCTGGCCTACGACGTCAGTTCCTACATCGTCGACTACGCCGACGCGGGCGCCCTGGTGGTCTCCGCGGGCGTAGATCCGGGCAGCACCGGCCCGGCCGTCGCCGCGATCCTGGCGGAACTGGCCCTGGTTCGCGACGAGGCGGTGCCAGCCGACGAACTGGCCCTGGCCAAGCGATATCTGAGCGGCCGCATGGAGTTGCGGATGGAAGAAACCCGCCATCTGGCCTCGTGGCTCGGTGGTCAGGAGGCTCTGCACGACAAGGTCCTGACGCTCGACCAGGCCCTGGCCGAACTCAACGGCGTCACGTCCGAGCGAATCCAGGTGCTCGCTCGGCGACTGATCCGCGACGCGAACCTGAGGCTGGCGGCCATCACGCCGCGCGGTCGAGGGACGGCGTTGGCGGCCACGCTGAAGCTTCCGGGAGGGGCGGTGTGAGAGAGGGAGGCAGGCCGCGCCGAATGCAGGCGTCGAAGCGTCAGCCGGCGGCGGATCAGGCCCAGGACCAGACGTTCCGGTCGCGCAATGGTGAACATGTCGAGGGGTCCGCGGCCGAAGCCCAGAAGCTCGGCCTCGAGGGACCGCAGGCCGGCAACGTGTCGCCTGAAGAGGCGGCGGGGGAGGGCCGAGTCGAGCCCACTGGCAAGCCCGAACGGTCCAGCGAATCGGCGGATGCGCCGGGCGACGGGGCGAGGGCCGCCCGTCAACCCGGTTCGAACGGCGATTCGAGTCCAAGCGACGAGCCGTTGGATCTGCTGGTCAGGATCCCCCTCGAGGATCTGTCCGCCGACCCGGCCGAGGCGTTTTCGGCAGAGGATGACGACGGGATCGATGACGACCACCTGACGGTGGGCTCCATGGGTACGGCTTCGACCCTGTCGCCGGAGGCGGCCGACATCCTCTACGGTCTCTTCGACGGCGGTTCGACCGACAGAGACCGGGTGGAGGAGCCGGTCGAGCAAGTTGCGCCGGCGCCCGTGGCCCGGCCCGGAGATCCGATTCGCTTCGCCCGGTTGCATCTGCGGACCGGGTCGCTGATGCGGGCTAGATCCGAATTCGAGGCCCTGGCCGCGGAGGAGCTGCTCGATTTGCCCGGCACGCTCGATCTTGCCGAAGTCCGGTGGCGGACGGCGGATCTGGTCGGCGCCGGGCTGGCCGCCACGGCGTACGTTCAGGCTGGGGGAGAGGAAGTGCTGGGGCTGCTCATCGCGGCCGAGGCTGCGGCAGCTGAGGATCGGGTCATAGACGCTCGGGATTTCACCACTCGGGCGGTTGCCGCCCGGCTCTCGAACCTGCAGGCTCTGTTCGCGGGCATTCCCAGGCGAATGGATTGGCCCAAGGACGTTTGGGCCGGCCCGAACGAAGATCAGCCCGAACCAGGCCCGCGCCTGCAGGCCAGGGTCGAACTCGTGCCGCTTCCGCTTCAGCCGTCGCAGGCCGAACGGTCCGAGTCCGCCGACGATGAAGTCATGGAGTCGGAGCCGGACGAGGAAGCCGAAGCCGCCGTCGCCGCGCCAGAGGTCGAACCCGAACCCGAAGCCGAACCCGAAGCCGAAGCCGTCGTCGCCGCGCCAGAGGTCGAACCCGAAGCCGAAGCCGAACCCGAAGCCGAAGCCGCCGTCGCCGCGCCAGAGGTCGAACCCGAACCCGAAGCCGAACCCGAAGCCGAAGCCGCCGTCGCCGCGCCAGAGGTCGAACCCGAACCCGAAGCCGAACCCGAAGCCGAAGCCGCCGTCGCCGCGCCAGAGGTCGAACCCGAACCCGAAGCCGAACCCGAAGCCGAAGCCGCCGTCGCCGCGCCGTGGCTGTCCGAGGTCGAGGCCGGGCGGGCCAGCCTGGCAGCCGGTGATTCGCTGGTGGCGGCGCTCCATCTCGCGGTCGCCCTTCGCACATCGCCCGCGGCGGCGGCGGCCGTCCTGGCGGAGATCGGGGATCGGGACGATCTGGCCCTGGGGCTCGTCCGAGCGGACGCTCTCAAGGCGAAAGGGTCCGAGCCCGGAGCGGGACGAGGCGACGCCTCAGTCGCCGGCGGTCCGGGCAAGACCGGACTTGTGCCTGTGCCCGCGCCCGATATGGAACCCATCCCCGAGGCGATGGTCGACGAACCCGTCGAGACGCCGGCGCCCGATCTGGAACCCATCCCCGAGGCGATGGTCGCCGAACCAGCCGAGACGCCGGCGCCAGACCTGGCGCCCATCACCGAGGTCGACTTCGCGGACGCGCCGGTCGTTGAGCCCTCCGCTCCGGAACCGAAGCCGGCCGCCGAGCCGGCGGCCCGGAAGCGACCGGGGAGCGATCCGCCGCCCATCCGGTGGGAGTAGGCCTCACTTCCGTCGCGAAGTAGCGGCTACACTTCGCGCCGTCAACCCCACCGCAGCGGTGTTTGTGCAGTGACCGAGCGAACCCTTGTCCTTGTCAAGCCCGATGGCGTCCAGCGGCTGCTGGTCGGTCGCATCGTGGCCCGCTACGAAGAGCGCGGTCTCCGCATTGCCGGGCTCAAGCTCGTGAAGATCGATCGCGAGCTGGCCGAGCGCCACTATGCCGTGCACAAGGGCAAGCCGTTCTTCGAAGGGCTCGTCCAGTTCATCACGTCCGGTCCGCTTGTTGCCCTGGCGCTGGAAGGGCCCAACGCCATCGCGATGGTCCGGGCCATGAACGGCGCTACGAAGCCGCTCGACGCCGCGCCGGGCACGATTCGCGGGGATCTCGCGGTCGAGATGGGCCAGAACCTGGTCCACGCTTCGGACAGCCCCGAGAGCGCCGCCACCGAGATCGGCATCTGGTTCGCGGCCCAGGAACTTGTCTCGTACGAGCGTGACATCGACCGCTGGGTTATCGGCCCTGGCGCCTGATCCAGGCTTGAGGGACCAGCCCTAAGAGCCCGCCGTAGCCTCCGGGACCGGCGTGTCGCCCGCAGCGTCCGATTGGGCCGAGTCCTGGCCGTCCGACGGGCTGGCCTGATTCGCGGCCCCGTCCTGACCGGAGCCGTCGTCGGGGGTGGCGCTGGCGTTCGAGCCGTTGCCGCCGTCTGAGCCGTTGCCGCCGTCTGAGCCGTTGCCGGCGTCGGACCCGTTCAGAATGGGCCCGGCACCGGTGGCCTGATCGAGGCCGATGCCGGACTGGGCGGCGTCGGCGATGCCGAATCCGCCGAACGCCGTGCCGGCCGCCAGCGCCGCCGTCGCGACGACGACGAAAGCCGCTTCAAGCGGCCGGTTGAGGTGCCAGGCGTCAGTCAGCCGGCTGAGGAGAGGGTACGAGGCTGCTTCGTCGGGCTCCGCGACCGTGTATTCGGCCGCGTCGGCCCCATGGGCGAAGCCCGGCCCGTCCAGCGCGCTCGCGGTCATCGCCGCGCCGTGGCTGTGGCGCGGCCGCCGAAGCCAGCCCGGGGCTGCGTCGAGTACGGTCCGGCTCGGCGCCATCGCGCCGACGAGGAGCAAGCGGGCGTGGACGGCCAGCGACAGCAGCGCGGCGGCGAGGGCCGCGAAACGCAGCTGGTCGGGAAGGCTCAGCTCCACCGCCGCGGTCCGAGCTTCGTAGACGGGGTAGCCTGGCCAGCCGACCGTGCCGACGGCGATCACCACCAGACCGATCGCCAGGACCGGTGACCGGCGTGCCCAGCCGCGCAGCTCCCCCAGGCTCGACGTGCCGAACTGCCAGGATACGGTGACGGACCAGGCGACGAGGGCCGTCTTGGCGATCGCGAACGCCAGCAACCAGATGCGGCCCCAGGCCGCGGCCTCGTCCGCGCGCGACGCGAGCGCCAGCAGTACCAGGCCCGAGTCGCCGACGATCGAATAGACCGCGACTTCGCCGACCTCGTCGTGGAGCAGGGCCCCGATCGCCCCGAAGACGATCGTCGCCACGGCAACGACTTCGATGAGGACCACGGCCCGGTCGATGGCCTCGCCGACGAAGCCGAACGAGAGCACGTTCCAGCTCAGCGCAACGACAGCCAGACCGGTCGGGATCCAGACAAGCGACAGCGCCACCGCCAGGCCGGCGCCGCTGCGGCTCAGCATCGCTGCGGGCACGTGGAACGGAAATGCCCCGAACCGGACGGCTACCGCCGTGGCGAGGCCGACCATCGCCAGCGCCCAGACGAAGGTCGGATCGTCCGTGTTCCAGCTTGGGTTCAAGCCCGCGACCGCGGCGAACAGGGACGCCCCGACGATGAGCCCGAGAGTGCGTAGTTCGGCCGCGCCGACTGTCGCGACCAGGGCCGTGCCGGCCAGTCTGGTGGCGACGAGGGCGGCCGGGGCTGCCGCGACGGCCGCGGCCGCGAGGCAGACCGTCGGGTCGGACGAGGTCAGGGCCAGCGCCAGTGCAGCCAGGGTCGCGAGGACGGCCGGAGCGAGGCGCTCGCTCCAGTCCGCGATCCAGCCCACGAGCACCAGCAATACACCGCAGGCGGTCATGACGGTCAGGAAGAGCCGCGCGAAGGGCGTCATGGCCAGCTCGACGTCGCCGATCGCGATGGCGCCGCTTGTGTTGAGAAGGAGCCCGCACACGAGGGCGAGCGCCAGCGCGGTGAGTGAGACCCAACGTGCGGTGCGCTCGAACGGCGCGGTCATCAGCGTGCCGAAAAGGCCGGCCACGCAAACGAATATGAACGTCAGGATGCTCATGGCCGACCGCCCATCAGCGACGATCCTTCGGTACTCGATGGGCCTGCTGGCCCCGGGATCCGTGGCGCGGCTCGGGTCGCTCGGGCTCGGGTGCCTGCCAGGCCGCCCATTCGTCCGGCTCGATCGGGTCGGCGGTCATGGGTCGCGGCCTGGCCTGAGGGGGCGGCGCGGCCGACGTCGAAGGGGTGGGGGAGGGGGTCACGGGCGGGGTCACGGGCGGGGAGTCGGCCGGGGAACCCGCGGGTTGCTCGTCTGCGCCCTGCCAGAGCCAGTCGGCGGCTGCCGGAGCCGATTCCGCGGGTCTGGGCGCCGCGGGTCTAGGCGCCGCGGGTCTGGGCGCCACCGGTCTCACGGCTGCCGGCCTGGACGCCGCCAGAATGGGGAAGGCGGGCTTCGGAGTGGCGGCCTGCTCTGGTTCGAACTCCACGGCCGCCGCGAAACGTGAGGTGGCCGGCACGAGCAGGCTGGTCGCCCCGGCGACCCCGACCAGCAGGACTGCCACGATGAACTGCTCGAGATCCGGCGGCTGCAGGGCGCCCCCGGGCTGGCCCGACCAAGCCGCGATGATCAGCGAGCCGCCGAGGGCCAGCAGCAGCACGCCCATGCCAACACGGAGAGCGTCGCGGCTGGCGAGCGGCGCCACGGCCAGGACCAGTACGGCGAGGCCGGCGGCCTGGGCCTCGGGCAGCCCGCCGAGAGGGTCGACCGGGCGTATCGCCAAACCCAATAAGTACGCGGCCACGGCCGCGCAGGCCTCGGCCACCGGACCCAGGATCGATCCCGAGTTCCCGGTCGGAGCTGCGGAGGCGGCCGTCCAGAGCAGGTATGCAGCGAGGATGGCTCCCAGCACACGGGCCGTTACGGCCAGCGAACCGGGGAACGGCGAGGCCACGAACGAGGAGGCGATCGTGGCCGTCATGAGTCCGAGGACGGCCAGGCGGCTGTCGCGCGCGGTCGTGACCAGAACGGCGCCGGCGACGGACGCCAGCGCCGCCAGGACCGAGACGCTCAGCACTTGGATGGCTTCATCGGCAGGTCTCGGCCTGGGTCAGGGCTTGACGGGGACGCACGTGACCCCTTTGGGGCACGACCAGGGCGGGAACGTGAATCTCGTGGTCGAGATCGGCAACTCGGTCGGCCCGACGGTCGGCAACGCGGGCAGTTCGGGCGTCGGCTCGGCTCCGGAGGGGATCAGGCCGAAGTCCTCGATCGGCCAGTAACGGACCCAGGCTCGCCCGATCACGCTCGACTTCTCGATTGGCCCGAAGTCCCGCGAGTCTTGCGACTCGGCGCGGTGGTCGCCCATGACGAAAAGCTGGTCCTTGGGCACCTTCCAGGTATTGGTGTCGCTGGTCGGGTCGGTTGGCTGGTCCTCGAACAGGTACGGCTCGTCGAGCTGCTGACCGTTGACGAAGACGCGGCCGTCGTGGATGTCGACCGTATCGCCGCCGACGCCGATGACGCGCTTGATGAAGGGCGTGCCTGCGGGGAGGCTCCACTGGGTCGGCGGGTTGAAGACGACGATGTCGCCGCGGTGGTAGCCATCGAAACGCGGCGTCAGCTTGTCCACGAGAACGTACTGATCCGGCATCAGCGTGTTCTCCATGGACTGCTGCTGAATTTGGTACGGCTGAGCGACGAACAGCTGCGCGACCATGAAAATGATCAACGTCAGCAGCAGCGTCTCGAGCAGTTCGAACAGACAGCCAAGTGTTCTGCGCCTCACAAGCTCGCGAGTATAGGGGCTGTGCTATCGTCCTGCCCTGTGGAAGTTGACCGTCTCGGCTGGCTGAGCAGCGGTCGATTCATCCGGGCGCTGGCGCCGATCGCGGGTCTTGTCCTCGTCGCGGTCGTTCTCTACAACGCCACGACGGTGGATCGCGTGCCGCCCAGCTATCAAATCAAGCTGAGCCTCCCCGGCCCCGATGGCAATGCGATGACGCTTACCTCGGTTGATGTCGTGTTCTCCGAAGAGGTCAACGAGGACACCGCCCAGCGGGCCTTCTCGATGGAACCGCACGTGCCCGGGTCGTTCCACTGGCAGGGGACCACTCTTATCTTCACCCCCTCGTCGAAGCTACCCCTCTCGGCCACGTTCAAGGTCCACATCGGCGCGGGCGTCGAGGACATGGCGGGCAACAGCCAGAACAAGACCTCCGAGATGACCTTCACGACCGTCGGGCCGCCGAAGGTAGAACTCGTGTCACCGGCCCTGGGACAGATGGGCGTCGCCGTCGACGCCCCGATCGAGATCACTTTCGACCGCCTGATGGATGTTCAAAAGGTGCTCCACGCCATCACCATCGAGCCGGACGCGCCGTTCACCGCATCCTGGAAAGGGCCGGTCCTCACACTCGTGCCCAACCACCCGTTGTCGTTCTCGACGCTGTACAAGATCCAGATCTCCGGCGCGGCCATCGACACGGACGGCACGAAGCTCGCGCCGTTCGTGAGTAGTTTCGTCACCGTCGACATGGGCCTGCGCGTGGCCTCCCTGGTGCCGACGCCCAACGTCGCCGGGGTCAGCGTCCACACGCCGATCGCCGTCGCCTACGACAGGCCGATCGACCCCACGTCCATCGCCGACTCGATAACCCTGACGCCTCCGGTGAGCGGCAAGATCGCGCTCGTCAGCCTGCCCGATGATCGCTTGTCCGCGCCGACCGACCCGGCCTCCGGGGGTGCCGCCGGCCAGAATGTGCTGGTCTTCACGCCCGACAACCCACTCGCCGCCCACACCACGTACCAGGTGACAGTGGGTTCCGGCGTCCGCCGGACGGACGGCGATGCTGCCCCGCGCCAGTCCTGGACGTTCACGACCGGCGAACCAGCCGCCAGCGGTCAGAATCAGATCGTCTTTCTGTCCGACCGGGCCGGTGTGGCCAACGTCTGGATGATGAACCCGGACGGATCGAACCAGCGCGAGATCACCTCTGAACTGGTGCCCATCAGCGGCTTCGACGTGAGCGGAGACGGCAGTTCGATCGCCTTCTCGGCAGGCGGCATCGTGAAGCGGATGACGATCGGCGGCGACCACGTGAAGACGCTGACGGGTGGCGGGCTGTTCGAATACGCACCTCAGTTCACGCCCGACGGGACTGCCGTCGTGGTCGGACGGCGTGACGCCGCGGGCGTGGACCTGGGCTACTGGCGCATCCCGACGTTGACCGGAGCCGAAGTTGCCCAGGTGACAACTGACGGAGCACCGCCGCTCGGCAGCGTGGACATCGCCGGCGACGGGCTGACGGGCTCTCCCGGGGCGCCGGCCTGGTCGCCGCGCGCCGCCATGTCACCCGGTGGCCAGCAGATGCTGCTCGTCCGGGGCAGCGATTCGCTCCTCGAGCTGGTGGACACGAGCGGGGCCACCCCGGCCATTGTTCTGCCGTTGCACGGCAATTCCCGGCCGATCTGGGACGCCGAGAAGAGCGCGTTCTACGCGGCCGCGACACCGGACGGCGCGACCTGGTCGATCTATCGCGTAACCCTGGACGGCGCCACGAAGGTTGTCGGTTCGGCCATCAGCGACCTGGCCATCGACTACCAGGGCCGCGTCGCCTTCGTCGTCCGCGCCTCGGACGGCTCGGCCCACCTCTCGTTCGCGGTCTCGCCCGAGGCGCCGACGTCCGGGCTGTTGACGTCCGACCCCACCTGGAGCGACGGCTCGCCCTCATTCTCGCCGGACGGCTCGGTCCTGGTCTTCGACCGGGTGGGAACGCGTGGCCTCGAGACTTCGGGCGGAATCTGGACGATTCTCGCCGACGGGACCCAGCTGACGAACCTGGCGCCGGACGGGACGTATCCGCGCTGGCTCCCCTAGAACCGCGCCGGCCGCTCCGCCGCGCGGGCCGAAGGTCCCGGTTCGGCGAGCCCTCAGGCCCGTCCTCTGTCCTCCCGGGTGCATAAATCGGGGGCCCTTTCGCAGTTTGACCCGCCATTCTGGCCGTTGATACACTCCGCGCGGCCCGAGTATGCAGCCACGTCCGAAAGAGGGCCGATTTCCCGGAGGCGCGTCCGTCCCGCTGCGCTTCCCCCCGCGCCCGCTAGCTGAAGGAGAAGCTCTCCCCTCATGAACCCAGAAGTGCTCCAATGGTTCATCCCGATCGCAGGGCTCCTGGCGGTTGCGTTCGCCATCTACCTCGCTCGTGACGTTCTGTCCCGCGACACCGGGACCAAGGAGATGATGGACGTCTCCGCGACGATCAACGAGGGCGCGGTCGCGTTCATCAAGCGCCAGTACACGACCATCGGTCTGCTGGCGCTGGCCGGATCGATCGTCATTTTCGCGATCATCTCGCTGCTCGAGACTGCGACCGTCGCCGACACGTCGCACACCGGCGTCGACATCGGTTTTCGCACCGGCGGAGCCTTCCTGATCGGCGCTGCCTGCTCGATGGCCTGCGGGATCATCGGCATGCTCGTCAGCGTCAAGGCCAACGTCCGCGTTGCCTCCGCCGCTCGGCGCAGCCTCGTCGAGGCAGTTCAAGTTGCGATGCGGGGTGGCGCGGTTTCAGGCTTCCTGGTCGTCGCCCTGTCGCTCCTCGGTGTCTGGTCGATCTTCGCGATCAACGGCGGACTTGACACCGCGAGCGGCACCAAAGATGCCCCGTTCCTGATCGTCGGCTACGGCTTCGGCGCCAGCTTCGTGGCCCTGTTCGCCCAGCTGGGCGGCGGTATCTACACCAAGGCCGCGGACGTCGGCTCCGACCTGGTCGGCAAGGTTGAAGCCGGGATTCCCGAAGACGACCCACGTAACGCGGGCGTCATCGCGGACCTGGTAGGCGACAACGTCGGCGATTGCGCCGGCCGCGGCGCCGACCTTTTCGAGTCCACCGCCGCCGAGAACATCGGCGCGATGATCCTGGGCGTGGGCGTCTACGCCCTGGCCCTCAAGGCCGGTTGGCCAAATCCGACGGCCTGGATCTTCTTCCCGCTCGTCATCCGTGCCTTCGGTCTCGTCTCCACGATCGTCGCGATGTTCTTCATCCGCGGCAAGGAGACGGAGGACCCGATGAATATCCTCAACCGAGGGTACTGGGTCACCACGATCCTGAGCGCCATTTCTCTGGCCTTTGTGACCAACGTCATGATGAACACGAGCGGCGCGACCGGCGACAACAACATCCCGACCTGGGTCTACTTCTTCGGCTGCGGCGTCGTCGGCCTGGCCACGAGCATCGCCTTCGTCTACATCACCCAGTACTACACCGCGGGCAGCTTCCGGCCGGTTCGTGAGATCGCCGAAGCCTCGAAGACCGGTCCGGCCACGAACATCATCGCCGGAATGGCGGTCGGCTTCGAGACCACGGCCGTCACGGCCATCACCATCGGCATCGCCCTCCTGGCCAGCAACTGGCTCGGCGCCCACTCCG
The DNA here is from genome assembly GCA_963711105.1 of uncultured Chloroflexia bacterium. Lineage (GTDB taxonomy): Bacteria > Chloroflexota > Limnocylindria > Limnocylindrales > CSP1-4 > Fen-1039. Next base: position 67,317 of record CAVQCV010000006.1, on the reverse strand, counting down.
GGCTTGGCGCGGTGGGTGGCATCTTCGGCACCGCCGTCGCCACCATGGGCATGCTCATGACCTGCGCCTACGTTCTGGCCATGGACACCTTCGGCCCCATCACGGACAACGCCGGCGGCATCGCCGAGTTCAGCCGCGCCGAGGCCGGCGCCCGCGACATCACCGACCGCCTCGACGCCGTCGGCAACACGACCAAGGCGCTGACCAAGGGCTACGCCATCGCGTCGGCATCCCTGGCTGCGTTCCTCCTCTTCTCGGCCTACATCGACAAAGTCAACCTCATCCTCGGCCGTCAGATCGAGGCCGGCACCCGAACCGCTGCTCAAGGCCTCATGACCTCGGTCAACCTGGCCAACGTAGACGTCTTCGTGGCGGCCCTGATCGCCGCGATGCTCGTCTACTTCTTCAGCTCACTGGCCATCCGCGCAGTCGGCACGACCGCTCAGGCGATCATCGTCGAAGTCCGACGCCAGTTCCGCGAGATCCCCGGGATCATGGACTACACCGGCCGGCCGGACTACGCCCGTGTCGTCGACATCACGACCCGAGCCGCGCTCCGCGAGATGATGCTTCCGGGCATCGTCGCCGTCGCGACCCCGGTCATCGTCGGCATCCTCCTCGGCTACGAGGCCGTCGCGGGCTTGCTGATGGTCGGCACAATCGCCGGCGTCCTCCTTGCCACCGTCCTCAACAACGGTGGCGGCGCGTGGGACAACGCCAAGAAGTACATCGAGTCCGGTCATCTCAAGGACGACAACGGCAACGTGCTCGGCAAGAAGACCGATGCTCACGCGGCCGCGGTCGTCGGCGACACCGTCGGCGATCCGTTCAAGGACACCGCCGGCCCATCGCTCCACGTTCTCGTGAAGCTGCTGGCCACCATCACCCTGGTGATGGCCCCGCTCTTCATCCGCTAATCCTGGATCGCTCACGTGGGCCGGCGGCTCTCATCTGCCGGCCCACGAACCTCGACAGCCGGCCCGCTGAGACCGGTACCGTTACGATCCGGTGGCGCCGCGCGGCGCCACCGCAATCTGGTTAACCGGTCGGCACCCACGACGACCCGCGGCCGCCGAGTCGCCGTCATCTTCCAACCCATCATGAGCTGCAGTTGAGGAGAGCCCGTGGACCTGTCAATCCAGGCGTTGATCATGGGTCTCGTTCAGGGGCTGACGGAGTTCATTCCCGTTTCGAGCTCAGGGCACCTGATCCTCGTCCCGGCCGCGTTCGGCTGGTCGGACCCCTTCATCGACTCGCTGGCGTTCAGCGTCATGCTCCACATGGGCACGCTGCTGGCCCTTCTGGTCTACTTCTGGCGCGACTGGGTGGCCCTGGTCCCCGCCGGGCTGGCCAGCATCCGCGACCGGTCCCTCCGCGACGACCCGGATCGCAGGCTCGCGTGGCTGCTCGTCGTCTCGACGATCCCGGCCGTCCTCGTCGGCCCCATCTTCTCCGACGTCATCGAAAGCTCGATCCGCCGCCCCGCCCAGGTCGCGGTCATGTTGTGCATCGGAGCTGCCATCTTGTGGCTCGCCGATCGCTGGGGGAGCAAGGTCCGCGAGATGGAGTCGCTGACGTTCGGCGGGGCTCTCGGAATTGGCATCGCCCAGGTGTTAGCGCTCTTCCCCGGCATCAGCCGCTCGGGCATCTCCATCGCCTCGGGCCTTTTCATGGGCTTGAACCGCGAGGCCGCGGCCCGCTTCTCGTTCCTGATGGCCACCCCGGTGGTCGCCGGGGCGGGCGCCTGGGAAGGCCGCAAGCTGATCACTGGAGAAGCCGGCGTCACCCCCGAGCTGCGCCTGATGCTCATCGGCTTCATGGCGGCGGCTATCTCCGGCATTCTGGCCATTCAGTTCATGCTCGCGTTCCTGCGCCGGCAGTCGATGACGGCGTTCGTCGCCTACCGCGTCGTCCTCGCCGCAGCCGTATTCGCGGTTCTGCTGTCGCCGCACGGTGCGTGACGACGGCCACCTGAAGCCAGCACTTCGACTCTTGGGAGGGGTTCGTTGGTGGAAGTGATGAAGCAGCTGCGCCAGCGCGAGATTCGCGACCTGTTGGGCCAGCGACCGATTCGGACCCAGCAGGAGCTGGCCGTCGCGCTACAGGACCGCGGCTTCAGGGCCACCCAAGCCACCATCAGCCGCGACGTGGCCGAGTTGGGCTTGCTCAAGGCCAATCGAGACGGCGTCCAGGCCTACGTCGTGCCGGCCCGGGTGACCGAAGCCGAAAGCACCGGCGAGGAGAGGCTGCGCCACCTGCTGCAGGAGCTGCCGGTCGAGGTTCGAGAGGCCGGGCTTCTCCTGGTCATCAAGACGCTACCCGGATCGGCTCACGCGATCGCAGCGGCCCTCGATCGAACGCGCTGGCCCGAAGTGGTCGGCAGCATCGCCGGCGACGACACGGTCTTCATCGCTTTCGGGGACCGGATGTCGATGCAGCGCATTCGCGGCCGGCTGATGTCGTTGGGCCAGTAGAGCGACTTCGCAAGCCCTCTCTCGACGTCGGGCCGGGCGACGGGGGTGACCCGTTAAATGACCCGGCCCCGGCGCTCGGGGAGGAGGAGGGAGGATTCCGAGCGGCGGGGCCTGGTCGATGTCGTTCTATAAGCAAGAATGCCCAGTCTGGCTTCAGATTGCCAGTGCTCATAGGTCCCTCCCCGTTCGGGACCTAGGTGCTAATCAATTCGAATGGTGGCCCGCCGGATCGCGCCAACGGCCCGGCCCGTTCGGCCCGTCACGGCCGGGACCTGCGCCCCGCTCGGACGTCTCCACGCCCGGCCTGGGCGCCGGCGGCCGCTCGAGCCCGCCGATCGATCCGCTATTCCGGCACCGTTCTCTTTGACACGGGAGAGGGGGGCGGCTAGGATACGCGCCGGCCGAACTTCAGGACGCCGCACGCGGCGTGCCTGGAGTTCTTTTCCTTATCTCGGTCTTGTAGCGGGCCGCCGGGCCCGCCTTCTCCGCCGATCGACCGCAACGGAGCCCCTCGTGAACAACAAAACTCAGTACATCTCGGAAGAGGGCCTCACCAAGCTCCGAACAGATCTCGAGCAGCTCATAAACGAGCGCCGAGCCGAGATCGCGCAGCGCATCCACGACGCCAAGGAGCACGGCGACCTGGCCGAAAATGCCGAGTACGAAGACGCCAAGAACGAGCAGGCGTTCGTCGAAGGGCAGATCCAGCGCCTCGAGGGGCTGATCAAGAACGCCACCATCATCGAGGGCACCCACTCGACGGATCACGTCCAGATCGGCTCGACGGTGAAGGTCGAGGGCGCCGACGGGGCGGAGTCGTTCACGATCGTCGGTTCGACCGAGGCCAGCCCGCGAGACGGCAAGATTTCGAACGAGTCGCCGGTCGGGCGAGCCCTGCTGGGCAAGCGCAAGGGCGAGTCGGTCGTAGTCCACGTTCCGGCCGGGGACTTCTCCTACAAGATCCTCGAAATCCGCTGATCGGGGGGCCGTCATGTACTGGGCCGACGAGCTGGCCGCCTCCGTCATCGGTGCCGGCGCCCAGGTCGTAAACGACTCCAAGTCGCCCTCCGGCACGGTCCATGTCGGCAGCCTGCGCGGCGTCGTCCTGCACGACGCCATCCAGCGGGCCCTGCGCAACGCCGGCGTCGAGTCGAAGTTCCTCTACGGCGTCGACGACATGGACGCCATGGATTCGCAGGCGCTCCTGACGCCGGACGCGGTCGAGAAGTACATGGGCGCGCCGCTCTCGCGCGTACCGGCGCCGGAAGGCAGCGCGGCCGCGAGCTACGCCCGCCACTTCGTCGGCGAGATCTTCTTCCGGACGTTCGAGCCGCTCGGGATCAAGCCCGACTTCTACTGGGTCAGCGAGCTGTACGCGGCCGGCAAGATGGACAAGTACGTCCGCCTGGCGCTCGATCGTGCCGACCGGGTCCGGGACATCTACCTGCGCGTCAGCCACGTCGAACGCTCCAGCAACTGGCTGCCGATCCAGGTCATCTGCGAGCAGTGCGGCAAGATCGGGACCACGTACGCCACCGATTGGGATGGCTCCACGGTCGCCTACACGTGCAAGCCGGACATGGTCTCGTGGGCCATGGGCTGCGGTCACTCCGGGCGCGTGTCGCCTCTGGGCGGGCAGGCCAAGCTGCCCTGGAACCTGGAGTGGGCGGCGAAGTGGGGCCTGCTCGGCGTGACGATCGAGGGCTGTGGCAAAGACCTCGCGACTGCCGGCGGTTCGCGCGACCGATCCGACGCCATCAGCCGCGAAGTATTCGAAGTCGAACCGCCGCGCAACGTCGCCTACGAGTTCCTCAACGTCGGCGGCAAGAAGATGTCCACGTCCCGCGGCCAGGGCGCCGCCGCGCACACGATCGCCGAAGTGCTGCCGCCCGAGCAGCTGCGTTTCCTGTTCCTGCGCCCTCGCCCCAGCCAGGTCATCGACTTCGACCCCGAGGGCGAGACGATCCCGCGCCTCTTCGACGAGTTCGACCGCATCGGCGCCGCCACTGCCGGCAAGGAAGTCAAGGGCGAGCTGCCGGCCGACTACGACCGCCTGTTCGCCTACTCGCTGCTGGCCGGCGCCGACGGCTCCGTGCCCGACGTGGCGGCTGCCGCCTCGGCCTTCCGGCCCGCCTTCGCACATCTGTCGCTGTTGCTGCAGATCCCCGGCGTCGACATCCCGGAACGGATGGAGGCCGAGAAGGGCGCGCCGCTCGACGCGCGAGAGACGGCGATGCTGACCGAAAGGACGGCCTCTGCCCGCGCCTGGCTCGAGTCGTATGCCCCAGAACGAGCCCGACTGGCCGTTCGCCGCGACGCCCTCCCGGATCTCGCCGCGACTCTCGAGGCCGACCAGAAGGGCTATCTAGAAGCCCTGGCATCGGCCGCCGAGGCGGAGAAGCCACGCTCCGGCGACGCGTGGCAGGCGATCATCTTCCGAGTGGCGGCCGAGGCCGAGTTGCCGAGCGGCCGCGCCTTCGGCGCCCTCTACGCGGCCTTCCTGGGCCGGACCAACGGCCCGCGCGCCGGCTGGCTGCTCGCCAGCCTAGAGCCTCCGTTCGTCGTCGAGCGGCTGCGCGAGGCAGCCAGGTAGGGGAGTGGAACCGCCCCGCGGCACCGCGGGGAGCCGTGGCTCCGCCCCGTGGCCCCGCCCCGTGGCTCCGTCCCGTGGCTCCGCCCCGTGCCCCGCCCCGTGGCCCCGCCCAACGCAGTTCCGGAGCCGCTCCCCCGGGCCCTACCAGGCCCGAATTCGCGTCGGCGTGATCCGGACCGGCACCGAGAACTCGCGCGCCGTCTGGGCCTCGTCCATCTTCCAGTGCGCCAGCGGCTCGTGGTACTTGGCCGCGTAGGCGGCGTGGACGTCTGAGGGTTCCGCGCCCTCATCGATGGCCGCCGTGCCCTCGATCGCCAGGACGCAATCGGCGTACCGGTCCGAGTTCAGGTTGAACGAGACCTGCGGGTGCGCGGCGATGTTCCGGAGCTTGGGGGTGTCGGGCTTGCTGTAGAAGAGGATCGTCTCGCCGTCCCATAGGAACGAGATGGGGGAGCTCTGAACGCGTCCGTCCGGCGCCACCGTGGTCAGCCAGCCGACCACGTCGCCAGCCAGATGCTCCCGCGCCCACGCGGCCGAGTCGGCGGCCAGAGCCTTCTGAATCTCTTCGGCAGTCAAAACGCCCATGGCGCCCTCCGAGTTCGCCGTGCCGCGGAATAAGCCGCGTTCCCGGAAGTATGAGCGTCCGTCGACTCCTCCTGCTGAACCCCGCGATCCCCATCGGATCCTCACGGCGCGATACCATTGGGCGGGCTACCTGGACCGGTCGCGTGCTGGCGCCGGTCGCCGCGCCACCACAGGCAGGAGGATCATGGCCGAGTTGAGTGCACCAACCGAAGTTGACGCCACGCGCCGGCGGACCGACGCCGCCGGACAGGCGATCGCGATTACCTTCGCCATGCCGGACGTCTACCACGAGATCCCGCCCGAGCTCCTCGACACCTGGGGCGACGATCCCTTCCTGGCGATCAAGAACGTTGGCTTCTTCCTGCGCGTCGTCCTCCAGGTGAAGCTGGACGACGGCTCGCACGTTGACTTCGGGACGTGGCTCGAGATCCATTCCGAGGACTTCAGGACTGCCTGGCAGACGTGGAACTTCCCCGAGTACAAGGATCTGAGCGTCGAAGGTTATGTCGCCAACGCCGTCGAGCCGTGGGGCCGGTTCCCGCATGCGCTTGCGCGAGCGACGGTCCGAGACGTGGACGAGGTGCCTCTCCTGGCGTCCTGCCCAGACGACAAAGTGCAGCGCATCATCGAAGGCGTCTGGTCGCGCGATGAGGTTCTGGCGCCCTATGCGGACGTGCTCGGCGGCGAGTCCAAGTCCGGCCAGGCCTCCCGGCGGCGCACGGCCGGCCAGCGCGGCAAACGCAAGTCCGCCGAGGGTCCGGGTCCGGAGGGGCTCTAGCGCCCGTTCATCCTGATCAGCAGGATGGAGCCCTCGAACAGCCCGTAGAGGATCGTGGACATCACCAGCGGGCTCACGAAGTCGGCGCCGGGCGTGACGAGGGCTGAGACGACCACCGCGATCAGCAGGCCCGTGCGCCGGTTTCGGCGCAGCAGGGCCGAGCTGACTATGCCCACCTTCGACAGCAGCACCAGGACGATCGGGAACTCCATGATCAAACCGAAGGCGATGAAGAGCGACGACACGAAGCTGAAGTAGGCGTCGGCGGTCAGGAGGATGTGGATGTCGTCGCTCTGGAACTTGTAGAGGAAGCCTGTGGCGTAGGGGAGGATGGTGTACGCGACGCCGACCCCGAAAGCGAAGAAGAGCATCGCCATCGGAACCCACGGCCTCGCCGCCGACCGCTCGGCGGGGGTCAGCCCGGGCGAGATGAACGCCCAGAACTGGTACAGGATGACCGGCATGGCCACGATGACGCCGACCACCATGGCGACCTGGAGCTGGATCGTCAGTGCGTCGGTCAGGCCCAGCGCCTCGAGCGGCTGGCTGGTCGGCAGCGGCGACCGCAGGAAGTGGATGATCGGGCCGGAGAAGACAAAACCCAGGATCGTGCCCGGCAGCAGTGACAGGGCCGCGATGTAGAGGCGGTTGCGCAGCTCGATCAGGTGGCCGCCCCAGCTCAACTCGCCCTTGGCGGGCCCCTTGTCGCCGCCGCCCTTCCTGAAGGGCAGCCCGAACCGGAACCGCCGGCGCGGGGCCTCCGGCGCTTCAGCCGGCACCGCCGGCTGCATTCCCGTCGATGCCGTTGCGGACAGTCGAGCGTCCGGTTCCATACTCAATCCCATGAACGGCGCGTTGGTGTGAGGTCCGGTGGGTCGGCCGAGCCGAGCCCCGCGGGCGCGGCTAGAAGTATGACGGTTCCGCCGGACAGACCGCGGCGCGCGCTGACTGAGCCCGCGGTCCAGCCCCGGACCGGCCGTCCCGGTGAGAATGCCATCCCGGCGCTAGACGACGGGCGGAGTCATGAGGCCGGCGCCGTCCACTGCCGCTGCAACGAACACTCGCGGCGTGAGGCCCGTGCGCCCCGGGTACTCGGCCATGACCCTCTCGCGCAGAGCCTCCTCGGCCCCGTGCCGAACCAGGTTGACCGTGCAGCCTCCGAATCCGGCCCCGGTCATTCGGCTGGCTACGACGCCCGGGACGCCGGTGGCGACATCCACCATGGCGTCGAGGGGCGCGGAGCTGACCTCGTAGAGATCGCGAAGCGAGGCGTGGGAGGCGGCAAACAGTCTGCCGACCTCGTCGAGATCGCCGGCTGCCATCGCGGCCACGGTCTGCATGACCCGAGCATCCTCCTCCACGACGTGCTCGCAGCGCCGAGCCACTTCATCCCGAAGGCGGCTGCGGTTGCGGGCCAGCATCGCGGGATCCACGTCCCGCAGGCTCTTAACCCCGACTTCGTGCTCGGCGATGATCTTGACGCCCTCCTCGCACTCGGAGCGCCGGGTGTTGTATTCGGAGCCGCTCAGACGGCGGGGTGAGCCGGTGTCGCAGACGACGATCGAAAGGCCGTCCGGCATCGGGGCCGACTTGAACTCGTTCACTCGACAGTCGATCAGGAGGCAGCGCCCGGCTTCGCCGGCGGCGCTGGCGAACTGGTCCATGATCCCGCAGTTGACGCCAACGTAGGCGTTCTCGCCTCGCTGGGCGATCGCCGCCATCCGCGCCACCCCCGGTCTTGCGGCGGTGGGGTCTGCCAGGGCCCAGGTCGATGCCATCTCCATGGCCGCGGACGAGCTGAGGCCCGAGCCTATCGGGATGGTCGAATCCAAGACGCCCCGGAAGCCCCGTACGGGCAGGCCGGCCTCCTTCATAGCCCAGGCCGTGCCCGCCACGTAGTCGATCCAGGTGGTCGGCCCCGGACGGCCCAGGCGAAGCTCGTCGAACGCGAAGGAGCACGTTTCGCCCAGGTTCGCCGAAGTCAGCTCGACTCGCGGCTCATCCCAGGGAGCGATCGCCATCCAGATTTCCAGGTCGATCGCCGCGGGCAGAACGAAGCCCTCGTTGTAGTCGGTGTGTTCGCCGATCAGGTTGACCCGTCCCGGCGCCCGGATGAGGAGCGTGGGCCCGGTGGTGCCAAGGCGGTCGAGAAGAGCTGCGGCGCGGTCCCTGGCGGACGCGGCCCCATGCTTGTCCGTGGTCACGGTGAAGTCCTCCGTCGTCCGTTTGGCCGCCACAACCTCGCGGCAGCCCCGGGCCGTGGTTGGGGGAAAGCGCGGGTGGGAGCGATCCCGCGCTCCTGACTAACCCTGCGCGCTGGAGGGCTCGGCCGCGGCCGGCTGAGGGCCAACCGCGGGGGCGCCGTCCAGAGCGGGATCGGCCGCGCCGACAGGAGCCTGGACGGCGTACTGCGGCGAGTAGGCCTGCGGCGGCTGATACTGCGGCGGGTACTGCTGCGCGTAGACCTGCTGCGCGTAGACCTGCTGCGGCGGGTACTGAGGCGGATACTGAGGCGGATAGGACGCCTGGGGCGCCTGAGCGTAGATGGGCTGGGCCGGAGCCTGCGGCGCCTGGGACTGCGGCGTCGGCGAGATCAGGGTCTGCAGCGTCGGCATGGTCGGCAGCGTCGGCAGGGCCGGGAGCGACTGGGCGACGGAGTCCTGTATCCCACCGCTCGCCTTCTGGAACTCACGAACGCTCTTCCCGATCGCCGCGCCAACCTCGGGCAGCTTGCCGGGGCCGATGACGATCAGCGCGACCACGAGGATGATGAGCATGTGTGCAGGTGTGAGGCCGGCCATGATCCAGCTCCTTTGTTGGGCCCTCGGTCGCTCGCAGGAGCGGCTTGGGCTATCTCGCCTTGACGGCCGACCGGAGCCGGTCCGCGGCTTCTTCCGCCGTAATGTCTCTCTGCGGTTCGGAGAGCAGTTCGTAACCCACCATGAACTTGCGGACCGTCGCTCGCAGCAGCGGTGGATAGAAGTGGGCGTGGAGCTGCCAGTAGGGTTTGTCCGTCCCGTCGAACGGAGCCTGGTGCCACCCCATCGAGTATGGGAAAGGCTGCGAGAACAAGGTGTCGTACCCATGCAACAGCGAAGTCAGCCGCCGGGCTAGAGAGTCGCGTTCGGCCTCGCGCAGGTCGGGAATACGGGCCACGGGGCGGCGCGGAATCAGCAGCGCCTCAAATGGCCAGACGGCCCAGAACGGCACGACGACCAGCCAGTCGTCGTCTCCGTCGATCACGCGCGGGCCGCCCTCTTCCTGCCTGGCGTAGTCCAGCAGCAGCGACCGCCCGTTTGCCGCGTAGTGTCGTTTCTGGCTGGCGTCTTCTCTGTCCGCCTCGCGCGGCAGGGCTTCGCCCGCCCAGATCTGGCCATGCGGATGCGGGTTCGACGCTCCCATCGCGGCCCCCCGGTTCTCGAAGACCTGAACCCAGCGGAATTGCTCGCCCAGTTCGGCCGACTGGTCGGCCCACAGGTCGACCACCTGGCGCGCCTGGGTCGGGCTCATTCGGGAGATGCTCAGATCGTGGCGGGGCGAGAAACAGATCACGCGGCACGTGCCGCGCTCGCTCTCAGCCTTGAGCAGGCCGTCATCGAGGGCAACCTGGGGGGAATCGGGGCGAAGCGCCGCGAAGTCGTTGGTGAAGACGAAGGTCGATTCGTACTTCGGGTTGGTGTCGCCGTTGACCCGGACGTTGCCGGGACAGAGGTAGCAGGACGGATCGTAGGCGGGGAGATCCGTCGACGTCGCCGATTCCCTCCGGCCAAGCCAGGGGCGGCTCGTCCTGTCCGCCGACACCAGGAGCCACTCGTCCGTCAGCGGGTTGTAGCGGCGGTGCGGCTGGAGAGGCAGCTGGCCCGCTGGGCGTTCCCCCATCATTGCCCCCCTTCCGCGGACGTATGCGATCCGCCTTCGATCACCTCGGCCGCGCCGGTGTCGGGGTCGACGAGGACCAGCGTCCGGACGGCTGAGGAGATCAGCATCCTGGCGGCCGGATCGAGGCCAGCGTCCGTGATGACGGCGTCGGCGTCCTCGAGGCGCGAGACGGCACTGATGCCGATCACTCCCCACTTGGTGTGGTCGGCGAGGACGACGAGGTGCCGTCCGGCCTGCACCAGGGCACGGTTCGTCTCTGATTCGAGGATGTTCGGCGTGGTGAGGCCCGTTCTGGCGTCAATGCCGTGACTGCCGAGGTAGACCGTGTCGACGTGCAGTGACCGTATGACTTCGACGGCGAACGGCCCGACAAGAGCATCGGAGGGAGTGCGCACGCCGCCGCTCAGGATGACTGTCTGATCTGCCCGACCATCCTTGTACAGGACGTCGGCGACGGGCACGGAATTCGTCAGCACCGTGAGGCCCGGGCAGTCGATGAGCTTGCGAGCCAGCGCGTAGGTCGTGGTTCCGGCGGAGATTGCGATTGCCGTGCCGGGCGTCACCAGGCCGGCGGCGTAACCGGCGATCGCGCTCTTCTCGCGCTGCATCAAGCTCGACTTCACAGTGAAGCCGGGCTCGAACAGGGAGCTTCCCTCGATCGCTGCTGCCCCCCCGTGGACCTTCTCGATCAGCCCTCGCTCGTGAAGGGTCTCGAGATCGCGGCGGACTGTCATGTCGGACACGCCCAGATCCCGAACGAGGTCCGCGACGCGCACGGCGCCTTGCTCGCGCACGCGCTCGAGTATCAGGGTCTGGCGCTGGCGGGCGAGAGCCGGCCGCCTGGTGGCCGTCTCCAGGGCCGCTGCCGACTCCGCTCGTTCGGTTGTGTCCGAGTGCATCCTTGCTCGCTTGCTCCCTGCCGACCCGGTGCCGCCCAGTGGCGCCGCATCACGTTCCATCTATGGCAGTCCAGCGGCCGAACTCAAGGCCTCGCGCCTTCGCGCAGCGTCAGGCGCTGACTCCCGCCGCTTTCATCCTGCCGCAGAGATACCGTCAAGTCAACGTTTTCCACCATAATCGCACGTAGAGCATGTGTTAGGCCCTTGACATGTGGGCTTGCAGCGACAGACAATCCATCCGTCCTGTTGGTTCTTGTTGAACCACGACCGCTTTCAGCGGCCGTGAAGGGAGGAGTGAGCGCTCTATGGAAGAATCCACGCGCGCCGGGCAGGTTACTAGGCGAGAGGTCCTCAAGAAGGGTCTCATCGGCGCAGCCGGACTTACCGTTCTGCCGGCCGTCATCGCCGCCTGTGGAACTTCGGCGACCCCGACCCCGCCGGCGACCCCGGCTCCCACCACCGCTGGTGGCGAGACCCCGGTTCCGACCGTGGCTCCCACGATGGGCCCGAGCGGTAGCGTTACTCTCGGCTCCAACTACTCCGACGCCGTGCCCAAGAAGGCCATGGCCGACATGGCCGCCGCCTTCACGGCCAAGACCAAGGTCACGGTCGCGGTCAACACCGTTGACCACGGCACCTTCCAGAATCAGATCACGTCGTACCTCGGCGGTAAGCCGGACGAGGTCTTCACCTGGTTCTCCGGCTTCCGGATGCGGTTCTTCGCAGCCCAGGGCTACGCGGTTCCGATCGACGACGTCTGGGCGACCCTCACGTCCAACTACTCCGACGCCTTCAAGGTCGGATCGACGGGCGACGACGGCCACCAGTACTTCGTCCCCATCTACAACTACCCGTGGGCCGTCTTCTACCGCAAGAGCCTGTTCGCCGACAAGGGTTACACCATTCCGACTACCCTCGACGAGCTCAAGGCCCTCTGCGTGAAGATGCAGGGCGACAAGATCATCCCGATCGCCTTCGGCGACAAGGATGGCTGGCCGGCCATGGGCACCTTCGACATCCTCAACCTCCGGCAGAACGGCTACCAGTTCCATGTCGACCTCATGGCCGGCAAGCAGAAGTGGACCGACCCGAAGGTCGTCGCCGTCTTCAATCTGTGGAAGGACTTGATGCCCTACCACCAGACTGGCGCCGGTGGTCGAATCTGGCAGGATGCCGCTCAGGCCCTCGTCAAGAAGCAGGCCGGCATGTACTTGCTCGGCATGTTCGTGTCGCAGCAGTTCCTGGCCGTTGACCAGGCGACCCTGGACGACCTGGACTTCTTCCCGTACCCGAGCCTTGGGACCGCGTTCGACGCCGAGAAGGCCCTGGACGCCCCGATCGACGGGTTCATGGTCGCCGCCAAGAGCGCGGCCGGTCAGCCGGGCCAGGAGCAGGTCAACGCCAAGGCGTTCGTCGGCTTCCTCGGCACCGGTGCGGCGCAGGACATCTACGTCGCTGCCGACCCGAGCAACGTCGCGGCCGCCAAGGACGCCGACACCTCGAAGTACAACGCACTCCAGAAGAAGGCCGTCGAGCTGATCGGTGCCGCGCAGAAGATCACCCAGTTCCTCGATCGCGACACCCGACCCGACTTCGCAGGCCCCAACGGAATGCAGAACTTCCTGCTCAAGTTCATCGCCAACCCGAACCAGGACCTGCCCGGCCTCATGACGCAGATCCAGTCCTTCTGGGACTCGCTGGGGCCAGTTTCCTAGTCCGGTAGAACAAAGGGCAAGCCTTTCGCTAAACTGCTATCTCGATGACGCAAGTACGCGAAAACACCGCCCCCGACCTGGCCGGCTCTGCCGGCCGGCCGGGGGCGGTCGCGTCCCGGCGGCGGCGGCGGCGCTACTCGGTGCTGACGCGCAGGGACAAGACGATCCTCCTCCTCATGGTCGGCATCCCGCTGCTGCTCGACCTCCTACTCATCTGGGGCCCGGCCATCGTGTCGATCGCCCTGTCCTTCACGGACTGGCGGAACACGCAGCCCCTGACCGCGAACAACTTCGTGGGGCTCGGCAACTACGAGACGTTGTGGAGTTCATACCCGCCCTTCTGGGAGGGCCTGAAGCACAACGTGTTGTGGTTCGCCGTTCTCATGCTGATCGCCACGCCGCTGGGGATGTTCCTCGCGGTCCTGCTGGACCGCGAGATGAAGGGGACGCGGATCTACCAGTCCGTCTTCTATCTCCCGGTCGTTCTGTCGCTGGCGGTCATCGGCCTCATCTGGGAGCTGCAGTATTCGCAGGACAACGGCTTCATCGACAGCGTCCTGCGCAGCATGAACCTGACCACGCCGGACTGGCTGGGGGACCCGACCATCAATCTGTGGGCGGTGCTGGTCGCGGCTAGCTGGCGACACGTCGGCTACATCATGGTCCTCTATCTCGCGGGGCTGAAGAGCGTCGACCCATCGCTCCGTGAAGCCGCGTCAATCGATGGCGCGAACGGCTTCCAGACCTTCATCCATGTCGTCTTCTGGGTCATGATGCCGATCAACGTCGTCATCGTGGTCATCACCACGATCGAGTCGCTACGCGCGTTCGACATCGTCTACATCATCAACCAGGGCAAGAACGGGTTGGAGCTGTTGTCGGTGCTGATCACAAACAACAGCATCAGTGAGGCCAACCGGACTGGCTTCGGCTCGGCTATTGCCGTGGTGTTGCTTGCCATCTCGCTGGTTCCGATCGTGATCTTCCTCAGCCGCGTGATGAAGGAGGACACAGCAGTATGACGAGCGCCACGCTGACCCCCTATGGCGCCGCCGTGACGCCCGCGCCTCGCCGCCGGAAGATCCGTTGGGGGCGAATTGCGCTGCACACCTTCTTGATCTCGATGGCGGCCTTGTGGATGTTCCCCATCCTGTGGGCCGTCTACATGTCGCTCCGCTCATTCGCGGATACGACCCTCAACGGCTATGTCAGCTGGCCGCGCTCGCTCTCCCTGCAGAACTTCTTCGACGCGTGGACGCAGGGCGATCTGGCGCGCAACTACATCCAGACACTCGCCATCGTCATTCCGGGCGTGATCCTGACGCTGCTGATCGCGTCGATGGTCGCGTACGCATGTTCCAAGTTCAACTGGCGCTTCAACCGGGCGATCCTGATCGTGTTCGTGGCAGGCAACTTGCTTCCACAACAGGTCATCATCGTGCCGCTGTACCAGCTCTACCTGGCCTTGCCGCTGCCGGATACCCTGAGCGACAACGGTGTCCTGTACGACCAGTTGATAGGCATCCTGCTGATCCACGTCGTCTTCCAGATGGGCTTCTGCATTTTCGTGTTGAGCAACTACATGAAGACGCTCTCCAAGGAGCTGACGGAAGCTGGCATGGTCGACGGCGCGTCCGTCTTCCGGATCTGGTGGAATGTCATCCTGCCCCTTTGCAAGCCGGCTCTGGCCGCTCTGGCGACGCTGGAGTTCACGTTCATCTACAACGACTTCTTCTGGGCCTTGCTGCTCATCAGCAAGGGCGACAAGCGTCCTATCACCTCAGCGCTGAACAACCTTCAAGGACAGTTCTTCACGGACTACAACCTCCTGGCGGCTTGCTCCGTGCTGGTCGCGATCCCGACGATCGTGGTCTACATCCTGTTGCAGAAGCAATTCGTTCGCGGCTTGACCCTCGGCTCTACCAAGGGTTGACGCCACAACACGCCACGCCGGGCTGATCCGCGCGGGCGACGATCCGACCGGGGCCGGCCTTTGTGCCGGTCCCGCGGTTCTTCGGCGGAGTTGCGACCCCGTCCACTTCGTACCTGATGCCAGCGGAGCCGACGATGCCGATATCCTGGAATCCCCAATCCCAGCAGTTTCACCTCCATAGCGAATCGATCAGCTATGTGATGCGGGTGCTGGACAATGGCTGGCTGGGTCATCTGCATTTCGGCGCGGCCCTGGCCGACGACGTGTCGTACGGGTATCTGGGGCCGGCGGAATTCCTGGGCTTCTCCAACAAGCTGGGCGAGCCTGTCGCGCTCGAGTATCCGACGGGCGGCAGTGGCGACTATCGGGTTCCGGCGCTGGTCGCGGAGCAGGCCGACGGTTCGACCGTCCTGGACCTCCGCTACAAGAGCCATCGAGTCATGCCGGGCAAGCCGGCCCTGACCGGATTGCCGTCGACCTACGTCGAAGTCGGCGGCGAGGCCGAGACGCTCGAGGTAGTGCTGGCCGACACGGTCAGCGGCCTCGAAGTCGAGCTTCGATACACCATCTACCGCAACCGGCCGCTGGTCGTTCGCGGCGCGCGCCTCGTCAATCGAGGGCAGTCGCCTCTCATCGTCCGTTCCGTCATGAGCGCCTCGCTCGACGCGCCCGATGCCGGCTGGGACCTCATCACCCTCAACGGGGAGTGGGCGCGGGAGCGCCAGGTCGATCGCCGCGAATTGCGTCCTGGCCGCCAGTCCGTGTCCAGCGTCCGGGGTGCGTCGAGCTCCCAGCACAACCCGTTCATCGCCCTGGCCCGGCCGGCTGCCACGGAGGACCAGGGCGACGTCATCGGCGTCAGCCTGGTCTACTCGGGCAACTTCCTGGCGGAGACGGAGGTCGAACCGTTCGGATCGACCAGAGTCAGGATCGGCATCAACCCGGACGGGTTCTCCTGGTTCCTCGAACCCGGCGCCGAATTCGAGACGCCGGAAGCGATTCTGGTCTACTCGGCCGGCGGGCTCGACGGCATGAGCCAGGCCTACGCCGACCTCTTCCGGACCCGCCTGGCCAGGGGGGCGTGGCGCGACAAGCCGCGACCGATCCTGATCAACAACTGGGAGGCTACCTACTTCGATTTCAACGAGGCCAGGTTGCTCGAGATCGCGGCATCCGCCCGCGACCTCGGGGTCGAACTGTTCGTGCTCGACGACGGTTGGTTCGGCCGCAGAGACGACGACACGACATCACTCGGCGACTGGCAGGTCGACCGGCGCAAGCTGCCCAAAGGTCTGGAGTCGCTGGCCGGCAAGATCGAGGCCATGGGCCTGCGCTTCGGGCTCTGGATCGAGCCGGAGATG
This sequence comes from uncultured Chloroflexia bacterium, assembly GCA_963711105.1. GTDB lineage: Bacteria > Chloroflexota > Limnocylindria > Limnocylindrales > CSP1-4 > Fen-1039. The sequence continues at coordinate 51,100 of CAVQCV010000006.1, read as the reverse complement.
ATCAGCCGCGCCAGCAAGCTGTACGAGGCCCATCCCGAGTGGGAGGTCGGCATCCCGAGCCGGTCCCGGACCGAGCATCGCAACCAGTACGTGCTCGACATGTCGCGGCCCGAGGTCGTGGACTACCTGTTCGGCGTTCTGTCCGGCGTTCTCGGCAGCGCGCCGATCTCGTACGTCAAGTGGGACATGAACCGCAATATCACCGAGCCGTTCACGCCAACGCTGCCGGCCTGGCGGCAGGGCGAGTTCATGCACCGGTACATCCTCGGGGTCTACGCCCTCTACGAGCGGCTGACCCGAGCCTTCCCCGGAATCCTGTTCGAGTCGTGCGCCGGCGGCGGCGCCAGGTTCGACCCCGGCATGCTGGCCTACGCACCCCAGGCCTGGACGAGCGACAACTCGGATGCGATCGACCGGCTCGCCATCCAGTGGGGCACGAGCCTGGTTTACCCGGTCAGCGCGATGGGTGCGCACGTATCGGCCGTGCCCAATCACCAGAACGGACGCATCACGCCGTTCCCCACCCGGGCCCTGGTGGCGTTCTTCGGCGCCTTCGGCTACGAGCTGGATCCCACGAAGCTGAGTGCCGAGGAACGCAGCCAGATCGTGGATCAGATCGGCTTCTACAAGCAGTGGCGGGAGCTATTCCAGTTCGGGCGCTTCCACCGGCTGCGCGGTCCCTTCGACGGCGACGGCAACGAGATCGCCTGGATGTCCGTCGCGCCGGACGGGCGAACCGCGATCGTGGGCTTCTACCAGGTGTTGAGCCGGGTGAACGTGGGCCCGCGGCGGTTGCGTCTGCGCGGTCTCGATCCCGCCGCGAAATATCGAGTCTCCGTATGGCCCGCTTCGTCCGCCCCGCTGGAACCCAACATCGAGATCGGCGGCGACGCGCTCATGGCCGCCGGTCTCGTGATCGAGTCCCGGCGCATGAGCACGCAGGTCGGCGACTTCCACGCCCGACTGTACGTGCTCACAACCGTTTAGTTCTAGCTTCCGGCAGCGGACATTCTCGCCCGCCCCGCCCCCCGGCGAAGGAGCCCGGGCCGCGAGAGAGATGGAGGTCCTGATCTCATGATCGCGAAGCCCTGGCTCGAGCCGGAACTGACATCTGTCAACCGCCTGCCCATGCACAGCGTGCCGCACCTGGATCGTGTCGGCCTGGACGGCCGCTGGCGCTTCCAGCTGCTCCACACGCCTGAAGAACCGTTGGCGGCCACATGGGCCGAAGTGGACGTTCCGGGCTGCTGGACGATGCAGGACACCTGGGATCTGCCTCACTACACCAACGTCCAGATGCCGTTTTCGGGCCAGGCGCCGGAGCTTCCGGCGACCCAGCCCACGGGTGTCTACGAGCGCGACTTCGATCTGGACGCGGCCTGGCTGGAGAATCGCCGGATCGTGCTGCACGTCGGCGCCGCGGAGAGCGTCCTGATCGCCGCTGTGAACGGGCAGGAGGTGGGAGTCGGCAAGGATTCGCACCTGGCCAGCGAGTTCGACGTCACCGAGCTGGTCCGGCCCGGAGCCAACTCGGTCTCCCTGCGAGTGGTCAAGTGGTCCGACGCAACGTACATCGAGGACCAGGATCAGTGGTGGCACGGCGGGATCACCCGCTCGGTCTTCCTCTACGCCACTCCCCGGGTCCACCTTGCCGATCTGCGAGTCAACGCCGGGCTGGCCGACGATCTGCGGACCGGCACGTTCGAACTGCTGGCGGAGGTCGACTTCGACGGCCTGGAGACGGAGATCGGCTGGACGGTCGAGGCGCGCCTGGGCGAGCTGCGTCCGCTGATCGCCGCCGGTTCCGTTTGCCAACAAGGGGACCGAACGGGTGAGTCGGGCGGACTCGGAGCCGTTGAGCCGGCATCGGTTCGACATGGTCGCCAGCTCGTCTCCGTCGGCCTGTCCGGCGCCGACGAAGCCGAGTGGCAGCGCCTCGCGCCGCAGATGCGCCCGCCCCTCGACGGCCGGGCCGAAGCCCGTCTGGAGCTGCCGGACGTTCGTATCTGGTCGGCCGAGCAGCCCAACCTCTACCCGCTCCACGTGACGCTGCGCTCGCCCGCGGGCGACGTCGATCGAGGAGGCGGACCTGCGCGTCGGCTTCCGTCGCGTCGAGATCGAGGGCGTCCACCTGCTCATCAACGGCAAGCCGGTGCTGCTGCGCGGCGTCAACCGCCACGACTTCGACCAGCACACCGGCCGCGTGATCTCGGCCGAGTCCATCCGCGCGGATCTGGTCCAGATGAAGCAGTTCGGCTTCAACGCGCTGCGCACGTCGCACTACCCCAACGACCCAGTCCTGCTCGACGTGGCCGACGAGTTGGGCCTGTACGTGATCGCCGAGGCCGACATCGAGTCGCATGCCTTCATCGAGCAGCTGTGCGACGACCCGCGTTACCTCAACGCCTGGGTGGAGCGCGGTGCCCGGCTGGTCCGGCGCGACAAGAACCACGCTTCGGTCATCGTCTGGTCGCTCGGCAACGAGTCCGGCCACGGGGCCAACCACGACGCCGAGGCGGGCTACATCCGACGCTACGACCCGTCGCGGCCGCTTCACTATGAGGGCTGCATCCGCTGGGACTGGTCGTCCGATCAGAAGGTCAGCGATCTGACCTGCCCGATGTACCCGCCCATCTCCGCCATTGTCGCCCACGCGAAGTCGGGCCGGCAGCTGCATCCGCTGATCATGTGCGAGTACTCGCACGCCATGGGCAACAGCAACGGCACTCTGGCCGAGTACTGGCAGGCTATCGAATCCACGGACGGCCTACAGGGCGGCTTCATCTGGGAGTGGTGGGACCACGGCCTCGTTCAGAAGCTTCCCGACGGCACACAGCGCTGGGCCTACGGGGGCGATTTCGGAGACACCCCCAACGACGGCAACTTCTGCCTGGACGGCCTGGTCTGGCCCGATCGCACGCCCAAGCCGGCCCTCTTCGAGCACCGCCAGATCGCGGCTCCGGTCAAGGTCGCCGCAACGGCCGAGACGGCCCGGACGGGCGCGGTCGAATTGACCAACCGGCAGTACTTCACCGACCTGTCCTGGCTGCGGGCCGCATGGAGCCTCGAGACGGACGGACGGAAGGTTGCATCCGGCGACCTGCCCATGCCCGAGATCGGCCCGGGCGCGACCGCTACGGTCGTGCCCTCCGGCTGGACGCCCGCCACACAGGCCGGCGAGACGTGGCTGACCATCAGGTTCCGAACCGCCGCGGCGGGTTCCTGGGCCCCCGAAGGGTTCGAAGTCTGCTGGGCCCAGATCCCAGTCGGTCCGGCCGAAGGCGGCTTCGCCGCGCCGAACCCGGGCGGGGAGTCGACGGGCGCCGAGGTCCCGCTCGATCCGACCGGACTGCTCGTGCACGAGCTTCTCGCGGCCCCGCCGCGCCTGTCGTTGTGGCGCGCTCCCACGGACAACGATCGTATCGTCGGCCTGGGCGCCGATTGGCGCGAATGGGGCGTGGCCGAGCTCGCCAGCGACCGTCCGCTCCATCCGGCGCGACGGCGGGGCGACCATCGTCGAGGCCGACGAAACGACCTCGGCCGGCATCGTCGTGCACCACGAGCAGCGTTTCGAGAGCCTCACCGGCGGCGGCTACAGGGTCACCGAGACGGTGGACGTGCCGGCGGGACTCCCGGATCTGGCGCGCGTGGGCCTCACCCTCGAAACGACCGCAGGGCTGGAGAACGTGGAGTGGTACGGCCTTGGGCCGGTCGAAACGTACCCGGACCGGCGCCTGGGAGGCGCGTTCGGCCGCTGGACGGCCACCGCGACCGAACTATTCGTGCCCTACACGCGACCGCAGGAGAACGGCGGCCGTGCCGGCACTCGCTGGATCGAACTGTCCGACGGTTCGGGCCGCGGCTTCCGGCTTTCGTTCGATCGGCCGCTCCAGGTTTCCGCTACCCACTTCCGCGCCTCGGACCTGGCTGCGGCCCGCCACGCTTCGGAATTGACGCCTCGCCCGGAGACGGTCGTCACCTTCGACGTCGCCCATCGGGGTCTCGGGACCGCCAGCTGCGGCCCCGACACGCTGCCGCAATATCTGGTCGGGCCCGGGCGCTACACCTGGACATGGATTATCGAGCCGCTCGGCTGAGTGGCATCCGCCGGACCGGCATCCGCCGGGACGGCCCGCCCGGACGGTTCGCCGCAACGGGCGCCCTGCACCTGGAGAACGCGAAATGAGCAACTTCAAGATCGGCATCAACCTCTGGAGCCAGGCCGCCAGCTGGGAAGAAATGCTCGAGGCCGGCCGGGCCGTCGACAGCCTCGGGTTCGAGCACCTGTGGACCTGGGACCACGTCAAAGCGATCTTCGGCGACCCGAATCAGCCCATCTTCGAAGGCTGGACCGTGATCACCGCCTGGGCGATGGCCACGCAACGGGTCAAGCTGGGTCTGCTGGTGGGGGCAAACACGTTCCGCAACCCCGGCCTCGTAGCCAAGATGGCCACAACGCTGGACCACGTGTCCGGAGGCCGGGCGATCCTGGGAATCGGCGGCGCCTGGTTCGAGGTCGAGCACCGCGAGTTCGGCGTCGAGTTCGGACGGAGCGTGGGCCAGCGCCTGGACTGGCTCGAGGAATCGGTATCGGCCATGCGGGCCCTGGTGGACGGCGGCAAGGTCGATTCGCCCGCGGGCGGCCGGTACTCGTTCGACGGGCTGACCATCAATCCGCTGCCGGTCCAGAAGCGGCTGCCGATCATGATCGGCGGCAACGGACGCACCAAGACCCTCCGGACCGTGGCCCGACACGCGGACATGTGGAACGGTTTCGGCCTGCCGGACGAGCTGCGCGAACTCAACTCCGTGCTGGACGGCCACTGCGCCGACGCCGGCCGCGATCCCGCGGCTATCGAACGGTCCGTGAATTTGTGGGTCGTTCTTCGCGACGACGAGAAGGAATCCATGCGCGTCTGGGAGCGGGCCATGGAGCGGAATCTGGCTCCCGTCGCCGGCACCCTCGAGCCTGCACGTCCCCTGCTCACGACGCCGGAGAAGCTGGCGGCGCGGCTCGTCGAATACGTCCGCGCCGGTGCGACGACGGCGCTGGTCGAGATGCCGGCTCCGTACGACATGGAGACACTGGAGCGTCTGGCGCGCGAAGTCCGGCCGATGGTCGAAAGCGAGGTCGGCCGTGGCTAGCGCGTCTTCGCGGCCGGCCGGCGCCGGGCGGGCTAGTTGGGCCCGACCAGCGATCCGACCAGGACGGCCAGGAAAAGGACCCCGCCCATGAAGACGAAGAAAACGGGCCACGCGAGTGCCTTCCGGACGCGCTCCCGCGCAGTCGGCCGGCGCGCCGCCGCGGCGGCCTCCTGCTGTCGTCGAAATCGTGCCCCGAACGTCCGCAGGAGCCAGGCCCTGACGATGACGACGGCCACAGCACAGCCCAGCGCTAAGGCGAGGTACTTCATGAGCCGAGTCTAGACGCCCGACGGCGTCCGGGTCGGCCGGGTTCACGCGTGGCGAGGGGAGCTTCGGGAGGAGGCGAGCCCGGCTTCGCGGTGCACCGGTCGGTACCGCCCCGAACGACGTAGGAGTATCGTTGACGCGTAGTCGCTCACGTATCGACTGCATCGCGTCGCTTCGCCGGAGAGCCTCGGCTCGACCCGGAGGGGTGGCGAAGGTCGGCCGGACTTGTAGGTCCGTCTGTTGAAGCAGAGGTCTCCGCGAGGCGGCCGAAGGAGGAAATCGAAATGCCCTGGGGCTTGACTCCCGCCCATTTGATAATCGTTCTGGTAATCGTCCTTATCGTCGTCGGTCCCGGCAAACTGCCGGACACCGGGGCGGCGATCGGGAAGGCCCTGCGTGGGTTCAAGGATGCGATGGACGGAGCTGGGGACGGTCAGACGACGCAGCAGCCGGACCAGCCGCCCGTGGCCCAGATGCAGCAGCCGCAGCAGGCCGCGCCCGTCCAGCCGCCCGCCGGGTATCCGCCCCAGTACGCCGCTCCGCAGCAGCCGTACCCGCCCCAGTACCCGCCCGGCCTACCCGCAGCCGCTACCCGCAGCCGGGCTACCCGCCCCAGGCCTACCCGCAGCCGGGCTATCCGCCCCAGGCCTACCCGCAGGGCCAGCCCGGCCAGCCGATGGCCGCACCGCAGCCCTACCCGGGCCAGCCGGTCCAGCCCGTCGGGGCCCCGGTCCAGCCGGTCCAGCCGGGCTCGCCGGAGCAGCCGCCCCAGGGCTGAACTAGCGACTTACAGCCGGAGCGTCGCGCTTCTTCGCGGCGCTCCGGCTTTTTGTGTCGCCCGCCGGCCCGGATGGGCCGTGCCCGTCCCGGTTGCCGCTAAACTCTGGCGTTGAAGGCAGATCGACACAGGTGAGCGGGAGGCTTCATGAGCATCGGGCTGGCCAGGCTGCGCGAGGAGCCGGATCGGATCCGCCAGGGCGCGATCGACAAGGGCGAGGACCCCTCGTTCGTGGACCGGGCGCTTGCCCTGGATGCCCGCCGCCGCCAGCTGCTCGGCGATTCGGACGGCCTCAAGGCCGAGCGCAACGCCGCTTCCAAGGAGATCGGCGAGGCCATCCGCAAGGGCGCCAGCCCCAACGGGCCGGAGGTCGCCGCGCTCAAGCAGGCGTCCGTCGACGCCGGCAAGCGGATCGAGACCCTGGACGCGGATCTCGCGGCCGCCGAATCGGAGCTCGAGGACCTGCTCCTCCGGATCCCGAACCCGGCCGACCCGGACGTGCCTGTCGGCGACGCCTCGGCCAACGCTGTCGTTCGGACCTGGGGCGAGATCCTGCCGCGCGAAGCGACCACTCCCGATGGCCGGGCCTGGGCCCGCCGGCCGCACTGGGAAGTCGCCGAGAACCTGCGCATGATCGATCTCGAGCGCGGGGCCAAGATCACCGGCTCCGGCTTCCCTGTCTACACAGGCTCCGGCTCCCGGCTCCAGCGGGCCCTGATCGATTTCATGCTGGACATACACACCGCCGAACACGGCATGACCGAGATCTGGCCGCCGGCCGTGGTCAACTCCGCCTCGGCTCGCGGCACGGGTCAGATCCCGGACAAGGAAGACCTGATGTACGTCGTCCCGCGCGACGACCTGTATCTCGTGCCGACTGCCGAAGTCCCCGTCACAAACCTCCACCGCGACGAGATCTTCGATGCCGCTCAGCTGCCGATCCGCTACGCCGCCTACTCACCCTGCTTCCGCCGCGAGGCCGGGGCTGCGGGCAAGGACACCCGCGGCATCCTGCGCGTCCACCAGTTCGACAAGGTCGAGATGGTCTTCTTCGAGAAGCCCGAAGCCTCCGGCGAAGCGCTCGAATGGCTGACGGCCCGGGCCGAAGTCATCCTCCAGCGGCTCGGCCTCGCCTATCGCGTCCTGCTCATGGCCACCGGGGACATGGGCTTCGTCCAGGCCAAGAAGTACGACCTGGAGGTCTGGGCGCCCGGCGTAGAGCGCTGGCTCGAAGTCAGCTCCTGCTCCAACTTCCGCGACTACCAGGCCCGCCGGATGGCCATCCGTTACCGACCCGAGCCCGGAGCCAAGCCGGAGCTGGTCCACACCCTCAACGGCTCCGGCCTGGCGCTGGCCCGAACGGTCGCCGCGATCCTCGAGAGCTACCAGCAGCCGGACGGCTCGCTGGCCGTACCGGAGGCGCTGGTGCCCTACATGCACATGCAGACCGTCACGGCGTAGCTTGTGGCGCGAGCAGCGCGCGTCAGGCCGGCGAAGCGTCCGCCTCCTCGATGGTTGGTTCGGGCGCGGGGACCGGCGCGGCGGGGACCGGCCGCAGCCCGACGGCCAACGCCACCAGCAGCCCAACCTGGGCCAGACTCGTCGCCAGGTGGTACCAGGAGTTCGCGAGGCTCATCAGCTCAACCATCCAGGTCTCGACGCTGATGAAGAGGCCCGCCGACGTCAGATACACGCTGCCGTACCCCGACGCACCGATCACGCCGGCGGCGAGAACGATCAACCAGACGCTTGAGCGAGTGCGTCGGAAGCCGATGGATCCGATCCAGGCTGCTGCGAGCCAGGCGAGGAGGAGGAACCACTGGTTGAGTCCCTCGACGATCCACGTCAGCTGCGTCAGCGGCGATGACACCTCGCCGGCCGCAATGGGCCCGAAGCGCGTCTCCATGAAGCCCAGCGCCACGAACCCGGCCGCCCACGCGAGGGGAGGCCCAGCCCGGAGATTCAGGCGCGCCGCGAGACCCGTCACCAGGGCGACCAGGGCCGCCATCGGCAGCAGATACTGGTGTGGTCAGATACACGCTGCCGTACCCGGAAGCACCGATGACGCCGGCGGCGAGAACGATCAGCCAGACGCGTGAGCGAGTGCGTCGGAAGCCGATGAATCCGATCCAGGCTGCCGCGAGCCAGGCGAGGAAGACGAGCCACTGGTTGAGCCCCTCCGCGATCCACGTCAGCTGCATAAGCAGCGATGGCACCTCGCCGGCCGCGATGGGCCCGAAGCGCGTCTCCATGAAGCCCAGCGCCACGAACCCGGCCGCCAACGCGAGGGGAGGACGGGTTCGGAGATTCAGGCGCGCCGCGAGACCCGCCACCAGGGTGACCAGGGCCGCCATCGGCAGCAGATACTCGACGACCAGTGTCCAGACCCGAGGATCCATGCTGTACCAGAGGTCGTGGATCCAGCGAAGCGCGAAGCTGGCCCACAGGTAGGCGAGGTCCTAGAAGCGCGCCCACCAGCAGCAGCCTCGTGGGTCGGTTCTGGAGCGGATAACGCCATACCACTATCAGCGCAAGGGGGGCCATGCCGAGCTGGAGGAGCAGCAGATCCGCAGACTCGTCCGCGACCAGGCCCATGCGAAGATCGTCAAGGCACTGGAGCAGCGGCCAGGACCGCGGTCACGAACGTCAGCGCCACGAGGGCTACTTTCGGCCAGCCGATCGCACGGCCAGGGCCGGCGCAAGCGAGCAGCAGCTCGCCGGGGGCTCGCAGTCGGTGCACCGAAGGTCAGCCGGACGAAGGATCGGCGCAGGAAGCCCAGGTAGAGGCTCAACCCCGCGAGCACGCCCGCGACCGCGACGATCAGCGAGATCAGCGCGTAGGACCCGTTGGAACCGGGCGCCTCCGGCCCTGGCTGGGCGCCGACTCCGGCCGCCACCGATCGATCGACCGCGCTGGCTGCTACGACCAGGGCCATGAGCCCGAAGGCTATGCCGCCGATGGCGAGTACGGAGCCTGCCATCGACAGGGCCGGCTTCAGCCAGGCGAGACCGCCGACCGCCCCGCTCGACCTCGTCCCGCAGGTCGGCGCTGGTCCGCAATCGGAGCGACACCGGCGTCGCCACCGGCTCGGCGCCGGCCAGCCATGCCGAAAGCTCGCGTTCGAGCCGACCGTAGGCGCGCGCGCCGCCACTATTGATCGTCGTCATTGGAGGTCCTCCTCTCGCCAGCCGGCTCGCTCGAGTTCGTCAGCGCAGCCGCCGGAGCCCTTTGTGCAGGCGCGACTTGACCGTTCCCAGAGGAATCCCGAGCAGTTCGGCGATGGCCCCCAGCTCGAGGTCGCGGTTGAAGCGAAGGGCCACGACCACTTGCTGGTTGGGGTCGAGCCGGGGAAACGCGGCCCCGATCGCCTCCCGCAGGGCCACGGTTCCCAGCTCGTCGCTCGGTCGCATCTCCATCCGGGCTCCGAGCGCGGCGTCGCGAATCCGTGACCGCTGGCGGGCCCGCAGTCTGTCACGGCATTCGTTGACGACGATGCGGGCAAACCAGGCTTCGAAGAGCGACCGATCCCGCAACGTGCCGAACTTGCGCCAGGCCGCCAGCACGGCGTCGTGGACGGCGTCCTGGGCTTCGATCGGATCCCGCAGGATCACGCTCGCCAGCCTGTAGGAATCGTCGAGACGCCGATCGCTCAGGGCTTCGAACGCGGCCAGAGCGCTATCGCCGCGAACGGCATCTGTTACTGCCGTCTCCATTGCTCTCCTCGCTGGAGGATCGTTGTTCGGCGCCGTCATCGCCACATTGACACTAACTGACGTTTGCGCGTGTCCAAAGGTTCTCGACATCGACCGCGTTTTCGACCGCGCACTTGCCTGATACCCTGCGAGCCGTGGAGACAGTGACGCCTTGGTCTCCAGTGCCCCGGACCGTTTCCGGAAGGCCTTGACGGTTTCTGCCAGAATGGCCGTCCGCCCTCGTAGCAATGGGCGGGGCCCGGAAGAGGAGGTTCCATGAATCCGGTAGGTCGCCGAGGCATTGGGCGCAGCGTTCGTCGATTCGGTCTGGCGGCCCTGGCGATCGGAGCCGCGATGGCCGTCTCCGGGTGCATCACCATCCAGGCCACGCCCGAAGTCATCTACATCACGCCGCCGCCGGCTGCCACGGTTCCCGCCTCGGCCGCGCCGTCCGTGGCGCCTTCGGACGCCCCGTCGTCCGACGCCTCGGGCGCCGTCGCTTCCGGAACGCCGACCGTGTCGGGCGAGGCGGTCAACAAATCAGCGCCGGACGGCCGGTGGACGCTCACTTTCCGCAAGCCCGTTGTGGCCGGAGGCTCGAGCGACACCATGACGACGATCAACGCCTCGATCGGTACGCGCGTGGACGGCTACATCAGCGCCTTCGAATTGTCCAGCCTGCCTGTCGTTGCGACCGGCGACGCCCCGAGCTCGCTCAGCGGCGATTTCTCCGTGGCCTACGCCTCGCCGAGCCTGCTGTCGCTGCGTTTCACCGTGGCCACTTACATCAGCGGAACCGCCAGCACCTCGGCTATTGCCGGCAGCCTCAACTTCAACGTCACGACCGGATCGGCGATTCAGTTCGTGGACCTGTTCACCAGCAGCGGTGACGCCCTAGCGGTACTCAAGACCCAGGCCCATACGCTCCTGAGCGCCAAGCTCGGCAAGGACCTGGTCTGGCCCGCCACCGTGACCATGGCCGACTTCCAGAACGCCTGGGTCTTTACCGCCGACGGCCTGGAACTGACCTGGTCGCAAGGCGCCGTGGCCTCACAGGCGGCCGGCACGCCCTCGATCGTGATCCCCTGGTCCGCTCTCAAGACGGTCATCGCCCCGACGGGGCCCGCCGGTTCGTTCGCGATCTAGCCGCGGGGTCTGCCTTCGCATACGGCGGTCGCGCCAGACCACGAGACCGTGGATCGCTCGCTCGATGGCCGGCGTGCCGACCAGTCCCGTCGTCTCGCGCAGGATCGCTGCCGCCGCGGCCGCCGGATTCGTCGTCCCGTCCGGGCCCCAGGCCATCCAGATCAGAGTCTCGTCGCTGGGCACCGCCAGGACCGCCAGCTCGATCTTGTCCGCTCGCAGCACCGCCGAGACCCTGTCCAGGAGACCCTCGTACCAGCCTTCGGGTCGATCACTCAGGCCCGGAACATAGGTTTCGATGACCTGGACCGTTCTGTTCATCGGCCTACCGTGGAGCAGAACCGTCGGAACGGCATCCGTTGAATCCCCGACCGCGGCCTTATGCTCGACGCCGATGAGCGCAGCGACCCACCTCGCATCCGAAGATCTCGCCGCTTCCCTGGTCGGTCGCGACGACGAGATCGCACGCCTGCTGGCGGCCGTCGAGCCTCCGTACGACGACGCCATGGCCGTGCTGGTGGAGGGGCCGGCCGGCATAGGCAAGACCAGCCTGATGCGGATCGGCGCGGCTCGGGCCGAGGCCGCCGGAGTCACGGTCCTCAACACGCGGCCGGTCGAGACCGAGACCACCTTCGCCTACTCGGCGCTGACAGATCTGCTGGGCCCGCGTCTGGCGAGCGGAGATCTGCATCTGGCGGAGGCGCACCGGTACGTTCTGCGCGGCGCTCTGGGTGACGAAGGGATCGCATCGACCGTCGCCGGAGCGGAACCGCCGGACGCGCAAAGGGTCGGGCTGGCCGTCCAGGCGGCCTTCCGGGCGCTCGCCGACAGGGGACCGCTGCTCGTCGTCGTCGACGACGCCCCCTGGACGGACCGAGCCAGCCGGGAAGCGCTGACATACTCGATCCGCCGGCTCGCCGGCCTGCCGGTCAGGCTCTTGCTGGCCCGTCGAGTCGACATTCCGGGCGAGGCGCCGCCGTTCGGGCTTGCCGAGGCGGCCCGGCCCATTCGAATCGAGCGTGTCTGGCTCGAGCCTCTTTCGCTCGGGGCTCTGCACCAGCTTCTGCGGCGCGTCACCGACACCGGTTATGCCCGGCCGACCCTGCTGCGCATTCAGGAGCTGTCCGGGGGGAACCCCTTCTACGCCCTGGAGCTTGCCAGGGCCCTCGCGGCCCAGGGCACGACCATACGGCCGGGGCAAGACCTGCCGGTGCCCTCGTCGCTGCGGGCCCTGGTTCGGGCTCGTCTGGATTGCTTGCCGGCGTCGACGCGCGAGCTCCTGCTCATAGCCGCGTTGAGTTCCAGGCCGACGCTGGGTCTGCTGGTATCGGTCGGAGGACCCGGAGCGGGAGCCGCGCTCGAACCCGCGCTGGAAGCCGGCTTGATCTGCCTCGACGGGCCGTCGATAGCCTTCGAGCACCCGCACTATGCCTCGACCCTGGTAGCCGAGGCCTCTGCCCGAGACGTAAGAGCGGTGCACGCCCTGCTCGGGCGCGCCAAAGCCGAGGATCCTGAAGCCAGGGCACGCCATCTCGCCCTCGCCTCCGACGGCGTCGACGCCGGCGTCGCCCGCTCTCTCACCGAGGCCGCCGCGCGGGCACGGCGGCGAGGCGCACCGGCGGTAACCGGCGAGCTGGCCGACATGGCTGTTGCCTGGACCCCTCCGCTGAGCAACGAACGGACCGAACGGGCTCTTCTGGCCGCTGAAGCGTGGTTCGCCGCAGGGGACTTCGTGGCCGTCCGTAAGCGCGCAGCGGCGCTGCTGCCGCAGGTGGCTGGGTCGGAGCGGGCCCGCGTACTGCTGCTCCTCGGTCTCGTCGCCTGGTACACGGACCCGAGCCAGCAGGCCGTGGCCGCGCTCACCCCCGCACTTTCGGACGCTCGGGATGACCCCGCCCTTCGCGGCCTCATCCACTACTACCTGGCGATCTTCCTGGACTACGACATCGCGGCGGCGCGCCGGCACGCCGAGTCGGCCGCCCGCATCCTCAGGGGCACTTCCGATCGAGGTCATTTCGCGGCGGCGACGCTGCAGACGTTCCACTGGGCGGTGGCCACCGGCCGCCGGCCGCCGCTGGCGCTTCTGGCAGAAGGGCTGCAGGCGGAGAGTGAAGGGCCGCTGACGGACCGTCTTACCAGTCCCGGGATCTGGTGGGCGGGCATCGGACGCCTGGACCTGGCCCGTGAGCGATTCCAGCATCTGCTCGACTTCGACCTGATGATGGGCGAGTACTCGAATGTCGCGAATCTCCGGACGCGACTGGCCGAGGTGGAGCTCTGGGCCGACAACTGGCCGGCCGCGCGTGACCAGGCCGTTGCCGCCGTGGAAGCCGGCCTCGAAACCGGCGCGGCAGAGATGGCCCTTCGGGCGGTCGCGCTCATCGAGGCCCACGAGGGCTCGCTCGAAAGCGCCGGGGCGGCCGCGGCGGCAGGGGTCGCCCGCGGCGAACGGGAGGGCAGCGGCGTGCTGGTTGCGGCGTGGCTCCAGGTAACGGCGCTGGTCGCCGCCAGCCGGGGCGATGCCGCGGCCGTGGAGGAGGCGACGGCCCTGGCCTGGCGCCATCTTCGTCGGATCGGCTTTCTGGAGCCGCTGCGGCTGGATCCGTCCCCGGAGCGGACCGAGGCGCTGGCCATCCTGGGCCGGCTCGAAGAGGCGACCACGGAGCTCGAAGCCCTCCAGGCCCGTCAGCGGCGGGTGGCGAAACCGTGGGCCGCGGCCGCCGTTGTGCGAGGAAGGGCCCGCATCGCCCTCGCCGGCAACGACATCGAAACCGCGCTCTCTGCCACGTCGATGGTGGCGGGGAGCCTGTCGCCGGAGTGGAGCCGTTTCGACATCGCCCGGACGCTCCTGCTTCGAGGCGAGACGCTGCGTCACGCGCGGGCCCGCCGCGAAGCGTCGGAGGCGACGAGCCGGGCGCGAGCGATGTTCGACGATCTCGGCGCTTCCGTGTGGGCCGATCGCGCCTCGGCCGAGAACGCTCGTCTCGGGCTGACGCGCTCGACGGCCATGGCGCTGACGCCGACGGAAGCCCGGGTCGCTCGCCTGGCCGGCGACGGTCTTTCAACACGTGAGGTGGCAGCCGAGCTTGGCATCAGCCCGCGCACTGTGGAGACGCATCTGGCCAGCCTGTACGGCAAGCTCGGCGTGACTTCGCGAGCCGAGTTGGGTCGGGCGATGGCACCCCACGGGACGAACGGGCCTCCTCCGGGATTTCACGGATAACAGGCGGCCGCAACGTCGATACGGTCGATTTCGAGCCCTCCCCCGCGAGGGTCGACCAAGGAGTTGCAGCGCCATGCCAGCCCGTTCCAATCTCTTCGCCCGTCTGGGCACGACCCTTCTTGTCGCCTCCTTCGCCGCGGCATGCGGCGGCGCGGCGATGGATTCCCCTGGAGTGGGAGGCGGCCCGACTCTCGCGTCCGCCGGCGCCTCCCAGGCCGGGGCCGCCTCGAAGGCGGCCACGACCGGCCACCTGGGCGACACGCTTACGTACACGGATCTCGGAGGCGACCAGATCGACGTGACCCTCGTCAAGCTGACCGATGCGGCCACGCCGGCGGATGCCAACAACGCCGCCGTGGCGGGCAGCCGCTGGGTCGGGCTCGAGATGACGATCGACAACCACCAGATCGCACCGAGCGACGACTCGGTACAAGCCGACGGGACCGGCTCGGACGGGCAGCGCTACGGCTTCAACACCTCGTATCACATCGGCGGCTTTGCCGGCTGCACGGCGACGGTCGAGTCGGCCGCGGACGGCCAGACGGCAACGTTCTGCGCGGGGTTCATGGTCCCGACCGGCGTCTCGGTCACGAGCGTGGGCTACAGCGTCGCCGGCGCCGACATCGGCGCGCCCGACGACCTGACCTGGATGGTCCCCTAACTGCGGCGCAGCGCCGCTCTCCCAGGAGGAAATCCGATGACGATCCGATTCGACCTTGCCCTTCGCGGCGGTGCGGCCCTGGTACTGGGCCTCAGCGTTCTGGCCTGCGGCAGCGCGGTCTCAAGTCTGGGCGCGGCGGGACAGACAACCGCCGTGGCCGGCGCCACGGCCCTGCCTTCCAGCCAGGGGCAGAGCCAGCAGGGCGGCTCCGGAGCGGGCTCCGTCGAGGACGGCCTCGGCCACGCGGTGAGCATTTGCACCTTGCTTCCGGCGTCGACCGCCGCGTCCATAAGCGGAGAGCCAATCACCCAGGCGACCGAGGACGACACCACCGCCTACAAGACCTACGCCTGCGATTACTCCAGCACGGACGGAACGACCGGATTCAGGATCAGCGTTCTGGCGATGGACGCCGCCGTCGGCTACGACGGTGACCTGCAGGCCAATCAGGTTGTGAAGGTCAAGCAGATCAGCGGACTCGGCGACAAGGCGTTCTCCGGCGTCGGCGGCGTGGAGGCCCTCTTCGGCAACGTGTTGATTGCCGTGTCGAACCTGCAGTCGGACGACGCGTCCGTGTCGCTCATCCGGGCGCTGCAGCCGAAGCTCTGATCACCAGGCCGTCTGTTCGATACGCAGGAGGTGCGGCAATGGCCCCGACCGGCGACACCATTTCTCCCCGACACACCGGCCGCGTGCGGCGTCGCTGGTTGGTTGCGGTTGTCGGATTGGTGGCCGTCGCCGGCCTGGTGTCGGTCGGGTTGCTTCGCCTGCTGCCGGGAGCGACCCCGGCTGCTCCGGCCGAGACGATCTGGCAGAAGATCACCGAAGGCGGTACCGACGGCCCGGTCTCCAAGGAGACGGCGCTGGAGGCGTTCGCCTATCTCTACAAGGTCGATATCCCCAGCGTAACGATTCCTACGGGAGTCGAGGGCGGTGACGAACCCAGCGACGGCAGCGGCCCGATGACCTGGGTACAGGCCAATTGGGACTCGCTCACGCCGGCCCAGCAGGCCGTCATCAACCGCTTCATCCTGCCCGGCCCCAACGACCGCTTGATCCCGGCCAACTCGACCGCGTCCGCCGGCACAGCCAACGCCGAGACCGGCGCGACTCAAGCCCCCTTCCGGCTGGCGGAGGCCGTTACCCAGGTGGCCGACCCACCAGATTGGCCGATCGAGGTCGATCTTGCTCCCGACGTGTCCACTGCGCTCGCCGACGCCATGGTCCGTGAACTCATGGCCGACCTGGCCCACATCGGCCCCAAGCTCGGCATGGCGGTGATCACGCCCGGATCGGTCCTCGCTCCGGACATCAGCCTGATCATGAGCGATGAAGATGGCGGCGGCACTCTCATGGAGACGTTCGCCTATTCCGATATCCACAACCCCTTTGAGCCGTGCCGGGTCACGGTCTACAAGAACGCCTGGCAGAACGAGCAGCCCACCGCCAGCGGCGGTGTCTCGGCCACGCTGCACGTCTTGACAACCCACGAGGTGGTCCATTGCTACCAGCACGTCATCTGGGGCAGCAAGCAAGCTGCCGAGTCCAAACCGGACTGGATCGTCGAGGGATCGGCGATGTGGCTCGCGGCCGACGACACCGGCATCGCCGAGCCTTCGCTGGCCGGTATGTGGCGGTACAGCTACTTCGTCCCGGAGACGCCACTGACGAACCGCAGCTACAGCTCATACGGCTATTTCGCGTTGCTCGATCACCTGGGCCGCAACCTGTGGCAGTTGATGCTGCCGGCCTGGCAGGCCGCGGCCACTTCCGCGCAGACATCCGATGCCTTCATCGCCGTGCTCCAGGGCGACAATCTCGACGTTCGCAACAACTGGGCTGAGTCGTACTTGCGCGAGGACGGCTGGGGCAACCCATGGATCGTTTACGGCTTCGGTCTGCCCGATGACGCGCAGGTCTACCGGACCCCGGCCGTGGCCCAGGCCGATCCAGGCTGGCAGGGTTCCCTGGTCAGTCGATCGAACGCGGTTCTCAGCGTCAACTCCAGCGACGGCGAGGTGGTGACTATCTCGACGAACGGTCTTGCGAGCGTCCACGACGACGGGACCAACACCGCCGTCGCCTTCCAGGACGAGAGCTTCTGCACGGCCGCCGGCGGCTGCGTCTGCCCGCCGGGGACGCTGCTTGCCGGCCGGGACATGACCCAGGCGAGCCTGACCATGCCGTTCGTCGCCGCGTTCAACGCCCCTGAGGGCGGGTCGAAGTACAGCCTCGTCTCCTCCAAGCTGATGGATCTGTGCAGCCGGCCGGCCACGCCCGCACCGGCGGGCTCGGGAGTGGAGCCCGGCCTGCCGGGCGGTCCGGGCGGTGGCACGGGTTCGGCCGCGCCGTGCGGGTCCGGCTGCGCGAACTCCAACGGCGACCCACACCTGCGCTCGGTCAACGGCCAGCGCTACGATCTCCAGGCGGCGGGTGAGTTCACCCTCTTCCGCTCGCCCGACGGCAGCGTCGAGATCCAGGCCCGCGAGGAGCCGTGGGGGTCGGCTGGGACGATTTCGACCAACACCGCGATCGCGGCCAGGGTCGGCGGCCACCGTGTCGGCGTATATGCGACCTCCTCCGGGCTCGTGGCCCATGTCGACGGCGGCGCCGTCGATCTCACCTCCGGCGCTCTGGACCTCGGCGGCGGCAGCATCTCGTCCTCCCCCAACGGCTTCGAGATTGATTTCCCGGACGGTACGAAGCTTTGGACGGTGTCCGTCGGCATCTATGGCATCAATGCCCTGGTGAAGCCGTCGGCGGCGTTGCTGACGGGCGGATCGGGGTTGCTCGGTCCCGTCGCTCCGGGCGGCCTGGACGTCCCGAACCTGCCCGACGGCTCGCGCCTGCCGGCCCCGACCGCCGATCAGCAACGCTCCCGCGTCGTCAACGGCCGGTTCGCCGACGCCTGGCGGATCACCGACGCCACGAGCCTGTTCGACTACGACCCGGGCAGGTCCACGGCGTCCTACACGGTCAAGCCATACCCGACCGACCAGACGTACGGCTCGCTCGACGACCTCTCTTCCGGCCAGCGCGCCGCCGGCGACTCGGCCTGCTCGGCCATCACCGACGCGGAACTCCACGACGACTGCGTCTTCGACGTGGGCGTGAGCGGCGACGGTGGGTTCGCCGGCGGCTACGGAGCCACGCAATCCTTCGAGAATGGCGCCCCTGCCGAGCCGGCGGCGTCTCCGAGTGCCTCCTCCACGACCCCCCCGAGCGCCATCAACGGGGCCCAGACGATAACGAGCGGCCTGGCCATCGGCAGCTACGCCCTGGGTCCCGACGGGACGGTCTACCTGACGGCCGAGACGTCTTCCGGGACCTACAGCCTGATCTCCTTCGATCCCGCGTCCGGCAAGGTGGTGCATCAGGTCCGCGTTCCGACCCTGGCCGACGTCGAGTTCGACGCTGGTTCTGTCTGGCTTTCGGGTGCCGGGCAGGGCGGAGCCGGCTGCGAACTGACGAGGTTCGACGCCGGGACGCTGGCCCAGCAGGCCGACCTCTCCATCGCCTGCGGCTACAACGGCAAACCGCAGGTCGCCGGCGATGGCGGCTCGGTCTGGTTCGTCGACGCATCTCGGTCCGCGCTCACGCGGGTCGATCCGTCAACCAACGCGCTCGGCGCGAGCCTGGGGCTGCCCTTCGCCAACGGGACCCTGGTCGGGTCCGAGGGAGCCGTGTTCTACGGCGATACCTCAGACGGCTATGCGCGGCTGGAAGCCGGCTCAAACGCGTTCGAATCGCTCGGAAAGCTGCCCGGCCACGTGGCGCCGGCCGCGAACGGCCTGTGGGTCCAGAGCAGCGACCTCACGACCCTGGGATACGCAACCTCGGCGTCCGGCCCGGTCGCCACCATACCGATCGATGGGCGGCTGGTCGGCGGTGACGCGCAGGCCGCCTACGTGGAGGTTGCCGGGAACGACGCGAACGGCTCTTGGCAGCCCCAGCTGTGGCGCTATCCGGCCGACGGCTCGTCGCCGACGGAGCTGGCCGTGCCGCCTCTCTACCAGGGCACGTACCTGGGCTTCGGTGGCGGTACCGCGGCCGTGGTCGGCGACCACGAACTGGTCAAGGTGTGGTCCGTCGCCACGGCGACCGGCCAGACTCAGCCCGCGCCGATCCTTCTTGTTGTCGTGCCGTTGCCCTGACGCCCCAAGCCACCATCGCCGCCGGCGTGTATGCTTAGCACCTTCGTGAACGAATGGGCGCTCCGGTCTGCGCCCCGGTTAGCACCGTCCGATCTCGATTTCACCCCTCGCCCTGACCGGTCCCGCTGATGAACGCGGGTGGGCCCTCAGGAGCGATTCCTCTTATGTCCTCAAACCAGCTCGGCCTTGCGGCCGCGCGCCCTTACGGGCATGCCCAGGCCCCGCAGCAGGCGACGTCCTTCGACCAGCTCGGCCTCACCCCCGACCTTCTTCGGACGGTGGCCGCTCAAGGCTACGTCGAGCCTACGCCCGTCCAGGCCCAATCGATCCCGATCGTGCTCTCCGGCCGCGACATCCTCGCCGGCGCCCAGACCGGGACCGGCAAGACCGCGGCCTTCGTGCTGCCGATCCTCCAGCTCCTCGACGCCTCTCGCCCGGCGCCCCAACACCTGCCGCCCGGCCGGCTCCGGCCGCGTGGCTCGACGGGCCTGCCGATCCGCTGCCTCGTGCTCACGCCCACGCGCGAGCTGGCCCTCCAGATCGAGCAAAGCGTCCGCACGTACGGTGCCGCGCGACCCGTCCGCTCCGCCACGATCTACGGCGGGGTCGGCTTCCAGCCCCAGGTCCACGCCCTCCGGGGCGGCCCGGAGATCGTCGTCGCCACGCCCGGCCGGCTACTCGACCATTCCGGGCAGGGCACGATCGATCTCGGATCGGTCGAAATCCTGGTCCTCGACGAAGCCGACCGGATGCTGGACATGGGCTTCATCCGCGACATCCGCCGGATCATCTCCCTGCTGCCGGCTCGTCGCCAGAACCTGCTCTTCTCGGCCACGTTCTCCGACGACATCCGCGAACTCGCCGCCGGCCTGCTCCACGATCCGGCCTACGTCCAGATCGCGCGCAACAACGCCCCAATCGAGCTCGTACGCCAGGTCGTCTACCCGGTCGATCGCGAGCGAAAGCGTGAGCTGCTGAGCCACCTCGTCAGCTCCGGCCGAATCGACCGGGCTCTCGTCTTCACCAGGACCAAGCACGGCGCGGACCGTCTGGCCCAACAGCTCGGGCACGACGGCATCCTCGCCGCCGCGATCCACGGCAACAAGAGCCAGGGCCAGCGGGTTCGGGCTCTCGACGACTTCAAGGCGGGCAAGATTCCGGTCCTCGTCGCCACGGAAGTGGCCTCGCGCGGCCTCGACATCGACGGCCTGCCCCACGTCGTCAACTTCGAACTCCCGACCGTGCCGGCGGACTACGTCCATCGCATCGGGCGGACCGGCCGCGCCGGCATGGAGGGCGACGCCGTGTCGCTCGTCTGCATAGACGAGAACCTGCTTCTCGGCGACATCGAGGCGCTGCTTCGCCAGCGAATCCGCCGCGAAGTCGTGGCCGGCTTCGAGGTCGACCCGTCGATCCGCCGCGAGCCCATCCGCCTGCGCAGCGGCGAGGTTCGACCGGCCGCCGGCCGGCGTGCCCCGGCTCGCCAGGCGGTCGCCCCCGGTCTTCCGCCAGGCGGCCCCGCACGCGCCCCGCCAGGCGGCCCCGTACGCGACGCCCGCCACGCGGCCCCGAACGCAGCCCGCCAGACGGCCCCAGCGCGACCCGCGCCAGGCCGCCGGCGGCGGCTTCAACACGTCGATGCCCGTCCAGCCTCGTCGCACTTCACCGGCCCCGTACCGCCGCCCTTGCAGAGCGACGTCAGCCGGTCCCTTCCGAGCGCGCCGTCGATCGGGTACGCGCCGGCTCGACGGCCCGGAGGTAACGCAACCTCGCCCTCGCGACGCGGCTCGCAATTCCGTCCGGCGCAGGCGTCCGGCAACCGGCCCGTGCCCGTCCGACCGTCCAGCGGCGGATACCGCCCCGACGACCGCCGCGAATTCGACTCTCTGCCGGGCGAGCGAATCGCCGGTCCGGCCGCCGCCAGGGCTGATCTCAACTCGCCCCGACCGGAGCGCCTCACCGTCCGGACCGGTGGCAGCCGCAGCCGGTGAAGGAATCTGAAGCCGGGAATTCAGACTATCGCAAGGTAGCCCGTGGCAGATTGCCTCAAACACCAACGGCGAGGTCCCGACATCGTGCGGTCCGAGCCACCGAACGCGAGGCAATCCGATGGCACTGCTCCACGCTCACCGCGGCCCCATTTCCGGTCTCATGCATGTCCACCTCGTGCGCGAGAGCGCGACGGTTCGGGCGGCCCGAATGGCCGGCCAGCAAGCGACCACGTCCGATACGAGCCGGGCGTTCGCGTCCGAGCTTCCGTTCGACGGCCGGTTCGAGGTCGAAGGCCCGGTTGAGATAAGCCGCGGCGAACTACCGGCTGATAACCTCTAGGCGAAGCCTCGCCGAGTGGGAGGCATCCCCCCGCGAGGCGCTCGTTGCACCAGAGACCCGATCCCGATCGACTGCTCGAGGATCTCAACCCATCACAGCGTGAGGCCGTCCTTACGAGCGCCGGACCGCTGGCAATCGTGGCCGGTGCGGGTTCGGGCAAGACGCGGGTCATCAGCCGGCGGGCGGCCTACGCGATCGAGACCGGCGCGGTCCCGGCCGACCAGATCCTGCTCGTCACGTTTACCGACAAGGCAGCCGGCGAGATGGTTGAGCGGCTGGCGTCGCTCGGGCATCCCGGGGCGATGGCTCGCACGTTCCATGCGGCGGCCCTCGCCCAGCTGCGCCACTTCTGGCCGAGCCGGCACGACGGGGCGGCCCTGCCATCCATACTCGACTCCAAGCTGCGCCTGCTCGCGCCCATCGTCGGCCGCCTGCCCGGCGGCTACAAGTTCACGCCCGCCAAAGACGTAGCGGACACCATCGAATGGGCCAAGGTCCGCCGCATTCCACCCGCCCGGTGGATCGACGAAGGCGGCGACCGGGCGCCCATCCCGGCCGACCTGTTCGCCCGCCTCTACGGCGACTACGAGCGGGCCAAAGAGAGAGCCGGCCTGCTCGACTTCGAGGACATGCTCGTCCGGACCGTCGAACTGCTCGAAGGCGACGCAGAGGCAGCCGCCCTCGTCCGGTCTCGCAAGCGCTGGTTCAGCGTCGACGAATACCAGGACACGAACCCGCTCTCCGAGCGGCTGCTGGAGCTGTGGCTGGGCGGGTCGCGCGACCTGGCGGTCGTCGGCGATCCGGACCAGACCATCTACACGTTCACCGGCGCGACGCCTGATTTCCTGCTGGGCTTCGCCGGGCGCCACCCCGGCGCGCGAGTCGTCACCCTGGCCGACAACTACCGCTCCAGTGCGCAGATCCTGGACCTGGCGAACAGGCTGCTGGCCGAGAGCGGTAGGGGACCGCTCAAGGCGACGCGGCCGGACGGACCGGCGCCCACGATCGGGCAGTTCGCGGACACGGAAGCCGAGCTTCGCGAGATAGCGGCGTGGTGCCGGAAGATGGGTTCGACGGGCGTGGCTCCGGCGGAGACGGCCGTGCTCGTCCGAATCAACGCCCAGCTGCCGCCGATCGAGGATGCCCTGACCCGCGCCGGGATCGGCTTCACGGTTCGCGGCCAGCGGTTCTTCGATCGACGCGAGATCCGCGAGGCCCGCCAGCTCCTGGCTCGCGTTCGGCCGGCCGAGGTGGGTGCCGCGCTGCCGGCCGCCGTGGAGATGTTGTTCGTGGAGCGCATGGGCCTGGACGACGCGGAGCCAGCGGGCACCGGTCGCCCGGCTGCGGGCAGTGAGGGTCGCGACCGCGCCGCGTCGCTGGAGCTGCTCCTGGCCATGATCGAGGATCTCGCGGCGGCCGACCCCGCCCTGACCGTGGACGCGGTTCTGGCGGAATTCGAACGCCGCGCGGCCGCCGAGTCCGCCGCCGTGGCCGGCGGGGTGAATCTGCTGACGTACCACCGGGCCAAGGGTCTCGAGTGGGACGCCGTCTACCTGCCCGCTCTGGACGAGGGCCTGATGCCGATCCGGCAGGCGAAGGAGACGGTGGAAGTCGACGAGGAGCGGCGCCTTCTGTACGTCGGGATTACGCGAGCCAGACGCCATCTGGCCCTGTCATCGTCGTCGCGCAAACCCTCGCGCTTTCTGCAGGCCCTCGCACCCACCCGGCGGGCGGCGCGGGCCGCCGCCGGGACCGGGCGAAAAGGCACCGTGCGGGTGCTGCCGGGCGCGCCCGTTGCCGTCCCCTCGGTCGCGGACGACACGCTGCTCGAGGCGCTCCGCCGCTGGCGCCGCGAGCGCGCGGCCGCGGATGAGGTGCCGGCCTATGTCGTGGCTCACGACACTACCCTGGCGGAGATAGCCGATCTTCGTCCGGGCTCCCTGCCCGCATTACGCCGCGTCCGGGGCATGGGCCCGGCGAAGCTGGAGCGCTACGGCAGCGAGATCCTCGCCCTCATCGCGGAGTCGTAATTCCGGGCGCTCGCCGCCGGACGCTCTCAGACTGGCTCGCCGCCGTCGAGGACCTCCCTGACCTTCCGAGCTAGACGCTCCGGTGTGAACGGCTTGGGCAGGAAGGCGTAGCGGGCGGCGTCCTCGGGCCCCAGGACGGACGATTCGGCGTGGCCGGACATCAGGACCGAACGCGCCCTGGGGGCGATCGTCTGAAGACGGGCCAGCAGCTCGGGGCCGCTCATGCCGGGCATCATGACGTCGCTGACGACGACGTCTATCGAGTGGCCCAGGCGGCCGGCGACCTGGAGCGCCTCCGCTCCGCTCGCCGCCTCGAGCACAACATAGCCGTGCGCCCGCAGCCCCAGTCCCGCAAGTCGACGGACGTGCGGCTCGTCCTCGACGACGAGGACAGTCTCCGAGCCGGTTGGCCTTGGTCTGCGGGCCGCGACGGGGCGCGCGGGATCGGCCGCACCGTCCTTGCGGGGCAGGTAGATGCGGAATGCCGTGCCCCCGCCCGGCTGCGTCGTGACGGCGATGTGGCCACCCATCTGCTTGATCACACCGTGGCACGTAGCCAGGCCCAGGCCGGTGCCCTTTCCGAGCCCTTTGGTCGTGAAGAACGGCTCGAAGAGATGCGACCGGACCTCCTCGGTCATGCCTGTGCCAGTGTCCGCGACCGCCAGCAGCACGTACGGCCCCGGCTGGGCCCCGGGATGGGCGCCGAGATCGTCCGGCCCGACGGTCTCGTCGGCGGTCTCGATGAACAGGCGGCCGCCGTTGGGCATCGCGTCGCGAGCGTTGACGGTCAGGTTCACCAGGACCAGTTGGAGCTGGCCCGAGTCCGCCTCCACCCCGCCCAGGTCCGGCTGTAGGGCCGTCTCGATCTCTATGTTGTCGCCCAGAAGACGTTGCAGCATCTTGAGTGAGTCGACCACCAGGGCGTTCAGATCGAGGCGGGACGGAGCCACGATCTGCTTGCTGGCGAAGGCCAGGAGCTGGCGAGTCAGGGAAGCCGCACGCTCGCCCGCGGTCGCGACCTCCTGCAGGTCGACCCTGGCGGGGTGGTCGGCCGGCAGCCCGGCTGGAAGGTCGAGCTTGCACATCTCGACGTAGCCAAGTATTGCCGTCAGCAGATTGTTGAAGTCGTGGGCCACGCCGCCGGCCAGGCGCCCGATCCCCTCCATCTTCTGGGACTGCACGAGCTGGTCGTGCAACTCGCGGCGTTCAGTTATGTCCTGGATGACGCCGTCGTAGGCTGCGGGCGCCCCACTTGCGTCCGTGCGGACCACCGGCGTTTGCCGGACCCAGCGGACGGCGCCGTCACGACGGACGATCCGAAACTCGACGGGTGCGGCTGGCTCGCCCGCGAGGATTCGCCGGACCTGTTCCTGAGCAGCCGGACGGTCACTGGCGACGATGAGGCTCATCCACAGGCCGGGATCACCGGCGAGTTCCTCCGACGTGTAGCCGGTTACAGCGACGCATCCGGCTCCGTGGCTTACTTCGACCTCGCGCCCATCCTCGATCTTCACGCTGACCACGTAGTTGGTGATGGTGTCGACGATGCGGTGGTAGCGTTCCTCGGTTTCGAGACGGGCGTCCTCGGCCAGCTTGAGATCGGTTATGTCCTCGGAGATGCCCAGCACGAACTGTGGTTTGCCATGGTCGTCGAACAGGGGGACCTTCTTGGTGCGCAGGTATCGCGGCCCGCTATGGGGCGGCGTGAGGACCTCCAGCGGGAACTCCATCAACCGGCCCGTGTCCACCACCTTCTGGTCCATCTGGGCGAAGTAGTCCGACTCTTCGGGCACGCCCAGCTTCCGGCTGTCCGGAGAAACAAGTTGGTCGGCGGAGTAGCCGAGCGTCAGTTCGGTTGCCCGGTTGACACGCACGAAGGTCAGGGTCTTCGCGTCCTTGACGTAAACCATCGACGGGATGTTGTCGAGGATGCTCGCCAGGAACGCCTCGCTGTCCTTGAGCGCTTTCTCTGCGCGAACGTGATCCGTGACGTTTTCGATGGTGCCCAGCAGGCCCACGACGTTCCCGTCGGCATCGAACAGGGGTACCTTGTTGAACCGCGCCCAGGTCGTCTCGCGGCCGTCCTCGTGGAATTCCGGTTTCTCGACGGCCAGTTCCGGCACGCCGCTGTCCATGACCGTTCGGTCTTCGTCCTGGAACTTCTCCGCGAGCTGACGCCAGACCAGGTCGAAGTCGGTCTTGCCGACGATGTCGTCCGGATCCGTCAGGCCGGCATCGAGTGCGAACGCCCGGTTGCAGCCGAGAAATACGCAATCGCGATCCTTCCAGAAGACGCGCAGGGGGATCGTGTCGAGCATCAGCCTGAGGAAGTGCCTGGAACGGGCCAGTTCCTCCTCGGCGCGCTCGCGAGCGACGATGTCGTGAGGCGCCGCGACGCGAGCTTCCCCGTCGTCGCCGGTCACGCCGGAGTCGCCGTCATCCCGTCCGGTCTCGCCCCCGGCCGGGCTGGGGGCGACGGCCTGGAGCCGGCGTTCGGACTCCTCCAACCTGCGCGAGACTTCGGCCAGTTGCCGCCGCAGGGCTTCGACCTCACTGCCGTCGCCGCCTGTGGCACCGCGACCGAGCTTCGTGCTCGGCCTGCGCCGGGGCTTCAGGCTGTGTGAGGTCATCTGTGGCACCCGTTCTCGTGCCGGTCGACGCTGCGCGCCCGTATCTGCTCCAGCCGTTGACCTGGCCTTTGGGGCGTCGGCGGACCATCCGGAGTCTACACGGGCTTCTGGAGCGGCTTCGAATGCCCAAAAGTCACGGATTCGCCTCATGAGACGGGATTACGCCCGCACCTCTCCGGCAAACGCGCCCACGCGATTGGAACGGGGTGTCCTTCAAGCGCCGGTGCGGTGCTACGATGGGTTTGCTGAGAGGCCGCCGAATGAGGAAAGGCGGGACAGTGCGCGGAACCACCCACGACCCGGCAGGGCAAGACACCGGCGTCGTCACCCATCCGAAGTTCCGGATGTGGCTCAGGCCGGACGGCATCGCCGTGGTGGTGTGGGTTCCGGGAGTCACGGCTCACCTCGAGGACGCGGTTGCGTGCCTCGACGCGACGGAGCGGGTAACCGGCGGGCGACGAAGTCCGCTGCTGGTCAACATCATGAACACGGGCGCCCAGGACCGAAAGACGCGAGCGGAGTGGACCCGCCGGAACGATCTGCTGTCGGCCGTCGCCCTGGTCGTGGGCACGCCACTCAGCAGGGTGGTGGGGAACCTGTTCCTCATCGCAAACAGGCAGCCACTCCCGGTGCGCCTGTTCGACAACGAAGAGTCCGCGCTCACGTGGCTCAAGGATTTCGTCCGCTAGGACGACCTCGGCCGCGGCGCTCTGGCAACCGAGGACATATGGATCAGGCCGCAGGCGTTACGCACCCCAAGTTCCGTATGTGGCTGCGTCCAGACGGCATCGTTCAGATGAAATGGGTAACGCAGGCCGAAAGCGATCTCGAGGATGCGACCGCGGCCATCTCGGCGATGATAGAGTTGACCGGTGGGCGACGAAGCGCCTTGTTGGTGGACCTGCACGACAGCGGTCAGCAGACCCGCGACGCACGCGTCGCGTTCACCCGCCGGGACGACCTCGTATCGGCCGTGGCCCTGATCGTGGGCACTCCGCTCAGCCGGATCATGGGCAACTTCTTCCTCAGAGTGAACAAGCCGCCCTACCCGGTGCGCCTCTTCGACGACGAGACGTCCGGTCTCGCCTGGCTCCGGGAAATCGCCGACTGACGATGCCGTCTGAGTCTGCCGACAACGCGCCCTCGATCGTCCCAGGCGCTCCCGACGCGAAGCCAACTGCCCGGGCCGAGACGGCGGTCTCGGACTACGAACGGCGTCTGGTGGACATCGTCGACACCATCCAGGAGCTGGCCGCGCTTCGGTTCGGCGCTCGTGCCCCGGTCGGCGCCGACGGAGATATCGTCGACGCCGTCGCCGCCGGCGTGAACTTCCTCGCGGAAGAACTCGACGCTTCACACAGCGAGATGGAGCGGCGGGTTGCCGACAGAACCGAGGAACTCTCGATCGCAATGAAGGAGTCCGGCCAGCGTGCGCTCCACGACCAGCTGACGGGTCTGCCGAACCGCGTTCTCTTCTGGGAGCACCTTTCCCTGCGCGTGAAGCTCGCCCGCCGGCGCGACACCAAGTTCGCCGTCCTCTTCCTTGACCTCGACGACTTCAAGACCATCAACGACGTCCTTGGCCATGCCGCGGGCGACCGACTCCTCAAGGACCTGGCAAAGCGTCTTCGGTCGGCCCTTCGAGCCGGCGACATCGCCGCCCGAGTTGGTGGCGATGAGTTCCTCCTCCTCTTCGACGAAGTGGCGTCGATCGAGGCCGCGGCAGTCGTAGCCGAGCGCCTCAACCGAGCGCTCCGGGTGCCCTACTCGATCGCGAAGGAGCCGAGGATCGTGACGGCCAGCCTGGGGGTTGCCGTGGGTCCGGACGGCCTCCATACGGCCGATGCCGTGGTCGCCGCGGCCGACTCCGCCATGTACGAAGCGAAACGCCAGGGCGGCGGACGATGCGTGTTCTACAGCGCGGACAGGCAGGACCGTCTGGACCGGCCGCCGGCAGGCGAGACGCCCGACTGATCCGGCTGAGCCCGACGCTTGCCACGCCGTTGCCGCACCTCTGCCGTTGCCGCACCGCCCGGCCTGGGCCTCTCGAATCTCCGGTCGCGGCACGTCGTGTCGCCGGTCATGGGTAAACTGACCACGGCTCCTCGCGGAGAGGTGGCAGAGCGGTCTATTGCGGCGGTCTTGAAAACCGTTGACCGAAAGGTCCCAGGGTTCGAATCCCTGCCTCTCCGCCAAGTCTTGCGCGCACGCCAACCTGGTCGGGCTGTCCGCTTCCCTCGCCGAATGACCCACATTGACCCACACTGACCCCAGATGTTGGGTCAAGAATTGGGTCAATTCTCGGCAGTCAGAACGGGATGTCGAACTCGGGCGACCAGTGGTCGAGGTCTACCGCGTCGTCAACATGCGGTGCCCTGGCAAAGAGGTTCATTCGGGCGACCGTTGGACCGCCCTGGCCAAAGCCCTCAGTGAACGGGCCTTCCATGTGCCATGGGACGTCGACCATGATGCCGCCGCGCCTTTCTGCCCCCAAGGCCGTCATCAGCTCCACAGCCGAGAAATCGAAGGCTTCCCAGCCGATCGTCGCGTCCAGCCGCTTCGCATCGATGGCAAGGCAGAAGTAGAGAAGCCCTGGCTCCCGGCCGGGCGGCCGGACCCTGAAACCGCCCTGCGTCTCCCAGGTCGTCGACCAGTAGAGGCTCGCAAAGAACTCGGAGAATCCGTGATCGATGGGCTCCGATTCCAGGAACACCTCCACATTCCACACTTCAGCCAGCATCCTGGACCGATAGGCTTCGAGGAACGGCTCGGACCATTTGCGTTTGCGTAGCCGTTCAGTGCTTCTGGGATCTGCGCCCCAGGGAGCTTCGGGCATGGACGTGAGGCCCTTCGCCAGCTCACCGCCGACGAGGAGCCCGACCCCGACGAGAAGGAAGACCAGCGCTTGGAGTGGCGGCAAAGGTGTCGCTCGCGGCCGTCGTCGAAGCGCTCCAGCTCAGCCCGCCATCAAGTCGACCTCGCGCGCGCGAATTGCCTACGCCTTTTCCCGAGCTGAAGCCACGACGGCCAAACGTGGCCATGCCACAATGGGCTGCAACTGCGGTGGTCGCGTCTCTCTCGATGCGGCCCTGCGGCAGGGGAAGAAGGGGAGACGCGTCGATGGGCACCAGGCTCAGGATCCCGGTGACATTTCTGGCTGCGGCACTCGTGGCCGGCGCTTGCTCGGCGGGAGCACCGACGCCTGCGCCCACGGCGGCTCGGCCCACGGTGACGCACCCGCTCGGGTTCTCCGCCACGACCGGGCGGATGTTGGGCGATCGGTTGTGGCCCACCGCGACCTTGCTGCACAGCGGCAAGGTCCTGATCGCGGGAGGGGGAGAAGACTCCGGGTTTCCGAAGGCGTCGGCGGAGCTGTATGACCCGAGCACCGATTCATTCACTGCGACCGGGTCGATGTCGCGCCCTCGAGCGAGCACCACGGCGACCTTGCTGAACAACGGCAAGGTCCTGATTGCCGGCGGCCGGGGCGCCACGCAGAGCGAGGAGAGAATGGCGTCGGCGGAGGTGTATGACCCCGCCACGGGCTCGTTCAGCTCGACCGGGTCCATGGGACACCCTCGAGCCGGCCACACGGCGACCTTGCTGGCGGACGGCAGGGTTCTGATCGCCGGCGGCGCGTCGGCCTACAATCCCGCCGACCCGACCTCGGCAGAGGTGTACGACCCCGGCACCGGCACTTTCAAGCCGACCGGATCCATGACTACCGCTCGAAATGGGCAGACCGCGACCCTGCTGCCGAGCGGCAAGGTCCTGTTCGCCGGAGGCGGTGACGAAACGGCCGAGCTCTATGACCCTGCGACGGGCTCGTTCACCTCGACGGGGTCGATGTTGATCACCCGGTGGGGTCATACCGCGACGTTGCTGGCAACTGGCAAGGTCCTGATCGCCGGCGGCTGTCCCGGCAACAGCAATGACAGCTACCTGGCGTCGGCGGAGTTGTACGACCCGGCCACGGGCTCTTTCAGCCCTACCGGCCCGATGTCCGGACCGCGCTTCGAGCATGCCGCGACCTTGCTGACGACCGGAAGGGTCCTGATCGCTGGAGGGATGAGCGGCCCGTGGGACTCGGAGCTGGCGTCGGCGGAGCTGTACGACCCGGCCACGGGCTCGTTCAGCCCTACCGGGCCGATGACGATGGTACGCACCGCCTTCACTGCCGCCTTGCTACAGAGCGGCCAGGTCCTGATCGCGGGAGGCCGCCGCGCCGGCGACCAAGTCGCGGGGGCGGAGATCTACACGCCGTAGTGGGCCGGTCGGCCAATAGGAAATGCAGGCCGCCTAGCGGCGGCAACACCCGCTAGCGACCATCGGCGAACCCTCCGCCCAAAACTGGAAAACCGCTGACCGAAAGGTCCCAGGGTTCGAATCCCTGCCTCACCGCCACGATTCTGAGCGTGAAAGGGCCTCCGAGCGGCTCTCGTAGGGTTCGATCCATTGGGATTGACGGCCAGATTGACGGCCACCAGACTCCGTTCAGTCCACCGAAGGCGGGAACGAAGGGGCCGACTAGGCACTCGGGCTTACTGATCCCGCTGGGCATACTCGGGATCGGAGCCGTTCTTGTGCTTGCTGTGCTCGTGGTCGCGCAGCCGGACAAGGAGGTCGCAGCCGCGATCGTGGCCGCTGCCGCGACAGTTATCGGGACAACGTTGTCCGTGATCGTCAGCCGGCGCTTCGAGAAGGAGAAGGGACGCGACGACGCGGCTCGCGAGAAGAAGATCCCGGTCTACGAGGCGACCGGCGCAGCGTCTCGGCACTGGCGTGGGCCTCGATCGCGCGACCTTGCGCGCTCAGCTCCTGACGGATACACGGGCTGAAGTTGGGCCGCGGGCAGTCCGCCGCTGTTTGGGGCATGTCCCGGTGCATACTGTCGGATAGCCGAGTGCGGCACTCAACCAGCAGGGGAGATACCCGATGAGTGACGACTACTTCCGGGCCAAGAAGGTGAGGCTCGCCAGCTACAACGACTACAACTGGGCCCAGGCCCGGGAGGTCAGGGTCGTCAACCAGTACGACTCCGACTACTCGACGGCGGAGTTGGTCAGAGTTGTGGATATCACCGACCCGCGCTACGGCGCGGCTGAGGCGGTCAGGTTCATCAGCATCGACCACCCGTACTGGGCCCAGGCAGCGCCGGTCCGGCTTGCGAAATAGAGCGGCGGCGACCCCTGGCAGCTTCACTGGCAGCTTCGCCCGCGAACGGCAACGGTCGCGAACCCTCAAAACCGCTGGACCAGAGTCCCGTGAGTTCGAGTCTCACCCTCTCCGCCACGATTCTGCGAGCCGATTCGCCGTGCGGGCGGCGGTTTCCCGGGCGCGCCAGAAGCTGGAGAAGGCCCGATGAGTCGCCGGACCCCCGAGGAGTTGATGGCCGGGCTTGCCCGTGCTGGCGCCCGGAAGACGGCACCGCCCCTGGAGGAGGTCGTTGGGACGCGGGATCGGCCCGCCCCGAGGGGGAACCGGTGGCGCAGAGTCGTGAACGCACTGATCGTGGTCGCATTCGCCGCGGCGGTCATCGGCGGATCCTGGGGCGTCATGGCGCTGCGCGGCTCGCCGGACGCCGGCCCCATCGCGACGGCGGCAGGAACGAATGCCACCCCAAGGCCGACTTCGTCCGCGACGATCGGGGCAAATCACGTTGGCCTCGCTGGCTTCGTCACGCCGTCGGACGGCTGGGCTTGGGCCGGATCGGCCGGCACCGGAGCGGTGGCTCTGATGCTCACCACCGATGGGGGCGCGACATGGGCCGACTCCAGGCTTCCGACGGAGGACTCGGTCGAGGAAGTGACCATGCTCTCGTCCGGCTCGCTGCGGGTGCTGGTCCGCGACGAGGCCAAACATCGCTTCGAGCTCTGGATCACCGACGACCGTGGCGCTACGTGGTTCCAGGCCCCGCTTCCGGATCTGTCATACGTCTTGTCTGCGGTGGCTCATGTCGCCTTCCCGACGGGCCAGGTGGGCTACGTTTCGTTTGCCCGGTCGGACGCGGCGACGAAGGACACTGTCGCGATCTACCGTTCGGCCGATGGCGGCCGCAGCTGGACCCGGCTGCCCGGGGAAGGGTTGGGAGTGGCGCAAACCACTTCGCCGGGCTTCCTGCAAGCGCTCGATGAACGGCAGCTCTGGCTTGCCGCCGGTTCGGCTCTGTACTTCTCGGCCGATGGGGGAGGCTCGTGGACGTCGCGATACCCGGGGTCGCTCGGCTCGCAGCGCTCCGGGGCGGTCATCGACGTCGGCCGGTTCTCATCCTCGCTGGTCGGGATCGTCGGAGCCCGTGTCGCCGACGGCCAGGGCGGCGACCATGCGTACTTCGACACGACGTCGGACGGCGGCATCACATGGCGCCAGGCAAGCCCCCCGCCGGCGGGCGCGCTCGCCCTGCTCGATGGTCGGACCCATGTCGCGGTTACGCCGACGAGGATCGAATGGACATCCGATGCGGGCGAGTCATGGCTCGGCGCCGACGTCGCCGGCCTGGAGGGCAGCCTCAGCTTGGGCAGCGTGGGCTTCCTCGATCGAGACCACGGCTGGGTCACCGCGGCACAGCACTGCGCCAAAGCGAGCCATGGAGGCTTGCCAACACAGGACTGCGACTCCGCCCTCCTGACGACCGCCGACGGTGGCGGTCACTGGGTTTGCGCGGCCGGCTGTCGTTTCGACGACGTCATTCCGGTGCCATCGGATCGGCCGAAGCCGACGCCGACCCCGACGCTGACCGGCTACCCCCTGTAGCCGGAGCGTCTGCGGCCAACCGGCCGATTCCCTCGCGAAACGGTCCTCCAGGAACGCCTACGGCGCAACACTACGAGGCAGTCGTCCCGGCGCTCCATCGCGAAGCCGCCGAGGCGATGGATCTTGCCCTCCGGCGCGATAGCATCCGGGTAGTCTCTTCGCATGGACTGGGCCGCCCAAATTCTCGATGTTCCGCGCGGGGCGCATCCACGCGAGCCGAATGCCCTAGCATTCCTGGCTATGGAGTGGGGAGGTCTACGTTGACGGGCATCGACATCGTGGTTCTTACCGTCGGTTTGGCCGCGGATATTGGGCTGGTCGCGTTGCCGCTGCTGGCCTGGTTTCGGAAGGGTCGGGACCCGATCTTCACCGATGACGACTCGGTACTGATGCCGTCGCCGCCACCCGACTTCACGCCCGCGCTTGCGTCGGTGGTGATGCACGGTAGCGCATCGCGACAGACCATCTCCGCCGGTTTGATGGACCTCGCCAGCAGGAATCTGATCGCTTTTCGCACGGAGCCGTTCCCTGTTGGGCACAGAGCCGGGCTCGTCTTGACCCCGTATCGTCCCCGCGACCCGCAGGCGCCGGCTCCCGAAGCCGAGCTCTACGCGTCCATCGCGGCCGTGATGCCACGCTCCGGCTACATCCCCGCGATGCTACTCAATTCGCTCACCCCCGCTTTCCGGACCTTCACGAGTTCCCTCGACAAGCTCGCAGTTGACCGTGGCTGGACGCGTGCAGGGCCCGGCGCTCTGATCCACAAATGGCGCACGCTGGCGGGCCTGGAGGCCCTCTGCGGTGTAGCGCTGGTCGGCTGGATTGCGCGACTGGCCGGCGGGCCGATCTGGCCGAGCCAGCTGTCTGTTGCGGCCGTCGGCCTTGGGGCAATCGTGGCGGGAGTAGTGACCTTTGTCGCTTCCGGTGCGATGCCGGCTCGAACGCCGGAGGGCGCGAGCCTGGCGGCCATGCTCAATGCGTATCGCCGGACGTTGAAGGCGACCATAGCCCAGGCGGCCACCATAGAGCAGGTGGTCGTCATGGCCCCATTGCCATGGGTCGGCGACCCCACCTCGGAGATCGCTTGGGCGGTAGCGTTCGGGCTCGACCGCGAGGTCGACAGCCTCCTGTCCGACTCGCTCGAGATCTCGATGTCGGGCGGCTGGCCGACGGGCATCCGAGACTGGTTTTCGATCATCTAGGATCGCGGAGACCCCTGGTCCGCCCTCACGCGACCATGTCCAAATTGGTGGCAGACAGCGGCGGTCGCATCCCTTACGATGCGGCCCTGCGGCAGGGGAACGAAGGGGACGCGTCGATGGTCACCAGGCTCAGGATCTGGGTGGCGATTCTGGCCGCGGCACTCCATTCGGAACCGATCGTGCTCGACGCCTGGCAGACCATGCGTTCCTGCCGCGGTTCGATCGTGTGGAAACCGGTCGCGGCGGCCGGCGGGTCCTGATTCAGCAGAAGCGGCGCGGACCGTGCCGAGGGGACGTCCAGGGAGGGCGACATGGGAGACAGGAAATCCGGTGGTCCGGCGGCCAGGGTCGTGGCCATCGGTGTTGTCGCCTGCCTGATCGCTGCAGCGTGCGGCTCGGCCACCGGGACCGGCACTCCGCCAGCTGCGCCCTCGTCTCCGACTCCCGGCCCGACCTCGGATTCGTCTCCGACCCCCGGCCCCAGCGCCTCAAAGCCGGCGGGCTGCCTCGTCGGCGCGGCGTGGAACAACTACGCGGAAGAGGCGATCGCCGAGTCGTACGAGCCGGCGCTCCAGAAGCCGCTCCTGGCCGCCGGTGACGCATTCGAGTCTGTCGACGCCAGGTCGAACCCGGACGCCCAGAGATCGCAAGTCGACCAGTTCGCGGCGGAGGGTGCGAAGGTCATCATCGTCCGCGTTCAGCCGGACAGCGAGTCGTTCGTCCCGCGCGCGACCCAGAGGGCGATGGAGAGGGCCGCCGACGACGGCGTCGCCGTCATCGCCTTCGAGTACTTCGTCGACAGCCCCAAGGTTCTGTGGGTCGGTTTCGACAACGTGGAGATCGGACGGGTGGAAGCCCGCGCGATTCTCGCAGCCAGACCCAAGGGCAATTACGTGATCATCCGGGGTGCGCAGAGCCCCCAGGACGACCTTCTGGCCGCCGGCATCCACGAGGTCCTGCAGCCCGCCGTCGACAAGGGCGACATCAAGATCGTTGCCGAGACCAACACGCAGTACTGGGACCCGGCCGTAGCACAAACGGAAATGAAGACGATCCTATCGCAGAACCAGAACAAGATCGACGCGGTCATCGCCGAGAGCGACGGCATGGCCTATGGCGCCATCCTCGCCCTCCGGGAAGTCGGCCTGGACGGCAAGGTCGCCGTGGCCGGTCAGGGCGGCGACGGATCTAGCCTCAACAACGTCGCAAAGGGGACCCAGACGGTCGACGTCTGGCCAGACCCGCGGCTGATGGGGGCAGCGGCCGGCGACGCCGCGGTGGCGCTCTGCAAGGACCCGGACATCTCCAAGCTCGAGGGCGCCACGTTGTTTTCCTCGCCCGGCCACAACCAGATCCCCTCAATCCTGCTCATGCCGCAGGCGATCACGAAGGACAATCTCGATGTCGTGATCGATGCCACTTTCGCGACGGCGAAAGACTACGTCTGCGCCAATATCGACCCCTTGACGGCGCCTCCGGCCTGTCGGTAGGCCCTTCGCTGCTTCGTCTGGAAAGCGGCGCGGAAGCGGGTGCTCAACATCTATCCTCATGCAAAGCGGCGGGCACTGGCCGCCGGAGGAGTTTCGAGGGAGGGACATCGTGAGGAAGCCGAAATCGCACGGTCTCGCGCCCAGGGTCGTGGCCATCGGCGTTGTCGCCTGCCTGATCAGTGCCGCCTGCTCGGCGGCCACCGGGACCGGCACCCCGTCAACCTCGCCTTCGTCGCCGGCCCCCGGCCCTGCCTCGGATTCGTCTGCGACTCCCGGCCCCAGCGCCTCAAAGGCGGCGGGCTGCCTCGTCGGCGCGGCGTGGAACAACTACTCGGAAGAGGCGATCGCCGAGTGGTACGAGCCGGCGATCAAGAAGCCGCTCCTGGCCGCCGGCGACGCGTACGAGTTTGTCGATGCCAAGTCGAACCCGGAAACCCAGAGGGGGCAGATCGACGAGTTCGTTGCGAAGGGCGCGAAGGTCATCATCGTCCGGGTCATGGGGGACCTCGACGGTTCGCTCCCTCTGGCGACTCATAGAGCGATCGATAGGGCGGTTGCCGCCGGCGTCGCCGTCATTGTCTTCGACTATCTCGTCGATACCCCGAAAGCGCTCCTGATCGCGTTCGACCCCGTCGAGACCGGACGGATGGAGGCGCGCGCCATCCTCGCCGCAAGGCCCAAGGGCAACTACGTGATCATCAAGGGCCACCCGCAGGGCCAGCTCGAGCCCGACCTCATCGCCTCCGGTATCCACGAGATCCTGCAGCCCGCGATCGACAAGGGCGACATCAAGATCGTTGCCGAGACGTACACGGTGAATTGGGATCCCTACACGGCCCAAACCGAGATTGCGGCGATCCTGTCGGAGAACCACAACCAGATCGACGCGGTCATTGCCGAGAGCGCCGGCATGGCCGACGGCGCCATCGCGGCCCTCAAGGAAGTCGGCCTCGACGGCAAGGTCGCCGTTGCCGGCCAGGGCGGCGACCCGTGGTACTTCCGGGACGTCGCACTGGGCACACTGACGGTCAATGTCTGGCCGGATCCTCGACTGATGGGGGCGGCGGCCGGCGAGGCCGCGGTCGCGCTCTGCAAGAACCCGGACATCTCCAAGCTCGAGGGCAGCAGACCGTTGTCCATGCCCAGCCACGACCAGGCGACCACTATTCTGCTCACGCCGCAGGCGATCACGAAAGACAACCTCAACCTCGTGATCGATTCGGGCTGGGTGACGAAGACGGACCTCTGTGCCAGCCTCGACCCCTCGGGGGCGCCTCCGGCATGCGGGTAGGCCCGCCGCTGCTTCGTCTGGAAAGCGGCGCGGAAGCGGGCGCTCAACATCTATCCTCTTGCATCGCGGCGGGCACCGGCCGCCGGAGGAGCTTCGAGGGAGGGACATCGTGAGGAAGCCGAAATCGCGCGCTTTCGCCCCCAGGGTCCTGGCCATCGGCGTCGTCGCCTGCCTGATCGCCGCAGCGTGTGGCTCAGCCACTTCGTCTGGGACCCAGACGCCGGCCCCCTCGTCCTCGACTTCCAGCCAGACCGGTCCTTCACCGTCAACGCCCGGCTCCACCGCCGCAGGTGCCTCGGGCTGCCTCGTCGGCGTCTCGTGGAACAACTACGCCGAAGCTCAAATCGACAACTGGTACGTGCCGGCGATCGAGAAGCCGATCCTGGCTGCCGGCGACAGGTTCGAGATGGCCGACGCCAAGTCGAACCCCGATACCCAGAGGACGCAGATCGACGAGTTAGTTGCGAAGGGCGCGAAGGTCATCATCGTCCGGGCCCAGGGTGACTCCGAGGCCACGGTGACGGGCGCGACCCAGCGTGCGATCGACAGGGCAATTGACAAAGGCGTGGCCATCATCGCCTTCGACTACCTCGTCGACAGCCCCAAGGTTCTCCTGGTCAGGTTCGATGAAGTGGCAACCGGAAGAGTGGAGGCGCGCGCCATCCTGGCCGCAAAGCCGAAGGGCAACTACGTGATCTTCCGGGGCCCTCAGGGCGTCTTCATGGATACCGCATTTGCCTCGGGCATCCATGAGGTCCTGCAGCCCGCAATCGACAGGGGCGACATCAAGGTCGTCGCGGAGACCCACATCGAGCGTTGGGATCCGAACGCGGCCGGGGATACGATGAGATCGATCCTGTCGGAAAACGACAACAGGATCGATGCCGTCATCCTCGAGTTCGCACCGTTCGGCGTCGTCGCGGCCCTCAAGGAAGTCGGCCTCGACGGCAAGGTCGCAATCGTGAGCCAGGACGGCTACTCAGGGAACTTCCACAACGTCGCCCTTGGGACGGAGACGGCGACCATCTGGCAGGACCTGCCGCTGATGGGGACAACCGCGGGCGAAGCCGCGGTGGCGCTCTGCAAGAACCCGGACATCTCCAAGCTCAAGGGCACAACGTTGTTTTCCTCGCCCGGCGGCAACAAGATCCCTTCATTCCTGTTCACGCCGGAGGCGATCACGAAGGACAACCTCAACGTCGTGATCGATGCGGGTTTCGCGACGAAAGACTACGTCTGTGCCGGCGTCGACCCCTCGGAGGCGCCTCCCGCCTGCCGGTAGGCCGGCCGACTGCCTGGGAAGCCGGCCTGGCCCGCTCGGGCGCGTGGGCGCGCATTGCTGTCAGCTGTCCGACATGTGGCCAGCATTCACTTCTCGTGCCCTCGACTGTGCAGGTTTCGTGGCCGCCTTTGGGCAGGTTCAGTGGCCGCGGATGGGCAGGTTCAGTGGCCGCGGATGGGCAGATTCAGTTGGCCATTGACAGAGCGGTCCGCCGGCGATCCCCTGCTCCGGTTACCCCATTGGTCAGGCCGACGAGGCGCCGAGACGTACGAATGGGGCCGGACCCTCGGCGGCCGATGGTGAGGGTGCGTCCAGGCAACGTATTCGGTCGTTGGGCCGCTCGATTTGAGATGACCATCGTACCATCAGCCAACATCTGGACGTCCCGTTGTGACCTCGTGCAATGGGTTGTCTGATAGGCCTATCGGATAGGGAGGGCCTACGACCTGGCGACCTGGAGCGCTCAGGGCGTCCCTCCACCTGGTCCCGCGCGACCGGATGGTCCGGCCACGGCAGGGACATCGAGCACACGGCGATTCGGACTTCTTACCAGCCAGACCCACAAAGACAGGAGACAGGAAATGAAGATCAGCAAGAGGCGGTTCATTCCGGTGGCAGTCGCTTTGATCGCGATCCTCGCCATCAGCGGCGCCGCCTACGCGTACTGGACCAGCTCCGGCACCGGCTCCGGTACCGGCTCGACGGCCGACGGCGTCACCAGCCTGACCGCCAGTTCGCCCGACCTCGACGCCATGTACCCGGGCGACACCGATCAGGATATCGTCATCACCGTCCACAACCCCACGAGCCAAACGGTCTACGTCACGAGCGTGGCCGTCACTGTCACGACCGACAAGGACGGCTGCACCGCCGCCGATTTCACGTTGACCGGGGCTCCCGTGGCTGTCGGCGCTGAGATCGGAGCCGGGGCCGACCTTGTCCTCACCGGCGTGCCGACGATCAAGTTCTTCGACGACCCGGTCCGCAACCAGGACGTCTGCCAGAACGCGGCCGTCACCCTCACTTTCACGATCTCGTAACGACCCGGCATAGGGGGGCGGCCCCCAACCGGGCCGCCCCCCACGCAACGATGGCCCACGGAGGCGATCGGGGGAGTATCGAGAGGACTGCGTCCAGGTGATAGGTGAGTCGCGCGGCAGAGATACCAGGAAGGACAGACGGCGCCGCGGGCTCCTCGTCCTTCTCCTTCTGCTGCTCGCGTTCGCGCTGGGCGGACTCTCGGTCGCATTGCTGCGCGGCGAACCCAAGCCTTGTCCGCAAGGCACGCAGTCGGCTCCGCCAAGCTCGGTGCCGGTGCCCTCCGCGTCCGGCAGCGAGGTAGTCGGTGGCGTGGAGGCGACCCCCTCCGCGGTGCCGACCGTGCTCGGCAGCGGGGACGACGAGGCGGAGACGGGTGGAGTCAGCTTCAGCATCACGGGCGGCGCGGACAACCTCAGGCCCGGTGTTTCGACGCCGATCCGGCTCACGATCACTAACCCGAACGGCGTGCCGATCTACGTCACCACCCTGACCGTCAAGATTGCGGCCGACAGCACCCCTGCG
Organism: uncultured Chloroflexia bacterium; assembly: GCA_963711105.1. GTDB lineage: Bacteria > Chloroflexota > Limnocylindria > Limnocylindrales > CSP1-4 > Fen-1039. The sequence continues at coordinate 11,464 of CAVQCV010000006.1, read as the reverse complement.
GGCTGCGCAAGTGCGAGCAACGTCCGGCTCACGCAATCGAATGCGTCGACCGCCAACCCGATCACTATCCCGGCCAGAGGCAGCGTGACCCTGACCGTCGCCCCGCGTGCACCGCAGATCACTCTTCTCAACCTACCTGGCGTGAACCAGGACGCCTGCAAGAACAAGAGCTTCGGCCTCACGTATAGCGGGAGCGCCCACTCGTGAGCGCGGCGGTCGCCCCTCGGACCCACACGCGGCCCTTCGGGAATGGCGCGTGGCTATCCGTACTGGGCGGCCTGGCAATGACCCTGGCGATGGTCGGCGGCGTGACTGCCTACTGGACGGCAAGCGGGACGGGCAGCGGCAGCGGTCCTGTCGGAACGCTCGCCGCTCCCGCGATCAGCAGCGCCACTCCCGGCGCGGGAACGGCGGCTCTCGACTGGACCGAGGTCACGACGCCCGGATGGGGCTCCGTTTCCTACTACGTGCAACGAGACGGCGGCGACCCAGCCGGCGACTGCCCGACCCGGGCGGCTCCGGCCCAGGTTCTGACCTGTACCGATGCCGGACTGTCGGCAGGCACCTACTTCTACACGGCGACGGCGGTCTGGCTGTCCTGGACGGCGACCAGCTCGCCGGCGACAGTCACCATCGTGGCCACCGTGACGTTCTCCAGCGGCCCGGCACTTGGCTACAACAACTGGCTGCCGACCTTTGTGAGCGGGTCGGGCTTCAACGCCGGCCCCGTCACCATTAGCTGGTCCTACGCGTGGGGCGGCTACACCTATAGCGCTACCACACCTGCCGACGGGTCCGGGAACTTCGCCTGGAACGGCCTGGAGAACTGCGTCGACGGCCAGGGCGACTACCAGACGACCGACCAGCCGGTGACTGTCACAGCCACGGACGGCACCCACAATGCGACCGGCACGGGCATCCTCCTCTGCAGCCTGCGGCCAAACCCGGGTGGGGGCCCGCCGGGGCCGGCGAGCAAGCTCGCGTTCACCCAGTCGCCCTCGAACACGGTCGCGGGAGTGGCCTTCGCCACCCAGCCACAGGTGACAGTGCAGGATCAGTACGGCAACACGGTCACGACCGATACGAGCAACGTGACGATCTCGGTCACGGGCGGGGGCGCAACGGTGAGCGGTTGTGCCGCGAACCCGAAGGCTGCGGTGGCCGGCGTGGCGACCTTTGGCACCTGCGCGATCACGACGGCCGGCACCTATACCCTGACCGCGACCGATGGGACGCTGACTTCAGCCGTGAGCGGCTCCTTCACCATCGGCCCCGCCGGGGCGAGCAAGCTCGCGTTCACCCAGTCGCCCTCGAACACGGTCGCGGGAGTGGCCTTCGCCACCCAGCCACAGGTGACAGTGCAGGATCAGTACGGCAACACGGTCACGACCGATACGAGCAACGTGACGATCTCGGTCACGGGCGGGGGCGCAACGGTGAGCGGTTGTGCCGCGAACCCGAAGGCTGCGGTGGCCGGCGTGGCGACCTTTGGCACCTGCGCGATCACGACGGCCGGCACCTATACCCTGACCGCGACCGATGGGACGCTGACTTCAGCCGTGAGCGGCTCCTTCACCATCGGCCCCGCCGGGGCGAGCAAGCTCGCGTTCACCCAGTCGCCCTCGAACACGGTCGCGGGAGTGGCCTTCGCCACCCAGCCACAGGTGACAGTGCAGGATCAGTACGGCAACACGGTCACGACCGATACGAGCAACGTGACGATCTCGGTCACGGGCGGGGGCGCAACGGTGAGCGGTTGTGCCGCGAACCCGAAGGCTGCGGTGGCCGGCGTGGCGACCTTTGGCACCTGCGCGATCACGACGGCCGGCACCTATACCCTGACCGCGACCGATGGGACGCTGACTTCAGCCGTGAGCGGCTCCTTCACCATCGGCCCCGCCGGGGCGAGCAAGCTCGCGTTCACCCAGTCGCCCTCGAACACGGTCGCGGGAGTGGCCTTCGCCACCCAGCCACAGGTGACAGTGCAGGATCAGTACGGCAACACGGTCACGACCGATACGAGCAACGTGACGATCTCGGTCACGGGCGGGGGCGCAACGGTGAGCGGTTGTGCCGCGAACCCGAAGGCTGCGGTGGCCGGCGTGGCGACCTTTGGCACCTGCGCGATCACGACGGCCGGCACCTATACCCTGACCGCGACCGATGGGACGCTGACTTCAGCCGTGAGCGGCTCCTTCACCATCGGCCCCGCCGGGGCGAGCAAGCTCGCGTTCACCCAGTCGCCCTCGAACACGGTCGCGGGAGTGGCCTTCGCCACCCAGCCACAGGTGACAGTGCAGGATCAGTACGGCAACACGGTCACGGGTGACGCTTCGACGGTGACTCTGACGATCAAGACGGGGACGCCGACGACGGGCGGTCCAGGCTCTGTGACCGGCTGCTCGCAGAGCGAGTCCAGCGGAGTAATCACGTTCAGCGGCTGCACGATCACGGCGGTCGGCACCGGTTATCAGCTGCATGCGACGGACGGGAGCCTGACGGCGGCGGACAGCACCGCGTTCAGCATTACTCCTGGCGCTCTCGACTCCTTCACCGTCACGACTCCGGGCGCACAAATCGCCGGCACCGCCTTCTCCGTCTCGATCACGGCCAAGGACGCCTACGGCAACACGAAGACCGACTACACGGGTTCTCAGTGCATCGCGTTCTCCGGTCCGGCCAACAGCCCGGACGGAACCGCTCCAACCTATCCGGGCCAGGGCGGCTGCGCTGCGGGCAGCTCCGTCACCTTCACGAACGGCACTGCCGCCACCGTTCCGGTCACGCTCTACAACGCGACGCCCTCGACGCTCTTCCCCGGTGCGCAGACGACGCTGACGGCCGCTGACGTTCCCACCGGCAAGAGCGGCTCGACCAACCCCTTCAACGTCAGCGGCACCGGCGTCACCACCCGATTCGTCATCCGGCCCGCGACGACGACCCCGATTGCCGGCGTCGCCGACAACCTGACCATCATCATCGGCGATCCCTACGGTAACCCGGTTGCCTACACCGGCAACTACACGCTGGTATTCGCGGGCGCGAACAATGCCCCCAACGGAACCCGACCGACGGTGACGCGGCGAAACAGCACCAACCCGACCAACTTCGGAAGCAACACCTCGATCGCGTTCACGAACGGCGTGGCCCAGGTCGATGTACAGGGGAGAAACGGCGCCATGCGCCTGTACGCAGCCGAGACGGCGCACATCTACGTCCGGCGCAGCACTAATCCCAACTACCAGAGCAACGCGGTCGCGGTGACGGTGCTGCCCGCCGCGATCGATACCTTCATGGTCGCCAACCCTGCGGCTCAGACCGCCGGAACCGCCTTCAATGTCTCAATCAGCCTCACCGACATCTACGGCAACAGCAAAGTCGGGACTCGCTGCCTGACCTTCTCCGGCCCGGCGAACGCTCCCGACGGCACGCCCCCGAGCTACCCGGCTCAGGGCTCATGTGCCGCCGGCCAAAGCGAGGGCAACTTCACGGGAGCACCGACGCTCGTTCCGATCACTCTCTATCGCGCGGGAGCGACAACGCTCACCGTCACCGACGTCACGAGCGGCCTCGTTCGCACGACCGCCTCCTTCACGGTCAACCCGAGCGCCGTCGCCAGCCTCTCGATGACGGCCGCGACGACCACGCCGACAGCGGGCTCGGCTGACGCCTTGACCATCAACGCACACGACGCGCACGGCAACGACATCAACGGTGCCGTCAACCTGACCTTCTCGGGCGCCGGCTCGATCGGTACTTACAACCCCACGGTGACCAACAACGCCGGCACGGCGATCAACTTCGGTAACACCACCGCGATCACCTTCACCAACGGCGTCTCGACAGCCGGCGGGGTAATGACCCTGTACAAGGCAGGGACAGTGGGCATCGTCGTCAGCGACGGCAGCGGCCATGTAGCAAGCCTCTCGGTGACCGTCACTCGGGCCGGGGCGAGCAAGCTCGCGTTCACCCAGTCGCCCTCGAACACGGTCGCGGGAGTGGCCTTCGCCACCCAGCCACAGGTGACAGTGCAGGATCAGTACGGCAACACGGTCACGACCGATACGAGCAACGTGACGATCTCGGTCACGGGCGGGGGCGCAACGGTGAGCGGTTGTGCCGCGAACCCGAAGGCTGCGGTGGCCGGCGTGGCGACCTTTGGCACCTGCGCGATCACGACGGCCGGCACCTATACCCTGACCGCGACCGATGGGACGCTGACTTCAGCCGTGAGCGGCTCCTTCACCATCGGCCCCGCCGGGGCGAGCAAGCTCGCGTTCACCCAGTCGCCCTCGAACACGGTCGCGGGAGTGGCCTTCGCCACCCAGCCACAGGTGACAGTGCAGGATCAGTACGGCAACACGGTCACGACCGATACGAGCAACGTGACGATCTCGGTCACGGGCGGGGGCGCAACGGTGAGCGGTTGTGCCGCGAACCCGAAGGCTGCGGTGGCCGGCGTGGCGACCTTTGGCACCTGCGCGATCACGACGGCCGGCACCTATACCCTGACCGCGACCGATGGGACGCTGACTTCAGCCGTGAGCGGCTCCTTCACCATCGGCGTGGCCACCACCATCTCCCAGGGCAAGCCGGTGACCTGCTCATCGATCGAACAGGCGGCCTTCGCCTGCGCCTACGGCGTCGATGGCAACAACGGCACGCGCTGGTCTTCGGCGTACAGCGATCCGCAGTGGATCTACGTCGATCTGGGTCAGTCCTACACCATCACTCAGGTCGTGCTGATGTGGGAGACCGCCTACGGCAGTTCGTTCCAGATCCAGACGTCCAACAACGCCACCAACTGGACCACGATCTATACGACTACGACCGGGACAGGGGGCACCCAGATCCTCGCCGTCACCGGCACCGGTCGCTACGTCCGGATGTACGGCACCGCTCGAGGGACCCAATGGGGCTACTCGCTGTGGGAGTTCCAGGTCTTCGGCGGCTGAGCTGAGCATCCGGCCGCGGCGCGATCGGCCCTCCCGCGCTCAACCGCGGCGGGGCTTGTCCCGGCGGACACGCTGCAGGCGGAAGATGTAGCGGACGATTCGGTCCTGCGTCCCGACGCCGATAGCGATGAAGCGGACCGCCACGAGCTTGCCGGGACCTGCGGCCGCGGCGGCCGCCGGCCCGGCCTTGGGCTTGCCGTGGAGCGGCTCCGGAACCGACCTGCCCGCTCGATTGTCGACGCGGCTTTGAACTGGCCGGATCCGCCCTCACGCGACCATGTCAAAATGGGTGGCAGACAGCGGCGGTCGCATCCCTTACGATGCGGCCCTGCGGCAGGGGAACAAAGGGGACGCGTCGATGGTCACCAGGCTCAGGATCTGGGTGGCGATTCTGGCCGCGGCCCTCGTGGCCGGCGCTTGCGGGGCCGGAGCAGCGACGCCTGGGCCCACTACGGCTGGACCCGTGGCGGCCGACCCAGTCGGGTTCTCGGCCACGACCGGGCCGATGTCGGCCCATCGGTCTTTGCACACCGCGACGTTACTGCACAGCGGTAAAGTCCTGATCGCCGGAGGAGCAGACACCGGAGGTGTGCTTTCGTCGGCGGAGTTGTACGACCCGAGCACCGACTCATTCACTGCCACCGGGTCCATGTCGCACCCTCGAGCGGGCCACACCGCGACCTTGCTCGCCAACGGCAAGGTCCTGATCGCCGGCGGACAGGTCGGTCAGTACGACGACAACACGGCGTCGGCGGAACTCTACGACCCTGCCACAGGCTCGTTCGCTGGGACCGGGGCCATGTCGCACCCTCGATCCGGCCACACGGCGACCTTGCTGGCAGACGGCAGAGTTCTGATCGTCGGCGGCGCGTCAGCCTACGCGCCCGCCGATCTCTCCTCGGCAGAGCTGTACGACCCCGACACCGGCACCTTCAAGCCGACCGGATCCATGACCAGCCCTCGAGATGGATCGACCGCGACCCTGCTGTCGACGGGCAAGGTCCTGCTCACCGGAGGCATTGCCGGCGCGAGCGTCGCGGCGTCGGCGGAGCTGTACGACCCTGCCACGGGCTCGTTCGGCTCGACCGGCTCCATGTCGAGCCCTCGGTGGGCCCATACCGCGACGTTGCTGGCGAGCGGCAAGGTCCTGATCGTCGGCGGCAGCACCTTCAACACCCAAGGTGACTTCCTGGCGTCGGCGGAGCTGTACGACCCGGCGACGGGCTCGTTCAGCCCAACCGGGTCGATGCCCGGCCCTCGCATCGGGCACACCGCGACCTTGATGACGAGCGGCAAGGTCCTGATCGCGGGAGGGGTGGGCGCCCCATTCGAGTCGGACCTGGCGTCGGCGGAGTTGTACGACCCGGCGACGGGTTCGTTCAGCCCGATCGGGTCGATGACGATGGTTCGGTCCGGCTATACCGCGACCTTGCTGCAGAGCGGCCGGGTCCTGATCGCTGGAGGCGACAGCAACGGCACAGTAGCGTGGGCGGAGCTCTCCGTTGGCCCCTCCGCCAACCAGCCCATGCCGACCGGCTCTCCCGAAGCGTCGGCATCGCCGACCAATGCCGCGTTCTCGACCCGCTCTCCCAGGGCGTCGGCATCGCCGACCTCGGGTGTCCCAATGGCCATCGGCAGCATCGACTGGCAAATGGGCGAACAGTTGCCCAGCTGGGGCCTGGGGCTGCAGGGTGTCGTGGCGCTGGATGACCAGGTCCTGGCTTTCGGCACCACCCATATCCCCGGTCGAGATGTGGGCTATGACGTAGGAGCGTTCTGGTCCTCCACGGACGGCCTGACCTGGACGCTGGTAACCGGGCCCGACGCGTTCTCCAAGGTCGGCTCCTCGATTCTGAACGTCTCATCCGATGGTCACGGCGGTTTGCTCGCGGCCGGCTTCGTCTACAGCGACAACGAGAACTACATACGGGACGCGGTCTGGCACTCGAGCGACGGGCTGGCCTGGACACCGGTTGACCTTGGATCGCCGGAAGGTGGGTCCGGGTTTCGGGTAGCCGCCAACTCCCGCATCGCCGTGGTCGAAGGGACGGTCTGGGTGCCCGACCGCTGGCGGCGCTACGTGTGGTCGTCCACGGACGGAGTGAGCTGGTCCTCGACCGAACTTCCGTCGGCAGACAACTCTCAGCCCGGCCGCGCGCCACTCCTGGCCGGTGGTGCCGCCGGCTTCGAGATACTCGAGACGGGGTATGGAGGCGTGCCCGGGCACGCCTGGCATTCGGATGACGGTCGGACCTGGGTGGAGACGCAGCCGCCCGCGCTCGAGGGGGCCGACGTGGCCATGAGCGATCCAACCTCGCTGATGGCCACCGACGCTGGCTTCGTGGCGGTCGGGGTCGAGGGCGGCTCCGAATCGGCAAAGCCGGCGGCGTGGGCTACGGTCGACGGCAAGACGTGGACCAAATCCGTCATGGAGGACCCGGGCGATCGATTCGGCTGCAAGCAGATCTGCCGGCCCAGCGTCGTGACGCAGGCCGGCAGCAGCCTGATCGCCGTGGGCTACGCCAAGGAGGACCCTTCGGTGGATATCACTCCACCCGCAGCCGTGGTGGTCTGGGCCTCCGAGGACGGGGGACGAACGTGGAGACTGCAGGGCACCGGGCCGGCGGGCCTGGTGCCGGCCGCGGCCGCGACAGTCCATTCGGAACCGATAGTGCTCGACGCCTGGCAGACCATGCGTTCCTACCGCGGTTCGATCGTGTGGAAGCCGGTCGCGGCGGCCGGCGGGTCCTGATTCAGCAGAAGCGGCTCGGATCGTGCCGCGGGGAAGGTCCAGGGAGGGCGACATGGGGAACAGAAAATCCGGTGGTCCGGCGGCCAGGGTCCTGGCCATTGGCGTTGTCGCCTGCCTGATCGCCGCAGCCTGTGGCCCCGCCACGGCGTCCGGCCCCGCGTCACGTGCCCCGGGCTGCCTCGTCGGCGTCTCGTGGAACAACTACGCCGAAGAGTCAATCACAGCTGGGTACGAGCCGGCGATCAAGAGGCCCATCGAGGCGGCCGGCGGCAGGTACGAGATGGCCGATGCCAAGTCGAGCCCCGATGCCCAGAGGTCGCAAATCGACGAGTTCGTGGCGAAGGGCGCGAAGGTCATCATCGTCCGGGCTCAGGGTGAGGGCGAGGCCCGGTCCCGGCCGCGACCCAGCGGGCGATCGACAGGGCCACTGACAAAGGCGTCGCCTTCATCGCCTTCGACTACTTCATCGACAGCCCAAGGTTCTCCTGGTCAGATTCGATAAGTGGCAGACCGGAAGGATGGAGGCCCGCGCCATCCTGGCCGCAAAGCCGAAGGGCAACTACGTGATCTTCCGGGGCCCTCAGGGCAGTCTTCATGGATGACCGCATTCGCCTCCGGCATCCATGAGGTCCTGCAGCCCGCAATCGACAGGGGCGACATCAAGATCGTCGCGGAGACCCACATCGAGCGCTGGGACCCGAACGCGGCCCAGGTGAGATGAGATCGATCCTGTCCGACAACGACAACAAGATCGATGCCGTCATCCCCGAGTGCGCCTTCGCACCCTTCGGCGTCCTCGCGGCCCTCAAGGAAGTCGGCCTCGACGGCAAGGTCGCAATCGTGGCCAGGACGGCTACTCCGGGAACTTCCACAACGTCGCCCTTGGGACGGAGACGGCGGACCATATGGCAGGACCTGCCGCTGATGGGGACGACGGCGGGCGAAGCCGCGGTGGCGCTCTGCAAGAACCCGGACATCTCCAAGCTCAAGGGCACAAGGTTGTTCTCCTCGCCCGGCGGCAACCAGATCCCTTCATTCCTGTTCACGCCGGAGGCGATCACGAAGGACAACCTCAACGTCGTGTTCGATGCGGGTTTCGCGACGAAGGCCGACGTCTGCGCCGGCGTCGATCCCTCGGAGGCGCCTCCCGCCTGCCGGTAGGCCCGATCGCCTCCTTCGTTGGTAAGTGGCGCCGAGGCGGTCGCGCAATGTCTATCCTGTTGCAGGCGCTTCGAGGGAGGGACATCGTGAGAAAGCCGAAATCGCGCGCTTTCGCCCCCAGGGTCGTGGCTATCGGCGTTGTCGCCTGCATGATCAGTGCCGCCTGCTCGGCGGCCACCGGGACCGGCACCCCGCCAACCTCGCCCTCGTCGCCGATCCCCGGCCCGACCTCGGATTCGTCTGCGACTCCCGGCCCCAGCGCCTCGAAGGCGGCGGGCTGCCTCGTCGGCGCGGCGTGGAACAACTACTCGGAAGAGGTGATCGCCGAGTGGTACGAGCCGGCGCTCCAGAAGCCGCTCCTGGCCGCCGGCGACGCGTACGAGTCTGTCGACGCCAAGTCGAGCCCCGATACCCAGAGATCGCAAATCGACCAGTTCGTTGCGAAGGGCGCGAAGGTCATCATCGTCCGGGTCATGGGAGACCTCGACGGTTCGCTCCCTCTGGCGACCCAGAGAGCGATCGACAGGGCGGTCGCCGCCGGCGTCCCCGTGATTGCCTTCGACTATCTCGTCGATACCCCGAAAGCGCTCCTGATCGCGTTCGACCCCGTCGAGACCGGACGGATGGAGGCGCGCGCCATCCTCGCGGCAAGGCCCAAGGGCAACTACGTGATCATCAAGGGCCACCCCCAGGGCCAGCTCGAGCCCGACCTCATCGCCGCCGGCATCCACGAGATCCTGCAGCCCGCCGTCGACAAGGGCGACATCAAGATCGTTGCCGAGACTTACACGGTGAATTGGGATCCCTACACGGCCCAGACCGAGATGGCGGCGATCCTGTCGGAGAACCACAACCAGATCGACGCTGTCATCGCCGAGAGCGACGGCATGGCCGGCGGCGCCATCGCGGCCCTCAAGGAAGTCGGCCTCGACGGCAAGGTCGCCGTTGCCGGCCAGGGCGGCGACACCTGGAGCCTCAACAACGTCGCAAATGGGACCCAGACGTTGGACGTCTGGCCGGACCCGCGGCTGATGGGGGCAGCGGCGGGCGATGCCGCTGTCGCACTCTGCAAGGACCCGGATGTGTCCAAGCTCAAGGGCACCACGCTGTTCTCCTCGCCCGGCCACAACCAGATCCCGTCATTCCTGCTCACGCCGCAGGCGATCACGAAAGAGAACCTCAACCTCGTGATCGACTCGGGCTGGGCGACGAAAGACTTCGTCTGTGCCCGCATCGACCCCTCGGAGGCGCCTCCCGCCTGCCGGTAGGCCCGATCGCCTCCTGCGTTGGTAAGTGGCGTCGAGGCGGTCGCGCAATGTCTATCCTGTTGCAGGAGCTTCGAGGGAGGGACATCGTGAGGAAGCCGAAATCGCGCGCGTTCGCCCCCAGGGTCGTGGCCATCGGCGTTGTCGCCTGCCTGATCGCCGCAGCGTGTGGCTCGGCCGTTGTGACCGGCGACCCGCCGCCGGCATCCTCGTCGCCAATTCCGAGCCCCACCGCCTCAGATGCCTCGGGCTGCCTCGTCGGCGTCTCGTGGAGCAACTTTGCGGAAGAGCGAGTCGCGATGTGGGACCAGCCTGCGGTCGAGAGGCCGATCGAGGCTGCCGGGTACGACTACGACTGGGTCGAAGCCAAGTCGAACGCTGAAGACCAGGCAACGCAAGTCGACCAGTTCGTTGCGAAGGGCGCGAAGGTCATCATCGTTGCGGCCCTGCTGGGCGTCGACGGCTTTGCCGACCCAGCGATACAGAGTGCGATCGACAGGGCGGTTGCGGCCGGCGTCGCGGTCATCGCCTACGACCGCTACGTCGACAACCCAAAGGTTCTCCTGGTCACGTTCGATGAAGTGGAAGCCGGCCGGGCGCAGGCGCGCGCCATCCTGGCCGCCAGGCCCAAGGGCAACTACGTGATCATCCGGGGCGCCCAGGGCAGCATTTGGGACACCTTCCTGGCCTCCGGCATCCACGACGTCCTGCAGCCCGCAATCGACAGGGGCGACATCACAATCGTCGCCGAGACGTACACCGAAAACTGGGACTACTGGAAGGCCCAGGCAGAGATGACATCGATCCTGACCAAGAACGAGAACAAGATCGATGCGGTCATCGTCGAGTGGGAACCCATGGGCGTCCTGGCGGCCCTCAAGGAAGCCGGCCTCGACGGCAAGGTCGCCGTTTCCGGCCGGGGCGGCTACCCGGGGAACTTCAACAACGTCGCCCTTGGCACAGAGACCACGGAGGAGTGGCAGGACCTGCGGCTGATGGGCACAACGGCGGGCGATGCCGCGGTCGCGCTCTGCAAGGACCCGGATGTGTCCAAGCTCAAGGGCACCACGCTGTTCTCCTCGCCCGGCCACAACCAGATCCCGTCATTCCTGCTCACGCCGCAGGCGATCACCAAAGAGAACCTCAACCTCGTGATCGACTCGGGCTGGGCGACGAAAGACGACGTCTGCGCCGGCGTCGACCCCTCGAAGGCGCCTGCCGCCTGCCGGTAGGCCCGCCGCTGCTATGTCTGGAAAAGGGAGGGACATCGTGAGGAAGCCGAAGTCGCGCGTTTTCGCCCCCAGGGTCGTGGCCATCGGCGTTGTCGCCTG
>CAVQCV010000005.1:1300000-1347117 GCA_963711105.1 uncultured Chloroflexia bacterium | reverse complement strand
CCGTCGTCGCCCTGTTGACACCTACTGACGTTCGGGCGTGCCCAAAGGTTCTCGACGTCGCCCGCGCTATCGACGGCGCTGTTGCCTGATACCCTGCGAGCCGCGGGGACAGTGACACCACGAGTCTCCAGTGCCCGGACCGTTTCCGGAAGGCGTTGACGGTTTCTGCCAGAATGGCCGTCCGCCCCCGTTGGATTGGGCGGGGTGCGGAAAGAGGAGGTGCCATGAATCCGGTAGGTCGCCGAGGCATAGTGCGCAGCGGTCGTCGTTTCCGTCTCGCGGCGCTGGCGATCGGAGCCGCGATGGCCGTCTCCGGCTGCATCACCATACAGGCCACGCCCGAGGTGATCTACATCACGCCGTCGCCGGCGCCCACGGCTCCCGCCTCGGCCGCGCCGTCCGTGGCGACTTCAGACGCCCCGTCCTCGGCCGCCCCGTCTTCAGACGCCTCGGGCGCCGTCGCTCCCGGAACGCCGACCGTGTCGGGCGAGGCGGTGAACAAGTCGGCGCCGGACGGACGCTGGACTCTCACGTTCCGCAAGCCCGTTGTGGCCGGCGGCACCGCCGACACCGTGGCGGCGATCAACGCCTCGATCGGCACGCGCGTGGACGGCTACATCAGCGCCTTCGAATTGTCCAGCCTGCCTGTCGTCGCGACCGGGGACGCCCCCAGTTCGCTCAGCGGCGATTTCTCCGTCGCGTACGCCTCTCCGGACCTGCTGTCGCTGCGTTTCACCGTGGCCACTTACACCAGCGGAGCCGCCGGCACCTCGGCGGTGGCCGGCAGCCTCAACTTCAACGTCACGACCGGCTCGGCGATTCAGTTCGTAGACCTGTTCACCAGCGGCGGCGACGCCCTGGCGGTCCTCAAGACCCAGGCCCATACCCTCCTGAGCGCCAAGCTCGGCAAGGACCTGGTCTGGCCCGCCACCGTGACGATGGCCGACTTCCAGAACGCCTGGGTCATCACCGCCGACGGCCTGGAGCTGACCTGGTCGCAAGGCGCGGTGGCTTCACAGGCGGCCGGTACGCCCTCGATCGTGATCCCCTGGTCCGCTCTCAAGACGGTCATCGCCCCGACGGGACCCGCCGGTTCGTTCACGGTCTAGCCCACTTCCCAAGCACGATCGCGGCCGGCGTGTATGCTTAGCACCTTCGTGAACGAATGGGCGCTCCGGTCTGCGCCCCGGTTAGCACCGTCCGATCTCGATTTCACCCCTCGCCCTGACCGGTCCCGCTGATGAACGCGGGTGGGCCCTCAGGAGCGATCCTCTTATGTCCTCAAACCAGCTCGGCCTCGCGGCCGCGCGCCCTTACGCGCATGCCCGGCCGCCCCGCAGCCGTCGCCCAGGCTCCTCAGGCCTCGGAGCAGGCGACGTCCTTCGACCAGCTCGGCCTCACCCCCGACCTTCTTCGGACGGTGGCCGCTCAAGGCTACGTCGAGCCTACGCCCGTCCAGGCTCAATCGATCCCGATCGTGCTCTCCGGCCGCGACATCCTGGCCGGTGCCCAGACCGGGACCGGCAAGACCGCGGCCTTCGTGCTGCCGATCCTCCAGCTCCTCGACGCCTCTCGCCCGGCGCCCCAACACTTGCCGCCCGGCCGGCTCCGGCCGCGTGGCTCGACGGGCCTGCCGATCCGCTGCCTCGTGCTCACGCCCACGCGCGAGCTGGCCCTTCAGATCGAGGAAAGCGTCCGCACGTACAGTGCCGCGCGACCCGTCCGCTCCGCCACGATCTACGGCGGGGTTGGCTTCCAGCCGCAGGTCCACGCCCTCCGGGGCGGCCCGGAGATCGTCGTCGCCACGCCCGGCCGGCTACTCGACCATTCCGGGCAGGGCACGATCGATCTCGGATCGGTCGAAATCCTGGTCCTCGACGAAGCCGATCGGATGCTGGACATGGGCTTCATCCGCGACATCCGCCGGATCATCTCGCTGCTGCCGGTTCGTCGCCAGAACCTGCTCTTCTCGGCCACGTTCTCCGACGACATCCGCGAACTGGCCGCCGGTTTGCTCCACGATCCGGCCTATGTCCAGATCGCGCGCAACAATGCCCCGATCGATCTCGTACGCCAGGTCGTCTACCCGGTCGATCGCGAGCGAAAGCGTGAGCTCCTGAGCCACCTGGTCAGCTCCGGCAGAATCGACCGGGCTCTCGTCTTCACCAGGACCAAGCACGGCGCGGACCGCCTGGCCCAGCAGCTTGGGCACGACGGCATCCTCGCCGCCGCGATCCACGGCAACAAGAGCCAGGGCCAGCGGGTTCGGGCTCTCGACGACTTCAAGGCGGGCAAGATTCCGGTCCTCGTCGCCACGGAAGTGGCCTCGCGCGGCCTCGACATCGACGGCCTGCCCCACGTCGTCAACTTCGAGCTCCCGACCGTGCCGGCGGACTACGTCCATCGCATCGGGCGCACCGGCCGCGCCGGCATGGAGGGCGACGCCGTGTCGCTCGTCTGCATCGACGAGAACATGCTTCTCGGCGACATCGAGGCGCTGCTCCGCCAGCGGATCCGCCGTGAAGTCGTGGCCGGCTTCGAGGTGGACCCGTCGATCCGCCGCGAGCCCATCCGCCTTCGTAGCGGCGAAGTCCGACCGGCCGCCGGCCGGCGTGCCCCGGCTCGCCAGGCATCTGCCTCAGTCTTCCGCCAGGCGCCCCAGCGCGACCCCCGCCAGGCGCCCCAGCGCGACCCTCGCCAGGCGGTCCCGTACGCACCCCGCCAGGCGACCCCGTACCCGCCCCGCCAGGTGGCCCAGCGCGACCCTCGCCAGGCGGCCGGCGGAGGCTTCAACACGTCGATGCCCGTCCAGCCTCGTCGCACTTCACCGGCCCCGTACCGCCGCCCCTTGCAGAGTGACGTCAACCGGTCCCTTCCGAGCGCGCCGTCGATCGGGTACGCGCCGGCTCGACGGCCCGGAGGCAACGCAACCTCGCCCTCGCGGCGCGGCTCGCAATTCCGGCCGGCGCAGGGATCCGGCACCCGGCCCGTGCCCGCCCGACCGTCCAGCGGCGGCTACCGCCCCGACGACCGCCGCGAATTCGACTCTCTGCCGGGCGAGCGAATCGCCCGGTCCGGCCGCCGCCAGGGCTGATCTCAGCTCGCCGCGACCGGCACGTCTAGCCGCCCGGTTCGGTGGCGGCCGCAGCCGGTGAAGGAATCTGAAGCCGGGAATTCAGCCAATCGCCAGGAAGCGTTTGGCAGATTGCCTCAAACACCAACGGCGAGGTCCCGACATCGTGCGGCCCGAGCCACGAACGCGAGGCAATCCGATGGCACTGCTCCACGCCCACCGCGGCCCCATTTCCGGTCTCACACATGTCCACCTCGTGCGCGAGAGCGCGACGGTTCGGGCGGCTCGAATGGCCGGCCAGAGGTCGGCTGCGCCTGATTCGAGCCGGGCGTTCGCGTCCGAACTTCCATTCGACCGCCGCATCGAGGCCGATGGCCCAGTGGAGATAAGCCGCGGGGAACAACCGGCTGGTACCCTCTAGGCGAAGCCTCGCCGAGTGGGAGGCATCCCCCCCGCGAGGCGCTCGTTGCTCCAGAAAGGCCCCGATCCGGATCGGCTGCTCGAGGATCTCAACCCGTCCCAGCGTGAGGCCGTCGTCACGAGCGCCGGGCCCCTCGCGATCGTTGCCGGCGCGGGTTCGGGCAAGACGCGGGTCATCAGCCGGCGGGCGGCGTACGCTATCGAGACCGGCGCAATCCCGGCCGACCAGATCCTGCTCGTCACGTTCACCGACAAGGCGGCCGGCGAGATGGTCGAGCGGCTGGCGTCGCTCGGGCATCCCGGGGCGATGGCTCGCACGTTCCATGCGGCGGCCCTCGCCCAGCTGCGCCACTTCTGGCCGAGCCGCCACGACGGGGCGGCCCTGCCTTCCATCCTCGACTCCAAGCTGCGCCTGCTCGTGCCGCTCGTCGGCCGCCTGCCCGGCGGCTACAGGTTCACGCCCGCCAAAGACGTAGCGGACACGATCGAATGGGCCAAGGTCCGTCGCATCTCACCCGCGCGCTGGATCGATGAGGGTGACGACCGGGCCCCGATCCCGGCCGACCTGTTCGCCCGCCTGTACGGCGACTACGAGCGG
Source organism: uncultured Chloroflexia bacterium (assembly GCA_963711105.1). Lineage (GTDB taxonomy): Bacteria > Chloroflexota > Limnocylindria > Limnocylindrales > CSP1-4 > Fen-1039. The sequence goes on along the minus strand of CAVQCV010000005.1, from coordinate 1,343,026 downwards.
GCCAAAGAGAGAACCGGCCTGCTCGACTTCGAGGACATGCTCGTCCGGACAGTCGAACTGCTCGAAGGCGACACCCATGCGGCCGCCCTCGTCCGGTCTCGCAAGCGCTGGTTCAGCGTCGACGAATACCAGGACACGAACCCGCTCGCCGAACGGCTGCTGCAGCTGTGGCTGGGCGAGTCGCGCGACCTGGCGGTAGTCGGCGATCCTGACCAGACCATCTACACGTTCACGGGCGCCACGCCGGAGTTCCTGCTGGGCTTCGCCGGCCGCCATCCCGGCGCGCGCGTCGTCACCCTGGCCGAAAACTATCGATCGAGCCCGCAGATCCTGGATCTGGCCAACAGGCTGCTGGCCGAGAGCGGCAGGGGACCGCTCAAGGCAACGCGGCCGGACGGACCGACTCCCACGATCGGGCAATTCGCGGACACGGAAGCTGAGCTTCACGAGATCGCGGCGTGGTGCCGGAAGATGGGCTCGACCGGCGTGGCTCCGGCAGAGACGGCCGTGCTCGTTCGAATCAACGCCCAGCTGCCGCCGATAGAGGACGCCCTGACCCGCGCCGGGATCGGCTTCACCGTTCGCGGCCAGCGGTTCTTCGATCGGCGCGAGATCCACGAGGCCCGCCGGCTCCTGGCTCGCGTTCGTCCGGCCGAGGTGGGCGCCGCGCTGCCGGCGGCCGTGGAGCTGCTGTTCGTGGAACGTATGGGCCTGGACGACGCGGCGCCGGCGGGTACCGGGCGTCCGGCGGCGGGCAGTGAGGGTCGCGACCGGGCCGCCTCCCTGGAGCTGCTCCTGGCCATGATCGAGGATCTCGCGGCCACAGATCCGGCCCTGACCGTAGACGCGGTCCTGGCGGAGTTCGACCGCCGCGCGGCCGCCGAGTCCACCGCCGCGGCCGGCGGCGTGAATCTTCTGACCTACCACCGGGCCAAGGGCCTCGAGTGGGACGCCGTCTACCTGCCTTCTCTGGACGAAGGCCTCATGCCGATCCGCCAGGCGAAGGAGACGGAGGAAGTCGACGAGGAGCGGCGCCTTCTGTATGTCGGAATCACGCGGGCTCGTCGTTATCTGGCGCTGTCGTCCTCGTCGCGCAAGCCGTCGCGCTTTCTGCGGGCCCTCGCGCCGACCCGGCGGGGGTCGAGGGCCGCCGCCGGGACCGGCCGAAAGGGCACCGTGCGCGTGCTGCCGGGCGCGCCCGTTGCCGTCCCCTCGGTCGCGGACGACACGCTGCTCGAGGCGCTCCGCCGCTGGCGCCGCGAGCGCGCGGCCGCGGATGAGGTGCCGGCCTATGTGGTGGCTCACGACACTACCCTGGCGGAGATAGCCGATCTTCGTCCCGGCTCCCTGCCGGCACTGCGCCGCGTCCGGGGCATGGGCCCGGCGAAGCTGGAGCGCTACGGCAGCGAGATCCTCGCCCTCATCGCGGAGTCTTGACCCCGGATGATCGCCACCGGACGCGCTCAGAGGAGTTCGCCTCCGTCGAGGACCTCCCTGACCTTCCGAGCGAGGCGCTCGGGAGTGAACGGCTTGGGCAGGAAGGCATACCTGGCCGCAACCTCCGGCGAGAGGACCGTGGATTCGGCGTGGCCCGACATCAGGACCGGACGCGCTCTGGGGGCGGTCGCCTGAAGCCGGTCGAGCAGCTCGGGGCCGCTCATGCCGGGCATCATCACGTCGCTGACTACAGCGTCTATCGAGTGTCCCAGGCGGCCGGCGATCTGGAGCGCCTCCGCCCCGCTCGCAGCCTCCAGCACCACGTAGCCGTGGGCCCGCAGTCCGAGTCCGGCAAGCCGGCGGACGTGCGGCTCGTCCTCGACGACGAGGATCGTCTCGGAGCCGGTAGGCCTCGGTCTGTGGGCCGCGACGGGCCGCACTGGGTCGGCCGCGCCGTCCTTTCGCGGCAGGTAGATGCGGAAGGCCGTGCCCCCGCCCGGCTGTGTCGTGACGGTGATGTGCCCGCCCATCTGCTTGATGACGCCGTGGCACGTGGCCAGCCCCAGGCCGGTGCCCTTTCCGAGCCCCTTGGTCGTGAAGAACGGCTCGAAGATATGGGCCCGGACCTCCTCGGTCATGCCGGTGCCCGTGTCCGCGACCGCCAGCAGCACGTACCGTCCCGGCTGGGCCCCCGGATGCGTTCCGGCATCCTCCGGCCCGATGATCTCGTCGGCGGTTTCGATGAACAGGCGGCCGCCGTTGGGCATCGCGTCGCGAGCGTTGACGGTCAGGTTCACGAGGACCAGTTGGAGTTGGCCCGAGTCTGCCTCCACCCCGCCCAAATCCGGCTGGAGGGCCGTCTCGATCTCGATGTTGTCGCCCAGCAGACGTTGCAGCATCTTGAGCGAATCGGCCACCAGGGCGTTCAGATCGAGGCGAGACGGAGCCACGATCTGCTTGCTGGCGAACGCCAGCAGCTGGCGAGTGAGGGAGGCCGCGCGTTCGCCTGCGGTCGCGATTTCTTGCAGGTCGAGCCTGGCGGGGTGGTCGGCCGGCAGTCCGCCCGGAAGGTCGAGCTTGCACATCTCGACGTAGCCCAGTATGGCCGTCAGCAGGTTGTTGAAATCGTGGGCCACGCCGCCGGCCAGGCGTCCGATCCCCTCCATCTTCTGGGACTGCAGGAGCTGGTCGTGCAACTCGCGGCGTTCGGTGATGTCCTGGATGACGCCGTCGTAGGCCACCGGCGTACCACCGGCGTTCGTGCGAACGACGGGCGTGTGGCGGACCCAGCGGACGGCCCCGTCACGCCGGACGATACGAAACTCGACGGCTGCGGCCGGCTCGCCGGCCAGGATCCGCCGGACCTGTTCCTCGGCTGCCGGGCGGTCAGCGGCGACGATGAGGCTCATCCACAGGTCGGGATCGCCGGCGAGTTCCTCGGACGTGTAGCCCGTAACGGCGACGCATCCGGCTCCGTGGCTTACTTCGACCTCGCGCCCGTCCTCGATCTTCACGCTGACCACGTAGTTGGTGATCGTGTCGACGATGCGGCGGTAGCGCTCCTCGGTCTCGAGACGGGCGTCCTCGGCCAGCTTGAGATCGGTTATGTCCTCGGAAATGCCGAGCACGAACTTCGGCTTGCCCTGGTCGTCGAAGAGCGGCACCTTCTTGGTGCGCAGGTATCGCTGCCCGCCATCCGGCGGCGTGACTACCTCTATCGGGAACTCCATCAGCCGGCCTGTGTCCACGACCTTCTGGTCCATCTGGGCGAAGTAGTCCGACTCTTCGGGTGGGCCCAGCTTCCGGCTGTCTGGAGAAACGAGCTGGTCGCTGGAGTAGCCGAGCGTCAGTTCGGTCGCCCGGTTGACGCGCACGAAGGTCAGGGTTTTCGCGTCCTTGACGTAGACCATCGACGGGATGTTGTCGAGGATGCTCGCCAGGAACGCCTCGCTGTCCTTGAGCGCCTTCTCTGCGCGAACGTGATCCGTGACGTTTTCGATGGTGCCCAGCAGACCCACGACGTTCCCGTCGGCGTCGAACAGGGGCACCTTGTTGAACCGGGCCCAGGTCGTCTCGCGGCCGTCCTCGTGGAATTCCGGCTTCTCGACGCCCAGTTCCGGCCTGCCGCTGTCCATGACCGTTCGATCTTCGTTCTGGAACTTCGCCGCGAGCTGGCGCCAGATCAGGTCGAAGTCGGTCTTGCCGACGATGTCATCCGGATCCGTCAGGCCGGCATCGAGTGCGAACGCCCGGTTGCAGCCGAGAAAGACGCAATCGCGATCCTTCCAGAAGACGCGCAGGGGGATCGTGTCGAGCATGAGCCTGAGGAAGTGCCTGGATCGGGCCAGCTCCTCCTCGGCGCGCTCGCGAGCGACGATGTCGTGAGGCGTCGCGACACGGGCCTCCCGGTCGCCGCCGGTCACGCCCGAGTCGCCGTCATCCCGTCCGGTCTCGCCCCCGGCCGGGCTGGGGGCGACGGCCTGGAGCCGGCGCTCGGATTCCTCCAGCCTGCGCGAAACGTCGGCCAGTTGCCGCCGCAGGGCTTCGACCTCACTGCCGTCGCCGCCTGTGCCACCGCGACCGAGCTTCGTGCTCGGCCTGGGCTGGGGCTTCAGGCTGTGTGAGGTCATCTGTGGCACCCGTTCTCGTGCCGGTCGACGCTGCGCGCCCGTATCTGCCCGAGCGGTTCGGCCTGGCTATCGAGGCATCGGCGGACCCTGCGGAGTCTACACGGGCCTCTGGAGGGGCTTCGAGCGCCTGAAAGTCACGGCTTCGCCTCATGAGACGGGATTACCCCCGCACCTCTCCAGCAAACGCAACCACGCGTTGGAACGGGGTGTCCAGCAAGCGCCGGTGCGGTGCTACGATGGGTTGGCTGAGAGGCCGCCGAATGAGGAAAGGCGGGGGCAATGCACGTGACAACCCACGACCCGGTAGGGCAAGACGCCGGAGTCGTCACCCATCCGAAGTTCCGTATGTGGCTCCGGCCGGACGGCATCGCTGTGGTGGTGTGGGCCCCGGGAGTCACGGCTCTCCTCGAGGACGCAACTGCGTGCCTCGACGCGACGGAGCAGGTCACCGGCGGGCGACGAAGTCCGCTGCTGGTCAACATGATGGACACCGGCCCCCAGGACCGAAAGACGCGAGCGGAGTGGACCCGCCGGAACGATCTGCTGTCGGCCGTCGCCCTGGTCGTGGGCACGCCACTCAGCAGGGTGGTGGGAAACCTGTTCCTCATCGCAAACAGGCAGCCACTCCCGGTGCGCCTGTTCGACAACGAAGAGTCCGCGCTAACGTGGCTCAAGGATTTCGTCCTCTAGGACGGACCTCGGCCACGGCGCTCGCGTAATCGAGGACATATGGATCAGGCCACAGGCGTCACTCACCCCAAGTTCCGCATGTGGCTGCGTCCCGACGGCATCGTTCAGATGAAATGGGCAACGCAGGCCGAAAGCGATCTCGAGGATGCTACCGCGGCCATCTCGGCGATGATTGGGTTGACCGGTGGGCGACGAAGCGCCTTGCTGGTGGACCTGCACGACAGCGGTCAGCAGACCCGTGAGGCACGCGTCGCGTTCACCCGCCGGGATGACCTCGTGTCGGCCGTCGCCCTGATCGTCGGCACCCCGCTCAGCCGGATCATGGGCAACTTCTTCCTCAGAGTGAACAAACCGCCCTTCCCGGTGCGCCTGTTCGACGACGAGACGTCCGGGCTCGCCTGGCTCCGGGAAATCACCGACTGACGATGGCGTCCGAGTCTGCCGACAACGCGCCCCCGAGCGCCCCGGACGCTCCTGACGCGAAGCCGACCGCCCGGGCCGAAACGGCGGTCTCCGACGTCGAGCGGCGCCTGGAGGACATCGTCGAGACCATCCAGGAGCTGGCCGCGCTAAGGTTCGACGCTCGCGCCCCGGTCGGCGCCGAAGGAGATATCGTCGACGCCGTCGCAGCCGGCGTGAACTTCCTGGCCGAAGAACTCGCCGCTTCATACAGCGAGATGGATCGGCGGGTTGCCGACAGAACCGAGGAACTCTCGATCGCAACGAAGGAGTCCGGCCAGCGTGCGCTCCACGACCAGCTGACGGGTCTGCCGAACCGCGTTCTGTTCTGGGAGCACCTTTCCCTGCGCGTGAAGCTCGCCCGCCGGCGCGACACCAAGTTCGCCGTCATCTTCCTCGACGTCGACGACTTCAAGACCATCAACGACGTCCTCGGCCATGCCGCGGGCGATCGACTCCTCAAGGACCTGGCAAAGCGTCTTCGGTCCGCCCTTCGAGCCGGCGACATCGCCGCCCGAGTAGGTGGCGATGAGTTCCTCCTCCTCTTCGACGAAGTGGCGTCGATCGAGGCCGCGGCAGTCGTTGCCGAGCGCCTGAACCGAGCGCTCCGAATGCCCTACTCGATCGCGAAGGAGCCGAGGATCGTGACGGCCAGCCTGGGGGTTGCCGTGGGTCCGGACGGCCTCCATACGGCCGATGCCGTGGTCGCCGCGGCCGACTCCGCCATGTACGAAGCGAAACGCCAGGGCGGCGGGCGATGCGTGTTCTACAGCGCGGACAGGCAAGACCGTCTGGACCGGCCGCCGGCAGGCGAGACGCCCGACTGATCCGGCGGGGCCCGACGCCTGCCCATGCCGTTACCGCACCTCTGCCGTTGCCGCACCGCCCGGCCCGGGCCTCTCGAATCTCCGATCGCGGCACGTCGTGTCGCCGGTCATGGGTAAACTGACCGCGGCTCCTCGCGGAGAGGTGGCAGAGCGGTCTATTGCGGCGGTCTTGAAAACCGCTGGACGAGAGTCCCGTGAGTTCGAATCTCACCCTCTCCGCCACGTTTCTGAGCTTGAATTGGCCGATCCGGCCAACCAGGTGCCCGCCTGACGACTCGTTGGCAGCTTCGTGGCAGCTTCGCGGTATGGGTCATGACAAGCTCGCCCAGGGTGCCTTCAATGGGCCAACGACGGCCCGAGTCTCGCTCTGGTGCTTCACCTGACGGATCTGGCGACCACACGCCAGATCTACCACGAGCTTCAGCGTCACCGCTTCCGCCGAGGAAGGCGAATAACTCCCCAGGAACCCCGTGAGCGGTTTCCTCCATCCGGGGCCGAAGGTTCTCCCACTGCAACTCGGCATGGAAGACGAGGCCCTGTTGTTCGGCGACCGACTTCCAGGTTCTCCGTTCGCGCATCGCGCCATCGCCGGAGAGCGTGAGCGGATGGAACAGCCGCAGATAGCGCTCATATCCGGATGGCAGGATGCGAGAGAGTCGGACGCCGGGCTCATCCGTGTACGGGTTCACGTAATAAGGGAGCCAGCTTCGCGCGTCGTCAGTTGAGAGTTCGAGGATGTCGGGCTTCTTCACCCCGTGATCATGCAACAGGGCCGGACCGTCCGTGATCGATTTGGCGAAAGGTCGTCGCGCCTCGCGGTCGGCATCTGGCGCACTGCACGCAAGCTTGGAGTGAGCGTCAACGGCACCGATCCATCCAGCGTCGCTCCTGGATGATCCGGTTCCCCGTGATCGACATGGCGAGGGATCGCCGCGACCCACGGCGCGCCGAGTAGCCCCCTTGACGGAATACCTGCAACAGCGGACGGCTCAGCCACTAGAAGGGTGCTCTTGGACGACGTCGATGGCTCGATCGCGCGACGTACCGCCCTCATCGCCGAGCGGAAGGCCAATCAACATCGGCGGATTCGAGGCGCGGCCGATGGAGGTTCTTCGGGTCCTCATCGGCCAACGACGGGGCGCGAATTCGCGTATGGCGGCGGCCATGGCCGTGCCAAAATGGGCTGCAACGGCGGCGGTCGCATCCCTTACGATGCGGCCCTGCGGCAGGGGAACGAAGGGGGACGCACCGATGGTCACCAGGATCAGGATCTGGGTGGCAATTCTGGCCGCGGCCCTTGTGGCCGGCGCTTGCGGGGCCGGAGCAGCGACGCCTGGGCCCACTACGGCTGGGCCCGTGGCGGCCGACCCAGTCGGGTTCTCGGCCACGGCCGGGCCGATGTCGAGCCATCGGTTTTCGCACACCGCGACCTTGCTGCACAGCGGCAAGGTCCTGATCGCCGGAGGGGCAGACACCTCTGGTCTGAAGGCGTCGGCGGAGTTGTACGACCCGAGCACCGACTCATTCACCGTGACCGGGTCCTTGTCGAGCCCACGACTGGGCCACACGGCGACCTTGCTTGCCAACGGCAAGGTCCTGATCGCCGGCGGCCGGGGCGCTCAGGCAGGCGAGGAGAGAATGGCGTCGGCGGAGCTGTATGACCCCGCCACGGGCTCGTTCAGTTTGACCGGGTCCATGTTGCACCCTCGATCCGGCCACACGGCGACCTTGCTGGCAGACGGCGAAGTTCTGATCGTCGGCGGCGCGTCGGCCTACGCGCCCGCCGACCTCTCCTCGGCGGAGCTGTATGACCCCGACACCGGCACCTTCAAGCCGACCGGATCCATGACCAGCCCTCGAGATGGACAGACCGGGACCCTGCTGGCGAGCGGCAAGGTCCTGCTCACCGGAGGCATTGCCGGCGCGAGCGTCGTGGCGTCGGCGGAGCTGTACGACCCGGCCGCGGGCTCGTTCAGCTCGACCGGCTCCATGTCGAGCCCGCGGTGGGCCCATACCGCGACGTTGCTGTCGAGCGGCAAGGTCCTGATCGTCGGCGGCAGCACCTACAACACCGAAGGCGACTTCCTGGCGTCGGCGGAGCTGTACGACCCGGCCACGGGCTCGTTCAGCCCAACCGGATCGATGCCCGGCCCTCGCATCGGGCACACCGCGACCTTGCTGACGAGCGGTAAGGTCCTGATCGCGGGAGGGGTGGGCGCCCCATTCGAGTCGGACCTGGCGTCGGCGGAGTTGTACGAGCCGGCGACGGGTTCGTTCAGCCCGATCGGGTCGATGACGATGGTTCGGTCCGGCTATACCGCGACCTTGCTGCAGAGCGGCCGGGTCCTGATCGCCGGAGGCGACAGCAACGGCACAGTAGCGTGGGCGGAGCTCTCCGTTGGCCCCTCCGCCAGCCAGCCCATGCCGACCGGCTCTCCCGAAGCGTCGGCATCGCCGACCAATGCCGCGTTCTCGACCCGCTCTCCCAACGCGTCGGCATCGCCGACCCCGGGTGTCCCGATGGCCATCGACAGCATCGACTGGCAAACGGGCGAACAGTTACCCGGCATGAGGCGGCTGCAGGGTGCCCTGGGGCTGGACGACGAGGTCCTGGCCTTCGGCGACACCCATATCCCCGGTCGCGTCGCGGGATATGAGGTGGGAGCGATCTGGTCCTCCACGGACGGCCTGACCTGGACGCTGGTGACCGGGCCCGACGCGTTCTCCAAGGTCGGCTCCTCGATTCTGAGCGTCTCATCCGATGGTCACGGCGGTTTGCTCGCGGCCGGGTACACCTACAGCGAAACCGAGAACTATCTACGCCACGCGGTCTGGCACTCGAGCGACGGGCTGGCCTGGACACCGGTGGACCTTGGATCGCCCGAAGGTGGGTCCAGCTTCCAGGTAGCGGCCAACTCCCGCATTGCCGTGGTCGAGGGGTCGGTCTGGACGGCCGACCGCTGGCAGCGCTACGTGTGGTCGTCCACGGACGGAGTGAGCTGGTCCTCGACCGAACTTCCGTCGGCAGACAACTCCCAGCCCGGCCGCGCGCCACTTCTGGCCGGTGGTGCCGCCGGCTTCGAGATACTCGAGACGGGGTATGGAGACGTGCCCGGGCACGCCTGGCATTCGGACGACGGTCGGACGTGGGTCGAGACACAGCCGCCCGCGCTGGAGGGAGCCATGGTGGAAATGGGCGATCCGACCTCGCTGATCGCCACCGACGGTGGCTTCGTGGCGGTCGGGGTCGAGGGCGGCCCCGAGTCGGCAAAGCCGGCGGCGTGGGCGACGGTCGACGGCAAGACGTGGACCAAATCCGTCATGGAGGACCCGGGCGATCGATTCGGCTGCATGCAGATCTGCCGGCCAACCGTCGTGACGCAGGTCGGCCGCAGCCTGATCGCCGTGGGCTACGCCAAGAAGGACACTTCGGATGATCTCTCTCCCGCCGCAACCGTGGTGGTCTGGATCTCCGAGGACGCGGGACGAACGTGGAAACTGCAGGGCACCGGGCCGGCGGACCTGGTGCCGGCCGTGGCCGCGACACTCCATTCGGAACCGATAGTGCTCGACGCCTGGCTGACCATGCGTTCCTTCCGCGGTTCGATCGTGTGGAAGTCGGTCGCGGCGGCCGGCGGGTCCTGATTCGGCAGAAGCGCGCGGATCGTGCCGCGGGGAACGTCCAGAGAGGGCGACATGGGAAACAGGACATCCGGCGGTCCGGCGGCCAGGGTCGTGGCTATCGGCGCGGTCGCCTGCCTGATCAGTGCCGCGTGTGGCTCGGCCGCTGTGACCGGCACCCCGCCAACCTCGCCTTCATCGCCGACCCTCGGCTTGACCTCGCACTCATCTGCAGGCGATCACGAAAGACAACCTCAACCTCGTGATCGATTCGGGCTGGGTGAAGAAGGCCGACGTTTGTGCCGGCGGCGACCCCTCGAAGGCGCCTTCCGCCTGCCGGTAGCCGGCTGACTGCCTGGGAGGCGGGTCTGGCGGGCTCGATGGCCATCTCGAAGCGCCAGCCCAGGCGAGCCCGTCCATCTCGGACGCGTTACGCGGACCCGTTTCCAGAATCCGCCCGGACTTGACTCCTGTGGGTCTCGGGGTGGAAATCCAGTACGCAGACGTCGTCTAGATTGGGATCGAGGTACGTCCGGATGAAGGCCTGGTGCGCCGGATGGGGCAGGTAAGCGTCCCTACCCGCCTCGTCATCGAAAGTCACTATGAAGCAATGGGTATAGCCGTGTGCCAGGCCCTCGGTGCTGGAGTTGCGACCCCATTCGAAGCCGCGGACAAATGGGAGCTCCGCGGCGAGCCGGGCGAACGCACTCTCGATGGCGCGGAGGGTCGCTTCGCTCGAATCCGCCTTGAACTTGAAGAGGACCACATGCCTGTATACCCGGGCATTGCCAACCATACTCGTCACCTCTTCGTTGCTCTACGCCGCGGCCCAGCTCTGGTATCGCGGAGGCCATTCGTCGGCGTCGTCTCTGACGCCCAGGATTGCCGCTTCGATGTCGGACTCGAGCAGCTGGTATATGTCGTCGAATTCGAAGTACCAGCTGCCTCCGATTTCCGACCGGGCGGCCGGCGCATCGACGAGCCGGGCTCGACCGCGGACGGAGAACTCGCTGGGCGCCGCGGGATCGATGTGGGCGTGGAGCGCGTACCGGCCGTCGCGCTCGAGGTCGGTCCGTTTCGCCGACTTGAGGATGAAGGCGTACAGGCGCCCACCGACGATCCCAACCCAGATCGGGTGGATGCGGGGCGGATCGTCGCCCCGCACCGTCGCCAGCAAAGCTTCACCGGTTTCGGCGCGATATAGGAGGCGCCGCCCTGCGTCTGCGAGAGTGGGATTCAGAGTCTCGAATTCGGCCCAGCTCGCCATCGGTGTTTACTCCTCAGATCGTTCGCTGTGGTCCCGACAGGTTAGCCGCGGAAGTCAGGTCGATCGAGGACCCGCAGCCACGTGCCATCTGGCTGGCGGCGGACCACCTGAGCCCTCGCGCCGGCCTCGTCGAGGGCCGGCGTCGCGGTCAGAGCGATGTCGCCCATGATCAGGGTTGGGAGTGGCGTCTCCAATTGGAAGTGGGGCTTGGCCGCTAGCATCTGTTCATACAGAGCCTTGATCGCGTCGTGGCCGACGGTCAGCTTGCCTGGCGGGAACGCCACCGTCGCGTCGGGCTCGTAGAGGCTCGCTAGGCCCTCGGCGTCGCCGGCGTTGCCGAATTCGACGAAGAGTCTGGTCAGGTCTTCGGGTTTGAGGGCCCGCTTGCTGTCGGTTGCCATCTAGTTTCTCCTTGTCGCATCGGGCGTCTCGTACGTCTCGTACGTCTCGGCGCCGCGTCTGTCTGCGTTCACGATGCGGCACTGCCAGTCATAAGTCCAAGACATGATTATGCTCCGTGCTAGCATGTCTGCTTATGGAACTCAGACAGCTCGAGTACTTCGTCGCGGTGGCGGACGAAGCCAGTTTCACGAGGGCCGCCGAGAGGCTTCACGTCGCCCAACCTGGCGTCAGCGCGCAGATTCGCCAGCTTGAGCGTGAGCTCGGGCAGGAGCTCTTCGACCGGTCGGGCCGGACTGTCCGCGTCACCGACGTCGGCGCGGCGGTGCTCGGCTACGCCCGCGAGGCGCTCGGAGCGGCTTCCGGGGCGCGGCTCGCAGTCGACGAATTCACGGGGCTCATACGGGGCCGGGTGGCGGTTGGGATGGTGATCGCCTGCACGTCCTTCGATCTCGCCGACCTGCTAGCCGGGTTCCATCGCGACTACCCGGCGGTGGAGATCGCACTTTCGGAGGCCAATTCCGACGAGTTGATCGCTCGACTGCTATCCGGTCAGCTGGACCTCGCGTACGTTGCCCTGGGTGGACCCGCACCGGCCGGCCTCGAGCTTCTCGAGATCGCCGACGAGGCGCTTGTGGCCGGGGTCAGCGCGGACGACGCACTGGCGACGTATCCGACCTTGCCGCTTGAGACGTTGGCTCAGCGCACGATATTGAGCCTGCCGCGCGGGACCGGCATCCGGTCCATCTTCGACGACGCGTGCGCCAGGATCGGCATGCGGCCCCGTATCGCGTTGGAGGCCAGCAACCTCGGCATTCTGGGGCGGCTTGCCTGCCTTGGCCTGGGAGTAGCAATCCTGCCCGAGTCGGTCGCGGCAGCCGCCGGCCTGCACGCGATCGAGATCATCGATCCCCGGATGCGCGGTAAGGTCGCACTGGCCTGGCGCACGGAAGGCCCGATCGGCCCCGCAGCGCAGGCCCTCATCCGCCGAGCCAAAGGCGCAATGGCGGTGGTGTCGGCTGGTTGAGGTATCGGGCCGCCGGATGCGCAGGGACCTATTGACAACCGAGCGAAAGCCATCGATAGTCGATAGATGAACACAATCGCAAGTCGGCTTCTCCGCGTCACTCTCGTCGTCCTCTTGCTCGGAAGCGTGCTCGCACAGGTACTCCTGCCCGTGTTCGGGTCGGAGGAAGGGAGGATCTACCCCGAACTCGCGTACCTCGTCGTCCCGTACTCGGTGGCCTGCATCCTCGCCATCGGATGCGGTCAAGTGGCGCTGCTCGTGGTCTGGCGGCTGCTGTCCATGGTCGATGGCGGGGTCATCTTCACCCGCCGCGCGCTGCGCTGGGTCGACGTCATCACCGCCTGCGGTGCGGTCGGCACGGTTCTTGGCGCAAGCCCCATGATCCACCTGCTCTTCTTCGTCGGCGTGGGCGGGCCACTCATCCTCTGGTTGGCCGCCTGCCTCGCCGGCGGGCTCGCGTTCGTGCTCCTCATGGTCGTCATGCGAGGCCTGCTCGAGTCGGCGATCGCCGACCGCACCGAGCTCGACGAGGTGATCTGATGGCCGTTATCGTCGAGATCGACGTCATGCTCGCCCGACGCAAGATGTCTGTGGGCGACTTTGCCAATGCCGTCGGCATCACCCCGGCGAACGTCGCCGTTCTGAAGAACGGGCGCGCCCGAGCCATCCGGTTCAACACCCTGGATTCGATTTGCCGGGTGCTCGATTGCCAGCCGGGTGACATCCTCCGGTGGACCGCCGACCCGCCCGCCTAGCGGGCACCGCTTGACTCACGGCAGTCTGTGATGCAGACTACTCTGCACAAGGAGATTGCCGTGGACACTGAAGTCGACATCGAACGCCGCATTCGCCGCTACTGGCTGGAGGACGGGCTCGCCGAGTTGGGCATCGGCTGCCTGTTCGCCGCCGTGGGCCTTGCCTTCGTCGTCGGGGCCCTGGCCTCGACCGATACGGCCCGGGCGATCGCGGTCGCGGCCATCCTCGCGGTGGTCGGTGTCGGGACCATCGCGGCCCGCTTTCTGATCAGAGCCGTCAAGGAACGTGTGACTTACCCGCGCACCGGGTATGTGGAGTACCGCCGATCCGGATCGCGCGTCAGGTACGTCGCCGCGGTTGCGATGGTGGCCGTTGTCTCGGGATCGGCAGTGGCGGCCCAGGCCGGCGCGGTCGACCGCACCCTCGCCCTCCAGGCCCTGACCCTGGCGGTGATGCTGTGCGTGCCGGCCTACCGGTTCGGGCTTCTCCGCTTCTACGGTTTGGCCGCGGCCACGCTCGCGGCCGGCGTCATCGCCTGGGTGGCGGCTCTCGATGAAGTTGCAGGCAGCGCCCTGATCTACGGCGGCGTCGGTCTCCTGCTCCTGCTCTCCGGCGGCTGGACGCTGCGCGGCTACCTGCGCCGGGCGGGTGAGCCGGGTGCCGACTCAGGCGAGCGATAGAGATGGCCGCCCTGGAGGGACGTCGCGGCCCGGGCGCGGCCGACTCCGCCGCCGTCGAGATCGCCGCCCTCGATCGACTGATCCATGAGCCGGCCAGGCTGCTGATCATGAGGATTTTGGCGACCGCCGAGGCTGCCGACTTCGTCTACCTGGCCCGAGAGACCGGCCTTACGAAAGGCAATCTCGGGGCCCACCTGGTCCGCCTCGAGGCCGCCGGCTACGTAGATATCGAGAAGACCTACCGGGGCAAGGTCCCGCGCACCGTCTGCCGTATGACCGCAAGGGGCCTGGCGGCTTACCGAACCTACAGGGATGCGCTCCGCCGCACGGCGGACCTGCTCCCGGATGTAGTCACTACCTCAGAGAGCGAGCGCTGAACTCATGGCAACTGCCGATTGCGCGATCCGAACGGCCGATCTGACGCGCGATTTTGGATCGCTTCGAGCGGTCGACGGGGTGACGCTCGAAGTGCCCACCGGGACGATCTTCGGCTTCCTGGGCCCTAACGGCTCCGGCAAGACCACGACCATCCGCCTCCTGCTCGGCCTCCTCGAGCCGACGCGAGGCCACGCCAGGGTCCTGGGCCACGACACCAGGACGGAGGCGGACCGCATCCGCGAGAGCTGCGGCGCGCTGCTGGAGCACTCGGGACTGTACGAGCGTTTGAGCGCCCGCGACAACCTGGACTTCTACGCCCGGGTCTGGCATCTGCCGGTCGCCGAGCGCGAGCGGCGCATTCGCGAGCTGCTCGAGGGCCTGGGGCTGTGGGAGCGGCGCGGTGAGATCGTCGGTTCGTGGAGCCGCGGCATGAAGCAGAAGCTCGCGGTGGCCCGGACCCTGCTCCATCGGCCCCGGCTCGTCTTCCTCGACGAGCCGACGGCCGGTCTCGATCCCATAGCCGCCGCCGGCCTTCGGGACGACCTGACGGAGCTCGTTCGGAAGGAAGGGGTGACGGTCTTCCTTACGACCCACAACCTCTCGGAAGCGGAGAAGTTGTGCGACCAGGTCGCCGTCATCCGCAGGGGCAAGCTGGTCGCGGTCGGACGCCCCGACGAACTGCGCAGCCAGGCTCGCAGCGACAGGCTCGAAGTGACGGGCGACGGCCTCGATCGGCGCATCGCCGACCTCATCTCGGCCGACCCGGCCGTCGAGTCGGCGACTCTCGCCGAAGGCAGGCTGACCCTGCGCGTCCGGGACGGCCACTCGACGGCGCCATTGGTGGCCACTCTGGTGCGTGAGGGCGTGGCGATCGACGAGGTCCGCAAGGGCGGAGCCGATCTCGAAGAGGCATTCCTCAATCTCATGGAGACCGCGGCATGATCACCGACGTTCTGACTGTTGCCTGGAAGGACACCCGCGAGATGCTCCTCCAATCGGGGAGCATCGGCCGGTCCATGCGCGGCCTGCTCTTCTCGCTCCTGATATTCGGCGTCGTCCTGCCGGTCCAGCTGGGGCCGGACCTCGTGCGGCAACCGGCCGCAATCATGGTCTTCGTCATGATCCCGCTCGTGATCGCCTCCGGAATGGTCGCCGACGGCATTGCCGGCGAGCGGGAGCGCCACACTCTCGAGACACTCCTGGCCAGCCGGCTCTCGGATCGAGCCATCCTGCTGGGCAAGATCACCGCCGCCACGGCCTACGGCTGGGTATTCATGCTCGTGAGCGCCCTGGTCGGTCTGGTCACCGTGAACCTGACGAACCCCCACGACGCGCCCCTTTTCTACTCGCCGGAGGCGCTCGTGATCCTGGGGTATTCGGCCTGCTGGCAGCCGCGCTGGTCGCCTGCGGCGGCTCACTCGTCGCCCTTCGGGCTCCCACCGTCCGCCAGGCGGCCCAGAACATGAGCCTCGCGATCGTCGCGGCCGTGTTGATCCCGGCCTTCGGAACGCAGGTCCTCCCCGCGGACATGCGCCTGCAACTCTTCACGACCCTCGAAGGCCTGGACTGGACGACGGTCGGACTCGGAGCCGCGATAGTCCTTGTCCTTCTCGACCTGTTGCTCATGGCCGCCGCCATGACCCGCTTCCAGCGGGCCCGGCTGATCCTGGACTGAGTACCCCGGTCTGCCCGAATGGCGTCACGCGGGCCGCCGGCGGCTGCATGGTTCCGCAACCGTGCGAACGACCCGCTTACTAGGTCGCCACCACGAGCCGATACCTGCAGTAGCGGGCATTGCGTGCTCGCGAGGCCGCCAGGCGAGGGCCAGACATGTTCAAGCGTCGAAAACCCAAAGAAGTCCCAAATGCCGACGTCATCGATCTCTTGCTCGACTCCGACGAGGCGACGAGGGTCATCTTGATCAAGCAGCTGACGCTCCGCTTCGAGCACGACGAACTCGACGAGCTGCTCCAGCAGGTGGCCAGGCTCGAACGAGCCGCCGGGCCGCAGAGCGACCAGACGCGGCAGCGAGGTGCCAATCAACGCGCCGCAAGGGTTGCATCGCGCCGGGCCGCCGCGTAGCCGCCCCACCGCGTAGTCGCCCGGCCGCATAGCCACTCGGCGGTACGCCCGCCTGCACCGAATCGCGCTGACGGGGCATACTGGCCGGCATGGAGTCCAGACCTGGCGGCGGGGGCGGTCCCGGGCCGCGCACACGAGGGTTCTTCTCGGCCGCCGCTCTCATGGCTACCGCGTTCGTGGCCGTGACGCTCGCCATGACCGTCCTGGGCGACACCGTGCCCGACTTCTCGGCCACCCCCAGCCCGAGTGCGTCGCCCAGCCCAACCGACGGGCTGCCGTTATACAGCCCGCCACCGACCGACTACGTGGCCCCGGACCCGACGGTCAGCTTGCCTCCGACCGCTCCGACCGTCTCGACCCAGTACACGGCTACCCGCGACCCGAAGGGGATCTGGTTCGCGAACTGGCGCTATCCGGCCATCAAGTCGGGAACGACGCCTCTGGCCGATGTCATCAACGCCGACATCCTCAGCCAGGTCCAGTCGCACATCGCGATCTTCCAGGCGGGACCCGCCGCGACCGAACAGGCGCCCGGCAAGGAGAACACGCTGATCGGCAATTACTCGGTCGACCTGAGCGCTCGGGATCTGTTCACGGTGACCCTGCGCTGGGAGGAAGACGTCATCCTCAAGACGCCTTACGTCCTGGTCCTCAACTACTCGCTGGCCAGCGGCAAGCCGATCGGCATCGAAGATATGTTCACCGACCAGCTGGCGGCGCTGACGATCATCTCGACGGAGAGCCGGGTCCAGCTCAAGCGCAATCTCGGCGCCGACTACGACGCCACGGTCGTCGAGCCGGGCACCAGCGCCATCGCCGCCAACTACGGCAACTGGGCCCTGACGGAGTCGGGGCTCAAGATCACTTTCAACGTCTACCAGGTCGCGCCCGCGTCGGATGGGATGCCGTCGGTCGTGATTCCCTGGCCGATGCTCAAGGACGTGATGAACCCGAACTGCGCCGCGGGCAGGCTGGCCGGCCTGACGCCGCTGCCGACGCCACCCCCGCCGGCGGGCTGGACGCTGCCTCCGGAGGAGAGCCCGACGCCCATACCGACCGACATCCCCTTCGAAGTCCCAACGGTCGATCTGCCGACCGCCAGCTGAGCCGCCGGGCCGCCCGGGTGGACGTTGGCCGCCGGGCTGGATTTCGGTCGCCTTCGAGTTCGACCGCCGGGCTCGACTTCGGCCGTTTCGCTTCGACTCGCGACCTGACGTCCGAACCCGCTGCCCGTATCCTTTGGGTCGGCTCTATCTTCGGACGGGCGGTCGAATCCAACGCAGGTCTTCGGAGGACGAAATGGCGGCTGAATACAACGCAACCGTGTCCGGTCGGGTCGAGGTCGCCCCCGGCCTGATCATCCTGCGCGTATCTCCGGACAACCTGCCCTTCGAATTCAAGGCCGGCCAGTACGTGGTGCTGGGCCTCAAGGCTTCCGTGCCCCGGTACGGAGAGGCGGAGGGCGACCAGCCGGCCGTGGTGGCCGGGGAGAGCGGCGGGGTCGCCGGTTCGGCCGAGAGCCAGGCCGCCGTCGAAGCCCAGGCGACCGCCATCGCCACCGCCGCCGCGGACCCGGATCGGATGATCCGGCGGGCCTATTCGATTGCCTCCGAGAGCCGGGCCGACGAATTCCTCGAGTTCTACCTGACCATGGTTTCGAGCGGGGAGCTGACGCCGCGCCTGTTCACACTCAATCTCCGCGATCGGGTATACGTCGGGCCCAAGGCCGTCGGCGTCTTCACCCTCGCCAAGGCCCAGCCCCACAAGCACATCCTGATGATCGGCACCGGGACGGGCCTGGCCCCGTACATGTCGATGATGCGCAGCGAGCTCGAGTGCGGCGGCAAGCGCCAATTCGTGATAGTCCACGGGGCCCGCTTCTCGTGGGACCTGGGCTACCGAACCGAGCTGACCGGCCTGGCCCGCCACTGCCCCAACTTCCACTACATCCCGGTCATCACCCGGCCCCAGGAGGACGTCACCTGGAAGGGCCGCAGCGGCTACCTCCAGAACATCATCGCCTCGGACGCGATCGAGCAGGAGACCGGGCTGGCGGTCACTCCGAAGAACTTCGACATCTACCTGTGCGGCAACCCGGGCATGATCGAGACGGTCATCGAGTGGGCCGAGCACCGCGGCTTCGTCCGCGACAAGGGCCACGACATCGGCACGCTCCACACCGAGGAGTACTGGTAGGCCGGTAGTGCGGCGGGGCGGGGCTGAGCCCGTCCCGGCTCCGAGACGTATCCACGGCGAGGGAGGGGAGTGGATGGCCGCGTCGAACGAGAAACCGTCGAAGTGGGCAGTCGGCTGCTTCCTTGTGGGGTTCGGGCTGCCCTTCCTGGCGATGGCCTTCTACATCGCGGCGGTCGTACCTCGTATGCTCGTGGATGACGCCTCCCCGAGCCCGCACCTCGAAGCCAGCCGTGAGCTGACGGCCTCGGTGGCCCTGGATCAGGAGCACCCCTTCGCGGTCCAGCGGTTCGCCATATCGACCCATCCCGACCAGGCTCAGCTCGCCGCGACCGCCACGGTCGAGTCGGCCAATCACGCCGTGCGCCTCACGATCCTCTCCGACGATGGGGGCTCGATCTCCAGCTGGACCGACGGGCGTTCTGCCGGAACGCGGGTGGTACTTGGGGGGTTTGCCGGGTATAGCTACATCTATCTCCGCCCCGGAAGCTACGTAGCATTGTTGGAATTGACCGGTCCAGAGCCGCGCGCCACCCAGCAGGCGACCCTCACGATCGACGTTCAGGCCGTCATGAGCCTTGCGGGTGCGCCGTCAAGCCTCGACCTGCGGCTGGACGCACTCGGCGCCCTCCACACGGCTTCGGTCACCGTCCTCCGCTCCGAATATCGAGAGACGATCAAGATCGGGGCCGGCCGCACGACGCGCACTCTCGCCCTCGGTCTGGCCGGGGCGGCCCTGCCGCACTCCGTCGGCGGAGCCGGCCATGTGATCATGGATGTCTACCCCGAGAGTCTCCGGGAGCCCGACTCGGCCTACGGCTTCGCGATTCTCGGGCGGGCGAGCCGACCCGAGATCTCAGTCAGATGGGACTACGACGCCCGGAGCGGGAGCGTCTTCCGGGCCGGTGGAGACGCCGACATAGACTCCGGCGACCCATCCGTCGCCTGCGCGAACCAGGTCGGTGCGTGCCGGATAGATACCACGATCGACCTGGAGGATCGGCTCGCACGCCCGGACGAGACTGAGCAGCCGTCTGTATACGCGGATCTGACGTTCGTGGTGGTGGTGCGCGACTACCTGCTGGACACTGCGACTCTGCCCGATGGAGCCGAGTTGACGCTGGACCTGAGCTCGGGGCCGTCGCTCCAGGGCCCGCGGCCGTGAACGGATTGCCACTGCTCCCCCGGTCGCGCCTGACCTCGGCCCACCCCTGGCTCCTTCGGGTTGCAGGGCAGAAGGCAGCCGCGACCGCGACTCATCGGTGGGTACGCCGGGAGTAGTGGCGCCGGGAGCGCCGAGATGTAGGCGGAGCAACGTGGGCGTTCCGGCGTTGGTGCGTGTGCCACTCACCCGAGCGTCCGCAGTCTTCGCCCTGGCCGCGTCCATCGCGGTTACCGGCTGCAACTGGCAGTCGGAGCCCGTGTTCTACGCCTTCGCCGTCTGGAACTACTCACCGGACCACTATGTCGTCCGAATGACCGACATCAACGTTGCGGTGTCCGGCGGCTCGCCCGTATTGTTGACGTAGGGATGTCGCGGGGATGGTCGGTTCACACCCGGTCAGTGCGTTCCATGTAGAGCTGGTGGCACGGCCGGCCGTTGAGGGGGAGTAGGTCGTGGACTGGCGAACGGAGGAAGAGACGAACCGGTCGGTCGGAAACGACGAAGATAGGGCCAACGGACGTCACAGCTTCCGCCCATTTGGTTGTATCGCGATCGCCTGCTTGACCCCGATCGTTCTCGGGTTCGTATTCGCTCTTCCTCGTTTGCCGGCAGGTGCGGGACTCTCGACTCCGACTCCGGGGTTTCACGGCGGTCGCCCCTGTCCGCGAGCGTCTCTCTGGACGAGGACCATCCAACCGCAGTTCAAGCGTTCTCTGTCTCCGCGAGCAAGCCATACGACGAGTGGCTGGAGGGAAGGGCCGCCGTTCTGTCCGCGGGGCACGTGCGCCTTACGCTGCTCTCGGACGACGGCGGGACTCTGGTGACCGAATCGCCAACCGAGTCCTCAGTGCAGTTGGGTCGGTGGTGGGCCTACGGCGGCCGCCACGGGTTCCCGCCCGGGCGCTATGTCGCCGTGCTCGAGCTTCTGCAACCGATGAAAGCGGTGGATGTCACCCTGAGCGTCGAGGTCACGGCGGGGGTTTCGGGCTTGAGCACGCCGCCCGGGTTCGAGTTGCAGCTTGACGCGATCGGCCGTCCGCGGGTTCAACCTGTACCGGTCTTGGTGGCAACGTACAGAGAGACGGTGCCGGTCGGCGGGTCACCATCCGAGCGGGTCCTTCGTTTGACTCTCGCCGGCGCGGCCCGGCCGCCCTCTGGCGGCGGCGACGGTCGAATTGCGATGAGCGTAAGCGCGGAGAGCTACCTTGGGCCGTTGTCCCCGACCGGGGCTGAGCTGGACAGGATTCGTCGATACCGAACGACCGGTTTCGGTGAGGCCAATCAGACCGGTACGACCTTGACCGGGGCCTGTTGTCGTGGGCGCCAGCGGTTGTCTGCCGTTCCGATGCTCCATGCACTATCGACACCGCCATCGATCTCCGGGCGTTCTTCGCGCAGGACGTGCCGGGCTCGACGGCATCCTTGACCTCCACGTCAGCCGCGTCGTTCACCTACCTCGTCCAGGTCCGCGTTTATCTGATTGGCAGATCGGCGGTGCCAGCGGATGCGAACGTGTCGCTAGAACGCGTCTCGCAGCCGGCCCCTCACAGCTTCCCAATTCGCTAGGCCGGGGGCCGCCGCTCCGCGCTCGCTCCGGCCGCACTCGCCCCTAGGCCCCGGTTCCTCCACGACGTAGCGGGCCGTCCATACGACCACGCCCACCAGGAGTGTCACGAAAGGGCAGCGGTAATCCGGCTGACCGTCTCCGCTCCTCCCGAATTCCAATGCCAGTAGCAGTAAGCGGGATCGTGGCCGGCCGCGCGCCCGATCCAGGCCGCAACGGCCCCAGATGACCGATTGCCAAGCGTGGAATCGACGGACACGGGAGCCTTTGTGCCCGTCGCGGGCAGGCGACGGGCATCCACCGTCTGCCCTTCTAGCTTAGTGCCACCCGGGTCGGCATCCGGGAACTAGCCGGGCCGTTTGTGCACACGAGCGTGACCGGCGTTCGTATTGACCAACATTCGCGCCCACCCCGCGCCCCGCGCCCCGCGCCCCGCCCGCCCGCCCCGCGCCCCGCCCGCCGCGCCCCGCCTCCTGCGCCCTCATTTGACACGCGGGCGCCACTCGCCATAGACTCCGGGCCAATTGAACACGGGCGATGATCGGGACGAGTAACTCCCGGTTGCCGGCACAGAGACCCAGCGCTTGGTGGAAGCTGGGGCGGCGACAGGAGCGAATGGCCCCGTGAGCCTCCGGACCAAACCGCGAACTTCCAGGGTTCGCCAGTAGGCTCCGGCGCAGAGCGCCAGCGATACAGGGCAGCACCGATCGAGAGTCAACGCTTCGCGTTGACTTTGGTCATCGCTCCGCGATGACAATGGCAAAGCAGCAGTT
Organism: uncultured Chloroflexia bacterium; assembly: GCA_963711105.1. GTDB lineage: Bacteria > Chloroflexota > Limnocylindria > Limnocylindrales > CSP1-4 > Fen-1039. The sequence continues at coordinate 1,321,078 of CAVQCV010000005.1, read as the reverse complement.
GCTTCTCCGTCGGCCAAGAGAGCGGCAATGCCGAATGTGGGTGGCACCGCGGAAGGATCGACCTTTCGTCCCAGGACGAAGGGTCGTTTTGATTCCCGGACGACCCGCCGCCGGACGCGAAAGCCACCGAGCGGCGGGCAGAGGAGACGGGCGCGGTGCCGGTTCAGGGCCGGAACCACCACGAAAGGCAACGGCGATACAGATGTCATTCACCGATCCGCTCAGTCTTCGCGAGGTCCAGCGACTCGCGGGCTCGGCCGACACGATCCTGCTGACGGCCACCCGCAACGCCGATCTCGAAACCCCGATCGGGGCGTTCATGCGCTTCGACGACGGCGCCCCCGCCGGGGGCCCGGCTTTCCTGCTCGAGTCCGTCGAGGGCGGCGAGCGGCTGGGCCGCTACTCGTTCATGGGCGTGGGCCCACGGCGACTGCTGACGGTCCGCGACGGCAAGGCCACGATCCAGTCCCGGCCGGTCGGGGTCGACGGCTTCGCCCCGGACCTCCCGACTGAAACTCGCCCCGCCACGGATCCGCTCACCGCCCTGCGCGACTTCATGCCGAAGCGACGCATCCTGCCGGGCGAAGGCATCCCGCGCTTCCCGGGCGGCGCCGTGGGAGCGCTCGCCTACGACGCGATCTCCATGTTCGAGCCGACGGTTCCGCTGCCGGCCCGCGACCCGATCGGCGTCCCGATGGCCGCCTTCCAGGAGTGCGATCTGGTCCTGGTCTTCGACCACCTGACACACACTCTCTCGGCCGTCGCTTCGCTCCACACCGACGCGCCCGATCTCGAAGGCCGCTACCGGATCGCCGAGCGCGCCATCTACGAGGCCCTCGAGCGGACGGCCAGGCCGACGGCAGCCGAGCTTTCGGCCTTGAACGCCCAGGCGAAAAGGACCTCCTCTGCCAGAGGGACCGACGCTGCCGGCGCCGGTGACGAAACCGCCTCGCCCGGCTTCGCCGGCATCGAGCCGGTCTCGGCCAGCCTGAGCCGGGGCGAATACGAGTCGGCCGTCCAGGACGCCCGGGAAGCCATCGCCGCCGGTGAGTGCATCCAGATCGTGGTCGCTCGACGGGAGACGTACGAGCGCCCGGTCATCGACGGTAAGCCCCTGGACGCAGTCTCGCTGTACCGGGCCCTCCGCCGCGTCAACCCGAGCCCGTACCTGTTCTTCGTCCGGATGCCCGAGTTCAGCGTCGTGGGCGCCAGCCCGGAGCTGCTCGTTCGGGTCGAGGGCGACCGCATGACCACTCACCCGATCGCCGGCACCCGGCCCCGTGGCGCGACCCCGGCCGAGGACGCCCAGCTCGCCTACAACCTGGAACGCGACCCGAAAGAGCGGGCCGAGCACGTGATGCTCGTGGATCTGGGCCGCAACGACCTGGGCCGCGTCGCCCGCCCCGGCACGGTGGCCGTGACCAAGTACATGGAGGTCGAGAAGTACAGCCACGTTCTGCATCTGGTCAGCAACGTGGAGGCGCGGCTGCGACCGGACCTCGACGCCCTGGACGCGCTGCGCAGCATCTTCCCTGCCGGCACGCTCTCGGGCGCGCCCAAGGTTCGGGCCATGCAACTCATCGCCGGGTACGAGAAGGAGCAGCGCGGCATCTACGGCGGCGCCGTCGGCTATCTCGGCTACGACGGCAACATGGACACCGCCATCGCCATCCGGACCGCGGTCATGAGCGGAGAGTCGATCCACCTGACCGCGGGCGCGGGCATCGTGGCCAAATCGGTGCCCGAGCGCGAGTTCGAGGAGACGGAGCACAAGGCCGGGGCGATCAAACGGGCCCTGGCCATGGCGGTGGAAGAGGCGTCGGCGGGGAGCTCGGGGAGTGAGCGGTCAGCGGGGAGTTCGGGGAGTGAGCGGCCTTCGGCCGCGAGCGACGCCTCCGGCGTCGCTTTGGCGGTCGGGAGCGCGGTATCGCTCCCGACCGCACGTGTCGAGAGGTGATCCCATGATCCTGATGATTGATAACTACGACTCGTTTACGTTCAACCTCGTCCAGGCGCTCGAGGCTGCCGGGGCGCAGGTGAAGGTCGTCCGCAACGACGCCATCGACAAGGCCGGCATCGAGGCCCTGGCCGACGACCCGAGCGCGGAACTGCGCGGCATCGTCGTCTCGCCCGGGCCCAGCGATCCGGACCACGCCGGCGTGTCGAAGGACGCGATCCTTGTCGCGCTGGAGAGGCAGATCCCGCTCCTGGGCGTATGCCTGGGCATGCAGTCGATGGGCGCCGCCCTGGGCGCCACGATCCGGCGGGCGCCGACGCTCGTCCACGGCGAGGCGTCAGAGGTCCGGCACGACGGCCGGGGCATGCTGGCCGGCATGCCCAACCCGTTCATGGCGGCCCGCTACCACTCCCTGAGCGTGGCTCCGGAGACGCTACCGGCGGACGTGATCGTCACGTGTCGCTCCGAGGGCGACCACGTCGTCATGGGCATCCGCCACACGAAAGCCCCAATCGAGGGCGTTCAGTTCCATCCCGAATCGGTGCTCACGCCTGAAGGCCCGCACCTGCTGGCCAACTTCCTGCGCCGTTGCGGCGAGGGCGAGGCGGCCCTGCTCGACGACGCCAGCGGTTCGTTCGCCCTGGCCGGTTTCGGGGACGATCCGAGGAGCGAGATTGCGCCGTCAGTGGCGGCCGATACAGTGGCGGCCGCCGGCCGCGTGGAGGTTTCCCGATGAGTGAGATCGTCAGGGCGGCCCTGGCCGCCGTGGTCGACGGCAAGCGTCTCTCGATGGACGAAGCGCGCGCGGCGATGGGCTCCGTCATGGACGGCGAAGCCACGCCGGCGCAACTTGCGGCCCTGCTCGTGGCCCTCCGGATGCGCGGCGAGACCGTGGAGGAGCTGGCCGGCTTCGCTTCGGCGATGCGCGATCGGGTCCTGCATGTCGATGCCCCGGCCGGCGCCATCGACACCTGCGGGACCGGCGGCGACGGCAGCGGCACGATCAACATTTCCACGGCCGCGGCGCTGGTCGTGGCGGCCGGCGGCGTGCCGGTGGCCAAGCACGGCAACCGGGCCATGACCTCCAAGAGCGGGTCCGCGGACGTGCTCGAGGCGCTCGGCGTCCGGACGGACCAGGGCCCCGAGGAGGCGGCCGCGGCGATGCGCGAGTTCGGCTTCGCCTTTCTGTTCGCCCAGGGTTACCACCCGGCCATGAAGCATGCCGGCCCCACGCGCAAGGAGATCGGCGTGCGGACGGCGTTCAACCTGCTCGGCCCGCTCACGAACCCGGCCGGGGCGCGGCGGCAGCTGTTGGGTGTCGGCGATCCTGCCGCCGCGGCCCGCATCGCCGAGGTGCTGCGGCTGCTGGGCACGGAACGGGCGCTCGTCGTTCACGGGCAGGGCCTGGACGAGCTGCCACTCGACGGGTCCGGCGTGATGTACGAAGTGACGCCGGCAGGCGTGACACGGCACGAGGTCGTGGCTTCGGAGCTGGGCCTGGCCGCGGCGCCGACGTCGGCGCTGGCGGGCGGCACGGCGGCCGAGAACGCCGCCACGCTCGAACGGATACTGGGCGGCGAGACCGGCCCCGGCACGGGACGTCGTCCTGCTGAATGCGGCGGCCGCGTTCCTGGTCGCCGGCCGGGCCTCGAACCTGCGCGAAGGCATCGCGCTCGCGGCCACGTCGATCGACTCGGGGGCCGCCACGGCGCTCCTCGGCCGGCTGCGCGCGGCGAAGGAAATGGAGGCGACGCCGGCATGACCATCACGAGCCCCAAACCCTCCTCGGTCGCCGGCAGGTCCTCACGGGCGGGCGTGGTCGCCGACATCGCCGCCCGCCGCCTGGCGGACGTCAAGGCCGAACTCGGCCGCCGCCGTTACGAGGATCTGGCGGCCGAGGCGGCGGCCCTGTCCTCCGAGCCCGGCCGGGCCCCCCGGCCGATCGTCGAACGCCTGGCCCGGCCGGGCCTGCATCTCATCGCCGAGGTCAAGCGCCGCTCGCCTTCGGCCGGCGACATCGCCAAAGACGCCGATCCGGTGGCCCAGGCCCGGGCCTACGAAGCCGGGGGAGCGACGGCGATCTCCGTCCTGTGCGAGCCGCACTGGTTCGGCGGTTCGGTGGCGGATCTCGCGGCCGTTCGGGGAGCGGTGACCATCCCGATCCTCGCCAAAGAGTTCGTCGTGGACGAGCGCCAGCTGCCGCTCCTGCGCGCCGCCGGCGCGGACATGGTCCTGCTCCTGGCCTGCATCCTGCCGCCCAAGAAGCTCGCCCACTTCGCGGAACTGGCCCGCGACCTGGGCCTCGAGCCTCTGGTAGAGGTCCACGACGAGCGCGAGCTGGCCGCGGCGCTGGCCACCCCGGCCCGGGTGATCGGCCTGAACAACCGCAACCTCCGCACGCTCGAAGTCGACCCGGAGCACTGCCTCCGGCTGCGGCCCCTCGTTCCGGACGACCGCCTGGTCATCGGCGAATCCGGTGTGAGCGACGCGCGCTCGCTCGTCGGCTGGCGAGCCGCCGGCCTGGATGCCGCACTCGTCGGCGAGGCCCTGATGCGCTCGGCCGATCCCACGGCCGCGGCCCGCTCCTTCGTCAATGCCGGGGCGGTTCCACGCGACCCCGCCGCCGAGGCCCGCCAGCCGATCGTCAAGATCTGCGGCGCCACGTCCGTCGAGGGCGTGATGGCCGCGATTCGGGCCGGGGCGGACGCGATCGGCCTGAACCTGGTTCCGGGCACGCCCCGCTGCCTGACCCTCGCCGAAGCCACGTGGCTCGCCGCGGAAGTTCGCGTCGCCGCCACGGACCGGCACTGCCCCGAGATCGTGATCGTGACCGCGGATGCGGACCCGGCCGAGATCGAGGCCGCGATCGCCGCCGTCAACCCGGACGCGGTTCAGCTTTCGGGCACCGAATCGGTCGAGACGGTGGCCGCCCTGGCCGTCGAAGCGGCCGATCTGGAAGGTGCTCCATCTTCCCGAGGCGGCGCCGGTCGAGGTGTCCGCCACGGCCGAAACTCCGGCCACGGCCGAGGGCGCAGCCCGCGGCGCGGCGGCCGGCCTCGCGGACGCCCGTCCATCGGTCTCCGAGGCAATCGAGGCAGGCAAGGCGTACCTGGGCGCCGGCACCGCCCGGCTCATTGTCGATACCGCCGGAGGCCCGTTCGCCGGAGGCACCGGCAAGCTCGTCGACCGGAGCGTGGCCGCGGCCGTGGCCCGCGAGCTGCCCGTGATCCTGGCCGGAGGGCTGGAGCCCGGCAACGTGGCCGAGGCCGTGCTGGCCGTGCCCGCGGTCGGCGTGGACGTCAGCTCGGGCGTGGAGTGGAACTCGTCCTCCGGCCCGACCCGCGCCCATCGGGCGCCCCAGGCCCCCGGCTCCAAACCCCGCAAGGACCCCCTGCGAGTGGCGCTGTTCGCCAAGCGCGCTCGGGCCGCTCGCTTCGACCGGCCCCACGCCCGCGTCCGCCCGACCCCCGTCCCGGAGGCTCTCCTCGAGCCCGACGCCGCCGGTCGTTGGGGCCTGGATCGCGATTTCGGCGGCCGCTACGTGCCCGAGACCCTGATCGCGGCCCTCGAACAGCTCGAAGCCGCCTGGGCGCAAACCCGCCACGACCCGCGCTTCTGGGCCGAGCTGCGCGAGATGCAGGTCCACTACGGCGGCCGGCCCACGCCCATCTATCGAGCCGATCGGCTGGCGGGCGAAGCCATGGCGGCGGCCCGCGAACTCGCAATCCAGCAGGGGGGAGCGGAGGCGGCCGGACGCTTGCCCGATCGCCTCCGCCTCTACCTCAAGCGCGAGGACCTCAACCACACCGGCGCCCACAAGCTCAACAACGCCCTCGGCCAGGTGTTGTTGACTCGCCGGCTCGGGAAGTCCCGAGTCATCGCCGAAACCGGAGCCGGGATGCACGGCGTCGCCACGGCCACGGCCTGCGCCCTGCTCGAGATCCCGTGCGTCGTCCACATGGGCGTCGAGGACATCGCCCGCCAGGCGCCCAACGTGCTGCGGATGGAGGCGCTCGGGGCCGAAGTCCGACCGGTCCACGGCGGAAGCGGGACCTTGAAGGACGCCGTCAGCGAGGCCCTTCGCGACTGGGTCACCAACGTCGAAACCTCGCACTACTGCCTGGGCTCGACGATGGGCCCGCACCCGTATCCGATGATCGTGCGCGACTTCCAGCGCGTCATCGGCGACGAAGCCGCGGCCCAGCTCTTCGAGACCGAAGGCCGGCTGCCCGACATGGCGATCGCCTGCGTCGGCGGCGGCTCGAACGCGCTCGGCCTGCTCAATCGGTTCATCGGCGAACCGTCCGTTCGGCTCGCCGTGGCCGAGGCGGCGGGGGAGGGGATCGCCACGGGCCACCACGCGGCGGCGCTCCTGGGCGGCACGCCGGGCATCCTCCACGGATCGAGGTCGTACATGCTCCAGGACCCGGACGGCCAGGTCATCGAAGCCGTCTCGATCTCCGCCGGGCTCGACTACCCCGGCATCGGTCCCCAGCTCTCGGCCCTGATGCAGGCCGGGCGGCTGGTGGTCTCTTCGGCGACGGACGTCGAGGCGGTCGAAGCCTTGAGGCAGGTCGCCCGAACCGAAGGCATCCTCGCGGCGGTCGAGTCGGCCCATGCGGTCGCCGCTCTGCCGAAGGTGCTGGCGCAGCTGGCCGCGTCGGCGGATCCGCTGCCGCGGGACGCGGTCGTCGTGCTGGGGCTCTCCGGCCGCGGTGACAAGGACCTCGCGGCATTGGGCCTCCCAGGGTCGGCCCAAGGCCGTGCCGCGATCGGCTTGAAGGAGGGCGGACGATGACGGCGCGAGTGGCCACCGGCGCGGCCGAGGGCACGTCGACCACACCCGGCGCCCAGCGGATCGCGGCTGCGTTCGCTCGCCGCGCGCGCGGATGGTCGCGCGGCGCTGATCCCGTACGTGGTCGCGGGCTACCCCGACCACGCCACGTCCCTGGCCGCGGCCCTCGCCGCGATCGACGCCGGTGCGGACCTGCTCGAGGTCGGATTGCCGTATTCGGATCCGCTCGCCGACGGAGCCACTCTCCAGCGGGCGACGTCGGCCGCGCTGCGTGCCGGCGCGACCCTGGACGGTTCCGTGGAGCTGATCCGCGAGATCGCCGCCGCCCGGCCGGGGACGCCCCTGGTCCCGATGTGCTACGCGAACCAGATCATCGGTGGCGGCGACGGTCGGGAAGTGGCGGGGCGCCTGGCTTCGGCCGGAGCTTCGGGCGTCATCGTCGCCGACCTCACGCCCGACGAAGGCGCCCGGTTCGAGGCGGTCGCTCGCGAAGTCGGCCTGGCGGTCGTCTACCTGATCGCGCCCACGACTCTGCCCGAACGTCGGGCGGCGGTCGCGGCACGAACCGGCGGCTTCCTCTACTGCGTGTCGCTCGTCGGGGTGACCGGGGCTCGGACGTCACTGCCGCCGTCGGTCCGCGGCCTCGTCGCGGCCGCCCGCGCCGATTCGCCCGTCCCGGTGGCGGTCGGATTCGGCGTCAGCAAGCCCGCCCACGTGCAGATGCTGGTTTCGGCCGGCGCCGACGGCGTCATCGTCGCCTCCGCCCTGATCGACGCCCTCGGCCCCGACGGCCGCAACGTCTCCGCGATGGGCTTGCTGGTTGGCGAACTGCGCGGCGCAACGGGGAAGGGCTGAGAGCCAGCGCTCATCCGCGCCCGCTCATCCGCGCCGCGACCCCGGCGTCCGCTCATCCGCGCCCGCTCATCCGCGCCGCGACCCCTTCGCTGCCTCATCCGGGCCAGCCTCTCCCCGTCCGCCGTTTTCCTCAATAACAGCGGGGGTGGTACGAACCAGAATTCACCCGGCCGCTGGACACCGAGACGGCCAGATCGGCTCGGCCTGAGCGTCACGTGAGCGTGGCGATGGCCGGTTTGCGGGCAGGAATCGGGTGCGGCGAGCGCGGGGTCGTCCTCGGGACCACCCGGGCGACTATCGTGGACTTTCCGGCGCCCACTCGGCCGGTAGCACCACCCGGGCGAATACCGTGGACTTTCCGGCGCCCGCTCGGCCGGTAGCACCACCCGGGCGAGTGTCGTGGACTTTCCGGCGCGCACTCGGGCGTCCCTCGAAACCCTACTTCGACTCCTCGTCGCGAGACGTCGTCTTGCTCGCAAAGGTGGAGTGACGGCGGGGCAGGAACTGGCGCGCGACGGCGAACAGGACGGCGGCGATGAAGACGCCGAGCAGCGCGGTGAGGGTCAGGCTGCGCACGTTGGGGCGCCTGGTAGAAGCCGAGCCCCCCGACGCCGCCGAGCCCCCCGACGCCGCCGAGATCGTCGGAAGCCGTCGCGATGGCCAGAGCGATCTCGCTGGCCGAGCCGGCCGAACCGTTCGCGCCTTGGGGTGTCTTCGAACGCTTGCTAGCCATTCGAGCCGCCTTTCGCGCCCGCGCTCGAGTGTTCGAGCTCCTCCAGGCGCTTGATAGTCTCGATCAGCTGGCGGTAGAAAGCCAGCAGCGCGTCCTGGGGCATCGGGCCGTCGTTGGCCATGGCGACCCGGACCAGGACTTCGCGCTCGCGGTCGGCGTCCGAGATCGGCTTGCCGTTGGTCTTCTTGGCGTGGCCCGCGGCCAGGCCCAAACGAGCCCGCTCGTTGAGCAGCCGGACGATCTGGACGTCCAGCGCGTCGATGCGCGCCCGAAGCTCGGGCAGCGCGAGAGCTTCGAGGTCCTCGCCGGATCGGTCGGTCATTTCGCCGAACGCTCCGCCCGGACGCCGCCCGCCCCAACCTGCCCGGCGACGAACTCCAGGGCCATCGTGTAGCTCGCGGCGCCGTGGCCGACGAACCGCTCCACTGCGACGTCGTGCAGGAAATTGACGTGCCGGAATTCCTCGCGCTTGGACGGGTCCGACAGATGGACCTCCACGAACGGCCGGGCCACGCCTACGAGCGCGTCGCGCAGGGAGACGCTGGTGTGCGTCAGGCCGCCGGCGTTGACGATCGCCCAGTCGAAGTCCTTCTCCTGGATTCGATCGATCAGGACGCCCTCGTGGTTCGACTGGAAGGTGACCACCTCCAGCCCGAGTTCGGCCCCCCGGCGAACCAGTCGCTCGTCGATCTCGGCCAGCGTCGTGGAGCCGTAGATCTCCGGCTCGCGAGTTCCGAGCAGATTGAGGTTCGGGCCGTTGAGGACCAGCACGCGCGTCATGGCCGAATCATGCCCCAGCCGAGACGCCGGCAAGCCGCAATGCCGCAGCCAGCCCGGCTTCGACCGCTTCGACCGGCACGTCCGAACGAACGACCACGCCCGAGTCGGTCGGCAGGACCCAGCTGAGGCGGCCGAGGCCGTGCTTCTTGTCGGTCTCCATGTGCTCGTAGACCGCGTCGAGCGCGACGTACGGCGGCTCGACTCCCAGGCGGAGGTGGTCCAGGAGTGCATTGGCTCGCATGGCGCGTTCGGGCGGAACCAGGTCCATCGCCCGGGAGATGGCGAACGCGCCGCGGAGCCCGTACGCGACCGCTTCGCCGTGGAGGATGCGGCCGTATCCGGCCGCCGCCTCGATGCCGTGGCCGATGGTGTGGCCCAGGTTCAGGGTCATCCGCAGCCCGGCCTCGCGCTCGTCCGCGGTCACGACTTCGACTTTCGCCCAGGCACTCCGCTCCACCACTTCGGCGAAGGCGCCGTTCTCGAAGGTCCGCTTGTCGCCGCGGGCCATCTCCTCGCCCTGCTCCTCGATCAGCTCGAGCAGCCGCTCGTCGCCCAGGAAGCCCATCTTGACCGCCTCGCCGAGGGCGGCGCGGAGCTGGCGGGCGGGCAGGGTGCGCAGGAACGAGACGTCCGCCACGAATGCCACGGGCTGGTGGAACGCCCCGACCAGGTTCTTGCCCTCGGGCAGGTCCACGGCCGTCTTGCCGCCCAGGGCCGCGTCGATCATGCCGACGAGCGTGGTGGGGACCTGGATCACGGGGATGCCGCGCAGGTAGGTCGCGGCCAGGAAGCCGGCGGTGTCGGTGAGCGCGCCGCCGCCTATGGCGACGAGGGTTTCCTTGCGGTCGACGCGGAGGCGGGCCAATTCGCGAGCGGCCTGCTCGATCACGCGCAGCCGCTTGGCGTTTTCGCCGCGGGGCAGCATGACGCGCTCCATCTGCCAGCCCTCGGCGGCGAGTTGCTCGCCGATGCGCGCGCCAGCCACTTCCCAAGTCTTGGGTTCCGCGACGAGGACGGCGCGCCGGGCGTGCTGGCGGCGCAGGGCCGCCGAGACTGCCGTGGCCGCGATGCCGTCGCCGATCTCGACCCGGCCGATGGTCGTATCCGCCCGCAAGAGAGTGGTCCCGGGGGCCGCTTCCGTAGGCATGTTCCGGTGCAGCGCCCCGACCACCGCGGGAACGCCGGAGCCGGTGCTCATCTTCTGGGCCGGGGCGTAGAAGCGCTCCCGTTCGGCCAGCAGGTCGCGCAGCTTCGTGGCGGTGTCGCCGTCGGCGACGAGCGGCCGAACGTTCGAGCTCCGGTTCAGGCGGCCGGCCAGGATCTCGACCGAACCGTCCAGCCAGACGGGAATGCGGCCCCGGTACAGCAGCCAGCGGTTGCGTGGGTCGACGACGGCCCCGCCGCCCGTGGCGATGACACGCCGGACCTTGGGGTCCGGGTCGGCCGGCCCGAGAGACAGGATCGCTTCGCGTTCGTGGCGGCGGAAGGCGACCTCGCCTTCGTCCGCGAAGATGAGCTGGACCGAGCGGCCGGTCCGCTTCTCGACCAGTTCGTCGAGGTCGACGAGGGCGCAGTGGCAGCGATCCGCCAGGCGCTTGCCGACGGCGGTCTTGCCGCTCCCGCTCAGGCCGACCAGGACGAGGTCCACGGCTAACGGTCCGGGTCCGAGGCGGCGGGGCGCCCGCCGTCGGCGCGCCCGCCGGCGACTCTCGCCCGATACCGGGCCACGTTGTCCGTCAGTTCGGCTATCGAGTCGCCGCCGAACTTGTCGAGGAGGAAGTCCGCCAGGGTCAGGCAGACCATCGCCTCGGCCACAACGCCGGCCGCCGGAACGACGCAGATGTCGCTGCGTTCGTAGTGGCCCTTCTCGACCGGACGGCCCGTGACGAGGTCCGCTGACGGCAGGGGGCGGGGGAGCGTCGAGATCGGCTTGACCGCGCCCCGGATGACGATCGGCTGACCGTTGGAGATGCCGCCCTCCAGGCCCCCGGCGTTGTTGCTCGCCCGTTTCCACGTGCCGTCCGGCAGGCGTCCTTCGATCACGTCCATGACCGCGGAGCCGAAACGGCGCGTCTGCTCGAACCCCAGGCCGAACTCCACGCCCTTGACGATCGGGATGCTCATCACCGACGCGGACAGCGCCGCGTCCAGGCGCCGGTCCCAGTGGACGTGGCTGCCGAGGCCGATGGGCAGACCCGTGGCCACGACTTCGAACACGCCACCGACCGTGTCGCCGGCCTCGCGGGCCTCGTCGACCCGAGCCACCATGCGCGTCTCGGCCTCGGGGTCGAGGCACCGCAGCGGGCTCGCCTCGGCCTCAGCGGGCGGCCGCGTGGCCCGGCCCGGATCGGCGGCCACGCCGCCCACTTCCACGGTCGAAGACCACACGCCCACGCCGAGCCGGGCGAGCAACGCCCTTGCCACGGCGCCCGCGGCCACTCGCGCTGCCGTCTCACGTGCGGAGGCGCGCTCCAGGATGTTGCGGGCGTCGTCGAAGCCGTACTTGACCGCCCCGGCCAGGTCCGCGTGGCCGGCCCGGAGGTGGGTGATGGGGATGGCCCGTTTCTCGCCGGCCTCACGCATCGCGGCCAGTTCCGCGGCCTGCTCGTCCGTCAGCGCCCCGATCTGCATCACCCGCGTCCAGTTCTCCCAGTCGCGGTTGCGAATCAGCAGCAGGATCGGCGACCCGATCGTCTTGCCGTGGCGGACGCCCGCCAGGATTTCGGCCCGGTCCTGTTCGATCGACGTGCTGCGGGCGCCGCGGCCGTAGCCGCGCTGCCGCCGCGCCAGGTCCGCCGCGATCAGATCCTCGGACACGGGCAGCCCGGCGGGCATGCCCTCGAGAGTGGCGGACAGCGCCGGACCGTGCGATTCACCCGCCGTGAGGAAGCGCAGCCGGCCCATGGCGTCGTCCTCCCGTTACGCCGGCTCGGCCGGGCCGGACTGACCCAGGTCCACGTCCAGATTGCGCGGCCCCTTCTCGCGGGCGCGCTCTAACTCGGCTTCCATGACCTCGACTGGGGCGGCCTGGCCGGTCCACAGCTCGAACGCTTTGGCGCCCTGCTGGAGGAGCATGTGCTCGCCGTTCATCGTGGTGCAGCCGGCGGCGGCCGCGTCGCGCAGCAGCCGCGACTCGGTCGGGTTGTAGATGAGGTCCATCACCAGCAGATCCTGACCGATGATCTCGCCCGGGATGGGGCTTTCGTCCGGCTCCATGCCCAGGGACGTGCAGTTCACGAGCAGCTTGGTCTTGCCCAGCTCCGCCTCCAGCACGGACTCGTGCCAGGGCATCGCCCGGAGTTCCATGTGGGCGGCGTTGCGGCCGAAGTGCTTGACCAGGCCTTCGCCTCGATGGAGGTGGCGGTTGAAGACGATGATCCGCTGGAACCCCTCGGTGATCAGGGCGTAGATGACGGCGCGGGCCGCCCCGCCGGCGCCGAGCACGACGGCGTGGCGTGGCATCTTCTGGCGGCCGACGAGCTTGACCAGGGCGGAGCGGAAGCCGGCCACGTCCGTGTTGTGGCCGACAAGCTTGGCGCCGTCGCGCGAGATCACGTTAACCGCCCCGGTCGCCTGGGCCTCGTCGGTGAGGCGGTCCATGAGCGGGACGGTGTGTTCCTTGTGGGGGATGGTGATGTTCGCGCCCAGGAAGTCGTCCTCGCGAAGCGAGGCCACGGCGTCGGACAGCTCGATCTGGCGGCGGTCCCAGAGCTCGTAGCGGGCATCGATGCCCAGGGCGTCGAAGGCAGCCTGCTGCATCCCACCCGAGAACGAGTGGGCCACCGGATGACCGATCAAGACGACGCGCTTGGTCATGCTCTCAGCCTTTCGACTTCCAGGAAGAAGCTCGGGTACGACACGGCCGCGCTTTCGGCTTGGTCGATGATCGTCGATCCGCGAGCGATCAGTCCGGCCACCGCGAACGTCATCGCCAGACGGTGGTCGTCCATGGTTCGAGTTTGGGCTCCCCTGAGCGCGGTGGGGCCGGTAATAAGGATGTCGTCTCCGTCCACCCTCACGTTTGCGCCGAGCGCGTTCAGGCCCTCGGCAACGCCGGCGATGCGGTCAGATTCCTTGTTCCGCAGTTCTCCCGCGCCCCGGATCGTGGTCGTGCCGCGCGCCTGCGTCGCGGCCAGGCACAGGATCGGGATCTCGTCGATGGCGGCGGCGACATCCGCCGGCCCGATGTCGATGGCCCGAAGCTCGCTCGATCGGACCGTCAGGTCCGCCAGAGGCTCGCCCGAATCCGCCGCCGAACCCGCCGAACCCGCCGAACCGGCGGCAGCAACCCCCGGCTGCCCGGCCGAGCCCAGGCCTACTTCGTCGATCCGGGCGCCCATTCGAACCAGCAGGTCGATGGCGGCGCGACGGGTCGGGTTCACGCCCACGGCCCTCAGCGTCAGCTCGGCGTCGGAGTGGATCGCCCCCGCGACCAGCCAGAAGGCCGCGGCCGAAGGGTCGGCGGGCACGCGCTCGTCGAGCGCCGCAACCCGCTTTCCGCCCTCCACCGTCCAGGCCACCGGTTCTCCTCCCGAACTGCCAACCGGCTCACGCCGGACCGCCACGCCGCGCGCACGGAGCATTCGCTCTGTATGGTCGCGCGTCGCAACGGCTTCGCGCACGGTCGTTGGACCGTCCGCCCGGAGGCCCGCCAGCAGGATGGCCGACTTGACCTGGGCGCTCGGGACCCGGGTCGAGAAGTCGATCGCCCGGAGGGGCGGCCGGCCCAGGACCATCAGTGGGGGGAGCGTGTCCGCTCGACGCGCGTGAAGCTCCGCGCCCATCGCGCGCAGTGGCTCGATGATACGGGCCACCGGACGGCCCCGCAACGAAGCGTCGCCGTCCAGGACCGCGAAGAAAGGCAGCCCGGCCAGGACGCCGGACCAGAGCCGCAGGCTCGTGCCGGAGTTGCGGCAGTCCAGGATTCCCTCGGGCTCGCGCAGTCCCTCGACCCCGGGCGAGGTCACGCGGTAGTCGACGTTGAGGCCGTCGCCGCGGAGCCGTTCCACGCGCGCGCCCAGGGCCGCCACGATGCCGGCCGTCGCCGCGACGTCCAGGCCGTCGCCCGCGCCCTCGATCAGGCAGGAGCCCTCGGCCAGGGCGGCCAAGATCAGGGCCCGATGCGAAATCGACTTGTCGCCGGGCAGGCGCGGTTCGCCGCGCAGGCGCGCGGCAGACGTGATGGTCCGGGGCTCCCCCGGAGACGGCACGGGACTCATGACTCAGTGCTTGCTGAGCCCACCGACCTTGATCGGGCCGTCCGTCACGAACGGATCCTTGATCAGGGTCTTGACCTCTTCGTGGATCTTGTTCAGCGCCCCGGCCATGTCGGCGAACTGGTCGATCGTGAGCGATTGCTCGCCGTCCGATCGGGCCTGATCCGGGTGAGGATGAACTTCGACCATGATGCCGTCAGTGCCGGCCGCCACGGCCGCCAGGGCCATGGGTCGGACGAGCCAGCGCTTGCCGGTCGCATGAGACGGGTCCACGACCACGGGCAGGTGGGTCAGGTGATGGAGCAGTGGCACGGCCGTCAGGTCCAGCGTGTTGCGTGTGTAGGTCTCGAACGTCCGGATGCCCCGCTCGCACAGGATCACGTTGGGCTGGCCGGCGGCGACGATGTACTCGGCGGCCATCAGCCACTCCTCGATCGTGGCCCCGTAACCGCGCTTGAGCATGACCGGCTTGCCGGCCTTGCCGGCCGAGGTGAGCAGCGAGTAGTTCTGCATGTTCCGGGTGCCGATCTGGAGGATGTCGGCGTGCTTGGCGACGACGTCGACCTGGCTCGGCTCCATGACCTCGGTGATCGTCGGCAGCCCGGTCAGCCGCCCCGCTTCCTGGAGGTACCCGAGCCCCTCGACGCCAAGGCCCTGGAAGGCGTACGGGCTGGTACGCGGCTTGAAGGCCCCGCCTCGCAGGATCGTGGCGCCCGACGCGGCGACCGCCTGAGCGGTCTCGATCATCATGTCGCGGCCCTCGATGGAGCACGGGCCGGCCATGATCGTGAGCGTGCCGTTGCCTATCCGCGCCCCCGACAGCTCGATGACGGTGTCCTCAGGGTGGGACTCCCGGGAGGTCAGCTTGAACGGCCGGCTGATCGGCGTTACGGACTCGACTCCCGGCATCTGGTTCAGCTTGCCCATGAGGAAGTCCCTCTTCGGCCCCACGTCGCCGAGAACGGCGATCACCACTCGCTGGGTGCCGTAGTTGTCATGAGGCGTCAGCCCGGAGTCCTTGACCAGGCTCCGGACGTCGTTGGCCTCTTGTTCGGTTGCTCCAACTGACATCACGACGATCATGTGGCGGTCCTCACTCTGGGGGCCTGCCGTAGCCAATGCTCGCCTGGGCGGGAACTGGCTCCTGGTAGGGCAACAAAAAAGCAGAGGCGATGCCTCTGCTTGCCACCCGGCACGACCCGCGATCCCGGGCCTAAGCTCCGGGAACGGTCATGCCGGGTTGCGGTAAAAGTAAGAGTGCTTGTCCATTTCGGTGTTCGGACAGTAGCGGGCCCCGCTGCCTGTGTCAAATCCACATCGGCGTTCGGAAGGGTCAATTCCGATTGGGTTGCGGGGCGTCGCCGTCACGTTCGTCAGGGTGACTTCCGGGGAGGGTGCGGGCCGCCCCGTCGGGGCGCTAGAGTCAGGTCGATGAGCCTTCGGCAGTACTCTCGAATTGATGTTCGCCTGTGGGTCGCGGTCATCCTGTATGCCTTGATGGCCATGCTTTCGGCCGAAATGGGCGCGATCGTGGGCCGGCCCATCGCCTTCCTCGCCTTGCTTACGGTGCCCGCGATCCTGTACTGGCGCGACCGACCGGTGCTGGTCGGGGCGGCGATCGTCGTGGGCGGTATCTGGCTGCGGGCCGCGATCGCCTACGCAGCGCCCATGACGGACCAGATCGAGACGACCCAGGCGGCCTGGCGCGACGTCCTGCTCGGCTTGAACCCGTACGGTCACGACATCCTCGGGACGTCTACCAACGCTCCTTTCCCGTACGGGCCGCTGTCGCTGATCGCTTACATACCCGGTGCCTGGACCGAGATCGCGGCCGCGGGCGCCACTCTGGCTTTGCTGGCCCGCCACCGGGCCTGGGTCACGCTGGCGATTCTGGCCGCCTGCCCGCTCACGGTTCGGGGCGCGGTCATGGGCCTGAACGACACGCTGCCAGGCCTGCTGATCCTGCTGGCGATGCTGGAAGCCCGCCGCTCGCCGGTGCGGGGCGCCGCGATCCTGGCGTTGGCCGTGGCCGTCAAGCCCTACGCCGCGGTCTGGCTGCCGGGCCTGGTGGGGCTGGGAGGGTTCGTCCCGGCGATTGTCTTCGGGGCGGTCAGCCTGGTGCTGTGGCTGCCGATGCTCGCCGTGTGGGGCGCCGGGGCGTTCCTCAAGTCGATCCAGATGGCCCAGGACATCCACACCGAGCAGTACGCCGCCCTGGACTTGCCGCCTCTCCGGATGCTGGCCGTTCCGCTGGCCCTGGTGCCGGCGGCGTGGCGCTCGTGGCAGGCGAGCGTCTGGTTCGGGATAGCGGGCTTCATGGCCTATTTGTATCTGGCGCGCTGGGCCAGCCTGGGTTACCTGCTCGCGATCCTGCCACTGGCGGGCCTGGCGATCGAGTCGTTCGGGCGGCGGCCGACCGAACCGTCGATTCCGATCGAACCCGCCGATCCCGCTCCCCAGATCCCATGAAAGACAGAACGACCCCGAGGTCACCGGGGTCGTTCAAGTCAGATGCGTTGGCGCGCCCGGCGGGACTCGAACCCACGACCTCCAGGTCCGCAACCTGGCGCTCTATCCACTGAGCTACGGGCGCTTGCTTGCTGTACTGCCGGGCCGAGGCCTGGCGGAGAGGGAGGGATTTGAACCCTCGAGGCAGGTTACCCCACCTGGCGGTTTAGCAAACCGCTGCACTAGACCACTATGCGACCTCTCCGGGAGTCACAGCGGCCGGAATTCTAGCATGGCGAACCCCCGGCGCTGAACCTCGATATGGCGCGATCGGGACGCTACGGCGGTTCGCGCGGCCCGAACCACCCGGTTTCGGCCCGGCGGACCCCGCTCGCCGTCGTGGGCGCGGTTCCGGGAGTAGATTCGCCTTGTGGTACGCCACAGCGTGGATTGAGCGTGGACTGCAGGCGTGGGGAGTGAGCGTGGAACGGATCGGGTTTGCCGGCCTGGGAACGATGGGCGCCGCTATGGCCGCCAACCTGGCCCGTGCCGGGGCGCCGTTGACGGTTTGGAATTGGACGCCCGGCCGCGCCGGAACGCTCCGTGGGCTGGGGGCCCGCGAAGTCGGAACCCCGGCCGAGCTGGCCGCGAGTTCGGACGCGGTGGTCGTCTGCGTCTCCGACACGCCGGACGTCGAGGCGGTCCTGTTCGGCCCGGGCGCCGCAAATCCGGCCGCCGCGGGTTCGGGCCTGATCGAGGGCCTTCGTCCGGGCTCGCTCGTCATCGACTGCTCGACCGTTTCGGCCGACGCGACGCGTGAGTTCGGCCGCCGCCTCGCCGAGAGAGGAGTGGCGATGGTGGACGCTCCGGTCTCGGGCGGCTCCGAAGGGGCGCGGCTCGGCACCCTGACTATCTTTGCCGGCGGCTCCGAGGCCGACGTCGCTCGGGCGCGGCCGATTCTCGAAACGATGGGCAAGACCATCACTCACCTGGGTCCGCTGGGGAACGGGCAGGCCGCCAAGGCCGTGAACCAGGTGATCATCAGCGGGGCCTACCTGGGCGTGGCGGAGGGCATCGTGCTGGGAATCAGCGCCGGCCTCGACCCGACGCAGCTGGTCGCGGCTCTGTCCGGCGGCGCGGCCCAGAGCTGGGTCCTGGCCAACCGCGCCGGCCGCATGATCGACGGCGAGTATCCACTCGGATTCCGGCTGGCCCTGCATCGAAAGGACCTGGGCATCGCCCTCGAAATGGCCGCCCGGCTCGGCGTCGATCTGCCTGTGGCCGATCTCACGGCCGCCCTGGAGGACGATCTGATGGCCGCCGGTTTCGGCGACGAGGACATGTCGGCCCTGGCCCGGGCCATCCGTGGGGGTCGTACCGGTCGGGCCGGGGGAGGCTCGGACGGGGCTGCCCAAGGTAGTCGCGATGGGGGACGCCGCGGGGGCGGCGGGCCTGTATGATCCGGCCATGAATTACGAGTTGTTCATGGGTGAAGCCCTCGCGGAAGCGCAGCTGGCCCTCGATCAGGGCAAGGCACCCATCGGGGCGGTCGCGGTCGTCAACGACGCGATGGTCGCGCGAGCGCAGGACCGGGTTTCCGAGTCCGACGATCCCACGGCCCACGCCGTCGTCGTCGCGCTGCGTGAGGCGGCCCGCAAGCTCGGCCGGGAGCATCTTGCCGACGCCACGATCTTCGTCACCCGCGAACCCTGCCCGATGTGCGTGGGCGCCCTGCTGGCAGCGGACGTCGAGGCGCTCGTGTTCGCGGTCTCGAACCACATCGACGGAGCCGCCGGCGGTGCGATCCAGCTCGCCCAGGACGGCCGGCTGGCCATGCGCCTGAAGGTCGTGAGCGGCATCCGGTGCGAAGAAGCCGAAGAGCTGTTTGCCCAATCCGGCCCGGAGGACTCCCTCCGCGCTGCCGAACGCTTCACCACCGCCGCCGGCTGACGCGGCCTCGGGGCCCGTTCGCCCGTCCGTTCGCCGGGAGGCCGCCCCGGTCCGCGGCTCTGGTATTCTCTCGCGCGGAGAGGTGTCCGAGTGGTTGATGGTGCCGCTCTCGAAAAGCGGTGTGCGAGAGCACCGCGGGTTCGAATCCCGCCCTCTCCGCCACTCCTCTAGTCCTGCGATCGCCGGTCCGGCCGGCCGGCGATCCGCCCGCCGGTGCGGGCCGTCGCCGCGGAGAGGTCGCCTAGTGGCCTAGGGCGCCGCACTGGAAATGCGGTATACCGCAAGGTATCGAGGGTTCAAATCCCTCCCTCTCCGCCACTCCGCCGGGAGCGCCGCGCCGCGCCGAGCCGCCGACGCCCGGCAACTTCGCCGGCAGGCCGCGCCGCCCTGCTATGATTCCCGGGCCGTGCTAGGCGGGGAACTAGCGGTGCCCTGTAACCTGCAATCCGCTCCAGCAGGGCTGAATTCCCTCCCGAGGTCCCCGTTCTCGAAGGCCGCCGCTTGAGGTGACGTTGAGGGCCGGGTCCCGCGCGACGGCGGCTCGTGAACCGTGTCAGGTCCGGAAGGAAGCAGCACTAAACGATGACCGTCGGGCGCCGCGGAATGGCCTGGTCTGAGCCGCCTCTTGGGGTGGGCACGGGACCGGCTCGATCGACGGAGGGTGCACGGCGCTCGGTCTTCGTATGCCAGGTCGCGTTGTGACTGCCATGCCATCCCCGGCCGACAGGGCCGCCCAGAACGAGGCCGGATCCCGCGGCTCCGCCTATCAGGCGATCTATCGACGCTGGCGCGCCCAGACGTTCGGCCAGATCGTCGGTCAGCAGGCCGTGGTCGAGACGCTGCGCAACGCCGTCCGGACCGGCCGGACCAACCATGCCTACCTTCTGGTCGGCCCGCGCGGCACCGGCAAGACGTCGATGGCCCGCATCCTGGCCAAGGCTCTCAATTGCCCCAACGTCCGCGACGGCGAGCCGTGCGACGAGTGCGAGTCCTGCGTCTCTATCCGGGAAGGGCGCGCCCTGGACGTCATGGAGATGGACGCGGCCTCGAACAACACCGTCGGGGACATGCGCGACCTGCTGCCGCGCATCTACACCGGTGCTTCCGATCTCAAGGTCAAGGTCTTCATCGTCGACGAGGTCCAGCGGATCACGCAGGGCTGGGACGTCCTCCTCAAGACGCTCGAAGAGCCGCCCGACGGCGTCGTCTTCGTCTTCTGCACGACCGAACCCGCCGCCATCAAGCCCGCCGTCCTGTCGCGGGTCCAGCGGTTCGACTTCCGAAAGCTGACCGTGCCCGAGATCGCCGGCAAGCTGCGGACAATCATGACCGCTGACGAACGGGAGTCCGAGCCCGAAGCGATCGACCTGATCGCGCGTCTGGCCGCCGGGGGCATGCGCGACGCCGAATCGATGCTCGACCAGCTCCTGGGGTCCAGCGACGGGCGCCTGACGGCCGAGCGAGTCCGCGACGTCCTGGGCCTGGTCGAAGAGGAGACGCTGGACGCGTTCCTCGAGGCGCTCGTCTCCGGCAAGCCGATCGCCGGCATCGACATCCTCGACGGGCTGGAGGACCACGGCCGCGACCTCAAGGCGTTCAACGAACAAGCCCTGGAGCGGCTCCGGGTTGCGCTCGTGGCATCCCTCGGCAAGGGTGGGGGAGTGGCGCTCGCGTCCGCCGGACCGGCGGCGCTGGCCGCTGCGGCACGGCGCCTCGCCTCGATCGACCCGGCTCGTCTCGGTCCGGGTGGCCTGCGCCTCCAGCTGGAGCTGGCCCTGCTCGAGCCGCCCGTCGGGTTGCCGCCGCTGGCCGCGTTCCCAGCTCAGCCGGCCCCGACCGAGCCTGTGGCGAGGCCCGCGGCGACGCCGGCCACCGCACCGCCTAACCCGGCGGCCGCGCCCAAACCGGCGGCCGCGCCCAAACCGACGGCCGCACCGACGCCTCCCGCACCGGCCCAAGCACCCGCGGCCCAGAAGCCGCCGCCAACGCCCGCTCCCGCCGCCCCTACCGACGCGCCCGCCCCTACCGACGCGCCCGCCCCTACCGACGCGCCCGCCCCTACCGACGCGCCCGCGGCCCCGAAGACCCGGACCGGCCCCACGCTCCAGCTCCTGCTCGAGCGCTGGGCGGAAGTGGTCGAGATCATCAGCAAGAACCCACCTACGCGACCCTTGATCGTGGCCTGCCGGCCGATCAGCGTCGAGGGCAACGTCGTGACCCTGGGCTTTCCCGAAGCCCAAACCTTTTTCAAGGATGTGGCCGAGCGCCGGCGCCCGGTCCTTGAGGACGGGGTCAGCCGCGTTCTGGGCACGGCCGTGTCCGTGCGCTGCGTGGCGGCGAACGT
>CAVQCV010000005.1:0-1290000 GCA_963711105.1 uncultured Chloroflexia bacterium | reverse complement strand
CCTGGGCATCCGGCCCACCTTCGACGGCTTGCGGATCGCCCCGGCGATTCCGGCCTCCTGGCCCGGCTTCACCGCCCATCGCGAGTTCCGCGGAACCGACTATGAGATCGACGTGCGCCGTGACGGGCCGGGCAACGACGTGGCCCTGGTCGTCGATGGAGTGCTGGTTGAAGGTGACGTTGTGCCGATGCCGGCGCCCGGCGTTCCCTCGGTTACGGTGAGGGTCTCGCTGCGCTAGTCGGTTGCCCGCCGGTTGGGGCCCACCGCGGCGATCCGCCGGTTGGGGCCCACCGCGGCGATCCGCCGGTTGGCCGCTCGCGTCCGGATGGTCAGCGCTGGCAGGTGCGGCAGTAGCTGGTTACGAAGCCACCCGCTTCAGTCTGGGCGATGTGATGGCCGCACCGAGGGCAGAGTTCGCCACCTTTGTTGTGGACGGTCAGGAAGTCGCGAACCTCGGTCTCGAACGTCGGGGGGACGCGCTCCCGCAGGACCTCGATCGCCGACGC
The DNA here is from genome assembly GCA_963711105.1 of uncultured Chloroflexia bacterium. Lineage (GTDB taxonomy): Bacteria > Chloroflexota > Limnocylindria > Limnocylindrales > CSP1-4 > Fen-1039. Next base: position 1,289,494 of record CAVQCV010000005.1, on the reverse strand, counting down.
GAGCACCGAGCGGGTCGAGGCGTAGAGCTGATCGATTTCCTCCGGGGCAAGAGAGGATCGCTTTCTGGAGGGCTGGAGACGGGCGGCGTACAGGATCTCGTCGGAGTAGGCGTTGCCGATGCCGGCCACGAACTCCTGGTTCCGGAGCAGGTTCTTGAGCTCGCCGGGATGATGCCGGATGCGTTCCCGCCACACCTCCAGAGACAGAGAGGGATCGTCGGCATCGGGTCCCAGTTCGTCCGGTCCTGAACCGGGAACAGGCCGGTCCGCGCCGCGGGGCAAGAGGTACACCTTGCCCATCGTGGTGGCGTCGCGGTAGCGCAGTTCAGGTGCGGCGTCCTCCGCTGGCAGCCACGCCGCCCCTGCGGTCCATCCGGCCGCGTCGGCAGGTGGACCTCCGTCACGAGGCCCGAAGCGCATCACGAACGTGGTCTTCTGCGGTCGCTTGACGAGAGGAGTCCGGGCCAGCTGCAGCCGGCCGGTCAGCATGGCATTGATCGCGATCCGGTCGCGGTCGAATTCGAGCCACAGGAACTTGCCGCGGCGGTAGAGGCGCTCGAGCCGCTGACCGGAGAAGGCGTCCAGCTCGCGCGGCGTGCCGCGCACCGTCAGCGGACCCACCGCCTCGGCCGCCAGCACACGTCGCCCGACGAGCGCTGCATGGAGCGCGTCGGCCAGAATCGCCAGATCGGGCAGCTCAGGCATGACCGGATTGTAGAGGCGGCCGTCCCGCGCGGCGCCCGGCAAACGGATGACGTCCGAGAATCGGGCGGCCGCGTCGGCGACACGGTGGCTCACTTTGATTGTTGATCCTCGCGTGCGTGTGCTAGATTTACCGGCGCCCTCGGGCAGAAATGGTATAGAGCCGAGCCCTCGCCTGATCGAAGGGGTGGACCGAGCGCACGAAGCCTCCGGACTGCTGATCGATACCACGGCTTGAGCCACGGCTCGAGCCGTTTTGCATCTCCGGGGAGATCAACCACAGGAGACTAGAAGCCTTGACCGAAGAGCATACGGGCGGGACCACGCCGGAGACGGAAGCAACGGCTGCCGTCGCTGACCAGGCGTCCGAGCAAGCCGCTGGCGTCGCGATCGCCGGCGAGCCCGCCGAGACGAGCCCTATCGCAGCCCCTGAGATCGACGAGCCGCCCGCCCCGGCCGCCGAGATCAGCGAGCCGCCCGCCCCGGCGGCCCCCGAGATCAGCGAGCCGCCAGCCCAGGCGCTCGCCGAAATCAGCGAAGCGCCAGCCCAGGCGGTCGCCGAGCCGGTTGCGGTGAGTGAAGCGCCGACCAAAGCGGAAGAGGAGCAGGCAGCGGCCCCGGAAGAAGTTGGGCTGAGCGAAGCGGAGATGGAGCACGCTCCGGCCGCTGAAGAGCCCGAGGAGGAACCGGAACCGGTCCGACCGGTGGGCCCCGAGCCCACGACGATGGAAGAGCTCCTGGCGGAGCAGTCCGCCGACATCCGAAGCTTCAAGCACGGCGACGTCGTCGAAGGCACCGTGGTCCGCATCGACCGAGACGAGATCCTCGTCGACATCGGTGCCAAGAGCGAAGGTGTCGTCTCGAACCGAGAGCTCTACGGCCGGCATGCCGAGTCCGCTCCTGCCCTCGCGGTCGGGGATGTCGTCCTCGTCTACGTCCTGCAGCCCGAGTCCCAGGAAGGCCACGCCGTCCTGTCGCTCCGCCGCGCGGGCCTCGAGCGCAAGTGGCGAGCCATGCAGGAGCAGTTCGAGGCGGGGGCGATCATCGACGCCCCGGTCATCGACCACAACAAGGGCGGCCTCATCGTCGACTGCGGCATCCGCGGCTTCGTTCCGATCAGCCAGATCGTGGACTTCCCGCGCCGGCCGCAGAACGACCAGCCGCGCGACGCGGCCCAGGAGATCGCCGAGAAGTTGCAGCCGTACGTCGGTCGCAAGCTCCGCCTCAAGATCCTGGAGGTGAACCGCAAGGCCAACCGCCTGATTCTGTCGGAGAAGGTGGCCCTGTACGAGGAGCGGCGCGAGAAGCGCGATGAGCTCTTCAGCAGCCTCCAGATCGGCCAGAAGGTCACCGGCACCGTGCGGTCCATCGCGCCGTTCGGCGTCTTCATCGACCTTGGCGGGATAGATGGACTCGTCCACAAGAGCGAGCTCTCGTGGAACAAGGTCAACAATCCCGAGGCCGGATACAAGGTCGGCGAGTCGGTCGAGGCCGAGGTCATCGACATCAACCACGAGCGCGGGCGCATCAGCCTGTCGATCCGCAAGCTGCAGCCGGACCCGTGGCACTCCACGGTCGCCGACTTCAAGGTTGGCGACGTCATCGACGGCACCGTGACCAAGCTCGTCAACTTCGGTGCCTTCGTGCGAGTGCGCGACGGCCTCGAGGGCCTGATCCACATCAGCGAGCTGTCCCACCAGCGCGTCGCTCACCCGGGCGACGTCGTTCGCGAAGGTCAGACGCTCAAGCTCAAGATCATCAGCCTGGACTCCGAACGGCATCGCCTCGGCCTCAGCCTCAAGCAGGCCGAGGAACCGCCGGCCCGGCCGCCCACGCCCGAGGTTATGCCGACCCCGACCGCCCCGCGGCCGGAACGCCGACCTCGCCCGGAACGCGGCTACTCCATGCAGGATGCCGTCCAGGAACCCGAAGGCGGGATCGACAACACCCTCGCCGCGGCCTTCGCCCACGTTCGGGCGCAAGTTGCGGACGCGGAGGCCAAGGCCGCGGGCGACGACGAAGCTCCGACTCCGGCTCCGGCCGCGGCCGAAGCTCCTGCCGAAGCCGCAGCCGAAGCGCCGGCCAAGCCCAAGGCGGTCCGGGCCCCCAAGGCCGCCAAGGCTGAGGCGGCCGAAGCTCCGGCTGAAGCTGCTCCGGCGGAAGCCGAGGCGGCCGAAGCTCCGGCTGAAGCTGCTCCGGCGGAAGCCGAGGCGGCCGAAGAGGTCGCTCCGGCGCCGCCTGAAGCCGCTCCGGCGGCCGAAGAGGTCGCTCCGGCGCCCGAAGCCGAAGTCGCAGCCGAAGCTCCGGCCGAAGAGGCCGCCGAGGTCCCTCCGGAGACGCCGGCCGAGTAAACCCGGGGCGGGCCCGGGTCGACCGCCCCTCACACCGATAGTTCGCAAGAGGCCTGCCGTCGGCGGGCCTCTTGCTTTGAGCCTGCCTTTTGACCGGCACCGCCGCGATGTAATCCGTCGGGGCCGCTGCCGCGTACTAGTTCCGCAACAGGACGAGCAATACGACCCGCCGGTCCGACCGGCGGGTCGTATTGTCCAGGCTCGATTTCGGGTAGGGCCTTCCAGGACCGAGCCGCAGGCGTAAGGACCACGCCTCGGGCCGTCGGTCCCTCCCCAGTTGGGGCAAGTTACAGGGTCGGCGGGCCGTGCTAGCATGGCCGAACGGCCGCGAACGGCGGCCCACCAGGCAGGCATTCACGTGATGGATCGTTTCGACAAGTTCACGGACCGAGCTCGCAAAGTCCTGACGCTCGCACAGGACGAAGCGCAGCGGTTCAACCACAACTACATCGGCACGGAGCATCTGCTGCTCGGCCTCGTTCGCGAGGGCGAGGGCGTTGCGGCGCGCGTGCTCGAGAACATGAACGTGGAGCTGCCGAAGGTCCGGACCGCCGTCGAGTTCATCATCGGTCGAGGGGATCGCCCGGTCGTGGGCGAGGTCGGCCTGACGCCGCGCGCCAAGCGCGTCATCGAGCTGGCGATCGACGAGGCTCGCCGCCTGGGTCACAACTACATCGGTACCGAGCATCTGCTCCTGGGCCTGGTCCGCGAAGGCGAGGGCATCGCGGCCGGGGTTCTCGAGAGCCTGGGCGTTAGCCTGGACAAGGTCCGCCACGAAGTCATTCGCGTCCTGTCGCAGTCGTCCTCGGCCGGTCCGGCCCAGGAGACGAAGCGCGCCAGCAAGACGCCGACGGTCGATCAGCTCGGCATCAACCTGACCGAGGCCGCCCGCCTGGGCAAGCTCGATCCGGTCATCGGACGCGAGAAGGAGATCGAGCGAGTCATTCAGATCCTGAGCCGCCGGACCAAGAACAACCCTGCTCTGATAGGGGAGCCCGGCGTCGGCAAGACGGCCATCGCGGAGGGTCTGGCCCACCGGATCGTCAACGGCGACGTGCCGGAGACTCTGGCCAACAAGCGCGTCCTGACGCTGGATATCGGCTCCCTCGTGGCCGGCACCAAGTACCGCGGCGAATTCGAGGAACGTCTCAAGAAGATCATCGAGGAGCTGCGCAGCACGAACGATGCCGTCCTCTTCATCGATGAGCTGCACACGCTCGTGGGCGCAGGGGCCGCCGAAGGCGCGATCGACGCCGCGAACATCCTCAAGCCGCCGCTCTCGCGGGGCGAGTTGCAGTGCATCGGCGCCACCACCCTGGACGAGTACCGCAAGTACATCGAGCGGGACGCGGCCCTCGAACGCCGCTTCCAGCCGGTCATGGTGGACGAGCCCACTCTCGAACAGACCATCGCCATCCTGATGGGTATTCGCGAGCGCTACGAGCAGCACCACAAGGTCACCATCACGGACGAGGCCATCAAGGCCGCCGCGGACCTCTCGATCCGCTACATCACGGACCGCCACCTCCCGGACAAGGCCATCGACCTCATCGATGAGGCGGCCAGCCGCGTCCGTCTGCGCTACGCCTCCGCTCCGCCCGCCCTGCGCGAGGCCCAGAAGGCGCTGGACAAGGTCACGCGCGAGAAGGACGGCGCGATCAACTCCCAGGAATACGAGCAGGCGGCGACGCTGCGAGAGACCGAGGCCACAGCCCGACAGAAGGTCGACGACCTCCGGGCCGAGTGGCAGGCGTCCATCTCCAACGAGCAGCCCAAGGTCGACGAGGAAGAGATCGCTCAGGTCGTGGCGATGTGGACCGGCATCCCGGTAACCCGCATCGCGGAAGAAGAGTCCGAGCGCCTGCTCCACATGGAAGACGACCTGCACAAGCGGGTCATCGGCCAGCAGGAAGCGATCGAAATCGTCAGCAAGGCGGTCCGCCGCGCTCGGGCCGGGCTCAAGGATCCCAAGCGCCCGATCGGTTCGTTCATCTTCCTCGGGCCCACCGGCGTCGGCAAGACCGAGCTGGCCAAGGCGCTGGCCGAGTTCATGTTCGGCAGCGAGGACACGCTCATCAAGATCGACATGAGCGAATTCATGGAACGTCACAACGTCAGCCGCCTGGTCGGGGCTCCTCCCGGTTACGTCGGCTTCGACGAGGGCGGTCAGCTGACCGAGGCGGTCCGGCGCAAGAGCTACTGCGTCATCCTTCTCGACGAGATCGAGAAAGCCCACCCCGAGGTCTTCAACATGCTGTTGCAGATCCTCGAAGACGGGCATCTCTCGGACGCAAAGGGCCGCCGGGTGGACTTCCGCAACTGCATCATCATCATGACCAGCAACCTCGGAGCTCGGCAGCTCCAGACAAATTCGTCGCTGGGATTCCGACAGCAGGGCGACACCGACGAGCAGCGTGCGACCGCCAGCTACGAGTTGATGCGGGACAAGGTCCAGAACGAGCTCAAGCAGACGTTCCGGCCGGAGTTCCTCAACCGTCTCGACGCCACCGTCGTCTTCCGGTCCCTCACGGTCGAGGAAATCCGCCAGATAGTGGACCTGATGCTGGCTCGCGTCCGCGACCAGCTCAAGGCCCAGGGCATGACCCTGGAGGTCACGCAGGCTGCCAAGGACCACATCATCAAGATCGGCTACGACGTGGCCTACGGCGCGCGGCCTCTGCGCCGGGTCATTCAGAACATGGTCGAGGACGTCCTGGCCGAGCAGCTGCTGCTGGGCAAGTACAAGTCCGGCGGGACGATCATCGTGGACAAGAACGACGAGGCCGGTCTGGACATCCGGACCGCCGAAGAGCGACAGCCGGTCGAAGCCGCCCCGTAGCTCCGGAGGTTGAGGGGCTTGGCTCGCCAGCAAAGCCGGTACGTATGCCAATCGTGCGGTGCCGCCCATCTGAAATGGGAAGGCCAGTGCCGCACGTGCAACGCCTGGAACACCCTCGTCGAGACGCTCGTCCGCGAACCGGAGCGCAAGCGACCCGCGAGCGCCGCGCGAGCGGGCGGGGGCTCCGCCGTGGGGCCAGGCATGCCCCAGTCGCTGGCTGGACTCCGCGAAGCTGAGCCGATCCGCGTGCCCACGACCATCGACGAGATGGACCGGGTCCTGGGTGGGGGACTGGTGCCCGGGTCCGTCGTCCTCCTCGGCGGCGAGCCGGGCATCGGCAAGTCCACTCTCCTCCTGCAGGCGGCCGCAGGGCTGTCGGGGGCCGGTGACGTGCTCTACGCCACGGGTGAGGAATCGGCTGGCCAGGTCCGCCTGCGAGCCGGCCGGCTGGGGCTCCTCGACGGCGTTGCCGGCGAGCGCATCAAGGTCGTTGCCGAGACGGACATCGAGCGTATCGTCGAGCTGGCCCGAGAAGGCAAGCCGGCCGTTCTGGTGGTCGATTCGATCCAGACTGTCACCGTCGATGCGCTGGAAGGACCGGCGGGCTCGGTCGGTCAGGTGCGCGAGTCGGCTCTGCGGCTGATGGAGCTGGCCAAGCAGGGCGGCCTTTCGGTCGTTCTCGTCGGCCACGTCACCAAGGACGGCAGCCTGGCAGGTCCCAAGACGCTGGAGCATCTCGTGGACGCGGTGCTGAGCCTGGAGGGCGATCGGACGGCGTCCCTGCGGCTGCTGCGGGCTACCAAGAACCGTTTCGGTTCCACCGAAGAGGTGGGCGTCTTCGAGATGGCGGAACGCGGGCTGGCCGAGGTCGCCGACCCCGGCCGCGCCTTCCTGGCCGGCGCCGACGAGCACGCCCCGGGCTCCGTCGTGGGCGCGACGCTGGAGGGCACGCGGCCGCTGCTGGTCGAGGTCCAGGGGCTGGTCGCCCCGGGCAGCTACGGGACCCCGCGGCGGACCGCCTCAGGCATCGACACGAATCGCCTGGCCCTGCTGGTTGCCGTTCTGGGGCGGCGCGCGGGTGTCGGCCTGGGCAGCCACGACGTCTACGCCAATCTGGCCGGCGGCCTGGATCTAGCCGATCCGGGCCTGGACTTGCCCCTCGCTCTGGCCCTGGCCTCGTCGCTGCGCGACAAGATCGTGCCGCCGGACCTGGTGGCGATCGGCGAGGTCGGCTTGCTGGGCGAGCTGCGGCCGGTCCCAGGCCTGGAGCGGCGCCTGCGTGAGGCCGCGCGGCTGGGCTTCAACTCGGCCATCGTGCCACGTACCCGCCAGCCGCTGCCGGAGATCAAGGGGCTCACAGTCCACGCGGCGGGTAACCTGCGAGAGGCTCTCGGCCACGCTCTGGCGGCCGCGAAGGAGCCGGTCAGCACGGCATAACGGCTGCCGTGCCACCGCGTTCTCCCGTACCCCCACGCCTTCGTCGATCCAGTCGGCGATGCCCAAGTCCCCACATGAGGGTGGCGGCGTTGCGGGGTCGATGCTAGGCTGACCGCACCGGGGCGCAACTAACAGCACCGCTCATCTGCACTCATCCCATTCATCCCGCGGCCCGGTGGCTCGAGGCTAACAAGTGATTCGGATCATCCGGTTACTTGGGGCTGCGCTGGGCGCGCTCTTCGGCCTGTCGTTCGTGCTCGCTCAGGTGAAGCTGTTCGAGAACACGAGCGCTCCGGCCATGCTCATGCTCATCTGGATCCTGGCCTGGATCATGGTCGGGTTCCTGATCCTGCCGTACCTGACGGTCGTGCCGGCCGCCAGGCTCATTCGCGAAGTCCAGGCCATGTCCACGGCTGAATTCGTCGCAGCCGTGTCCGGCCTGCTGCTCGGTCTCCTGATCGCCGTGCTGCTCGGCCTGCCGCTGGGCGCACTGCCGGATCCCTTCGGCCGGTACATGCCCCTGGCCGTGTCGATTTGCTTCGGCCTGGGGATGCTGGGCCTCACGGTCGCCAAACGAGAGGATCTTGTGGCCGCCGCCCAAGCCACCGGTTTGCTCCGGAACCAGCACGCCCCCGCAGGCGGTACCCGGAACGCGCAGACGGAGGTCGTGGTCGACACGAGCGCCATCATCGACGGCCGGATAGCCGACATCGTCGATTCAGGGTTCCTCTACCACACGCTCGTCATCCCGCACTTCGTCCTGGACGAACTGCAGCGCATCGCCGACAGCGCCGACTCGCAGCGGCGCGGTCGCGGCCGCCGCGGACTGGAGATCCTGGCCCGGCTCCAGAAGGAAGGCGCGACCCCCGTGGAAATCGTGGCCGACGACCCGGCCGAGGCAGGGGATGTCGACAGCAAGCTGATCGCCCTGGCCCAGGCGCGCGGGGCGGCGATCCTGACCAACGACTTCAACCTCAACCGCGTTGCCGACCTCCAGTCGATTCGGGTCCTCAACGTCAACTCCCTGGCCAACGCCCTCAAGCCGGCCCTGCTCCCGGGCGACCCACTCCGGATCAAGGTCATCACCGAGGGCAAGGAGCCGGGGCAGGGCGTGGGCTACCTGGACGACGGGACGATGGTCGTGATCGAAGGTGGGGCCAGGCTCGTCGATCGCGAGATCGACGTCATGGTGACGCGCGTCCTGCAGACGGTGATGGGCCGGATGGTCTTCGCCCAGCTTCACTCCGAATGAGCGGCGGCGACCCCCACGTCACCTTGACGGCGGCCCTGGTCGGCGTCGAGGCGGTCGTGGTTGCCGCGGGCTCGAGCCGCCGGATGGCCGGCCGAGACAAGCTCGAGGCGGAGCTGGCCGGCCGCCCCGTACTGCGCTGGTCGGTCGAGGCACTGGCCGAGGCCGGCGTGAGGCGGATCGTGATCGTCACCGCCGCGGAGAGAGTGGCCCGAATCGCGGCCGCCGAGTGGCTGCCCGACGGCGTGGTCGCGGTCGTTGCCGGCGGGGAGCGGCGCCACGAATCCGTGGCGGCGGGCGTGGCGGCGCTTGCGGGGGCCGAACTCGATAGCGCTGAACCGGGCGCGGCGCCGGACGGTCCCGCTCCCGGCGCCGCGGGCGACCCTGGGCTCGCGGGCGATCCCGTCATCCTGGTCCACGACGCCGCCCGGCCGCTGGCCAGCCCGGCGCTCATTCGCGAGGTCGCCGCCGCGGCCGCCCGCCACGGGGCGGCGATCCCGGTACTCCCCGTGGCCGAGACGCTCAAGCGGCTCGAAGGTGAACGCATCGGCGCCACGCTCGACCGCACCCACATGGCCGCTGCGCAGACGCCGCAGGGCGTTCGGCGCAGCCTGCTCGAACGCGCCTACTCGGTCTACCCGCCGGACGGCCCGGATACCTGGACGGACGAAGCCTCGCTGCTGGAGGCCTGTACAATCCCCGTCCATGCAATTCCCGGCGAAGCGACGAACCTCAAGATGACCGTGCCCGTAGACCTGGAGCTGGCCGAGGCCATGCTCGAACGCGGCCTCGTGCCCGGGCGCCCCGCCGCGCCGGATTCCGGCCGTGCTCCGACCGGGCTTGCCGCCGGCCGGGTAGGCCTGGGCAACGACAGCCATCCCTTCGGCCGGGGCGAACCGCTGGTCCTCGGCGGCGTGACGATCGACGGCGCGCCCAGGCTGGCAGGCCATTCGGACGGAGATGCCGCCCTCCACGCGGTCGCGGACGCGCTGCTCGGAGCTGCGGCGATGGGCGATCTCGGCCGCCTGTTCCCGGCCGACTCACGCACTCCCGCCGGCATCGATTCGCGGATCCTGCTGCGGACGGTGGGGGAGAGGGTCAGGGCCGCCGGCTGGCAGCCGGTCAACATAGACATGACCATCGTGGCCGCCCGACCCAGACTGGGTCCTCTGCTGCCGGAGATGGCCGCCGTCATCGCCGGCATCCTGAACGTGCCGGCAGACGCGGTGAACGTCAAGGCTTCGAGCGGCAATCTAAGCGGCCCGGAGGGCACCGGCCGGTCGATCTCGGCAACCGCGATCGCATGGTTGACCCGCTCGAATTCGACGGTCCGCCCGTCTTCGACCGCCGGCTCCGGTGCGGCCGCCAGTTCGACCGCCCCCGCCGGCGCGGATCCCGACGTCCCCGAGGAGGAGCGCAGTTGAGCATCCGGCTGTTCGACACCCTGGCCGGCGAAGCCCGCGAGTTCGAGCCCCTGGAGCCCGGCAAGGTCCGGATGTATACCTGCGGCCCGACGGTGTACAGCCAGGCCCATATCGGCAACTTCCGAGCCTTCATCTTCGGCGACCTGCTGAGCCGCTATCTGCGCTACCGCGGCTACGACGTCACCTGGGTGATGAACGTCACGGACATCGACGACCGGATCATCAAGGGCGCCAATCGCGAGGGCATCACGATCCAGGAGCTGTCCGAGAAGTACCGCAAGCTCCTGGTCGCGGACATGGCCACGCTCGGCATCCGGATGCCCGACGTCATGCCGAAGGCCACGGAGAACATCCCCCAGCAGGTCGAGCTGATCCAGAAGCTGATCGAGAAGGGCCACGCCTACCGCACGGACGACGGCTCGTACTTCTTCCGAATCTCCAGCTGGCCCGAGTACGGACGACTGGCTCGCATCGATCCGGAGGGCATGAGGGTTGGCGAGCGTGTCGAGGCGGACGAATACGGCAAGGATGACATCCGCGACTTTGCGCTTTGGAAGGGACCCAAGCCCGACGAGCCGAGCTGGGACACGGCGATAGGGCCGGGACGGCCGGGCTGGCATATCGAATGCTCCGCGATGAGCATGCGATACCTGGGCGAGACGTTCGACATCCACACCGGCGGCATCGATCTGATCTTCCCCCACCATACGGACGAGATCGCCCAGAGCGAGGCGGCGACCGGCAGGAAGTTCGTCAACTACTGGCTTCACAACGCCTTCCTGCAGTTGGGCAGCCAGAAGATGGCCAAATCGGTCGGCAACATCGAACGAGTGCAGGACATCGTCGGCCGGGGGATTTCGCCGCGGGCTTTGCGTCTGGCGCTGATGTCCGCCCACTACCGGATGGCACTCACCTTCGGCGACGACTCCCTCCAGGCGGCGAGTTCGGCCGTGGAGCGACTGGACGCCCTGTTCGCCGCACTGGCGGCGTGCCGGAACGACGGCCCGGACGACGCCACGCTGCCGGCCTTGCTGGACGACACGCGCGCGGCGTTCGAGGCAGCCCTGGACGACGATCTGAACGTCTCCCCGGCCCTGGCGGCCGTCTTCGAACTGGTTCGCGAGCTGAATTGGCGCATCGACGCGCGACGTCTCTCGACGTCGGACGCGGCCCGGGCCGCCGAGGCGCTGCGGAATCTCGACGTGGTTCTGGGCATCGGGCCGGCCGCCGAAGACAAACTGGCCGCAGACCTTCAGAATCTTCTCGAAGAGCGGGCCGCCGCTCGGGCCGGCCGTGACTGGGCCGCGTCCGACAGACTGCGAGTGGCTCTGGCGGGGCGGGGGATACTTGTCGAAGACACGCGCGACGGCCAGCGCTGGCGCCGCGCCGACTGACCCGACCACCGATTCCGAAGGCGCGCGTCCCGCGCGCAGAGAGTGAGCTCAACTACCCGTGCCATATCGTCGACATGACCGCGGAGATGGTTCCGCAGGCGGCCGCAAGCCGGAATGGAAGCGGCCTCGCCCGGAAGGCGCCGGACCCTCCCGGGGAGGCCAGCGAGAAGGGGGGCCGCGAGACGGCGGCCAGCGGGAAGGCGGGTCGGGCGGCTTCGGGCCGAGCGGCTTCGGACAGGGTGGCTTCGGACAGGGTGGACAACGAACGGGCGGCTTCGGGCCGGGTGGACAGCGGGCAGGCGGCTTCAGGCCGGGTGGCTTCCGGCCCGGTCCTCGACCGAGCGGGCCGAGATCCGGTGGTTTCGGAGCCGGCGGTCCCCGACCCGGTGGTTTCGGTGGCGGGCCGAGATCCGGCGGCTACAAGCCGGGCGGCTACAAGCCGGGCGGCTACAAGCCGGGCGGCTCCTGGACGGAAAGGCCATCCTTTGAAGGGGCTGGTTCAGACGGCCCACGACACGAAGGCCCGCGTGCAGGCAGGCCGTTCGAAGGCCAGGACGAGGGACCCAGGTCGTTCGGCGCCGGCCCGCGCGGCTATGAGCCCGGCGGCTTCCGGCCGGGTCCTCGGCCGGGTGGGCACAAACCGGGAGGATTCCGCCCGGGCCCTCGCCCCGGCGGTCCGCGCCCCACTGGCCCGAAGACCGGCGGTTTCCGGCCCGGTCCTCGGCCCGGTGGTTTCGCGCCGGGAAGCCCGCGACCGGATGGCGCGGACTCCGATTTCCAGCGCCCCGCCCACCGCGGCTTCGGCTTCGGCGGTGGCATTCCCGAGGGCGGTCCAGAACGCGGCCCGCGTCAAGACGAGCGTCCTGACGAGCGACGCGTCCCGGCGTCGGAGTGGCGGCCCGCCGGACCCGCGGCCGATGCCCAGGGACCGGGCGGCGAGAACGCGGGCGGCGAGCACCCGGTTGGGGAGCACCGAACGGGCCCGCGCCCCGGGCCCCGGCCGTTCACGCCACGGCCCTTCCACCCAGCCGGCCCGAGGGCCTCTGGACCCAGGCCCGCGGGCCGCGGGTTCGCAGGCCCCGGCCCGGGAGGCTACGGACCGATGGCAGATCGTGCCCCGCGTCCTGCGCCGGTCGTGCCTCTCGACGATCTCATAGGCGAGGACGAGGAGATCGTGGCCGGCCGCCATCCCGTCGAGGAGGCCTTCCTGGCTCATCGAACGGCCATTCGCTTGCTCGTCGTGCCGCAACGCCGGCAGGCGCTCGAGAAGCTCGTCCTGCACGCGACCAACCTGCGCGTGCCCATCGTCGAGGTCGAGGGCGGGACGCTGACGTCCTTGACCGGCTTCGACGGCCATCAGGGCATCGCCCTGGTCACCGATCGGCGCCGCTACGCCGGCCTCGACGATCTGCTCGCGAGGGCTATCGAGCGCAAGGAGCCGCCCTTCGTCCTGGTCCTCGACTCGCTCGAGGATCCCCAGAACTTCGGCTCACTGTTGCGGACCGCGGAAGCGTCGGGCGTGCATGGAATCATCTTCCCGACGCACCGCCAGGCTCCGCTGTCGGCGGCCGCCATCAAGGCTTCGGCCGGCGCCGTTGAGCATTTGCTGCTGGTTCCGGTTGACGATCTCGCCGGTGCCATGGCTGATCTCCACATCCGCGGCCTGCGCATCGTGGGCACGGACGCGGGCGCGGCCCTCACGGCACGCCAGGCGGACCTGCGCGGACCGGTGGCCATCGTGGTCGGCAGCGAGGGTCAGGGTCTCGGTCCGGCCGTCAGGCGTAGGTGCGACTCGGTCGTCCGGATCCCGATGCGCGGCAAGGTCGACTCGCTCAACGCCGCCGTTGCCGGCTCGATCCTCCTATACGAGGCGTCCAGCCAGCGTGGCGGCGAAGCGCCGCTGATCGCGCCCGCCGCCGGGCCGGCTGGGCCGGTGCCGGTTGCCGATCAGGTCCCGGAGGCGCCGGTCACCGCGGAACCGATCGTCAAGGCCTCGCCCGGACCCCGGAAGCCCCGGGCGAAGCGGGCTTCCGAACCGGCGGCTTCCGAACCGGCGGCTTCCGAACCGGCGGCTTCCGAACCGGCGGCGCCCGAACCGGCCGTGGAACTCACTTCCGGCGAAGGCTCGCCCAACGCCGCCGCCGAATTGCCCGACCACGATGCCTTGCTGCCCTGAAGAGGCCGCCGTGGGTCAGGCCTCGTCACCGGTTCCTGAGAGCCGGGGAGGCCCGAAGGTTGCACCCGGGACGGGCGCGACGGACGGCCCGGGTCCGCGGATGCGGCCCGTTTCACCCGTGAAACGGCCGTGCTTGACCGGTGTGCATGCCAGCCCATATCATTCGCGGGCACCCAGGGGTCCTAGCGTGAGCACGCCCTTGTGTCCGCCGACGTAGCTCAATTGGTAGAGCAGCGGTTTTGTAAACCGCCGGTTCCGGGTTCGAGTCCCAGCGTCGGCTCCAACCAAAGATGGTCAGCCCGATCTGCCCCCTGCAGAGACAGCTGCCAGATCTCGTGGGTAGGTTGAGCAGGTGGTGAGCTCAGCTGACTGTAAATCAGCCGCCTTCGGCTGTAGAGGTTCGATTCCTCTCCTGCCCACCACCGACATCGAGAAAGCCCACATCGGTTTCGAGCCCACATAGCTCAGCTGGCAGAGCGCGTCCTTGGTAAGGACGAGGTCATCGGTTCAAGTCCGATTGTGGGCTCCATCCCCGCCCTGCGGCGTTGGCCGCGCCAGATGGAGTTGAAGTCTCACGTGGCGAAGAAGAAGTTCGAGCGGACTAAGCCGCACGTCAACATCGGCACGATCGGCCATATCGACCACGGCAAGACCACTCTGACCGCGGCGATCACCAAGTACCTCGCGCTCAAAGGCGGGGCTGAATTCCGCGCCTTCGATTCGATCGACAACGCTCCTGAGGAGCGCGAGCGCGGCATCACCATCGCGATCGCCCACGTCGAGTACGAGACGGCCAACCGCCACTACGCGCACGTCGACTGCCCCGGCCACGCCGACTACATCAAGAACATGATCACCGGCGCGGCCCAGATGGACGGCGCGATCCTCGTGGTCGCCGCGACCGACGGGCCCATGCCCCAGACCCGCGAGCACATCCTGCTCGCCCGCCAGGTGGAAGTGCCCTACATCGTGGTCTTCCTCAACAAGGTCGACGCGGTCGACGATCCCGAGCTTCTCGACCTCGTCGAGCTCGAGGTTCGCGAACTGCTGACCAAGAACCACTTCCCCGGCGACGACATCCCGATCGTCCGCGGCTCGGCCCTCAAGGCCCTCGAAGCCCCCGACGATCCGTCCAACCCGGCCTACGAGTGCATCCAGAACCTCATGGATGCGGTCGACAGCTACGTCCCGACGCCTGAGCGACCGATCGACAAGCCCTTCATCATGCCGATCGAAGACGTCTTCGGCATCAAGGGCCGCGGCACCGTGGCCACCGGGCGCATCGAGCGCGGCATCGTCAAGGTCAGCGACGAAGTCGAGATCGTCGGCATCCGGCCCACCCGCAAGGTGGTCGTGACCGGCGTCGAGATGTTCAAGAAGCTGCTCGACGAGGGCCGAGCGGGCGACAACGTCGGTTGCCTCCTGCGCGGTATCGAGCGCGACGATCTCGAGCGCGGCCAGGTTCTGGCCAAGGCCGGGAGCGTCAAGCCGCACACCAAGTTCGTGGCTCGGGTCTACGTCCTCTCTCGCGAAGAGGGTGGCCGGCACACCCCGTTCTACAACGGCTACCGGCCCCAGTTCTACCTGCGCACGACCGACGTCACCGGCTCCATCGGCCTGCCCGAAGGTGCCGAGATGATCATGCCCGGCGACAACGTCGACATGACGGTCGAACTGATCACCCCGATCGCCCTGGAAGTCGGACAGCGCTTCGCCATCCGTGAGGGTGGCCGCACCGTCGGCGCCGGGGCCATCACCTCGATCACCGAGTAGGATTCAATGGCCAAAGTCGACGCTCGTCCGATCATTCAACTGGCTTGTACCGAGTGCAAGGCCCGCACGTACACGACCCGCAAGAACAAGAAGAACGATCCCGGTCGCCTCGAGTTCCGCAAGTACTGCCCTCGTGAACGCCGGCACACCCTGCACCGCGAGGCCAAGTAGGCCCAAGCGAGGCATACGACCAAGCCGAGCTTCCGGCGAGTTCAGACCGACGGCAACGAAGGGATGGACCGGCAGAGGCAAAGAGACAATCGCCGAGCCTCCGCCGAATCCAGACCGAGGCGCCGAACGAGCACCGCAGCGAGCGTACGCCGGTACGTGAGCGAGGAGCGCAGAAGGCAACGAAGGGATGGACCGGCAGAGGCGAAGGCACCGCAGGCGCCTAGCTCAATTGGCAGAGCACTGGTCTCCAAAACCAGGGGTTGTGGGTTCGAGTCCCGCGGCGCCTGCCAGCACAGCCAAGTCAACAAGTTAGAGAGCAGCCCGTGTCACGGATCCGCAAGTTCTTCGTCGAGGCCTGGCAGGAACTCAAGAAGGTGAGCTGGCCCACTCCGGAGCAGGCCCGCAACCTCACCGTCCTGGTGATCGCGATCAGCTTCGCCGTCGGCCTGTATATCTCCGCCTTCGACGTCCTTTTTGGCGAAATCGCCAAGCGCCTGAACGCAGGGTGATCGTCGAATGAAGACGGAACAGGCCGGCGAGACCGTTCGACCGCCTGAGAAGCGCTGGTACGTAATCCACACATACTCGGGCTACGAAAACAAGGTCAAGGCCAACCTCGAGCACCGCATCGAATCGATGGGCATGGACGACAAGATCTTCCAGGTCCTCGTTCCGATGGAGGATGAGATTGAGATCCGTCAGGGCCAGCGCCACACGGTCCAGAAGAAGGTCTACCCGGGATACGTCCTGGTTGAGATGATCCTGGACCCGGACTCCTGGTATGTCGTCCGGAATACGCCCGGCGTCACCAGCTTCGTCGGCGGTGGCAACATCCCGGGCGTCCGCAGCGAACCGATCCCGCTCGACGAGCAGGAGGTCAAGCAGATACTCCGGCAGATGGGCGTGGAGACCCCGCGCTTCCGGGTGGCATTCACCAAGGGCCAAAGCGTCCGCGTCACGGACGGTCCGTTCGCCGAGTTCATCGGCACGGTGGACGAGATCAACCCGGAACGAAACAAAGTCAAGGTCCTCGTCAGCATCTTCGGCCGCGAGACCCCGGTCGAACTGGACTTCCTCCAGGTCGAGAAGCTGTAGGCGAAAGGAAACAGCACCTCCGTGGCCAAGAAGATTCGCATCGTCCTCACGCTCCAGCTCAACGCCGGCAAGGCGACCCCCGCGCCGCCCGTCGGCACTGCGCTGGGCCCTCACGGCATCAACATCGTCGAGTTCACGAAGTCGTATAACGAGAAGACCGCCGACAAGGTCGGTCAGGTCATCCCGGCTCAGATCACGATCTTCGAGGACCGGTCGTTCACCTTCGTCCTCAAGACGCCTCCCGCGCCGGATCTCCTGCGCAAGGCCGCCGGAATCGACAAGGGGTCCCAGACCCCGGGTCGGGCCAACGCCGGCAAGGTCACGCGCAACCAGGTTCGCGAGATCGCGACAATCAAGATGGCGGACCTCAACGCCAATTCGATCGAAGCCGCGATGGCCCAGGTCGAAGGCACGGCCCGCAGCATGGGCATCGAGGTCGTCGGCTGACGGGCCCTGTGGCCGATCGGCTTGGGGATCGCAACTAGCGGTCGCCGCGAGAGCGAGCGACCAGATCACATGACAATCCGCCGAGTGGCGGCGCCAACCCCGCGACAAGGGGGAGGCCACAAGCCCGGGCATCGGGTCTGAGGCCGAGAAAGGGAGCATGCAAGTGGCAGACCACGGCAAGAAATACCAGGACGCGGCCAAGCTCGTCGATCGGACGAAGCTGTATGCGCCGGATGAGGGTGCCGAGCTGGCCCGAAAGGCCAGCTACGTCGGGTTCGACGCGAGCATCGAGGCCCACTTGCGTCTGGGCGTCGATCCTCGCCACGCCGACCAGATGGTCCGCGGTACGGTGGTCCTGCCTCACGGCACGGGCAAGAAGATCCGCGTCGTCGTCTTCGCTCAGGGCGAGAAGGCCCAGGAAGCGCTGCGCGCCGGCGCCGACGAGGTCGGCGGCGAGGATCTGGTCAAGAAGGTCGAGGCCGGCTGGACGGACTTCGACATCGCGCTCGCGGCGCCGGACGTGATGGGCATGGTCGGCCGTCTGGGCCGCGTGCTCGGTCGGAAGGGCCTCATGCCGAACCCGAAGTCGGGCACGATCACCTTCGATCTCGAGCGGGCGATCAAGGAAGTCAAGGCCGGCCGCGTCGAGTTCAAGGTGGACAAGGCGGGCATCATCCACGTCCCGTTCGGCAAGGCCAGCTTCGAGGCCGAGCAGCTCGTGGCCAACCTTGCCACGCTGGTGGACGCCATCAACCGGGCCCGCCCTGCCGGCGCCAAGGGCCAGTACCTCAAGACCCTGACGATCACTCCGACGATGGGACCCGGCGTCCGGATCGACATTCCGGCCGTGCTCGCCGTCGCCGCGGCCTCCTAGGCCGCGCAGGCCGGCTGCCGGCAACGGCAGCGCCCGTCGTAGAGGCGGGCCAGACACTAGATGAGGTGGGGCCGCCCAGGCGGACCTCGCCGAGGCCGCAGGACCGACAGGTTCGAACGGTCGGGCCGCCGGGCCGGAAGGCTCGAGCAGCCCTCAACTGAATACGACGGACCGCCGCAGACAGCATTGGCCCCCCGGGGCTCAATCGCGAACGATCGACGAGCGTCGCAGTGGGCAGATCCTGAGAGGGACCGGTCCGCGGACGACGTCCGCCGGGGCATTCGCCCAATGCCGAGGCAGGGAATCAAGCATCCATCCCCGCGCGGGGTGGGAGCGCCCCTGTGGCGAAAGCCGTCGCAGGGGCGTCGTGGTTTCTGGGTCGAGAGATCCGGAAGCTGCGAGAGACGACCTCGTCGAAACCGGGCACCGAGAAGGCGAAGCCTTCTCGCAAGGCTCGGATCGGCGCGGCCGATCCGAGCCCGCCGCCGCGCGCCGGCTGCGCGCCAGCCGCCAATGCAATGGAGGCACATATGCCGACCGAGGCCAAAAGGGAGACGGTCGCGGAGCTAACCGAGGCAGCTCGGGGAGCCAGCGCGATCATCGTCTCGGAATACCGCGGCCTCAGGGTTTCGGAACTCGGCGAGATTCGTCGAAGCCTGCGCAAGCAGGACGTCACCTATCACGTCGTCAAGAACCGGCTGATGAAGATCGCGGCGAAGGACGCCGGGGTGGAAACGCTCAGCGAGCTTCTGACGGGCCCCACGGCCGTGGCTTTCGCCCACGGTGACGAGGCCGCAGCTGCCAAGGCCGTAATCGACGCGGTCAGGCCGTACAAGCTGGTCAAGATCACGGGTGCGGTCCTCGGAACCCGCGTCGTCGACGCGGACGGGGTCAGCCGTCTCTCGCAACTGCCCAGCCGCGACGTGCTGCTCGCCCAGGTCATCGGCGCGATTGCCGCGCCAATGTCGACGGTGGCCGGCCTGTTCGACGCCCCGCTTCGGGACGTGGCCGGCCTGGTCCAGGCGCTCTCAGACAAGCAAAGCGCCGCCTGAGCGGCCGCCGATCTCGGCGCCGAGAACCCTATTTCGAGACAAGCGCCCACCGTGCCATCCGCCGGGTGGGCTAGCAAGGAGACAACTACCCAATGGCTAAGATCTCTCAGGCCGACCTTCTCGAAGCCTTCGCTTCCATGACCGTCCTCGAGCTCTCCGACTTCAAGAAGGCGTTCGAGGACAAGTTCGGCGTCACGGCGGCCGCCCCGGTTGCCATCGCCGCCGCCGCCCCCGCCGCCGCTGCCGCCCCCGCGGCCGCCGAAGAGGAGCAGACCGAGTTCACCGCGGTCCTGTCGGACATCGGTCCGAACAAGATCCCGGTCATCAAGGTCGTGCGCGAGCTGACCGGCCTCGGCCTCAAGGAAGCCAAGGACCTCGTCGACGGTGCCCCCAAGCCGGTCAAGGAAGGAATCACCAAGGACGAGGCCAACAAGATCAAGGCCGCCCTCGAAGAGCAGGGCGCCAAGGTCGACATCAAGTAGTCACGCCTCGGGAGGGTGGGGTGGTTCGCCGCCTCACCCCTCCCGGTTTGGCCCCGCTTGATGGCACGCCAGGGGGTTCTTCCGGCGTGCCCCAGTTGACAATCTGGAATCGAGCGGTATCCTACTCCTTCTGTGAGCGCGGCCCTTCCCTTTCTCCTCCGTCAAGGAGCGGTTCATGCTGTCTGTCGCTGAGTCCTCTCGGCCATCTGCGATCGCGTCGCGGCGGCGTTATGCGCGGATTCCCGAGGTCCTCGATATTCCCAACCTGATCGAACTGCAGTTGAGCTCGTTCGATTGGTTCGTCGACAAGGGCCTCCGGGAGCTGTTCGACGAGATCAGCCCGATCAAGGACTTCACCGGCAAGGTGATGGAGCTCCACTTCCTGGACTACGAGTTCGGTGCGCCCAAGTACACGGAACTCGAGTGCCGGACCAAGGACCTCACCTTCAGCCGGCCCCTCTATGTGAACGTCGAACTCCTCATCAAGGAGACCGGCGAGATCCAGCGCCAGCGCGTCTACATGGGCGATTTCCCGTTCATGACGGACCAGGGCACGTTCATCATCAACGGCGCCGAGCGCGTCGTCGTCAGCCAGCTCGTCCGCTCGCCGGGCGTTTACTACAGCGCCTCCGACGACCCGACCAGCGGCCGCACGCTCTTCTCGGCCAAGGTGATCCCCAACCGGGGCGCCTGGCTCGAGTTCGAGACGAGCAACAAGGACCTCCTCTCGGTCAAGGTGGACCGGAAGCGCAAGATCGCCGCCACCACGCTGCTGCGCGCCGTCGGTTACGAAACCAACGACGAGATCAGCGCCATCTTCGCCACCGTCGACACGGACCCCGATCACCAGTTCGTCGCGTCCACGCTGGACAAGGACGTCACCAAGACCCAGCAAGAGGCCTTGATCGAGGTCTACAAGAAGCTGCGCCCGGGCGATCCGCCGACCGGCGACAACGCCCGCCAGCTCGTCGAGAGCCTGTTCTTCAACTTCCGCCGCTACGACCTCGGTCGAGTCGGTCGCTACAAGTTCAACAAGAAGCTGTCTCCGGTTGTCGAGCGGATGGGGATCGAACTCGACCGAGAGCAGCGGATCATCACCCGTGAGGACATCGCCGCCATCGTCGGCCACCTCATCGAGCTGAACCGCGGCCTGGGCGCGCCGGACGATATCGACCACCTCGGCAACCGGCGCATCCGCGCCAACGGCGAGTTGATCCAGAACGCCTTCCGCGTCGGCCTGCTCCGCATGGAGCGCGTCGTTCGCGAGCGCATGACCATCCAGGAGATCGACAAGGCCACCCCGAACGCCCTCATCAACATCCGCCCTGTCGTGGCGGCGATGAAGGAGTTCTTCGGCGGCAGCCAGCTGAGCCAGTTCATGGACCAGACCAACCCTCTGGCCGAGCTGACCTCCAAGCGGCGCCTGTCGGCCCTCGGCCCGGGCGGCCTCTCCAGGGAGCGCGCCGGGTTCGACGTCCGCGACGTTCACCACAGCCACTACGGCCGGATCTGCCCGATCGAGACGCCGGAAGGCCCGAACATCGGCCTGATCGGCTCGCTTGCGACGTTCGGCCGCATCAACAGCTACGGCTTCATCGAAACGCCCTACCGCAAGGTCAAGCGCACGATCGCCTGGGACGATCCGGACATCTCCAAGCATGAAACCGGTGCCGACGTGGTCGGCAAGGACGGCTCGGTCATCCTCAAGGCGGGCTCTCGCTTTACCGCGGACGCTATCGCCGAATTGAAGCGCCAGAAGGCCCAGGCCTTCCCGATCCACCCGATCGTGACGAGCGAGATCGAGTATCTCGCCGCGGATGAGGAGGAGGAGCACTACGTCGCGCAGGCCAACGCCCAGCTCGACGCCGAAGGGCACTTCGTCCGCGACCGCATTCCGTGCCGCCACCGCGACCAGTTCCCCGAGGCTCGACCCAACCAGATCGAGTACATGGACGTGTCGCCCAAGCAGGTCGTCTCGGTCGCGACGGCGCTCATTCCGTTCCTGGAGCACGACGACGCCAACCGAGCCCTGATGGGCTCCAACATGCAGCGCCAGGCCGTGCCGCTCCTCGAGCCGGAGGCCCCGATCGTGGGCACCGGCATGGAGTGGCGCGCCGCTCTCGACTCCGGCCAGGTTCTCATCGCCCGGCGGCCAGGCGTGGTCACGAGCGTGACCGCCGACCGAATCCAGGTCGAGACGGACGCCGGCGAGCTCGACGAGTACCGGCTCCAGAAGTACGTGCGCTCCAACCAGGGCACCTGCATCAACCAGCGACCCATCGTCGACGTCGGCGGGCGCGTGATGGCCGGCGACCCGATCGCCGACTCCAGCTCCACCGACCACGGCGAGCTGGCCCTCGGCCGGAACGTGCTCGTGGCGTTCATGAGCTGGGAAGGCGGCAACTACGAGGACGCCATCGTCATCAGCGAGCGCCTCGTCAAGGAAGACTTCTTCACCAGCATCCACATCGAGAAGCACGAGCTGGAGTCCCGGGATACCAAGCTCGGCCCCGAAGAGATCACCCGCGACATCCCCAACGTCGGCGAGGAGTCCCTCAAGGACCTCGACGAGGAGGGCATCGTCTACATCGGCGCCGAAGTGCAGCCCGGCGACATCTTGGTCGGCAAGATCACGCCCAAGGGCGAGACCGAGCTGACCGCGGAGGAGCGCCTGCTGCGCGCGATCTTCGGCGAGAAGGCCCGCGAGGTGAAGGATTCCTCGCTGCGATTGCCTCACGGCGAGCGCGGCAAGGTTGTCGACGTGCGGATCTTCAGCCGCGAGGAAGGCGACGAGCTGATGCCGGGCGTGAACCGCCTGGTTCGGGTCTCGGTCGCCCAGAAGCGCAAGGTCAGCGTCGGCGACAAGATGGCCGGCCGCCACGGCAACAAGGGCGTCATCGCCAAGGTGCTGCCCGCGGAAGACATGCCCTACCTTCCGGACGGCACCCCGGTCGACATCGTGCTCAATCCGCTGGGCGTCCCGAGCCGAATGAACATCGGCCAGATTCTGGAGACGCACCTCGGGTGGGCGCTCCACGAGCGCGGCATGTCGGCGGCCACGGCCGTTTTCGATGGCGCGACCGAGGAGCAGATCCGCGAGGAGCTGCGCGCCGCCGGTCTGCCAGAGGATGGCAAGACCATCCTTCGCGATGGCCGCAGCGGCGAGCCGTTCGATCGGCCCATCACGGTCGGCTTCATCTACATGCTCAAACTCCACCATCTGGTGGAGGACAAGATCCACGCCCGGTCGACCGGACCTTACAGCCTCATCACGCAGCAGCCTCTGGGCGGCAAGGCCCAGTTCGGCGGCCAGCGCTTCGGTGAGATGGAGGTGTGGGCGCTCGAGGCGTACGGAGCGGCGAACATCCTGCAGGAGCTTCTGACGGTCAAATCGGACGATGTCATGGGTCGCGTCCAGACCTATGAAGCGATCGTCAAGGGAGAGGAGATCCAGCCGCCGGGCGTCCCCGAGTCGTTCAAAGTCCTGATCAAGGAACTCCAGAGTCTGGGGCTCAACGTCGAGATCCTCAACGAGAACGACGAGGAGATCCGCTTCGCCGACGATACCGGCACGTATCCGATGCCAGATCTGGGTGGCATCAACCTCGCCGGGTTCGAGGACTGATCCACAGCTAACTTCGACGCGGTGCCTGCGCTCGGCCAGCCGGGCATCGCCGATCTACGGTCCGAACTGCGCCGTCGAGCCAGGCGAAGGCGCGGAGGAGAGCAATGCTCGAAGTCAACAACTTCAACGCGATCCGTATCTCGCTGGCCAGCCCCGAGCAGATTCGGGACTGGTCGTCGGGTGAAGTCACCAAGCCGGAGACGATCAACTACCGCACGCTCAAGCCGGAGAAGGACGGCTTGTTCGACGAGCGCATCTTCGGTCCCACCAAGGACTGGGAGTGCTACTGCGGCAAGTACAAGCGCATCCGGTATAAGGGCATCATCTGCGACAAGTGCGGCGTCGAGGTCACCCGGTCCAAGGTTCGACGCGAGCGCATGGGCCACATCCAGCTGGCCAGCCCCGTCAGCCACATCTGGTACTTCAAGGGCACGCCCAGCCGGCTGGGCATCCTGCTGGATATCAGCCCCCGCAACCTGGAACGGATCCTGTACTTCGCCCTGTACATCGTCACTCATGTTGACGAGGAAGCCCGCCGCCGCGCCCTGGCCGCGCTGGACGACGAGGCCGAGGGCAGGGGAGGGAAGGGCGGACGCGCCCTCGGAGATCTCGAGGACGAGCAGAAGGCGCGCTTCAACCGCACCAAGGACGAGCTGGCCGCTACGCTGGCCACCACCAAGGCCGAGCTCGAACAGCAGCGCACCACCCGCACCGAAGAGATCGTCGTAGCGGCCCAGAACGTCGAGAAGCAGCTCGCCGCTCTCGGCAAGGACGCCTCCCCGGAGGCGATCGCCTTCCCGATCACGGGCGAGGTCGTCGTGGCCGCCGGCGACAATGCCGGCAAAGAGGCCACCGCGGCCCTCCGCAAGATCGTGGCCGCCGAGACCGAGCGCGTCAACGCCGAGATCCAGCAGCGCGAGGCCGACGAAGAGAAGAGCACCGCGCAGAAGGTCGAGGACCTGCAGCTCGCCAACGATGCCGAGATGGACGCCGAACGTGAGCGTCTGCGCCGTGAGGCCGAGGGCACCAAGGACGAGGTCCGCCGCCTGAAGGACGAGCTCGAGTCCATCAAGCCTCTCATGACCCTCTCGGAGAACGACTTCCGCAACCTCGATGAGCACCACGGGACCGGCGCTCGAGGCGGTCGCGTCTTCCACGCCGCCATGGGCGCCGAGGCAGTGCGCGACATCATCACCCGCATGGATCTCGAGGAGCTGGCTCGCTCTCTCCACGTTGAGGTCCGGACGACTTCGGGCCAGCGCCGCAAGAAGGCCATCAAGCGCTTGCGCCTGATCGAGGCCTTCCGCCGGTCCGGGACTCGGCCCGAGTGGATGATCCTTTCGGTCATCCCCGTTATCCCGCCTGACCTGCGGCCCATGGTCCAGCTCGATGGCGGCCGCTTCGCGACCTCCGACCTGAACGACCTCTACCGCCGCGTTATCAACCGCAACAACCGCCTCAAGAGGCTGTTGGAGCTCGGCGCCCCGGAGATCATCATCCGCAACGAGAAGCGGATGCTCCAGGAAGCCTGCGACGCGCTGATCGACAACGGCCGCCGCGGCCGCGCGATCGCCGGCACAGGCAACCACCGCCTCAAGAGCCTCTCGGACATGCTCAAGGGCAAGCAGGGCCGGTTCCGCCAGAACCTGCTCGGCAAGCGCGTGGACTACTCCGGCCGCTCGGTCATCGTGGTCGGGCCGGAGCTCAAGCTCCACCAGTGCGGCCTGCCCAAGAAGATGGCGCTCGAACTGTTCAAGCCGTTCGTCATGCGCCTTCTCGTCGAGAAGGGCCACGCCCACAACATCAAGAGCGCCAAGCGCATCGTCGAACGCGTCCGGCCCGAGGTCTGGGACGTCCTCGAAGAGGTCATCAAGGACCACCCGGTCCTGCTGAACCGAGCCCCCACCCTCCACCGCCTGGGCATCCAGGCATTCATGCCGACGCTGGTCGAGGGCTCGGCCATCCAGATCCACCCGCTCGTCTGCACCGCGTTCAACGCGGACTTCGACGGCGACCAGATGGCCGTCCACGTCCCGCTCTCCACCGCGGCCCAGCAGGAAGCTCGAGACATGATGCTCTCGACCGCGAACCTGTTGTCGCCCGCCGATGGCAGCCCGGTCGTGGCGCCGACCCAGGACATGGTTCTGGGCTGCTTCTACCTGACCATGGAGAAGCCGCTGGCCGAAGGCAAGAAGGTTCGCCTGTTCTCCAGCGAGGGCGAGGCGATCCTGACCTACCAGCTCCGCGAGGTCACCCTCCACGAGCCGGTCGAGGCCATGGTCAAGGCCTGGGACGAGACCGCGGAGGCCGCCGTCGACACCCGGGTCCGGACCACCGTGGGACGGATCATCTTCAACCAGATCGTTCCGGATCGGCTCCGTTTCAAGAACGTGAACATGAAGCGGACCGAGCTGCGCAAGCTCGTTGACGAGTGCTATCGCATCCTTGGCCCCGAGGAGACGGCTCACGTGGTCGACGGCGTCAAGGCCGTCGGCTTCGAGTACTCCACGCGCGGTGGCATGACGATCGCCGTCGGCGACATCGTCATCCCTGCCGACAAGGCTCGCCGGCTCACCGAGGCCGATTCCGCCGTTGACCAGATCGACCGCCAGTTCCAGCGCGGCCTGATCACCGACGACGAGCGCTACGAGCAGGTCGTCGAGGTCTGGCAGAAGACGACCAACGACCTCTCCACGCAAATGATGGATGGCCTCGACCCCTTCGGCTCCGTGCGGATGATGTCCGACTCAGGTGCCCGAGGCAACAAGGGCCAGATCAGCCAGCTCGGCGGCATGCGAGGCCTCATGGCCGACCCGTCGGGCCGCATCATCGACGTGCCGGTGCGGAGCAACTTCCGCGAAGGCATGACCGTTCTCGAGTACTTCATCAGCACCCACGGCGCCCGCAAGGGCCTCGCCGACACCGCTCTTCGAACCGCCGACTCGGGCTATCTGACCCGCCGTCTGGTGGACGTGGCGCAGGACGTCATCACCCGTGAGGAAGACTGCGGCACCCAGGAAGGCAGCTGGATCACTCGCTCCGAGTCGGCCGAGATCACCAGCAACGAGAAGGGCGCTTACCAGAAGCGAATGGTCGGCCGGCTTTCAGCGGCCGATCTTGCGAGCCCGCAAAACGGCGAGCTGGTCGTCGAGCGCAACCAGGAGATCACCGAAGCCATCGCCGCGGCGATCGACGAATCGGGCATCGACGAGGTGCTCGTTCGCTCGCCGCTGTCGTGCGAGGCCCGCCAGGGTGTCTGTCGGCTGTGCTACGGCCGAAACCTGGCTACCGGAAGCCTGGTCGGTATCGGCGAGGCGGTCGGTATCATCGCCGCCCAGTCGATCGGCGAGCCGGGCACCCAGCTGACGATGCGGACGTTCCACACCGGCGGCGTCGCCGGCCTGGACATCACCGCGGGCTTGCCGCGAGTCGAGGAACTGTTCGAAGGCCGTGTTCCCAAGGGCAAGGCCGAGATCAGCCACATCGACGGCGAGGTCGAAATCGTCCGCGGCGACACCGGCACCAGGGTCAAGGTCACCAGCCGCGAGCAGTACGACACCCACATCGCGCTGCCGGCCGGCGCCGAGATGCTGGCAGCGGCCGGCGACATGGTCGAATCCGGCCAGGTCATCGCCCGCGGCGAGGCCGGCGACAAGTCGACGGACGTCTCTGCCCCGGCCAAGGGCTTCCTGGTGCGCGAAGGCGAGCAACTCGTCGTCCGCTCGGAAGACACGGTCGAGCGCGAATACACCATCCCTCACAACGCCAAGCTGATGGTCGAGAACAGTCAGGCCATCCGCGCCGGCGACGCAATTACCGACGGCCCCATCAACCCGCAGGAATACCTCGAGACGCGAGGCAAGGACGCCGTCCAGCGCTACCTGGTCAAGGAGGTCCAGAAGGTCTACCGCAGCCAGGGCGTGACCATCAACGACAAGCACATCGAGATCATCGTCCGGCAGATGCTCCGCAAGGTCCGCATCGATCAGCCGGGCGACACGGATCTCCTGCCGACCGAGCTGATCGACCGACTCGACTTCGAGGAAGTCAACAACCGCGTCCTGGCCGAGGGTGGCGAGCCCGCCACCGCCCAGACGGTCCTGCTCGGCGTGACCAAGGCTTCGCTCAATACGTCGTCGTTCCTGGCCGCGGCCTCCTTCCAGGAGACCACCCGCGTCCTGACCGAGGCGGCGATCAACGGCGCCAAGGACCACCTCATCGGCCTCAAGGAGAACGTGATCATCGGCAAGCTCATCCCTGCAGGGACGGGCGCGCCGGCCAACATCGCCGCCGCCCGCGAGCGGGCACGCCGAGCCGCCGAAGAGGCGCTCGCCGGCGAGTCGCTCGAGGGTCTGCGTGGCCCCGAGTACGAGTACAACCCGTTCCTCGAGGAAGCCGGCCAGCTGCCTTCGGACGAGACCAGCGACCTGGCCTCGATCCTGGCGGCCAGCACCGGCGAGCCGAGGGGCGAGGGCGACGACGACCTCGCCAGCACGTTCCTGGGAGCCCTCGGCGGCGATGCCGACGAGAGCGACTCGGGCATGCCGGACCTCGAGAAGATCCTCGGCGACCTGGACAAGGAAGACGAGAAGTAACGGGCCGCCGGCCTCAGATCGCGACCAAAAAGCGGGCGACGGCAACGTCGCCCGCTTTTCTTTGGCCGGGAAGCTTGCCGCCGGCTACGGAGTTGCCGCCGGCTACGGAGTTGCCGCCGGCTACGGAGTTGCCGCCGGCTACGGAGTTGCCGCCGGCTACGGAGTTGCCGCCGGGTCGAAGAGCACCGCTGTCGCCAGGTCCTCCCCGGCGGGCCCGGTGCCGCCGACGAAGAGAACCCGACCGTCCTTCAGCAGAGCAACGGCGGATAGGCTGCGAACGCTCGGCATCGATGCCGCTGCCCGGAAGGTCCCGGTCGCCGGGTCGTACAGCTCCGCGGTGACCGCCAGTTTGTCGGTATCGCCTATGCCGAAGGCATTGGCGATGAGAACCTGGCCGTCCGACAACACTGTGGCGGTACCCGCCCCGCCGGGATTGAGCATCGAACCCGTCTGACTGAACTTGCCTGTGGCGGGGTCGTACAGCCAGGCCGAGGCGCGGTCCTGGGTGCCGTAGTTCGTCAAGGCGTTGCCCGCCGCCAGGACTCGCCCGTCCTTCAACAGGGCGACCATGCCGCCATCGGAGCCGACACCGGCCGGCCAGATCGGCTCGCCGTGGGCATCGGTGCCCAGTGACCAGGCGCCCATGGTCCATGTCGGGCCGTAGACGTCACCGTTGCCCATAGGCCCGGTAGCGGCGAACCGCCCGGTGGAAGGGTCGTACAGTTCGGCCGAGTCGAGCGAGTATTCGTCGGGGCCGGACCCGCCCGTCACCAGCACGCGCCCGTCCCGTAGCGGAATGGCCGAATGACCCCGCCTCGCTGTGGTCATCGAGCCGGTCTTGGTGAATGTCCCGGTGCTGGGGTCGTAAAGCTCGGCGGACGCCAGGTTGTATGAGTTGTAGGTCCCTTGGGATTCCTTCGGCGTCGCCGTCGCGCCACCCGCAATGAGCACTCGACCGTCCGCCAGGAGGGTGGCGGTGGCCTGCTCGCGAGCTTCGTTCATCGACCCTGTGGCAGTGAACTTGCCGGTGGCCGGGTCGAACAGCTCAGCCGACTTCAGGCTGCCGGAGCTACCCAAAGGCCATGGCTGGCCCGAAGGACCCATCTCCGCGCCGCCGGCGATCAGAACGCGACCATCCGCCAGGAGAGTGGCCGTTTGGCCGGCCCGATCGCCCTGGATCATCGGTCCGGTCCGGGTGAAGGTTCCGGTCGCCGGGTCGTACAGATCTGCCGGCGCGTTCGGATCGTCGGGGTACATGGCGCCCGTAACCAGGACGCGTCCGTCCTCGAGCGTCGTGGCGACCGGCTGGCCCCGGCCTATGCTCATCGAGCCGGTCGCTTTGAAGGCGCCCGTTCCCGTGACGGCCGGCGCGGATTCTGACGGGGATCCCGCCGTCGAGGCGCCATCCGTCGCGGCCGATCCAGGGCGCGGCGCGACGGCAATCACCCCAAACGTCAGCAGGGCGACCGCCGCCAGCGCTCCGATAGACAGGGCGGGGCGGAGACCGACCGGCCGCGAGCCCGTTCGTCCGCGCGACCTGAGCGATCCGCCCAGGCTGACCATCGATACGCCGCGGGCATGTGCGGCCGCAGGCCGATCCGCCCACGGGCCTTCCAGCACCGCGTTGGCGCGCCGGAAGCCGACCGCGAGGCCGCGGCATTCGTCGCACGCCCGCATGTGGTCGAGTTCCCCGGACGTCGCCTTTTGGCCCGGATTGCCGGCCCGGCCCAATTCATCGAGCCGGTGCTCTGAGATGTGGCCCCGCCTGCGCAGGGCGTCAAACAAGCCGACGAAGTTCTTCACGGGTGGCTCCTTCCGCCCAGTTCCGGCATCCCGTCCCTGTCGGCGAGCAACCGGGCCAGCTTGCGCCGGGCCCGCCAGATGCTCGAGTACACGGTGCCGGGGGCAATCCCCATCAGTCCTGCGGCTTCGTCCTGGCGATAGCCAAGGCCGAAGACGAGTGTCACCGCGATGCGTTCCCGCTCGGGGAGACCGGCTATCGCAGTCGACACGTCCACGTCGGGCATCTGCGTGCCCGGCAGGCGTTCGACGGTGAGGTCGTCGAGCTCGTCCAGGCGAGAGGTGCGAGCCCGGCAGGCGCCGCGGACGGCGATCCTGCGGACCCATGCCCGTAGCTTGAGGGGATCTCGCAGCTGGTGGAGACGGCTGCGCGCCTGCAGCAGCGCCTCCTGTGCGACATCCTCCGAGTCGTTGCCCGCGCCCAGGGCTCTGGCCAGGACGACTAGATCCCGGAACAGGGCCGAGTACTGCGAGTCGAGTACTTCTCTGTTGATGGTTACTCCTCCGGCGACGGTTTCCATATGCTTCTAGTGCATCGGAGAGAGCCTTCGCCTTTACAAGAGGGCAGTGCCGCGTAGTTTGCCCTTTCGCGGTTCGTCGGTTCGATCGCACGCGCGGGCGGGCCCGCCAAGCCCTATGCGGCGCCGCCGAATCGATGCCGGGGCCCGGCGTTGACGCCCGAGCCGCCTCACTGGTAAACTCCGCCTTCGTGGCTTCACAGGAAGCCGCGGTTGGCATGTGCCAGTCGCGGTGGATCGGGAGCCAAACGGCGGACACAGCCCTCGACTCGGATGCTGATCGGGCTCGAGGCGGAACGCCGGGGAAACATCGAAGCGATCAGCGCCAGCGTGATCGCCTCCTTGTAGCGACAGAGACGCAACGGCGTGCAGCGCCGGGGCGGCCCATCGGACTGGGAGGCCACCGAGGCGGCGCAGTTCCCGTCGATCGGAATCGCCACGGGCCCAACCGTGTGCGATGAGCGCCGACGACGGTCGTGGACCTAACTGATACAACCACCATCAGGAACGAAAGGAGCCGCGTCTCCGTGCCGACAATCAGCCAGCTCGTGCGGCATGGCCGCCAGCCGAAGATCTCCAAGATCAAGGCGCCGGCTATGCGCAAGAACTGGAACAGCCTTCGCCAGCGCCAGGTCGCCATCCCCGGTGCACCGCAGAAGCGCGGCGTCTGCCTGCAGGTGCGCACGATGACGCCGAAGAAGCCGAACTCGGCCCTTCGCAAGATCGCCCGCGTCCGACTTACAAACCAGATGGAGGTCACGGCCTACATCCCTGGCATCGGGCACAACCTTCAGGAGCACTCGGTGGTGCTCGTCCGTGGCGGCCGCGTGAAGGACCTGCCGTCGGTCAAGTACCACATCATCCGCGGCACCCTCGATGCCGCGGGCGTGAAGGACCGCAAGCAGGGCCGATCCAAGTACGGCGCCAAGGACACGCAGAAGGGCAAGAAGTAACCATGCCGCGTCGAGCAACGATCGCCCGCAAGAACAAGTACCAGGGCGCGCCTTCTTCCCGCCTCACCAACCGCTTCGCGACCAAGCTGATGACGGATGGCAAGCGCCATCTGTCCGAGCGGATCCTTCGCGAGGCGCTCGCTCGGGCCGAGGCCCAGGCTCGCCGCCCCGGCGTCGAGGTTCTCGAGACGGCGATGCGCAACGCCACGCCGATCATCGAGGTCAAGCCCCGCCGCGTCGGCGGCGCCACCTACCAGGTCCCGGTCGAGATCCGGGGCGATCGCCGCATGTCGCTCGGCGTCCGCTGGCTCGTCCAGGCGGCTCGCAAGCGCAACGGCAAGAGTATGTCTGAGAAGCTCGCCGCCGAGCTCGTCGATGCCATGAACGGCCTCGGCGCAGCCGTCAAGCGGCGTGAGGACACCCACAAGATGGCTGAGGCGAACCGCGCCTTCACCCATTTCAAGTGGTAACCCTCGAATAGGGGAGCGGCCCGTTTCGGGGTCTTCGTCCGCTAGGGAGTAAACACAGTCGTGGCACGTCAGGTTCCGGTCGCCAAGACGCGGAACATCGGAATCATCGCCCATATCGACGCCGGCAAAACCACGGTCACCGAGCGCGTGCTCTTCTACACCAAGAAGATCTACAAGATCGGTGAGGTCCATGAAGGCGCTGCCACCATGGACTGGATGCCCCAGGAGCAGGAGCGCGGCATTACGATCACTGCCGCTGCTACGACCTGCTTCTGGAACGATCACCGAATCAACATTATCGATACGCCCGGGCACGTGGACTTCACGGTGGAAGTGGAGCGAAGCCTCCGCGTCCTCGATGGCGCGGTCGTCGTGTTCGATGGCGTGGCTGGCGTGGAGCCGCAGTCAGAGACGGTCTGGCGTCAGGCCGACCGTTACCGAGTGCCGCGCATCTGCTTCATAAACAAGCTGGACCGGACCGGCGCCGACTTCGATCGCTGCGTCGACATGATCAAGGACCGGCTTGGGGCGCGACCTGTTTGCATCCAGCTGCCCATCGGTTCCGAGGACAAGTTCGTCGGCATCATCGATCTGATCGAGATGAAGGCGATCACCTACAAGGCGGACGATCTGGGCGCCGAAGCGGTAATCGGCGAGATCCCGGCCAACCTCGTCGACGCGGCCCGTGCGGCCCGCGAGCTGATGGTCGATGCCGTCGCCGAGATGGACGACGAGCTGACTCACAAGTACCTCGAGGGCCACGACCTCAGCCACGACGACATCAAGCGTGGCCTGCGCCTCGGTACTCTCCAGTACCGCATCGTCCCGGTCCTGGCCGGCTCGGCCCTCAAGAACAAGGGCGTCCAGCCGGTCCTCGACGCTGTCGTGGACTACCTGCCGTCGCCGCTCGACGTGCCGCCGCTCATCGGCGAGCAGCCGGTGACGCACCAGGAGCTGGTCCGCATGCCGGACGACAAGGAGCCCTTCAGCGCCCTGGTCTTCAAGATCGCGGCGGACCCCTACGTCGGCAAGCTGGCCTATTTCCGGGTTTACTCGGGCACCCTCAAGTCCGGCTCCTACGTTCTCAACGCCGCCAAGGGCAAGAAGGAGCGGATCGGCCGTATCCTCCAGATGCACGCCAACCACCGCGAGGAGATCGAAGAGGTCTACGCCGGCGACATCGCCGCCGCCGTCGGCCTCAAGGACAGCTACACCGGCGACACCCTGACCGACCCGGAGCACCCGGTCGTCCTGGAGTCGATCGTCTTTCCCGAGCCGGTCATCGAAGTCGCCATCGAGCCCAAGACGAAGGCGGATCAGGACAAGCTTGCGCTCGCCCTGCAGCGTTTGTCCGAGGAAGACCCGACGTTCCGAGTCCACACGGATGAGGAGTCCGGCCAGACCCGAATCGCCGGCATGGGCGAACTCCACCTGGACGTCCTGGTCGATCGAATGGTCCGCGAGTTCAAGGTTGCGGCCAACGTCGGTCGTCCTCATGTCTCCTACCGGGAGACGATCCGCCGCGCCGCCCAGGGCAACGGGCGCCACGTCAAGCAGACCGGCGGCAAGGGCCAGTACGGCCACGCGGTCATCAAGGCCGAACCGAATGAGCCCGGCAAGGGCTACGAGTTCATCGACAAGATCGTCGGCGGGACTATCCCGCGCGAATACATCAAGCCGATCGACATGGGCATCCGGGAGGCGCTCGAGACGGGCCCCTACGCCGGCTATCCCATGGTCGATGTCAAGGTGACCCTCTTCGATGGGTCATTCCATGAGGTCGACTCCAGCGAAATGGCGTTCAAGATCGCCGGCTCGCTGGCTATCAAAGATGCCGTTGCCAAGGCCGGCCCGGTGATCCTCGAACCGCTGATGCGGGTCGAGGTGACGATGCCGGAGGCGTTCCTGGGCGACGTCATCGGGGACCTGAATGCCCGGCGCGGTCATGTCGAGGCGATGGAATCTCGCGGTTCGACGCAGGTCGTCCGCGCGAGAGTCCCACTCGCAACGATGTTCGGCTACGCCACGGACCTGCGGTCGATGACCCAGGGCCGAGCCAGCTACTCGATGGAACTGTCCCATTACGCAGAAGTCCCGGCCAACCTGGCGGCCGAACTCGTAGCCAAGTCCAGAGTCTGACCCGTCCACCAAGCCCGTTAGCGCAGGAGCGAGGGAGCCACACCGATGGCGAAGAAGAAGTTCGAGCGGACTAAGCCGCACGTCAACATCGGCACGATCGGCCATATCGACCACGGCAAGACCACTCTGACCGCGGCGATCACCAAGTACCTCGCGCTCAAAGGCGGGGCTGAATTCCGCGCCTTCGATTCGATCGACAACGCTCCTGAGGAGCGCGAGCGCGGCATCACCATCGCGATCGCCCACGTCGAGTACGAGACGGCCAACCGCCACTACGCGCACGTCGACTGCCCCGGCCACGCCGACTACATCAAGAACATGATCACCGGCGCGGCCCAGATGGACGGCGCGATCCTCGTGGTCGCCGCGACCGACGGGCCCATGCCCCAGACCCGCGAGCACATCCTGCTCGCCCGCCAGGTGGAAGTGCCCTACATCGTGGTCTTCCTCAACAAGGTCGACGCGGTCGACGATCCCGAGCTTCTCGACCTCGTCGAGCTCGAGGTTCGCGAACTGCTGACCAAGAACCACTTCCCCGGCGACGACATCCCGATCGTCCGCGGCTCGGCCCTCAAGGCCCTCGAAGCCCCCGACGATCCGTCCAACCCGGCCTACGAGTGCATCCAGAACCTCATGGATGCGGTCGACAGCTACGTCCCGACGCCTGAGCGACCGATCGACAAGCCCTTCATCATGCCGATCGAAGACGTCTTCGGCATCAAGGGCCGCGGCACCGTGGCCACCGGGCGCATCGAGCGCGGCATCGTCAAGGTCAGCGACGAAGTCGAGATCGTCGGCATCCGGCCCACCCGCAAGGTGGTCGTGACCGGCGTCGAGATGTTCAAGAAGCTGCTCGACGAGGGCCGAGCGGGCGACAACGTCGGTTGCCTCCTGCGCGGTATCGAGCGCGACGATCTCGAGCGCGGCCAGGTTCTGGCCAAGGCCGGGAGCGTCAAGCCGCACACCAAGTTCGTGGCTCGGGTCTACGTCCTCTCTCGCGAAGAGGGTGGCCGGCACACCCCGTTCTACAACGGCTACCGGCCCCAGTTCTACCTGCGCACGACCGACGTCACCGGCTCCATCGGCCTGCCCGAAGGTGCCGAGATGATCATGCCCGGCGACAACGTCGACATGACGGTCGAACTGATCACCCCGATCGCCCTGGAAGTCGGACAGCGCTTCGCCATCCGTGAGGGTGGCCGCACCGTCGGCGCCGGGGCCATCACCTCGATCACCGAGTAAGCGGAGTCTGTGATGGCAAGGCAGCGGATCAGGATCCGCCTCAAGGCATACGACCACCGGCTGCTCGATCAGTCGGCGGCCCAGATCGTGGAGACGGCCCAGCGGACCGGCGCAGATGTCGTCGGTCCGGTACCGCTGCCGACGCGCATCGAGAAGTTCACCGTCCTGCGGTCGCCGTTCATCGACAAGGACAGCCGGGAGCAGTTCGAGATCCGCACTCACAAGCGGCTCGTCGACATCCTTGACCCCTCGTCGAAGACCGTCGACGCCCTGATGCGACTCTCGCTCGCCGCGGGCGTCGACATCGAAATCAAGATGTGACGCCCATGAGCATTGGACTGATCGGCCGCAAGGTCGGCATGACTCAGATATTCCAGGACGACGGAACGATGATCCCCGTGAGCGTCGTGGCCGTCGAGCCGAATACCGTTACCCGTGTCCGCACTCCGGAGCGCGACGGATACACAGCCGTCCAGCTCGGCATCGAGGAGTCGGCCAAGCTCACCAAGCCGGAGATCGGGCAGCTCAAGAACCTTCCCAGCCTCTCCGTGTTGCGCGAGTTCCGGCTCGACGAGGCGGCCCCGGAGGCCTACACCGTCGGTCAGAAGCTCGACGTGACCCTCTTCGCCCCCGGCGACATCATCAACGTCACGGGCGTGAGCAAGGGCCACGGCTTCACCGGCCATATCAAGCGCCATCACTTCAAGCGCGGTCCCAAGACCCACGGTTCGGACCATCACCGCGCGCCCGGCTCGATCGGTCCCGGCACCACGCCGGGTCGCGTCTACAAGGGCATGCGCATGGCCGGTCACATGGGCGACGCCCGCATCACGGTCAAGAAGCTGCGGGTCGTCCGCGCGGACGCCGAGCGCAACCTGCTGCTCGTGAAGGGCTCGGTCCCCGGTGCCCCGAACGCGCTGATCCTCGTGAAGAAGGCCTGACGATGCCGAAGACGACCCTCTACTCGAGGACCGGCGAATCGATCGGCGAAGTCGAGCTTCCTGAGGAGCTCTTCTCCGCGCCGGTCAACCTCGCCGTCCTCCACCAGGTGGTGACCGCCCAGCTCGCCGGCCGCCACCTCGGCACTCATGACACCAAGACGCGCGACGAGGTTGCCGGCGGTGGCAAGAAGCCGTACCGCCAGAAGGGCACCGGCCGCGCTCGCCAGGGTTCCATCCGAGCGCCGCACTACGCCGGCGGCGGCGTGGTCTTCGGACCGCACCCCCGCTCGTACGCTCAGCGGCTGCCGCGTCAGATGAAGCGCCTCGCCCTGTGCGGCGCCCTGACCTCCAAGCTCGATGACGACGCCATTCGCGTCGTCGACGGCTTCGGCCTCGAGGAGCCCAAGACCCGAGCCCTGGTCGAAGTCCTGGACAACCTCGGCCGGTCCGAGGGGCGCGTCCTGATCGTGGCCACGGGTACGGACGAGGTCCTTATCCTTTCGGCCCGAAATCTGCCGGGGGTTGAGGTCATTCGGGCCGACTCGCTCAACGTCGTGGCCTTGCTCAAGGCGGACACCGTCCTGATCGAGCAGCCGGCACTGAGCCGGATGGAGGAGGTGTACGCGTGAGCCTCACGGCACAGGACATCATCATCCACCCCGTGATCAGCGAGAAGTCGGTGGACGAGTCGCAGCGTGGTAAGTACACGTTCGCGGTCCACGGGGACGCCAACAAGGTCCAGATCGCGGCCGCAGTCGAAGAGCTCTTCAAGGTCGAGGTCGTGAGCGTCAACGTGCTGACGACCAAGTCCAAGCTGAAGAGCGGCGGCATGCGCCGCAGCCGACTCAAGGGCCGCACCACCCCCTGGCGCAAGGCCATCGTGACGCTGGTCGCCGGCCAGAAGATCGAATTCTTCGAGGCTGTCTAGAAATGCCGCTACGCAGCTACAAGCCGACCTCGGCGGGCCGCCGGTTCATGACCCGGTCCACCTTCGAGGAGGTAACCACCAGCGAACCCTTCAAGCCGCTCCTCGAGGCGCAGAAGCGCCCGTCCGGGCGGAACAACCAGGGGCGGCTCACCGTTCGCCATCGCGGCGGCGGCGAGAAGCACCACTACCGCATCATCGACTTCAAGCGCGACAAGTTCGACGTCCCGGCGAGGCTGGCCACGATCGAGTACGACCCCAACCGGTCGGCGCGGATCGGGCTGCTCCACTACCGCGACGGCGAGAAGCGCTACATGCTGCTGCCGAACGGACTCAAGGTCGGCGACATCGTCGTCGCCGGCGCCGAGGCGGAAGCCCGCGTGGGCAATGCCCTGCCGCTGGCAAACATCCCGCTCGGCACGACGATCCACAACATCGAACTCGTGCCGGGCAAGGGCGGCCAGATCGTCCGCTCCGCAGGCGTGTCGGCCCAGCTCCTCGGCAAGGAAGGCGATTTCGCGATCGTCCGCCTGCCGTCGGGCGAGGTCCGGCGGGTCAGCCTGCGGTGCATGGCGACCATCGGCCAGGTCAGCAACCTGGACCACGAGAACCAGAGCCTCGGCAAGGCCGGTCGCGCCCGCCATATGGGCCAGCGACCGGAAGTCCGCGGCGTAGTCATGAACCCGCGGGACCATCCACACGGTGGTGGCGAGGGCAAATCGCCGACGGGCATGCCCCCCAAGACCCCGTGGGGCAAGCCGGCGATGGGTTATCGGACCCGCCTTGGCAAGAAGTCGTCGAGCAGGCTCATCGTCCGCTCGCGGACTCGCAAGGCGTAAGGCAGAGGAGAGAGAGGCATGTCGCGTTCGGTCAAGAAGGGACCGTTCGTCGAGTCGCGGCTCCTCGGCCGCGTCCAGACGATGAACAAGAAGAGCGAGAAGAAGGTCGTCAAGACCTGGTCTCGCGCATCCGTCATCTTCCCCGATTTCATCGGGCACACCGTTGCCGTCTACAACGGCAAGAAGCACATCCCGGTCTACGTGACCGAGAACATGGTTGGACACCGCCTCGGAGAGTTTTCCCCGACCCGCACCTATCGCGGCCACGGGAAGCACACCGAGCGTTCCACCGCCCTTAAGTAGGAGCCCGGACGTGCGCGTATCCGCCACAGCCAAGTACCTGAAGGGCTCTACTCGAAGGGCCCGTCTCGTCACGGAATCAATCAAGGGCAAGCGCGTCGAGGAAGCTTCGGCCATGCTGCAGTTCATGCCGCAGGCCGCTGCTCGCGACGTGGCCAAGGTCCTCCGAAGCGCAACCGCGAACGCCGAGAACAACCACAACCTGTCCGCCGAGGACCTGTTCGTGGCCGATGCTCAGGCGAATATGGGGCCCGGCATCATCAAGCGCTGGCAGCCCCGGGCTCAGGGTCGGGCTTTCCCGATCCACAAGCCCATGACCCATATCACCATCGTCGTCGAAGACCGGGAGGCCTAGATGGGTCACAAGGTTCACCCGTACGGCTTCCGGCTGGGTGTCTCGCGCACCTGGACGGCGAAGTGGTACGCGGACAAGGACTACACGGTCCTCCTCCAGGAGGACATCGCGATCCGGACGCTGGTCGGCCAGCGTCTGGCCAACGCGAGCGTCAGCGGGGTCGAGATCGAGCGCGGCATCAACCACGTCACGGTCACGATCCACACCGCCAAGCCGGGCATCGTCATCGGCAAGGGTGGCGCCAACGTCGAGCTGCTCCGGCAGCAGATCGGCGCCCTGTCTAACCGCAAGGTCAAGCTCGAGGTCAAGGAGATCCGGCAGCCCGAGCTCGACGCGTACCTGGTCGCCGCCAACATCAGCCAGCAGCTGTCTCGCCGCATCGCCTTCAAGAAGGCCATGAAGCAGTCGGTCCAGCGCACGATGAAAGCCGGCGCCAAGGGCGTGAAGATCGCCGTCTCCGGCCGCCTCGGCGGTTCGGAAATGGCGCGCCGCGAGTGGGACAAGGAAGGCCGAATCCCGCTCGGGACCCTGCGGGCAGACATCAGCTACGCCCAGGTTCACGCCCTCACGACCTACGGACGCATCGGCGTCAAGGTCTGGATCTACCGGGGCGAGGTCCAGGGTGACAAGCCCCGTCGCGAGCTGGCTGCGGCTCCGGCTGCAGTCTCGCAGGGGGCTTAGCCATGTTGATGCCCCGTCGAGTCAAGCATCGCAAGGTCCAGCGCGGCCGGATGTCCGGCCCGGCAAAGGGTGGCACCACGGTCGCCTTCGGCGAATTCGGGCTCGCCACTCTGGAGCCGGCCTGGATCACCAGCCGCCAGATCGAAGCCGCGCGACGCGCCATGACCCGCTCGGTCAAGCGCGGCGGCAAGATCTGGATCCGAATCTTCCCCGACAAGCCGGCGACCAAGAAGCCGGCCGAAACCCGAATGGGCTCCGGCAAGGGCGCACCCGATCACTGGGTGGCCGTCGTCAAGCCCGGCCGGATCCTCTTCGAGATGGCCGGGGTCGAGCAGCACGAAGCCGTCGAGGCAATGCGTCTGGCCAGCCACAAGCTGCCGGTCGCTACCCGAGTCGTGCTGAAGGAAGGTCTCGCAGATGGACATTGATAAGGTTCGAGGCCTGTCTGACGGTGAGCTTGAGGAGCAGCTGCGCCAGGCTAAGCAGGATTTGTGGCAGGCGCGATTCGCTCTCTCGACTCGCCAGTTGAAGGACTACAGCAGCATTCCCCACACCAGACGAACAATCGCGCGGATCCTCACCGTGCAGCGCGAGCGCCGCGACGAGCGCTCCGAGCCGGCGGCCCAGTCTGCCGACAGGGCGTAGGAGATCACGCGATGGCAGGAGCAGCAGTGCAGGGCAAGCGGAAGACCAAGGTCGGCCGCGTCGTGAGCGACAAGATGGACAAGACGATCGTAGTGTCCGTCGAGCGTATGACGCGGCATCCCCTGTACAAGCGGGTCATCCGCTTGACAAACAAGTTCAAGGCTCACGACGAAGCCAACGAGGCTTGCGTAGGCGACACCGTCCTGATCGAGGAGTCGCGGCCACTGTCCGCCACCAAGCGGTGGCGGCTGGTCAGCGTCATCTCCCGGGCTGGTGAAGACATCGCGACGAGCCCGGTGGTCGACGACGAGTCGGTGGACGAGGCCATTCACGGTGCGGCCCACCCCGGCAAGCACATGGCTGAGCCGTCGCATGCCGAGCATGCGCCGGAGGCCGAGCGCGCGCAGGATCGCGAGGCCGCCGAATGATCCAGCAGTACTCCCGGTTGCGTGTCGCCGACAACACCGGCGCCCGCACCATTCAGTGCATCCGGGTCATGGGCCGGTCCCGGAAGACCGTGGCCGGCGTCGGCGACGTGATCATCGCCAGCGTCAAGCAGGCCATCCCGAACGCCCCGGTCAAGAAGGGCGAAGTCGTTCGTGCGGTCATCGTGCGGACGGCCAAGGAATACGGCCGGCCCGACGGCAGCTATATCCGCTTCGATGAGAACGCGGCCGTCCTGATCAACAACCAGGGTAACCCGCGCGGCACGCGCATCTTCGGCCCCGTGGCCCGTGAGCTGCGCGACCGCAATTACATGAAGATCGTTTCCCTCGCGCCGGAGGTGCTGTGATGGCGCCGCAGAAGAACGCACCACCCAACAAGGTGCCTGAAATCCGAACCGGCGACACCGTCGTTGTGCTTCACGGCAAGGATGCCGGCAAGCGCGGCAAGGTGGAGCGGGTCCTTCGCAATCCCGCTTCGGAACGCAAGGTGAAGTCGATCTGGAAGTCGACCGGTGCCCATCCGGTTTCGGTCGTCATCTCAGGTATCAACATCGCCAAGCGACATACCAGGCCGAGCCAGAAGATGGCCAACGACCGCGCTCCGCAAATCCAGCAGGGCGGGATCGTCGACAAGCCGATGCCGATCGCGGCCAGCAACGTCATGATCGTTTGCCCCCGCTGCGACCGTGTCACGCGCATCAAGCACACGACCCTGAGCACGGGCAAGAACGCCCGCGTTTGCGGTCACTGCAACGAGCAGTTGGAGGTGGGCGCGTGAGCGGCAGCCTTCGCCAGCGTTACGCGGACGAAGCCGTCCCGGCGCTGCAGAAGCAGTTCAACTACGGCAACAGCATGCAGGTTCCTCGCCTGTCCAAGATCGTTGTCAACATCGGTCTGGGCGAGGCGCTGCAGAACCCCAAGGCAGTCGAGGCCGCCGTCGGCGACCTGGCCACGATCACCGGTCAGAAGCCGGTCACGACCAAGGCCAAGCGGTCGATCGCGCAGTTCCGCCTTCGGACGGGCAACACGATCGGTGCGCGAGTCACCCTGCGCGGCGATCGGATGTGGGACTTCCTCGAGAGGTTGACCCGCATGGCCCTGCCCCGAATCCGCGACTTCCACGGCGTGCCGGCGAAGTCGTTCGACGGGCGCGGCAACTATTCGTTGGGGCTCCGGGAGCAGCTCGCTTTTCCGGAGATCGACTACGACAAGGTGGACCGTCTCCGCGGGCTGGAGATCAGCATCGTGACGACGGCGAAGACCGACGAGGAATCGAAGCGTTTGCTCGAACTCCTCGGCATGCCCTTCGCCGGGTAGGCGCGGGGAGGGAGAAGCCATGGCCAAGAAGTCGATGATCGCCAAGGCGAAGCGACCGCAGCGGTTCAAGGTTCGAACCTATCACCGCTGTTGGGTTTGCGGGCGCCCGCGTGGATTCATGCGGCGGTTCTCTCTGTGCCGCATCTGCTTCCGCGAGCGGGCTCTGCTCGGCGAGCTGCCCGGCGTTACCAAGTCGAGCTGGTAGGGATCACATGAACGTCTCCGATCCGATCGCGGACATGCTGACCCGCATCCGCAACGCCTCGCGGGCTCGGCATACGGACGTCGTCATTCCGGCGTCGCGGACCAAGCGCGAGATCGCCCGCCTCCTCATGGAGGAAGGCTTCATCGCCAGCGTCAGCGAGGAACGGGAAGGTGTCCGTCAGATGCTGCGCGTGACCCTCAAGTACGTCGACGGGAAGGCTCCCGTCGTGTCCGGGCTCAAGCGCATCAGCAAGCCAGGCCTGCGGGTGTACGCCCGCAAGACCGAGATCCCGCGCGTGCTGGGCGGGCTCGGCATCGTCATTGTCAGCACCAGTCAGGGAATCATGACCGGCAGCCAGGCCTACAAGGCCCAGCTCGGTGGTGAAGTCCTGGCGTACGTCTGGTAGGCGAGACATGTCACGAATCGGTCGCCTCCCAGTTCCGGTCCCAGCTTCGGTGGAAGTCACCGTCGAAGGCCGGGAGATCACCGTCACGGGCCCGAAGGGCACGCTCTCGCGGCAGCTCCATCCGGACATGCGCATCTCGCGCGTGGACGGCACGCTGGTCGTCGAGCGTCCGTCGGAGGCCAAGTACCACAAGCAGCTTCACGGCCTTACGCGCACCCTCGTCGCGAACATGGTGGCGGGAGTGACTGACGGCTACCGCAAGCAGCTCGAAATCACCGGTGTGGGCTACCGCGCCGCCAAGGTCGGGAACAACCTGCAGCTGAACCTCGGCTACAGCCACCCGATCGAGATCGAGCCGCCGGACGGAATCGCATTCGAAGTCGAGAGCCCCGTCAAGCTCGCGGTTGTCGGCATCGACAAGGAACTCGTTGGCCAGATAGCGGCGCAGGTTCGGGCCACTCGAAAGCCGGAGCCCTACAAGGGCAAGGGCGTCCACTACCTCGGCGAACAGATCCGCCGCAAGGCCGGCAAGGCCGGCAAGATCGGCGGCAAGAAGTGAGCCAGGCGATGCGACATTTGACCACGCATAAGTCGAAGGAATCAGCACGATGACGCAGGTCGCCAGCCGCTCGGCCGCGCGCCAGAAGCGGCACGAGCGGATCAGGCTTCGCCTCTCGGGATCGCCCGAGCGTCCGCGCTTGGCCGTCTTCCGCAGCCTCAAATACATCTCAGTCCAGGTAATCGACGACACGACCGGCAAGACATTGGCTTCCGCCTCGAGCCACGAGAAGGACATCAAGGTCGCGGGCAAGACCAAGACCGATGAAGCCAAGGTGGTCGGCCGCCTGATCGCGGAACGCGCAAAGAGCGCGGGGATCGAGCAGGTCGTCTTCGATCGAGCCGGGTTCCGGTATCACGGGCGGATCAAGTCGCTGGCCGACGCCGCTCGCGAAGCCGGCCTCCAGTTCTGACGCGAAGGAGCTGACAGTTGGCCAGGATCGATCCCAACAAGCTGACGCTCGAAGAGCGTGTCGTTCAGATCAACCGAGTAGCGAAGGTCGTCAAGGGCGGCCGTCGCTTTAGCTTCAGCGCGATCGTCGTCGTGGGTGACGGCGCGGGTCACGTCGGTGTCGGCCTCGGCAAGGCTGGCGAGGTGCCCGAGTCCATCCGCAAGGGCGTCGAGGACGCGAAGAAACACCTAATCCATGTCCCGACCGTCGGCACGACCATCCCCCACGAGGTCAGGACCGAGTTCTCGGCCTCGAAGGTCATGCTGAAGCCGGCCTCCCAGGGCACCGGCGTCATTGCCGGCGGCGCCGTGCGCGCCGTCGTCGAGGCGGCCGGTATCCGGGACATCCTGGCCAAGGTCTTCGGCAGCACCAACCCGGTCAACGTCACTCGAGCCACGCTGGAAGCCCTGCGGAGCCTTCACTCCGCCGAGGAGATCAGCGCTCGACGCGGCGTCAAGGTCCGGGTCAACGTCGCCGGTCAGCCGTCCGCGGAGGTGGCCGATGCCAGGTAAGCTGCGCGTCACTCAGACCAAGAGCACCATCAGCCACATCGCTCGCAATCGCGGGACGATCAGGGCCCTCGGCCTGCATGGCATCGGGGACACCGTCGAGGTGCCCGACAACGATGCCACCCGGGGGATGGTGCGGCAGGTCCGTTTCCTCGTCGAGGTCGAGGAGCTGCCCGAGGAGAAGCGATGAAGCTGCATGACCTGCGCCCCGCCGAAGGTTCCCGTAAGGCGCGCACCCGCGTCGGCCGGGGCATCGCCGCGGGCAAGGGCAAGACCGCCGGCCGCGGGACCAAGGGCCAGAAGTCGCGGACGGGCGGGACGATCCAGCCGTGGTTCGAAGGCGGTCAGACGCCGATCCACGTCCG
The DNA here is from genome assembly GCA_963711105.1 of uncultured Chloroflexia bacterium. Taxonomy (GTDB): domain Bacteria; phylum Chloroflexota; class Limnocylindria; order Limnocylindrales; family CSP1-4; genus Fen-1039. Next base: position 1,245,742 of record CAVQCV010000005.1, on the reverse strand, counting down.
GATCCCCAAGCTCCGCGGTTTCCGGAACTTGTTCCGGGTCGAGTACGAGGTTGTCAACGTCGGCCGGCTCAACGAGCTGGCCGAGACCGGCATCCTCGACGCGCCCGAACTCGCCGCGACCGAGACCACCAAGGCGCCGGCCAAGGCCGGAAAGCCAGTCCCGGTAACCATCACCCCCGACATCCTTGCCGCGGTCGGTTTCGTCCGATCGCTGGACAAGCCGCTCAAAATCCTGGGCCAGGGCGACGTCACTCGACCGCTCTTCGTCCTTGCCGACGCATTCAGCAAGAGCGCGGCGGCCAAGATCGAGGCCGCCGGCGGCACCGCCCAGGTCCTGGAGATCCCCGGAGCGGCGTTTGCGGCGGAGCCCGAGCCCGAGCCCGAGTCCTCGCCGGCCGCCCCGGCCGCTCCGAAGGTCAAGGCAGCCAAGGCCCCCAAGGCCGAGGCCGCCCCGATCGTGGAACCCGAACCCGCCGAGGCCGTCGAACCGGCCGACGCGGCGGACGCCGAAGCTGGGAAGGGCGCCTGAGCCATGCTCGAGTCGCTGCTCAACGCATTTCGCGCGCCGGACATCCGGCGGAGGCTGCTGTTCGTCGCGGGCATCCTGATCATCTATCGGGCCCTGGCACATGTCCTGATCCCCGGCATCAACCCCGATGTGCTGACGGCCAAGAGCGGCGGGGACGAGGGCTTCCTCGGGCTGCTGTCCCTGTTCTCGGGCGGCGACATCCGGCGCATGTCGATCGTGGGCCTTGGGCTGAACCCGTATATCAACGCCACGATCATCATGCAGATCCTGCAGACGACGATCCCGTCCCTGCAGGCCCTCTCGCGTGAAGGCGAGTACGGCCGCAACAAGATCACCAGCTACTCGCGCTGGCTGTCGGTCCCGCTGGCCGCGCTTCAGGCGTACGGCATCCTTGGCCTCCTGCAGGCCACGGAGAGTCCGGCGCCCTTCACGACCAACTTCAGCTTCGAGACCTACGAGTCCTGGACCCAGATCATCGCCCTCACCACCGGCTCCATCCTGCTGATGTGGCTGGGCGAGTTGATCACCGAGAAGGGCATTGGCAACGGCATCAGCTTCATCATCTTCGCCGGCATCGTGTCCCGAGTTCCGTCCGCCGTCTATGGCTTCCTGAGCTCGCCGGACTGGCTGGAGCTGATCGTCTTCGGCATGGTCGGCATCCTGATCATCTTCGTGATCATCTTCGTCCAGGAAGGCCAGCGCCGGATCCCGGTCCAGTACGCCAACCGTGTACGCGGACACCGGATATACCAGGGCGGTTCCACGTTCCTGCCGCTGCGGGTGAACATGTCGGGCGTTATCCCGATCATCTTCGCCATCAGCATCCTGCTGTTCCCGATCCAGATCGCCAACTACTTCTCGACGTCCAGCGTCGACTGGGTCAAGGCGGTCTCACAGGGGATCATCAGCTGGCTCGACACGCGCGGACCGCTCTACCTGACGATGTACTTCCTGTTGACCCTCGGCTTCGGGTTCTTCTACACGTTCGTCGTGTTCAAACCCGATGAGACGGCCAACAACCTGCGCAAGTCGGGCGGGTTCATCCCGGGCATCCGGCCGGGCCAGCCGACTGAGGACTACCTCAGGCGGGTGGCATTCCGGATCACCCTGGCTGGCGCGGCGTTCATCGCGGCCGTGGCCGTCCTGCCCATGATCCTGGCCTCGCTGCCGATGTTCTCCAACCTCAACTCCGTGGGCGTAGGCCTCGGCGGCACCAGCATCCTCATCGTCGTAAGCGTTGTCGTGGAGACGATGAAGCAGCTGGAAGCGCAGTTGATGATGCGCAGCTATGAGGGTTTCATCCGTTGATCGGTAACGTCATCGTCCTTCTCGGCGCCCCCGGCGCCGGGAAGGGCACTCAAGCCCAGATCCTTGCCGAGCGGCTCGGCCTGGCTCACGTCGCCACGGGCGACCTGTTCCGGGCGGCCGTTCGCGAGGGTACCCCGCTCGGGCTCACCGCCAAGGGCTTCATGGACCGCGGTGAGCTCGTGCCGGACCAGGTGACCATCGACATGCTCTTCGAGCGGCTGGCCAAGCCGGACGCGGCGGCGGGCATCCTCCTCGACGGCTTCCCGCGCAATACCGCTCAGGCGGAGGTCCTGGACAGGGCTCTCGTCGAGCGGGGCGGCAAGGTGGACGTGGCCCCGTATATCGAGGTCCCGGAAGCCGATCTGGTGGCCCGCCTCGGCGGCCGCTGGATCTGCCGCGCGCAGGGCCATCCCTACCACGAGAAGACCAAGAAGCCGAAGGTCGCGGGCATCTGCGACGTTGACGGCTCCGAGCTCTATCAGCGCGACGACGACAAACCTGCCACGGTCCAGGCCCGGCTGCGCCAGCAGCTCGGCGCCCTCGACCAGGTTGTGGGCCACTATCGCGCGGCGGGCGTCCTGGCCACGGTCGACGGCAGCCAGTCGATCGAGCGTGTCACAGACGGCCTGCTGACCGCGATCGCCGCCGCCACAGGCAGGAAGGGCTAAGCCGCGAACATGGCAACGGTTGTTCGACGATCACGCGAGGAAATCGCCTTGATGCGCCAAGCAGGGCGCATCGTGGCCGGCGTGCTCGCGGCGGTCGAAGAGTCGATCAAGCCGGGCGTCACCAGCGCCCAGCTCGACGCCGTTGCCGAGGAGTACATTCGGGGTGCGGGGGCCAAGCCCTCTTTCAAGGGTTACCACGGCTTCCCGGCCTGCATCTGCGTTTCGATCGACGACGAAGTCGTCCACGGCATCCCGGGCAGCCGGGTGATCGAGGAAGGGCAGGTCGTCTCGATCGACGCGGGCGCGATCTGGCAGGGCTATCACGGCGACGCGGCCCGGACGTTCTACGTCGGGGATCCGCCCGCGGAGGTCGCCTCGCTGCTCGCTACTACGCGTCTGGCCTTGATGGCCGGGATCGCGGCCGCCGTTCCGGGCGCGCACGTAGAGGACATCTCGGGTGCGGTCGAGGACGTGGCCGTTGAAGGCAAGGTCGGTATCGTGCGGCCGTATGTCGGTCACGGGATCGGTACGCAGATGCACGAAAGCCTGCAAATTCCGAACTACCGAACCGGCAGCCGCGGGGCTGAGATACTGTCCGGGTTCTGTGTGGCTATCGAGCCGATGCTGACCCTGGGCGACCCGGACGTCGAAACGCTCGAGGACGAGTGGACGGTCGTGACCGTCGACCACTCGCTCGCGGCCCATTTCGAGCACACGATCGCGGTGACCGACGACGGTCCGCAGATCCTGACCACCATATGAGAGGCATCGAGGTCGCGGCGGCCGAGGTATGGGCTAACGGCGCCGGCATTGCCGGGACCATTTCACGGCCGTATTGCCGGGTCGGACGATCTTTGATAACCTATTCGTTCGTGTGTCGGCCGAGGTCGGCCGGCATTCGTGCGAGTGAGAGGAAGTAAACCAGGACGTGGCAAAGAAAGACGCAATCGAGGTCGAAGGCACGGTGTTGGAGCCTCTACCCAACACCATGTTCTCGGTCGAGCTGGAAAACGGCCACAAAGTCCTGGCTCATATCTCCGGCAAGCTGCGCATGAACTTCATCCGCATCCTGCCCGGAGACCGCGTCAGAGTGGAACTCTCGCCCTACGACCTGACGCGTGGTCGCATCACTTATCGGCTGAGATAGCGCCGCCAATAGCAACGAGGATCCCTTGAAAGTCAGAGCTTCCGTCAAGGCCCGCTGCGACAACTGCAAAGTAATTCGCCGCCATGGGACCGTGATGGTCATCTGCGCGAATCCCAAGCACAAGCAGCGGCAGGGTTAGGCCATGGCACGTATCGCTGGTATCGACATCCCCCGCGAGAAGCGGGTCGAGATTGCCCTCACCTACATCTACGGGCTCGGCCTCCCGACCAGCCAGAAGATCCTCGTTCAGGCGAACGTGAACCCGGACACTCGAGTCCGGGACCTCACCGAGGAGCAGGTCAACCGACTCCGCGAGATCATCGACCGCCGTTACAAGGTCGAAGGCGATCTCCGGCGGGAGACCGCAATGAACATCAAGCGACTCATCGAAATCGGCTCCTATCGCGGTTTGCGCCACCGGCGCAACCTGCCTGTCCGGGGCCAGCGGACCAAAACGAACGCCCGGCAGCGCCGAGGACCGAAGAAGACGGTCGGCGTCCGGCGCAAGGCGACAAAGTAAGAGGAGCCGGACGCAGTAATGGCCGAGAGGAAGCGCGCCACCAAGCAGCGGCGCCGGGAGAAGAAGAACGTGCCCCAAGGGCACGCTCACATCCTGGCGAGCTTCAATAACACGATCATCACGATCACGGACCCTAACGGCAACGTGATCAGCTGGGGCTCCGCCGGCGTGGCCGGCTTCAAGGGCTCCCGCAAGAGCACGCCGTACGCCGCCGCCCTGTCGGCCGACCAGGCCGCCAAGAAGGCGATGGAGCACGGCATGCGCCAGATCGAGGTGTACGTGAAGGGTCCCGGGGCCGGGCGCGAGCAGGCTATACGCTCGTTGCAGGCCGCCGGCCTCGAGGTGAGCGCGATCACCGACGTTACCCCAGTCCCGCACAACGGATGCCGCCCCCCCAAGCGGCGCCGAGTCTAGGCAGGTCTAACTAGATGGCCCGTTATACCGATCCTGTCTGTCGGATCTGCCGTCGGGAAGGCGCCAAGCTCTTCCTGAAGGGAACCCGCTGCTACTCCAAGAAGTGCTCCTTCGAGCGCCGTCAGGCGCCCCCAGGCCAGCACGGCATCCGTCGCCGTAAGGTCGGCGAATACGGCATGCAGTTGCGCGAGAAGCAGAAGATCCGCCGCACCTACAGCGTTCTGGAGCGCCAGTTCAAGGGTTACTTTGATCAGGCCAGTTCCACGCCCGGCGTCACCGGTGAGAACCTTCTCCGGATGCTGGAACTTCGTATGGACAACGTGGTCTACCGCATGGGCTTCGCCTCGTCTAGAGCCGAGGCCCGGCAGATGGTCGGCCACGCTCACTTCCAGGTCAACGGCCGGGTGAGCAGCATCGCGTCGCTGCAGCTCCGTCCCGGCGACAAGGTTGAGGTGCGCGAGTCGCATCGCAGCCGAGATCCGTTCAAGCAGGCTCCGGAGCTCATCAAGTCGCGACAGATCCCGGAATGGCTCAGCGTGGACGGCGGCAAGCTTGCCGGCTCTGTGCTCGCCGCTCCGCGACGCGACCAGATGCCGCTGGACCTCAATGAGCAGCTCGTCGTCGAGTACTACTCGAGGTAAGGCCCGCACATGATCGAACTCGAGAGCCCGCAAATCGCGCCGGTCGAAGAACTCGGCTCGTACGCCAAGTACGAAGCCAGCCCGCTACCGGCCGGCTACGGCGTCACCCTGGGCAACGCTTTGCGGCGCGTCCTGCTGTCGTCCCTCGAGGGCGCGGCTGTGACCGCCATCCAGATCCGTGACGTCTACCACGAATTCACGAGCATCCCGGGCGTGAAGGAGGACGTGACTCAGATCGTCCTCAACGTCAAGAAGCTCCGCCTCAAGAGCTTCGCGACGCACCCCGTGCAGCTCAAGCTGATCAAGTCCGGCGCCGGCCTGGTCGTCGCCGCCGACATCCAGGAATCAGCCGACGTCGAGGTTGTGAACTCCGATCTCGAGTTGATGACCCTGGACTCGGACGACGTGACCGTCGAGATGGATCTCACCGTCGAGAAGGGCGTCGGCTACCTCGCCGCGGAGCGAGCGGAGTCGATGCCGATCGGCGTCATCCCGGTCGACGCGATCTTCACGCCGGTCCGCAAGGTCAACTACTCGGTCGAGAATACTCGCGTCGGGCAGATGACCAACTACGACAAGCTCACCATCGAACTCGAGACGGACGGGACGATCACGCCGGAGGAGGCCCTCGGCCGAGCCGCCGACATCCTGGTCCGCCAGTTCTCGCTGTTCGCGAATATCGGTCTCGTCGCCACCGGCACGGACCGCGTTACCACAAGCGCGCCGCAGCTCCCGCCGAACATGCTCGACATGCCGATCGAGGAGCTGGACCTGCCGATGCGGGCCTACAACTCCCTCAAGCGCAATAACATCGTCAAGGTCGGACAGCTCCTCCAGTTGTCGGACGACGACCTGCTGCGGATGCGCAACTTCGGCAAGAAGTCGCTCGACGAGATGAAGGAGCGGCTGCGAATGCGCGGCTTCATCCTCCCGGAGACGGAAGACAGCTCGCTCGGCGACGACATGGACGACGTCGAGGACGATGAGTCCTTTGACGACCTGCCCCCTGAGGAGGCCTGAGCGATGGCCCATCGAATTGGCGGCCGGAAGCTCAGCCGCAAGCAGGGGCCGCGACTGGCCCTCTACAAGAACCTGACCGTCTCGGTCCTGCACTACGAGCGCGTCCAGACGACCGAGGCGAAGGCCAAGGAAATCCGCGGTCGGGTGGAGCGCATGATCACGCTCGCCAAGCGCGGCGACCTCGCCGCTCGTCGCGCCGTGATCGCGGCGCTTCCGAACGAGCCGGGCGTGGTGGCCAAACTCTTTGACGAGATCGCCCCGAAGTACGCCGACCGGACGTCCGGCTTCACGCGGATCGTGCATCTCGGCCAGCGGCTCGGGGACGCGGCTCCTATCGTTCAAATCGAGCTGGTGTGATGACCTCCCGGCCGGTCGATGGCTTTGTCGCCGTCTCCGCTCCCTCCCTCACGCACCTCAAAGTGCGCTCGGTCGGGTGCTCGACGGCGTCGCGCCCTCGACACGGCGGGTCGGCCATCTAGCACGGCCGAGCAAGGAGCTCGAGAGGGCTCGCCGGTGCGCTATCGCGCAACGGTTGAATATGACGGCACGGACTATGCCGGGTTCCAGGTGCAACCTGACGCCCGGACGGTCCAGGGAGAACTCGAGTCCGCGCTCGCGACGGTTACCGGCGGAAGTCGGATCCGGATTTGCGCGGCGGGCCGAACCGACGCCGGGGTCCATGCTCACGGGCAGGTGATCGCTTTCACCGATCCGCTGGGCCGGCCGGCAAGGGTACTGACCAGGGCGCTGAACGCGCTGCTGCCAGCGGATGTGTCACTTCGAGAGATGCGGCAGGTCCGGGACGAGTTCAACCCACGCCGCGCGGCGCGATATCGGGAGTATCGCTACACCGTTTGGAACGGGCCGCGCAGCCCGCTCCGCGAGCGCTTCGCGCTCGGGGTGCGGGACCAGCTCGATACCGCCGAGATGGAGCGGGTCGGGTCGGCCCTGGTGGGCCGCCACGACTTCAGTGCCTTCGGGGCGGCGCACCGGCAGCCGATCCGGACGGTTCACTGGGTCCGGGTTCGGAGGAATGGCTCGCTCGTGACGATCGACGTCGCGGCCGACGCGTTCCTGAGGCAGATGGTGCGAAGAATCGTGGCCGTCCTACTGGAGGCCGGGCACGGGAAGATTGATGAAGAGGCGGTTGCCGCGGCGCTCGCGTCGAGGCGGCCGGCACTCAACGGGGCCACGGCCCCGGCGAAGGGCCTGTGCCTCAGACGGGTAGTCTTCGGCCCCGCAAGGGCCCCGGGGACGCAGGCAAGATCGACCGCCAGATCGAACGGAGAACGATGACCGCGAAGACTTATACGGTCCGTGAGAGCGAGATCGAGCGACGCTGGTACGTCGTGGACGCGACGGACGAGACGCTCGGCCGTCTGGCGTCGCGCATCGCTCGCGTGCTCGAAGGCAAGAACAAGCCCACCTACAGCCCCACGCTGGACGCAGGCGACCACGTAGTGGTGATCAACGCATCCAAGATCTCGGTCACCTCAGACAAGAAGGAGACCAAGGTCTACATGCGCCACAGCGGCTACCCGCACGGCCTCAAGTCCGAGACCCTGGGTCATCTTCTCGAGCGCCGTCCGGAGGAAGTCATCCGCCGCGCCGTCAAGGGGATGCTGCCGCACAACCGGCTGGGCGCCCAGCAGCTGACGAAGCTCAAGGTTTACGCGGGTAACGAGCACCCGCACCAGGCTCAGCGACCTGAGCCGCTGGCCTGACGAGGAGCACGATGACGACTGCAGGTTTCTACTACGGAACCGGCCGCCGCAAGACGGCCGTGGCACGGGTCAGACTCATTCCGGGCTCAGGTGAGATCGTGGTCAACGATCGAAGCCTTGAAGCCCACTTTGGCAACGCCATCGACGAGGCGGACGTCCGGATGCCCTTCAAGGTCACCGGCACCGAGGGTACGTACAACGCGCAGATCAAGGTCGAAGGCGGCGGCGTTACCGGTCAAGCCGGCGCAATTCGCCACGGCATCGCCCGGGCCCTCCTGCAGCTCGATCCCGAGGGAAACCGCCTCCCGCTGCGCCAGGCTGGCCTCCTGTCGCGCGACCCGCGCATGAAGGAGCGCAAGAAGTACGGTCTGAAGCGCGCCCGCAAGGCCCCCCAGTACACCAAGCGCTAGTCGCTCGCGGGCGGTCGATCCCTTCGTTGGTCCCTGCGCGCCTCGCTCACGGACCTCTGTGTCCGCTCGCTCCGGTGCTCGTGACCGCCTCGGTCTAGACCGCCGGCTCGCGACTGGTTGGCACGCGGTGCTGGTCGATCCCTTCGTTGGTCCCTGCGCGCCTCGCTCACGGACCTCTGTGTCCGCTCGCTCCGGTGCTCGTGACCGCCTCGGTCTAGACCGCCGGCTCGCGACTGGTTGGCACGCGGTGCTGGTCGATCCCTTCGTTGGTCCCTGCGCGCCTCGCTCACGGACCTCTGTGTCCGCTCGCTCCGGTGCTCGTGACCGCCTCGGTCTAGACCGCCGGCTCGCGACTGGTTGGCACGCGGTGCTGGTCGATCCCTTCGTTGGTCCCTGCGCGTTTCGCTCACGGGCGTCCAGGCCCGCTCGCTCCGGTTCTCGACGCCGCCTAGGCATAGGCTCGCCGGAACCGCGACGGCAGGTACTCAGTCGGCCTCTGCCGTTGTTGGCGCCTGCGATCCTCGCTCACGGGCGTCCAAGCCCGCTCGCTCCGGTGCTCGCGACCGCCTCGGGCGAGGCCGCCGGCTCGCGACTGCCTGCGCTTGACTTTCGGAGCCGTGGCGCAGAAGGTTGGTGTCGAGGGAGGTTCTGCATGAGCACCCACATTGCGGTCCTCGGGGCTGCGGGTTCCGTTCGTCGGGCGGCGTGGAGCGCAGGTGGCGTGGTCCTGCTGGCGATGGGAGGGCTCTCGGCCGCAATCGCAATCGGCGGCCTTGTCTTTGCGGGCGGCGGGATCATCTTCCTGCCACTCGCATTGCCACCCCTGGCGGCGGGCTACATGGTGGTTCATGCGATGCCTGGCGCTCGCGTGGTCGGGCTTGTGGTTGCGGCCCTCTACGGCGGCTTCCTTTGGTTCGTCGCTACCTATCCGCTGGGTGGCCTGACGCCGCCACCGGGCCAGAGTGACCCCCGCCAGATCGACGTCGCGTCGGCCCTGGTTGCGTGCGCCTTCCTAGCATCGGCGGTCATGATCCTGGCTGGCAGCGGACGTCGCGATGCTCCCTCTGGCCGCTGACCGGCACCCACCCAGGCGGATGGTCAAACGCGGCGGAACGAATGAGGCAGGTGGCGTAGGACCTCCCGCCTGACCTTCTCACCGCAGGTACCTTGTACGGCGGCTTGCGCGCACGGCATCATGTGCGGTATGGCGGACGATCTATACGAGCGATACAAGGAAGCGCTTCGAACCGGGCACGTCGCGGTGCTTCGCGGCGCCCTCGACGAGGCGGTCGCCGCCTACCGGGGCGCGTCGGAGATCGCGCCTTCTCGGGCCCTGCCGCACACGAGCCTGGGTGGCGTCTACATGCACCTCGGGAGCCTTGAGGAGGCGCTCGCCGAGTTCAACGTCGCGGTCGCTCTTTCCCCGCACGACGAAGGGGCTCTGCTGGGCCAGGCAGAGGCGATGACCGCCACGGGCGCGTGTGCGGCCGCCGCCGCCGCACTGGACCATGTCGCCGACATCCAGGAGGCATCGGGCCGCATCCCCGAGGCCGCCGATACGCTCCGGCGGGCGATCGAACTCGACGAGTCGGCCGAACGCATTCGCCGCCAGCGGGCGCTGTCGCGCGAGCTCCGATTCGCAGGTGGCGACCACGAATCCGAGCAGCTGCTGGCTCGGGCGCTGAGGCTCCGCGAAGAAACGCCCGCACAGCCCTCAGTCGCATCCGAGCCGGTCGAAGTCCTCGGCGAGCGAACGCCGCCGCTGCCGGACCTCGAGCCCGTCGGGATCGAAGTCGCCGCCGAGCCGGTCGAAGTCATGGGCGAGGGGACGCCGCCGCCGGACCTGGAGCCCGCATCTGCGGTCCGGGTCGCCCCGGTCGCGGAATCCGAGCCGGAACCGGAAGCCGGACGGTCCGCCGCGGGCGCGGGCGTCATGGACGGAGTGGAGGAAGTTGCCCCGGGCGGCGCCACGGCCCCGGGAGGGGAGAGCGCTCACCAGCCGACGGGAGACGAACTCCTGGTCGCCGCCGAAGCGGCGGAGCAGGCCGGAGATCCGGGGACCCTGCGGTCGCTGCTGGTCTGGACGGCCCGTGCCTACGCCCGCGAGGGCCGGTACGAGGCAGCCCTGGACGCCACGCACCGCCTGCTTCTGCGCAACCCGGGCGACGTCGACGCCCACCTGGTGCTCGTTGAGCTGTACGTGGCCAGAAGTTGGGACAGCCTGGCAGCTGAGAAGCTGAAGCTGCTCGACCGCCTGGCGGACCTGAACGGGGACGAAGAGACCCACCAGCGCATCTGTGCCGCCGCCAGCCGGGCGTTCCCGAACGACGCTTCGCTCGAAAGCATCTGCGCCTGAGTCCGGCGAGCGGCCGAATGGCACCCGGAGTCGCCTTCGGGTCGCCAGAGGCCACGAACCACCGCGGGGCACATCTCGACTGCCGTCGCGCCGGTAAGTGCGGCGGTCTCATCGGCGCGCCGGTATAGACTTAGATCGAGATGCCACTCCTCCAGTCGGCCCTGGACCAGGTCGGCCCCAACGTGGTTGCCGACATCGCGATCACCGCAATCCTGATCTACTGGCTCTTCAGCCTGATCAGGGGCACGCGGGCTGTGCGACTCCTGATCGGCGTGTGCCTGCTGCTGGCCGTGTACGCGGCCGCGCTGGCGTTCGACCTGCGCCTCCTGACCGTCATTCTCCAGACGGGTGCGTACGTCGGCTTGTTCGCCCTGGTGGTTGTCTTCCAGCCGGAACTGCGCCGCGCCCTCGACCGAATTGGTCGCCTCGGTTCGCTCGGCTGGCTGGTGGGCACGCCCGAGCAGACGCGCACCACCCACATAGCCGGCGACGTCGCGACCGCTGCCGCGCGGCTATCGGGGGAGGGGCATGGGGCGCTGATCGTCATCGAGCGCGAGTCCGGTCTGCAGGAGATCGCCGAGACCGGCGTAATGCTGCATGCTGACCTGAGCGTCGATCTGCTGCTGACCATCTTCTCGCCACGGACCCCCCTTCACGACGGGGCAGTGATCATTCGGGGCGACGCGATTCTGGCCGCCGCGGCGATCCTGCCGTCCTCCGAGACGACCATTCCGCTCGAACGCTTCGGCACGCGCCACAAAGCGGCGTTGGGGATGACCGAGCAGACGGACGCGTTGGTCGTCGTGGTGTCCGAGGAGACCGGTCAGATAAGCCTTGTCGAGCGAGCCCGCATCGTCCGCAATCTCGATGCGGCCAAGCTGACCCGGGCCCTGGTCAAGACGCTGCATCCGCAGATGGCGGGGGGCCGGCTCCTCCGCGAGACGGTGCCTGCGTCGGGAGCCCGAGCCCGCCTGCACCGGCTGACCGGGCGCGGCCGAAGCGACGTTCCCCGGGCCGGTCAGAAGCCGCCGGGCAACCGGCTGACCCGCCGGCTACGCCCGGCCGACAGTCCAGCCAAGGCCGATCGTAGCGACGACGAATCGCAGAAAGCGGCATCGTGAGCGTGCTGCGCTTCGTTTTTGGCAACTGGGCCTTGAAGGCCGGCGCCCTGGTCCTGGCGATCATCCTCTACGTGGGCATGATCGCGCTTCAGAGTACGCAGGTTTGGTCCGGCCCCATCGCGATCGAGGTCGTGCACAAGCCGGCTAACTCATACCTGCTGCACCCGGATCCGATGCCCGGCGTGGTCAACATCCGGTATATCGCGGCCCCGGACGTCGGCGTGTCCAGTTCGAGTTTCAGCGCCAAGATCGACTTGAGCGATGCCGTGGTCAGCGCGAACGACACATCCCTGGTCAGCGTCGACCTGACCGCCCTCGACCCTCGTATCCAGATCATCGGTTATGAGCCGCAGCAGATCCGCGTCAGCCTGGACCCGATCGTCAGTGCCACCGTTCCGGTCGAGGTGATCACTCCGGCCTTTCCTTCGGGTCTCAGCAAGGGTCCGCAGAGCCTGAGCGTCTCCAGCGTCCTGGCGGTGGGACCTGAGTCTCTAGTGTCCAAGGTCAGCGCCGCCGAGGCGACGGTGTCGGTCGATTCGTCCGGCCTCGACGTCAGCAAGGACGTCTCCCTCGTGCCGGTCGACAGCAACGGCCGGACGGTCGAGAACGTCACGCTCACTCCGTCGTCCGTCCACGTGGGCATCCAGATCGGGAGCCAGCTCAGGACGGAGTCTGTCGCGGTCACTCCGGTCATTAACGGGTCTCCGGCGGCCGGCTACTACGTGTCGTCCATCGACGTGAACCCGCTCGTGGTGTCCGTGAGCGGCAACGCGAACGCGCTTGCCACGCTCAACGGCCGGGTCAACACGAAGTCCATCTCAATTAGCGGGGCCACCGGCGACGTGTCGGTGAAGGTCGGCCTCAACCTCCCAGCCGCGGTTGAGGCGCCGGACGTTTCGGAGGTGACCGTGACCATTCACCTGACATCGCCGGCCGCAACCAGGACGATCAATGTCGGCATCGTACCCAACGGCGCCCGCCCGGATCGCATCTACACCCTGTCCACCCCCAGCGTGACCGTTACCATCGGTGGAGCTTCCGCAGCGCTCGATGCCTTCGACACGTCTACCCTTGTGGGCGTCGCAGACGTCACCGAGTTGTCTCCCGGAACGCACACCCTGACCGTCACGGTCTCGGTCCCGCCGGGTATCAAGGTCGTGTCGATCAACCCCGTCCAGATCGGCGTGACCGTAGCCGTACCGCCCTCGCCGTCGCCATCGCCCTCGCCGTCGCCGTCGCCAGCCAACTAGCGAACTTCCTCGTCACAGGAGCCCGTACTTGCCTCGACTATTCGGCACGGATGGAATCCGTGGTATCGCCAACGTGGACCTGAAGCCTACGCTCGCGTACGCGCTGGGCCGGGCGACGGCCCATCATCTGGCCGGAAACGGCGGCTCGATCGTTGTCGGCCAGGACACTCGCCGTTCCGGCGACATGTTCGCGGCGGCGATCGTAGCCGGCGCGACCAGCCTCGGCGTCGACGTTCACAATGTCGGCGTAGTCCCGACGCCCGCCCTCGCCTACATCACGGGAGCCGGCAACTTCTCCGCCGGGATCATGGTTTCGGCTTCCCATAACCAGGCCAACGACAACGGCCTCAAGGTTCTCGACAGCAAGGGCCTCAAGCTGGACGAGGACATCGAGGACGAGCTAGAGCAGTGCATCTGGCGAGCCGAGGAGCTGCCGTCGGCGGCTCCAGATGCACTCGGCCGGTCTGTCGACGCGCGAGACCTCGTCAATCTCTACCTCGAACATCGCTTGGGCCTGGCGCGTCGCTTCGAATGCAGCCTCAACGTGGTGGTGGACTGCGCCAACGGCTCCGGCCGCATCGCGGCCAAGAAGGTCCTCTCCGCTACCGGCGCTGAAGTCCACGTCATCTTCGACGAGCCGGACGGCTCCAACATCAACGCCCAATGCGGCGCCACGGCCCCCGAAGCTCTGGCTGCCGAAGTCATCAAGCGTGGCGCGGACGCTGGTTTCGCTCTCGACGGCGATGCGGACCGCCTCATCGCGGTCGACGCGGAGGGCAACGTCGTCGACGGGGACACGCTACTGGGCATCCTGGCCCTTGACCGCATTGCCAGGGGCAAGCTTCCAGGCGGCGCCCTGGTGGTTTCCGTCCTGTCCAACGGCGGCCTCAGTCGAGCAGTTGAGGCGGCGGGTGGTCAGATCATCCGGACGCCGGTGGGCGACAAGTACATCCTCGAAGGCATGCTCGTGAACGGCGCCGAGCTGGGTGGCGAGAAGAGCGGTCACGTCATCATCCTCGAGTACACCACCAGCGGCGATGGCGTCGTGACCGCCCTGGAGCTGTTGTCGGTGATGACGCGAACCGGCAGATCGATGGCCGATCTGGCCACCCAGATCACGCTCCTGCCCCAGCAGCAGCGGACCATTCCGGCCAAGCACAAGGATCAGTGGGAAGGCGATCCGGTCATCCGCCGCGCCATCACCAGGGCGGAAGTGCGCCTGGGGGCTTCGGGCCGCGTTCTGGTCCGCCCGTCGGGTACCGAACCGGCGATCCGAGTCATGGTCGAGGGAGCGGACCATGATGTCGTGACCGCTCTGGCCGACGAACTCGCTGCTCTTGCGGCAGAGCGACTAAACTAGCGCCCTCGTTAGGCGTCCCGCCGGAGCCGGCACAATCGTGTCGGCTCGCGGTTGACCTAGTCCGGGAGATACATCCAGCATGTGCGGAATTGTCGGCTACACGGGGCCAAGAGAAGCAGGTCCGGTCCTGCTGGATGGTTTGAGGAGGCTGGAGTACCGAGGCTACGACTCGGCCGGCATCGCCCTGGTCACAGAGAACGGCGACCTGTTCGTCGAGAAGAGGGCCGGCAAGGTAGCGGTCCTGCAGGACGCGCTGGGCGGCGATCCGCCCCGTGCCGGCGTGGGCCTGGGCCACACCCGCTGGGCCACCCACGGACGCCCGTCGGACCTGAACGCTCACCCGCACAGCGACTGCACCGGCCGGATCACCGTCGTCCACAACGGCATTGTCGAGAACTTCCGAGAGCTGCGTGACGAACTCGTCGCGCGCGGCCACACGCTCGCCTCCGAAACGGACACCGAGGTGGTCGCTCACCTGGTCGAAGAGGCTTACGCGGGCGACCTGGCGGATGCCGTCCGAGCTGCGCTGAACCGGCTCGAAGGGGCCTACGCCCTGGTCGTGCTCCATCGTGACGAGCCGGACCGGCTCGTCGGCGCTCGGCTCAACGCGCCGCTCCTGGTCGGCCTGGCCGACGGCGAGAGCTTCCTGGCCTCGGACGCCTCCGCTCTGGTGTCGTACACCAAGCGCGTGATCTTCCTCGCCGACGGCGACGTGGCGGACCTGCGCCCCGGAACGGCCCGCATCACGGATAGGGCGGGCGTCGTCGTGGACCGGCCGGTGGACGAGATCCCCTGGTCGGCCGAGGCCGCCGAGAAGGGCGGCTATCCGCACTTCATGCTGAAGGAGATCCACGAACAGCCGGCCGCGCTGCGCTCGGCCATGGCCGGCCGGGTCCGAGGCGACCACGTCCGTCTCGAGGAAATCGACGGCATCCGGGATCGGCTGGTCAACGTGACCCGCGTCGAGTTGATCGCCTGCGGCACGGCCTACTACGCCTCGCTCGTCGGAGCTCAGCTATTCCAGGATTGGCTCGGTGTGCCGGCCAGGGCGACCGTCGCTTCGGAATTCCGGTACTCTCCGCCACCCCTCGACGCCCGGACGCTGGTCGTGGCCGTGACCCAGTCGGGCGAGACGGCCGATACGATCGCCGCCGCCAGGCTCGCGCGCGAGCGCGGCAGCATCGTTGTCGCCGTGACCAACACGGTCGGCTCGGCAATCACGCGCGAGGCCCACGCCTCGGTCTTCCTGCAGGCCGGGCCGGAGGTAGCCGTCGCCGCCACCAAGACGTTCGTCACTCAGGTCGTGACCCTGGTCATGCTCGCCGCCGACGTCGCCCGCCAGCTCGGCCGGCGCACTCAGACCGAGGAGGGCGAGCTGGTCGAGGCTTTGCGGGCGCTGCCGGACCTGACGGCGCGCGCGATCGAGATGTCGGAGTCCACGCAGGAGATCGCGAGCCGCTACGCGCAGGCCGCCGGATTCATGTACATCGGCCGGGCGTTCGGGTACCCCGCCGCGCTGGAAGGCGCTCTCAAGATCAAGGAAATCAGCTATCTCCACGCCGAGGGCTACGCCGCGGGCGAACTCAAGCACGGGCCGATTTCGTTGCTGGACTCGGACGTGCCGCTGGTCGCCGTCGCCACCCGCTCGAACGTCTACGAAAAGCTGATCAGCAACCTGATGGAAGGCAAGGCCCGGGATGCCCGGGTCCTCGCGGTTGCCACGGAAGGCGATGAGCACATCGCGCGGCTGGCCACCGACGTCTGCTGGGTGCCCGACACGGTCGATGCGCTCAGCACGATCCTGGCGGTCATCCCGTTGCAGCTGTTCGCCTACCACGTTGCGGTGGCCCGGGGGCGCGACGTCGATCAGCCGCGCAACCTGGCCAAGTCGGTGACGGTCGAGTAATGGCCGGCGCGGACCGGGGGGCCGAGCGCGTGGAGGGCCCCGGAGTGCCGCGGTCGGACCCGTCTCAGGCTGCCGGCCGTGCCGAAGCCGAGTTGCCGGCCATCAACGAAATGGGCATCGACATCATCCGCGTCTCGCGGATCGCCGACGCCCTGGCGAAGTTCGGCGACCGCTTCGCCCGACGCGTTCTGACGCCGACCGAGGCGGCCTACGTCCGGAGCCGGCCTGAGACACTGGCCGGGCGATGGGCGGCCAAAGAGGCCGTATCCAAGGTGCTCGGGCTCGGCGTCCGAGGCATCGGCTGGCGGGATATCGAGATCGAACGCCTGCCGACCGGCCAGCCGGCCGTTCGCCTGCATGGGCGGGCCGCCCGGCGCGCCGAGCAGCTCGGCATGGGCCGTATCGCCGTGACGATCAGCCATGAATCGGAGTACGCCGTGGCGGCCGCGTACGGCGTCCGCACGGCCGGCGGACGATTCCTGTTTCCTCCCGACATCGACGATCGTCTGGACGAAAGGGAGCGCCATCTGATGACGCGCCTGGAGCGCCTTCGGTCCATGCACCGTGAGGCCGCCGCGCTGGAGGGCGGAAATGCCGGCTAAGACCGCTCCGACTACGGTCATGCTCGACGACTCAATTGCCGCCTCGCTCGTGCCGGCGAGACCCGCTCGGGGGCACAAGGGCAACTTCGGCAAGCTGCTGGTGGTCGCCGGTTCGGTGGACTATGCGGGCGCGGCGTTGCTCGTTTGCCAGGCGGCCGGTCGCGCGGGTGCGGGACTGGTGACGCTTGCCGCGGTCGAGTCGCTCCAGCCGCTGTTCGCGGCCAAGGTCGTCGAGGCCACGACCATGCTGCTGCCGGAGGACGACGTGGAGGAGGTCGATCCGGAGGCCGCCCTGGCGCGGATCCTCGACCACGACCACGACGCGGTCGTTCTGGGGCCTGGGCTCAAGCCGAGCCTTTCCATGACGGAGCTGATCCGGGGCCTGCTGGCCGGGGACGAGGACGGCGAATCGCCGCCGATCGTCCTCGACGCCGAGGCGCTACGGTCGCTCGCGACGGTCGACGGCTGGGCCGCCGACGTCTCGGCGCGCTGCGTGCTCACGCCCCATGTCGGCGAGTTCCTGCGGCTGCGCGCCGCGGACGGCCGCGACCTGGCGAAGTTGGGCGATCTCGTCTTCGACGATGCCCGGCGGATCGCCGAGGCGAGGGAGGCAGCCCAGGACT
The DNA here is from genome assembly GCA_963711105.1 of uncultured Chloroflexia bacterium. GTDB lineage: Bacteria > Chloroflexota > Limnocylindria > Limnocylindrales > CSP1-4 > Fen-1039. Next base: position 1,228,143 of record CAVQCV010000005.1, on the reverse strand, counting down.
GGGGCCAGGTGGTAGTCCTCAAGGGCGCCCGGACAGTGATCGCGGAGCCCGGCGGCAGAACGGCCGTTTCTCCATTCGAAAACCCCGCCCTCGCCAGCGGCGGCACCGGCGACGTCCTGGCGGGCACCGTCGGGGCGCTCCTGGCGCAAGGAATGAGCACCTTCGAGGCGGCCCAACTCGGCGTCTACCTGCACGCCATGGCCGGTGAGGCCGTTCGGGCGCGGCTCGGGGACGCCGGACTGCTGGCATCGGACCTGTGCCCTGAACTGCCGCTGGCGCGAAAGCGGCTGGTCGCTCTGGCCGCCGCGGCTACGGGTGGGTCGGCCGGCTGAGCGGCGCTCGTACTGGTACCGTCGGGCCGCGTTCCGATGACCGAGACCGCGCTCCATGCGGCGCAACCGGCCGCGAGCCGGCCGGCGTGACCACCCGTTTGAGCGTGGATCGAGAGCTATACGGCAGCGCGGGCGAGCCCGCCGTGCGTCCGGGACGCGCAGGCGGCGCGGTTGAGCAACACCAATTCGTACGAGCTCGCCGAGGCGGCGCCCCGATGTCTGACCCGGGTGTACTATGCGGCAGCCACGGCCGTCCGGATTTGTCCCGTCCCGTTTGGATCCGGAACCGCGGAGGAGGACCGAGAGGCAGGGGCCTCGTAGATCGAGCCGGCGGCGCACCCGTTCGGTTGTCGGCAAGGAGTTCGGGCTGCAATCAAAGGCCGATCCGGCGCCCGGTTCCGTGGCCAATAGGAGTGTGGGTAGAGCAATGATGGAAGCATTGGGGAGGTCGGAAGAGCAGCGAGAGGACCTGGTCGAGCAAGCGGCTCGCGAGATCCAGATGCGCGGCCTGACCGTCCCCGCGGTGCTCTTCCTGCAGGCCAGTCGGCCGTACCGCCGGCTCGGCAGTGGGGCCATGGTCTTCTTCGACCCGACCCTTCGAAGCATCTTCGGCGGGGAGCTACCGGTCGCCAGCGAAATCCTGGCCGACGACGCGGGCATCGAGCAGCTGATCGATCGTCTTTCGGACCCCGACGAAGAGATGGCCTGGGACGCCTGAGCCCTCGCCCGCCAGCCCGACGCGTCCGCGTTCTCGACACCAACCATGGGCGCCGCGTTCGTGCGGCGGTTAGCATAGCCACGTGAGCCGTCAGCCCCGAGCATTCTTCGCTCTTGATCACGGTTCGGCCACGACCTCCGCGGCCTTGATCGGTCATGCCGGAGGCCGCTGGCGTCTCCTCGCGCACGCCGCCGCACCGGCCGCCACGGACCTCGAAGCCATCCTGCTGGGCGTCCTGGAGGGCGTCCATCGGGCAGACTCGGAGCTGCTGGGGTTCGTCGGCGGCCACGACAAGCCATCCCCGCGGGCCCTGGTCGACGATCTGGCCCGCCTGGAAAGCCGCAGTCCCAGGCCGCGCCGCATCGCCGTGCTGGCCGGATCGCGGCGGCAGCGTCGCCGCCTCGAAGAGCTGGCGGGCCGGGCCGGATGGCTCGTGGTCGGCGGCAGCGCCGACAGCGACGACGGCCTAGCGCTGAGCAGTCTGGTTCTCTCGCCGGATACGCAAGCAGTCGTTCTCGGGGCGGATCCGACGCCGGCTGGCGACGAGAAGCGTCAGCTACCCATGCTGGCAGCGCTGGTTTCTGCCGCCGCGCGCTGCCGGCCGGAGCTGGCAGTGGTCCTCGCGGGTGGCGCGGCCGCCCTGGAAAGTGAATTCATGGGCACGGGCGAACACGATCGAATTGCCGACCAGGGTCAGGACGGGTCCCGGCCGGCCGCGCTTGAGGACACCGCCGCCCTGATCGACGCGCAGGCCCATCCGGCCGCCGGCCACGACCGTGTCCTGCTCGCGCCGGACGCCGAATCCGGTCTGCCCGCCGGTTCGGCCCTGCAGCAGGTTCTCGAGGGTCTGCGGGCCCACGCGGACGAGACGCGGCCGGCCATCGACCGCTGCGTGCGCTCCCTGGCGCTGTTGATGGACAAGTCGATCGAGGCGCTCGAGGTGGGCATCGACGGCGGGCTCCGGAGCCGTGCCGAGCCCTTCGGGCCGGGCCACCGGACGATCGTTGCCTCGCACGTGGAGATGGCCGGCGGTGCGCTGACTCCATCCGACCTGACAGACGAAGCCCTGGACCAGATCATGTCCTGGTCGACCATCGCCTTTGACCGGGCCCGCCTGTCCGATCGCATGCGCGACCTGCGGTCTTCCCCCTGGGGAGATGCGGACGGCGAGGGCGCCCTGCTGCGTCTGGCCGCAGCGAAGGCCGCGGTCGAACGGCTTGTCGCCGCCACGCCCGAGATTTCAGCCAGGGAGATGCCGGACATCCTCGTGGCCGCGGGCGGCGTCTGGGCGTCGGCGCCACCGTCGGTGGTTGCCCTCGCGATGGCGGATATCGTTCGCCGGCCCGGGGTGTGCCGTCTGGCTTGCGACCAGGCCCGGCTGATGGGGCCGCTCGGTGTTATCGCAGACGAGGAGGAGCGTTTGATGATGCTCAAGGACCTCGTGGAGGACGTTCTCGTGCCGATCGGAAGCCTGGTGCTGCCGGCCGGGATCCGGCAGGGTCGAAGCGCCGGCCGGATGCGGGTTCGCGGCGGCGCCACCAATTCGGACATCGACCTCCAGCCCGGCGGCATCTGGTCGATCGAACTGGCTCCCGGACAGGTCGCTACCGCCGACATGGAGTTCAAGGACGCGATCAGGCTGGGGTCGCGCGGCCACCGCTTCACGTTCGAGGTCGCCGGGGGCCTGGGTGGGCTGTTCGTGGATCTGCGGGACATCCCGCTGCGCCTGCCTGATCGGGCCGACCAGAAGCGCGCCACCTGGGAACAGTGGCAGAGGGCCATGTGGCCGGAGATCGACGAATGAGCGACCGGGCCCCGGCAGGCAAGAGGTCGCGACGAACGGTCGCCGCCGAGCCGGAAACGCCGATGCCGTCCGAGTTCCTGCGCATCCCCGGCCGGCACCTGACGGTAGAGTCGCCTGTCATCCATATTCCACTCGGCCCCGGCGACCGGGCGCTGGTACATGCCGGCCAGCGAATTGACGCAGGCGCGCCGCTCGCCGAATGCACCTCCGACCCGCAGTTGATCGAGGCCGGGCGGCTCATCAGGTCCGGCGGCAACGGCCACGACAACGAGCGCGGCCACGACGGGGCCGACGAGGCACTGTACGGTGGCGACGTCAAAGAGCGCCGGTCCAGCCCGCAGCCGGGCAAGTGGTGGACCGGCGGCGACGAGCGCCGCGGCAAGGCCGCACGGCGCGAAAGAGGGCGCCGCCTGGGCGGAACGCTGCTCTACTCGCTGGACGGACGCTGGGCCGCAGCGGCCGGCGAGCGCCACGAGACCGTCGAGTCCCCCGTGGGCGGCGTCGTGGTTCAGGCCAGGAGCTGCATCGGGATCGCCATAAAGATCGACGGCGTGGCCATTCCGGCCGCGGTCGGCGGCGGTCGCCCGACTCGTGCCTACCTCGAAGGCCCCCACGTCGTCGAGGGCGAACTGCGCGAAGCCTCGCTGGACGTGGGCGGGTCGGGGACGATCGTTGTGGCCGGCGGACGCCTCTCGACGGAAGCCATCACGCGAGCCCGGGCGATGTCCATTCGGGGCATCGTCGCCGGCTCCGTCGGCCAGACGGAGCTTCGGGATCTGGCCGCCTCGGAAGCCCGCCAGCGGGCCGCCCTGCACTCGATGCTGCCTTTCGGCGTCCTCGGCTTCGACGGCTACCAGCGCCGCCCCATCGCCTCGCCGATCCTGGCGCTGCTCGCCGCCGTCTCGGGCCGGGAGGTCGCCATCCTGACCGATCCGCCGATGCTTGTCCTGGAGATGCAGTCGGTCGGTCTGCCCGACCTTCCCCCGGACGCGGTCCGGGTCAGGACGGGCTCCCATGCCGGGCGCGAAGGCCGATGGCTGAGTTCGGCCGGCTTGTACAGGTTCCGGGCCGGCGTGCATCTGGAGGCGGCCAACGTCAGGCTCGGTGACGACCCCAGCCCGACCGTGGTCCCCGTGGCGGACCTCGAGCGTTTCATCGTCTGAACCGGCTCGCTGTGCGTGCCGCCCGTTCGCTGTGCGTGCCGCCGGCTCGCTGTGCGTGCCGCCGGCTCGCTGTGCGTGCCGCCGGCTCGCTGTGCGTGCCGCCCGTTCGGCCCAGCGAGCTGTCGGCGGGCACGGCGCGGCTGTGACCTCCGCAGGGCGCGTTTTCGGGTAACCTCCCCTGCGTGATTGAAGGCCGAATTGTTGAACGAACCATCGAAACGCGCGATCCGGCGTCCACCCGGGCTCTGGGTGGCGCCCTCGCCGCCGTCGCGCGGGCCGGCGACCTGATCAGCCTGATCGGCGACCTCGGGTCCGGTAAGACTCAGTTCGCCAAAGGCTTCGGAGCCGGCCTGGGCGTGACCGACACGATCGTCTCGCCGAGCTTCGTGCTGATGGCCGAATACCGTGGCCGCCTGCCGCTTTTCCACATCGACCTGTACCGTCTTGCGGATGCGGCCGAGGCGCTGGCCGGCGGGCTCGTCGACGAGCGACAGGCCGAAGGCGTCACGCTCATTGAGTGGGCGGAGAGACTGGCCGGCGCCGTGCCCGATGAGCGCCTCGAGGTCTTCATCGACGGCACCGGCGACGATCGCCGAAAGATCACCCTGCGGACGGAATCGGGCGCGTACGCCCGCTACGTCGACGCCGCCGCGAACGCCCGCTACGTCGACGCCGCCGCGCAGGACGGCCGATGAGCGGCCTTCTGCTGGCCATCGACACGTCGGGGACCCGGGCCCTGGTGGCCCTGGGGTCCACGGCCGGCGAGCTCATCGACGAGCGGCGCTGGCAGGCCGGCTACCGCCATGGCGAGGAGCTGCTGACCCGCGTCGACGAATTGCTGCGCGCCAACTCCACTCCCCTTGGGGGACTGTCCGGAATTGTCGTCGGGACCGGGCCCGGGGCATTCACGGGCATGAGGGTCGGCATCGCCACGGCCAAGGCCCTGGCCCGCGGGCTCGACGTTCCGATGGCCGGGGTCGGCACCGCCGAGGCTCTGCTGGATGCCGCCGCGGACGCAGGGGCCGTCGGCCGCGGCGCGCAAGCTGTTCTGCTGCTGCCGGCGGGACCGTCCGACCGCGTCGTCTTCGCGGCCGGTTCGGCCAGCCTCGTGAAGGCGGGCGAGGAGCTGGATCTGCCGGACGGTTCGGTCGTTGTCGCCGTCGATCTGCCGGGACGGGCCCCGGAAGACGCCCTGGCCAGGGGTGTGCAGGCCGAAGAACGGCTGAGCGCCGCGTTGGTGCGGCTCGGAGCGCCGCGCCTGGCTGCCGGGGGCGACGACGTGGCGCGTCTGGTCCCGGAATACGTGACCGTGCCGCGCGGCGTTGGGGCGGTGAAGGGAGAGGTGCGATGGTCGCACGGCCGCCCGTGAGGATCGCCATCGAGCGCATGGGCGTCGAGGATCTGGCCGCCGTCCAGGAGATCGAGCGCGAGAGCTTCTCCACGCCCTGGCCCCCCAACGCGTACCGGGAGGAGCTCCGGACCAACCGGCTGGCCTACTACGTGGTGGCCCGCCACGGCGATCAGATCGTCGGCTTCGCCGGGCTCTGGATGCAGGTCGACGAGGCTCATATAACCACCTTTGCGACGCGCACCGCCTGGCGCCGCCAGGGAGTGGGGGAGCGGATGCTGGTCGCCCTGCTCGAGTATGCGCAGTCCAGAGGCGCTCGCGAGGCGACCCTGGAGGTGCGGCCTTCGCTGTTCGGGGCGCGGCACCTGTACGAGAAGTTCGGCTTCGAGCTGGTCGGAGTCAGGCCGCGCTACTACACAGACAACAACGAGGACGCCCTGATCATGACCACGCCCGACCTCAACGGCCGGCGGATGCGCGAACGCCTCGATGCTCGGCGGGCCGAGCTCCAGGCCCGGCCGGACATCGCTCTCGGCGGCGACGGGCTGCCCATTCCACGGGTCGTCGCCTCGGATGGCGTAGTGCGGCCGGACGGCGAGGGCAGAGCCGGAGGCCGCGTGGTCGGCGACGGAGTGGCCGGCGAGGGCCGGCGGGTCGTCGCCCCGGACGTCATCCAGCCCAGCAACGTGAGAAGGCAGCGGTGACCGGCGACGGGCCCGGCTCCGGCAAGCGCGGCGCCGGCGCGCGGTTCAAGCGCGGCGGGCTGATCCTGGCCGTGGAGTCGAGTTGCGACGAAACCGGCATCGCTCTGATCGAGGACGGCCGGAGGATCGGCGCGAACGTTGTGGCCAGCCAGGTGGCCATGCACGCGGCCGCGGGCGGGATCGTACCGGAGGTCGCGGCCCGGGCGCATCTGCGCTGGATCGTGCCCGTGTTCGACGAGGCCTGGGCGGCCGCCGGCGTCGGCTGGGGCGACATCTCGGCCGTGGCCGTCACCGAAGGTCCCGGCCTGGCCGGTTCTCTCCTCGTCGGGATCAATTTCGCGAAGACGCTGGCCTACGTCCACGACAAGCCACTGGTGCCGGTCAACCACCTCGAAGGTCACCTGTACGCGGCCTGGCTCGCGGATGACTCCCGTGAGATCGAAGAACCGGTCTTTCCGCTGGTGGCGCTCATCGTTTCGGGCGGGCACACCTTCCTGGTCGAGATGCGGGACCACCTCGAGTACCGGCTGCTGGGCGAAACCGTGGACGACGCTGCGGGCGAAGCGTTCGACAAGGTCGGTCGGTTGCTGGGGTTGCCCTATCCAGGTGGCCCGGAGATCATGAAGTCTGCGGCCGGGGCTACCCACCACGACCTCGTGTTTCCGCGTGCCTGGCTCGGCGACAGCTACGACTTCAGCTTCAGCGGCCTCAAGACGGCGGCCAGACGTACCATCGCGACCGAGACCGGCGGTTCGGGCACGACGACAGGCGACACGCCCCTGCCGCTGGATCGGGTGGCGGAGATGGCGGACGGATTCCAGGAGTCGGTCATCGACGTCCTGGTTACCAAGACGATCCGAGCGGCGAGGGCCGTCGGAGCCAGGTCGATCGTGCTGGGCGGCGGCGTGGCCGCAAACAAGGTGCTACGAGAACGGCTGGCCGCCGAGGCTGCCGCCGGGGGCATGCCGCTCGTGGTTCCACGGCCGGCGCTCTGTACGGACAACGGAGCCATGATCGGGGCCGCGGGCGCGCGCCGGTTCGAGGCCGGCGTGCGGGCTGGACTGGATCTGGACGCGCGGCCCTCAATGCCCCTGGCCCGACGGTGAGCGGCCGGGGCGATCCGACTGCGGCGGCATCAGGACGTGCGGCGTCCGGACGTGCGGCGTCCGGACGTGCGGCGTCCGGACGTGCGGCCCGGCTCGACCCGCTGGCCGTGCGGCGCCAGCTTCGAGAGGCCGGGCTGCGGGCCCGCCACTCCCTGTCGCAGAACTTCCTGGCCGACCCGGACGTGCTGCAGTCGATCCTGGACCTGGCCGCTCCCGAGCCGGACGGGAGGGTGCTGGAGGTCGGGCCCGGCCTCGGCATCCTGACCGGCGGCCTGCTCAGCTCGGGCGCGCGCGTCACGGCCGTGGAGCTCGACAGGCGGCTGGCCGAGAATCTGGCTGCGGCGCGTGCCGAAGACGTGGCGGCGGGCCGACTCGAACTCGTCCGGGGCGACATCCTGGACCAGGACATCGGCGCCCTGATGGAACCGCCCTACGAGGTCGTGGCCAACGTCCCGTACCACATCACCAGCCCAATCCTGCACCGGTTCCTGGCAACGCCGCCCCGTCCGGCCCGGTTGGTTCTCATGGTCCAGCGCGAGGTGGCGGAGCGGATCTCGGCCGGGCCTGGGGCAATGAGCTACCTCTCCGTCTTCGTCCAGTTCCACGCCCGCGTGCGAGTGGCCTTCGCGGTGCCGCGAGAGGCGTTCGAGCCGGCGCCCGACGTTGAGTCGGCGGTGGTCGAGATCGTGCCGCACGATCCGCTGGGCGAGCGGCCGCAACTCGGGGCGGCGGACGAGGACGATCTCTGGCGGGTAGTGCAGGCGGGCTTCCGCGAGCGCCGCAAGATGCTCCACAACGTGCTGGTCCGCAGGCTGCCTGTCGGCGGCGACCAGATAGCGGCTGCGCTGGCGGCCTGCGGGATCGCCGGGGAGCGGCGACCACAGACCCTGTCCGTGGAGGAGTGGCTCGCTCTGCGGGCGGCGCTGGGGCCGCTTCCAGGATCGGCGGTCGGGGACAGGTGAGCGGCCCTGAGGCCCGCCCCACAGCCGGCCTGGGCGGGGAGGCCGAAGGCGCCGGCGTCGTCGCGTTCGCACCGGCCAAACTGAACCTGACCCTGGCGGTGACGGGTCGGCGGCCAGACGGCTTCCACGCCCTGCACTCGGTCATGGTGCCGCTCGACTTCGGCGACGAGATAGTGCTCGAGGCGGCGGCCGGTCCGTCAGACAGCCTCGAAGTCGAGGGCTCGGGCGAGCTTCCGGCGGGTGTCGACAACCTCCTTCTGCGGGCCGTCGAGGCGACGCGCACCGCCCTGCTCGCGGCAGGCGTGGAGCCTGGACGCCTGCTGGCCCTCACCGCTCGCCTGCGCAAGCGCATCCCGATCGCGGCCGGAATGGGAGGGGGCAGTAGCGACGCGGCGGCCGCGATCGCAGGCGCCCAGCGGGTCTGGCAGGCTGCCCTTCCGTCCGGCATGGCCGGCGCTGCTGCGGCGGCCCTTGGCTCCGACGTGCCGTTCTTTCTCGCCGGCGGGCCGGCCCTGATCACCGGTCGGGGTGAGTTCGTCGAGCCACTGCCGCCATTCACGGGAGCGGCCCCGGCCGTGCTGGTCGTGACGCCTCGTTGGCCGCTCGCAACGGCTGCGGTCTTCGGGGCGTACGCGGCGGGGGCGCGGCCGACGGCCGCCGCTGCGGCCCGAACCCTGGCCGCCGGCCACCGGCTCGCCGCCGACATGCGATCCGGGCTCGACGCGGCCGGACTTCTCGACCGGGCCGGGGATCTCGCGGCGGCCAACGATCTGCTGCCCGCGTCCCTGTCGGTCGTGCCGGAGCTGGCCTCGTTCCGGGTCGCGCTCGAGGACCTGCTGGGCCGTCCCGTCGGGCAATCCGGCTCGGGACCGACGGCCTGGGCGCTATATGCGTCCCGGTCGGACGCCGAGCGAGCCGGCGAGGCCGTCGCCCGTGCGGCAGAACGCGGGCGGCTGCCGCGGGCCGCTCGAGGCGGGCCGATCGTCATCGCCGCAGCGATCGGCGCCCCAAGCGCTCACAATGAAGCCGCCCAGCAACCGCAAAGGTAGGTAGCAAATGCTCCGTCAGAAGATCGTCGCCGCCGATGCGCCGGCCGCCATCGGTCCCTACAGCCAGGCCATCGAGATCGACGGCTTTCTGTTTTGCTCCGGGTCGCTCGGCATGGACCCATCGACCGGTCAGCTGGTCGACGGCATAGAGGCCCAGAGCCAGCAGGCGCTGGTCAACCTCGAGGCCGTCCTGGCCGCGGCCGGCTTCTCGTTCGCCGACGTCCTCAAGACCACCGTGTTCCTGTCGGATCTGTCGAACTTCGCCGCCATGAACGCGATCTACGAGAAGCACGTGGTGAATCCGGCGCCGGCCCGCAGCACCGTGCAGGTGGCCGCCCTGCCCCGTGGCGCGCTGGTCGAGATCGAAGCCATCGCGCGTCGCAGCCGCTGATGCGGCCGTTCGCGGCCGCCCCCGGGAGCCCGCGCGGACCGTTCGTTCCGTGCTACCGTCCGGTGCCATGAGCCAACCCCCAGAAGCAGTTCTGCCGATCGTCCTGGCCGCCGGGCTCGGCACGCGCATGAAGTCGTCCAAGCCCAAGGTTCTGCACGAGCTGTGCGGCCGCCCGATGCTCGCCTACGTGCTGGACGCGGCCGAGAAGTCGACGGGCTGCCGGCCCCTGGTCGTGTATTCGCCTCCGACCGCCGCGGTCAAGGACGAGTTCGCCGAGCGCGCCGACTTTGCCCTCCAGGAGGCGCCGCGCGGCACGGCGGACGCGCTCGCGGCCGCGCTGGCGGTCGCCTCAGGGGACACGGCGGAAGTAGTCGTCCTGTCCGGCGACGTACCGCTGGTGCAACCGGAGCTCCTGACCGAGCTGATCCGATTGCGCCGGTCTCGCGGCGCGCCGATGGCCGTCACCAGCGTCGCGTCTCTCGATCCGGAAGGGCTGGGCCGCGTGGTCCGGAACGGAGACGGATCGCAGGTCGTACGTATCGTCGAACAGAGGGACGCCACGCCCGAAGAGCTCGAGATCGACGAGATCAATGCCGGCGTGTACGCGTTCGACGCCGCCTGGCTTCGCCGCCGCATTGGCAACGTCCCGGCGTCGCCCGTTTCGGGCGAGTTCTACCTGCCCCTACTCGTGGAAATGGCTCGGGCCGACGGCCTCGCCGTCGTCTCCCTCGACGTCGAGGACGACGGGTCGCTGGCCGGCATCAACGATCGGGCCCAGCTGGCCGAAGCGGAGATGCAACTCCGGGCCCGCATCAACGATGCCCACATGCGAGCCGGGGTCACGATGGTCGACCCGTGGCACACGTACGTGGACGTTTCAGTGGAGCTGGCCGAGGATGTGGTGATCGAGCCAAACGTGGTCCTCAGGGGCAAGACCAAGATCGGGTCCGGCACCAGGATCGGCACCGGCAGCCAGATCATCGACACCGTCGTCGGCCGCAACTGCCTCATCTGGGCCAGTGTGCTCGAGTGCTCCGACGTGGAGGACGAGGTCCAGATCGGGCCGTTCTCGCATCTTCGACCGGGCGCGTCGATCGGGCCGAAGGCCAGACTCGGCAACTTCGCCGAGGTCAAGGCCAGCCGCCTGGAAGCCGGCGTCCAGCAGCACCACTTCAGCTACATCGGCGACGCGGTACTGGGCGAGCGGACGAACGTCGGCGCCGGCACGATCACGTGCAACTACGACGGCGTCCGGAAGCACAAGACCAAGATCGGCAAGCACGTCTTCCTCGGCTCGGACACGATGCTCGTGGCGCCTGTGGAGCTCGGCGATGAGGCCCGAACGGGGGCCGGATCGGTGGTGACCAAAGACGTGCCCGCGGGTATGCTCGCCGTGGGCGTTCCGGCTCGGCTCCGCAAGCCGCGTTCCGTTCCGGAGGAGTCGCCGGCAGGCGGCGCCCCGACCGCCGGCAAGCCCGCCCCCGACAAGGCCAAATGAGCGACGTCGTAATCGAACTGCTGGTCATCCTGGGCCTCGTCCTGGTCGAGGCCGTTTTCGTAGCGGCCGAGATCGCCCTGATCACGATCCGAACCAGCCGGATCGAACAGCTGATCGACGAGGGCCATCGCGGGGCCCGCCTGGTCCGCCGCGTGGTCGACGATCCGAGCCGCTTCCTGGCCGTGGTCCAGATCGCGGTCACGTTCGTCGGGTTCCTCTCCTCAGCCTATGCGGCGGTGAACCTGACGGCTCGGCTGGAGGGCCTCTTCGCCGGCGTCCCGGTCCTGGATCAGGCGTCCGGTGGCGCGGCTCTGATCGTCGTTACGATCCTGCTGGCGGCCTTCACCATCGTCTTTGCCGAGCTCGTGCCCAAGACGGTGGCGCTCGCCTATACGGATCGGTTCGCCCTGGTTCTGGCCGGCCCTGTCGACGTCGCCGGACGGGTCCTGGGACCGGTAGTCACGTTCCTGACATGGGTGACGCGCGTTTTCGCCTCGATCTTCGGCGCCGATGTCCAGAGGCGGGCTCAGATCAGCACCGAGGAGTTGAAGCTGATCGTTGAGCGAGGTGGGGAGGAGGGCGTCCTCGAGGCCGAGGAAGAGCAGATGATCAGCGCCGTCATAGAGATGGGCGAGCGGCGCGTCCACGAGGTGATGGTGCCGCGCACGGACATGACGGCCCTGCCCGCGTCGGCCACCATGGACGAGGCCCTCGATACGTTCATCCGCGAAGGGCACAGCCGAGTGCCCGTCTACAAGGGAACGGTCGACGAGATAGTGGGCGTCCTCTACGCCAAGGACCTCCTGCCGTTCCTCAAGGACAACGGGCTGGCCAAACGGCCGGATATGCGCAAGCTGCTTCGTGCGCCGCTCTTCGTGCCGGAATCCATGTCCATCGATGACCTGCTCCACAAGCTGCAGGGCCGCAAGGTCCACCTGGCAATCGTCCTGGACGAGTACGGTGGCACGGCCGGCATGGTCACGATCGAGGACCTCATCGAAGAGATCGTCGGCGACATTCAGGACGAGTACGACGTCGAGGAGCCTTTGACCGTGCGTCTTTCCGACTCGGAGGCGCGCATCGATGGGCGGGTGTCGGTGGACGACCTGGCCGAGCTGTTCGACATGGATCTCTCCGGCCTCGAGGATTCGGAGGAGTATGACACCGTCGGCGGCCTGATCTACCACCGCATCGGCGGTGTCCCACGGCCGGGCGATCGGGTCGAGATCGATTCGAAGGGGCTGGCGCTGACGGTCGAAACGACGGACGGCCGGCGGGTCGGCAAGGTCCTGGTTGTCCGGACACGGAGCGACAACGAAAGCGCTGACGACGAGAAGGATGGCGGAGGATGACCGGGCTCAAGATGGGGCTGCTGCTGCACGCCTGAGGCGGCCGATTGAGGCGACCGGCCATTGACTCGCTCCTGCGCCACGACGATGATGGGATCGTAGAACGACACCAGGGGGAGGCACTGGTCATGACTGGCAAGCGCAAAGATCCTAGCCGGACCATTGGTTCTGAGGTGCCGGGGAACGAGGCGACGGCCGCCGAGATGGTGGGCCGCAATGTCGAGGAACCCTGTCGGGTCTGTGGCGAGGAAACGGCCGTGGGCAGCGTGTTCTACTCGGATCGACGCGAGATCGAGGCTTCGGACGGGACACGCGTCTATCTGTGCTCGGAGTGCCAGGCGCTTGCACACCGGGCCCGGAAGGGTCGGCCCCTGAGCGCCGAGGACCTCCGCACCATAGCCGACAACGGCATGATGATCGGGGTTGGGTTCCTGGGCGGCGGCGGCGGTTTCTGAGTCTGAATCCACGGTCCCCGCCGACGAGGGGCCGAGGCGAGCCCCGCCGGTCCGGGTTTGCCGGCCGGCTCAGGCCTTGATGACGTCGACTACGATGCGACGGAGCGTGTCGAGGGCCTCGCCGCTGACCACGCCGGCGGCCTCGATCTCGGCCAGGGCCCTGTCGCGGTGTTCCCTGGCCTTGGCCCTGGTGTAGTCTCGGCCGCCCAGGCGCTCGATCAGTTCGACGGCCTCAGCTACCTGAGCGTCTGTCGGCGCGGCGGTTTGCCAGACCGCGCCCAGCCGGGCCCGGTCTGAGGATCCAGCATGCTCGAAGGCGTACAGCACCGGCAGCGTCATCTTGTGCCGGGCTACGTCCGTGGGTTCCTTGCCCGTCTTGGACTGGTCGCCCCAGATGCCGAGCAGGTCGTCGTTGAGCTGGAAGGCGATGCCGAGCGACCGGCCGAACGTCCGGTAGCGGTCGATGACGTTCTCGTCGTCCGTGGCCAACAGCGCGCCGGCTTCGACGGAGGCCGAAATGAGAGCGGCCGTCTTGCGGTCGATCATCTCGAAGTAGAGCTCGACCGAGACCGGCTCTGTCTGCTCACTGAACCAGATGTCGAGGTACTGGCCTTCGCACAGAGCCAGGCAGGTGATGTCGTAGAGGCGCATCAGGCGCAGCACCTTCGAGTCCGGGAAGCCCAACTCGGTAAGGCGGTGCAGCGCAATTCGGCTCAGCGTGAAGAGCATGTCGCCGGCGTTGATCGCCTGCGGTATGCCGTGGACCGCCCATAGCGTGGCCCGGTGCCGGCGTTCGCGATCGCCGTCCTCGATGTCGTCGTGGACCAGGCTGAAGTTGTGGCCCAGCTCGACGGCCGCGGCGCCCGGCAGCGCTCGCTCGTGGTCGCCCGCGATCGACTGATAGGCCAGCAGTCCCAGGAGGGGTCGCACTCGCTTGCCCGACGAGCCGCTGCCGTCCAGCCCCAAGTGATAGCGCATCATGGCGTACAGCCCGGAGGTGGGGCCGTCGTCAGATGGCAGCAGGCGCAGGATCTCCTGCTCTGTGTCGGAAATCAGGTCGGTGACGCTGGGCTTGATATCCACGGGGCGGATCATACCAACCCGACCCGGCGCCTCTCGGGGCGTTTCTCCCGTCGTACCTCTCTCCTCCCACCAGCGGAACCCATCGCCGAAGCCGGGACGCCGCCGCCGGACGCCGCGACTACACCCGCTAGAGCGGCCGAACCGGCCGAACCCAGGCCGAGCCCGGCGCGTCGGAGTCGTCGTCGAGGGGTCCCATCGGACCGCCCGTTCGTGTCTTGGCCGACGCCTCTTCGATGTCGATCGCCAGCAACGCCATCTTCTGAAGATCCATCTCGGTGGCCGGGGCGAAGTCGCGCGGCGTCTCGCGGTCGGCGAAGTAGCGGCCGGCCATGGCGAGCATGATCCGGCGCTTCTCCGCCGGATCGGTCACGCTGTGGCCGCGGCCGAAGGCGACGACGCTCCTGTAGTTGGCCGACTGGGCGGCTTCGGTCCTGGACGCCACCAGCTCGTCGAGCAACGCCACCGACACCGTGACCGGCCGCGCGTCGGCGAGCAGGCCCAGGGTGTGGTTGCCGGGCGAACCGTGGATGTAGAGCCGGCCGGCTTCGTAGTGGTACAGGATCGGGATCGAGCGGGGCTCGCCGTCTTCGACGTAGGCCACGTGTGCCACGAGCCCGGCGCGCAGGAACTCCTCCACGCGATCCGGGGCCGCGCGGTCGGCGTGGCGGCGGACGCGGGCGCGGTCGGTGCGAGGCGCGGGGACGGGCGGCGGGGCGGGGCGGGCGGGCTTGTCGTCCATCGGGCGAGGATACCGCAGGCGCGGCAAAGCGCCGCCGGCGCCCGAAGGCGCGGCCGGCACCCGGAACCGCGGCCGGAACCGCCGAAAGCGACGCCCGCCGCCTTCGTCGCTAAGATCAGGTCATGCCGGACTCATCCCGACCCGCCCGAATTCTCGTGCTCTATCACACGGAGCGCGGCAACACGAGACTCATGGCCGATCTCGTCGTGGAAGGAGCCGAAAGCGTCGCCGGCACGGAGGTCCGGCTCAGGGGCATCGACGAAGCGACGGCCGACGATCTGCTCTGGTGCGACGGCGTCGCCGTCGGCTCGCCCACGTACGTCGGCACGGTCTCGTGGCAGATGAAGAAGTTCTGGGATGAGATGGTGTCGACGCTCTGGCCGAAGATCGAAGGCAAGATCGGTTGCGCGTTCTCATCGTCGGGGGGTCTGGAGGGCGGCGGCGAACTCACCTGCCTGACCATACTGACAATGCTGATGAACTACGGCATGTTGACGTTCGGGGTTCCCGACTACGTCGGGCCGGGTCGGACGCTCCATTACGGCGCGGTCTGCGCCGGGCGGCCGCGTGACGAGGCCGACCGCGAAGCTTGCCGCAGGCTGGGCCGGCGCCTGGCCGAGTGGGTCCAGACGCTGGTCCTCGGCCGGGTGGAGCACTCGCCCGCGGCCGCCACTTACGACCGCCGGACCTGAGGGCCGGCCCCATGCAGCCCGTCATCGTCGCCGGTCACGTCTGCCTCGATCTGACGCCGGCGCTCGATGCGCCCCCTTCGATCGCAGCCGGGCACTTGATCGGCGTGGGCCCGCTGGCCCTCTCCCCGGGCGGCTGCGTCGGCAACACCGGCCCGGCCCTGGCCGGCCTGGGGGTCCCGACTCAGCTCGTGGCCGACATCGGATCGGATGAGCTCGGACGGGTGCTCGTCTCGCTGTTGACCGCCTCCGGCGCCGACACCGCGGGAATCGCGAGCCTCGAGAGCGGCGTCACGTCCTACTCGGTCGTCGTGGATTTCCCGGGGCGGGACCGGACCTTCTGGCACCACATCGGGGCCAACGCGGCCTTCGACGGCAGCGGTGTCGTGGAGAGGGTCGCGGCCGCGTCGCGCCCGGCTGGTGGTTCCGTTCGGGTCACGGGATCGGGCGGCTCCGAGCCGATCCTGCACCTCGGCTACTCGACGCACCTGCCCGCGCTCTACGCGGATGGGGGAGCGGCCCTGGTCCGGCTCGTGGAGGCGGCCCGCGCGGCCGGGGCCATGGTCTCTCTCGACATGGCCGAAATCGGTCCGGAATCGGACGCGCGGTCGATCGACTGGGAGGGCCTCCTGGGGCGGACCCTGCCGGCCGTGGACGTGATGAAGGCGAGCGCGGACGACCTGGCGGCGATGATGCCGCGCCGCGCAGGATTGGACCCCGCCGGGTGGACCGATCTGCTGGTCGACCTCGGCTCGGCCGTGGCGCTGGTGACCGCCGGCGCGGACGGGCTGTACTTGCGCACGGGTTCAGAACCGCGCCTCGGCGAAGCGGCCGGGGGCCTGCGGAGGGCGGCCGGCGATTGGTCGAATCGCCAGCTCCGGGTGCCGACGCTCGCGACCCGGGTTGTGGCGACCACGGCCGCCGGGGACTTCGCCGCGGCCGGGTTCCTGGCCGGACTCGCCCAGGACCTGAGCCCGGCCGAATTGGTCCTGCTCTCGGCGGCGGCGGCGGCGACACGCATAGCCGGGCGCCCCATCGGGCACGCGTACGAGCTGGCCGAGGGGGCGGGCAACCTCCCGGGCGAGGCGCGCGACGGGTCGAACCCCGGCTGGAGGGCCGGCCCGGACCGCGTCTACCACGGACCGCTCGATCCGGCATGGTAGCGTGATCGCGTGCCCAGCTCGCGACTGTACGTGACCGACGCGATCGTCCTGTCCCGCTTCGACTACGGCGAGGCGGACCGGATCATGTCGCTGTTCACTCCGGAGCACGGCAAGCTCAAGGTCATCGCCAAAGGCGTCCGGCGGACGACGAGCCGGTTGGGCGGGGCGCTCGAGCCGCTGGCCGAGTTGCGCGTGGCGCTTGCCCGCGGCCGCAACTTCGACGTCGTGACGCAGGTCGAGGTCAGCCACGCCTGGCTGCGGCTGCGCGACACCCTGGAGTCCGCGGCCACCGCCTGGTACCTCGCCGAGCTGGCAGATCGCTCAATCGAGGAGCGGCACGAGGCGGGCGGGCTATACGCCCTGCTGCGCCGGTCCTACGAATTGCTGGACGCCGGTATGGACGCCGGCCGGGTAGCGCGCTGGTACGAGATGCACCTGGCGGACGAGCTGGGCGTCCGCCCGGAGGTGGACCGCTGCGTCGAGTGCGACCGCATGCTCGAGGCCGACGAGAGCTTCCGCTGGGTGCCGCCTCTGGGCGGCGTGTTGTGCTATCGCTGCCCCGGCCCGCCGGGGGAGAGGGCCGGCCTCTCGCTCGAGGCGCTCAAGCTGCTCAAGGCCTATCAGCGATTGGACGTGGAGGCGATCGCGGCGCTGCGATTGCCGGTTGCCGTGGAGCGCGAGGTCGAGCAGGCCATGCGCGACTTCCTCCGCCACTCCCTGGAACGGGAGGCCCGCTCGCTCGACTTCCTGGACGAAGTCCGCCGAGGCTAGCGGCGCGGTCAGGCTAGTGGCGTTTGCGGGCGGGCTCGCGAGGTTGGCCGCTTGGCCGGCCGGCGGGTCCGGCGTCATCTTTGGAGCCGTCGTGCCGGAGGCGCCCGAATTCGGCCAGTCGTTGGCGCATCAGACCCTGCACGTCTGCCACCGGCATGGACATATCTCTCCCCAGGACCAGGTCTCCCTTGCGAGCACGAAGCAGGTATCGGTTCACCAGCCCAAGCGAGTGGCGAGCGGCGTAGTCGCCCGGATCAGCGAGTTGCACACGCACCGTTTCGGGCGCCCCGGGCGGGGCCGATGGGTCGCTGACGGTGTCCACTTCATCCCAGCCGACCGGGCCGTCGCCGGACGGGACTTCGAACCCGTCTCGGCCCACGATCAGCGCAAACTGGCTGCGCAGCCTCATCACGGCCAGGTATGCGTGCCAGAGTCCGTACAGGCCGAGGATGACCCCGCTACCCACGTAGAACACACCCAGCGCGACGAATCCGCCGTCGGAGAAATCCCCCAGGCCCATCAAGATACCGATCGGTCCCAGGCAAGTCAGGAACAGGGCCAGGAACAGGCCACCGCGGGTCTTGGAGTGGTCATCGTAGATGGCGTCGGAGGGGCCCAACCCCGGGTGCTTCATCGACTTCGAAACGGCCTGCTGGTCCGAGGCCACGATGCTCTCCTTCGTAGATCGCCCGGCGCTCATAGCGCCCCACCATGATGACGGCTCGGCGTCCCCTGCGCGCAGGCGGGGCTGGCGGGACGCCTGACGCCGGACGAGCCGCGGAAGTCCAGACGGCGACGAGATTCCTGTAACGGATCGGCCCGTCGTTCGTTTCACCTGCCAGCTCGCGATTGCGAACAACCAGAAAGGCAGGCCTGCACATGTTGACGTGGCTCCACACCCTCGGTCTCGCCAAGCTTCTGCTTGGCGCGGCTGCAGTCACCGCCGGCGGCGCCCTGGCGGCGGAGGCCGCCGTCACGGTCGTCACCCAGACCCAAACGCAGAATGCTTCCGCGGACGATCAGGTCCAGGTTCAGGTTCAGACGCGAACCGAGGCTGGGGACGGCCTGGGCGATCAGACCCAGACCAGGATCCAGGACCAGCTGCAGTCGGGCGACTGTGCTCAGACCCAGACCAAGGTTGGGGACGGAGCCGGCGGCCCGGCCGCCTCTCCGGACGCCAACGCCCAGACCTGCCAGCAGAACGGCCAGGAAGCCGGCAACGGCCAGCAGAACGGCCAGCAGGGCGACGAGCCCGGCACAGGCAACGGCCAGACGAACGGCCAGGCATCGGACAAGGGCCAGGGCGCCGGCAACGGCGATCAGACCCGAACCCAGGATCAGACCAAAGACCAGACCGGCGACCAGGATCCTGACCAGACAAAGACCAAGGACCAGACCCGGGCCCAGGACGGCACCGGCACCGGCCACTAGACGTGATCTCGCCCGGCCGGCCCGCCCGATCGAGCGGCCTCCAGTCCCACGGAGGCGGCAAGTCGGCGACGCCGGCCGGGCGTCGATTCGCGATACTGACCCCATGGTCGACGACGAGAGCCGGCGTTTGGTCGAGCGCGCCGCGAAAGGCGACGAGGCTGCCTTCGCCGCGCTCTACGACGCCTTCGCCCCTCGCCTCTATCGCTTCTTTCGTTTTCGGGTCTCGGACACGACGGCCGAGGACCTGACCCAGAAAGTGTTCCTCAAGATGATCGAGCAGCTGCCCAACTACCGCAGCCAGGGAGTCCCGTTCGCCGCCTGGGTGTTCCGTGTGGCGCGGAACGCATGGATCGACGAACACCGGACCAGCCACGCCAGCCTTCCCCTGGACACGCTCGATCAGGAATCCGGCGAGCCCGACGGGCCGGAAGAGCAGGCTGTTCGGGCGTCCGAGCTGGAGGCGGTTCGTGGCGCGGTCTCCCGTTTGCCCGAAGACCAACGCGAGGTGATCTCGCTGCGCTTCTTTGCCGGCCTGACGCCTCGCGAGGTGGCGGCGCAGATGGGACGCAGCGAGGGTTCGGTGAGAACGATCCAGCACAGGGCCCTGCAGACGCTGCGACGCCATACGCTCGCCCTGGAGGCCTTCGCAGGCGAGAAGGAAGGCTCACGATGAAGCTGCGGGGACGCCTTCTCGCCGGGCGGGACCGGGGCTGGGACGATACCCCGAACGACCCGGCAGTCCGGGCCATGGACGATCTCGCCGCCGGCCCGCTTTCTCCCGACGACGAGACGCTCGGCCGCATGAAGTCGGCCGCTCTTACGGCTTTCCGGGAGGCGAATGCCTATCGAGTCGCGGAGATGGCCGTGTCGACGCGGCCGAGACGCGCGGCTCCTCGCCGAATCAGGTTCGCCGCCGCCGGCATGGCGGTTGCCCTGATGACCGTATCCGGTGTGGGTTTCGCCGCCGCGGAGAGCGGCCCGGCCGAACCCTTCTACCGGCCCCGGCTGGCGATCGAAGCCTGGTTCCTGCCGCCTGCCGGTTCGGATGCGCGCCTCGACGCCGACCTGGATCGGGCCCAGGCCCGCCTGGCCGAGGCGACGGCCGCGGCCTCGCGATCCGACTGGAACGCAGAGGCCGATGCCGTGGGCGCGTACACCGATGTCGTTGCGTCCATCTCGATACCGGGCGACGCGGCGGCCACCGAGCGGCTTCGAGAGCGGCTCGGCCAGCAGCTCCAGAACCTGGAGCAGTTGCGGACCGGGTCCCAGGGCGGCGCCGGCCAGCGCCTCGGACAGGCCGTCGACAGCGTGGACTCGCTCTTGCGGCGCGCGGGCAACCAGCCATCCGCGACCCCCGGCGGACAGAGCGGACAGAGCGGCCAGGGCGGCCAGGGCGGTCAGGGTGGTCAGCAAGCGAGCCCCGCACCGGGCCAGCCGACCGGTGGCCAGGGCGGACAGAGCGGCCAGGGCGGCCAGCCCTCGTCGAGTGCTGGAGCAGCCGCCTCGCCCAAGCCGGCAGGTTCGGGTGCCGCGGGTTCGCCGCAGCCCGGAGGTTCGGGGCAGGGAGGACCGGCCGGGTCGAGCGAGGCAGGCGGCACCGGCCAGGGAGGCCCGGGCGGTCACTAGCTACCCGATATGACCGGCGGCCGTTGTGTCAGAATCCGCTCGGGTTTTCTCGGCCCGAGTCCACAGAGGGTTCTGCCTTGACCGACCGCGATCAACGCTCGACCGGCACCGACGCCGAACTCGGCGAATACACGGAATTCGGGCCGGCTCGCTCGTTTGCCAGGCGCGCCTGGTTGCGCGCGGCCGTGCTGGTTTTCGTGGCGGCGATGCTGGCAAGCTCGTTCGTCTTCCACGGCTGGGGCACCGAGGCGATGCTCCTCAGCGTGGCCTTCGCGGTTGCCGCCCTCGTGTTCGTCGCCTTCGACCTCGCTCCGGCATCGAGACGGCTCCAGGTCGGCCAGAAGGGTTTCCGGCTCATGCCGGACGCCTGGTTCGTGCCCTGGGGCCTGGTCGAGTCTGTGCGCGCCGTGGCGGCCAATCAGGCGACCTGGGTCCGGGTGACGTTCGTGCCCGAGGACGGCACGGACGCCCCGGACGCGGAGCACTCGGCCAAGCGCGCCGCCAAACGTGCGCCCAAGCCGGACCGCGTGCGAATCTGGCTGCCCGCCTCGACGCCGAACCCAGCCGAGCTGATCCAGGCAAGGCTGGCCGAAAGCGCCGAGCGCGAAGGCCAGGGTCTGGAGTGACCCAGGACGGCCAGCCCTGGGCACCTCGCGCGTGCGAGAATGTGCGCCCCAGCCAATCGGCCGCATGCCAGTGGACCGACCGGCTGTGCCCTAGGAGACGCCAGTGACCGCCGCGAACCCGACGACCCCCGAGCAGGATCCGGGACCGTCCGTCGACAGCCTCGAAACGATCGTCTCGCTGTCCAAGCGCCGGGGCTTCATATTCCCGAGCTCCGAGATCTACGGCGGCATCAACGCGGTCTGGGACTACGGCCAGCTGGGCGTCGAGCTGAAGAACAACGTCAAGCGGGCCTGGTGGCGGGCGATGGTCCAGGAGCGGACGGACATCGTCGGTCTGGACGCCAGCATCATCATGGCGCCCCAGGTATGGGTCACCAGCGGCCACGTCGCCAACTTCACGGACCCGCTTGTCGAATGCGAAGCCTGCCGCCGGCGCTTCCGACTGGACGAGCTTCCCGGCACCGAAAGCCTGACCAACACGGACATGATGGATCCCACCGTGGTGGATCGGCTGGGCCTCAAGTGCCCGGTGGACGCGGGCAAGCTCTCCGCCCCACGGCGCTTCAACCTGATGTTCAAGACTTACATGGGCCCGGTCGAGGAGGAGGCCGCGCAGGTCTATCTGCGGCCGGAGACGGCGCAGGGCATCTATGTCAACTTCCGAAACGTGCGCGAGACCGCCCGCAAGAAGCTGCCCTTCGGGATTGCCCAGATCGGCAAGGCCTTCCGCAACGAGATCAGCCCCGGCAACTTCGTCTTCCGGATGCGCGAGTTCGAGCAGATGGAGATGCAGTACTTCGTCAAGCCCGAGACGGCCGCGGCCGCGTTCAGCGAGTGGAAGCCGCGCCGCAAGGCCTGGTACGAGCGCTACGGCGTCAATCCGGCCCGGCTGCGCTTCCGCCAGCATCGCCCCGACGAACTGGCCCACTACGCCAAGGAGGCGTGGGACATCGAGTACCGCTTCCCATTCGGCTGGAAGGAGCTAGAAGGCATCCACAACCGCGGCGACTGGGACCTCGGCCGGCACCAGGAGGCGACCGGCGAGAACCTCGAGTACTTCGACCCGGCGACCGAAGAGAAGTACGTGCCCTGGATCGTCGAGACTTCCGCGGGCGGTGATCGCGCCGCGTTCACATTCCTGATCGACGCCTATCGAGAGGAAGAAGTCCGCGGCGAAAAGCGCGTCGTTCTGGGTTTCAACCCGGATCTGGCGCCGTACAAGGTGGCGGTCCTGCCGCTGCTCAAGAAGCGCGACGAAATCGTGGAGAAGTGCCACGCCCTGCGCGCCGACCTGGCCACGGACATGATGGCCGTCTACGACGATACGGCCGCCATCGGCAAGCTGTACCGGCGCCAGGACGAGATCGGGACGCCATGGTGCGTCACGATCGACGTCGAGTCCCTCGAGGACGGCAAGGCCACGGTCCGCGATCGCGACTCCATGGAGCAGGTCCGCGTCGACCTGAGCCAGATCAAGCCGCTGATCATGGAGCGCCTGGCGAAAGCCCGGGGGTAGGGGAGCGCGCGGCCGGGGGTCGCCGCCGGGCCGCCCGGCGAGGCGATCGGGCTGGCCGCCACCCGCTAGAGTGCGGGTATGCCGGAGAAGATGGGAGTGGCTCAGGCACTGAGGCTCGGGGCCGGGCGTGTGCGGCTCTGGGGTATCGGCCTGTTCGTCATGGGCGTCGTGCCGATCATCGGCGCCCCGCTCAATCACTGGCACGATTGGAGCGCGATCTGGGCCGCGGGCGCCACCGTGGGCGGCACGGACCTCGTCGACGCCGGCCGCCACGTGGCCTGGCAGGAGGCGCACCAGCTCCCGGCCGCGTTCTGGGCTTATCCGCCCGCGTCGGCCTGGCTGTTCTGGCCGCTGGCCCAGCTGCCGATCGACATCTCGTTCTGGGTCGAGACTGGCTTGATGGTCCTTTGCCTGGCGGCGGCCGGCGCGCTGGCCGCCCGGGTTTACGGGCTGACGCCGGAGCTGGCGATCCTCGCCTCGCTGGCCTGGGCTCCATCCACCGCGTCCATCGTCACGGGCCAGAACGCCCCGTTCGCGCTGCTCCTGGCGATGGTCGCGATCTGGGGCCTGGCGAGCGGGCGGCCGTGGGTCGCGGGTCTGGCCGCGGGACTGCTGTGGTACAAGCCCACGCTCGCCCTGGGCTTCGTGGGGCTGTTCCTCGTTCGCGCTCGGTGGCGCGAGCTGGCAGTCGTCCTCGCCGCCGGGGGAGTGGCGTTTCTCCTTTCCGTGGCGGCGTCCGGCGGCGACTGGGGGTGGCTGTCCGTGTGGCTGGATGGGGCCCGAACGTGGCTCCCGGCCGACGCCGCCCGCAACGCCGACAAGGCGATCAGCCTGCCGGGCCTGATCGGCCGGCTGCCGCTGCCTGGGGGAGTGGCGACGTTGCTGCCCCTCGCCGGGGGCGCGGCGCTGGCACTCGCGGCTGTCCCGGGCCTTCGGCGTGCGCCCATCGCCGAAGCGGCTGCCGCGGCGTGCCTGATCGGCCTGGCCGCCGGCCCACGCTCCTGGGGCTACGACGCCGCGCTCGTCTTCCCGTTCATGTGCTGGGTCCTGGCCGGCGGCCTCTCGGAGCCGTCGCGGACGCGCGTGATCGTGGCCGCGTACCTCGGCAGCTTGCTCTGGCTTTTCTCGTGGCTGACGCAGCTCAGCGCGGTGGCGGTCGTCGTCCTGGCGGCCGCGGCGTGGTGGATCTGGCGGTGGTGCCCGTTACTACGTTCGCGGAGCCGGCGAGCCGAGAGCAAGGCGGAGGTGAGGACCGGAGCGAACAGGCTTTGAGGCCTGTGAGCGAGGACCGCAACCGACAACGAAGCCGTCGGCCGCCCGCGACGCAGCCCGCCCGTTACGACGTTCGCGGAGCCGGCGAGCCGAGAGCAAGGCGGAGGCGAGGAGCGGAGCGAGCAGGCTCTGACGCCTGTGAGCGAGCACCGCAACCGACAACGAAGCCATCGGCCGCCCGCGACGCAGCCCGCCCGTTACTACGTTCGCGGAGCCGGCGAGCCGAGAGCAAGGCGGAGGTGAGGACCGGAGCGAACAGGCTTTGAGGCCTGTGAGCGAGGACCGCAACCGACAACGAAGCCGTCGGCCGCCCGCGACGCAGCCCGCCCGTTACGACGTTCGCGGAGCCGGCGAGCCGAGAGCAAGGCGGAGGCGAGGAGCGGAGCGAGCAGGCTCTGACGCCTGTGAGCGAGCACCGCAACCGACAACGAAGCTATCGGCCGCCCGCGACGCAGCCTCAGGACTCGAGTGCCACCGCCTCGCCGGGGGCCGGCAGCTCGCCCGCCAGATAGCGGTTGATGTTGGCCGCGGCCTTCTTGCCGTCGCCCATGGCCAGGATGACCGTGGCCGCGCCGCGCACGATGTCGCCGCCGGAGAACACGCCGGGCATCGAGGTCTGGAGGTTCTCGTCGACCTCGATGTAGCCCCACTTGTTGACCCGAAGGTCCGGCGACGTGGCCGTGAGCAGGGGATTGGATCGCGTCCCGATGGCCACTACGACCATGTCACAGGGGAAGATGAACTCGGAGCCGGGGATCTCGACGGGGCGCCGGCGACCGGAGGCGTCGGGCTCGCCGAGTTCCATCCGAACGCACTTGAGGCCGCTGACCCATCCCTTCTCGTCGCCGAGCACTTCGACCGGGGCGGTCAGGAATTCGAAGCGGACGCCTTCCTGTTCGGCGTGGTGGACTTCCTCCGCTCGGGCCGGTAACTCGTTGCGGGAGCGCCGGTAGACGCAGACCGACTCCTCGGCGCCGAGACGGCGGGCGGTTCGGACCGAGTCCATGGCGACGTTGCCGCCGCCCACGACCGCGACGCGCTGGCCGTGCAGCACGGGGGTGTTGGAGCTGGGATCCCAGGCGCCCATCAGGTTTACGCGAGTCAGGTACTCGTTGGCCGAGTAGACGCCCTTGAGGTTCTCTCCCGGGACGTTCATGAAGACCGGCAGGCCCGCGCCTACGGCCACGAAGACCGCGTCGAACTTCTCGCGCAGCTCGGGCAGGGTATAGGTCTTGCCGATGATCGAGTTCGGCACGATCTCGACGCCGTCGGCGACCAGGCGGTCCACTTCCTTCTGGACGATGTCCTTGGGCAGGCGGAACTCCGGGATGCCGTAGATCAGAACCCCGCCGGCCGCGTGGAAGGCTTCGAAGATCGTGACCTGGTGGCCGCGCTTGATCAGCTCGCCGGCGGCGGTGAGGCCGGCCGGGCCAGAGCCCACGATCGCGACCTTCTTGCCGGAGGGCGCCGGGTGGGCCTGCTCGAAGGCACCGCGATTGTTGATGGCCCAGTCGGCGACGAAGCGCTCGAGGTGGCCGATCGCCACCGGCGTGCCGGTCTTGCCGCGCAGGCAGACCTGCTCGCACTGCGTTTCCTGCGGGCAGACGCGGCCGGTGACGCAGGGCAGGGCGTTGTCGCCGAGAAGGGAATCGGCAGCCCCCTTGATGTCGCCGTCGCCGAGCAGGCGGATGAAGTTCGGGATATTGACCGAGACCGGGCAGCCGTCGATGCAGTAGGGCTTGGGGCACTGCAGGCAGCGGTCGGCCTCGAGGATGGCCAGCTGCTCTGTGTAGCCCAGGTTGACCTCGGCGAAGTTGCGGGCCCGCGCCATGGCGTCCTGTTCGATCATGCCGTGGCGATCGATCTTCATGCGCTCCTTCTTGGGGAGCGGCTCATGGTTGGAGGCGGAGCGTCCGGCCAGGGTGTTGGCGATCTCGTCCATCGGGTTCAGGTCGCTCATCGGTGCGCCTCCGATCCAGCCGAAGCCGGCCGGCCGGGTTCGGTCAAAGCCAATTCGGCCGCGCCAGAATGGCTTGCAGTCCACTTCTCGAGCGCTGCCTGTTCGAATTCTCGGTAGGTGTTGAGGCGATCGGCCAGCTGGCGGAAGTCCACCTTGTGGCCGTCGAACTCCGGTCCGTCGCAGCACGCGTACTGGCTCTTGCCCTCGATCGAGACGCGGCAGCCACCGCACATGCCCGTACCGTCGATCATGATCGAGTTGAGCGAAACGGTCGTCTTGATGCCGAACGGACGGGTCAGCTCGGAACAGGCCCGCATCATCGGCACCGGGCCGATGGCGAAGACCTCGTCGATGCCGCCGGCCTCGCACAGATCCTTGAGAGCCTCGGTCACGAATCCGGGCCGGCCGTAAGAGCCGTCGTCCGTGCAGACGATCACGTCGCCGACGGCGCGCAGTTCGTCTTCGTAGATGACCCACTCCTTGGAGCGGCCGCCGATGATGCTCGTGACCTTGACGCCGTTCTTCGAGAGGGCCTGAGCGATCGGGTAGGCCACGGCAGTGCCTACGCCGCCGCCGACGCAGACCGCGTGGCCGGAGTCCAGCAGATGGGTCGGCGTGCCGAGCGGGCCGGCGATGTCGGTGATGGCGTCGCCGACCTGGAGGCCGGTCAGCTCATGGGTGCTCTTGCCGATTGCCTGGATGACCAGGGAGATGGTGCCGGCCGCCTTGTCCACGTCGGCGATGGTGAGTGGGATGCGCTCGGCGCCGGGGCCGCGCCGGACGATCACGAATTGGCCGGGCTGGCGGATCTCGGCGATGCGGGGAGCTTCGACGACTAGGCGGGTGACGTTGGGCGACAGCTGGGCCCTGGCTACGATGGGATGCATCTCACTCCGAATGCTGCGGCGGCGTTGTGGCCTTTCGCCCGCAAATTGACTCTGGCGCGGTAATACTTAGCGAAATACTCGCATAACCGTGCGCCGCGGACACCGACCAGTCTGCCCCAATCGCTTGGGCCGAAGGTCACCTGCTCCCCTCGAACGGGTGGGGAGTCGCGCCCGGGCGCAGGAGTCAGCCTACCAGCGAATCGGCCTCGGTTCAGAGCGTACCGGCCGCCTACCAGTGGAGCAGCGGCTCGGACGTCCGGCGGACCGGACCCAGCACGACTTTGCCGTCGCCGGCCGGATCGAGGAAGTTCGGCTGGCCGGCGATGATCAGGGTGGGCAGGAGGTCCAGCTGGACGAGCCGCGTGCCCGAGAACGTCATCTCGACCACGACGCCCTCCTGCGTCCGCTGGTCGTGCGTCCAATCGAAGATCAGGTCCCCCAGCGAGTAGAACGCGTAGTGGCCGGCGGAGATCTGCTCGAAAGGCCCGACCCAGTGCGAGTGGCTGCCCAGTATCAGATCGGCGCCGGCAGCAACCATCTTCTTCGCGTCCGTGCGTTGCTGGGCGGCGACGCGGTCTGTGTACTCGGTCCCCCAGTGGGGCATGACGATCACATAGTCGGCGCCGCCGGCCCGAGCGGCTTTGATATCTCGAACGATGTTGCGGACGGAATAGCCCGCCGAACCGGGGCCCGAGCTGCTCGCCCAGTAGGAGGCAGGGTCGATCCAGCAGTAGGCCAGAACGGCTACACGCAACCCGCCCGCCTGGACCCAGGCTGGCTTTCGGGCGGCGGTGGAGTTGACTCCGGCCCCGGCATGGCCCACGCCCACCTTGTTGAGGTTGGCGATCGTGTCCAGGATGCCCTGCCTCCCGCCGTTGCCGAGGTGGTTGTTGGCCAGCCCCGCGACGTCGATGCCGGCGTTCCGAAGCCCGGCCAGAAGAGCGGGGCTGCCGGTGAAAACGAAACCGGAGGCGTGATAGCGGAAGCGATTCGGCTCGGGCGATTCGAGGTTGACGATCGCCAGGTCGGCGTTACGGAACGTGTCGCCGAAGGCTCCCTCCTGCCCGGTTCGGTGCCCCGCTACGATCGGCTTGTGGCCCCAGCCGCAGCAGTACGTCCTGTCTATCGCGGCCGTGCCGCCGTCCCAGGCGTAGTCGACGCCATGCTTCCTGATGATCGATTGGGCGTACACGGCCTTGTCGAGCATCACGTCGCCGCCGGCGGCGAGGGTCCAGGTTCGCCCGGCCGAGAATGCGGACGTGACCCCGGGCTCGCGGACGATCAGCGGCCAGGCCGTCAGCCGCCAGGTGCGGTCGACGCCGAACAGCTCGACGCCGTCCACGGAGAGGGCCCGCACGTCCGGCGTGACGTCGTCGGCCCGAACGATCCCCAGGGAGCCCGGCATCGCCTTGACGAGCCGCTTCACGTCCTCGGCCGGCATCGCCATGGCCGTGGTCGAACTCAGGCCCAGGACTGCGGCCAGGGGCTCGAGGTCGGCATTGCTGACGGCCACGGTCCGCCGCCCCGGCCCGACGTCGATCGGATTGTCGACCAGCCGCCGCAGCGCTTCGGTGGTGATGGATCGCTCGTCCGACCAGAAGCTCACGATCGGCACCATGGGGATCAACTCTGCCACGGCGCTCGTGGTGGCCGCGAGCGCGTCTTCGGTTGCCGCCGCGCCGCTCGGCCCCGGCGCCGCCAGAACCGGCGGGGCAGGGGAGCCGTCCGGGCCGCGGACCGTGCCCTTACCGACCGACACGCCCGGCAGCGTGAACAGCAGCGTCAGAGCGGCCGCCGACGCGAGGAGCGCTCGGAGTATGGGTGGGACCGGGGCGTGCACGCCGGAAGACTAGCCCCGCCGTCGGTGAGATTGCACGCCCCGTTCGTGGACCGCACCGGACGGAGGCACTTCCGTCGCCGTCAGCGGCGTTCCGTGGCCTTCGGCCGCGTTGCGTGGTCTCCCCGCGGAACGGGTTGACCGATGGCCCCTTCGGGCACCATCCTTTGCTCTGCCCTGCGCCACACACGGCGCTGCCTCTGACCGCACGACAAAGGGGATTGCAGTGGATCCGAACGCACCAGTCCCGCCGTTCTCCGACCCGAACGCCGGCCAGACTCCACCCCCTCCCCCTCCGCCTCCGCCGGCCGCTCCGTTCATGCCGGGCGCGCCGGAGGCACCGGCCTGGGGCCAGGCGCCGGGTTGGGTCGCGCCGCCCAAGGCGCCCAGGAGCCGCCTGCGCAAGATCGTGATCGGCCTCGTCGTGGCTGTCGTTGCGTTCTTCGCCCTGGCGATCGTCGTCAGCATAATCAACCCCAGCCACCGCGGCGAGGTCGTCTTCAGCACCACCGGCCAGACGGCCACCGACAACTGCAAGGTCGCCAATCAGGTCAGCAGCATCAAGGCCGGAGACTCCGTGTACGTGATGGTGGTCTGGTCGCACACCATGAGCAGCTCGGAGAAGGTAATCGAGGAGGACTTCAAGGATGGCGTGTCGCTGGGCACGCTGAACTGGGACTCGTCCAACTACGCTGGGTACGACTGCACCAGCAGCGCCCACGACTTCAAGGACACCTTCACTCAGCCCGGGACGTACGAGATCAAGCTGACCGTCGGTTCCGAGGTTGTCGCCGACGGAAAGCTGACTGTCACTCCATAGCCCGTCCCGCCTCGTAATGCGCGAGGCCTGGCGCAGATGATTCTCGTTGCGGAGTTATTCGGCCGGTGCTCCGGCCGTCTCGCACGGCACCTCGGGCGCTGGCATGCGCCACTCTTCGTGGCCGGGCCGGTGTCCGTCCACCGCGTCGGCCGGGGTGTGGGGCCGGCGCGGCTCATTGCTCATCGTGAGGCTCTTCTTGTTGCAGACCTCGACGCAGGCGTTGCAGGCGATGCAGCGGAGATGCTCGATGGACCAGAGCCTTTCCTCGCGGCTGACGTGGATCGCAGCCGCGGGGCAACGCCGCATGCAGAGCATGCAGTAGTTGCAGGTCTCGACGTCGAACACGATCATGCCGCGCGACCCGACGAAGCGCGGCCGGACCTCGGCCGGGTAACGGCGCGTGGCGGGCCGGGAAAACAGGTTGCGGAGCGATCGGCCGGCCATGGGCAGGCGGAAAGGGTTGGCCATCTCAGCGCTCCGTGCAGCTGATACAAGGGTCGATGGTCAGGATGATGTTCGGCACGTCCGCCAGATCGCAGCCCTTGACCAGCTTGATCATGGCCGGGATGTTGGCGAAGGTGGGCGTGCGGGCGCGGAACCGCTCCAGGTTCTTGGTCCCGTTGGCCTTGATGTAGTAGAGGACTTCGCCGCGCGGCTGCTCGAGCCGGGTGAAGACCTCGCCGGCGGGGAGGCCACGGGGCCGGTTCTCGATCGGCAGGTTCTCGCCCTTGGGCATCTTCTCGATCGCCTGGCCGATGATCACGATCGACTGCTCGATCTCGCGCATGCGGACCACGACGCGGGCCAGGCAGTCGCCTGCCGTTTCGACGACCGGCTCGAAGTCGACCTGGTCGTACATGTAAGCGCCGCCGAGGCGAGTGTCCATGGCGATCCCGGATGCGCGGGCCATGGGCCCGACGGCGTCCACCTCTCGGGCGTCCTGGGCGCTCAGCACGCCGACGCCGCCGAGGCGGTGGTTGATCGACGGGTCCGTGCCGAAGACCGCCGAGGCCTCCTTGAACGAGCGGCCCAGTTCGCGCAGCCTGGCCAGGATCGCCACCAGATCGGCGTCGGAGATGTCGCGCCTGACGCCGCCGATGCGGTTAACCGAGTGGATGATTCGACCGCCTGTGGTCTGCTCGAAGATGTCGAGGATCTCCTCGCGCATACGCCAGACCTGCATGAACAGGTTCTCGAAGCCGAAGGCGTCCGCGCCGAGGCCCAACCACAAGAGGTGGCTCTGGATTCGCGAGATCTCGGCCCAGATGAGGCGCAGCCAGCGGGCTCGTTCGGGCACTTCGACGTTCATGATCGATTCGAGCGAGACGGCGTAGCCCATGCCGTGCATGAAGCTGCAGATGCCGCAGATGCGCTCCACCACGAAGCCCATCTCCGTGTACTCGACGCGCTCGACCATCATCTCGAGGCCGCGGTGGATGTAGCCGATGGTCGGAACCGCGTCCACGACCTTCTCGTCTTCGAGGATCAGGTCCAGGACGATCGGCTCGGGCAGCACCGGGTGCTGCGGACCCATGGGGATGATGGTGCGCTTCATGCGTGCGCCTTCGGCGCGGGGGCCGACCCGCCCATGGCGTCCAGGCGAGCCTTGACCGCTCGATGCGAGAAGGGAACCCTGGTCGCCGTCTTGTAGAGCTGGCCCTTGAAGTCCACGACGATGCCGGTCACGTCAATGCCGAACAGTTCGCGCATCTCGTTCTCGTACAGGAAGGCGGCCCCGAAGTACTCCGAGATGCTGGGTACTTGTTCCTCGGGCGCGATCCGCTCACGGATGTACTCGACGTCGGCGGCCCCGGCTCGATCCGCGGCGCCCTCCGGAGCCGGAGCGGCGAAGGCCCACGCGATCTCGAAGGCCCCTTCCTCCTCCGGGGTCGCGGCCATGAGGGTGGTGACGTTGATGAGGGCCAGCCGGCGGCCGGCCTTGTGGAACTCCTCGACCCGGGCGAGGAACGCGGCGCTGTCCATCAGGCGGTCTTCTTCCGTTTCTCTTCGAGGGCCTCGATGCCGGCCACCACCCCGTCGATGATGCTTTCGGGGCGGGCTGCGCATCCGGGCACGTACACGTCCACCGGGATCACCCCGTCGATGCCGCCCTGGACGTTGTAGGCCCGGGCGAAGATTCCGCCCGAACAGGCGCAGGCGCCAACCGCGACGACAACCTTGGGCTCGGCCATCTGCGCGTACAGGTTCTTCACGATCTCGATATTTCGTTCGTTGACGCTGCCCGTGACGAGGAAGATGTCGGCATGCTTGGGGTTGCCGGTGTTGATGACACCGAACCGCTCCACGTCGTAGAGCGGGGTCAGGCAGGCCAGGACCTCGATGTCGCAGCCGTTACAGCTGGAGGCGTCGTAGTGGAGGATCCAGGGCGAGCGGCTGAATACCGACACGGCTACCTCCCCACCACGAACACGGCCAGGACGTTACCGCCGCAGAACACCAGCGTCGCCATCCAGGCCGATCGCAGCACCAGCTGCCATTTCGCTCGAGATGTGGAGTTGTCAACGATCAGCTCGAGCAGGTAGGCGAAGGCGAAGGCGGCGATGCCCAGGGCCACGTTCCAGTTGAAGAGCAGGACCGTGAAGGCGGCGAGCAGTGCGCTCTCGTACCAGTGCGCGACTTCGACGTAGGCCAGGAGCCGGCCCGACATGTCCGTGGTGAGGCCCTTGACGAGCTCCTGATGGGGGTGATGCGAGACGGAGATGTCGAACGGGGATTTGCGCAGCTTGATGGTGGCCACCAGCAGGAACGTCAGGACGACGCCCGGCAGCTGCAGCGCCACCAACTGGGGCGAGGCCAGGACTCCGGCATAGGTGTTGGCTCCGGTCACCTTGCAAATCGCGACCGTCATCAGGATGAAGAACGGCTCCGCGGCCAGAAGCACGATGAGCTCGCGCTCGGCGCCGGTGAAGCTGTACGGCGAGTTGGCGGAGCCGGCCGCCAGGACCAGCAGCAGGGCCGCAAGAGCGAAGACGAACGTCACGAAGACGATGTCGGTGCCGCCCAGGAGAAATGCCCCGGACGCGGCCATCATGACCACGTGGGCCACCAGCAGCGGCTCCTGGATCGGGTTGATCTGGCGCGACTGCTTCTGCCAGAGCTTGGCGACGTCGTAGAACGGCTGGAGGAGCGGCGGTCCCACGCGGCGCTGCATTCGGGCGGTAGCGACGCGGTCTACGCCGGCCACCAGGCCGCCGAACACGGGCGCGCAGGCGAGGAAGAGCAGACCCCAAAGGGCGGTGGTCATCAGATCGCCGCCAGTCCGGTGGCGACCATCACCACGATCAGGGCGGCGCAGGCCAGGGTGCCGACCCGGAAGACGACGCCGCCGTTGACAACGCCGTTGAGGTAGTAGCCACGCAGCGTGACGCGGTGGATGCCGCCCATGGCGGCGCCCATGACGTGGCCCGCGTTGGCGGAGCGGCCGCTGGCGTAGAAGTCGGCGTGGTCGTAGGTGGGGTGACGCCACGACCACCAGGCCAGGGCGGGCAGGAACACCACCGCCGACATCATCAGCAGCAGCGTGGCCGGATCGATGGCCAGGAAGACCCGCGGCGCGGCCGAGAACGCGCTCAGTGCCCACGGCCCGACAACGTGGTTTGAGATGGGGGCGATCAGGCAGGTCGCGGCGAGCACGCCCACCGCCATCGCGGTCTCGGACGCCCATTCGTAGCGGGTGACGCGGCGCTCGATGGACCGTTCGTAGTCGGTCTGGCGCCGGGCCGACATGACCTTGATCAGCAGTTTGCCCCAGTAGAAGATGGTCAGCGAGCTGCCGAAGGCCAGGACCAGGATGGCCGCCGCGCCCGTGATGCCGGGGACTTCGAGGAAGGCGCGAATGGCGCTCCATTTGGCCACGATCATCCCGAACGGGGCGATGAACATGCCCGCGATGCCGATCAGCACCAGGCTGCTGACGCGCGGCATGAGGCTCAGCAGCGCGTCGAAGTTCTCCATGTTCTTGGTATAGAGGCGGTTCTCGATCGTGCCCACCGTCAAGAAGAGGAGGCCCTTCGCCAGGGCGTGGAAGATGATCAGCATGACCCCGACCCAGGCCAGTTCCGGCGTGCCGATGCCTGCGCAGCCGCCGATCAGCCCCAGGGTGCCGATGGTCGAGTAGGCGAGGACCTTCTTGGTGTTCGCCTCCGTGCCCGCCACCAGCGACACGAAGATGAAGGTCAGCAAGCCCACGGCCGCGACCATGTAGCCGACCGGGGTCCCGCCCATGGCGGGCGAGAGGCGCAGCAATAGGAAGACGCCCGCCTTCACCATCGTGCTGGAGTGGAGAAGAGCGGACGTCGGGGAGGGGGCGAACATGGCTCCGAGGAGCCAGGACGAGAACGGCATCTGGGCCGACTTGGTGATGCCGGCGAGGGCCAGGAGGGCCACTGCCGGCATGAGTACACCGACGGCGGGCTGGTGGGTGAGCACCGACAGGTCGAGGCCACCCTTCTGGTCGGCGAGCAGGGCGATGGCCAGGCCGAAGGCGATGCCGCCGACCAGGTTCATGTTCAGGGCCCGGAACGCGTAGCCGATGGTTTCGTCGGTGCGCGTGTAGCCGATCAGGAGGAACGAGCAGATCGTCGTCACCTCCCAGAAGAAGAGCATCAGGGGCAGGTAGTTCGAGGCCACCAGCCCGAACATGCCGGACAGAAACAGGAAGAGCAGGCCGAAGAAGACGTTTCGACGCCCTTTCAGCTGGGGGCTGGCGCGGTGGTAGTCACGCATGTAGCCGATGGCGTTGATGCAGATCAGCGGGCCGATGATGCCGACCACGAGCACCAGCACCAGCGACAGCCGATCGAACCAGAAGAGGCGCGACGGGTCCGGCTCCGGCATGCGGCCGCTCAGCTCAAGGTAGATCGCGATCGCGAGCTGGCCCGTGGCCAGGGCAACGGCCAGCCAGCGGCGGTGGTAGACGCTGATGCCGATTACGAACACCGTGAGGGCCAGTTCGCCGGCGATGAGCAGGTAGCCCGGTTCGACGCCGCCCGGCAGGCCGAAGAAGACCGAGTCACCCCCGCCGAAGGCGAGGGCGACGGCGATGGTCAGTCCGGCCACGACCAGGCTGCCCGCGACGACGAGCAGGTTCCGGGACGACGTCCTATCGATCAGGAAGGCAACCGCGCCCAGGATGACCGGCAGGACGATGAGGCCGGCGTAAAGGTCGGAGAACTTCACTGATGGGCGGCTGGCAGCAGATGCTCGATTTCGTACGTGAGGACGTCGCTGAGCACCGGCTTGGCGAGATAGCGCTGTACTGGCACCCAGCCGCCGTCGCGATCCTGACGAGCCAATTCATCGGGCGTCAGTTCTTCATCGGCACGGGTGAGCATGATCATCGGCAGATCCGGGTAGGTCTCGGCCAGCGTCTCGGCCAGCGTCACGCCCGTGAACTCGTGTCCGAACAAGGCCTCGAGAACCACCAGGTCCGGCGTGTGCATCTTCGCCGATTCGACCGCCTGCTCCGGCGACGCCGTGCAGGTGACGGAATGGCCGAGCGTCTCGATCGCTTCCGCGTTTTCGGCGACCAGATCCACGTCGTCGTCTACCAGAAGAATGTGCGCCATCTTCTCCGCCTTGGGACGCCGGTGGTCACGGCCCCGGGGCCGGCCTTCCTGTGCGCTAACTTGCGCATGGACGAGCTATCAGCAGCCTAGATGGGAAAGGGCCCGGAGGGCCCCGCGAGACGGCACTTCTATTCGGGAGGAAAGTCTCCCTCTGTTTGGGACTGTCTCACTAACTACGGTAGTTTCGGCCCCCTGCCTACGGAACTGGGCTAGGATTCACAGAGTGCATGAGTTTTCGATAGCAGAAGCCCTGGCCGACCAGGTTAAGCGTCACGTGCCGGAAGGGGCGAAGGTCCACCGGGTCGAGATCGTGGTGGGCGCACTGCGGGGCATAGAGCCGGAGGCTCTACAGATGTCCTGGCAGGCTGTGACATTGGACACGGTCCTGGAAGGGTCACTTCTCCTGATCGAGCGGAGGCCCTGGACGTTGACCTGCCCCGACTGCGGGCGAGTCTGGGAATCCGACACGCCTTTCGAGGACTGCGCCTGCGGCGGAACCGTCGCCCGTCCCGAGGGAACGGACGAACTGAACCTGATCGCCATCACCGTCGATGAAGGCGCAGACTAGACCCATGAGCACGCAGCGTCTGCCCATCAATCAGCGCGTCCTGGAGACCAACGACGGCATTGCCGCCGGCGTTCGCGCCGAGCTGGAACGCCGCGACATCATGGCCGTCGATCTGATCGGCGCGCCCGGCAGCGGCAAGACGGCCTTGCTGGAGGCCACCCTCCGGGCCCTGAAAGGCCGCCGCCGGCCGGCGGTTCTGGTGGGCGATCTGGCAACTCGGCGCGACGGCGACCGTTTGGCCCGGTGGTGCGATCGGGTCGTCCAGATCTCGACCGGCGAGGGCTGCCATCTCGAGGCTGGACAGGTGCGCGATGCGCTCGGGCAGATAGACCTGACCGGCGTGGACGTCCTGTTCATAGAGAACGTCGGCAACCTCATCTGCCCGGTCGGCTTCGACCTTGGGCAGTCGGCGAAGGTTGGCCTGTTCAGCCTCACCGAGGGCGACGACAAAGCGGCCAAGCATCCCTACCTGGTGACGGCCGCGGACTTGCTGCTCCTCAACAAGATCGACCTGGCGCCGTACCTCTCGTTCGACCGGGCCGGCTTCGAGGCCGACGTCCGTCTCCTCAACGCAGGCGTGCCGATCCTCGGCCTCTCGGCAACGACGGGGGAGGGAATGGAGGCCTGGCTGTCCTGGATCGAGGGCCGTTCGGCGTCCTAGACCCGCTTTCGGGCCGAATGGCCGGTCCGGGCGGGACCGAAATACCGTCTCGCCGTGCCCGTCAGCCGGGAGGGACGGGCATCGACCCCTGTACAATCGAGCCCGACATTGTGTGATCGCACGCCAGGGCGCTTCCCCGCCGCCTGCGGCGCGGCAATCCCGGGCATTCCAAGGAGAGTGAAACCCCCATGGCCGACTCTGGCACCAAGACGTACAAAGCCGCCAAGCGCTACATCTACGCCTGGGGCGGCGGCAAGGCCGAGGGCAACGGCAACATGAAGGACCTGCTCGGCGGCAAGGGCGCCGGGCTCGCCGAGATGACGAACGCCGGCCTTCCCACCCCTCCCGGCTTCACCATCACCACCGAAGCCTGCAACGACTACTTCTCCGCCGGCAAGCAGCTGCCCGCCGGCCTCTGGGACGACGTTCTGGCCGCCGTCAAGGTCGTCGAGCAGCAGACCGGCAAGGGTCTCGGCGACGCGACCAACCCGCTCCTGGTCTCGGTCCGCTCCGGCGCCAAGTTCTCGATGCCGGGCATGATGGACACGGTCCTCAACCTCGGCCTCAACGAGTCCACCCTCCAGGGCCTCATCGCCGGCTCCGGCAACGAGCGCTTCGGCTGGGATGCCTACCGCCGCTTCATCAGCATGTTCGGCCGGATCGTTCTCGATGTCCCGGCCCACATCGTCAAGAGCAAGGACGGCTCCGACGTCGCCTACAACCGCTTCGACGAGGCCCTGGACGAGGCCAAGAAGCGGCACGGCAAGGACGCCAAGGACACGGACCTGGACGTCGACGACCTCAAGAAGCTCGTAGTCGAGTACAAGAAGATCGTCAAGAGCACGCTCGGCCGCGCATTCCCGGATGACCCGAACGAGCAGCTGGACCTGGCCATCAAGGCCGTCTTCGCATCCTGGTTCGGCAAGCGCGCCAACGACTACCGCAACAGCCAGAAGATCGCCCACGACCTCGGCACCGCCGTCAACGTCGTGACCATGGTCTTCGGCAACATGGGTGACGACTCAGGCACCGGCGTCGCCTTTACCCGCGATCCCAACACCGGCGAGAAGGTCCTCTACGGCGAGTACCTGGTCAACGCCCAGGGCGAGGACGTGGTCGCGGGCATCCGCACCCCGGCCAAGATCGCCCAGCTGGCCCAGGACATGCCCAAGGCCTACGCCGAGTTCAAGAAGATCGCCGAGAAGCTCGAGAAGCACTACCGCGACGTTCAGGACCTCGAGTTCACGATCGAGCGCGGTCGCCTGTACATGCTCCAGACCCGCTCGGCCAAGCGAACTGCCGCCGCCGCGGTAAAGATCGCGATCGACATGGTTAAGGAGAAGCTGATCACGTCGAACGAAGCGCTGGCTCGCATCGAGCCTGCCCAGGTCGACCAGCTCCTCCGCGACACCTTCGATCCGGTCGCGCTCAAGGCCGCCAGGAAGATGGCCAAGGGCCTCAACGCCTCCCCGGGCGCGGCGGTCGGCAAGGCCGTCTTCCACGCCGACGTGGCCGCCGCCTGGGCCGCCAGGGGCGAGAAGGTCATCCTCATCCGCGAGGAGACGTCCCCGGACGACTTCCACGGCATGGCCGTCGCCCAGGGCATCCTGACCGCCAAGGGCGGCGCGACCTCGCACGCCGCGGTCGTCGCGCGCCAGATCGGCAAGCCGTGCGTCGCCGGTTGCGCCGAGCTGGAAGTCAACTACGCCACCAAGTCCGCCACCGCCAACGGCGTGACGATCAAGGAAGGCGCCTACGTCAGCCTCGACGGTTCGACCGGTGAGGTCTTCGCGGGCGCTCTGCCGACCGTCGTCGCCCGCTACGAAGACCAGAAGGACCTGCAGACCGTCCTCGGCTGGGCCGACAAGGTCCGCAGGCTCATGGTCTGGACCAATGCCGACAAGCCCGAAGAAGCCGCTCAGGCGCGCTCCTGGGGCGCCCAGGGCATCGGCCTCTGCCGGACCGAGCACATGTTCCGCGAGGGCGACCGCC
This sequence comes from uncultured Chloroflexia bacterium, assembly GCA_963711105.1. Classification (GTDB taxonomy): domain Bacteria; phylum Chloroflexota; class Limnocylindria; order Limnocylindrales; family CSP1-4; genus Fen-1039. Next base: position 1,190,035 of record CAVQCV010000005.1, on the reverse strand, counting down.
TGGCGATCGTCCGCGGCGCCATCCTCGTGGCCAACGTCGCGACCCGGGCCAAGGCCAAGCTCGCGGCCGGCGGCAAGATCGACGCCGAGGAGAAGAAGGCCGTCACGCAGTTCGACGCGGCGATGGCCAAGCTCGAAGTCCTCCAGCAGGGCGACTTCGAGGGCATCCTCACGGCGATGTCCGGCCTGCCGGTCGTCATCCGTCTGATCGACCCGCCGCTCCACGAGTTCCTGCCGAACCTCGAGGACCAGCTGGTCAAGGTGACCAAGCTCGGTAGCAAGGCCACGGCCAAGGACCTCGAGCTGCTCGCCACCATCAAGTCCATGCACGAGCAGAACCCGATGCTGGGTCTGCGCGGTTGCCGCCTCGGCCTGATGATCCCCGACTTCGTGAAGATGCAGACGCGGGCCATCCTCAACGCGGCCGTCGCCGTGAAGAAGGCCAAGAAGGACCCGAAGCCCGAGATCATGATCCCGCTCGTCGGGCATGTGAACGAGCTCAAGGCCACCCAGGCTCTCCTCGAGGCTGAGGCGGTCAACGTGGTCAAGGCCGCCGGCGTCAAGATCGACTACAAGTTCGGCACCATGATCGAGATCCCGCGGGCCTGCTGGGTCGCCGACGAGATCGCCGAGCTGGCCCAGTTCTTCAGCTTCGGCACCAACGACCTCACCCAGATGACGTTCGGCTACAGCCGCGACGACGCTGAGGGTGGGTTCCTCCTCAAGTACGTCGAGGACAAGATCCTCCCGTACAACGTCTTCCAGTCGCTCGACCCGGTGGTCGTCAAGGAGATGGAGCTGGCCGTCAAGCTCGGTCGCAAGACCCGCCCAGACCTCAAGGTGGGCATCTGCGGCGAGCACGGCGGCGATCCGCTCTCGATCCAGTACTGCCACGACATCGGTCTCAACTACGTGTCCTGCTCGCCCTTCCGGGTTCCGGTGGCTCGCCTCGCGGCGGCCCAGTCGGCCCTCAAGGGAGCGGCGGAGCGCGACAAGTAGGGTTTTTCGGTCCATAGTCGAAGCGCCCGGCGGTTTCCCTGCCGGGCGCCTTGATTCCGGGGCGGGCTCGCCGCGGGTTCGCCGCGCCTTCGCCGCGCGTTCGCCGCGCCCTTCGCCGTTGGGGGTTTTCTGCCGGAGCGTGGATCGCGGGGCGGGCTTCCGGCTTGGCCGGGCGGACGCACGCTCCGCTCCGTGTTTCGCTCGCTTCGCTCGGACTTCCGTGCGAGCCGCGGCGCCTCGGCCCCTGATTCTCCAGATGCCTTCTCCGTCGGCGCAACGACGGGCTCGACCTCGCTGCGATCGGCCTCGGGTCCCTGCCCTGTGGCGGCGCCACGGCCGATATCGCGGCTGTCGTCGGGTCGTGAAGTTGCTCAACGCCAGCCGGAGTGGCGCTAAACAGGGCCGGCGGCCCTGCGACCCAACATCCGCCCAACCGCGCATCGCCGAGGCGCGCAGCCTGAGCGCGGACTCCGTATTCGGTGCCTCCAGGTGGATCCGGCGAGCCTGCCCGGCATCGGCACCGGTTGCTTAGCGTTACCCGGGTTGACATTGGGCAAGTACCCTGGCCGCCACGCCCTGGCCGCCACGCCCTGGCCGCCACGCCCTGACCACCCGACGCGTCCGCAGGCCGGGAGCCGCGAGCGTCGCCGGGTGCCAGCGCATCGGCGAGCGCGGCGAGGTCAAGCCCGAGCGAAGGCTCCGGAACCGGTGGCCGCCCGAGGCGAAGGCTCCGGAACCGGTGGGCTCCGGAGCCGGCGGCCGCCCGAGCCATGGCTCCGGAACCCTGCCTACTCCACCGGCTGGCGAATGATCGTCTTTAGCTTCTCCGGAGCCGAACGGCGGGGGTCGCCCAGGTAGATCTCGTGGTGGTAGCCGCGGAGTCGCAAGCCGTTGGCCTCGATGAAGGCGTGCAGGCTCTCGATCGTCGGCTTCTCCTCGGAGTAGGGGCCGACGTGCATTACCTGGGCGCAGCGCCCCTCGGTCCATCGCTGCAGACGCAAGCGCGCCAGTCCGGGGAGGTCCTTCTTGCGGGTCGCCTCAACGCACATGGCATCGAATTGTTCGGGCGTGACTTCGTCCGGCACGATCATGAAGGCGCGCCAGCTCCAATCGGTCATCGCTCCTGGCGTCAGATCCAGCCTGCCGCCGTCGCTCCACCAGAGGGCCTCGAGCGGCATCAACGACCTTTCGATGCCATCCTTCTTGAGAGCGAAATGGAGGCCGTAGGCGACCGAGAAGATCGCCCCGAGACCCTCCTGGAAGCCGGCGTCCTGGGCCGGGCCGGTCTCTGGGCCGCCCTTGCCATCGACGGCGATCAGGGTGACCTCCGGGACATCCACCAGGACAGGCTCGCGGCCGGGAACGAGAAGCGGCTTGAGGCGGGTCCTCGGATCGGCCGCCGCCGGCGCAGCTGACTTGACCATCGTCGTCGCCTCCTACTTGATCGGCCAGACGATCTCGGTGCGCAGGGCGCCGGGATCTGTCACCTGGTTCGGGTCGGTGAGGTAGATCTCGCGCGGTGGGCCGGCGGTCTCGTGGCCGTGCTCCTGGAGCCACTCGGCCACGGCCTGATACGCCGCGCCGATGCCCTCGTAGGCGCCGCAGTGGAGCGTGGTCGCCGCGAGCCCGCCCTCGATCGTGGCGTTTCCGACGCGACCGACCGGCTCGACCGGCTCCGAGACCGGCACTCCTACCTCCAGGTCGATCTCGGCGTCGCTCGCGTTCGCCATGTGGTAGACCACGAAGGGCGGGCCGGCGAACCGCGCGCCCTGGCTCGCGACCGCGCCGGCCAACTCGGCCATGCCCGCGCCGACGAAGGGGCCGATGTCGGCCCACGTGGTCCGATCGCGGAGCGTCGCGCACAGCTGAGACTGGGTCTCCCGAAGATGGATTTCGTAGCTCATAGCCGGCTCCTCGCGCAACATCGAGTCGAGGAGGGCGATGGCGTAGCGCTGCCGATCCGTCTGCTCGATGAGCCTGCGGCGGTGGCCGTCCAGGACGGCTTTGGTCCGCACCGGGTCGCCGGCAAGGATCGTCCGAATCTCGGGTAGCGGCATCTCCAGGAGACGCAGCGCGCGGATCCTTTCGGCGTCCGCGGCTTGTGCCGGGGAGTAGTAGCGATAGCCCGTGTCCGGGTCAATCGCCGCCGGCGGCAGCAAGCCGAGCTCGTCGTAGTGACGCAATGTGGGAACCGAGAGCCGGCAGATCTCCGAGAACCGGCCGATCGGCAGCAGGTTGCGCATCGACTCCTCTTGGGTCCGGACCACCCCGGCCCGGAACGACAACGCGAGCAGCCTGGACCCTCAGGCGGCCTGAGAGTCAAGTCCTGTTGACGGAGAAGATGCTAGACCCCGGGGCGCCCGTCGAAGCGGCCGCCGTGGCCCCCGAGCGGGAGCCGGGGCGCGAGGAGTCGCCGCCCGGTATCAAGGTGCGAAACTGAGCCCAGCTTCGACCGACCGTTAACGCAGTGGGTCTATTCTCCAGACAAGTTTCCAAAAGCGCGAGTGACGGCGCGCTCCTCCGCAAACGGCTCGGGCCCCCCTCCCCGGGCCGTTTGCCGCGTCTTGGCCTAGTCGTTCCCGGCCGGGATGTCACCGTCAGGCTGCGTCGCCGCCGTCCCACCAAGTTCCTCCTCGAGCATCGCCGCCAGTTCGCGCGCGTTCGTGGAGCCGTAGTTGGCGTAGCAGTTGTTCATCAGGACGTGCATCTCGCGGGCGTCCTCGGCGGCCTCGCGGATCCGCGGCAGCCACTCCGCCAGCTCCTCGCGCGAGTAGAGGTAGCGGAATCGCTCCACGACGGGGATGCCGGTCGCCTCCCACGTTTCGACCCGCCGGCCGTGGAACCTGACCACCGCCAGATCCGGCGAAGTCACCGCGACGATCGGTGGGACGCTGCTGCGCAGACCCTGAGGCCCATCCACCATCACGAACGGGATGCGGTTGTCCTCCAGGAAACGCAGGGTTCGGTCGCGGTTCTTGTCGTTGAACCACGTCTCGCTGCGGAATTCCACGGCCGAGCGCACCGCGCCGAGGCGAGCCCGCGCCTCCAGGATCAGGTCCCGGTTCTCGCCGATCGGGAAGAACCAGCGCGGATACTGCAGCAGCACCGAGCCGAGCTTGCCGCTGGCCCGCAGGGGTTCGAGTCCGGCCAGGAACATGTCCCAGATACCGTCGCGCAGTTCGGCCGGAAGATCGCGGGCGTAGAGCCGCGGCTTGGCCGCGAGTTCGGCCGGTAGCGCCGTTCTGATGTCCTTGGGCAGGCGCTTCGTCTCGCTCGGTTGGCCGGTCATCAGGGCATAGGCCTTGGCGTCGAACGTGAAGTCGGGCGGCGTACGTTCGACCCATGCTTCGGCGACCCGGGGGGAGGGGAGGGCGTAGTACGTGGCGTCGACCTCGACGATGGGGAACGTCTCGGCGTAGAACGTCAGCCTCTCCTCGGCCGAGTCGGCGCCGCGGGGATAGAAGACCCCCGGGGCCGTCATCGTGGGGTCCGTCCAGGATGCCGTCCCGATCCGGATCGTGGTTCCGGATCGGGTTTCGAGGGGGACCGCGGCTGCATCCGTGACGATCCCGGCTCGTTCCGCGGCAGCGTCCGAGCCTGGATCGTGCGGGCCCGTCCCCGCGCCGGCTTCCGCGAGTGGCTTCATGGCGCCAGAGTGCCCGATTCGGACGGCTTGCGCCACCCTGGCGGCTTGCGCCACATCCGCGACGATATCTGCCCCGGACGCAACGTCGCGCGGTTCAGCAACCGGGTTCGGTCTCCGGCGTCCGAACGCCGACCCGCGCCGGACCCGTCTCCAGGCCGGCCAGTCGGTGTCCCAGGCGTACCGTCGAGTGACCGACGACCGCCCGGATCCGCTTCACGATGCCGTGACGTTCGTCCTGCGGTTGGGATGCGTTGGCCGATCGCCACTGCTCGCGCAGCATCCTGGCCCTGGCCCGGGTTTCGGCCAGCTGATATTCGTCGTTGATACCGAATGGCGGCAGCAGTCCAAACGGGCTCATGGTCGGGTTCCTCCTGGGGGACGCGGGTTCGGTTCGAGATGCCTCGGTCCGGCTCTTTCGTCTCTGCATCGAGAAGACTACAGGCGATACATGACGAAACATGTCAGGTAAAGGGCAGGAAGATCGGCTAGGCTGCTGCCATGAGAGCCAGCCGACTCATCTCCGTGCTCCTGCTTCTCCAGACGCGCGGTCGACTGACGGCCCGCCAGCTCGCCGACGAGCTGGAGGTGTCCATCCGGACCATCTACCGCGATGTGGAGGAGCTGAGCGCATCCGGGATCCCCGTCTACGCGGACCGGGGGACCACCGGCGGGTTCCAGCTCGTGGAGGGTTACAGGACGAAACTCACGGGGCTCACGCCGGAAGAAGCCGAGACGCTGTTCCTGTCCGGCTACCCCGGACCGGCCGCGGAGCTGGGGCTGGGGACCGTGCTGGCCGCCGCCCAGCTCAAGGTCTTGGCGGCTCTTCCTCCGGAGCTGCGCGGCCGGGCCGCGCGGGTCCGCCAGCGCTTCCATCTGGACGCGCCGGGCTGGTTCCAGCAGCCCGAAGCCGCCGTCCATCTGCAGCCGATCGCCGAGGCGGTGTGGTCGGATCGGCGGCTGTCCATGCGCTACCGGCGAGGCTCCGACGACGAGATCGTGGAACGAACCGTGGACCCTCTCGGGGTCGTGCTCAAGGGCGGCATCTGGTACATGGTCGCGCGAAGCGGCGCCGATTTCCGGACGTACCGCGTCGCCCGCATCGTCGAGCTGTCCCTGCTGGAGGAGCGTTTCGAACGCCCGGCCGACTTCGACCTTGCGGACTACTGGGAGCGTTCTGTCGCCGCGTACCAGGAGAGCGTGCCGTCATTCAGGGCGCTGGTCAGGGTGAAGCGCGACATGGGTTGGAAGCTCGCGCAGGCGCTGGGGACGGCCCAGGCGCGGGCGGCCGTCGACGCGGCGGGCGAGCCGGACGGCGATGGCTGGCTCACGGTATCGCTGACGCTCGAAGAGATGGACTCGGCCGAGATGCAGATGCTCATGCTCGGGGGCGACGGTGAGGTCCTCGAACCGGCCGAGCTGCGCGATCGGGTGGTCGCCGCGGCCGGATCCATCGCTCGCAGGTACGCGAACCCGAAGACGGCCTGACCGCGACAGCCTGAGACTCGCCCGGCGCGCCGGCCCGGCCGCGGATTCGCTTGGCGCGCGCCGGCCCGGCCGCGAGTCGGCCCGGCCGCGAGTCGGCCCGGCAGCCCTGCACGCCTGGTCCGAGAAGCAGGACCAATGGCCTATCTGATGCGCCAGACGGGCTGGTACTTGCTACCCATTCGTGTACCTGGCAACTTAACAATTACCACCGGAGGGTAGCAACCGGTAGGCGGCTCGAAAGAGTCACCAGATAGTGAAGGCGCCGCCCGGGAAGGCTCCCAGGCCACCGGCGGCGGGGAGTTCCGAAATGCTGTTCAACCGCCCTTCCCGAGACCGCGACATGCGTCGACAGGCCATCATCGATGAGCTTGGGGATCTCGATCCGGCCGAGCGGTCCATGCGCCTCGACCGAGCCGTCGCCGAGGGCGATGTTCGGCCCGACGACAAGGACATGCTCCTGCGCATTGCCGGCAGGCTCGATAACCTGCGGATCATGATCGTCCCGAGCGCGTTCCACTGGCCTCAGGACGAGCTCATCGGCGCCGGACCGACCGGGGATACGAGCCGGATGATCAAGCTGCCGGCGACTTCGAATGCGACAGACTCGGTGGCTATACCGATCGAGGCCGAGACGGATCCGGCTTTCCTGGCCGCCGCCCAGGCCGAATGGACGTGGCCGAGCATCGCCTGGCTGCGCCCCTGAGGCCGGCGCCCTGACCTTCGCGGCCCTACGCCGCGTTCGCCCCCCCCGTTGGGCCGCGTTCGCCCGCCGCAGCCGCCCCCCCGTTGGGCCGCGTTGGGCCGCGTTGGGCCGCGTTGGGCCGCGTTAGGCTGCGTTGGGCCGTCGAATCCTCCACCGCATTCAGCCCAGGACTCTTATGGAGGCTGCCGGGCCTACGAGTTCGATCTGAACGCCGAACGAGCCCGGAATCGGGGCCTCAGGACGTCCAAGTGTCCTAGAAAGGCGCCCACGGGACCCAGGAGCCACCTCGCGACCGTTTCGCGGTAGCCGAGCCCTCCATAGAAGTCACTCGGTGGATATGTTGGAGGAAACCGGGGGGAGCGCCCCGTGTGCGAGTCACGCCGGCCGCCACGCCACGCCGCGCCGCACCACCGCGCCGCACCACCGCGCCGCGCCGCCACGCCGCACCACCACGCCGCCACAGCTCCTCAGGCTGTCAGATCCACCTGCATCATGGCCCCGGGCCGGCCATCCTGTGTGAGGTAGACACTGGACGTTCGAATCTGCCCCAATTCCTCGCCGGCGGAGCTACGAAGGTCGAACTGCGTGGCCGCGCTGGAGCCGACATACAGCGCCCCAACGCCGGCTTCCGCAAGCGACATCGTGGAGTCGTCCGACCTCGCCCAGAGCCGCAGCGTCGCGTAAGCCGCGTCGCCTTCGTCGATCCAGCCGTTCCCGTCACCGTCGAGCCGGCGCACTTCCGCGAACCCGTTGCCGCTGGTCGGTCCGAACAGCTCGCCGCCGTTGTCGATCTTGCCGTTGCCGTCCCGGTCGAGGGCCAGGAAGTACGTGCCGGCGGCCGGCAGTGCCACGTTCTCGGCCGTGCCGTCGGAGTCGATGTCGAACCCGGTCCGGGCGTCGGACAAACCCACCGGCCCGGCCCCGACCTTGATCGCTATCGGGTCGACCGCGCGGACGGCGTCGCCGGCCTGGATTTCGGTCCGCACGACCTGAGTCTGGTCGCGGTGCATCACCAGCTCAAAATCGACGCTGACGGTCTGGCCGTCGGCCGTGACGATCCTGCCCGTGGCCTGGTAGCCGGTTGTCTCGGTCTCCTGGTGGATCTGCTCCACCTGGATGTCGACACCCCAGCCGACCGGTTGGGCGCCCTCGGACGATCCCTGAGCTCGAGACGCCGATTGCGCAGCGGCCGTCGCCCGCCCGGCCTGTCTGGCGGCCGCCTCGGCGTCGGTGCGGAGCGCTTTGGCGTCGATGACGCGAACCTTGCGCCCGGTCATCGCTTCGACCAGGTACGCGAGCAGGCGCAGCTTCGGATCGCCCGCGAGAGGATCCGACTCATCGTCGGCGGCGGCTGCGGCGTCGGCCGCCGACATCGACGGCGCCATGATCTGACCGGCGAGTGTCTGCAGGGCGCGCCGGGCCTGGTCCGAGATGCTGGACAGCGCGGCCGGGTTCGCGATGCGAACGGCGGAGGCAATCGGCGTCCTGGCCGCGACAGCCCCAGCGTCCAGGCCGCTCAGCCCCGGCGTGACCGTCGTGATTGCCCCGTTGGGCCGCCGCTGGCCTACCCACACTTCGGTCGTGGCCCTGGTGAGGTCGCTCGTCGAAGACAGACGGGTCGACGCCAGGTTCACCGCGGACTCGACGATTCGCATCTCTCACCTCGAGAGTCGCGGCGGCCCGCCCTGGCCGTAGGTGGGCCGCCCGACTCCTAGGGGTATCGGCGTAGGGGAATGCCCGGTGAAGGTACCGGGTTTGGAAGTGGTACCTTCGGGCAACGGCCCGATGGCCGAGCGGGGACGCGGCCGGCTCAGGCCGTTGCTACGAAGTCGCCCGGGCCGTGAACCGGCCGCCCAGCCGATGCACCGCCAGGGGCAAGCCGAACGCATCCGACAGCACGGGACCCGTCACGACGGCACCGACTTCGCCCGAGGCCACGACCCGCCCGGAGCGCAGCACCAGGGCGTGGCTCGTCCCGGGCGCGATCTCCTCGACGTGATGAGTGACGACGACGATGGCGGCAAGCTGGGCCGAGCCGTTGAGCCGTTCGAGCAGCATGGCCAGTCGCTCACGGGCGCCGAGGTCCAGGCCCGCGGCCGGCTCGTCGAGCAGCAGCAGCGATGGATCGGGCATCAGGGCCCGGGCTATCTGGACCCGCTGCTTCTCGCCGGAGGAGAGCAGCTCGAAACGCCGCTCCCCCAGGGCGGAGCAGCCCGTCAGCTCGAGCATCTCGGCGGCCTTGGCCCGGTTGGCCGTCGTAGATTTCTCCCACCACGGTGCGGTGGCGCCGGAGGCGCCGGCCAGCACCACTTCAGAGGCGGTGATGTAGCCGGGAATCCGGACCTCGAGGGCAGCGCTGACGATGCCGATCCGGCGCCGCAGCTCGCGCACGTCCACGGCCCCCACCGTCCTCCCCAGCACCGAAACCTCGCCCAGCGTCGGCCACAGGTACGTGGAGGCGACGGAGATCAGGGTCGTCTTGCCGCTGCCGTTCGGGCCCAGGAGGACCCAGCGCTGGCCGCGATCGATGCGCCAGTCGACAGCGTCCAGCAGGACGTTGCCCGACCGTGCGACTCGAACGCCGGTCAGATTGACGACGGCGCCTCCATGCGGCTCCGTCACGATTCCGACGCCTCGGCGGCTCTCCGGGCCAGGACCGCCTCGAGCCGCTCCAGGAACGGGATCTGCGCCTCCTTCATCCGCCGCCGAGCCTCGATGGGGTCGAACCAGGCCACCCTGTCGATCTCCGGGTAGGTGCGCTGCCGGCCGGAGAAGGGCGGCCACTCGAACGAGAAGGTGTTGCTGGTCGCCTTCTCGGGGTCCAGGTCGCCTTCGGCGGCCCAGGCGTAGACGACCTTGCCGCTCTTCTGCCGGACCGTCCCCAGGTCGGTCAGCGGTCCCTCCGGCACGGCATGGCCGGTTTCCTCCTGGAACTCGCGGCGGGCGGTCGTCAGCATGTCCGTTTCGCCGGGGCTCAGTTCGCCCTTCGGAATCGACCAGGCGCCAAGATCCTTGCGTCCGAAGAACGGTCCGCCGGGGTGGCCCAGCAGGACCTCGAGCCGGTCTTCCCGGATGCGATACAGAAGAACGCCCGCACTTCGCCGATCACTCATGCCTAGAGCCTACGCGACGGCCCGGGTGGGTGCTGGATTCATGCACCGAAGTCGGCCACAATGAGGGCAATGACACCGCCTCGGCGGGGGACGAACGCGTCCGCGTCCGAAGCGGGAAGGGTAGCTGTGTCTCTCTGGAGGTCTTGATGGCCAACGGCGCCACCTCTGCAAGGATCGACATTCTTGCGGTCGGGTATGCCGATTCCGCATCCGTCGCCGGTACCGTGGGTCTGGTTCGGGACGGGGGCCGCGTCATAGTCGTCGACCCCGGCCAGGTTCGCGGTCGCGAGGTAATCCTCGATCCGCTGGCGAAGCTCGGGTTGTGGGCGGACGACGTGACTCACGTCTTCGTCACGCACCACCACCTGGACCACACGATGAATATCGCGCTGTTCCGGAAGGCCGAGTTGATCGACTTCCGCTCGACCCGGCGCGGCGACCAGATCGTGAACCACGGCGGCGAGGGCTACAAGCTCAGCCCCAACACCACGATCTGGCTGACGCCGGGGCATACGCCCCAGGACGCGACCCTGGTCGTCGAGTCGTCCGAAGGTCGCCACGCCTTCACGCACCTGTGGTGGCGATCCGACCGGACGCCGGCCGTGGATCCGTACTGCACGGACCCGGGTGAGCTGGCACGCAACCGCCAGCGCGTCCTCGATGGAGTGGACATCGTCATTCCGGGTCACGGAGCACCCTTCCGCACGCGCGGCTGAGCTTCAGGGGACGGGGCGGTTCCGGGCATGGCATCGCCTCGGGCTACTCGCCGGCCTGCGACTCCCGATCCGCGGCTCCGGCCGCACCGCCATTCCGCGGCAGCCTGTGTTCGGCCGCGACGGCGCGGCGCAGCAGGAACTCGATCTGGGCGTTCAGGCTTCGCAGGTCGTCGCCGGCCCAGCGTTTGAGCGCGGCCATCAGTTCCGGGTCGATGCGCAGCAGGTAGGGGACGCGTTCGGCCATGTCATGCTCCCGCCGCCGGGTGAGGGGATCGGCCGGGGGCTGCCGGCCGATCCACTTCCGAAGTCCCGGCTGCTCGGCGGCTCATCCCTGGTAAAGCGTGCCGGTGTTGACGACCGGCTGCGTCTCGTGCTCGCTGCACAGGACTACGAGCAGGTTGCTCACCATGGCCGCCTTGCGTTCTTCGTCGAGGTTGACGATGTGCTTCTCGCTGAGCTGCGCGAGCGCCATCTCGACCATGCTCACGGCGCCTTCGACGATCCGAGTGCGGGCCGCGATCACGGCGTTGGCCTGCTGGCGTCGGAGCATCGCGTTGGCGATCTCCTGGGCGTAGGCCAGGTGGCTGATGCGGGCGTCCATGATCTCGATTCCGGCCTGCTGCAGCCGGCTCTGGATTTCCGTCTCGACCTTCTCGCCGATCTCGTGCGGGTTCCCGCGCAGCGAAATCTCGCCGTCGATGTGGGAGTCGTATGGATACGAGGTCACGACGGTGCGGATGGCCGCCTCGGTCTGGACCTTGACAAACTGCTCGTAGTCGTCGACCTGGAACAGGGCCTCGGCTGTCTCGATCACCTTCCAGACGACGACGGCCGCGATCTCGATCGGGTTGCCGTCGTGGTCGTTCACCTTGAGCCGCGAGCTCTCGAAGTTGCGAACCTTCACCGAAATCCGGCGTCGCGGGTAGGCGAACGGGTTGACCCACCAGAACCCCTGCTTCTTGATCGTGCCCATATAGCGGCCGACGAGGACGATCGCGCGCGCCTCGTTCGGCGCGACGGCCGTGAAGCCACCGTACAGCGCGAAGTGCAGGGTGTAGAAGACGATCAAGACGGTGAAGAGGAGCCACTGCTCCCCGGCCAGGGTCGTTTCGAAGATCGCCAGCCACAGGATCAGCAGGGTCGTGGCGACCGATACGAACAGCAGCCCAAATAGCGTTGCCCAGCCCGGAAGGGCGAAGGCCGGCTTCTCCTTGATCATGTCGATGACCTCCTTTCGGTCGCGAGGATGATATCACAACGATATTGCAATGATAGAGCCACTCTCTCGGCAGGGGCGGTCGATCCGATCCGCCGGGCGGCCGGGCGGATCCGCTCCGGAGGCCCTGCCGCCCGGAGCGTCACAATGGCGGCAGCACATTCGGATCGATCGACGCAGCGGAGGTTCGATGATGGCGCTCGACACTCGAAAGCTCGGCTCGAGCGGTCTCGAGATATCCACGGTCGGTTTCGGCGCCTGGGCCGTGGGCGGCGACTGGCGCTTCGGCTGGGGGCCTCAGGACGACGCCGACTCGATTCGCGCCATCCACCGGGCGGTTAGCCTGGGCGTCCGCTGGGTCGACACCGCCGCCGTCTACGGGCTCGGCCACTCCGAAGAAGTGGTTGGTCGGGCGGTGGCCCAGCTGCCCGCCGGAGATCGGCCCCTCGTCTTCACCAAGTGCGGCGTCGTCGGCGATCCCGCGCGGCCGCACGGGGAAACTCGACGCAGTGGTGCGCCGGCGTCGATCCGGGCCGAATGCGAGGCCTCGCTGCGCCGGCTGAAGCTGGATCGCATCGACCTGTACCAGATCCATTGGCCCGACGAATTGGGTGTGCCGGTCGAGGATTCCTGGGGCGAGATGAGCCGGCTCGCCGACGAGGGCAAGGTCGGGGCCATCGGCGTGAGCAATTTCACGATCCCGCTGTTGGAGCGATGCGAGGCCGTCCGGCACGTGGACTCGCTGCAGCCGCCGTTCTCGATGATCGTGCGGGACTCGGCCGCAGACCTGCTGCCGTGGTCCGCGGCGCACGGCACCGGCGTGATCGTGTACAGCCCCATGGCCTCGGGAATCCTGACCGACTCGTTCGGCCGTGAGCGCCTCGACTCGATGGCAAATCAGGATTGGCGGCGCGGTGCGGATCGTTTCGTCGAGCCGGCCCTGTCTGCGAACATCGCCCTTCGGGACGCGCTGCGGCCCATCGCGGGTCGCCACGACACCACGATCGCGGCTGTTGCCGTGGCCTGGGTGCTGGGCTGGCCGGGAGTGTCGGGGGCGATCGTGGGTGCTCGCCGGCCGGATCAGGTCGATGGCTGGCTGCCCGCGGGTTCGCTCTCGCTCACGCCCGAGGACTTCGACGAGATCGAGCAGGCGATCGAGCGCACCGGCGCGGGTTCAGGCCCGGCACGGCCGCCTGCCGTCTAGCCGGCTGAGGGGGCCGCCATCTCGGCTCCGGCCGCCTGGCAGTCCTCGGCGAAGCGAGCCTGCGTCTCGCGAGTGGGCTCCTTGCACGTCGGGAACGCGGTCAGCCGATCGAGGCCGATTTGTATGCACCGGCCGATGAAATCGACCCGCTCCTGGCCGGCGGTCCAGACGTCATCGTCGGCGGCGTAGAGCGACAGCCTCAGCGTGGCCGGGTCGCGGTCTATCTCCTCGCAGCGCTGGCGGGCCAGAGCCATCAGTTCGGCGGCCTCGTCCGTGCCGACGTACACGAGGTTCAGTTCATCGGCGAAGCGGGCGGCCAGGCGCAGGGTGACGTTTCTGCCGTTGCCGCCGACGACGATCGGCGGCCGGGGCTTCTGGATGCCTTTGGGGTTGTTGTACGCACCTTTGACGCTGGCGTATTTGCCTTCGTACGTAGCCTGCCCGGGCGCGAGCATCCGGGTGATGACCTCGAGGTGGTCGCGCAAGGCGCGGAGGCGGTCGCCGGTCGGCGGAAAGCCGTAGCCGTATGCCAGCCACTCGTCTTGCTTCCAGCCGCCCCCGATGCCCAGCTCGAACCGGCCGCCCGTCACCACGTCAAGCGTGCTGGCGAGCTTGGCAGTCAGGGCGGGGTTGCGAAAGCCGGTGCAAACGACCATGTGGCCCAACCGGACGCGCGAGGTCACCATGGCCAGCGCCGTCAGCGTGGTGAACGACTCGAAGGTGATCTCGTCCATTGGGTCTGGGACGGTGTGGAAGTGGTCGAAGACCCACTCCGACTCGAAGCCCAGGTCCTCGGCGTCGCGGGCCAGCTCGAGGGTCCGCTCCCACGCCGCGGCCGGATCCCAGCCGTTGTACTCATATTTCCAGCCTTGCGGAATGAGCAGACCGACTTGCATTGCGACCTCCGATTGGATTTGCCGTGACGTTGAGTCTGACGTGAAGGGTCCGTCAGCCAGGGACGGCGGCCCTGAGCACGGTCGCCCGATCCTGCCCGCCGTCCGCCGCGCGGATCGTGTAGGTGCCCGTCGCGCCGGCTACGAGAGCCGATTGGAAGCGCGACAGGCGGACTGCCTCGTCTCCGGCCGAAATCTCGGCGATGCCGTCGACCGCGGTCAGGATGTGGAAGCTCAGGTCCGCCGTGTCGAGGGCGAGGGCGTCTCTCGAAACCTTGATCAGGTCAAGATCGAAGTACTCGCACTCGACCGCTCGCGCCGTGCCGGCCGGTCCCTCGACCCGCGGAACGTTGAGCGGCCGCGGACCGGTAGTCGTCATGACCGCGACCGATTCTTCGATGTGCAGCTTGCGCCCGGTGGTTATGGGCCGTCCCCAGTCGTAGGCCCGATAGGTCGTGTCGCTGGCCTGCTGAATCTCGTACAGCAGCAGCCCCGGGCCAACCGCATGGAGCGTTCCGGCCGGGATCACGACGGCGTCGCCGTTCTTGACCGGAACGACCCGAGCGATCTCCGTGATCCGGCCCTCGCGGATGGCCCGCTCCAGTTCCTTCGGCGTGGTCCCCGGCCTGGCCCCGAGCAGGATGTGGGCTTCCGGACCGGTTTCGAGGAAGTACCAGGCTTCGGTCTTGCCGAATTCACCGGGTCCGACCATTCGTTGGGCCTGTTCGTTGTTCGGGTGTACCTGGACGGATAGCCAGTCGGCGCAATCCAGGATCTTGGCCAGCAACGGAAAGCGCGTCCCATACCGCGCCCAGGCGGTCCGACCCATCAGATCGGCACCGAACTCGGCCGCCAGCTCGGCGACGGTCCGGCCGGCGAAACGGCCGTCTGCGACCCGGCTGTCGCCCATGGCGATCCAGGCCTCGCCGGTGGCGGGGTCCGAAAGCCGAATGCGCCGTCCTCCCCAGACCCGCTCGCGGAACTGCGGCTCCAGCGTCATGATGCGCTGGGAAAGGCCCGCCGCGGCCGGAGCGGTCCCAGATGCGGTGTCGATCTCCATGGCCAGTGACTATAACCCGGGGCAGAGCCGCAGCACCGTTGGTGGGGAGTATTGGCGCACGGCCGGTGGATCGTCAGGCGGCCGGCGCCGGCTTGCCGAAGAGGTACCCCTGGCCGAGCTTGACGCCCAGACGCACCAGCTCCCGGAGTTCGGGCTCGGTCTCGATACCCTCGGCGATCAACTCGCAGCCCGAATCCTTGGCGAAGTGGGCCATGCCGGCGACCATGGCCTGCCGCGCGGGGTCGGCATCGATGTTGCGGACCAGGGAGATGTCGAGCTTCACGAAGTGGGGCTTCAGCTCGAGGATGTGCCGCAGGCCCGCGTAGCCTGCGCCGGCGTCGTCCACAGCCAGCCTGGCGTGGCCCCGGACCAGGTCTAGCGCCGCCACCAGGGCGCGGTAGTCCTCGATTTCGACGTGCTCGGTGATCTCCAGCACGATGTCGCGGTCGGCGCGCTCCAGGGTCGAAACGAGCGGCACCACCGCCGCCGCGAGGGCAGGGGAGACATTGAGGCTCAGCCAGGTGCCCTGCGGGAGCCAGGCCGCGGCGTCGATCTGCTCGCTCAGGCAGGCCGTCTCCAGCCTGACGCTCATACCAGCCGCGTGGGCCTCGAGGAACCGGATGTCCGGCCTGGTGCCGTCCATGAAGCGGGTGAGGGCTTCATAGCCCACGATGCTCCGATCGGCGATCCTGACCACGGGCTGGAAGACCGGGATGAAGGCGTGATCCTCGATGACCCGACCAAGCAGGTCGCGAACGCCCGCCAGGCGCCAGTTCTCTGTCAGGGTCGGGCCCATGAGAGCGGCCGAAACGACGCCGAACTCGGTGAACGTGGGCATCCGCTTGGGCAGGCGGGGAGCGTTCCGGCTGCCCGCGCCCATGGCCACGACGCCTATGATCCGGTCGTCCCAACGCATCGGGGCGAACGCCTCGGCCGCCAGGACATGCTCGCCGTGTCGGGACGTATCGAGCGCATCGACCCATGCGCCCTGCCCTGCGCAGGCCTGCAGGTGCATCGCCCTGGCTTCGTCGATAGCCTCGCCGCGGACTTCGTCCGCTCGGGTCGATCCGCGAAGGCCCAGCGGGATCACCTGGCCGGTCGCGGTGAACGCGTAGACGGCCGCGGAGTCGATGCCGTCCAGGCGGAGCACCTCGTCACAGATCTGTTCGGCCGTGGATTCCAGTGTGTCGGCCTGTTCGAGGCGAGCCAGTGACAGCATCGTCTGGGCTCGTTCTTCGACTTCTCCCGCCAGTTGCCTCGAGGCGTGCCGCTCGCTCGCCACCAGGACGCGCTGCCGGCCGATCGTCAGCATTATCACCACGGCCGTACCGACCGGGGCCAGGTCGAGGCCGTTGAGGCGGCCGTGCGGCACCGCCGCGAACACCACGCAGACCAGGATGGCCGCGATGGGCAGCCAGTCGGCGAGAGCGCGAGCGAGCCGCAGGTAGCGTTCGTCGTCGGCCACCTCCTCGCTCCAGGTCAGCCAGGCATAGGTCACGACCAGGATTCCGGCCGAGAACAGGATGCTGATGGGACCGTCGCGCGTCAGGCCGTGCAGACTCCGGTCGATCCAGAGGACCCAGGCCAGGCCCACCATCTGGACGCCGAGGATGCCGGCCCAGATGCCCTTGGGCGCCGGCTCGATACGCATCGACAGGGCTGAGACGATGGCGATGCCGGCGCTCGCGAACAGGGCCGCGCTGAACACCGGTAGCACCAGTTCCAGCGGGGCGACGAGGCTAGTCTGGCCGGTGCGCCACGAGGTGACGAGTACGGTGACGGCCGCGGTCAAGATGATGCCGCCGTCCAGGCCCGCCGACAGGGCCGAGCGGCCGTCGAGGCGGCGGTACAGAGCGGGCAATATCGCCGCGATCGAAAGCGATGCACCGATCACGAAGACCGCGTTGGCGAGCAACGCCGCCGGCGCCATTCCCAGGATGGGCACAAAGTCGAGCAGGGTTATGCCGACGCCGGCCAGCGCGATGGCCACGACCAGGGCGCGGTAGTTCAGCAGATGAGGTCCCGGTCGCCGTTCGAGCAGTATCAGGGCCGCGACTGAGACCGCGGACGCGGCAACGACGTGCAGGTTCTCGGCTACTCCACCCAGGCCCGAGGGGTTGGCGAGTTGGGCGACCACCAGCGCGAGCACCCCAACAGTGCCCGCGGCCAGGACCACGCCCGGGCGGTCGAAGCGCAGGCGGCGCTCTGCCGCGGGCCGCCCGATGGGGCCGGCCGCGATGCCAGGGAAGACTTCCGCGCGGCGCAGGGCGATGCCGCGGCTCACGAACAGCCTCGCGTGGGGCTGGGAGCGGCCGCAGACAAGGAGCGGGCGACACGTGGGAGCGGCCGGCGGCCGCCGTCGTCGGCGGATGCCGCAGTCGCTGCGTACCTGGAAATGGGAGCCTCGGTCCTGAGGGGCCCGCGAACGTCGCGGGAACCGGACCCCTCCGGCGGCCGCGGAGCACAAGCTCCCCTGAGGCGTCTGAATGGGTTGTCGGATGCCGGGGACCCACCTTGGTACCCCATTTGGGGGATGGGGCCCTAGACGGAAGTAAGAGCCCCTTCGGGCGACCCCTGGATCGGTAGCTCGTTGTCCGGGCGGCGGGCTTCTTGGACCGGCCGCAGAAGAAGGCCACCCACGAGATAGCAGGCCACCCCCAGCAGCAGCGCGGCGCGAGGCCCCATGCCGTACCCGGCGATGTGGTTCACACCGTCCATCACCACGGCGCCGCCGATGGCCAGCGTGAGCGTCCCGGCGGACGCGGTGGCCACGTTCGAGATGCCCATGTAGCGCCCGCTCGAAGCCTTGGGCACGATATCGCTCATCAGCGCCCAGTCGACGGCCAGGAACGCTCCCGCGGAGACGGCGAAAAGCCCGGCTCCCAGGAGCGCCACGGACACGACCGGCGCCACGGCCCCAAGGCCCAGGCCGGCGGCCCCGCACACGCAGGCCCCGTATATCACCGGCTTGCGGCCGATTCTGTCCGACAGGCGACTGGCCGGCAGGACGGAGAGCGTGACGAAGACGGCGACGATGCCCAGCAGGATCAGCTGGGTCTGACCGGCCTGTTCTTCGTTCATGCCGAAGACCTGGGCCAGGTAGAAGGTGCTCATGACGGGGTAGAACGACGCGGCCGCCAGGACGAAGAACCTGGAGGCGACGAGCCACAGGAAGCTGCGCTCGCGCAGGATGTCAAGGCCCCAGGCCTCGCCGGCCACGGACAACCACGACCGGCCATGGCGCGACTTGACGCGGCTGCCGTCGTCTACCCGGATGACGACGCTGAGCATGGTCACGAATTCGATCAGGCCTATGGCCATGGTCCCGTAGAGGAACGCGTTCGGGTCTGAGCTGCTCGCCCAGACGGCAATGGCCGCGACCGCATAGCCGACGATGTTGCCGATCGCCTGGAACAGGCCGAGCAGCCCCGATGCCAGACCCACCTGCGCCGCCGGGACCAGGTCCGGGATGTAGCCCTGGAACGGACCTTGGGAGAAGTTGGAGCTGAACTGGAGCAGGCAAACGAACGCCGCGATGGCCAGTACGGAGTCGGAACTGGCAACGCCGTAGAGAAAGACCACGTCCAGGGCCGAGCCGATGAAGATGTAAGGCTTGCGCCGCCCCCATCGGCTGATCGTGTAGTCGCTGATCGTGCCGACCGTCGGCTGGACCAGGGCGGCGATGATCGAGCCGACTACGGCTATCTGCAGCGCTCCAATGCCCTCTCCGCCCTTGGGAACGAGGCCGGAGTACTGGAGACGGCCATTGACGATGTTGAGCAGGCCGCTCCACACCGTCGAGATGCCGAGCCAGTAGAGGGAAATCCGGACGAGGTGCGACCGCGGCATGAGCCGGGTGGGCCGTCCGGATGAGTCCAGGCTCGTTGGGGTGTCCACGGCGGCAGTATCAGGTCTGGCGGGTTCGGAGTTTGGGCGTTCTCGCGCGGCTCGGCCAGTTTGGGCTGGACGTCATGCCAAGAACCCGCCGGCTTTGCGGCCGGCGGGTTCTTTGTCGCAGCCGGGCGAGGCAGGCCGCCCGGAGGCTCAATCAGTAACCGCTCTGGCTCGGTGCCGGAGCCTCACTGGCCATGGCCGAGGGGGCCTCGCTCATGGCGGCCGGAGACCCAAGTGAGCCACTAAGCGGCGCCACGAACCACTTGCCGGCCACTCCCTGACCGGTCGTGTCGCCGGCCGCCGAGTCGCCCGCGTAGTAGTACAGCGGCATGCCGTTGTATGCGGCCTGCATGGTGCCGTCCGAGCGGGTGATCAGCGAGAACGTGCCGGTGGCGCCGGTCGGCCCCGTGATCGTCGCGCCGGATGCAAGGACCAGCGGCGGCCAGTTGACCGCGCAACTGGCGTCGCAGGAGCTCTTGCCCGACGAGTCGGCCGTGAACACGTAGAGCGTCATCCCGTTCTCGCCGGTCAGATATGCGCCCAGCGTGGCGTCGTTCGTGGAACCGATCGTGATGCTGTCCATTGCCATCCCGGATGGGGTGGCGCTGGCACCCAGAACGGACGATGCGGGCGTGGCGGAAGCGGAACAGGCGGCCACGACCATCGCGGCGGCCAGGAGCGAGGCCAGGGAAACCAGCCGATTTCTGAGACCCATTTCGATCCTTCCTGAGAGGCGAATTCCTACACCCTCCTGCACGAGTACGCGCGCGTCGGGTCGGCGGGTGAATCCGGGCTCTATCGTTGCGCGTGGCGGCCCTGGAAGATCCGACCTCGGGCGGTCAGGCTTCGGCCCCCGCCTCGGCGCGAGATTCGGGCGCCGTGGCGTGCTCGCCGGTCGGGATCTCACGCAGCGACCGAACGGGGGATAGCAGCAGCCACAGGAATGCCGTGGCTGCGACCCCGACCCCGATCCACATCGTCGTCCGGATCGGCAGGAACGTGGCCAGCAACCCGCCCATGAAGGCTCCGAGCGGGATAGTGCCCCAGACGATGAACCGCATCGTGGCGTTCATGCGTCCCTGAATGCCAAGCGGCGTGATGGCCTGGCGGAAGCTAACCTGGTTCACGTTGTAGATGACTGCCGTGAGGCCGGTCAGGAACGTGCAGGTGAATATCGCCGCGCCGGCCACCGCCGGGTCGCTCGTCATGAGCGGCACCGGCGCGGCCGCCAGGCCCGTCAGGGCCATCGAGCCGACGATCGCCCGGCCCACGCCGAACCGCGCCGACAGGGCGGGCGAAACCAGCGCCCCGACCAGCACGCCGAGCCCGCCGACGCCGGTCGCTGCGCCGACCAGCGCCGGGCTCAGGTCGAGTTCCTGGTAGGCGAAGACCGCGAAGATCGAGAAGACGATGCCCGTGCCCAGGTTGCAGGTCGCCGTCGAGCCCGCGGTCATCCTCAGATAGGGGTTGCCGAAGACGTAGCGCAGGCCGTCGCCCATCTCCGCCCGGATGGTCCGATGCGCCCCGGCCGCGTCTACCGTCCGCTCGGGTTTCGGCTCCGGCTTGCGTATCAGGGCGATCAGGCCGCCGGACGCCAGGAAGCTGATCGCGTCCACGATGATCGCGAACGGCGCGCTCACGATGCCGATCAACCCACCGGCCAGCGCGGGTCCGACAACCTGGGCGCTCGACTGCGGCAGCGACAGCTTCGCGTTCGCCTCGACGAGTTCGTCGCGCTCGAGCAGGGCGGGCAGGTAGGACTGGTCGGCGACGTCGAACAGGACGGTCAGCGTGCCGGCGACGAAGCCGACGGCATAGAGCTGCCAGACGGTCAGGACGCCGAGCGCGTAGGCCAGCGGGATGGAGAGCAGGGCCAATCCTCGGCCTACGTCGCCGCCGATGAGCACCGGCCGGCGGCGAACCCGGTCCAGCCAGGCTCCGGCCGGCAGGGCGAAGAGCAGGAACGGCGCCATTTCCACCGCGCCCAGCATGGCTACTTCGAACGCCGTGGCACCCAGAAGCTTGGCCGCGATGAAGGGGATGGCCAGCTGGCTCACCTGACTGCCCATCAGGCTGATAGTGGCCGCCGTCCAGACCTTCATGTAGTCGGAGTGGCGCCACAACGATCTGCGGGCTCCGGTCGCGGAGGCGTCGTGGGGAGGGGCGTCGACGATGACCTCGGCCAGGGTCTCCGCGGCAGCTGGGTCTCCGCCCGGGTTCAGCGGCTCTGACATGGCGGTGAGCATAGCGCCGCCGCGCGGAGGCTCGCTGCGGAGTGCCCTCCGGCAGTCAATCCAGCAGCTCGACCGACTCCGTGATCGGGAAGCCTCGCAGCCGCAGCGCCTCAACCATGGCCGCGGGGTCCGTGGCGAGCTCCACCGTCGAGGCCCCCGGCGAGATCTGCCCCGTGGCCATCAGGTGCGCCACGATGGCCGCGTGCCAGCCGGTGGTCTCCTCCATGGCCGAGAAGCCCAGCTTGCGATCCCGGACCACCCGCATGTCCACGATGGAGCGGGCCCGGTGCCCGTCCTTGCGCCCGGTGACTCTGACGTGGGCGATCACGATGTCGGCCACCGTGTCATCGGCGCGGATCTGGGGCTCGATCAGGGCGTGGAACAACTCCCGCGGCAGAACGTCCACGCCGCCTACCCGGATTGGCTCTTCGGAGAAGAGGCCCGCGTCCATGAACCCCTTCCAGACGGCGACGTGGCCGGGGTAGCGGATGACCTTGTTGCGCATCGACCGCAGCCGCTTGCCCAGAGTCCAGGGCGTGGTAGAGGCTCCTCCCGTCGAGAAAGCCTCCACCGTTCCGACCGGATCGCCCAGATCGATCAGCTCGTACTCCTCGGGGTCGAACGAGGCCACCTCGACCAGCTTGCCGTCGCGGATGTACTGGCTGCCCCCGGCATATTCGTTCGTCAGGCCGTCCATCGAGAACGTCAGGCGATAGTTCCAGGGCGGCTCCGGATCGAGCGGCAGTCCGCCGTCGTAGAGCACCAGGTCCTCGGGTTCGTCGAGCAGGGACATGGCGTAGGCCATCAGGTTGGAGGCCAGGCCGGGCGCTTCGCCGCAATCGGGCACGATTCGGACCCCGGCCTGTTTCGCCGCGCCGTCCAGGGCGAGCTGCGCGAATACGGTCTCGGTATGGCCGCCCAGGTCGCACCAGTCGGTGCCGGCCGCCAGGGCGGCTTCCGCCAGGCCGAGGTTGAGCTTGTACGACACGGCCCCGATAGCCGCGTCCAGGCCTCGCAGGAAATCGGTTACGGCGCGCGAGTCCGTGGCGTCGAGGCGTATGCCGGTGGCGATGGCCCGGCCGATCAGGGTGTTGACGCGGGTCGCCGCCGTCATGGCCCGCCCCTCGTCCAGGTCCGCCAGGGAGATCGACGAGGCTTCACCGCGCACGGCCAGATCGTAGGCGGCAGCCGTGCCCTGCCTGCCTGCCCCAACGATCCCGTAGTTGAAGGAGTTCGATGCCTCGACCACGTCGGTCACCTCACGCTTCGACGCTTGCCGCGGATCGGCACGCCTAGACGATCGCCAGGATCGCCAGCCCGCCCGAGGCGGCGGCCATGACCGCCGCGGAGACGAGGGCGAACCAGCCGGCCCGCCCTTCTCGCAGGACGGCGCCCAGGCCGGTCAGGACGCCTGCCAGCGCCACCAAAGACAGCCCCAGGATGGACTGCGAGTTGCGGTTGCCGTATTCGTCGGCCAGGTCCACCTGCCGGTTCTGCTCGACGACTTCCGCGTACAGGTCTTTCGTGGACGCGTTGAGCATGCCGGCCGTGTATTCGTCGACAGGGGCTCCGCCGCTGGTCGCGGCCGTGGCGTTCAGAGCCGCATCGAGTATGGCGGCGGCCTTCCACTCCTGGTCGCCGACGATCCCGGCCGCCTCGTCCTGGTACTGCAGCCCGGCGATTTGTCGGGCCGTCCCTTCCAGAGCGAGAGCGAGGCCGACCTGCTTCAGATACAGGAGTTGCGTCGTGACGAGGCCGGAGGTTTCCAGGCGGGCAGAGAGGTCGGCCGCCAGTGCCGCCGCCTCCTGCTGGGCCCGGATCGACTTCTGGCCGGTGTCCATCTGGACCACGGTGAGGATCGCTGCCAGAACGGCCACGAGCCCAATCAGGGTGGCTGCCAGCAGATCGAAGCGGTGCTCGGCGCGAAGATCGGCCGCGCTATCCGGGGCGATCATGCCGTCACCTCCACGGCCAGGGCTACGACCACGCCCAGGGCCACGGCAGCCGTCCCGGCCACGAGCAGGTGGAAGCGGTACCGGCGCAGCGGTTGAGCCAGAACGCCGAGCAGCGCCCCCAGGCTGGTCGGCAGCAGCGCGTACGTAAGCAGCACGGCCTTGTTCGCCAGGGCGTCGCCGGTGGTCTCGATTGCCGCCGGATCGAGGTTGGCCAGATCGCTGTTGGAGGCCCGCAGGTCGGCCATGCGCTTGCCCAGATCGAACCCACCAGACGGCAGAGCGTAGACGGGGTTCGAAGACAGATCCGCCTGGCCGACGGCCTGGGACATCTGATCCTGGACGCCGGCTTCGACCTGCAAGGCTTGCTGGACGTTCGGGCTCTGACCCGACACCGCAGAATTGAACTGGTCGGCCAGCAGGCGGGCCTGCAGGATGCGCGCGGCCATCGGCAATTCGCCCTGGTAGAGCGTCTGGGCGTCGTTCATGATGCCTGCGGCGCGCTTCTCGGTCGTTCGCAGCGACGACTGCCAGGCGTCGCCGGCGTCGTTGGACACTATCGATGCCCGCCAGCCGATGATCGCCGCCACTACCGCGGCAACGGCCAGAAGGATCGCCACGCGTCCGTTGCCCCCTTCGCGCTTGCGCTCGAGTTCCGCGACGGCGAATTCGGAGACGGCGACCGCCGGAACCTCCGAAGGGGATAACTCGGAAGGCTCGATGGCCATGGCTTCCCTCGCGACTGTGAGGTGCGCAGCGGCGCGCGCAACGTCGATCCGCCACCGGCACTCTACCCGACGGGGTCGCCCGCACATACCCCTTCGCGCCCTGTGGCATCTGGCGCAATTGGCGGTTTGGTCCGCGCAGCCTCGGCCGCTAGGCCCCCCCTCCCCCTCTTCTCCTTTTGCTATGTTTAGCTAGTTGCTTTCCTGGTGGGTTCTGAATGGAGGTTACTGTGGGTGAGTTCTGTCTAAGGTCAGGGAGGCTCGCGTCATGCGCAGGCGGTGGCGGGCGGGTCCTCCGGTGCTGGCTTTGTTCGGCCGAGCCGCGGATCATCGGGCGGCCGCGGACGCTGGCTCTTTGGTTGTGGCCGGTCTGGCTCTCGCGCGGCGACATCGCCGTCGCCGACCCGCCCACCATTCCCGACGTCGCTGCGCGACCCCGTCGCCCATGCTCGCGACTCCTCGCCGACTTTGTGACGCTCGACCCCAGCTACTCTCCGGGAGGAGGGTACCGCCGGGTGGTCGATCAACCTCGATCCCACCGACGAACCTCCGCCCCCCACGCCTACCTCCTCCCCGCCGCGCCCAATCGTGACCTCGGCTACGAATTCCAGACCACCCGGTCGTCGACGGACCTGATCTACGTCGACTGCGCCTCGCAGTGGAGCAAACCGTCGCTGTCGATCCTCTCGGGAAATCGTCTCCAGTAGTCGATGGACCTCGCCGGCTGCGCGCCGGCATTCTCGCACCGCCGCCGCTCGCGCATCCCCCCCCCCCTACCTCGACACACCTCCTCCTCCTCCTCCCACTCCACTCCCACCCCCTCTCCTCCCTCCCACTCCCCCCCTCTCCCCCCCTCCCCCCCCCCCCCTCTCCTCCCCCCCCCCCCCCCCCCCCCCCCCCCCCCCCCCCCCCCCCCCCCCCCCGGTTGGGATCACGACGACGAACTGGGCCTGCTTGCCGGCGTAGTAGACGGCCTGGTTCCACTGCTTGAAGTCCTCGACCAGGCTCCGGTACTCCACGTACGAGTCGGGCGGCCGCGAGTAGCCGTCGCGGGTCTTGTTCCACAGAGTCGAGCGGCGGTTGTACCAGACATCCTCGATGTACAGACCCAGGACCTGGTAGTCGTCCGTGACGGCCGGATCGGCAGTAGCCACGAAGCCCGAAACGACCCACGAGTGCCAGCCGTACCAGACGAGCAAGCCGGCCGGCCGGTTGGTCAGGCGGATCTGTTTGACGACGATGTGGACGATGTCCACTTCCTTGGGCCGCGCGGTCACCGTGTAATTGCCGTAGCCGAGCTGCTGCAGGCCGCCGGACCAACCCTCCGGGTCCGGGCTGCCCTGGCGGCTTTCCGCGATCGAATTCGCCAGGTCGAACAGCTTCGCTTGGGTTGCCTCTGTAGTGTCCGCGCCCTGGTCCATGATGTTCATCATGGTCTGCATGGCCGCCGGCACGCACCACGTGTTCTTGAACTCGCCCACGAAATCGCCCGGCTGGTAGAGATCCATGGCGAACTGGCCGGGGGGAGTCGGCGTCGCGCCGGGGGCAAGTGTGGGTCCGGCGGGTGTCGCCGACGCCGTGGGTCCACCGGAAGGCAAGGCCGAGGAGGCCGAGGAGCTCGGGGCGATCGTGGGGGCCACGGTCGGTATGGACGCCACGGCCGAAGGTCGGACGCGAGCCCAGGGCGTGACCTCAGGTGTGAAGCCGAAGCTCGCGCCGTTGAGCGCCTGGATGCCGACGTAGAGGCCGGCCACGGCAATGACGACCACGGCCAGGATGCCGGCCACCGTCTGCGGCGTTCTCATCGGCCGTCTCGGCGCCGCCTCAGGCCAACCGGGCCGCCAGGCCATCACCCGCGCGTCGACGACAGGCTCCGGGCGAGGCCGTCCGATTCGCTCCATCCGCGGAGCCAGGGCCGCTCCCAGCACGGCCAGCTTGACCAGCATTCCCACGCCGTATGCCGCCGGCAGGGCCGCCAGGCCCGCAACGGGCACGAGCAGTTGCGATACCGCGAACAGCGCCATGAAGCCCAGCACCGAGCCGGCCGTCGGAATCAGCGTGTTCTTCGTCGCATAGAGCGCCCGCGCCAGCAGTTCGACCAGGCTCTCGAGCGGGATGGACACGGCGAAGATGGCGATGAGCGTGGTCGTGACCGTGGCCGCGTGCTCGTCGAAGGCGCCGCCCAGCAGGATGAGCCGAACGGCCAGCCAGCCCATCAGGATCAGGCCCAGGGCGGCCGCGGTGGAGAGGGCCGAGATCGTGGCCAGGTTGGTGATGAAGATCTTCTTGAACTTGCGCCTGTCGCCCAGGTCCGCCGCCGCCGACAGCGACGGGAAGGCGGCGATCGCGAACTGGGCGCCGATCACGAGCTCAGACATGGTCTGGAACTTCTGGGCGTTGCTGAGGTTGGTGATCGAGCCCGACCCCAGAGTTGACGCCAGGGCCGTGAAGTAGAGCACGATGACCGTCGATTCGAGCGGCGTGCTGAACATCTTCGGCCACATCAGCCAGGCGTATTCACGCAGTCCCTTGACGCGCAGGTTCAGGCTTGGCACGGGCTTGAGACCGGCCCGCCAGGCCCCGTAGAGCCGGATGGCCAGATAGACCAGCATTCCGGCCACCGCGCCCAGAGCTGCCCCGTAGATGCCCCATTCCTCGCCCAGCACCAGGGCGCCGGCGGCCGCGCCGACCATCGTCCCGCCCGCGTACATCAGCGGCGCGACGGCGTAAACGAGCCACCGCTTCTCGGCGATCAGGACCTCGCCCAGGACCCAGGTCCCGGCGAAGATGATCTGGGTGACGCTCAGGATGCGGAACAGGTTGATGGCCAGGTCGCGCTGATCGCCCTTGAACCCCGGCGCGACGAACGAGACGCATTGCGGCGCGAACACGATCATCACCGCGACCACGACAGTCATGGCCAGGACGGCCAGCGTCAGGATCGTCCGCCCGAACTCCAGGGCCTTCTCGCGGTCCTCGTCTCGCAGCCCGGTGTAGACGGGCACGAACGAAGCGCTCACGCCACCGACGACCAGGACCTCGAGGGCAAGTTGCGGCAGCACGAAGGCCGCCTTGAAGGCGTCGGTGATCGTGCCCGAGCCGAAGAAATGGGAGATCACCTTGAGCTCGAGCACGCTCATGGCCAGGCTGACCAGGGTGATCGTTGAGAGGATCACTGCGCCGCGCGGGAAGGCCGCGCGGATCAGGGGCTCGAGCCGGGAGATCAGAGGATGGCGCTGGCGTTCCTCGCCCGGACGCGGGTGTGCGGCGTCAGCCAAGCCGTTGTTCCTCCAACTCCATGAGTGCGGAGAGTGTGCTTCAGGTCACGAATGTCCGCAAACGAGGCGCCGTGGGCGCCCGCAAGTGACGGCCGAAGGGTGGGCGATGGGGCGGCGTCGGCTGGAGGCGCCGGCCGGATCAGTCGGCCTTGCCTCCACCCATCGTGATCTATCGAACCTGTCGCGGCGGTGGATGGTCATGGCCCAGAGGCTGGAAGCTTCACCGGCTGTCGGCCGCCAGGGCATGTCAGTTTCTTGGCGGGCTCGGTCCCAATAGCGACCGGGCGTTGTTCGTGGCGCGTAAAGACGCCGAATGCGATGGGCTGCCACCCCGGCCGGCCGGAGGCGCTCCAGTGTCGCTACCAATGGGCTGGGCTCGGCCACGAACGGGCCCTCGATCGCGGCCCGGCTGCCCGTGCGGTCTACCGCCGATCGGTCCCGTCCTTCCATCTCGATGTAATCGAACCCGAGGGCAGCTGGATCGTCGGCCGCGAGATATCCGGCTGACACGGCGACGTGAAACCGATGTCGAGGGTGGCCATTCCCTGGGTGGTGAGCACAACTGGGGTCGCCGTCGTGCCACTTGGCCGTGCAGGCGGCCGAGCGTGTCGCCGGCCTGCTCGATCTCACCCCCGGCGTGCCCCAGGTAGCAGCCTCCCGTCGGGTCGGCGGCCTGCCGCCCGAAGTGGACGGGGACCTTGCAGGCGCCGAGGCGATGGACGACCGCCGAGGTCAGATCCACGTCTGGGGCAGATCGGCGGGGGCGTCTCAAACGCGTCCCGTCCGGTTCGATCCCGACCACCCAGCGGCAGGTCGAGTCTGGTCCGGGATCGAGGGGTCAGCTCGAGGTCCGGCAGACCGAGCGGCGGTCAGGGCGCCGGACCTGCCGGAGACGATCAGCGAGGCTGCGGCCCCTCGACCCCCGTCCGCCCGTGCGGGCCCGCTCTCCGGCCGTCACTTCGCGACGTGTCCACGGGGCTCCCGCTCCAAGATGGCCGCCCCGGCCGCGCGCGCGGCTGCCAGAGGCCAGATTAGGCCCGGCGGCAGCACGCACCCAATGACGCTTCGGGAAGCCGATCAGTGTCTCCGACCCCGTTTGGGGGATGGGCTACGGGGCTGGAGCGCTACTATGTCCGCCGAGAAGGGAGCCATGAGAGGGATGTTGACGCGGCGCAGGGGTGGGTCTCACGCGCGGCCGGTGGCCGTTCTGCTGGCGCTTGCAGCGCTGCTCGCCATGGGCGGTTGCTCGAGTCTGGGCCAATCGTCCAGCGTGTCCCGTCCGCAGGCCCAGCCGACCACCGACACCGATCAGCCGGCCACGGGGACACCCGCCGCGAAGGGCACCTCGATCTCGAAGGAAGAGGCGATCTCGGCAGCCGAGGCCTTCCTGGGCCGAAAGCTTGCCAATCCCACCGTTGGGGATCCGGCGGACGATCCCAACGACCTCTACCAGGTCATGGAAGACGGCACCGGCGTCACCTTCTCGGTCGACCCGGTTGACGGCCGGGTCGTCTCAATGCTCGTGATCGGAGACTTCGCCCCGGGTGTGAACGTCACGCAAGACGAGGCGGTGAAGGCCGCGAAGGAGTTCCTCGTCGCGCACCAGGTTGACTTCGAGGGGATGACCATGAGCGTCGAATTCATCGACCATGGCGCCGCCCAGGCGTACTACATCAGCTGGCAACGATACGTCGGCGGCGCGGCGGTCCCGGATACCAGGCAGGTGCAGGTGGACGCGAGGTCGGGCAAGGTATTCGGCTTCAACGATTTCCGCCGGCCATACGGCCCCGTGGCGTCGCCGTCGATCACCCGCGACGATGCGATCACGCTGGCGATCGGGAGGAGCGGCCTGACCGATCCGGAGGTGCATGAGGCCTCCTTGATCGTCGTGCCGACGGGCGAATGGGCAGGCCGGACGGTCTGGTCGGTCCAGCTCTCGGCCGAGGTACCGATCCCCGGCAGTTCCAGCGGATACATCTCGGCGTTCTGGATCTACGTCGACGCCGTCACAGGCGAGACGCTCATCGTCGGGCAGGGATAGGTGGCCCGGGCCGCGGCAAATAGCGAGCCCAAGCCCGGCCCGGTGTGAATGGCCAACACGTGGTAGGGGCGAGCCCTTATGCGAGCGGGGCCGGCAGCCGATGGCTCCGGCATGGATCCGCTTTCGGGCATCGGTGCCGGCCTGTCCGCGTCGCGCGCTCGCGCGCTGGCGAGCGTCGACATGGCGTCGCCCCTCTACGCTCCCACGTCCGAGACGGAGTCGATACCGCTCGGCCTCGACGCCCTCAACCGCACGGACCCCGAGAAGGCGCTCGAGGTCATGGACCACTTCATGAGCCACGTCGACGCGGAGTGCTTCATCTCGCTGCTCCAGATCCAGGACCCGATGCCGTTCGACACTCGCGAGCGCACCGAGTGGAAGCGCTACTACCACCAGCTCCACGACGTCCTGGAAATCCCGGTGCTGTCGTCCGAACCGCCGGCGACGCCGAAACCGTAGGCCCGGCCGGCCGACAGGCCGCCGACCGACAGGCCGCCGGCCGAGGCACACGTGACCGGGCCGCCGGTTCACGCTACGGATCGCTCCTCGAAGACCGGCGCCGCGCCGACGGTGCTGTGGTGTCCTTGTGTCAGGCAAGGACCTGCGATCGGCGTCCGATCTCGGGTCGTGGCCCATCCACACGTCTGGGCAGGCTCGGCTGAGTTGGTCATGGAGGGAGTCTCGATGTCCGGCGAGCAACCGTTGAACGTCCTGGGAGCGGCGAACCTGGCCCTCCGCTTCGTCCTTGAACTCTGCGGGATAGCCGCGGTGGGTTACTGGGGCTTCACCGTCGATCTCGGGACGCCGTGGCGCTTCATTCTGGGCGTCGGGGCTCCCCTGGCTTTGATCGCCTTCTGGGCGTTCGCCGTCGCTCCGGGAGCGGACAACCCGATTCCTCAGCTGGCGCGGATGGCGCTCGGAACCGCAGTGCTCGAGTTAGCCGCGGTTGCCGTATTGGCGTCAGGTCAGCCCGCCCTGGGAGGCGTGTACGCCGTTGCCCTGATCGCCAACGCGCTGGCCATGGTCATGCTTGGTAACGAGGCCGTTCAATGAAGATTGCGCCGTCCATCCATCGAATCGGGACGAACAGCATCATCAACGCCTATCTCGTCGAAGAGGCGGGCGGCGTCACGATCATCGATGCCGGCATCTCCGGCTACTACACCGACATCGCGCGCGAGCTTGCGGCGATGGGCCGGACCGTCGCCGACGTGCGCGCCCTGGTCCTGACCCACGGCCACAGCGATCACACCGGTTTCGCCGAGCGGCTGCGACGAGAGCGAAGCGTCCCGGTGTGGGTCCATGAGGCGGACGCGGCCCTGGCCCGCGGCGAGGTCCCCAACCCCGCCAAAGGCATGGGCCGGACCAGGCTGGCGCCTCTGCTCGGCTTCCTCTGGTTCACGGCGCTGCACGGCGGACTCAAGAATGTGCACCTCGTCGAGGTCTCGACTTTCGGGGACGGCGCCACGCTCGACGTTCCGGGCAGCCCAAAGGTGATCCTGGTGCCCGGCCACACTCCCGGCAGCGCGGCCCTGCACGTGGCGAGTCTCGACGCCCTCTTCGTCGGCGACGCGCTGGCGACGTACGCCGTCACGACCGGGGCGCGCGGCCCGCAAATCGCCCCTTTCACCGCCGACCGCGAAACGGCCGTCGCCTCGCTGTCGAAGCTGGAGTCGATTTCGGCCGGACTCGTCCTGCCCGGCCACGGCGACGAATGGACGGGCGGCGTGTCCGGCGCCGTCCGCCAGATCCGAGAGGCAGTGAAGGCGGCCGCGTAGTCCGGCCCTACCGCCCATTCTGCCGAGATATCCACCCCAGGACTCTTGTGGAAGCCTGCCGGCCCCCGACTGCGACCCGCAGCAACCGGCCGAGCCCGAAACGGGGCCCCAGGACACTCCACGGCCGAGGAAAAGGCCGGAATTGGTTCGAAATCGGCGCACGAAGCAGCCCGATGACAGCATCCGGCGGCCTGGGTCTCTGTAGGAGTCTCCCCATGGATAAACGGGAGGCTCCGCCGCGCCACGCCCCGCCGCCGGCTCCGCCACGCCGCCCGCCCCGCCGCCAGGCTCCGCCCCGCCGCCGCTCTGCCGCCACGCCGCCACCGCCGCGCGCCACGCCACGCCGCCGGCTCCGCCGCGCCGCCGCTCTGCCGCCACGCCCGCGCCGCCACGCCGCCCGCGCCGCCCGCGCCGCCACGCCCGCGCCGCTCGCCCCGCCACACCGCCCGCGCCGCCACGCCGCCCGCGCCGCCGCTCTGCCGCGCCGCCCGCGCCGCCGCTCTGCCGCCACGCCCGCGCCGCCCGCGTTGCCACGCCGCCCACGCCGCGCGGTGATGGCAAAGTTGACTTATGACATCATCAGCCTATAGTTACCCGCATGCCCAGAGCCAACGCCAGCCGTGCCGCCTTCTCGCTGCGCTTCGAGCACGCCCGCACGCGTGAACTCCTCCAGGCCGTCGCCCGGCACGAGCGCGTGTCGATGAACCGGCTGGCGGAGGAGATGATCGAGCGGGAGCTGGAAGTGATGGCTCTCGGCATCGAGGACTCGCTGTCGCGGACGATCGAGCTTCTGCGGGAGTACCGCGGCGAGGGTCGGAGCGAAGCCTGGCAGGCGTTCGCCGAGGGCGAGGGTTTGCCGGATCCCGTGACCGCGCACCGCGTTCGGCACTCCGACGAAGATGATCCGTACGGAGTCGCTCGGGCCTTCGACGCCACCGCTTGAGCGCGACCTGCCCGGATTGGAACTCCGACGATCCGAGGGACATTCCCAGGATCGTGGCCAACGCGGCCGCCCTCGGGCCCCACATCGAAAGCCAGGCCCGAACGCGCCGCCGGCCGTCCCTCGCGCTGGCGATCGAGTGGCACCGCCGGCTGTACGACGGCGCGTACGTCCCGGACCCGGACTACGTCGGAAACGTCCGCGACAGCGACGCCCGCCATCCGTGCCTGGTCGACTACGAGGTGGCCGTCGGTTCGATGCCCGGCGTGCGCGCCGCCGAAGTCCCCGCGGCTCTCGAGGCGTTCATCGAATCCGTCCGGCGCGTCGTGGCGACCCTGGACCGATCGGTGCCGGCCCGGACCGTGCCCACCGGAGCGTCTGAGGTTCGGGCAATCGTCCGGTTGTGCGCCTACGCCCACGGCGAGTGGGTCCGAATTCACCCCTTCGCCAACGGCAACGGCCGAACCGCCCGCCTGTGGGCCAACTGGATCGCCGTCCGCTACGGCCTGCCGCCCTTCGTCCGAGTCAAGCCCCGGCCCGGCCACACGCTGTTCGCCGGCGCCGCAGCCAAGTCCATGGCTGGCGACCACGGCGCGACCGAAGCGCTGTTCCTCGAGATGCTCAACGAGGCTCTCAGCGCCACGGTGGGGGAGGTGTAGGATGCGAATGGACGTCGGTGCGGAATCGACGGAACGCGGCAACGGAAGAGGCGGGGGATGATCGATCCGGGTTTCGTGAACATGGGCGGGCTGGCCGGCGCGCTCAATTCAGAGCGAAAGTCCGACCTCGACTACGAGCACCTCTACGAGAACGATTTACCGCCCGATGAGGTCTCGCTCGCCCCGATTCCAGTCGAGGGGACGCCCGAGCTCGATGCCCAGCCGCCCGTTGAGCCTCAGCCTCGGCCTCGGAAGCTTCGCAACCGCCAGAAGTAGGTGGTAGCCGCGTAGGCCATCGGCCTGGGCGAGGCAATCGCCCGGCAACCAAGGCCGGCGGCCTGGGCAAGCCGAGATCGTCGATTGCGTGTCGACTTTCTTCGCGCGCCTCGCAGCCGCCCGCGCTGCCCTATCGACGCCGCCTAACGCTAGATCGATGGGGCCAGCGGCATGCCGCGCGCGTAGGCGGCTGCCACACTCCTGCCGTGGTGATCTCGGCGCGGATCAGATCCGTACTTCGTTTCGGGCAGGCGCAAGAGGGAGGGCCGATGGCGGGGGGTGTGTGGCGGTTAGCGCGCTCGATTGCGGTCGCCTTGGTGCTGGCGGTTACGTCGGCTTCCTGTGGCAGTCCATCCCGCCTCGGGACGTTCGAGCAGGTCGGGTCGATGAAGGTGGCGCGCATCTTCCATACGGCCACGCTTCTTCAGGATGGACGGGTCCTCATCGCTGGCGGCGAGACGACAGGGGAGGCGCAGGGCAGCAAAGAGGCTGTCGTTTCCGCCGAACTCTACGATCCGAACACTGCTGCTTTCGCTCTGACCGGGGCCATGAACGCCCCTCGCGCGTCCCACACGGCCACTCTGCTCGAGGACGGCAGGGTCCTGATTGCCGGAGGTTCAGAGGATGGATCGGCGGAGCTGTACGACCCGGCAACTGGCCTGTTCGTCTCAACGGGATCACTGGTCACGCCGCGGTCATCGGCAGAGGCCAGGCGGCTTCCCGGCGGGAAGGTGCTCATCCTCGGCGGGACAGCATGGTCCGGCCAGGACTACGCCGTCCTTGCCTCGGCCGAGCTGTACGACCCGGCTACAGGCACGTTCAGCCTCACCGGTTCGATGACCGTGGGGCGGATCGGCATGGCCGTGGCGCTTCTCCGCGACGGCCGGGTCCTCGTCGCGGGTGGCCGGAACGATGAGAACACGGACCTCGCGAGCGCCGAGGTCTACGATCCCGGCTCGGGCAGATTCGAGCCGACGGGTTCGATGACCCTGACCGGCCCGCGCCTGGCGGCGAGCCCGCTCTCAAAGGGGGGAGCGCTCGTGGTCGACGGCGCCAGCGGCGCCATGGAGACATACGAGCCCACAAGAGGTTCCTTCGTCGCCGCCGGGCACACCATCGCCGGCGTCGGAGACACAGCCATTTCGCTGGCCGATGGCCGTGTCCTGATCGGTGGATCCGGCTGCGCCGCCGACGCCTGCTGGTACCCGGAGGTATTCGATCCGAAGTCGGGCGGTCTGGCCCTCGTGGGCACCGAGGCCGACCGTTCCCCGAGCTCCACCGCCACCATGACTCTGCTCACGGACGGGAGCGTGCTCTTCGCCGGCGACGACATCGCCCCGAGTTCGTCCGCCCGGATATGGCGGCCATGAGGCGCGTAGTCGCTGCCGGCTGCGGCATAGAGGAGCCGGAGTGGGGGAGGTATAGGATGTCACTGGACGTCGGGTGCGGCACCGACCGAACGCGGCAACTGGAGAGGTGAGGGCAATGATCGGTGTGGGTTTTCTGAACCTGGGGGGGCTGGCCGACGCGCTTGACTCAGAGCGGAAGTCCGACCTTGACTACGAGCACCTCTACGAGGACGCCTCGCCGCCCGATGAGGTCTCGCTCGCCCCGATCCCAATCGAGGGTACGCCCGAGCCTGATGCTCAACCGCCCGTTGAGCCGCAACCTCGGTCCCGGGAGCTTCGCAACCGCCAGAAGTAGGTGGTAGCCGCGTAGGGCCATCGGCCTGGGCGAGGCAATCGCCTCAGGCCTACCTCTACGATGCCGCCTGCGTCAAGGTATCGACGGCTCTCGTACCAGGAGCCGGGGGAGTCGCCTATGTCGACGGCACGGGAACGCTGGATGTCCGGCCGCAGGCGGCTCTATGGGCACCCTCACCGCCGGCGGCATTCCGAGACTCCTGGGCCCACACGGACGCGCCGACCTTCTGTCCGAGCGTCGTCCCCGGCGCCTCAGCCCCGTAGGCCAGCGGGCGGCTGGTAAACATTGGAACTCGCCCGGATCTTAATCGAGGGCAGCCGAGCCTGATGCCCAGCCGCGGGTGGAGCCGCGACCTCGGTCTCGGAAGCCCCCCGCCGCTCGGCTCCCACGCCGCGCCGGGGGCGGGCCCAGCACGCCGGGAGCGGCGTACCATGTGGCCGCACCACAGGCAACGACCTGTGAGGCAGGAGGGGAGGGGCATGCGAAGGACCGTCCGGTCGATCTCCGCGCTAGCGGCGGCCCTGGTTCTGACCGGCTGCGCCAGCGACTACGGCGGCCCGGTCATCTACTCGACCTCGATCGTCAACGACTCCGACTCCGTCTTCATCATGTCGGCGCCCGGCCCGTTCGTGGTTCCACCTCATTCGCTGCTTAGCAATGCACCCGGCGACACGTCAGATCACTACGTCCTGACTCTGTACTCAACCGACTGCATCGAGCTTGGCCAGGTTGAGCTGACCCAGGCGAAGCCCCAGGCCTACATCGACGCCGGGGGGCACCTGGGGCTGAGGACGCCGGCCCAGGCCAGCGCCGCACCAAAGCCGCCTTTCGAGACCGACACTACCGCAGGCCAGCTGATCCGCGGATGCGACTTCATCGGCTGGTGGATCGACGTGCGCAACGACAGCGCCAAGGACATTCTGGTGAACGTCGGGTACGAGCCTCCGATCTGGGCCCGCTTCCGGGCTCACTCCCGGGCGACTCTGATGGGTTATGCCAGCCTGACGGTCCCGCCGAACGTCTCCATCAGCGTGTACGACGCATCTTGCACGCCTATCGGTGAGGTGGAACTCAGCCCGGACCTCGAAGTGCTGTTCGTCGACGCATCGGGCCACTTCTCGACCGAGAAACGGGCTGTCTATTTCGAGGGGTTGACGGCGGCCGATCTGTCCCTTGAGGTAGAGGTTGCGTCTTCGCCTCTCCCGTGCCCGAGCAGCTAGGGAAGGAGTGGCCAGCATCCGCAGCGGCAGTTTCAGGTACGCCAAGGCCGTGGTGGTGGCCGTTATCGTCGTCGCCGCCCTGGCCGGCTGCGGCATAGAGGAGCCGGAGTTCTGGAACGTTGGCTTCCTCAATGACTCCGATGCGGACTACATCCTCACCGATGGAGGTGGCGGTCCCTACGTGATGCCGGCTCACAGCACCTCCAGGCTTCAAACCACCCGCTACCCGGACCAAACCGCCCAGGCAGTGGTGTTCGACACCAGCTGCCGGACCGTGGGTTCGGTAACGACGAAGCTCCATCTCAGCCTGGTCTACATCGATCCTGCCGGCAACATCAGCGCCACAAGCGGCGACATCGTCGAGACGGCTTCTCCGTCCCCGGCGTTCATTGGCTACACCGATGCGTTCCTGGACCCGGGCGGTGGCTGCAGACCCGGCTGGTGGCATATCGATGCCCGCAACGACAGCGACTCGGCCTACTACCTTGCCGTCGTGGGTGGCTCGCGCCCGGTCTATGTCCCAGCGCACACGCGCGGCAACCTGGCCGGATCGGACGCAGGCAATGTCCCCGACCGGGTGACCCTCTACGACGCCCATTGCGTGCAGCTGGCAACCGCGAGGGTCCCAGGGGATGGGGCCGTCATCTACATCGACGCCTCCGGCCAGATGACCGCCCAACCGCAGGCGGCTCTATGGGCACCCTCGCCGCCGGCGGCATTCCGAGGCTACTGGAACCACACAGACACGCCGACCTTCTGTCCGAGCGTCGCTCCCGGCGCCTCGAGACTCGGCCGCCTCGGTCAGGCGAATACAATGCCCACCAATTCGGGGACGACCCAGGCGAAGTTGGTGAGGCTCGATGCGGATGCTCTATCGCAAGCTGGCGGGTGAGGCTGTCTCCCAGCTCGGTTTCGGCGCCATGCGCCTGCCGACCGTGGGCAGGGCGGTGGACGTGCCTCAGGCCGTCGGGATGATGCGCCACGCGATCGACAGCGGCGTCAACTACCTGGACACGGCCTGGGGCTACCACGACGGTGAGAGCGAGGGGATCGTGGGCCGGGCTCTCCGCGATGGCTATCGGGAGCGCGCCTTCGTCGCCACCAAGTCGCCCGTCTGGCTCGTTCGCAAGCCCGAAGACTTCGACCGCCTGCTGAACACCCAGCTGGAGCGCCTGGCGACCGATCGAATCGACTTCTACCTGCTTCACGCGCTCGGCGCCGACTCCTGGGAAAGCTGCAAGCGCAACGGGGCCCAGGAGTTCCTCGAAGAGGGCGAAGGCCGCCGGCAAGATCCGCCACGCCGGTTTCTCTTTTCACGACGATCTGGACGCCTTCAAGCGCATCGTGGACGAGGGCGATTTCGAGTTCTGCCAGATCCAGTACAACTACCTCGACCGAGAGTTCCAGGCCGGCGAGCAGGGTTTGCGCTACGCGAAAGCGCACGGCCTGGACGTGATCGTCATGGAGCCGTTGCGCGGCGGCAGCCTGGCTCGGGCCGTTCCGCCGGCCGTCCAGGCGATCTGGGACGGCGCCGCGGTTCGCCGAACGCCGGCCGAATGGGCGCTGCGGTGGGTCTGGGACGACGCGGACGTCTCACTCGTTCTCTCGGGCATGGGCGCGATGGAGCAGGTCGAGGAGAACATCGGGATCGCGTCGTCGGCGTCCGCCGGCTGCCTGACCGAGGCGGAGCGGGCGCTCGTCGTCGCCGCCGCCAAGGCATATCGGGCCGAAACCCGGATCGACTGCACGGCCTGCCGCTACTGCATGCCCTGCCCGTCAGGCGTGGACATCCCGCGCAACTTCGACCACTACAACACGTACTTCATGTTCCAGAAGGACCCGCAGGTCAAGTCCGACTACGTCTGGATCCCCGAGGACGCCCGCGCGGAGGTCTGCACCCACTGCGGCAACTGCGAAGAGCTGTGCCCCCAACAGCTGCCGATCCAGGAGCTGCTCGAAGAAGTGGCGGCCACGTTCGCGACGGGCTAGGGGCGTCGGGCGCGCAACGAAGGGCGCTTCGTGTCAATACTCCCCGTAAGTATTGACAACTTGCCTTCGGGTGTATGATTTCGACCTGAAATGGCCTGTCAAGACTTGACAGGCCCTTAGTCATGTTCAGGGCTATGTCGAGACGACGGGCGGGCGCGAGGGGCGCGCCGGCAACGGAAGATCTGGCGGACGGTGGGCTGGTTCGAACGTCGGGCGGCGTTCGAGCGTCTGATTATCGGGAGTAGCGATTTGGCGGTAGGCGTCGCGGCCGAAGTGAAGAGCAAGCTGTCGGTGGTCGACGTGGTCGGCGAGACCGTGCAGCTGCGCAAGGCCGGCACCACCTTGAAGGGGTTGTGCCCGTTCCACGGCGAGAAGACGCCGAGCTTCGTGGTGACCCCGGCACGCGAGACGTGGCATTGCTTCGGCTGCGGCGAGGGCGGGGACATCTTCAGCTTCGTGATGAAGCGGGAGGGTATCACGTTCCCGGAGGCGCTCAAGCGGCTGGCGGCCAAGGCCGGCGTCGAGATCGACGAGCGAACGAGCCGCGAGGACGCCCGAAAGGCCCGCCTGCGCGAGGTCCTCGAGCAGGCGATCGCGTTCTACCACGCCGTTCTGACCCAGTCGAAGGTCGGCGCGGCGGCGCTCGAATACCTGCACGGCCGAGGCTTCACGGACGAGACGATCGAACGCTTCCAGCTCGGCTGGGCCCCGGACGGCTGGGATCAGATGATCAAGATGCTCCAGAGCCGGCGCCAGGTCTCCGTCGCCGAGCTGGCGGAGGTGGGGCTGACGAGCGACCGGGGCACGGGCCGCGGCGCCTACGACAAATTCCGAAGCCGGGTCATCTTCCCCATCCGCGACATGTCCGGCGGTGCCGTCGGCATCGGCGGGCGGATCCTGCCGGGCAGCCGCCTGGGCGAGAACGCCCCCAAGTACCTCAACTCCCCGGCGACCGCCCTGTTCGACAAGAGCCGGACCCTGTACCTGATCGAGCGGGCCCGCACCGAGATGCGCAAACAGGATCAGGCGGTCCTGGTCGAGGGCTACACGGACGCGCTGATGGCCCACCAGGGCGGCTTCGAGAACGTGGTCGCCAGCCTGGGCACCGCGCTCACTCCGTCGCAGGTCGCGCTGATCGCCCGCTACGCCCGCGAGATCGTGCTCGCCTACGACGTCGACCCGGCCGGCCAGCACGCCGGCTCGATCGGCGGCGCGGAGCTGTTCAAACTGATCGGCTCGCTCGCGGCCGAGGACACGGGCATCGAGATCACGCGAGTTCGCGTGGCCAAGCTGCCCGAAGGCAAGGACCCGGACGAGGTCGTGCGCGAGACGCCCGATCTCTGGCGGGAGGCGGTTCGCACGGCCCAGCCGATCATGGAGTTCCTGATCGACTACTACGCCAACGCTTTCCCGATTCGGACGGCCGAGGGGCGGCGCCACGCGGTCAACGCGCTCATTCCGATGCTGCGCGAGATCCGCGATCCGGTCGTTCGCGACAGCTACATGCAGACGCTCGCCCGCCGCACGGGGGTGGAGGAGCGGGTACTGCTGGAGGCCCTCCACGCACGAACGACGGGTGCGAATCCGATTGGCCAGGGCGGCCGAACGTCCGATGGGGCGTCCTCCGGCAGCCAATTCACCGCCGACGCGATCCTTTCTGCGCCGGATTCAATCGACACGAAGGCCGAGCTGCGCGCGCTGACGCTGGAGGAGGCGCGACTTCTGCGGCTTCTGCTGCTGGCGCCGGACCAGCAGGAGCGAGTGGCCGAGACGCTGGCCGCGCAGAAGGCGACCCTGCCGAGCACCCCGGCGCGGGAGCTGCTGGCGGCGATGCTCGCCGATCGCGAGAAGGATCGCGAAGCCGGCGGCCCGGGCAAGTTCGAGCGGGGCCGGTTCCTGGATTCGCTGCCCACGGAGTTGCACGGACTGGCGGTGGCCGTCTACGCCGAGCGCGGACCAGATCCGAGTGAACTGCAGCCGGCCCGGGCGCGTATTGGAGTGGATCAGTGCCTCCTGGCCATGGAGGCGGACCGGCTCGAAGAAGAAATCCGCTTCAACGGCAGCGAACTAACCGAAGCCCAAGCGGCCGGAGACGGCGACGCCGTCACCAGGCTGAGTGAAGTCCAACGCAACCTTTTCGAGGCTCGCCGATCGCTCGACAGGCGCCGGCAGGATACGAGCCTTCTGACCAGCACTGGAGGACATCGATGAGCGATCCCCTTGACAAGCAGCTCGTGGAGGTCGCCCTTTCCGGCGGTGGCCGGCGCAAGGCCGATCTCGAAGAGGCGGCCCTGGCCGGCGTTCGTCCGCGTCGATCCTCCGACGACGATCTCGATGAGGACGAAGAGCTGCTCGGCGACGACGGAGACGACGTGACGCCGCCGGACGCCGTGGAAGATGAGGCGTCGGCAGACGGCGCCGAGGTCATCGAGGAAGACGTGCTGCCCGGCGCGGCTGAAGTGCCGGCCAAGCTGGACGCTGAAGCGCTCGAAGAGCCCTCCGCCGAGGAGCTCGAGGCCCTGTCGGCCGACATGATCGGGATCGACGACCCGGTCCGGATGTACCTCAAGGAGATCGGCAAAGTCGCGCTGCTGACGGCCGAGGAAGAGGTCGTCCTGGCCAAAGCCATCGAGCTGGGCGAGCAGATGGTCGAGGAGCCGTGGAAGGGCGTCGTCTCGCTGCACGAGTGGACGTTCCACGACACCGAGCGCAAGACCCGCACGATCAAGCCCCAGTACAAGCTGCCGCTTGGGCCCGAGGCGGCCCGGATGGTGTCGGACGCGATCCACTCCGACGGCGCGGCCGACCTCCTCGTGCCCTCGCCGGACTTCCACCTGATCAAGGCCGGCAAGGACGCTACGACCGAGGGGACAAAGGAGCTGCTCAAGGAGCTTCGGCACCTGGTCCAGGCCTACAACGACTCGCTCACGGCGGATTCGTTCGTGCCGCTGCTGGATCGGGCCTACTTCGCCGTCCACAACGGCGACCTGGACTCGCGCGACAACGTCGGCCTGCGGGCCATCTACGACTGGACCCGCGACGGAGTGGCGTTCCCGGCGATGGAGCGCTGGATCGAGGCCGGCAACGACGCGGACCTGCTCAAGCGGATGGGCTTCGACCCGGAGGTCCCGGCCAACACGAAGCTGGCCCACCGGCGCGGCGAACTGGTCCGTATCGGCCGCGACGCCCGCGAACAGCTAACGTCGGCCAACCTGCGCCTGGTCGTTTCGATCGCCAAGAAGTACATCGGGCGCGGCATGTCGTTCCTGGATCTGATCCAGGAAGGCAACATCGGCCTGATCCGCGCGGTCGAGAAGTTCGACTACGAGAAGGGCTACAAGTTCAGCACGTACGCGACGTGGTGGATCCGGCAGGCGATCACGCGAGCGATCGCCGACCAGGCCCGGACGATCCGCATCCCGGTTCACATGGTCGAGACGATCAACCGCCTGATCCGGGTGTCCCGAACCCTGCTCCAGGAGCTGGGCCGCGAACCGACGGTCGAGGAGATCGCCGAGGCGATGTCCAAGGGCCAGGAGGTCGTGGTCACGCCCGAGAAAGTCCGAGAGATCATCAAGGTCAGCCAGGAGCCGGTGTCCCTCGAGACGCCGATCGGCGAGGAAGAGGACTCGCACCTGGGCGATTTCATCGAGGATCGCGGCGCCCTGGCCCCGGCCGAGGCGGCGTCGCACCAGCTGTTGAAGGAGCAAGTGGAAGCGGTTCTGGACTCCCTGACCGGGCGCGAGCGGCGCGTCCTCCAGCTCCGGTTCGGGCTGGAGGACGGGCGAGCCCGCACTCTCGAGGAAGTCGGCAAGGAGTTCAACGTCACCCGCGAGCGCATCCGCCAGATCGAGGCCAAGGCGCTGCGCAAGCTGCGCCACCCTTCCCGGTCGCGGAAGCTCAAGGACTACCTGGAGTAGGCAGGGGGGCGGCGGCGCCGGAGCGGCGGCGCCCCCGGAGCGGCGGCGCGGCGGGGTCCAGGCCGTTGCCGCAGGGTGCCTTGCGGGATTCAACGCCCGCCGGTGCGCCCGAGACAAGTCCGATTCGGCAGGAGTTTTAGGAGCCTTCGACGCTATCGGCGGCTTCACTACCGGACTAGGCTTGCAACATTCCCAGAACTCCGCCCTGGTCGCGCTGTGCCCGGCGTGGCACGACCGGGCGTCGAGAGGAGAACCTATGACGGATTTGCTAGAGATGCCCCGGACCGACGGCGCCCTTGCCCTCGATCTCGAGGTGTCCAGTTCCGCGCCCGACCTTCCCAAAGAGGCTCCGGCGGTGCTCGACGCCGTCGCTCTCGACGAGCCCACTCCGGCCGAGATCGAGGCCGTGTCGGCGGACGAGGTCGGCGTCGATGACTCCGTGCGGATGTATCTGCACGAGATCGGGCGGACGGCCCTCCTGACGGCCGAGGAAGAGGTCGTTCTCGCCAAGGCGATCGAGCTCGGCGAGCAGATCGTCGAGGCGCCCTGGAAGGCCGTCCTGTCGCTCTTCGAATGGACGCGCAACAGCACGGAGCGCAAGACCAGGATCGCTCGGTCGGAACATCGCCTGGCCTTCGGGCCCGACTGCGAACGGATCGTGCGGGCTGCCCTGGCCGACGCGGACCTCCCGGCCTCGCCAGAACTCGGGTTCCGGAGCGCCCGAAAGGAAGCCAGCAGCGAGACGGTACGGGCCCGGCTGTCCGAAGCCGAGGGGGTGCTGTCCGAGTACTCGGCCGAGCCGGACGCCGACTCACTTCTGCGTGTCGTCGATTTCGCGTTTACCGCGGTTCACGGCCCGGACCTGGAAGCGCGTGACAACCCGACCTTGCGGGCCTTCTACGACTGGACGCGGGAGGACGTGGCTCATCCGGCCCTCCGGCGCTGGATCGAAGCCGGCAACGACGCCGACGTGCTGCTCGAGATGGGCTGGGATCCCACCCTGGGTTCGGCGGTCCGGATGCGCGACCGCCGGGGCGTGCTGGTCCGCACCGGCCTGGAGGCCCGCGAACACTTGACGTCGGCCAACCTCCGGCTCGTCGTCTCGATCGGGCGCAAGTACATGGGCCGCGGCATGGGCTTCCTGGACCTGATCCAGGAGGGCAACATCGGCCTGATCCGCGCGGTCGAGAAGTTCGACTACGAGCGGGGTTTCAAGTTCTCCACGTACGCGACGTGGTGGATCCGGCAGGCGATCACGCGAGCGATCGCCGACCAGGCCCGGACGATCCGCATCCCGGTCCATATGGTCGAGACGATCAACCGCTTCATCAGGATCAGCCGCAATCTCGTGTCCGAGCTCGGCCGCGAACCGACCATCGAAGAGA
Source organism: uncultured Chloroflexia bacterium (assembly GCA_963711105.1). Lineage (GTDB taxonomy): Bacteria > Chloroflexota > Limnocylindria > Limnocylindrales > CSP1-4 > Fen-1039. The sequence goes on along the minus strand of CAVQCV010000005.1, from coordinate 1,147,006 downwards.
TCGCCGAGGCGATGTCCAAGGGCCAGGAAGCGGTCGTCACTCCGGAGAAGGTCCGCGAGATCCTGAAGGTCTCGCAGGAGCCGATGTCACTGGACAAGCCGGTCGGCGAGGAAGACGACAGCCTGTTCGGCGACTTCATCGAGGACCGCAGCGCGATCGCTCCGGCCGAGGCGGCGTCGCGCCAGATGCTCAAGGAGCAGGTCGGGGCGGTCCTGGAGTCCCTGAACGGGCGCGAGCGGCGCGTCCTCCAGCTCCGGTTCGGGCTGGAGGACGGGCGAGCCCGTACTCTCGAGGAAGTCGGCAAGGAGTTCAACGTCACCCGCGAGCGCATCCGTCAGATCGAGGCCAAGGCGCTGCGCAAGCTGCGCCACCCTTCCCGGTCGCGCAAGCTCAAGGACTACCTCGAGTAGGGATCGCGCCCACTCCACAAGAAAGAGCCCCTCGTCGCCGAGGGGCTCTTTGGTGTCTCGGGGCCGTGGATCCTGTGGCCCCAAGCTCGGACCGACTCAGCCGAACTTGTGCATCGCCGCCGAGTAGCTCGCGAATGCGGATTGGGTCATCCCATCGCCGGTGAGCGAATACATGACCTTGGGGTTTGAGGTGCTGACGATGGTCGTCCAGTGCCCGGCCGATCCGGACATGTCGCCGGTCAGCGGCCCGAAGGCCTGCGACCCTATGTCCGGGTTCCAGATCCCGGTGCAGGGGTTGGGGCTGAGCTGGCAGACATTGCCTTCCCACACGTCGACCGTGTAGCCGGACTTGTTCTTGTAGTGGGCCTGCATGCCGCCGACGTTGTAGTCCCACGAAACGTTCGCCACTGTCCAGCCGGCCGGGAGCACCGCGCAATACAGGTCGAACTTGAGGTGGCCAATCTCGTTGGCGAACGCCTGCTTGAAGGCGGTCGTGCCGGTGCAAGCGACCACTCCTGCCGGAAGAGTGGGCGAGGGGATTGGCGTCGCCGTCGGCGCCGGCGTCGGCGTGTCGGTCGGCGCCGGCGTGTCGGTCGGCGCCGGCGTCGGGGTGTCCGTCGGCGCCAGTGTGGGCGCGGGAGTCGGCGTGTCGGTCGGCTCCGGCGTCGGCGTGTCAGTGGCGCCGGTGTGTCGGTGGGTGCGAGCGTCGGCGCGGACCCCTGACATGCCCCAACCACCAGGCTCACGGCTAGCGCCGCTCCCAGGAGGCCGGCCCTTGTCCAAGATCGAGGTGCCAATTGAATGCCCCTTCCTCTCTTCGCTCCATTCTGAAGCGACGATCTGTGATGGCAGCTGTTCCAGTTGGTGTCAAACGCAGGCAGCGACTGATCCACCCCTTGAGAGCGGTTATCGCGCGGTTTGGTGACGCTGGAGGCAGATCGTCCCGCCCTCGCGCGCAGTCGGACCGTCGCGCCGAGGAACGAGAGCCGTCATCACGCCTATCCCATCTCTCTTAGTAGGGATCGCGCCCACTCCACAAGAAAGAGCCCCTCGTCGCCGAGGGGCTCTTTGGTGTCTCGGGGCCGTGGATCCTGTGGCCCCAAGCTCGGACCGACTCAGCCGAACTTGTGCATCGCCGCCGAGTAGCTCGCGAATGCGGATTGGGTCATCCCATCGCCGGTGAGCGAATACATGACCTTGGGGTTTGAGGTGCTGACGATGGTCGTCCAGTGCCCGGCCGATCCGGACATGTCGCCGGTCAGCGGCCCGAAGGCCTGCGACCCTATGTCCGGGTTCCAGATCCCGGTGCAGGGGTTGGGGCTGAGCTGGCAGACATTGCCTTCCCACACGTCGACCGTGTAGCCGGACTTGTTCTTGTAGTGGGCCTGCATGCCGCCGACGTTGTAGTCCCACGAAACGTTCGCCACTGTCCAGCCGGCCGGGAGCACCGCGCAATACAGGTCGAACTTGAGGTGGCCAATCTCGTTGGCGAACGCCTGCTTGAAGGCGGTCGTGCCGGTGCAAGCGACCACTCCTGCCGGAAGAGTGGGCGAGGGGATTGGCGTCGCCGTCGGCGCCGGCGTCGGCGTGTCGGTCGGCGCCGGCGTGTCGGTCGGCGCCGGCGTCGGGGTGTCCGTGGGCGCCAGTGTGGGCGCGGGAGTCGGCGTGTCGGTCGGCTCCGGCGTCGGCGTGTCAGTGGGCGCCGGGGTGTCGGTGGGTGCGAGCGTCGGCGCGGACCCCTGACATGCCCCAACCACCAGGCTCACGGCTAGCGCCGCTCCCAGGAGGCCGGCCCTTGTCCAAGATCGAGGTGCCAATTGAATGCCCCTTCCTCTCTTCGCTCCATTCTGAAGCGACGATCTGTGATGGCAGCTGTTCCAGTTGGTGTCAAACGCAGGCAGCGACTGATCCACCCCTTGAGAGCGGTTTTCGCGCGGTTTGGTGACGCTGGAGGCAGATCGTCCCGCCTTCGCGCGCAGTGGGACCGTCGCGCCGAGGAACGAGGGCCGCTGGCAAAGAGGTGGAATATCCGGGCTATGGAGGAGACAAAGGCGATCCGAAGCTGGATCGGGGAGCGCGTGTCGCCCGGCGCCGGTCTTCGGTTCGAGGACATCGTCCTGGCCGTGATGGTCGCGCTCGTGGGCCCGGTGCTGGTCGCGATCCAGGGCAGCGGCGGCATCTTCGATTCTGGTCGTCCCCTCGACGGCATCATTCGCACGGCCGGATTCCTGGGCGCGCTGGCTTGCCTGGCCACCCGCAGCTCCGACGGCCCGGCCGCGAACGAGCCCACCGTCCTTCTCTCCGCCTCCGTGGGCCCCATGGTCGGTGGGTTGATGCTCGTTGGGGGCAGCGGCTTCGCCGCCCTGAACCTCGACCCGGAGGTGATCTTCGGCCCGACGTTCCTGGCGGTCGTGGTCCTCGGCGTGGCCGGCGGACATCTCCCGGCCATTCCGACCTCCACGCGTCGCTGGCTGGTGACCCTCTACCTGATCGCCGCGGCGACCCTGTTCTGGTCGCTCATCGACGCCATCGTCGGCGGCATGGACATCGCCGGCGAGTTCAGCCGGGCCTGGACGCAAGACGCGCAGACGACCGCCTTCGTTGGCGGGGCGCTGATCCTGATGGCGGCCGTCTATTACGCGATGCTCGTGTACGCGCCCCGCCAGTTCGTCGAGCGAGAGGGGAACCCGCTGACCTGGCTGATCCGGTTCGGAGTCTTCGTCGTCGGGGTGGCCTTCGGTCTGGGCTGGTTCGCCGCGCTGGGCGTGTAGTACGGCAACCGTTGCGCCAACCGGGTTCGGCCGTGACTCGCGCCCCTCCACGGGTAAAGAATGACCAGCGGGGTAACCGATTAGCCGTAGCCGACGCCCGGATGGCCGGCACGGCCGGACCCAACAGCCGACGCAGGAGGGAGAACCATGCGCTCAGGCCGCCTGTTTGTGTTGACCCTGGCCACTGCCCTGGTCGGGGCGTGCTCGTCGTCGGCCGCCTCGCCCTCGGGCGCGATGTACGGCGAGCCGTCGGCGTCGGCGATGTCCGAATCGTCGGCGGCGATGATGTCCGCCGCTCCGTCTGCCGCTCCGTCTGCCGCTCCGTCTGCCGCTCCGTCGGCGACCGCCAACGCCCTCGACGCCTACCCGTTCGTTTCGGGCTACGCGGGCCACTTCACCGGCAAGTGGACGAACAAGACGTTCGGCAGCACGGGGGCTATGACCTGGGACATCTCGGCCGACGAGTCGGCCCGGACGGTCTCGATCGACATGACGATTGCCGGGCCGGTGTTCGGTGGGCCGGGCGTCAAGCCCGAGAAAATCATCCTGACGCACCTCGCCGAGGGTGTGATCCAGGGCACCTCCCCGGCCTTCGGCGACATTGACGGGACGATCACGCCCGATGGCACGCTGACGATCACCCTGACCAACATCCCCGGCGGCGCGATCGCCAAGGTCACGATCAACGGCAAGCTGACCGGTGGCGACACCATCGCGATCGACTACACAGTGGAGTTCTCAGGTGGCAGCGGCACTGCCACAGGCGTGGTCCAGCTGGCCAAGGCCTGAGGTCGCGGGGGCTCCTCGCCCGGCCCGCGCTTCGCCGCGGGGGCCGTCCTTCGTCCGATTCTGCCCGTGGCGAGGTACAGATCCTGCTACCTGCCGTCCTTGGGCTGTCCGCTGCCCGCCGGGTGGGCATACGCGACGCTGCTGCACCGGCGCCCAGACAGGACGCGCTGATTCCGCCCAGCTGGATACACAGAACGAACGCCTAGGCCGGGCGGGAGGGGCCGTGAAGCCGATCTTGCCCGTGGGCAGGGCAGCTTGAGCCAGAAGGCGCTCCCGCCGTCCATGCCCTGGTCGCTTATGCCCGCCAGCTGGGCAGCCGACCGTCCGCACGCCACCTGCAGTCGGGTCTGCCCACCAGCTGGGCACATCAGACTCGCGAGGCCCACGGAAGCCGTTCGTCGGCCTGGCGCCGGCCCCGCGCGGCCACGCCGCTACGTCGCCGCGTGGCCTCGCGCCACGTCGGCCGCGTCTGCCCCGCGCGAACGGAGCGGCGATAAGCCGGAGTAGATCGGCGTACGCGAGGATGGCGCGCATGCCAACGAAACAGCGTCACGTGGACATCGGGTCGGTCAGGGGCAGGTCGGTGCTCCTGGAGCTCGGCCGTGAGCTGCGGAACGCGCGGGCTCAGCACGGGCTGAGCCAGGCCGACGTGGCCCGAGCCGCCAGGACGTCGCGGTCGCAGGTCGGCCGTATCGAGCATGCGGAAGCATCGAGCGCGTCGGTGATGGAACTTGCCAGGCTTCTCGCCGTCGTTGGCCTGGAGTTGAGTGCCAGGGCGTATCCGGCCGGGCCACCGATCCGCGACGCGGCCCACCTGGCGCTGCTGGACCGGCTGCGGCGGGCCGTCGCGCCCAGCATCAGCTGGCGATTCGAGGTTCCGATCGGCCTTCCGGGGGACAATCGAGCGTGGGATGCGGTCCTGCTGGCGGCAGGGCGGCAGGTCGCCGTCGAGGCCGAGACGCGGCCACGGGACGTACAGGCACTACTCCGCCATCTGGCCACGAAGGCTCGAGACGGTGCCGCTATGGGGACGTCGGCGGTGATCCTGCTGCTGGCCGACACCCGCCACAACCGCCGGCTTCTCGCCGACTACACGGAGGTGCTTCGGACCGAATTCCCCGCCGCGGGCGCCGAGCTGATGGAAGCCCTGCGGGAGGGTCGGCCGCCGTCGAGAAGCGGGATCCTGCTGCTCTAGCTGTGAATCACATCTAGCGCGGCGGCGCTACGATGGGCCTCCGTCTCGCCACCCCGTCGCGTGACTCCGTCGCGCCACTCCGCAGGAGGCCAGCATGCTTAACAGGCCGCAGCCGCTCCTGAGCACGTCCTGGGTCGCGGGCGCGCTCGGCAATGCCGCCGCGATGGGCGGCCTGCACCTGCTTCACGTCTCGACCGAGCGCAACGGCTACGACGAGGGGCACGTGCCGGGCGCCGTCTTCGTCGATCTGCACGTCGACCTGGCGAAGCCGGGCCGGCGTCCCGAAACGGGCAGTGCCGACCTCCACTATCTACTGCCCTCGCACGCCGACATGGAAACCTCGTTGCGCGACTGGGGCATCGCCCCGGGCGATCGTGTCGTCTTCTACGACGACGTCGGGATGGGTCGCCACGCCATCCGCGGCTACTGGCTACTCTGCCTCTACGGTTTTCCCGCCGACAGGGTCCACGTCATGGACGGCGGCCTGACGGCCTGGCGTCGCGAGGACCGCCCCACCACGGATCAGGCCACGGAGCCCATCCCTGTCGACGCCACGGAACGGCTCCACGGGCCGGATCCGGCGCTCATCGCCACGGCCGAGGAAGTCCTTCAATGGAGCAACGAAGCCGTCGCCCCGGGAGGTCCGGCGCGTCTGCTCGACGTGCGCCAGGTGGACGAGTTCCTGGGCACGGACGTTCGGGCCCGGCGCGGTGGCCGCATCCCGGGGGCCCGGCATCGCCTATTCGAGGACTTCGTCGCTCCGGACGGCCGGCTGCGCACCCGGCCGGAAGTGCTGGCGATCCTGCGGGGTTCGGGCGTCGAGCCGGACGAGCTGCGCGCGACCTACTGCCAGGGCGGCATCCGGGCGGCCCTGGCCTGGTTCGTCCTGCACGAAGTCGCCGGCCTCAGCGAGGTTCGCAACTACGCCGGGTCCTGGGAGGACTGGGGCAACCGGCCTGAGCTCCCGGTCGAAAAATAGGTCGCCGCAGGCGATGATGGACGCCATGTTCGACCGGCTTTCCGAAATAGTCGCCCGCCCCGCCCCTTTCGAGCAGATGACCGTCGCCGACCTGTGGACGGATCCGTGCGTCTCCGGCCAGATGCTCCACTTCCACCTGGACGGCTCGGTCGACATCTCGTCCCACCGGACGGAGTTCATCGACGCGGCGACGGCCTGGCTGGGCCGCGAGTTCGGGCTCGGCGAGGGCAAGCGCGTGCTGGATCTCGGCTGCGGGCCGGGCCTCTACGCCGGCCGGTTCGCGCGCTCCGGCGCAAAGGTGACCGGGGTCGACTTTTCGGCCCGATCAATCGCCCACGCCCGAAAGGCGGCCCGAACCGACGGCCTGACGATCGAATACGCGAACGCGGACTACCTGGGCTGGGAGCCCGAACCGGACCGGCGGTTCGACCTGATTGTCCTGATCATGCGCGACTACGGCGCCATGTCGCCGCCTCAGCGACAGGCATTGTTGCGCAAGATCGAACGCTGGCTGGAGCCGAACGGCGCCTTCGTCTTCGACATCGATTCGATGGCCGCCCTGGCCGCCCTGGCCGGCAAGGACGAGTCGATCCGGTTCGAGAGGGTGCCGGCCGGGGGATTCTGGTCGTCCGAACCCTACTTCGAGTTCGTGGTCTCCTTCGTCTACCCGGCGGAGGCGGTCTCGCTCGAGAAGTTCACGGTCGTCGAAGCCCACCGGGAGCGGACGATCTGCAACTGGATCGCCCATTTCGACCCGGTCTCGCTCGGGCGGGAACTCGGGCAGGCCGGCCTGGGCATCGAACGCCTGCTGGGCGACGTCGCCGGCCGCCCCTTCGACCCCGACTCGCCCGAGTTCGCCGTCGTAGTGAGGCGGGCGGTCGGCTAGCCGGCGCCAATCTTCGACGCAGGCCTTACGTTCGCGCGGGGCCATGGTATTCTGTCGCGCGGCGCCCCAGCGGCGCCAGGATCGCTTCGGCGATCGCATCGCTCCGGCGTAGCTCAGTCGGTAGAGCGGGCGGCTGTTAACCGCCATGTCGTAGGTTCGAGTCCTACCGCCGGAGCCACTCATGTGGCTATGTTCGCCGTCAACCGGCACGAGTCCAGATCGTCGTTCGCCCGCAGCCTCTGATGGAACTGGCGACTGGGAATCACTCGCCAACCCGTGTCAAGGAAGGCGGATGTATGGGTCGGGTGGAACTGATCCCTGCCGCTCTAGCCGTTGCCGGCCTGGGCATTCAGCTGGTCGGCTCCGGTTGGATCGTCTGGCAATTGACGATAGTCTGGGTGGTCATCCTCGTCTCGTTTGCGGTGTTGCGGATCAAGTTCGGGCTCCGTGGCCGGCCATCGGTTGGTGTGCTCGTGATCGCTCTCCCGGTCCTTTTCCTGACGGCGTGGGAGGGGGGTTGGGGGGTGATCCCGGCGGCGGTGGCTCAGCTGGTCATTGACGCTCGGATGGGCGATCGGCGCCCGCGGGGCGGCGTCGCAGCCTGACAGGTGCCGCCGAACTGGGTGGCCGAACTACCGTCAGGCGATGTGGGAACCAACCGCTCGCAAGTAGCGGGCCCCGGGTTCGGCAGATCCCGGCGCCAACCGGATTGTCATGCGATCGAAATCGAAGGTCACGGCGTAATTGTCCAGGAAGCCGTGGGAGATCAAGCCGCCGATTCGGAAGTGGTATTCCCACTCGAGTTGCGGGGGAAAGGCGCCCGCGAGCCCCTGCAGCTTCTCCCGTCGGGCTTCCCCCAACGACAGAGAGGACACCTCGAAGGGCCACACCCGCATGGACCCTCCGCCTCCCTGTCCCGCTGCCGGCTGAGCTGTACGTTCAATGCCGGCCGCCTTCAGCGTGGCCGCGGGACAGGTGAAGGCGCCGCCTCCAAGCCCGCTGTCGACGAAGAAGGTCGTGGCGGGGCCATCATTGAGATGACCCTCTGCCAGGATGATGTGATCGTCGGCCATGAGCATCGGGACCTCCACCGCGCCGGCCGAACGTTCGACGGGCGTTCCCTTTCGGCGCAGGATGAGGCACTGGCCGGGGTAATCGATGGTGGCCAGGAAGCGGTATAGCAAGCATGTCCCGACGATACCGGCCAGTTCGGGCTCGCCGAGCGCGGCGCCAATCGCGCCCAGCCTCATGACCTGGACCGGCAGGTTGCGCACCGTCAGGTCGCCCAGGGCAAGCGAATCGGCCGCGCCATGGGCGACCGTGGCCGTCTTGCCGCCGCCAAAGTAGCTTCGTTGGCCCCCGAAGAGCGGGATGCCTGCCGCGCGGGCGAAGTCCGCGTCCAGGATCAGTTCCGCGCCTCCCGTGTCGAGCAAGAAGTGAGCATCCTCCCCACCGTTGACTTGCGCGGTGAGGATCGGCAAGGGCTCGGTCCGGATGAAGGGTACGGAGGCAGTCTGGGGGCCTTCGAGGGAGTACGGCCGGCGGTCGGAGAAGGACCGCAGCTTCGCCGCGACCGGGCCGTTTCCCGCGGCTGCCTGATGCGTCGCCGCAGTGATGAAGTCGTCCCGCCGGTAGCTCACCTCAGCCAGCAGCGCAGAAGCCTGCCGGCAATTGCGGTCTCGAGCGACGGCGCCGGATAGCAGCCGATCGGCCGCAGCAAGGTCGTTCCTCATGAGGGCAAGGTGACCTGCCGCGAGAAGGGGGCGTGGGTCGCGCGGCCGATCAGCGGCCTCTTGGGCGAACGCCGTCTCGGCTTCGGTAAATCGGTTCGCTCGAAGATGCTCTTCGCCAATAGAGCGGTGCCGGCGGAACGGCACGTGAAGCGGAGCCATCTGCATCTACTCCCTGATCTCGGGCGTCAGCGTCGTGTCCTCAGTTTCGTGGGGACGGGCCACGTCGCCCGCGGCGGCGAGGATCACAAGAAGGGGAACAACGCGGGTCTTGGATATCCGGTATTGGTTTCGGCCGGCCTGGTCAACGATCCCGGCAGCCATGAGGTCCTTGAGATGGTGGTATAGCTGGCCGGCAGAGCCCGAACCGACAACCTCCCCCAACTCCTGGCTCGTCCTTTCCCCGGCGAGCAAGGCCCGTACGAGGACGATTCGAGCCGGGTGACCCAACGCCGCCAGCAGTCGGGCCAGATTCGACGGATCGAGGTTCCATATCTCAGCCAGGCCGTGTTCGCCCGCCCAGAGCACTTCGCCGATGCCGGTAGTGGCCGCGCCGGCGAGAGTGATTGCGCCTCGCAGAGCGCCCTGCTCATAGCGCGACCCCTCACGGTGTCTGAGGTCGTCCAGCAGCCGAAGATCTGGAATCCGCGCAGCCCCGGCCTTCTCCGTGGTCACCGTGAGCATTTCGAGCGCCCCCAGGCGCCGCTCGATGGCTTCAAGGCGTGAAATCTCGTGATCCATTCGCCAAATCCTATATTCCGGAGATCCAGAATATCGGAGCAGCCAAGAAGTTGCAAGGGCATGGGTCCAGGCCCGTCCGCCGGCGCCACTCATTGGAGGGGCGTGAATGCGGCCTATCTATGCGGACGCGCCTGCTCTACTCTCCCGGTGTTGGTCCGCGGCGATCAGAGGGAGGGTTTCAGAGTGGGCGGGCGGGTTGGCATTTCGATCCCCGGCAGACTCGTTCGCGTGATGGTCGTCTGCGTGATTGCGGCCGGGTTGGCGGCCGCGTGCGCCACTTCGAACTCCGCCAGCGGCCCGAGAACGTCCGCGTCGCCGAATGTGACCTGGACGACCAACGTGAATGACTGCCTCGTTGGGGGTGCGTTCTTCAATATGGCGACGGGAGATACCCTGGATTTTCTGGAGCCGATGCTGGAGCAGGCCATTCCCGCCGTCTTCGGCAGCTTCAGCTACAAAGCCAGGGACGCGAAGAGCAGGTCGGAGTGGCAGGTCGAGAACATCGACGAGCTCGTCCGGGCCGGCGTGAAGGTCCTCATCATCTGGCCTTCCTACGATGGCGCCGACCTGCCGGCGGTGCAGCGAGCCGTCGAGGCCGGCATCGCCGTAATCGTCATCGGCCAGCCCATCGCCGCCAAATCGCTGTATATCGGCTTCGACCAGGTCGAGGCAGGTCGGCAGGAGGCGAAGGCGCTGCTGGCGGTGAAGCCCAAGGGCAGATACGTCATCGTCGGGGGTTCCGATGTGGCGCTGGACAGCGACCCAATCGCGGCGGGTATCCGGGAGGTCTTGCGGCCCGCAGTCGACCGGGGCGACGTCACCATCGCCGCGACCGTCGTATGGGACGGGGCCGCGATGCCGGCAGAGAATCTCTCGACGATGCTGAGTCAGAGTGGCGGCCACGTCGATGCGGTGGTGGCCGAGAGCGACGGAGTTGCGTACGAACTGCAGTCGGCGCTCGCGGAGGCCGGGCTTGCGGACAAGGTCGCCATCGCCGGCGTGAATGACTACGGAGGAAGTCATGACGGTCTCTTTGGCATTGCCCGCGGCACGCAGGCGGTCGACGTCTGGGAGAACGACGAGCTGGTCGCCAGGGCGACCGTTCGGGCCGCCATCGCGCTGTGCCACGATCAGGACATCGCCAGGGTCGATGGCAGCGCTTCGGTTACCTGGTTCGGCCATGACCCGATGACCGCGATCCTCCTCGAGCCTGTCGCGATCACGAAGGACAACCTCAGCATCGTCATCACTACGGACATGTACTGGCGGCAGTTGGTCTGCGGCGACGGCCGGTATACCGGGGATTTGCCGCCTGCTTGCCAGCTGGGGCCGGTTCCGGACGCATCGGCTTCCGCGTCAAGCCAACCGTGAGCCCGGATCGCACTCGTCCGAAGCAGGCGCTCGGGCCGGTCCGTCTGCTTCGGCCGCAAGCCCTGGCGGCCTTTGAAGACCCGTATATCTAGACCCGCATGCTCTACCCTCCGGTTGTCGATTGGTACGATGAGAGGGAGGTCTCAAGATGGGCGGGGGCCGAGGGGACACGTCAATCTCCGGCAGGATCGTTCGCCTGATCGTCGTCTTGGTGGTAGCGGGCGGGTTGACCGCCGCGTGCGCAACTTCGAATGCCAGCCTTGACACGATGACCGGGGCGCCCTCAAGGACAGCGGCGCCGTCTCCAGCAGGGGCTTCGATGGCCAGCGCGCAGGGCTGCCTGGTCGGCGCCGCCTGGTCTCTGGAGGCGACGGGGACCTTCGGGGTTTGGGAGGGGCCGGCACTCCAGAAGGCGATCCTCGGGGCCGGCGGCAGCTACAAGGCCATGGACGCGCTGGGCGTTCCGGAGAACCAGCCAAACGACATCGACGCGCTCGTCGCAGCCGGCGCGAAGGTCATCGTCATCGATCCGGCGGACCCGGCCGTGATCCTGCCGGCGGTACAGAGAGCAACGAGCGCGGGGATCATGGTGATAAGTCTCGGCCAGCCGGTGGACGATCCCAAGGCGGTCAATATCGCCTTCGACCCGGTCGAGACCGGTCGGATGGAGGCCAGGGCCCTCCTCGCGGTGAAGCCTAAGGGCAAATACGTCATCGCGACATTTGACCCCAGGATGCCGAACGCCGTCGACCCATACGTCGACGCCTTCGCTGTCGGCGTCATGGAGATCCTGCAGCCTGCCATCGACAGGGGCGACATCGCGGTCGTTGCCACGCTGAGTGTGCCCGGTTGGGACCTTGGTTCTGTCGACCTGGCGATGCCGGACATCCTCAGCCGGAACGGCGGCAGGGTCGATGCCGTGGTGACCGAGAGGGACGATATCGCCGTAGAGGCGCAGGCGGCCATAGACGCGGCCGGCCTGACTGGCATCGCGGTCGGCGGGGTGTATGACGGAGGAGGGACGGGGTTCTACAGGGTCGCTCGCGGCACCTGGGCGGTCGACGTCTGGGGGAACCCCGAGTTGCTCAGCGCGGCGGCCGCCCGAGCCGCCATCGCGCGGTGCAGCAACCCCGGCATGACGACGGTCGCCGGCAGCGCCTCGTACACCTGGCCCGGCTACGGCCCGACACCCACAATTCTGCTCCCGCCGGTAGCTGTTACGAAGGACAACATCGACGTCGTAATCCAGGCAGGCTCGCTGTGGCGGAATCTGGTCTGCGACTACCTGGACGCTTCGAACGCACCGCCGGCCTGCCAGCTGGGGCCGGTTCCGGACGCGTCGGCTTCCGCGTCAAGCCAACCGTGAGCCCGGATCCCGTTGTCGAGAGTAGGCGCCCGGCGTTCCCATTCCTACCCAAGCGGCCCTGTGCGGCCGCGAACGCCTCGGCCGTCGCTCACACCCCGTGCTGGTCGGCTATCTTCGGCTCCGATTGAACCTTTTGACCCTTCGTTTCCGTCTGGATGGCCACGCTGACGGAAGGAAGTGGCATGACGTGGAGGGAAGGAGCGGGCAGGGTGGAACTGGCCATGACGGCTACTGGGGAAGCCGCCGAATTCGCCCGCCTCGTCCGAGCCCAACTGCCGGGAGCTTATCGGCTGGCCGGCTTTCTCCTGGGCGACGCTGCTGAGGCCGAGGACGTAATCCAGGACGCGATGGAGAAGGCCTGGCTCGCATGGCCGAAGCTCCGCGACTCGGACCGCTTTGGGGCCTGGTTCGACCGGATCGTCGCCAACGTCTGCCACGACCGACTTCGCAGTCGCGGCAAGCATCGCGTCATGCAGCTCGACGAGACGATCGCCGGCCACAGCCCCGGCGATCCGTTCCGAGACGCGCTCGCTCGGGACGAGCTGGGTCGCCTGATTCGGAACCTTCCGCCCGATCAGCAGATCGTGGTTGGCCTGCGCTTCTGGCGGGACATGCCACTCGACCAGATCGCCGATCGGCTGGGCTTGCCGCTCGGTACGGTCAAGTCGAGGCTCCACTACGCGATGCGCTCGCTGCGTCAGCAGCTGGACCGGCAGGCCGGAGAGGTGCACCCATGAACGGCTACGAAGATCGGGATCTGGAACAACGCTTCCGGCGCATCTCCACGGCGGTGAACACTTGAGTTCCGGACTCGCTGTACGCCTACGCCAGCGAGGTCACAGAGGCGGGGCGGGACAAGATGTCCTCATCGTTTGGTGGGAGCCGGGTGACCGGCAGATCACGCTTCCTGGCCACGCTGGGAGCGGCCGCCGCGGTGATCTTAGCGATCGCCCTGGCGGGTTTCGCGGTCTCGATCAGGCCGGCGGGTCCGGCGGCGTCGGGATCGGCCGGCGCGCCGGCGTCGTCGGTCAGCGGTTCTGCCTCGCCGTCCGTCGCCGTCTCGCCCACCCTCGGCCCCGTTCGGTCGCCCGGCCCCACGATGATCGCTTCGGGCTTCACGACGGCGGGCGTCGCCAGTGGCTGGAGTCGCTTCAGCTGGGCCTCCGCCGAGACGCCGCTGAGCGAAATCGGTCAGGTACTGCAATGGAGCGGCGGCTATGTCGCGACGGCATCGCCCATGCATGCCGCTACAGCCGACCCCTCGGCGGGTTTGTGGATCTCGGCCGACGGACAGACGTGGACCGCGGCACGAGGTATCAGCGACGATGCAGTGAGGGTCTCCGTCGCGCCGGCAGGGCTCGTTGCCATCGGCTTCGACGGCAACGCGGCGGACGGCTGGATGCTGGGATCGGCCTGGTCCAGCCCCGATGGGCGGAACTGGACGAAGCTGGGCCGGCCCGATTTCCCGGGCAGCCTGGTATCGATCGCCGGCACCAGCTCCGGTATCGTCGCGACGGTGGAGATGGCGCACGGTACCGGGAAGGGCCAGTACGGGAGCTTCCAGATCGAGTTCTCGACCGACGGCCTGCACTGGACGGCTGAGAACGTGAGCCCCGGTCTTGCCTCGGCCCAGGACGGTTACGGGGAGCCGCCCCATGTGCAAACCCACGCCGACCACTTCTTCCTGATGGGCAGCGCCGGGCCGGGTACGACCAACACCGGCATGAGGCTCCTCGCGAGCGTAACGCCGCCTGATGAGATGTGGCTCTCGGGCGATGGCAAGACATGGACGAAGAGCGCTGGTGGCTACAGCGCGAGCGGGGCCCTCGACGCCGACTACATCGACTTCGGCCGGGACGGGATGATCCTCCACACGGACGCGTATGGCGCCGCTCCGGGCGCGACCGGGATCGCATACTCGAACGACGGCGGCCAGACCTGGCACGAGGACACGAACTACGGTCCGCTGGGCCCGTCCACCTGTCAGGGCGCCTGCGGCAACGGCGAGGATGGCGTGATCGGGGCCAACGGCACGTACTTCGTTGCCGTGAAGAACGGCGGCAAGCAGGCTTGGCTGAGCTACGACGGCCAGCACTGGTCGTCGATCGCATGGACCGGCGGCGATCCCACCGGGACCTGGTATGGCGGCAACGGCTTCCTGGTCATGCCGCGCGGCGTCCTGCTGGCTAACTCGTACGGGGCTGCGAGCTAGAGGTTCGCTTATCGACGTCCCACTACAGCTCAACGAGCATTTCGCCGCTTGCGTGCGACCGCGTCGCGACTCTGCCTTCGCGAGCCTTTCGACAGTCGGCGCAGCGGCGTTGAGTCGGGGCCACTTCCGCGACGGGTCCCGAGTCACCAAATCCAGCGGTTCGTCGTCTCACCGCGTGCCGTCGTCCTTGACGGACGGGTAGGGAATCGAGGGTAAGAGATGCGACTGCGATCAGGCGTTAGCTGGGTAGCGAGTATCAGCCCCCTGTTCATCGTTCTCGGTTGTGCCACGGCCGCATCCGCGCCTTCGGCGACTGCGCCGGCGCTGGCCTCACCGGTCTCGTCGAGCCTCGAGGCTCGCGTGACGTCTACGGAGGTCGCAACGCCCACTCTCGGTCCCGCCAAATGCGCGACGACCGACACGACGTACTACGCAGCCGTTGGCTGGCTCGGGCCGCGGGTCGTCGTGCTGGCCGACCATTTCGTTGGCTGTGACGCGTTGCAGCAGAGACTCATCTCCATCAATCCACGCGAAGGGATCTGGCGCACGGACGCCACCCTCGACGTTATCGTTCAGGACTTCCAGGTCGCGTCCGACGGTCAGTCGGTGATCGCGCTGAGCGCCACGGGCGTAATCGTGATCTCGGGAGGTGGCGAGGTCGCGCAGTTGGCGAAGCCGAGCACGGCCGTTGACGGGTGGGGATCAGCCGGCTTTCGCCCCACCTCGGATGGCGGTTACCTGGTCGTGGGTGCAAGCGAGCTCGCTCAGGTGGCACCCGACTTCAGCACCATCACGACTCACGCGCTTCCTGATGGCTACGTCGCCGTCGGGCCAACCGCCAACCCGGCCATCTTCGTGCTCGCACCCGCCGATGATGCCAGCCTCGCGTGCGGCCTACTCGGGACACCATTCCGGGCCTATCTGTGGGACGCGCGCAACGGCAGTCTGAGGCTCGTTGCCGATTCGGCAACGAGCGTCGTGTCTTCGCCGCGGTCGCTGGTCTATCTCACGCTTGAGGGGAGCAAGGCGCTATCTGTCGCATCCGATGGCACGGTCTCGGCGGTCAGCCTCCCCGGATTTCCAGGGCTTCGATCGCCAGACGGGACCCGGTATTTGTCTCCAGAAGACCCGCAGTCGAGCGATCGGCAAACGATCGAGCTCCGTGACTCGACAACTGGCCGGATGATCGCCTCGTTTGAGGGCTTCATCGGATCTCCCGTCTGGCGCGGATCGGAGGTGGCTGTCGTATCGGGTGGCGGCGATGTCTCAGCGGAGCTCATCGTCCTCGACGGCACGTCGATCTCGAGACTCCCGCTTCCCTGACCGGACCCCGAGATGCCCGCATTGGCGGAGCCGACCCGGCCGGGTATCTTGTCGAGCACTACGCACCGAAATGCCCTGACGCCGGAGGACCAACGTGGCATCGATCCAGTCGGAAGACGGAGGCCTTCTGCCGATTTCGGGAGCCGTTCTCTACAACAACGTCTTCGGCAAGGGTGACATCGACGACTACCGGCAGCTCGTGTTTCGCGATCGGGACGCGGCGGGCTGGGAGTGGGACTGGCCCGAGAGCGGCGGGCCGGCCATCAAGAGCTACCCCGAAGTCCTGGCCGGCCGATCGCCCTGGCGCGAGGGCGAGGCGGGCGAGTTGCTGCCTCGCCGGCTGGCCGACGCGCGCCTGACGATCGACTTCGACTTCACCACGGTGGCCAGCGGGCGCTGGTGCGAAAGCTTCGATTTCTGGATCACGAGTTCCGACCGACCGAGCCCGGCCGAAATCGTCGGCAACCTCTGCGTCTGGACGACCAAACACGGGGTCGAGCCGGCCTACATCGGGCGGCACACGACGTTGACGATCGGCGGACGGACCTACGACGCCATCTTCGAAACCCCTGCCGACCAGCCCGCCAAACCGTGGCGGACGCTCTGCCTCGTCGACGCCGAGCCTCGGAGCAACGGGAACCTCGATCTGGGGCCGCTGATGGACGCCATGATCGAGCACGGGCTGGCGCAGCCGACCGACTTCCTGGTCACCGCCGAGCTTGGCAGCGAGGTCGCCTACGGCAAGGGCCGCACGACGATCCGCACGTTCAGACTGCGGTAGGCTGGCCGAGACGCACCCGAGGGCTCGAACGGACGTCCGTCAGACATTCGAACGCCCGAAACCGGCCTCGGGGGAGGCGGGCGCGGCGCATTGTGCGGGACATCCCCGAATGGGGCCCTGCAAGCGCTCTTCCCACACGGCCCAACTTCCGTTTACACTACCGAGCACCATGAAGCGGTACCTGTTGACCAGCAGCCTGCTCCTTACCTGAGGCGAGCGCCTTTGCGGTGCTCGCCGACTGCCTCCTGCGCCAGCGCAGGAGGTTTTTGTTTCCCCGCAAAACCCGTCAACCCGCGGCAGCGGTCGCGGACCCCGCGTGATAGCAGCAGCCATCACCAGCAGAGAGTCAGAAGGGAACCCGAAATGCCTCCCGTACCAGCCGATCCGTGCAAGATGCCGGTAGACAAGTACGTACCCTTCCGCCCCCTGCCGCTCCGCCTTCCGGACCGCGAGTGGCCCAACCGCGAGATCGACCACGCGCCCATCTGGTGCTCGGTGGACCTGCGCGACGGCAACCAGGCCCTCATCGACCCGATGGACCCGGCCCGCAAGCTGCAGATGTTCAAGGCCCTCGTGGCGATGGGCTTCAAGGAGATCGAGGTCGGCTTCCCCTCGGCGAGCCAGCCGGACTACGACTTCATCCGCCAGCTGATCGACGAAGACCTGGTGCCGGACGACGTCACGATCCAGGTTCTGACGCAGTGCCGGCGCGACCTGATCGAGCGGACGTACGAGTGCCTCAACGGGGCCAAGAAGGTCATCGTCCACTTCTACAACTCGACGTCCGTCCTGCAGCGGCGTGTCGTCTTCCGCCTGGACAAGCCGGGCGTCAAGAAGATCGCCACCGACGCGGCCCAGATCTGCCTGGAGCAGGAGAGCCGCTGCCCCGGCACCGACATCCGCTACGAATACTCGCCCGAGAGCTTCACCGGCACGGAGCTGGACTACGCGCTCGAAGTCTGCGAGGCGGTGATCGACGTGATCGCGCCGACGCCCGCCCGGCCGCTCATCATCAACCTGCCGGCGACGGTCGAGATGTACACGCCGAACATCTACGGCGACGCCATCGAGTGGTTCCACCGCAACCTGCCCCGTCGCGACTCGATCGTCCTGAGCCTGCACCCGCACAACGACCGCGGCACGGCCGTGGCCGCGGCCGAGTTCGGCCTGATGGCCGGCGCGGACCGGATCGAGGGGACGCTCTTCGGCAACGGCGAGCGAACCGGCAACGTGGACGTGGTCAACCTGGCCATGAACATGTTCAGCCAGGGCGTGGATCCAGAGCTCGACGTCACCGACATCGACTCGCTGCGCCGGGTCGCGGAGCACTGCAACCGCCTGCCTGTGGGGCCGCGCCATCCGTACGTCGGCGACCTGGTGTACACGAGCTTCTCGGGCTCGCACCAGGACGCCATCAAGAAGGGCATGGAAGCCCTGCCGGTGCCGTATGAGGCGTGGGAGGTTCCGTATCTGCCCATCGACCCCAAGCACGTCGGGCGCAGCTACGAAGCCGTGATCCGAGTCAACAGCCAGTCCGGCAAGGGCGGCGTTGCCTACATCATGAAGAACGAGCACGGCATGGACCTGCCGCGCCGTCTCCAGATCGAATTCAGCCGCGTGATCAAGGGCATCACTTCGGAGACCGGCACCGAGATCTCGGCCGACGAGATGTACGACGCCTTCGCGGCCGAGTACCTGCCGGCGGAACCGCGCGTGTGCCTGGCCGGCTACGAAACGGCCTCCGAGGACGACAACGTCAACGTGAAGGTGCGGCTGGCCGTGGCCGGGGTGTCCGCGCCGGTCGTCGTCTCGGGCAGCGGCAACGGGCCGATCTCCGCCCTGGTCCACGGCCTGCGCCGCGACCTGGGCATCGAGATCGACGTCCTGGACTACGCCGAGCACGCCCTGGGCGCGGGCGAGGAAGCCACGGCCGTGGCCTACGTCGAGGTTCGCTCCCACGGGGAGACGCGCTGGGGCGTGGCCATGGACCCGAACATCACCTCGGCCTCCCTCAAGGCGGTCCTGTCCGCTCTCGAGCGGCTGGGCGTGGACGTGGCCTCGCCGGCCGGGGTCGTGGCGGGTGCCGGCAAGGCCGGCTGAGGCGACTCGAGTCGCGAAGGCGGCCCCGACTATTCGGGCGAGAGGGCTCCATCTCGCGGGACACTCGGCCCTGCGGGATGGTTGACCACGCAAATTAGGGTTGGTCCGTGAGTCAGCCTGCCCTCCTTCGATCGATCGCGGCGCTCGTCCGCGCGCCCGCCTTCGCCCGGTGGCTTCGCGTGGTCGGGCCGGCATGGGTCGTCATGCTCGCCGACGTCGACGCCCCGAGCGTCATTGCGGCCGGTACCGGCGGCACGGAGTCCGGGTACGCCTTGCTCCTGCCCTTGTTCGCGCTCGTGCCGGTGCTCTACCTGGTCCAGGAAATGACGGCCCGCCTCGCTCTGGCCACCGGCAAGGGCCATGCGGAGCTGGTCCGGGCCCAATACGGCGCCCGGTGGGCGGCCGTGTCCGTTGGCGGCATGGCGATCATCAACTTCGTCGCCTACGTGGCCGAATTCGCCGGCATTGCCCTCGGCGCCGGCATTCTGGGCATCCCCGCCCCGCTGGCGATCGTCGTGGCGCTGGCCCTTCACGCCGGCGCGGTCCTGACCGGCGGCTACTCGCTCTTCGAACGGGGCGCCCTGGTGCTTTCGCTGGCCCTGTTCAGCTTCGTGGTGCTGGCGGTCGTCGGCCACCCGGACCTGGGCCACCTGGCGGCGGACCTCGCCCCGATTCCGCGCGACGTGCCGGACGACTACTTTGCCCTGGTCGTGGCGATGGTCGGCGCTTCCATCATGCCCTGGATGATCTTCTATCAGCAATCGGCCAGCGTGGACAAGAAGCTCGTCCGCGAGGATCTCAAGGGCTCTCGAATCGAGACGTTCGTGGGTGCCTTCGCCAGTCAGGCCTTGATGGCCGCGATCGTCATCGCCGCCGCGGCCGCCATGGAGGGGGCGGCTCCGGCCATGCCGATACCCGCAAACCTGGCCGACCTGCCGGAGGGAATGGCCCGTCTGGCCGCCGGAGGAGCGGGACCATTGATCGCGATCGGGCTGATCGGCTCCGCGCTGCTGGCACTGGTCGTCATCTCGCTCTCGGCCGCCTGGGGAGTGGGGGAGCTGATGGGCTGGCCGCACAGTCTCGACCTGCCGCCCAGCCAGGCTCGCCGCTTCTACGCCGTTTACTTCGCCGAGGTGATCCCGGCCGCCATGGTGCCGATCTTCGCCAGAGACCTGGTCCAGCTGTGCATCGGGGCGATGGTCTTCAACGTGGTCGTGCTGGCATTGCCGCTCGTGTTCCTGGTCAGGATGACCGATGACCGGAAGCTGCTCGGAGATCTGGCCAATTCGAGGCGCCATTCGATCTTGCTGTGGGTGATGGCGGCGGTGCTGCTGGTATCCGGCGTGGCCGGAATGGTTCAGTTCCTGATGGCCGGCTGAGGGAGCCGGGCCGGACCGCCCGGCTTCGGGCGCCCGGGCCGGATTGCGGACCGCCTGATGGGCACCGCGCCCCCTGCGTCGGTCGGACCTTGCGCGCGCGGCGCCCGGCGGACACACTAGTGGTGCTGAACGACCGCTGGACCAGGGCGGCACCGGCTCGTCGGCTCCAGGTTCCGCTGCCGGGTTGCGACCCAGGCGCGACTTTTGGAGGGCCGAACTCATGGACCGCACCCGTGTTGTGATCATGGGAGCCGCCGGGCGCGACTTCCACAACTTCAACACCGCCTATCGCGGCGACCCCAACGTGGAAGTCGTGGCTTTCACCGCCGCGACCCAAATCCCCGGGATTGCCGGCCGGACCTACCCGCCCGAGCTGGCGGGCTCGCTCTACCCGAAGGGCATTCCGATCCTTGCCGAGGCCGAGCTGGAGCAGGTCATCGCCGACAAGAAGGCGGACCTGGTCGTGTTCAGCTACAGCGATGTGACCCATGAACACGTGATGCACACTGCCAGCCGCGTTCTGGCGTGCGGCGCGGACTTCGAGCTGCTGGGCCCGGCCCGGACGATGATCCCGAGCACAAAGCCGGTCCTGGCGACGGGCGCCACTCGCACCGGCGCCGGCAAGAGCCAGACCACCCGCTACCTGGCGGCGCTGCTCGAGAAGCAGGGGCTCAAGGTCGTGGTCGTGCGCCATCCCATGCCCTACGGCGACCTCGTGGCCCAACGCGTGCAGCGCTACGCGACCTACGCGGACCTGGACCGCTACGAGACCACGATCGAGGAGCGCGAGGAGTACGAACCGCACCTCGACGCCGGTCGCGTTCTGTACGCCGGCGTGGACTACGAGGCGATCCTGCGCCAGGCCGAGACCGAAGCCGACGTGGTCATCTGGGAGGGTGGCAACAACGACTTCCCGTTCTACAAGCCGGACCTGTTCATAGTCATCGCCGACCCCCTGCGGGCCGGCCATGAGCTGCACTACCACCCCGGCGAGGCCAACTTCCGCATGGCCGACGTGATCGTCGTCAACAAGGTCGATTCGGCGACCCCGGAGCAGATCGCGGAGGTCAGGGCCGACGCGGCCGCGTTGAACCCGGGGGCGAAGCTGCTGCTGGCTCGATCAGCCCTCACGCTCGAAGGCGGCGACGTCAGGGGCAGGAAGGTCGCGGTCGTCGAAGACGGCCCGACGCTGACCCACGGCGGCATGACCATCGGCGCCGGAGTCGTGGCGGCCCGGCGCAACGGCGCCGCGGAGCTGGTCGATCCGCGGCCGTATGCGATGGGCGAGCTGGCCGGAACGCTGGCCAGGTACCCGGCCCTGGAGCATTTGATCCCGGCCATGGGCTACGGCCAGGGCCAGATGCACGAGCTGGAGCAGACGCTCAACGCCATGCCGGCCGACGTCATCCTCTCGGCCACGCCCATCGACATCACGCGCGTCCTCAAGCTCGACAAGCCCGTCATCCGGGTCCGATACGAGCTCGAGGAATTCGTCGTCCCGGGCGAACCGCCTCAGCCGAAGCTTTCGGACCTTCTTTCCGTTATCGTGGAGAAGGCTCGCGCCGGTTCGTCGCAAGCCGCTCGTCGCTGAGGGAGTGCCCCATGGTTCGCCATTTCCTGACTCTGGATTCCCTGGGCCGGGACGGCCTCCGCAACGTCCTGGACCTGTCCGCCCGGCTCAAGAAGGTCCACGGTGACGCCCGGGGCGTCCTCGACGGCGGCCTCGTCGGGCTCATCTTCGACAAGCCTTCGATCCGGACTCGCGTGAGCTTCACGGCGGCGGCCTGGGGCCTGGGCATGCTGCCGATGGAGATGCGCGGCGAGGACGTGGGCATCGGCACGCGCGAGTCCGTGCCCGACAGTGCCCGCGTCCTATCGCGCTACATGACCGCGATCATGATTCGGACCTTCGCGCATTCGAAGGTCGAAGGTCTGGCCGAGCACGCCACGGTTCCGATCATCAACGGCCTGACGGACGATCATCACCCCTGCCAGGCTCTGGCGGACGTAATGACGATCGAAGAAGAATTCGGCTCGCTGACCGGGTTGCGGGTCGCGTACGTTGGCGACGGCAACAACGTCTGCCACTCTCTGATGCAGGCGGCCGCTTACCTGGGCTTCACCCTGGCCGTGGCCACGCCCGAGGGCTATCGGCCCAAGCCCGACATAACCGCCGCGGCCGAGGCGACGGCGCGCCGGTTCGGCGGGGCGATCGAGATCGGCTCGGATGCCAGGGCGGCCGTGCGTGGAGCGGACGCCGTGTATACGGACGTGTGGGCGAGCATGGGCCAGGAGAAGGAGCGCGAAGAGCGGGCCCGGATCTTCGCCGGCTACCAGGTCAACTCGGAGCTGATGAAGCTGGCTTCGGCGCGGGCGATCTTCCTGCACTGCCTGCCGGCCCATCGGGGCGACGAGGTCACGGACGAAATCATGGACGGACCTCAATCGCGGGTCTTCGACGAGGCCGAGAACCGCTGGCACACGGCCGAGGCTTTGCTCTACATCCTCATCACCGGCGACGATCGCGGCGAGCGGCTGACGCTCGACGTTCCCGCACGCGCGAGGCGCTAGCGGTGACCCGCCTCGCCATCGCTCTGGGCGGAAACGCGCTCATCAAGCGAGGCGAACCCGGCTCGACCGAAGTCCAGCGCCGCAACCTGGTCCTGGCCGCCCGCGGTCTCGTCACGCTGGCCGAGGGCAGCCGCGCCGAAATCGTCATCACCCACGGCAACGGACCCCAGGTCGGCTTCCTGGCGATCGGGGCGGAGATGGCCGCGTCCGTCGTGCCCGCTCCGCCGCTCGACGTGTTGGGCGCGGAGTCGCAGGGCCAGATCGGCTACCTGCTGGCCAACGCCCTCAACGACGCCTTCCTCGAGCGCGGGAAGCGGCGCGACATCGCCGTCATCGTCACGCGCACGGTCGTGTTCGGCGACGATCCAGCATTCGGGAAGCCCACGAAACCGGTCGGCCCGATCTATGACGAGGAGACGGCTCGCGAGCACGCTCGAACGCGCGGTTGGGACATCGCCCCGGACGGCAAGAGCTGGCGGCGCGTGGTCGCCTCGCCCGCGCCGCAACGAATCGTGGAGGCCGCGGCCATCCGCGCCCTCGTGGAGACAGGCGCACTGGTGGTCGCGTCGGGGGGCGGGGGAGTGCCTGTCGTGGAACGGCCCGACGGCCACCTCGAGGGCGTGGAGGCGGTCATCGACAAAGATCTCGCGGCGGTCGTGCTGGCCCGCTCCGTGGACGCTGACGGGTTGCTGCTCCTGAGCGACGTCGACGCCGTGTATCGGCGCTGGGGCACTCCACGCCAGGAACCGATCCTGCGTTTGACCGTGGACGAAGCGATGGCGGGCCTCGAGGAAGGCGCCTGGCCGGCCGGTTCGATGGCGCCCAAGGTTCGAGCCTGCGCCCAGTTCGTGGCGGGCGGCGGCCGGTTCGCGGCCATCGGCGCCCTGGAAAACGCCGTCGCGATCGTCAAGGGTTCGTCGGGCACCTGGTTCGGTACCGGCGGCGTGAGTACGGCCCGCCCCGCCGCCGAGGGAGTGGCCTAGCGGAGAGCGGTTTCCGCCGGTTGGCCTGCGACCCCGTGGCGTCCGGAGTGGCCGGATCCCTTCCGCCCGTAGGACCCTCGTGCGGCGCCGCGGGTTCGGTTACGCGTACGCCTTCGCCTGCAGCGCGTACAGCTCGGCGTAGAGGCCCTTGCTGCGAAGCAGCTGGGCGTGCGACCCCGCCTCCACCACGCGCCCGTCGGCCACGACGATGATCTGGTCGGCCATGCGGACCGTGGAGAAGCGGTGCGATACCAGGACCGTTATGCCGCCCGTAGCGGCGCCGACTCGCCGCGCCCCTTCCGCGTAGCGTTCGAACAGCTGGTGCTCGGCTTCGGCGTCGAGCGCGGACGTGGGCTCGTCCAGGACGAGCAGGAGCGGCAACTCGCGCATCATCGCCCTACCCAGGGCCAGCTTCTGCCACTGCCCGCCGGAGAGTTCCACGCCGTCCGCGTAGGACTTGCCGAGTTGCGTCTCCAGGCCCTCGCGCAAACGGCCGGCGATGTCCGAGGCGCGGGCCCGCTCCAGCGCGGCTTCCACGGCCGGTACGCTTTCGAGCTGAGGCAAGTCGCCCACGCCCACGGTCCGGCGGGCCAGGAACTCGAATCGGGCGAAGTCCTGGAAGCCCGACGAGATGCGCTCGCGCCACTCGGCCACCGGCAGCCTCGCCAGCTCCGACCCATCGACGAGGATCTTGCCGGCGGAAGGCTCGTAGAAACGGCACAACAGCTTGACCAGGGTGCTCTTGCCGGCGCCGTTCTCCCCCACGATGGCCACCGTGGACCCGGCCGGAAGGAATAGATCCACGTCTCGGAGTACCGGCCGATCCGTTCCCGGATAGCCGAACTCCAGGCCCTGGATCCGGATCCCCGAAGTAAGCCGCACAGGCACCTCCAGGTCCGAGGCGCCCGGCTCGCGGGCGGCGATGTCGCTTTCCAGTTCCTCGAACCGGGTGAAGGCGCGAGCGATGCGCTGGAGGTCGTGCAGCAATGAAACGGCCGAGGCAACCTGCTGGTTGACCTGGGCCGCGAGCGTAATCGCCATGACCACGTCGCCGACGCTGCGATGGCCGCCGATCGCGTCGTTGACGACGACGAGCACCCCCGCCACGTAGCCCGCGGCGAAGACCAGCTGGCCCGCGGCCCGCAGCGCCATGGCCTCCAGCTGGGCTCGCCAGAGCCGGCGAGTCACGCGCTGCCACAGCTCGGCGTGGCGGCGGCGAACCTCGTCCTGAAGGCGGAAGACGCGCAGCTCCTTGGCCGGACCGGCGCCGGTGGCCAGGCGGAAGAAGTGCTGGGCCAGGCGGGTGTCCTGGGCGGTCTCGTCGCGCGCCCTGTCCAGCAGCAACTGGGCTTTTCGGCCGGTCCAGAGCGGTGGGAAGGCGACGAGCGGCAGCAGAAGGAGAACGGGGTTGACCATGGCCAGGAGCAGGCCGGTCAGGCCGATGGCCACGGCCAGACTCGACAGGGCGAGGACGGCATAGAAGCCGTTCTGGAGCTGCTGCAACTCCTGGCTCAGGATCTGGATGCGGTCCGCGTAGTCGGCGTTCTCCTGGTGCTCGATGCCGGCCGTGCCGTTGGCCAGGTCGATCAGCCGCTGCTCCATGGCCAGGGTGTTGATCTCGGACAGCTCGAAGTAGGCGATGTGGGCGAAATGGCCGAGCGTCAGGACGCCGATGGCGAAGCAGGCGACAACGACGCCCGCGACGGTGGCCCCGCCGCCGTCCCCGGCCACGGTGGCGTCGGTCAGCCATTTGAGCCCCAGGGCCATGAACGGGGCGGAGACGGCGTTGCTCAGAACCAGCACCAGGGCGATGAGGGTCTTGAGCGAGTTCTGGTTCCAGGACAGCTCCATCAGCTTCCAGGAACTGCGCAGGGTCTCTTTCATCGGTCGGCGTCCGACACGCCGGCCGGGATTTCGTCGGCCACGAGGTCGGCCTCGTCCAGCTCTTCGCACTCCTCGTCGTCCTCGGTGAACCGCTCGGCCTGGAGGCGGAAGAGGGTCGCGTAACGGCCGCCGGCCGCCACCAGCTCCGCGTGAGTGCCCTGCTCGATGACCCGGCCGTGCTCGATGATCACGACGGAGTCCGCGTGGCGCACGCTCGAGAAGCGGTGCGAGATGAGGATCGAGGTGGCGCCGCGGGTCAGGTCCACGAACCGGTCGAAGAACGCCGCCTCGGCCCGGACGTCCAGGGCGGCGGTCGGTTCGTCCAGGACGAGGATCGAGGCGCCGTTCTCCAGGGCGAAAACGGCCCGGGCGATGGCCACGCGCTGCCACTGCCCGCCTGACAGCTCCGAGCCGTTTTCGTACTGGCGTGCCAGGGGCGTCTCCAGCCCGATAGGCAGCCTCTCCAGGGTCGCCAGCATGCCCGCCCGTTGGGCCGCCTCACGGATGCGCTCGCGGTCGCCTGCCAGCTCGATCGCCCCGAAGCCGATGTTCTCGGCCGCGGTCAGCTCGTAGCGGTTGAAATCCTGGAAGATGACCCCGATCCGGCGGCGCCATTCGTTCACGCCGAACGCCCTCGCGTCGATCCCGTCCACCAGCAGCCGGCCCTCACTCGGGTCGTACAGTCGGGCCAGCAGCTTGACCAGGGTCGTCTTGCCGGCGCCGTTGAGCCCGACGATGGCCGTACATCGGCCGGCTGGGATGGTCAGGTTCAGATGGTCGAGGACCGCGCGGTCGGTGCCCGGGTAGTGGAAGCCGACGTCCTCGAACCGGATTTCGTTCTCGGGTCGGTTGGCCGGGTCGCGGCGCGGCTCGATCTGGACGGTCCGTTCGTCGTAGCCGGCCATGCCGCGCTCGTAGTTCACCACGCCGTCGTAGGCGAACATGCCGAACTGGGTCTGCGTGTCCGCCTCGGGGTAGTGGTCTCCGAGTCGGAGCGCGGCCAGGCCGGCCTGCAGGACGAGAGCCAGTTCGGTCAGGGTCAGGCTTCCCGCCGCCGCCGCGCGGCCGACCGCGGCCAGGGTTATGGCCGTGACCGCCAGTCCAAAGATGGTGTAGCGCACGAAGGGCAGGAAGTAGATCCGGCGCCGCTCCGCCCAGACGAGCTTGAGCAGGCCGGAGCGCAGGTCCGTGTACCTGCCGCGCAGCCAGTCCGCCAGTCCGAAGACGCGGATCTCCTTGGCCGCCGTCGCCGCCGTGGCGAGCGTGTAGTAGTACGAGAATTCGCGGATGAGACCGATGCGGTTGCAGAAGACCCTGCCGTACTCCCGCAGGCCCCCGCGCTGACCCTTGCGGAAGATCATGACCGCCGCGACCAGGCCGATGGCGGCCGGCCACGAGAAGAGCCAGCCGACCAGCCCGGCGCAACCGAGGAGCTGGGTGTACCGGCCGACCAGGGCAAGCAGGGCGGCGCAGGCGATGCCCGGGGTCCGGAAGTTGAATTCGAGATTGCGGGCTGCCTGCCCCAGGTCGTCCAGGAGCCGCTGGTCCTCCAGCGGGCCGATGCCAGTGCTGCGCAGCGACGCACCGATCAGGCGGCCATGCACCTTGCCATCCACGCGGCGAGCCAGCAGTTCGCCCAGCGCCACCTGGAGCGGGGCCAGGATCTGCTGGGCCACGAAGGCGGCGGCGGCGAGGAAGAACCAGAGGACCAGGGTCTGCCACTCGGACGAGCCGACGCCGCCGGCCACGGCGTCCGGGACGCGGCCGATCATGAGGCTCGTCGTCAGGATGAACGACACGGGTAGAAGGCCGAGGATCAGGTTCACCGCCAGGAGCACGGTCGCCAGCCCGAACCCTCCCGACGGGACCAGCCCGGCTATGCGCCAGTAGCTGCGGGCGATGTCTATCGCCCCGTGGACACGCCTCACCTGACCTCCGCCCTCGGCGGCGGCGACCGCGAAGTGCGGTGCGCCGACGCCGCTGCCGCATGACATCTCGGTACCTTGCGCGGAGATGCTAAACGGTTCGGCCGGATCCGGCGCAACGACCGGGAGTTCCGCGGCGCCGCCGAGTGGGTCGGGCGATCGCCCGGCGCACTACTGTCGTGGAGAAAGCAACGGGGCCGACCGAATACTCACCTGTTGGGCCGAGGGCGAGTACCGTTGACCCCGCGGGGCATGTTTAGCGTGTCTGCAAGGTTGTGTCTCCGCATCGGCTAGACTGCGCCTTGAAGCGCGGTTCGCGCGGTCGGCCGTAGCACTCTGGGAGACCTGGTCGGTGGCATTTACAGCGGCAGTTGCGGTCTGTCTGCCTCAGGACGAGCTGGGGGCGGTCCAGGCAGCCCTAACGGACGCCGAATTCGAAGTCAATCTCTTTGACACCCCAGACGATCTTGACGCCCTGCTGCTGCGCCGTCCCGATATCGCCCTGGCCGTGTACGACGGAGAGCGCGACTTCGACGCCGCCCTGGACATCTACGCCGTTCTGCACGACCACGGCCGGAACATCGCCTCGCTCATCGTCGTCTCGACCTCGACGATAGACCGGGTCAATCTCGGCGGCCAGGCTCGCTTCACCGCCGACTGGGTGGTCCGGCCTTACGACCCGGACACTCTTCGCTGGCGCGTCGAGGCCCTCCTCATCCGGGCTCAGACGTCGGTCGTCCGGGCGGACACCATCGGCGGCGACTGGGGCGGCGCAAACCTCAAGAACCCGGAGGAGGATCCCTCCACCGGTGCGCGCCGCGGCCGCGTCGTCGTGGTTTTCAACCCCAAGGGCGGCGTGGGCAAGACCACGCTGGCGGTCAACATCGCCACCATTCTCCAGCTCAGGAAACGCGAGCGCGTTCTCCTTGTGGACTGCGATACCGTCACCGGCCACGTCTTGCCGTCGCTCGGCATGACCGAGCTGCAAACCGTGTCGGAGATCTGGACGGCAGAGAAGGGCAGGCTGAACCGCTCCCTGTCCGAGATGGCCCGATTCCACACCAGCGGCGTGCGCGTCGTGGCCCTGGCGCGGGAGCCTCTGCATACGGACATCCTGGAGCCGGCGCGGGTCCTGAAGGCTCTGCGCGACTGCGAGTACTCCTTCGACTGGGTCATCGCCGACCTGCACCCGGACTACGGGCCGCTGAACCAGGGCATCTTCGGCCTGGCCGACGTGATCATCGTGCCGACGACCCCGGACGTGCCCTGCATACGGGCGGCCATCCAGTTCCGCGACGCCGCCGGCGATCTCGATATCAAAGACAGGCTGGTTGTCGTCGTCAACCGCGCCGACACCAACAGCCGAACCAGGAACGGCAAGATCGACGCCGGGGACGTCGAGCGGATCCTGGGTCTGCCGGTCCTGGGGCGCGTCCGCTCCGCGGGCATGTTGCTGGTTCGCGCGGCCAACAACGGCCACTCGGCCCTCGAGGAGTCGGGCAAGGACAAGGTCGTCGGCGACTTCGAACATCTGGCCGACCGGCTGATAAGCGCCCGCGACAAGCAGCGGCACGGCACTAGCTCCAAAGGTGGTTGGGGCAAGCCCGTTCGCGACCTGCTCGGTCGGCTGTCGTCGAGCTAGGGCAGTCGAACCTCCCGCCGAGCCCGAACCTCGGCGGAACGTCAGCCGGCGCCCGAACCAAGGCCGGGCGCCCGAACCTCGGCCGGCCCGACCTCTACTGGCCCTGCCGGAAGCCCAGCCTGGCCGAGATCTGGTCCGCGTAGCGGCTCCGAACACCGGCGGCTTGCTGCCGATCCAGCCCCAATTCGCTGGCTATCTGATCCAGCACGGAATTCTCGGACGCGTTGATGCCGTCCTCGGCGGCGGCGACCCGATAGCAGGCCGAGAGCAGATCCAGCCGCTGTTCGACCGTGGAATTCTCGGCAAACTCACGCGTCACCAGGTAGTCGCTCGTGCCACCGGAAGTGCGCTCCTGCAGCTTCGCCATCTCGGCCACGAGAAGCGCTTGCGAGTTGTCCAGCCCGGATTCGACCAGAACGTCCTAAATCGTCTTCAGTTCGCCGTCGCCGATGTGGAGATCGGCGTTGGCCGAGCGCGCCATCACGTAGGCGGTCGCGGCAAGGAAGCGCGCCTGTTGCGGCGGCATCGCCTCCAGCCGGGCGACTATGCGCCGGACCGCCTCCGTCTCCGACTGGATGTCGGGGCCGGCGGGGGCCTCTCGGCGCGGGGTCAGGAATCGCATGAAGGACATGGGCGCTACCTCGGCGGCGTCAGGCGTGGGTGAACAACAGGTGGAATTCCATGATTCCGTGGTCCTCGACCGATAGGACCGAGAAGCTCGTCGGACCCTGGAAACCGTAATCGGCGAACGTGACGTCCATCGATCCGGTCACGGCGATGACTCCGCCCTGCCGCACGGCCTGGACATCGAGTGTGACCGAGTGGGTCTGGCCGTGCAACGTGAAGTCGCCCGTGGCGGTCGTCTTGACGTCTACCCCCTCCGCGGGCAACGTGCCCAGGTCGATCGGAGTGGTGAGCTTGAACGTGGACGTCGGGAAGCTGTCCGTGTTGATAGCCTGGCGGCGGAGCTGGTTGTCGCGGTTGGACTGGTCGCTCCGCAGGGCGGTCAGGTCGGCCGTGACGTTGACGCTCTGGATGACGGCGCCGGACAAAGTCATGGTGCCGGTGACCTTCGTAGTGCGGCCCACGGCGGTGTTGGCACCGATGCCGACCAGCTGCTCCTTCACTCGATAGCCGGCGAACGACGCCGAGCCGTCGCTGATGGAGCCGATGGTGGTGTCGATGTTCCACTGCCCGTCGAGAGAGGCCGGGGCGACGACGCCGCCGGACGGGAGAACGGGCGGTGCCGACGCTACGGACGGTGGGCCGGCCGGCCGGAAGAACAGGTACCAGAGCCCGTACCCACCGCCGGCGAGGCCGGCGATCACTACCACCGCCACCAGCGCCAGCAGGATGTTCCGGCGCGCGTGCGACTGCCGTTCCGGAGTGGGGGAGTCTTGAGCTGCCATGTCGAGCCTCCAGGGCGCCTGGGCGTGCGCCGCGAGCCGCCGTATGAGGACGGAGGCTTCGAACGTAGGTTCGCGTCCTGAGCAGTTGCTGAAAAGGGGCTGATGCCCCGGCGGCCGCAACGAACCGCCAGATGGACCGGCAAAGCGCCGGAGGGCCGCGGGAGTCGAGTTCGTGGCAGATGCCGCCCGGGTCACTCGCCCGGCCGCGCGCAGGCTGCAAGCGCCCGCCCGCGCCACTCGCGCGGCCGTGCCGACCCGGCCAAGCGTGGCGAATTCGCAGGTTCGGTGTGGATCGGCTGAGGGCGGTCCAGGGCGGTTTTGTCGCGGCTACTGAGACGGTCCCATGCGAACGAGTAGGTACGAACAGCCGGGACCGGCGAGCCCATCGTGGGGTGTCTCATTTGCCGGGACGCGCCGAGAATGAGGACATCGACGGTGATGCATCACGTGCCAGCCGTTGGGCGGTTCGGAAGCCCAAGCCCCGGCAACGGGACCGGGCAGAAGGGCCGCAAAGCTCACGGGCCAGCGTCCCGCTTCTTGTCAGCGAAGTTCGTCGTAAGCGACGACGCGTCAGCCTCTCCGCCACGAGGAGACCTCCGTGCCAGACCTTCGCCTGCCGTCCCGGCTGCTGGTCGTCGCCGCCCTGTCTTTCGGTGCCGCCCTCACGGCGCTCGTCTGGGCTCCGCCCGTCGCGTTGGCCGCGGGCCCGGCGGACGACCAGGCCAAGGACCTGGTCAGCCTCATCAACGGTGAGCGCGCCTACCTCCACCTCAGCGCCCTCAAAGTCGACACATTCCTCGCCGCCAAGGCACGGGACGGTGCCGTTGCCTGTCCCAACGACGCGAGCAAGGTGATGTCCGGGCGGGCCAAGGACTTCGCGGTCAACGGCTACCCGAGCAACTCACACCTGCTGAGGCTGTGCACCCAGTACTCGTCCATGGACGCCATGAAGTCCTGGGGCTACAAGAGCTACCGAGGCGAGGTGACGGCTCTCAACGGCGGCTACGGCACCGCTCAGCATGACTACACCTACGGCTGCAGCCCCACCGTCAGGACCTGCCCCGGCGGTTCCACGACCGGCTACTACACCTCGGTCCGGGCCGTGACCAACTGGGTGTCCAGCTCCACGCACTACGCCGTGATCATGGGTAACTACGATCGCATCGGTTGCGGGGCCTGGATCGGCTCGAACGGGGCCTACTTCTACGACTGCATGGTCAGCCGCGGTGGACGATCCGGGACGACGTCCTCCGCCCCGAAGACGCCCTCCGCCCCGAAGACGTCCTCCCCCCCGAAGAAGAGCACCAGCAAGGTCGCCGGCGTTGCCGCCACGCCTAAGCCCACCCCGACCGCCACCCCGGTTCCAACCGGTACGCCTTTCGTGGAAGTCCTGACCGAAGTCATCAATCCTCGACCCTATGAGACCCCGACGGCCGCCGCCACGGACCAGGCGGCAGCGCCCGGAGCCCTGTCGCACGGCGGCGGCGACGGATCGGGCGGCGTTCAGTCCGATGCCCCGGCTGCGCCTCCGCCCGGTCGCTCTCGCGACGTAAGCCTGGCCGCAGGGCTCGCCACCGCGATGCTCAGCTTTGGGTACTGGCTGCTCCTGAACGTCAAGAAGCGGCTGCAGCGGAGCCATGGAAACATGCCACTTCCCGTCTAGGCCGTCCCCTGGACGAGGTGAAACCGGCCGGCATTTCTGCCGGCCGGTTTTCTCGCTCTCGATGGGGAGGGGCGCTCAGCCGCGGCGGAACTCGAAGCTCGTGGCGATCAGGAAGACGCCCAGGGCGATGGCTGCCAGCGGCCAGGCGATACTCAGGTCCAGGCCCGGATCGATCTGATGCCAGGCGGCGAGGCCGCCGACGACGATCAGGATCGCGCCCAGGAACAGGCCGCCGGAACCGCGGTGCTGCTCCCAGCGTTCGGCGCGGTGCTCCCAGCGATCGGCTCGGCGCTGCCAGCGTTCCTGGCGGCGGGCCGACCGCCAGTCCCAACCCTGAGTGGGCGGAACTGCGCCGGTGGCCGTGGCGCCGGGAGTGGCATTGGCCGCGGAACCGGCTGCGGCGTCTGCCGCGGAACCGCCGGCCGCGAAACCGGCCGCCGGATCGGTGCCCGGGCCGGCCGCGTCGCCGGCAGTGCCGGAGGGCGGCGCGTACGAGGCGCTGTAGCCGAGAGGTGCGCCGCCGGGCTGCCAGGGGGCCGGTTCCGGCCACTCGTCCGGCCCGAGCGGAACCACGATCAGCATGATGATGTAGACGATCAACGTCACGAACCCGGTGAACGGCATCGAGACGAGCCAGAGGATTCGGACGATGGTCGGGTCTACGTCGAAGTAGTCGGCCACACCGGCGGCCACGCCGCCGATCCAGCGATCGTTGGTGGATCGATACAGGCGTCGAGGGTTCACTTGCAGCCTCCTGCGGGGTTGAGCGTCAGGCTTCCGACGCTGGTGCTCACTGAGAAGTCGGCCCTGGCTTCGGCCGTGTCGTAGCCCTGTGTTTGCCAGGCATCGTCGACGCGGACCAGGCCGGCCGCCGAGTAGTTGCCCGAGCCCAGGCTTTCACTGGCGCGAAGCCGGACGCCGAGCTGGCTCGGATAGCACAGGTTCATCGAGCCGACATTGGTCGAGATCGACCCGGTCACATTCGAGCTGCCGTCCAGGGTCATGGACGTCGAGCCGACGTTCGTCGAGACGGATATGTCGCTCACGTGCGCGTTGGTCAGGTCGGCGTGCACCGAACCGGCGTTGAGCGAGAGGCTGAGTGAGTCGAGGGTCGCGTAGGCGAGGTTCAGATGGACGTCGCCGGCGTCGACTGAGACAGACAGGTTGTTCCGGGACGCGGGCAGGGCGATCGACCAGTTGTCGTCACCGCGCTGGTTGAGCCAGTCGCCCGGCCTGCCCGAGGAAATGCTGAGCGAGTCCGACGAGGCCGAGATCTCGGGGTTGGCGCCGGCCGAATTGGAGGCCAGGACGTGCCAATCGCTGTCGGTCGAGGTCGTGACAGTCGCGTTACCGCACTGGAGATCCAGCTCCACGTTGGCCGAACCGTCGAAGGAGCCGTCGCGGGCGATGGTCGACGGCGTGCCGTCGTGGCGTCCGCAGCCGATGTTCGGGCCGACTGCGACCAGGCTGCCGAAGACGAGGCCCAGGCAAGCGGCCACCACGACCCCGCCCACGAAGTAGGCCGGCGTCCGCGACAACACCAATCCGAGGCCGAGGCCGACCAGGACGAGGGGCCACAGCTGCCATACGTCGGAGAGCGACGACTGGGCGATGGCGCCCTGACGAAACGCCAGGGGAACCGCCCCCAGCACGATGAAGAAGACCCCCCAGTTGAGCCTTCCGGTGTTCAATTGCATATCTCACTCCTGCCCTACGCGTCCGGTGCGCGAGGAGCCTTCGCGGCGCCTCCGTCTAAGCACATCCTTCCGCAGCTGAGGCTGAGAATACGCGCCGCCGCGGCACCCCAACATCATTCGAGCGGGCCTAACTCGCGTACTCCACAGGGTCGTTCCGGCTCATCCTGGGGATGGGCGTGGGTCCCCCGGCAGGTGGATAGAGGCTCTATCTCGACGGCCCGGCCCGTGTTAGCCTCAGGGGCGATCGTCACCATCTGGGCCGGACGGCGTCCGGCCGCCTGGAGGCCATTCGATGCGTCTGGAAGAGTGGAAGGGGATCGCTCCGAGCCCGGGCTGTCTCAGCAAGGACGTGCTGGACATCCTCACGCCGGTCCTTGTTGCGCTGGGGGCTGAGCCGGACCCGGAGTGCTGGGTTCTCTGGGGGGAC
This sequence comes from uncultured Chloroflexia bacterium, assembly GCA_963711105.1. Taxonomy (GTDB): domain Bacteria; phylum Chloroflexota; class Limnocylindria; order Limnocylindrales; family CSP1-4; genus Fen-1039. Next base: position 1,112,772 of record CAVQCV010000005.1, on the reverse strand, counting down.
GACTTCGAGGTCCGCTACTCGCTGCTGGCGCCCACGCCGGCGGGTCTGGTTGTGGCGGCGATCCGCCTTGCCAGCAGCATGGAAGGGCCTCGCGTGAGTGGCAAGCTGGTGCGCTGGTCCAAGCTGACCGTCGGCGAGATGAGCCTCGAGTCTTCAGGCGGGCGGCGAATCGTGGCCGTGCAGGTGGAGAACCTGGTGCTGAAGGGTACGGACGAGGAGGCCGACCGAATCTGCCGGTTCTGCGTGGGCTTGCTGGCTGGCATCGACGGCCGGGCATACGTCCTGGCGCCCGCCGTCTCGGTGGCTACCGCACCTGTAGCCGTCCCCGCGGCTGCGGCTCCAGAGGCGCCTGCGGCCGCCCCTGCCACCTCGACGAAAGGCCCCGTCAAGGCGCTGCCGTCGCCGCTCGACCGGGCTGGGCGGGCCGCGGCCGCTCGTAGCCTGCGCCCCGTCGGCGGCCGTTCCTCCGAAGGAGGGTCTCCGCGGGAGACCTCGACCCGAACCTCGGGCGATAAGGCCCAGCCGGCCTGGGTGTCGGCCCACCCGGTCTCGCCCACCCCCGCCCAGCCGGGGGACGGCGCCTCGGTCTGGGACGTCCCGAGCGGCCGGCCTGCCCCACGAAAGCAGCCAACTCGCACCTGGCGACCCTGAACGAGCGCCTGACGCCGGAAGGGAATCGAAGCGGCTCCCGGCCGGAGCCGAGAGCCGCGTGGTTGGGGAGTGGAGCGGCTTCTAGCGCAGTGCGTCGCGGCAGGCCTGGGCGTCCTTGCGGGCCGACTGGAGGAGATTCCGGGCCTGGGCCAGCTTGGCTCGGGCGTCTTTGATCACGGGCGCGGCGGTGCCGGCGTTCCATTGGGCCGGCGTCAGCGCCAGAAGGTTGCCCGCCAGCGGCGAGGCCAGGCTCTGGGCCTGCGAAGCGGCCGCGTTCATGGCATCCAGGTCGGCCTGGGCCGCCGCCGTGTCCTTGCCGGCGGCCTTGGCCTTGGCGATCCGGGCCGCGAGGTTCGTGTTGAGCTTGGTGAAGACGACCTGGCTGGCCGCGACCGCATCGGCGCCGTTGGTGAGGTGGACCTGCGGGACGAGCAGCACGTAGACGCGATAGTCGGTCGCGATCTTGCGGACGTCGGCCTTGAGGGCGGTCAGGTCCGTCTCGGAGTCGATCGTTGCCTTGAGGGCGGTCAGGCCGCTCTTGTCGGAGGACACGAAGCCGGACAGCGTGGCCGCGTGGGCGCTGGTCATCACCTTCGAGCCGGAGATTCGGGACGACAGGGTATCGAGCGTCGTGATGCGTCGGGCGATCTCGCAGTCGCCGAAGACGCGCAGGTTGTCGACACTGGCGCCGGCCTTCACGGCCGCGGCCTGGCTGGCGCACTGGCCCGCTCCGGCAGGTCCGCCGGCGACGACCGGCTGGGCGGCCGACGCCACCGCGACCGATGAAAGCGCGAGCAGGCCGGCGACGGCGCCGCCGGCGACGATGTTTCGGACGGACTTGTTCACTGTCATCTCCTTGCTGGTGGTGGTGGAGGAGCGGCGGCGGCTACTCGCCTCCGGCGTCGGAGCCGGAGATTGAGCCGTTGATGTTGTTGATCAGCTGGTCGACAGACTTGAGTTCGCTCGTGACCGGGTCGTCGGCCGGATTGGGAGCGATGTAGGTGGCCGAGGGCGTCGAGGCCGTCTCGGAGGGTTCGGGCGTGTCGGACTCGATCGCGCCGTCGGCCGGAGAACCTTGCAGCGTGGGCCCGGCGTCCCGGTCGGGAGCGGTCGAGGCGAGGTCGGTTGGGGCCGGCGAGGCGACTGTCGGTGGCGCCGCGGACCCGGCTCCGCGGCCGCAGGCGGCAACCAGGGCGGCCGCGAGAAGCAGGGCTCCCGCGAATCGCGCTGCTGAGCTGGCTTGACGGTTCACCGTGTATCTCCTGGAGCAAGTTGACTGCTGACGGTAGGAATGGTCGGGACCGGCCCTTCGAGACGTTCGCGATCGGCGTAAGGCGGATGTAAGGAGGCTGGCCGGCGGAGCGGCCGGCGGAGCGGCCGCCGCGGCGGTCGATCGTTACGCAACCATCACGCCCGGCAGGTGGGGTGATATGCGGTTGTTAGTACCTTTGCCGGGACCGTGGCCGAGAATGGGCCTGGGGGTTGGACCGCTGCTCCAGGAGGCGGGCTTGGTAATCCGGGTTCTTCGCGGGCGCGTCCCAGCCGAACGCACGAGTGCGCTACACGACCGGGTTCAGGAGGTCATCCGTCATGCCAGCCCGGAGGTTGGGTGCCTGCGGGCCCACCTCGGACGCCAGATCATGGCCGATTCGAGCGAGCGGATCGTCATGATGACCCTATGGCGCAGCATGGATGACCTGTACGCCTGGCTGGGCGGCGCCGACCTGCTCGGCACGCCGCTCGACGGCGGCGATTCCGAGATGTTCAGCGAATTCGACATCCAGCACTACGAAGCGCTCGCGCTCGATCATGCCGACTGGGCTTTGCTCGACGATCCGGACGAGGCGCTCTAGCCGGGGAGCACGTCGCGGGTGGGGGCGCCGTGACGAGCCGGGCGCCGGGGTTGCCAGAGCGCAACGGTTTTGGGGATTGGGGTCAGTTGTGCGAGAGCCGGGTAGCGGTTAGGGTATGACGGCATCGCGAACTGCCCGAGGAACGCTTCCGGGGCTGGTCGCGCCAGCGGACACGAGCCCAGTGTCCGGGCAGCGGGCCTTTCGGGGCAGCGGGAAGGCGAACAGATCGTTTGGACGTCCATGAAGCGCTGGATGCGTGGCAGGCCCAGTATTCGGGCCAGCCGCCGGTCGGCTTCATGCTGCGCTTCACCCATGAGGACGTCTGGACTCGGGTGACCTACGTGTCCAGCGAGTCCGAGAAGCGCAGCGAGGACGAATCTCGGGCCGCCCACTTCGATGCCATAGCCAGCGCCCTGTTCACCGGCACTACCGTCCTGGTGCTGGGCATCCACCTCGATCGATCGCACGAGGCCACGGCCGAGCTGCGGGAGCTGGGCGCCGAGGTCATCGATCCGCCGGCCACCTGGCTGGACAATCTCGGGGAGTATCTGGCGCACCCGGAGCGAGCCGAGTTCGTGGCCACGACCCTGAGCTGGAATCGAGGCTGCCTGAGCCGCGTCCTGGTGGCCGTGGCCCGGGATCGGATAGCGCGCGTCGCAGTGTTCGCCCCTGCCACCGGTGACGCGTTCTGCCCCTACGGCACCTGCGCCGACATCTTCGTATGGGGAGCCGAGCGCCGGGCCAAGCTCAGCGACCGGTTCCGCGACCGGTTGGCGGCCCAGGGCGCCCCGGGCGGCCGTCCGCCCGGCAGGGCCCGCGCACTGATCGCCGAACGCGTCTGAGCGCAAAAAGAACGGCCGTCCGCGGAGGGGGAAGCGGTCGGCCGTTCTGTGCCGACACGGCGCGTGCGTTGTGGCGGCAGCCAGGATTCGACCAGCCCGTCCTGAGAGAACCCTGAAAGACGGGCCCACGGCCGGGGGCAGTGGGATTGCCGCACCGCGTCATAGGGGCGACACTACCGCCATGACTGCCGCAGTGACTCCGCCCGCCAATCCTCAGCCCAGCAAGGCCGACATCGCCCGTTACCGCGAGAACCTGCAGGGCGAGATCGACGCTATCGCCCTGTATTCGCTCCTGGCGGAGAAGGAGGAGGGCCAGGCCCTCCAGGACTTCTATACCCGGATGGTCGAGGTCGAGACGATCCACGCCGACGTGTGGCGCAAGCACCTCGCCGACGCCGGGGTCGGCACCGACCGCATGTCACCGGCCTGGCGAGCACGAGCGCTGATGTTCGTGGCGCGCCATTTCGGGCCGAGCCTCGTCGTGCCCACGATCGCCGAGCGCGAGGCTTCGGACGAGGCGATGTACGACGATCAGCCCGAGGCGCTCGGCCGGATGCCCGGCGACGAACGCTCGCACGCCCGCCTCTTCCGCGAGCTGGCCCAGGGTAAGGGAATGTCGGGCGGCACCCTGGCCCGGATCGAGGGGCGTCATCGCGGCAGCGGCGGCAACCAGCTCCGAGCGGCCGTGCTCGGTGCCAACGACGGGCTCGTGTCCAACCTGAGCCTGTCCATGGGCGTCGCCGGGGCCGCGACCGGGGCCTCCGCGACCGGCAACCCCGTTCTGGTGGCCGGCCTGGCCGGCCTGCTGGCCGGGGCGTTGTCCATGGCCATCGGCGAGTGGTTGTCCGTTCAGAGCGCCCGCGAGCTCTACGCCCACCAGGTCAAGGTGGAGCGCGAAGAGTTGCTCATGGTGCCGGACGAAGAGGAAGAGGAACTGGCGCTCATCTACCAGGCCAAGGGCCTGACCGCGGAGCAGGCCCGCCACATGGCCAAGTCAATCGTGGGCGGCGAGATCGGCCACGCGGTCGACACGCTTGCCCGCGAGGAGCTGGGTATCGATCCGGATGAACTGGGCGGCTCGGCCTGGGTAGCGGCAGGGACTTCGTTCCTGCTGTTCGCCCTGGGCGCGATCGTGCCTGTCGCGCCGTTCGTATTCACCGAGGGCCTGGCCGCGGTGGTCGCGTCCGTTGTCGTCAGCGCCGCGGCCCTGATGCTAGTGGGGGCCGCGATCACGATCGTGACGGGATCGAGCGTCATCCGAACCGGAGGCCGGCAGGTCCTGCTGGGCCTGTTTGCGGCCGCAGTCACATTCGGGCTGGGATCCCTGGTCGGCAACGCTGTCGGGTAGCGGGTTCTTCGCCTGGACCCGGAATCAAGTAAAGTCGCTTGCATGAGCCTCGACACGCCCGCCGCGTCCGAACGAAGCGACTTCATCCGCGACATCGTCGCCGCCGACCTGCGCGATGGCCGCGTCCAGAGCGTGGTGACACGCTTCCCGCCGGAGCCCAACGGCTACCTGCACATCGGCCACGCCAAGTCCATCTGCCTCAACTTCGGCATCGCCAACGAGTTCGGCGGGCAGTGCAACCTGCGCTTCGACGACACCAACCCAACGAAGGAAGAGCAGGAGTACATCGATTCGATCCAGGACGACGTCCGCTGGCTCGGGTTCGACTGGGGCGACAACCTCTTCTATGCCTCGGACTACTTCGACCAGCTCTACGAGTGGGCCGTCTACCTGATCAAGGCGGGCAAGGCTTTCGTAGATGAGCTTTCAGCCGATGAGATCCGGGATTACCGCGGCACCCTGACGGAGCCGGGCAAGAACTCGCCCTGGCGCGACCGGCCGATAGAAGAGAGTCTCGATCTGTTCGAACGGATGAAGGCCGGCGAATTCCCCAACGGCGCAAAGACGCTGCGGGCCAAGATCGACATGGCCTCGCCGAACATCCTGTTCCGGGACCCCGTGCTGTACCGGATCATGCACTCCACCCACCCGCGCACCGGCGACGCGTGGTGCATCTACCCGACATACGACTACGCCCACGGCCAGTCCGACGCGATCGAAGGCGTGACGCACTCCATCTGCACGCTCGAATTCGACGTCCACCGGCCGCTCTACGACTGGTTCGTCGAGAACCTGCCCGTGCCCCACGTGCCGCACCAGTACGAGTTCGCGCGCCTATCGATCACGTACACGGTCCTCTCGAAGCGGGTCCTGCTGCGGCTCGTCAACGAGGGCTACGTGCGTGGCTGGGACGACCCCCGCATGCCCACCATCGCCGGCATCCGGCGGCGCGGTTTTCCGGCCGAAGGCATTCGCGACTTCGCCGCCCAGATCGGCGTCGCCAGGGCGGACAACGTCGTCGAATACGGCCAGCTCGAACATGCCGTCCGCAACGTCCTGAACCACACCTCAGCGCGGAAATTCGCGGTCCTGCGACCGGTCAAGGTCGTCATCGAGAACTACCCCGAAGGCCAGACCGAAGAGATGGAAGTCCCGAATAACCCGGAGGATCCGGCGGCGGGGACGCGGCGCGTGCCTTTCGGGCGTGAGATCTGGATCGAGCGCGAGGACTTCATGGAGGAGCCTCCGCCCAAGTTCTTCCGCCTGGCGCTCGGGCGGGAGGTTCGACTTCGGTCGGCTTACTTCGTCACCTGCACGTCGGTCGTCAAGGACGCGTCCGGCGCTATCGTGGAGTTGCGCTGCACCTACGATCCGGCCACACGCGGCGGCGACTCTCCGGATGGGCGCCGTCCCAAGGCCACGCTCCACTGGCTCTCGGCGGCGCCGGGGGAGGCTGTGCCGGCCGAAGTCCGGCTGTACGACCACCTCTTCACCCGGCCGGATCCGGGCGCCGACGGCGACCTTTTCGCCGACGTCAATCCCGCGTCCGAAGAAGTGATTGCCGACGCCTGGGTCGAGGCATCCTGCGCCGGCCTGCCGATCGGCGAGACGATCCAGTTCGAACGGCTTGGCTACTTCTGCCTGGACCCGGACTCGGCCCCCACGCGCCTGGTGTTCAACCGCACCCTGACCCTCAAGGACACCTGGGCCAAGCTGCAAGCGCGGAGCTAGGTGCCGTGGACGCGCGATCCGATGTTGGTCGCGGATCCCCCGGGCCAATCGACGGGCTCATCGACCGGCTGCCCAAAGTCGAGTTGCACGTCCACCTCGAAGGAACGCTCGAGCCCGAGCTGACTTTCGAACTGGCGGCCCGCAACGGGGTGGCCCTGCCTTATGCCACGCCGGCGGAGATGCGGGCTGCGCTCCAGTTCACGGACCTTCAGTCGTTCCTCGACATCTACTACGCGGCCTGCGCGGCGCTCGTGACCCGGGACGATTTCCGTGACCTGACCCTGGCCTACCTGACCCGAGCCCAAGCCGATGGAGTCCGCCACATCGAACCGTTCTTCGACCCGCAGAGCCACACGGAGCGTGGTGTCGCGATCGCGACCGTGATCGAGGGCATCCTGGAGGGACTGGCCGAGGGCGAGCGTCGCTACGGCATCACCAGCGGCCTGATCCTCTCGTTCCTGCGCCACCTGCCGGCTGAGTCGGCGGCCGCCACCCTGGCGCAGGCGGAACCCTGGGCCGGCCGCCTCGTGGCAGTCGGCCTCGATTCGAGCGAGGTCGGCTTCCCGCCTGAACCGTTCGCGCCGGTGTACGCGCGGGCCCGGGCCATGGGTCTGCGGGCGACGGCGCACGCGGGAGAGGAGGCCGACGCTTCGTTCGTGGCGCGGACGCTTGACTCGCTCAAGGTCGAGCGCATTGACCACGGCGTTCGATCGATCGACGACCCGGCCATCGTCCGCCGTCTGGCCGACGAACGGATCACCCTCACCGTCTGCCCCAATTCGAACGTGCGCCTGCGCGTCTTCGGCACCATGGACGGTTCGCCCATCAAGCGCCTCCTCGACGCCGGCGTCGCGGTGACCGTCAATTCGGACGACCCGGCCTACTTCGGCGGCTACATCGCCGACAACTACCGGGCCGTGGCCGCCGCCCTGGAGCTGACCGCCGCCGACCTGGCGTGCCTGGCGCGCAACGCGATCGAAGGCTCGTTCGCTTCACCCCTTCGCAAGGCGGAACTTCTGGCCGAACTGGAGAGCGTTGCGGCGGGGTAGGGCAGGAGGGCTAGCCGTTCGGGCCTGAGTGGCGGGCGAGCCAGTTCCTCCAGGTGTCTTCTGCCGGGCCGGCGGTCAGTTCGTTGCCGTGGCGAACGAGAGGCAGCCTGAGGAGCCTGGAATCGCTACGGACTTGCGCGAGCAACGCACCGCGATCCAGCGAGCCGTGTGCCGCCGGCGCATCCGGCCCCGGCGGCTCCGCTCCGGGCTCGGCAAGGAGCCCAGCCGCGCCCAGCCGGTCCAGGAACTGCCGAAAGTCGCCCGCGTCCATGGCCTGCTTGCCCAGGTCCACGAAACGGACCACGATGCGCCGGTCGCGGAAGAAGCGGACCGCGGCGCGCGTCGACCGGGAGTCTTCGCGGCCGAAGACGTCGATCTTGGGCATCTTCTTCGTGGGTGTCTTGCCGAGCGGTGCCGGCATCGATTTCGACCTCCGGCCGTCCATGAGGATCCTGGTCGGCTCAATGATGGGCCCCCGGTCGCCGGTCCGCAGGCGCGGCGACGAGGATGGGCCCCCTGGGCGGGTTGACTTGCCACGCCCGCTGAGCGCAACGCCCCAACGCCGGCAACACCACCCGGGCCCAGGAGTGGCAGTGTCCCCGGGTCGCGCACGATGCCGCGACCAATAGCCGCAGTCTGGCGGGCCTCCGCCGGCGCAGTGCACCGGCTGGGGTGCTCGCGTGGAGGACAAGATGATTGCCGGCCGCCCCTTCAACCTTCGCCTCTTCGCCACCGCGTTGATCGTCGGCTTGCTTGCTCCGACGTTCGTGCCGGTGGCCGCCATGGCCGCGACACCGGCGGCGGATGGCCCGGGCGCCCTGTCCCATTTCGATCTCGCTCGCAAGGATTGCCTCGGCACCGCCCAGAACACGACCTCGAAGGTCTGGTACACGGTCGCCGGCGGCGTGCTCTCGGACGTGTACTACCCCACGGTCGATAACACCAACGTCGAGACGCTCCAGTTCCTCGTGACGGACGGTTCCACGTTCACCGACCTCGCGACCCGCGACATGACCTACACGGTCAGCTCTATAGGGGCCGGCGGGATGGCCTGCCGGGTGGTGGGCACCGCCAAGAGCGGCAAGTACCGCCTGGTGACGGACTACATCACGGATCCACACCGCAACTCCGTCCTGATCGAGAGCCGGTTGACGCCGCTCGTCGCGGGCACGTATAGCGTCTACGTCCGCTTCGACCCGACGATAAACGGCAACGGCGGTGGCGGTTCCGGCAACGGCGGCGCCGACAGCGCCACGGTGGACACGTCGCGGGGCCACCCGATCGCGGTCTCTTACGACACGGTGACGGCCACGAACGCGGCCAACAACAACTACCGGCAGCCGGTCTACGCTGCCCTCGACGGGTCGTTCGGGCAGGTCGAGTCCGGGTTCGTGGGGGCCGCAAGCGATGGGCTGACCCAGCTTGACGCCTCGCATTCGCTGACGGGCTCCACGACCGAAGCGGTGCACGGCAACGTCGTCCAGACGGCCGGCCTGAACCCGGGCGCGTTCATGACCCTGGCCCTGGGTTTCGGCTCGACTCAGGCGAGCGCCGTTTCGACCGCCGAAGCCTCGCTCCACAGCGGCTTCCTGCCCGCGCTGCTGGCCTATCAGGCCGGCTGGGCAGGCTACGACGCCCACCTCAATCGACCGCCGTTCTCGATTTCGGGCCTGACTAAGGCTCAAGTCCTGGCGGCCGATTCGCTCTACTACACCTCCGCCAACGTTCTCAAGGCGTCCGAAGACAAGACCTTCCCCGGCGCCATCGCGGCCGGCATGGCCTCACCGTGGGGCCAGGCGATCTCGGCCGGCGACCCGGCCAACACGTACTTCGGCTCGTACCGCGAGGTCTTCGCCCGCGACCTCTACGAAGCCTGGACGGGCTTGATGGCCGACGGCGACCTGACGACGGCGCGGGCGGCGGTCAACTTCCTGTTCCTGCGCCAGCAGCAGGCGGACGGCTCGATGCCGCGAAACAGCCTGCTCAACGGCAAGACGGCGCCCGACTCGTTCGGCACGCAGCTCGACGAGGCGGCCTACCCGATTCTGATGGCCGACCAGATGAACATGTACAGCCACTCGCTGTACGTGAACCACGTCAAGCCGGCGGCGATGTTCATCGTCTCCCACGGGCCCTCCTACGGAGTGGAACGCTGGGAGGAGCAGGGCGGGTACTCACCGTCCACGATCGCGGCTGAGATCGCGGGTCTGGTGGCCGCCGCGGACATCGCCAAACACAACGGCGACGCGGCGTCGGCGCAGCTATTCCTGGGCGTCGCGGACGACTACCAGCGCTCGATCAAGGGCTGGACTGTCACGACGAACGGCCCGCTGTCATCCGACCCGTACTTCATCCGGCTCTCCAAGACGGGCGACCCGAACGCGGCCATCAGCTACAACGTAGGCAACGGCGGCCCGACGCTGGATCAGCGCTCGGTGATGGACGCCGGGTTCCTGGAGTTGGTCCGGCTGGGCGAGCTGCCCGCCTCCGACCCGACGGTCGCGGCCTCAATACCGGTCCTCGACGCGACCATTTCGGCCTCTACGGCGAACGGTCCGGGCTGGCATCGCTACAACGGGGACGGCTACGGTGACCGCTCCGGGACGGGCGCGCCATGGGCCCCGAGCGGGCAGGGGACCGGCCACCTCTGGCCGGCCCTTTCCGCGGAGCGCGCTGAGTACGACCTGGTCAGCGGTGGCTCGCCCGGCGCGGCGTCGCTGGTGCCGGGCTTCAGCGGTTTCGCCTCCGGCGTAGGTCTGCTGCCGGAGCAGGTCTGGGAATTGCCGGATCTGGCTGGCTCTGCCTACCGCACAGATCCAACGACCGCTTCGATCGGTTTCGTGAATGGCGCGGCGGCCGGTTCCGCAGCCCCGCTTACCTGGTCGTCGGGCTCGTACGTGCGGCTCCTTGCGGACATCAAGGCGGGCCGTCTTGTCGATAGGCCCGCGGCTACGACTACGCGGTACGTTGCCCACACTCAGGGCCAGACCGCGGTCGCGGTCACCTCGCCCGGCAATCTCGTGGGTGTGACGGGGCCGTCGCTGACGGTCACGGGTACGGCCACACCCGGCGCGAAGGTCGTTGTGGCCGGCACGAACACGGACCAGAACTCGGCGACTTCCGTGGCCACCACCACGGCGGCAGGCGACGGGACGTGGAGCGTGTCGCTCACGATCCAGGGCGGCACGACGGTCGTCAACGCGGTGGCCGCGGCTGCCGGCGGAGCGACCGGCCACGCCCAGGTCACGGTGGTCTGGGACTTCACCCCGGGCACCGTCATCTTCAGCCAGACCGATCCCTCCGGTGACGACAACGGGCCCGGCAACTACGCCTATCCCACCGCGGCCGACTTCCACGCCGGCGCGTACGACATCACCAACTTCGAGGTGATCCTCTCCCCGGACGGCGCGACGACGACGTTCAAGCTGCAGACCCGGGACCTCTCGCCGACGTTCGGCAGTCCTCTCGGCGCACAACTCCTTGACGTCTACGTTCACGATCCTTCGGCCGGGACCACGTCGACGGCCGCCTCGTTCCCGCAGCGCAACTACTCGATCGCCGCCGATTCCGCGTGGAGCCGGCTGCTCGAGGTGCAGGGCTTCGGCCAGCGCTACATCGACGCGGGCGGTTCGACGGTCGGCACGATCGCAATTTCCGCCAACCAGATCTCCCGCTACATCACGTTCAGCGTTCCCACGTCCAGCCTGGGCGGCACGCCCGGCTCGGGCTGGGGCTTCACGGTCGCGTTGACCGGTCAGGACGGCTACTCCCCCGATCAGGCCCGGTCGTTCGCCCCGACTCCGCAGTCGTACCAGTTCGGCGTCTGCTCCACGGCCAGCGCCGACCCGCACTGCACCGTCGATCCGAACACGGTCCCCAAGGCGATGGACGTGCTGGTGCCGGGCGGCGTGGATCAGTCGACTGAACTGGACTACACGCTCGGTCCGGTGATCCTCCAGGACGTCACCATTCCGTAGCTCTGGGTGTCCCTCGGCGTTCATCGCGAAGGAGAGGCGGCCGCCCCGGTTCCCGGCGCGGCCGCCTCTCCTCGGGGCCTGGGTGCTCGCCCGGCCGGCTCACCTGCCGCGTCACGCGCTCATCCGGCCCGGCCGGTGATAACGTGGCCTCCATGGGACAGACTTTCGTGGATGACGCCTTCGCTCATCACGTCTGGGCCACACTTCGGCTGATAGACACCTGCGCTGGGCTGACGGAGGCGCAGCTGGCCACGAACGTCCCCGGAACCTACGGTTCGATCATCGCGACGGTCCGCCACATCGTGGCCGCGGACACCGGCTACCTCAACCTCCTGACGGATGGGCGCGTCGCCGAGATCGACGAGGAGAGCGGCACCCCGGCCGAACTAACGGCCATCATGGAATTGGTCGCTGTGGCCTGGCGCGAACTCCTGGCCGGCAATCCCGACCCCGGCACGATCGTGGCCCGGCATCGCGATGACGGATCGGAGAGCCGCGTGGCCCTGGGCCTTCGTCTAGCCCAGGTCGTTCACCACGGCACGGACCACCGCAGCCAGGTCTGCACGGCCCTTACCTCGATCGGCGTCGAGCCGCCCGGGATCGACGTCTGGTCTTTTGCCGCGGACACGGGCCGCGTCGAAATCGTCGAGCCCGCGTCTTCCTGACTTCTATCGACGCCGGCACGAGGGACGGAATGGTGGAGTCGAGGGTCCTTCTCGACGGGCTCGGTATGGGCGAGTCGCCGCGCTGGCACGACGGCCGCCTCTGGTACTGCGATTGGGTCGACCACGAGGTCGTCGCGGTAGGCCAATCGGGCGAGCGAGAGAGGAAGCTCATGATCACGTCGATGCCGTTCAGCATCGATTGGCTGCCCGACGGGCGGCTGCTCGTGATCGTCGGCCGGGCCGGCGAGTTGCTCGTCGCGGAGCCGAACGGGCGGCTCGAAACCTATGCCCGCCTTGGCGGGATCTCGCGCAAGCCCTGGAACGAGATCGTGGTCGACGGTCGGGGCCACATCTACCTGAACAACATCGGCTTCGAGTTTCCTGGTGAGCCACCCGCACCAGGGTTCGTGGCGCTTGCCGGACCCGAAGGAGCCTCTCGCGTGGTCGCCGAAGGTCTGGCGTTCCCCAACGGGATGGCCGTCACTCCCGATGGGAGGACGCTGATCGTGGCCGAGTCCTACGCCGACTGCCTGACGGCGTTCGACATCGAGCCCGACGGTAGTCTGTCCGGCCGGCGCGTTTGGGCGTCGGTCCCGGGCGACCACCCCGACGGGATCTGCCTCGATTCGGACGGTGCGCTCTGGTACGGCGACGTCGGATCGAGTCGTTGTGTCCGGGTCCGGGAGGGCGGGGAAGTGCTCGCCGCCGTCAGGCTTGATCGCGGCTGCTTCGCTTGCGCGCTTGGCGGCTCAGATCGACGGACGCTCTACATGGTGGCTGCCGATTTCTCGGACCCGGCCGCGATCATGAGCAGGCAGACGCACACCGGCCGGATAGTGGCGGCGCCAGCCCCGGCCGCCGGCGCCGGCTGGCCATAGCGGGCGGCTCGCGCCCCGCGAGTGCCCCCCGCCCCGCGCCACCGCGGGCTCCGGCCCCGCGCTCCGCGGGCTCCGGCCCCGCGCCCCAGCGCGATCCGATCCCGCGCCCACGCCCACGGTTGTCCACCGAGAGTGGACAGGATTGGCGACCGACGGGAGCTAGTCCCGTCGCTTCCCATCCAGGCGGGCCCGCTGACCTCGAATCTGGGCGTTTCGCGTACCAGCTTCGGCTGAATCGGGCGAATCGAGGTCCTCAAGGCCTCAGCGTGGGTATTCCTGTCGCCGGAGCGTGGCGATCCGGCGAAGTTTGTCCACCCACAGTGGACAAACGCAGGGACGGTCCGGAACGGGGTGCAGCGGGCCGCACCCGCCGTGTACCGGCCCCGCCCCGCGCCTCGCGCGCCCGAAGGCGCCCTGCCCCGCCCTCGCGCGCCCTGCCACGCGCCTCGCGCGCCTGCGCCGCCAGCACCCGGGCTACGACCGCTTGGCGTGGTTGACCCCGCGCAGGATCTTCAGGTTCAGGACCACGAACCGGAAGAACTGGAAGATCTTGTTGTTCATGCGGGAGCGGTCCCGTTTGGTGAATTCCATGTCGCTCTCCACCTATTCCGGGATCACGCGCCAGAACGGCCGCGCTCGCAGTTTCCAGATGAACGTGGTGTGGAGCATCCGCTTCATCCAGGCGCCCGCCAGCCCCATCTCCATGTGCGTGACGAAGAGGTCGCGGCCTTCTTCGTTGGGGTAGTGGCGGAAGTCCGGGACGACCGGGTAGATCATGATCGTGGCTGCAGCGCCGTCCCAGAGCGAGTCGCCCATCGAGGCGATGCAGGCCGCGTACATCTCGGTCATGCGCTCGCCGTGGGACATGCTGCCCTTCTTGACCAGCTCGGCGATGTTGAGCGCCACCACGCGGCCGATGATTCCGGACACCATGCCCGTCCGGGGAGGAGCGGCCGTGATTGCCAGCCCGTTCGGCGTCGTGTGGGGCTGCGAGATGGGGCCTGGGGGCGCGAAGGCGATGCCGGCCGCGAAGATCTCGGGGTACTTGGGGTTGCGGTAGGTCTCCGGCCAGGCTTCGGGCGTCTTGATCAGTTCGTCGTACGGCAGGCCGTACTTCGCGTCCACTTTGACCAGGCCGTTGGGCGCGAGGATTTCGGCCGAAATGTCGGCCCCGCCACGATCCAGCACCTTAAGCGGCTGCCCCAGGAAGCGCGGGATCAGCATCGCGAAGTCGAACGGCGTCTCGCCTTTCCGGCCCTCGAAGTCTTCCCAGCGGATGACTCCCGGCTCGACGGATGTGACGCCGGTCTGGACCTGCCAGCGGATGCCGTACTCGCGCATGGCGGCTTCGATGAATTCCTCGCTCGAGAGAAGCTGGCCTTTGTGCTTGACATGCACGCCGCGGACGCCGAAATCGCCGACGGCCTGTTCGTTGGAAAGCCAGAGCAGGTCCGCCTTGTCGCGGAGGCCGCGCTTCTTGAGGTCCTTGTGGATGTTGGAGATGTACTCGAAGGCGGCGCCCTGGCAAGTCGAACCCGGATGGCCGGTGCCGATGACGAACCGCCGGTGCTCGCCCTTCTTCATCCGCTCGACTTCTTCGAGGTAGCGGACGCGCGTGTGCTCGGCGTGCGGGCCGGTGCAGATCGATTCGGTGAAGCCCTTGTCCGGGCCCAGGCCGGGCGTGCCTTCGAAGTCCAGCTTGGGTCCGGTCGCGACGAGGAGGTAGTCGTAGTCGATGCGGCGGTCCGCCTCAGCGCCGCCGTCCGGCTCCACGACGACGTAGCGCTCGTCGGGATGGATCTCGGTCGCCTTGCCGACGATGAACCGGATGCCGAACTTGCGGTAGACGGGTGCCAGCGCGAACTGGGTCTTCTCCAGCGCCATATGCCCGACGCCCACCCAGACCCAGGAGGGGATGTACGAGAACCTGTCGATCCGGTTGACGACGGTGATCTCGTGCTTCTTGCCGAGACGGTGTCCCAGGTGGAGGGCGGCCGTGTGGCCCGCAAAACCTGCCCCGAGGATGGCGATTCTGGCCAATTCGGACCTCCTGTCTGCGCAAGGCGACGCTCGCCGTCTGGGCCGCATCATAGACGCCGGCCCGGCCGATTCGACAGGACGGATGGATCAGGACCCGGGGCGGACCCGAATCGTGGGTTCGTCGCCAATATGGGCGCGGAGGGGCCGCCGTTGGGCTATTCGGCCGCCTGCGTGGCCTCCGCGGCGACGGCTGCGTCCGAGGCGTCCGCGCCCGGCTGACCGGGCTGAGGCTTCGGCACCCGCTGCAGGTCGATCGCGCGGACACGGCGTGTCTTGCCGGCCTCCGTGCGGACCATCGCCGCCGGGATCAGGCCACCGACCAGCGATTCGACGACCGCCAGCTCACCTGAGTAGAGTCCCTCGCCGCCGATGCGGACGTAGTCGCCCATGTTGAGGTCGTCACGACCGGTCAACGCCTGGAGGTTGATCTCGGCGACCGTGGGTCGGACCATCGGCCGGTCGCCGATGAGGCCCGCTCCGCGAACCGGCCGGTTGGCCGTTCGGGCGGGCGGATAGTTGACCTTGCGCTTCCTCATTCGACCTACCTTCCTGCGCTGCCGCCGGCGGCCATCTGAGTCCGCTCGGCAAAGCCCCGGCCGGACCGAGTCCGGTGCGAAACGGCCGCCTGGGCCGGTCGCGATGCCGCCGGCCGCCGGGTCGCCCCGCGCCCACGCGCCGGCTGCTGCTCGCCCTCCCAATCTCGTTCCGGGTCGGGGAGATACTCGTCCACGACGTCAACCGGGATCGCCTTGCGTAGCATGCGCTGGACGCCGCGAAGCTGCTCGACTTCGTCGGGGGAGACGAGCGAGATGGCCGTACCGCTCGCGCCCGCTCGCCCCGTTCGGCCGATGCGGTGGATGTAATCCTGCGGCTCGTGGGGCAACTCGTAGTTGACGACGTAGGGCAGGTCCTCGATATCCAGCCCTCGTGAAGCCACGTCTGTGGCCACGAGGACCTTCACGAACCGCCCCTTGAAGGCCGCGAGGGCCCGCGTCCGCTCGGTCTGGCTGCGATCGCCGTGGATGGCCGTGGTGCTGACGCCGCGCCGATCCAGGTACGAGGCCAGTCGGCTCGCCCCGATCTTGCTGCGGGTGAACACGAGGACCTGGTCCATCTGATCGCGCTGGATGAGGTGGATAAGCAGGTCCGCTTTGCGGGCCTGGTCGACAGGGTAGAGGACCTGGGTCAGGTTATCGGCGATGCTGTTTCGGGCCGCCACTTCGACGGTCTCCGGATCGTGCAGGAACTCGCCGGCCAGGCGGCGGATCTCGTCGGAGAACGTGGCTGAGAAGAGCAGCGTCTGGCGCTGGCCCGGCATGGCCGCCACGATCTTGCGGACGTCCGGGATGAAGCCCATGTCCAGCATGCGGTCGGCCTCGTCCAGGACGAGGAACTCGACCTGCGTGAGGTTGACGCTGCGCTGGCCCATGTGGTCCATCAGCCGGCCCGGCGTGGCGACGAGGATCTCGACGCCGCTCCAGAGGGTCTTGATCTCGGGATCGATCCTGGTCCCGCCGTAAACCACGGCCGAACGAAGGGTGCTGCCGCGGCTGTAGGTCTTGACCGAGTCGGCAACCTGGACGGCCAGCTCGCGGGTCGGCGTAAGGATCAAGGCCCGAACGGGATGTCGCGCTGGCGAAAAGCCGGCGTTGGCGTGCCGCCGCAGCAGCTCGAGTATCGGCAGCACGAACGCCGCCGTCTTGCCCGTTCCGGTCTGGGCGGCGGCGACGACGTCGCGGCCGGAGAGGATGAGTGGAATGGCCGCGCCCTGCACGGGCGTCGGTTCGGTGTAGCCCTCGTGGGCTACCGTCTTGAGGATGTCGGCCGACAGGCCGAGTTCATCGAAGGTCAAACGAATACTCCTGGGTGCGTCTTGCTGACGCGGCGGCCGGTCTAGACAACTCGGGCCGCGATCTTTCGGATAGGTGGTTGTGGCGCGCGCGCACGCGAGCCGGTGCCGCCGGAAGTGCCTGCTCCGGCGGAAGTGCCTTTGCCGGAGGCGCGGTCGAAGAGGAGCCGGTAGCGCCGGCCGATCTCCCACCACACCATCGGCCGAGCGTGCTCGTACGCGCGGCGGCCCATTTCGAGCCGCTCCTCGTCGTGTGTGAGCAGGTCGACGATCTCTTTGGTCAGTGCTTGAGGCGCGGCTCTCTCGGCCAGGCGCCCGCGGTCCCCGGCGAGGAGTTCTAGCGCGTACTCGGACGGGGTCGAGACGATGGCCCTACCCGCGCCGAGGGCGAAGGCGAGCGTCCCCGACACGGTGCGATCCAGATCGAGTGAGGTCGCCACGACGACATCCGCGGCCTCTACCCAGGTTGCCAGCTCCACGCGGCCGACGAACTTGTCGATGAACTTGACGTACTCGCCCATCTTGAGGGCGGTCACCCGGGCCTCCAGAGCGGCACGATACTTGGCCGCCTCGCCGGCCGGGCCATCCGGGCTCGTGGGCCCCACGATGACGTACCGCGCGTTCGGCACGGCTTCGACGATGGCCGGCATAGCCTCGATGACTGTTTCGAAGCCCTTGCCGGGTGCAATCAGTCCGAAGCTAAGGATCACCGCCTGATCGCGCAGGCCCAGCCGCGGCTTGACGACCTCGGCCGCCGTGTAGGGCAGGTCCGCGACGCCGTGCGGCAGGATCGCGATCCGGTCCGGCGGGACGCCGTAGACCTTGCGGAGCCGTCCGGACGCGGCGGCCGACATGGCCACCAGGGTGCTCGCCGTGCCCGCGATCTCGGTGACTATGTCGCGTTCGGCAGGTGAGGGCGCCGCGGGGATCTCGTGGATCGTCGCCACGAACGGCACGTCCAGCCTGTGGATGAAGTCCAGGACGTAGGCTCCGCCGCCGCCCCATATCGCGGGCAGGTAGTGGAGCGAGACGGCGTCGACGCCGCAATCGTTGAGGGCCTGGGCCATGTAGGCGTAGTCGCCCTGAACGTCGCGGCGGATGCGGTGACGAACCTCGGCCGGGTATGGGCCCGGTTCGCCGGCGGGATGCAGAGCTACGATCTCGCGCTCGCCTACGGTCGTGGCCAGATCGTAGACGAAGTTCGCCACACGGCACCGCCGGGGCGTATATGTAGAAACGAACGCGGTCCTCGGGATGAGTTGGCTCCAGTCTGGTAAGCGAGTACGGCGGGTGTCTCGGGCCCAGGGCCGAAGCTCCGGACCCGAGACTGCCGACCTGAGATCAGGCGGCGCTTACTCGCACAGCTCGCGGGCCCCGCGGGCTGGTCTCGACGTCGAACTTGACGGGCTCGCCGCCGTTCAGACGATCGAAATCGAGGGGGGCTTCCAGGCCGCCGCGGTGGAAGAAGTAATCCTTCCCGTCTTCACCTGTGATGAAGCCGAATCCGCGGTCGGCGACGACCTTCTTGATTGTACCGGTGGTCACATTGACCCTTTTCTCTTCCCGAACGAAGCAGCAGACGCACGGTCCGTTCGAGAAGGGTGACCACGCGAAGCGTGCCGCGAGTTGCGGCAACGCCTCCACGTTACTCCTAATTCGGCCGCGGCGCCAGGGACAGGCGGCCCCGGCCCGCTCGCCGCCGCCGGCTTTTCGACGCGCCCGCGCGCCCCTTACCGCGCCCTCGCGACTCCTCCCGGCCATCTTCACAGCGGCTTCACAACCGAACGCCAGGGTTCACCTCAAACACCGCACAGGGGTATGAAGTGGAGCCAATCATCCGAGTCGAGCACCTTACGAAACGCTACAAGAAGTCCAGCGTGGCGGCCGTCGATGACATCTCCTTCGAAGTCGAACCCGGCGAGATGTTCGCCTTTCTCGGGCCCAACGGCGCCGGCAAGACCACGACGATCTCGATTCTGACTACGACGCTGTCCAAGACTTCGGGTCGCGTTGAGGTCGCCGGCCACGACCTCGATACGGACGCGACCGGGGTTCGGCGCAGCATCGGGATCATCTTCCAGAACCCGAGCGTCGATCAACACCTCTCGGCCGAGGAGAACATTCGCCTGCACGTCGGTCTGTACGGCATCTACTCGTACCGGCCGTTCTACCCGCTCATGTCGGCCGACTACAGGCAGCGCATCGAGCGCCTGGCGGGCGTGGTGGGTCTGGACGGCCAGCTCGGGACGCCGCTCAAGAACTATTCGGGTGGCATGAAGCGCAAGCTCGAAATCGTCCGCAGCCTCATGCACCGGCCCCGCGTGCTCTTCCTCGACGAGCCGACCGCGGGCCTGGATCCGGTGAGCCGGGCATCCCTCTGGGAGTATCTGCGCGAGGTTCGCGAGCAGGAGAGGACGACGGTATTCCTGACCACTCACTACCTGGATGAGGCGGAAGACTCCGACCGGGTTTGCGTGATCGATCACGGCCGTATCGCCAGGCTCGAAACGCCGGCCGATCTCAAGCGCCAGCTGCTCCAGAGGGTCGTCCTGCTCGATGCCGTCGATCGAGACGGTCTGGTCGCCGAGCTTCGGCGGCTGGGCTCGCAGGTCGACCTCGATCCCGACTCGGGCCTGCTTCGGGTTCCGTTTGAAGGCCGGACGCCGCAACCGCTCATCGCCCGCATCGAGACGCCGCTGTCCGTCCTGCGCGTCTCGGACCCAAGTCTCGAAGAGGCGTACGTCGCGCTTTTGCGCGAATCCGGCACCGATTCCGGAGAGGTGGCCGCATGACCGCTCAAATCCGAACTACGGCCGCCCTCCGCGCCGGCGCTCTGGCCGAGACGGCCGAGACGGCCGAGACTGCCGGGCTCCGCGCGCCGCGCCTGGTCCTGGAAGCCAACGCCACGTTCGCGGTGGCCTGGCGAGAGGTGCTCCGGGCGATCAAGAGCCCGCAGATGATCGCCATCAACATCATCTTCCCGGTCCTGTTCATGGGGATCATGGGCGGGATGATCCAGCAGAACCTGGGTGCGGGGCTGCCGTACGCATATCTGCCGTTCATGCTTGTGGGAATGGTCGCCCAGACCATGTACCAGGGCGGGATGATGGGCGTCACCACTCTTATCGAAGAACGCGAGAACGGCTTCACGGCTGAGCTGTTCGTGGCCCCGATCACCCGCTACGCGGTTCTTCTGGGCCGGATCGTCGGCTCCAGTGTGGCCTCGATGGTCTCGCTGATTGGCGTTCTGGCGATGATCTTCGTCATGCAGATCCCCGTCGACCTCGTGGACATTCTCCGAGTGTTGGCCCTCGCGCCGATCCTCGCTCTCGCCGGAGGAGCGCTCGGCGTCCTGTTCATCGGGTTCGTTCAGGACCCCAAGATCGCCGATGTCGGGACGATGCTCGTGGTGATGCCGCAGATGTTCCTGTCGGGCTCGCTGATCCCGAACGCGGGGTCGTCCGGCATCCTTGGGGTCGCCACCAAACTGATGCCCCTGACGTACGTGATCGACCTGGCCCGCAACGTCTTCTACATGGGCAAGCCCGAATACGCGGCGGTCGTCCAGTACCCGCTGGCCCTGGACCTGGTGGTTACCGCGGCCATGTTCGTGGGATTCCTGATCGTGGGCACGATCATGTTCGTCCGGACGGACCGCAACCGCTAGAACCCGAGAATGCGCGACCCGGTGACCCCGGCCCACGCGGGTAGGCGCAAGGGGTATCGTCTGCGCAATTGAGTGCGGCTCCGCGGACGGGCGGAGCCGCCTCGGCGTTCGCGCAAGAGGCAGGTTGCCGGCGGGGCCACGTCGCAAGGAGGATCGAATGCCCAGGGCAGATCGGATCGCTGACGTCCTATCGGGCCGCGTTCCGGCGGGTGACAAGGCCACGATCCAGGGCTGGGTTCGGACGCGCCGCGACTCGAAGGCGGGCCTCAGCTTCCTCAACGTCCACGACGGCTCCTGCTTCGACGCCCTGCAGGTGGTGGCGCCGGCGGCGCTGGCCAACTACCAGGACGAGATCCTGCACCTCTCCGCCGGCTGCGCCGTCACCGTCACCGGCACCGTCACGCCGTCGCCCGCCCAGGGCCAGGCCGTCGAGCTGGCCGCCGATTCGGTTCGGGTGGTCGGCTGGGTGGACGACCCGGAGACGTACCCGATCTCAGCCAAGCGCCACAGCTTCGAGTACCTGCGCGAGGTCGCTCACCTGCGCGCCCGGACGAACACGTTCGGCGCCGTGGCGCGCGTCCGCCACACTCTGGCCCAGGCCATCCACCGTTACTTCGACGAGCACGGTTTCTACTGGGTCCACACCCCGATCCTGACCGCCAGCGACGCCGAGGGGGCAGGCGAGCTGTTCCGCGTCTCGACCCTGGACCTGGCCAATCTGCCGCGCACGCCCGAAGGCTCGATCGACTACACCCAGGACTTCTTCGGCAAGCCGGCGTTCCTGACCGTCAGCGGCCAGCTGAACGTCGAGACGTACTGCCTGGCGCTGTCGCGCGTCTACACCTTCGGCCCTACCTTCCGGGCCGAGAATTCGAACACCAGCCGCCATCTGTCCGAGTTCTGGATGGTCGAACCGGAGATCGCGTTCGCCGACATCCACGCCGACGCCGACCTGGCCGAAGACCTGCTCAAGTACTGCTTCAGGGCCCTGCTGGACGAGCGCGCGGACGACATGGCCTTCTTCGCCGAACGCATCGACAAAGAGGCGGTGAGCCGTCTCGAGGAGCTGGTCAAGTCGAGCTTCGCCCGGATGGAGTACACCGAGGCGATTTCGGTCCTGCAGAAGAGCGGCCGCGCCTTCGAATTCCCGGTCGAATGGGGGGTCGCCCTCCAGGCCGAACATGAGCGCTACCTCTGCGAGGAGTACGCGAAGCGGCCCGTGGTCGTGATCAACTACCCCAAGGAGATCAAGGCGTTCTACATGCGCCTCAACGACGATGAGAAGACGGTGGCCGCGATGGACGTGCTGGCGCCCGGCATCGGCGAGATCGTCGGCGGCAGCCAGCGCGAGGAACGGCTCGACGTGCTCGATCGGCGCATCCGCGAGACAGGCCTGGAGCCGGCCGCCTACTGGTGGTACCGCGATCTGCGCCGCTACGGCACCGTGCCGCACGCGGGCTTCGGCCTGGGCTTCGACCGTTCCGTGGCCTACGCCACGGGCATGGCCAACATCCGCGACGTCATCCCGTTCCCCAGAACGCCGGGGAGCGCGGACTTCTAGGAACGCGCGGCGCCCTCTACGTACGCCCCGCGCGCCGTCCGCCGGTAGACGATGCCGAGCAGGATGCCGTTCACGATCAGGGCGAGCCAGCAGGCCGACAGGATGAAGATCTCGAACCGATCCTGCCGTTCAAGGCCGTAGGCGAGCGAGAGCGCCGTGATCGCGACGACCGCAACGACGATCGGCAGGCGGAAGATCCAGCGAACCGTGGAGGTGAGGCGCCCCGTGCCGGTGATCGCCACCGCCATAAGCACGAACGAGACGCTCATCGTCCAGTAGCCCAACTCCTCGAGGGCGATGAAGATGCCATGCGGGTTGTACTGGATCAGCAACGGCAGGCCGTTCGTCTCACCGGCCTGGAGACTGACCGGCACGACGGCGAACTGGAGGTAGTAGTCGATCGCGAGGCCCGACGCGGCAACGACGGCCAGGCACAGGCCGACCAGGCTCACGACTCGGAGACGTTCCTCCGCGAGCTGGTGAATGCAGGCCATGAGCGCCAGGTAGGCGAGCGCGAAGCAGATGGCCGGTGGCTGCCACAAGAAGTCGACGGGCCAGCGGGAGGCGAGGCCCATGTAGGGGTAGGGGGCGCAGTTCGACTGGCAGTTCGCGCCAGCCGGCGGCACGGCGATGATCGCCAGAGAGAATGCCACGATGCCGATCGCGGCCGTCAGGAATGCCGTTCGGGAAGCGAACGTGGAACCCAAGGGATTGCTCATCCAAAGCCTCCAGACGTGGCGTGCCAACGTGTGCTGGGCGCCAGCGGCGCGGCGCGCCAACGGCGGGCGCGGACACCGAGGCGAGTGTCGGTCATGTGCCCCTCAACTGGAACGGGGTTAGCTGGATGCTGACCAGTCGGGGTAGCCCCAGGCCGCACATCCTGCGGCTGCCCCAGCGCCACGTGCTATGGACGGGGAGGCGTGGCAGAACGTGCGGCGAGGGCGCGTCTGTTGATGTACAGAATACTTGACATGGTGTCTGCCCTGCTTTACATTGGCCGATGTCAACAATCTTTGACATCGGACGCGGGACCACTCGCGCCGCCGGCGACATCAAGCGCGGGAAGACCCGCGGCGAGCAGGCGCCCCGAGGCGGGCAGGAGCGGAGACATGGCATTCCTCGAGAAGAGCAACTGGGTCGTGCTGGCGCTGGTGCCTGTGGCGCTGGTCATCTACCTGGCGATGCTGCTGCCGGCGATGCAGGGTAAGACGATCGCGGAAGTGGATTTCGCCGGGCCGATGATCGTGAACATCGTGTTCTTCATCGTGGCGAACATCATCGGCAACATCGTAGCCGCGATCACCAACCCCGCCGAGGCCGACAAGAAGGACCAGCGCGACAAGGAGATCGAACGGCACGGCGAGCGGGTGGGCAACTCCATGATCATCATCGGCTCGTGCGCGGCCCTGTTCCTGGCGATGGCGCGCCAGGACTACTTCTGGATCGCCAACGCGATCTACATGGCCGGCCTTGCCGCCGCCGCCCTGGCATCCATCACCAAGATCGCGGCCTACCACGGACCGTTCCAGCGATGGTAAAGCCCACACACGTCACCAACTCGATCCGCACCTTGCGCTTCGCCCACGGCGAGATGACGCAGGCGGATCTCGCGGACAGGGTTGGCGCCACACGCCAGACGATCATCGCCATCGAGCAGGGCAAGTACTCGCCGTCGCTCGAGATGGCCTTCCAGATCGCCCACGCGCTCGGCGTTCGGCTCGACGAAGTCTTCCAGTACCCCGAATCTGAGGAGAATCGATGAACCCTCGCACGACTCGAAGGTTCGCCGGGCTTGCCGGATGGACGCTCGTAGCGGCCACCGTCAACGGAGTGGCCAGTCTCGCGGTCCTCGGGACGCTGCTCGACGGTTCCGACTTCGTTGCCGGGGTCGCCGCCAACTCCGACCGGGTCGCCGTATTCGCGGCCCTGTCGGGGCTGATGGGCCTGGCCTGCGCCGGGGTCGGCTTCGCGATGTACCCGATCCTGCGCCGATTCGACGCCGGGCTTGCCATGGCAGTGGCCGGGTTGCGGGCCATCGAAGGCACTCTGTTCCTCGTGTCGGCGGCGATCGCGGCCGCTCTCATCGCTGTCGGCCAGGACGCGGCCGCGGCCGGCACGGTCGGCTCGGCGGCCGTCGGATCGTCGGCCTCGGCGCTCCGGGCGATCGCGAACCAGTGCGGTACGTTCGCCTCCCTCCCGTTCGCCGTCGGAGCGTTCATCTACTACTGGCTGTTCTGGCGGCACGAGCTGATGCCACGCTGGCTCTCGGGCTGGGGCCTCGTCACGATCGTCACGTATCTGGGCATCGCTCTGTACGCGATCGTCAGCCGCACCGAGTTTGCCGACTATTCACTGCTGCTGATGCCGTTCGCGGTGCAGGAGATGGTCTTCGCGGTCTGGCTCATTGCGAAAGGGCTGCGTGAACCGGCCGAGTCCGGGCAGACGGCCGCGCCGGCGGTTGCGCCGGCGTAGGCGCTCGAGTTCGCCTCGCGATGCCGGTGGGTCCGGATGGCGGGCGGCGGAGCGCTTCTCCGCTGGCGTAGAATCCTCACCGGCCGGCCGGGTTGTTGGCCGGTTCTCATCTGGCACGTTGGCAATGACGGATCGCGCAGGAGGAAGTGGGGGGAGCAACTCTTGTCAGAGGGTCTGTCGTCCGGGATTCGGGCCACGGCGCCGCCCCGCGCGCCCGTGGCCCGGGCCATCGTGGCGCTCGTGCCGCGAGCGGCCGCCGGCGATGAAGCTGCTTTCACCCGGCTCGTCGAGGAATTCCACTCCGACATGGCTCGCCTTGCCTACTTCATCTGCGGCGGCGACCGCGAACTCACGGAGGACGCAGTGCAGTCGGCCTGGACGATTGCCTGGAGACGCCTGGGGTCGCTTCGAGATCATGAGCAGATTCGAGCCTGGCTTCTCTCGGTTGCCGCAAACGAGGCGCGGCAGCTCGTGCGCGCCCAGCGCCGCGTCTCGGCGTTCAGGATCGACTTCATCGAGGATCGAGTCGGCGAACCGGGGCCCTATCGTTCGGCGGTCGCCCTCGACGTCGCCGAAGCGCTGGCGCGACTCAAGCCGGAGGAGCGGACCCTCATCGGTCTGCGCTACGCCGCCGGGCTGGACTCGGCCGAGATCGGCGAGGTTCTCCGCATGTCGGCCTCAGGCGTCCGGAGCCGCCTGGATCGCGTTCTCGATCGCCTCCGAGCGGAGCTTGAACGATGAGCGGGCGTGAGGATTTCGAGCGACGCCTCGGAGCGTCCATACGCGAGTTCGTCGAGACGGCGCCCACCGAGATCGATGCCGGGCGCCTGGCTCACTCGCTGGCGACGAGCGAGCCCCGCCTTAGCCGTCTCGTGCCCCGCCCCCGCCCGGACCCGCGGTGGCCGAGCTTGAACCTCGCCTGGGTCGCCGTCGCGGCAGTGGTCGTTCTGGCGCTGGGTATGAACCTCCTGGCCGTGGGCCCGTTCCGGCACGCATCTCCCGTGCCCGGGGCGGCGTCGCCGACTCACGCGGCCGAGAGCCCTCTCGTCACCCCCTCCAGCGGCGCCACGACACCTCGACCCTCAGCCACGCCCGCGCCCTCTCTCAGCCCCCATGCGAGCGGGCAGCCGGAGGATGTGGTGTTCACCTCGTTCATCGTCGACCGTGCCGACGGCCCGAACACGGGCACCTTCAACGCGACCGGCCAGGCCGTCGAAATGGGTCTGGTCTGCCAGCACGGAACCGTCGTCGATCTCGAGGTCGTGGACTCCGGCGCGATCGGCCGCGGCTCACTGACGGACTTCACCGTGCCCAAGCAGTTCAGCTGCGACGACGGCAGCGGGAGCTTCGTCCTGGAGCTTCGCGTTCACGTCGAGACGCCGGGGATCGAGTCCCTGCAGTGGCAGATCCTGCGCGGCACCGGGGCATATGCGGACCTCCAGGGCGCCGGCACCGGGACGACGACGAGTCCGGGTCCCAGCCAGGCGATCAACACGCTGACGGGATCGCTCTTGCATTGACCGGACCGGGCCCGATCCCGCGCCGCGCACAGGTCGAGGCCGCCTACCGGGCGAGGTGTGTCAAATGGACGACACCTGGGGACATTTGGGCCGGGAGTCTCATCTGTGTGTTGTGGCGGAAAGCCGTGGCACACGGTCCGATTGGCGGGCCGGGGGGAGATCACGGTCAGGCCGCCGGCAGAGAGGAATGGACCATGAGCACTATCAAGTTCCCGGCGCGGGCATTCGCGGCCCTGATGGCGGTCTCGGTACTTCTGGCCGCAGCGGGTCCGGCCGCGGCGGCGACGAGGCCCCAGCGCGTCACGATCGTGTCGGACATGGTCGTCTCGAGCACCACAGGTAATCCGCTCAACCACGGGACGTTCACGACCAGCGGCAGCAGCCTGATCTGCGCGGCCGGGATCGTCGACGACACCAGCCTCACCTACCTGCGGGGGCCCAACCAGAACGGCTACGTCCTCACCGTCGACAAGACGTTCACCTGCTCGGACGGGAGCGGGGCCCTCTACTTCACGCTGCTCGTTCGGGGCAACTCGGGCGGCGAGAAGTTCGTCTGGGCTCTGACCGGCGGGACCGGCGACTACGCCCGCCGCCTTGGGCTCGGGACTGGCACCTCCGTTGCCATCGCCGATCGGGGTGACGAACACGTACACCGGCTACATCCGCTAGGGCGCCGGCCGGCGAATTGCGGAGCGGGGACGGCCCGTTCCGGGCGCTCGACTCCGAGTGCGTTCGCGCCCGACTGCGAGCGTGGAATGCCCCCGCCGTACATACGGCGGGGGCATTTCTTTGTGTCGGCAGCCGTCCCGTCGACGGGCGCCGGTGCCCGGGCCCAGACCAGGTTCAGCTGAGCCGGTGGGCGGACAGGAAGGCCCAGATGACGTCGGATGCGTCGAAGCTGTCGCTCGTCGTGCCGATGATGAGACGGGGCAGGTACTGCGAGCCGCCCGGCCACGTGTGTCCGGCGCCATTCACCCGATAGAACACGACGTCGGATCGGGGAGTGGCGCCGTGCCACGTCCGGACGGTCGTGTCCGATCCGATGATCGTCGTCTGGGGAGTGGCGTCGTCGCCGTTCCGGGCCACCCAGGCCGCGGCCCAGCCGTCCACGCTCACGACGTCCCCGCGTCCGCCGAGCATCGAGGCCACGGTTCCGCCGCCGTACGGGACCAGCGGGTCCGCGGTGCCGTGGATCTCCAGGATCGGCACGGGGCGGCCGGGATCGCAACTCGCCGCCACCGAGACGGCGGCCGTGCCCGCGACCTGGGCCACGGCCGCTATCCGATCCGAGAGCTGGCAGGCGAGCCGGCCGGACATGATGGCCCCGTTGGACATGCCGGTCACGTAGACGCGCCGGGCATCGATCGAGGCCTGGCTTTCGACTCGATCGATCACGGCCGAGAGGAAGCCGACGTCGTCGGCACCGCCGGTCGCGCCGGCCTTCTCCTCGCGCCCGTCGTTCCAGGCTCTGCCGATGCCGCTCGGCGCCGCGACCACGAAGCCCTCGCGATCCGCCAGGGCGAAGAAGCCGGTCAGGCCGTCGATGCGGTCGCCGGATCCGCCGCCGCCGTGCAGTTCCATCAACAGCGGTACGGGCCGGGTCGCGTCCAGGCTCTTGGGGACGTGCAGGACGTACGAGCGTTCGGTCCCGCCGAACTCGAACTTGTAGGTCCAGGTGCCGGGCGTGGTGCTGCCGGCTGGGCCGGCGGGTGGGATGGACTTGATCCAGCGAACCACGACGACGGCGACGACCAGGACGGCGACCAGCGCGATCGCCCCGACGATCTTGAGGATGCGGCGCCCGAGCCTCATGGCCCCAGGATGGCAGGCGCCCGGAGGGTCATCCACCGGGCGCCTGGCACGTTTCGCAAGGGGACCGTAAGAAGAGCGTCCGTGCCTACTTCGTGGGTCGGACCGGCCAGGCCTCGATGTAGCCGCGGGCGGCGACCGGCTCGAGCTGGTAGCGCGGCCCGCTATCGGGCGCCCAGCTGAAGCCGAGCGGCTCCGGGTCGAAGACCTTGATGGCCTCCCAGGTTTCGCCGATGGCTCGGGCCCAATCCTCCTCTCGATACGGCTGGCCCTGGAATAGGAGATACGTGCAGGCCGGCAGCTCGATCAGCTCACAGCCGTCCGGCACCTGGCTCGAGTAGTCGAGCGGGACTTCGACCCCCTGGGCGTATACCGAGGTGCCCGGACGCCGGAGCGACTCGGGCAGCCATACGCCCATCGGCTCGTCGAGGGCGCCCTTGACGCTGAGGAGAATGCCCCAGATGTCGCAGCCGACCTCCTCGCAGTAGGCCATGTAGTCGGTTGCCTGGCGTCCCCGCAGAAGGATGAACTTGCGCCGGGGTCGCTCTACGGCCCGGACGAAGATGGGGCTCGAGATGGGTTTGGCGGCCTGGGCCGTCACGGATTCGGTCATCGGGTTCGCTCCCTCCGTTGCGTACAGGTACTCGCCGCGGGCATTCCGCGGCAGGAACAGAGGCAGCGGCGGCGCCTCCGCTCGATAACGATTGGGAGTCAGGCCGAAGCGGTCGGCGAATGCCCGCGTGAATCCGTCGTGCGAGCCGAAGCCGGCGCCAAGGGCGACGTCCAGGACTCGGTCCGAGGAATCGCGCAGTTTCATCGCTGCCACCGTAAGCCGCCGGGCGCGCAGGTAGTCCGAGGGCCCGATGCCCACGTACTCCCGGAAGAGCCGGGTCGCGTGCCAGGGCGAATACCCGGCCGCCTCCGCCAGCTCGTCGAGCGTGATCCGGCGATCCAGGTGTCTCTCGACGTAATCCTGCATCCGCTGAACCGCGTTGGCCTGTTCTTCCAAACGTCCCTCCGTTCGCGGGGGAGAGTGACAGGCGGGGTCGGCTCGAGTCTCGACCGGCGTTGCTGAGCGCGTACGCTGCCGAAAGCCGCGCCGCCACGGAATCCGCTAAGATCAGCCGACCGCTGGCGCGTGGCCTAACGGTAAGGCACCTGACTCTGGATCAGGGGATTCTAGGTTCGAATCCTAGCGCGCCAGCCAACCCCCCGGTTCACGCTCAGATTGAGCCCCTTACTGGGTGGCCTCCGGCCGTTGACGGTTAGCACGTCGGTGGTACGATCCCCTTACTGGACACATTCCAAAGGGGACCGAATGACCGAACAGACCACAACCGGCACCCGCTTTGGCGACGTCCGGGCCGAAGTCGAGCCCTGGACGACCCATCTTAGGGCGGAGCACAAGAGCCCCCGGACCATCGAGAGCTACGCGGACAGCCTGCGGCAGCTGGGCGACTTCCTGGCCGATCGGGGGATGCCGACTCAGGCGAGCGCGATACGCCGCGAGCATGTCGAGGCGTTCCTACTGGACCTGACCGAGCGCGGGCGCTCTCCGGCAACCGTGGCGCTCCGCTTCCGCTCACTCCGGCCATTCTTCGCCTACATGATCGAAGAGGGCGAGATCACGCTTTCGCCGATGGCGCGCATGAAGCAACCGGCCGTGGCCGTCGATCCAGTGCCCGTGCTGACGCAGGAGCAGATCGCCGCCCTCGTCCGGGCATGCGGCGGGACCGAATTCGAGGATCGCCGGGACCTCGCCCTGTTGCTGTTGTACTTCGACACGGGTGCCCGGTTGAGCGAAGTCGCCAACCTCACGACCGCTGACGTCGACATGACGCAAGCCGTCGCCGTGGTGGTGGGCAAGGGCGGATCGCGCCGCGCCCTCCCGTTCGGCGCCACCGTCGGCCGTGCCCTCAATCGCTACATGCGCGCCCGCGCCCACCATCGCGACGCGAGCAGCGAATGGTTCTGGCTCGGCAGGCGCGGTCGGCTCGAGAGTCGCGGCATCGTCCAGGCCCTCAAGCGCCGGGCCGCCGTGGCCGGGGTTGAGGGGTTCCACGCCCACGTGTTGCGCCATTCGTTCGCGTCGGGGTGGCTGTCGGCGGGTGGGAACGAAACCGACCTGATGCGCCTTGCCGGCTGGAGATCCCGAACGATGCTGAGCCGGTACGGGGCGAGCGCCGCGGACGAACGCGCCCGGGAGGCGCACCGACGGCTGAGTCCGGCCGACCGGCTGTAGGGGAGCCCCGAGGTAGCCGAGATCACGGGGACGGCTTGACACCGGCCTACACGGCACCATACCGTAAGTACGGACGCCGTGATGGATCGGCGGTCAGCACGGAGCGGACCCTCCACAGCGAGAGAAGCGCACAGGCCCTCAGAACGAGGCGCTCGCAGCGAGAGAAGCACACAAGGCCCGTTCAAGACTCCGAGGCTTCAAGAAGGTCCGGCACGACTTGATACACGCCGTGAGGGCGGGATAGCCGGCCAATCCATCGAGATAAGCGAAACCCGAGCCGCAGTCAGAGGCCACCGGGACAACCTCAACGTGAGGTGGTCCGGTGGCCTTTCGTACGCGCAGGTTCCCAGCCTCCCGCCTGCCGCTGAGCGAGCGCGCACCCGCTCTCCGGCTCCTGGTGGAGCGTCGGCTGATGGCGGGCCTCAGCCAGGAGCAACTCGCCGGCCATCTTGGCGTCGCCCGGGTCTTCGTGACTGCGGTCGAGAACGGCGTCTCTCCGATGCCGGCGCGCCGACAGGCCGCGTGGCTCGAAGCCATCGGAGTGGACCCGGCCGAGCTCGAGGTCCTCCGGTGAGCCTCACCGCCGCGGAGCGCTCCACACGCGCCCGGATCGGCGCGTTCGCGCTTCATGCTCAAGGCAAGACCAACGTCGCCCCGGCCCTCGCCGGGCAGCTGGCCGGGTTCGTGCGGCGGGCCATCGAGGAAGCGGCTGCCCGCGGCGAGAGCCTCACACCCGAGGAGGCGAGCCGCCGGGCCGCTTTCCTTCGCCGGCAGCACATGGCGGCCCTGAGCCTCAGAGCGAGCCAGGCGCGACGTCGCCGGCAATCAGCATCCTCCCAGCCGTGTGCGGGCGGGATCGTCGGCCTGGGCGGTCCCGCCTCCACTCCAGGGCCCGTACGATGAGCAGCCGCGCGGTTGACCTGCGCCGCGAGGCCTGGGTCCGACTGCCCCATGCCCTCGCGGACGATCCGGCCCTCGCTGGCGTCTACTCGGATGATCGCAAGCTCGCCGTCTTGGTTCGGCTCACGCTGGCTGCGGATCGCGCCTGGCCGAGTCCGGCAGATCTCAACCGCTCGGTATCGGACGAACTGGCGGATGAGCTGGCCCGGCTCGGCCTAATCGAGCGGCTGCCGGACTACCGCTATCGCATCCCAACCCAAGAAGAGGCCAGGGCGAAGCGGATCGAGGCCGCGAAGGTCGCCGGTCAGGCCTCCGCTCGGGCGGCCCGTCGAGACGATGCCGGGCATTTCCTGCCGCGATCCCAACGAACCAGCCAACGAACCGTTGGGCAATCAGCCAACGAACCGTTGGGCAATCAGCCAACGGTCGATCCAACTACTGAGACTGAGATTCCTACTGAGACTGAGATTCCGGTTGGTACCTCCGTCCGAGTAGGACAGAATCCAGAACTCAACCGTTCTTCTCAAGCCGCAGCCGAGCTTTCTTCGACGGAAGGGTCGGAGCCGGTTGATCGAGCGGAGATAGCGCCGATTCTTCCGCAACAGAACGGCACAACCGGATCGGACCCAGCGACGCGAATCGGAGTCGATCGCGCCGCAACCTGGTCGAGTCCGTGGTGCTACGACATGGTGGGACACGCGGCCGACCACCCCGGCGACGGATCCAAGTACTGCCTTCGCTGCGCCGCGAAGATCGCCGGGCGAAAGGCTGCCACGTCGTGAGCGCGGAGCGGATCGTCAGCCTGTGCCCCGTGGCCGAGCCGTGGCACGCCCTGGTCGACGGAGAGTGCCGAGACGTAGCGGCCTTCGCCCTGGTGTCGATCACCGACACGATCGAAGACGCGGCCGAGACGTGGCGCACGGTTGCGGCCGTCGTTCCTGGGACGATCGACGAAACTGTCCCGCTCGAAGGCGCCCACCCTGTCCGCCTGTGCTCGGCCCAGGCCGCCCCAGCCCCCACGCACGCGCACGAGTCGGCCGACGTCGTAGACCTGCCTCGCCGGAGGGCCGTCGGATGATGTACCTGTCCACGCCGCCGGACGCGGAGCCGGCCGGCCCCGTGAGCGCCGCGCCGTCTGAGACGGTCCGCTGCGACGACTACGCCGCCCATCAATTCGGGCAT
Source organism: uncultured Chloroflexia bacterium (assembly GCA_963711105.1). Taxonomy (GTDB): domain Bacteria; phylum Chloroflexota; class Limnocylindria; order Limnocylindrales; family CSP1-4; genus Fen-1039. The sequence goes on along the minus strand of CAVQCV010000005.1, from coordinate 1,080,536 downwards.
CGCCGAGACGGCGCCGGCTGGGTTTGCGACGTCTGCCGGGCTGATCCCCTGATTGACGATCAGCCGGTCCAAGGGGCCCGCCGTTCACGCTCAGCGACCCGCCCGAACGCCTCCCGAAACTCCCCCAGTCAGGGGATGGAACGATGACCCCACAGCCCCAGTGCCGGTATCGACGGCGCGACGGCTCGCCCTGCGGCAGCTTCGCCACGCAGCCGGACGGGGGATGCCTGGCCCACTCCCAGGACCCGGCTGCCCTGGACGCCCGCCGCACCGGCTCCGCGAAGGGCGGCCGGCATCGCTCGAACCTCGCCCGCGCCTACCGGATCGTCCGCCAAGGCCCGTTCTCCGGCGTGGCCGCGACGCTCGAGCAGGCACTCGCCGAGACGTTCTCCGGCTCACTCGATCCCGCCCGTGGCCATGCGATCGCCAGCCTGGCCCGATCGATCGTCCAGGTACATGACGAGGCCGTGGTCACCGATCGCCTGGCCGAGCTCGAGGAGCAGGTTGCGGCCGTCCAGTCGGGCGAGCTGGGCGAAGTATTCACCCGACCCCGCGTAGCCCCAGGAGGTTGACATGTCTCGTATCTCGCTCCGCGCCCGCCGGCTGCGGCAGGACATCGATGCGGTCGCATCGGCTGGCCGGGCAGTCTTCCGCCGGCCCGACGGCTCAACCCTGGCGCTCCCGTTGACGGTGCCGTTGGACGCCTACCTGGCCGCCCCCGGAGAGCCGTCGCTCGGCCTCCTGTCCGATGAGGCGATCGACTTCTTGGCTGGCTGCGACCCCGACTCGAACCCGGACGGAGGCGACGTCGAGCGCTCGCTCATCCTGGCCGCGAAGGCCGCCCGCGCCCCGAAAGCGAAGGCGCCGCGATGAGGTTCCCCGCAACCGACCCGATCGCGGGTCCCTCCCGGCCGGCCGCCACGTTCGCGAGCCCGGACGGCCGATCCGTCGACCTTGACGCCGGATGGCTTGTACGCGCCGCCCTGTACGCCGACTGGCCCGGTCGGTCGTTCGGCATCAGCCTGGACCTGGCCGCGTTCCTGGCCGAGTGCCAACCAGCCGACGCCACCCAGGCCGCCGTCATCGGAGCGATCCGCCGGCAGCTGGCCGAGCACGCCGAAACGCAAGCCGGCATGGCCGCGATGGCCGCCGCTCTCGATCGTCTCTCGCCCGACGTCAGGGCCGCAGTGCTCGGCTATCGGGACCCGGCCTCCTGGCGCTCCGATTGCCCGAGTGGCGCCAATGTCCGCTCCGACCCCGCACCCCCCGTAGAGCGGCCCTCTGAGGCTGCCACAGAGGCAGGTGACGAGCGATGAACAGCTGGAGCCGCCGAGCCGCCATGTCGCCGGAAGCGCGAGCCCGAGAAGAGCGGCAGGAAATCGCCATTCGCGCCGCCCAGCGAGAGCAAGAGGAAGCCCGTCAGGCCGCGATCCAACAGGCCGCGATGAAGCCAGCGGAGCGCATCGCCGAGACGCGAAGGCAGGCGGACCGATACGAAGCCCTGGCCGGGCTGCTCGCGGCCCCGACGCCCGGCACGGAGTCGGCGACGGCGACGCTCATGGACAAGCTCGGCCTGGCCGGTTCACCCGACCCGGCCACCCTAACCGCCGAAGCGGCGCGCCTGCGTCGCGAGGCCAAGCGACAGGAGAAGACCATGCCCCCCGATATCGCGATCGAAACCGCCCGCAAGATCAGGAACGTAACGCAACAGCAGGCCGCCGAGATCACCGCGGCCCTCGAGAAGCTCACCGAAGACAACGGCCTCGATCGGGAGTGGAAGACCCGCGAGCGCAAGCGCCTCCTGGACGCCCTCGACCACGTAACAGCTCGGGCCGCTGGCGGGATGGAAACGTGGCGCGCGAAGGCCGCCGGCGACGCCCGGAAGGCCCTCGCCCGCGACACCCGGACGCCAGAACAAGTCAATGTCGACATGGGCATAGAGCTCCGGGCGGCCCGACTGGCGAAGACCGTCAGCGGCCCGACCGCCGCCGCCAACATCCTGCTCGGGCAGGCCGAAGCCGCCGAAGCGGCCGGCGATCTGGTCAACGCCCGGGCCTTCGCGATGGCTGCTCAGGAACACGGAGTCCCCGCAGCCACACGGATGGTCGACCGGCTCGAGGCCGCGTACGTGGCAACGTGGGACGGCCACGCAGAAGCGGCCGAAGCTCGGGACGCCGTCAACGCCGAAGTCGAATCGTGGAGGGTCGAGCAGGCCGCCATCCATGCGCGAGCCAGCCGGGCCGCCATCGCGGCAGCCCGCGCAGTCGGCGATCCGACCGACGGCCAGGTGAACCGTTTCGTGGTCGAGTCCATTCGGGCCAAGACCGTGGCCGCTGGGATGGCGACCCCGGAGGCGCCGTACTCCGACCCGATCGGCCCCGATCCGGACGCCCGCTACCGCTGACAAGAAGCCAACGCGCGAAAGAAGATCGACATGCGCCCCCCCCCGGGGGGGGTCCTCTACTGGCAGTCGGCTCGGATCGCCGCCTTGATGAGAGCAGCGGCCTCGGCGTCCGTGGCCCGGTAGCCCTGGCGCCCTAACTCCTTGCGGACGACCGTGGCGACAGCGGGCGAGGCGAGGATTTGGGCTATGGCCCTCGGCGACGAAGTGCGCTTGGCCTTCCAGAGTTCGTCAATTACGCGGCGCTTCAGGGCTTCGCGGGTCAGGTGGTAGATCGCATCAGCCTTCTTGGCGGGTGAGTCGGGGCCCAGGAGGTCCACCTCGAGCGCGAGGTCGATCTGGACAGGCATGCCGGGGGTCAGGTGGTAGGCCTGCCATTGCGCGCCGTTGGTGAGGATCATCCATTCGATGCCCTCGTTGACCGCGTACATCTCGACCTGGCGAAGGTGGTTCTGGCTGAGCTTGGTGGCGACCCGCTTGACCTCGATGAAGGCCACGAGCTGTTTGTCGATCCGGACGCCGTAGTCGGCGAACTCGCCCTTGACCACATACTCGGTGGCCAGCTCTGAGAACTTGTCGAAGCCCAGGGCTTCGCACAGGAAGTCGGTTACGAGGAGCCGCGTGTCGCCCTCGTTCGCGTCTCGGGCGAGGAACTCGGCGAGCGGCTTGGAAAATTTCTTGATCCCGACCCTGACCCGCTCACGGGCGTACTCTTCCCATTTGGGAGTCTTCGGCACAACCGGCATAACCGGCTCGTGTTCCGCCCTGTCGGTCACGGTTGTCGCCCTCCGTCCAATCTGCGGACCACCCATACATGAACGGCCAGTCAGACTCCAAGTCTAGTCTCCTACATCCTCTGACTGGCCCCCTTTCGGTGACCCAGCCACGCTCAGGATCGGCCGTGCTTCGACTGCCTGCCCGAGTACGCCCGCGAGATGGCGACCGCCGGCAGGTGCCTGCCGTGGCTCTCGGCAGGTTGAGCGGCTGTCCCTGGCCCGTCTACTTGACGCTATCTCTGGCGCACTGAGCGGAGGCTTGGGCCCCATCGTCGCTCATGCTCATGCTGGGCGGCCTCCCCCAGTCGCTGAACTCGGCCGCAACGGCATCGACGGAGTAGATCGCTCCGGCGCCGTTCAGGTCGTTTGTGGCCCACGTGGCGATGTCGGTCTTGCCCTCCAGCCCCGATCCCTGGAGGTCGGCGGAGACGAACCAGACCCTCTCGAAATCAGTCGACCGTACGGCTTGCGCGCCCCTTATGGTGCCGCCGCCACCGATCTTGAGGCCGCTGGAGATCGCATCCACGAGTGTCTGGCTCGGCGTCTCGCACCGGCTAGTAGCTGCGGGCGTAGCTGATGCCGCGACGGGCGCCGGGGTCGTGGCCGGCAACGTCAACGCCGCCGAGGTCGCCGTATTCGTGGGCACCGTCGAGTCCGTGGCCGCCCCACACCCGGATAGGGACCCAGCGGCTACCAGGACAACGGCCAGTAGGAGCTTGCGCATTCCGGTTCACCCCTTCCCGTCATGTCGGACGCTGGCGTCAGTCTACGCTCTCGATCCCCTAACTGAGCCCCTGTCGGTGGCCCTGCCACGCTGAGTAGCACGTCGGTAGCCGCCTGGTGACTCTGGATCAGGGGATTCTAGGTTCGAATCCTAGCGCGCCAGCCAGCTTCCCCAAGCCGATCCGCCGTTGTGCCTGCCTGCCCGGAAGACGCGCTTGCATTGGGCGCGGTGGTTTGCGAGCTGGCATTCTTAGATCGGGCGCGATCGATGACGAGGATGGGAAGCCGGGACGGGAGATGGGGCATGGATGCGGCTTTAGGGGGCATCGAGGAGATTGAGGCCGCCGTCGAGCTGGTCTACCAGTTCGATCCGCCGGACAAGCTGTGGCCGCGGAAGACCCGGGGCCGCAAGGCCGCCCGCGAGCGCAGGCTGGACCCCTTCTACCGGCGCGGCGTGAGCGACGGCGCGGCCACGGCACAGAAGACGATGGACGCCGACCCGGACCTCGTTCCTGACTGGCTGGAGCGCTGGCAAACCGGCGAACGCCCGGCTGTTCCCAGTATCCGGTCGGTTCCGTTCCGAGCAGACGAGTTCGAAAGCGAGACCGACTACCTGGCCGCTGCGGAGCGCTTTGCGACGGGCTATCTGAGGGGCTACGTCACCTTCTTCTTGCGGCGCCTCCAGGGCGCCGGGCTCGAGCTCTAGCTCCGGCAGGCCCCACCTGTCAGCAGTGATTTGCGGGTGCTGGTAGGGTAGGGACGAGGCGGTTCACTCTACGGCCGCCCCGTCGGCCGCCGATGTGGTGCCGCTCCCAGGGGAGGCGGTCGATTGTCACGGACCGTGGCGTTCCACACGGAGTAGAAGACTTGGCAATCCTGAAGAAGGGGGCCGCAGCGGGACTCCACCTCCCGTGGAGTCACCGGTCAACGTCCGAGAAGCGGACGGCCAACCTTCAGCAGGCCCGCAAGGCCAAACCCGGCACGCTGCGCCCACGCAACGTGGAGGACTGGCTGGCCGAGCACCTGGCCGACGAGATCGACACTTCCACAACGTCCATCAGGGTGGAAGCATCCCGGCGCGACATCCGCGGCAGGCGGTCGGTCGCCAGGGCCACGGCCGCGCTGCCCAAGGACGTCTCGGCCACAATCACGTCCTCGCCGCGCGCGCGGCGATTGCCTCGTCTGCCGCTGCCCGGCATCTCGATGCACGTTGGGCCGCGCTCCATCGGGCGCAAAGGCGGCGTTCTGATAGCGGCCGCCCTGATAGTCGCGGTCTCGGTATCGACGATAGCCCTTCTGGCCGGACGAACCGCTTCCGCCCAGGCGGGCGTCCATCCCGCCCTGGCGGCAGTGTTCAGCCCAACGCCCGCCCCTACGGCGACACCGTCGCCTTCGCCGACTCCGGATCCGACACCCACGCCCACCCCGCCGCGCTCGCTTGTGCCGATCGGGAACTCGGTCTTTTCGTCCTACCAGGTTCGGCCGGGCGACACTTTGACCCGGATCGCGCAGGATTTCGGGCTGTCCACCGCGACGGTCTTCTGGTCGAACAGCACGATCATCACGGACCCCAACCTGATCAGGATCGGCTGGACACTGGTGATCCCGCCCGTGGACGGCGTGGTGATGAAGACCGTCAAGGGTGACACGCTCACGGCCATCGCGGACAAGTACGGCATCGACTCGCAGGTGATCATGGACGCGAACAGCCTGGCCACGGCGGATGTGACCGAGGGCGCGATGCTGCTCCTCCCGGGCGTTCCGAACAAGCCGCTGCCGGTGGCTCTCAAGTCCATGAGGCCGGTTGACTGGCTCAACAAGCTCGCCTGGCCGGTGCCGAGCAGCCACAACCTGACCCTGACGTACGGCTGCGTCACGTACACCGGCGAGCCGCGTTTCGGCACATGCCGCCACTGGCACGACGCGATTGATATCGGCGCTCGGTGGGGCTCGCCGGTCGTGGCTGCCGCCGCGGGCACGGTGATCTACGCGGGCCGCCGGAAAGCCGGCACGGACGGCGCGGCGGGCGGCATCGTGGTCTGGATATCGCACGGCGGGACGCTCTACACCACCTACAACCACCTCTCCGCAGTCACGGTCAAGGCCGGACAGAAGGTCCAGGCGGGCGACCAGATCGGCAAGATCGGCAGCACCGGGGCTTCGTCCGGCGCACACCTCCACTTCGAAGTCTGGACGGACTACCCATGGACGGGCGGGACCATGGCCGACGCCAAGAACCCCCTCCTCTACACCAAGTGGAAGCCCTGATCGACTCGGCAGCCGACTCGTAAGGGCGGGGTCGCTGCCCAGGCACGGACCGGACCGGCAGGCGGCCCGGACGGCTCGTCGCCGACGCGCTTTGGGCGGGCGGTGGGAAGGTACGGACATGTGCCGATCCATCCGTCAGCTTCACAATTTCGAGCCGCCGGCGACCGACGACGAAGTTCGCTCCGCAGCCCTCCAGTTCGTGCGCAAGGTCAGCGGCATGACCGCGCCCTCGCGAGCCAACCAACAGGCCTTCGATCGGGCGGTCGCACAGGTCGAGACCTGCACGCGAGAACTGCTGGGTTCGCTCGCCCCCTCGGGCGTGCCTCGCGACCGCGAGGTCGAACGGCTCAAGGCCCGGGCTCGATGGGAACGCCGCGACCGCGCCTCCGCAGGCTGAACCGGGGCGGCCGACCGGAAGTGGAGCGCAGTCGGTCTAACTCGGCCGACGCGCCCGACATCACCGCTAGCGGTCTCGTCGTGGCGCGACGCTCTCCCGTTCCACGAGATGCGGCAGCACGACCGATGTGATGGGATCCGAATCGGGGAACTCGAGCCGGTGGGCCAGCAGCGCAAACGCCGCTCGGCCCATCAGCGGCTTGTCGATCGAGATGGTCGTCAGGGCGGGCATCACCAGGCTGGCCAGGTCGATGTCGTCGAATCCGATGAGCGACAGGTCATGAGGCAGGATGTAGCCGGCGTCCCGAGCCGCCTGCAACAGACCGACGGTCATGACGTCTGTGGCGCCGAAGACGGCGGTGACTTCGGGGTGATCTTCTACGTAACGCAGCCCGACGATTGAGGCGGCGTCGCTCAGTAGATAGGGCGTATCGATGTAGTGCGGCGGCAGCCCGTGCGCGACGAGCGTGTCGCGGTAGCCGGCTCGCCGCCCCAGCTTGCTTGGGTAGCTGCCCGGCTCCGTGCCCAACAGCCCGATTTCCGTGTGGCCGAGGGAGACGAGGTGTTCTACCGCAAGCCTCGCACCGGCTTCGTTGTCCACAACGACCGAATCCAGACTGTCGCCCTGCGAGTAGCCGTCGACGAGTACTGTCGGGACTCCCAGGGAGTGGATCCGGTCGACCGCGTCCGCGTCCAACTGCGCACCAACCAGGAAGGCGCCGTCGCAGCTGCCGTCGCACAACGCCGTCGGGAGTTCCGTCAGTCTCCGGCGCATGTCGACCCGCATTGTCGCTGGCACCACCGCTGCGCCGTGAGCGGCGCATATGTGGGCGATGGCCGAGGCGATCGGGACGTAGAAGCGATTCTCCTCGGGATCGTCGCCGCGATAGACCTTCATCGCGATGGCGAACCGCGCCGGCCTCCCGAGCTTCGCCTGGAGGGCCGCCAGCGGTCGAAACGCCGTGGCATTGATGGCCTCGACGATGCCCTGCCGGACATCTGCCGGAACACTCTGATCCGCGGCCACGACCAACGCCACATCACGCGTGCTGGCCGAAGCTATGGCGGCGACGGCCGCCATCGTGGCGGGTTGCCCACTACCCACGGGCATACCTCCCCGGCCCTAACGAAATCGCCCACCGGTCGGGCCGGACGCCGGGGGCCGCTTACGAGAGGACTCGGGCGGGGTACGGCCAGCCGCAGATGCCATCCGTACCATCCCTCGCTGTGCCCTATTGGTGTTGCGTGGTGGCACTCCGGGGCGGAACCGCCGGGTTCAGCCCGGCAGGACGGGGCGCGAGGGGAAGCGTCGGGAGACCTGCCGGGCGGATCTGGTGCCAGTGAGCAGGAGAGGCCATTCGGGGTCCGCGGGCGTTCGGCGATCCCTCGACAAAGCGCCGACGGGGCCAGGCTGGATTAGGGTCAGTCGCCCTGGGTTGTCCTGCTGGACTCGCCGCTCATCGCTTCCAGCCGGTCGACCAAGCGCAGGAGATCCGCCGCCTCGGACTTCCGGAGCTCGCCGGTCTGGAGGGCCAGGAGGAGGATCCGCTTGCGCTCGATTTCGTCGGCACCCAGCAGCAACTCGACAAGGCCAGCCTGCTCGGTCTGGCGGTCCTGGTCGGTGTGCTGCTTCTTGCGGCGAAAGAGCACGAGACTCCTCCTGGCATCGCCGCGTCCGACGGCGATCTGCCCAACAAATGGTCGGCCCGATCCGACCGGATGGTTGCCCGACGATTGTACGGGTCGGGGCCAGTCGAAAGGACTCCCCCGTCGCAGAGCCGCGACCGAAAACACCCCCGGCGGTCGGCGCGCCTGAGTGTGTCCACCCCGCGCGCCGGTCTCCGACGCACCGGGGGTTTCGGGAATTGGACCAACGCGCGGCCCGGGCCGCCCCCCGGGCCGGATTCGCCTAGCATGGGGAGCACAGTCACCGAGGCAGATATGAGCGCCACCATGATTTCCCAGGCTGATCCCACTCTGGACCTGTACCAGCCCGGCGTATGCAACATCGGGCCGGCGGAGATACGCCGTCGGCGGACGGTCGGCCACGCCGGCTTGATCGCGACGGTGCTCGTCTTCCCCGCGCTCGTGCTTGCCGGCGCGCCGCACCTGTCCAGGCTGATCCTCTTCGCCACGGCAGGGGCAGCGGCGTCCGGCTACCTCCAGGCCCATTTCCACTTCTGCGCAGGCTTTGGCTCCCGAGGGATGTACAACTTCGGGGAATTGGGTGACGGGCGAGAGGTCCAGGACGCCGACGATCGAGCGCGCGACCGGCGTCGGTCGACGCAGATCGGCCTGGCTTCGGCCGCCGTCGGCGTGGCGGTCGCGGTGGTCGCCATCCTGCTCCCGTTCTAGGGCGACCGTAGATCTAGCTAGCTGCTCGCTGCCGGTCGAGCGGAACCACGTCCGTCGGCCGGTGGATCACGAGCCGGTTCCGGCCCTTGGCCTTGGCGACGTACAAGGCCTCGTCGGCGTCGTGCAGCGCGCCATCGATGTTGGCGCAGTTCCGCTGCGACATCTCGCGCGCACCGGCGCTCGCCGTGACCAGGCCCCAGGGCGGGTTGTCCGGGTGCGTCATCCCCGCTGCCTCGATGGCTGAGATATAGCGCTGACCGGCCGATTCCAGCACCGTGTCGTCGCAGTCATGGAGGATGACCAGGAACTCCTCGCCGCCGTATCGATAGAGTCCGTCGCCCACCCGGCTGGTCTTGCGCAGGACGTCGGCGACGCCCCTCAGCGCCGCGTCTCCGGCCAGGTGGCCGGAAACGTCGTTGAGCCGCTTGAACCTGTCCAGGTCCATCAGGAGCAACCCGACTGAGCCGCCGTGACGCTCGATGCGAGCCGCGACCTGGGCCAGATCCTCGTTGAGCCGGAGCCGGTTGCCGAGGCCGGTCAAGGCGTCGAGGCGGGCTATGTTCTCGAGCTCCTCGTTGAGCCGCAGCAGCTCCGCCTGCTGGACAACCAGGGTCTCCTGCTGCATGAACAGGAACTCGTCCTGGCGCCGGAGGTCCTGCTCGTGGTCCTTCATGCGTCCGTAGAGATCGCGCATCGCCCGGAGCTGGTCGTTCATCTCGCTCCGGCGACGGAGCTGGATGCGGTTGGCCAGGACGCTCAAGGTCGAGGCGAGGGCTGCGGTTGCGACCAGGGCGATCGGATGTGTCGAGAACGACACGCTCGACCCGAACAGGACACCGGGGGCGAAGATGATGACGTTGGCGAGGGCCAGCCAGATGAGATGGGGCCGGCGTTCGAGCGGCACCACGACCGCGAACGCCAGGGGGATCAGACCGATGGCGCCGTGCGCGTAGGCCTCGGACTGCGGCATCAAGATCGAGGTGATGACGGTCGTCGCGACCGGCAGCAAGCCGGCGAACATCCCCAGGGCGATGACGTAGTGCCGGTACCGGCGGGTCACGGTGCGTGCGACGACAAGAGCGGCCACGACAAAAGGCGTGGTCGCGGCAACATTGGCGAGCGCGGCCGAAGGCGCTACGACGAACACGACCGCGGACGTTGCCGCGATCGCGAACGCGACCGCCAAGGCCGTGAACGCCACGCTGTCCTGGAGTTCCCGGCGGTAGACGGCTCGAAGGCGAAGATCCGTTCGAGCGGTGTTCGCGTCGGGCCTCCGCGATGCCCTTGTAAGCACGATAGGCTCCGTCGGCACGGCTAACCCAACCAGTCGAGTTATCGGTGGCGCCGCCGATTAACTGCAGCGGCCCGCGGGCATCGCCGCGGGCCGTCAGCGGAGCTTGTTTGGCCGCAGGGTAGATCGGCGGTCAGGCTACTTCGGAGGAGGCTCCCACCGAAACGTAGCCCACCTCGATGTCTATCGCGACCCGGTGTGCCTCGGAGTGACCGGATTCCCGGTACAGGCGGAGAAGGTTGGCTTCCGCAGCTCGCAGTCTGGCGTTGGCTTCCCAGGCGGGAAGATCGGGCTCAGCTGACTCTCTGGCCTCCAGGGCCTCGACTAGAGTGCGTAAGACCCCCTCGATGGCGGACGGCTCCGGCACGAGTGCCTCCTTCCTTCGGGGGTGCGCGGCGTTTCTGCGCTCACCCCTCACGTTACTCCTCCGCCTGTTGCGAATCCATATAGGCCGGGTGGGTTTCCCGCAAGATTCGCGGAAGATAGGTGCTTGATGCGCCGATTGGTTGCGTGAGGCGCAGACATCGGGCGGCGCGGCGGGCAGCGGACGGCCCGGCGGGCGCTTCGAGCGTGTGCCTACGGCTGCGCGTCGCTCCTGGCCGGCGGCATGCCTGATCGCGCGGCGATGCGAGGCTCGGGGCCCAACTCGAGTTCCCCGACCAGTGCCGCGACGACACGCTGGAGGAACCAGCGAGCCGTGCCGCGAGCGGCGATGTTCAGGAAGGCGTGATCCAGGACCGCTCCGAACTGGCCACCGGGGGGAGCGTAGTAGCCGTCGAGGACCACTTCGCCGCGGCCGATCTTGAGACGTCCTGCGAAGACGGGAAACAGCGGCGCCAACGACGACGACCGCCAGCCAACCTCCGCCTCGCAGCCGTCCGGCGTGGGCTTGAACGGCCCGACGTCCACGAACGCGGCCTTCCTGAACTGGACCTCGTGGCTGCCGCCTCTGACGGGCAGTGTCAGGTCGGTGAGGAAGCGACGTGTCCCGGGTCGTACGGCTTCTATCTCCGAACCCAACCACTCCAGGTTGCCGGCCGTGTCCGGGGGGCAGCCGTCCGCCGGAGCTTTCGAGAGCCGCTGGCTTAAACGGAGTGGGGTGACATGGGCCGGGAGGGTCATGCCGGCCATCGTAGTCGCGGGGCTCGAGAACGGGACCGGTTAGTGGTCATGGACGTGGGTGCCAACGGGCCTGCCCCGTCCACCCGTCCGGGTAGGCCAGGAACCCCACCCGAAAGCGAGTGGGCCGGAGGGCGAGCCAGCCGCCGCTCCGGCCTTGAGGATTCACCATCGACGTCGCCGCGCGCGTTCTTTCAGGGCGCGCCGCCTATCGAATGCCTCGACCTAGTTGTCGGCGGCCCTTGCGTACGAGCAGAGGGCGATTTCGCCCGGCCGGTCGGGGTGGCGCGTTGGCGGGCCGCCCCGTCGGCGGCTTGTGGCGTCGGCGGGGCGGTCCATGCGCGATCAGCCGGTGTTCCGGCCGAATTGGAGGTGCGAAGGGGCAGTCGAGACCGCGATGGCGCGCTCGACTGAGGGGACGAACGAGAAGGAGGCCCGGCGGACGCTCAAGCGCGGGGATCCGGCGCGGCGTTCGAGGCGGCGGTTGAAACAACCGCCATCGGAACTTCTCGGCTCCGGAGCATCGTGCCTCCGAAATGGCGCCTGCGAGAAGCAGGCCACTTGTGGAGGTGTCGACGTCCGGCCCGGAACCTTGTTGCCTCCTTCGTACCATCAGGGATAGACGATCGGCCTCCTGGGTTCGAGCCAGCAGCCAGCCGAGGGCTTCGGCGGATCGAGCTGGTCCTCGACGACGCTTCGGGCCGCTCGAAACCGGTATGCGGGGCGCAGAAATGACCCCGACGGTGGCGGCGGCCCCGGTCGGTTATGCTCCATGGACATGGCCGTCAAGCAGTCGCCCCCCACCCGGTCCCGCTCGAAGCCCGCCCCCGTAGCCGGCTCCGTGCCCACGCCCGGCCGCTCCGCCGCCAGGCCATCCCGAGCCTCGGGCGCCGGTGACCAGCTGGCGCGCGAGGTCAAGCTGCTCGGCTCGCTGCTGGGGCAAGTGATCGCCGAGCAGGGCGGGCAGTCGCTGCTGGATCTCGTGGAGCGCACCCGGCTTCGCTCGATCTCGTTCCGCGAGACCGGGGACAAAAAGGCCGGCCAAGCGCTGTCCGACGAGCTGGACAGCCTCTCGCTCGAGCAGGCAGAGGAAATGGCGCGAGCGTTCAGCCTCTACTTCCAGCTGGTGAACCTGTGCGAAGAGCACGACCATGTCCGACAGCAGAGACAGGTCCAGAAGTCCCAGGTTCCGGAACAGGGTTCGCCGGACGCGACCATCGATTGGCTGCTGGAGCGCGATTGGTCTCTCGACCGGATCGAACTGCTGCTCCGGCGCCTCCGCATCACCCCGGTGCTGACCGCACACCCCACCGAAGCCCGCCGCCGGACGACGCTGACGGCCCTGCGGCGCTGCTATCGATTGCTGGAGCAGCTCGACGACCCGAGACTCGGACCGGTCGACGAAGCCGATATCAAGCGCAGGCTGCGCGAAGAGATCTCACTGCTGTGGCGGACGTCGCCGTTGCGCCAGGTCCAGCCCACGCCGATCGACGAAGTCCGGTCGGCCCTGGCGTTCTTCGACGAAACCCTGTTCCGGGCGGTGCCTCGGGTCTACCGCGCCTACGACCGGGCCATCGACAGGGCCAGGATCGCGACCCGGCCCGTGGCGGACGGGACGCCGGCCCTGAGCCCTTCCCGTGCGGACGGCGGCGACGCCGCCGGCGAAGGCGATACGACTGGCGACACGGGCCTGAGCGGCACGAGACCGCCCCGCATCTCGGCCTTCCTGAGGTGGGGTTCGTGGATCGGCGGCGACCGCGACGGCAACCCGTTCGTGACCGCGGAGCTGACCCGGCAGGTGCCCCGCATCCACGCCGACCACGTCATGCGAGGATATGAGGCCGTTGCCACCAGGCTCGGCAACACGCTGTCCGTGCGGATTGCGCGCGAGGGGCTGCATCCGGAGCTCGAGAACCGGCTCGCCCGCGATGCCGAGGATCTGAACGAGACCATGCGCGACCTGAGCCGTCGCTTCCCCGACGAACCGTACCGCCGCCGCCTGGGCGCCATCGCCGAGAGGCTGCGCCGGACGCGCTGGTATCTCACCGAAGACGCCGGTCCCGTCACCGGCCGGTATGAGACCGTCGAGCAGCTCGTCGAGGAGCTGGCGGAGATGCAGACCTGCCTGGTCCACGACGGCTTGCCGCGGGTCGCGTACGGCGAACTCCAGGACCTGCGCTGGCAGGTCGAGACGTTCGGCTTTCACCTGGCCGCGCTCGAGATCCGGCAGCACTCTGAGGTCCACGCCGAGGCCCTGGATGCGCTGATGCATTCGCGCGGCATGAACTCGCCGGATCTGGCCCGGGAGCTGGTTCCGGGAGTCTCCCCGGGTGAGGTCCTGGCAACCTTCCGTGCCGTGGCAGCAATCCAGCGGCGGTTCGGCGAGGACGCTTGCCATCGCTACGTCGTGAGCTTCACTCGCCGCGCCGCGGACGTGATGGCCGTCCTGCAGCTGGCCGAGATGGCGGCCGGCGGGATCGTACCTTCGGTCGCCACCAGCGGCCTGGTTCGTGGCCCGGCCAACCTGGACGTCGTGCCCCTGTTCGAGTCTGCGGATGCGCTCCAGCACTGCGGCGAAATCATGACCGAGTTGTTCTCCGACCCGGATTACCGGCGCCACCTCGAGTCGCGCGGCAACCGCCAGGAAGTGATGCTCGGCTACTCGGACTCGAACAAGGAGTCCGGCTTCCTGGCCGCAGTCTGGATGCTGTACCAGGCCCAGGAGCGGCTGGTGGAGGTGGCCCGGCAATTCGGCGTCGAGCTGACGTTGTTCCACGGCCGTGGCGGCGCGATCGGCCGCGGCGGCGGACCGACGAACCGCGCCATCCTGGCCCAGGCACCCGGCTCCATCGACGGCCGCTTCAAGATGACCGAACAGGGCGAGATCATCGCCGCCAACTACGCCAACATCGGCGTGGCCGAGCGCCACCTGAGCTTGATGGCCGGGGCAGTCGTGATCGCCTCGACCCACGACCACGACGACTGCGTAGCCGAAGTGGAGGGGCGCGGCCGGGCGGCGCTTGCAGAGATGGCCGACGCCTCCGGCAACGCCTATCGCTCGCTCGTCTACGAGGAGCCCGGTTTCCCGGAGTTCTTCCGCGCGATCACGCCCATCGCGGAGCTATCGGCGATGGCGATGGGATCCCGGCCGGCCAGGCGAGGGTCCGCGGAGCCGCCGCGCAAGCTGGCCCAGCCTTCCTGGGTCGTCGAGCCGCCGCCGCCCGCCCCGGGCATCGAGTCGCTGCGGGCCATCCCGTGGGTCTTCTCCTGGTCGCAAGCTCGAATCGGTCTGCCGGCCTGGTACGGCTTGGGCTCGGCGCTCAAGGCCTATCGGCGCGCCCACGGCGGCAAGGCGGTCGAGAAGATCGCCAGCTTGTATCGGGATTGGCCGCTGCTCTCGAGCGCCCTGGACAACGCGGCGCTGATCCTCTACCGCTCCGAGCCTGAGATCGCCTGCCTGTACGCGGCCCTGTGCGACACGCCGACGGGCGAACGGTTGTGGGGCTGCGTTCTCGACGAGTATCGGTTGTCCATCGAGGAACTGGCGAAGGTGACATCGGACGCCGATCTGCTCGATCGCGAGCCGGACGTCAAGCGCTCCATTCGATTGCGCAGCCCGTATATCGATCCGCTCTCACATCTGCAGGTCCGGTTCCTGGCCCGGCTGCGGGCAACGCCCCCGGGCGACCCGGATCGAGACCGGCTTCTGGGTCTTGTCCAGCTGACGGTCAACGGCGTGGCGGCCGGCCTCCAGAGCACGGGCTAGCGAGCAGCCGATGCCGCAGCCACGAAAGCCGGCCTCCCGGTCCGCTCCGGACGCGGCCGTCGCCGCCCGCGCCGCCCGCGCTTCGGACGGCGAGAGCTGGGCGGCTCCACCGCCGCCCGCCGGCGACCCGGCGATCTTCGGCCTGACGCTCGACGGGCTGGCCGACCGCTGGTCCCGCTCGATGGCCGCCTCGGCTATCGGGGCAGAGGCGATGACCGGGGCCGACCGGCGCGCCCAGGCCCTCGGAGTGCCCGGTGAGCGGCTCATGGAAAACGCGGGCTGCGCCGCCGCGGCCGCGATCAAGGCTCTCGCGGTCCAGACGGACCGCTGGGACAGGGGGCCGATACTGGTCCTGTGCGGCCCGGGCAACAACGGCGGCGACGGTCTGGTGGCGGCGCGCTACCTGGCCCGTCAGGGGGCGCGGGTGGTTGTCGTCCTCGTGGCCGCGGAGGGCCGTCCGTCGGGGCGGGACACGGCGCGCAACTGGGACCGCCTGTCGACGCTCGACCACGTGGAACGGATCCACACCCCTGTCGCCCGCGACGTGGCGATCCTCGGACAGGCGGCGGACAGGGCCGCCGTGGTCGTCGATGCGCTGCTGGGCACGGGCAGGGCCGGCCCGCTGCGAGAACCGATCCGCGGGGCCGTGGATCTGATCGTGGCGGCGCGCGCGGCTGGCATCCCGGTAGTTTCGATCGACTGCCCGACGGCTGTGGATCTGACGAGCGGCGATTTATCCGACCCCGTGGTTCGGGCCCACGTCACGGTCACGTTCCACCGGCCCAAGACGGGTCTTCTGGCCCGTCGCGGCGCCGGCGTGGCCGGCCGCGTACTGGTCGCCCCGATTGGGATCCCCGCCGAGGCGGACCGGATCTAGATCGCCGTCGCGGCCCGCCGTGCGGCGCCCGGCGTGGGGAGCGGCCCCCGGCTCGGCGTCCCCGGCGTCGTCGCCCGGCGCGTTTCCCGCGCCGTCTTCTCCGATCGCCTAAGGCATCACGACCACGTAGGTGCCGTTCCAGGTCCTGACGACCGTGTCGGAGTAGGTCTTGAAGTAGCTGTTCAGCTGCGCGGGCGTGAGCGACATGTTCGGTGGCTGGTCGTAGCCCAGCGAGTTCGGCGTACGGGGATACAGCGGGCCGGTGACGTACACCGCGGTGATGGTGAAGTCGCTTGTCGTGGCCGGGTCCGCGGTCGCGCTGAAGCCGTTCAGGACCCAGGCGTGGCGGCCGCTCCAGACGAGCAACCCGACCGGCTTGTTGGTCAGCCGCATCCGAATGACGGCCTGTTTGAGGGCCGAGGCGCTGCTCGAGAACGTCTGCACGGTGTACTTGGCGCCGCCGTAGCGGCTCATGACAGCGGCCCAGCCAAGCGGATTCGAGCCGGCCGGGTAGGAGCCACCGTCGTGAGCCTGGGCGTAGCTGATGTAGGTAGATTGCGATGAGCTGGACGAGTCGTGCTGGTCGAGGATCATGTTCAGCATGATCTGGCTCGTCGCCGCGACGCACCACGTATTGGTGGCCTGCGAGGCGAACGTGTTGGGCTGGTACATGTTCACCGTGCCGGTCCAGTCCGGTAGCGCGGCCGCAACCGGCATCGCCCCGGACACGATCTCAGTTCTATACCCGGCCGCGTCCTGGAGGGTGAGTAGATAGCGGTAGCAATGGGAGCGGCTGACCGTCCGGTCGATCGACGTCCCGCTGAAGGCCAGCTGGACGGGCGCGGACCAGCTGACGCCGGCGCAGGAATCGCCGGTCGACGTGGCGCTCTGCTCGAACAGGTTTCTCGCCACGATCTTGGAGCCGAAGGTGTCGCGCTCGACCCAGCCGACACGGGCGGTTGTCTCATAGGCGACGACGCCGTCGAGGAACGGGTTGGTGAAATCGCCGGCGGGGCCGTACCCAGCCGCGCCCTGAACCAGGACCGGCGAAGCCACGGTCCGATTGCCCGACGCCGTTGCCAGCTTGAGAAGGAATCTGTAGCAGCGATTCGTCAGTAGGTCGTTCGCTTGATAGGAGGTCCCAGTCACCGACGAGCTGCCGACGGGCAGCCAGCGCGCGTCGCAGCCGCCCTTCGCGAGGGGTCGCGACGTTTGGACGACGATGCTGGTGGAGGTGACGCCGGCACCGGGCGTGACGGACCAGCTGACCGTATACGAAGTAGCCGACTGAAGAACGGTCGTAAGGCCCGGAGTGGGCGTCACGAACGTGGCGGCGGAAGTTGCGGCCTGGGCTGGGACCCAGGCCAGGGTGGAGGCCAGAAGGATCGCCCAGGCGCAGGTCAGAAGGCGGCGATGTGGTGAGGACATGCCGTTGTGAGCCTCGCTTTGTATGCGGCAGACCGGGCTCGGGAGACCCGGCCGGCCGGGCTCTCCCGTACTCCAGAGCGGCCCGATCCGATTTCTACCCTTTTCTACCAGCCACAGGACAGATGTCAAGCGGACCACACATAGCCCGATCGTTCCCATCCACGGATTCATAAAACCCTATGCACGCTGGTACTCCGGACGTACAATCCCGCCGCTAAGCTCGCGGGCTGGCCGCGGGCAAGTCTAGGTAGCACGACGACCGGGCCTCTCACGCCTAGCCGCGAGGACACGGAGGGAGCGGCTACTGAGAGGAGTTCTAGGTTCTCGTGTACACGGACAAGATCCTGGTTTGCGCCGATTGCGGCCAGCAGTTCGTATTCACCGCGAGCGAGCAGGACTTCTACGCGCAGAGGGGCTTCACGGACCCCAAGCGCTGCACATCCTGTCGGTCGGCCCGTAAGGCCTCCAGGCCCGAGGGCGGCAGCCACGGCGGCTTCGGCGGCGGCTTCGATCGCGGACCGCGCCAGATGTTCCCGGCCACCTGCAGCCGATGCGGCAAATCCACTGAAGTCCCGTTCCGACCCACCAACGGCAAGCCCGTTTATTGCAGCGACTGCTTCCGGGCGGCTCGCGGCGACTGACCCTCGCTCCACTCAGTTGATGGCACGACCCGGGCGCTCTGCCCGGGTCGTTTGGTGCGGGGATATCTTCGAGCCTGGGTCTGCTTGCCGATCCTCCTGGGCCGCGGGCGGGTCCAATGTTCGACCACATATCATCGGCTGGCCGGCACGAGCCAACGGAGGGACGTCGAATGAGGGCGATCAGACAGGCCAAGGATCTGGGGGCTGAGCGAACGCTTGCCCTCGCATCCGCCATCGCCGACGACTTCGCCCGGGCCGGGTGGGAGCTGGAAGACTATCGCTGGCTCAAGTTCGACCTTCGGTCCACCTCGGCCATCGATCTTGCCTTCATCTCGGTCGACCCGGATGCGAAGGAGCCAAGCGGACGGTCCGGGTCCGGTCGTGAGCTGGAGAATCCGACCCTGGCCCCGATCCTGTTGACGCTCGTCCTCCCGCTCGTCGCCCTGGCCGCCTTCGCCCTGTTCGCGTTTCTTCTGACGAGGTAACCGTGTCCGAGCATCGAACCATCCGTTACGCCGAAGGTTCGGAGTACAACGCCCAGATCGTGGTCGAGCCGGTCAAGAACCGGCTCCGCGAAGCGGGCTGGCGAACCATCTCCTCGGTCTGGTCGAAGGAGCAGCCCGGCTACTGGGACGAGGAGTTCAAGGGCCACTTTTGGGCCCACGCCGCGGCCGGCGGCACGTTGACCGTGGTCTATGAGCGCGACCTGAGCCTGCCCGTCCTGCCGTCGCTGCAGGCCGCCATCGCCCGAGCCGCGACCGAACGGCCGGACCTGGTCGAGGCGGCGCGCTCGTTCGCGAGGAGACTGGCGCGGGATCCGCTGCCCCCAGATCCCGACCGGTCGCTGATGGACGCCTACGCGGCTCAGCAGTCGTTCGTGGGTGCCTACCTCGCCAAGGGTTTCCTGGAGGATCCGGAGATCGAGCGGGCATTCGCGGCGATCCCGGCGTGCGTGCGGCTCGAAATCGAGCGGGCCGACACGGAAACCTTCCTGGCGAAGTTCGCGGTCTAGCCGTCTCGCCGCACGCCCGACCTGCCCGTGGCGGTTGCCCGTTCCCGGCGCACCGAATACCCTTCGGGCGCATACCCCGAGCTAGCGAGGACGCCGACCCATGGCGCAAAGCACCAGCACCGATTTCGACCTGATCGTCCTTGGCGCCGGTACTGGCGGTTATACGGCCGCCTTCCGAGCCGCCCAGCTCGGCCTGCGCGTCGCGCTCGTGGACGAGGGCAAGATCGGCGGCACGTGCCTGCACGTCGGTTGCATCCCAACCAAGGCGTTGCTCGAATTGGCCGAGCTGTTCGCCCGCCTCAAGAAGGCTCGTGAGTTCGGGATCCTGCTGGAAGGCGAGGCCCGTTTCGACTACGAGGCGATCGCCAGGCGCCGCGACCAGGTCGTGAAGCGCATGTGGACGGGGCTCAAGAGCCTCGTGGACAAGAACAAGGTGACCTGGGTGGCGGGTCGTGGCCGTCTCGACGGCGCCACGACGGTCCGGGTCTCGCTGAACGGCGAGGACGGCGCGCCTGCGGGCGGGGCAGGGGAGCAGATCCTGCGGGCCAGGAACGTGATCCTGGCCACAGGCAGCCGGGTCAAGAGCCTGCCCGGGCTCGTGCCGGACGGCAAGCGCATCATCACCTCGGATGACGTGACTACAAAGGCGGAGCTGCCGAAGTCGATCGCCATCGTGGGGGCCGGAGCCGTCGGGTCGGAGTTCGCGTCGTTCTATCACGACCTCGGTGTCAACGTCACGCTGCTGGAATACCTGCCGGTGATCGTCCCGCTCGAGGACCGCGACCTGAGCAGCGCGCTGGAACGCAGCTTCAGCCGGCGCGGCATTCGCGTCATGACGAATGCCCGCTTCGACACCAAGGCCGTCAAGGTCACCAAGGACGGCGTCTCGATGACGGTCGGGCCCGAAGGCGGGGCGGAGGAAGAACTCAAGGTTGAACAGCTGCTGGTCGCGACCGGCCGGGCGCCCAACAGCGAGGAACTGGGCCTCGAGACGACGAAGGTCGAGCTGGAGCGCGGCTTCGTCAAGGTCGACGGCTGGATGCGGACGGCCGAACCACACGTCTACGCCATCGGCGACCTGATCGGCGGGCTGATGCTGGCCCACGTCGCGGCCCACGAGGGCATCGTGGCGGTCCATGAGATCGCCGGCGAGGGCCCCGAGGCGATCGACTACGACCACCAGCCGCGGGCCACGTACACGCATCCTCAAGTCGCGTCGATCGGCCTGACCGAACAGCAGTGTGCCGATCGGGGCATCGCCGTCAAGATCGGCAAGTTCAACTTCGCCGCGATCGCAAAGGCCGTGATCGTCGGGGAGACGGAGGGCTTCGCCAAGGTCATCGCCGACGCGGCCACGGATGAGGTTCTGGGCATCCACCTGATCGGGCCGGCGGTGACGGACCTCATCGCGGAGGCGGCCCTGGGGATGACGCTGGAGGCGACGGCCTGGGAGATCGGGGCCGCCACTCACCCGCATCCGACACTGGCCGAGGTCGTGGGCGAGGCGGCCATGGCCGTCGCGGGACGCCAGATCAACTCCTGACCGCCGCCGGGCCAACCTCCACTCGAAGATCGCGGCCTTCCCACGCTTTCGACGCCGGCCACCAGACGGTGAAGTCCACGCTCTCGCCGGGAGTCAGGCGTTCCGAACCGGGGATGTCCGCCACCCAGACGCCCAGACCGGTCTCGCGGGCGTCGAGATCCGTCCAGGTTCCGCGACCGTCGAGCGAGTAGTGGACCCGCGCCGGCGCGAGCAGCTCCAGGCGCAGGACGCGGCCGGCCGGCATGGACGGGCGAGGGGCGGAGAACCGCCACGTCGCCCGGACGGCTTTCGGGACCCGGCCGTGGTAGCGGCGCCAGGCCGCCTCCGGGCGGTCGATCGAGTGTCCCAGGGCGACCGAGCGGACGAGCTTGATGTACTCGGCGTGGGCCCACGCCAGCGGCATGGCCGAGCCGCTCGGTCGGCCCGGGAAGAGGCCTCGGGCCGGGATGGGATCCGCCTCCCAGATCTGCTCGGGCAGCATCCCGGCGCTCGACGCCATCCGCCGCATGGCCTCGAGGTAGGGACGCGGGTCGCGGCCGGCGTCCAGCTCATAGTGGCCCCGCTCGCCGACAAGAATCGGCCAGCCCCGGCCGACGCCGGTACCGTCGAAGGCGCTGCCGTCCTCGTGCTCGCCGTAGCCGTCGCCGGTGTAGCGATGCCAGACCGGGCCGCTCGGCGTGTCTGTTCTCAGCAGGGCGTCCGCGACCTTCAGCGTCGAGAGGATTCGAGGATCGTCCGGCAGGCGCAGCCCGAACCTGACCAGAGCCAGGTAATCCGTGCCGATCATCTCGTCACCGGGGATCTTGGAGGACCCGGGCGGTTGATTGCGCACGGACACGAGGGTGGACAGGGGCGCCCCGGCCAGGACCTCGGACGCGGCGATGCGGACGTAGTAGCCGTCCACGCCCTGTTGGCGAGCCAGGCGCGTGTCGCGGGCGTACGTCCAGTCTTCGATCGAGGCGTTCCAGTCGTCGGCCAGCTCCAGGCAGTAGGAGGCGGCCGGTTCGGGCAGATGCCCGGCCGCCACGACCAGGGCAGCCACGACCGGGGCGAGCGTCGAGGGGCAAAGGCCCGCGTCTTCCTCCCAGCGGTCCTGGCCGGTGGCCGGGCCGGTGCGAGCGATGAACCCGGCCGCCCGGGCGATCATGCCGTCAAGCGCGGTCTCGGTCAGCAGTTCGCGGAAGACGGCCGCGTGCTTGCCGGTTCGGCCATGCATGTGCGAGGCTCCGCCCTTCAGCGCCCCGGCGAGCAGGAGCGGGTAGGCGGCTTCATCGAGCTGCATTCCGGTCCAGTACGCGTCGCCGTCGACCCACTGGTTCTGGGCCCAATGGCCGTCCGGTTCCTGCGACGCGATCAGATACGCCAGCGTGCGCCTGGCGGTCGCCTCCGCGCCCATAGCCACGAAGGCCCCGGCCGATTCCACGAGGTCGCGCGCCCAGACGAGGTGATAGCCGCCCAGGTTGTTGCTTGTGTTGCCCCATGGAATCGACAGGCTGGCCACGGTGGCTCCCGGCTCGGTCCGGTCCTGCATCGAGCGCAGGGCGGCGGCCGAGTTCACGTAGAACGCTCTGTCCGCGTCGGGCAGGTCGGCCGGCGGCTCGACGACCGTGCGCAGGAAGCCGTGCCAGTTGGCGGCGTATTCGGCCCAGGCGCTCCGGAAGTGGCCCGCCAGCGCGGCGCACGCTTCCAGGCCCGCCTCCTCGGGTCTCGAGCCGAAGGCCAGAGCCATCTGACAGGCGCCGCCGTCTAGGGCGATCTCGGTCATGCCGGCCACGTTCCCCGGGTCCGTGTGTCCGTAGGCCCACGTCATGCGGCCGTTGGCCGCGAAATCCTGCCAGCCGTCCGAAGCTCCAACGTAGCCTACGCTCTGGCGGGTGGGGCCCGGATCCGAGGCGAAGGCGAGGGCCCACTGGCCGCGCTGGGCGAAGAGCATCGAGCGGCCCTTGTATTCGCCGACCCAGGCCTGGCTGTGAACGCCGCTGAGCCCCAGGTGAGGTGCGAGCAGTGGGTAGAGGCGGAGCGGATGGGCGGCGCGCTCGGGATCCGTCGGGTCGCGCTTGTCCTCGAGCCTGGCCTCGATGCGGACGACGTCGGCATGGTCGTCGGCGCAGATGCGCAGGGTCAGGCGATAGCGGGCATGGTCGTGGACGGCCGTGATGGCCGGCACGCCGTCCTTTTCGTGGCTCACCGCGTGCTCGGTGTCCCGCTTGACCTCGCTCCAGAACCCCTCGCCGTCGGCGACGATGAAGCCCAGGTCGCGGATTTGGGGCCGGTCCACGTGCGGCCAGTACACTTCGTTGAGGATGCCGTGGCCGACGGTGAACCAGACCCGGCTCGAGTAGTGCGAGGTTCCGATGGCGTCTTTGTCACTGCTCGACCAGGTCGGGGCAAGCCCCGGCGCTCCGGGGGCGAGACCGCCCGCCGTCGGGCCGCCGCTATCGTCGCTCATCGGGTCGAAGCCGCCAGCCGTTCGCCGCGGGCCGTCGCCCCGTTGCCGGGCGCCCGCTTCTCGACCGGGTCGAGCCAGCGGTCGCCGTGGACGAGCACCGATGCGGCCTCCTCGGGGCCCCACGTGCCGGGATCGTAGACACTGAGAGGCGTCCTGTCGTCGAGGACTCCGTCGACGACCCGCCAGGCCGCCTCGACCCAGTCCTCGCGCGCGAACATGGTCTGGTCGCCTCGTATTGCATCGCCGATCAGGCGCTGGTAGGCCGGCCGCTCATCGCCGCTCTCGTGGGACGCGTACAACTCGACGGCCTCCCCGACCATCGCCTCACCCGGCTTCTTGGCCCGGGCTCCGAAGGAGATGGACATGTCGGGCGTGAGTCGGAAACGGAGGTAGTCGGCATCGGGTGGCTGGGCCTCGCCGAAGATGGAGTGGGGCGGCCGCTTCAGTTCGACCCGAACCTCGCTCACGGTGACCGGCAGGCTCTTGCCGGTGCGGATGTAGAACGGCACTCCGCCCCAGCGCCAGCTGTCGACGTGGAGACGCAGCGCGGCGTACGTTTCCTTGGTCGAGCCGGGCGCCACGCCGTCCACGCTCAGGTAGCCCCGGTACTGGCCGCGCACTACGTCCGCCGGAGTCAGAGGGCGGATGGAGTCGAGCACCTTGAACTGTTCGTTGCGGATGGCCTCCGGGCTCCGGCCGGAGGGCGGCTCCATCGCCAGCAGGCTGACGACCTGGAGCAAATGGTTCTGCACGACGTCCCGGATCGCGCCGGCCGAATCGTAGAAGGCCCCGCGGTCCGCCACGTCGAAGGCCTCGGGCATGTTGATCTGAACGCTGGAGACGTAGTTGCGATCCCAGATGGGCTCCAGGAACGAATTGGCGAAGCGGAAGTAGAGCAGGTTCTGGACCGCCTCCTTGCCCAGGTAGTGGTCGATGCGGAAGATGCTGGGCTCGCGGAAGACCTTGTGGATCGTGGCGTTGAGGGCCGCGGCGGAGGCCCGGTCGTGGCCGAACGGCTTCTCCACGATGATGCGCGCCCCTTCGGCGCAGCCGGAGGCCTGGAGGTTGTCCACCACTTCCGCGAACAGGGCCGGCGGAACGGCCAGATAGTGGATCGGGTGGCGCGCGGTGCCAAGCTCCTTGCGAAGCGCGCGGAACGTCTCGAGGTCGTCGTCCGATCCCTGGACGAAGCGAAGACGGTCTGTCAGCGACGCAACGACGGCGGCGTCCTCGACGCCGTGTTCGGCCAGGCTCCGGCGGGCCCGGTCTTTGAGGCTGTCGAGGTCGCCGTGGCGGGCGATGCCCACTATCGGCATCGCGAAGCCCTCGTCGCGTACGAGACCGGCCAGCGCCGGGAATATCTTCTTGTAGGCAAGGTCACCGGTCGCCCCGAAGAAGACGAAGGCGTCGGAACGTTCGGTGGCTCTGGAACCCGGCTTGCTGTCCGCCGCGACGGCCATAGCGATTACTTCCTTTCATCCGTGGTCTCCAGCCGCAGCACCTGGCTGGCGACACACGATCGGCGGGGCTGCCGGGCCGGCGAGTTCGATCCGCCTTCGTCCCGGCGCCCCGTGCGGCCGGCAATGGTGGGGCGCCCGAGGCGCGGTGGCCGCATCTTTGTCTCCAATAATGGCTCTCCAGCCTCGAAACCGGCGCGCGGGACCTTGTCCGGTCCGCGTGGCGAGCGCAAGTGGCAGGCCGCCCCCGGCGGCGGAGTGTCGAGGTACGGCGGAGCGCTCTGCAGAACCGGGCCGCGATCCACGAGGACCAAAGGGCGCCGGATGCGCCACACTAACGCCACGCCCCAGAAGGATCGGGCGCGCAGCTCCCGGAGGATCTATCGACGTGGCAAAGGTGACCATGCCGCAGCTCGGAGAGAGCGTGGCTGAAGGCACGATCGGGAAGTGGCTCAAGAAGCCCGGCGACAGCGTCGCCAAGGACGAGCCGCTCCTGGAAGTCATCACCGACAAGGTCAACGCCGAGGTTCCCTCTCCGTTTGCGGGCGTGTTGCGCGCGATCCTGGTCGAAGAGGGGCAGACGGTCGCATACAACGTCGAGATCGCCGAGATCGAGGAGGCGGAAGGGGCCACGGGTCGTGGGGCGGGCACGGCCGCCGCGAAGGCGGCGGCTCCCGCGGCTTCGGCCGGCGGCACTCCACCCGCGCCCGCCACGCCCGCCGCGCCCGCCACGGCGGCGCCGCTCGTGCCCGTGATGGCCGAGCCGGCTCGCCCGGCGACGGCGCCACTCCCCGGGCCACTCCCCGCCGTCGGCGACGCCGACGCGCGCATGACTCCGGCCGTCCGCCGGATGCTGCGCGAGCATGGACTCTCGCCGGAACAGGTCGTGGGCAGCGGACACGCCGGACGTATCACCCGAGAAGACGTCATCGCCGCCGTCGAGCGTGCCCGGGGTGGGGGAGCCGTCGCGGCCGCCGGTCAGGCGGCGGTCTCTGGCGCCCAAATGGCGGCACCCTTGCTCGGAGTCCCGAGTCACGCGCCCGGCCTGGCACAGTCCGTCCCTTCGACTTCGCCGTCCCAACCGGCGGTCACCTGGGAAGCCGGCCAGGACGAGGTCCTGATCCCGCACACCCAGATGCGCCGCGGCATCGCCGCCCAGATGACCCGTGCCTCGACGATCCCCGTCGCCCACAGCACGTTCGAAGCCGACATGACCACTGTCGTCAACGTTCGAGCCTCCGTTGGGGGCTCGTACAAGGCGCGCGAAGGCGTGAGCCTGAGCTTCTTGCCGTTCATTGTGAAGGCCGTCGTCGAGTCGCTCCACGAGCACCCGGACCTCAACGCCCACTACACCGAAGGCGGTCTGCTGCGAAAGCGCCGCGTCAACATCGGCATCGCCATCGCGGTTGATAACGGGTTGATCGTGCCCGTCATCCACGACGCCGACCAGCTCTCGATCAACGGCCTGAACCGGGCCATCCAGGACCTGGCCGGCCGAGCCCGGGCGAACAAGCTGCGCCTCGAGGACCTCCAGGGCGGGACCTTCACCGTCGACAACACCGGCTGGTTCGGATCAATCCTGACCGTGCCGATCATCAACCCGCCGGAGGTCGTGATCCTGACCACCGAAGCCGTCGTCAAGCGGCCCGTCGTGCGCGAGACGCCCGAAGGAGACGTCATCGCCGTCCGCTCGATGATGAACCTCGTCGCCGGCTACGACCATCGGGCGACGGATGGGGCACAGGTCGGGCGGTTCGTCCGCGACGTAATCTGCCGGCTCGAATCGATGGGCCCCGACACACCGATCTACTAGACCCAGAACTCGAGACTTCCCATGTCCGACACGCCCGAACTCCAGCCGTCCGGCCGACTTCTGCCGCCTACCATCGCCATGGGCGGAGGAGGGTTCGACGCGGCCGCCGTGGACGGATCGACCGCGTTGCGGCGACACCCCGAATGGATCAAGGCCCGGATCCCCTCGGGCGAGACGTACCAGGAGCTGCGACGGCGGCTCCACGGTCTGGCTCTGCACACGGTCTGCGAAGAGGCCCACTGCCCGAACATGGGCGAGTGCTGGGACATGCGCACCGCCACGGTCATGATCCTCGGCGATACCTGCACAAGAGCGTGCGGGTTCTGCGCTGTTAAGACGGGGAAACCAACCATCCACGACCTGGACGAGCCTCGCCGCGTGGCCGAGGCGATCAGCGGGCTGGGGCTCGAACATGTCGTGGTCACGAGCGTCGCCCGCGACGATCTGGCGGACGGCGGAGCGAGCGTGTTCGCCGACACGATCCGGCGGCTGCGGGCGGCCTGCCCGGGCATGGGCGTCGAGGTCCTGATACCGGACTTCAACGGCGACGAAGCGCCGCTGCGGGCGGTCATGGCGGCCGGGCCGGACATCCTCAACCACAACGTCGAAACGGTCGAACGGCTGCAGAAGCCGGTCCGGAAGCGAGCGCGCTACGATCGGTCGCTCGACGTGCTGGCCCGGGCCAAGCGCTACTTCAAGGAGCTGGGAGCAGGGGTGGACGGGCGGCCGGCAGCGGTTCACACGAAGTCGTCGATCATGGTCGGTTTGGGCGAGACCCGGGCCGAGCTGCACCGAGCTTTTGTGGACCTGCGCGCTGTGGACTGCGACATCCTGACCCTCGGCCAGTACCTGCGGCCCTCGGCGGAGCATCTCGCCGTCGAGCGCTACTACCACCCCGACGAATTCACCGAGATGCGCGAGGAGGCGCTCGCCCTGGGCTTCAAGCACGTGGAATCGGGGCCGCTGGTCCGTTCGAGCTACCACGCCCGCGACCAGGTCCCGGACGCGGAGGGGCTGCGTGCCGCCCGGCTGGCGGGGAGTGGCGCGGGAACGGGCGCGGGGAGTGGCGGCGCGGTCGTTCCGTCCAGGCCGCAGCCCGCGATCGACGCCCAGGGGCGGGTCGTCTACCGCCGAGACTGACGTCCGGCCCATGCCGCTCGGAGTCCGATAAGCCTGCGTAGATCCTGGCGGCCTATGCTCGGGCCATGGACGATGTCCGGGTCGGTGCCGTCATGCGCGCCGTGCGCCTTCGGCGCCGCTTGCGTCAGGCCGATGTGGCGGCTGCGGCGGGAGTCAGCCGGGCGATGGTCTCGATGATCGAGAGCGGCCACCTGGAACAGATGTCGCTGCGTTCGATCAGGCACGTCGGCGCGGCTCTCGGGGTTTCTGTTCCGTTCAGCCCGCGATGGCGCGGCGGGGAGATTGCGAGGCTGCTCGACGCCAGGCACGCGGCCCTCGTCAGGGCGATTGTTCAGAGGCTCACGGCCGCGAGCTGGGAAGTACGCCCTGAACTGACATTTGCGATCTTCGGCGAGAACGGCGCGCTCGACGCGATGGGCTGGCACGCCGCAACTCGCGCTCTGCTGGTGGTGGAGGCCAAGCCGGTCATCTTAGATCTGCAGGACACGCTGTCGACACTCGATCGAAAGCGCAGGCTGGCGCCCCGGCTGGCTCGTGAGCTTGGATGGCAGCCGCTTCTGGTCGGGACCGTGCTGGCGATGCCCGGAGAGAGCCAGGCGAGACACACCGTCGAGGAATTCGGTCCCGTCGTACGTGCCGCGTACCCAGCCGGATCGCTGGAGGTGCGCAAATGGATCCGCGCTCCTCGGGGCGACATCCGGGGACTGTGGTTCCTGTCCGATGTCAACCCCGGTAACGCTGGGCAACGTTCAGGGGGCGCATTGAGAGTCAGAGCCACCCGACATGACCTGGATCGGCCCAGCTCACGCTCAGGCGACGCCTCAGGAAGCCCATCTCGCCGGGATGGGGGTGCCACCGATCTCCCGGGGCCTGGTTAGGGTCGCCACGGTTGACGTTGAGCAAGTCAGCTCGGACGCCGAGAGTTGGTTTCGAGTGGGCGGGCCGCCCCTCGCCAAAGCGTGGCCGCCGCCCCTCGCCAAAGCGTGGCCGCCGCCCCTCGCCAAAGCGTGGCGCCGCCCCTCGCCAAAGCGTGGCGCCGCCCCTCGCCAAAGCGTGGCCGCCGCCCCTCGCCAAAGCGTGGCGCCGCCCCTCGCCAAAGCGTGGCGCCGCCCCTCGCCAAAGCGTGGCGCCGCCCCTCGCCAAAGCGTGGCGCCGCCCCTCGCCAAAGCGTGGCCGCCGCCCCTCGCCAAAGCGTGGCGCCGCCCCTCGCCAAAGCGTGGCGCCGCCCCTCGCCAAAGCGTGGCGCCGCCCCTCGCCAAAGCGTGGCGCCGCCCCTCGCCAAAGCGTGGCGCCGCCCCTCGCCAAAGCGTGGCGCCGCCCCTCGCCAAAGCGTGGCGCCGCCCCTCGCCAAAGCGTGGCGCCGCCCCTCGCCAAAGCGTGGCGCCGCCCCTCGCCAAAGCGTGGCGCCGCCCCTCGCCAAAGCGTGGCGCCGCCCCTCGCCAAAGCGTGGCCGCCGCCCCTCGCCAAAGCGTGGCCGCCGCCCCTCGCCAAAGCGTGGCGCCGCCGGCCCCGGGGCGGCTACAGGATCTTCGAGAGGAACGCCTTCGTGCGCTCCTGCGCGGGGTGGGAGAACACCTGATCCGGAGTGCCTTCTTCGACGACGACGCCCTCGTCCATCATCACGACGCGGTTGGCCACTTCGCGGGCGAAGCCCATCTCGTGGCTGACCACGATCATGGTCATGCCTTCGCGGGCCAGCTCCTTCATGACCTCCAGCACCTCGCCGATCATCTCGGGATCCAGCGCGGACGTCGGTTCGTCGAACAGCATCAGGGCCGGCTTCATGGCCAGCGCCCGGGCGATCGCGATGCGCTGCTGCTGGCCACCGGAGAGCTGCGCGGGGTAGGAGTTGGCTTTCGCCACGAGCCCCACTCGCTCGAGCAGAGCGCGTCCCATTGCCTCAGCCTCGTCGCGGGAGGTACCGCGCACGTGGATCGGCGCCTCGACGATGTTCTCCAGCGCGGTCATGTGGGGGAAGAGATTGAAGCGCTGGAAGACCATCCCGATCTCCTGGCGCTGGTGGGCGATGTTCCTCTCCCTGTCTTCGACCAGCTTCGTGCCGCCGGCCGCCTCGCGATAACCGATCAGGTGGCCGTTGACGAAGATTCGGCCGCTCTGAATCTTCTCGAGGTGGTTCATGCAGCGGATGAAAGTGGTCTTGCCCGAGCCCGACGGCCCGATGATTACGACCGTCTCCTGGCGCTTGACCTCGAGCGAAACGTCCTTGAGGACGTGCAGCCGGCCGAACCACTTGTTGACGCCGCGAGCGTCGACGACGACGTCGGCTTCGGGACGAGGGACGCCGCCGATGGCGCCGAGAAGGTCTCCGGAGATCTGGACTGTCATTGTTCTATCGGCGCCCGTAACGCCATGAGTCGAGAGGCGAGGCCTTCACTACGTGGCCCGACGGGGCCGGTGCCCTGGCTGGCGGAGCCCCGGCCAAGCCTGCGCTCGATCCGGCTCTGGATGATGCCCCACACGGTGGTCATGAGCAGATACCAGACCGCGGCCGCTCCGAAGAGCTCGAAGTAGCGGTAGTTGTGGCCGGCCGCGACCGAGGTCGTGTTGTAGAGCTCGTAGACGCTGACGACGGTGAGCAGGGAGGTTGTCTTGAGCATGTTGTTGAACTCGTTCCCGAGCGGCGGGATGATCACCCTCGCGGCCTGCGGAAGCACGATCCGGGACATTGTCAGCCGATACGTCATGCCGAGCGACTTGGCCGCTTCAGTTTGGCCGGGGTCGACAGAGAGGATGCCGGCCCGAACGATCTCCGCCATGTAGGCGCCCTCGTTGATGCCGAGGATGACGATTCCCGCGAAGACCTCGCGCAGAATGTGCACCGGGCCGATCGAGATGATCGGCCACTGGAAGACACCCGCGGCCGGGAGGCCGTAGAAGAAGAACATGAGCTGGACGAGCAGGGGTGTTCCGCGGAAGAACCAGATGTAGAAGTTGGCGATGGTTCGGAAGGGCCAGAACTTTGCCATCTTGCCGATCGCGGCGAAGACGCCAAGGATCACGCCGATGAACTGGGCCGCGACGGAGATGACGACCGTCAGCCCGATCCCGTTGACCACCGCCGGACTGGGCTGGAAGATCATGCCCCAGAAGAGGTCAGGCTTGAGCGTTACCTTGCTGCTCGAGCATCCGGACACGACCAGGGCAACGAGTACCAAGCACCCGGCGAGCATTGCTCGCCGGGTGCCGGAATGCGCGATCGATGAGGTCATCGGACCGGGCTAGAGCGTGCTAGCCGGCGTTGACGTCGGCCGCGGTAACCGCGCCGGACTCGACGCCCCACTTATTGAGAATGGTCATGTAGGTGCCGTCGCCCATCATGGCCAGGAGCGCTGCCTTGACGGAAGCCTCGAGGCCGGTCTTGGTCGGCAGAACGCTGATGCCTTCGGCGCCGCGCTCGAGCGTCATGGACGGGACCATCTCGAAAGCGCCGCTGCTGTTGACGACTTCATAGCCCGCCACCGGTTCGTCGGTGAAGTGGGCCACAACGGTTCCGGCCTGGAGCGCCGCCAGGGCATTCGTGTCTGCGTCGAATACCTGGAGTGTAATGTCGGGCTTTCCGGCCGCCTTGCACTGGGAGTCGAGGCTGTTCGTGGCGTCGTAGCCTGAGCCGGTGCCGGCGATGTTGTCGGCTTCGATGGTGCCCTTCTCAGCGGCGACGGCCTTGCCGCAGAGATCGGTGACTGCGTTGATGTTGTCCGGATTGCCCTTGAGAACGACGAACGACTGACCGGCAGCGAAGTAGGGGACCATGTCGACGACCTGCTTGCGCTCGTCGGTGATCGTCTGGGCCGAGATGATGATGTCGCAGCTGCCGCCCTGTAGGGCCGGAATGATGGTGTCGAAGACCGTGGACTTGATCACAAGCTTCAGGCCAAGGCGCTTGGCGATCTCAGCGGCGATATCGATGTCCGAGCCGACGGCGACGTTGCTGGAGTCGAGGGTCTCCTGCGGCGGATAGCTCGTGTCGGAGCAGACCGTCAGGGTACCGGCGGCGATCAGCTGGTCGGCCGGAACGGTGGCCACCGCGAGGGCCGTGGGGCCCTCGCTCGCCATGGCCGTCGGGGCGGCAGTTGGGGCAGGGCTCGGCGTGGCAGCGGAGCTGCAGGCGCCGACGACGATCGCCGCGATCGCGACGATGCCGGCAAGCCGGAACTTGGGCGAAATCATGGGTTTCCTCCATTCCTCCAGGGACCCTGTGGCCAGGAGCCTTCCACCCTAGGCGGCCACATTGGTGCTGGGGCGCAGAGTACCCTGTCGTGGCTTGACGGCGCAAGGATCGCCGGCCCCGCCGTACCCGAAGGCAACGCTCGCGCAGCCATACCGACCCCGGAGGCACAGCGCCGGGCCGTCGAACAGTGCCAGGCCGAACAGGGTCATATCGAGGGGTCCGGCCTGGGCCCTGGGCCCGCGGCCGAGCCCGGCCGTGGTCGCCGCTCTGGGCTAACGGGTGGCCTCGACGGCCCCGGACTCGATGCCGTACTTCGTCAGGATGGCGTGGTAGCTGCCGTCGAGCATCATCATCCGCAACGCGCTCTTGACGGCGCTCTCAAGTCCGGGCGAGGACTTGCGGACGATGATGCCCTGCCTGGTCGGGTCCAGGAAGATGCCCGGCACGGTCGCGAACGTATCCGGGCGCTGCGCCATCTCGTAGGCAGCCGCCGTCGAGGTTATCAAGTAGGCGTCGATCGAACCGGCCTTGAGGGCGTCCAGCCCGGCCGTGTCGCTGGCGAACGTCTTGGCCGTAAGGGCGCCCATATGAGATGCCTGGCAATTGGACGTCAGGCCCAGGGCCGAGTTGTAGGGCGATTGCCCGGACACGTGGGCCGCCTCGAGGCTGCCCTTGCGCGCCCCTGCCTTCTTGCCGCAGAGGTCGAGGGTCCCGGCGATGGTCTTGGGATTGCCAGCGGGCACGAGCAAGACCTGGCCGTACTGGAAATAGGGCACCATGTCGTAGCTCTTGAGCGTCGCCGCGGAGATCGTCGTGGCCGAGATGATGATGTCGCAGTTGCCCTTGGTCAGGTACGTGCCCTGCAGCTTGGCGGCCGTCGGCTGGATGATCGGATACAAGCCCAGGTGGCGGGCGATCTCGGACCCGATCTCGACGTCCGATCCGATGATCTCCCCGTTCGGGTCGAGGTACGTTTGAGGCGGAGTTGTCGGGTCGGTGCAGATCCACAGCCGGCCCGGGCTGGACAACTCGTCCGGGGCTACCGGCGGGGGCGTGGGTGTGGGCGTTGGTGTGGGCGTCGGCGTCGGCGCCGGTGAGGGGGACGGCGTGGGGCTGGTCGTGGGGACCGGAGTTGGCGCGGGCGTCGGCGTGGCTTCGCCGCACGCCGTGGCGACGATAGCAAGGACCGCGACCAGTGTTGCGGCGCGGATCCTGGGCGAGTTCATCTATACCCCCTGGCTTGTGGGAGGCGGCGCCGGCCCTCCGTCGGGGCATGCGCAGCGCTTTCGTCAGCGCAGCGTAGCGGGGCTTGCGAGGGTTCGCAAGGAACGCTGCCCGGTAGGGCCGGCGGTTCGGAAGGCAGGTTCCATCCGAGGGGCTATGCTCTGGCGGATGGCCCGTCATCTGCCGCCCCGAATGCCGCTGGCCGAGCTGCATTGCCACCTCGGCGGCGCGGTCACGCCAGCGATCATGTGGGGCATCGCCCACTCCCAGGGCATCAAGTTGCCGACAAAGGATTACTGGGAGTTCCGAGACATCATCACCGCCTCGCCTTCGCGCGGCCACTCGTTCGACGAGTACCTGGCGCTGTTCCACTGGACCGAGCTGATCCAGTCGTCCCCACTGGCCATGGAGCGGAGCGTCTACGAGGTTGTTTGCGGTGCCTACCGCAAGAACAACGTCACGACCACGGAGTTGCGTTTCAACCCGATGAAGCGCAACCGGGGCGGCGAGCAGGATCTGGACCACATCATCGCCGCGGCGCTGCGAGGCATGGATCGGGCCACGCTGGAATACCCGATCCGGCCGGGGCTGATCTTCTGCCTGGACCGCGCCTTCCCTTATGAGATGAACGAGATCATCGCCGAGAAGGCGATCGCCTGGCACGACCGGGGCATCGTTGGCATCGACATCGCCGGGCCCGAGTCGGCCGGATTCGTCGTCTCGGACTATCGCGATTTGTTCCAGCGCGCCCGCAAGTTCGGCCTGGGCATCACGGTCCACGTCGGCGAATCCGGCCCGGTCGAAGAGGTCGCCGAGGTAATCGAGCAGCTCGAGCCGGACCGGATCGGCCACGGAGTCAAGTCGGCCTACGATCCGCGGACGATGGGCATGCTGCGCGAGCGGGGGACCGTGCTCGAAATCTGCCCGACTTCGAACCTCCAGACCGAGGTCGTCTCCGGTTGGGAAGAATTCCGCTGGATCTTCGAGCAGTTCCGCCGCAATGACGTGCGCTACGCGATCAGCACGGACGGCCCCGAGATGCTCCGGACGTACATCCGAGACGAACTCGCCACGCTCGGGCGCCTCGAAATCCTGAGCTACGAGGAGCAGGTACGCGCGGCCGAGACCTCGCTGTCGGCTTCGTTCGTACCGAAGGTCGGGGCTGTTCCGATGGGGTCGGAGCCGGCCAGCCGGGAGGAAGTCGAGCGCGAGGAAGCCTGAGCCCGAACCTCGAAGGCGGCTAGGTCCTTGTGGTTGGAGGCGAGTCGGCCGGTTCGATGCGGTAGGTGCAGCTGCGGGCACCCGTCAGGATGTGGCACTCCCGCGTCACCCGCGCCCCCAGGACCTCCGCGATCAGCTCCAGTTCCGCCGCGCATGCGATCTGGTAGGTGCCGGAAACCGCGTAGATGGCGCAGTTGTGCTCGGACAGGTGGATCGTGCCGTCGGCCTCGATGGTCGCGCGGCCCAGGTAACCCGTTTCGTCCTGGTAGCTCGCGACTTCCTTGACCCTGTCCCAGAGGCTGGCGTTCGGCGGAAGATGCTCGAAGCGGCGTTCGATGCGATGCCGCAGCATCTCCCGGCGGGCCTCGAAAACCCTGTCGATCAGCTCGTCGCCGCCAACCTTGTGAATGGCCGATAGCACGGACTGGGTCAGCGCCCCGTAGTTGGCCGGGAATAGCTCCTGGGCAGAGGGAGTGAGATCGTAGACGTGGCGCGGCCTGCCGACGCCGTGGCGGCTGAGCGAACGGGTGACCAGGCCGGCCGTCTCCAGGGTTCGCATCTGCTGCAGGACACCCGTCCGGCTGGCGTTGACGCGATCGGCGATCTGGTCCGGGGACGCGGGGCCGCCGGTTCGGAGCGCATACAGGACTTCGCGCCGCAGGTTGGAGGATGCGCCCGGTCCCGGCGAAGGCGTGATCAGCGGATTGGCCGTTCTGACGCGACGATCGATCAACTCCTGATCCGTGCCGTGTTCGAAGGGGTGGCTCGGGTACAGCTGGGCCACGGCATCGGCCGCTGGGAGCTGCGTGCTGCCCGAAGAGGCCGGCTCGATCCGGCTGCCCTCGGCGGCTGCATGATTGAACGACCGATCCACGTGGACGGCCCGGTCCTGACGCATTTCGGAAAAGTAGCAGCAGGCGCGCTCCGCCGCATCGCCCATATGGCACTTCCGCAGAAGCGACCACGGGGCGCACCGACCCGACCGCGGCCTGCGGCCCCCTCCATCGTCCCGAGATTGGACCCGCGGCGCTCAGTACCGTACGATCCCGCTGTTCCGCCCGACCACGGCGGGCGTGACCGCCCGTCGGCGCCGCTGCACGGTCGTCCCGCATCGGGCTTTTCGAGGAGCAACGGTTGCCGCTGATTCGAACGTTCCGCGCCCTTCGCTACGATCCGGGTGTCGTCGGGGACCTCAACGACGTCGTCTGCCCCCCGTACGACGTCATCGGGCCGGAACTCCACAACAGGCTGCTGGCGCGCAGCGCGACGAACGCGGTTCGCATCGATCTGCCCGAGGTTCTGCCGGGCGACGGCCCTGAGGAGCGCTACCGCCGAGCCGGCCGGCTCCTGACCGAGTGGCGTACCAGTGGCGTTCTGCGCAAGGACCTCTACCCGGCCATCTACGTGTATGAGCAAACCTATCGCGTGCCGGGCACGAGGCGCACCCGGACTCAGATTGGCTTCTTCGGCCGGCTTCTGCTGGAACCCTTTGGACCGGGATCGGGCGTCCTGCCGCACGAGCGCACCCTCTCGGCCCCCAAAGAGGACCGTTACCGCCTGATGAAGGCGACAAGCGTCAACACCAGCCCGGTCGTTGGTCTGTACGCGGACAAGCGCGGGGCATCGGTCCGGGCCCTGCGGGCCATCGCCGCGACGAGCCCCGACATCGACGTCACCGACGACGACGGGGTGAGGCATCGCGTCTGGGCGGTACCGGAGAACGGGCCGAAGGCGGAGCAGGCCCGGGTCGCGATCGAGGCGGCCGCCCGTCAGGCCGTGACCATCGCCGACGGCCATCACCGCTACGAAACCGCCATCCGCTACCGCGACGAGCGACGTGCCAACAAGACCGGCGAGGTGAACCCCGCCTCGGACTACGTCCTGATGCTGTTCCTCGAGACGACCCGGCAGAAGCTGACCGTGCTGCCCACCCACCGCGTGGTCCGCGAACTGGGCGATCCGGGCGTGGCGACGTTTCTCTCGCGCGCCCACGAGCTATTCGAGGTGACTCCGGTCGCGGGCCGTTCCGAGCTGGAGGCCGCGTTCAAGGACGTGGACCGCGCGCCTGGCGGGGAGGGCAGGCTGGGCCTCTGGACCCGCGAGGGAGGGGCCGTGCTGCGCGCAAAACGCGATGCGTTCGCGCGCTTCCTGCCCGCCGGAGGCGAGGCCATTCGGCGCCTCGACGTCACGCTCTTGCAGACGGCCCTGGACCGGCTATGCGGCCTCGACCGCGACGCCATCGCCGCGGGCCGGCTCGCCTACACGAAGTCCGTGCCGGAGGCCCTCGACGCCGTCGATCTCCACGACGACTCGGCCGACATGGCGTTCCTGCTCGATCCAACACCCGTCGCCGAGATAGCGGCCGTAGCGGCGGACGGTGACGTGATGCCCCAGAAGTCGACCTACTTCTACCCCAAAGCTCTCACCGGCCTCATCATCAACCCGCATGAATGGTGACACGGAGGCGGGTGGCCGCTCCGGGCTGCATTCAATGGACACGAGGCATATGAACGAGATACCAGAAGGGCTGCGCGTCGCGCGGTCCCACCAGGTCGGCCCCAACGGCCGCCCGATCCGCAAGGACGAAATCGAGGTCCCGGAGCGCGGCCTGTACGTGGAGTCGTGGATGCCCGAACGCCGCTCGCGGCGCAGGCCCCTGCTGTTCATCCACGGCGAGATGACCGGCTCGTGGCTCTGGGAAAGGTACCTGGGCTACTTTGCCGGTCGCGGCTGGGAAGGCCACGCCCTCAACCTGCGCAACCACTACTGGTCGGCGACCGGGGACGTGGCCACTACCGATTTCGAGATCTACGTCGAGGACGTGGTGGCGGTTATGGGCAAGCTGGGCCCGAACGCCGTTCTCGTCGGCCACGGCATGGGTGGCCTGCTGGCCCTCAAGGCGGCCGAACGCCACCCTCTGGCAGCCATCGTTCTTCTGGACAGCGAGTTGCCGCGCGACCTCCGACCGCCGGTCAAGCCGCACGAACTGCGCGACACGCCGGACGTGTACGGGCGCGATCACATGGGCTGGGAGACGCTCCCGGAGAAGCTGGTGCGCGCCAACCGCGATCTCACCATCGACGACGTGATTCGGCTGCAGCACCTCTTCGGGCAGAAACCCCACGAATCGGGTCTGGCCAAGCGCGAGATCCTCGAAGGCATCCCGGTCGATCGATCCCGGCTGGCCGGGCTGCCCATCCTCGTCGTGGGCGCCGGTCTGGACGGCACCTCCGCCGCCACGGGCGCCGGCCGTCTTGCAGATTGGCTCGGGGCCACCTTCGAGCCGTACGGGGCCCACTCACACTATGGGCTGGTGATCGGCGAACAGAGCTTCCAGCAGGTCGCCGAGGGCGTTCGGGCGTTCCTGGAGGCGCATCGTCTATAGGCGCGTTCCGGGACTGGCGGTGCGCAGACGCAAACCGGCGTTCTGCGTGGCGTTGGCACGGGGCGGTTGGGCCTGTTATCATCCCCGCCGGCCCGCCGCGAGGCGGTCCGCCACGATGCCGCATTCGTCTAGAGGCCTAGGACACAGCCCTCTCAAGGCTGAGATCATCGGTTCGAATCCGATATGCGGTACCAGCACATTCTTACGCCCCCGGACCGCGCCCCGGGGGCGTTTTTCGTTTTCCGGTTCGCTGTTCGAGGGTCCCAGAGCCGCCCTGTCTCGAACACACGTTCTGTGGAAAACTTGGTGGACTAGTTGGTGGAGAAACCCCCTTTTTTGACACTCCGCACGCGCCTAGGATGGCCAGACCAACCGCGGAGGAGAGAACGCGGGGGACCGAAGAACCAGCCCTGACCGAACTGTGCGCGGTCGTCTGGAGGGTCTGGCTTTGGGCGTTGTTGAAGTGAGGACGAGGCAGGGTATGGATTCGCGGACGCGCCCGGAAAATCGCCCAACCAGTGATGCTGCCCTCGACTTCATCAGGTTCTGCCATCGCCGCCGGCGGGTGGGCTGGCCCGAGTTGTACGACGAGATGTGCGCGGTCGCCAGCCGGGGCTTGTACCACGGCTGGGGGTTCGGGGAATTGGCAGAGCACGGTGTCACGTTTGGGCTGTCGGATATGCCGCGGCTGGCCGGCCTCGTGTCGGTGGTGGCGCGTGAAGAGGCGGAACGCCGGATTCGACTGGTTGCCGTAATGGCGCCAGCGGCTATCCCTTCGGACGAGGCGGAGGAGGCGTCCGCCGACGCGCAGGTTCGGTTGATCGCCCAGATGGCCAGCTGAGCCGAAAGGCCGCGGCGGCTCAGTCGCGCAGGCGGCGACGGGCCATCTCGGCCTCGATCTGGCGCTCGGCGTCGGTGTAGTTGTCGATCCGCTCGCGCAGTTCGTTGGCCTGAGGCGTGTACAGGTGTACCTGCTGCTGCAGGATGTAGCTGAGGCGCCGGCTCGTCATCCGCACGTGGTCCAGGTTCTTCATGAGGACGAGCGGGTCCATCGACGCCAGGTCGCTGTCCGAGTACATCTGCTTCATAGCGCGATTGTAGATAAGCGCGCGGGTCGGCGTGGGTGGCGACGGGCGGGCGTGGCAGGCCGCGAGCCGGCGAGGCGCCTACAGGGCGCGGGGCGCTCTGGGCGGCCAGGTCCAGTCGATCGGCAGCGAGGCGCCGTAGGTCGCTCGCCGGCGGCCGGCTTCGCTCGTCGCCAGGACGAGGATCCGTTCCAGCTTGGTCGCCTGCCCGGCTTCGTCGCCCCAGAGCTTGGTCATCTTGCGCCCGGCCGCCACATCGTCCAGGGCCACGCCTGCGAGGCGGTAGCCTTCCGGCGCGGCGGCCAGCTCCCAGACCAATTCGGCCAGCCCGATCCCGCCGTTGGCCGGCCGGCCCCGATCCATCTCGACGTCGCCGATGACCAGGGCCACGACCGCGTCGTCAGCCAGGGCCGTTCGCAGGCCGCTCAGCACTTCCCGCATGAAGACCAGGTAGGCGTCGCGGTGATGGGCATCGTCGAGCAGGTCGTCGATGGCGGAGGCGTCGTAGCCGAGCAGCCACAGGCGCAGCCAGTTGTAGTAGCCGTACTTGACCACGCGCAGGTAGGGCGGGGAAGTGACGACGAGCCGCGCCTTGTCCGGCAGACCGCGGGCCCTCAGCGCCTCACGGGTTCTTACGCCCGCGTCGCGAGCGTCGCCGAGGAGGGCGATTCCACGAGTGGCTGGCACGGGCTGGCGGTACAGGCGGCGGATCTTGTCGTCCAGAAGGGCGAAAGCGTCTCGCTCGGGCGAGTGGAAGCCCGTTCTGGCCACGAAATCGCGGACGTAGCGCGGGGCCATGCTGAACGTGTTGGGCATCACGGCCGAGAGGTAGCTGCCGCTCTTGCCGTGAAGGATGCCGGTCAGCGAAGCGAGGATGAAGCGGTCGGTTCGATCGTCCGGATCCAGGCCGGCCCGAAGGAACAGCACCTGGGCCAGCGTCCGCGGATGGAACGCCATCGCGACCTCGGCCGGCACGGGCCCGTCCGGGCGCGCCTTCGGGTTTCCGCCGATCGGGCGGCTGCCGGGGCCGGGCACGGTGATGGCCGTATCGGGCTCCGCGGAGACCGCGGCGGCGATCGAATGCCATTCCCGCGCGGTTGCAGCCCAGGCGATCCGGATCGCCGTCAGGCGGGTCTTGACCTCCGCCCGGGTTGGGGCGTCCACCTTGGCCGCCGTCAGGATGTGGGCAAAGGGGTTGAGGTCGTTACCTACGCCGACGCGTCCCTCCGCGCAGGCCTGCGTTGCCGTTGTGCCGCGGCCGCTGAAGGGATCCAGTACGACGTCGCCCGGCCTCGTGTAGCGGGCGATGAAAGCGTGCGCCAGGCCGGCGGGGAAGCTGGCCAGGTAGGAGCACATAGGGTGGAAGCTGTGGCCCCACAGCCGCTGCTGATCCTTCCACTCGG
This sequence comes from uncultured Chloroflexia bacterium, assembly GCA_963711105.1. Lineage (GTDB taxonomy): Bacteria > Chloroflexota > Limnocylindria > Limnocylindrales > CSP1-4 > Fen-1039. The sequence goes on along the minus strand of CAVQCV010000005.1, from coordinate 1,040,574 downwards.
GCACGATTGCCAGATAGGGCAGAGAGGCGGGGAGTTGGAGGGCGAGCTGTCCATCGGTGGCGGCGGCGACGTCCGCGTGGGTCGAAGCGGCGCGGGCATCGAGCGGCAGGCTCGATCGCGCGCCCTCACTCGGCGGCTCGGCCGCCGGTTCGGACCCAAACGAAAACGACGACACCGATACGACCTCCAGGGCACCGTGGACGTACTTGGTGAGGGACTTTTGAGTCTAGCACCGGCCCTGCCGGATGCGATGGGACCAATGCGCCATTGCGGCCCATAGGCCGGTCGTCAGTTTCCGCTTCCCCAACGCCCGCCAGCCGCCCGCCGACGAGCTGCCGGAGTGGCTCCGCGACGGCCGGCACGGTACCCTACGCAAGGACGTCATGCGTGGCGCCGACTCGCCGGCCTGGTAGAACGACCGGACGAGTCTCGGGTGTCCCCGTAGCTCAGTGGATAGAGCGGCCGCCTTCTAAGCGGAAGGTCGGGAGTTCGAGTCTCCCCGGGGGCGCCACCATCGATCCTGTCCGGCGTCGCCTGGGGCGCCTGGATCCCTAGTCGTCCGAACCCGTGAGGGACGGATCGACGATCCGGCCCGCGAACAGGATTGCGCCCGTGGCGTTGTCGTGGATGAAGTACAGGAACGGCTTGTCCACGTGCAGCGACACCGATGGGATCGAGTCGCCGATGCCGCCCTTGCCGCCGATGTCCGTGACCGCGGCCGCCACCGTCCCATGTTCGTCGACCTCGATGACCGCCTCGTGGACGACGTTGTCGAGGACCACCGGGCCGGCCTGCGTGATCCCGGAGAAATCGGCGCCCGGGCCGAACGCGGTCGGCATGCCCATGGTTGCCAGGACCGGGGCCAGCTCGACATGGCTCCGCGTTTTGAACTTGGGCAGGAAGAGGGAAACGTGATACGTCTTCCATTGCGAAGGCATCGTCGCCGGGCTCAGGTTCGCCGTGTAGGCGGCCATGTCGTCCGGAATCACGATCGTCATGGTCATGCCGTCCTGGAGCCCGTGAAGGTAAGGCACGTCGACGGCCCGCCAGCCCGGCCCGGACGCGTACAGCCACGTCCCGCCGCCTTCCATCGTAGGAACCGAGACCTTCGATCCGTTGAGCCGCGTGAAGGGCTTGGCGGCAGTGGCACCATCGAAGAACTCATCCTGCCACTTGGCCTTGAGGTACATCGCGTTGGTAAGGTGGAACAGGTCGGCCGTACCGACGTCGCCCGGCTGCAGCGCGCTGGGGATAAGACCCTGGGTGTGGTCGTAGATCCAGTTGTTGATCGCGGCCCGCGAGCCTTCGGGGTCGCGGGCGTAGTCGAGCAGGTAGACGGGTGACGAGAACCTCGAGCTGAGAGCATCGAGGTACGGCTGTTCGACGGGCAAGCCCCGAAGCAGGAACGCGCCGTTGGCGATGTCGAGCCGGGCAATCTGAGTCGTGACGGGCCCGCTTTCATCCCACAGATCGTCGACGAAGTTGTCGGCCGCCAGTGCCCGCAGCAGCGCCACGATGTCGCCCGCCCGGTCGTCCGCCCCGAAGTCCCGCATGACGGCATCCATCTCGGTCGCGGTCTGGCCTCTGGCGCCCGGCCGCGCCATTGCCAGGGCGACCTCGATGCTTGTCGGGGAGAAACACAGGTTGCCGGTCTGGTCGAGGCGGCGAAGCATGTCGAAGCTGAACTCGTTGATCGATTGGGCGGCTCTCTTGCCGCCGTCTTTGGCCGGTGCGGCCGGCGCAGCCGTACCGATGACGGTATCGAGCTTGCCCGACCTGGTCTTGAACGTGGGCAGCGGCCTGGGCGTTGGCTCGGGCGTGTCCGACGGCGCCGGCTCGATGCTCGGCCACTCGATGGGTTCGAACGTCGGCTGGAACGTCGGCCAGGGTGTGGCGGTCGGCGCGGGCGTCCATGTAGGGCTCGAGGTGGGCGCCATCCAGCCCGGAGAGAACGCCTGGAGCGTCCCGGAGCCCGAAGAACAGGCCCCCGCGATGAACGACAGGGCGAGGGTGGCGGCCAATCCGACTCGCGCTCGCGCCCTCCGACTGCGTCCCGCGATCACCTTTCGTCGCGACCCCTTCGAACCGGTCGGGTACATCTTCGGCTCCCTCCTCGGCGGCGCATCTTCATGCCGCTCACGGTCGAGTTGACGCCCCGGCGGTTGTCGCTGTGGTGGGGGCGCCCGACCCGAAGCCGCCGCCGGTGCCGCCGCCGGTGCCGCCGATCAGCGGCCGGCCGCCCGTGCCCCAATCTCGAGAGCGGCTTCGATGGCGTCCCGCTGCTCCTCCGGCCCCGGGCCGTACCAGGGCACGCCCAGGATAACCCGGTCGGCGATGCTTTCCCAGGCCCGAAGCCGGTCGAGGGCCTCGTCCGGCCGTCCCGCCACGGCGATGGCGTCGAGCAGCTCGTCGTCGATCAGTTCGGCCATCTGCGCCCGGTCGCGGCTGACGAAGGCCCGGCGCAGATCGCGTGGCAGCGCCGCTCGGTCGTGGAGCGCCAGGATCGACTTGTACGAGGGCGTAGTGGCGTAGAAGGCGATCTGGAGCCGGGCGGCACGACGGGCCGCGTCTTCGTCCTCGCCGACCGAGACGATGAGCGTGGCGCTGATGGGGCAGACATCGATGGGCCGGCCCGCACGCTCGGCGCCCGCGGCGACAGCCGGCAGCACCGCCTCCCGCAGGTAGCGAGGCGATGCCAGGGGATGGCCGATGAGCCCGTCGGCGACCTCGCCGCAGACGGTGGACATGACCGGCCCGACGGCGGCCAGCAGTATCGGCACGTCGCGACGGTCCGGCCGGGGCCGGCCGTAGAAGGTCGGCTGTGTAATCGTGTAGGCCTCGCCTTCATACACGACCGAGTCGCCCCGGTTGGCCGCCCAGACCGTTCGAACGGCGCGAACGTACTCGCGCATCTGCGGGGCAGGGCGGTCGACTCGGACCGAGAAACGCGCCTCCAGGACTCGCTTCACCTGGGGTCCGAGGCCGAGCATGAACCGGCCTCCGGACAGCTCGTCGAGATCCCAGGCGGTCATGGCGGCGATGGTCGGCGAACGGGGGAAGGCCAGCGCCACGCCCGTGCCCACGCCGATGTCGCGCGTTGCCGGAATGGCCGCGGCCGCCTGGACGAACGCCGAATGGTCGAGTTCGGCGAGCCAGACGGATTCGAGCCCGGCTTCCTCCGCCCGACGCGCCAGGTCGGCGACCTCCGGCATGGCGCCGCCGACGGCGATCCCGATCTTCATGACGCTTGCACTTCCTGCATGGGCGCGACTGTAGCGGGTCGGGCGTCGAGTTCGCCGGGCCAAAGCACTCGGCCGGAAGTCGCCGGCCGCCGGGGCGACTAGGATCGGCGCATGAATCAGCGACAGCGACTCAGTCAGGTCGGTTCGGCGCCGACGGACGAAGAGTGGGCGGCGATCGCGGAACGGCGTCCGGCCGGCGGACGCACGTGGCTGCTGGTCGTCACGAGCACCGGCATCGTGTGCCGGCCGGGGTGCCCGGCCCGGACGCCCGGGCGGGACCGGGTCCGGATCGTGAAAAGCCTCGACGAGGCGCTCGAGGCTGGGGCGAGGCCTTGCCTGCGCTGCCATCCAGAGCGCCGGTTCGACGGCGAGGCCTCGGGCGACGATCCAAGCGCCCGCCGCGATCCCGTGGAATTGACAGTGGCCACGCTCGGCGTGGCGCTGGCCTCCGGCGAGGAAGCCCCGGGCGATCGCGAGCTCGCGGCGGCCGCGGGAGTGCCGGAGCGGCGGCTGCGGGAGCTCTTTCGCGAGCGGCTGGGAGTCACGCCCAGGGCCTGGGCGGCCGCGCGCCGGGCCGAGCATCTCCGGGCCCACCTCTCCAGTGGGCGCGACGTCCTGGGCGCGCTGTTCGAGGCGGGCTACGGGTCGTCGAGCTCGGGCTACGAGGCGGCCGGCACGGAGCTCGGCATGGCCCCGGGCAGGTACAAAGCGGGTGGGGCGGGGGAGCGGATCCGCTGGACACTCGCGCCGATCCCGGACGGAGTGGCGCTGGTCGCGGCCACGGATCGGGGCTTGTGCGCGGTACGGCTGGGAACGGAAGCGGACGATCTGGCCGGCGATCTCCGGCGCGAGTACTCAGGCGCGGCCGTTACGCGCGACGACTCGGGCATGGGCGAGGTGGCCGCGCTCGTGTCGGATCTGGCGGCGGGCAATCCGCGCCCCGAGGCGAGCACTTTGCCGCTCGACGTTCACGCGACCGCGTTCCGGCGGCGGGTTTGGGATGCGCTGCGCCAGATCCCGGCCGGGCAGACGCGCTCCTACGGCGATGTCGCGGCGTCGGTGGGGGCGCCGCGGGCGGCCCGGGCCGTCGGTGCCGCCTGCGCGGCGAACCCGGTCGCAATCGTCGTGCCGTGCCATCGCGTGGTCGCCTCGGACGGCTCGCTGCACGGCTATGCGTACGGGCTGGCGCGCAAGAAGCAGCTCCTGGCCGCCGAACGGGCCGGCAGCTCCCCGACCGAGCGCGATCCCCGCAGGCCCACCGTCCTGGCCTCCGGCCTCGAGTAGCCGGTTCCGGCCGGCCCCTCGCCGGGCGGCCGCGTCACGTACTATCGCTCTGGCAAAGCTGCCTGCGAAGGGAGGCCGCTGGGTGGACCAGGGCATCGGCACCAGTGAAGAAATGCACGCAGACCGGGGGCAGCGCCTCGAACCGCCGCCGGAGGCCGTGTCTGCCATCCAGGCTGCCTGTGGCGAACTGGCCCCCGAGCGCCTGTTCGTGATTCCGCGGGCGACGCATCTGGCCGGTCTGCGGCCCATCGCCACCCCAACCGAGGTCCTCGGCTTCGGCGATTCGGTCGTTGCCCTCTGGGTCGAGGACGGTATGCAGGGCCGCCTGACGTCGGTGCCCATCGACGAGTTGCTCTTCGTGGAGGATCGCCAGATCCTCCTGTACGGGAAGCTGCGCCTGATGGCCGCGAACTCGGGCATCGCCGTTCGCTACAACACCGCGAGCCGGGACTCGCTGCAGCCCGGCCTGGACGCGTTGCGCCGCACTATGGCGGGCACCGTCTTGCCCGTGGATTCGGCTTTCGTCTGGATGGATGGGTCGAAGGCCGGCCGGGGCCCGGACGAGTTGCCGCACAAGTGGGCGGTGGTCCTGGAATTCGCGAGCGTCCGGCCCGATCTCACGGAACCGGCTCGAATCGCCGTCGGGAACGTGGCGGCCCCGCGGACCAGAAGCGGCCCCGCCTGCGGCGTCGCCCTGCTGGGCGCTCGGGAGCTGGTCATCGCCTCGGAACCGCCGGAGTACCTGGACGACACGACCCGCTACGGCGTGGACGTCCTGGCCGTCCCGCGCGACAGGCTGAGTTCGCTGGCCTGGACCGGCGAATACCTGAACGTCCGTGTCGTCGGCCGGGCTACCGGACAGCAGGCGACGGTCAGCTTGCCCCTCGATGCATCTCTGGTGGAGGCAATGCGCTGGTCGTTCGGCTCGCTGATGCGCTGGGACTAGGCCCCCGGGCCGCGGCGACGGGCGCGCCTCGCTCAGCCGGGCTGGGCCAGGACCATGATCCGAAGCTCGGTCATGTCTTCAATTGCGTAGCGCACGCCCTCGCGGCCCTGGCCGGAGTCCTTCGAGCCTCCGTAGGGCATGTGGTCGATGCGATACGTGGGTACGTCGTTGACGATCACCCCACCCGCCTCGATTTCCTCGAAGGCCGTCCAGGCGTGGGTCAGGTCGTTGGTGAAGACGCCGGCTTGCAGGCCGTAGGCCGAATTGTTGACCCGGCGGATGGCGTCGTCGAAGTGCGCAAAAGGAAAGGCGACCAGCAGTGGCGCGAAAGCCTCGTTCCGGCAAACCCTCGCCTGCGCCGGCGTGTCGATCAGGATGGTTGGTGGAAAGAACTGCCCGTCGGCCTTGCCGCCCAGAAGCGTCCGCCCGCCCAGGGAGACGGCTTCATCGACCCAGGCCTGGGTGCGCGCGACGGCGGCTTCGTCCACCATCGGACCGATGTCGGTCGCGGGATCGAGGGGATCGCCGATCCTGAGGTTGCCAGCGAGCTCAAGCAGGCGGTCCATGAGCTCGCCCCAGATCGATTCGTGCACGAACACGCGTTGGACGCTGATGCACACCTGGCCGGCATAGCTGAAGGCGCCGCTGACGACGCGCGAGGCCGCCCAGGCCAGGTCCGCCGTTCGATCGACGATGACGCCGGCGTTGCCGCCCAGTTCGAGGACGACCTTCTTCTTGCCGGCCCGCTCCTTCATCTTCCAGCCTACTTCGGGGCTGCCGGTGAAGGTCAGGAGCTTGAAGCGCTCGTCGGAAACCATGCGGTCGCCCAGCTCGCGCGTCATGGGCAGGATGCTCACCGCCCCGTCCGGGAGCCCGGCCTCGGCCACGCTTTCGGCCACGGCTAGCATCGTGAGCGGGTCCCTGGACGGCGGCTTGAGGACGATCGGGTTGCCCGAAGCGATGGCCGGGGCAAGCTTGTGGGCGGCGAGATTGAGCGGGAAGTTGAACGGACTGACGGCCGCGATCGGGCCGATCGGGAAGCGGCGGACGATGCCGGTCCGTCCGCGCGATGCCGGGTTCAGGTCCAGGGGGATGAGTTCGCCGCCGATCCGTTCGGCTTCCTCCGCGCCTATCCGAAACGTCAGCACCGCCCGGTCCACCTCTCCAAGGGCGTCGCGGATAGGCTTGCCCGATTCGGTGGCGATCAGGCGGCCCAGTTCCTCGCGACGGGTCGCGATGCCCTCGCTGATGTGGCGAAGGGCCGCGCTGCGCTGGTAAGCCGGCAGCTTGCGGGTCGCTTCGAACGCCGCGACGGCGGCCCGCACGGCCTCCTCGTATTGCTCCGGAGTGGCGTAGAACGTGGCGCCGGCCATCTCGCCGGGCCGGGCGGGATTGGCGACGCCCAGTCTTTCGGGCGACTCGACCCAGCGGCCGGCCAGGTAGATGGGGTGGGCTGCAGGGTTCGAAGCGGTGGCCATGCCCGGGATCCTAGGGTTGCGTGAGGCTGGCGCCGCAGCTGGGGCAAAGGAGGCTCGTCAGGCTGCAGTCGAGACCGCAATCGCGACCGGAGCGGCACTCGTCGCAGCGCGGCTTGCCGCGTGTGGCGGTGGCCACGGTGCCACAGCGGCAGTACCAGGTTCCGCGGCCCATGCGGCGCAGCCGATTTGCCCCTTCTTCGACCAGACGGAACGGCCCTCGGAACTCCACGATCGTACTCACGTCGGAGACGATACCGGACAATCGACACGAGGGTTCGCCGACCCGGACGAACGGGCGGCGCCCCGCGCGCACGGTCTGCCGGCACTGGCCTCCGATACCTGCGCCGGGGCCGCGCTCGTGGATTCGGTCGGAGATGCTACCTTCTAGGCAATTCCAGGCGTCCATCGCGGGGTCGCCCGCACCAATCGAGGCGAACCTGCATGAAGGCCAACTGGCGAGGCTGCCTCTTCGAGATCGTCGAGACGATCGTTCTGACGCTGATCATCTTCTTCGTCGTCCAGAACTTCGTCGCCCAGCCCTACCAGATACTCCAGGTCTCTATGGAGCCCACCCTCGAGCCGGGCCAGTACGTCCTGGTCGACAAGCTCTCGCCCCACTTCACGGACTACAGAAGGGGCGACGTGATCGTGTTCGAGCCGCCCGCCGGGTACCGCGAGGACGGCCAGGACGTGCCGTTCATCAAGCGCGTCGTCGCCGTCGCCGGGGATCGGGTCGACGTCCACGACGGCGCGGTTTGGGTCAACGGCGCGAAGCTCGACGAGCCCTACGTCTACCCCGGCCAGGAGACCGCTCCGATAACCGACCAGTCGAGCTGGGTCGTGCCGGACGGGTACCTGTTCGTGCTGGGCGACCACCGCCAGGCGTCTCAAGATTTGCGGGTCTTCGGGCCCATCGCCAAATCGTCGGTCATCGGGCGCGCCTGGCTCCGCTACTGGGGCGGTCCGCTGTCGTGGGTCAGCCCGGCCACGTACGGCAACGTGCCAAGTCCTGCTCCGGCGCCCTGACCGTACTTCCGAGCAATTGAGGCCGGGTTCAGCCCGGCAGGACGGTCTCGCCGTACATCAGATACTTGTCGACGCCGCGGGCGGCCCGGCGGCCCTCCCGGATGGCCCAGACGACGAGCGACTGGCCCCGGGCGCAGTCGCCGGCCGCGAAGACGCCCGGCACGGACGTCAACTGATCCTGGTCGTGGACGATGTTGCCGCGGTGGTCCAGCTTGCAGCCGAAGGCCGCCGGCAGTTCCGGCTGCGGCCCGACGAAGCCCATCGCGATCAGGACGAGGTCCGCCGGCAGCACCTGCGCCGTGCCCTCGCACTCCTTCATGGTGAGGCGGCCGTCGGAGTGGACCCACTCGATCTCGACGGTCTCGATGGCCTTGACGTGGCCGTTCTCGCCGGTCAGGCGGCGAGTGTTGACGAGGTAGCGGCGCGGGTCTGCGCCCCACATCGCGGCGGCCTCTTCCTGGCCGTAGTCGAGCTTGTAGACCTTGGGCCACTGCGGCCAGGGGTTGTCGTCGGCCCGGGTGTCGGGCGGCTTGGGCAGGATCTTGAGCTGGGTGACGCTCTTCGCGCCGTGGCGGATGGCCGTGCCGACGCAGTCAGTGCCGGTGTCGCCGCCGCCGATGACGATGACGTTCTTGCCCTTCGCCGAGATGGGCGGCTCGGTGCCGCCGAGGACGGCCCTGGTGTTGGCGGCCAGATAGTCCATGGCGAAGTGGACGCCCGTCAGCTCGCGGCCCTCGACGCGCAGATCGCGCGGCACCGTCGAACCGGTCGCCAGAACGACGGCGTCGAAATCGGCGACGAGCTTGTCCGCCTCGATGGTTCGGCCGACTTCCACGCCGGTCACGAACGTGATGCCCTCGGCCGCGAGGATGTCGACGCGGCGCTGAACGACGCCCTTGTCCAGCTTCATGTTCGGGATGCCGTACATGAGCAAGCCGCCGACCCGATCGTCACGCTCGTAGACGGTGACTTCGTGGCCGGCGCGATTCAGTTGCGCGGCGGCGGACAGGCCGGCCGGCCCGGATCCGACGACCGCGACCTTGAACCCGGTGCGGGCCAGCGGCGGCTCGGGCACGACCCAGCCTTCGCGGAAGGCGCGCTCGATGATTTCCAGCTCGTTGTTCTTGATCATCACCGGCGGCTGGTTGATGCCGAGCGTGCATGAACCCTCGCACGGCGCCGGACAGACGCGGCCGGTGAACTCCGGGAAGTTGTTGGTCTTGTGGAGGCGGATGATCGCCTCGCGCCACTGGCCCCGGTAGACGAGGTCGTTCCACTCCGGGATCAGGTTGTTGATCGGGCAGCCGACCGCCAGACCCTTGACCAGTTCGCCGGTGTGGCAGTAAGGGATGCCGCAGTCCATGCACCTGGCGCCCTGGTCCCGGAGCGTCTTCTCGTCGTATTCGGGATGGGCGTCGGACCAATCTTTGATTCGCTCGAGCGGTGGTCGGGTGTGCGCGGGCTCGCGCTCGAACTCCATGAAACCCGTCGGCTTGCCCATCGCTAGTTCCCCGCCACGCGTCGCGCGTCCTGGACGTTCTCGTCGAAGGCGGCCATCTCGGCTTCCTCCTGGCTCATGCCGCGCTCGCGCATGCGCGCCTGGGCCTCGAGAACTCGGCGGTAGTCGTTGGGCACGACCCGGATGAACCGGTTGACCGTCGTCTCCCAATCGGCGAGAAGGGCCTTCGCTCTCGCGCTGCCTGTGTATTCGGCGTGGTTTTCGAGCAGATGGCGAACCGCGGCCACTTCCTCCGGATTCGAGAGCGGAAACAGCTGGACCATCTCCTTGTTGCAGACTCGCTCGAAGCCCCCTCCGGCCGCTCCGCCCTCGCCGCTTTCGTCCAGGACGTAGGCCACGCCACCGGACATGCCGGCGGCGAAGTTGCGCCCGGTCTTGCCGATGACTACCACGCGGCCACCGGTCATGTACTCGCAGCCGTGGTCGCCCAGGCCTTCGATCACGGCGCTGACCCCGGAGTTGCGGACGCAGAAGCGCTCCCCGGCGACGCCGCGGATGTAGGCCTCGCCGGACGTGGCGCCGTAGAAGGCGACGTTGCCGGCGATGACGTTGTCCTCGGGCACGAAGCTCGCTTCACGCGGCGGGAAGAGGATGATCTTGCCGCCGGACAAGCCCTTCCCAAGGTAGTCGTTGGTGTCGCCTTCGAGGGTCAGGGTGACGCCCCGCGGCACGAACGCGCCGAAGCTCTGACCGGCCGAGCCCCTGAAGTGGAGCTTGATCGTGTCCTCCGGCAGGCCCTCCCCGCCGTAGCGGCGGGTGACCTCGGAGCCGAGCGACGTGGCCACGACCCGGTTGGTGTTGTGGATCGGTAGCTCGGCCTCGACCTTTTCGCCGCGCTCCAGAGCCGGGGCACAGAGCGGGATGAGCGTCGTGGCGTCGAGCGACTGCTCGAGCTTGTGCTCCTGGACTATCTGGCACGTCCGGCCGACGCCCTTGGGCACCTGCGGCTGGTACAGGATCCGGCTGAAGTCCAGGTTGTGGGCCTTCCAATGGTCGATGGCCCGGCGCATCTCCAGGCGCTCGGAGTGGCCGACCATCTCCTCGAAGGTCCGGAAGCCGAGAACGGCCATGTGCTCCCGCACTTCCTGGGCCACGAACTTCATGAAGTTGACCACGTACTCCGGATCGCCTGCGAACCGGTGTCGGAGTTCCGGATCCTGGGTGGCGATACCGACCGGGCAGGTGTTGAGGTTGCAGACCCTCATCATCACGCAGCCGAGGGAGATCAGCGGGGCGGTCGAGAAGCCGAACTCCTCGGCGCCCAGCAGCGCACCGACGACAACGTCGCGGCCGGTCTTCATCTGGCCGTCGACTTCGACGGCGACGCGCGAGCGAAGGTCGTTGATCAGGAGGACCTGGTTCGTCTCGGCGATGCCCAGTTCCCACGGCAGGCCGGCGTGCTTGATCGAGCTGAGCGGCGACGCGCCCGTCCCGCCGTCGTAGCCGCTGATCAGGATCACGTCCGCGTGGGCTTTGGCGACGCCCGCGGCGATCGTCCCGACGCCGACCTCGGACACGAGCTTGACCGAGATGCGCGCCGTGGGGTTGGCGTTCTTGAGGTCGTGGATCAGCTCGGCCAGATCCTCGATGGAGTAGATATCGTGGTGCGGTGGCGGGCTGATGAGGCCGACGCCGGGCGTCGAGTGGCGGACCTTGGCGATCCAGGGATAGACCTTGGTTCCGGGCAGCTGACCGCCCTCACCGGGCTTGGCGCCCTGGGCCATCTTGATCTGGATCTCTCGGGCGCTGACGAGATACTCGCTCGTCACGCCAAAGCGACCGGAGGCGACCTGCTTGATGGCACTCTTCATCGAGTCGCCGTTGGGCATGGTCTCGAAGCGAGCCGGGTCCTCGCCGCCTTCGCCGGTGTTCGACTTGCCGCCGAGGCGGTTCATCGCGATGGCCAGGGCTTCGTGGGCTTCCTGGGAGATGGAGCCGTAGCTCATCGCGCCCGTCTTGAAGCGCTTGACTATCGACTCCACCGGCTCGACCTCGTCGATGGAGACGGCGTGCCGGTGGTTCGGCTTGAACTCCATCAGGCCGCGCAGCGTGCACAGCCCTTCCGACTGGTCGTCGATGAGGTGCGAGTACTCCTTGAACGCCTCGTAGCTGCCGGTCCGCGTCGCATGCTGGAGCTGGGCGATGGACAGCGGCGTCAGGAGGTGGCGCTCGCCGTCGTCGCGGAACTGGATGCTGCCGCCCGTTCCCAGCTGCTTGTGATAGACGGGACGGCGTGGCGGATAGGCCCGGTCCTGTCGCATCTTCACTTCGCGCGCGACCACATCGACTCCGATGCCGCTGATGCGCGTCGGCGTGCCGGTGAAGTACTCGTCGACGAAGTCCTGGTTGAGGCCTATGGCTTCGAAAACCTGGGCGCCGTGGTAGCTCTGGATGGTGCTGATGCCCATCTTGGAGATGACCTTGACGATGCCCTTGGCGATCGCCTTGCGGTACTTCTTCTCGGCGTGCTCGGCGTCGCCCGCGATCATGCCCAGGCGGACCTGGTCGTGGATGGTCTCGAACGCGAGGTACGGGTTGACGGCGCTCGCCCCGTAGCCGATCAGCAGGGCGAAGTGATGGACCTCGCGCGGCTCGCCGGACTCGAGAACCAGACCGACACGGGTACGCGTGCCCGACCTGACCAGGTGGTGATGCACGGCCGCGACCGCGAGGAGTGCGGGAATGGGCGCCTCTTCCTCGGTGTGCCCTCGATCCGAGAGGATGATTATGTTGTGCCCTTCGGCGATGGCCTCCGAGGCCCGGTCGCGGAGCTGCTCGATCGCCTTGCGCAAGCCCGAGCCGCCATCCGAGACGCTGTAGAGGATCGGCAGAGTCAGGGTCCGGAAGCCGTGCGGTCCCTCCGCGGAGGACAGGTGCCGGATCTTCTCCAGTTCCTCGTTCGAGAGGACCGGGGAAGGCAGCTCCAGCTGATGGGCCGCCTGCGGCTCCGGCTCGAGGAGGTTGCCCTCGGGGCCGATGGCCATCTCGGTCGCGGTGATGATCTCCTCGCGGATGGCGTCGATCGGCGGGTTCGTGACCTGGGCGAACAGCTGCTTGAAGTAGGAGTAGAGCAGCTGCGGCCGCTCGGAGAGCACGGCCAGGGCCTGGTCGTTGCCCATCGCGCCGACCGGGTCCGTGCCCGACGCGGCCATGGCGTTGATCTGGACTCGAACGTCTTCGGCGGTGTAGCCGAACACTTCCTGGCGCCGCAGGACGGTCTCGTGGTCCGGCTCGATCACCCGTGGCGGGGGCGGCAGCTCGGTCAGCCTGACCAGCCACTCACGGATCCAATCCTGGTAGGGGTGCTCCGTGGAGACACGGTGCTTGAGCTCGTCATCCGAGATGATGCGTTGTTCGATCGTGTCGACGAGGAACATGCGGCCCGGCTGGAGGCGGCCCTTGGCGACGACCTGAGAGGGGTCGATATCCAGCACGCCGGCTTCGGACGCCATGACGACCCGGCCGTCCGCGGTGACGTAGTAGCGGGCAGGTCGCAGGCCGTTGCGATCCAGCGTGGCGCCGATTCGGATGCCGTCCGTGAAAGCGATGGAAGCGGGCCCGTCCCACGGTTCCATCAGGCAGGAGTGGAACTCGTAGAAGGCTTTCTTCTCCGGGGCCATCGACTCGTGGTGCTGCCAGGGCTCGGGCACCATCATCATCAGCGAGTGGGCCACACTCCGGCCCGAGAGGTACAACAGCTCGAGGGTGTTGTCCAGGATCGCCGAGTCCGAGCCGTCGATGTCGATCGCCGGCAGGGCCTTGGTCAGTTCATCGCCGAACAGCTTCGAGTGGAACTGGCTCTGGCGGGCGTGCATCCAGTTGATGTTGCCGCGCAGGGTGTTGATCTCGCCGTTGTGGGATATGTAGCGGTACGGATGGGCCCGCGCCCACGACGGGAAGGTGTTGGTCGAGAAGCGCGAGTGGACCATGGCGATGGCGCTCTCGACGCGTTCGTCGTTCAGATCCGGGTAGAAGGTCCGAAGCTGGGAGGCGTTGAGCATGCCCTTGTAGACCACCGTCCGGCAGCTCAGCGAAGGAATGTAGAAGTCGCCCCGGCTGGGGATGGCGGACCGCGACACGGCCTTCTCGACTAGGCGTCGGACGATGTAGAGCTTGCGCTCGAAGGCGAGGTCCTCGATCAGGCCCTCCGGCCGGTCGATGAAGACCTGGCGGACGAGTGGCTGGCTGGACTTGGCGCTGGCGCCGAGGCCGGTGTTGTCCGTCGGGACCTCGCGCCAGCCCAGGAAGTGCAGGCCCTCTTCCTCGACCACGCGCTCGAACAATCGGAAGCATTCGACGCGGCTGATCCGGTCCGGCGGCAGGAAGACCATGCCGACGCCGTAGCCGCCGCGGCCGCGCAACCGGATCCCCGACTTCTCGGCCATCTCCGAAAGGAACCGGTGGGGGATCTGGATTGTCAGACCGGCCCCATCGCCGGTGTTCTTCTCCGAACCGGTGGCGCCGCGGTGTTCCAGGTTGACCAGGACTGTCAGGGCGTCGCGGACGATGGCGTGCGACGGCCGGCCTGCGATATCCACGACGAAGCCGAAACCGCACGCGTCGTGTTCGTAGGCAGGGTCGTACAGGCCCTGGGCTCGCGGTCTGCCAGTCTGGCCCAATTCCATCTCCAAGCTGCGATCCACCCGACCGTCCGGTCGCGCCGGCAGAGACGTATACACGGGCTCCCTGCTCCGGCAGGAGCCCTCATCGGTTGCGGAAATCGCAGTTTCCCCCGTTTGATGCCATGGAATCAAGTTGGTAAAGGTTGCGAATCGGTACGAAGGCGTCGCCGGCCACCCAGAGGACGCCGGGTTGCCGACAGGTCCGGCGGGGAGTCGTCGGTGGCGTTTGGAACGAGCCGGCAATCGCCACGCCACGGGCCCCGCCGCCACGCCCGTCAGGCAGTTGTGTCAGACTCTCGGGGCCTGCCGCACCGCCGGTTTCAGGGTCCAGTCGAGTGGCGCCGAGACCGCCGGCTCGCAGGTAGCTGTCAGGAGGTCCGCATTGTCGCCGCAGTCGCACAGGGGTCGATCCGGATCGGGTCGGAAGGGCCACGGTCGCATCGAATACACGCCACGCCAGCCCAAGCCGGCGGAGGCCACTCCGGCCGAGGCCACGCCGATTGAGGCGACGTCGGACGAAGTCGAACCGGTCGAGACTCCGTCGACGCCTTCCAGGTCCGCCGGTTCTCGGAACGTCGAGGGTGCGGCGGAAGCGCGAAGTCGGGCCGAGGCCCGGCGAGCGGCCCGGAGCGCGCCACGCAAGAAGCGGCAGCACGGCCTTGCCTACCGCTGGGTGCGTGCCTACGCCCCGCTGATGGCAGTCCTGTTCTTGTTGCTCGGCGGATTGTGGGTCTACACGACGTATCTGAAGCCCCCGACACTGGGCCAGCAGTTCAGCACGATCGAGAAGAAGTGGTCGCCGCTGCGTGAGCAGGCTCGGGCGGATGTTGCCGCCGCCGCGGCCGCCACGCCATTCGACCTGGCCAACTACCAGGCTGCGGTTCGGACCTACTCCAACCAGATCAGCGGCTGGACGGCCGCGATCATGGAAGTGAAGGATTGGGGCGACGCCCAGGATCGGGTCAACACCCTCAAGATCGCGTCCGACCAGTTCGTGTCCGTGCTGAAGTTGGTGGATACGGCCCAGACCACTTACGAGATAGCGGCCTTGCAGGACCAGATCACCCAGTACGACGAGGCCTACACGGCCAATCTGGTCTTGATCCGGCAGGGCCTCGACTTGCCGGTCGCGAGCGCGTCTCCATCGCCGCTAGAGTTCCCGTCGGTCCAGCCGACCGCGTCGGGGTCTCCGGGGGCCAGCGGGTCGCCCGCGCCGACCGGATCGCCCACCGCGGCAACGCCCACGGCCAGTCCCGCCGCGACGGTTTCACCTTCGCCGGAGGCGAGCGCCACGCCGGCCTCGAGCTGAGGTCGCCCGGACCTGGTTCGCCGGGCGGTAGGTTCGACGGAACCGGCCGGGAGGTCCCGTTCAATCGGGCTGGGACCCGTACGACTTGCCCATCTCCGGCCCGGTACCGGTGCCTGTAGCCCAAAGTACGGCTTGTGACGGTTGGGTGGAGTCTGTACGGTTCGCGTCGCTCAAGGTCGGCTCAGCCCGTGCCTTATTGGGACAGTCGGATCGACTCCGTTTGACGCATACGTACACATGCAAACGTTGAGGAAACCCATGGCCGCCATGGCTGCTAATGAACTCGGTCCGATGCTGACCGCCAGCGAGGTGGCCGAGATGCTCCACCTTCACGTGAACACCGTGAAGCGCCTCGGCGATCGCGGCGAGCTGCCCTTCTATCGCGTCTGCAAGCGGGGCGATCGTCGCTTCCGCCTCGAAGACGTGATGACCTTCCTGGACAAGAACCGCTGACGTCCTGCCGCCTCGAGCGGCTCCCACGGCCGGGAGTACGGCCGGCTGATCATCGCCTTCGGTTCGCAGGTGGATCCGTCACCGGGCCCTGTGTCTGATCCCACGAACCCAGAACGAAGCCCGCGGTCAGTGCCGCGGGCTTCGACGTATCTGCGCGGGGCCGGAGCGCCGCTCGGCAGCGGAGCGCCGCTCGGCTACATCCCTGCGGCGGCCGCGTTCCGAGGCATGTTTCGCAGCGCCGCCGCGAACATCTCGACGCCCTGGGCGATTTCCTCGGCCGTGACGTCGATAGGGGGCAGGAAGCGGATCACGTTGTGGTGCGTGCCGCAGTTGAGGACCATGAGCCCTTCGTCGGCACAGGCGAGGATGAGAGCCTCGCTCGTCTCGGTGTCCGGCTCGCGGGTCTCGCGGTCCTTGACCAGCTCCACGCCGACCATCAGGCCGCGGCCGCGGACGTCGCCGATCCGCTCGTCGGCGGCCATAAGGCCGCGCAAACCGGTCATCAGCTCCTCGCCCCGGGCGGCGGAGTTGGCCACGAGGCCCTGCTCTTCGATCGTGCGCATGACGGCGATGCCGGCCGCGCAGGAAACCGGGTTGCCGCCGAAAGTGGTGCCGTGGGCGCCGACGCCCCAGCGCTCCTGGAGTTCGCGGCGGCTCACGATCGCACCGATCGGCATGCCGTTGGCGAGAGCCTTGGCCACGCAGACCACGTCGGGAACGATGCCGGCGTGCTCGAAGGCCCACATCTTGCCGGTCCGGGCCACGCCGGATTGGATCTCGTCGGCGATCAGCAGGATGCCGTACTCGTCGCACAGGGCCCGCAGCTCGCGCAGAAACAGGAGCGGCGCGGGGTTGAAACCGCCCTCGCCCTGGATCGGCTCGATGATGATCGCTGCGACCTCGGAGGGCGGGATCTCGTGCGCGAGCAGAGTCCGAAGGGCCCCCATGGCGCCGTTCGAGGCCGCCTGTTCGTCGTCCCCGAAGTAGCGGTAGACATTCGGGAACGGCGTCAGGTAAACCGACGGCAGCATCGGCTCGTAACCGAGGCGGTAGTTGATGCTCGAGCTTGTGATCGAGGCCGCGCCGTAGGTTCGGCCGTGGAAGGCGCCCCGGAAAGCGATGATGCCGGGCCGGCCGGTCACTCGCCGAGCCAGCTTGAGGGCCGCTTCGACCGCCTCCGAGCCGCTGTTGCCGAAGAAGACCGTGTCGAGCGGTTCCGGGCAGGCGTCGGCGATCATGGTCGCCAGCTGGCCCACGGGCTCCAGATAGCCCAGGGCGTTGCAGATGTGGAGCAGCTTGTCGGCCTGGTCCTTGATCGCCTGAGTCACGGCCGGGTGGTGGTGGCCCAGCGAGGTGGTGGCGATTCCGCAGGCGAAGTCGAGCATGCCGCGTCCGGCCGAGTCGTACAGGACATGGCCTTCGCCGTGGTCCCAGCTCCGCTCGAAATAGCGGCCCAGGATCGGGGAGAGGTGCGGCTTCGAGATGGCGGCGAAGTCCGCGGCGGCCACGAGCCCCGTTTCCGGTGCGCCGGTCGTGCCGGCGGCGGTGGTTGAGACGGCGGGTTCCTGGCCGGTGCGATCCATCTGAGCGGGCTCCTCGAGACAGTTCGCCGGCCGTGGCTCGACCGGCGGGGCATCCCGAGTATAGGCGCTACGGAATCGGGCCGAGTCCGCGCCGGGCTCCAGGGCAAACAAGCGCCAAATCGGCGAGCTCTGGGCCACCGAAGCTCCCTTTGGAGGCGTCCGGAAAGGCCTCCGAATCACCCGAAATGCCCCGCCTGCCTCTCCGGCCACGCTCGAATCGGCCTCCTGACCCTCCCTGACCGCCCACAAGTCCTACGGAAATGCACCAAAAGTCCTTTACTGCACCCGAAAACGCTGTAGTCTTCCAGTCACCGGGGTGTTGCCCGGGCGCATCGCGACAACGTTCGTGCCCCTGCGTGGTCGCTTGTGCTGGTTCTTGCCCGCTATCCGGCGGGCCGATCGGCCGTCCTCGAGACGTCCGAACAGCGCAGCGAAGCGAGGATTGAAATGGCACGAGCAACGGCGTCTGTCGCGACGGACACCATCGATTACGAGGTCCACGGCAGGACCGTCAAGGTGATGGCGCGCCCGGCGGAGGCGGATCAGCTGTCGAACTGGTTCGAGCCCGCGCGCTCCGCGCAGCTCGTCGAGTTCCGAGTTGCGACCTCCACAGTCGAGCCCATCACGTTTTCACTGCCCGGTACGCCCGACGGGCTGGTTCTCGAGATGGACCAGCACGGGGACGGCCACCTCTTCGCGGTCGGCGACGCCCGCGAAGAGCTCGGGTCCGAAGGCATGTGGTGGATCGTCACCCGCCTCATCGAAGCGCTCGAGGATCCGCAGACTGTCTCGCAGTGGCCGCGGTTCCTGACCTTGAGCGAGAAGCTGGGCGGTCCGGCCACGCAGGCCGCGCTGCAATGCGGCGACGACGGCCTGTGCATCGTCTGGCGACGCCTGTCCAGCGGAGTGGTCGAGGACCTGATCTCATACCAGGAGCTGTCCGCGACCAGGGCCGAAGGCTGGCTGCAGACGCTCCGGCCGATGCTCGAACAGATCGACGAGCGCGGCGTTCACCATCGGCGGCTGCTGCCGGCTCGGACGGCGGAGAAGTGGGCTCGGGTCCTGGAGCGCTGAATCGCATTGGGCCGGTTGGCGGCTTCGGGCGGGTAGGAGGAGTCGGGCCGTCCTGACGGCTCGGGCTTCCGCTCCGTTCTTCTAGGCCGTCGCCCAGGCTGCCGCCGTCTCCGGTTCGAGCCGCGTCACTTCGCCCGTCGGCTGGATCAGGAAAATCCAGACGTCCCAGGCGCAGTGGCTGACGATCAGGGCGTTCATCGGTACGCCCGCGGCCCGAAGGGCGCTCCATTGCGCTCCGGCCACGCCTGCCGCTCCGATCAGGGTCAGATTGCCGCTGGGAACGTGAGCCGCCGTATAGGCGAGCGTCGCCACGGCCGCCCCGCGCCACCGTCCGAAACGCCGCGCCAGAGCGTTCTGAATCAATCCTCGCCAGAACAGCTCTTCGGCCGGCGCTATGACGGCGATCAGTCGGAAGGCCGTGACCGGCGCGGGCTCCAGCTCGCGCAGCGAGTAGATCTCACGGATCTGCCGGTCGCCGCCGGGTAGGTAGCGGCGGGTCAGCCGGTCGCCCAGCTTGAACGTGGCGTACAGGCCGGAGGCCGAAGCCAGGCCCAGGGCTACGTCCCGCAGGCGAAGACGGGGTGTGCGACCGGCGCCGCCGAACAGCAGCGCGAACCCGCCCAGGAGCGCTCCGGCACCCGTCATGCGCGCCCAGAACTCTTGCCTTGGGCCGCGGAATGCGGACGCGAGTGCCGGCACCGCCAGACCGAGCCCGATGGCGGCGACGGCCCAGTGCAGGCCCTGTTTGCGGCCGGCCGCTTTCCCAGTTCTGGGCTTCCGTCCGGTCATATCCATCTACTCGACAGCCACAACCCAAGTATGAGGAGCGAACCGAAGACCAGGTGCAACTCCGCGGTCTCGATGTCGATCCTGGCGATGGCCCGCGCCTGACCGGCTGCCCCGAATTCGGCGGAGTGTACGACCTGGACGAGCAGCGGCAGGGACAGCAGGGCGATGGCCGTGGTGACCGGCAGCAGGTGCAGCGTGATCGCCGCCCCGAGCGCGAGGAAGGCGCTCAGGACGAAAGCCAGGTAGCTGTAGTGCGCCCAGCGCCGTCCGATGAGGCTGGACAGGGTAGCGAAGCCGGCCCGAGTGTCGTCGCCGATGTCGCGCCAGTCGTTGCCGTGGATGACGGCCGCCACGAGCAGGCCGAACGGCAGCGAGACGATCAGCACGCGCGGGTCCCATGTACCCGATTCGAGGAAGTATCCGCCGCTGGCCGTGGCCGGGCCGAAGATCAGGAACGCCATCGGCACGCCCAGGGCACGGTACTTGTACTGTAGCGGCGGGGCCGTGTACTGGTGGCCGGCGATCACGCCCAGCAAGCCGAGGACGACGATCAGCGGGCCGCGCAGCGTCACCAGATACAGCCCCAGGGGCACGGCGGCGGCGAACAGGGTCAGGGCGAACCAGAAGGCGCCGTTCTCGGTGATGCGGCCCTTGAGGATCGCCCGGCTGGCCCGCGGCGAGGTGATGGTGTCTACCCCCTTGCGGACGTCGAAGAGTTCGTTGGTCACATTGGCGGCGGATTGGATAAGCATCGTGGCCACGATCGCGGCGACGAGCGGCAGCCACTGGAAGCCGTGGTCGAGGCCGGCCAGGGCCGCTCCGGCCAGCACCGGCATCACTCCCGTGGCGTAGGCGAACGGCCGGACGATCTCCCAACCGGCAGCCGCGCGACGCCGGATGCGCTCCAACGGGCCGAGGCGGCGGTCGTCGGCCGGGGCATCGGCCTCGGTCGCGGCCACCCCGGCGGGCGTGATCGACTGCGAGCCCGACGGGGCCGGCAGGGCCGACACGGCCCGCGTCACGTGAGGTTCGGGCAGGCCGGCGTACAACCGGGCCACTTCGATCAGCTCGCGGGCCTGACGATCCTCCTGCAGCACGGGCTGGAGGATCGGGACGTCCAGGCCGGCCCGTGCATGGAATGCCATCGCGCTCTCGGCCACGTCTTCGCGCGTGCCGCACAGCATGAACGCGTCCAGCAGTTCATCCGGTATCAGCTTGCCGGCCGTGTGGAAGTCATCGGCCCGCCAGGCCGCGGCGATGCGATCGCGTAGGTCGCGCTCGAACCCGGCGCGGGCCAGGGAAACGTCGCTCAGGATCGACATCATGTAGATCACGAATGGCTCGCGCTTGGCCCGGTTGAGGGCGTCGCGGCGGCTGCCGTCCACCAGGGAGAGCAGGTAGCCGGTCGTCTCGATGTCCCGGGGATCTCGGCCGGCCGCGGTCGCCGAGGCGTACAGCCGGTCGATGATGCCGCGTAGCGACGGGACCGATTCACACGGCCGGGACAGGTAGCCGTCGGCCTTCTGGCCCGCGAGTTCGACCATTTCCTTGCGGTACCCGGCCACGAATAGCGGGATGCGGTGGACCGGCGGGAACATCGGCTGGATCGGCGGCAGGTTGGGGGCTTGCGAAGGCAACCGCCCGCCGGCCCAGAGCGTGCGCAGCTGATCGATCGTGGCGCCAACCCGCTCGATTCCCTCGGCCGGCGTGTATGGGATGCCCATCTGGGCGAGCCGGAACGGCAAGCCTGTGCCGATGCCCATCGAGATCCGGTCGGGCAGCACTTCGTCCAATCCGGAACCGGTCATGGCCAGAACCAGCGGGTGGCGCGTGAACGGATTGACCGCCCCGAGCCCGACCCGCATCGTGGAGTAGCCGGCGGTGGCCAGCGTCCGGGCGACGGCCGCGGCGTACGTGACGCCGTCGCGCTCGTAGGGCGTGTCGTGGATCCAGATCGCGTCGAGCCCGACGTCGAGGGCGCGATGGGCCCAGGTCACGATTTCGTCCATGTCGCCGCGTCCGCCCAGACCCAGGGCGACCCGGCGTTCAAGCGTTGCCATGGCTCGATGCTAGGGTGGCGGAGCGGCGACCGGGGACGGCGCCGGTCCCGTGATCCGTCCTGCGCGACCGGGTAGGTGACGTTCTGGCGCCGGGTGTGCGGGCGGGGCTCGAGGCCGCCTCCCGGCCGCAACTTCGATGTCGTAACGTGACGTCGATGGAACTGCCGGACCCCCGCTTGCCCTGGCTCGGTCTCGACGCGGCAACGCTGCGCTTCCTCGAGGTTCACCAGGCCCGCGCGGTCGTCGTTCCCGGTCGGGCCTGGCGCGACACGGGCGACGCGGCGATGCTGTTTTCGGCCGTCGAGAAGGAGCCGTTCTTCAACCGGCTGGTGGCCGTCCGCTGGCCCCAGGAACCGGCCGCCTTCGACGCCAGGCTGCGCGAAGCTTGCGAGCTCTTCGCTGCTCTCGAGAGGCGGCCGTATATGTGGCTCGTTCCCGAGTTGAGCGAACCTCGCGACATCGTCGCCCGGCTTGCGGCCAACGGTTTCGAAGACCAGGGCGGCGGCTACGACATGGTCCTGACGCGGCCGCCCTCGACCGGTGCGGTCGAACTGCCCGACGCCGCCGTCCTCGACAAGTGGAGCCGTCCCGAGGAGGGGGAGATCCCGGAGCGAGCCGAGGCGCTGGCGTCAGTCGTCGGCGCGAGCTTCGGGGTCCCGGAGGAACGGCGTCCGAACTTGGTTCGGGAGATCTCGCTGACGATGGAGCGGCCCGACTACCACGCCTACGTGGTCAGCCTGGACGGCGTGCCCGTCGCCACCGGGCAGCGCTACACGTTCGATGGGGCGAGCTACCTCTCGTCCATCGGCACGCTGCCGGAGTGGCGCGGGCGGGGTCTGGCCGGATCAATCACCACCAGGCTGGTCGCCGATTCGCTCGCCGAAGGTGTCTCGCTCGTATATCTCGGCGTCTACGCGGACAACGAGTCGGCGATCCGGCTGTACCGGCGGCTCGGTTTCTCCCTGCTGGGTGATCGCTCCGCGGACATGCTCGGTCCGTCCTCCGGCTGATATGGAATAGTCCGCGCGATGGATCGCCCGAGTGCGGGACCACAGCTAGACTGCGTCACGGACGGCGAGGCTCGGACACGCCTGGCCCAGGAGAAGGAAGCCACATGACTCAGAGCGGCGAGCCTGTGATCTGCGTCGCCGACCTGCGGAAGTGCTACGGCGACGTCAAGGCGGTCGACGGTATCAACTTCGAGGTCGGGCGGGGCGAGGTCTTCGGGCTGCTGGGTCCCAACGGGGCCGGCAAGACGACCACGATCGAGATCCTCGAGGGTTTGCGCGAGCCCGATTCCGGCAAGGTGAATGTGCTCGGCCTGGACATCTCCAGGCACGCCACGTCCGTGAAACAGCGGATCGGTGTGCAATTGCAGACCGTGTCTCTCTACCCGCGCCTGACCGTGCGCGAGCTTCTGGATCTGTTTGGGAGCTTCTACTCGCGCCGCATTCCCACGGAAAAGCTGATCGACTCCGTTGATCTGGGCGAGCGTGCCAACGCCCGGTCGATGAACCTGTCGGGCGGGCAGCAGCAGCGCCTTTCGATCGCGCTGGCGCTCGTCAACGACCCCGAGCTGATCTTCCTCGACGAGCCGACGACCGGCCTTGACCCGCAGGCCAGGCGATCCCTGTGGGATCTGATCAAAGGCCTCCAGGCTCAGGGCAAGTCGATCATGCTGACGACGCACTACATGGAAGAGGCCACCGAGCTGTGCGACCGGGTGGCCATCATGGACCACGGCCACATCCTCGAGATCGGGACCGTGCCGGAGCTGATCGGACGGCGCTTCAAGGAGCGGGCGGTCTTCTTCGATACTGCGCCCGCTCTGGCGCTCGAGAAGCTCGGCAAGCTGGACGGTGTGACGCGAGCCGCCCAGGAGGACGGGCAGACGGTCCTGTACTCGCGCGACGTCGCAGGCACGATCGGCGGCCTGCTGGCCATGGCGGATGGGTTGAACGTGGACCCGCGCAACCTGGGAATCCGCCAGGCGACGCTCGAAGACGTATTCCTCGACCTGACCGGTCGAGCCCTGCGCGACTAGGGGACGACCGATGAACAGCCTGATTCTCCTCACGATTGCGAATATCAAGAGCCTGACCCGGGACCGCGCCGCCCTGTTCTGGACGTTCTTCTTCCCCGTCCTCTTCGTCCTGCTGTTCGGGGTCCTCTTCTCCGGCGGCGGCAGCAGCAAGGTTGCCGTCGGCTGGGTGGACCAGGACAACACGCCGACCTCGACCGCGATCCACGACGCCATCGTTCAGAACGCCCCGATCCTGGATCTGCAGTCCGGCACCCTCGAAGAAGAGAAGGCCGCGATGCAGCGCGGCGATATCTCCGCGATCATCGTCGTCCCGGCGGGTCTCCAGCAGGCGGTGGCGGCCCGGACGCCCGTCTTCCTCGAGCTGTGGACCGATCCCTCGCAGACGCAGACGACTCAGATCGTGCAGGGGGTCGCGCAGCAGATAGCCAACGGGTTCAACCTCACCGTCCAGAACGCGACGGAGATCCTCCAGATCCAACCCCACACCCTGTCCTCGACCAACCTCAACACCGTCGCCTATCTGGTCCCGAGCATCCTGGCCATGGCGCTGATGCAGCTGGGTGTCTTCGCGGCGGTGCCGCTCGTCCAGCAGCGCGAGAAGGGCATCCTCAAGCGGATCGGCGCCACGCCGCTCCAGCGCTGGAAGCTCATCATGAGCAACATCCTGTTGCGTCTGATCGTGGCCGTCGCGGACGGGGTGCTGATCCTGGGCATAGGCATATGGGTGTTCCACGTCGAGATCGTCGGCAACGTGTTTGCCCTGGCCGGTTTCGTCCTGCTGGGGGCCGGCGCCTTCCTGTCCATCGGATTCATGCTGGCGTCGTTCCTCAAGACCGAGGAGCAGGCGACGGGCGTCGTCCAGGTCGTCCAGATGCCGCTGATGTTCCTATCGGGCATCTTCTTCCCGTTCGACTTCATGCCGGACTTCCTCCGCAACATCGCCAGGCTCCTGCCGCTCACATATCTGGGCGACGCACTCCGCCAGGTTTCCGTCAACGGGACGCAGGTCGCGCCGCTGGGCATGGACTTCGCGATCCTGGCCGGCTGGCTGATCGTCTGCCTGGGCATCTCGGCGCGCTACTTCCGCTGGGAGTAGGAGCGCGGGGAGCGGCGGGGTCGCAGGGCGGGGGAGTGGCGTAGGGTCGCGAGCGTGGCCGCACTCGGCCCGGGCCGCGCTTGCCCCTGGCCCCGCCTGCCCGGCCGCCCTTGCCGCTGGCCGCCTTGCCCCGGCCGGTTGCCCCTGGCCCCGCCTGCCCGGGCCGGTTTCTGCACAGCATCAGCCCGGGTGGTGTAAACCCGCCTGGCCCCACCTGCCCGGGCCGGTTTCTGCACAACATCAGCCCGGGTGGTGTAACCCCGCCTGCCCGGGCCGGTTTCTGCACAACATCAGCCCGGGTGGTGTAACCCCACCTGCCCGGGCCGGTTTCTGCACAACATCAGCCCGGGTGGTTCGTGCGTCGATCCGGATTGGAGCGTCCGTCGTCGCGGGGTCCTTCAGCGTCCCGGGCAGTCACGGCTGAGCGTGGAACGGCGCCGAGTTGGGCCCGCTGGCGCGCTCTGACCCTGATCTGGGTGCGCATTTTCCGTTTCGTGCCACCCGGGGTGCTGTTGGCGAGGAACCAGATTCCTCGAATGTCGCCGTCGGGCTGCCGGAGCCACCGCCGCACTGCAACTGTCCGGGCCGGGAACGAGGCGTCCAGGATCGCGCGGTACCGCTCGACCGCGTTTCGCGCCTGGCCCTCGTCAGGCAGGACCAGCACGGTCCCGACGAGCGACGGCTGCCAGCCGAGCTGCCGGGCCAGCGTGTTCGCGAGCCTTCGCTTCCGGTCGATCGCGGACAGCATGGCCTGCATGTCCGGCACGAGCGACTTGACTTCGATGACCAGGACGGCGCGGTAGGCCGGCAGCCAGGCGAAGATGTCGATCGAACCAGTCTCTCGGCCCACCGCGAAGGTCAATTCGGGCCGAACCTCCCAACCCAGATCGGCGAGCCGAGCGACGACTTGCTGAACGATGGCGACGTGGCGCTCGTCCAACAGCTTCGCAAGCTCGACTCCTCGCCATCGCGGTGTCAGAGCGACATGGACCCCAACCGCCGCGGCGACCTTCCTGATGGACTGATAAGTCGCCGGCCCGAGGTCGCCCCTTTCCATTCGAGACACCTGGGACTGGCTGACACCGGCCTGTTCGGCAACGTCGCGCTGCCTGATGCCACGCCGAATCCTGACCGCTCGAATGACCAGGCCGACCTGCACGTCCTCCACGCCCGAAGGATGCGCTCGCCTGATCACCAGCGGCTTATCCGGACATTTCGGACGGCGGCGACAGGCCCACAGATGCCGGCCACGGAACGGGCCTGCGAGTTGTCGCGGTGCACGATCTCGTCGAGCGGCTTGCGCCCGCGGCGCCCTTTGTCCAGGTCAGCGCTTCGGGTCTCTCGGGGCAACCAAACGAAAGGAAGAACCGGAAACCAGGTCAACAGCGCTACTCTGTTGCCGAGGAGGAGTGATGGCGAAGTACGACGACTTCGACTACCACGTGAGCGACGCGGTCAAGCGGGGAATGCCCGAGGACAACGCCTTCACACACATCGGCTTCATGCTGGCGTGGACGGTGCGCCATGAACTGGCCGACCCTGAATTCTTCCCGGGTGAGATAGCCCGCCAGTTACGGCAGTGCGAGCTGTTCGCCAACGACCTCCGCGATTTCACCGACGGCAAGCTCATGAGCGACATGCTGTTGCCGGAGGGGTCGGCCTTCCTGGACGCCTACTACAGGTCCTACCTCGACGAATATGGCGCAGAGTTCGCCGACCTCCCGGAATATGGCGTACCCGATGATGCCGAGCACCAAGCCAGGATCGACCGAAGGATCGACGGGGCCTACAGCCGCTGGGTTGAGGCCGGCCGGCCGGGCGGAGCGCCTGAGACTCTGCCCGGACTGGACGTGGATGGTCTCGCGACGCAGATAGCGGCGTCCATCACTGGGCCCATCGTGTTCGAGTACTCGGGCCCACCCGAGCTGCTCGATCTCAGCAAGCTGCCGCCCGGCATTGAGGTGAGACGCGTCGAGCCGAAGCGCTTCCACGTCGATCCTGAATTCGAGAAACGAGTGGCGGACGCAATCGGGAAACCAATGGACCTCGACAGTCTGCCGGCGTCCAGGTGGGGCTCGGCTACGCTGAGCCGGGCTCTCCGGCACCTCGGAGTGGAACCCAAGAAGTCGGTGATGGTCGCCGGGATGGGGGGCGAAGCAGACCCGGTGGTCGAGGTACACAGCCTTGCGGGCTTCACCGCGGACCAGCTCCTGCCTCACTTCGGGCGCTACTACGAGAACCGGGTCGGCGGGCGATGGCGTGACAGTCAGGTCGGCACAGTGCTTGCTCGGATGTCAACCCAGGTCTTTGCGGACACGGCCCACGTGCTGGTTTGGTACGCCGTCGACGGCTATGCCGCTTACCTCGGCAGCCGGCTGCCGGAGTCGGAGGTGCTCGCCATGGCCGAACGCTTGCAGGATGAACTCAGCTCGTAGGCCGGTCACGTCGTCGCCGCGCCTACCAGCGCTCCCAATGGACAATCTCCTCGAGGGGCTTGCGGCCGCCGGCGCGCTTGGTCCAGGTGAGGGCTTCGGGCTTCTCCGGGTAGCCGAACGAGAGCAGGAATTCGCACCAGCGGCCGTCGGGGAGGTCCAGGAGCTGCTTGACCAGGGGCTGGTTGTAGACGGTGGCGGGGACGCTGCCGATGCCCAGTTCCCAGGCGGCGAGGGTCATGTTCTGGGCGGCCCGGCCCAGGTCCCACATGACGGAGTAGGGGGCCTCGGCAGTGGCGGGGTCCGGGGTCACGAGGGCGATCGCGGCGGCGGCGCCGGCGAGGTGGCCGGCATAGTCGCCGACGCCGGCCAGCTCGGCAAGGTGGGCGCGGTCGGTGCAGACGATGAAGTCCCACTGCTGCGTGTTCTTGGAGCTGCCCGAACGGCGGCCGGCGTCGAGGATCCGGCGCAACTGCTCCGGCGCCAGCGGCCGGTCTTCGAACTTGCGGATGGCGCGGTGGGTGTCGATGGCCTGCCAGGTGTCCATTTGATCTCCGGCGTATTTGGGGCTGGGGCGAAGCTGGTCGATCAGTTGAGCCGGTCGGCCGACCTTCTGGTCCGGCGGCGGGTTTTCTCGCGTTCCTGGGCCGCGGCGACCTGAGACGCCGTGGTCGCGCCGAAGCCGAAGCCCGGGTCGTCCGGACGCTCGACCACACAATCGGCCGCCAGCTTGCCGGCCTTGTCGGCCGTCACCGGTCCGCCCAGCGAGCCTGCCAGGAACGAAGCGATTCGGCGGCGGACGTCGGCCGGCTCGTACAGCCAGCGGTGGCCGTAGTCGGGCACGATCATCGACTCGACCGCGGCCCCGGAGGTCCGGCGCGTATCCCGTGCGGCTTCGGCCAGCAACGCCAGGTGCTCGACGGGAACGCCGTGGTCGTCCGCGCCGTGAAGCAGCAGCAGCGGGCCGCGGTACCGCGATGCGGCCAGACAGACGTCCGCGTCCTCGATCGAATGGTGGCGCGGCACGAGCATGATCGCCGCGGTGAGATAGGCGAGGGGAGTGGCGACCGCCTGCGGGACGTTCAGGTCCGCCATGGCGAACGTCGCGCGGGTCATGCGCACCAGATCCGCCGGCGTCGAAAGGGCGACGACGGCCGCCACGGACGGCTCGGAGGCAGCGGCCAGGATCACGCCCGCTCCGCCCATCGAATGGCCGAGCAAGCCTACGCTCGAAACGTCCGGCCGGGCCGCCAGCCAGCGAGCGGCGGCAGCGGCGTCGGCGCCGAACTCGGGAAAGCTGACGGCCAGCTCCTCGGGCGGATTGTCGCCGTGGCCGCGCCCATCGATCAGGAGGCAATGGAAGCCGGCCGCGTTGAGGTAGCGGGCATGGGCGAGCGAACGGCCGCGGTTCGATTCCCAGCCATGAACGATCGCGACCGCGGGACGGGCCTTCGCGGTGGCGGGGCGGACCCGTCCGTCGGCCTGCGGCGCGACCGCCGGGATCCACCAGCCGGCCAGTGTCGCCCCGTCCGAAGGCAGGGCCACCGACTCGAAGGCCAGGCCGAAGTCGGCCGGACTGGCCTCGACCGGGCTTCGATTCGGCAGACCGGCTCGAGCACGGTACTTGAGGGCAAAACGATAGGCGAGGCCGAAGGAGAGTCCGCCGGCGACGAGGGCCGCGGCGATCAGCCGCCGGGGCCGGAGCAGATAGGTGAACATGTGACAAGGGGACGGCAGATGCCGCCAGCTGTCAAGTTGGCCGGCTGGGGCCCGGGGCCAGCGCCCGAGGCGCGGACCCGGCCGGCCGGGAGCCGGGGCCGACGCACGACCAAGCTCGACCGCCGGAGCGCCGTCGCCGGAGCGGGCCAGCCACCCCGGTTGTGTGGGCTCCGGCGTCCGGACCGGTAGACTGATCGGATGCCGATTCGCAACCCGTACGCCGTGCTGGGAGTCCCGCCGGACGCTTCGCTCGATGACATCAAGGCGTCCTGGCGAAAGCTCGCGCTGCAGTACCACCCCGACGTCACGAGCGGCGAACCCGACGGAGACAACTCGTTGGAGCGGCGGGCGACACGCCGCATGGCCGAGATCAACGCCGCGTACCACGAACTGCGCGACCCGGTCCGCCGCCGCGCCCATCGAGAGGCGGCGGCGCGAG
Source organism: uncultured Chloroflexia bacterium (assembly GCA_963711105.1). Taxonomy (GTDB): domain Bacteria; phylum Chloroflexota; class Limnocylindria; order Limnocylindrales; family CSP1-4; genus Fen-1039. The sequence goes on along the minus strand of CAVQCV010000005.1, from coordinate 1,011,459 downwards.
CGGCCCGCAACGGCCAGTCCGGGGAGTGGCCGCCCGCCTCCGGCGCCAATTCGACCACCGCCGGAGCCGGGGCGCCGGGTTACCCGCCGGAGAGTGGCGGCGTCCCCCGGCACCGCGCCGAGAGGCCCGTCACCGCGCGCATCGACACCAGCTCGCTGATGCGGCCCCGCAACGCCGTCCTTCGCCCGCTGGGCCGCAGCCCGCTGCCCGGCCTGGCGCCGCGGCCTCGTACGGTGCAGGCCGCGGAGCCGCCCCGCGCCTCCACGCCGACTGGCCCCACGGACCGCCGTCCCGGCCCGGTTCTGGACGACGATTTGCCGACCGTGTCCGCGGCACTCAAGACGGAGCTGACGTTCGGCAAGTTCGAAGGCTTGACGCTGGCCGACGTCGTCGAACTCGAGCCGACGTACGTCGATTGGGTCGTCCGGACGATCGCTCGGGACCCGGAGCTGCTGCTGGCGGCGCGGGTGGTGCAGCGCCATATGGACCGGATAATCCCCCTGCGGAGGCGGCGCGCAAACATGACGTTCGGGGACGACTGACTCCGACCTCGGCGCGCTACCATCGTCCTGGTGAAGTCACACGGAGGAGACGATGTTCGCGGACGGCCTGGCCTTCCTGGATGAAGAGCGCGAGGGGTGGCGCCCGTTCGAGGCGCTTCTGGACCTGACCGACGAGCAGCTGGAGAAGCCGGTCGACGCGGCCCACGGCTGGAGCGGTCGCGACCTGATGGCCCACCTGCTGGCCTGGCTGGGCACCTGGACGAGCATCGCCGTCGAATTGGCGGTCGGCCCGTCCAGCGCCGCGTTCGACGGTCTGCTGGCCCAGAACCGGGACTGGGAGGCGCAGGGCGACGAGATCAACGCGCGTCTGCGGGCGGAGTGGGCCGCACTGCCGATGGCCGAGTTGCGCCGCCGCTTCACCGAGATGCCGGGCGAGCTGCGCGGCTATCTCACCGTCGTGCCGGAGACGCGCTGGCTCAAGGACCCCGAGCGGCTGGAATCGCTCCTCGGGAACACGGCCGACCACTACGCCGACCACATCGCCGACCTGCAGGCGATCCTGGCGGCGGCCGGCCACTGAGTGGCCAACGAGATGACCGACAAAGAGATCCCGAGCCGGAAGTCTGCGGCGACTCTGGCCGAGGCTATCGGCATCGAGGCCGCCGAACTGGCGGACGTCAGTCGCCGTCAAGCCGGTCCGGCCGAGGAGTTCCTGCGCGGCGACACTTTCTTCGCCGTCCTGGAGGGTCCCACTCTGACCGTTCATCTGCGAGACGAGCTGGCCGAGGCGGCCGCTCGGACGCCCGATGCCGCCCGGTCGGGTCGCGGCTCTGGTTGGGTTGCCCTGCGCCCGGCGACTCTCGACGTCTTCGCCCTGGACCGGGCCCGTTCGTGGTTCACCAGCGCCTGGCGTTACGCCGGCGAACCTCAGGGCTCCGACTCGCAGCCATAGGCCTCGTTACGACGTTCGCGGAGCCGGCGGCCTCAGGCCGAGGCGGAGTCGAGCACCGGCCCGAGCGCACCTGAAGGTGCGTGAGCAAGGAGCGGAGGCGACAACGACGGCATGAGCCGCCCGCGACGCAGCCCAGGTCCCTCGTTACGACGTTCGCGGAGCCGGCGGCCTCAGGCCGAGGCGGAGTCGAGCACCGGCCCGAGCGCACCTGAAGGTGCGTGAGCCGAGGAGCGCACGCCCAACGAAGCCATCGGCCGCCCGCGACGCAGCCCAGGTCCCTCGTTACGACGTTCGCGGAGCCGGCGGCCTCAGGCCGAGGCGGAGTCGAGCACCGGCCCGAGCGCACCTGAAGGTGCGTGAGCCGAGGAGCGCACGCCCAACGAAGCCATCGGCCGCCCGCGACGCAGCCCAAGTACCCCGCCCCTCGTAAAGCACGACCCCGGCCTGAGGGGGTAGGCCGGGGTCGTAGAAACGGGGCCGAGGGGGGAGCCCCGTGTCGACATATTCGAATTGTTGAACGCTAACTCTTGGCCGTAGCGTACTGCGAAAGGCCGAAGGCTGCTTCGAACTGTTCCGCCGGACGAGCCCCGATTACGGCCATTGGCTGCTGTCCGGGCCGGAAGAACGCAACCGTCGGCAGGTTCATTATCTGGAGCGCTTGAGAGACTCCCGGATTGGCGTCGACGTCCATCTTCACGAAGTCGACGGCCCCTTCGTACTTCTTGGCGAGTCGCTCCAGTTCCGGCGCCACCATCGCGCACGGTCCGCACCAGGTCGCCCAGAAATCGACGACGACGGGCCGCTCCGCGTTGAGGACGATCTCTTCGAAATTGTCGTCCGTTACCTGCTTGACCTCGGCCATCTGTCTGATGGTCCTCCGTTCTGTGGCTCTCTAGCCGGAAATAGACTGGAGCAGCTGGCACGCCTCCACGATCCGTGGATCGGAGAGGCGGTAGTAGATGATGTTGCCATCGCGTCTGGTCAGGACCAGGCCCGAGTTGCGAAGGACCGCGAGATGCTGGCTCATGTTTGGCACCTGACAGCCCACCCGGTCGGATAGATCCCGAACCGACATCTCACCTTCAGCCAGGCATCGCAAGACGCACAACCGCTTGGCATCCGCCAGGGCTCTGGCGACGGCCGCGGACTTGCGGTGGACGGCTTCCAGATCATCGATCTCGATCACGTCGCTAACAGTACCGCAGCTTGCGCAACTACGCAAGTAGCTTGGCGCGGAAAATCCGGCCCGTTGGAGTTCCCGCGGACCGCTATGCGCATCCACGGTTGCATGTGGCCGGAGGGACGAGACATGGCCGCGTTGACCGGATGCGGTGCGTGCCCGTCACGGCTACGATGGCGCCATGGATGACGGCGGCTTCGACCAGGGCGATCCCAGGGATCCACGAGCGTCTCAGCTACCACCCGATCTTCCGCAGCTGATGGGGGCGGCTCCGCCCCAGCAGCGAGGCGACGCGCGCGACAAGCGCGGCCCGATCGGCCAGAGCGGGCGCGATTCGCGTGACCTCCGGGAATCGACAGGTCGGGACGCGACGCGCGGCAAGGCCGCGAAGCTGGAGACGCTGGTCTACAAAGGGCAGGCGCGACGAGCCGGACCGAACGTCCTGGCCGAGGACGCGACGCTCACGCTCGACGACGACGGCCTGACGCTCGAAACCGGCGGGGGGCGTCCCATCAGAGCCTCCTACCGGGATGTGAGCATGATCGCCATCCAGCAGTCCACTGCCATGGTCGTTCTGGGCGAGGGTCCGGACGCGATGCGCTGGCTGCTGGACAAGTTCGGAGACAAGCTCGGGCCGATCGTTCGTGAACTGCGAGAGCGGCGGCTCAAGCAGCGTCTGAGCGACGGCCTGGTCGAGGTTCCGGACGATCCGGCCGAACTCGTCGAATTCGCCTGGACGCCTACCAAGGAGCCTCTTGGACCGGGGCCGGACGGGCCGGCCGAACGGGCCTCGGGCGTGGGCCAGTTCGTAATCCACTCCTGGGGGTTCGTGGTCTGCCCGATCGACGAGCGCTCCACCTGGATCCACTACCGGCGCGCGGCAATCTCGAAAGTGAGCCAGCCGTCGCCCGGAGAGGTGATGGTCGAAGGCGTTCCCGGGACGCTCATCCTGCGCGGTCTGGGCCAGGCGTCTGCCCGCCTCAACGACACCCTCCGCAAGTTGCGCGACGGCGCCTTCGACGATGCTTCCGCTTTCGTCTCGGGCTACTTGCCGGACGCCGCTTTCGGGCTGCGCCAGAAGGTGAGTGAGCTGCTCGTCGACGGCCGGCCCACGCGACCCGACGAGATCGGCGCCGACTGGCCGGTCGTGGAGACCGCGGTCCTGGGCGAGCCGGAGTTTGCGGCGAGCTACGAATCGCTCTGCTCGACTGCCGGAGCCGTCGCCCCCCGCTGGCTGGCCACGTCGCCGGAATCGCCGGGCGGCACGAACCACAAGGTCTGGTTCCTGATCGCCCTGCCGGGCAACCTGGTGGCGATGGAGCTGGTCAGCGCCGGATCTCACGCCACGTATTTCTTCAGGGTCATGCCTCGGGCGCAGTTCAAGGGCGAGCCGCCCGAGAAGCTGGGCCTGGCCGCCGAGCAGGCCGTTCGGGACGTCAGCGAAGCCCTCGTCGACATCCGCTTCCTGCGCGAGCCGATGGCTCTGCCCGAAGACCAGCTCCGGCTGCCGAAGTACCTGCGTTACCGGCTCGCCCTGGCGGTCTTGCCGAGCCTGACGTGGGCGCGCCGCCGCTTCGTGGCCCGGATCGTGCATCGAGACCCGGCCGGATGGTCGGCCGCGGTGGCGGATCTGGTGAAGTGGCACTCCACGGCCCGTGACGAAGCCGCCGAGTGGCCCGGCCGCGTGGCCCAGGAATTGGCCATCGGCAAGGCCGGCGGCGACGACACGGAAGGTGACGACGCCACGGCCGGCAGCCTGGATGCCGGCGGCGGTTCGGATGAGGCGGCGGGAGCCGCGGCCACGAAGTCGAAGCCCTCGGGCCCCGTGGGCTGAGCAAGGAGCGGACGATGCCGACTTTCAAGCACCCCTGCCCTTACTGCGACAAGCTCATCGATCGAGCGGTCGCCGCGTGTCCGTACTGCGGCGTGGGCGACCCATTCGGGCCGAAACGCTGCCAGAACTGCCGCAAGATCATCGAAGACCCGGCCTGGATCGTGTGCCCGTCCTGCGGCCAATCTCTGACCGCCGCGGTCGCCGCAGCGGACGGAACGGCCGCAGCGAGTGGCGACCAGGCGGCGGCCCCCGCGCCGGCGAGCCCCGGGCCCGCCCCACTGCCCGCAGCGGCGCCGGCTCCGACCGCCACTCCGGCCGCTTCCGGCGGCCAGTGCTCAGGCTGCGGCGCGCCGCTGCCAGCGGGCGCTCGTTTCTGCACCGTCTGCGGCACGACGGCAGGCTGAAAGGGACACCGAGATGCGACCCTCTCGCACTCGTGCCACTCTCCTGGTCCTTGATCTTTCCATGGCCGTGGCGACGATCCTGGGCGCCCTGGCCATCGTGTTGAGGTTGGACAGTTTCCCCAGAGAGTGGCTGGCCGGATCGCCCTTCACGGACTATGTCGTGCCGGGTCTGGTGCTCGGGGTGGTCGTAGGCGGACTTACCGCCGCGGCCGCGATCACGACGTCCAGAAGCGCCCGTGCCGGCGGCCTCGTGTCGGTGGTTGCCGGCGTGGCCATGGCAGGTTGGATCTGTGGCGAGCTGTTGATGCTCAATCAGAACGGCGCCGCCACCAGCCCGAGGTCCCCGGTCGAGGCGGTCTTCCTGGTCCTCGGCCTGGTGATGATCGGGCTCGGCTTCGTCGTCTGGCGCCGGTCGCGCGAAGCGGACGCGGCCTAGACAGACCGCCTCGGACAAACGGCGAACCGCCCGGTTGCCCGGGCGGTTCGCCGTTTCCTAGCTCGGTTCGGCCGGTCAGGCGACCTTGTTGCCGCAGGTGCCGCAGAAGCGCGCGCCGGCAGCCAGTTCGCCGCCGCACTTGGAACACTTGCTGACACCCAAGGGCGTGCCGCAGTTGCCGCAGAACTTCTCCGACCCGACGGGCTTGCCGCAGTTCGGGCATTCGGTCGCGCGGGCACCCGTGTCGCCCGAGAAGACCTTCGTGCCCTGAACGGCCTCACGCATCTGGTCCAGTTCGACCTGCGAACGCGTGGCCTCCATCTCCGCGGCGAGGTTCGGGGCGCAGTTGACGCACAGGCCCCGCTGCGGGTTGAAGCAGGACTCGTCCACCCAGTTGTTGCACCGAACGCAGCGGTGGAACAACGGCATGATCTCGTTGCAGGCCTTCTGGAGGGCCTTGTCCTTGGCGTCGTGGTCGACCAGGTCTCGGGCCGACTCGGCCGCGTTACGGGCTCCCCACAGTCCGCCGATCAAGTTGCTGGCGCCGCCGAGGAGGCTAGCTCCCGTCGCGAGCGCGCTGCGCTGGAACTGGCTGCGGTAGCCGCTCTGGCAGATGTCGCACTTGAATTCGAACTGGTAGCCCTGGTCCGTGGAGAGGTCGTTGTAGTTGCTGGTGAAAGGCGTGAAGCCCGGCATTCGTTCGACTCCTGGTGGCGCGGCCTCGATGAGCGACAGTGTGTAGTGAATACTACCGCCGCGCAGTTCGTTCCGACACCGCCAGCGCGGCTACGGCTGGACCGTCGCAAGCCGACCCAGAAGCGTTCCATGCTGTGGGCTCTCGACCAGCACCAGGTAGAAGCCACGGACCGGCGGCCCACTGACGGCGACATCCGGTACCGCGCCCGTGAAGGCCTGATATGCGCCGACCTGCGGGGTGATCAAATCGCTCGGGTCAGTCGGTGCGATCCCTGTGATCTTCGAATCCTGGCAGTTGTTCGGAGGCGGCGTCTCGGGATGAGCGCACGAGTCGTACGTCACCTCGGCCAGCCATCCGTCCACCACGATCACGAGTCCCTGATCCCTCAACCGCTCAGTGGTCGTGTCCAGCCCGCCCGTGAACGAGAAACCGCCGTCGCTCGGCAACGCCAGCTGGCCGACGATTGTCAACTTGCCGTTGCTGCCGACCTTGACCGCCCAGTAGCCCTCAGGCGCGATCTGGGCCATTTCCACGGCCGGGTCGCACGGGCCGGGCGTTGAGATGCCGTTCTCCGTCGCAGTGCAGGAGATCCCGCTCGGCACGGGGCCCTTGACGATCACTATGCGGTTGGCCAGGTGGTTCGGGTCCGCGGCCCAGATCTGGGGCAGTTCCGCCACGGTAAACGGGCGGTTGCCGCTGCCCCACAGTCCGAGTGGCTGCGCGCCGGCTGGGGTCGTGGGCAGGGCGAGCGGCGTGGGCGAAGGCACCGTGGCGGGGGGCGTACCCGTGGGCGGTGGCGTCTCCGTGGGGGCCGCGACGGCCGCGAACGGGTCGTCGTCCAGCCTGGCATCGATGCGCCAGAACCGGCAGCCGTCTGTGGCCGCTGGGCTGGGGCACTGCGAGACGTCGGGCGTCACCAGGAAGACGCCACGTCCGGCCGCGACCGCCTGGACGAGAGGCGACATTCGCACCGGGATCCCGTCCATGCCCGTGTCACCGGCCTGGTCGCTGAGCGACGTGACGCCACAGGAGACGCTGCCCGATTGGTCGGGCGTCTGGCCCGGGCACGCGTCGGGGGCGTTCCCGACCACGTTGGAGCGATGCAGGAAGGACTCCACGAGGAACGAACCGGAGGCCGGCCAGGTTTCGCCTCCGAGGAACGCCAGCCGGGAGGGCGACGCCGGCGTGACCTCCGCCAGCGCCGCCAGGTAGCCCGGGGCCCAGTATTGGAAGACGTAAGTGCCGCTCAGCGTCTGAGCCTTGAGTTGCCACAGGCCGGCACCCTGATCCATGGCGCACACCTGGGACGGCATGTCCTCGATCACGCCAATCGTTGGGGCGCGGTTCATCGGGCAGACGTCGTTCCTGACGTCGATGGTCACCGTGGCCACGAAGGTGGTGTTGGTCGTCAGCGCCGGCCCGGCCATCAGGTCGGCCAGCTCGGCTGCGGCGAGGGCGCGATCGGTGGGGTAGCCGGTCAACGGGGCGACCGTCGGGCGCGAAGTCGACGTCGGCTCCGCGCTCGGCAGCGAGACGTCGGCGACCTTCGCAAGGACCTGCCAGACGGCGCAGCCGCGGCTGTCCACGGGCGAAGCGTCCGGGCAAGGGCCCGTGGTTTGCTCAACTACGTAGACGCCGCGGGTGGCTTCGAGAGGGATCGAATCGATCTGGCGGGCCCCACCCGCCATTACGTAGCGGGCTTTCTCGTGAGCGGCCAGCCAATCCATCGACGGCGAGGCCGAAGGCTCCGCAGCACCGGATCTAGCCGCGGTGGCGGCAGCACCCCAGGCCGCGCTCACCGGAGCGGGCGAGCCGTCCTCGCTCAGCCAGCTCTGCCGGCACTGTTCGTAGCCCGATGGGTTCAGGACGTCGCCGATATCGACCGTTCCGATCGCGTCGCACTGGGCTCTTGTCAGTTCGGTGGCACCCAGATAACCCTCCACCAGGAATGCCTTCTCCCGGGGCCACTCGCCGGTCGCGTCGAAGGCGAGTCTGGACGAAGAGGCAGGCGCGATGGCGCCGATCAGTCCCAGGATGCCGCCTCCGAGATAGCGAAACGCGAAGTCCCCGCCGACCGGGGCCTGGTAGCTGTCGAACCGACCGGAAGTCACCACGCACGCCCGCGAGTCGAGGCCCTGGATCTGGCCGATGGCCCCCAAGCCTTTGACCAGGCAGCCCGCTGAATCCACGGGTCCGATGGTCACGTTCGCCACCAGCACTGTGTTCACCGGCAGCGAAGTGTCAGTCAGCAACGCAGCCAGCTCCGCGGTCGTGAGGGCGCGGTCGGTGGGGTAGCCGGTGAGCCCGGTTGCGGGCTGGGTCTGAAGCGATGGGACGAAGATGAGCGTCAGGGCCAGGACGGCCACGACCGCAATGCCGCCCAGGGCCACGATCGTTCGGGGCAACCGGAAGGCCCAGCGGCGGCGAGGCGCTTCGTCCAGGCGCGTCAGGGTTAGCGCCAGCAGACCGGAGGGCAGAGTGCCGGCGGAACGTCGGGTCAGCTGCCGGCGGAGGACCGGCTCGACAGGAGGAAGCTGCTCGCTCATCGCGACTCCTTCGCCAGCGCCGACTCGAGCGCCGCACGGGCGCGGAAGAGGCGGGCTTTGATCGTTCCCTCGGGTTTGCCGAGTGCGGCGGCCATGGACGCGACCGATCGCTCCTGGAGGTGGTGGAGGACCAGGACCGCCCGGTCGTCCACCGAAAGCCGGGCGAAGGCCCGATCGAAGACATCGGCGTCGGCCAGGCTGTCGTCGAACGGGCGGCCGGGCGCGGCAGGTTCGGCCCCGAAGTCGGTGTCCGGCAGTTCGACCTCCCGGACGAGAGTTCGCTTTCGGCGTCGCAGCTGGGCCCGGCAGGCGTTGATGTGGATTCGGCCGAACCAGGCGTCGAAGCGAGCCGGGTCCCGCAGCGAGCCGACCTGGCGCCAGGCGGACACGAACGCTTCCTGCGTCGCGTCGGCGGCGTCGGCTGTATCGCCGAGAATGGCGAGCGAAGTCCTGTACACGGCATCGACCCTGCTGCGGACGAAGGCGTCGAAGGCAGCGCGATTGCGTATGTCGGTCCCCGAGGGCCCGACACCTCGGGCTCTCTCGACGAGCGCTCGCTCCATCTGCCTCCCTCTATGTGGCCTCTACTCGATACGATGCCGGCCGCATGGCCGGGGTTGCATGGAAATCGCGGTCGGCTGCCATACTCGGGCCATGCCCGCCGATCAGCCGACCCGAATCGTCCCGTTCCAGGCCTTTCACGACGCGCGCCGCGTGCTGGACGGCCGGATCGACCGCACGCAGATTCTGACTTCCTCCACCGCGGCCCGAGTGCTGGCGGCGCGGGGCGTGCGGCTCGGCGACGGGCGGCTGTACGCCAAGGCGGAAAACCAGCAGAAGACGGGTGCGTTCAAGATCCGCGGCGCCACGAACAAGATGGCGGCGCTTTCGGCCGCGGAGAAGTCCGCCGGCGTGATCACCCTGTCCGCGGGCAACCACGCCCAGGGAGTGGCGCTGGCCGCCCACCAGGCCGGCGTGCATGCCGTGGTCGTGATGCCCGCCGCGGCCGTGCGATCCAAGGTGGATGCCTGCCGCGGCTACGGGGCAGAGGTGATCCTGTTCGGCGAGCACGTCGGAGAGACGTGGGCGCACATGGACCAGGTCGCGGCCGAGCGGGGCCTGACGTTCATCCCTCCCTTCGACGACCCGCGCATCATCGCCGGGCAGGGGACGATCGGCCTGGAGATCCTCGAGGACCTGCCGGACGTGGATGTGGTCGTGGCCGGCATCGGCGGCGGCGCGCTCGCGACCGGGACCGCGGCCGCGATCAAGGAGTCGAAGCCGGGTGTGCGCGCCTACGGCGTGGAGCCGGTCACCTCGAACGCCATATCGCTGGCGCTGGCGCGGGGTGCCATCACGGAGATCCAGCCGCGTTCCGTGGCCGACGGACTCAACTCGCCGAGGGCGGGGGAGTGGACCATGGCCATGGCCCGCCGCTACCTGGACGACATCGTCTTGATAGACGACGCCACGATCCTGGCGGGCGTCCGATTCGCCCTGGAGCGGATGAAGCAGCTCGTGGAACCGGCCGGTGCCGCGGCCCTCGCGGCGGTGCTGTTCGGCCACGTCCCGATCCGCGACGGCGAGCGCGTATGCGTGGTCTTCAGCGGCGGCAACGTGGAGGTCGCGCGCCTGGGCGAGTTGCTGGCGGGCGCGGCGCCACTCGAGATCCCGGCCGTCGTGGAGTAGGGACCCGCGGCCGCGTACCCGGGCCGCCCGGTCGCCTCAGTAGGCGCCCAATTCGTGCAAGCGTCGGTCGTCTATGCCCAGGTAGTGGGCCAGTTCGTGCAGCACGGTGACCCGAACCTGATGCTCCAGATCGGCCGGACGAGGGAAGTCCTCCTCCAGGGCGCGGCGGAAGAGCGTGATCGTCGAGGGGACCATGGCCCAGTCGGCGGCGTACTCGGTTCGCGGCACGCCCTCGAACAGGCCGTACAGATCCTGGTCCGGCCGCAGGCCCAGCTCGCGGCGTTGGGCCGGCGACGGCTCGTTCTCGACCATGACGGCCACTTCATCGAGGAAGCGAGCGTAGGGCTCCGGGACTGCGTCCAGGGCGTGCTCGACGAGGGCCTGGAACTCCTCGAAGCTTCTGGTGGGGCCGCCTCCGTCGGGGCGGAGTCGTTCGTCGAAGTCAGACATGAGTCATATCCTACGGCCGCCGCGCCCTGAGGACGGAGCGGGGGTAGGATTCGGGTAAGGAGCCGACATGACGACCAGCGACCACCGACCCATCGATCCTGCCGACCTCGAAGCGCGCGTGCGCCAGATCGTCGAGGAAATCGAGGCCGGCGAAGACGAGGCGCTGGACAGCAATCGGACGGATCTCGATGCCACCGATCAGGGCGGCGATGGTGGCGACAGACCCCGCGGGCGCATCGAGCGGGCGGTCCGCCAGATTCTGACCGAGATCGGCGAAGACCCGGAGCGAGAAGGCCTGCGCGGCACGCCGTCACGGATGCACCGGATGTGGCTCGAACTCACGTGCGGCTATCGCGTCGACCCGGACCGGTTGATCAACGGCGCCGTCTTCGACGTCGGGTACAGCGAGATGGTCGTGGTCAAGAACATTCCGTTCTACTCGCTGTGCGAACACCACATGCTGCCGTTCTTCGGCACCGCCTCGGTCGGATACCTGCCGCGCGGCCGGGTCATCGGCGTCTCGAAGATCCCGCGCGTCCTCGAGATGTACGCCCGGCGGCTGCAGGTCCAGGAACGGATGACCCAGCAGATCGCCGACTTCTTGCAGGAACGGCTGAACCCATACGGGGTCGGCGTGGTCATAGAGGCGGAACATCTGTGCATGGCCATGCGCGGCGTCCAGAAGGGCGGGGCGACGATGGTTACGAGCTCGGTCCTCGGCGTTTTCCGAACGACGAGATCGACTCGCGAGGAATTCATGGCCCACCTGGAAAGGACGGTGCCACGTGTCTAGCCGTTCAAAACGAAGCGACTACGCAGGGGAGATCGTCGACCTGGACGAGCCGGTGCCGAACCGCGAGCCCTGTGCGTCCTGCGGCGACGAAACCGCCGAGGGCAGCCCGCTCTACTACGACCGCCGGACGGTCCAGCACCCTGACGGAACGACCGGTCATCTCTGCCTCGGTTGCGTCACCCGGCTCCGGTCCGCGGGCGGGTTGACCGAGAAGGACGGCGCCCTCGTCTACCTGGCCGGCATGCAGCTGACGTCGCCGACCATCCACTAGCACTCTCCTCGAGCGGGAGCAAGGACGGCGGTCGGTCGCGATGCGGGACCGGGCCCGGCTATCATTCGGCCATGACTGATCGACCGCTCAAGGTGCTCATCGCCAAGCCAGGCCTCGACGGCCACGACCGAGGGGCCAAGGTTCTCGCGCGCGGGCTGCGCGACGAAGGATTCGAAGTCGTCTATACGGGCTTGCGTCAGACGCCCGAGATGATCGTGACGGCGGCGCTCCAGGAAGACGTCGACGTCGTTGGCCTGTCGATCCTGTCCGGCGCCCACTTGACTCTCCTGCCGCGGATCTGCTCGCTTCTCAGAGAGAAGGGCATGGACGACGTGCTCGTCACGGCCGGCGGCATCATCCCGGACGAAGACGTGCCCGCCCTGAAGGACGCCGGGGTCGCGGCCGTTTTCGGGCCCGGGACCACGATCGCGACCGTGGCCGACTTCCTGCGCGCCAACGCCAGGAAGCAGGACTAGGGCGGCCGGGGTGCCCGAGCCGGCGGCGCCCGGGACGGTCGAACCTTCGGCAGCCGAGAAGGCCGACCGCCTTTGTGAAGCGGCGCTCGACGGCGACCGCCGGGCCCTCTCGCGGCTGCTGACCGCCGTCGAGAATCGAACGCCCATCGCCGAAGCCGCCATGCGGCAGCTCTACCCGAAGGCGGGTCATGCCCAGCTCGTCGGCATCACCGGTCCTCCCGGGGCCGGCAAGAGCACGCTCGTGGCGGCGCTCATTGGCGAGCTGCGGCGCCACGGCCGGCCCGTGGCGGTCGTGGCAGTGGACCCCTCCAGCCCCATCACCGGCGGCGCCGTGCTGGGCGACCGGGTCCGTATGCAGGCCTATGCGTCTGATCCCGACGTGTTCATTCGCTCCATGGCATCGCGCGGCCACTCCGGCGGCCTGTCCTCGGCCACCACCGCGGCCGCCGCCGTCTTCGACGCCGCCGGCTTCGAAATCGTCCTGATCGAGACGGTGGGAACCGGCCAGAGCGAAGTCGAGGTGGCCGCCGCGGCCGACACGACCGTCGTTGTCGAGGCGCCGGAGATGGGCGATGAGATCCAGGCCATCAAGGCCGGTCTGCTCGAAGTGGCCGACATCATCGTGGTCAACAAGGGCGATCGCCCGGGATCGCATCGCACCGCCGCCCAGCTGCGCTCCATGCTCACGGAGCAGCCGCGTCAGGCGAGGCCGGGCCTGCCGGCCCCCAAGAACCCCGACGTGCTCGTCACGACGGCCGCCACGGGCGACGGAGTGGCCGAGCTCGTCGCCGCGATCGATCGGCATCGCTCGACTGCCGGGGAGGGGAACGTGGCGTCCGCCCGGGTCAAGCGGGCCGAGGCGCAGGTCTGGTCGGTGCTGGTGGATCGATTGCACGCGCGGGTGCGCGCGTTGGAGGGTGCCGTGGAACCGGCCGCCGCCGAACCGGCCGCCGCCGAACCGGCCGCCGAGACTGCCGCCCCAGGCACCGCCGGCGACTCGGCCGGCCCGGACACTCCGGAATCGCCGCTCGCGGCGGAGCTGCTGCGGAGAGTGGCCGGCCACGACCTGGACCCGTACGCGGCCGCGGACCTGATCCTCGACCTGGTCACCTCCGCGCCTGGGCCGGTGTCAGGTGGGGAACCCGCGCGGGGCGGCGCAACAGCCGCCGACCGGGGGCGCTAGCGCCGACTCCCGGGCCGGGGGAGCTAGCTTCGCGTCGTCTCACCGGCCGCCTCGGCCATCGCTTCCCTCACGACGCGGACCACGGCGTCGATGTCGAACGGCTTGGCCAGGAGCCGGATGCCGCGTTCGGTGGCAAAACCGCGCAGGTCGGGGTTGAGCACGTCGCCGCTCATGAAGATGGCGCGCTTGGCCAGTTCGGGCTGGCTCCCGGCGGCGGCTTCGTAGAAGTCCGTGCCGCTCATGCCGGCCATGCGGTGGTCGATCAGCATCGCGTCGTAGGAGTGGAGCGCCAGGCCGTCGAGGGCTTCGGCGCCGCTCTGGTACGAGTCACAGTCCATGCCTTCCTTGGCCAGAAGCTTCTTGAGGAATTCCCGGATCGAACCTTCGTCGTCCAGGGCAAGGACACGGGGCCGGGCGGTCTTTGGCTGCTCGGTCAAGTCGGCGGCTCCTTCAGCGCTCACGTTGACGGGGGTGGCTTGGGTTCCGGAATCGGTCACGCTCTCGCCCTTGCCCGCCGCGACGAGTCTGGCACTGCCGTGGGATCGCGCCGGCTTGCCGGCCGTGGCTGTGGCGACCGATTTGGGTTTCGGTCCCCGGGAACGGCCGCGCCCGGTGCGGCCGGCGGGGGTTCCGGTCGGGCTGGACGCGGAGTGATCGGAGCTGGGACCCGGCTCGACCGCGGATGAGGTCGTCTCTTCCTCGGCGTGGGCGTGCACCGGCAGTTCGAAAATGAAGCAGCTGCCCACGCCGGCGGCCCCCGGCTCGTACCAGAGATGACCGCCGTGCGCGGCCACGATGCCGAACGAGACCGACAACCCAAGACCCGTTCCCTCGCCCGGTTGTTTGGTTGTGAAGAAAGGCAGAAACAACTTGCTGCGGGAAGATTCCGGGACGCCCGGGCCGTCGTCGCGGATCGTTACCCGGACCCGAGGCTCGTCGTGGGGCCCGTCGGGCTTGAGGTCCGAGCCCGCGCGGGTGGCATCCACCGGCATCGCGCTTATCCACAGGTGCGCAGGGATCGAGTGGTCGCGCGGGCGCATCGCCTGGATGGCGTTGATGGTCAGATTCAGCAGAACCTGCTGCATCTGAGCCCGATCCAGATCCACGGCCGGCAGATCGATCGGGATTTCCACTTCCGCCTGAACGTTGTTCGCGTTGAGGGCGTACGACTGCAGGTCCAGGACGCTCTGCACCAGGTCCCTCATGCTGGTCTGGCGGCGCTCGGGCGGCCGCTGACGCGCGAAGTCCAGCAATCCCTGGACGATGCGCTTGGTCCGGTCGGCTTCCTGGACGAGCAGCCCGGCGTCGTGCTTCATGTCGTCGGGCAAGCGATTGTCGGTGCGTATCAGCTGACTGAAGGCGATGATCGCGGCCAGTGGGTTGTTCAGCTCATGGGCGACGCCGGAGACGAGCTGGCCGATGGCCTCCATCTTCTGGGCCTGGGCCAGCTCGCCCATCAAGCGCTCCTGGTCCGACACGTCACGGACAAGGGTCAGGAAGCGGCGCTGGCCACCGAGCTCGACGACCCGAACCTCGATCTCGATCTGAAACTCCGTGCCGTCGGGGCGGCGGCCCCGATCCTTGAACTGGCCCCGGCCGTGAGCCCAGACGATCTGGCGACGGCGGGCCATGTCTCGCTCGTTGGCGACGATGAACTGGCCGAAGTAGCGGCCCAGAACCTCGCCCCGGTTGACCCGGTACAACCGGACGGCGGCGTCGTTGGCGTCGAGGACGGTTCCGTCGAGCGCAGTGACGAACAGCGCGTCGGGCGATTCCTCGAACAGGGTTCGGTAGCGCTCCTCCGACGAAACCAGACGCTCGCGGAGCCGGAAGTTGGCGAGCGCGATGCCGCCGATCCGGGCCACCGAATTGAGCGCCTGCTCGTTGACGGGCGACGACGCCGCGGGCTGCTCGAAGAAGCAGAGGATGGCGCCGGCCAGTTCCTCGCCGGTGCGGACGGGAATGGCGCCGAACGATCGGAAGCCGGCCGCCCTGGCGAGCGGCAGGACCCGCTCGTTGACCCGGCCGGGACCGAAGTCGCTAAGGCAGCTGCCGCCGCCACCCAGCAGGATCGTGCCGCCGGGAGCGTCCTTGGCCGGGACGCCGTTGAGCCAGTGCCGGAACGCGCCGATGTCGCCGGCCACGGCCTTGGTGTCGAAGTGGTGGCCCGGCTCGAGCAGCATGTAGCAGACGCCGGTCGCGCCCAGGGCCTCCCGGACCAGGGAAACGGTTCGATGGGCCAGCTCGTCGAAAGAACTGGCTTCCTCTCCGATGCGAGTGAGTTCGTCCAGCGATTCGAGCCGGCGGTTCAGAGCGACCTGGTCTCGCGTCCCCCGGATCAGATCTCCACGGAGCCGGAAGTTGGCCAGGCTGATGCTGCAGATGCGTGCCATCGGCTCCAGGAAGTGATCGTCGAACTGCTCGACTCGCGGCGTCGCCGACCACTCGAGCTGCAGCATGCCGGCGAGCCTGCCGTCGACGCGGAGAGGGAGCAGCGCCCGAGCTCCCGGGGCTGTGTCGCCCGGCTCCGTGCCCGAGTCGTCCGTCGGGGTAGTCCCGACGCCCGCACGAGACAGCCAGACGCCCGGACTGGACCGGAACCGATCCAGTGGCGGCAACTCCGGGGCGAGGGAGCCGGAGGCCTCGAGAACGGCCCAGGACGGGCTGGCCTGACCGACCCAGACGATCGGCTCCAGGCCGGCCGTATCGGCGTTGACCAGGATGTAGCCGCCGCCGATCGCGCCCGTCGAGACTACGACCGCTTCGATCGTCTCCCGGGCCAGCCGATCCCGGTCGTCGGTGGCCGCGCCGAGAAGGGTCAGTTCCTGGAGGGCGCGCAGTTCGGCCGTCAGGCGCCGCTCGTGCTCGGCCGCTTCGTTGAGGCTCTCGCTCATCCGGACGTTGGCGTAGGCGATGTCGATGATCCGGCCGAGGGCGTCGATGGTCCGCTCTGTCGCAGTCGAGGGAGTGTCCTCCTGGCCCACGAACTGGCAGACGAAGGCGCCGATCGGCGCGTCGCCCTCGTGGATGGGGAAGGCGGCGTAGGCAGTCAGGCCGAGATCCCGCATCCGCGCCATGCCCGGACTGAACGTGTCCACGACGACCCGGTCCATGAACGCCGCGTGGACCTGACTTTCGGTCAGCCGGGCCCAGAACTCGAACTTGCCGGCCGGCATCTGCGCCAGCAGCTTGAGCATGTCGTGGTCGACGCGGTGCGCGGCGACCACGCGGAACCGATCGGGGCCGTCGAGACGGACCAGGAAGCCGCTGAACGCGCCGAGGGTGCTGATGATCCTGTCCAGCAGGAAGCGGGCCACGGTTCCTTCGTCCGTCTCGCCGCTGGGTAGTCGAGTTACGCCAACGAGCCCTTCGAGTTGAGCGGTGAGGCGCCGCTCCTGCTCCAGGCCGTGTTCGAGGCGCTCCACGAGCCTGGCGTTCTTGAGGGCGCCTACGACCTGGGCGGCGGCCTGGAGGACAACCGCGTCACTCGGCCGAACCCAGGCCGGATTTCGAGAGGCCAGGGCAAGGAAGCCTACGGACTCGTCTCGAAGGCGCAGGTCGACCAGGAACCCGGTCGCCAGGCCTTCTTTCCGGACGGCCGTGGTCGGGTCCGCGCTTCGGACGAATGGCCGGGTGTCGGCCAGCGGCAGGATCGCGCCGGGGACAGCCAGGGCCGCTCTCAGGGCCGGCCCGTCGGCCAGGCGAATCAACTCCAGGAAGTCGGACGTGAGACCGCGGCTGCCCTCGATCGTGCTCTGCCCGCCCTCCTCGGCCCACGTGGCGATGACGGCCGCGTCGGCCAGGGTGGCCTCGCTGAGCCGTTCGAGAGCGACATCGGCCACCTCTCGTCTGGTCCGGGCACGCTCCGTCGCCACGGCCAGGGAGCTCAGCGCGGCGGCCTCGGCTTCGAGTCGCGCCGACGCGGTGACCTCGCGGCTCATCAGGATCAAGCCGGCCGGCCGGCGGTGGCTGTCACGGATGGTGGTCTGCGACAGTTCCACGACGATCTGCTCGCCGGCTCGGCCGCCGACGATGGGGCGGTGGACGACGCGTCCCTGCCAGTAGCCCATCGCGCTGGTCCGGCCGGTGGCGTCCATGTCCAGGGGCGAGCCGCTCAGGCCGAGTTGCTCGAAGACCTCGGGCAGCGAGTGACCCACGACGTCATCCTCGGCGAAGCCATACAGCCGTTCCCCGGCCGGATTGACCGTTGTGATGCGGCCGTCGGCGTTGGTCGTGACGATGGCGTCGGTCATCTGCTCGACCACGACGCTGCCGATACGGGCCGGAGTGGCGAGGCTCTCCCGGAGCTCCATCTCGCGCCGCAGGGCGGCCCTGGTCGCGGCGCTGCCGACGGCGAGCCCAACCTGCTTGCCGATGCCGGCGGCGAGCTCGGAACTCATGGACGCGGGCGAGGCACCAGCCCACAGCAGCACCATCGAGCCGATGCGATCGGCATCGAAGATCACCGGGATGGCCCACAGAGACGTCAGGCCGAGGGACTTGATCTTCCTGGACCAGGCGGGCGAATCGCGCAGATCCAGTTGGAACGGACCGTCGTTAGCGGCGATCAGCGAGCTGAGGGCGGAGTCGGCGTCCAGGCCTCGTAGCCCGATGCGCCGCGCCTCCGGCGAACCGGTGCCGGCGACGGTCGAATGCCCGAGGTTATCGTCGAGCGTCGCAAGAGAGGCGTCCGCGCCCCAGGCCGCAGCGACGATCTCGACCGCCCGCTGGGCCACTTCCTCGACTTCCAGAATCACGTCGGCGGGCCGGGCCAGGATGGCAAGCTCCGTGTCCAGGCGGGCCATCCGCTCGTCGCTGGTGCGGTCGCGAAGACGGACGAGCGCCAGGCTGCGAGGCTCCGAAGCCGCCAGGGACACTACCGCCTCGGCCGGGAAAGACCCGCCCGCCGGGGTCTTGAACCTCAGATAGGTGACGACAGAACCGGAGCCGACCAGGTCCGCTCGGGCCTGCTCGAGGTCGCGAGGCTGTTCCAGGAAGTCGGCCACGTTCAGGCCGATCATGTCTTCGGGTTTCGTTCCGAACATCGTCGCGCCGGCACTGTTGGCATCGAGGATCAAACCCGACAATTCGACAAGGAACAGGCCCTCCGGCGAATGCCGGAACAGGTCCCGGTAGGGCAGATGAACCGCCTCCGGCCCGGATACGGCCAGATCCGGCCCTGACCCCGGCCAGAACAGGGCCGCCACTCCGGGCTTGCCGCGGAACTGCGGAAGGTCGATGTGCTGGAAATGAGCCCGCACCGACACAGTCTCGCCGGCCCTGTTCCGGAACGACACCGGACCGTGCCAGCCGCCCGGTTGGGTTACTTCGACCCGCATCGTCGCCCCGCCGGATCCGTCGCCGCGGATGAGCGTCAGGCAGTCCGTCCAGGCCTTACCCAGGGCCTCCTCCGCCGCCATGCCAAAGGTCGCGGCGGCCGCGTCGCTCCAGAGCGCGACCTTACCCGCCGGGTCCACGATGACGAGCCCGGCGCCGAGTTTCTCCAGGAGCTGCAGATCGGATTCGATCAGAGTCTGTGCCACCTGCTCCATCCAGGTGCCGCGCCCATGGGGGATCATCCCCGGGTGCACGTGAGGCGCCTATCGTAGCCCCGGGCGCGGTCCTCGCTACAGGATCCTGCTGTCCCAGGATTGAGTAGTCCGTTCTCAGTAGAAGCCCGGAATTGGCCATACAGCGTTGCCCGAGGGCCTCTCCCGGGCGATGGGGCGCTTCAGGCACCCGATGCCCGTCAACCCATGTTCGTCCGGCACCAATGCCCGTTGTTGCTGTATCCTTCGCGGCCGTGGGCCCGTAGCTCAGCGGTAGGGCAGGGCCAGCATCGGATCTCACGTGGGCCGGTAGCTCAACGGTAGAGCAAATGACTCTTAATCATTAGGTTGAGGGTTCGAGTCCCTCCCGGCTCACCATTTACGACGATAAAGTGCCCCTCCAGATCGATTGGAGGGGCATTATCTTTGCGGTCCACCCGTCCACGGCGACGGCCGGAGGGCTCTTGCCAGGTCAGGCGGCGATTTCCGTGCGATCTCGGCCACTCTGCTTGGCGGCGTAGAGCGCCGAGTCCGTTCGTTCGAACAGAGTTCCAGCCGTGTCGTCCGGGCGGGCCATGGCGCCGCCGAGCGACACCGTAACGGGCAGGCGGCCGTTTTCGTGGCGGGCATCGGTTCGAGCAACTAGGGCCCGGATGCGCTCACCCAGCTCGCGCAGGCCCGCGTCATCGGCCGTCTGCACCAGCACCGCGAATTCCTCACCGCCCCAGCGGGCAACGCTGTCGCCGGCCCGGATGGCGCCCAGGATCGTTTTCGAGACGGCCGCCAGAACCGCGTCGCCCGCGGCGTGACCGTGCTCGTCGTTGACGAGCTTGAAGCGGTCGATGTCGACCATCAACAGACCGAACTGCCAGCCGTAGCGGCGGAGGTTCTCGAGCCGTCCGTCCAGAGCCGCATCGAACACGCGCCGGTTCGGCAACCCCGTCAGCTCATCGGTCAGGGCGTCGCGCCGGGCCCGTTCCAGATCCTCGGACGCCGCGACTTCCACCGTGGCGTCGGAGAAGGTTTCGATTCCGCCGACGACCGTGCCGGCGCCGTCCCGCACGGCCGTGGCGCGGACGTGGACCGGCCTCCGGGAGCCGTCCTTGTGGCGGAGCCAGATCGTCGCGTCGCGCGCCCGGCCGTCCAGCATGGCGGCCGCGAGAGGACAGGTGGCGTGGCACAACGACTTGCCGCTCGAGTCGACGTGGGCCAGGAGGTTGTCGAAGCAGCGGTGCCCGACCATTTCCTCCGAACTGAACCCGGCGATGCGCTGGGCGCCGGGATTCCAGTACTTGATCGTCCTGTCGGGCTCGACGAAGTACACGCCGTCCGGAAGGTTCTCCACCAGCGAACGATGAAAGTCGTCGGGGCTGGGGTCTTCGGACATGGCGGCGGCTCCGGGGCTGGGCGGCGAAATGCGGAAGGGTTCCACGCTCACGAGTGATCGGACTTTACTCCGAGCAGGCTGAGACGGGGAGCGATCTGTTGCGGAATCCCGCCTGCACGGGCCCGCGGGCCGGGGACCGCAACAGCTCCGCCTCTACCGCGACCGCGTTTGTGGCCGAGCGCCGGTCGCCGGGCGGAATGGGACGTTCGGGCCGGGGCCCAGGCGGGGGATAGCAGGCTCGCCAGGTGGATCGATACCCTCTCCCTGATGGTCGACTTCTACGAAATTCTGCAGGTGCATCCCAAGGCCGATCCGGACGTCATCCGGGCCGCCTATCGAGTCCTGGCTCGCAAACACCACCCCGATCACGGCGGGGACCCGGGCCGCATGATCCAGATCAACGATGCCTGGGACGTCCTCGGCGACGCCGCCCGCCGGGCCGAGTACGACGCCTTGCGAGCCGTCTCGAGCCGGTATACGGCGCCGGCTACGGGCTCACCTCCGGCGGCCGCGTCCTGGGCGGGTGGCGCGAGTCCCGCGGGCGGTGCG
This sequence comes from uncultured Chloroflexia bacterium, assembly GCA_963711105.1. GTDB lineage: Bacteria > Chloroflexota > Limnocylindria > Limnocylindrales > CSP1-4 > Fen-1039. The sequence goes on along the minus strand of CAVQCV010000005.1, from coordinate 990,560 downwards.
TCTTCGGCGGGCGGGGCGCCTTCGGCCGGCCGGGCCTCCTCGGCCGCGCCACGCGCGGACTCCTTCCACGCCGGGCCGCCGCCCGGCCGGCCCTCGGGCACGGTGCTGGACTTCGGGCGATACGCCGGCTGGTCGCTGGGCGAGATCGCCCGCCGCGACCGGGACTACCTCGAGTGGCTGCTCCGGGCGACGGTCGCCCGCAAGCTGAGGGGCGAAGTCGAGGCGCTGCTCCGGTCCAATCGTCGCTGACCGGGCTCCTGCGCCGGCCGGCGCCCACATCCGGGGCGGATCTAGCTGGCCCAGAAACAGCGAAGCGGCCCGGGGAGGGGGTGTCCCGGACCGCTGGCTGTTGAAAGACGCCCCGTCACTGGCGTCTTGTGGGTTGTTCTTCGTTGCTGCAGTGCAGCATGGAGGAATCTAGGCCCGACGCCTGAGAAAGACCTGAAAGCGGAGCATGCCCAAAGGGGTTGGCTGGATACCCTGCGATCGGGTGGTCATCGGGAGACCGGCGGCCTGATGTTCAGCCGGCGGCGATCATCTCCGCGGCCCGGGCGGCCTGATTCGGATACAAGTCGGCCGGTACACTCGGCTTGCCGAGCTTCGAGAACACCATGTACCTGGCGCACGTGGTCTTGTCCCCGAGGCAGTAGCGACGTTTGAACAGAGTGGTCATGCCCTCCATATCCTTCATCCTGTCGTTGAAGAATGGACACCCGCCCAGGCATTCGCAGTCGGCCATCGGAAAACCCTCTCGTTATTTCATTCCGTGGTGAAGGTATCGGAACGCGGCGGAGGGTCTGGACTCCCCAATCACGCCGCCGCGGAGCGGCCCGGCTCGGTCGGAACGTGCCACGGTACTCCGTCCGCTCGTCCCGCCTCGCGACGCGTCCCGCAACCCGCCACTCGAAGTCTCGCGCGCGCAGCCGTCCTACGCGCGATCCACGTCGTGCTAACCTTCGGTCAACCTTTGTCGCCGGTTCAGTGAGACCGGCGCCCGGTCCCGCGAGGCCGGCGTACCGGTCCTGAGAGGCCGGAAAGGAGATGTCGATGTTCGTCTGCAAGTTGGACCACCGTGCCGGACCGGCCGGTGGCCTTTTTGCATGAGCCAGCCGCCGTTGTCGCAGCCCGCATCGCTTCCTGGGCTCAATCGCAAGACGCCGCCCTTCCCGCGCCCCAGCGCCGTCGTGGACCCCAGAGTGGGGGACCACGGCCCCGCGTTACTCGCGCTGGCCGATGGGAGCGTCTTTCCGGGCGTCGCATTCGGGGCCCTCAGCTCAGGTGAGGGTGACCTGGTCGTCAACACCAGCCAGACCGGCTACCAGGAGATCGCGACCGATCCAAGTTACGCCGGCCAGCTCGTAGTCATGACGTATCCGCTCATCGGCAACTACGGCCGCATCCGCTACGACGACCAGTCCGAGCGACCGTGGTTGCGCGGTTTGATCGTGGCCAATGCCACGGCGGCCGTCCTGGACGATGCTCGCCAGCTGGCCACGATGCTGCGCGAGGCAGGCATCCCGGCCATCGCCGGCGTCGACACGCGCTCACTCGCCCGGCACCTCCGCGCCAACGGCTCGATCCGGGCCATCGTGACCGCCCCCGGCCAGACGGACGTCGAAGAGGCCCGCGAACTGGCCCGCCGCGTGATGCGGTGGGAGGACCAGGACTTCGTTGCCCAGGTGTCGCCCGCCCAGCCTCGAGACGAGGGCGACCCGTCCGAGGGCGGCCCTCTTGTGGCGATAATCGACTTCGGGCTCAAGACCAACATCGTGCGCAGCCTGCGGCGGCGGGGGGCCCGCGTGCGCGTGCTGCCTCACACCGCCACTGCCGAAGACCTGCTGGCGCCGGCCATCGACGGGGTGGTCTTCTCGCCCGGCCCCGGCGACCCTGCGCGGCTGACCGGTCCCGTGGCGCTGGCCCGGCAGGTGATAGCCGACGGCCGTCCGCTACTCGGCATCTGCCTGGGCCACCAGATCATCGGCCGCGCCGCCGGCGCGGACACCAGGCGCCTGCCCTTCGGCCATCACGCCGCCAATCATCCAGTCAAGGACCTCGAGACGGGCCTCGTCCAGGTGACGGCCCAGAACCACGAGGTCACGGTCATGGCAGAAACGCTCCCGCCGGAGAGCGGCTTCGTGGTCAGTCAGATCGACCTCAACGACGGCTCCGTCGAGGGGCTGCGCCACAGTGCGTTGCCCATCGAAACGGTGCAGTATCACCCTGAGGGCGGGCCCGGCCCGCTCGACGCGGTGGCCGTCTTCGACCGGTTCGTGTCGGCCGCACGCACGCGCCACGGCGGCGCAGAGCCGGAGCCCACCCTCGGCCGGGCCGAGCCGCTGCACCTCGACACCGCGGAACTACAGCGCCGCCTCTCCGGAATGGAGTAGCGTCCACGAAACAGGAGGATCAGAGTTGGCCACGTCCCGGGCCGCGACGATCGACGAGTACATCTCCCGCTTTCCGCCCGATACGAGGCGCATCCTGGAGGAGGTCCGGAGCACGATCCGGGCCGTCGCTCCGGACGCCACCGAGACCATCAGCTACGCCATCCCCACGTTCGACCTGAACGGCCGCCACCTCGTCCACTTCGCGGGCTACGCCAGCCACATCGGCTTCTACCCGACGCCGAACGGTGTCGCGGAGTTCGAGGCGGAGCTGAGCGAGTTCCATCAGGGCAAGGGCTCGGTCCAATTCCCGTTGAGCCGGCCGGTGCCGCTCGATCTCATCCGGCGCATCGTGCAATTCAGGGTCGCCCAGGCCGCTCAGGCGGCCGGCTCCACCCAGCGCCGTGGCTGATGCCCGGCCCGCTCGGCTTGTAGGGCCGCGCGCCGGGGTGTACTTTCGGCCCGTCCGTCCGGTGCCGGAGGCACGACTTTCGTCGTGATCCTCTCGCCGTCCAGTGGGGATCGGGCATGACGTCGGTCCGGGGCAAGATCGAGAAGCGCTGGTTGGAGTCGCTCGCGGAGCTGGGCAGCCGGCTGAGCGGCGCTATCACCCGCGATCAGGCCGTGACCGCCGTGGTCGCCGGCGCGAGGGAGGCGACCGGCGCCGATCGGGCGGCCTACGTGGAGGCCAGGGGCGGCAGGCTCTCCATGAGCCGCGAGCAGTGCCTGGGCGGGCTGATCGCCGACTACGTGAAGGAAGCCGGCGTCCCCGTGGAATCGCCGGCGGCCGAGGCTGCGGCGAGCGGTCGCATTGTCCATCTGTCGTCTCCGCGCGAGATCCGGGATCGGTTCGGAGCCATCGCCGACCTCGCCGAGGCGGGGGGCCTGTGCGCCATCTCGGACCTGCCCGTGTCCATCGGAGGGCGCATAGACGGCGTGATCCACCTGGGCTTCGACCGGGAGCGAGCGCTGGCCCCGGGTGAGGACAAGTTCCTGTTAGCCCTGTCGAGCCTGGCTGCGCAATCTATCGAGCGCGGCGAGGCGATCGACCGCGAATCCCGCGTGGCTATTGCCCTGCAGGTCGCCGATTCGGTCGAGAGGGTCGCCGAGCTGATATACGCCGAGGGGCGCACTCTGCTGGGCGCCGATCGCGCCGCCCTGCACCTGGTCGATCCGAATACCGGGGACCTGGTCCTGGCCGGCCTACCGGCCGGTCGAGTCGCCCTGGACAGGATCCCGTTGGGCACGACCAGCGCTTCAGCCGAGGCCGCCTGGTCCGGCAAGCCCGTCGTGGTCTCGAGCGCGTCCGAGTACGCGGCCCGCTATCCGGAAGTCGCGGCGGGGCTGGCCGAGGACGCGATCCCGCCGGCCATCCTGTCGATTCCGCTCCGCTATCGCGGTGATGCCATCGGCGCCATAGGTTTCACGGCCCCGTCGCCGCGCCACTTCTCGGAACGGGATGTCGCCCTGGCCCAGGTATTGAGCGACTCCGCGGCCGCCGCGCTGGAGCGGCTCCGCCTCCACGAGGCCGAGGAACTGGCCGTGGCACGCCAGGCCGCCATCGCCAGGATCGCCCGCGGCGCCCTCGAGGCGGTCAGCGAGGCGACGCTGGCCGAGATCGTCCTCGAGGAGGTTGCCCATGTGGAGGGAGCCATGGCGGCGGCCGTCTACATGCTCGACCGGGACGGCGACCAGGCCGGCCTGCTGGCTCTGTACGGCTGGACCGAAGAGGCCCGCAACCAATTCGACCATGTCTCAATGGCGTCGGAGTCGGCGTTGACCGAGACGATCCGCACCGGGGCGGCCGTATATGTCGGCGACGCCGGGGAATATGAGCGCCGCTGGCCGGATCTGGCCGGACGCTACCGGTCGGAGGGCTTCGAGGGCACCGCCGTGGTCCCGCTCGCGGCGACCGGGCGCACGATCGGGGCCATCTCGATCGCCTGGGACGCGCCGCGGATCTTCACCACGGAGGAACGCACCGGGTTGGAGGGCATGGCCGCCGCCACCGCGCAAGGCTTCGAACGGCTGCGCGCGCAACAAGCCGAAAGGCGTTCGCTTCATCTCCTGGAGGCCATCGTCGCCCAGATGCCCGTGGGCGTCAGGGTGATGGCTCTCGACGGCACGATCATCGCCGGCAACCCGCTTGCCGCCGCCGTCTGGCACGGTTCGGAAGAAGCTCGGACGCTGGCCGACTATGCCGCCTGGCCCATGTTCCACCAGGACGGCCGTCCGTATGAGTTGCCGGAGCGACCGGCGTTCCGGGCCCTGCAGGGCGAGACGGTCGTGGATGAAGAGACCTTCATCGGGCGCTTCGACGGCACGCGGGGCGTCCTCTCGATCAGCGCCGCGCCGATCCGCGATCCCGGCGGCCGGATCATGGCGGGCGTGGTCGTCACGGCCGACATCACGGATCGCAAGGATCGGGAAGCCAGCCGCGATGCCTTCATGGCGGTCCTGAGCCACGAACTCCGGACGCCGATGACGTCTATCGCGGCGGCTACGCGGCTGCTCCAGATTCGAGCCGGGGACCTGGATGCGGAGACGGTCACAGGCCTGTACGACGACATCGCCGCGGAGACGGGGCGTCTGAACCGCATCGTCGAGAACCTGATGGTGCTGTCACGAATCGAGCTGGCCACCATGCTGCCCACCGGCGAGCCGATCAAGCTCGACCGTCTCCTGCCCCGGGTCGTGCAGGCCGAGCAGGGGCTCTGGACGGAATCGCGGTTCGATCTCGAATGCGACCGGTCGCTGCCCGTGGCGCGCGGCGATCCAGGTTATCTCGACCAGGTCATGCGGAACCTTCTGAGCAACGCCGCCAAGTACGCCCCGGGCCGGATCGAGGTCGCCGTCCGGCGCGAACCCAACGCGCAGGAGGTGCTGATCTCCGTCCGGGATCACGGGCCGGGCGTCGCCGCGGAGGAAGCCGGCCACATCTTCGAGCTGTTCTGGCGTTCGCCGGGCCAGTCGGGGCGCGCTCCCGGCGCGGGCGTCGGTCTGTTCGTCGTCCGCAAGCTGGTCGAGGCGATGGACGGCCGCGTCTGGCTGGACCCCTCGGTCCTGGATGGTGCGCGCTTCGTGGTCGCGCTGAAGGTCGTCAGCAATGTGGCCGAACCTTCGTCAGACTAGGCCGGAATTCCCGTCTCGGAGACCTGGCCCATGAAGCTCCACGGCAGCCTGTCGGTGAACGGCCGCTCCTACGACGCCGGCGACGAGATTCCCGGGGGCTTCATATACCCGTTCTTCCTGATTCACATGGCGGCTTTCGGTGGCGCCGGCTTCGCCATGGCCTACGGCGGCGTTCCGCTGGAGATGGTGTTCATGCACGGTGGCATCGCTATCGGCGTGTACCTGATCTTCTACCTGGCCATATTCGGAGTAGACGAAGTCAAGTGGATGTTCATCAACGCCGGGCTCGGCCTGTTCGGCATCGCCAGTCAGATCGGCTGGATCCTGTCCCTGTTCGGGCGCCATTTCGACGACTACCCGTGGTACGTGCACGTCATCCCGGTGATGTACTTCGTGCTGTACACGTTCCTGATACGCCACGCCGTGCTGGACATGACCGGCGTCCGAGACGACGAGGAGCGACGCCCCAGGGTCGAGTACATGTACATCGGCGGGACCCTGGCCTTCTACCTCGGGGCGCACGTGTTGGAGAGCCTGCTGTAGGGCCTGCCGCCGGGGCGGACCCCAGCGCAACTCGGGGCGGACCCCAGCGCAACTCGGGGCGGACCTCGCCCAGCTCGGAGCGAGGTCCGCGGTTCAGCGGTGGCTCGGAGGCGGGTCAGTCCTTCTTCTCGAGGTGGCCACCGAAGCCGAAGCGCATGGCCGAGAGGACCTTGTCCCCGAAGTCGGCCTCGCCTCGAGATGTGAAGCGGGAATACAGGGCCGTCGTCAGAACCGGAGCCGGAGCGCTGACGTCGATTGCGGCGATGCTCGTCCAGCGCCCTTCGCCCGAATCGGACACGCGACCCGAGAAATCGGCCAGGTCCGAGCTCTGGTGCATCGCCTGGGCGGTGAGGTCCAGCAGCCACGAAGCGATGACGCTGCCGCGGCGCCATACCTCGGTCACGGCCGGCAGGTCCAGCTTGTACTGGTACAGCTCGGGCTCGCGCAGCGGCGAGGTCTCGGCGTCGATTTCACGCTGGCCGAGGCCCACGCCGGCGTGGTTGAGGATGTTGAGGCCTTCGGCATAGGCGGCCATCAGGCCGTACTCGATGCCGTTGTGGACCATCTTGACGAAGTGGCCGGCGCCGGCCGGGCCGCAGTGAAGGTAGCCCTGCTCGGCCGTATCGGGCGCGCCCGACCGACCGGGCGTGCGGGGGGCCGACTCCACGCCGGGCGCGAGCGCCTTGAAGATAGGATCGAGAAGGGCCACCGCGTCGTCCGGCCCGCCGATCATCAGGCAGTAGCCGCGCTCGAGGCCCCACACGCCGCCGCTGGTGCCGCAGTCCAGATAGCGAATGCCCGCTGGCTCCAGTTCCTTGGAGCGGCGGATGTCGTCGCGGTAGTAGGAGTTGCCGCCGTCGATCACGATGTCTCCGGCCGACAGCATCGGCCTGAGCTGCTCCAGCGTGGCGTCGACCGACGCCGCCGGGACCATCAGCCACACGACCCGTGGCTTCTCAAGTTTGGCCACCAGGTCCGCCAGCGACATCGATCCGCCGCTGATCGCGCCGTCGGCGACCAGGCCGTCCACGGTCGCCTTCGTCCGGGCGTAGCCGTAGACGGTGTGGCCGTTTTGGAGCCAGCGCCGCGACATGTTGGCGCCCATGCGCCCGAGTCCAACAAGCCCGATCTGCACGGAAGAGTTCCTCCTGCTTCCTTGTCCGAGGAGAAGATGATGGTAGTCAGGTCAGCCGCGCCATGATGTCGGCGACGACGTCCGGAAGAGGTGCATCTGCCCGGATCGTTGCGCCTGGCTCATCCGGGTCGAGTGGCTCCAGCGTCTCGAGCTGGCTTGGCAGGAGCGCGGCCGGCATGTAGTGGCCCCGCCGCCGCTCCAGACGATCGGCGATGACGGCCGGTTCGGCGACCAGATGGGCGAACTGGACGGACTCGTGACCGCGCCGGAGCACGTCGCGGTAGCTCCTCTTGAGCGCTGAGCAGGTGACCAAGGCGTTCTCGCCGGCTTGCTCTCGCTCGCCGATCCACGACCCGATCGCTGCCAGCCAGGGCCAGCGGTCCTCGTCCGTGAGCGGCACGCCGGAGCGCATCTTCGCCACGTTGGCCGCGGAGTGGAAGTCGTCCGCCTCCGCGGCCGGCCACCCGAGATCGTCCGCCAGGGCCCTCATGACGGTCGACTTGCCGCTGCCTGCCACGCCCATCACGACGATGGTGGTGGTGGTTCCAGGCGCGCGCGTTCCGCTCATCTGGTCGTCTCGCGGTGCCCGCGGTGCCCGCGGTGCCCGCGGTGCCCGCGGTGCGCGCGGCGGTCGCCGCCCGATCCCGCCGGTGTCGCCACCAGCTCCCGAAACGAGCGGCCGCGAAATCCCGAGCGACAGGCCCAAACGCAACGCGTCCGTCGACCCACTGGCGTCTCCTCGCGGCTGCGGCAACACTATGACCGGAACACACCGAGTCTGACACAAGACCGCCGGTCTGGGCCGGCGCGCCGAAACCCGAAAGGACGGCCATGATCCGAACCCTCGTCGCCCCTGCGAAGGAAGGCGACCTCATCGGCCTCGCGCTGGCGGACCTGGAGACAGGCCGGTCGTTCGAATCGGCGGGTCGGCTCGAGACGGCGATCGTCGTGCTCAGTGGCACCGTGAACGTCGAGGCGGACGGCCGGTCGCTGGGAACCGCGGGCGGGAGATCGTCCGTCTTCGAGGGGCCCGGTCACACGATCTACGCTCCACCCGGGGTGGCGCTGAGCCTGACGGCCGCGGGGCCTGCCCAACTCGCGATCGCCACGGTGCCCGGCGGTGTGGATGCCCCCACGAACGCTCGGATCATCGGGCCGGCCGACCAGCGGATCGGCGAGGCCGGCAGGGGCAACTGGCGACGCGACGTCAGGACGATCCTGGGTCCGGAACACCCCGCGAGCCGGCTGCTGCTGGGCGAGACGATCAACCCGCCCGGCAACTGGTCGTCCTATCCGCCCCACAAGCACGACCGTGAGGCTCCGCCGGAGGAAGTGCGGTTGCAGGAGGTCTACTTCTACAAGCTTGACCCGGTCGGCGGCTTCGGCCTCCAGATGCGCTACGACGACGCCGTCGCGGAGACATTCATCGTTCGGGACGGGGACGCGGTGGCGATCCCGAGTGGATACCACCCGGTTGTGGCGGCTCCCGGCTACGCCCTTTACTACCTGTGGGTAATGGCCGGCGACGGGCGCCGCATGGCCCCCTATTTCGACCCGGCCCACGCCTGGGTCCAGGAGTCGTGACGATGACCGAAGACAACGCCGGCTCGGCCGGCGACCGAGACGCGGCCGGCAGGCCGGCAGGCACAGCCCTCTTCGACCTGACCGGTCGAGTGGCGGCGGTTATCGGAGGAGCGGGCGTCCTGGGCGGCGCCGTATGCCGCGGCTTCGGCCGGGCGGGCGCCGCTGTAGCCGTCCTGGATCGCTCCCAGGAGCGAGCCGACGAACTCGTCGCCGCGCTCGAGGCCGAGGGCACACGGGCCGCCGCCCTTGTCCTGGACGCCTCGGACAAGGCCTCCGTCGAACAGGCGAGCGCGGAGGTGGCGAGGCGGCTCGGCCCCGTGGACATCCTGGTCAACGCGGTCGGCATCAACAGCTCGACCCCGTTCTTCGACCTGGGCCTGGAGGAGTGGCACCGCGTTCTGGATACCAACCTGACTTCGGCCCTGATCGCCTGCCAGGTCTTCGGCAAGGCCATGGTCGATCGCGGCCGGGGCGGGACGATCATCAACTTCTCGTCGGCCTCGTCGGAGATTCCGCTGTCTCGCGTTCTGAGCTATTCGGTCTCCAAGGCCGGCATGAACATCCTGACCCGCTACCTGGCTCGCGAGCTCGCGCCTCACAAGATCCGGGTCAATGCCATCGTGCCCGGGTTCTTCCCGGCCGAGCAGAACCGGAAGCTGCTCGACGACAGCCGCATCGAGTCGATCCTGCGTCACACGCCGGCGGCCCGCCTGGGCGAGGCCGAGGAGCTGGTCGGGACGATGATCTGGCTCGCCTCGGAGCGCGCCTCGGGCTTCGTGACCGGGGCCCTCGTCCGCGTGGACGGTGGCTTCGGCGCAATGACGATCTAGACAGGAGGTTCTGGCGGGACGTTCAGGCGGGAGGGTCAAGCAGGAGGTGCGGCGGCGCCCTCGTCCGCGCCGCCGGAGCTATCTCCGGCTCCGCCGGGGCTATCGCCGGCACCCGAGCCCGCGTACACGGCCGGAGCCCAGCTCATGAAGCCAAGCTCGATGAGGCGGTCGTCGATGACGTCCGATCTGGTGCTCAGTGCCCCCATGTCCGTCTCTTCGACCTCCACGCGGGCATGACTGCCGAAGTCGCGCACCCGAACCTGGCGGAAGCCGAGCCCGCGGAGAGCCAGCTCGGCGGCCTCCACGCGCCTGAGGCGATCGGCCGTGATCTCTTCGCCGAACGGGATCCGGCTGGCCAGGCAGGCGGAGGCGGGCCGGTCCCAGTCCGCCACTCCGATGGCGCGGGCCAGCGATCGCAACTGTTCCTTGACGATGCCCGCTTCGGCGAGGGGCGAGCGGACGCTCAACTCGGCGGCGGCGGACATGCCCGGCCGGTCGAGCCGTTGCGTGTCCGAGGCGTTCGTGCCGTCGACGACCCAGGCATAGCCTTCGGCCCGTGCTATCTCGGAGGCCGCCCCGTACAGCTCGAGCTTGCAGAAGTAGCACCGCGAGCGCGGGTTGCGGGCGTACCTCGGATCGTCGAGCTCCTTGGTGTCGATCGTCCGCCAGCGCGCTCCGTACCGGCCGGCGTCGGTGGCCGCGGAGGCCGCGTCGTGGCGGTCCCACTCCGGCACTGCCGCCGAATCTGCCGTGAGGGCCAGGCACCGCTCGCCCAGGAGTGGCGCCGCGACCGCCAGCAAGAAGCTCGAGTCGATGCCGCCCGACAGGGCAAGCACGCACGAACCCAACCCCTCGACGATATCCAGCAGGCGCTCGAAACGCTCCACCAGGGCCGCGTCGGCGCCGGCGGAGCTCGATCGGACGCGGGCCCGGAGGGTCTCGCGCGGGCGGTCGTTGGGAAGGGTTCTCTGGGCCATCGGCCTGCCTACCATACATCCCATATGCCGGCCGCGCCCGAGCGCCGGGCGCCGGTCCGGAGACCGGTCGTTGTAGAGTTCGAAGCGACATTCAGCCCGAGGCGCGCCACACCCATGGACCGCGAAAAGACCCCTCATCCCGCGCCCACGCCCGAGACGCTCGCCGACCCACCCGTGCCGGTGGAGGCGCCCTCACAGGATCGCGCGGCGGAACCCTTCACCGAGTTCATACACGGCAGCCTGCCGCGCTGGGCCCTGGTCCGGCAGAGCCTCGACCCGACCGAGGTCGGCGACGTGGCCGCCGCGGTGGCGGCCGCCCTCGAGCCGGTCAAGGGAACGCTGAAGCCGGGATCGCGAGTCTGCCTTGCGGTCGGCAGCAGGGGCATCGATCGCATCGACGAGGTCGTGCGCGCCGCCGTGGGATGGATGCGCGCCCGCGGCTTCGAGGTCTTCGTCGTGCCGGCGATGGGCAGCCACGGCGGAGCCACGGCCGAGGGCCAGCTCGAAGTGCTCGCGTCCTACGGCATGACGCCCGAGTCGATCGGCTGCGAGATCCGCTCGAGCATGGGAACGGTCGAACTCGGCGAGGTGCGCCCCGGCGTCCCGGTCTTCGTAGACCGCCACGCCTTCGACGGCGCCGACGCGATCGTCCCGGTCAACCGAGTCAAGCCCCACACGGACTTTACCGGCGAGATCGAGAGCGGTCTGATGAAGATGATCGCGATCGGGCTGGGCAAGCAGAAGGGCGCCGACACTTTCCATCGCCAGGGCTTCGCCACGTTCCACGAGCTCATCCCGGCGGTGGGCCAGTACACCCTCTCGAAAGTGAACATCCCGTTCGGCCTGGCCCTCGTCGAGAACGGCTACTCGCGGTTGTTGCAGGTCGAGGCCGTGCCACGCGACCGCATCCTGACCCGCGAACGGGAGCTGCTGGTGATGGCCCGCGAGCGAATGGGCCGGCTCCCCCTGGACGACATGGACATCCTCGTCGTCGACCGCATCGGCAAGGACATCAGCGGACTCGGGATGGATTCGAACGTCGTCGGCCGGTACTACACGGGGCCCACGGGCGCCGGCCCGAACATCCAGCGGATCGTCGTCCGCGACCTGACCGCCGAGACCGAGGGCAACGCCGTCGGCATCGGCATGGCCGACGTCGTGCTGCGCCGGGCCGCCCGGAAGATGGACGCCCACAAGACCTACATGAATTGCATCACGGCCAAGACGCCGGAGGGCGGTCGTATCGCCCTGACGGTGGACACGGACAGACAGGCCCTCTTCATCGCCATCGCCTGCGCCATCAAGGTCGAAGCGCCGGACGCCCGGATCGTGCGCATTCTCGATACCAAGCACCTGGAGCTGCTCTACGTCAGCGAGCCGGCCCTGGCGGACGTGCTGGCGACCGGGCGCGCCGAAATCGTGACGCCGCCAGCCCCCATAGAATTCGGCCCTGATGAGATGTTCGTCGCGTCGTTCCCGGAGGTTGCGCTGTGATGGACCCGTTCCTGCTCGCGGCTATCGAAGAGGCGGAGCTTGGTGTGTCCGAGGGTGGCATCCCGATCGGTTCCGTCCTGGTCCATTCGGGCGAAATCGTCGGGCGCGGCCACAACCGCCGGGTTCAGCGCGGCAGCACCATCCTTCACGGTGAGATGGACGCCCTGGAACGCGCTGGGCGCCGGCCCGCGTCCTTCTACCGTGCCGCCACTCTCTACACCACGCTCTCGCCCTGTTCGATGTGCAGCGGCGCCATCCTGCTGTACGGGATCCCGCGCGTGATCGTCGGCGAGAACCGCTCGTTCATGGGCGAGGAGGAGTGGCTCGAATCGCGCGGCGTCGCGATCGAGGTCGTTCAGGACCAGCGCTGCATCCAGCTCATGGCCGACTTCATGCGGGACCACCCCACGCTCTGGGCGGAGGACATTGGCGAGTAGCCGGTGGGCCGGGCGGTGGCCGATTGCCGGTGGCCGTTCGGGCGCGGCGGCGAGAACAGTTCGGCTGCAATTGAGGACCCACAAGTGCTGATCCGTCTTGACGACCTCCGCGGACCCGAGGTCGCGGCGTTCCTCGAGGAACATCTCCGCGACATGCACGCCCAATCCCCGGAGGGCAGTTGCCACGCCCTGGATCTCGACGGCCTGCGCCGGCCCGAGGTCACGTTCTGGAGCGTCTGGGATGGCGATCGGCTCGTCGGCTGCGGGGCCCTCAAGCGGCTCGACCAAACCCACGCCGAAGTCAAGTCGATGCGCACCGCGGCCGCGTACCGGGGCAGGGGAGTGGCCCGGGCGATGCTGGCCCAGATCTGCGACGAGGCCGTGGCCCGCGGCTACGCGCGCCTGAGTCTCGAGACCGGGTCGGGTGACTTCTACGCCCCGGCGCGCGCCCTCTACACGAAGTTCGGCTTCGTCGAGACCGAGCCGTTCGGCGACTACGGGCCGGATCCCAACAGCACGTTCATGACGAAAGTGCTCGAGTAGCCGCCACCGACCCGGCCGGCCGGCCCGGCCTCTAGCTCGGCCCGGCCGAGCGGGCCATCTCCCGGACGCCGGCCAATCGATGGCAGCCGTAACGGCGCTCCGCGAGCGTGGGCTCTCGCCGCGACGCACCGTGCCCCGCCACGCCGCACCCCCGGGTCGGTGTATGGTCAGAGAAACGAAGCCGGGAGCGCAGCCGTGCAGACGATCGGGACAATCGGCCACGTGGAGGCTCAGGCCGCGATCGCGGCCATCCAGGATGAGCTGGTCAAACGCGGCAAGGTCGCGGTGATAGCTGTGGCCGACGATCACGGCGAGCTCGTCGGCCTGCTGCGCCTCGATGGCGCCCCGCTGCCGTCCACGACGATCGCGGCAAACAAAGCCTTCACCGCGGCTCGAGAGCGCAAACCGTCCTGGGATCTGGGCAAGGCGTCGCGCGATCCCCAGAGCGGCTTCGACATGGCCTACTACGGCGATCCGCGCATCGTGGGCTGGGGCGGCGGCGTGCCCGTCGTCGTCAACGGCGCGGTTATCGGATCGGTCGCCGTCAGCGGCCTCACGCAGGAGGAAGACGCGGAGCTGGCCGCCATCGGCGCCGCTGCGGCCGTCGCGTCCATCGGGTAGCGACATCCGGGCGAAAGTCCCGGCCGGCGCCAGATCGTTTGACCGGGCCGTGTCCCGTCCAGCACTATTTGCTTGTTAGGCGCAAGTTGTTGCAGGGTAGGAGATAAGCGTGGGGCGTCGCCTCGACAGTTCAACCGGGGTCTTTCTGCTGGCGGCACTGCTGACGAGCGGATGCTCCGGTCCGACCTCGCAGCCGACGCCCGCGGCCTCGAATCCTGCCCGGACGTGGCCGACCTCCACGCCGGAAGAGCAGGGCATGGACTCCGAAACGCTGGCCCAGGCCGCGGCGGAGATCGGGGCGAAGCAGATCAACCTCCACAGCATGATCGTCATCCGCCACGGCACCATCGTGGTGGAGAAGTACTTCGGGTCGTACGGCGCCGATCGCACCCAGGAGGTCTACTCGATCACCAAGGACGTCACCGCCGTGCTGATCGGGATCGCCATCGGTCAAGGGGCGATCGACAGCGTCGATCACAAGGTCCTGGACTACTTCCCGGATCTAGCGCTCGCCAACAACGACGTCCGCAAGCAGGACATAACGATCGAGGACCTGCTGAGCATGTCCTCGGGCCTGGCCTGGTCGGAAGACACGGACAACGAAGCGATGATGCGCAGCGGCTCTCAGGTCCGGTACGTGCTTGATCGGCCCATGGCCGCGGCCCCAGGCGAGAAGTTCTACTACGACACGGGCGCCCCCGGGCTGCTCCTCGCCATCCTCCAGAAGGCGACGGGCATGAGACCGATCGACTTTGCCAATGCCTATCTGTTCGGCCCTCTGGGCATCACCGATGTGTACTGGCAGACGGATTCCGTCGGTCTCGAGATTGGCGGCTTCGGCATCACGATGAGCCCACGCGACATGGCCGCGCTCGGGTATCTCTACCTTCAGAACGGCCGGTGGGACGGCCAGCAGGTCGTCCCGGCAAGCTGGGTCAAAGCCTCGTTCGAGAGCCACATCGACCCGATGATGCAAAGCGAGAAGCGATCCGGGTACGGATATCTGTTGTGGCTCCAGACCCACGGCGCGATCTCGGCCCAGGGCATGGGCGGTCAGTACATCACCATGGTGCCGGCACAGGACCTGGAAGTGGTCTTCACAGCCGACCTCAGCGGCGAGAACTTCCAGCAACCCTACGACGTATTCGAGAGCTACATCCTCCCGGCCGTGAAGTCGGACGCCCCACTGCCGGCCAACCCGGCCGGTGTCGCCAAGCTGGAGGCGGCCCTCGAGGCTCTGCCGTAGCAAAGCGACGACCGCGTCCGTGGCTCGGCGGTTCGAGGGCCCCAGAAGGGACCCCTTTTTGGGGAAGACTGGCCCGGGGCGCGGGGCCGATCGGTGCCGTATCATGCCGCCGCTTGGATCGGCTTTCGCGAGACGAGGTGCGCCCCGATGCTATTCCTGGTCAAGCAGTGGCACGCGCCCGAGACGTGCCCCAAAGACAACGGCGGCACCAAGACGCTGTACAACCCTGAGGCTCCCGGCGTGAAGCTCGACCGCGTGATGGGAGACTTCTCGCGCCACACGATCTACTACTTGCTGGAGGCAGACTGGCTCGAGGACGTCCAGAAGTTCCTGGAGCCGGGCTGGGGCATCTGCACCTGCGAGGTCATCCCGCTCTCCGAGGAGCCGATCGGCGGCGAGTAGCCCGCGCGTCGCCGCTTCGAGAGTAGAGGGACGGCCTTCGAGGCAGGAAGGGCGGATGGCGAACTCAGACGCCGCGCACAAGAGCCGCTGGGAGATAGCGGAGGTCGTGTTCGGAGCCCCACTCCTCGCCGGCATCGGCATGCAGCTGGCGGCCCCCCTCGCCCTGCCGCAGGGACCGATCAGACAGGGATCCATTCCTGCAGGGGTGGCTCTCATCGCCGCCGGGCTCTGGGTCCTCGTCCTGGCTCGTCGCGAGCTGGCTCGCTTTGGGCAACCCACCGACCCCGGTCAACCCACAAGCCGGCTCGTCACGACGGGCGTGTTCGCGATGACTCGGAATCCCCTCTATCTCGCTGCCGTGGTTGCCCTGGCGGGCGTTGGCCTGACCCTTGACGCGCTCTGGGTACTGGTGACACTGCCGGTCTCGATCGTCGTCTGCCTCTACGTCCTGATCTTCCCCGAGGAGCGATACCTCGCGGCCAAGTTCGGCGCCGAGTACGCGGAATACTCCGCCTCGGTCAATAGATGGCTTGGCCGCAAAGGGCCGGCGAGAACATGAACCTCGGCCCGGCCTGAGCCCCACTCGGATCGCGTGCGGGTCGTCCGCGTCTGGCGCAGCGATCGTCTGCTCGGGGTGACGGACGACGCTTGACCGAGCGGTAGACTCGGTTGAGGAGGATTGCGAAATGCCCCTGACCGGTGAATACGAACCGGGCACCGCCAAATGGGCCCGCGACCAGGTTGAGCTCTACGAGTCGACGAACGGCACACGCGGCGGGGACCTGCGCGGCCGGCCGGTGATCGTCCTGACATCGGTCGGTGTGAGGAGCGGCAAGCTCCGCAAGACCCCTCTGATGCGCGTCGAGCACGAAGGCGTCTACGCCGTGGTGGCCTCAATGGGAGGCGCTCCGAAGAACCCCGTGTGGTACTACAACTTGAAGGCGAATCCGCACGTGGAACTGCAGGACGGCGCCACCAAACGCGACTACATGGCACGCGAGGTTACGGGCGAGGAGAAAGCCCTGTGGTGGGTCCGCGCCCTGGCAACCTGGCCCGACTACGCTGACTACCAGAAGAAGACCGACCGCCAGATACCGGTCTTCGTGCTCGAACCCATTGAGTAGGCCGGGGCCGCCCGGGCTCCTGGATCTCAGAGGGCCTCTCTAGATGGACATTCGAATTCGAAACGAAACCAAAGCGGACTATCGGGACGTTGAGGTGTTGACCCGCGAGGCGTTCTGGAATCTGTACGTTCCGGGATGCGACGAGCACTACCTGGTCCACGCCATGAGGTCGCACCCCGACTTCATCAAGGAGCTGGATTTCGTCGCGGAACTCGGCGGCAGAATCGTGGGCAGCATTCTCTACACCAGGTCCTGGGTCACGGACGAGCAAGCCCGAGTCATGGAGATAGTCACCTTCGGGCCGGTGTGCGTTCATCCCGAATACCAGCGCCGGGGCATCGGCGGCGCGCTGATCCAGCACACCAGGACCCTGGTACGCGAGAGAGGCGTCAACGGCATCGTGATCCTGGGCGATCCGCACAACTACTGCAAGCACGGCTTCAAGAGCGCCAGGGACCTGAACATCAGTGACATGAACGGGGATTATCCGTTGGGCATGCTGGCGCTCGAGCTCAACGAAGGTGCGTTCGGCGGACACCAGTGGAAGTTCCGCCACAGCGACGTCTACGATCTGAATGCAGCCGAAGCCGCGGAATTCGACAAGGGCTTCCCGCACAAGGAGAAGGGCTACCAGTACTCGCAGGAGCTGTTCTCGATACTTGTCAGATCGCATCTGAAGTAGACGCTGGGATCGTCGCCCAGTACCGCGAGGTCCTGTCGCGACCCCGCTTCGCTTTCGACGCCGAGTCGGTCGCACGGCGCTCGATCCTGGCTCCAGGACGCCTGCGTTGCCGACTCGTGCGGGAGGCTCCGGGTCGAGCCGACCTAACCGGAGGGGGGCCGCGCCAACGCTCGAAGTAGAACTGCTCGTCGTGGTCGGCGTTCGGCCCAGTGGCGGTCACACCGAGAGCATGCGTGTCCTCGTCACCGTCCGGCAGGCTCTCGGCCTATCCTTCAATCGGCTCGAAGCTCAAACGGTCGAGGAGGGTCTCCGGAGATGGGTGTGCCAAATGCTCAGGTGCGGCCGAAGCCATCGGAGGTTGCGGCTCGCACGCTCATCCTCCACTTGGTCGTGCTTCACGCCCTGGCCGCGCCTCCGCGCGACATGCTCGCCCAGATGATGGCCGGTTGGTCGCCAACGGATCGCCAGGAGTTCGCCGATCAGGCCAAGAAGAGGGCGAACGACTCCTGGGAGCAGCTGGGCTCCCTGAAAGCGCAGATGTCTCCGCTCGAGCGCGAATTCGCCGCCTCGACGATGCTCACCATGACCGAGGCCCAGCAGTCCGATGCGCAGTGGCGGCTGGAGTCATTCCAGGTTCTTCTCTGGGCGCTCGGCAAGCTACCCCAGCTACCCTCATTCGACGTTCAGCCCAGCGTAGAGATCCTCAAGGGCTACTCGCCCGAGGGTGCAGCCGCCTTTGTCGAAGGGGCAAGGCTCCGACCGGATGGGGAGATCGGCCGAATGCGGGACGCCGCTGAGCTCTGGCACTGGCGAAGCCGAACTCGCCAGCTGATCGAGATGGGCGACAAGCTCGAGCCGACGCCCTCGATGGCGGCGAACGGGCTGAAGAGCTACGAGGACATCATCCGGGTTGCCGCCGAGCAGGCAGTGCGAGATGGCATCGCCACAACGATGGCCGGTGACTTCGCCGCTTGCGGCAAGCCCTACCACTCGCTGACGGCCAAAGAATGGTCGGCAGTCCGCTCGATCACGGTGGAGCGCCACTTTGCGCTCAACTGGTTATGCGGGTACGCGCCCGGGAACCGATGGGACGAAA
Source organism: uncultured Chloroflexia bacterium (assembly GCA_963711105.1). Taxonomy (GTDB): domain Bacteria; phylum Chloroflexota; class Limnocylindria; order Limnocylindrales; family CSP1-4; genus Fen-1039. The sequence goes on along the minus strand of CAVQCV010000005.1, from coordinate 972,330 downwards.
CCCCGACGGACACCTGAGGTCGGCGGTTACGGCTGCGTTGAGCATGTTCGCCGCCGCCTACCGTTCGTAGCTATCCCGCTCGCTACCGTCGAACTCGCCCGAGCTCAGACAGCAGCGCTTGAAAGCGCAGCCCCGACCCGCACGGACACAGGTCGTTGCGGCCGAGCTTCTCGACCAGCTCCTTGTCCGCGTGCACCACCCGCGACCCGCGTCGAACGTGGGTCTCCGACGGGTATCCCTCGCCTCCGCTTAGAGCTGCGCTCGAAAGGAGGGAAGGCTCTCGAACTCGTCTGCGCGTGCCATGTCGGACGTCCTCTCAAAGCCAAAGGCCGCGGCCTTTGGCTCCTCGTCCGGCCACCTCGACCGGGGCAGCGCATCTTCGCAGAAGCGGGCAGCCCGCGTCGGCGAACGGCCTGCGGCGAACGAGCGGCTGCGGCCGACTTGGCCTTCGGCCGAAAGGACGGACGGAGGACGGGGTTCGGACGGAGGACGCGCCTTTGGCCGCCCGGATGGCCGCCTCGAAGGCGGAGCGTCAGATCGCGGGACTCGTCACCGTGCGCCGGGCAGGCGTCAGAAGCCGAGTCCAGAGGGTCACGCCGAGCGCGAGGGTGAGCACTGCCACCGGTTGGACCAGCGGCGCGAACAGGAGGAGCAAAGGGAGAGACTGCAGATCCTCGACGATGACTCGCCCTGTGGCGGTGACGGGATCACAGGGCATTGCGGGACCCGGGCCGTATACCCAGCAGGCCACGTTCTGACCAAGGTATGCGGGGAGCAACTGCGCCCCTACGATGGCGGAGGCCAGCGCGAGCAGGAACGTGAGGATGGCACCCGTCCGTGCATTCCGCCGCAGCAACCAGCCGCCAACCGACCCGGCCACCAACGCCGAGAGGAAGACGCCGCCTCCAGCAGCGGTCCATCGAGACGCCAACACAGGTGAGGCTCCGACGTACTGGCCTCGGTAGCCAATGTCCCAGGTCGCTACCACGAGCGGCCATGCGACCAGCGCGAGCACCAACGCCAGGACAGTCGGCTGGGCCCAACAGGGAATTCCAGCGACCGCCCTCTGGACGCCGTTGGCTGTTCTCCATGACGTTCGTACCCTGGCCAGCACCCGCGCCCCTTTCGAGGACCGACGGTAGCAGGCCGGTCCCTTGGAGGGATGTCTGCTCTGTGACAGTTGGCTAGCTGTGGGCCCCTGCCTGGACGCCGTGATTCGGCGCCACCGTCGCTGTATGTGGGGGGAAGTCGGGTCGACCCCATGACTGCAACCATTGTCTGGTGGTGGCGCCAGGCATAGTCTCGACCCCCATGGCTTCCTGCTACACTCCCCGCAGCCCCTGAAGCCGGGTCTGTGAGCCCGGCGAATGTCAAAGCGGCGGCTTGCCGGCGGTTTGACTCGCGGTCCTGAGAGGCCGGGGAGGAGAAGTGATGTGCGCGTGTAAGCTGGACCACCGAGCCCCCAAGGCCGGTGGCTTTTTTGTATGACGGGACGGGACGTGGCGCAGCCGGAACCGACCGGTGCCGCGGCGGCGCAGGGCGCCAAGCCCGGCACCAAACCGAAGAGCGCGCTCATCATCGGCAGCGGCCCGGTTGTGATCGGGCAGGCGGCCGAGTTCGACTATGCGGGGACGCAGGCGTGCCGGGCGCTGCGGGCTGAGGGCGTTCGCACGATCCTGGTGAACTCCAACCCGGCCACGATCATGACGGACGCCGAGGTGGCGGACGCCGTCTACCTGGAGCCGCTGACCGTCGAGGCCCTGGAGAGTGTCATCGCCAAAGAGCGGCCGGAGGGGCTGCTGGCGGGGCTCGGCGGCCAGACCGGCCTGAACCTGTCAGTCGCACTTGCCAAGGCCGGTGTCCTGGATAAGTACAACGTCCGGCTCATCGGCACGCCCCTCGAGGCGATCGAGATGGCGGAGGATCGCGAGCTGTTCCGTGACCTGCTGGACCGGATCGGCCAGCCGTATGCCCCGAGCTGCATCGTCGAGGGCGAAACGGAGGAGGCCCGAGAACAGGCGGCCAGAGAAGCCCTCCACGAGATCGGCCTGCCGGCGATCATCCGGCCCGCGTTCACCCTGGGCGGCACCGGCGGCGGCATCGTCGAGACCGAGGACGCCTACTGGGAGCGCACCCGGACCGGCCTGCGACTCAGCCCCATACACCAGGTCATGATCGAGCGCTGCCTGGTGGGCTGGCAGGAGATCGAATACGAGGTCATGCGCGACGCGGACGACACCTGCATCGCCGTCTGCTCGATGGAGAACGTCGACCCGCTGGGCGTCCACACCGGCGACTCGATCGTCGTCGCGCCCGTCCAGACCCTGCCGGATCCTGTCCACCAGCGCCTCCGCAGCGCCGCCCTCAACATCATTCGGGCCCTGGGGGTGGAAGGCGGCTGCAACGTCCAGTTCGCGCTTTCGCCCGACTACACCGATTACGCGGTCATCGAAGTCAACCCCCGCGTCAGCCGCTCCTCCGCCCTGGCCAGCAAGGCGACCGGTTATCCGATCGCGCGCGTGGCGGCCCAGATCGCAGCGGGCCGGCGCCTGGCGGAAATCCCCAACGTCGTGACCGGGACTACAGTCGCCGCGTTCGAACCCGCGCTCGACTACGTCGTGGTCAAGCTGCCGCGCTTCCCGTTCGACAAGTTCCCCAACGCCGACCGAACCCTGGGCAGCCAGATGAAGGCGACCGGCGAAGTCATGGCCATCGACCGAACCTTCGGCTCGGCCCTGAACAAAGCCCTCCGCGGGCTCGAACAGGCGGGCGCGGGCTGGCTGGCGGAGAACCCGGGCTGGAGCGCCACGCTCGACTACCTGATGGAGCCGGCCCCGTCCGAGCCGGTGCCGCTGCCGATCGACGGCGGCGGCCTGCTGTGCGAGGCGGAGCGACACGCCGAACGGGCGGCCTATCCGATCATCCTGAAGCGGTTCCTGGCCCCGTCGGACTCGCGGTTCTGGCGGATCCTGGCCCTGCTGAGGCGGGGCATGCCGGCCGAGACGATCCGCGGCGTGACCGGCATCACGTCCTGGTTCCTGGCCGAGTTCGAGCGGGCCATCGGCCTGGAGCGCGAGGTCCGGCGCTACGGCAAGCGGATCGCCGATCCACGGGACGATGACGCGGCCACTCTCCTGGCGACGGTGAAGCGGGAAGGCTTCGGGGACAAGGACCTGGCCCAGATGGCGGGCCAGGGCGTGGTGGCCGAGCAGATCCGCCTGGCCCGCATGGAGTTGGGCCTGGTTCCGGGCTACGCCATGGTGGACACGTGCGCCGCCGAGTTCGCCGCGGAGACGCCGTACTTCTACGCCACCTACGCCGCCGCGGGTTCCGAGCCGGAGTTGCCGCCCGTGCAGCGGCCGGCCGCGCTGGTCATCGGCAGCGGTCCGGTCCGGATCGGGCAGGGGATCGAGTTCGACTACTGCGCCGTCCAGGCCGCGGCCGAGCTGCGCAACCTCGGCTGGCAGGCGGTCATGGTCAACTCCAACCCGGAGACCGTCTCGACGGACTTCGACGCCAGCTCCCGGCTCTACTTCGAGCCGCTCGATCCGGAGAGCGTTCGTTCCGTTGTGGAAGCCGAGTCGCCGGAGGGTGCGGGCATGTTGCCCGCCTTCGTCCAGTTCGGCGGCCAGACGCCCCTCAACCTGGCCGGGCCCCTCGCCGAAGCGGGTATCCCGCTCATGGGCGCCAACCTGGAGACCATCGATCAGGCCGAGGACCGCATCCAATTCGCCAACCTGGTCGAGTCGCTCGGAATCCCGCAGCCGGAAGGCGGCATGGCCCGCTCGATCGAGGAGGCGCTGGCGCTGGCCGACCAGATCGGCTACCCGGTGATCGTTCGGCCGTCCTTCGTCATCGGCGGCCTGGCCATCGATTTCAGCTACTCGCCTTCGGACCTGGTCAACCAGCTGGCTCGCGCGACCGAGGTGGACGTCGACAAGCCCGTCCGAATCGACCGCTATCTCGAAGGCGTCGAGGTGGACGTCGACGCCATCGCGGACGGCGAGACAGTCCTCATCCCGGGCCTGCTGGAGCACATCGAGCGGGCGGGCGTCCATTCGGGCGACTCGGTCGGCATGTTCCCGCCGCAGACGGTTTCGCGCGGCGACCAGATGCTCATCGTGGAAGCGATGGAACGGATCGTGCGGGCGCTGGACGTCCACGGCCTGGTCAACGCCCAGTTCATCGTCCGCGACGACGGGGTGTACCTGATCGAGGTCAACCCGCGGGCTTCGCGGACCGTGCCGTTCATGAGCAAGGTCACGGGCGTGCCGATGGTCAAGCTGGCCGTCCGAATCGCCCTGGGCCAGAAGCTGGCGGACATGGGCTGGCCGAACGGGCTGCTGCCGGAGCCGCCGCTGGTCGCCGTGAAGGCCCCGGCCTTCTCCACGGCCAAGCTGCGCGGCGTGGATCCGTCTGTGGGCCCGGGCATGCAATCCACGGGCGAGGTCATCGGCATCCACACCGATCCGCGCGTGGCCCTCGCCAAAGCGATGCAGGGAGCGGCGCTCATCCCGTTCCGGCCCGGCGCCGACGGCGCCCTGGCCCTGCTCTCCGTCGCGGATCGCGACAAGCACGGCCTGCCGAGAGTGGCCCGGGCTCTGGCTCGGGCCGGGTACCGGTTCGCGGCCACCGCCGGCACGGCCGCGGAATTACGTGAGCTGGGCTACGAGGCGGAGGTCGTGGCCAAGGTCGCGGAGGCGGCGGGGCCGGGTCAGAAGGCGATCCTGGATTTGATCGCGGGCGGCACGGTGCGGCTCGTGGTCAACACGCCATCGCCCAAATCCGGCCCGGTTCGCGACGCCGTCGAGATCCGCCTGACCGCCACGGCCCAGGGCGTTCTCTGCCTGACGGCCATGGAAACGGCCATCGCCGCGGCCGAGGCCCTGGATCCGGACGTTAGGGCCGGCCTGGCGGAGGTTCGCTCGCTCGGCGAGTGGGTGCCGGAGCCGGGCAAGCCCCGCCGGGCGGCCACACCGGCTTAGCCCCAGGCCCCGATTCCGGAGTCGCCCCGGCGCGTATCCTGTCCGAATGGACAGCGTGGCCATCAAGTTCAAGTTCGTCGGCTTCCCGGTGGCTATCGGCGTCGACTTCATCGGGGTCATGTTGCTGCTCGGCCTGGCCTGGCGCACGCCGGAGCAGCTCCCGGAGTGGCTGGCCGTGGTCACCTTCTCGGTGCTGATGCACGAGCTGGCTCACGCGGCCATGTTCGACGCCTTCGGCGTTTCGCCGTCCATTCGCCTGTACGCCGCCGGCGGCGCCACGATGGGCGTTCGCCTGCCGCCCCGCCAGATGATCCTGGTCTCGGCCGCGGGCCCGCTCATCGGCGTCGTCTTCGGCGGTTTCGTCGCCCTGCTCGTGCTGCTCAAGCCCGCCCTGGGCAGCGAGCCGCTGATCGAGGACCTGCTCTGGGTCAACCTGGGCTGGAGCTTCCTCAATTTGATGCCCTTCCCGGGCCTGGACGGTGGCAACGTCCTCCGGGACCTGACGACGCTCGTCACGGGCAGGCCGGCCGAGACGGCCTCGCGGGTCGTCGGCCTGATCTTCGTCGCCGCCGTCTTCTTCGGCCTGATCGCGACCGGCTACCCGGAGTGGGCCCTGCCCGTGGCAGCGCTGGCCGTCTTCAGCACGATCCACATGGGCGCCCTCTCGGACCTGATGGTCGGGCGCAGGGTGTCGCACCCGCACTTGCTGATCCTCGAAGGGCGCTACCAGGAGGCGTTCGACCTGGCGCGCACGCAAATGGCCAAGCAGCCGGGCGATCCGGTGCCGATGATGTTCGCCGCGGATGCCCTGCGCCTGATGACGCGCTACGAGGATGCGTTGTGGGGCTACGAACGGGCGCTCGAGATGGCTCCGCTGGACGGCCACATCCTGGTTGGGTACATCGGAGTGCTGCGGGGATTGGGTCGCACGGAGGAAGCGGACGCGGTGACGACGCGGCTGATGGCCCTGCCTCGCGATAAGGTCGTCGTGGCCCAGCTGTTCGCGCTGTACGGTGCCGGCCGCTTCGAGGAGGGGTACGCCCGGGTCCAGCAGGCTGTGGCGTCGGCGGACGGTGCGCGGCAGCGCGACCCGCTGGAAATCGTACGGGCCTTGTTCGAGTACTCGACAGGGCGCGAGGAGGCGGCCCTCACCGACACGGACAAGGCGGTCTCGGCCTGGCCGGATCGGGCCGACCTCCACGAGATGCGGGCCCTGGTGCTGATGGATCTGGGCCGGTTCAGCGAGGCGCGCACGTCCGCCCGGCGGGCTCTCTCGGCCGCGCCGCTGCATCCCGAGTTCCAGCAAACGATGGGCCTTCTGGAGCGCATGTCCGGCAATCCGGAAGCGGCCGTGCCGTTCCTGACGTCATCGGCCGTGGCCTCGCCCAGAAGCTCGCGCGCCGTCGGGGAGCTGGCCGCGTGCTACGCCCAGCTGGGCCGGACCGACGAGGCGGAGGCGGGTCTGGACGGGCTGCCGGCCCACGCCGCGGACGACCCCTTCGCGCTCTACGCCCGGGCGGCGGTGGCGGCCCATTCCGGCGACGAAGTGGGCGCGGCCGAGTATCTGCGAAGGGCATCGGCCGCGCGGCCGGAGCTCGGCGTCCGAGCGCGCTGGGATCCGGTGATGCAGACGGTGACGGCGACGGGCCGAGCCCCGGGCGCGGCCCCGGACGGAGGCCCTGGCGCGGCCCCTGGCGCGGCCCCGGGCGAGGCTGCGGCGACCTAGGGAGGCGGCGGGTATCGGGTTTGCCGGGGGTCCAGGCCGGCGCGGGACGGAATTTGGGTCTGGTTCGTCAATCTGAACATGGTGGCAATCGTGGGCGTGGAGCACGGGAGAGACGGCGTGCTCGGGACCGTGGAGGATGTCCGTCCGCGCGATGAGGTGGTGGGGGAATTGTTCGAGGAGCTGTACCGGCGGCGCTACCGCGACGTATTCCGCTACGCCCTGTTGATGCTCCGCTCCGAATCGGATGCCGAGGACGTCGCGTCGGAGACCTTCCAGCGGGCCTATGCCGCCTGGCGGCAGAACCGCGGCCCGAAAGGGCAGGCCCTGCCGTGGCTGCTGCTGATCGCCCGCCGGCTGGTGATAGACAGGGTCAGACGGCGCCGCCTCCTGGCCTGGCTGCCGCTCGGCGGCCTTCATCCTGCCAGCGAGCCCGCCGCCGAATCGGACGCCGGTCGAACCGAGTTCTGGCTCTGGTTCGATCGGTTCGCCCGTGAACTACCGCCGCGCCAGCGCGAGGTCCTGATCCTGCGCTACCAGCGCGACCTGGACGACGAATTGATCGGCGAAGTCCTGGGCCTGTCGGCCTCGGGCGTTCGGTCGTTGGTGGCGCGCGCCTGCGAGACGCTGCGCCGGAATCCGGAGATCTGGCGATGAACGAACAGGGGATGGATCCGTTGGGGGCGCAGGACGAAGAAGTCCTGCGTGGCATCCGGCGCCATATGGCGGCCTCCGAACCGCTGGTGCCGCAGCCGCCGGCGTGGCGGCAAGTGAGAGGGGATCGAGCGATGATCGAGCACACTCGCGGGGCCAATGTCCGCGTCCGGGCCATCGGCGCGTTGGGATTGGGCGGCCTGGCGGTTGTCGCCGTGGTCGCTGTGGCGGCCGGGCTGCTCTTGCCGGGGAACCGTCAAGGGCAACCTGTCGGCCCGGCCTCGGGCAGTTCGGCCAGCCCCATCGGCCCAGTCACGACCATCTCCATGAGCCTGGTTACGCCGGACGGCAGCGAGCCGAGTCGCGCCGATCTGGACAAGACGGTGGAGATCATGCAGGCGCGGCTTGCGGCCGCGGGAGCAGCCTGGTCGGGCGTGACCGCGGTGCCGCCCGATCGGGTCACGGTGGAAGTAGCCGAACCCGCCGACGCCGCCCGGACGCTCGATATGCTGGAGGCGAGCGGCCGGCTGGAGGTGGTGCCCCTGCCACCGGCCGACTACGGAACGGCCGACGTTCCAGGGACGAAGACCGCGCTGAACGGGTCGCCGATAGATCCGGCGCTGCCCGAACTGCTGAGCAGCTCGGACATCGAGTCCGGCACCTTCCGCACCGATGACCAGACCAACGGCAGCTGGGCCGTCCGGTTCAACCTCAAGGCCGAGGCGGCGGCCAGATTCGCCGCCTGGTCGGCGGCGCATGGGCACGAGTTCTTCGCACTCGTCCTCGACGGCACCGTTCTGTCCGTGCCCTATGTCGCCGAGCCGATCACCGACGGTGCCATCACAGTGGCCGGCGGGTTCACAGCCGACGAGGCCCGACAGCTGGCCACGACTCTGGAGTTCGGCAGCCTGCCGGTCCCGGTTACGGGGTATTTCGTCGAAGCGTCGAGCGACAACCCCGGCACGTCGGGCGGATCGTCCGCCGTCGCTCCGCTCGCGATGCCTTCGGCCGCGCCTCTCGCGGGCATCGCGAAAGAGGGTAGAGCCCTCGGCGACCCGGGCGCACCGGTCACGATGGACGTCTGGGCGGACTTTCGATGCACCGCCTGCCGCGCGTTCGAGCAGGACACCGAGCCCGGGCTGATCGATGCCTACGTCCGCCGTGGCAAGCTCCGGATCGTGTACCACGACTTCCTCGTGATCGACGCGAACGCCGGCGGTACCGAATCGCGCGATGCCGCGAACGCGGCCCGCTGCGCCGCGGACCAGGGCAGGTTCTGGGACTACAAGGATTGGCTGCTGGCCAATGAGTCGCCGAGCGAGTCGTCCGGGTCGTTCACCCTGGACCGGCTCGTGGCGATCGGCCGCGCGGCCGGACTGGACATGGGCTCCTTCGAGCCGTGCGTGCGTCGGGGAACCCACGACAGCGCTGTGACCGTGGATCAGCCCAGCTTCACGATTACCGGCGTCCCGACGGTCCTCATCAACGGCGTGGCCATGGGCCAGGGCGTCAGCGCGCCCACCTACGAAGAGCTGGCGGCGGCGATCGATTCGGCTCTTCGCAGCGCCGCGATCCCAACGCCGGCCGCCACGACGCCCGTCCCGACCTCGACGCCTACCCCGGCGTCCAGCGGCACGGCCGTCCCGTCCCCGACAGGCGTCGTGGAATCGACGTTCCAGTTCTACGTGGTCGAGTCGGGCGACACCTGGCAATCGATCGCCGACAAGCTGGGCATCTCGACCGAGCTTCTCCAGGCTGCGAACCCCGACGTGGCCGAAGTGACCCCAGGTCAGACGCTCTTCGTCCCGGGGCCGAACTGGTCGCCCGGCCCGATGATCACGCCTGCGCCCAGCAACCCCTGAAACGCGTCCGGCCTCCGCCGGCCGGTCGGACGGCGAAGGGATGTCCGAATTGCCCCTGTCGGCGGGCGGCCGGCTCCGCTAACCTGACTGGCACGCCCGAGCCCCGCCGGGGGGACGCCGCCGGGCGAGGTTGGATCTCGCAGTCAGGACGCCACTCAGTGTTTCCCTCGCTCCCCGGATTGCGCTTCACGCTCTTCGGCTTCCCGGTCACGATCGCGCTGGACTTCTTCCTGATCACGCTGCTCCTGGGCCTGCAGGTCCGGCCCGGCCCGTACATCTTCGAGTGGCTCGTTGTGGTCGCGGTCGCGATCCTGATCCACGAACTGGGTCACGCTTTCGCCTACGCCCGCTACAGCATCCATCCGGAAATCAGGCTCTGGGGCATGGGCGGGCTCACCATCTCAGGTTTCACGCTGCCGCCGAGGCGTTCGATCCTGGTGAGCCTGGCCGGCCCGCTCGTAGGCGTTCCGTTCGGCCTGGCGGCGATGGTCCTGCAGCCGTGGGTGGTATCCATAGAGCCGCTCTGGATCGTCCTCGGCGACATGGTCTTCGTCAGCCTGGGCTGGGCGATCCTTAACTTGCTACCGGTCGCCGGGCTGGACGGTGGGCACGTAGTGGCCGATCTGTTCCTGATCTTCGGCGGGCAGCAGGCCCGTACGCCCGGCCAGGCGATGGTGGGCCTGTGCAGCATCGCCATCGCGGTCGGTGCGGTGGCGTGGGGTTTCTGGTATCTGGCCCTCGTGATATTCCTGTTTGCGCTGATGGAGCCGGCCCCCTACATGACTCTCTGGCGGGTGGCCTCGGCCCGGGGCGGGGGAGTGCGCCGGGAATCGCGCCCGTCCCAACCGGCGCCGCTGGAACCGTACCGCGAGGAGCGGCGCAAGGACCGGCCCGTAGCGGTTATCGCGCCCGATTCGAAGCGAGCGTTCGGCGAGGCGTACGAGGAGACGATGCCTCCGACCGGCCAGGACGCCGAACCGCTCGACCTTGACGAGTTCGAGCGCCGTCCCGCACCGCTTCTGCCTGATGTCGCGGCCATAGTCGCGCGGCGCGACGACGGCGCCGTGGCGGCGAGGCTCGTGGCGGAGGATGACCCGCTGGCGGTGTTCTGGATCGTGACCAGGGTCGTCGAGGGCAAGCGGGTCTCGCAGCTGTTGGGGGCATTCCGCCGCTACGACGGCCCTGGCCGAACGGAGGGCCTGCTCAAGCTGCAGGTCGCGCTGCACTCGCTCGGCAGGTTCGACGAGTCGATGGCCGCGGCTTCGACGCTGGGCCAGGCCGGGGGCCCCGGCTCGGCGGTTCTCGAGGCCCGCAGCGCGGCTCGCGCCGGCGACCGCAAGAAAGTGGCGGCCGCGCTCGAGAGGGTCCTCGCGCTGGGTCCGGTGAGGTTGTCGGAGCCGGCCCTCGCCGACATCGCCCGCGTGGCCCCGGACAAGCGCGTCGCGGAGGTACTGGCGAAGCTGAGGTCACGGGCGCCCGCCGTCTGAACGCCCCGCCGGAGTGGTGTCTACCTACCCTGTTGCGTAGGTCGCGCCGACGCCCGCAACGGGCTAGGAATGTGTAGCGACGCAGTCTCATAATGCTTCATGGAAACTCGACGCCTCTTTCGAAGCAGCGCCGCCCTTGCGGCCGGCCTGCTGATCGTCGCCGCTTGCGCGTCCGCGGCGACGCCGACGCCGCAACCGACCGCAGCACCGACTGCAACGCCCAGCCCGACGCCCACGCCCTACGTGGATCTCATCGGCACCGTGAACCCCAACCCCACGGATCCGTCCTGGTTCGCCGTCCCGCTGACAGACGTGAATAGCGGCGAGACGTTCCGGGTCGCCGACTTCAAAGGCAAGGTCATCCTCGTCGAGACGATGGCAACCTGGTGCCCGACGTGTCAGGGCGAGATGAGCCAGGTGCAGGAGGTCGTCAACAAACTCGACCCGAAGGACTTCGTCGCGATCAGCCTGGACGTCGATCCCAACGAGGATGCCTCGATCCTCAAGAAGTTCGCGGTCAAGAACAAGTACACCAACTGGCGCATCGCCATCGCGCCCATCGAGATCGGCCGCTTCCTCTCGATGAACTACGACGAGGCGTACCTGAACCCGCCCGAGCAGGCGATGCTGTTCGTGGACAAGCAGGGTGGCGTGTGGGGACTGCCGCTCGGCATCAAGTCCGCCACGAGCATCAGCAAGACACTGGCGGAGTACCTGGCAGCCTAGCCGGATGGACGTCGCCCTTACGTCGCTCACTTTCGGGCTTCTTGCGACCGCGAGCCCCTGCGTCCTGCCCCTCTACCCGGGCTTCCTGGCCTATCTGAGCGGGACGGCCGGAGTGGGCCAGGGGCGGCTCCGCTACGTGATGGGCCTCTTCGTCCTGGCCGGCGTGCTGACGGCGATGCTGGCTTTGGGCGCGCTGATCGCGCTGCTTTCGGTCTCGATCGGCAGGGTCCTGGCCATCGTCATCCCGCTGGCGATCGTGGCCATCACCGTGCTCGGCATCCTGCTGCTCTTCAATCGAAATCCGTTCTACCGGCTGCCCCAGGTCAAGGTTCCGCTGCTGCGACACCCCGCCCTGAACGCCTACACCTACGGTCTCCTCTACGGCCCGATCGCGATGCCGTGCTCCGGGCCGCTGGTCGTGGCGATCTTCGTCTACTCGTTCACGCTGGGCGAGGCGCTGACCCAGTTCTGGGCGTTCGCCTGGTTCGGGCTCGGCTTCGGGCTGCCGCTCCTGGCCATCTCGCTGATGTCGGGCGCATTGCAGCGCAACCTGACGCGCTGGTTCGCCATGCATTCACGGGCCATCAACTTCGTCGGCGGCCTGATGCTGATCGGGATCGCGATCTACGACCTCGCCGAGAACTGGGACATGCTCACGCTCTACTACGGCTGAGCGACCGGCTCCGCCGCCGAGGCCGGCTGGGCCGTCGTGCCGGCCTCCGCCCCGTGGAACCAGCGCCACAGGAGGCTGGTCGAGAGCGTGTAGAGGACGATGATCGTCACGAAATCGACCGTGTAGCCGGCCGTGAAGCCGAGCGTGCTCTGGAGCGCGCCGTAGTACAGGGGCGCGATCGTCCAGCCGAGCGACCAGAGCAGGGTCATGCCGGCGCTCAGGGTCGCCCGCTCGGCCGCGGAGACGCGGTCCATGGCGAAGGCGTCGAAGATGGGGCTGCCCGCATTCATGAGCGAATTGCGGACGGCCATGGCCATGATCACGCTCCACAGGATCGGCGAGAAGCCCAGGACGACCAGGAATGGGATGCTCACGCCCTGGACCAGAACGATCGAGCCGATGCGCCCGAACCGGTTCGCGATCGCCGGCTGAGCCAGGATGGCAATCGTGGTGCCGAGGCTGGTGACGGCCAGGACGGCGTTCACCCCGGCCAGATCGAGATCGAACTTGGTCTGCACGAACAGGTTGAGGAACGGAATGAGCTGACCGGCGCCGAGGGCGGTGATAAAGCCTGGCAGAAGGAGCTTCGCGAACAGCCGTCTATCCGACACGACGATGCCGAGCCGCCCGCCCAGACTGGAGACGATTCGTTCGGCCGGCCCGGGCCGGTCGCTCGAGAGAAGCCAGGTCGACGCCAGCGAGAGCGCCGCCAGGGCGGCCGTGGCCCCGATCAGGAGGCGGTACGGTCCCGCTCCGCCGCCCAGACCGAGACTGCGGGCCAGATCCTCGGCCAGGAAACCGCCTGCCAGCGTGGCGATGAGGTAGGTGACGTTGCCGATGGCCGCCCAGATGGCGAAGTACGCGTTGCGTTCCTCGCTCCGCGTCTGCTCGGCGATGTAGGGGACCTGGACCACGTAGACGGCCTGAGTGCCCGCGCCGAGGGCGGCCACGCCCAGCACGAGCAGGATCGGGTCGCCCGGCAGAACCGCCAGGAAGGCCAGCGCCACCAGGCCCATGCCGCCGGCCATGACCGCCCGCCGGCCGATGCGGTTCGAGAGCGCCCCGCAGGGGAACGACACCACCACCGCGGCGAGCTGGCTCACGGACATGAGCCCCCCGATCATGCCCCGGCTCACGCCGATCTTGTCCAGGTACAGGTTGAAGTCGGCCCAGTACAGGCCCGTCGCCGCCCCGAAGACGATGGTCGTAACCAGGAACAGGCGGGCATTCCGGCCGAAACCGGTGAAGCTCTTGACGTATCGAACGAGGGCTCCCGGCACGTTTACCCCTCCGGTTCGCCGGCTCAGGCGGCGTCGGCGCAGGGCTCCTCGTCAGATACGGCTCGGCCGACGACGATCATGAGCCAGCCAAGCCGGAGCCGGAAACCGCGAACCCTATCCAACGCAAGCGGACCGCGTTCTTGGTTGCGGCTTTGACCGAGTCGATAGGCCCTTGCCTGCGCGATGAGCTCGAACTGCCGCGTCCGGGCGATGAGCATTCTCTCCGCCGAGGGGCCGTTGGACCACGCCGGTCGAACCTCCGAGTTAGCCAAACGTAATGTTGATGTTAGTTGCTTATCTAACATATAGGAGTGCATGAGTTCCCTCCGGAGTGTGGCGGTCAATGGGACAGAAAGGCTCTCAGCTCCGGACCGGCGTCGGCGGCTCGGTCTGTGCGGATGCTGTAGTAGGTGAGGTTGCCCTGCTCGGTCACGGTGACAAGGCCCGCGCTGCGCAGGTGGGCGAGGTGGTGGCTGATGGTGGGCTTGCTCAGTTCCAGCTCCGTCGCAAGTTCCGTCAGGTAGAAGTCCCGCCCGGACAGGAGGCGCAGGATCTGCAGCCTGGTCTCGTCGCCGAGCGCGCGGTAGAGCCGCACGGTGGCGGCAGGAGGGACGGTACGGGCCGCGGCTCCGAGCGCTGAATCCGCGATTGGATAGCAGACCAGCGTCGTGTCGCCTACCCTCGTCACCGAGTTGTATGGCCGGCCGAAATAGCTGGGCGCGAGCATGATCCGGTGCGTTCTGGAGTCGGGCACGATGCGAATGCCGTTCGTGGCCTTCTCGATGAAGCCCATCGGATCTCTCGACGCCTCAGCCTTGCTCCGTAAGCTGACGTCACACTGAAGAATTCGTTCGACCTTCGCCTCGACGGGCTCGAATTGGGGCAGCCAGGCATGCAGGACGGCGCGGACTTTGGGGGCGATTTCGTCCAGGCGGTCCGGCATGACTTCGCGGCCCTTCCACTGCCGGAGCTGGTCGGACAGCGCGGCGTAAGCGGCCGAATTGCCCTCCAGGGCTTTTTGGGCCAGGTCGCCGACATCCGGATTCTCGAGCAACTCGCCGATGAGAGCTTCGGTCAGGGCTGAATTGTCCAGGCCGTCCACGAACTCGACGAGTTCGCGGGCCGTTCTGACGTCCGGCCTGTCGACCAGCAGCCGGCCGACTTCGGTGGCGAAGTTCACGCAAGCCCTCGTCTCGCCCGCCCCGCCGATCTCCTCGATGATAGCCAGGCGGCCTTGAGCCAGCCAGGCGCGATCCTCCGGCAGCAGGTCCTCCGCTTCCCCGCAGTCGTTGCAGGCGCTCATGAGGAAGTCGTAGGCCGTGCGTGGATCGAGCTCGACGGCCGGCATCTGGTGAGCCGTCAGGCCGGGTCTTACCAGGCCGCCGGTTCGCTCTCGTTTCGTTCGTGTGGGGTTCTTCAGGCCCGCCACTTCTATCCATGCCTCTAACGCTTGTTAGATGAAAGGCTAACACGACGGACCGGAATAGGTCAAGGCCTGGTGCGGCCCTCAGACGGCCTCAGGTCCGCTACCAGCGGCAGCCTCTACAATTCGTCCACCCGCCCGATCGGCCGTAACGTCGGCGACAGCGGGCGGAGGAGATCATGACCGACGTCAACGTCAGGTTCACCGACGAGCGTCTGGCTAACGGCCTGCGCCTCATCATCGCCGAGGACCATCTGGCGCCGGTCGTGGCCGTGTGCGTCTGGTACGCGGTCGGGTCCAAGAACGAGGTGCCGGGCAAGACCGGCTTCGCCCACCTGTTCGAGCACGTCATGTTCCAGGGCTCGCGCCACGTGGCCAAGACGGAACACATGGGCCTTGTGCAGGCCGCCGGAGGGACGCTCAACGGCACGACCTGGCTCGACCGGACCAACTACTTCGAGACGATGCCGAGCCACCAGCTGGAACTGGCCTTGTGGCTCGAGGCGGACCGCATGGCCACGCTCCTCGACGCCCTCAACCAGGAGAACCTGGACAACCAGCGCGACGTGGTCAAGAACGAGAAGCGCTCCAGCTACGACAACCGGCCCTACGGCCAGTGGTTCCACAAGCTCCAGGAGCAGCTCTTCCCGCCGGAACATCCGTACCACCACCCCACGATCGGCTCCATGGAGGACCTGGACGCGGCATCCCTGGAGGACGTGGCCTCGTTCTTCCGGACCTACTACGCGCCGAACAACGCGGTCCTCGCGATCGCCGGCGACGTCGACCCGGCCCAGGCTCGCCGGTGGGTGGAGCGGTACTTCGGCGGCATTGCCCCCCAATCGTCCATCCCGCGCCTCGGGGACATGTCGCTGCCGCCGTCGCTCGGCGGTGAGCGGCGGGAGACGGTTGAAGACCGCGTGCCGCTGCCGCGCCACTACTTCGGCTTTCGCGCCCCCGTTTTCGGCGATCCGCGGCTCGACGCGCTGGAGGTGGCGGCCCAGATCCTGGCCGGCGGCAAGGGCAGCCGCCTGCACAAGCGGCTCGTGCGCGAGGAGCGGATCGCCCAGGACGTGGGCTTGTTCGCTCTCGGTTTCGTGGGCGGGGCGTCGATCGTGGCGGGTCAGGCCACGGTTCGGCCGGGGGTCGATCCCGCCGTCGTGGAGCGAGCCTTCGAGGAGGAGCTGGATCTCATCGGCCGCGAGCCCGTCACGGACGACGAACTCGCCCGGGCCAAGGCGCTCATCGAAACGTACGAACTGGAGTCGCTCCAGCGGGTGGAGGAGCGGGCCGATCGGCTGGCCATGTACGCCACGCTGCTGGACGATCCGGGCATGATCAACCGCCAGCTGGGGCGATATCTGGCCGTAACGCCGGCCGACATTCAGGCGGTGGCCGCGGAAGTGTTCCGGCCCGACAACCGGCTGGTTCTGACGTACATGCCGGCCCCGGCGCAGGCGGGCGACGAGAACGAGGAGACGGCGGCATGACGCTGGAGGAGATCCTCGCGGCCAGGCCTCAACCCGGCCAGCCGCGCGCCTACAACTTCCCCGGTTTCGAGCGGGCCGTTCTGCCGTCCGGGTTGCAGGTTCTGACGGTCCAAATCCCCGGGCGGCCGCTCGTTTCGGCGAACCTGATCGTCCGGCGAGGGGCGGTCGACGAGCCCGCGGACGTGGCCGGGGCGGCGGTGCTTTCGGCCCGGGCGATGACCGAGGGGACGGAGCGCTATCCGGGCCTGGAGCTGGTCGAGGCGGCCGAACGGCTGGGCACGAGCCTGCACGCCGACGCCAACTGGGACGCCTTCGGGGCGACGGTCGAAATCGCGGCTTCCCGATTGCGGGACGCCCTGGCGCTGCTCGACGAACTGGTCGAGAGGCCGGTGTTCCCGGCCAAGGAAGTGGCCCGCCTGCGAGACGAGCGTCTCAACGACCTGCTGCAGATGCGAGCCGAGCCGCGCCGCCGGGTCGAATACGCCTTCAGCCAGACTATCTACTCGCCCTCCTCGCCGTACGGCCGGATGTCCGGCGGCGACGAGACGACGGTGGCGCGACTGGACCGCGATGCTCTGGTGGCGGCCCACCGGGCCGTTCTCGATCCCGCCAACGCCGCGCTCATCGTGGGCGGCGATCTGACGGGTCTGGACGTGCCCCGTCTCGCGGAGGAGACGCTCGGGGCGCTCGCTTCGGGTGGGCACGGGGTTCCCGGCGCAGGCTCGACCGCCCCCGCGGCGCCCCCGTCCGAGTCGGCCGTGGAGCGCCCGATCGTCAAGCTGTACCACCGCCCGGGCTCGGTCCAGTCCGAAGTCCGGATCGGCCATGTCGGCCTGCCCCGCCTGGTACCGGACTTCCATGCCGTCCAGGTCATGGGCGCCATCCTCGGCGGCCTGTTCAACTCCCGGCTGCAGCTGAACCTGCGCGAGAACAAGGGTTACACGTACGGCGTGGGCGCGGGCTTCGACATGCGGCGTGGAGCCGGCCCTTTCGCCGTCCGGACGGCGGTCCATACCGAGGCCACCGCACCGGCCATCGCGGAAGCGCTGGCCGAGCTGCGGCGGATCCGCGACACGCTTGTCACGCCGGCCGAGCTGGCCGTGGCGCGCGACTATCTCGTGGGCGTGTTCCCGCTCCGGTTCGAAACCCCGGGCGCGGTCGTGGCTGCGATCGGCGGGCTGTTCGCCCACGGCCTGCCGGACGACGAACTGGCGCGCTACCGCGGCCAGATCGAGCGCGTGAGCGCGGATGACGTCCAGAAGGCCGCGCGCGAGCACATCCATCCGGACCGGATCGCTATCGTGATCGTCGGCGACGCCGACGCGATCGGCAAGGAAGTCGAAGGGGCCGGGTTCGGCGACATGGAGATCGTCCACGAGGACGTGCCGGGTGCGGCCGCGGACAAGGGCGAGGAGGACGAATGATCCTCGTTATCGGGTTGCCGGCGTACACTGCGGCGCCGGACGGGCAGGGGAGTGCCGGCGGGCTCGCCGTGGACGTCGCCCGGGCCGCGGTGGCTCGGGGCGCCGAGGTGCAGCTGGTCGGCAAGGTCGGCGACGACGGCACGGGCGATGCGGTAGTCGTCGCGCTGGGGCGGATGGGCATCGGCCACGCCGCGCTGCTGCGCGATCCGGTCCACCCGACGCCGGTGCTTTCGCCGATCGAAGCGGCGGACGATTCCTCGACCGGGGCGGACGTCGCGGCCGAGGGCGATGAGCCCGCGGCGGTCCTCGCGCTGCTGCCTGCCGATGCCGCCGAGCGCCCCGCCCTCGACGGCGGAGACCTGTCCCTGGCGCTCGGCTACCTGGAAGGGGCCCGGGTCGTCGTCACCGAGCCGCTGCCCGACTCTGCCCTGGCGTCGCTGGTGGAGGGCGCCGCCTTCTCCGGAGCCGCCCTGGTCGTGCTGACCGAGAGCGGCGCGCCGCTGCCGGCCCTGCCGCCCGAGACGACGATCCTGGAGGCGCCGGCGGCGGACGACGGCTCGTTCGGCCGGCTCGTGGGCCAGTACGCCGCGGGCCTGGATGCGGGCCTCGCCGCGGACCGCGCCTTCGAGGAGGCGGTCGTGTCGTCGGGTTGGGAGACGGCTTCAGACTGACGACTCGCGGCGACGCTTCTGTCGATGCCGTCGGACGGAGCCCTCAGTCGGCGGGTCCGCCGCCTCCGGCTCGCCACAGCCGGCTCCGGTCGCCGGGGCGCCGCGTTCTGCCTGCGCCTGCAGTCCGACTTCATGTAGAGTGCCGCCATGGACCGCGCTTCCGAGGGGCTTCGTTTGGACGGCCAGGCCTACCCCGGGCCCGACTTCGACAACGTCACCGGCCCAACCACCCGAGCCATCGCCATCGGCATGCTTCGCAAGGCCGATGACCTGATGGAGGAATCCGAACCGGACCAGGCGCTCGTGCTGTACGGCCGCGCGGCCGGCTCTCCCGAACGGGACGTGGCGGCTGCCGGAGTCTTCGGCATGGGCAATGCCCTGTACCGGCTGGACCGCGACGACGAGGCGCTGCAAGCGTGGCAGCGCGTGGTCGAGATGCCCGAGACACCGATCACCTACCGGGCCTGGCGCCAGATTGCCGCGGCACGCGTCCGGATGCAGGATCTGCCCGCGGCCCTGGCCGCCTATCGGCAGTGCGACAGGCGCGCCCCGGCAGCCGACAAAGCCGAGATCCAGGCCCGACTCGGCTGGCTATCGAAGGAGACCGGCAACACCGCCGCGGCGAGCCGTCATTTCGCTCGCAGCCGGGGCGACGCCCTGCCTGCGTTCATGACCTACATGATCATGGGCGTGACCATCGTCACCTCCCTGGTGGCCATGCAGGCGCCGGGGGCGGCGTTCGGGACCTCGCCCGTCGGCGGTCCGCTGGAGCTTCAGCTACAGATGGACAAGTTCGCCATCGCCTCGGGAGAGTGGTACAGACTGTTCTCGGTGATGCTCGTCCACGCCCCGGACGACATCCTCCACCTGGCGTTCAACATGTACGCGCTCTGGTTCGTCGGGCAGCTCGTGGAGCGGATGTACGGCGCTCGGTTCCTGCTGTTCTTCTATCTGGTCTCTGGCCTGAGCGGCTCGATCGCGAGCTACGTCTTCGAATCCGCCCCGTACGGGGTGGGGGCCTCCGGGGCGATCTTCGGGTTGTTCGGCATCGTGCTGGTCGCCACCCGCTACCACCATGCCGTGCTGGATAGTCAGAGCCGGGCCATCGCCGCGCAGGTCGGCGTCCTCATCGTCATCAATCTGTTCCTGGGCCTGTCCGGGATCTTCTCGGTCGACAACTTCGCCCACATCGGCGGGCTCGCGGCGGGCATGTGGCTGGCGGTCCTGCTGCCGCCCGGCAGAGTGCCGACGCTGCTCACGTTCTGGCAGAACCGTCGCGACGCCGGCGCTTCCAGGGCCAGTCGTCTCCTGCCGGTCGGGGTGGGCCTGATCGTTCTCGCCGCGGTCCTGTTCGCCGGCTATCTCGAGGGCACGTCGACCTGGAAGGCTCGACTGTCGTCGCCTTATGGCGCCACGCCGAACGCACAGCTGATGCGGCCGGCCGGGGATGAGTCCTTCTTCGGGGTCGGGTACGTGGCCGATCGGCAGGACGCGGCGCCTCGTTGTTCTTGACGGCTCCGATCCGGACGGACCGCGCCCCGACGTAGCCTGACCGAGGCCTGCGGCGGCCCCTAGTCTCGCTCGAAGAGATCGCCGCGCCAGCCGAACCTGTCGAGAACGCGGTACATGTTCCGCCGCGCCAGCCGCGATCGATCGGGCGGCCAGGGGATGGCCTCGCAATCCAGAGGCAAGTCCAGGCGGACGGCGCGACGTGGCGGCGGGAGTTCTAACTGAGGCGCGGCGTCGGCAGCTTCCGGGTCGGCTTGGGGTTCGGCTTCGGCTTCGGGTTGGGATTCGGCTCCCGGGTCTGATTCCGGCTCGGCGATATCGGCCCCGGTTCGAAGGCGCAGGCTCCACCAGACGTCCAGCCAGGCCGGGATGACGAAGCGCTCGTCGATCGGGCCGAGGATGGCCAGATCGGCGCGGCGGAAGGCCAGCCAGCCGGCCAGCAAGGCGTGGGTTTCGGAATCGTCGCTCGGCTCCAGAGATGCAGGCTGCAGGCGACCCGGTTCGCCCGACACGACGCCGAAAGCTCCGGCCACCGCAACGTTTGGGTCGGCCAGGCACCGAGCCGGCTCTGTGAACGAATCGCCGCGCGGGATGGCCGATCCATCGGCGAGAACTACCAGTTCACCCGAGGCGCGTCGCAGGGCGATGTTGAGGGCGGAGGCGTACCCGATTCGGGCGGACGTCCGCAGCACTTCTGGTTCCCGTCCGCCGATCGGTTCGAGGTCCGGACTGCCCGGCGCGAGGGCGGAGGCTTGCCGGTCGTCGGGATCGTTGGCCACGATCACGACCTGGGTCCCCGACGGGGCATGCATCCGCAGCCCGGACAGCAGCCGCGAGGCCCGTCCCGCGTCCTCGGATACGGGGACGATGACCGTCCACGGAGCGTCCGGCGGGTCGGCCAGCCGGGATGGAACGGCGGCGGCGGATCCGTACCTGATCTCCCCTTCGACGGCCAGGTCCGGCGGAGCGGCGGGGACGATGGACGACTTCCGGGTCCGATCGACGACCCGCCATCCGGCAGCCTCGATCTGAGCCTTCAGCGAGTCGGCGGTCTCGAAGTCGCGGCGGGCGCGTGCCTCGTCGCGCTGACGGGCAAGGTCGGAGATTTCGGGGGGCGGGCCGGACGGGGGTGTTTGCACCCGCGAAGGATAGCGGAGGGCGGTCGGCTCAGGATTCCCCGGCGGACGGACCCGCAGGCGCCGGCCTGGCGACTGGCCGGAGGGGCAGCAGGACCGTCACCCGAGCACCGTGCGGGGCCACGTTCTCGGCCCAGGCCTCGCCGCCGTGGGCCCGGGCGAAGTCGCGCACGATCGCCAGGCCCAGGCCGGAGCCGCCGCCGGCCCGCGACGGATCGGCCCTGTAGAAGCGCTCGAAGACGTGGTCCAGCGTTCCGGGCGGGAATCCGGGGCCGTCGTCCGTGACGCTGATGCAGACCCCGGGGGGGCGACCCGGCGGCGTCGTCCGGGTGGCGCGCAGCCAGACGTGGCCGCCCCGCGGCAGCACCGAAAGGGAGTTGTCGATCAGGTTCTGCAGGATCCGCTCCGCCGCGAGCCGGTCGCCGGTCAACGCCACGGGCGGTTCTCCGGGGAGTGGCCCGGCGACCTCGACGCCTATTCCGGACGTGGCCGCTCGCCCCTCGTAGCGTTCGGCCGCGGCCGCCAGCAACTCGGCGGCGTCCAGCCGCTCCGGCCGCAGCGCCGCCGGCCCCTGGCGCAGCCGCTCGACGACGCCGATCTCCGCAACCAGCCGCTCGAGCCGTTGCGCCTCTCCGGCGATGGTCCGCGCCGCCGAGACGGCCGCCTCTCCGGTCGCGGTGCCGTCGGCGATGGCCTCCGCATAGCCGCCGATGCTGGTGAGCGGGGTGCGCAGGTCGTGGCGCAGGCTGGCCAGCAGGTTCGCCTCCTCGGCCCGGGTCGAGGACAGCTCGCGGGCCATGGCGTTGAAGGTTTCCGTGAGCGACCGTACCTCCGTCGGCCCCTCGAGCGGGAGGGCGGCAACCTCGCTCGGCCCGGACGGCAGCTTCGCGGCCGCGTGCGCGAGGCGGCGCATCGGCCCGGTCAGAGAGCGGGACAGCAGCCAGGCCAGTGGTATTCCCACGACGAGCAGGATCGCGACCACGATCAGCAGCGCCCGGCGCATGTCGCCCAGGGCCAGCGCGGCGGAGCGATCGGGCACGGCGAAGAGAAGCAGGCGGGCCCCGTTCGTGCCCATGACCCGCTCCACATAGATGTACTGCTTGCCGTCGGAGGTCTGGAGCGTGCCGGTCGTCGTGCGGCTGCCCGCGCTCGGAGAGGCGCTGCCGGAGGTGCCGTCCGGTCCGGTCGCCGGGACCAGGAGCGGCGTCCCTTCGTCCGGCGACGGAACGGTGACGGAAACGGGGTCGCCGGCGAGAACGCGAATCGCGCCGGCCGGCCCCTTGAGGATGACGAAGCCGCCGTCGTCGGCGATGGAGGCTCCGCTCTGCTGGATCGTCGTCTCCCACTGGCCGGCCGGAGTGGTGCTCAGGGTGGCGGCGATGGCCGTGGCCTGGCGGGTGAGCGAATCCGTGATCTCCGTCTGGTGCAGTTCGCGCAGGACCACGAACAGCGACCCGGCCAGGGCGATGAGGGTGGCCGTCCCGAGTGCGGCGAAGGCCAGGACGATTCGGCCGGTCAGGCCACGCGGCAGCATCTAGGCCTGCTCTCCGCCACCGCCACCGGCCCCGGCCCCGGCGCGGGGCGGTGGGACCAGCCTGTAGCCGACGCCCCGAATAGTCTCGAGCTGCGGCCCGTCGTGGCCGAGCTTCTTGCGGAGTTCGGCCACGTGGACGTCGACCGTCCTGGTTTCACCCGGGAAGTCCGTGCCCCAGACGTTCTCGAGCAGAGAGTCGCGGGTCAGGACCACGCCCGGGTCGCGCGCCAGGGCCGCCAGCAGATCGAATTCGCGGGCGCGCAGTTCGAGGTTGCGGTCGCCGACGCTGGCCTCGCGCCGGCGGGGGTCGATTCGCAGGTCGCCGACCTCGATGGGCCTGCCGCCTCTGGTCGTGCCGTCGGTCCGGCGCAGGATCGCCTTGACCCGGGCCACCAGGGCGCGCGGGTTGAACGGCTTGGTCACGTAGTCGTCCGCGCCCAGCTCCAGGCCCACGATCGCGTCCACGTCTTCGGACCGGGCCGTCAGCATCAGGATCGGCACGTCGCCGCGGTGCCGGAGTTCACGGCAGACCTCGAAGCCGTCCATCTTGGGCAACATCAGATCCAGGATCACCAGGCTCGGCGCCGTCCGTTCGAACTGGACGAGCGCCTGCTCGCCGTCGGACGCGGCCACGACGGCGAACCCTTCCTTCTCGAGGTAGAGCCGGACCAGTTCCACGATGTTGCGCTCGTCGTCCACCACGAGGATCGTCTTCATGGCGGCAGCATACGTCCCGGCCGAAGGAAGCCTCCGGTCGTATGTAAGGCCGACGTAAGGCCGGCGTCAGCCCCAGCGGACGGCGTCGCCGAAGGCGCGCCACATCGCTTCCACCAGGCAGGCGTCGAGCGGCAGGGCGATGGACGTCGCAGCTTCGGGGTCCGGGCGCGTCCGGGCAACCCGAACCGTCAGCGACCGGCCGTCCCAGCCGAGGCTGTCGAGGCGCTCGCGCGGGATGGCCAGCAGGTCGACGCCGTAGCGGGCGCGATCCAGGTATTCGACCGGCTCGTTGGCGATCACGAGTTCTCGCGACCCCAGGACGGCGACACCTGAAGCCGGCCGCGTGCGGCCCGCCCTGATCTCGGCCAGATCGCCGGCGGCGATGACCACGGGCTCGTCCAGATCCGGCCGCACGGCCGGGTTCTCGAGCACGACGCGCCACTTGTGCGGCAGATCCGCCGCGGTCCGGGAGTCGTCCTCGGCGTCGCCCCAGACGAATCGCGGCTGAACCGGTTCGGCCCGAGTGGCCATGCGGGCCCGCAGCCGGCCCAGGTTCTGCTGAACCTCGGTCCGCGAGACCGTGTTGTACCGGACCACTATCTGGTGAGCCGCGGCGACCAGGCGAAGCCGCCCGTACAGGAGGATCGTGCGGTCGTCTACTGCGAGCAGGTCGTCGACTGGAAGGGACGACGTGCGGCCCTCGGGCCCATCGTCGATCCACAGCCCGATCCGGCTCTCCCCGAAACCGAGCACCATCGCCGGAGTGATGACGCAGTTCAGTCGGTTCACCAGCCGCGTGGTCCTGGGTACGACGTAGAGCTGATCGAGGCCGAGCGGCCCGCATTCCGACGCCAGCGCGATACCGGCCCCGGGCGGGACTTCGTCCGGCTCAATCGGACGGAACGGCCGGCCGGGCAGCATTCGGTCGATCTTGTACCGATCGCGGGCCGGTACGGGGATTTCCCACGGTTCGGCAGGATCGGTGATGGCCGCTGCTACCCTCATCGGCCGCAGCTTGGGAGCATTGGCGCCCATGACTGGCGAAGGTCCGCAGCCGTTGGAGCCGGTCTCGGGAAGGGTCAACGCAGGCAGCATCAGAACCCTCTTGCCGTCGACCCCCGGGTGACGCGGAGGCACGCCACGCCTCAGCGGCAGCGCGGTCAGTCCGTGCCGGCGTCGGCGTCCCCCGAAGGCTACGCTCGGTCGCATACCCGGTCAAACCGTGAAGCTGCGCCGGCCCGCCCGGACGAGATCGAGATCAGCGGCTACGATGCACCCCGGTCCGCCACCACAAATGGACCGAGCCTGGAGGAGCGATGCAACTCAGCGGCGAGATGGAGATCGCGGCTGCCCGCCAGCGTGTGTGGGAAGTCGTGACGGATCCGAACCGGGTCGGCGCCTGCTTGCCCGCCGATCCGAAGGTCGAGTATCTCGACGACCGCCACTTCCACGTCACGGCCGAGGTCGGCAACGCCTTCATGCGAGCCACTGCCACGATCGAGCTCGAATTGACCGAACTGTCCGCCCCGGCCAGGGCCCAGGCTGAGGCGACCGCCGCCGTCATGGGCAGTCCGGCGTCGGCGAGCGGCTGGTTGACACTCACCGAGCTGGCGCCCGAGTCGACCCACCTCGTTTGGGCGGTCGAACTGGAACTGGGCGGGATCCTGGCGGGCTTCAAGACGATGGTCCAGGGCCCCATCCAGAAGGGCATCGACCGCACCCTGGAGTGCCTCAAGGCAGGCATCGAAGCCGAGGCGGCCTCAGGCGCCTCGTCTGAGGCCGCGGGTCTGGCCCAGGGCTGACGCCACCGAAGTGAGGCCCGGCTGAACCGGATTCCGTCCGGGCCTCGGGGCCGCTCTCCGGGGTTGCGTGGACTACTTGCGGCGCGTGTATGTCGCCGTCAGTGTCGTGTGCCCCAGCAGCGCCTTCGAGACCGCGTTTCGCACCTCCGAAGCGGTCGGTGCGCCGGTTATGCCCAGCGGCGCGGACAGGGCGTAGAGCGTGAAGCGGTAGTGATGCGTGCCGCCCGGGGGGCAGGGGCCGCCCCAGCCGCCGCCCCCGAAATCGTTGCGCCCCTGCGGCGGTACGCCGGCCGCCCCGGCGCCCTCGGGCAGGCCGCCCGAATGGCCGCCCGGGATGTTGTAGACGATCCAATGGATGAAGCCCCTCGCGTCGGGGTCGTCCACGATGAGTGCCAGGGCCTGGGTCGACTCGGGGGCTCCTTCCCAGACCAGGGCAGGGGACACATCCGCTCCGTCGCACGAGTACTTGATGGGAATCGCGCCGCCTTCGACGAAGCTGGGACTGGATAGAACGAACCCGGCCATATGGGTCTCCTCCCCCGACGTTGTGTCGAGCGGCGTCCCGGAGGCGCCGCCGCAACCGGCGAACGCTCCAAGTGCCAGCACGGCAGCCCACCACGGGGCCATGCGATCACGGTGCGGCACACGAGAAGGACGCATTGCCCTGAGCATCCGCGCCCCGGCGCCCGCGGTCAAGTGTCGAAGTCGACCTCGCCTCCGTATCTCTTGCGCGCCGTGCTCTCGTCCGAGGCGTCCCGGACCTTCTTGGTGAACCGGCGCTCCCGCTCGTGTCGCCCGACCGCCGGTTCCGGCTGGTCGGCCAGCTCCCGCGACAGCCGCCTGTAGTTGCGGAGGCGGCGCGCGTCGAGCTTGCCTTCTTTGACGGCGCCCATCACGACGCAGCCGGGCTCCATGAAGTGGCCGCAGTTGCGGTAGCGGCATCGTTTCGCCAGGGCCACGATGTCGGCGAAGGTGTCTTCGACGCCGGCCTCCGCGTCCCAGAGGCCCAGTTCCCGCAGGCCCGGCGTGTCGAGTACGAGAGCGCCTCCGGCAATCCGAAACAGCTCCCTGTGGGTGGTGGTGTGCCGCCCGCGACCGTCGTCCTCCCTGATCTCGCGAGTTGCCATCAGCCGCTCGCCGGCCAGGAGGTTGAGGAGCGTCGACTTGCCCACGCCGGACGATCCGACCAGGCCGACCGTGCGACCGGGGACCAGCCAGCGTCCGATGCGCTCGACGCCGAATCCGGTTGCCGAACTGACGGCCACGGCCGCCACTCCCAGGTCCTGCGCCGATCTCTCGGCGGTGCCGTCGGGGTCGTCGTGCAGATCCGCCTTGGTAAGCAGTACGACCGGCTCCGCGCCGGACTCTCGGGCCATGGCCACGTAGCGTTCCAGGCGGCCCGGCTTGAAATCGTGGTTGAGGGAAGTGGCCATGAACACAGTGTCGACGTTGGCCGCGACGATCTGGGCGCCGACCTGCGGGCCGGCCATCCGGCGCCGGAACGCCGAACGCCGATTCAGGACCGCCTGGATTCGCAGGTCGCCCTCGTCGGGGGAGGGGAGACAAGCTACCCAATCGCCCACGGCCGGCAGGTCGCCGTCGAGGGCGCGGTGGCGGAGGCGTCCCGTGGGCGCGGCCGGCGCGTCCCCGAATTCGGTGACGACGGTCCACCTGCCGCGGTGCTGGGCGACGACGCGAGCGGGAACGAGGCCCGGTTCACCGAGCCTCGCCAGTTCGTCGGCCCATCCGGCGTCCCAGCCCCAGAGTTCGAGTTCAGCGCTCATGTTCAGCCTACCCTCTTGAGCTTGCCGGTTCGCTTGGCGTAGTGCTCGGCCTGACCGAAGCCCCACAGTCCCAGCGGGATGAAGACAAAAGCCATACCGATGAGCGGCCACAGGTCCGGCAGCAGCCTCCCGAGTGGTTCTCCGTCGATGAGCGCCTTGCGAACCGCGTCCAGGACGTACGTCGCCGGTGAGATCCGCGACAGGAGCTGCATCCATCCGGGCAGGATGTCGGTCGAGTAGTACACGCCGCTGATCAGCAGCAGGCACGACTGCAGGACGAACACCATCTGCGAGCCGCGCTCGACCGACATCATCGGCAGGATTGCGGCCAGCATGCCGATGCCGATCAGGCTGGCCGAACCCACGACCATGAACACGGCCGCGGCGCCGAGATCGGCCTGACCAAGGTCCAGCGAGAAGAACAGCGCCAGGACGATGAGCAGCAGGGCCGTGTGGATCAGCCCGTACACGACCGCATACAGGGCCGAACCCAGCAGCTGCACCGACCGCCGGATGGGGGCCATCATCGTGTACTCGAGCGTGCCTTCCCAGCGCTCCCAGGTGATCGTGTCGCCGATCGACTGGAAGACCACCGAGAGGTAGTTCCAGAACACGGCGCCGACAACCAGGGACATGAGCAGCCGGCGGCTGCCCACAGACTGCCCGATGAGAGAGACGCTCAACGCACCGGCGATGGCATAGACCAGGAATGCGACTTCCCAGCCCCAGTAGCGTTTGGTCAGGTTGAAGTTGCGCTCGACGAAGGCATAGCTTGCGCGTGCCTCGCGAGTGAGTGAGATCACGGTGGTCTCCTGGTTTGGGCTGGCCGCCCGCCGCTCAGCGGCGGGAGGCCAGGGCTACGGGTGCGTCGGCGGCCAGGGCAGAACCTGCTCGGATCAGCGCCCGGCCGACGCGCCGGCGAATCGAGCGGTCCTGGATCTGGCCGGCCGGAATCGACCGGACGGCCATTCGTCGCTCGATCTCTCGCTGGCGTTCGCGATGTATCAGGAACGCGATTTCGTGTGACAACAACGGAGTGTCCCTTTCGAAGATGGTTCTGATTGATGGAGGCCGGCTATCGGGCCGGCTCCGCGGCGCCCTCATCGGCGTCGGCCCCATCGAGTTCGCCCTCGGAGGGGTCGTCGTCCAGGGAGCGTCCGGTGTAGGCCATGAAGGCGCTTTCGAGCGTGGGCGACAGCCCGTGCTCGAAAGCGACTCTGGTCTTGAGGCGATCGGGTGTGTCCTCGGCAGCGAGCCGGCCGCCGGCCAGGATCCCAATTCGGCCGCACAACCGTTCGGCTTCCGTCAGGTCGTGCGTGGTCAGCAGGATCGTGGCGTCGTGCTCGGCCCTCAGCTCCTCGATGAACGCCTGGACGTCCAGCTTGGAGCGGGGGTCGAGCCCCGTCGTCGGCTCGTCGAGCAGCAGCAGGGCCGGGCTGGTCAGCAGAGCTCTGGCGATTGCCACCTTCTGCTGCATGCCCCGGCTCATCTGCTCCACGGGCCGGCCCATCCGCTTCTCGCCGATGCCCAGCCGGCCCATGATCTCGACCGCTCGGCGTCTGGCGACGCCGGCGTCGAGGCCGTACAAGCGAGCCGCGAACGAGAGGTTCTCGGCCGGCGAGAGTTTCTTGAAGAAGGCTGCGTCGACGCTGACCCTGTTGATCAGCCGTTTGACGGCCATCTCCTCGCGAATGAGGTCGTGGCCGAAGACCTCGACTCGTCCCGAGTCCAGGGTCAACAGGCCGCTGACCAGGCGGATGAACGTCGATTTGCCGCTGCCGTTGGCTCCGAGCAGGCCGTAGATCTCGCCCCGCTCTATCTGGAGCGAGACGTCATCGACCGCCACGAGGGGAGGTTTGCGTCGATCGACCTTGAAACGCTTGGTGGCATTCACCACCAGCAGCGCCGCAGGTCCGGCCGGCTGGTTCTTGGTCGAGAGCCGGCTCGTGGCCGGCGTATTTGATGGATCTAGTACCGCGATGCTCATAAGGCACCTCCAGTTCGGAGGGGCTCGCGGTGGGATCCGCGAGCCGGACGGGGCGGGAGCGGGCTCGCGGCTTCGCGGTCATCCGGGGTCAAGGCCGGAGACAGGCATCAAAAAAGCCGGGGGCCCGATCTGGCCCACGGCTCAGAGGTCGTCCTGGCGGCACTGCCGCCTCAGGCTAGCTCTCGGTGGGCACAGATTTCCCGCAGACGGCGGTATCGCCGCTCGGGCGAGCGGTTCCGCCGATTGCGTTGGTGTTGATGTCGCCCACGAAACACACCTCGTGCTCCTGCTGCCGTAGTCGGCAGACCCGGGGAGGATACGAGAACGCCCCGGTGGTGTCAACGGCCGCGGTCCGGCCGGTCCGTGCGCCAGCCCCCGGACGGTCAGTTGGCGAGCGGGACGCGGTCGGGGACGGGAGGGCGGCTGCTGGCTCGGGCGATCAGGGCCGGCTGGAGCAGCCTCGGTTCGAGCGGCTGAGTGGGTGCCCGTCGCGTGCCCAGAGCGCGGTTGATCAGTCTGTCGATCTCCTCGACGGCGCGTGCGCCCTCGTCGGCCAAAGGCTGGTAGACCGTCGTCAGCGGCGGCCAGAAGTGCGAAGCCTCGGCGATGTTGTCGACCCCCACGACCGACAAGCGATCCGGCACCGATATGCCGAGCCGGTGAGCGGCATGGAGCACTCCTAGGGCCATCTGGTCGTTGCTCGCGAAAACGGCGTCGATGTCGGGGCAGCGTTCGAGGATTCGGTAGAGGCCCTGCTCGCCGCTGGACACGGTCCAGTCGCCCTCGGTGATCAGGCAGTCGAGTGGCACGCGGCCCTCCTCCTCCAGCGTCGACTGCCAGCCTTCGAATCGCTGACGCGCCTCCCACCACGTCATTGGCCCAGTGACTATGCCCACGTTTCGGGCGCCGCCGGCGAGAAGATGCTGGGTTGCAAGCCGGCCGATGGCCACGTTGTCGATCGCCAGAGACGGCAGGTTCACCTGGCCGGCCGTGCCCCCCACGAGCAAAATCGGGCGATCCGCGACGGGGCTCTTGTCGGGGCACCAGATTCCGTTGGCGCTCACCTCCGGCACGGCCCAGATAATCCCATCGACCTGCCGCGCGGAGAGAGCGCTCAGGATGGATTCGACGTTGTCGATCTCGGGTTCCAGGACCAGGGTCAGGAGGATCGCGTAGCCCATCTCCGCCGCCTGGCGTTCTATCGCCGTGACGATCTTGGATGGGCCGAAGTACTCGAGTCCGTAGGCCACGACCCCCAGGATGTGGCTGCGTCCCTGGGTGAGACCCCGGGCGAGCATGTTGGGGGAGTAGCCGGTTTCACGGATGATTTCGTTGACCCGGCGCAACGTCTCAGGCGCCACGTCCATGCGGTTGTTCAGAACGCGGGAGACGGTCTGGGTCGAAACGCCGGCCGCGGCCGCAACGTCCCGGATCGTCAAACGCTGGCGTTGGACCACGTTCGCAATCTCTCCCCGTCGAGCGGATGAGGGGGGCCGACCCCCCGGGCCTCAAATGGGCCTTGACTCTCTTCTGACGCCGATGCTAGGCTCTAGCCGCTCCCGTTACCGTTACCGGGAACGATAACATTGCAGACCGCTCACCGACAAGGTGAATTCGGGGCCGCGAGGAGGCTCCCACGGGTTGTGCAAGGCGTAGTTGGCATGACACCAGAAAGCGCAGTTCCGGCTGAAGCGCGTCTCGGAGCGTTCCGTCATGGTGACGGACCCGGCGACGCGTGCCAAGTCGGCTCGCACGTCACGGTCCACGGCCCGGAGGGCCGGCCGTCCCCCCCGGAGGGTTTGGGTGGTCAACTCTCCAGCGTTCGCGTTGCGCAGCGTCGCAACGGCTTGCCCAAAGTAGCTTGGTAACTCAAGTTCCATCCACGCAGATATCACCAGCTCCTAGTGGAGCAGTTGGATACGGAGTCAAGAAATAGCGTCCTGCCGGCGTCAGCCGGCCCAGGGCTGCTTGGCCCCGTCGGCCCCGTTGGCGGAGGTGCGGATGACGCGAAGTTCCCACTGAGATGGAGGCGAGGACCTGCCACACGTCGGAGGCTCAAGGGAGTCCAGCGGGCTGCGTGCCCGGACCGGACGCGTGGAGGATGAACTCCAAAGAGTGCCCGTACAAACACGGAGAGCAATTAGATGACGAAGTCTCGATCGCTTCGGATCGCCATGTCCGTCGCAGTGACGGCAGCCCTCGCGGCCTGCTCGTCCTCGGCCACCCCGACGGCGGCCCCGACGACGGCCCCGACGGAAGCGCCGACGGCGGCCCCGACGGCCACCGCGAAGGTCTACACCTATCAGGACATGGTTGTCGGCTTCATCCAGACCGGCTCTGAGTCCGGTTGGCGCGCCGCCAACACGTCGTCCTTCAAGGAGACGGCGACCGAAAAGGGAGTCACCCTCAAGTTCTACGACTCCCAGAACAAGCTCGAGAACCAGATCACTGCTTTCAACCAGTTCATCCAGGATCCGCAGGTCAACGTGATCGTCCTCGCGGCGCTTGACGTGACCGGCTACGACGATGTGCTCAAGTCGGCCCAGGCCGCCAAGAAGCTCGTCGTTCTTGAAGACCGCCGCATCGATGCCGACGCGAGCCTGTACTACACGTACATCGGCTCCGACTTCGACGCCGAAGGCCAGAAGGTTGCCGCCGCCATGTGCGACGCCCTCAAGGACTTCAGCAAGAAGAACGTCGCCGAGATCTCCGGTGCCGTTGGCGCTTCGGCCGCTATCGACCGCGCCAAGGGCTTCCGCGAGAAGATGGGTGACTGCGGCATCGTGGTTCCGGATGGCCTCAGCCAGACCGGTAACTGGGGCGTCCCCGAGTCCAAGGCCGTCATGGAGGCCTTCCTCAAGAAGACCAAGGACATCCAGGGCGTCTTCGGCCACAACGACGAGGAAGCGATTGGCGCCATCCAGGCGATCAAGGAAGCCGGCCTCGTTCCTGGTAAGGACATCATGGTGATCGGCGTCGACGCGACCGCTGATGGGTTCAAGTACCTCATCTCCGGCGAACTCTTCGCTGACATCGAGTGCAACCCGCTCCTGGCCCCGCAGGTTTACGACGCGGCCCTCAAGGGCCTCAACGGCGACACCACGATCCCGAAGTGGGTTCCTTCACAGGAAGGCGAGTTCTTCGCTTCTCAGGGCGCCGATGCGCTCAACCAGATCCTGAAGACCCGCAAGTACTAAGAGCCCTAGACAGGTACCTCGGTCCTTCGGAACCGGCGTAGCGGGCGATCGCGCAAGCGAGTAGGTCGCGGAGAGGAGAAGCGGCTCGCCGCTTCTCCTCTTTCCTGAACGGGTAGTGTCCCCGGGTGGGGCGTCTCAGAGAACGCTCACGCGAGTGGGTGATCCTTCCGCGGGCGTATCGGTCCGGAGGTATGGGGCCGATACGAATCCCAAACGGCGGGGGAATGCCACTCAGTTCTTCCAGCGCGTGCCTGCTGGCTTGAACAGCGGGACCATAAGGTGACTCAATGCCAGACTCCAACCGCGACATCGTCGTAATGACGGGCATCGACAAGACATTCCCTGGTGTGCATGCGCTCGATAAGGTGGACTTTTCCCTGGCTACGGGCGAGATCCACGCCCTTGTCGGTGAGAATGGAGCCGGCAAGTCGACACTGATCAAGGTCCTGACAGGGGTTGATCGCGCCGACAAAGGCACCATCGTCCTCGACGGCGAGACGGTCTCACCTCGATCGCCGCTGCACGCGCAAGAACTCGGCATCAGCACGGTGTATCAGGAAGTCAACCTGTGCCCCAACCTGACGGTCGCCGAGAACATCCTGATCGGACGCCAGCCGACAATCCTCGGCGTCAGCGTCAACTGGAAGAAGCTCAACGCGAAGGCTCGCGAGTACCTGCAGCAGCTCGACGTCAACATTGACGTCACGCGGCCCCTCGGATCCTACTCGGTCGCAGTCCAGCAGATGGCCGCGATCGCACGCGCCCTCGTCATTTCAAACGCGAAGGTTCTGATCCTCGACGAGCCGACGTCGAGCCTCACCGCCCATGAGACGGCGCAGCTGTTCAAGGTCATGCGCAAGCTCAAGAGCGAAGGCATCGCCATCATCTTCATCACGCACTTCCTGGACCAGGTCTACGAAGTCTCGGACCGGGTCACGGTGCTGCGAAACGGTGCGCTCGTCGGGACGTATCCGACCCAGTCGCTGTCGCGCCTGGAGCTGATCCGCTTGATGCTGGGTCGCAGCCTCACGGACCTCGACGACATGACCGCGCACAAGATGGAGAGCAGCCACCACATCTCGGTCGACTCTCTTCTCGAGGCCGACGACGTTGGACTCTCGGGCGCGATCGCGCCGTTCGATCTCTCGCTCCACGCGGGCGAAGTGGTCGGCCTGGCGGGCCTCCTGGGTTCCGGCCGCACCGAGATCGCCAACCTGCTGTTCGGCATCGACAAGCCCGACAACGGCACCCTGGTCATGGACCACAAGCCGCTCAAGGACTTCTCGCCGGCAGCTTCCATCGCCCGCGGTGTCGCGCTCTGCCCCGAGGATCGCAAGGCCGAGGGTCTGGTCGCCGAGCTGACGATCCGGGAGAACATCATCCTGGCCATGCAGGCAGGGCAAGGATGGTTCCGGCGCATCAGCACCAAAGAGCAGTACGAGATCGCCGACAAGTACATCAAGCTGCTCAGCATCAGCACGCCCTCGCCGGATCAGAAGATCAAGAACCTGAGCGGTGGCAACCAGCAGAAGGTGATCCTCGCCCGCTGGCTGGCCGCCAACCCGCGGCTCCTGATCCTGGACGAGCCCACTCGAGGCATCGACGTCGGAACGAAGGCGGACATTCAGAAGCTCGTGCTCTCGCTGGCCGAGGAAGGCAAGTCCTGCGTGTTCATCTCGTCCGAGCTGGACGAGGTGCTCCGGACCAGCCACCGGATCGTGGTCATGCGGGATCGGGTGAAGGTGACCGAGTTCTCCGGCCAGGTCGATGAGAAGGGAATCATGCAAGCGATCGCAGGAAGTGCGTCATGAGAGGCTTCTCTCAGGTTTGGGGCAAGCTGCTTGACAGCGCCCTCTTCCTTCCCTCAGCCGCCATCACGGTCATCTTGCTGGCTGACCTGATCCTGATCGGCCCCAACTTCTTCACCCTGACGATCAGAGAAGGGCACCTGTTCGGGAGCCTCATCGACATTCTTCGCAACGGTTCCCCGACGATCATCCTGGCCATGGGCATGACCCTGGTCATCGCCACCGGAGGCATCGATCTCTCGGTCGGCGCCGTAATGGCGATCGCGTCGTCGACGGCCTGCATCCTCATGAATCCGAGCATCGTCGGCGTCCAGCTCTCCCCGGACGTCCTGAAGCTGCTCAACGAGCCCAGCTACAGCTACTTCCCGCTCCCGATCGTGGTCATCGTGCCCCTCATCGTGGCCACGATGTGCGGTCTCTGGAACGGCATGCTGGTGTCCTACTGGCGTATCCAGCCGATGGTCGCGACCCTGGTCCTTATGATCGCCGGCCGCGGTATCGCCCAGCTGATAACCAACGCCATCAAGATCATCATCTTCAACGACACGTACGCCTACATCGGCAACGGCTGGATCGTTCTGCCGTTCTCGCTGTACATCGCCGCGACCGTCTTCATCGTCTCGTGGCTCGTGACCCGGCGCACGGCGATCGGCCTATTCATTGAGTCGGTCGGCATCAATTTCCGGTCGAGCTTCTACAGCGGCATCAATGAGCAGCGCATCAAGCTATTCGCCTATGCCTTCTGCGGTTTCTGTGCCGGCATTGCCGGGCTGATCGCAACCTCGGCCATTCGGACGTCGGACGCGAACCAGATCGGCCTGTATACAGAACTCGACGCGATCCTGGCCGTGGTAATCGGCGGCACGCTCATGTCGGGCGGTCGGTTCTCGCTCCTCGGGAGCGCTCTTGGCGCCCTGGTGATCCAGGCGACGATCACTTCGATGCTCTCGTTCGGGGTCCCGGCGAGCGCAATCACGGCCGTCAAGGCTGTGGTCGTCATCGTGGTCATTCTTCTCTACTCCGAGCAGGCGCAAGGATTAGTTCGCAGCGTCGGCCGCGTTACCGTACGTGAGGAGGCCGCGCGATGAAGACGACCGTGGGGGCCATGCTCGAGTCGAATCGGAAGTTCTTTCCGCTCTTCTCGACGATCGTCCTGTTCTTCGTCGCCTACTTGTACGGCGTAAGCCAGTACGAAGGTATGCGTGACGGACAGGCGTTCTTCAACCTGTTCTACACCACGCCGTTCCTTCTCATATGCGTCGTGGGCGAGACATTCGTCGTCATCTCGGGCGGAATCGACCTTTCGGTCAGCGGCATCGTCGCTCTGACGACCGTCGCGGCCGCCCTATTGATCAACCAGGGCTGGTGGCCCTGGTATGTGTTCCCGGTCATGCTCGCCATGGGCATGGTGTTCGGCCTGGTGATGGGCTACTTCATCACGTATCTGAAGGTGCAGCCGTTCATCGCCACCCTGGCCGGAATGTGGTTCGCACGAGGCATGTGCTACGTCCTTAGCGACGCCGAAGTGCGCATCCACGACGCCACGTACAAGACCCTCAGCCAGACCAAGATCCTGATCCCAGGATTTTCGGATCCGGCGACGAAGACCGGCGACTACATCAGCTACCTGGTCGTCGTTGCGCTGGCCGTGCTCGTGCTGGGCATGTTCATCATGCACTTCACAAAGTTCGGCCGAACGGTTTACGCCATCGGCGGCTACAACGGCGCCAACGAGCTGTCGTCGAAGCTGATGGGCCTGCCCGTCAACCGCACCAAGCTGATGGTCTACGTCATCAGCGGCTTCTGCTCGGCCCTGGCCGGCATCACCTACAGCATCTACGTCGGCTCCGGCCATGGCACTCATGCCACGGGCTTCGAGCTGACCGTAATCGCGGCCGTGGTCATCGGCGGCATCGCCCTGACCGGCGGCGAAGGCTACCTGATAGGAGCGCTCTTCGGCGCCTTGATCACGGCCCTGATCCAGAGCTTGATCCAGTACAACGGCCAGCTCCTCTCCTGGTGGACGTACATCATCATCGGCGCCCTGATGCTGATGTTCATCGGCGTGCAGAGCGTCGTGGCGGCCTGGAACCAGGCGGTGATCGGCCGCAGTCGCGCCGGCGGCGCAGCCATCAGAAGGAAGCCGATCGTCTGGTACAAGCGTCGGATCGTCCGCCAGGTGGCGATGGTTGGCGTCATCGGCTTGCTGCTTTTCGGCAGCGCAAACATCGTCAGCGGCATCCTGTCGTCCGGCGAAACGGACACGGTGACGTGCACGGATAAACCGATGCGCACCGCCGACGAACTCAAGACCCTCACAGACGGCGGAGCGGTGGTCGTCTACAACCGAAACGGCGGCGTCAGGTGCGTCGATGAGTTGTATGCGATCTATCCGGACGGCAAGATCATGAAGGATCTCGGGGACGGTAGTCCGCAGACCCAGCAGGTCACACCCAAGGAAGTCACGGACCTCGTCACGACCCTCACCACGACGCCGGACGCGACGCACGGCTTCTTCACGAACTACTACTACACGGTCCTCCATACGCCGTGCGCAGCCTGTTACACGTACTCGCTCACGATCACCCTCGATGGGGAAACCAAGAACGTCCAGGGCGTGGACGGTGGAACGGACATGTACGCGTCCTTCTGGGTCATCACCGGCGACCTCGCCGCTCTGTTGTACCCGGGACAGCAGCAGTAGGAAGGGTGATTGCAGGATGAGTGTCCGAAAAGCGCTAGCCGCAGTCGTCCTACTCGGACTTGCTGTGGCCGGTTGCGACTACATCGTTCCCCCCATTCCGGACCCGGCCACGGCCACGCCGCGCGGCGACGTGAGCTGGTCGGCGTTCGTCCTCGGCGTCAGCGACAACGCCGGCTCTCTCCACGTCGATCTGGCGCTGGAGAACGACACCGGTGATTTCAGCGGCGTCGACACCCTCCAGAGCAAGGCCAAGGTGACTGCGGGAGGCAAGACCACCGACTGTGGGACTGTCTTCTTCGGCACGGCGCCGTTCGTCAACGACGCCGGCTTGGAGATCCCGGCCGGCTTCATAATCAAGGGCTACACGGCCGGGACCAAGGCCGAGCCCAAGGTGCAGCCGCTCTTCGTCGAGTGCGCCGGCGTCGCCAAAGGTGCAGGCCTGAAGCTGTCGATCGACTACACCTTCATCACCGGGGACTTCTACTACTTCGTGCCATCGCCGGAGAGCAAGAAGACGGTCGAGCTGAACCTGGACACCGTCGTATCGGACCAGTCCTTCCCGGTCGGGAAGGTCATCGAGGGTGAAGTCGATCCCGTCGATCATGCGATCGACGCCATCAACCACTACACCCTGACCCTGACCAAGGTCGAACGAGTCGACAACATCAACACCAAGGAGTCGGACCCGGCGACTCCGGGCATCGTGTTCACCTGGACCACCACCAACCCGACGGACTACCCGGGCTTCGTGCACATCGGCACCCCGCCCGTAGTTTGCTCGGACGGCCTGATCCACGGCCGGTACGAGAGCCCGCACCTGACCGCCCCGCCGATCACGCCATCCAAGATCGACGGCAAAGACGGGACGATCAGCTGGACCACGGCTCAGGCTCTATCGGCCGACGTGACCGGGTGCTATGTCCTGGTTCCGGTTGAGTTCAAGCAGGAGAAGTACTTCACGTTCCACGTGTTGGATATCACGAACATCTAGCATGGGCCGCTACGCAGAGCGGTCTGGCGAGTTCGGTTCGTATCTTGCGGCGCGTCCCAGGACGCGCCGCAAGAGCTTAGGGTAGGCGCGGTGCAGCCGACCACCCATAGAGTGCGGGATGCGTGTGCTGGCCCTCAGGCCGGCGTGTCCGGCAGAAACCGGGGAGACGCAAGTTGAAGGCGCTGGGCGAATTCGAAGTCTGGTTCTTGACCGGTAGCCAGGATCTGTACGGCGAGGCCGTGCTGGCCCAGGTTGCCGAGAACTCCAAGAAGATAGCCGAGGCGCTCGACGCCGCCGAGTCGATCCCGGTCCGGGTTGTCTGGAAGCCCGTCGTCAAGAACCCAGAGGCCATCCTCGCGACCTGCATAGAAGCCAGCTCGACCGACAAGTGCGTCGGCATCATCACCTGGTGCCACACGTTCTCTCCGGCCAAGATGTGGATCGCCGGTCTGCAGGCCCTGACCAAGCCTCTGCTGCACCTCCACACTCAGTTCAACCGCGATCTCCCGTGGACGGAGATCGACATGGCCTTCATGAACCTGAACCAGGCCGCCCACGGCGACCGCGAGTTCGCCCACCTCGAGGCGCGGCTGGGCCTGCGCCGCAAGACCGTCGCCGGCCACTGGTCCGAGGTTTCGGTCCAGGAGCGGATCGGCGTCTGGGCGCGCGCAGCCTGCGGCATGTGGGAGGCCAAGCACCTGCGCGTGGCTCGCTTCGGCGACAACATGCGCAACGTGTCCGTCACCGAGGGCGACAAGGTTTCCTACCAGATGACGTTCGGGGTCGCGGTGAACGGCTTCAGCGTCAGCGATCTTGGCGACGCCGTTCGGGCCGTGCCGATCGCCCGGGTCAACGATCTCGTTGCCGAGTACGAGAAGACCTACTCCGTCGTCCCGTCGCTGCTGGCCGGTGGCAAGGACCGTGAGTCCGTGCTCGAGGCGGCCCGCATCGAGATCGCCCTGCGTGACTTCATGGTCGCCGGTGGTTTCGGCGCCCTTACCGATACCTTCGAGAACCTCGACGGGCTCAAGCAGCTACCCGGCATCGCCGCCCAGCGGCTCCAGGCCGAGGGCTACGGCTTCGGTCCGGAAGGCGACTGGAAGACCGCGGCGATGATTCGCATCGTCAAGGTGATGTCGAAGGGCCTGCCCGGTGGGACGAGCCTGATGGAGGACTACACCTACCATCTCGACCCGAAGGACCAGATGATCCTCGGCGCTCACATGCTCGAAGTCTGCCCTTCCATCTCCGACAAGAAGCCGAGCGTCGAGATTCACCCGCTCTCCATCGGCGGCAAGGCCGACCCGGTTCGCCTCGTCTTCGACGCCGGCACGGGACCCGCCCTCGTCGTCAACGTGATGGACATGGGCGATCGCTTCCGCCTCCTGGCCAACGAGATCGATCTCGTGCCACCCAAGAAGCCGATGGCCAAGCTGCCGGTCGGCCGGGCGGTCTGGAAGCCGCGCCCTGACCTGGCCACGTCCGCCGAGTGCTGGCTCACCGCCGGCGGCTCGCACCACACGTGCCTGACCCGCGCCGTGGGCATCGAGGCCCTCTCGGACTTTGCCGAAATGACGGGCGTGGAACTCCTCCTGATCGATGCGGACACGACCGTGTCCAGCTTCAAGAAGGAGGTCCGCTGGAACGAGGCCTACTACAGCCTCGCGCGCGGCCTTCGCTGACCGTTCGACCTCGGACGTTGCGGTCCATCTCCGGGAGCTGCGGTGTCGCTTTCACTTCCTGATCTGCGCGAACAAGTCTGGCGCGCAAACCTGGGCCTGGTTCGGGCCGGGCTTGTCACTCTGTCGTTCGGGAATGCGAGCGGCGTGGACCGCAAGGCCGGCGTTCTGGTCATCAAACCGAGCGGCGTGCCCTACGACGTGCTGCGGCCCGAGCAGCTCGTCGTGGTGTCGCTCGAGGATGGGCGTGTTGTTGAGGGAGATCTTCGTCCCTCTTCCGACACGCCCACCCACCTGATCCTGTACCAGCGGTTTCCGGAGATCGGCGGTGTCGTGCACACGCACTCCGCCGCCGCTACGGCTTGGGCCCAGGCCCATCGGGAGATCCCCGCGCTGGGCACCACCCACGCCGACCACTTCCATGGTGCCGTGCCGGTTACCCGGCAGCTCAAAGAGGCAGAGGTCGGCGGCGCCTACGAGCACGAGACAGGGGCGGTCATCATCGAGACGCTGGAGCATCTGGGTCTCAGTGCCACTGAGATGCCGGCCGCCCTCGTCGCGTCGCACGGTCCGTTCACCTGGGGCCACGACGCCGACGACGCCGTGGCCAACGCCACGGCCCTCGAGGCCGTCGCCAACATGGCCCGCCAGACCTTCGAGCTCAACCCGGACGCGGAGGAGATTCCTTCCTACCTGGCCGAGCGTCACTATCAGCGCAAGCACGGCCCGAACGCGTATTACGGGCAGCGGAACCGCTGAATCGCGAGCCGCAGGCACCGTCAAACCCATAGAACGGCCGGCACGTGCCGAGGAGGATCCGGTGAACCAGGAAAAGGGCAGCGCGGCGGAGCTGATCGGATCGGGCGGGGCCATCCTTGGGATCGAGTTCGGCTCGACCCGTATCAAAGCGTCCCTTATCGCGCCGGACACGACGCCGCTGGCGTCGGGTTCGCACGCCTGGGAGAACCAACTCAAGGACGGCGTCTGGACGTACGCCATGGCCGACGTCTGGGAGGGCGTGGCCGACTGCTACGCGTCGCTCGTCCAGGACGTGCGCGCCCGCTACTCCCTGGAGCTCAAGACCGTCGCGGCCATGGGCTTCAGCGCCATGATGCATGGGTACGTGGCCCTGGATGCCGACGGCCAGCTGCTCGTGCCGTTCCGAACCTGGCGGAACAACATAACCGGCCAGGCCTGCGCCGAACTGACACCGCTGCTCGACTTCGCCGTGCCTCAGCGTTGGACCATCGCCCACCTGTACCAGTCGATCCTGGAGGGCCAGCCGCACATTCATCGGCTTGCCCGCCTGACCACGCTGGCCGGTTACGTGCACTGGAAGCTGACCGGCGAGTTCAAGATGGGCGTAGGCGAGGCCTCCGGCGTGTTCCCGATCGACCCTAAGACGGGCGACTGGGACGGCGCGCGCATGGCCAGGTTCGACGCCCTCATAGCCCCCCGCAACCTCGGCTGGGAGCTGCGCGATATCCTGCCCGACGTACTCCCCGCCGGCGCCCCGGCCGGGAAGCTGACGGACGAGGGCGCGAAGCTGCTCGACCCAACTGGCAAGCTCCCGGCCGGCATCCCGCTCTGCCCTCCGGAAGGCGACGCCGGCACCGGAATGGTCGCCACAAACGCGGTTCGGCCGCGCTCGGGGAACGTCTCCGCGGGCACGTCGGTGTTCGCCATGATCGTGCTGGAAAGGAGCCTGTCGCGGGTCCACGAGGAGATCGACATCGTGGTCACGCCGGACGGCAGCCCGGTAGCCATGGCCCACTCCAACAATGGGTCCTCGGACCTCGACGATTGGATCGCGCTCTTCGGCCAGGTCGCCGGGGTACTGGGCGCTGAAGCACGGCCGGACGACCTCTACGGCAAGCTCCTGCCGCTGGCGGTGCAGGGAGATCCTGACGCGGGCGGGCTGCTCTCGATCAACTACGTCTCCGGCGAGCACATGACCGGTTTCACCGAAGGCCGGCCACTCTTCGTACGCAATGAAAGCAGCAATTTCAGCCTGGAGAACTTCATGCGGGCGATGTACTTCGCCTCGCTGTGCGCCATGAGGACCGGGATGAACATTCTCACCGAGGAAGAGGGGGTGGTCATCGAGGAGATTCGCGGACACGGTGGATTCTTCAAAGGGGGCGACACCGGCCAGCGAATGATGGCCGCCGCGCTCAACGTCCCCGTCAGCATCCCTGCCACAGCCGGCGAGGGTGGAGCCTGGGGCATGGCCGTGCTGGCCGGGTACATGCTCCGCACCGACGCCGGGCAGTCGCTACCCGACTACCTCGACGCGCGCATCTCGAAGAGCATCGGCAAGCCCGTGCGTCCCGACGCGCGCGACGTGAAGGGCTTCGAGGAGTTCTTCGCGCGCCACAAGAAGGGTCTCGCCATCGAGCGCGAAGCGGTGAAGGCCCTGAGCTAGCCGCCTCGGGCGCCCGCACTCGGACCTATCGGCAACGCAATCTGAACCGGTCGTTAACGGCCCCATATCAGCCCAGGGCTTATCCTGCGGGGCCGGTCGCTTCGGTGCCCGGGTTCAATCCCCATGGGAGGCATTGCCTTTCTGCATGACTGCCGAACCGACGAAGATCGCCCTGATAGCCCACGACGGCAAGAAGGCGGACATGGTCGCCTTTGCCACGTTCAATCGTGAACGGCTGGCGTGTTTCGAGCTTGTCGCCACGTCCACCACGGGCAGCCTGCTCATTGACAAAGTCGGGTTGCCCTGCCAGCGGGTCCTGTCGGGACCACAGGGCGGAGACGCTCAGATCGCGGCCATGATCGCCGAGGGGTCCGTTCTGGCGGTGATCTTCCTGGTCGACCCGCTCACCTCGCACCCGCACGACCCGGATATCCAGACCGTCCTCCGGGTCTGCAACGTCCACAATGTGCCCATCGCCACGAACGTGGCGGCGGCCGACCTCTTCGTCGCCTGCGGCCTCCTCAGCCCGCACGAGGACAGGGTCGAGGCTGCGGCCGGGGCGTGACCCATTCCCTCCGCTCTTGGGCGCGACGGGAGGCGCAGCCAGAGGGGAATCTGGCCCTGCTAGCATAGGCGGCGCTATCCGGCGGCACTCGGAGGCGCCCGTCGGCGCCGGCGCCGAGCGGCGCCTATCGATTTGGTGGGGGCGTTGAACCAGCACCGGACTGGTATCGGAGTGCGGGCCACGAAGTCCAAGCTTGCCTCGCTGCACCTCACGGGATTGAGCCGTCGGGCCTGGCTTGCCGGTATCGCGATGTCGGCCGCTGCCCTGGTGGCGGGCACCGCGGGATTCCTGGCCGAGCAGCCCGAGGACCGCGGCCTGACGGGCCTGC
The DNA here is from genome assembly GCA_963711105.1 of uncultured Chloroflexia bacterium. Lineage (GTDB taxonomy): Bacteria > Chloroflexota > Limnocylindria > Limnocylindrales > CSP1-4 > Fen-1039. The sequence goes on along the minus strand of CAVQCV010000005.1, from coordinate 929,766 downwards.
CGACCTACGTCCTGGTTCCGCTGGGCATCCTGCTGCTGTTCGCCGCGGGAAGGCGCGGCGGCCCCATTCTCGTCCTCGCCGCCGGCGCCTTGATCGACGTCGAAGCGGTGCTCTTGGGGATGGGGCCGCTGCTCGCCTTGCCGTTCGTCGTATCGATTCCGCTGGTCGGTGTCGCGGCAATCGCGCGCGTCCTGCCGCCGACAAGCGTCGTCCCGCCGTACCTGGCGGCCTGGGTGGCGGGTGCCAGCGGCGTGACCATCGCCGTGGTGCGTGAAGCCAGTGCGGTCAACGCCGCGGCCCTCCTCGTGATCCCGTGCTTCTGGGTCGTGGACGCCGCCGCCCTGGGGTTGTTGTGGCGCCTCGACGCGGGCAGGGTCCGGGCGCTCGACGCCCTGGTCGAGGCCGAGGAGCGATCCAGGCAGCTGCTGGAGCGCGTGGACCTCGCCGCCGTCGAAGTAGACAGCGATGGCAAAGTGGACTTCATCAACGACTACGCGCTGCGCCTGACAGGTTGGACTCGAGACGAGGCTCTCGGCCTCGACTGGTACGACAACTTCGTCCCGCCCGAGCGGCGCGAGGAGGCTCGGTCTCATCTGATCGGAGTGGTTTCCGGGCGGGAGCGCATGGATTCGCGCCGAGAAAGCATGATCCTGACCCGGTCGGGGGGGCGCCGCCTCATTCGCTGGAGCCACGTCGAACGTCATGACGGAGCCGGCCGCCTGATCGGCGTGGCCAGCCTGGGCGAGGACATCACCGCTGCCAGGGCCGCAGAGGAGGATCTCCGCCGCACGGCGGAGCTGCTGTCCAAGGTCGTGGTCGGCACGCCCCTGGCGACTGTGGTCGTGGGACTGGATCGTCGCGTCCAGCTCTGGAACCCGGCCATGGCCCGCCTGTTGGGCTGGACGTCGGAAGAAGTGGCTGGACGTCGGATGCCCGGAATCGCGCAGGGACGCGACCGCTGGGCCATCGTGAAGGTGTACGTGCGGGCCCTTCGCGGCGAGGCCCTGGACCACGAGCTCATCGAACTGCGGCGCCGGGATGGCGCGGTCGTGAAGGCTCGCATGTACGGCGGAGCGCTTCGGGATCGCGACGGCAAACCGATTTCCGTGGCTATCCAGATCGTGGACGAGACCGCGGCCGAAGGCTTGCGCGAACGTCTCATGGAGGCCGAGAAGATGGAGGCGGTGGGCCGGCTGGCCGGCGGCGTAGCTCACGACTTCAACAACAGCCTGACCGCCATCGGCGGGTTCGCGTCGCTGATCGTCGCCGAATCCGAGGAGCCCGATACGAGGGAGGCCGCCGAGACCATCCTCTCCGCCACCAAGAGGGCCGCCAATTTGACCCGCGAGCTCCTCGCGTACTCGCGCCGTTCCCTGCTCCAGCCGCAGACGATAGACGTGAACGCCCTGCTGGGGTCGGTTCGTCCAATGCTGCGGCGTTTGCTAGGAGAGGACGTGTCTGTGGTCATCGAGTCACGCGCTTCGGCGGCCATGGTTCAGGTCGATCCTGGCGGACTGGAACGGGTCATTCTGAACCTCGCGGCAAACGCCAGGGACGCCATGCCGAGCGGCGGGCTTTTCACGATCTCGACGGATCTGCGCGACGGGAACGCCCCGGACGGCGCGCGCGGACGGTGGGTCGTGGTGTCCGCCTCGGACACGGGCTCCGGCATTCCGGCCGACGTCCAGTCGCAGGTGTTCGATCCGTTCTTCACCACGAAGCCGGTGGGCTCCGGGACCGGCCTGGGGCTGGCGATGGTCAAAGGCTTCGTGACCCAGTCGGGTGGCCATGTGAGTCTGTCGTCCGGCTCGGGTGGCACGATGATCGAGATCTTCCTGCCGGAATCGCCGGAGGCCCAGACCCCCGCCCGGGAGCCAGAGGGCGTCGACATCCGGGGCCGCGGCGAGACCGTCCTGGTCGTAGAGGACGATCCGACCGTGGCGGTCATGGCCTTCCAGGTGCTGAGCAAGCGCGGCTATCGCGTCCTGCTGGCAGATAGCGGCGAGAGCGCCGTGGCCCTGGTCCGCGGTCACAGCGGGCCGATCGCCCTGCTTCTGGTGGATGTCGTTCTTCCGGACCTCCGCGGTCCCCAGCTGGCCGAGGTGGCGCGGGAGGCTCATCCGGAGTCGGCCGTCCTTTATGTCTCGGGCTATTCGACGGAGGCCATCGGCCGGGCCGGGGAACTGCCCCACGAGGCGGATCTGCTCGAGAAGCCGTACGCGTCGGACGAGCTCCTGGAGCGCGTTCGGGCAGCCATCGACCGGGCCGCGGAGGCCGTCGCCGAGCCCGGCGAGGCCGGCTAGATCGAGCCGGCGGCCCGCATATTCGGTCCGACCTGCCCGGGTTCAGGCGTCCGCTAGGAGCGGCCGGACGGTACAAGCGGCACGGCAGCGGCCGGCGTCGTCGCTGTACCATTCTCAGGCCATTAGTCGGACAAGTTCCTGGTTTGGCGCGCCCCGAGCCTGCCGGCCGGAATACTCAGGAGTATCAACGCAATGCCCAAGGTTGCCGGCTCCGTCAAGGAGCTCCTCGCCGCCCTCGACGGCATCGTCCGGATCGAAGGCGAGCGGCTCGCCGTCGTGGACGAGAACGCCCTTCGAACGCGCGGCATCTACGACCTCGCCTGGACGGCCACTTTCAGCGAGGACGAGCCAACCGTAGAGGCCGCCCGTTGGATCGTGTGGGAAGCCAGCCAGGAGACCGGCGCTCGCTCGGCGAGCATCCAGGATCTGTACAAGGCCCGTTCGCGGAGCGAGTACGAGGGGATGACCGTTCCGGCCATCAATCTGCGCGCTCAGACCTTCGACATGGCCCGCATCATCCTGGAGACGGCGAAGAAGAACGACAGCGCCGCCGTCATCTTCGAACTGGCCCGATCGGAGCAGACCTACACCTACCAGCGCGTCTTCGAATACGCGACCAGCGTTCTCGCGGGCGCCATCGCTGCCGGCTGGAAGGGCCCCGTCTTCATTCAGGGCGACCACTACCAGTTCAACGCCAAGAAGTACGCCGCGGACCCCGAGAAGATGACGGAGGAGATCCGCAAGGCCTGTCGCGACGCGATCGCCGCCGGTTACCGCAACATCGACATCGACAGCTCCACGCTCGTCGACCTCAAGTTCGATTCGCTCGACGAGCAGCAGCACCAGAATTACCTGCGTGCAGCCGAACTGACCGCGCTCATTCGCACCCTCGAGGTCGACGGCGTGACCGTCAGCGTCGGCGGCGAGATCGGTGAAGTCGGCAAGGCCAACAGCAACCCGGCCGAACTCAAGGCATACCTCGACGGCTTCAACGCCGAGCTCGCCAAGAGGGCCTCGAACGCCAAGGGCCTGTCGAAGGTCTCCGTCCAGACCGGCACGAGCCACGGCGGCACCCCCCTTGCGGACGGTGGCGTGGCCGCGGTCGCGCTCGACTTCAACGTCCTGACCGAGCTTTCGGCCGTGGCCCGCTCGTACGGCCTGTCCGGAGCCGTCCAGCACGGCGCCAGCACGCTGCCGGACGACATGTTCCACAAGTTCCCCGCCACCGGCTGCGCCGAGATCCACCTGGCCACCGGGTTCCAGAACGCGCTCTACGAGCACCCGGCCTTCCCGGCCGAGCTCCACAAGGCGATCGAGGAGTGGTGCTTCGCGAACGCCGCCGACGAGCGCAAGGAAGGCCAGACGGACGTCCAGTTCGTCTACACCGCGCGCAAGAAGGCGATCGGCCCGTTCAAGCGCCAGCTCTGGGATCTGCCCACCAAGGACCAGATCCTCGCCTCTCAGGCCGCCAAGATCGACTTCCTGTTCAAGCAGCTGGGCACGCCCGGCAGCCGCGCCCTCGTCGAGAAGTACGTCAAGCCGGTCGAGTTCCACAAGCCTCTGCCCGCGTCGCTGAAGGCGTAGCGGTCGCTCATATCCCGGTCACGCAGAAGGGCGCCTCGCGAGAGGCGCCCTTCTCTTGTTCCTGGACCGGTTTCCGGGCCGCGGATCAGCCGGCTGGGGCGTGCTCCTGGGCCTTCAGGGCGGCGACGAGTGCCGTCATCAGCTCGACATCCTGCGGTGACGGCGAGCCGACCGTCGTGTGCAACAAGATCGCGACGTTGTCCACCACCAGCCAGCGGTTGTCCCAGCTGGCCGCGTAGCCGGGGCCGGAGATGCTGCCGGTCACCTGGACGACCTGGTGGATTGCGCCGTCCACGCCCTGTTGGACATCGGGGAGCGCCCGAGTCAGGGCTTCGGACGATGGCATGACTGCGGCGCCGGCGACCTTCCGGACGGCAGCCTCCGAGCCCGTGGAGGGTGGCGCGCACATGCTCAAGCCGTCCACCAGGTCCGCCCCGCAGCCCCAGCTCCATGGCTCGGAGGGGTCCAGGAGCCGGCTGGCGGGATCGGCTGCGATCGTGGCGGCCATGACGGCCGCGACGCCGAGCGGGTGCGGCGCGGTCAGGGCGTCGCCGCTCCAGACGATGTCGTCGACCACCAGCATCTGGTCGCAGACGCCCTTCGTGGAGCCGCAGCTCGCCATCCGCGTGTCGTGGAGGTGGACCCGCATGATCGCCGGGCCCGTGGTCGGCGGCGTGGCGCTGAACTTGAAGGTGATCAGCGTCGTTTCGTCGGGAGGTCCCGAGCCCGCCTCACTGCTCACGGCGTGGAGCCGGCAGCCACCGGCTGGGCAGCTGTGGGCGCCTTTCCAGAAGTTGAGCCAGCCGGCGACCAGGAAAGGCGCCTTGTCCGCGACCGACTGGCGGTGGGTGAGGGCGTCGTCCCAGCGGAGTACGGGTTGACCCTGCCATTCACGGGGGAGGCCGTCGTCGTACCGGTCGGCCGGCATGTGGCTGGGCGCCGGTGTGGTGACGACCGCCGGAGTTGGGGCGCCACCGGATTCGGGCGTGGGTGCGTTCGAACTGGACGGCGTGGCGCCCGAAGCACAGCCGGCGAGCACTGCCGCCAGGCCGACGAGCGAAACCCAGTGCGTCAGTCGAACCATTTCCCCACCTCCAGTCGACGATCGCGAACTGCCGCCACAGTCGACTTCGAAAGCCGCCGGATTTCGGAGCACGCCTGACGATAGGATTTAAGCATGAATGATCCGACAGGCACCCGTCCACCGCCGGCCGAACTGACCCGCTGGCATGACGCCGCCCTGGCGCTGTGCGACGAGGCGGACCGAATCTCGATGGCTGGCTTCCGGCGCGACATTCGCGTTGACACCAAGCCGGACCGCAGCTTCGTGACCGAGGCCGACCGCCAGATCGAGCGCGTGGCTCGCGAGCGCCTCGGGGCCGCGTTCCCCGGCTGCGGTTTCGTGGGCGAGGAGGAGGGGACTGAGGGCGCCGGCGCTTCTCTGCGCTGGTACATCGACCCGATCGACGCCACGGCCAACTTCGTCCGCGGCATCCCGGTCTTCGCCACGTTGCTGGCGGTGGCGCTGGACGGGGACCTGCAGCTCGGCGTCGTCAGCGCCCCGGCCATGCGAGAGCGATGGATCGCGTGGCGGGGCGGGGGAGCGTGGCGGGGTAACGAACGGCTCCACGTCAGCGACGTGTCGGCGATCCGCGACAGCCACCTCATATACGGAACCGAGCGAATGGACAGTGGCGAGTTGCCGGGACTCGGCGCGACGCTGGCCGGGTCGTGGCGCAGCCGTGGGTTCGGCGACTTCTGGGGCTACATGCTGGTCGCCGAGGGCGCGGCCGAGGCGATGGTCGAAGTGGGGGCCCACCCCTGGGATTGGGCCGCGCCGCTCGTCATCGTGGAGGAGGCCGGCGGGCGTTTCAGCGACGCCCAGGGCCGGCGTACGATCGAGGGCGGCTCGGCCGTGGCCACGAACGCCAGGATTCACGACGACTTGTTGAGGCGGCTGGTCGAGTAGCGGCACGCCGGCCGGTTCGCGCCTCCGCGTTCGGAGTCGGCTACCATGCCGGTAGGCCGTCCACTCGGCCGATGGCAGCTTCCGCGAGGAGCCCCTGCAATGGGCGACAAGACACCCAAGCGACCGCCGAAGACCAAGAAGCCAAAGCCCGCCACGCCACCCACCAAGAGCGCCTAGTGGTGGACGATGGCAAGCGGAAGCGGACGGCCGCTCACGGCCACGGCTTCCGTAGACGCGAGCTGGCCGTCGCCGACGGCGGCAAGCTCGTTCTCGATACGGACGGCTCGATAACGCAGTTCGATGCCCAGGGTGCCCCAGTGGCGGCCTGGGCGACGTCAGACCCGGAGTGGCCCAGCCACGCGATCAGGTTTGGCGTGTCGCCGCGACCGAGCACGGCCACCCCGCCCGACTCGCGCGAGAAGGAGTCCAGGCTGCCCGGAATGTAGGCGGCGTCGCAGTCACTACGCCGCGGGTGCACGGCAGAAGGAGCGGCATCGCCGGCCGTCCGACGCGCTTGTCGGCGGGGCACGCTGTTGTCTCCGTGTGACGGGGCTGGCGACTTCCGGATAGGGGTGGACCCCGATACGATCTACAAGTGCCCCAGGACGCCACGCCAACGGAGGTTTCGTCCAGATGATCGCGCCGACCCGCCCCCTCGCCTTCGTCGGCGCCAACCTGCTCGATGGCCGTTCACCGGAGGCGGCAAAGGGCGGGACGCTGGTTACGGATGCGCAAGGCCGGATTGCGGCGGCCGGAGGCACGGTACGGGCGAGCGCGCTTACGGACGTTGACCGCGTCGATCTGGCCGGCCTGACCCTGTTGCCGGGCATCATCGACTGCCACGTTCATCTGGCCCTCAAGCTCGAGCCGGTGCACGATCAAGTCCAGCGCTCGTCCGCGGACATCGTGGTCAGGGCGCTGCGAACCGGCCGGGACTTTCTCGAGGGCGGCGTTACCACGATCCGGGACGCGGGCTACACGCCCGCCGGCGTCAAGCGCGCCTTCGCCACGGGCGCGTTCCCGGGCCCGCGCACGCAGGTCAGCTGCCAGCCCCTCTCCCAGACCGGGGGCCACGGCGACGACTGGACACCGTCGGGCGCGCTGGTCAAGACCGAGATGAGCGACCTGCCGAACGGGATCGCCGACGGCCCGGACGAGGTTCGCAAGGCGACGCGCATGCAGATCCGCGCCGGCGCCGACTGGATCAAGGTCATGGCCACCGGCGGCGTGCTCTCGGCCGCCGACACCCCCGACGCGTCGCAGTTCACAGTGGACGAGATGCGGGCGATCGTCGAGGAGGCGCGCGCGGCCGGGATCCGGGGCACGCTCGCCCACGCCGAAGGCACCGCCGGCATCAAGAACGCCCTTCGGGCCGGGATCAGCAGCATCGAGCACGGCGACCTGATCGACGACGAAGGCATCGACCTCATGCTCGAACGCGACGTGCCGCTCATCCCGACGTTCAACATCAACTTCGCCCTGATGTCGGAAGAGCGGATCGCCAGGGGCGAAGTGCCGCCGTGGGCAGTCGAGAAGATGACCTATCTGTTCGACCGGCAGCAGGTCAACTTCCTGCATGCCGTGGAGCGCGGCGTCCGGGTCGTGATGGGCACGGACTCGTTCAACGGCATGTATCCGCCGGCCGAGCTTGCATACATGGCCCAGTACGGTCTGGGGCCGTTCCGGGCGATCCAGGCCGCCACGAGCGAAGGCGCAAAGCTGCTCGGCCTGGAAGACGAGGTCGGGACGCTCGAAGCCGGCAAGGTGGCGGACTTGATCGCCGTTTTGGGCGATCCGCTGGCCGATCCGGAACTGTGGCGGGACCCGGCGAGCATCGTCCTGGTCGTGCAGGGCGGCCGCATCGTCGCCGACCGCCGGGGGGCCTGACCGCGCCGGCCGCCCGCCGAAGGGCGGTCCCACTGTGATATTCCAGTCCGCGGCCCGGGCGATAGATCTGTGGCTGCTGTTCGTTCGCGCCTCGAGGCGCGTTTGGGCGGCGCTGCCGGGGGACGTCCTAGGCTACATGGTGATGCGCTGCAGCGGCATCGCGGCGCCGATTCGGGTCGTGCAGGCGGCCGGCGTAACCGCCCTTGTGGTCGAGGACGCGCGGACGAGCCGCTACCTGGACACAGGCTTCATGCCGATCTATGCCCAGACGTTGGGCCGGTACGTGTTCTGCCGTGCACGGCTGGATCCGGCGACGCTGGCCCACGAGTGCGAGCATATCCGCCAGTGGCGGCGGCTCGGTCCGCTGTTCCTGCCGCTCTACTTCGGCGCCTCGGCGACGGCGGTCGTCCGGCGCCGCCGAGCCTACTGGGACAATGCCTTCGAGGTGGCGGCCCGGCGCAAGGCGGAATCGAATCCTGACGGGGATTGACCATGCAGGCGCGATACTGAGGGCAGTCGGGTTCAAGGCCGCACGGGCCGTATCGACCGGCTTTGCCGCGCGGGCCGGCCGTCGATCCTGAGCGCAAGCCGGATGAAGTCGAGGAGCGTGACCATGGCGACCAGGATCCAGGTGGTGTTCGATTGCGCCGATCCGGCCGCGCAGGCCGCGTTCTGGGCCGAGGCGCTCCACTACCGGCTGCCCGACCCGCCGGACGGCTTCGTGACGTGGAACGAGTGGGCGGCCGCCAACGGCATCCCGGAAGAGAGCTGGAACGACTTCGCGGCCGCGGAGGATCCGGACGGTTCCGGCCCACGCCTCTTCTTCCAGAAGGTGCCGGAGGGCAAGACGGCCAAGAACCGGATGCACATGGACCTCAACATCGGCGGCGGACGAGAGGTCGCCGTCGAGGAACGCAAGAAGCGCGTCTGGGCCGAGGTCGAGCGCCTCAAGGCCCTGGGTGCCGGCGACAGCCGCGGCGCCATGGAGAAGCAGGGTGAATTCTGGGTCCGGATGAACGACCCGGAAGGCAACGAGTTCTGCCTCCAATAGCGGCCCGACCGAGAGCGGCGAGGATCCATCCCGCTAACGCTCGGACCGCCGTTTGGGCCCTCCGGCGGGCTTGCCGCCCCAGTCCCCGGTCCAGGTCGGCGTATTCCCGACCAAAGCCGTAGGATATGGGTCAAGCACCCGTCCGCCCCGCCGTGACCGAGCGCGCCATCGCCCCCAGACCGAGGAAGCCGAGCCGATGCCGAAACTCACCGAAGCCGCAGTTCTCAAGGCCCTGTCGACCGTCCAGGAGCCCGAACTCGGGGGCGACCTCATCTCGCGCAACATGGTCAAGGATCTGTCCATCGACGGCTCGAAGGTCGCTTTCACGATTGAGCTGACGACTCCGGCCTGCCCTCTGAAGGACCAGATCCAGAAGAGCGTGGAAGACGCCCTGCGGCCCATTGGCGTCGATGGCATCGAGATCGCGTGGGGCGCGACCGTGCGTCGCGCCACGCCAAGCAGCCCTCAAATGCTCCCCGGGGTCAAGAACATAGTCGCCGTCGCCTCCGGCAAGGGCGGAGTCGGCAAGAGCACCATCAGCGTCAACCTGGCCGTCGCGCTGGCCAGGGCGGGCGCCACGGTCGGACTGCTCGACGCGGACATCACCGGGCCGAACATCCCGATGATGATTGGGGCCGAGGGGCAGCCGGTCGCCAGCCCTGACGGCAAGATCACGCCCATCCAAGCCCACGGCGTCAAGGTGATCTCGATCGCCTTCTTCCTGCCGGAGGGCCAGCCTGTCGTGTGGCGTGGACCGCTGGTCGGGGGCGCGATTCAGCAGTTCCTGCGGGACGTGGATTGGGGCGATCTGGATTACCTGGTCGTCGACCTGCCGCCCGGAACCTCCGATGCCCAGCTGACCCTGGCTCAGTCGGTGCCTATCACGGGAGCCGTTCTCGTGACGACCCCCCAGAACGTGTCGATTTCCGACGTCGAAAAGGCCGCGGCGATGTTCAAGCGTGTCAGCGTCCCGATCCTCGGCGTCGTTGAGAACATGTCCGGCTTCGTGTGCGCCCACTGCGGCGAAACGACGGACATCTTCGGCCGAGGCGGCGGCGAGCGCTTTGCCTCGGAGAACGGGTTCGACTATCTCGGTGGGATCCCTCTCGACATCACCGTCCGCCAGGGCGCCGACGTAGGCGTTCCCGCAGTCGTGCAACGCGAGCCGGGACCTGCCGCCGCCGCGTTCGAGAGCGTCGCCCGGAACGTCGCCGGCAAGGTGAGCGTCCAGGCGGTGAAGGCCCAGCCGGTTCTGACCGTTTCGTGACGGCGAATCGCCGTCCGGACGGCCGGATGGCGAGCGTCTGATGCCCCCGGCGTCGCTTTCGGACGGCGTGTTTTCGTTGTCATGGCGAAAACGGACGTCGTACCATCGCCCCAGCCGTCCGCTGAGGGTCTGAATGATCTGTCCCGAATGCGCTGCGCCGACAGTCTCGGGTGCCCGCTTCTGCCATCGCTGCGGGCGGAATCTGGACACCCAGGCGCCCGGGCTGCGCCTTGGCGACCGGCGCGTCGTCAGCGTCCTATTCGCGGACCTGGTGGGCTACACGAGGCTCCTTGACGAACTGGATCCCGAAGAAGTACGGGCCCGCGTCGACGGCGCTCTGAACGCGCTCAGCGACGCCGTGGTGCGTTTTGGCGGCTCGCTCGAGAAGTTTGTCGGGGATGCTGTCATGGCTGTCTTCGGGGCAACTGAAGCCCACGACGACGACGCCCTGCGAGCGTGCCTCTGCGCGCTCCACATGCAGGCGGCCCTGGGCCGTGTCAGCGAGACCTACGATCGGCCGCTGCAGCTTCGCATCGGCATTTCCACGGGAGAAGTCGTGGCCGCCGTTCGGGATATGGCCGGCATCCGATCCGTGGCCCTGACCGGCGAGTCCCTGTCCATCGCAGCCAGACTACAAGCACTGGCAGAGCCGTCGGAGGTCCTTCTGGACGAAGCCACGGTGCGCGCCGCCGAGCCGCGCATCGGTGCCGAGTCCGTCGGCCCGCGCATGCTGCGCGGACGCAGTCAGCCCGTCGCGGTGTTCAGGCTGCGAGACGAGCGTCGCCGGCCGCGTGGGCCGGTCGGGCTGGGCCGGCTGATCGGCCGCGACTCGGAAAAGCAACGCATCCTCGATGTGATTCGGCGAACCGTCGCCACCGGGCGCGGCGGCGCAGCGTTCGTGCGGGGGGAGCCTGGGATCGGCAAGTCCCGTCTGCTCATGGAGATGGAGCAGCCGGCTCGGGCCGAGGGCTTCGGTTGGATCTGGGTGGACAACGCGCCCCATCTGAACGAGGTTCCGTATCGCGGCGTCCGGGCCATGGTCGACTGGCTGGCCGACGAGCGGGGCGTGAAGGCCGGCGTCCTGGGCCGGGAAATGCTATTCGGCGTGGAGATGGATGCGCAGACGACCAGGCTCGTTGCCGGCGCCGTCTCCGACCTCGCTCGCGACTCGGACATGGCGCTGCTGCCCGAGGAAGGCTGGAGCCAGGACGTGTCGATGCTCACGGATCCGGCCGAGCTGGCCCGCGGACTGCGGGTCGCGACCAGGATCTGGGTGTCGAGCCTGGTTGCCCGCGGGCCCCGCGCGGTCGTCCTGGACGACCTCCACTGGCTCGACCCGTCGAGCCGGTTCCTGCTCGACGAGATGGTCCGACTGGCCGCCGAGCTGCCGCTGGTAGTGCTGGCAGGGGCCAGGCTGCCCATGACGGCAGACTGGGCCGAGCTCCCCCACGTCGAAGTGATTGAGCTTGCCGGCCTCGACGAGGCGAGCACCGACGAGCTGGCGACAATGGTCGGCGGTGCCGAGCTCGAGCAGGAGTCGGCTCACTGGCTGTATCGCCGCTCCGCCGGCAACCCGCTCTTCGTTGGCGAGATCATGCGCGCCCTGCGGGTCGGCCAGCGCATATCCCGTGCCGGCGCGCGATTGCGGATCGATAGGGCGGCGGCGCAACGGAGCGTCCCGCTGAGCCTGCGGGCCCTGCTTGGAGCGCGCATCGACGCCCTGCCGGCCGGGCAGCGCCGCGTCCTGGAGGTGGCGGCGGTGATCGGGGTCGAATTCCCGGAGTGGCTGCTGCGAGAGCTGGCCGATTGCGACGACGTTGTCGCCGACCTGCGCCGGCTGGGCGAGGAGGGGATCGTCGTCCCGTGCGATGGAGAGGCTTCCGGCGAGGCACCGGGCCGGACCTCGAATGACGCAGGCGCGGTGGAGGTCGGGGCCAGGGAGCGTTCGGGCGGGGACTCGGGGAGCGGTTGCTGGCGATTCCGACATGAGCTCTTCCACGACGCCGCCTACGGGCGTCTGTTGATGGACCGCCGTCGCGAGCTCCACACCGCGCTGGCCGACAGGCTCGAGCTGGCGGAACCGCCCGTCGGGGCCGCCGAGCTGGCACGCCATCGGATTGCCGCCGGCGACGCCGCCCGGGCCATCCCACTTCTCGAGCGCGCGGCGGCCGAGGCCGAAGCCGTCGGCGCGATGGCGGAAGCAGCCGCGTTCAGACAGGCTGGGGATTCGCTCAGGACGGGATCGCCTCCGCAGCACTCGGCCGGGTAGCACCGCTCTCGACCGGCTTCGTCCGGGGAGGAGCCTCCACGCCCGCAGCGGCGTGGACGGTTACTGGGCCGAGTTGCCCGGCAACGCCAGCTTGCCCCATGGGCCGTAGCCCCAGGCGGCGGAGGCCATCCTGGCCTGGCCCGACCTCGACGGGTGGAAGTAGTCGGCCGTCGAAAGGTCGGCGATCGTGAAGTCCTTCTCGGACAGCATGGCCTCGTTACGGCTGCAGTGGAGCTTGCCGGCGGCTCCATCCGTGGCCTCCACTTCGTCGCAGACCTGGTTCAGGATCGTGTTGTAGGAGGCCAGGGTCGCCCGAGCCTGGTCCATCGTGTAGGGCGTGTTAGAACCCAGGAAGGGCGGGCAGCGGAGCGAGCCGGCCTTCGTCGAAAGCGCCGCTCGGGCCTTCGAGCTGGCCTGGGTGATCGTGTAGAAGTGGCTGAAATCGGGCACGGACAGCATCAGTATCCGGCTGCCCGGGGGGAGTCCAGACCGCAGGATCGAGATCGACGAGCGCAGTTGCGCCTCGAGGGCAGCCGGGTCCGTGACCGGGTTGTCGCAGAGGTCGTTGGTCCCGAGCTCAAAGGTGACGTAAACGGTCGAACCGGCGGCCAGCTTCTTCGCCGCGGCGACGACGACGTTGGCCTGGCGATCGGCGTCGTCCATCTTGCGGCCGGAGGTCGCCGCGTCGACCACTGTCAGCTTGTCGCCCAGAGCCTCGAATTGCTCGCGCAGACTGAAGACGCCGTCTCCCTTGGCCGTGCCGACGGCCCACGAGAACTGCGGGTGGTCGTATTTGTAGCTCGGCGAAGTGCTCCAGGCCTGGGTGTACGAGTCGCCGATGGCGGCCAGCATCGAAGGCAGGCGGAGAGCGTCGGTCGGCGCCGGGCTCGGGCTCGGCGTAGCGGTCGGCGCCGGGCTCGCGCTCGCGGTCAGGCTCGGTTCGAGGGTCGGCGACGGCGCAGGGTCGGTGGTCGCCGTGGCGTCGACTCCGGCGATCTGCGTGGGCGAGGCCGGCGGAGGAGTCGAGGTCTCGCCGCCGCCGAGCGCAAATCCGGCCACGAGCACGAGGACGAGAAAGACCGCACCCACCGCCAGGCCGGTACCCATCAACCGCTCGGGAGTGAGGCGTTTCATCGCAACATCGTAAAGCCTGGGCTTTCCCGTCGGTGGGTTGGGTATGATCGTGCCATGGCCGCCGAATTCGCAATCGAAGCCCTGGCCCACTGCCGGCTCTTCCGCGGTTTGTCCGTGGAGGCCCGCGGCGCCATCGCCACTCACATGCGGACGCGGCGCTTCCGCAAGGGCGAGGTGATCTTCCACGAGGGTGACCCGGGCGACTCGCTCTTTGTCGTAGTGTCGGGGGCCGCCAAGGTGGTCGTTCCGTCTGAGGAAGGTGGGGAGGCAATCCTGGCCTCGGTCCGTCGGGGCGACTTCCTGGGCGAGCTGGCGCTGCTTGACGGAGCGCCTCGATCGGCGGGCGCCATCGCTCTCGAGGCGACCGAACTGCTGGCTCTGCCACGCGAGCGCTTCATCGCGCTCGTGGCGGCCGAGCCGGCAATCCGCGACGCGCTGCTGGCGTCGCTGGCGGCCGAACTGCGCCGCCTGACCGCGCACGTTACCGAACTGCATTTCCTGGACCTGACGGGGCGGCTGGCCGCCGGTCTGGCGCGGCTGGCGAGGGAACATGGCCAGAGTGGGGGAGACGGTTCGGTCCACCTCAATTCGCCGCTCAGCCAGACCGACCTCGGGGCCATGATCGGCGCGACGCGGCAGAGTGTGAACAAGCTTCTGGGCGAATTCGCGGAGGAGGGTCTGGTGCGTATCGAACGCGACACGATCGTGATCCCGGACCTGGCCGCCCTCGAGGCGGCCGGTCGGAGATAGGGACGGCGATCCGGCCGAGAGGCGAACGATGCAGGATGCCGGGCCTCGTCGTCGCGAGGGCCTCAGCCCGCCGAAATGACACCTTCGCGACCAAGCTGGAGCAGCTGGGCGCGACTCTCATCGAGGTGCTGGGTGGCGATGGCGAACAGCCGCCGGAGCAGCAACTGGGATTGAGCGGAGCCGCCGGCTAGGAGGTCGAGCAGCCCCGAGGCCGGCATCGAGATCATCACCGCCGGGCCGATTGCCCGAGCCGTTGACAGGGCCGTGGGATCCTCGCGCAGGGCCGACCAGCCGAGCAAATCGCCGGCATGAAGGGTCGAAACCAGTACCCAGCGGCCGTCGTGGCAGACGCGCAGCGCCAGCTGGCCGCTTTCCAGCCAGTGGATTTCGGAGATGACCTCGCCCATCTCGACCAGGGTCTCCCCGTCCTTCAGGTGACGCCTGAACGACGCAGCCGCCAGTGGCTCGAGTTCCGCCACGGTCAAACCCCGAAACAGAGGCAGCGCCGCGATCTCGGCCGACTTGATGCTCTCCCTGCCGTTCATGATCTGCTCCAGCTGCGGGGTCCCGGGGCACGTCCGTCTGCTGGTATTGTCTGCCACCGGCGTCCGCTCTGCCGGGTCGGCAAACCTGATGACCGGGGCGGCGCTGGGGGGACGGCACAACGCGGCGGGAGTGGGCCGCCGGGACGCTTCAGGGGTGGTCGTGGACGGCGGCCAGCAGCAGGCCCGCGGCCGCGATCGCGGCCCGGCGGCGGCCGTCGGAGCCGCCCAGGAACGCCGTCTGGCGTGCCTCGCGGACGCCCCAAGGGCCGGCGGCCGCAATCTGGACAGTCGTGTCGGGACCGGCCTCCACGGCCCGAACGGCCAGCCCGACTGACGCGCCGGCTTCGTCGCGAGCGTCGGTAGCAAGCGCCGATACGCCGTCGTCGCCGAACCGACCCCCCGTCACGACCCTCGCCGAAAGGAGCCACGGAACGTCGCCGAGCAACCGAACCGTCGACCCGCCTGTGCCGGCCTCCACGAGAGCTACGTTCCAGCCGCGAGCGCCCAGCTCGCGGCCCAGCACCGATGCCCACGTGTCGTCGTCGCGGCCCCAGACGCGATCGCCCACGGCCGCCAGGACGGTGCGTTCGGCCTCGCCGGCCAGATCGGCCGCCGACCGCCCGCCGGCGGAGTGGGCCGAGATTCGCACATCCACGGCATCGCTCTTCGCGTACGTGGCCACGACGGGGTTCTCGGCTCGGAGCAGCGGCTCGCCCAGCAGCGCGGCGACGACCGACTCGCCGATGCCGGTCAGGCGGTAGGTCATCGTCACCAGCTCCCGGCCGAGCCCCCGGTCCTGGAGTCGAGGCAGGACGTGGCCGTTCCACATGGTCTGCATTTCCACCGGCGGACCGGGCATAGCCACGACCAGACGACCGTCGGGGCGATCCACCCACCAACCCGGGGCGGTTCCACGCTCGTTCGGGATGGTCGCGGCCGATGGAATCAACCAGGCCTGCTTGAGGTTCGTATCGGAGAAGGTGTAGCCGCGTCGCTCGAACAGGTCCCGCAGCCAGCGCTCGATGTCGGGGTCGACGGCGGGCCGCTCCCCGACGACGGCGGCGATCGACTCGCGGGTCAGATCGTCGGGCGTGGGGCCCAGGCCGCCCGTCGTGACGACGAGGTCCACCTCGGCCAGGGCATCGGCAAGGGCTTGCGTGACCAGGTCGAGGCGATCCGGCAGGGCCACGATGCGCCGGACGGCCACTCCGCGCGCGGACAGAGAGCGGGCCACGTCGCCGCTGTTGGTGTCGCGGGTCTCGCCGACGGTCAGCTCGCTGCCGACCGCCAGGAGGGCCGCCGTGAGCAGGGGGCGCGGCTGGATGGGGGAGTCCTGCAGAGGACGATCGAGCGTGGGCATACGCGGAGGTTAGTCCGTCGGCCGTCCGTCCGCAGTCTTCGGTCGATCGAGCCCTGCCGGCCCGGCTTTCGGGCGCTGCTATGCTTGTCCGACAGGCGCAGCCGCGACGAGCGCAGGAGAGGAGGTCCCTTGGCCGAGAAATCCGCATCGAGGGATAGGACGCCGCCCGGCGTGGGCTCCGACGGCGCGGATCGAGCCGGCGCCGGATGGGCGCAGCGGCCCCTCGGGTTTGGAGCCCAATTCGGCCGCACTCGCGAAGCGCTGGTGGGCTTGATCGCCGCCCACTTCAAGCTGCTCTCGGCCGAGTTGTCCGAAATCATGGACGAGATCAAGCGCGCTGCCGCTCTGGCCGGCGCGGCTCTAGGCCTGCTGGTCTTGGCCGGCATGCTGACATTCGTCGGATCGATCCTGTGGCTCGACGAGTGGGCCTTCGGGTCCATCGGCTGGGGAGTGCTGCACGGGGCGACCGGGCTGATTGCGCTGGCCGTCGTGCTGTTGCTGGCGATCATTCCGGGCTCGGGTGCTCGGATCGGCCTGGGCTTCCTGATAGCCATCATCGGCGCCGTTGTCGCGGCTGTCGCCCTCTCGCTGGTCGCGAGTTGGAATCTGGCGATCGCCCTGGCCTTGTTCCTGTTCCTCTTCCTCTGGCCCATCTCCGCCGCCGTCTTCGTTATCCCCAACGCCGATTGGGACGCATTCAAGAAGAGATACACGCCCGAAGAAACCATCGAGACCACCAAGGAGACCATCGAGTGGGTGCGCGAACAGTTGCCGCTAAAGCGGAAGTCGTAGCCCGCCGCCGGCTCCTGCGGGACGAAGTCGTCAAGCTCGAGGCAGCCGGCCGATCGGCCGTCGACATCCCGGCCAAGATAAGGCGAGCCCCGGCGAAGACGGCGGCGCTGGTGGGCGGCAGCGCGTTTCTGCTTCTCCGTGGCCCCAAGCGGCTATACCGTGGGGCTCGGCGCCTCGTCCTGGGGCCGGACGCGAATCTGCCCAAGTCGATGCTGCCCGAGGAGATCGACAAAGCCCTGAGCTCGCTCGGTTCGGATGGGCGGCGCGTCCGAGGCGTCATCGAACGCGAGTTCGCGTCCTACCTGGACGAGAGCCGGCCCAGGCGCGAGGCTCGCGACCTGCGCGGGACCATTTCCGAGCTTGGCGGCACCGTGTTGAAGCCGATCACCGCTGCAGCCGGCAAGCGGCTGGCCAGGGAGCTGTTGCGGCCGGATGGCGAATCGTTCTCGGCGGCCGTGGAGCGTATCCGCCGGCGCGGTTCGTCCGGATCGGGCGGCGAAGCAGGGGCCGCATCGAGCGGCGGTGCCGAAGCCGGCCGGAAGGCATCACGCTGGGAGAAGCGGCCAGGTCGCCGCAATATCCTCCGGCCGCGCTGATTTCGACGGCGCTGAGCCCTCGGCGGCCCGAGCCCAGCGCGCCGGAGCCGACGTCGCGGCACCTCGCTAGACTCTGTTGCCACGGGCGAGTGGCGGAATGGCAGACGCCCCAGCCTTAGGAGCTGGTGCCGCGAAAGCGGCGTGTGGGTTCGACCCCCTCCTCGCCCACCAACCTCAGGCCGTCAGGCGGCCGCTGGCGTCGTTGGCTCCTGCGGTCCTCGCTCACGGACGTCTAAGTCCGCTCGCTCCGGTTCTCGTCGCCGCCTACCCAGCGGCGCGCCGGCCGGCCTGAGGTCCAAACGCCATAGCCGCGCGGGCGGTCCATGCCTTCGTTGGCTCGTCCGGACCTCCACTCAGCGGCCCACGATTCGAGACGGCAGTTCTCGCTACCAGGGGAGTAGTGTGCCCGAGCCCTTGTAGACCTGGTCCAGGACGACGCGGCCGCTGACGGCGTCGAGGAAGTTGGGTTGGGCGTTGTCCATGATCAGGATCGGATGCATCCGTGCCTGGACGAGCTTCGTGCCGTCGAACGTCAGCTCCAGCAGCAGCCCTTCCTCCGTGAACTCGGACCAGCTCTGGTCGAAGATGAAGTTGCCCAGGGCATACCAGATGGGCTTGCCCTTGTAGACCTCGACTGCCGCAGCCGTGTGAGAGTGGTTGCCGATGACCACGTCGGCTCCGGCGTCGATGAGACGGTGGGCCCAGGTGCGCTGCGTGGATGTGGCCGTGGCCTTGTACTCCACTCCCCAGTGCGGATAGACGATGACGACCTGGGCACCGGCGGCCCGCGCGGCCTTGATCTCCGCCGGAGCGCCCGACAATTGGGCGGCCAGGGCGTACCCGAAGGCGCTGACGCCGATGACGGCGACCTTCACGCCGCTCACGGTGAACATCGCCGGAGTGGCCGCTGCCGCCGCCGAAGACCCGGCGCCTGTATGGGCGATGCCGATCTTGTCGAGCGCGGCCGTGGTTTCACGGACTCCCTTGCTGCCGGCGTTGCCGATGTGATTGTTGGCAAGAGACACGACATCTATCCCGGCGTTCTTGAGTCCGCCCAGAAGGTCCTGGTCGAACGTGAATGCCATGCCGGAGGCGTGGTACTTGGAGTTGATCGGGGCCGGGCCCTCGAGGTTGAGCATCGAGATGTCCGCCCCGGAAATCATCTGCTTGACCAGGGGGTCGCTGTTTGTCTTCTGGACCAGCGGGTAGGGCCAATCGAACGGCGTGCAGCAGCGGTGGCCGGTGATGGTGGCTTCGCCCCCGGCGAACGGGTAGTCCTTGCCCTTCTTGCCGAGAACCAGGGTCTTGTAGACCCCGCGGTCGAGCATGACGTCGCCGCCCGCGGCAACCGTCCACATGGAGTTCAGGTCGAACGAATCGGAGCCGGTCGCGGCTACCGGGGTGGCCGACGCGGCCGCGCCCGATGCCGCCGGGCTCGTTGCCGTGGCGCCGGATCCTTCCGGGAACGTGGCCTGGAGTGGCCACTGGGTCATGCTCGCGACGTGCGAGACACCGAAGAGCGAGACGCCCTGCCAGCTGAGAGCGCGAACGCTGGGATTTACCTGCGAGGCGCGGATGACACCCAATCTGTCCGCATGACTGTCCAGGTCCGTCGCGAGCGTGCTGGCGTCAGCGGCCAGAACGAGGCGATCTGCCTCGGACGGCCGGGACAGGCCCATGGCCTCCAGGATCGCCGGGGCATCCGATTCGACGAGCTCGACCGCCGCGAAGGCCTTGTCAGTTCCGGCCATGATCGCGGCCATCTGATCGGCGGTTGTGTCGTCCAGTTCATTGCGGAAGCCCGCTACCGGCACGACCGGTGTGGTGGGCCGCGGCGTGGGAGTCGGGGTCGGGGACGGCGTGGGGGATGCCGTGGGCGCCGGAGTGGCGATGGGGCTCGGCGAACCGGTGGCGCTGCTCAAATCGGGCGTGGGTGAACCGTTCTGGCTGCCGCAGCCGGCCACGGCGATGATCAGGACGGCGAGGACCATGGAGGCGGACCGGGGGAGGGCGTGGCGGGTCATGCCCGATTGTTGCACGCGCAGGCCGGTCGCGGCGTTTCGAGGAGTAGCGGAGTCCCACCTGGCTGTTCTGTGGTCGGCCAGCCGGTTCATTTCGGAGCTCGTGCCCCTCCTTCGCCTGGCCGTCAGCTTTCAGCGCCGGCCGGCTGTCCTCGCGACCGCCGGCCGCCATAATTGCAGCCATCGGGGCTGCACGAGCGCCGCAGGCGTCGGCCCGACATGTGTGGGGATTAGCGTGACATCGCGTCGAGCACTGGCCTGTCTCCTGGCGGCCCTCATGGCGGCTTCGTGCGGTTCGTCCGACGCCCCGAGCTCCGCGAGCGCCAGTTCCGCGTCGTCGGCATCCTCTCAGCCCTTGGCCACCCTGCCGCCGTCGCCGTCGCCGACGCTCTCGCCGACGCCGACGCCGACGCCGACTCCGGTGCCGACGGTGCCGCCGATACGACGTGCCTGGACGGCCAGGGCGGTCGAGGTTCTGGCGAATCCACCCACCGCCGGGACGGTCCAGGTTCACCTGGGGGCCGATTATCAGGTCGACGTGACTTCGCACACCTGGGCGACCGAGGGAGGGACCTACGTCGAGTGCCTGTGGCGCACCCTCATGCGCGCCGGCTCAGGCTGGATTCCCGAAGATGCCGTGGCGTCGGAACCAGGCGCCGCCATGCCTTCGGCCGGCATCGACGCCCTGGACACGGACCTGGCGGCCTACGTGAACAAGCTCGGCGATCGGGTCGGTGTCCAGGTCTACGACGTGACCAGGGGCATGACCTATAGCTACAACGCCAAGAAGGGCTTCCTGGGTGCCAGCTCGACCAAGGTCTCGATCATGCTGACGTTCCTTTCGGTGCTGGAGCGCAAGAAGCGCGAGCCGACCGCCCAGGAGTTGTCGCTCCTGACGTCGATGATCGAATACTCGAACAACGACTCCGCCGACGCGCTGTACATCGAGTTCGGGGGCCCTAAGCCGATCGCCAGCTACCTGCAGAAGATCGGCGTCACCGGTATCACGCCCACTCCGGCGGACGTGCCGTGGGGCTACACCTCGATCTCGCCGGCCGGCATGGTGTCGCTGCTCGACAAGCTCCGGACCGGGGCGGCGGTCAACAAGACCCATACGGAGCTGGCGCTCCGGCTGATGAGCCGCATCACTCCGGGCCAGCAGATCGGGGTTGGGGACACGCGGCCGAAGGGTTCGACCGTGTACATGAAGGACGGCTGGTACGCCTTCGGCGGCCAGTACGGGACCGTCATGAACTCCTCCGGGATCGTGGTGGCCGGGAATGAGACGTACATCATCTCGGTCTACACGGACAAAGACCACGGGGCCAACGACGGCTTCATCATCGCCCGGCGCGTTTGCGGCAGCATCGCCAAGGCTCTGACTCAACCCGCCTTCCCGGCACCCCCCGAACCATGATGTCCCCCTCGCTTCATCGACGTCCGGCTCCGTTGCCCCTGCCGCCGCTGGCCGCGTGCCTCTTCGCCTGCATGCTCGTGGCCGGCTGCGGCGGCGTCGGCGCGACGGGAGGCGGTCCGGCAGAGTCAGTGCTCGTTCCGTCCCCGACCGAGTCGCTCACACTCCCGCCGGCGACGCCCACTCCGACGCCGGCGCCCACCTCAACCCGAGTGCCCATCCAGACGAAGGCCTGGACCTCGGAGGCTGTCGTCCTGCGCGAGGTTGCCTCGGACGCCGCGACCGTCCAGGTTCATCTCGGGGCGGACTTCCCGGTCACCATGACCCTCGAATACACGACGATCGACGGGCAGCAGTGGCAGCGGGTCGCGTGGCAGACATCGGGCCGATCGGGCGCGGGCTGGCTTCCAACCGCGAGCGTCACCATCGAAGAACCGGACGGAGCCACGACGGCCGGCATGGACGCGTTCGACGACGACCTGGAGGACTACCTGGAGAAGTACGGCAGCCGAATCGGCGTCGAAGTACTGGACGTGACCCGCGGCATTTCCTACAGCTACAACGCCGACAAGGGCTTCCTGGCCGCCAGCTCGATGAAGGTGCCCATCATGCTGACGTTGCTGTCTCAGCTGGAGGCGAAGAAGAGAGAGCCGACGTCGAGTCAGCTGCGCTTGCTGACGCAGATGATCGAAGTCTCGAGCAACAGCGCGGCCCGAACGCTGTACGACCAGGTCGGCGACAAGGCCGGCGTGACGGCATACCTCAAGAAGATCGGCGTCGGCGGGATCAACCCGGCGCTGCCGTACAACGGTTTCGGCTACAGCCTGATCAGCCCGGCCGGCATGGTGTCGCTGCTGGAGAAGCTTCGCACCGGGGCGGCGCTCAACGAGGCCCACACGGCCCTGGCCCTGAAGCTGATGTCGAACATCACGCCTCACCAGCGCATCGGTGTCGGCGACAGCAGTCCGGCAGGCGCCAAAGTGGCCATGAAGGATGGCTGGGTGGGCGTCAACGACGGCTCCGGAACGATCGTGATGAATTCCTCCGGCATCGTCACCGTGGGCGACGAAACGTACATCGTGGCCGTGTACACGGACCGCGATCGCAACTGGGCGGAGGGCTGGACGATGGCCCGCCACGTCTGCAAGGCCGTCGGCAGGGCCATGGTTCCGACCGTCGCGGGCAGCTAGCGGCGACCCAACCGGGTTCCCGGCGCCGTGCCGCCGCGGGGCCGCCGTTCGGGGCGCGGAGCGTTCGGGCGCCCGCCGATGCCCGCGCGACCCTATAATCGCCCGCGATGCAGACCACCAATACGCTCCTTCCCAAGTCCCGTCTCCAGATGGAGTTCGAGCTGCCGCCCGAACGCCTCGACCGCTCGCTCGACGACGCCGCCCGCCGGCTGTCGCAGATGCACCGCTTCCCCGGTTTCCGGCCGGGCAAGGCACCTCGAGCGATGGTCGAGCGAATGCTCGGCGCCTCGACCGTCCTCGACGAAGCGGTCGATCTCCTCGTCGACGCCGCCGTCCGTGAGGCCGTGCGCGACCAGGACGTCGTGCCTCTCGATTCGCCCGAGGTAGAGGTCACACAGGCCGAAATAGGTAAACCGCTGCTGTTCAAGGCCGTCCTCCAGGTCCGCCCGGAGGTCAAGATCGGTGACTTCGAGAACTTCAAGTTCAAGCCCGAAGTAAGCAAGGTCGACGAACCTACGGTCGAGAAGGTCGTCGACGAGCTGCGCGACGCCGAAGGCAAGCTCGAGCCCGCTCCCGACCGTACGGCCCGGACGGGCGACTACGCCATCATCGCCTTCAAGGGCACCCGCAACGGAGTCCCATTCGACGGCGGGAGCGCGGACCGGATGCCGCTGATCATCGGCCAGGAGCGCCTGATCCCCGGCTTCGAAGACCATCTGATCGGCCTCAAGAAGGGCGAGAGCACGGATTTCGACATCGCCTTCCCCGACGACTACCAGGAGGAGTCGCTGCGAGGCCAGACCGCGCACTTCGAGGTGATCCTGAGCGAGCTGCGGGCCAAGGTGCTGCCCGAGGCCAACGACGAGTTCGCCCGATCGGTCGGCAAGTTCGAGAACATGGGCGAACTGCGGGCCGAGCTGCGGCGGCGCCTGGAAGCCAACGCCCTGGACCACGCCCGCCACGAGTTCGCCGACAAGATCATCGAATACGCCTGCGACAACGCCACCGTCGAGCTGCCCGACGTCCTGATCGACCAGGAAGTCGAGGTCATGCACGACGAACTCCGCTCGTCGCTGGCGCGGCAGGGCATCTCCGAGGAGGCGTACCTCAAGGTCGTCCAGAAGACCGAGGAAGACCTCCACGCGGACTTCCGGCCGGCTGCCGAGAAGCGCGTCAAGACGCTGCTTGTCCTCACGGAGATCGCCAAGGCCAAGGGCGTCGAGGTTCCGGACGGCGACATCGAGGCCGAAGTGGCCGGGGCGCGGGCCCGTTACGCGAACGACAAGTCGCTTATCCGTTACTTCGAGAGCGAACGCGGCCGAAACTACATCAGGAGCACTCTGCGACGGTCTCGAACCGTCGAGCTCCTGGTGGACGAATGGCTGGCCGCCCATCCCAACGCGCCGCGCCTGCGGCACGCCGAGGATGGCGCGGAGAACTCCGCGCTCGACAACCCCTCGGCCGCGGCTGCCGCGTCGCTGGGGGTCACCGATCCGGACAGTCTGCCGACTTCGGCGGCTCCGAAGGCCGAATAGCAGGACTCAGAACAGAGGAGACGATCCGATGCTCGTGCCTATGGTCATCGAGTCCTCGAGCCGTGGCGAGCGCGCCTACGACATCTACTCGCGCCTTCTGCGCGAGCGGATCGTCTTCCTCGGCGACGCGATCGAAGACAACATCGCCAACCTGGTCATCGCCCAGCTCCTGTTCCTGGACGCCGAGGACCCCGAGCGAGACATCAGCCTGTACATCAACTCGCCCGGCGGCGTGATCACGAGCGGCCTGGCGATCTACGACACGATGCAGTACGTGCGAGCCCCCGTCAGCACGATCTGCATCGGCATGGCGGCCAGCATGGCCGCCGTGCTGCTCGCGGCCGGCGCCCCGGGCAAGCGATTCGCTCTGCCGCACAGCCGGATCATGATCCACCAGGGGTCCGGCGGCTTCCGGGGCAACACCCCGGACGTGATGATCCAGGTCAAAGAGATGGAGACTCTGGTCAACACTAATCACGAGATCCTGAGCCGCCACACGGGGAAACCAGTCGAAAGGATCGTCGCCGATACCTCCCGGGACTACTTCATGTCCCCTCAGGAGGCCAAGGACTATGGCATCATCGACAGCGTCTATTCGGCCACGGGAACGCCTCTCTCCGCAAAGGGCCTGACGCCCCCGTCCGAGTTCGCTGGAAAGTCCGAGAGCGGGGATGAGCCGCCCGCGCCACAGCTCGACAAGGGCTAGGCTCAGCACAGGATGGGACAAGGCGCGTGACCAGCACCAAGAGCGGCCCCAAGGTTCCATATCGCTGCAGCTTCTGTGGCAAGAGCCAGGAGCAGGTCCGCAAGCTCATCGCGGGCCAGGGCGTCTATATCTGTGACGAGTGCATCAACCTCTGCCAGGAGATCATCGAAGAGGAGATGCTCGAGGCGCCGCGCGCCAAGCCGCAGGTCGCCAAACTCCCCAATCCACGTGCCATCAAGGTCGCCCTCGACCAGTACGTGATCAGCCAGGACAAGGCCAAGAAGGTCCTGTCCGTGGCCGTCCACAACCACTACAAGCGCGTCAATGCCGGCCACCAGATCGACGACGTCGAGCTCCAAAAGTCCAACATCCTGCTCGTCGGGCCAACCGGATCGGGCAAGACGCTTCTCGCCCAGACGCTGGCCAAGATCCTGGACGTGCCGTTCTGCATTGCCGACGCCACGTCGCTGACCGAGGCAGGCTACGTCGGCGAGGATGTCGAGAACATCCTCCTGCGCCTCATCCAGTCGGCCGATTTCGACGTCGCCCGGGCCCAGCGCGGCATCATCTACATCGACGAGATCGACAAGATCGCCCGCAAGGCGGACAACCCCTCGATCACCAGGGATGTCTCCGGCGAAGGCGTACAGCAGGCGCTCCTCAAGATCCTGGAGGGAACGCTGGCCAACGTGCCGCCCCAGGGCGGACGGAAGCACCCCCATCAGGACTTCATCCAGATCGACACGACGAACATCCTGTTCATCTGCGGCGGCGCGTTCGACGGCCTGGACAAGATCGTCGAAGAGCGCGTCGGCAAGCGCTTGATCGGGTTCGGTGCCGAGAACCACATGCCGGAGATAGACCGCGAGCGCATCCTCGAGCGGCTGATGCCCGAGGACCTGCTCAAGTACGGCCTGATTCCCGAGTTCGTCGGCCGCCTGCCCGTCGTCGTCACGCTGCTGCCGCTGACGGCCGAGGACCTGGTCCGTGTCCTCACGGAGCCCAAGAACGCCATCACGCGCCAGTTCCAGAAGTTCCTGTCGCTCGACAAGGTCGAGCTGGTCTTCACACCCGGTGCGCTGTCCGCGGCGGCGGAGGTTGCGATCAACCGCAAGACCGGCGCCCGCGCTCTCCGCTCGATCGTCGAGGAATCGCTCCTGGAAGTGATGTACGACGTGCCGGATCACGGCGAGATCCGCAAGTGCATCATCACCGAGGAGACGATCCGCGAGGGCCGGCTGCCGCTCCTGCTCACCAAGAGCCAGGTCGAAGAAGGCGTCGACGAGACGAACTACGAGAAGCTTCTCGCGGAGCGCGGCCAGACGGCGTAGCGCGTGCGAGGTGGGCTTGGGACTGGCGCGGCCGTCCCCAAGGTTGGTAACGTGGGTTCGCCACCGATCGGCGGCGCTCGGCCCGCCGGAGTGGCCTGCGCGAGGAGAGCACCGTGGCCTACCAGACGCCCCCTGGGTACGTCCCGCCCCCCGGCTACCTTCCGCCGATGCCGACCGGACCGGCTATCGCAAGCCTGTGGCGGCGTTTCTTCGCCCTGCTGCTCGACTGCATCGTGGTTGGCGTCATTTCGCTCGTCATCGCCATGGCCGCCGGCATCCCAGATATCCAGACGCGGGCCGCTGACGGAACGATCACCTACACGATCACCAACAGCGGTTGGGGCGCGATCCTGATTGCGGTCGTGTCTGGGATCTACTTCATCGGAAGTTGGGTTGCCCTCGGAGGCACGCCGGGACAGCGAGTCCTTGCGCTCCACGTCTACGCCGCGGCGGGGCCGCAGGCGCTGGGCATCGAGGCCGCGGCGATCCGGTGGGCGCTTCTGTTTGGTGTCGGCTCGCTGATCGGCAGTATCGGCGTGGCGGCCAAGGATGCGTCGGGTGCGCTGGGCTTCGTTCAGCTGGCCTGGGTCATCGTCCTGCTCGTGACCGCATACCAGAGCCCGATGAAGCAAGGCCTCCACGACAAGTACGCCAACAGCGTGGTGGTCAAGGGCTAGGCTGCGGAGCCAGCAGGGTCGCAGGCCAACCGAGGCGAGCCTCCAAGAGCGGTTCGCCCGGGGACCCGGCCCGCTACTCAGCCAGCGCGCGTTCCAGCACTTCCGCCAGGTGGAGGGCCCGGCGGCCCGTGCCCTGCGAGATTTGCTCGCGACAGCTGAAGCCGCTGGCGATCACGAGTTCGTCTTCCGCTGCCGACCGGACCGCCGGCAGTAGGGCCCGCTCGCCGATCTTCATCGAGAGCTCGTAGTGCTCGCCGCGCTCGAAGCCGAACGCGCCGGCCATGCCGCAGCAGCCGGGTTCCGGCTGGGACGGCGTCACGCCCACGGAGCGCAGGACGGCCTCGTCCGCCGCCATCCCGACGAGCGCCTTCTGGTGGCAGTGGCCGTGCATCACGGCGGACGAGGGGAGCCGCCGCGTCAGGACGGGCCCGAATTCGTCCGGCCGCGCTTCGACGAACGCGCCCAGGCCCGAGACCAGCCCTTGAAGGCGTTTGGCGCGCGGGTCGGATGGCAGCAACGAGGTCAGCTCGTCGTGGAAGACCGCCTCGCACGACGGTTCCAGCACCACGACCGGCACGCCGGAGTCGAGTTCCGGCTCGAACGCGTTGAGGATCTGCTTCAGCAGCCGGCGGCCCTGGCGCAGGAAGCCGCGGTCGTAGAGGGGCCGGCCGCAGCACAAGTTGGCGCGGGGCACTTCGACGGTGTAGCCGGCCGCGTGGAGGACGCGCAGCGCCGCCGCTCCCTGCGACGGCGCGAAACCCTCCGTGAACGTGTCTGCGAAGAGCACCACACGCCGTTCCGCCGAGCGCGCGCCGCCCAGATCCGGCACCTCCGCGTCCAGACCGTGCCGGAACGTCTCCTCGGCGAAGCGCGGCAGATTGCGGTGCGAATCGACGCCCGCGATCGCCTTGGCCAGGCCGGCGATGCCCGGCATGGACGCTACCGTGTTCGCCAGCCTCGGGTTTATCTGGGCCAGATGGGCCCACCAGTGGATCAAGCCCATCGAGTAGGCAACCCGCGGCCGGAGCCGGTGGGAGTAGTGATGGGCCATGAATTCGGCCTTGTAGGCGGCGATGTCCACCTGGACCGGGCAGTCGTTCTTGCAGCTCTTGCAGGCTATGCACATGTCCAGCGCCTGGAGCACGTCCTCGTTGCGCCACAGGCCCGGCAGCACCTCGCCCTCGAGCATCTCCCAGAGGAGGCGGGCCCGGCCGCGGGTGGAGTGACGTTCTTCGTGCGTGGCCTGGTAGGTGGGGCACATCGCCCCGCCTTCGTCGCGGCGGCACTTGCCCACACCCACGCACCGCGCCAGCGCCTTCGCCATCGAACCACCGTCGTCGGCGAACGCGGAGATTGTCTTGGGGTTCTTGAGCGTCAGGGCCGGCCGTAGATCGGCGTCGAGCGGCCGAGGCGAGACGACCTTGCCGGGGTTCATCCGGTTGGCCGGATCCCAGATCGACTTGAACTCCGCGAAGGCGCCGACCAGTTCCAGGCCGAACATTCGGGGCAGAAGGTCGCCTCGAGCCTGACCGTCGCCGTGCTCACCGGAGAGCGATCCGCCGAACCGGATTACGAGTTCGGCCGCCTGCTCGACGAAGGAGCGGAAGTCCTTGCGGCCCTTCGAGGTCTTGAAATCGAACTCGCTGCGCAGGTGCAGGCAGCCGTCGCCGAAATGGCCGTAGAACGTGCGCTCGAAGCCGAACTTGCCGATCAGCGCATCCAGCTCGCGCAGGTAGGCGCCCAGGCGCTCCGGTGGGACGGCCGAATCCTCCCAGCCGGGATAGGTCGAGGGCTTGCCGGGAACGACCGCCGTCGCGCCGACGGACGACTCGCGCAGGGTCCACATTTGGCGCTGATGGGCGCGGTCGATAGCGACCCGAGCATGCCCCCGCCCGAACCGTTCGGCCGCCTCGCGTGCCTTCGCCTCGGCTTCCTTGTCCGTCTCGCCGCCGAATTCGACCAGCAGCCAGCCGGAACCTTTCGGCAGGCGATCTACGGCCGCCGTGTTCAAGCCCTTTCGCCTGCAGGCGTCGACCAGGCGGTCGTCGAAACCCTCGAGGCCGATCGGTCCCGACGTCATGATCTCCGGCGACCGGTCGGCCGCTTCGAAGATGTCCGCGAAACCGATGACCGCCAGCGCCCGGCCGGCTGGGGAGGGGACCAGGCGGAGGGTCGCCTCCAGGATGGTGACGCAGGTACCCTCGGTGCCGACCAGAGCCCGCGCGACGTCGAACCCGTTCTCCGGAAGGAGCGCCTGCAGCGCGAAGCCCGAGACCAGCCGCGGCAGCTTCGGAAACCGCTCTCGAATGAGGTTCCCGTGGCGGTCCCGGAGGGAGCGGAGGGAGCGGTAGGCGTCGCCCCGCGGGCCCTTCTCCGCGCAGTACCGGGCCAGCTCATCGTCCGTGGTCTTGCCCACCGTCAAGCTCAGCCCGCCGTAGGTGAGCACGTCCATCGAGAGGACGTTGTCGCTCGTCCGGCCGGCCATGATCGAGTGGGCCCCGCAGGAATTGTTGCCCAGCATCCCGCCCAGGGTGCAGCGGTCATGGGTGGCCGGGTCCGGGCCAAACGTGAGGCCGTGCTTTTCGGCCGCGTCGCGGAGCGAGTCCAGCACCACTCCAGGCTGGACGCGGGCGATGCGGCGCTCCGGGTCCAGTTCCACGATCTCCGTGAGATGGCGCGACACGTCCACGATGACGGCGTTGTTCGTGGCCTGGCCGGCCAGGCTCGTGCCGGCGCCGCGCATCGTCAGGGGCGCGTCGTGGTCGCGGCAGACCCGGACCACCTCGACGAGATCCTCCGTGTCGAGCGGCCGAACCACGCCGATCGGCACCTGGCGGTAGTTCGAGGAGTCAGTCGCGTACAGCGCGCGGTCTCCAGGCCCGAACTGGACCTCGCCGCGAACATGGGTTCGCAAATCCGACGCGAGGGACTCGCGGGCGGCGACTACGGCCGACGATTGATTGGTCACGGAGTGAGGATACCGGGTGTAACCGGCCCGGACTGAACAGTCGGCCCTCGCCGGGCGTTAACCTGGACAGGAGGCGGTCGTTGAGGAGGGAAGCGGGGGGATGGGGTCCGAGGGTTCGTGCGTCGGATCATCCGGCTGATGCGGGCGCGCTTCCCTCCAGGACCTGGCTGGACATCTTCACCAACGGCGTGCGCATGCTCGCTCGCACCGCCGACGGGCGGATGTGGACCTCGTTCGACGGCCGAGTGTGGACGAAGCTGGCGGGGAGCGCCCCGCTCAGCACGAACAGCGACAACGTGCGTGGTGCGGTGACGGTGATGCCGCGGGGCATCTTCTACGACGACTGGAAGCACGGCTACGTGGTCTACGGGGCGGCCGAGTAGAGCAAGGTCTACCGGAACTCGCCGAACGTGAATGCCAGCGGGATGGCGATGGCCGCCAGCAGGACGGTGTTGCCGGCGGCATTGAGGAAGACGCGATATCGCAGCGACTGGCCCGTGTCGAGGACGTACCAGAGTGCCGTACCGAGCGCCAGGGCCCACCAGACCCAGGCCTGGCGGGTCGCGTAGGCCTGGGCCGACAGGACGGCGATCATCAGGCCCCAACCGGCCATGGTTCCACCCAGGACGCCGTAGATCCAGGCCTGGTAGCGCCGAACGGCACCATCTGGGGCAGCCTCCCAGAAGGCCGGGTCGATGTAGGGGTTCAACACGGCCAGCAGGCGAGTGCCCCCGAGCAGCGCCATCCCGGCCCCACCGACCGCGAGGCCGGTCCCCAGGATGAGCAGCCAGATCCGGAAGAACTCGAACATTAGAAGCCTCCTGCGCTCGTGTCGGTGTAACCTTGCCTCGGCCAGAGTTAGTATCTATATGGACAGAAACAAATGTCAATCCAGCCGGACTCGACCGCTCCCGCCAGACGGCCGGGTCGACCGCGTACGGTGTCCGACGGGGACATCTACATGGCATCTGTCGCCGTTCTGGCCGACCACGGCGTAGCGGGGCTGACGCTCGCCCGTGTGTCCGGTCGGCTGGGCATCACGCCCGCCGCCGTCCGGCAGCGTTTCGGATCCAAGAGGGGCTTGCTGGCGGAGGTGGCGCGGCGGCGGACGTCCGGGGTCGAGGAGGGTTTCGCGGTCGCGCGGGCGGCTCAACCGTCCGCGCTCCAGGCGCTTGAGGCGGCGCTGCTGGGCCGCGTCGAAGGGCTGGCCGAGCCCACCCGGCTTGCCAACGCAATCTCCGCATACGTCGATAGCGCCAGCGACCCCGAACTGCGCTCGTACTTCGAGGACGAGTTGACCAGGATGGAGGCAGGCGTGGCCGCACTGCTCCAGGAAGCCCATGCGGCGGGGGAGATGGAAGCGGCCGCCACGCCGGAACTGGCGTCGGCCGTCTTCGCCGCGTTCGAAGGCGTCGTGACCCTCTGGGCCATCGCCCCACGCGGCCGGGTGGAGGACCGGGTGCACGAGACCCTGGAGGTCGTGCTGGGCGCGTTCCCTCGGCCCGGTTGACCGGCGTTACCGGTCCGGGAAGCATGTTGAGCCGCATCCGCATCTTCCGAGCGACCACATCCGTCTAGGACGGCGTGGCGGCAGACGCGACTGACCGTCCGAGTCGACCGAAGGAGGGGTTTCAGATGATGCGGTTCTTGGGTCCCAGCCGGAGTCTGGCGGTCGGCTTTGCCTCGCTAGCTGCCGTGCTGGCGCTTGCGACCGGCTGCGCGCGCCCGCAGGACGCAGGCGAAGATACCGCCAGCCCCACCGCTTCGGTGCCGTTGGCCGGTCCAAGCGCCAGTCCAAGCGCCGACCCGAGCCTCGAGCGGACCGCGTCGCCGGTACCGAAGTCGGGCGACTTTGAGGCCATGTCCATGACGAGGCCGCGGGAACTCCACACCGCCACCCTGCTTACAGACGGGCGCGTCCTGATAACCGGGGGTATTGGGGGCGAGGAAACGGCCGAGCTGTACGACCCCGCGACGGGCACGTTCAGCGCAACCGGATCGATGACGACATGGCGCGAGGCGCATACCGCCACGCTGCTGACAGACGGGCGGGTCCTGATCGTCGGTGGACTCCAGGGCGACACTTCGGCCGAGTTGCTGGACCCGGAGACCGGCAGGTTCACCGCCACCGGATCGATGACGGTGGCACGCCAATGGCATACGGCCACGCTGCTGGCCGGCGGGCGCGTCCTCATCGCAGGCGGCGACAGCTCGGTGCCTGGCGGCGTCGGCAGCATCGCGTCGGCCGAGGTGTACGACCCCCGAACCGGCCTATTCAGCCAAACGGGATCGATGACGACGGCACGTTCCGGTCACACCGCGACACTGCTGCCGAACGGCCTTGTGCTCATCGCCGGCTGCGGGGAGCTCAACGGAACCCAGGCCGAGTTGTACGACCCCCGGACCGGCAAGTTCAGCCGGACCGGATCGATGACCAGGGCACGGTGCGGGCAGATTGCCACCTTGCTGGCCGACGGGCGCGTCCTCATCGCCGGCGGCAACGTCCCGGCAGACACCTATGCAAACGCCGACCAGACGGCCGAGTTGTATGACCCGAATACGGGTACGTTCGCGCCGACCGGATCCATGGTCGAACCGCTGGCCTTCCACACCGCGACTCTGCTGCCGAACGGCCAGGTCCTGCTTGCGGGGGGCGAGTCGCTCCCTCCCGGAACGAGTGGAGGTGTGGAGACGTACGACCCCGCGAGCGGCACGTTCAGCCCGGCGATGGCGGACTTCTTCACGAGCGTCGGCCACACGGCCACGCTGCTGACGGATGGCAGGATCCTGTTCGCGGGCGGGAAGCTCGAGGGCGATACGCCGCTCTCGGATGCCTGGCTATTCGTACCCTGAGGAGCACGGGCCGTCCGCTGCCCGCCTGCTACGATTGCCGCACTGAGTTGACCCAGAGGAGTACCGGAGGGGTGCCCGATGTCGACATCTCGGGTTAGGGGTCCGAATCTGGCCGGGATATCACGCCCGCGGCTGTTCGCCGGCGGGTTCGCCGCTGCCGTGCTGATCGTCTTGGTGTCCACGTCACTACTCATAACGAGCAACCGCAACGCGGGGGCGCCCTCGCCGTCGGCGCCGCCGAGCCCCGTGTCGTCCCCGTACCAATCGTCGTCGCCGGCCGTCTCCGCTGCTCCTTCGAGCCCGGCAACCCCGCTCGCTACGCCGAGCTCGGGCCGGTACGACTTCTCGTGGCAGCCCCCGGGAGGCGGTGGCCTGGACGTCGTGACTCCGGGTGCAGATCCGGGCACGCCCTGGACCAGACTCGAGATCACCGCATACTCGGGCGCGGAGGAGAGCCCGACGTCGGCGAACGCCTTCTACAACAGGACCCTCAGCCACTGGAGCGGCGGGTGGGTCATCTATGGGTTCATGCAATCAGGCGCCCGGAGCGGGTACATCTGGGAGTCGGCTGATGGACTGACATGGCGTGCTGTGGGTTCGCCGGGGTCCCCGGCGGTGCCGTCCGCGGTGGGCCTGACGATCCTGAGCGACGACTTTTCGACCGTATGGGTCAGTGAGGACGGCCAGAACTGGACAACGGGGCTTCAGACGACGGGGCTGAACGGCCGGCTCTTCGAAAGTCCGTCTCACAACTCGAACCTGGGCGTCGACGGTCCGGCGGGCAGCCCCATCGGGATTCTCACGGCAGCCGGGACTTCCCCCGACGTGGCCGCGCCCGTACGTGACGCGCGTCCGTGCAGTGTGGGGGAGGGGCCGCCGTGTGACGCGACCACGTTGCTGTTCTCGGCTACCGGCGAAACCTGGCAGGAGGTTACGCCCAACGCCGCCGGCACCGTCCACGATTGGGTCGCCCGCTGGATCGGGCAGAGGTTCGTGGCAGTAGGCCTTCTCACGGCCAATGGCGCCCGATCTGGCCGCCTCGTGGCGTACTGGTCTGCCGATGGGGTGTCCTGGACTCCGGCGGCTATCCCCAACATCTCGCAGAGCGTTTCGGACTGGCACGAATACCGCTGGGCAATCGAAGTGGCGAGCCGGGGCGCGATTCTGCCGTACCGGGACTTCTGGCTGAAGACCACCGACGGGACCATCTGGACCAGGGACGACACCGAGGGGCCGCTCGGCAAGGGCGCCACGAACCTGCTCAAAGGCAAGGGCGAGCTGTTCTCGAACACGGACCAATTCCTGGCCCGCACGCTCGCCGGGCAGGCCTGGACCTCGTTCGATGGCCAGACCTGGACCAAGCTCGCCGAGCCGTTGCCGCCCCACGTCAGGGTGGGCATCTCGCTGGAGGAGAACTTCCTGCTGCCGCGGGGCTACTGGACCGACAGCATGGACGGGTACTACTGGGGTGCGGGCGAGTAGGCGACGGCCACTTGAAGGGTGTAGATCGAACCTTCTGGCTCGGGGCTCCGTCTTGAATGGTCGCCTGAACAAGATTGGAGGAGCTGAGGGTGATATTGAAGGAAAGAGAGGCAGGCGACGTAGCCATCAGGGGCGGGGCGATAGGGGGCGCGGACGAGTTCGTCCGCCTGACCCGCTCGGAAGTGGCGGACGCTTACCGGCTTGCGGGGTACCTGCTTCGCGACTCAGTGGAGGCCGAGGACGCCGTCCAGGACGCTCTCGAGAAGGCCTGGCAGGCCTGGCCCAGGCTGCGCGATCCGGACCGGTTCGACGTCTGGTTCGACCGGATAGTCGTCAACGTCTGTCGAGATCGATTGCGACACCGGCGCGGCGTTCGCGAGCTGGAGCTCGAAGAGGGGGCCGCGAGGGCCGTTCGCACTGCCGGCGACCCATTCCGCGAGGCCCTCGCCCGCGACGAGGTAGGCCGGCTCGTCAGGACCTTGCCGCCCGACCAGCAGTTGGTGGTGGCGCTGAGGTTCTGGCGAGACCTGCAGCTCGAAGACATCGCCGATCGAATGAACCTGCCGCTTGGCACGGTCAAGTCGCGGCTCCACTACGCGATGAGGTCGCTCCGAGCGGAGCTGGATAGCACGACCCGGGAGGTCTCCCGATGACGGACCGAACTGATTTCGAACTCGACCAGGACCTGGTGCGCCGGCTCCGGTCGATCAGCGCCCCACCGGCCGTGCCGGTGCCCGACTCCATCTATCGTCGCGCCGTCGAGGTCGCGAGCCGGCGCAGGCTCGGCCGGCGGCTGGGCGGCCTGGCCAACCCTTTCGCCGGGCACCCCTGGCGGACGATCGGCTCGTTGGCGGCCACCTCCGTGGCCATCGTCGTCGCCGTTTCGCTGGCCGGCCGGTGGCTGCCGGCGAACCCGGAGACCGCCTCGTCTCAGTCACCGACCTCGAGCCCGACCCCGAGCCCGACCCAGTCGCCCGTGCCCGTGCCTACACCGGGCGTCAGCCCGAAGCCCGACTGGACGACCCCCGGCCTCGGAGCCAACTGGAGCAGTCTGTCCTGGAGCCCGGCCTCCGTGGGGGCCTCTTCGGTTGGCGCTCCCGGCGGCGTCGGGCAGGTGATCAGCTGGAGGGGCGGCTTTGCCGCCACCAGCTCGACGGTGTCGGGCGGCCAGTACAGCCCGGCGGACAGCGTCTGGATCTCGCCGACGGGAGAAGGCTGGACCAAGGTTGCCGGTTTGCCCGGCGCGGTGTACGTGGCCGCGGCGCCGGTTGGCTTGATAGCCATTGCCGTTGACGCGGGCGGTTCGGCGTCGACCTGGACGACCGCGGACGGGTCGACCTGGCAGAACGCCGGCGTGGCCGATCTGAGCGGATCTATCGTCTCGGTCGCAGGTACCGACTCGGCGATTGTCGCGACCACGTTCACCGTGGGCTCGCCGACCGGCTGCGGCTACCACGTCGAGTATTCGACCGACGGCGTCCACTGGGGCGAGGAGACGATGGAGCCCGGTCTCGCCTGCCTGGGGCCCGACGATGTTCCGAGAACGCACGTCCAGGCGAACGCCGGACGCCTCTATCTGGTCGGAAGCGCCTACCCTGAGCCGATCCCCAGCGGAATGACGGGAACGAGGGCCGTAACCAGCCAGCTGTGGTTCTCGGATGACGGCCGGAACTGGACGCACAGCGACTCCAACTTCGCCGGCACCGCGGACTATCTCGAGTTTGGGCGGGACGCGATAGTGATCCTCTCGGTCGACAGCCTGGCTCGCTCGACCGACGGCGGCCTCACCTGGACCATCGAACAGGCGTACCCGCCTCTCGGTACGGTCCCGTCCACCTATGACGGCGACGGCGTGATCGTCTCGAACGGCACGTACTTCCTTGCGGTGAAGAACGGCGGCGCCAAAGCCTGGATCTCATACGACGCCACCGTGTGGACGCCGATCGAATGGACCGCGGGAGCCCCGGGCGGCGCCTCATATGGCGGCTTTGGGATCGTCCTGATGCCGCGGGGAGTCCTCTTCGATAGTCAGTACGGGGCCGGGGAGTAGACGTCCTGCTCTGGACCACGGCAGCACCTTCACAGGGCCGCGAGACGCCTCGCGGCCCTGTGCTACGATCGCCGCCTCACGGCGACGACCGAGAGGAGTAGCGCCGCCGGTCGGCCAGCAGAGAGCGGGGTCAGTGGCTGAAAGCCCCGCGGTCGAAACGGCGCGAACGTAGCTCGCGAGTTGTGCGGGTGGCGCCCGATAGCGCGCCGAAAAGGGGAGGCCCGGGCCGGCCCAGCCGGCCGACACGCGATGTGCGCGTCCCTCCGGGCATTTGGGCACCAAATGCCCAAAGCGTCCCGGCGCAGCCGGACGCTCCCGAACCAGCAGGTGGTACCACGACCCGTTCGTCCGCTGGGCGAGCGGGTCGAATCATTGATGGAGCGAGCGGTGTCGGAGAAGCGGGACGCAGCGGAGATGCCCAAGGCGTACAAGCCGGCCGAGGTAGAGCACGCCATCTTCGACCGCTGGCTGGCCGCCGACGTCTTCAACCCGGACGGCAAGGGCTCGCGCGCCGATTGGTCGAAACCGGCCTTCACGATCATCCAACCGCCCCCCAACGTGACCGGCTCGCTGCACCTGGGCCACGCCCAGCGCTCCACGGTCGAAGACCTGATGACCCGCCACGCCCGAATGCAGGGCCGGCCCGCGCTCTTCCTGCCCGGACTAGACCATGCGTCGATTGCCGCCCAGTACGTGCTGGACAAGCTGCTCGCCAAGAAGGGTGAGAGCCGCGCCACCCTGGGCCGCGATAGGTACCTCGAGGAGATGTGGAAGTTCGTCGAGGAGACCCGCAACACGATCCTGTCCCAGCAGCGTCGCGTCGGTGCCTCCCTGGACATGACCCGGCTCCGCTTCACCATGGACGAGGTGTCGGCGCGAGCCGTGCGCGAGGCGTTCCTGCGCCTCTACCGCGAAGGCCTGGCGTATCGCACCGAAGCCCTGATCCACTGGTGCCCCGGCTGCCGGACCAGCGTTTCGGACCTGGAGGTGATCCCGACCGAAACGAACGGCAGCCTCTGGACGATGCGCTACCACCTGGTCGACGACGGGACGGGCAAGCCCGATCCGAACGTCTGGATCGCCGTTGCGACGACCCGCCCGGAGACGCTCCTGGGCGACACCGCCGTGGCCGTCAACCCCGAGGACCCGCGCTACACAGCGCTGGTGGGCCGCAAGGCCATGATCCCGTTCGTGGATCGGCCCGTGCCGATCATCGCCGATCCGGTCGTGGATCGGGCATTCGGAACCGGCGCCGTCAAGATCACGCCGGCGCACGACAACGACGACTACGAGACCGGCAAGCGCCACGGCCTGCCGATGATCACGGTCCTGGACGACGCCGCGCGCATCAACGAGAGCGGCGGCAAGTTCGCCGGCCTGGACCGCTACGAAGCTCGCCGCCGGATAGTGGAGGAGCTGCAGGAGCGTGGCGACCTGGAGTCGATCAAGCCGCACGTGTCGCTGATCGGCCACTGCCAGCGCAGTGACGATGTCGTCGAGCCGCGCCTCAAGACCCAGTGGTTCGTCCGTGTGGCGCCGCTGGCGGAGGCCGCGCTCAAGGCCACGCGCACGGGCCGGACCCAGATCCTGCCGGAACGTTTCGTCAAGGTCTGGGAACACTGGATGACGGAGATGCGCGACTGGAACGTCAGCCGCCAGCTCTGGTGGGGCCATCGAATCCCGGCCTGGTACTGCCCCGACGGCCACGTGACGGTGTCGGCCGATCCGGCCGGCCCGTCCGCCTGCGAGGTCTGCGGCCGCCCGGTCGGCGACCTGCGCCAGGACGAGGACATCTTCGACACCTGGTTCAGCTCGGGCCTGTGGCCGTTCTCGACGCTCGGCTGGCCGGAGAAGACCCGGGACTTCGAGCGCTTCTACCCGACCTCGGTCATGGAGACGGCCTACGACATCATCTTCTTCTGGGTTGCCCGGATGATGATGCTGGGCATCCACTTCACGGGGCAGGCGCCCTTCCACACGGTCTATCTGTCCGGCCTGATCCGCGATCCGTACGGTCAGAAGATGTCCAAGACGAAGGGCAACACGGTCGATCCGCTCGCGACCATCGAGGAGGTGGGCGCCGACGCGCTTCGCTTCGCACTGGTCAATGGCACGGCGCCGGGCAACGACGCCAGGCTCGGCACGGAGAAGCTCGAGAACGCCCGCAACTTCACCAACAAGCTCTGGAACGTGGCCCGCTTCGTGCTGGGCGCGCGACCGGCGTCTATTGCCGCGGACGCCCCTCGGCAACTCCCGGACCGCGACCTCGTCGGTCCGTCCGATCGGTGGATTCTGTCCCGCACGGCCGCCACTGCGAAGTCCGTGGACGAAGCGATGGCCCAGTACGCCTTCGGCGACGCCAGTCAGATCCTGTACGAAGCCATCTGGAACGAGTACTGCGACTGGGCGGTCGAACTGGCGAAGGTCCGGCTGTCGGACGACTCGCTGCCGTCGCCTGCTCGCGAGGCCACGTGGTGGACCCTCGTCGACGTCCTCGATACGTACCTGCGCCTGCTCCATCCGACGATGCCGTTCGTGACCGAGGAGATCTGGGAGCGGCTGCCCAAGATGGCGGCGGACCCGGAGATGCTGATCGTCGCGGATTGGCCGGTCGTGGCCGGATCCTCTGCCGACGCCGCCGCCGAAACCGAAGTGGCCGCGCTCATCGACCTTGTAAGAGCCATTCGCAACGCGCGGTCCGAGGCTCGCATCGAGCCGGCCGCCTGGCTGCCGGTGGACGTGTTCGTGCCCGAATCGCTGGCCGCCACGTACGAGGCGCTCCGGCCGGCGGTGGAGCGCCTATCCCGGGCCCGGCCCCTGACCCGCGCGCAAAGTGCCGCAGCGGTTCGCGGGGGAGTTGCCGGGGGCCTGTCTGTGATCTCGGGCGAGTGCGAGGCGCTGGTGCGCCCCGAGGCCCGCGACGCGGTCCAGGACGAACGCGACCACGCTCGCCTGGAGCGTGAGCTGGCCGAAGCGGAGGCGATGCTCGCTGCCGCGCGCGCCCGCCTGGCTAACGAGTCGTTCGTCTCGAAGGCCCCGCCGGCCGTCGTGGAAGGCGCCAGGGCCAGGGCCGCGGAGCTTGAAGAGCTGGTCTCCCGGCTGACGCAGCGGCTGGGCCGTTGACGTGCTCGTAGGCCCTGCCGGCCTGAGGTACGTGACGGCGTCCTGCGGCTCTCCGGCGCTGATAGGATAGGCGCCAATAGGCCGCACCCCTCGAGGACTCAGAAGTGCCGCTGTTCGGAAGAAAAGACAAACCACAGGTCCACTCGCCGTCTCCCGTCGATGACGTCACGGCGAAGGACTTCTCGCTGAAGCTGGCCTATTCGGCCAAGAGCAGCGAAAACGTCAGGGTCAAGGCGGGGCCAGGGGCCGTCGTCAAACTGGCGCGCATGCTCGAGGGCGTGGCCAAGGGCGAGACGGAACTCGTCGAGCCCTATCCGGTCGAGCTCAGCCACGCGGCGCCGTTCATCACGCGCATGCCGGACGCGGCGGAGTGGCTTACCTACCATCGCAAGCGCGTACCCGCGACGCGCCACGCTCTGTTCGTGCTCGAGGGCACGGACGCCATCGATCTGGCGTTCGAGACATTCGTCGGCGGTCTGCTGGACGGCGACATCGATACGTCTGGCATTCCGGAGTACAACGCCCTCATCGGCGGTGTCGTGTCGCACTGGGACGAACAGACCGGCGACATGATCGTCCGGGCGGTCGTGGGCTGGGGCGGCAAGGGCGTACGAGGCGACACGGAACGAAACGCCGACCGGGCCCTGACCGGCCTCTTCGGCAACATCCTCGGCGATCCTCAGGCGCTCGGTGTTGTTTCGGTCGATCGACCGGTCCACGGTACGGCGCAGGACGGCGTCGTCTGTGCCCACTGCGGCTTCAACAGCGGGCACGAGCGCGCCTTCTACTGCCCCAAGTGCGGCATGCGGATGGGCCGGAGCTAGACGCAAGATGCCCCTGTATGACTACGTCTGTACCGCGTGCGGCCACAAGGTGGAGGTCATGCACTCCGTCCACGGCGACGGACCGACAGCTTGCCCGGCCTGCGGCAGCCCAATGAAGAAGGTCTTCGCCCCGCCGACCGTCCACTACAAAGGCACGGGCTGGGCCCGCAAGGAGAAGTCATCGGGCCGTTCCGGCGGGTCCCACAAGGGGGAGCAGGAATTGGGTCCTGCGGTTGAGGCCTCGGGCGGCGCCGCCTCGGCTGGAGCCGGTTCGGGTGGGGCGGCATCCGACGGCCCTGCATCCGGTGGGGCGGCCGCGTCGTCCACCCCGGACGGCAACTGAGCGATGTCGAAGCCACCGACCGACTGGATCACCCTGTCGGAGGCGGCTGATTTGCTCGCTGCGCACAACGTCCATTTCAAGTCCGACACCATCGGCCGCTGGGCTCGCACCGGCCAGCTGATCAGCATCAAGCTTGGCAACAAGCGATTCGTTCGCAAAGCCCAGGTCCGGTCGCTCGTCCGCCCGCACGGCGCCGTCCACGGCGAGGATTTGCAGCCGGGATTGTTCGAGGATCTGGACTACTGATCCAGGAAACCCTGGGTGCCCGCCGACACCGGGTGCGTCAGTCCTGACGCGAGCCGCAGCGCCGGCAGAACCGGGCGTGCGTCGATACAGGCAAGCCGCAGCTGTTGCAGACACGAACACCGCCCAGGTCCACCACTTGCTGCGCGGACTCGGCCCACAGTTCGGCGACGAGCGGCGATTCCGTTGGGTCACCACGGTCGCCGCGGCGGGCCGTAAGTGCGGCCGGGGGCACGGCCGCACGGGCCGGTTGTGGCGCCGGCGGCGACGGTTCGAGGTCCTGCGGCGGCCATATGGCGCCGACCGGTGGCCAGACCGGATGTTCGGGCAACCCTGCGGCGCGGGGCTCGGCACCGGGCGGGGGACCGGCGGGCCGCTGGAGAGCCGCCGGCTGCCTGGCCTGGGCTTCGCCGGCCGGCATGGCGTCTGCGGGTTCGGCAGCGGGAGGCTGGGCGGCTTGCCTGAATGGTTTCTCGGGCTGGCTCGGCGCGGCCGGCCCGCTCGGCGCGGCCGGTGCGCTCGGCGCGGCCGGGGCGCTGGGCGCGGGGTGCGCTACCGGAGTCGCGACGGCGGGCGGATTCGCCTGAGCCTGGGCCTCGAGCGATGCCGGCAGCGGCGGCGCGACCGGCGCGTCGAGCGCAGTCGGCTGTGCTTCTTCGGCCGAGAACTCGGGCTCGGCCACGGGACGATCCGCCCATCGGGTCGGCCTCGGCCAGGACACCTCGCCGGTCTCGTGCGAGGCGCGTCCTCCGCGGCGCTCGGGGCGTGGCCGGCTCTCCGGCTGCGCAGGCGGCCGGCTCTCCAGCTGCGCCGGCGGCTGGGCCTCGCGGTTGCGGTGTCCGAGGAGACGACCGACGACCGGTGCGCGGCGAGCCTTCGGCTCCGTCTCGTCCGGCGGTGGCACCGCGGCGGGCTGCCGCAGGGAGCCGATGATGTCGAAGCCCGACTGCTCCGCGGCAGCGGGCAGCTCCGGAGCCGGACCTGCCGGTGTCACGGATTCGACCGGTTCCACGCCCGCGGCCGGGGCCGCCCGCTCAGGTTCTGGTCGACTCGAGACCGGAGACCTGCGCGCCGCGGGACGCTCGACGGCCTTCGGTTCAGGTGCCGGAGGAATCGGTGCCTGGGCGAGGGGCGTGGCCTCCTGAATTCCCCGGGAGGCCGCTGTCTGTCGGGTGCGTGGGGCCGGGCCTGCAGTGGGACCCGGACCACCTGACGCCGGCGAACCGGGCAGATCGGCCGCCGGCACGGGTGGGGGCGTCTCGATCCGATCGAGTGGCCAGAGTGCCCAGTCGTCGTCGGCTGCCATCCAAGCCTGGGACTTCTCCCGCATTTCCGTGGCGGCGTCACGTTCTCGATCCAGGACCCACGACGGCGTGCGCGGCTCGGGCAGGGCGGCCCGCGAGGTCGGCGCGGCGGGCAGGGCGGGTGTCTCCGCTTGCGGCTCGACCGGCTGGAGGTCCTGCACGGGGGCCCCGTCGCTCGGCGACGGCATCGAACTGGCCGGGGAGGTCTGAGCTTGTTTGGCCGGGGGCGCGGGAGCGGGGCGGGCCGATTGAGCCGGCCGGGTCTGCCGCGGAGCGCGAGCGGGGGCTTGATCGGGCTGGATGGCGACCGGCGCGGATGAGACAGCGGGCGCCTGTTTGGCCGCTGCGGCAGGCTGGACGACGTCCATGTCCTCCGCCGGCCATTCGATCGTCTCCGGGGGCAGATCCGCGATGGGGGCGCTCCGCCCGAGTTCCTGGCCTGGATGCCCGGCTCGCGCGACGGAGCTGGGGGTGGGAAGCTGGTCCTCGGGGGCGACGGCGGGCTGGTTCCACAGCGGCGCGCACGAAAGGCAGGCGCCCTGGTTCTCGTTCCAGCACTTATCGCAGGCGTACTGCCGACAGATCATGCAGAAGTTGAAGGTCTTGTGAAACTGCTCGGTGGCCCGAACCGTCTCCAGCCTGCCGGTGTCGATGCGGGCTGCCTGTATCGACTCGTCGAGACTCGAGCCGTCGTTCATCACGAAGTGCTTCAGGCCACGGGCCAGCACGCGTGCCTTCTGAACGGGCGACTTCTGGGTCGTACTGAAGGTGTAGCGTGTACCACACCGTTCGCAGAACGAGTCGGCGAGTTCTTGCATCTGGGCTCCGGTATTCGCGCGCGGGCCGGGGCGCATGCTCTGCTTTGCCCGTGGCGAGGTTACGCCCACACGCAATCTCGCGCTGCCGCCCTGCTCGTACTCGGCCTCCGGTCCGAAGGTCCCATGATGTCCTGGGCGCGGTTCGATGCGGCCTGCGAGACGGAATCGCCGGTACGCCGGACGCGGCGACGCGGGAAGGCAGCGAAAGCAAAGTCCAGACTCGGCGTAGTATGTCGGGACCCCGACGGCGATGGGCGAAGGGTGGGACGCGCTCCGTCGACCAGGCCGCGGATCAGACTCGGTCCTCCAGCCCGGAAGTGAGATAGATGACGAGCATTCAAACGACCGGCGAGAAGGTCGCCGCCAACGTCGAACGCGTAATCGTCGGCAAGAGCCAGGAGGTGCGGCTCACTCTGGTCGCGCTGCTGTGCCGTGGCCACCTGCTGATCGAGGACGTCCCCGGCACCGGCAAGACGATGCTCGCCAAAGCCGTTGCCAGGAGTCTGGGCTGCTCGTTCAGGCGAATCCAGTTCACGCCGGACCTGCTGCCGTCGGACGTCACGGGCCTGTCCATCTACAACCAGAAGACCCGGGAGTTCGAATTCCGGCCGGGCCCGATCATGGCCCAGGTGGTTCTGGCGGACGAGATCAACCGTGCCACACCCAAGACCCAGTCCTCCCTGCTCGAGTGCATGGAGGAGCATCAGGCCACGATCGACGGCACGACCTACGCCATGCCCGAGCCGTTCATCGTGATCGCGACCCAGAACCCGATCGAGTACGAGGGCACGTTCGCGCTCCCCGAAGCTCAGCTGGACAGGTTCATGTTGCGCATCCGGCTGGGCTACCCGAGCCACGTCGACGAGCTGAGCATCCTCGACCAGCAGAAGGTTACGCACCCGATCGACGGGCTCCAGGAAGTCCTGACGGTTGAGGAGCTGCGCGAGCTGCAACTGGCCGTGCGCGACATCTACGTCGATCCCGGGGTGGCGGACTACATTGTCCGGCTGGTGAATGCCACCCGAACGCATCCGGACGTGTATCTGGGCGCCTCGCCGCGTGGCTCGCTGGCCCTGTATCGCACCGGCCAGGCCTATGCCGCACTCGCCGGGCGAGACTACGTCATTCCCGACGACATCAAGGCCCTCGCCGAGTCCTGCCTCGCTCACCGGCTGATCATCAAGACGAGTTCCTCGATGCACGACATCGAGCCGCGCCAGGTTGTTGACGAATTACTGGCATCGGTGCCGGTCGACTCGCGTGTGGGGGCCGCGCCGGCCCGCCACGGCGAGCGTTCGCTGTCGCCCTCGGATATCCGGAAGGGCGCCGCAGCCAGGGACGCGGGCAGCCCGGCCCGCTGATAGGGGCCAGGGAAGTTCATCATGATCAGGCGCCTGCAACTCCTGCTCGTGGCGGTGGTTCTGCTGCTGGCCGCGTTCACGAGCGGCCTGCCGCTGCTCTTCTACGTTGTCTATTTGGGGCTGCTGGCGGTGGGCGGCAGCTACGTCCTGACCAGATTCGGACTGGCGGATCTGGAGGCCGGTTACCGTGTGGACCACCGTCAGGGCCACGTCGGCGAAGACCTTCGCACGACCTACAGCATCTCTAACGCCAGCCCGCTGCCCAAGCCGTGGTTGGAGATCTACAACCCCACGGACTTGCCGGTGGCTCTGCCCGGGCGGGCGATGGGCCTGCGGTCATGGGCCAAGCGTTCGTGGGTCGCCATCGTGCCGTTGACCCGGCGGGGAACCTTCCGGATCGAGCCGATGGTCGTCCGGACCGGCGACCCGTTCGGGTTCTTCGAGGCCGCCGCAACGGTTGGCCGGCCGACGGTGGTGACCGTCTTCCCGCAGGTCGTTCCACTGCCGAGGTGGCGGCTCCCGAACGCGAATCTCGAGGGCTCGCATTCCGCCCCGGAACGGACGCTCCAGACGACGCCACTGGCAACTTCGGTTCGACCGTACGCGCCCGGCGACAGCTTCAACCGCATCCATTGGCGGAGCACGGCGCGGCTCGGCGAGATCCAGGTCAAGGAGTTCGACCTGGAGCAGACCGCGGACGTATGGTTGTTCGTGGACCTGGAGGCGGCCGTGGCGGGGGGCGTTGACGACGAGTCCACTGTCGAACAATCGCTGCGCGTGGCCGCCTCTATCGGCCACGACGCGATTCTCGAGAACCGGGCCGTCGGCCTGACGACCAGCGGCCACCGGATCGTAGAGATACCGGCCGACCGTGGAGCCAGGCAGCGTTTCAAGATCATGCAGCTCATGGCCGCGGTTGCGGGTGACGGGCGGACGCCCCTGGCGGAGGTTCTGCTGACGGGTCTGCCCAAGCTGCGCCGCGGCATGACCGCCGTCGTTGTCACCCCTTCGACCGACCGAGCCTGGGTCCGGACGCTCACCGGTCTGCGCGGCCGGGGCGTATCGGCGGTCGTGGTGACCCTCGACGCGGACAGCTACGACCGCTGGCCGCGGCCCCCCGAGGCCGAGTCGGAGGATCGCCGTGCCCTTCGGTTCGC
Organism: uncultured Chloroflexia bacterium; assembly: GCA_963711105.1. Lineage (GTDB taxonomy): Bacteria > Chloroflexota > Limnocylindria > Limnocylindrales > CSP1-4 > Fen-1039. The sequence continues at coordinate 884,859 of CAVQCV010000005.1, read as the reverse complement.
CCTGGCGGAATACCAGCTCAAGACGTGCGTGATCCGGGCAGGCGACGATCTGGCGGTGGTGCTGTCATGACGGCCCGATACGCAGAGTCGCGGGACCGGCGCGTGCCCGGTCGGGATGACAGTCACGCCGAACCGAGTCTCCTGGGACGTCTTGTCGGCGGCGCTCGACCGGACGAGGGGTGGCTGAGCGTGGTTCTCGTTCTGGTTCTCGCGGGAACGATGGCCTGGTCCATCGCCGACGCGCGCTGGATCCTGGGCCGCGACGACCTGACCTCTTTCCTGATCTGGGTCGCCTTCGCAGCTGCGGCCTGGGGCTACCTGAGCTCACGCTTGCCTCTGGCGCCGTGGCAAGCTCAAGTCCTCGGTGCGGCCGTGGGAGCCATCGTCCTGATCGAGGCCGTCGGGTCGGTCCTGCCCGGAGCGAAGCCCGGTCTGTGGGGTTGGTTCAACGCGACGGCAGATTCGGTGACCCAGGCGTATCTGGACTTGACCTGGAGACGCCAGATCGCGACGACTCAGGTGGGGCATTTCTGCCTGATCCTGGGCATCTTCGTCTGGGGCACGGCGCAATCCGCGTCCTATGCCGTCTTCGGATACCACCGGCCCATCAACGCCGTGCTTCTCCTGGCCGCGATCTTGCTGGCCAACATGGTCGTGACCTACAACGACCAGTTCTGGGCCCTGGTGCTGTTCAGCGGCCTTGCCCTTGCCCTCCTCGCCCGCGTCCACTCTGCCGAGGAAAGGTCCGGCTTGCAGCGCCACCGCATCTGGCGCGGCAGCGACTTCCGGGCTCCGCGCTCCGAGAACGGCATGGCCTTCGCGTCGCTGGCGATTGCCGCCGCGCTGATCCTGACCTCGGTCGCCAGTTCGGCGCCCCTGGCGGATGCCTGGCCCGGGCTTCGCGACAATTTCAACGAGTTCGCCACATGGGTGAGCAACTACTTGCCGGCGGGCGGCCAGAGCCGCGTCCCGAGCGGGGCCGACTTTGGGGCCTCCAAGACGATAGGCTCGACCTTCCACGCCACCAGCGACGTGGTCGTCACGCTGTCCGCCCCGGACAGCCCAACCAACGCCCACTGGCGCGTGGTGGCATACGATTCCTTCCACAAGATCAGCTGGGAGATCAGCCCGGGTCCGCCGGCGACGAACATAGCCGCCGGTGACCCCATCGACGCCGGCACCCTGGACGACGTCGGCGACGCGGTGGGACGGGTCCAGTTCACGTACACGGTCTACGTCAAGGACCACTCGCTCAAGCACGCCATCATCGCCAGTGAACCGGCCTCGGCCAACGTGCGGCTGACGCGGATTCTCGTCGGCACGACGCCCGAGGCCACGGATGTGGTCTGGTTTGGGGTCGCCGCGGATACGTACACGATCACCTCGCTGGTTCCTGACCTGGATCCGAAGGGCCTGGGTTTGACGCAGTGGCGGCTTCGCCACGCCGGTACGGACTTCGACCCGGAGTTGCTGTCGCGCTACACGCAGGGTACGGGACTCGTCGGCGCGGACGCCAAGGCGCTGCTGGCCGAAATCGTGACCTGGGGTCGAGGGAGCGGCTACGCCATTGACCCCAAGACCGGGTACTTCGCCAACGAATACGACGCCGCGGACGCCATTCAGGCCTATCTGCGCGATCCGGGCCACTTCACCTACGACACGAACCTGACCAACCTCGTGGACAAGTGCGCCGGCCTGTCGACCGCGGACTGCTTCGCCAAGTACAAGCACGGTTTCTGCGAGCAGTACGCGACGACGATGACGATGCTGATGCGAATGCAGGGCTTCCCGGCACGCTACGTCGAGGGCTACCTCGCGGGTCATGTCGATCAGGCCAGCCGCCAGGAGCAACTGACCGGCCAGCAGCGGCACGCCTGGGTCGAGGTCTACTTCCCGGGGTACGGCTGGATCCCGTTCGATCCGACCGGCGGCTCGATCGGTGCGCCCACGAACCTGCCGGCCGGCCAGCCCGTTGCCGCCACGCCGACTCCGGGTCCGTCGTCCAGCGGCGCTGCCGGCTCCCCGGGAGGTGTCCCGCACCGCACCGTGTTCGAGCCTTCCACTCCGCCGAGTGGGTCCGGCCACACCGATGGCGGTCCGACCGGGCTGATCGTCCCGGGTCTGATTTCCTTGGCCGGATTGTTGGCCATCGCGGCATTGTGGACCAGGCGCCCGCGCCGGCCGGAAACGCCGGCCGCCGTCTACACCGGCATCGTCAAGCTGGCCGCCCGCCTCGGCTACAGCCCGTCGCCGACGCAGACGGTGTTCGAGTACACGGGCATGCTGGCCGAGATCGTTCCGAAGGCGCGAGAGCCTCTGGCCGAAGTCGCGATGGCCCACGTCGAGGTGGTCTACGGACGGCGCGAGCCTACGCCGGACGGCCTGGTGGCCCTCGCGGGGGCGAAACGGGCCGTCAGGTCGGCGCTGATCCGGTTGTTGCTTCGGTTGCCCGGCCGGCGGCCGAATCCGTCCCGGCGGAAGGCCGCGAGGCGACCCCGGACCGACGGCCGCCTCAGGTAGCTCCCGACTTACTCCTGTCCGAGGCTTCCGCCTGGTCGACGTCCCCCTGGAGGTGACCGTCGAGGTTGGCCGAGCGTAGCACCGCCCGCCCGGCCCGGATCTCAATCACCGAGATTGCCGCCAGGCCGAAGTCGAAGTTCCAGAAGTGCTCGGGCCCCAGATCGAGCAGCGCGCATACGACGACGCGGAATACGCCACCGTGGCCGACGATCAGCGACCAGCGCGGGTCGCGCGGGCCCGTGCCGGCGTAGCCCAGAACCTGGTGGCGGTCCATGGTGCCGGGCGCCGAGCCGTCGGCCATGGCGTGCAGTAGCACGCTGAGAGAGGCCTCGACTCGCGTCCGAACGTCGGCCAGAGACTCACCGCCGGGAGCGTGGCTCTTCTCCGGCCAGCGCCGCCAGGCGGCCAGGGTGTCGCCGAACCGGCGGTTGATCTCGGTATCGGCCAGGCCCTCCCATTCGCCCTGACCGATTTCGGCGAAGCCCGGGTCGGGGCGGAGTAGGGGGGTCGGGCGCCCGGCCACGGCCATCGCCGCCTCGACCGCACGGGCCGTGTCCGCCGCCCGTTCGAGCGGGGAGTGGACGATGGCGAACGGTGGGCTGTCGGGCATCGGCAGCGGTGGCGACGCGTGAGGGGCGGCCAGACGAACCCCGGCCAGGTGGGCCTGCCTTCTGCCTCGCTCGCTGAGGGGCGCCTCCATCTGGCCCTGGAAGCGGTGCTGGACGATGAACTCGGTTTCACCGTGTCGAAGCAAGACGAGAACCGCGTCCAGGGCCGGTGGAATGAGCGGAGCGGTCCCAGAGGCCGGAGTTGCCCCGGCTTGGGACCGCTCCGCATCCCGCAGAGGAGAGTTCAATGGTCGGAGACGGTCCGGATCGCCCAGACGTCCAGGACGGCGGGGTGATTCCGGATCGCGGCCGCGACGGTGTCGGGGACCTCCTCGTCGACGGCGAGCAGCATGAGCGCGTCCTGGCGCAGCCCCCGGCGGGCCAGCGTCATGGCGCTGATGTTGACGTCGGCCTCGCCCAGCATCAGGCCGATGTGGCCCATGGTGCCCGGCTTGTCCTGGTGGCGGGTGACCAGCATCAGCGGCGTCGGGGTCATGTCGACCCAATAGTCGTCGATGCGGGTCAGGCGGGGTTCGCCGTTGGCGACGGTCCCGGCCAGAACGGCCGTGCCGGTGTCGCCTTCGAGCGTCAGCGTGACCAGCGACGCGAACGTCCCCGCGTCGGAGGTCTTGCGCTCGCTGACGGCCAGACCTCGGTTCCTGGCCAGGAATGCGGCGTTGATCAGGTTGACCCGTTCCGAGGTGGCGGTATCGAGGAGTCCCCGCAGCGCCGCGGCCGTGAGTTGCGAGGCGTCGTGGCTGGCCAGTTCGCCGGCCACATCTATCGTCAGGGTCTTCACCGGGCCGCGGAAGAACTGGGCACCGATACGGCCGAGCATCTCGGTCAGCCCCAGGAACGGGGCGATGGCGCGAGCCGTTTCCGGGGTCAGCAGCGGTGCGTTGACGGCGTAGCGGGCGCTGCGGCCGGCCAGGACGTCGACGACCTGCTCGCAGGCCTCTTCCGCCACCCGAAGCTGAGCTTCGGCCGTGAGTGCGCCCAGGTGCGGCGTGAGAACGGTGTTCGGCGCGGACAGGAGCGGGTTGTCGGCCGCTGGCGGCTCGGTCTCGTAGACGTCGATGGCGGCCCCGGCCACTTTGCCGTCCTTGAGCGCCTGAGCCACGACGGCCTCGTCGTACACGCCGCCGCGGGCGACATTGACCAGCATTACGCCGGGCTTGAGCTTGTCGATGTTGTCGGCATTGATGATGCCCCGGGTGGCCTTGTTGAGGGGCACGTGGACCGTGATGACGTCGGCCGTCTCGATGATCTTGTCAACTTCCGCGAGGGTTACGGCGTGGAGTGCGGCTTGCTCGGCGGTCACGAACGGGTCGTAGCCGATGACGTTCATCTCCAGGCCGCGGGCGCGATCCGCAACGGCCATGCCGATCTTGCCCAGGCCGATGATGCCGAGCGTGCGGCCGCGCAGTTCGACACCGGTGAAGCTGCTGCGCTTCCATTCACCGCGGCGCATCGAGGCGTCGGCGGCGGCGGTCCTGTGGGCGAGGGCGAGCATGAGGGTGATCGTCTGCTCGGCCGCCGAGACGGTGTTCCCGGTCGGGGCGTTAACGACGACGATTCCGGCCTTGGTGGCGGCCTCCAGGTCGACGTTGTCCACGCCGACGCCGGCCCGGCCGATGACGACCATGCGGCTGGCCCGAGCCAGGACGTCGGCCGTGACCTTGACCTGGCTGCGGACGAGAAGGGCGTCGTAGTCGCCGATGATGTCGGCCAGCTCCTGCGGGCTCAGGCCGATCTTCTCGTCCACTTCATGGCCGGGTGCGCGGAGGATCTCGAGGCCCTGCTTGGCCAGGGGCTCGGCAACGAGGATCTTCATGTCGGGCTCCTACTTGACCAGGCCGAGGGCCTTGAGGGCGGCAACCTGGGCGGCCTTCACAGCCTCACCCGGGACGACCGGCCGTCCCAACTCCAGGAGCGTCTGCTCGAGGACGGCCATGGCGTTGATGATGTTCGGGACCGTGACGTGGCCGAGATGCCCGATGCGGAAGATCTTGCCCTTCAGGTTGCCCTGACCCCCGGCCACCACGAGGCCGTACTTGCGCAGCTTGCCGTTGAAGGTCTTCCAGTCCAGATCCTCGGGGATCCACGCGCCGGTAACGGTGTTGGAGGCGAAGGCAGGGTCAGCCAACAGCTTGAAGCCGAGCGTAGTGAGGCCGGCCCTGACCGCCGCGCCGACCGCTTCATGGCGCTTCCAGATGGCCTCGATGCCTTCCTGCTCCATCAGCTGGAGGGCGACGTCGAGCTGGAACATCACCGCCACGGCGGGAGTCCAGGGCGTCTGGCCGGTTTCGGCGCTCGTCTTGTGGGCGGCCAGGTCGAAGTAGAACTTGGGCATCCTGGCGGTAGCCGCTGCTTCCCATGCGCGCGGTGAGACGGCCACGAAAGACAGCCCCGGAGCGACCATCCAGGCCTTCTGTGATCCGCTTACGACGACGTCCAGGCCCCAGTCATCCGTCTCGAACGGAACCGCGCCCAGACCGCTGATGGCGTCGACGATGACGAGCGCGTCCGGAGCCGCTGCCTTGACGGCGGCGGCCAGCCCGGCGATCGGGTTGGTGACGGCCGTGGAGGTTTCGTTCTGCGTCATCAGAACGGCTTTCCACGGGCCGCCCGCCTTGAGGGCCTCGGTGACCCTGGCCGGGTCGGCGGCCTGGCCCCAGTCGAACGCGAGCTTGGTGACGTCCGCGCCGTAGGCCGTGGCGATCTTGGCGAAGCGGTCGCCGAACGCGCCGATGGTGATGCCCAGGACCTTGTCGCCGGGGGACAGGAAGCTGACGATCGCCGACTCGAGGCCACCGGTGCCGGCGGCGGTGACGATCAGGACATCGTTCTCGGTCTTATAGAACGTCTTGAGTCGGGCGATGATGCTGTTCTGGAGGATCGCAAACTCAGGACCCCGATGGTTGACCATCTGGCGGGCGCCCGCCTCGCGGACGGCATCCGGAAGCGACGTGGGTCCGGGGATGCGCAGGTTCGGCTCGAAGCGGTTCACGGGTGCTCCTCAATACAGGTCGCGGGAATGACCGGCATCCTACGTGCGTCGTCGTCGCGGCGCCACTGTGATATATAGGACCACATATGCAGAAACGCACAACGCTCCTGATCGACGCCGACCTGCTCGAGAAGTTGGACCGATTCGCCGCGCGCAGCGGGATCACGAAGACGTCCGTCATCGGGGCGGCCATCGAGTCGTACCTGGAGGCGCACGACACGTTGCCGGACCTGCAGTTCCTGGCCGTGGGCCGGAGCGACCACGGGCGGCTGTCGCTCGACGGGCGGATCATTGCCCGGCGCGAAGCCGGCCAGCGTCCGAGGACGGAGGGGTCCTGATCGATGGCCATCCTCCTGGACGGCAGCGCGGTCCTGGCGGCCGCGGACCAGTCCGACCTCAACCACCGCGCCGCCCTGGCCTGGTTCGGCCGCGTCGACGAACCGCTGATGATCGGCGCTTTGACGCTGGGCGAGGTCGATCTGCTGCTACAGCGCGAGCTGGGGCTGAAGGCCACGCTGGCTCTACTCGAGTCGATCGGCAGCGGAGCAGTGCGGGTCGTCGCGCCTACTCAGGCGGATCTGGTCCGCGCCTCCGAGCTACTGCGTGAGGCTTCGGAGTACCGGCCGCGCCTGGCCGACGCGGTCCTCGTGGCGACGGCCGAGCGGCTCGGCATCACCCGGATCGCCGCCTTCGATCGCCGCCCCATAGCGATCTTCCGGCCTCGCCACGTGAGAGCGCTCGACCTGGAGCCATGAGGCACCGCGATCGGCGGCCGGGCTCTCCAGACCCGCGGCGTCCGTCCGACGCCTCCAATGCAGAACCGGATCGCCGGCGAACCACACGGCTCCACCCACAAGACAGTCCCGTTGCAGGTTCCGGCGGTCCGGTTCGTTGCTGTCCGGCGCGGACGGAGTCGTGAAACGGTCCGTCAGGCCGGAAGCAGGTCCTGGAACTCCACGTTCGCGCCCGAGTCGCTGTGGACGATACGCAGGCCGACCCGACGTCGAGGGTCGCGGTGGCCGGTATCGAAGCCGGCCGACGGGGCCGGAGACGCGACGAGCCTGTCGGTCTGGCGGGTGAGCATGGCCAGGATTACGTCGTAAGGCTGGGACGTGCGCCTTGACACCAACTCGGCGATACGGGTCGGATTGTCCGCGTATCTGCTGATGCGAGCTCTGTCCAGGCGTGGCCACAAGAGAAGGGCCCGCTCAACGTACGACGTGTCCTGCCGCTCACGGCGGCCGGAACATCTCGGGGCGGCGGCCGCAACTCTGTGGGCGGACCCTCGGTACGGTGCCTCTACGCCGATCGCCGGCGCGACTGCATGCGCACGAGACATGGCGCTCCCCGCTTGATGGACTTCCGAGCAAGGACCGGACGCTGTGAAGTATTCGGTCGGGCGGCGAGAAATCCGTACCGGCGGCGCCAGTCAGGCCGTTTCAGTTTCCTTGCACCCTGGGTGCCTGGGTCCTGGTTCCGGGATAACACCCGGGATCCGCAGGGCCCTCGTTGCCACAGGCTGGGAGCGCCCGACCACACAAGCTGTGCTCACGCACTCTGCTCCAACGCGCCGCAACTTCAATCACTCATTTGAGGGAGCCCGGACCGGCCGGGCGGGGGAGGCCGGACGGCGGGGCGGGGGAGGCCGTCCTGCGCGGAGCGCGCTCTGGATCAATCGCCGGCGGATTCGCCGGCGTCGCGGCGCTGGCTCTGGGCGAGTTGCTTCATGCTCTCGCGCCGGACCTTCATCGCCCCGCCTGCGGCCGTCATGGGATTTCCGGCCGGCTCGCCCGGCTGCTTGCGCTTGCGAGCCGGCGGAGAGCGACGGGCTTCGAGCAGGCCGTCCAGGCGCTCGCGTATGCGGGCCTCGGTGCCCTCGATTCCGGGGAAGAAATAGCGTTTCCCGGTCAGGGCCTCGGGCAGATACTGCTGGGCCACGTCGGCGCCGTCGAAGTCGTGCGGATAGCGGTACGCTCGGCGGCCCGGCCCGCTCGACCGCAGATGGGCCGGGACGGGCAGGGATCCGTGGGCCAGCACGTCGTCCATGGCGGCGAAATAGGCCCGGCCTGCGGCATTGCTCTTGCGGGTCGCGGCAAGGTAGGCGGTCGCCTCGGCCAGGGCGTACTGGGCCTCCGGCAGGCCGACCCAATCGAGCGCCTGGGCGGCCGCGACCGCAACCTCGAGCGCCCGGGGGTCGGCCAGGCCCACATCCTCCGAGGCCGAGATGATCAGCCGGCGGGCAATGAAACGCGGGTCTTCGCCGGCAGCGATCATGGCCGCGAGCCAGTAGAGAGCTGCATCCGGGTCGTTGCCGCGGATGCTCTTGATGTAGGCACTTACCGTGTCGAAGTGGCCGTCGCCGGCACGGTCGTAGGCAAGTACGCGCTGCTGGGCCGCGGCCTCGATGTCGGCCAATCTCGGCGCGACGCGGCCGTCGGCGTCGCGGATTCCGTCCGCCTCGGCTATCGACAAGGCGCTTTCGAGCACGTTGAGGGCCTGCCTGGCGTCGCCGGCGGAGATGCTGACCAGGTGATCGAAGGCCCCCTGGGCCAGGTCGATGCCGCCCTCGGGTCCCATGGCGCCGGCCAGACCGCGCTCCTTGTCCTCGAGCGCGCGCCGGACGACGGTGGAGATCTGTTCGTCGGTCAGCGGTTCCAGGCGGAATACGCGCAGGCGCGATAGGAGGGCGGAGTTGACCTCGAAATAGGGGTTCTCCGTCGTCGCGCCCAACAGAGTGACCGTCCCGTCCTCGACGTGAGGCAGCAGGGCGTCTTGCTGGGCTTTGTTGAAGCGGTGGATCTCGTCGATGAACAGCACGGTCTGGACGCCGCGAAAGGCGAGGCGATCCCGAGACTCGGCGACTACCGTGCGAACCTCGGCCACGCCGCTCATGACCGCCGACAGCGACACCAGGTGCGCACCGACCGAGTCGGCCAGGACTCGGGCGAGGCTCGTCTTGCCACTCCCCGGGGGTCCCCACAGCAATATCGACCCGAGACGGCCCTTCTCCACCGCGCGCCGCAGTGCGCCGCGTTCCCCGATGAGCGCCTCGTGACCGACCACTTCGTCGATCGTCCGCGGGCGCATGCGGGCAGCCAGCGGCTGGGCTTCAGGGGGCGGAGTGAAAACTGGTTGCTGATCGGACGAATCGGCGCGGCCGGAGCGGCGAGTTGGCATGGCCGGATGCTACTCGCCCGCAGCGCCCGTGGCTGGCCCGGATCGGGCGTTGACCCCTCGGCGCGACCGGGCCGGGGGCTCGAAGCCGTCAGGAGATCTTGATGACCTTAGCCACGTCTACCAGGACGTAGAAGAGAGCCATGATCGCGATCATCGAACCACCGATCCGGATGATCCGGCCGACGTCACGGCTGACGTAGCCGTATTCTTCGGCGGCGCGAACGGCCAGGGGGCTGCCGGAGCGGAGCCTCGACCTGGACGATTCTTCACGCCCTCGGCCCCCGACGGTCGATTGGGCGGCCCGATCCCGAGCCACGATTTCCTGCTCGAGTTCGGCCGCGCGCGCCTCTTCGGCGGATGAGAGCCCGGTGTCCGGGCGGCCGACGGGTCGCGACTGGTGCCGGGGATGGGATGCGTGCCGCTGACCGGGTCGGTTCGTGCCGCGGGTGCGCTTGGCCATGTCTTCGAGGGGCCTCCGATTCTCATTTCGATGCGCCACGGAGCATAGCATCCCGGTCGCGCGCCCAACGGTACCGCCCGGCGAGCCACTTCATCCCGGCGCTGCTAGACTCGCCGCGAGTCGAGGAGGTAGGAGTGACGCAACTCAACAACTTCGTGTCCACGCATCTGGGCGTCGTGGGGCTGGCGATCTTCGTCGGCTGCGTCGTCTTGCTGCTGATCATCGGCATGCTCTTCATCCAGTCCCGGCGTATCGCGCTCATCAGCGCCCGCCTTGACGCTCTGACGCAGGGCGTCGACGGGGCGAGCCTGGAGGGGGTGCTGGACGCGCACCTCGAGACCGTCGTTCGCGTCGCGCGGGACCTTGATGAAGTTCAGGTCCGGACGGCGATCCTGGAGTCGGGCGCCAGGCTGCACTTCGCTCGCTTGGGCCTGGTTCGGTTCAATCCGTTCGATGACACCGGCGGCAATCAAAGCTTTGCGCTGGCCATGCTCGACGCCAACAACGATGGCTCCGTCATCACCAGCCTTCACTCTCGCACCGGGACGCGTCTGTACGCCAAGGCGGTGTTCGGCGGGGAAGCCGAATCCACGGTGAGTTCCGAGGAGGCCCGGGCGGTGGAGATCGCCGTCTCCCAGGGCGCAGGGGGCACAGCGGCGCCGACGGCGGAGCGCCGAGTCGGGACGCGCGCGTCAGGGCGTACCAAGAACGTGCCGGCTCGCGCAGCCTCGGAGGTGGCCGAGGCCGCCCCTGAGGTCCTCATGCCGAAGGAGGCCGTTCTGCCCAGGGAGGCGTCGGTCCAGAAGGTCGTCGCGGCGCCCAATCCTCCTGTTGCGCCCAAGCCGCCGACCGGGCCGAAGCCGGCCGCGGCACCGAAGGCGGCTCGGCCGTCGCGAACCCAGTCCGTCGAGCAGGATGCCGACGCGTCTCCAGCGGGAGCAGTCGACGCGTCTCCGGCGGGAGCCATCGACGCGGCAACTTCGACGAAGTCCTGATCGCCGCGGCCATCGCGTGACAGCCAAGTTGTCACCGCGATGGTGAAGCTAGTGTGGTGACACCCACTCATCGCGGCCGCGAACACGAGCCTGGTCGGCTCGAACAGATCCCCGTGTGGGCGGGCGAAGAGGAGCAGCGCGTCGATGACCAGCCGGCCGGGTTGGAGGCGCTGCTGGGCGGCCTCAACTCCGACCAGCGCAAGGCCGTCTGTCACGACGAAGGCCCTCTGCTCGTGGTCGCAGGGGCCGGCACCGGGAAGACGCAGGTAATCACCCGCCGCATCGCCTGGCTGATCGCCACTCGGCGCGCCCGGCCCGCCGAAATACTTGGCCTGACCTTCACCGACAAGGCGGCGGAGGAGATGCAGGTCCGGGTTGACCAGCTCGTCCCTTATGGCTATTCGGACGCGACCGTAGCGACATTCCATGCCTTCGGCGACCGTATCGTCCGCGAGTTCGCCCTGGAGCTTGGCCTGCCCACGGACGCCCGCGTCCTGACCCGACCGGAGGTCGTGATCTTCCTGCGCGAGCGGCTGTTCGAGTTCGAACTCGACGAATACCGGCCGCTGGGCGACCCGACGCGCTTCCTGAACGCCCTGGCCACGCTCTTCAGCCGCTGCAAAGACGAGGACGTCGGTCCGGCGGCCTACGTGGACCTGGCCGCGGCTCTGGTCGCGAAGGCCGGTTTGGATCCGGGCGGCACGGCGCCCGGAGAGGTCCAGGCGGTGGCCCAACGGGCCAGGCGGGAAGGCGAGCTGGCGAACGCCTACGCCCGCTACCAGAAGCTGCTCCGGGCGGCCGGTTTCCTCGATTTCGGCGACCAGGTGGGGCTGGCCTTGCGGCTGCTTCGGGAGTCCGCATCGGCGCGCTTCGAACTGCAGCGACGGTTCAAGTACATCCTGGTCGATGAATTCCAGGACACCAACCGGGCCCAGTCCGAGCTGGTCGAGCTGCTGGCGGCGGGCCACGGCAACGTCATGGTCGTGGGCGACGACGACCAGTCCATCTACAAGTTTCGCGGCGCCGCAGTCAGCAACATCCTGGAGTTCCGGCGCCGCCACCCTCGCAGCCGTCAGATCGTGCTGCGGCGCAATTACCGTTCTCGGACCCCGATTCTCGATTCGAGCTACCGCCTGATCCGCTTCAACGACCCGGACCGCCTGGAGGTCCGCAACGGCATCGACAAGCGACTGGTGGCGGAGCGGCGGGGCGGGGAGCGGCCCGTCAGGCACATGGTCTTCGCCACGGGCTCGGAGGAAGCCGACTGGGTGGCCCGGGAGATTGCGGGCCGGATCGCCGGGGGCGCCCGGCCGCGCGACTTCGCGGTTCTGGTGCGGGCCAACGGCGACGCCGACCCCATCCTGCGCAGCTTGAACCTGGCTTCGGTGCCTTGGCGCTTCTCGGGGACGTCGGGGTTGTACGCTCGGCCCGAGATCAGGCTGCTGCTCGCCTTCATGCGCGCGATCGCGGACCTCTCGTCCAGCGTGAACGTGTACGCCCTGGCGGCGTCCGAGGTGTATGGGCTCGGGGGCGAGGATCTGACCGCGATCGTCAACTCGGCCCGGCGTAGAAACCGCTCGCTCTGGGAGGTGGCGGAAGAGCTCACCAGGCAGCCCGGCCTGCTCCGGATCTCCGCGGCCACCCGCATTGCCCTCGAGCGGCTGGTGGGGGACGTCCGGACCTTCTCGGAAATGGCTCATGAGCGGCCTTCCGGCGAGGTGCTCTACCAGTTCCTGCGCCGGAGCGGCCTGCTGTCCCGTCTGGCTTCGACGGAATCCGTGGCCGCCGAGGAGGCGCTGCAGAACATCGCCCAATTCTTCGATATCGTCCGCGCCCAGTCGGACCTGTTGCCGGACGACCGTATGGTATTCGTCGCCCGGCATCTGCAGACGCTCATCGACGCCGGCGACGACCCGGCCACGGCCGAAATCGACCCGGACGCCGACGCCGTCGCCGTGCTCACCGTCCACAAGGCCAAGGGGCTCGAGTTTCCCGTCGTGTTCATGGTCGGGTTGGTGGACGGCCGCTTCCCGGCCAGGACACGGCGCGAGCCTCTCGGCATGCCCGCCGAGCTGGTCAACGAGACGCTGCCGGAAGGCGACGCGCATCTCGAAGAGGAACGGCGGCTGTTCTACGTGGGCATGACGCGGGCCCGCGACGAACTCTTCCTGGCCCATGCCTCGGACTACGGAGGCCGCCGCTCCCGGCGGGTATCCCAATTCGTGCTCGAAGCGCTGGATCTGCCGGCGACCCCGGCGGCCTCGGTCCCGACGGCGGATGCCGTCCGCTCGCCCCTGGAGCGCCTGGCTTCATTCGAGGCCGGCGTTGCCGCCGTGCCGCCGGGCCGAGCGCCCGTCGAGGGCCCGTTGACCCTGAGCTTCTATCAGGTCGACGACTACCTGACCTGCCCGCTCAAGTACAAGTACGTCCACGTCCTTCGAGTGCCCATCGCGCCCCACCATTCCATCGTCTACGGGTCGGCCCTGCACCAGGTCGTGCAGGAGTTCCACAGGCGCCAGGCCAAGGGTTACGTGATGTCCGATGAGGAGATCGACGCTGCCCTGGACCGAGCCTGGTCCAACGAGGGCTTTCTGACACGCGAGCACGAGGAGGCGCGCCTCGCGGCGGGGCGCGCGGCGTTGCACCGTTTCCGCGAGGAGCAGCTTCGACCCGGGGTCGTGGCCCCGGCATACGTGGAACGGGAGTTCAGCTTCCTGCTGGACGGCGACCGGGTCCGAGGCCGGATGGATCGGGTCGACATCGAGCCGCTCAGCCCGGAGGAGGCCGAGCTGGCTGCGGCGACCCAGAACGGGGCAGGTCCGGACGCGGCCGGCGCGGACAACGGTCCGGACGTGACGGCGCCCACGCTCGGCCTCCACCCGGAGCGGGTAACGATCACCGACTACAAGTCGAGCGACGTGCGCGATCCGGCCCGGGCCAAAGAGCGAGCCCGGGACTCGCTGCAGCTCCAGATCTACGCGATGGCTTATCAGGCCGAAACGGGGCGGCTCCCCGACGCTCTCCAGCTGTGGTTCCTCGAGTCCGGTCTCGTGGGCCGCGTGGAAGTGGACGCGAAACGCCTGGACAAGGCCAGGGAGTCCATACGCCGCGCGGCCGCCGGGATTCGAGCCCTCAACTTCCAGGCCACGCCGGAGTACCTCGCCTGCGGATACTGTGCTTTTCGCGACATCTGCCCTGCCAGCCTGGCGAAGTGAGGTCCCGGCAATGAGGCGCAACGAAGAGGACGACGTCCGGCCGGGCGTCTTCGAACTGGGCCAGACGATCCAGGCGATCACGCTCGACTTCGGCAACACCCTGGTTCCGTTCCCGGCCGGGTCGGGCCGGGACGTGGTAGCCGCGGTGGCGGAAATCGCCAAGAGGAAGTGGCATGTCGAGGCCGTCGCGTTCGAGCGCGTCTGGACGGAGGAGCGGCAACGGCAGCTCGATGAAGACGTGCCCGAGGGTCGCGAGGCGGATATTTGGGTCCGGATCGCCCGGGTCGTCGCCCGGCTCCGCGGTCTGGCAGGGCCGGCCCAGGGCGAACGCTGGGACGACGGCGCCGCCCTGGCGCGGGCCGGGGAGAGCGAAGTCGCGCGCCTGGTCGACGCCTACTGCGACGCCTTCGTCCGTCTCACGCCCGTTCCGCTTGAAATCGCGCCGCTGCTGGAGCGGCTCGCCGCTCGGTATGAGGTGGCGATCCTCTCGAACTGGCCGATCGCCGAGGCCATCGAACGCTACGCCGAGGCCGCCGGCTGGGCGTCCAGCCTGTCGGCGATAGTGGTCTCCCAACGCGTGGGGTCGATCAAGCCGCAGCCGGAGATATTCCGCGCCGCCGCCAGGGCTCTGGCCGTCACGTCCGGGCCGCGTTGCCTGCACGTCGGCGACGATCTCGGCGCCGACGTCGGCGGGGCGCGCGGCGTTGGCTGGCGAGCGGGCTGGGTTCGATTGCGCCCGGCCGGCACGACGCTCCCCGTTGCGCCCGCGACCGGGCAGGAGCGGCCTGACTTCGTCATCGATCGAATCGTCGAGCTGCCGCGCGCTCTCGGCCTCGCGAGCCGCCGCCGGCCCTAGACTGTCGGCGTGGAGATTCGGGATCGGAGCGTCAACTACTTCTTCGTGTTGCTTGCTGCCGCCGCCTGGCTCGGGGTGGTGCGATTGCTGACGACGACCTATCCCCAGGACAGCCCGACGAATGCGCTTCTCGGCGCCGGGGCCATCGGCGCCGCCTGCGGGCTCAGTTCGGTGCCGCTCTTCTGGCTGGCCGTTTTCGCCCGGCACCGCCGGATCGCGTTCCGCGGCGACTGGGCCCGGGCCATGCGCCGGGGGGCCTGGGTGGGCATGCTCGTGGCCGTCCTGGTGGCGCTCCGGGTGCAGGGAGTGTTGAGCCTGCCCATCGTCGTGTTCGCCGTGGCGCTCGTCATCCTGGCCGAGCTGACCCTGAGTGCCGAGCGATGACCCCTCCGGCCGTGGTTTCGGCGCAGGTTCGGGCTCACGGCGGTGCCGCGCCGGCGCTACGCTGACGCCGATGACCGCTGCCGAATCCCTGAGCGCCGCTGCGGCGCTGGCGCGCCTCTATGACGTCGACGTGATGGAGGACCCCGGTGACCTGGACCTGTACCTGGCCCTGGCCGCAAGAACCGGCGGGCCGGTCCTGGAGTTGATGGCCGGTTCGGGCCGGGTCGCTGTCCCGCTGGCGGAGGCCGGCTACGACGTTACCGCCGTCGATATCGATCCGGCAGCGCTGGCCAGGCTTCGCGAGCATGCCGCGGCGACCTCAGGTTCGCCCGGCCGCGGCGCCGCCGTCAGGCTCAAGCCGGTCGAAGCGGACCTGGTCGGTTTGGAGCTGCCCGGGGCGGGCGAGTACAGGCTGGCGATCATTGCCCTGAACTCGCTTCTTCTGCTCGACGACCGCAAAGCCCAGAGGGCGGCGTTCAAGACCATGGCCAGGCATCTCGGTCCCGGGGGCGTGGCAGTCGTGGACGTCTGGCTGCCTTCGGCCGACGAGCTGGCTCGCTACGACGGCCGGCTCGGGCTCGAGTATGTTCGGATCGATCCGGAAACGGGACTCACCGTCGCCAAGATGGCTACCGCTCAGTACGAACCGACCCTCGACACGGTCGATTTGACGGCCATCTACGACGAGGGCCAGCCAGGCGAGCCGTGCCGGCGCTGGATCCGGCGGGACAGCCTGAGGTTGATCCGCCCGGACGATCTGGCCGAAATGGCGGAATCGGCCGGCCTCATGGTCGAGATCGTGGCCGGCTCATACGATCTGAGGCCGTTGGTCAACCATGACGAACGGGCCATCCTCGTAGCGCGTAGGCGGGGGAGGACTCGCTCCCCTTCCTTGCTATAGTCGTTTTCGTGGCTAACACCACCTCAATCCGACTGCTCGTCGTGGAAGACGTTCCACAGGTGAGCCAGCATGTCCGCAACCTGTTGAGCATCCAATCTCAGGTGAAGCTGCTGGATGTCTTCACCGACGGCTCGAAGGTGGTCGAGGCCGCCCAGCAGCTCCGGCCGGATGTCGTCCTGATCGACCTGCTGCTTCAGGGTAAGCTCAAGGGCCCGCAACTGATCGAGAAGCTGCGCGATTCGGGGCTCGACATTCCTGTCGTGGTCCTCACCGTGCCGCAGCATCCGCTGGCCCGGGACCCCGCCCGCGGCATCGACGCGGTTCTGACCCTGCCGTTCAGCGGGTTCGAGCTGGTCAACACGCTCGCTCACGTGATGGCCGACCGTCAGGCCCGTGCCGCAGGCCAGTGCCGGGTGATCTCGGTCTTCTCGCCCAAGGGCGGCGTAGGCAAGACCACACTGGCCTTCAACCTGGCCGTGTCGCTGGGGCAGCTCGGGGTGGCGACGGCCCTCATCGACGGCAGTCTCCAGTACGGCGACCTGCGAGCCCTGCTCAAGGTCCCAGGCGACGTACCGTCGATCCTGGACCTGCCGACCGACCGCGTCCAGGAATTGGACCTGCGGGAAGTCATGTGGCGCGACCCATCCGGCATCGACATTCTTCTGGCCCCGCCGCGTGTCGAGATGGCGGAGATGGTCACGCCCCGTGACGTCGAGAAGACCCTCAGCATCCTGCGCCGGCTGTATCAGGCCGTCGTGATCGACACGCCTACGTCGCTATCCGAGATGACCCTCGCTTTCCTCGATGCCTGTGATGTGATCCTGTCGGTGGTGACCTACGACTGGACCACGATCCACAACTGCATCGCCGTCGGCGACGCGTTCGCCTCGATCGGCTACACCGCCGAGAAGGTCCACTACCTGGTCAACCGGGCCGACTCCACCGGCGGCATCGGCCGCGACGATCTGGTGCGGGCCCTGGGGCGCAAACCTGACTTCGAGGTCGTGTCCGACGGCCGCCTCGTGATCCAGGCCAACAACGAAGGGATGCCTTTCGTCATCGCCAGCCCTGAGGCGGCTGTCAGCCGAGACGTGCGCCGTGTGGCGAGCGTCCTCGCCGGACGCGCGGCGGGGGCAGCGGTGAGACACTGATCAGGTGTCCGACTCTCGACCTATAGGCGTTTTCGACTCCGGTGTCGGCGGCCTGACGGTCCTGCGCGAGATCTTGCGCCGGCTGCCGGCTGAATCGACCATCTACCTGGGCGACAATGCCCGCGCACCGTACGGCACCCGGACGGACGATGAGGTCCGGCGCTTCAGCATCCAGTGCCTGGACACATTGGTGGCGCGCGACGTGAAAGCGCTCGTGGTGGCCTGCAACACCTCCACGTCCGTCGCGTTGGGGGACTTTCGTCGCCGCTACGACCTGCCGGTTCTGGGCGTGGTTCGGCCGGGAGCTGCCGCGGCCGCGCTGGCCACCCGGACGCGGCGAGTCGGCGTGATCGCCACTCCGGCAACGGTCAGATCCCGCGCCTACTTCAATGCCATCAAGGACGAAAACCCGGCCGTCGAGGTGTACGAGCACGCCACGCCGTCCCTGGTGCCTCTGGTCGAGGCCGGTCGGGTTGCGGGGCCTGAGGTTGAAGCGGCCATTCGCGAGGCCGTCGGACCTCTGCTCGGGGAGCGGGACGCGGACGGCGAGTTCATCTTCCCGCTGCCGCCGTCGGCCCGAATCGACACTCTGCTGCTCGGGTGTACCCACTATCCGCTGCTCGCGGGCGCGCTCCGCCAGTGCGTCGGCGACTCTGTGGCCATCGTCGACTCGGCCACGGCCACGGCCTCGTCTCTCGCGGAACTGCTGTCCGTCAACGGGCTGGAAGCGCCGGGCACGAGCCGCGGCACCGCCGCGGACGCGGGCATGGCCGGCCACGAGCCGCCGGAAGAGGGCTTGCTGACGGCCACTCACCGCCAGATGACCACGGGCGACGTGACTGCGTTCCGGACCGTCGCCGAGCGGATGTTCGGGCAGGAGTTCCCGGAGATCGAAGGCATCGGTCTCGCGGCGGTATCGCCGCCGAAGGCGGCCGAGGCGGGCCGGGTCGAGCGGCCATGACCGGCCGGCCGGGCCGGGGCGGCGACCCTGCGGGAGATCACCGGCGCACGTCCGCCGGCGCCCCGCAAGAGAGTGGCTCAGAGCGTCGGGGTAACGGGCCGCGCCGGAGCTGGCGGAGCGACGCGTTTCTCCAGGCGGGGCTGCTCCTCGGTGCCGCCGTCGGAGCCGCCGCGACCGTCGCCACGCGTCGCCTGGAGCGTTCGGCGCGCCGCGGCCTCGTGGACTGGCGGGCCACCGAGCGCATGGCCGCGGATCGGGTCCGCAACTCGCCCGGCACGCTCCCTCCGGACGAACTGCGTGCCGTCGAGCCCGTCTACGCCGCGGCTATGCGGGAGGTCGTGCCGGCTCTCGGCGAGGCATTGAGTTGCGAACTGCCGGGCATCGTGGAGCGGTCCGCGGTCGTGTCCCGGTCGGAGTGGGTCCACGCCAACGTGTCGACCT
Organism: uncultured Chloroflexia bacterium; assembly: GCA_963711105.1. GTDB lineage: Bacteria > Chloroflexota > Limnocylindria > Limnocylindrales > CSP1-4 > Fen-1039. The sequence continues at coordinate 866,180 of CAVQCV010000005.1, read as the reverse complement.
TCGCCCGGCTCATGGGCAAGATCGAAGGCGAGCTCCTCGACGAGGTCGTCCCGCCGGGCGCGGGGTTCATGCGGGCCTCGGTGGCGATACTCAACCGGGCGGCGACGACGCGCCAGTTCGCCTACCTGCTCGGCTTCCTGGGCCGGCGCGTCCTGGGCCAGTACGACCTGGCCATTCTCTCGGCCGAGTCGGAGCCGGGTTCCCTCATGTTCGTCGACGAGAACATCCGCCTCGTGGCCGCGAACCTGGGGGTGCCGCTCAACCCGTTCCGGACCTGGATCGCCCTCCACGAGACGACCCACGCCTTCGAGTTCGAAGCGCATCTGTGGCTGCGGCCTTACCTGGCGGGCAAAATCGAGCGCCAGCTCGAATCCCTCTCGCACGGTTCGGCTCTCCTGAGCCGCGACGTCCTGTCCCGCATCGGCGCCTCGTTGCGGGGCTCGGGCCGCGGCGAGCACTGGATGGAGGGGCTCATGAGCGAGGACCAGCGCCGTGATTTCCGGGAGATCCAGGCCATCATGAGCCTGCTCGAAGGGTTCGGCGACTACGTCATGACCGAGGTGGGAGCGGGCCTGGTATACGACGTCGAGACGATCAGCGAGCGCTTCCACGCCCGGCGGGAGCAGCGATCCGGCGCCGATCGCGCCGTGATGCGGATCACGGGCCTGGACCTGAAGATGGAGCAGTACAAGCAGGGCGAAGCGTTCGTGGCCGCAGTTGCCCGCGCCCGAGGGCCGGCTGCGCTGACGAAGCTGTGGGAGGGACCTGAGACGCTGCCGCGCCCCGACGAGATATCGAGCCCGGATTTGTGGCTGGATCGAGTGATGCCGGCCCCCCAACCCTGAGATGATTCGGCGGACGGCTCGGGCGCGCGAGCCCGATCGGCCGCAGGAGCCGGTTCGGCCGCCCGCGGGTAGCCGGGCCCAGGAGGAGCAGGATGAACGAGCAGAGGCCGGCGGTGGCCGGGCCGGGTCACGGTCCCGGAGGCTCCCCTCGGGCCATCGCCATCAGCCCGGTCCTGACGGGCCGCGACGTGTTCGCCTCCATGCGCGACCAGATCCTGGCCGCGGCGCCCGGATCCCGCCTGATCCCCGTTTCGGCCGAGGGTTTCGCGGACGAGCCGCTCGACGAGGTGGAGGTTCTGCTGCGGGGCTGGTCGCTCGGCGGGGACGGGCTGGACAGGCTGGTCGGACGCCTGCCGAAGCTGCGCTGGATCCACTCCGTCTCCGTCGGCGTGGAATCGGTCCTGTCCCCGGTCGTCCTGCTGCGGGGCGCGACGATCACCAACGGCCGCGGGGTCTTCGATCGGCCCATCGGCGAGTACGTGATGACGATGATGCTGGCCGTGTGCCGGCGGCTGCCGCAGCTGCTGGAGCTGCAACGGGAACGGACGTGGCAGCCGATGATCGCCGACGAATTGGGAGACATGACCGTCGGTCTGGCCGGTCTCGGCGGGATCAACCGTGAGGTCGCCCGGCTGGCCGCGCCGTTCGGTCCGAAGCTGCTGGCCATCCGGCGCCGGGCGGGTGCTTCGGACACGCCTGCCGGAGTAGAGGTCATCGGCGGCCTCGAGGCCCTGCCGGCGCTCTTCGCTCGATCGGACTTCGTCGTGCTGGGCCTGCCCCTGACCGCCGAAACGGACGGCGTCGTGACCGAAGAGATCCTGTGCGAAGCGAAGCCGGGCAGCTGGCTGATCAACGTCGCCCGCGGCGGCCTCGTCGATGAGCGAGCGCTGGCCCGGAGCTTGCGCGACGGGCCAATCGGCGGGGCGGTCCTGGACGCGCTCCGCAACGAGCCCCTCTCGGAGACCTCGCCGCTCTACCGCTACCCCAACTGCATCGTCACGCCGCACACGAGCTGGTGGAGCGAGGCCGTTCTGGGCCGGACGCTCGACGTGTTCTGCGACAACCTGCGCCTGTACCGCCAGGGCGCCCCGCTCGCGCACGTAGTGGATGCGGCGGCCGGATACTGAGCCGGAGGGTCGGGTACCGGCGAAACGGTTGCCGGTGGCCAACCCGTCCCCGCGGACCGATCGGTCGGTCGAGCGACTAGCATTGGTGCCTCAACGTCACTGAGGAGAGCAGTAGCGGATGCGGATCGCCATCGTCGGGCTGGCCGGTTCAGGCAAGACGACAGTCTTCAACACCCTCACCCGGGGCCACGTCCAGACCGGCGGCTACGGCGGCATGGAGTTGCACGTGGGCACGGTCAAGGTGCCCGACGAGCGGCTCGACAGGCTGGCCGAGATCTTCAAGCCCAAGAAGATCGTCCAGGCCGACGTGACCTACTTCGACATGCCCGCGCCACCGGTCGCGGCCGAAGGTCGCTCCGGCACCGAGGAGTTGCCGCCCGACCAGCTGGCCAAGCTTCGTGAGGCCGACGCCCTGTTGCACGTTGTGCGCGCCTTCGAGGACGCCGCCGTGCCGCACCCGGACGGATCGGTCGACGCCTGGCGAGATGTCGAACGTTTGGACCTGGAGTTCACGCTGGCCGATCTTTCGGTCATGGAGAAGCGGATCGAGCGCCTCAAGCAGAGCGGCCACCACGGCACGCCGGCCGAGCGCGATGCCAACGACAGGGAACTCGCGCTTCTCGAGAGGCTCCACGGGCCCCTCACGGACGGAACTCCGTTGCGCGACCTGGACATCGACCCGGAAGAGGAGAAGGTCATCCGCGGTTTCCGGTTCCTGACTCAGAAGCCGGTGCTGGTCCTGCTCAACGTCGGCGAGGGGGACCTGCCGCGAGAAGCCGAGATCGTCGCTTCCGTCGCGGACCGGTACAAGCACGGACACACTCTGGTGGATGCGCTGTCGGCGAAGATCGAGATGGAGCTGGGCGAGCTCGAACCCGAAGAGGCGGCCGTCTTCATGGACGAACTTGGCCTGGCCGAGTCGAGCCTGGACCGGGTCATCAAGCTCAGCTACAAGCTCCTGGGTCTGATCTCGTTCCTGACCGCCGGGCCGGACGAAGTCAGAGCCTGGCCGATCCCGGACGGTTCGTCCGCGGTGGACGCGGCCGGCGCGATTCACACGGACCTGGCTCGCGGTTTCATCCGCGCCGAGGTCGTGCCCTACGAGGATCTGCTGGAGTTGCGCTCGAACGCGGAGGCCCGAAAGCACGGCAAACTGCGCTCGGAAGGCAAGACGTACCTCGTCCACGACGGCGACGTCATGGAAATCCTCTTCAGCAAGTAACCCGGGGGCGGGGTGCGGACGGCAAGGCCGGCGGCGCGCCGACCGTCGGGCCGTCAGTGCGGTCGGGGGTCGCCCGGCAGGTCTACGAAGACGCCGCGGTAGTCGGGGCCGTCTTCGTTTTCGGTATCGAGGTCCGCCAGGTAGTTGTCGTCTTCGTTCTTGGATACGTTCACGGATGCCGAAAGGCGATCGTCCAGGATCGGGATGAACTCGTACTCGCGCTCCAACACGTCGGCGATGGCCTCGATCAGCGTTTCCTCCTCGTAGGAGTCCTGGATTCGGTGGCGGATCGACTGGACGACCTCGAAGAACTCATCCGCGTCCATCTCCTCTTCACGGGTCAGGAGCAGGTCGGAGAAGATGGCGTCGTCGCCCTCGCGAAGCTCGTAGAAGAACACGGATCATCTCCAGGAAGAAGCGAATGTCGGAAGCTGTTCGAGTATACGACGAGGCCCGTTCCGGTCCGGACGGAGGGCCGGACGTCGTGGCGGTTGGCGCGGCCTCCCGAGATGTCGCGCCCGACGACCCCCGCGGCTGGCGGCTCGGAGGCTCCGCGGCCTACTGCTCCCTGGCCCTGGGCCGGCTGGGGTTGCGTGTCGGCTGCCTGCTCGGAGTCGATTCCGAGGCGGCCGGGGCGGCGGAGCTGGACCTCCTGCGCGAGGCGGGCGTTCTGCTGCGGCTGGCCCCACTGGAGAACGGCCCGGTGTTCGAAAACGTCGAGCGAGACGGGCATCGCCGGCAGCGCTGGCTTTCCAGAAGCGACGCGGTGGCCGCGTCGGCCCTGCCCCACGAGTGGCGCGGCGCGCGTGTTTGGCTCCTCGTGCCGGTGGCCGGCGAAGTAGGGCAGGAGTGGGCGGCGGTGCCCGGGAGCGCCGACGGGGATGGAATCGCCGCGCTGACCGCCGTGGGCTGGCAGGGCATGCTGCGCGAGTTCCGCGACGACGGCTGGGTCTGGCCTGTGGCACCGGCGCCTTCGGCGCTGCTGCGTCGCGCCGATGTCTTGTGCGCGAGCGTCGACGACCTGCCGCGCGACGCGGAACTGGGGGTGCTGCGCGGCCTGGCGCCGGCGGCAACGCTGATCTTGACCGCGGGGGAGAACGGCGGAACGGCTTTCCGCGGCGACGTGGCCCGGCGCTACCGGGCGGTGCCGGCCGCGCACGGCGTGGCCGACCCGACCGGGGCCGGCGACACGTTCCTGGCCGGGCTCATCGCCGCGTGGTCGCTCACCGGGGAGCTGGCCACAGCGCGGGCGCTTCGTTTCGCCGCGGGCGCCGCCTCCTGCGTAGTCGAGGACCGGGGCCTCGCGGGAGTGCCCACGAGAGCTCAGGTCGCGGCCCGATTGCGAAAGGCGTCCGCCGGTGGCCAGGAACTCGTCGCCCGGCCCTAGCCGGCGGCCCTGGCTCGTTCCAGCCGTCGCGCCAGACGTGTTCTGCGGACGCCAACGTCCTGCTCCAGTGAGCGGCGGAGCATGGCATTGCCGTTGCCGCGGCTCCGATACAGAGCCATGAGCGCCTGGTCTGTCGCCTCCCAGGCCGCTTCGAGGTTGCGCTCCCGGTGCTCGCGCTCCTTGGCCAACTCGATCCAGCCGAGCGCCGCAAGCGGCCCGGGCGCCGTCACGAGGCGACTCCAGGCCACGCCGGCCTCCGCCGTTCGGCCTTCTCGTCGCAGCAGCCGCGCCAGCTCGACCGTGGCCAGGGCCCCATCCGGATCGCCGCCGTCGACGTGCGCGCCGGCCAGCTCCAGGCACTCGACCGCCTCGTCGACCCGGCCCTCGTGGCGGAAGAGCCGGGCCAGCCTCACGAGATCGCCCTTGTGGGCCCAGCGGCGTACCTCTCCTTCACCGTAGCCGCGTTCGAGATGGGCGAGGAGGCGGCCCAGGGTCACCACGTCCTCGGCGTTGTGGCGGGCCACGACACGGATGGGCCCGACCGGGCCGCCGCGCAGAAACGAGTAGTAGACCGCCGGGATCTCCGAAGCGGGGATGTCCGGGGCCCGGTGGCGCCGTAGCAAATGCTTCTCAACTGTCTGGAGACGAGCGTCAGGGAGGCGGTGTCGGAAGAGCCGGCGCACGAGCGGCAGCAGGTCCAGGTGACCGTCCAGGGCGGGCGGCCGGCTACGGTTCATCCGGAAGCGCGTGTCCAGCAGCGGCCAGTCGAACGTTCGGCCGTTGTACGTGACCAGCCAGGCGTTCGGTGGCGTCTCGGCGGCCAGGGCATCCATGAGAGCGCCTTCTTCGGAGTGGTCCGGCAGCAGGAGCTGGAAGAGCCGCAGCCGGTCGCCGTCCCAGCGGGCCAGCCCGATCAGGAAGGCCACCGTTCCGGCCGCGCTGCCGAGGCCGGTCGTTTCGGTATCCAGGCAGAGCAGGGGAGCGCCCGCGGGCGCCATGCCGGGCAGGCCGGCCAGTCGCTCCCGGTCGATCGGAAGGTAGACGGGCCGAAGCTCGCGCCTGACGTACCAGCCGCGGGGCGTCTCGACGGCGTCCGCGTCCAGCCCTTCGGCCAGGCGTCGGGCCATCGACTCCGGATCCGCGGGCGGCGTATCCCGCCAGACCGGACGGGGCGGTGCGACATCGGCCGCGGCGACCACGGACGCGATGAGACGCCGTATCTCCGGGTCCGATTCGCCGGCCAGCTCGGCCCGAGCGAAGGCGACGGTCCGTTCGCGGCGCAGGTCGTCCAGGCGCCGCCGCAGCCGGGCCTGATCGAGGCTCATGCGGCGGCTCCGGGCCTGGCGGGAGCGCTCTCCGGTTCCGCCAGTACGCGCAGCAGGCGCACCGCCAGATCCTTGGCGTCCACGTCCGGCTCGAGTCGAGGCCCGGTGCACGCGGGGCAGCCGCTTTCGCATTCGCAGCCGCCGATGAGCTCCGCCGCGCCCGCAAGCAATTCCGCGTGGCGTTCGAACAGCCGCTCGGACAGGCCGACGCCACCCGGCACGGACTCGTACAGGTAGATCGTCGGGGCCTGGCTGTGGGGCGAACGGACCTGGCTCACAAGGCCGAGGTCGCGTGGATCGACCATCAGGAGCACGGCCGCAACCGCCTGCATCGCCCGGCCCACGCCTATCAGGGCGACGTCCAGATCGGCCCGGCGCCAGCCCTCCACGGCCGCCCCGGCCGTGAGCCAGTAGGCCGTGGTCTGCAGTTCCAGCTCGGGCAGGTGGACCGGACCCCAGCCCAGGTTCTCGTCCGTTCCGAACTTGAGCTTCTTGAACATGCTGACCAGGCTCGAAACCATCACCTCGCCGTGGCTGCGCGTCCCGCCCACCGCCGGTGCGGCGTCGAATTCCTCGAGGGGCTTCAGGGTGACCGCCCGGTCCGCGTAGGTGTAGTGGTCCACGTCCACTCTGTTCACGTAGGCCTTGCGCTCGTCCCAGTCGAGCTTGTCCACGTGGTACTGAGTGGACTCGTGGATGTAGATGGCGTCCTCGTGGACCAGGGTCTGGGCCGCGAAAATGTCTATCTCGCCGATCACTCGCGGGCGCGCCGGTGTCGTGTCGATGATCACAACGTTCTCCCGGGCGGCCGCGCGGAGCGACACGGACGAGGCCGGGAAGTTCTCGTTGGACCAGTACCAGCGATCGTCGGCGGCATGGCGCACCAGGCCCTCTTCGGCGAGGAACGCCAGCAGGGGAGCGGCCTCGGCCGGCCCGAACCGCTCGCCCGGCTCGAACGGCATCTCGAAGACGGCGGCCTTGAGGTGGGCCAGCAGGATGTGGAGGTTGTCCGGGTCCAGGCGCGCCTCCTCGGGCGGCGACTCGAGCAGGAACTCCGGGTGCTCGATCACGTACCGGTCCACCGGCCCCCCGCCCGCAATCAGGACGGCCACGCTCGAACTCTGGCGGCGGCCGGCCCGCCCGATTTGCTGCCAGGTGGCCGCGATGGAGCCCGGATAGCCGGCCAGGATGGCCACGTCCAGCTGGCCGATGTCCACGCCCAGCTCCAGGGCGTTGGTGCTGACGACGCCCAGAATCTCGCCGCTCCGCAGGCCCTGCTCGACGGCCCGGCGCTCAGTCGGCAAATATCCGCCGCGATAGCCGCGTATCTGGGTTCGGGGCCCATATCCGAGGCGGAGAGACTCGCGCAGGGTGGTGAGCATCAGCTCGACGCCGACCCGGCTCTTGCCGAAGACGAGTGTCTGGCGACCGGCCCGCAGGAACGGCAGGGCCCAGCGGGTCGCGAGCGTCAACGCCGAGCCTCGAGCGCCCGTGGCCGGATCAAGAAGAGGCGGCCTGACCAGCAGCAGGTTCCGCTCGCCCGACGGTGCCCCGTTGCGGTCGATGAGTCGGGGTTGGCGCCCGGTCAGCGCGGCCGCCAGTTCGGCCGGGTTTCCGATCGTGGCCGAGCAGCACACGATCACGGGATGCGATCCGTAATGGGCGCAGATCCGCAGCAACCGCCGGAGCACGTTGGCGACGTGGCTGCCGAACAGGCCCCGATAGGTGTGCAGCTCGTCGATGACGATGACCTGGAGTTGCTCGAACAGCTGGAACCACTTGGTGTGGTGAGGCAGGATGGCCGAGTGGAGCATGTCCGGGTTCGTGACCACCACCTGCCCGGCCGATCGGATGGCGGAGCGGATCGGATTCGGCGTATCGCCGTCGTACGTGGAGGCGTTTATCTGGAGTCCGGAGGCGCGGCTCATCTCGCCCAGCTCCGCGACCTGGTCCTGCCCGAGGGCCTTGGTGGGGAACAGGTACAGTGCCCGGGCGGTAGGGTCCTCCGCCAGCGCCTGGAGGGTGGGCAGCAGGTAGCACAGCGTCTTGCCCGAGGCGGTGGGCGTCACGACCACCACGTCCTCGCCGGCCCGCACCTCTTCGAGGGCCTCGGCCTGGTGGCTGTACAGGCGGGCGATACCGCGGCTGGCCAGACCGGCCACGATGCCGGGGTCCAGCCATTCCGGCATGGGCACGAAGTCGGCTTCTCGAGCCGGAATCAGGGCCTGGTGAACGACGCTCCCGGCGAGCGATGGATCATCGAGCATCCGGCCCAGCACCCTGTCCACGCCGGCTGGTTCGTAGTAGCGCATGACCGACCTCAAACCGAACGGACGTGCTATTGGTGCGGACAGTCTAGCAGCACGTTTCAAGAGTGAAAGTCGTTTGACATGTCAGCTGCGCACAGCTACGATCTCTGAAATGCGACGCAATGAGATAGACCCCACCGCGGAGCAGGAGGCGAAGGCCTCGATCGTCGCTCGGCCTTCCCTCGGACTCACCCGCGGCCGGCTGGCGGCCATCTTCGCGGCGCTTGTCTGTCTGTGGCTCATCGGCGTCTTTGCCAAGCAGGTGGGGGACGCCGCCACGGCAGCCGACCAGGCCGACGCGCTGCGGGCCCGCAACGCCAGTGTCGTGCGCGAAATCCAGGGTCTCCAGGACGAGCTGGACCTGATTCAGAAGCCCGGGTTCACCGACTCGACCGCTCGCGGCTATCTGCTCGGCCAGCCGGGAGAGATACCGTTCGCCGTCGACGAAGGCGCGTCGCCGCTGCCGTCAGACGCGCCGGGCTCGATGGGGATCACGGCCGAGCATTCGCAGGTGCCAGAAAGCCCGCTCGACGCCTGGCTCAAGGTGCTCTTCGGGTCAAACTGACGGACCTGACCGGAGCCTCGAAGCCGCTCCTCGAACGGTGGCCACGTCGCGACGCCGTCCGCGAATTGAGAGGTCGCGTCGGGTGATGGCCGGGCGAGCGACGGCACGACGCGACCTCGACCGGCCTGGCGATCATCCGCTACACTACCGCCGCGCCACGGCGGAGTAGCTCAGTGGTAGAGCAGGGGACTCATAAGCCCTTGGTCACTGGTTCAAATCCAGTCTCCGCTACCATCGTCTCGATCCACGACCCGGGCTCCGCCGCCCGGGTCGTTGCATCCTCGGCGGGTGCGTGGATCGGTCCGCGCGGCGCGACAAGACGGGTTCAATCACGTCTCTGGCGAACGTTCGAGGCGGGTCGCGAGTCACCGTCGTACCGGCCTCGTCGCATGGCCTGCGACCGGTCAGGCGGCCAGCCGCCCGTCCGGGCCGCCCGAAAGGGCGGTCAAGTTCCGGGGCGTATACTGCCTCAACCGACCGGCACGACCCGGCCGCTCCACCATCCGGAGGCTCCATAGCCTGTGAACAGAGGTTTTCTGCGCAACGGGATCGTCATGTTCGTTCTCGTTGCTGCCACCGTCGTCCTGCTCTACATCCTGATCCAGCCGACCAGCCCGGGGTCCAAGGATTACTCCTACTTCCAGCAGGACGTGACATCGGGCAACGTGACCAAGATCGTTCGCGACGACACGACGCTTACAGTCACGACGAGAAACAACGACACGTACACGGTCGAGTCTGACGCGCCCCTGGTGGGCGAGTGGGCAACGATCGAGTCCTGGCTCAAGGACGCCGGCAAGTCCGATCCCAGCCAGTGGCCGTCGTATTCGGTCAAGAAGCCGGCGGATACCGGCTGGATCGCCATCCTGATCACGACGATGCTGCCGATCTTCGTAATCGTGCTCTTCATCGTCTTCTTCATGCGCCAGGCGCAGGGCACCAACAATCAGGCCATGAGCTTCGGCAAGAGCCGGGCCCGGATGTTCCTGGGCAACAAGACGGTTGTCACATTCGCCGATGTCGCCGGGGTCGACGAAGCCAAAACGGACTTGCAGGAAGTCGTCGAGTTCCTGAAATATCCGGAGAAGTTCAACAGCCTGGGCGCGCGCATCCCGCGCGGCGTGCTGCTCGTCGGACCTCCGGGAACCGGCAAGACCCTGCTCGCGCGGGCCGTGGCCGGTGAGGCCGGAGTGCCGTTCTTCTCGATCTCGGGCTCCGAGTTCGTCGAGATGTTCGTGGGCGTCGGTGCCAGCCGCGTTCGTGACCTGTTCGATCAGGCCAAGCGCAACTCGCCCTGCATCGTGTTCGTGGACGAGATCGATGCCGTCGGGCGCCAGCGCGGCGCCGGCCTGGGCGGCTCTCACGACGAGCGCGAGCAAACCCTCAATCAGATCCTTGTCGAGATGGACGGCTTCGACACGAACACCAACGTGATCGTCGTCGCCGCCACCAACCGGCCCGACGTCCTGGACCCGGCGCTGCTTCGACCGGGCCGTTTCGACCGGCAGGTCATCCTCGACCGACCGGACCTCCGCGGACGCGTGGCCATCCTCAAGGTGCACACCAAGGGCAAGCCGCTGGACAAGTCCGTCGACGTCGAGAACCTGGCCCGCCAGACGCCCGGCTTCTCGGGCGCCGACCTGGCCAACCTAGTCAACGAGGCCGCCATCCTGGCGGCGCGGCGCAATCGAAAGTCGATCGGCATGACCGACTTCACCGAATCGATCGAGCGCATCGTCGCCGGACCGGAGCGCAGGAGCCGCATCATCTCGGACGCCGAGAAGCGGATCATCGCCATCCATGAAGGCGGCCACGCGGTCGTGCAGCGGATCCTGCCCAAGTGCGACCCGGTCAGCAAGGTCACGATCATCAGCCGCGGTATGGCTCTGGGCTACACCATGGCCCTGCCCGTCGAGGATCGCTACTTGCAGTCAAAGACCGAGTTCGAGGACAAGATCGCCGGCCTTCTCGGCGGCAACGCGGCCGAGAAGCTGATCTTCGGCGACACCACGACCGGTGCCAGCAACGACATCGAGAAGGCCACGGATCTGGCGCGCCGGATGGTCACGGAGTGGGGCATGAGCGACAAGCTCGGGCCGCTCGCCTTCGGCAAGCGCGACGAGATGGTCTTCCTGGGTCGCGAGATCGGCGAGCAGCGCAACTACTCGGACGACGTGGCGAGAATGATCGACGAAGAAGTCCGGGCGTTCATGGAGAACGGCTACAAGCGGGCCACGATGGTGTTGACCGAGAACCAGGATCGCCTCCTGGCTCTGGCCGACAAGCTCATCGCCGAGGAGACGGTCGAGACGGAAGAGTTCGAGAAGATCTTCTCGGACCTGCCGCCCAAGGAGAACCTCCACGGGATCGCTCCCAGGCCGTGGACCCCAGCGCCGGCCAATGCCGGCTCGGCCGGATCGAGCGGCCCCTCACCCACGACGACTCCCAGCCCCAACCCGAGCCCATCCTGAGGCCGGATCGGACGATCGCAACAACCGGGCGGCAGCGATGCCGCCCGGTCTGATTCTTGCCGGAATCGAGCCTCGAACCGGGCCGGGTAGAATCCGAGTAGCCCGTAACCGGATCGAGCCGCCACCTCTGCAGAGGGAGAGCCCCCAATGGCCGACGCAGCGACTGGTTCAGTCCACGACGACGCTTTCGAGCGATTCCTGGACAACTCCGCGGACCGGCGCCTGGACAGATACAAGGAACTGCTGCGGATTCCAAGCATCTCCGGCATTCCGGCCCACGCCCCGGACTGCCGGGCGGCGGCCGAGTTCATCGCCGCGGATCTGACGAAGGCGGGCCTGGAGCACGTCGAAGTCAGCGAGACGGGCGGCCACCCCGTCGTTTACGCGGACTGGCTCCATGCCGACGGCAAGCCCACCGTCCTGGTATACGCCCACTACGACGTCCAGCCGGCCGACCCCGAGGAGCTGTGGGATTCGCCACCCTTCGTGCCGGTGGTCAAGGACGGCAAGATGCTGGCCCGCGGCTCGTCCGACTGCAAGTGCCACGTCGCGATGCACACGCGGGCCGTAGAGGCTCTCCTGGCCACCCGCAAGTCGCTGCCGGTGAACCTCAAGTTCGTGATCGAGGGTGAAGAGGAATCGAGCTCGGTCCACCTCGACGGCTGGCTCACGGCGAACAAGGAGCGTCTGGCGGCCGACTTCGCGGTCATCTCCGACACCAGCTTCTTCGAGGGCAACGTGCCGGCCCTCACGGTCGCCCTGCGCGGGCTGATGTACATCCAGCTCGACGTGTTCGGGAGCCACATCGACCTTCACTCGGGCGTGTACGGCGGTGCGGTGGACAACCCGATCAACGCCCTCTGCCACATCGTCTCGGCCCTCAAGTCGCCCGACGGCCGCATCCAGGTGCCGGGCTTCTACGACGACGTCGTCGAGTTGAGCGAACTCGACCGGCAGTCCCTGGCGGATCTGCCGTTCGATCAGGAGGCGTACCGCAAGGGCATCGGCGTCCCGGCGTTCATGGGCGAGGGCGGCTTCACCATCCTGGAGCAGCTGGGGGCCCGGCCGACGCTCGACGTCAACGGCATCTGGGGCGGCTTCGAGGGCGAGGGCGCCAAGACCATCATCCCTGCCCACGCGCACGCCAAGATCAGCTGCCGGCTGGTGTCCAACCAGGACCCGGAGCGCATCTTCGAGCTGGTCTCGGCCTACATCGCCGAGGTCGCGCCGAAATCGATCCGCTACGACATCAAGCGGCTCGGCGACGGGCGGCCCAGCTTGACGCCGATCGACTATCCGCCCACTCGCGCCGCCGCGAGGGCCATCGAGGCGACGTTCGGCGCCGCGCCGCTGTACATCCGCGAGGGCGGATCGGTGCCGGTATGCGCCAGCTTCGAGACGATCCTGGGCCTGCAGGTCGTCCTGCTCGGCTTCGCGCCGGCGGACGGCAACTTCCACGCCCCCAACGAGTGGATGTGGATGTCCAACTTCGAGACCGGGATTAGGACCATTGCGCGATTTTGGGATGAGGCCGCGGGCCTCAAGCTCTAGGTTCACCGCTCCGACCAGCGGAGCGGGGCAACCGCGATCGGCGGCGCCGGCAAACGCCGACGAGTGCGGGCGGGAAGGCAGAAGCCGCCAGGCAGGCGGCGACAACTGGCTGGAGGCTCACTTGACGGCGACCGATCGGCCCGAGCAGGACGCTCGTCCGCAGCGGACGTGGCGACTTGACACACCCAACGGCAGCCTGGTGCCGCGTTCGGCGCTGGACGTGCTCGTCGACCTCAACGACAACATGGCCAACGGCCGATACGGGGAGTACCAGCCGATTCCCCTTGGCTTCGGCATGCTCGACAAGACCATCGGCGGCGGCCTGCGGGCCGGTGAGTTGCTTCTGATCGGCGGCGCTCAAGGCACCGGCAAGACGACGATGGCCCTGCAGATGTCCCGCAACGTGGCCTCCAGCGGCCAGGCGAACGTTCTCTACATCTGCTTCGAGCACGAAGAGCAGTACCTGGTCAACCGCCTGGTGGCGCTCGAGTCGGCGCTCGCCCATCTACCCGCCAAGACCGGCGCAGTCAAGCTCCAGGACGTCCGCAAGGAAATCATGGCCTCGTGGATGGCTGAAGGCGCGGGCGGCGGCGGCCTGACCGCCAACCAGAAGCTCCGCCCCAGCCTGGACCGGATCGCTCGCTACGGCCAGAGCCTGTACCTGATGCGCGGCTCTCAGACCGCAAGCACCGTCGAGAACATCCGCAAGCTGGTGCAGCAGCACCGTGCCCTGTCTGGCGACAAGCGGTTGATGGTGGTTGTCGACTACCTGCAGAAGGTGCCGATGTACCCGGAGCCGACTACGGAGTCCGAGAAGGTCACGTTCGTGGTCAACGGGCTCAAGGACATCGCCCTGTCGGAACAGGTGGCGATGATTTCGATCGTGGCAGCGGACAAGGAGGGCCTCAAGGCTCAGCGCCTCCGCAACCACCACCTGCGGGGCTCGTCGGCCATCAACTACGAGGCCGACATCATCCTGATCATCAACGAGAAGTACCACATCGTCGCCAAGGTCAACATCGAGTTCAACCCGTACCAGGCCCAGCAATTCCGCGAGTGGGTTGTCCTTAGCATCGAGAAGAACCGGGCCGGGCAGGACAACGTGGACCTGGAGTTCGAGAAACACTTCGAGTACTCCTGCTTCGACCCGAACGGCCGGACGGTGCAGGAGAAGCTGATCGAGGAGCGCCTCTACAACGATTGAGGCCGGGCTGCCGGCAAAGGGGAGAGGCGCTAGTCTGTGCCCATGAATCGCCCCGCCGAGTTCCCGGAAGTCGTGGAGATCGTCGTCGAGATTCCGCGCGGCAGCCGGAACAAGTACGAGTTCGACGAGAAGGCCGGTGTGATCCGGCTCGATCGGGTGCTGTCCTCGGCCGTCTACTACAACTTCGACTACGGCTTCATCGAGGCGACACGCGCCGATGACGGCGACCATACGGACGCCCTGCTGCTCATCGGCGAGGGAACCTTCCCGGGTTGCCGCGTTTGGGCTCGGCCGGTCGGCGGTCTGGAAATGAGCGACGAAAAGGGCTTTGACTTCAAGGTCCTGTGCGTCGCGATCGCCGACCCGTCCTACGCCCACTACGGCAACCTGGCCGACGTTTCGCCGCACCGCTTGCGCGAGATCGAGAACTTCTTCCAGACCTACAAGCTGCTCGAGGACAAGGACGTCGAGATCGTAGGCTGGCGCAACCTGGACAGAGCCCGTGAGGTTCTCGTCCACGACCGCGAGGTCTTCGTGGCCGAGGAGCGCGCGGGGGCATGACCGACCACGATTACGGGGCCCGAAGGCCGGCCAGGGGGCCGCGCCCGTACTCGAGGCCGGCGGACGATCCGCCTGGAACCAGCCGCCTGTTCATCGCCGTGCCTGTTTCTGACGAGGTCAAGGCGGGCGTCGCCGGGCTGATGGAGCAGGTCGCCGGGGGTCCCGTCGACCACCGCATGCCCGGCCAGCCGCGCTGGGTGCACGTGGACAATCTGCACATCACCCTCCGCTTCCTGGGGGCGACTCCGGACGAGCGCCGGCCGGACCTCGAGCGGGCGATCCGGGCGGTGGCCGCGCACGCGGAGCCGTTCCGGGTCTCGTTGTGCGGCGGCGGCGCCTTTCCCGACCGGTACCGGCCCCGGGTCCTCTGGATCGGCATCAACGAGGGCGCAGGCGAGCTGGCCGCCCTGGAGCGGCTGGTGGACGCCGAGCTTCGGCCGCTCGGGTGGTCGTCGGACGATCGGCCCTTCACCGCTCACTTGACCCTTGCTCGGACCGACGGAGTCACCGGGGCTGCGGATCGAGCCAGGCGGCTCATCGAGGTCGCGGGGGACGTCGAGTTGAGCTGGCAGGCCGGCGAGCTGGTCCTGTACAAGAGCAACCTGGGGCACGGGCCTACGCATTACGAGCCGCTTGCCTCGGCGGGGCTGGGGACGCCGGCCGCCTGACGGGGACGCCTCCTCGGAGGCCTCGGAGCGCGGACGAAGGCGTCAGCGGAGTCTCAGCCACGGGGTCGTCGCAACCGCCGGCCGACGGCTCTCGGGCACGCGGCTGGTTCGGCTTGCACGCGGCCCACGCGAAGCCGTAGGCTAGCGCCCGACCGCCCCGGCAGGAGCGGGAGGGGGATCAACCCCAGGAGGCGCCGTTTCGCGGCGGGAGGAGTCGGATGGTCGAGCGCACTCGGTTCATGTTGGACGAGGAGAAGATCCCTCGAGCCTGGTACAACATCTCGGCGGATCTGCCCGTCCCGCAGTCGCCGCCGCTCCACCCCGGCACGCACCAGCCCCTTGGGCCCGCCGATCTCGCGCCGCTCTTCCCGATGGCGCTGATCATGCAGGAGGTCTCGACCGAGCGCGAGATCGAGATCCCGGATCCGGTCCGAAACCTCTACAAGCAGTACCGACCCAGCCCCCTGGTCCGTGCCCTCCGCCTCGAGAAACTGCTCGATACTCCCGCCCACATCTACTACAAGAACGAGGGCGTCAGCCCGGCGGGCAGCCACAAGCCCAATACCGCGATCCCGCAGGCCTTCTACAACAAGGAAGAGGGCATCAAGCGCATCGCCACCGAGACCGGAGCCGGACAGTGGGGCAGCGCTCTGGCCTACGCCGGCGCGATGTTCGGCATCGAGGTCAAGGTCTACATGGTCCGGGCGAGCTACGACCAGAAGCCATACCGGGCCCTGATGATGGAGACCTACGGCGCCAGCGTCGTGCCGAGCCCGAGCATGGAGACGGCGGCGGGACGCGCCATCCTGGCCGAGCATCCAGACAGCACCGGTTCGCTCGGCATCGCCATCAGCGAAGCCGTCGAGGACACGGTGACGCGAGACGACACTCACTACTCGCTGGGCTCCGTCCTCAACCACGTCATGCTCCACCAGACCATCATCGGCCTGGAATCGATCCAGCAGATGGAGATGGCGGGCGAAGAGCCGGACACCATCATCGCCTGCGCGGGCGGTGGCTCCAACTTCGCCGGCATCAGCTTCCCCTGGCTCGGCCGGACCTTCCGCGGAGGTCGGAAATACCAGATCATCGCCGTCGAGCCCGAGGCGGCTCCCAGCATGACCCGCGGCCGCTACGCCTACGACTACGGGGACACCGCCAAGATGGCGCCGATGGTCAAGATGTACACGCTCGGCCACGACTTCATCCCGGAGCCGATCCACGCCGGCGGGTTGCGCTACCACGGCATGTCCCCGCAGGTCAGCCTGCTCAAGCATGAAGGCTTCATCGAGGCTCGGAGCGTCCATCAGCGGCCCTGCTTCGAGGCCGGCATCCAGTTCGCCCGGTCCGAAGGCCTCATCCCGGCTCCTGAATCCACGCACGCCATCCGTGCCGCGATCGACGAGGCTCTCAAGGCCAAGGAATCCGGCGAGAAGAAGGTCATCCTCTTCAACCTGTCAGGCCACGGCTACTTCGACATGACCTCGTACCAGCGATACCTGTCCGGCCAGCTCGAGGACTACGAGTACCCGGCCGAAGAGGTCAAGCACGCCCTGGAGGCCGTCGAGGCCTAGCTTCCGGCGCACCAACGAGGAGAGCCGCGCCGAAAGGGGCGGCTCTCTGATTCAGGGCGATCGTCCCTTTCCGCGCAGCCGATCGCGAGCGATCGTCTTCTTTGAGACAGCCGATCGCGAGCGATCGTCTTCTTTGAGACAGCCGATCGCTGGAGGAGGAGGAAGCGATCGGCAGGATGGGGCGAGAGGGGTTCTGAGCGGGTCGCTCCGGGGGGAGCGAAGCGACCCGCCGACACGATCACTTGCCCAAGCGATCGTCATCGCGCCATTGCTGGCGACCTTCAAATGCTGGCCCGAATCGCGCGCCGGGGCATCGTCAGAAATCCGTATTTGATAAGCACACGTTCGGCCTCCCGGAATCGGGCATTCCGAAGTCGGGCCGGCGAGCCTACATTTCGACCATGCCACGACTAGCCTGCTACTCCTGCGGACGAGCGCTGTGGGCCACTGCGCCGATGGACCAGCTGTTCGCCGAAGAGCGTCGCTGCCCCCGCTGCGGAGCGCAGTTGCAGAACGAGCGGCGGGCCGGCGAACGGCGCATGTTCGACCGGCGCCAGTTGGTTCTCGAGTTCGCCGCGGCCAGCGCGGAGCGTCGTGAGGGCGATCGCAGACTCGGCCAGCGCAGGCGACGATCCTCCTAGGACAGCCCTCCAGGTCCGTGAGCCGGAGCAGCGCGGTTCGAGGACGAGGCCCGCCGCGGTAGACGATTACGTCGGTGTGCGGCGGGGCGGCGGGCGCCGTAATGCCTGGCGATCCGTGACCGAACCGAGCGGGAACCGAGAAGCGCTGGACGCCCAGCCGCGGTAACTTGGTCCTTGAGGCGGCTCGCCCAACGGATGGAGACGAGATGAGCTCAGTTACGAAGACGGAAACGCAGTTGCCTGTGCTGGACGATGCCGACCCCCGCGATCTGATCCGCGTGCACGGCGCGCGCGTGAATAACCTCAAGGACGTCAGCGTCGAGATCCCGAAGCGCAGGCTGACGGTGTTCACGGGCGTCTCCGGTTCGGGCAAGAGCTCGCTCGTGTTCGCCACCATCGCCGCCGAGTCGCAGCGGCTGATCAACGAGACCTACAGCGCCTTTGTGCAGGGCTTCATGCCGACGCTGGCGCGACCCGACGTCGACCTACTCGAAGGGCTGACCACGGCGATCATCGTCGACCAGGAGCGCATGGGCGGCAACCCCCGCTCCACCGTCGGCACCGCGACCGACGCCAACGCGATGCTCCGTATCCTCTTCAGCCGGCTCGGCCGGCCGCACATCGGATCGCCTCAGGCGTATTCCTTCAACGTCCCATCGGTCAAGGGCGGCGGCGCCATCACATTCGAGCGCGGCGGCAAGACCGTAAAGGAGGGGCGCAGCTTCAGCATCACGGGTGGCATGTGCCCGCGCTGCGAAGGCCTGGGTACGGCCTCCGACATCGACCTCAGCCAACTCCTCGACGACTCCAGGTCGCTCGCCGAGGGCGCGCTGACCATCCCGGGTTACGCGGCCGGTGGCTGGAACTATCGTCTCTACGCGTCCTCCGGCTTCGTCGACCCCAACAAGCCGATCCGCGACTACACCGAGAAGGAACGCCACGACCTCCTCTACCACGAGCCGATCCGGATGAAGATCGAAGGCATCAACATGACTTACGAGGGGTTGGTGCCTCGCATCCAGCAATCGATGTTGTCCAAGGACCAGGAGTCGCTCCAGCCGCACATCCGGGCGTTCGTGGAGCGGGCGGTGACGTTCACGGCCTGCCCCGACTGCGGTGGCAGCCGGCTCAGCGCCGCGACTCGGTCGTCGAAGATCAAGGGGCTCAACATCGCCGAGGCTTGCGCGATGCAGATCAGCGACCTGGCCGAATGGGTTCGCGCTCTCGACGAACCGTCGGTGGCACCGCTGCTCAAGTCCCTCCGGCATACCCTCGATTCGTTCGTCGAGATCGGGCTCGGCTACCTCTCGCTCGACCGACCCTCGGGCACGCTCTCGGGCGGCGAGGCACAGCGCGTCAAGATGATCCGCCACATCGGCTCGTCGCTGACGGACGTCACCTACATCTTCGATGAGCCCACCACGGGCCTGCACCCTCACGACGTGCAGCGGATGAACCGCCTCCTGCGGCAGTTGCGCGACAAGGGCAACACCGTGCTGGTGGTCGAGCACGAGCCGGAAGTCATCGAGATGGCCGACCATGTGGTCGACCTGGGGCCCGGCGCGGGTTCGGACGGCGGCAGGGTTTGCTTCGAGGGCACCGTCCAGGGTCTGCGGGCCAGCGACACGATCACCGGGCGCCACCTCCAGTACCGGGCCGGCCTCAAGGAGAAGCTGCGGACGCCCACGGGCAAGCTGGAGATCCGCAACGCGAGCCAGCACAACCTCCAGGATGTGAGCGTTGACATCCCGCTCGGCGTGCTGTGCGTGGTGACCGGAGTGGCCGGATCGGGAAAGAGTTCGCTGATCCACGGTTCGATGCCGAGGGGCGCGGGAGTCGTCTCCATAGACCAGGCGCCGATCAAGGGCTCTCGGCGCAGCAACCCGGCGACCTACACCGGCCTGCTGGATCCGATCCGGGCGGCATTCGCGAAGGCGAACGGCGTCAAGCCGGCGCTGTTCAGTGCGAACTCCGAGGGCGCGTGCCCGGTCTGCAACGGCAACGGCGTCATCTACACAGAGCTGGGCTACATGGAGACAGTGGAGTCGGTGTGCGAGGAGTGCGAGGGCAAGCGGTTCGAGGCCGGCGTGCTCGAGTACAAGCTCGACGGCCGCGACATCAGCGAAGTCCTCGCGATGTCGGTCTCCGAAGCGCTGGCGTTCTTCAGCGGCGGCGCCGCGAAAACGCCGGCCGCCACGGCAATCCTCGCCCGGATGGCCGATGTCGGGCTGGGCTATCTGACCCTCGGCCAGCCCCTGACGACGCTCTCCGGGGGCGAGCGGCAGCGGCTCAAGCTGGCCATCCAGATGGCCAGCGACGGCGGCGTCTACGTGCTCGACGAACCGACAGGAGGTCTGCATCTGGCCGACGTCGAACAGCTGCTCCAGTTGCTCGACCGGTTGGTAGAGGCGGGCAAGTCGGTGATCGTCATCGAGCACCACCAGGCGGTCATGGCCCACGCCGACTGGATCGTCGACCTCGGTCCCGGCGCCGGCCACGACGGCGGCAGGGTCGTGTTCGAGGGCACGCCCGCCGATCTCGTCGCCGCCCGCTCGACCCTCACCGGCGAGCACCTCGCGGCCTACGTCGGCACCTGACAGAGGCCGCCGCGCTCACCAGGTAAACCGCCCATGGGGACATGTCCTGGAGGTGACGCCGGGGTCTACGGCCGCGACAGCGCGCCGGTCGCGAGAATTGCCGTGCGAGGGTCTCCTCTAGAACAGGCCGTCGTCCGATTTCGGCGGTTCGACCAGCCGGTTGCGGAGCGCGAAGGCGACCGCCTCCAGCTTCGAGTGCACTCGCAACTTGCCCATGATGTTCTGGACGTGGGTCCGGAGCGTGTTCGGGGCGATGTAGAGCCGCTCGCAGATCTCCGGCGTGGCCAGGCCTTCGGTGAGGGCCTTGAGCACTTCCAGCTCACGAGGGGTGAGCGGTTCGATCTGGCGACGTTCCGTGCCGCGTTCGCGAGCTGCAGCGACGCGCTGGGCGATGCCGACGATGACTGAGCGGGGCAGCAGCGTTTCACCGGCGTATGCGGCCCGGACGGCGTTCACGACCTCGTCTATGGCGCGGTCCTTGGTGAGGTAACCGTCTGCGCCCGCCTGGATCGATTCCAGGACGGTCTCATCGTCCGTCAGCGCGGTGAGCATGACGACTCGCGCGGCCGGCCAGCGTGCCTTGATCGCCCGGGTGGCTTCGGCTCCCGTGCCGTCGGGCAGGCGGTAGTCCATCAGAACGACGTCCAGGCGTTCGCGGCACATGGCCTTGGCTTCGGCGACGCTACCGGCGACCCCTGTCACCACGATGTCCGCCTCGCGACCGAGCATCTGTGACAAAGCGCCTGTCAGGAGCTGGTGGTCGTCCACGAGGAGGACCCGGATCGGTCTGGTCTCGCCATACGACTCGAGCATCTTTTGGCGACCCTTCTACGTGGCAGCGAGCACCGAAACAGGCTACAGGCCGGAGAATCCGGCAACCACAAGCATTCTAATCAGCTTCTTCCGCCGCGCGCACTCATTCGTACGGGTATTGCAGTAGGCCCCAGAGGGGCCCCCCGGACGGGCACTGAGGCGCGGCCGCCGCCTCATAATGTTCGGGTGCGAGTTTCGATTGTCGGTTTCGGGCTGATCGGCGGTTCGATCGCCCGCGCCCTGCGCGTGCCTGGACAGGCGGGGGAGTGGCATGTGACCGCCTGGAGCCGCAGTGCGGGCCCCGTAGCGCAGGCCGTGTCGGACGGCGTCGTAGATGTCGCGGCGCCCACTTTGGAGGCGGCCCTGCGCAACAGCGAGCTGGTCGTGCTGACGGCGCCTCCGATGACGTGCCTGGATCTGATCGACGAGATCGGGGGTTCGTTGCGTGGCGCGTTGCCGGACGACGCTACCGTGACCGATGGGGCCAGCGCCAAGGCTCGCATCGTAGCCAGGGCCGACGCGGCCAGGCTGCCCTTCATCGGCGGCCATCCAATGGCCGGGCGCGAAGTGAGCGGTTACGCCGCCGCGCTGCCGGACTTGTTCGCCGGCCGGCCCTGGGTCACCGTGCCAGGGGAATTCGCTCGTCTGGGCGACGCGGAGCGAGTTCGAGAGCTGATCGAGGCGTGCGGAGCCGTCCAGGTCCAGATGACCGCCGCGGCCCACGACCGCGCCGTTGCGGCGATCAGCCACATGCCGCTGCTGGTTTCGGCGGCGATAGTCGAAGCGGTGGCCGGCGGCCCCCATGAGATCGAGAAGGCCGACTGGGACGCCGTGAGAGCCCTTGCCGCCACGGGCTGGGCGAGCATGACGCGCCTCGCGAGGGGCGAGGCTTCCATGGGTGCCGGCATAGCGGCCACGAACGCCGCCGCGATCGCGGACAGATTGCGCGACGTGCAGGACGAGATCGACGAGTGGATCGCCGAACTCGAGCGCAAAGGCGGACCCGACGCCGACGCCCTGCGCCGGCGCTTCGAATCGGCCAAAGGACGGCTGGCGGAGCCGGATAGCCGATGACCCAGCAGGGGGAGGAGTTGGTCTGGGCCGTGCCGCGCAGCGTCCTGATGGACGGGCTGGCCTGGCGGGGCGTGCTTACGAGCGCAACCGGGGCCGTTCTCGGCCGGATAGCCCTGGGCTCGTTCTATCCGCGACCGGCGGCCGAAATGGACGACTCGATCAAGCAGATCATCCCGTATATGGTTCTGCGGCAGGAGGAGCGGCTCTTCTTGATGAGGCGGACCAGGGCAGGTGGCGATGCGCGGCTCCACGATCACTACACCATCGGCATCGGCGGCCACATGAACCCCGGCGACGACACGGTCGAGACGTGCCTTCGGCGCGAGTGGCGCGAGGAGATCGTGGCCGACTTCATGCCCGAGTTCGAATTCCTCGGCTTGCTCAACGACGATGAGGTGGAGGTGGGCCGGCACCACCTGGGCGTGGTCTACCTCGCGGACGCCGGTGGGCGCCAGGTCTCGGTTCGCGAGACGCACAAGCTGGCGGGGTCGTTCGAGACCGTCGCTTCGGCGAACGAGGTCTACGATCGAATGGAAACCTGGAGCCAGCTTGTTCTCGACGCTCTCCTCGGCCGAACCTCGAGCCCGGCGCCGGAGTCTCACCGATGAGTGGCCGAGTCGGTCCGCCCAGCGAGAGTGGCGTGTTCGTCGAAGACGCATATCTGAATCGCGAGATGTTACGGGCCTCCGTTCACGGCGCCGCCGCCCGTGAAACGGCCGTGGACTCGGTGTTCGCGGAGTTTCTGGCGGCCGAATTGCCGGGCGCCTACCGCCTGGCCGGCTATTTGCTGGCCGACTCCGCCGAGGCTCAGGATGCCGTGCAGGAAGCATCGGTTCGCGCCTGGCGCGCCTGGGCGAAACTGAGAGAACGGGAGAAGTTCCACTCCTGGTTCAACCAGATACTCGTCAACGTCTGCCGAACCCGGCTCCACAAGCGGTCGCGCCACCGCACCGTGGACGTGGACGACGTGGACCTCGAGGGCGGCGACCCGTTCAAGGCCTCGCTGGCCCGCGACGCCGTCGGACGCGCGCTCGGGAGCCTCAGCAACGAACTCCGAATGGTCGTGGTCCTGCGGTACTGGGGCGAGCTGTCCCTGGCCGAGATCGCCGACCGGCTTCGCATTCCCATCGGCACGGTCAAATCGCGCCACCATGCCGCCCTGCAGGCGTTGCGCCGGCGTATCGGGCCGGCGGAAGGGGCACTGCCATGAACGAGACGGACTTCGAACTCGACGAGCGGCTGCGCCGTTTCGCCCGAAGCAGCAGGACGCCGCCGCTCCCCGACGAGATGACCTCTCTGCCCTGGACCGTCCAGTCCGACAAAGGGCGCGACGGCCACCTGGCCCGGTTGTCCGGTTGGGTTGGAACGCCCGGGCAGGTCCGGCGAGCGGCCTGGGGCGCATCTCGGGTGGCAGCGACGCTGGCGTTGGGAATCGGCTTGCTGGTGGGGGTGGGTCAGATCAGAAGTGGCGGCCCGGACAGCGCAATCGTGCCGCCGCCGATGACGGCCGCACCCTCCCCGGCGTCAGGTTCGCCGCCCGCGCGGGAGGTCGTGGTCCTGCCGACCAACGGTGTCGTTGACGACGTCATGGCGGGCTACATCGCGGCCGGCGTCCGACGAGCCGAGGACGACGGCGCGGCTGCCGTGATCATCCAGCTCGATACTCTCGGTGGCGCCGAGAGCTCGATGATGGACATCGTGACCTCGCTGCACGCGAGCATCCCGACGATCGTCTGGGTTGGACCCTCCGGCGCCAAGGCGGCCAGCGCGGGTACGTTCATAACCCTTTCCGCCAACCTGGCCTACATGGCCGAAAGCACGAACATCGGCGCAGCGTCGCCGGTCGCGGCCGGCGGAGGAGATATCGCCGCCACGTACGGCCAGACGGAAGCCGATAAGGTCCTCAACGATGCGGTCGCAACGATCAAGAGTATCGCCGAGGAGCGTCATCCGCTGGCGGTCGACTGGGCGGCCAGTACCGTCTCGAACGCGCAGTCCTACACGGCCCAGGAGGCCCTGGCGGCACACGGCATCAACGGCATCGCCAACAGCCTGGACGAGGTCCTGGCCCAGGCCGACGGCCAGGTCGTGACGATCAACGGCGCGCAGGTCACGGTCCACACCAGCGGCGCCACGATCGTGACAATCGGCGAGGATCCAATCCAGGCGATCCTGCACGGTCTGGACGATCCGAACATCGCCTTCATCCTGCTCGTGATCGGCATCCTGCTCGTGGCAATCGAGTTCTTCCATCCCACCTTGCTGATGGGCCTGGTCGGGGCCTTGGCCCTGGTCCTGTCCTTCTACGGCTCGGGCAGCCTGCCACTCAACGTCCTGGGGGTGGCGCTGGTAATCCTGGGCGTCGTGATGTTGATCCTGGAGCCGGCCGTGCCCAGCCATGGGTTGCTGACGATCGGTGGCATCGCCAGCTTCGTCGTCGGCGCAGTCGCCTTCTACGGCTCGCCGGGTCCATATCTGCCGGCGGCCGAAGTCGCCTGGCCGGTCATCGCGGTGATGGCCGGCACGGCCGCGGGCTACGGGCTGGTCCTCGTCAGGACGCTCCTGCTGATGCGCCGTCAACCGATCCCCGTGGGCCAGGGGCTCGTCGGAGCGACCGACGTGATGGGCATGATCGGCGAGGTCGAAAAGGACCTGGCGCCCCTCGGTACGGTCTACGTGTCCCGAGAGTCGTGGTCGGCCCGCGTGGCCGACGGCGGCACGGCGGCTCGAGGAGCTCGGGTCAGGGTCATAGCCATAGAAGGCCTGACCCTCATAGTCGAGCCGGAGTAGGACCGTGGAGTCGGTCGGGGCCATCCTCCTGATCCTCGTCGCCGGCGGCATCATCTTCGCGGCCTGGTTCGCGATGGCGGTCCGCCGAGTTCCGGCCTGGGGCTGCATGGTGGTCTATCGCTGGGGCCGCACCGGTCCCGAGTTAGTCCGGATGCCCGGCCTCCGGTTGGTCGTGCCGGTCGCGGATCGGGGCGTCATCGTCGACCTGCGTGAGCAGGTCGGCCGCATCGGTCCGCAGACCCTCCTGACGTCCGACCGGGAGGCAGTGGCGGCGGACCTGGAGATCCACTGGAAGATCGTCGATCCGCTGCTGAGCCAGGTCCGGGTCCTTGACTTCCGGGGCGCCGTGGTCGACGTTGCCTCGCAGATGGCGCGATCCCTGGTCGCCGAGATGACGTCCGGGGACGTCATCCGAAAGCAGATCTGGCTGGGAGAGAAGATCCGGGAGCAACTCGAAGAGAAGGTTGCGGCCTGGGGCGGCATCATCACGGTGGTGCGAGTGATCGAATTGAGCAAGCAGTAGCTAGAGCACAGGCAGCAATCGGCCACCCGGGCCGGAGACGTCCGCCAGCCGGCGGCCACAGATGGAGGTCCAGGCAATGGACGGAGCGACGACAGCGATCATCATCGGGATAATCATCTTCGTACTGGTGGTCCTCGCGATCGGGGCGGCGTACATCCGCATCGTCCCCCAGTGGGCCATGATGGTCGTCTATCGGTGGGGCCGCACCGACAACGGGAAGGTTCGAAGGCCTGGGTTCCATGTCCTCGTCCCCGTTGCGGACAGGGGCGCCATCGTCGATCTGCGCGAGCAGTTCATCGAAGTGCCGCGCCAGACCGCCATCACCAAGGACAACGCGCCGCTGGGCGTCGACTTCCTGATCTACTGGAAGATCGTTGACCCGCTTATGAGCCAGGTCAACGTCCTCAATTTCGCCGGCGCCCTCCAGGGTGTGGCCGCGACGTCCCTCCGTTCGGTTATCGGCGACATCGTGCTCGATGACGTCCTGTCTCAGCGCGAGCGCATCAACGAGGCCCTGCGAATCAAGCTCGACGAGGTCACCGAACGCTGGGGCGGTAAGGTGATGACCGTCGAGATCCGCGAGATCCTGCCCCCGCCCGCGGTACAGGAGGCGATGAACCGCCAGCTGTCGGCAGAGCGAACCCGGCGCGCGGTCATCACCGAGTCGGAAGGCACGCGCCAGGCCACGATCAACGTGGCCGAGGGTGACAAGCAATCGGCCATCCTTCGCGCTGAAGGCGACCGGCAGGCCGCAATCCTTCGAGCCCAGGGCTTCAGCGAGGCGCTCAACACGATCTTCGGCGCCGCCAAGAACATCGATCAGAAGACCATGGCCCTGCAGTACCTGGACGCCCTCAAGGCGCTCGGCAGCGGTCCGGCGACCAAGTTCGTGATCCCGCTGGAGTTCACGCAGCTCCTGGGCCCTCTCGGTTCGATGGTCGGCAAGGGCATGGATGCCGGCGCCTCGGAACCGAAGCGCTGAGTCGCCGTCCCGAATCGACACCGAACGCGGGGGAGATGGGCCCGGCTCGAACGGGCCCGCTCGTTAGGGGGCTGGACTGATCGTCCGGGCTGCCCCCTATAATCAACCGTCCTTTGAACAGCGTCCGCCATCCGGCAGTGATGGCGCGCGGTCCCTGGACGTACTGCGTGCCGGGGTGGCGTATTTTCGCGGGTGCGTCCGTAACAGCCAGGTGAGCCGATGGCCGTCAGGATCCTAGTAGTCGATGCCGACCCAACAGTTCAGCGCGCTCTCAGCAACGCACTGACGCAGGCCGGCTATGAGCCCACCGCCGTCGGCGACGGCGCCGAGGCGTTGCGTGTCGCTCATGCCGAGCGGCCGGCTCTGGTCCTGATCGCGGCCAGCCTTCCGAACGTCGACGGGTTCACCATCGTCAGCCGGCTGCGACTGGAGGACGGACCGTCGACCCACACCCCCGTCATCCTGCTTCTGGCGGAGAACGAAGCTTCGGACCGAGGCAAGGCGCTCCGATCGGGCGCAGACGACTATCTGATCAAGCCTTTCCATCCCGCCGAACTGATGGCCCGGATGCGCAGCCTGCTGTCGCGGTATGCGCCCGCGGACGTCGCCCAGCCACCGGCGGCGCGTCCGGTTGCGGGCCCGACCGGCCGTCGGCGCGAGCCGTCCAAGGTCGTCATGTTCTACGGCGCAAAGGGTGGCGTGGGTACGACCACGATCGCCATCAACAGCGCCATCGCCCTTCACAAGGAGCTCGGGCGCCGGGTTTGCCTGATCGATGGCAATCTCCAGTTCGGCGACCACCGGGTCTTCCTGGATCTGGGCATGGACAAGATGAGCATCATCGATCTGATCGGGACGCCCGGGTTCGACCTGGACCTGATCCGCCAGATCGTGGTCAAGCACGAGTCGGGCATCGATCTGCTGCTTGCCCCGCCTTCGCCGGAGACGGCCGAACTGGTGACCGCGGACCACCTGCCCGAGATCATCACCCACCTCGCCCACGAGTACGACTACATCATCGTGGACGTCGACAAGCGGCTGGACGAGGTCAATCTGCGGCTGATGGACGTCGCCGAGACGGTCTTCGTGGTAATGACCGCCGACCTGCCCTGTCTGAAGAACGTGCGGCTGCTGCTCGAGACGATCGGCCATCTCGGTTTCTCGGACGACAAGATCAAGCTGATACTCAATCGCTCGAACGCGTTCACCGGCATCAACGTCAAGAACGCCGAGAGCGCTCTGAAGCGCCGTATCGACTACCAGATCGTGAACGAATACCGCGGCGCGATCGGCGCGCTCAACAGCGGCGCTCCGTTCATGTACACGAAGGCGGACTCGGCCCTCGGCCGCAACGTCATGGACTTCGTGAAGGCGATGGACAAGGAAATGGCCGGAGCCGGCAAGAAGTAGCGGCCGGCCGGTCGCGGTGGGGCGGCCGTGCCTGGGACCGCCAGGTTCGCCGGGGCGAGTAGATCGCCAGATAAGCGGCGCATAAGCGTCCAGTCGTAGCGTCAACTCGTGCTCGCTTCATTGCTGTCGGCTACCCTTCACGGCCTCGACGGACGGATCGTCCGGGTCGAGGTGGACGTCGCCCCAGGCCTGCCCGGCTTCACGATTGTCGGGCTGGCGGATACAGCCCTCCAGGAGGCCCGCGAGCGAGTTCGGGGTGCGATCCGCAACAGCGGCTACGACTACCCGCCGCGGCGCATCACCGTGAACCTGGCCCCGGCGGACCTGCGCAAGGGCGGCGCTTCTCTCGATCTGGCCATCGCGCTCGGGATCCTGGTCGGGTCGGAGCAGCTGAAGGCAACAGGGCGATGGGCGGTCCTCGGGGAGCTGTCACTGGGCGGCGAGCTGCGGCCCGTGCCGGGACTGCTGCCCATGGTCGCCGCGCTGGGCCGGAGGGGAGTCGGCCGGGTGGTTGTGCCGGCGGACGGCGAAACCGAAGCTTCTCTGGCGGCCGGGATCGCGGTCGTTGCGGCTTCCACGCTGGCCGAGGCGGCAGGCATGCTCCGCGAAAGGCGGGCGGGCCGGTCGCGCTCCGCCCCGCCCAGGGTAGAACTGGCCCTGGGCGTGGCGCTCGACGAGACACGCGCCTGTGGCCCGGCCCCGGACGGAACCACGTCCGGCGAGGGCTCCGCGCTGGGATCCGCGCCGGGATCGGTGCGCGGCTTCCCGCTGTTCCCGGACCTATCGGAAGTGCGTGGCCAGCTGGAGGCGCGCCGGGCCCTGGAAATCGCGCTCGCCGGCGGGCACGGCCTGCTGATGATTGGGCCGCCCGGCAGCGGCAAGACGCTGCTGGCCCGGACCATTCCCGGGCTGCTGCCGCCTCTGAACGACCAGGAGGCCCACGTCGCCACGATTATCGCTTCGGTCTGCTCGGCGACGCCGGTCAGGGGCCTGGTCACGGGGCGGCCGTTTCGGGCGCCTCATCACACGATCTCGTACGCGGCCATGGTCGGAGGCGGGCCCCAAGTCTCACCGGGCGAGGTCACGCGCGCGAATGACGGCGTCCTCTTCCTGGACGAGCTGCCGGAATTCGATCGGGCGACCCTGGAAGCGCTGCGCCAGCCGCTCGAGGACGGTCAGGTCGCGATAGCGAGAGTCGGTCGGGCCGAGGTGTTCCCGGCGCGGTTTCAGCTGGTCGCGGCCATGAACCCGTGCCCGTGCGGCCACGCGGGCGAGGGCGACGGCCGGTGCAGATGTCAGCAGGCCGTAGTGGATCGCTACGCCGGGCGAGTGTCGGGCCCGCTTCGCGACAGGATCGACCTGTGGGTTCACATGCCGCGGGTCCGCCCGGAGGAGTACGTGGGCCGGGCCGCGCCTGAGGGCACCGCCGAGGTAGCGGCTCGGGTCGCCGCCGCCCGCGCGGTCCAGCAGGAGAGTCGCGGTTGCCTCAACGCCCGGCTGGCCGGGAGGGCGCTGCGATCGGCTTGCGGGCTCTCGAACGCGGCCCAGGGCCGCGCCGTCCGACTCGCAGACCTCGAAGGCTGGTCGGCTCGGGGAATCGAGCGCCTGCTGCGGGTGGCCCGGACCATCGCCGATCTTGCCGGTTCGGAGGCCGTGGATTGCGGCCACCTGGACGAGGCGGCCAGGTTTCGCACGCCGGGCCAGTCGAGGCCGGGCGTCGCGGCGGTGGGGTGAACGATGCTCGGCGTTCAGAGCCTCGGCCCGATGCGCGACCTCCGGGCGGCCCCGAAGCGCGTGGCAGAGGGGGACTTCGACGCGTTGGACCCGGTGGCGCGCCCGCCGGAGGCAGCGCCGGCGGCAGGGGCTGAGGCGTGCATGCCCGGGCCGGCGCGACCGCCTGTCGTTCGATCGCTCGACTCCCGAGATCCCGAGCGGGAGGCCTGGGTAATCCTTCTCACCGCCCCGGGGCTCGGGCCGGTGACGTTCGCGCGGTTGCTCGGTGCCTTCGGAACCGCGAGGGGAGTGCTTGCCGCAGCCGGCGGCTGGGCAGCGGAACGGCAGATCGGACATGCGCTCGGGCCCGCTGCGGAATTGGCCGCCGGGCGTGGGCGAGACGACATCCGGGCGCCGCAGAACGATGAGGACTTGGCGATGAGCGCCGAGCTGGCGCGTCGGCTCGCCGACCACGTCGCGGGTGCCGAGACCATCCTGAGGTCGGTCAGGGCGCACGGCTTGCAGGTCGTGACCCTCGACGATGGCGAGTACCCGGAGCGGCTGAGGCAGGTGGACATGCCGCCACCACTGCTGTTCGTGCGCGGCGACGTTGCGTCTCTATCGGCGCCCTCGGCCGTCGCGGTGGTCGGCACGCGCTCGCCGACCGACCGAGGGCGCAAGATCGCCTGCTGGATCGGCTCGGCCCTTGCTCAGGCGGGCGCGGTGGTCGTCTCGGGCCTGGCCGTCGGCATCGACGGGGTCGCCCACGCCGCCGTAGTCGCCGAGGGCCGACCCACCGTCGCAGTCCTCGGCGGCGGCCACGCTCATTTGTTTCCCCGTGCGCACGAGCGGCTCGCCGACGAGATCGTGGCGGCGGGCGGGGCGGTGGTCGCGGAACTGCCGCCGGATACGCCGGCTACGCGTGGCACCTTCCCGCGCCGCAACAGGGTTGTGAGCGGCCTGTCGGACGCGACCGTCGTGGTCGAAGCCGGGCGGAGAAGCGGGGCCCTGATCACGGCCGGCTGGGCCCTGGAGCAGGGCAGGGCTTGCTTCCTGGTGCCCGGCCCAATGGATTCGGCAGCCAGCGAGGGTTGTCATCTGTTCCTGCGCAGCTTCGCCGGCGAAGCGCGACTCGTGGCCGGCATACCGGAGCTCCTCGAGGACCTGGAACTCGCGGGCGTCGCGAAGGACGAGGCGCCGGTCCGCGGATCGCGGCCGGAGTCGTCAGCTCGGGGAGCGGGTCCTGCCGGCGTTCTGGCCGCTCTGGGCCCCGTGGAGCGCAGCGTCGCCGAGCGGCTCAAGGAGGGTCCGGCGACGGCCGACGAACTGGCCGCCCTCGTCCGCCTGCCCAGCGCCACAGTCCTGAGCGTGTTGACGATGCTGGAGTTGAAGGGTCTGGTGACGGGAGCGTACGGCCGCTACATGGCCGCCGGGGCTTTGGCCAGATGGCCCGGCAAGCCAGTTGGCTGACGGTCCAAAGGCACGCCGGTGCCCGGCCGCGAAGCGGCCGGAGGTTCATGAAAGTGCAGGAAAGCGCACGCGCGCCATACCCGGCCCGTTTGCCTGGTTTCCGAAGGTGGTGGTAACCTGCCGCCCGGGGTGACCCACCACAGCCCCATGCGCGCATCGATGACGGGAGACTGACACATGCGACAGTTCGCTGCCGCAGTCCTCGCGGTTCTGATCGCCGGCCTCGAGCTGGGCGGCCGCTTTGTGGGCCGCCGCTCGAAGATCACCCAGCTCGCCGTGACCGCGGCGGCTGTCGCCCTGGTCGTGACCGGGCTGCTGCTCGGCCTGCCGACCAAGGAGATCGACGCTCGGGCCCCTCGCCCGTACGACCCTGCCGCTCCCACCGTCGCCCCCGATCCCGTCGCCGATAAACTCGCCGTCGACGCGCCGCTCGTTCTTCGCTTCAACAAGCCCATGAACCAGGGCAGCGTGGCAGACGCCCTGTCCATCAGCCCGGCCACGAGCGTGCGGCTGGTCTGGGACTCCACCGCCGAGACCCTCTCGATCACCCCCGCCACGTACTGGGAGCCCTTCACGGACTATTCGCTCGGCATCGCCCAGACGGCCATGGATCAATCGGGCATGGTCATCGACGAGTCCGTCTCGACCCGCTTTGCCACAGGCGAGCTGACTTCGGGCAAGATCACCGCCAGCCTGACCGTATCGGGCCAGGTCTCGCCCTCTTCGGGCTTCGTTCTGACCTTCACCCGGCCGGTCAAGCTCGCCACCGTCCAGGCCCGGCTGTCCTTCAGCCCGCCCGTGACCGGCACCATCACCGGCGACGACCCGACCGACGTGTCCTCCCAGGTCTTCACCTTCACCCCGCAGGACGGCCTTGACGGCGGCACCACCTACACCATCAGCTTCGACTCCAACAACGCCACCGACGCCTCGGGCGTGGCCCTGCTGCCGGTCGAGCCGTTGTCCATCACGACCATGGAAGCGCCCCAGGTCACCCGCTTCCGGCCTCTCGACGGCCACACCACCGCCGACCCCAACCAGGTCATCAGCGTCCGCTTCAGCACCCCGATGGATCGAGCCTCGACCGCGGCAGCCTTCGGCGTCTACGTCAACGGCAAGCGCGTTCGCGGCTCCGTCGGCTGGGCCGAGAACGACACAGTCCTGGTGCTCGATCCGAGCTCCAAGTTCGCCGTGGGCAGCACCGTCACCATGAAGGTCGCTTCGACGGCCCGCTCCAAGGGCGGCCAGCGCATCGGCAAGACCGTCACCGGCACCTTCAAGGTCGTGAAGGCGACGGTCCGGTACATCACTCCCTGGAACAACAATGTGGCGTCCACATCGGCGCCGTGGCACGCCGCCGAGGTGTACATGCTGGGCCTGATCAACTGCACCCGGACCGGCGGCTGGGTGACGCGCGGCGGTACCTGCAGTTCAGTCACGCACCATGTCCTGCCGGCCCAGGACCCGATCCGCCTTGACGCCGGTATCTCCAACAAGGTCGCCCGGCCGTACTCGAAGCTGATGGCCGACCGCAACGTCCTGACCCATTACCTCGTCGGGACGCCGCACAGCCGAATGGCCTCGGCCGGCTACCCGGGCGGCTCGTGGGGCGAGAACATCACCCGGCCGCCGTCCGCGACATCGTCCGGAATGATCGACTCGGAGATCTTCTTCCAGAACGAGTACCGCTGTAAGAGCGGCCAGTGCGAGTTCGGCCACTACCTCAACGTCATGAACCCCTACTTCCATCGTGCCGGCATCGGCGTCTGGGTCAGCAGCGGGCGTGTCCGCCTGACGATCGACTTCTACGGCTGACGCGAACTCGCGGGACGCGAGCCCAGCCGTCACCCGTGCCGAGGCCAACTCCCGGCCAATCCGCGCCATACCCGGCCCGTTTGCCTGGTTTCCGAAGGTGGTGGTAACCTGCCGCCCGGGGTGACCCACCACAGCCCCATGCGCGCATCGATGACGGGAGACTGACACATGCGACAGTTCGCTGCCGCAGTCCTCGCGGTTCTGATCGCCGGCCTCGAGCTGGGCGGCCGCTTTGTGGGCCGCCGCTCGAAGATCACCCAGCTCGCCGTGACCGCGGCGGCTGTCGCCCTGGTCGTGACCGGGCTGCTGCTCGGCCTGCCGACCAAGGAGATCGACGCTCGGGCCCCTCGCCCGTACGACCCTGCCGCTCCCACCGTCGCCCCCGATCCCGTCGCCGATAAACTCGCCGTCGACGCGCCGCTCGTTCTTCGCTTCAACAAGCCCATGAACCAGGGCAGCGTGGCAGACGCCCTGTCCATCAGCCCGGCCACGAGCGTGCGGCTGGTCTGGGACTCCACCGCCGAGACCCTCTCGATCACCCCCGCCACGTACTGGGAGCCCTTCACGGACTATTCGCTCGGCATCGCCCAGACGGCCATGGATCAATCGGGCATGGTCATCGACGAGTCCGTCTCGACCCGCTTTGCCACAGGCGAGCTGACTTCGGGCAAGATCACCGCCAGCCTGACCGTATCGGGCCAGGTCTCGCCCTCTTCGGGCTTCGTTCTGACCTTCACCCGGCCGGTCAAGCTCGCCACCGTCCAGGCCCGGCTGTCCTTCAGCCCGCCCGTGACCGGCACCATCACCGGCGACGACCCGACCGACGTGTCCTCCCAGGTCTTCACCTTCACCCCGCAGGACGGCCTTGACGGCGGCACCACCTACACCATCAGCTTCGACTCCAACAACGCCACCGACGCCTCGGGCGTGGCCCTGCTGCCGGTCGAGCCGTTGTCCATCACGACCATGGAAGCGCCCCAGGTCACCCGCTTCCGGCCTCTCGACGGCCACACCACCGCCGACCCCAACCAGGTCATCAGCGTCCGCTTCAGCACCCCGATGGATCGAGCCTCGACCGCGGCAGCCTTCGGCGTCTACGTCAACGGCAAGCGCGTTCGCGGCTCCGTCGGCTGGGCCGAGAACGACACAGTCCTGGTGCTCGATCCGAGCTCCAAGTTCGCCGTGGGCAGCACCGTCACCATGAAGGTCGCTTCGACGGCCCGCTCCAAGGGCGGCCAGCGCATCGGCAAGACCGTCACCGGCACCTTCAAGGTCGTGAAGGCGACGGTGTATCGGGTGCCCTGGCTTGGAACCAAGGAGGCGAACGCGCCGTGGCACGCCTCCGAGCTCTACATGCTGGGCCTGATCAACTGCACCCGAACCGGCGGCTGGGTGACGTCCAGCGGATCGTGCAGCTCCGTCACCCACCACGTCATGGAGGCCCAGGGGACTCTCCGCTACAACTCCGGCATAGCCAGCGTGGCCCGGGCGTACGCGAGGCAGCTGGCTCAGCGCGGCGCGCTGACCCATTACCTCGACGGGACCAACCCTCACCAGCGATTGGCCGCGGCCGGCTACCCAGGCGCTACGTGGGGAGAAAACCTGTCCTCTCCGACCAGCTCCGGCCAGGCCGGCATGATCAGGACGGAGACGTTCTTCCAGAACGAGTACCGCTGCAAGACGGGCAAGTGCGAGTTCATGCACTACTACAACATCATGTACCCGCGCTTCCGCCAGTGCGGCGTCGGCGTCTGGGTCGCCAACGGCCACGTCAGGGTCGCGATCGAGTTTTACGGATAGAGCCGGCTCGCCCAACCCGCCGCGGCTCACCCGGCCTTCCGGCCGACCCGCCCGCCCCGTCAAGCAGCCCGCCGCGAACGGGCCTTCTTCGTGCCTTCGCCGAGTTCTGACCCGTGCCGCCGCCGGGCGGCGAGTTCGCGTGGCGCGGGAGTTTCTCCGTCAGCCTGCCGATAACACCAGCAAGGGCCGTCGTCGAGGGCCGCGTGGAGAAGCATGCTCAAGGACGTCGTAATCCACCTCCACAACGAGCAACCGCTTCTGGCCGACCTGCCCGTGGGGCCCAACCCGGGCGACATGAGCCTGATCTGCACCAACCTGCGCACTATGAACGGCAAGGCGCCGGTCTTCGTCGAGCGGGCTGACTCGACCTTCGTGCTCCCGTACGCCCATATCCACTTCATTGAGATTCGCCCCGGCTCGGTAGTCGAGGGCACCGACAAAGAGGGCGCCTTCGAGCCGGAGGGCGAGCGAGCCCCGGCCCGCATGCCCGCATCTCATGCGCCCACGAAACGGCTTGGCAGCGGCCCCGGGACTTCCGGGCACGCATTCCGCGACCAGGAGTCCGAAACCGAGGCCGAAACGGGCGCCCCGTCGCCCCTGCGGCGCCTGGCCTGGGCAAGTGGCGAGGATGTGGAGGCCCCGGCGGAAGGTGCGCCGCTCGCAGGAGCGCCACCCGAAAGGGTGCCGGATCGGGACGTCGATGACGAGCCGTTCGACCCGGACGAACTGATGCGCCGGGTCAAAGAACTCTGATTCCGCGGGTTGGATGTCGGGTCCGCTCGTTCCGTGCGCGAGCGTCGACCGGACCCGGAATAACGGCGGAGTGAGTCGCTGATGCTAGACTCCCGCCGATGAGCGGCAGCCTTGTGATTGTCGAATTGCCCGCGAAGGCGAAGACGATCGAGAGATATTTGGGCCCAGGCTACAAAGTCCTGGCCTCATACGGCCATGTCCGTGACCTGCCGGAGAACCCCGGCAAGAACCAGCTGGGCGTGGACGTCGACCATGACTTCGCACCTCTGTACGAGGTCGTGGCGGACCGCAAGAAGCAGCTCTCGGCCATTCAGAAGGCTGCGGCCACCGCGGACCTGACCTACCTGGCCACAGACCTCGACCGTGAGGGCGAGGCGATCGCGTGGCACGTCGCCGAGGCGATCGGGCTGTCACCTGAGAAGACACGCCGGGTCACTTTCTCCGAGATCACCGAATCGGCGATCAAGCAGGCCTTCGCCGCTCCACGCCACATAGACACGAACCTCGTCGACGCGCAGCAGGCCCGCCGGGTCGTAGACCGTCTCGTCGGCTACACCCTGAGCCCGCTGCTGTGGCGGAAGGTCCGGGCCGGACTGTCCGCCGGGCGCGTTCAGTCGGTCGCCGTTCGCCTGGTCGTGGATCGGGAACGGGAGATCAGGGCTTTCGCGGCCCGCGAGTACTGGACTCTGCACGTCGTGCTGGTGGCCCCGGACGGCTCGGAGTTCGAGGCGGACCTGGTTCGAATCGACGGCAAGAAGCCGGAGATAGCCGACGGGGAGACGGCCAATCGCCATGCGGAAGCCATCCGCGCCGGCCGGCCCCGGGTCCGCGACGTCGCGGTCAAGCGCATCAGCCGGAATCCGGCGCCGCCGTTCACGACATCCAGCCTGCAGCAGGAAGCCAGCCGCAAACTCGGCTTCTCGCCCAAACGGACCATGAGCGTGGCCCAGAGGCTCTATGAGGGCGTCGAGACGGCCGAAGGCCAGGTCGGCCTGATCACCTACATGAGAACGGACTCGGTCGCGCTGTCGAGCCAGGCCATGGCCGAGGCCGCCGAGGTCATCGCCGGCCGCTTCGGCCCCAACTACACGACGCCCAAGGGCCGCGTCTTCAAGACCAAGACGCGCAACGCGCAGGAGGCTCACGAGGCAATCCGGCCGACGTCGTTCTCGCGTGATCCGGAGAGCCTTTCGAAGTCGCTCTCGGGCGAAGAGTTGCGCCTTTACCGCCTCATCTGGCAGCGGGCACTGGCCAGCCAGATGGCGGCCAAGGAGCAGGAGACCACCACTGTCGAACTCGAGTCAGACGGCTACGGCCTGCGAGCGACGGCCACCCGGACGACCTTCGACGGCTTCTCGCGGGTCTACACGGAAGGCTTCGACGACCGCGAGGAAGAGAAGGAATGCAGCCTCCCGCCGCTGGCTCGCGGCGACGTCACCACGGTGGAAGGCGTCGATTGCCGCCAGCATTTCACCGAACCACCGCCTCGCTACACGGAGGCGACCCTGATCAAGGCGCTTGAAGAGCACGGGATCGGCCGGCCGTCCACGTACGCCGCCACGATCTCCACGATCATGGATCGTGGCTACGTCGAGGTGAAGGAACGCCGCCTCCACCCTGAGCCGGTCGGCGAGGTCGTCACGGACTTGCTGGTCGGTCACTTCGGCCCATTCGTGGACCTCGAGTTCACGGCCCGCATGGAAGAGGATCTCGACGACGTCGCGTCCGGTAAGCGGGCCTGGGTGCCCCTCGTTCGAGAGTTCTACACGCCCTTCAAGTCCTTGATCGACGCCAAGACCAAGGAACTCAAGCGGGCCGACTTCACGACCCGTCCGTCGGAGGAAGTCTGTTCCCTCGGCCATCCCATGGTCATCCGGCTGGGCCGCTACGGGGAATTCCTGGCGTGCTCGATGTATCCGGAGCACAAGGAGACCCGTGAGCTGCCCGGTGCCGAAGCGAACGGCACGGCCGCCGCGGAAGAAGGTGCGGCCGCGGAACCGCTCCCGGTCGAAGCCTGTCCGAAGTGCGGCGAGGCGGAAGGCGGCGTGCTGGTCCAGCGGCGCGGTCGGTTCGGACCTTTCATGGGTTGCTCGCGCTATCCGGACTGCGACTACATCAAGCGCGAAGGGCCACCGCCGCCGGAGCCGCTGGCGTTCGAAGTGCCCTGTCCCCTGTGCCATGAAGGTCATCTGGTCACGCGCCGGGCGCGCCGGACGGGATCGCTCTTCTGGGGCTGCTCGCGCTATCCCAAGTGCCGCTGCACGACGTCACACGAGCCCGTGGGCGCGGTCCACGATGCGGACGGCGGACCCGTGGGACGGGCGGCCGAGGCCGGCATATGCCTGGCCTGCGGCGCGGCGGTTGAGCTGCCGGCCGGCACGGAACTCGTAGGGGCCAAACTGGCCGGCGGCGACCCGAATCCGGAAGCCCTGGCCAAGAGATCGTCCGGGGGCGCGGCGCGGCGGACGCGGGGCAGGGGTGCGGCCGCCCCAGACAGAAGCCGCTCCGGCGGCCGGCGCAGCCGAGTGGCCGCCGACACGGGCGCCGAAACGGCCGAATGACCGGCGGGGCCGACGCCACGGCCGTGGCCGCGGTGGAGCGGTTCCTGGCGGCGCTGGTCGCGAGAGGATCCTCGGAACACACATCGCGGTCGTACAGGACCGCCCTGACGGCCTACGTGGCCTGGCTCGGCGCCCAGGGCCACGACTGGCGCAGCCCATCGCGAACGGCCGTGAGGGCGTTCCTGGCGGATCTGTCCGAGGGCCGCGGACGCCGCACCGTCGCCCAACGACTGGCGGCTCTGCGGTCGTTCTACCGATACGCGACCCGCCAGGGCCTCGTGCCGGGCAACCCGCTGGTCGCGCTCGCCACGCCCAAGCAGCCGCGGCGCCTGCCCGAGGTGCTGTCCATCGCCGAGACGGAGGTGCTGATCCGTACCGCCGCCGAAGAGGGCGACGGCGCGCCGCCGGGGACGTCTCGGGCGGCTCTGGCAGCGGCCCTGTCCGACCGCGACGTGGCCATCGTCGAGACCGCCTACGCGGCCGGGCTGCGTGTCGGCGAGCTGGCTTCGCTCGAGCTTGGCTCGATCGATCTGCGCCGCGGCGAGGTCCGCGTCACCGGCAAGGGGCGAAAGCAGCGGGTGTCACTGCTGGGAGGTCCGGCGCGCGACGCGCTCCGCAAGTACGTCGATGGGAGCCGGGGCTTCCTGGTCGCCCGTAGCGAGGCCCAGGATTTGGGCGCGCTATTCCTGAACAGCGAAGGCGGGCCGCTCGGGGCGCGCGGGATCAGATGGCGGCTGAACCGGATCCGCGTGGCCGCGGGGCTGCGCGACGGCGTGTCGCCGCACACCCTGCGCCACAGCTTTGCCACGCATCTTCTGGACGGCGGGGCGGATCTGCGGGTCGTCCAGGAGCTGCTCGGGCACGAGAGCCTGGCTACGACCCAGGTGTACACGCACGTTTCCCCGGCCCGTTTGAGGGCCGCTTACACTGCCTCACATCCGCGAGCGCGAAGCGGCGATGCCGCCGGCAGGTCCGTAGATCGGTCTCACGAAACGCCGCCGGCGACGGAAACGCGCGAGAACACCGAAGGCTGAGCCGTCCGGATCGGCGGGCTGCGAAGGCCGCCGACCGTTGGGGAGGGCTCGGGGCGGGGTTCGGACGTGAGGGCCGCAATTGACAGGAGGAGAAGATGGCCGATCGGGTGGAGCAGGCAGGCGCGGTCCGGCTCGGATTGGAGCGGACGCCCGCCGTCGACCTGGCCCCCGAGGTGGCCGCCTGGGACGCTTTCGTCGCCGCTTCGAATCCGGGCTCGTACCTCCAGACCTCCGCCTGGGCGGAGGTGAAGGCACCGAACGGCTGGACGCCGCTCCGGTTCATGGGCTCTCTGCCCGCCGCCGGCGCGGCTGCCCGCGCGACGGTCGAGGGGGCCGGATCGGGCGGCGCCGACGAAGCGCGCTTCGGGGTCCAGATGTTGCTGCGCAGACCCCGCTTGTTTCCGTGGGCCTTTGCCTACGCGCCGCGCGGCCCCGTCCTCGGCGATTGGAGCCCGGAGGTCGTCGCCGCGTTCACGTCTGCCCTGCGCAGATCTCTCGACGCCGCCCCGATGCGGATCTCGCATGTCCGGATCGAACCGGAGATGGAGCAGGACGGACCCTTCGACCGTGAGGGCCAGCTCCGCCGGGCTCTGCGAGATAGCGGCTGGCAGGCCAGCGCCGCGATCCAGCCACCTCGGACCCGCCAGATAGACCTTCGCACAGACGAGGAGGTCCTCTGGGGCGACCTCCGCAAGAAGTGGCGCCAGTACGTGAACAAGGCCCGCAAGAGCGGCGTACGGGTGGTGGACGCTTCGGTGGACAGGCTGCCCGAGTTTTACGAGATCTATCGCCAGACCGCGCGCCGGGCCCAATTC
Organism: uncultured Chloroflexia bacterium; assembly: GCA_963711105.1. Classification (GTDB taxonomy): domain Bacteria; phylum Chloroflexota; class Limnocylindria; order Limnocylindrales; family CSP1-4; genus Fen-1039. Next base: position 826,580 of record CAVQCV010000005.1, on the reverse strand, counting down.
ATCATCCGGACCTACGACTCGTACCTGACGGTCTGGAACGCCTTCGCGAAGCTCGGCATGGCCAGGCTGCTCATGGCCGAAGCGCCTGACGGCCGTCCCCTGGCGACCCTCTTCCTGCTCAGGGTCGGCGACCGCGTCATCGAGCCGTACGGCGGGATGACGGCCGAAGGAGCCGAGAGCCGGGCCAACTATCTGCTCAAGTGGGAGGCGATCCGATCGTCGCGCGAGCAGGGCGCCCACAGCTACGACATGTGGGGCATTTCGCACGAGGGCATCGAGCACTTCAAGACCGGTTTCGGCGGCCGCGAGATCCGATACGTGGGCGCCTGGGACCTGATCCTGGCGCCGGCCGGACGCCTCGCCTTCGACGCCGCCCAGACCTGGCAGGACAGGATCGGGCGGCTGCGCCACGGCATCCGCCATGTTCGGGGGCGTGGCAAGGACGCCGAGGGCACGGCCGGCGACGCCGGCGAAGACCCGGCCGGGATGGCCGCCGGCGGGGGAGCCGTGGTCGGCGCAGCCGGAACTCAGGCGGGCGAGGGCGAGCCGTGAGCGACGGGCCCGTGGATCGGGCGGACGAGGCGTCCCTGGTGCGGGCGATCGACGCCGCCGAACCGGCCGGTCCGAGACCCTTGCCTGGGTTGATCGAGCGCCTGGAGGCCGAAGGCCGGCTTCGAACGGTCGCAGAGCCGGAACACCTCGCCGCCGGATCCGGCTCGGCGGCTGCGGGAGGCGCCGTCCAGGTCGCGGGCATCGAGTTCGATTCGCGTCAAGCGCGGGCCGGTTCTGTGTTCGTGGCAGTGCCCGGCGAGCACAGCGACGGCCACGACTTCGTTAGCTCGGCCGTGGCGCTCGGCGCCGCCGCGGTCGTCGTGGAGCACCTGGTCGACGCTACGGGCGTGCCGCAGATCGTCGTCGATCGCAGCCGCGCGGCGCTGGCCACCGCCGCCTGCTGGTGGTACGGGGACCCGAGTCACGATCTGGCGGTGGTCGGGGTGACCGGCACGGACGGAAAGACCACTACATCGTTCCTGGCCGCGGCCGTCCTGGAAGAGGGCGGCATCTCCACTGGTTTGCTCACGACCGCGGAACTCAAGGTCGGGAACCTGAAGGGGGCCAATCCGGACCACGTCACCACGCCTCAGGCGACGCAGCTTCAGAAGGCACTCCGGGCCATGGCCGCTTCGGGCAACGAAGCCGCGATCGTCGAGACGACCTCGCACGGACTGGCGCTCGAGCGTGTCGCCGGGATCTCCTACGACGTGGCGGTGTTCACGAATCTGACCCACGAACACCTGGAGCTGCACGGCACGTTCGAGGCTTACCGGGACGCCAAGATCTCGCTCTTCACGCGCCTGGGTGGGAGCGCCGCGAAGTCGATAGCTCTGCCGGGCGGGCTCACGGCTCCCGGCCCAACCGCGATCGTCAACATGGACGATCCATCGGCCCAGGCCTTCATCAGCGCCGCGGACGGGAGCGGCGCGAGGGTCGTCACGTACGGCCTCTCGCCCCGGGCGCAGGTTCGAGCCACCGACGTGACGGACGATGCCGGCCGGCCTCGCTTCTCGGTCCAGACCCCGCGCTGGAGTGGCCCGGTCGCGTTGCAGCTCGTCGGCGGGTTCAACGTCTACAACGCCCTGGCCGCCGTTGCCGTCGGGGAATTGTTCGGCCTCGACCCGGACCGTTCTCGCGCCGCCGTGGAGCGTCTGGCGGGCGTCCCGGGCCGGATGGAGCTCGTAGAGCGTGGGCAGCCTTTCCGCGTCCTGGTGGACTATGCCCATTCGCCGGCGTCGCTCGGGACCGTCCTCGACCAACTGGGCCCGGGTGCGGCGGCCGCGGGCGGTGGGCTGATCGCCGTCTTCGGCTCGGCCGGGGAACGGGACGTGCGGAAGCGGCCGATGATGGGCCGCATCGCCGCCGAGCGTTGCCGCCTGGTGGTGGTGACGGACGAAGATCCTCGCGGCGAAGACAGCCTTGCCATCCTCGACGAGATCGCACGTGGTGCCGAATTTGCAGGCAAGACGCGCGGACGGGACCTGTTGCTCATCGCGGATCGTCGGGAGGCTATCGACGCGGCATTTGGGCTCGCTCGCCCGGGCGACGTCGTGCTTCTGGCCGGCAAAGGCCATGAGCAGTCGATCATCACGGCCGCCGGCCCGCAGCCCTGGGATGAGCGCAGCGAAGCCGTGGCGGCCCTGGAGAGAATGGGTTTCGCGGGTTGACGCCCCGGCTGGCGGTGGCCTTGTCGGGCCACCTCCCCGCCGGCCACCTCGCCCGCCGGACACCTCGCCGCCGGCGATGCGGAGCCGAAATCGACCCCACCGCGCGGTGGCTTTGCCGGGATGTCACACTGTTGGCGAAGCCTCGACGGGACCGACATTAGGAGGAAATGCAACCAGATGCGATCCTGCCTGTTGCAGATCCTGCTCACCGTTGGCCTGATCTTCTGCCTGGTCTGGTTCGCCCTGCCGCTCGGCGTCGCCGTGCTGGTCGAGGGCGCCCTGGACGCGGGCGGCTTCAGCGGGACCAGCACCAAGGTCGAGGTCTCGGCCAACCCACCATTCAACCTCCTGACCGGTCACGCTGACCGCATCCACATCACTTCCACCGACGCGCGGATGGGTGACCTGCATGCGGCCTCCGTGGACGTGACACTCCGTGACGTGAACCTGATCAGCCGGGACATCGGCACCGTCACCGGTACGTTCGGCGGCGTCCGGATCGCCGCGCCGAACGGCGACCCCGTGGCGATCGACTCGGTCAGCCTAACCGGCGAGGCCGACGCCACGAAGGCCACCGCGACGCTGAGCATCGCCACCGCCCAGAAGCTGGCCCAGTCCCAGCTCAAGGCCCAGACCGGGATTACGTCCACGGTTACCCTCAAGAGCCCCGCCACGGTCACGCTCACCGTCAACGGGAAGTCGGAGGCGGGCCGGCTCGTAGCGGTCAACGGAGCTCTGGTGCTTGTCCCCAACAACTCGGGCCTGCCCAGCGTCACGCTGGTGGCGCCCGGTTCGGGCAATCCGTTCCACGTCACAGGCGTTCGAATTGACCAGAAGACTGTGACCCTCACCGGCACGCTCGACACGCAGGCCATGCTCGGCTGAGACCCGGTTCGACCCAGGGTCGGCTTGGGGCGGGGCGCTGGTAGACTGCCCCCGATGAGCGTAGAGACGTCCGGTGGCGAGCCGGGCCACCCAGCACCGATCGGCGCCGAGGCGCACAGGCACTCGGTCGGTATGCGGCTGCGCGCCGGCATACCGCCGCGGCCCAATTCGCCTGAGTCGAAGTTCCGGCACGTTCTGGAATCCCTGGCCGAGCACTATCCCCAGGTCGATCTGACGCCGGTCCGGCAAGCCTTCGAGTTCGCCTCCCAGGCCCACCGCGAGCAAACGCGCGTCACGGGCGAGCCGTACGTGACCCATCCGCTGGCAGCGGCGCAGATCCTGGCCGACATCGGCATCGACCCCACGGCCGTCACGGCGGCGCTGCTGCACGACGTGCCCGAGGACACCGATTTCACGCTCAACGATGTCGAGGAGCGGTTCGGGGCCGAGGTCGCGCAGCTGGTGGACGGCGTCACCAAGTTGTCGAAGTTCAGTACGCACTCTCACGAGGAGCAGCAGGCCGAGAACATCCGCAAGATGTTCTTGGCCATGGCGAACGACATCCGCGTCGTTCTGATCAAGCTCGCCGACCGTCTCCACAACATGCGCACCCTGTCCGCGCTGCCCACCGACAAGCAGATGCGGATCGCCCGCCAGACCCTGGAGATCTACGCCCCGCTGGCCGAACGCCTGGGGATCTGGAGTGTCAAGTGGGAGCTGGAGGATTTGGCCTTCAAGACCCTGGAGCCGGAGGCGTACAGGGAGCTGGCGCGGACGCTCGACACTCGCCGCAAGAGCCGCGAGGCGTTCATCCATCGGGCCATGGAGATCCTGCGGCCGGAACTGCAGAAGGCCGGCATCCAGGCGGACCTTTCCGGCCGCCCCAAGCACCTTTACAGCATCCGCAAGAAGATGGAACGCAAGAGCGCCGACATCAGCGAGATCTACGACATCTACGCGATCCGTTGTCTGGTCGACGAGGTCCGGGATTGCTATGCGGCACTGGGCGTCGTGCATTCCTTGTGGCGGCCCATCCCAAACCAGTTCGACGACTACATCGCCGTCCCCAAGCCCAACCTCTACCAGAGCCTCCACACGGCCGTGATCGCGATGGAGGGCCAGCCGCTGGAAATCCAAATCCGAACGCATGCCATGCACCAGACCAGCGAGGTCGGCATTGCGGCGCACTGGCGCTACAAGGAGGGCTCGCGCTCCGATCGCGAGTACGACGCCAAGCTGGCCTGGCTGCGCCAGATCATGGACTGGCAGCGCGACGTCGCCGACGCGACCGAATTCGTCGAAGGCGTCAAGCTCGACGTCTTCCAGGATCAGGTCTACGTCTTCACGCCCAAGGGCGAGGTCAAGGACCTGCCGGCCGGCGCGACCCCGCTCGACTTCGCGTATCGGATCCACACCGATGTCGGCCACCGCTGCATCGGCGCCAAGGTCAACAACCGGCTGGTGCCGCTGGACTACCGGCTCAAGAACGGCGACATCGTCGAGATCGTGACCACCAAGTCGGAGCACGGGCCGTCCCGCGACTGGATGAACGTGGTCCGGACGAGCCACGCCCGCGAGAAGATCCGGCAGTGGTTCAAGCGCCAGGAGCGCGACGAGAACATCGCCCACGGCCGCGAATCGCTCGAACGCGAGCTGAGGCGCCTGGCACGGACGAACCTCGGGGCCGTCGGCCAGGACCGGATTCTGGAGATCGCCCGTGGCTACAACCTCGAGACCATCGACGACTTCTACGCGGCCGTCGGCTACGGCGCGATCGGCACGCAGCAAGTCGTCACCCGCCTCGGCGTGGTCGACGACGCCCAGCTGCAGCTGCCGCCCACCTCGCCGCCACCGTCGCCGTCGCGACAGGGCGGCGTCAGGGTCAAGGGCGTGGGCGATCTGCTGGTTCGGTTCGGCAAGTGCTGCCACCCCATCCCGGGCGACCCGATCATCGGCTTCATCACCCGCGGCAAGGGAGTTACGGTCCACCTCCGCAATTGCCAGACCGTGCTCAACGAGCGCGAGACGGCCCGCATGATCGAAGTCGAATGGGAGCATCAGGTCCAGGAGACCTACCCGATCTCGATCAGGGTGGAGGCCTACGACCGCACCGGCTTGCTGTCCGACATCAGCATGGTCATGACCGAAGCCAAGGTGAACATCACTTCGGCCAACGTATCCGTGAGCCCGGACCGGACGGCCATCGTGAAGGCCACGCTCGAGGTTTCCTCGGTCGCCCAGCTGGCTCGCGTCATGAGCCGCCTGGAGCAGCTGAAGGACATCATCGTCGTCTCGAGGGACATGGGGTAGACCGCCACCCGATCGTGCGGGGGGGGCGCCGCCTGGCGTCGCCAGGCCCCCAGAAGGATCGTCGCCGGCCACGGCGCCACGCTGGCAGCTGGGCGCGGCTCGTTTCTTGACATACGCCGGCGGGGGCGTCATTAGTCAGGACCGGGCCCCGACCGGGGGCCGTTGGCGGCCTTGAGACCGGCCGTATGTCAGTCTCCCGCCGCTCCGCTGTGCCTAACGCCGCTGGTGGCGACGTATGTCAGTCTCCCGCCGCTCCGCTGTGCCTAACGCCGCTGGTGGCGACGTATGTCAGTCTCCCGCCGCTCCGCTGTGCCTAACGCCGCTGGTGGCGACGTATGTCAGTCTCCCGCCGCTCCGCTGTGCCTAACGCCGCTGGTGGCGACGTATGTCAGTCTCCCGCCGCTCCGCTGTGCCTAACGCCGCTGGTGGCGACGTATGTCAGTCTCCCGCCGCTCCGCTGTGCCTAACGCCGCTGGTGGCGACGTATGTCAACATCGGCCGGGCTCGGTCGCGGTCGGCTGCCCGACGGTTCGGCTGCCCCACCTCCGGGTTCCGCTGCCCGCGATCGTTCTGGTAAACTCCGCCGTCGGCCCTGTCTGCCGGCAGGGTATGATTCTCGCCGCTCAACAGCAGACTCGACCGTCGCGCCCCGGCGCCATCCCTGGCCCGCCATGAGGCACCGCGCCGGAGCATAAGGAGTTCGAAACACATGGGTGTTCCCAAGAGGAAAGTCTCGCACGCCCGACAGGGTGACCGGCGCTCGCACCTGGCCATCGAGGGGCCGCATCTCGAGCCGTGCCCGCACTGTCATCAGCCCAAACAGGTTCATCACGCCTGCCCGAACTGCGGCTACTACGCCGGCCGGCCCACGGTCGAGATCAAGCAGGAAAAGCCCCAGCAGCAAGCCTGAGCCGTGGACCTGAGCACGGTTCGGATGGTCGAACAGGGGGCTGTACGCGTCATCGTCGACGCGATGGGCGGGGACCACGCGCCGCTCGAGGTCGTGACGGGCGCCATTTCCTGGGCCCGGAAGCACCCCGGCGATAGAGTGCTGCTGGTCGGCCGGCGTGAGTCCATCGAGGACTGTGCCGGCGGGGCATTGCCGCCGAACATCGAGGTATGCGCGGCAAGCCAGGTCGTCGAGATGGACGAGTCTCCGGCGATGGCGCTCAAGACCAAGAAGGACAGTTCGATCATGGTCGCCATGGACCTGCTCAAGCAGGGCCGGGGCGACGCGCTCGTCACGGCCGGCCACTCGGGCGCGGGCATGGCCGCCGCCGTGCTTCGGCTGGGGCGCCTGCACGGCGTCGATCGGCCCGCCCTGGCCGTTCAGATGATCACCGAGACGGGACCGTTCGTCCTGCTGGATATCGGCGCCAACGTGGACGCGACGGGGCACAACCTGTACCAGTTTGCCCACATGGGCTCGCTCTACGCCGAGAAGGTTCTGGGCGTCAAGAATCCACGGGTGGCCATGCTCTCGATTGGCGAGGAGAGGGGCAAAGGCAGCCTGGCAATTCAGCAGGCAACGCAGATGCTGGACGACGACGGCAGCCTCAACTTCGTGGGCAACGTGGAAGGGCGCGACCTGCCCAAGCACAAAGCCGACGTCGGGGTCTGCGACGCAGTAGTCGGCAACGTGACGATGAAGTTCTTCGAGGGCCTGGCACTCTTCATCTTCGGGCTGTGGGAGCGAGAGTTCAAACGCCTGCCCCTCGGGCCGCTCGGCTACCTGTTCATGCGGCCGGGCGTCAATCGCATCCGCAATACCTTCGACTATGAGCGCATGGGCGCCTCCCCGCTGCTCGGCGTGAAGGGCATGGTCCTGATCACGCACGGTAGCGCCAAGCGGCGCATGATCGAGTTCGCGTTGGACGCCGGCGCCACCTCGGCCCGGGCCCATATCCCGGACCTGATCGCGGGCGCGTTTCGCGACCAGCCACGTGCCGTCAAGGGTTAGTGGAGGAAGAGATGGACGGCGGACAGTCGAGCGGCCCGGCCGCGACCGGTGGATCGGCCCCTCGCCGAAATGGCGCTCCTCTGACCGTCGGCCGGAGCGTCGTGGTGGAGATGGTCCGCGTCGCCGCGCTGGAAGTCCCGGGTGTGTTGCGAGTCGGGCGGGGCAGTCCGTTGCGCCGGTTGGCCGGCTCTCCGGTGAGGGTCAGGCTGACCGACGGCCGCGTTTCGGTCCGGGTCTGGGTCATCGCCCGGCCGAATCACCCGCTCCCGCCTCTGGCCGCTCAGATTCGCCAGACCGTGGCCGGCGCGATCGAGCGCCTCCTGAACCTGGAGGCCGGCGAGATCACCGTCGTCATCGACGGGGTCGGGGCATCGTGACCGGCTCCGCGCGCGGCGCGGGGATCGGTTCTCGTGGCAGGCGCGCGCGCAACCCGTCGGAGGCCGTGACCTCAGCCCGGATCGGCCGCCGGCTCGCCCTGGCCGCGCTGTTCGAGGCCGAGTTCGGGCAGCGCACCGCGCCGGCAGTTCTAGAGCGCCACATCGGCGACACGGTCGCGGATGAAGCCACGGCCGCGTTCGCCCGCCTGCTCGTCGAGGCCGTGGTGGAGCACCGCGACAGCATCGACGCCATGATCGAGCGGTTGGCTCCGCAATATCCGGTCGTCCAGCTCGCCAGAATGGATCGCAGTCTGCTGCGTTGCGGGATTGGCGAGGTGCTACACTCCGGCTCGCCGTCCCGGGTGGCGATTGCCGAATGGGTCGAGTTGGCTCGAACGTACAGCGGGGAGTCGACCCGGCGTCTGGTCAACGGTGTACTCGGGAGGATCAGTCGCGACTCCGTCGCCGGTGCGCAAAGCGCCCCGGAGTCGGAGCCGCGGTAACCGTCAATCGCAGCCCATGAACCGCCAGGAGGGCGTCAGTGGCCACTACCTACGATCGGCTCAAGAAGATTGTCGTCGAGCAGCTCGGCGTGGACGAGGACGAGGTCAAGCCGGAAGCCTCGTTCGTCGATGATCTGAACGCCGACTCCCTTGATCTGGTCGAGCTGATCATGAGCCTCGAGGAAGAGTTCGGTACCGAGATCTCCGACGAAGACGCCGAAAAGATCCGCACAGTGCAGGATGCCGTCGACTACATCGACGAGCACGCGGCCTAACCCGCATCCGCCAAGATGCGCCCCGCGGCCGCTCTTGCCGAGCGGCTGGGGCTCCCGGTACGTGATCTAGATCTGCTGCAACAGGCCCTGATCCACAGCAGCTATCTGCACGAACATCGGGACCTTGCCGCCGGCCACAACGAGCGCCTCGAGTTCCTCGGCGACTCCGTGGTGAGCCTAGCCATCTCGGACGCCCTCTTTCGCCGTCACCCCGACGACGATGAGGGCGTTCTTTCCGCCCGACGCGCTTCCATAGTCAGCACCGCCGGCCTGGCTCGCCTCGCCGGCCGCCTCTCGCTGGGCGAGTACATGTTGCTCGGCGAAGGGGAGTCTCAACGGGGCGGGAGGCGCCGCCCGGCGTTGCTTGCGTCGGCCTTCGAGGCCGTGGTCGGGGCCGTCTACATGGACCTCGGCTACGAGGCGGTCAGTTCCTTCGTGGTCTCACTGGCCATGCCGGAGTTGACGTCGGATCGACCCCTGGGGGCGCTCAAGAGCCCCAAGAGCCGCTTGCAGGAGTTCACCCAGCGGTTGACCGGGGAGCGGCCGCAGTACCGCCTCGTCGACGCGGTGGGTCCGGACCACGACAAGATATTCCGCGTCGAAGTCGCCGTCGCCGGCCGGGTCATCGGCGTGGGCGAAGGCCACTCGCGGCGCATGGCAGAAACTGGCGCGGCGGCGAGGGCAATCGAATTGCTGCGCAAGTCGCCCGGCGATCTGGCCGGAGCGGCAGAAGGCGCGCCCGAGCTGATCGCATTCGCGACCGCAGATGACGCCGAGATGCGGGAGGAATGGGAGGACACGCTGGTTCAGGAGAGCGCGCGCCACGAACCATGGACCGAGCTGGACGTGGACTTCGGCAGCGTCGATCTGGCGTCCCCTCCCGGCGTGGACGCGGGCCCTGCCGATGCTCGGCCCGGCGGCCGATCGCGCGGCCGTACCCGGCGGCCCGGCGGTGACAGCCGGTGATCGCCCTGGTTCCCGGCCGCCTGCCCTCTGAGGCCACCGAACGCAGCCGCTGGGGGAAGGCGCGATGACGGCCCCGGCACGCCTGCTGGCGCTGCGATTGCAGGGCTTCAAGTCCTTCGGCGAGCGGACGCTAGTCGAGTTCGGCCCCGGCATCAGCGCCATCGTCGGCCCCAACGGCTCCGGCAAGAGCAACCTTGCCGACGCGCTGCGCTGGGCTCTCGGCGAGCAGGGCAAGGCCCTCCGACTGCGCCGGTCCGAGGACGTGATCTTCGCCGGCTCGGAGAAGCGGTCCGCCCTGGGTATGGCCGACGTCACACTCGTGTTCGGCAACGAGGACCGCCTCCTCCCGATCGATTTCGAGACGGTCGAGATGGGCAGGAGACTGTTCCGCTCGGGCGAGAACGACTACCTGCTCAACAAGCAGCGCGTCCGGCTCAAGGATCTCGTCGACCTTCTGGACGCGGCCCACCTGGCCGACAACGCCTTCCTGTTCATCGGCCAGGGCATGGTCGATCAGGCCCTGGCGCTGCGGCCCGAGGAGCGGCGGCCGCTCTTCGAGGAAGTGGCCGGCGTCCGGCGTCACGAGCGGCGCAAGAAGAAGGCCGAGGAGCAACTGATCGAGGCGGAAGCCAACCTGGCTCGCGTCGAGGACGTTCTGGCCGAGCTGCGGCCGCAGGCGCGGAGGCTGGCGGCCCAGGCCGAGCAGCAGGTATCCCGGCAGACGGCCGGCCGCGAATACGGCCTGGCCGTGGTTGCCCAGGCTCGATCTCGCTGGCACGAGGCCGACGCCAGGGCTCGCGAAGCGGTCCGGCATCTGACGGCCGGCAGGATCGACCTGGAGGCCGCCCTGACGGCCCTGCGGGGCGCGGAGGAAGTCGCCGCCAACATCGGGCGGGACCTGGCGTCGCGGTCGGAGACCGAGGCTCAGACACGCTCTGCTCACGAGTCCACTCGCGCCCTGCTGACCCAGCTACAGCTGCGCGACGCCCGAGCGGCCAGCGATCGGGTGGCAGTCCAGCGCGATCGAGAGCGGCTCGAGGCCGAGCGCGCGGCCGCGGAAACGGACATGGAAGCGCAGCGGCGCGAGATGGCGGCGCCGATTCCGTCGCGGGACCTGGCCCTGTCGGCGTCCGTGGCCGAGGCCGAGCGCGCCCTGGCGGAGGCGCTGGAGGAGCTTGGCGCGATGCGCGCGGCTCGCCAGGCGGAAGGCGAAGCGCGTGAGGCTCTGCGACGGGTCGAGGCGGCCCGGGCGGCCGAACTCGAGACGGCCCGGCGCAGGCTGGGCGAGGCGACGAAGACCGCGACAGACGAGCGAGCGGCCGCGGACCTGACGGCAAGAAAGCTCACCGACGCCGAGGCTGCCTGCTCGGGCCCGCGCGGGGCGCTCGATGTGGCCGCCGCGGCCGAGAGGAAAGCGGCCGAAGCGCGAGAGGCGGCGCGCCGGGATCTCGAGGCGGCCGAGGGAGCGCGCCAGGCGGCGGCCGAAAGAGCGAACGGCCTGGCCGGCAGGGCGTCCAGCCTGCGAGGGCGGCACGAAGGCATGTCGGCGCGCCTGGCCGAGGAGGAGGCCCGCGGCATCGCCAGGGTCGCCAGGAAGGCCGGCGGCAAGCCGCTTTCCGATGGACTCGAAGTGGAGGCCGGATTCCGCGTCGCGGTCGAAGCCGCTCTGGGCGAGGCGATGCGGGGCTACGTCGTGGAGCGTGGCGCCGTGGCCGAGCTGGATGGGCAGCGCGGCACTCTGATAATCGAGGAGAGTGGGGGAGCGGCCCAGGCGGGCGGCCGGGGTTCCGGCCGTGGCGCGGCACGCGCCGCCGAAGCGGCTGAAACGGCCGCCGCCGCGGCGGCTGGTTTCGGCGGCGGCGAGCTCACGTCGGCCATCCGGGTCGATCCGAACGGCGCCGCCACGCGTTTGCTCGAGCGGGCGCTGTGGGTGCCGGACCTGTACTCGGCGCTGTCAGTTCAGCCGCATCTGCCGACCGGCTGGATCGTCGCCACTCGCGACGGGGCTGTCGTGTCTGCAGCAGGTGTCATCGCGATCGGCCGCTCCGAGTCGCTGCTGGATCGGCGGGCCGAGCTGGCGCGGCTGGGCGAAGAGCTGGCTCGCCTCGACGCCGAAGCCACCGCCGCGGCAGCCGAATCCGAATCCGCCACCGGCCGCGCCGCCGCCGCGCGCGCCGCCCTGGAAGCCGCTCGCGACTCGGAGAACAGGGCCGCGGCAACCCGCCGGAGCGCGGAGGACGCCGACCGCCGGGCCACTCGCGATCTCGAGGCTGCGGCCCGGGAAGCGGGCTGGAGTGCCGCCCAGGCGGCGCGCGCGGAAGCCGACCGCGACCGCCTGGCCGCGTTGGCGAAAGAAGCCGAGGGCGCCGCCGCTGCCGGCGAGGACGGCGCCACGGCCCGGGGTGCCGCCCCGACACAGGGTGCCGCCCCCACGCAGGGCGCCGCGAGTGGGAGGGACGACCACGCCCACGCCCTGCACGAGTGGGAGACTCGGGTGGCCTCGATGCGGGCTCGCCGCGACGAACTCTCTGGTGAAGAGGCCTCGCTGGAAGCGGGTCGGCGGGACGCGGAAGGGAAGCGTGCCCGCGCCGCCGCGGCCGCGGAGTTCGACCAGACCCGCATCGCCCAGCTGGAGCGCCAGACCGCGGAACTTGCCGAACGCGAGCGTGCACTCGCGGCCGAGCGCGAGAGCCTTGGCGAGGAACTGGCCGCCGCCATCGCCCGTGAGACGGCGGCACGCGCCGAGCTGGAGGAGATACGGGGCGCCGAGGCGGCCGCGCGGGCGCAGCTCGCCGAGGCCGAGGCGGCCGCGGGCCGGGCGCGAGAACGGCTGCGAGGTTGCCAGGAGCGGATCCGCAACGCCGAAGTCGCCGAGCTGGAATCGCGCTTGGCCGTAGACGCCGTGCGCGAGCAGGCGCTGGTCGAGCTTTCGGGCCTGGGGGATCTGGGCCTGAGGCTGCTCCGGGACGAGGGCGAGTTCGACGACGAAGCCGCCGTCTCAACACCTCCGCCGGTTTCCGCCCCGGCTTCCGATCTGGCGGCGGTTTCGGAATTGGCTGCGACCGAGGACGACGAAGAATTGGCCGCCCTCCTGGAAGCGGCCCTGGCCGCCGCCGCGGCGCGCTGGTCCGAGGCCCCCGCCGTGGAAGCCCCGAGCCCCAGCCGACTGGCCGGCCTGCGACGCCGCTTCCACGAGCTCGGGGCCGCCAACCCGTTCGCGGCCGAGGAGTACGACGTCCTGCGGACCCGCTTGGACGGCCTCGAGACGCAGCGGGCGGACCTGCTCGACGCCATCTCGAAGACCCGCCAGCTCATCGGCGACCTCAACGCCATGATCTCGACTCAGTTCCGCGAGACGTTCCACGCCCTGGAGACCGCGTTCGACGCGCGCTTCCGCCAGCTCTTCGGTGGTGGCTTCGCCCGGCTGAGCCTGACGGAGCCGGACGATCTCGCGGCCACCGGCATCGAGATCACCGCCCGCCCACCCGGCAAGAAGGCCCAGCCGCTGTCGATGCTGTCCGGCGGCGAGCGCACCCTCACGGCCGTGGCCCTGCTCTTCGCGATGCTGGAAGTGCATCCGGTCCCGTTTTGCGTCCTCGACGAAGTCGACGCGGCGCTCGACGAAGCCAACGTCGGCCGCTTCGCCGACGCGCTGCGTAGCCTCGCGGAGCAGACGCAGTTCCTCGTGATCACGCACAATCGCGGCACGATCGAGACCGCCGACGCGCTCTACGGCGTCACGGTCGGCGACGACGCGGTCAGTCGCGTGATCAGCCTGCGCCTGGAAGAGGCGCGCGAGCTGGCGGACGAGGTGGCCCGCAAGAAGGCTGCCGCGAACGCTGGCTGACGGGAGGCAAGCCCTGTTCTGGCGTCGAAAACCCAAGGAGCAAGAAGAACGACCGCCGGAAGCCCCGGAGACGCCGGAAGTTGCGGCCGAAAGCCCGGCTTCAGCCGAGCCTGCCGCGGTTGCCGAGCCCCCGGCCCAGCTGGCTACTTCGGCTTCAGCCGAGCCTTTAGGCGCGCCTGCGGCCACGCCCACGCCTTCGATCCCCGCACCCTCGTTCCTGCCTGACCGGCCGGCCGTTCCCCCGACCGCGCCTTCGACCGGGGAGGATGCCCCAGGCGACCTGGGCGCCGGGCTCGAGAAGAGCCGCGGCGGTTTCATGTCGCGCCTACGGGGATTGCTCAAGAGCGGCCCTGCCGACGCCGACTGGGATTCGGTCGAGGAGCAGTTGATCGCCGGCGACGTCGGTGGCGCCCTGGCGATGGAGGTCGTGGAACGCGCCCGCGGCCGCAAGGATGCCGAGTCGGCCGAGGCGGCCGTGCGCGCCGAACTGACGGCTCTGCTCATCCACAACGACCCGGGCTGGCGCCCCGCGCCCGGGCCCCCGGGCCAGCCGGCCGTGCTGCTCATGGTCGGCGTCAACGGTACCGGCAAGACCACGACCATCGGCAAGCTGGCTCATCGGTACCGCCTGGAAGGGTCGTCCGTGCTGCTCGCCGCGGCCGACACTTTCCGCGCCGCGGCGATAGATCAGCTCCGCATCTGGGCCGATCGTTCCGGCTGCCAGTTCGTGGCCCACGCGCCCGACGCGGATCCCTCGGCCGTCATCTTCGACTCCCTCGACGCGGCAGTCGCCCGCAACGTCGACATCGTCATCGCCGACACGGCCGGCCGCCTCCACACCAAGTCGAACCTGATGGACGAGCTGGCCAAGATGCGCCGCGTCATCGACAAGCGCCTCCCCGGCGCCCGCCCCGAGGTCCTGTTCGTCCTGGACGCCACGACCGGCCAGAACGGCCTGTCGCAGGCGAAGGTCTTCCACGACACCGTCGGGCTGACGGGCATCGTCCTGACCAAGCTCGACTCGACCGCCAAGGGCGGTATCGTCTTCGCCATCGAGGACGCGCTCAAGGTGCCCGTCCGCTTCGTGGGAGTGGGCGAGAAGCTGGGCGACCTCGTGCCCTTCGACCCCGAGGCCTTCGTCGACGCGTTGTTCGCCTAGCATCTCTGCCGTCACATAGCGGCCCGCCGTCGCCGTCCAGGGCTGGGCTCGAACGGCCGATCCTCGAGGGAGGACGTGGAGCGATGCGGAAGCGGCTTTCCAAGATGTGCGTGGTCATCGGCTGTGCCGCGTTGCTTTCCGGTTGCGGCACGGGATCGCGGTCAAGCTGGAGTCCCGGGCCTAAGTCGAGCCCGACAGCAGCCGTCTCGTCCGGCACGATCGTCACGCCGGTGGCGACACCGCCGGCGACGGCCACCCCGAGGCTGCGCTTGGGGCACTTCGTACCCACCGGCTCGCTGAATGCAGCTCGCGACGACGCGACCGCGACAATGCTGCGCGACGGGCGGGTCTTGATAGTGGGCGGCTGGAACGCCCAGATTGGCGACCTCGCCAGCGCGGAACTCTACGATCCTCACGCCGGTACGTTCGCGTCCGCGGGTTCCTCGTCTGTCGTCAGGTCGGGCCACACGGCGACGCTTCTGGCGGACGGACGTGTGCTCATCGCCGGCGGGGATTCGGCCAACGCGGGGCTATTCGACCCGGCCGTCGGCACCTTCACGCCGACCGGCAGCATGACCAGGCCCAGGCGGCTCGCCGCGGCCGTGCTTCTGCGGGACGGACGGGTGCTCATCATGGGCGGCGAAGGTGATGCGTCCGCGGAGCTGTACGACCCGGCGACCGGCACGTTCACCGGGACCGGCTCGATGAGCCAGGAGCGCTCGCGCTCGATGGACGTATCGGCGGACAGCCCCGGGGCTCTGTTGCTGCCTGATGGCCGAGTACTCGTCGTGGGCATGCGCGGCGCGGGCGATTCCCGCATGACGGAGATCTACGATCCCGCAACCGGCAAGTTCACCGGCGCGGGCCGCATGAGTGTTGCTCGGGAGGCGTACTCCGCCACTCTCCTGGCGGATGGCCGGGTGCTGGTCGCGGGCGGCCTGGCCCCGATTCACCGGACGGGCCAGTTCTTCGTCAACCCAAAGGATTCCCTGGCTTCGGCCGAGGTATTCGATCCTGGCACCGGCGAGTTCGCGCGGACGGGCTCGATGATCGCAGCGCGCTTTGATCACGGAGCCGTCTTGCTGGACGATGGTCTAGTACTGGTCATTGGTGGCGAGGGCTCGGACGGCGCGCTCTGGTCGTGCGAGCTGTATGACCCGGCCACCGGCAGGTTTGGGCCGACCGGATCGATCCCGGATGCTCGGGCCAGGTACGCCGTGAGCGTGCTCGCCGACGGCAGGGTCCTGCTCGCCGGCGGCAGCTCGTCCGAGCACCCCTCCGGCATCGGCGGCGCCCTCGTCTACCAGCACTGAACGGCCACCCGCACGACCCGGATGCTCTGGCAGACGCATCCTTCGCGCAGAAGGGTGCCGTCACGATCTCGTGCCCGCCGCGTCCAAGTTCGCCGGTTGGCGTTCGAGCATCGAAGGAGGGCCTGGGGATGGGTCGCTTTGGGATCAGAATCGTGGTGGCTGCCGTCGCTTTCGCCGCCACGGTCTCCGGCTGCGGGTCACCGAGGACTTCGCAGAGCCGGCCGCCTTCGAGCGATTCAACCGCAGTCGCGACTCCGTCCGACAGCCCGCTGCCGTCCGTAACCGCCACGGTCTCCCCGGCGCCGAAAGCCCTGTCGGGGACCTTCGCTGCGACCGAGTGGCTCGGGACCGCCCGCGAAGGAGCCACCGCGACCACGCTCGGCGATGGCCGCGTCCTCATTGCCGGTGGCGAGAACGCAGACGAGGGCAGTCTCGCCACGGCCGAGCTCTACGATCCCGCGTTCGGCGCCTTCACCATGACCGGTTCCATGGCGGTGAAGAGGTTCGGCCACACTGCGACGCTACTGCAGGATGGACGCGTTCTCGTTACTGGCGGAGACAACGACAGTGCGGAACTGTACGACCCGACCACGGGCGCGTTCAGCCCAACGGGCTCAATGGGTGCGGTGAGGAGATTTCAGGCCGCCGTGCTACTGGCGGACGGCCGCGTGCTCGTTGCCGGCGGAGGCCCTGCCACGGCTGAGCTTTACGATCCTTCCACGGACAAGTTCTCGCCTGTGGGGAAGATCGAAGAGGACCCCGGTCGGTACATGGATCAGCCAACGAACGCCAGCGGGGCCATCGTCCTCAGGGATGACCGGGTTCTACTGCTCAGCACGGCGTCCCGACACGCTCAGATCTTCGACCCCGCGACGGGCAAGTTCGCCTCCACCGGCTCGATGAACGTGGCCCGCGAAGCGTATTCCACCACCCTGCTGGCCGACGGCCGGGTTCTCGTGGCCGGCGGCCTGGACCCGGCGCGACGCCCCGGGCAAATCGAGGTCAATCTGGGCAACTCGCTGGCCTCGGCGGAGATCTACGATCCGGCCATTGGTAAGTTCTCCCTCACGGGCTCGTTGATCGCAGCCCGCTTCGACCACGGGGCGCTGCTGCTGGACGACGGCCGGGTCCTCGTCATCGGGGGCGATGGCAAGGTCGGCACGCTCGAGTCTTGCGAGCTATTCGATCCGGCGACGGCTACGTTCGAACCTACCGGTTCGATGCCGGACACTCGGGGTATGTACGCCTTGACACGCCTGGCCGACGGTCGAGCGCTGCTCGTTGGAGGCAGTTGGTACGACAGCAATCGCGGCTCTGCCACTGCACTTACCTACCAACCCTGAACTCCGTGGCCCGGCCGGGACCGCCGCGCGAACAGGTTTCGTCTGTGGCTTGTACGCGTACGGGGAGTTCGGGCGTATTGGCAACGGCCCGCGCGCCGGCCGGGTGGGCCGAGGAAGCGGAACCACGCCCCTAAGCCGGCTATCCGCCTCGGTCGTGATGGGGTAGACTTCGCGAGCTTTCGGTGCCGCCAGAATCCGCGGCCCAACGTCGGCCCAACTGCCGGGTCGGCGGGATGGATCAGGAGTCCAACCCCGGTCATGTTCGATGCGCTGAGCGACAGGCTGCGCAAGACTCTGTCCACGCTTACCGGGCGCGGGCGGGTCAGCGAGGCCGACGTCGACGCCGCCATGCGCGAGATCCGGCTGGCGCTCCTCGAGGCCGACGTCAACTTCAAGGTCGTCAAGGACTTCGTCGCCCGTGTGCGCGAGCGGGCGACCGGAGCGGAGATCCTGGAGAGCCTTTCGGCCGGCCAGCAGGTCGTCAAGATCGTCAACGAAGAGCTGGTCGCGCTCCTGTCCGCCGGCGACCGCGCCTTCCACCTGACCGGCTCGCCCGCGGTGATCGTGCTCGTCGGCCTGCAGGGATCTGGCAAGACGACCAGCGCCGCCAAGCTTGCCCGCCACCTGGTCAAGCAGGGCCGCCGCCCGATCATGGTCGCCGCGGACCCGTACCGGCCCGCTGCCGCCGACCAGCTCGAGACCCTCGGCAAGTCGCTGGACGTGCCGGTGTACCGCGCCCCCGCCGGCACGGACGTGCTGGCGATCGCGAAGGGCGGCCTGGACGCCGCCCGCAAGCAGGTTCGCGACACCGTCATCCTCGACACGGCCGGTCGCCTGACAGTGGACGACGTGCTCATGGCCGAAATCGCGAATCTAGCCAAGGCCGTCAAACCGTCGGAGACGATGCTGGTCGTGGACGCCATGACCGGCCAGGAATTGGTGAACGTGGCCCAGGCTTTCGCCGAAGCCGTGCCCGTTACGGGCCTGATCCTGACCAAGATCGACGGCGACGCCCGCGGCGGTGCCGCGCTCTCGATCAGCGCCGTAACGGGGCTGCCGGTCAAATTCCTGGGGACCGGCGAGAAGACGGACGCGTTGGAACCGTTCCACCCGGACCGTCTCGCCGGCCGCATCCTGGGCATGGGCGACGTCATGACGCTCATCGAGCGTGCCCAGGAGACGTACGACGAGAAGCAGGCGACCAGGATGGCCGAGAAGCTGCGCAAGAACAGCTTCACCCTGGAGGACATGCTCGAGCAGATGGAGCAGGTCCAGAAGATGGGCCCGATGGGCCAGCTGCTCGAAATGATCCCCGGCCTGGGCGGCATGGCCAAGCAGGCTCAGGCGGCCGTCGATCGCGGCGATCTCAGGCGCGTCCAGGCGATCATCCGCTCCATGACGCCCGACGAGCGGAGAGACCCGAACATTCTCAACGGCCGGCGGCGGCGGCGCATCGCCGAGGGATCGGGGACGCGGCTACAGGACGTCAACGCCATCGTCAAGCAGTTTGGGGAGCTGCAGAAGATGATGAAGCAGCTGTCCGGAGGCAAGCTCGGGCGCCGGATGCCGCCGGGTCTGGGCGGTATGCCCGGCCTCCCCGGACCGCGCTAAGGAGGGGCCGACCATGGAACCGAACCAGCCGAACCAGCCGAACCAGCCGGGCCAGCCGAACCAGCCGCCGGTTCCGCAGCAGCCTCAGCAGCCGTGGCAGCCACCGCAGGCGTCCCCACAGGGTTGGGGATACGGGGCGCCCGCCAACGCCCCCTGGACGACGCTCCCACCGGACGGGCCCACCTGGGTCCCTGGCATCGACGCGAGCGGGCGCAAACCAGGCCGGCTCCGCTGGGTCGTCGCGCTCGGGCTCGTCCTCATCGTTGCCGTCGTCAGCGTCGCGGGCGCGTTCCTCCTGTCCGGCGCGGCCGGCGCGAACACGTCGCTTACGGCCGCCTACGCGCCCAAGGGCACGAGTGTGTTCCTGGACGTTCGCGCCGACCTGCCGGGCGACCAGCACCAGAACCTGGCCGACTTCATGAGCCACTTCCCGGGCTTCATGGATCGGGCCCAGTTCGACTCCGGCTTCGACGACATCCTCAACCGAATTACGGCCTCAATCTCGCCGGACCTCACGTACACGTACGCTTTGAGGAGCTGGACTACAGGCGAGGTGTCGCTGGCCGCGACCCACGCGGCGGCAGTGAACTCGTTGCTGGGCAGCCAGCCGTCCGACGTGGGCGTGCTGATCGTAGCCATCAAGGACCGAGCGGCCGGCGAGAGCTGGGTGGCGTCCGAAGTGGCGCGCGGCGGAGCGACATTCAGCCAGCAGGGCTACGCCGGGACGACTCTCTTCGTGTCTTCGCAGGCCCAGCCGATGGCCTATGCGTTCACCGACAGGGTCTTCGTGGCCGGAGACGAAATCTCGGTAAAGGCGGCGCTCGACGCCCCGGCGAAGGGCTCGCTCGCGGACGACAAGAACTACGGCACGGCCATCAAGTCCCTCCCGGGCGACTGCGTCGCCACTTTCTACATGGATCCGGCGGCGTTGATGAAGAGCGCCCTCGGCTCGGCGGGCATGATGAGCGAGATGGGATCCCTCGCCGAAGGGGACCTGCCGGCGTGGCTGGTCGGCTCGGTTCGGGCGGAGTCCGATCGGATCGACGTCGAGATCAAGATGCCCAAGATCAACGGCCTGGTCAGCAGTGGCAACAAGCCGTCCGACCTGGCCGGCCATCTGCCCGGTTCGACCGTCGGCGTCTTTGAGCTTCATGCGATCGGCTCGAGCCTGAACTCATACATCAACCTGGTCGGCATGGCGGCAACGTCCGACGCCGATCGGCAGTCGTTCCAGCAGCTCCAGACCGCGCTGCAGGCCATCGGCGGCCTGACCTGGATCGGCGACGGAGCGCTGGTTCTGACCGATGCGGCGGGGCAACTCAGCGGCGGTTTCGTAATCAAGACCAGCGACGCCAGCGACGGCGACGGCCGCCGGGCCATGGTCAGCACGCTGGTCGCGCTTGGAGGCGGCTCGCTCGGCCTGACCGAGAGCTACGACACGTACAAGGGCCACACCGTCACCATGGTCGACGTGCCGTCCTCAATCACGGGTGCCGACCCCATCAAGATCAGCGTCGCGGCCACGGACGACATCGTCTTCATCGGGTACGGCGAGGACTTCGCCCGGGCCATGATCGACACGACGGCCGCCACTTCGCTGGCCGCCCAGCCGGACTTCAAGTCGGCCATGTCGGCCGTCGGCGAGTCCAACAGCAGCTACGCGTACTGGAATCTGCCGGCAACGGCGAGCCAGATATTCCAGACTTCCATGTCGCAGCAGTACTACGACCTGAACTACAAGCCTTACGTCGAACATGTCGGTGGCAGCGCTATGGCGGTCATCGACGGTGAAACAGTCACTCTTCGGCTCGTGGTGACGGCCAAGTAGGCAGGGCCCGAGCCCCCTCAAGCTCAGGAGGAGCAGACCAACAAATGGCAGTTCGCATCCGCCTTACCCGCGTCGGAGCCACCAAGCAGCCCTCGTACCGGGTCGTCGTCATCGAGGGCCGAAACGCTCGCGATGGCCGCTCGATCGAGACTCTGGGTCACTACAACCCCAGGACCGAGCCGGTCGAGTTCGTGGTCGACGACGAGAAGACCAAGAGCTGGCTCGCCAAGGGCGCGCAGCCCTCCGACACCGTCGCCCGCCTGCTCCGCAATGCCGGCGTGATGCCCAAGGCCGAAACCAAGCCGGCCGCCAAGGCTACCAAGACCGCCAAGTCCGCTTAGGCGGTTGCCCGGCCGGCCCAGCCGGCCTCGGACCATTCGCGGACTAGCACGGGAAGAGGACATCAATGGCAGCCCAGGATCTGGTCGAATACGTCGCCAAGAACCTTGTGGACGACCCCGACGCCGTTCAGGTCGAGGTTCGTCGAGGACCGGAAGGCACCGTCATCGAGCTGCATGTCGCCGAAGACGACATGGGCAAGGTGATCGGCCGCAATGGCAGCGTCGCCAAGGCGCTCCGGACCCTGCTCAAGGTCAGCTCGGCCCGAGAGGGCGAATCAGTCTCTCTCGAGATCAGCTGAGTTTCCGCATGAGCATCCTCGGTAGGTCGGGGACGCGGGCGCGGAAGCCGTGAGCGCAGGCGAGCGTCTGGTAGTCGCGCAAGTTCGCGGTTTCCACGGCCTGCGCGGCACGCTCCGGCTCGAGGCCCTGACAGATCGCGAGCAGGAGCGGTTCGCCGTCGGCCGCTCGCTATTCGTCGAAGGTGGCGACGATCCGCTGACGATCGTCGAATCGAATACCGACACCAAGGGTTGGCGGGTCCGGTTCGCCGAGATAGAGGACCGCACAGCTGCCGAGAAGCTGCGCGACGTCTATCTGGAGGCGGTCGTCGCACCGGGCGAGGAACTGGCCCGGGGTGAGTACTACTGGCATCAGGTCGTCGGCGTGCAGGTCACCGACGTCGGCGGCAACGTTCTTGGCAAGGTCACGGACCTGTATCGCGCCGGCGGCGCCGAGGTGCTCGTCGTCGCGGGCGCCGCGGGCGAGATCGACGTGCCCGTGGTTCGGACCGTGGTCCGCGTGTTCGCGCCCGCGCGCGGCGAGATCGTCATCGACGCCGAGGCGCTCGGTCTGAACGGCGAGGAACCGGACAAGCCCGATGAACCCGACGTGGAGGAGCCGCGGTGACGGCGGAAGAGGGCGTCCCCCCGGCCCGTCCGCCGCTCGAAGTCGAAGTCCTGACGCTGTTCCCGGCCATGTTCGAAGGCCCGCTGGCCGAGAGCATCCCCGGCCGGGTCGTCAGCCGCGGCCTGGCCCAGGTGCGGGTCCACGACCTGCGCCAGTGGGGCCTGGGCCGCCACAAGACGGTGGACGACTACACCTACGGTGGCGGAGCGGGCATGGTGCTTCGCCCCGAACCGGTGGCGGGAGCCCTGGCCGTCATGCGCCGGCCCGAGAGCACGGTCATCCTGCTCGATCCGGGCGGTGAGGTCTTCAGCCAGCGTCGCGCCCACGACCTCGCCGGACGACCGCATCTGATCTTCCTGTGCCCGCGGTATGAAGGCGTGGACGAGCGGGTCAGGTCCATGGTGGACATGGAGCTTTCGATCGGCGACTACGTGCTTTCTGGCGGCGAGATACCCGCCCTGGTCGTGGTGGATTCGATCATGCGCCTGCTCCCCGGGGCGATCGACGCCGAATTGACGGCCGAGGAGTCGTTCACGATCGGGCTGCTGGAATACCCGCAGTACACCCGCCCGCCCGCATTCGATGACATGTCGGTGCCCGCGGTCTTGACGAGCGGCCACCACGAGGCCGTGCGCAAGTGGCGCCTCAAGGAGGCCCTGCGGCGGACGTGGCGATATCGCCCCGATCTGCTCGAGGACCGCCCGATGAGCAAGGAAGAGGCGAAGCTTCTGGCCGAGGTCTCGCACGAGGAAAGCGTCGCCGCCATCGAAGAGTCCGTCGCGGCCGAGGGCCGCGGGCAGATCGGCGACGACTGACACAACGCCGGGCAGTTCCGGGGATGAGCAGGGGCGATTCATTGTGGTAAGCTTCGCCGTCGGTCGCTCAGGCGGCCTCATTTCATGCGCCTTTCGCAGCGTGGCTGCGTGGATATTGGCCAATGAGCGCAGCAGCGCCGCTTGACGAAGAGTAGGGAACGACGTGACCGTCCTCGACGAGGTAACAGCGGATCAGATCCGGACCGACCTGCCGGAACTCGCCCCCGGCGACACCGTGCGCGTTTCCGCACGCGTAGTCGAAGGCACCCGCGAGCGCATCCAGGTGTTTGAAGGCGTCGTGTTGCGGATGCGCGCCGGCGGCATCCAGCGATCCATGACCGTTCGCCGAATCGCGAGCGGTGTGGGCGTGGAGCGGACCTTCAAGGTCAACAGCCCTCGCATCGACAAGATCGAAGTCATGCGCCACGGTCAGGCGCGCCGCGCCAAGCTGTACTTCCTGCGCGATCGCGTGGGCAAGGCGGCGACCCTGCGCGAACGCCGCACAAAAAGCTAGAAGGACGGGGAGCCAGTGCCCGGCCCCCGCCTCTCCGGCCATCGACTGGAGGACCCCGTTCGGTCGCGCAAAGCGACACGTCGGGGTCCTACTGTTTTCGCCCCGGCCGCCCCGGGCGGCCGCTTCGAAGTCGCGCTGTGGCATCGTCAGCGGCTCGACCCGGACTTCGCCGAGGAGCGGATTCTCTGGTCTCGCGGCTACCGCTACGTCGCCGGCATCGACGAAGTCGGGCGTGGCTGTCTCGCCGGACCCGTGACCGCGGCCGCCGTCATCCTGCCTCCAGGCTGGCTGCCCCGCGGCCTGCGCGACTCCAAGATGCTCAAGCCGGAGGACCGGCGCCGTCTGGACGTCGAGATCCGGGCGCACGCGGTTGCCTATGCCATCGCCTTCGTCGCCCCTGAGCTGATCGACAGGATCAACATCCTCCAGGCGACCCTGCTGGCCAGCACGCTGGCGGCGGCCAGGCTCTCGATCCGCCCTGACGCCCTCCTCCTGGATGCGGTGGCGCTGCCGGAAGTCCCCATCCACCAGCGCGTCCTCGTCTCCGCCGACAGGCTGTGCGCATCCGTCGCGGCCGCTTCCGTGATCGCCAAGGTCGCTCGGGACCGCCTGATGGCGGAGCTCGACGGGTTGTATCCCGGCTACGACCTGGCGAGCAACAAGGGCTACGCGGCGCCGGAACACCGGGCCGGTTTGGCCGCGTTGGGCCTCAGTCCAATCCACCGCCTGTCTTTCGCTCCGTGCCGTGATCGGGAGCAAATGAGCTTGTGGGAGGATGCCTCGGGCATTGATCCGTGCGGCGGCCGGGCGGACGAGGCGTCGGACGACGCGGTTCCGATCGAGGTCGGCGACTCGGACGACTGAGTGGCGGAGGCGAGAATGAGCGAACGGAGCCGGGCTCCCGTTCGGGCAGACGGCGAGACCCGTACGCGGACGGCGAAACAGCGAGCCGGCGACGAGGCCGAGGAGCTGGTGGCCCGCCTTCTTTCGGCCCGGGGCTGGACGATCCTGGCCCGCAACGTCCACGCCGGTCGCAGCGAGCTGGACATAGTGGCCGTCGAGCCGGGCGCTCTGCCGAGGCTGGCCGTCATCGAGGTTCGCTGGCGCCGCAGCCGCCAGTTCGGCCTGCCCGAGGAGACGTTCGACGCTCGAAAGCGCGGCACCTTGATCGCCGGGCTCGGGCGCCTGCTGGATGCCGGGTGCCTGCCGGGCGGAGTCGAGTTGCCTCGCCTGCCCATCGCCCTCCACCTGGCCGTGGTCGAGCCCGGTCCGACGGGCCGGCCGAGCGTCAAGTTGTACCGGGACGCGCTGGCCTGAGCGGGAGGCTCGGCAAGACCCACGACTACGACTGGAAAGTGGTCTTCGAAGCGGTTCGGATGCGACTCAGCACGACCTGGCCGTCGCCGGCCGGATCGAGCAGGTTGACCTGTGAGTGGTCGACCATCATCGTCGGCCGCAGGTCGATCTGGACGAGCCGCCGCCCGACGTACGTCAGGTCGGCCACGACGCCTTCCTGGGTCGCCTCGCTGTAGTTGAGGTCGAATAGCAGGTCGCCCAGCGAGTAGTCGACGAAGGCGGGACCCAGGTCCGGTCGGTCGATCGTCTCGATGGCCCCGGTGAAGTGGGAGTGGCTGCCCAGGATCACGTCCGCCCCAGCGGCGACCATCGCCGCCGCGTCGCTCCGCTGCTGGCGGCTGACGTACAGGCTGTACTCGGCGCCCCAGTGCGGCATGACGACCACGAAATCCGCGCCGGCTGCCCGGGCGGCCTTGATGTCGGCGACCACGGCCGGCAGAGAGTAGGGGGCGGCGCCCGGCCGCGACGCCGTCGCGAAGTTGCCGGCCTGAAGCTGGTCGTAGGCGAGAAATGCCACGACCATCCCCCCGGCCGCGAAGAGCGCCGGCCGCGACGCCGTGGCCACGTTCGCGCCGCCACCGGCATGCTTGACGCCGATCGCGTCGAGGTTGCGGATCGTGTCGAGGACGCCTCGGCTGCCGGCATTGCGAACGTGGTTGTTGGCCATCGAGACGCCGTCGATGCCGGCGTTCCGGAGACCCACAAGCAATTCGGGGTCGAAGCTGAACGACAGGCCGTCCTCGTGATAGACGAAATCGTTCGGGGCCGGTCCTTCCAGATTGATCAGGGTCAGGTCGGCCTTGCTGAGCAGGTCCCGAACGGCGCCCGCCCCACCGGTCAGCCGGCCGAGGACGCGGAAGTTCTTCTCGAAGCCGCAACAGACGCGACGCTTGATCTCGGCGTAGCCGCCGTTCCAGGGATAATCCGCGCCCCGGCCCTTCTTGACCGCGTACAGATATACGTTGCGCTCGAAGTTGACATCTCCGCCGGCGGCCAGCACCCACGCCTTCTGCGGGTCGAACGCCGAGGGGACGCTCGATGACACGGTGAGCGGCCAGTCGTTGATCGTGTCGACGCGGCCCGAGCCGAATAGAGAGGCGTTGCCGACGGCCAGGGCTCGTACGTCCGGCGTGACTTCGTCCGCCCGAACGATCCCGATGGCGCTGCCGGAGGCCCGCACGGCGGCTTTGACTTCGGCGGCGGAGGCGATGCGGACGCCGGCCCCGATCGTTACGTGCACGCTTTGCCCGAGCGCCTGGGCGTCGGTGTCTTGCATGAGCACTTGCGAAACGGCAGGCTTGACGGCGTCGAAGTTGCCCGCCACCAGCCGCGCCGTTTCGGCAAGCCCGATCGAACGGCGGCTCGACCAGAATCCCACGATCGGCACCAGCGGCACCGGTGTCCTGGCTCCGGTGGGGAACGGGAGAGCGGTCGTTGTCGTGGGCACCGGTGAAGGCAGCGGCGTCGCCGAGTAGGTTGCCGCCGGCACGGGTGGTGAATTGACCGCGCCGCCACCGCAGCCGACCGCGCAGCACAGCGCGAGTAATGAAGCCAGGATCGGCCTCTGCCGTCTGATCGGGCCCTTTGGCCGCATGGGCGTCAGGTTACCCGGCGGCCAGGGGCACAGCGAGGCGGAATTGGCATTGAGGGCCCTTCGACGTCGTGCCGGTCCGGAGTCGCCGCGAGCGCGACCGGAGTCGCCCTTGGCTTCGTGTGAGGACCGGAAGGCCGTTCCGGCCGACATGCCTGTGCTAGACTCCCTCGAAGCCGTCGCAGGTTGCGACGGTTCCCGCGTGCCCGCTCGTAGCGGGGAAGCGGAGTACACACGCAGGGCCGCCATGTCGGGGCGGTGCCGGAGCCGCCACCGAGTGTGAGCGGGCCGGTTCCCGACAGGAGCGCTGCGGAGGAATCAACCGCAGGAGGTCAGTTCATGCCGTCCGTTTCGATGCGAGCGCTGCTGGAGGCCGGGATCCACTTCGGCCATCAGACGCGCCGCTGGAATCCCAAGATGAAGCCCTTCATCTTTGCGGAGCGCAACGGGATCCACATCATCGACCTGGCGCAGACCGTCAAGCGCCTGGACCTCGCCCTCGCGGCCGCCCGTGAAACGGTCGCCCGGGGCGATAGCGTGCTCTTCATTGGCACCAAGAAACAGGCCCAGGAGCCCGTCTCCCAGGAGGCGATCCGCGCCGGCCAGCCCTACGTCAACCGCCGCTGGCTCGGTGGCATGCTGACCAACTTCATCACCATCAAGAAGCGCATCGCCCTCCTCGACCAGCTCGAGGCCCGCCAGGCGAGCGGCGACTTCGAGCGGCTGACGAAGAAAGAGACGGCCGATCTCGTCGAGCAGATGGACCATCTGCGCGACTCCTTCGGCGGCATCCGCAAGATGAAGCGGCTGCCCGGCATGGTCTTCATCGTCGACCCGCACCGCGAGCGCATCGCCGTGACGGAAGCCCGAAAGCTCGAACTCCCGATCATCGGCACCGGCGACACCAACGTGGACCCGGACGAGCTGGACTACATCATCCCGGCCAACGACGACGCCATCCGGGCCATCCGGCTGCTTTGCCAGCTCGTGGCGGAGGCCTGCATCGAAGGCCAGCGCGACCGCGGTGGTCGGGCGACTGGCGAGGCCGAGGTGCCGGAGCCGGTGGCCGAGCCGGAGGTGGAGGAGACCGCTTCCGAAGAGCTGGTCGCGGCCCTTGCCGGCGGCGCTGCCCTGACATTCGAACCCGACGCCGAGGAAGAGGAGGACGTGCTCCTTCCCGGCGCGGCGGCCGCTCGGGTCATCCCGTCCCACCCGCGTGACAACGAGGGTGAGGAGAAGCCCCGAGCTCACTGAGAAATCCAATCCACGCCTGGGCCGGCTGCCGACGAGTTCGAGAGCCGGCAGGGCGCAGACGATAGGAGAAACGAGAACCGATGGCGGTCATCACTGCTGAGAGTGTCAAGAACCTCCGCGAGCAGAGCGGCGCGGGAGTCATGGAGTGCAAGCGCGCCCTCGAGGAGACTGGCGGCGACCTCGAGAAGGCCGTCGCTCTTCTGAAGGAGCGGGGCATGGCGGCGGCGGCCAAGCGAGCCGGGCGCGCGGCCAACGAGGGCCTGGTTGCGAGCTACATCCACACCGGCGGCAAGATCGGGGTTCTGATCGAGGTCAACTGCGAGACAGACTTCGTGGCCCGCACCGACGAGTTCCAGCGCCTCGTCCGCGATCTGGCGATCCAGGTCGCCGGGTTGCGGCCGCTGTACCCCACCGTCGATGCCATTCCGGCCGGCGTGCTTGAAGCCAAGAAGGCCGAACTGGCCGAGTCCGACACCGTCCAGAAGAAGCCCGAGGCAGTCCGTGCGCAGATCGTCGAGGGCCAGCTCAAGAAGTGGTACGGCGAGGTCGTCCTCGTGGAGCAGCCGTTCCGCGATCAGGAGATCACCGTCGGCCAGCTGATCACCGAGGCCATCCACAAGACCGGGGAGAACATCCAGGTTCGCCGGTTCGTTCGCTTCGAACTTGGTGAGGAGTTGTAGCAGTGACCCAGGCGACCGACGCCATGTCCGGACAGCCCGAAACCGGCGCAGGCGCAGACGGCCCCCTCGGCCAGCCGCGGTACCACCGGATCCTGCTGAAGCTGTCCGGTGAGGCTCTCCTCGGTGCTCGCCAGTACGGCGTCGATCCGGCGTTCTGCGAGTTCATCGCGGCTCAGGTCGCCCAGGTTCACGGGCTCGGTGTCGAGATCGGCATCGTCGTCGGCGGCGGGAACATCTTCCGCGGCATGGCGGCGGCCGCCAAAGGCATGGATCGCGCCACCGGCGACTACATCGGCATGCTGGCCACCGTTATGAACGCCCTGGCGCTCCAGGACGCTCTCGAGAAGGCCGGCGTGCCGACCCGGGTCATGAGCGCCCTTGCCATGAACGAAGTTGCCGAGCCGTACATCCGCCGCCGGGCGGTCCGCCACCTGGAGAAGGGGCGGGTCATCATCCTGGCTGCCGGCACCGGCAACCCATACTTCACCACCGATACCGCCGCGGCGCTCCGGGCCGTCGAGATCCACGCGGAGGTCATCCTCAAGGCCACCAAGGTCGACGGGGTGTACGACTCCGACCCGGTCACGAATCCGAACGCCAGGCGTTACGAGAAGCTGACTTACTCCGAGGTTCTGGCTCAGCGTCTCGGCGTGCTGGATGCGACAGCGGTGTCGCTGTGCATGGAGAACGACACTCCTATCGTCGTGTTCGATTTGAACAAGCCCCAGAACATCACTCGAGTCGCCGTCGGCGAGACCGTCGGGACGTTGATATCCGGAGGCAGCCAGGCATGACCGCCGAGACCTTGACCGCAGCCGAGCACAAGATGGTTCGCGCCGTGGAGGTGCTGGAGCGCGATCTGCAGGGCATCAGGACCGGTCGGGCTTCGACCTCGATCGTGGACCACCTGGTGGTCGAGTACTACGGCACCCCGACGGCGCTGAATCAGATCGCGGGCATCAACGTGCCCGAGCCGCGCCAGATCGTGATCCAGCCCTGGGATCGGAACGCGGTCTCGGCCATCGAGAAGGCGATCACCAAGAGCGACATCGGCCTCGTGCCCAACATCGACGGTACGGTTATCAGGCTCAACATCCCCATGCTCACCGAAGAACGGCGCCGCGACCTGGTCAAGCAGGTTCACAAGCGCATGGAAGAAGCGCGCGTCGAGATCCGGAACCTGCGCCGCGAGGCCGTGGACGAGCTGAAGAAGCAGGAGCACGACGGTGTCGTCAGCGCGGACGAGTCGCACCGCGAGCACGACAGTATCCAGAAGATCACCGACAAGCACGTCGCGGAGGTCGACCGCGTGGGAGCGGTCAAAGAGCAGGAGATCATGGAGGTCTGATGGGCCGGCCCATCGACCGTCCGACCGACTCTCCGTCGATAGCCCATCGCGAGCGGCCGGCCGAGCCGGCCCCCTGCGGGGATGAGGCCGAGAGGGCACCCGAACGCACCCCCGCCGCCGGTGAGTTTCCGGTGCCGCCGGAGGAGTTGCCGCGCCACGTGGCCATCATCATGGATGGCAACCGGCGCTGGGCTCGCGCTCACGGCAAGACCGAGATGGAGGGTCACGCGGCCGGCGTGGAGGGGATCCGCGAGATCATTCGCCATGCCGTGCGGCGCGGCATCGGAGTGATGTCGCTCTATGCGTTCAGTCGCGAGAACTGGGCCCGCTCGGACGAAGAGGTGGCCGGCCTGTTCGGCCTGCTCGAGCAGGTCATCCGAAACGAGACGGCCGAACTCGTAGCCCAGGGTGCGCGCGTCCGGCTGCTCGGCCGCATGGACGAGCTGCCGCCGGAAGCGCGCGCCTCGATCCAGCAGGCCCTGGAGGCCACGAGCGGCGGCACGCGCCTGCAGCTCAACATCGCCTTCAACTACTCCGGCCGAACGGAGATCGTCGACGCCACCCGCAAGATAGTGGCGGCCGGGGTCCGCCCGGAGGAGATCGACGAAGAGACGCTGGCCGGGGCGATGTACACCGCCGGCCAGCCGGACCCGGACATGGTCATCCGGACCGGTGGCGACGAGCGGCTGTCCAACTTCCTGATCTGGCAGACCGCGTACGCCGAGATGTACTTCTGTCGGGTGTTGTGGCCCGACTTCGGCCCCGCGCACCTGGACGAGGCGCTCATCGAGTACGCGGGCCGGCAACGCCGGTTCGGGCGTTAGGGGAGGCCAGGCGATGGCTCGGCGGGCGCTCAGCATCCTCATATTCGTGCCTCCGCTTCTGCTCGTGCTCGCCGCCGGCGAGCCGTGGTTCGGCGCGCTGATCGGGATCTTCGCAGTCGTCGCGGCCTGGGAATTGGCACGCCTCCTGGACGGAGCCGGATACGCGGTCCCGGCCTGGCTGATGCTGCCCGGGGCGCTGGCCGTGGCCGCGGACATCGCTGCTCCGGCGTGGCTGGCTGGCTACGGCGACCTCCTCGTGGCCGCTGTCCTGATCGCGATGGGCATGGCGGCACTGCCGGTCAAAGACACGAAGGCGGGCTTCGCGACCTGGATGGCCGCCGCGTTCGGTTCCCTCTATGTCGGCCTGCTCGGCGCGCTGGTACGCATCGGGCTGGCCGCGCCGGCTCTGGCGGGAAGCGCGCCCGCAGCGTCCTGGCCCGTGGCCCTCGATGCCGGCCGGGGCTGGATCCTGCTGACGATCCTCCTCGTCTGGGCCTTCGACACCGGCGCGTACGTGGTCGGCATCGCTCTGGGGAAGCGCAAGTTCATGGCCCACATCTCGCCCTCCAAGAGCTACTGGGGCCTCGTCGGCGGCCTTGCCGCGAGTACGGCGGTAGGAGCGATCGGCTTCTGGGCCCTCGGCCAGCCGGTGCTGCTGGGCCTGGCGCTCGGTCCGCTGGCCGGCGCGGCCGCCCAGGCCGGCGATCTGGCAGAGTCGATGCTGAAGCGCGCCGCGGGCGCCAAAGACTCCGGCAAGCTCATTCCGGGCCACGGCGGGATACTGGACCGCGTGGACTCACTCATCTTTGCCGCGCCCGTCGTGGCCATATATGTCGCCGCTCTCGTCCGCTGACACGGGCGGGATCGGGGAGGGCCGCGTTCGGCCCGTTCGCGTCGCGCTGCTGGGCTCCGGCGGCTCCATCGGCCGCCAGAGCGTGCAAGTGCTGGCCGCCATGCCCGACGCGTTCAAGGTTGTCGCGCTGGCGACCGGTTCGCAGGCGGGGCTGCTGGAGGAGCAGGCTCGGCTGCTCAGGCCGGACGTGGTCCACCTCGCCGCCGCGGCCGAGTCGGCCCGTCTGGACCTGCCGGCCCGGACGGCGCGCCTGGACGGCTCAGGCGCCCTCGAGGAGATCGCGGCCCGGCCGGACGTGGATCTGGTGCTGGTCGCGACCGGGGGCCTGGTCGCCCTGCGCTCTGTCCTCGCGGCCCTGGACGCCGGCAAGATCGTCGCCACGGCCAACAAGGAGACACTCGTCGCGGGCGGGCATCTGGTCATGCCGCGGGCCCGCGCTCTGGCGGAAGCGGCGGCGGGGCAGGGCGGTCCCGCGCACCTACGCAGCGCCCTCGGCTGGTTGCGGCCCATCGACTCGGAGCATTCGGCCATCTGGCAGTGCCTCGTGGGTGAGGACCACGCTGCGATCGAGAGACTGCTCCTGACGGCGTCAGGCGGGCCGTTCCTCGACGCCGACGTCGCGGACCTCGCGACGGTCAAGCCCGAGCAGGCACTTCGCCACCCGACCTGGACGATGGGCGCCAAGATCACCATCGACTCGGCCACTCTCGCGAACAAGGGCCTCGAAATCATCGAAGCGCGCTGGCTGTACGATGTGCCTCTTCCATCGATCTCGGTCGTCATCCATCCACAGAGCGTTGTCCACTCGGCGGTCCAATTCGTGGACGGCTCCATCAAAGCCCAACTCGGAACACCCGACATGCGACTTCCCATCCAGTACGCCCTCACGTATCCGGACCGACGCCCCTCTCCGGCGGCGGCCGTCGACCTGATCGCGGCCGGGCGGCTCGACTTTCGTGCGCCCGACGAGGTCAAGTTCCCGACGCTGCGGATCGCGCGCCACGCCGGCCAGACCGGGCCGCGTGCCAGCACGGCGCTCATCTCCGCGGACGAAGTCGCGGTCGCCCGTTTCCTGGCGGGATCGCTCAGCTTCCAGGGCATCCCGGCCCTGCTCGAAGCCGCCGTCGTCAAGTTCGGCTCCGACGAGCCGTCGAACCCCAGCCTCGACGAACTGGTCGAGCTGGACACTGAAGTTCGTACGTTCGCGGAGGCGGCTCGATGACGCTCAACGGAATCGGTTTCGCAGTCATTGCCCTGGTCGGCTTCATCGTCGTGCTCGGGCCGCTGGTGCTGATCCACGAGTTCGGCCACTTCATTACGGCGCGCCTGGCCGGGATCCGGGTTCTGGAATTCGGTATCGGATTCCCGCCGAAGGCGAAAGTGCTGGGTCACGATCACGAGACCGAATACACGCTGAACTACCTGCCCATCGGCGGTTTCGTCCGCCTGGAGGGCGAAGAGTCCGACTCGGACGACCCCCGTTCCTTCCAGAACGCGTCGCTGTTCCGGCAGCTTGTGGTGATGGCCGCGGGCGTGGGGATGAACGTCCTGGCTGCGTTCGTGCTGTTCTTCGTCGTCGCCTGGCTGTTCAACCCCGTGGTCCGGCCCCATGTAACGGAGGTCGTTCCCGACTCGCCGGCCGCCGCGGCAGGCCTCCAGGCGGGTGATTCGATCGTTTCGATCGATGGCCGGCAGTACTCGCTCGTGGACCTCGGCGGAGACCCCTGGACTGCTTTCCAGGGCTATCTCGCATCCAAGGAGGGCCATCCGGTAACGCTGGTTCTAGCCAACAGCGCGGGTCAGGAGCGGACGGTCGTCGTCCAGCTGCGCGTCAGGGACGCGCAGCACGACTACGCTCTGGGCGTCAGGTTCGGATTCGGGATTGCGTACGTTCAGGGTGACCCGGGCGCCGCCATAGGCCAGGCGGCAAACGCAACGGGCAAGTCGATGACGCTGGTGCTCGGCGCGCTCGGTGATCTGGGCACGCACATAGCCACGAATCCGACGGCGGGCCCGAGTGGCGTGGCCGGCCCAGTCGGTATCGCCGACGCGGTGGCCCACACCCTGCTCGACTACGGCCCCATCCTGCTCCTGCTGCTTGCGGCCGTCATCTCGGCCAACCTCGCGCTGATCAACATCCTGCCGTTCCCGCCTTTCGACGGCGGCAAGATGGTGGTGATGGTGATCAAGCGGGTCTTCCGGATCAGGGACATCACGCCGGTCGAGAACGCGATCTACCTGGTGGGGTTCGCCTTGCTGATGGCGTTCGTGGTCTGGATCAGCTACTTCGACATCGTGCGCATCGGCTCGGGCGGCTAGCGGGCGCACCATGACCGGCTTCGGACCCGGCGGGCGGCGCCGCTCGGCGGCCGTCGACATAGACGGCGTCGTCGTGGGCGGCGGGCATCCGATCGTCGTCCAGTCGATGACCAACACGGACACGGCCGATGTGGACGCCACGGCCCTGCAGGTCGCGCGGTTGGCGCACGCCGGCTCGGAGCTGGTCCGCATCACAGTCAACAACGAGGCCGCCGCGGCCGCGGTGCCGGAGATCGTGGCCAAGGCCCGCGGTCTCGGAGCCGGGGTCCCGATCGTGGGGGACTTCCACTACAACGGCCATAAGCTGTTGCGCGACTTCCCGGACGCGGCTCGGGCGCTGGCCAAGTACCGCATCAATCCCGGCAACGTCGGTCCGGGTCGCCACCACGACGACCATTTCAGCGACATCGTCCGGGTGGCCATCGACAACGGCAAGCCGGTTCGGATCGGAGTCAACTGGGGCTCGCTCGATCAGGCCGTGCTGGCGGAGCTGATGGACGCGAACGCGCGCCTGCCGGAACCTCGCGAACCGCGCGAGGTCATGATCGAGGCCATGGTCGAAAGCGCCATCCGCTCGGCCGAACTGGCGGAGGCGACGGGCCTGGCCCACGACCGAATCATTCTTTCGGCCAAGGTTTCGGGCGTGCGAGATCTCGTCGAGGTCTACCGCCGCCTGGCCGCGCGCGGCGACTACGCCTTGCACCTGGGTCTGACCGAAGCCGGCATGGGCATGAAGGGCATCGTGGCCTCGTCCGCCGGCCTGTCGCTGTTGCTGGCCGAGGGCGTCGGCGACACCATCCGCGTCTCCATCACGCCCGAACCAGGCGGTGACCGAACCGAGGAGGTGGCCGTCGCGCAGCAGGTGCTGCAGTCGCTCGGCCTGCGGTCGTTCGTGCCGCAGGTTTCGTCCTGCCCTGGCTGCGGCCGGACCACCAGCACCTACTTCCAGGAGCTGGCCAGCGACATCCAGACGTACCTGCGCGACCAGATGCCGCTCTGGCGGGACGCGCATCCGGGCGTGGAGGATCTGCGAGTGGCGGTAATGGGTTGCGTGGTCAACGGCCCCGGCGAATCCAAGCACGCCGACATCGGCATCAGCCTGCCGGGCACTTTCGAGGAACCGGTGGCGCCGGTCTTCATCGACGGCGCCCTGGATCGCACCCTCCGGGGCGACCGCATCGCCGCGGAGTTCAAGGAGATCGTCGCGAGCTACGTTGAGCGGCGCTTCCCTGCTGTGGGTTCGGGCCGGTAGGCGAAGACGACCGTCAGGCGGCCGGACGGCTTGTCGGACAGGCCGAGCAGGGGCATCAGGGCCAGCCACGGCCAGCGCGGACCGGGCTTGAATGCTCGCGAAGCCTCGATCCAGCCGTGGCGGGCCGCGATAGCGGCAGCTCGGTCGGCCAGGGCCATCGTGGCGGGACCAGACCCGTCGTACCTGATCGTGTGGCTGTCGCTCTCCCGGGCCGGACGGTCGTACCAGGGCGGCTCATGGCCGCCCGCGTGGCGTGGTGGCAGGCTGCAGTGATGTCCGTCGGCGTCGCGGAACCCGCAGCGGGACCAGACGTGCCCTCCGTCGTGCGAAGGCGGCTTCCCGCACCGGTAGCCCTCGTCGTCGACGGCCGGACACCGGAGGGCGTTGCCGAGGTCAAACTGCGACAGCATCGCAAAGGGTCCAGCTACCGAGCTTCAACCACTGCCTTGAGGACAGTGCAAGCCCGGAGTGTCACCCAACGGCTTGGCCGGCCGGGTTCGTCGATCGGGGCCGCCATCTTGCCCTTGTAGGCGTACAGGTTGGCCCACCGGCCCGCCGCGACCTGCTGTGCAAGCAGCCACTCGACGGCGTGGTCGAGGCGCGGATCGCCAGCGTGGCCGGCCTCGCAAACGGCCTCCAGGACCTGGAGGACATCCGTGACGTAGCCAGAGGGGAAGCCAAGCTTGAACCACGAACCGCTGGGCCTCGTGTGCCCATAGCCCATGGGGTAGGCCGCCACGGCCGGGTCGTGGCCGAGCAGGAACTCGACGCCAGCGTCGATGGCGCGCACGACGGAGGGCGAACGGCGCTGGGCCGGCACCCGAGACAGTGCCAACAGGGCTTTGGTGGCGCCCCAGGCGCACGGAAGGCCATCGTTGGCGCCGCATCGGAATCCTGGTCCGGGCACCGACGATTTGTAGAACGTGATCTCGCCCTCTCCCGTGATCGCCGCGACCTGGTGGTCGAGGGCTCGCCAGACCCTTGCGTCGTCCAGCCAGCCGAAACCGATCAGCGCCCTGACCAAGTTGCCGTTGAGGCAGTGGACCGCGGACGAAGGGGCCGGTGGCCTGTCCGGCGCGCGGCCGACACCGAAGCCGCCGTTGACGGACTGGGCGTGGTCGATCACGTACTCGCAGGCCCGCCGCACCCTGGGATCGGACCCATCCGCGCCCATCTGGTCGAGGAAGACGAGCGACCAGACCGTGGACGAGTACTTGGGCCAGTAGCCTGAGCCGGGTTGACCCCACCAGCCCTCCGGCGATTCTGCCGCCAGAAAGGCGGCGATGGGGTCGCTGCGCATGGCGTCGTCGCGGGCGGCGGCAACTTCGGCGTCGTCCGACCGCCGACCGAGCAGGCGTTGAAGGGCGAGGTGCCGGATGGCGGGCGCGTCATCGTCCAGCAACCAGGGCAGCGGATCGCCGCTCAGCCTGTCCACCCAGTCCACCATCGCTCCTCCTCCGGCCAATGTCCTCACCGCTGCGCACACGCTACCATTGGGCAGCCGCAGCGCCGCGCCCAACCGTTTGCGAGGAGAGATTTCGTGCCCAGCGAGGGTTTCGTCAACAGCATCACCCGCCAGTCCGAGGACTTCCCGGGCTGGTACAACGACGTGGTCCTGAAGGCGGAGCTGGCCGACTACTCGCCGGTTCGCGGCTGCATGGTGATTCGGCCGTATGGGTACGCCATCTGGGAGTCGATGCAGGGCGAGCTGGACCGGCACATCAAGGCGACCGGCCACAGCAACGTCTACTTCCCTCTGTTCGTGCCCAAGTCGCTCCTGGAGAAGGAAGCCGAGCACGTCGAAGGCTTCAATCCTCAGGTCGCCTGGGTCACCCACGCCGGCGGCAAGAAGCTCGACGAGTGGCTGGCCATCCGGCCCACCAGCGAAGCGATCATCGCCGAGCAGGTGAAGGACTGGATCCAGTCGTATCGCGATCTGCCGCTGCTGATGAACCTCTGGAACAACGTGGTCCGCTGGGAGCTGCGGACGCGCCTGTTCCTGCGGACGACCGAATTCCTCTGGCAGGAGGCCCACACCTTCCACGCCACGAAGGAGGAGGCCGAGGCCGAGGTCGCGACCGGCCTCGACTGCTACGACAAGGTCTCCGAGGAATGGCTGGCCATCCCGGTGATCAAGGGTCGCAAGACCGAAGGCGAGAAGTTCCCCGGCGCGGACTTCACCTGGTGCATCGAAGCCATGATGCGCGACAAGAAGGCCCTTCAGGCGGGCACGAGCCACATGCTCGGCACGAATTTCGCCCGCGCGGCCGGGATCGAGTTCCTCGATCGAGACAACGTCCGCAAGCCGCCGTACGGCACATCGTGGGGCTTCTCGACCCGGATGGTCGGGGCCACGATCATGACCCACGGCGACGACTCCGGCCTGGTTCTGCCGCCCAAGGTCGCTCCGATCCAGGTCGTGATCGTGCCGATCTTCCGCAAGGACGAGGAGCGCGCCGCGGTCGCCGAGGCCATCGATCGTTTCACGGCCGCGCTTGCCGCCACGTCCGAAGGCAAGGCCGTTCGGGTCAAGGTGGACTGGCGCGACGAGTCGCCGGGCTTCAAGTACAACCACTGGGAGTTGCGGGGCGTGCCGTTCCGTCTCGAGGTCGGGCCGCGCGACGTGGCCGCCAACCAGGGGATGCTGGTCAAGCGAATCGACCGCTCGAAAGAGGCCGTGCCGTTCGACCGCCTGGTCGCCGAGCTGCCGGCCCGGCTGGACGCCTACCAGGCCGAACTGCTCCAGCGCGCCAGAACCTTCCGCGACGAGAACACCCACAGCGCGGACACGTACCAGCAGCTCAAGGACGGGCTGGACGGCGAGGGGGGCTTCTTCATGGCTCCCTGGTGCGGCGACGGCAAGTGCGAGAAGCAGGTCAACGACGATACCGGCGCCACGATCCGCTGCATCCCGTTCGACTCTCCGGACGAGAAGGGCAAGTGCATCGTCTGCGGCGGCGTCTCCGAGCGGCGGGTCCTGTTCGCCCGGGCCTACTGAGTCGCCGTGGCGACCTGGGCGGAGGTAGAGGCTGCCGTCCCTGAGCTGGCCGCCGAGGCGCGCCGCCGGTTCGAGGCGCATAGACACCACACTCTCGCCACGCTGCGGGCCGACGGTTCGCCGCGCATCAGCGGGACGGAGGTCAAGTTCCGCGAGGGCGAGCTGTGGATCGGCAGCATGAAGGACGCGCGCAAAGCCGCCGACCTGCAGCGGGACGGCCGCTTCGCGCTGCACTCAGCCTCGGAGGATCCGCCGGAGTGGCCGGGTGACGCGAAGATTGCCGGCCGCATGGTGGAAGCCGCGGATGCGGATGTCGTGGAACGGATCAACGGAACGGCCGTAGGCCCCTCGCATCTGTTCCGGGGCGAAGTCACGGAGCTCGTGCTCGTACACCTCAACCAGGCCGGCGACAAGCTCGTCGTCGAGTCGTGGCACGAGGGCAGGGGAGTGGCCAGGCTCGAGCGGTAGGTTCCGTGGCGTAGCCGCTCAAGGCGGCCGCGGGTGGGCATGGCGTGCCGGCAGTCTCGCCGCCACCATGCCGGCGTGAACGAGTGCAGATGCGGGACCGTCCGCGACTGAACCTGGCGACACGGTTCTAGCGAGATATCCACGTGAGGACTCTTGTGGAGGGAGTCGCCGCCGAAGAGGGCCCGTCAGGGGGCTCGGTGGCCGGTTCGGGCTGGTGACCGCGCCAACCTGAGCGTGCGCCAGGCTCCCGGGCGGGCTCGGCGGGCGTTCGCGGTGGAGTTCGAGGTCGTCAGGCTTCCACAAGAGTCCTCGGGGGAATACCGCGGAAGGAATGGGGGAGATTCGTCCGGCGAGTCGCGCGGACGCACGGTCTGCGACCACGGCGCCCGCGACCAGGGCGGCACCGTGGAGGTGGGCGCCTCCACGGCGCCTCCACGGCGTCCGCCGCCGCAGCGTGCGCCGTGCGCAACGGTTCGGCCTAGACTGGGGGCGGGCGACGGCGGAGAGTCGGCTCCGCTTGGACGAGGTATCGATGAACCCGGAGCGCGATCAGACTTCGCAGCCAACCGCATCCACACCGGGCCCCGCTGCGCCCGCCGAGCTGGCCGGCAACGGGCCGGCAGCGGCGGTCGAGCCGGCTGGACCCGGAGCCGCGCCGGCCGGCCCCAGCGCCGGGAAGGCCGCTTCGAACGCCGGCCGGACCGGCTGCCTGATAGCGACGCTGGCAGGTTTCGTCGGCCTCGTACTTCTGTTGGTCGCGGTCGTCGTCGTGGCCGTGCCTTTCGGCGCCATGACGGCCAAGCTCACCTTCGACCTGGGCGCTCGAGCCACCCATGTGACCGTCGAATCTCGGGGCGACCGGCCGGCGTTCGTCATCACGCTCGCGCCGGGACTCGAGGCAGAGGCGACGGCGATCGCCTGTACCGTCGTCAAGCCGGATCTCCATGGGACTGTGCTCGAGGCCGCGAGCTTCTCGATTCTGAGCTCGGACGGGCGTCGGCTGGCCGGCGACGACACGCCTTGCGGGGGTTGAGCCTCGCCTGACGGAACCGATTCCGCAGCTTGCGAGAGTGCCTGCCGGGCCGCCGCCGCGCGTCGGGACGAGCAGTCCGCCGCGTTTGATGGGCGGTAGGTGACGTGTATACTCACTGCAATCTACCGGCCGCTCGTGACGTGGGTGACCCCCACGTCTTTTGTTGAGCGGACGGTGGGCAACGGAAGCCCGTGGCCATGGACAGAGAACGGTAGGCGCGAAGTGAGTCGAGATTTCATCGGCGCCCTTCTGCAGCTAAACGCTGAGAAAGGAGTGCCGCGGGAGCAGCTGATTCGAACCGTCGAGGAGGCGATTCAGTCTGCCTATCGCCGCACGCCCGGCGACGAGGACGTTCACGTTCAGATCGACGCCGAGTCCGGTAAGGTCAGGGTCTTCCGGGCCAAGGAGGTCGTCGACGAAGTCGAAGACCCCAGCATCCAGGTCACGGTCGATGAAGCGCAGGCTCTCAAGCCGGGCGCAGTCAGCGGCGAAGTGATCGAGACCGAAGAGCTTGACCCGGAGGCTTTCGGGCGAATTCATGCCCAGACCGCCAAGCAGGTGGTCTTGCAGCGCCTTCACGAGGCCGAGCGGAACGTCGTCTTCGACAAGTACGCCAGCCAGGAAGGCGAGATGATAACGGCCACGGTCTCGCGTATCGAGCCGCGCGCAATCATCCTGGACCTCGGCAAGGCCGAGGCCATCCTGGCCACCGCGGAACAATCGCCGCTCGAGCACTACCGCATCGGGCAGAACGTCAAGGCCTTCGTCCTGGAAGTCCGCCGCAGCGCCAAGGGCCCGCAGATCTACGTCAGCCGGACCCACAAGGGCTTCCTGCGGCGCCTGTTCGAACTCGAGGTCCCGGAGGTCCACGGCGGTACGGTCGAAGTCAAAGCCATAGCCCGCGAAGCCGGCAGCCGCTCGAAGGTCGCCGTGGCTTCTCGCCAGCCGGGCCTGGACCCGGTTGGGGCGACCGTCGGCCAGCGCGGCGCGCGGGTGCAGGCGGTTGTCGCGGAACTAGGCGGCGAGAAGATAGACGTCATCGAATGGTCCGAGGACCCGTCCACGTTCGTCGCCAAGGCGCTGAGCCCGGCTCAGGTCATCGAAGTCCGCGTAGACGAAGAGCACCGGATCGCCAATGTCGTGGTGCCGGAGCGAATGCTGTCGCTGGCGATCGGCCGTGAGGGCCAGAACGCGCGGCTGGCGGCGAAGCTGACCGGCTGGCGGATCGACATCAGAAGCGATGTGTCGGTGGCTGAGATGGAGAAGGCCGAGGCGGAGGGCGCCGTGGAAAGCGCCGCCGAAGCGGACGCGGGAGACGCGGCTGCCGCCGGCGAACCCGTTCGGGTTGAAGCCGCGAAGCCGGCAGACGAAATCGTCACCCCGGCCGAGCCGATCGGCGAGACCGCCCCGGTCGAGACTGCCGTGGAGCCCGCGGCGGCACCGGCGGACGGCAAACCGAAGCGCCGCAAGTCGGCCAAAGCGGTCGCCGCCGAGGAAG
Organism: uncultured Chloroflexia bacterium; assembly: GCA_963711105.1. GTDB lineage: Bacteria > Chloroflexota > Limnocylindria > Limnocylindrales > CSP1-4 > Fen-1039. Next base: position 785,931 of record CAVQCV010000005.1, on the reverse strand, counting down.
GCGTCGAGGCTGCTGCGGATGCTTCGCCCGAGGAGGTGTCGTCGTAGTCAGGGGCGCGCCGCCGAGGCGCTATCCGACCCGCTCCTGCGTCGTCTGCCGGCAGCCCCGGCAGAAGCGCGAGCTGACTCGCATCGTTCGAACGCCCGACGGACGGGTGGTCGTGGACGCTACTGGTAAGATGCCCGGCCGAGGGGCGTATCTATGTGAATCACACGAGTGCCGCGTAGCGGCGCTCGACAAAGGGACGCTCCAGCGCTCGCTGGAGGTGCCGATCCCGGTGTCGCTCCGGGCTGAGCTGACAGGGGAGGCGAGCAGGATCGAAGGAGGAAGTCGTGGCCAAGAGTAGAAGCGGCACGCGGGGCCGCAGAGGACCCCGCAAGCCGATGCGCCGCGACGGGGTCGCGTCCGGAGCTACCGCAGTCCTGGATCCGCGCGAGCGTGGCGCGATCGAGCTGCCCCAGAGCATCACTGTCAAGGACCTGGCGGACCTCCTGGGCGTCAACCCGGCGGACGTGATCCGCGAGCTGATCAAGAGCGGCATCTTCGCCAACATCAACCAGGGCATCGACCGCGAAACGGCCGCACTCGTGGCGGAGGAGTTGGGCTACGAGGTCTCGGAAGTCGCTGCCCCGGGCCTCCAGCCTGCCGGAGACGGGTCGGCGGCGGAATCCGCGCCGGTCGGTGCCGCGACCAAGGAACAGCTCTACGAGGAAGACGATCCCTCCTTGCTGGTCGCGCGCGCCCCGATCGTGACGGTTATGGGCCACGTCGACCACGGCAAGACTTCGCTCCTCGACGCGATCCGCACGACGAAGGTCGCGGCCGGCGAACGGGGTGGAATCACCCAGCACATCGGCGCCAGCGAAGTCGTGTCGGGCAGCCGGCGCATCGTCTTCCTTGACACGCCGGGTCACGAGGCGTTCACGGCCATGCGCGCCCGGGGCGCCAAGGTGACCGACATCGCGGTGGTCGTGGTTGCGGCGGACGACGGCGTCATGCCCCAGACCCTCGAGGCTATCGACCACTCCCGCGCCGCCAAGGTGCCGATCATCATCGCCCTCAACAAGATCGACAAGCCGGATGCCAACCCCGACAAGGTCAAGAACGGGCTGGCCGAAGCAGGAGTGCTGGTCGAGGAGTACGGCGGAGACGTTCCGATGGTGCCCGTTTCGGCCAAGGCTCGGCTGGGTCTGGACGAGCTGATCGAGATGATCGGCCTGGTTGCGGACCTGCAGGATCTCAAGGCCAACCCGAAGCGCCCCGCGGTAGGCACCATCGTCGAAGCTGAGCTGGACAAGGGTCGGGGCCCGGTGGCCACGGCGCTGGTCCAGACCGGAACGCTGCGTGTGGGCGACGTCATCGTCGTCGGCGAGACCTACGGCAAGGTTCGCGCTCTCGAGAACGCGCTGGGCAAGCGCGTCACCAAGGTCGGGCCGTCGACGCCGGCTCTGGTTCTCGGTCTGGCGGACGTTCCTCAGGCCGGCGACATCATGCGGGTCGTGCCGGACGAGAAGACCGCTCGGACGATGGTCGAGGAGCGTAAGGCCGCCTCTGCCTCTCGTACCGAAGGCACCGGCCGGGCCACGCTCGAGGACCTCTACGCCCAGATCCAGGCCGGCCAGACCAAGGAGCTGCGGATCATCCTCAAGGCCGACGTGTCCGGCTCGCTCGGAGCGATCGTCCATGCCCTGCAGCAGCTCTCGGACGAGGAAGTACGGATCAACGTCATCCACGAAGCGGCCGGCGACATCACCGACAACGACATCATGCTGGCCGCCGCCTCAGACGCGATCGTGGTCGGCTTCAACACCAAGGTGACGGACACGGCCCGCCGGGCCGCCGAGGCCGAGAAGGTGGACGTCCGGCTCTACGACATCATCTACAAGCTGACCGACGACATTTCGGCCGCCCTGAGGGGCATGCTCGAGCCCGAGCAGGTCGAGACTGTTGAAGGTCGGGCCGAGGTCCGCCAGGTCTTCCGCGTCGGCAAGAGCGAGGTCATCGCCGGTTGCTACGTCACCGACGGTCGGATCGTGCGCGCCGGCGGAGCTCGGGTCTGGCGAGGTGGCAAGGTGATCGTCACCGACAAGATCGATTCGCTGCGCCGCTTCCGCGACGACGTCCGCGAAGTGGCCACCAACTTCGAGTGCGGCATCGGGTTGGCCGGGTCCAACGACATCGAGCCCGGCGACGTCATCGAGTGCTTCACCCAGCAGATGGTCAGTCGAGCTGCCGGTTGACGCCCTCCTTCAACCCGCTCATTAGCTGGAGTGATCGCTGCCGATGAGCCAGCGAACGAGCCGAATCGACGAACTGCTCCGCCAGGAGATCGGCCAGGCGCTCGAGAGCGAACTGGCGGACCCGGGCATCGGCTTCGTCACGGTGACCGACGTGGAAACAAGCCCCGACCTTTCGCGGGCCCGGGTCTGGGTCAGCGTGATCGGACCCGAGGAGCGGCGCAAAGAGGCCCTGGCCGCGCTTCGGCGGGCCATGCCGTATATCCGCCGCTCGCTCGGCTCGAAGATCCGGCTGCGCCGCATCCCCGAATTCGAAGTGAGGCTGGACGACACGGCCGAACGAGGAACGCGCGTGCTGCACCTAATCCAGGAGTTGGACGCCGGCCGGTCGCCGGACGAAGTCGCACCGCCGGCCGAGTCTCTGCCCGTGCCCGTGCCGCGGCTGCGCCACGAAGGCGATGCGGTGGAAGACGTACCGATCGCGCCCGCTCCGCCGCTCAAGCGCCACACCGGGGGCCGCGACGCAAGCCGAGCCCCCGGCCCGGCCGGGCGTCGCCCTGGCCCGGGCGGGCGTGGACCCTCGTCGGGCCGTGGGCAGGGAGGCAGGCCTCGCCGCTCTCCGGCGGCCCGCGACAAGGACGCTAATTGATGGCCGATCCCCGGGTGGATCTGACCGAATACGCCGCCCGAGTTCCTCAGGAGGTCATCGACAGGATCAGGGGCGCCAGGCGCGTAGTCACCATCTGCCACGAGAACCCCGAGGCGGACGCGTTGGGTTCGGCGCTGGCCGTGGCTATGCTCGTGGAGGCGAGCGGGGGCGTGGCCACTCCCGTGTGCGCGGATCCGATGCCGGCGATGTACCGGTTCTTGCCCGGGATGGAGCGTTTCGTGACCGCGCCGCCGCCGGCCGACTACGACCGCTTGATCGTGTGCGACTGCGGCGAGCTGCCTCGCATCGGGCCGGTTCTCGCGTCGCACCGCGAACTGTTCGGGCGCGTGCCGATCCTGGACATAGACCATCACGTCTCCAACGAGCGGTTCGGCGAATTCGACTGGATCGACGCCCGCAGCTCCGCAACTTGCGAGATGGTCACGCTACTGGCGTGGCGGATGGGAGTGCCTCTCGATTCGGGCAACGGGACGCTGGCCGCCGTTCTGGCCGCCGGCGTGGTCATGGACACGGGCAACTTCCAGCACCCCAACACGACGCCACGGACTCTCGTCGTCGCCGCGGCTTTGCGTGAGGCGGGCGCGCCGCTCAGCGATATCGCCCGCCAGCTCTACCGCACCAAGCCCGCCACGCAGCTGATGCTGTTCGGCCGCGTGCTGGCCCGCCTCCAATCGGCGATGGACGGCCGGATCGTCTGGTCGACACTCAGACTCGACGACCTCGCGGCCGCCGGAGCCGGCGCCGATCAATCCGAGGGCCTGGTCGACATGCTGGGCCAGGCCAAGGAGGCCGACGTTTCGATCCTGTTCAAGGAGGCCGCCGGCGAGACGCGCGTGAGCGTGAGGACCCGCGATGCCGTGGACGCCACCGTTCTGACCGGGACGTTCGGCGGCGGCGGCCATGCCCGAGCGGCCGGAGCGACGATCCAGCTGCCCCTGGAAGAGGCGAGCCGGGTCGTTGTGGCCAGGGCTTCCGAACTGGTCGCGGCGGCGCGGATGGGTCGGGCATGACCGTGCCCGGCCGGAATCCAAAACGCGGCATCGATGGCGTGCTGGTCGTCGCCAAGCCCGCAGGGCCCACTTCGCACGATGTCGTCGGCTTGATTCGGCGGTTGAGCGGTTCCAAGCGCGTCGGCCACGGCGGAACGCTCGATCCGTTCGCGTCCGGGGTTCTGCCGGTGTTCCTCGGCGCGGCCACGCGGATCGTCGAGTACCACATGGGCGATACCAAGGCCTACCGGGCCAGCGTCTGTTTCGGCGCCACGTCGCCCACGGACGACCGGGACGGCGAGCTTTCGCCGAGTGGCGCCCCCGGCCCTACCAGAGAGGCTCTCGAGGAGGCCCTGGCGGACTTCCGCGGGCCGATAATGCAGCGCCCGCCGGCATTCAGCGCCCTCAAGATCGGCGGCCGCAGGGCCTACCAGCTGGCCCGTAAGGGCGAGACGCCTGAGCTGGCACCGCGAGAAGTGACGATCTACCGCATCGAATTGGCGGAGTGGGACGACTCGGATCCGGACCGCCCCATTGCCGTCATCGACGTGGAGTGCGGCGCGGGCACCTACATCCGCTCCATTGCCCGAGACCTGGGCGAGAAGCTCGCTTGCGGCGCGTACCTGGGCGCCCTGGTGAGGACTCGGAGCGGTCCGTTTGGACTCGATGGCGCCGTCGATCTCGATACGCTGCGGGGTATGGCCTCGAGCGGTGCCGGCCTGATCGAGCTGACCCTGCCCATGGACACGGGTTTGGAGATGCTTCCGGCCGTGACGTTGTCCGAGGAGGAGGTGGCCTCCGTTGCCCGAGGCCAGCATGTGCGCCCTGAGAAGCGGCCGCACGCGGACGGTGGAGCGACGTTGCGGATACTCGACGCCACTGAGAAGCTGGTTGGTATGGGGGCGTGGGTTTCGGGACGGGTTGTGCCGCAGAAGATGTTCGTGGTGCCGGCCCCCAGCCGCCGCAACGGGGACGATGCCGTGGCCAAGGCGGCACCGGGCGTCGCCGAGCCGAAGCTCCAGTACGCCCGTGCAGGTGCCCCGCATGAGGTCGTGGCAGGCGTAGAGCTGCTGCGGCCAGACATGGGCCGGTTGTTCGTGTCGGTGGGCGTCTTCGACGGGCTCCATCGGGGCCACCTGTATCTGCTGCGGGAACTGCGCCACACTGCGGCGCGGACCGAGGCCCGGCCGGCGGTCGTCACGTTCGACGCCCACCCCGAGGAGGTCGTGCTGGGCCTGGCCCCGGCCCTGCTTTGCGACCCGGACGAGAGGCTCGTCAGGCTGGCGGCCGCTGGGGTCGAAGTGACCGTCGTCCAGCATTTCGACCACGCCTTGCGAATGACCACCTACCGCGAGTTCGTCGAGCGGATCCGGGCGAAGGTGGACCTGGCCGGGTTCGCCATGACGCCGGATGCCGCCTTCGGACACAACCGCGAGGGTACGCCGGAGGCGCTGGCGGAGCTGGGCAAGGAGCTCGGGTTCGAGGTCAAGGTCGTCCACTCGCTGCTGCTCGACGGCGAACAGGTCCGCAGCTCGGAGATCAGGCGACGCATCGCCGCCGGCGATCTGGCCTCGGCCCGACGGCTGCTGGGCCGGCCTCTGGCGGTTACGGGCACGGTCGAGCAATTCGGCCGCGCCGACGCCCTCCGGCTCAGATTCGACATCCCCGTGGTCCTGCCGCCGTCAGGACGGTACTCGGTCATGGTCGGGCGGCCGTGGAGTCCGCAGGCGCCGCCCGAAAGAGCCGGCCGAGCCGGGAGCGCCAGCGTTGGAGAGGATTACCTGCTCCTCGAGTCCGGCGTCAGCGCCTCGCCGGGCGATCGACTACGGGTCGTTTTCGCGGATTGAAGTCCCCGGATGGCGTCGGCCACGCCCGAGCCGGGCGCTTCCGGCACGTGCACCACGGCGACCGCGGTTGGCACGGCGGTTGGCACAGGCGGGCGAAGCCTGCTACCATCCGCCAGGCATTTAGAGAGATAGGCAGCAACACGTTTTAGAGAGCTAGTCGGAGGATCGTGTGCCGCTCGCGCGGGAAGCGAAGGAACTGGTGATTACGGAATACGCCGTCCATGATGGCGATACGGGTTCCGCAGAGGTGCAGATTGCGCTCCTGACCGAGAGGATCAAGGAGCTTACGGAGCACCTTCGGAGCTTCCCGAAGGACAACCAGTCCCGCCGCGGTCTCCTCAAGCTCGTCGGACAGCGACGCCGTCTCCTGGCCTACCTGGTCAAGAGGGACAACGCTCGCTATCGCGCCGTCATCGCGCGGCTCGGACTGCGCCGCTAGCGCGTCCTTTCGGGGCAGGCCGTCTGAGCTTGCCTGCGCGACAGACGTCCGGTGCGTCCGGACGAGCAACATGGGCACACCTCCCACCTCCTGGCTCAGGAGGTAATCAAAACCTTGTCTCAGAAATTCGAGACACAGTTCGCCGGGCGAACGCTCAGCATCGAGACCGGCCGCATGGCATTGCTTGCCGGCGGTGCGGTGACCGTCCAATTCGGCGACACCATGGTGCTCGGCACCGCCAACCGGTCCGATCCGCGGCCCGGCCTTGACTTCTTTCCCCTCACGGTCGAGTTTGAAGAGCGCATGTACGCCGCGGGCAAGATCCCGGGCGGCTTCATCAAGCGTGAGTCGCGTCCGTCCGAGCAGGCCATCCTGGCCTGCCGCCTGACGGACCGGCCCATCCGGCCGCTCTTCCCCGAGGGCTACAAGGACGACATCCAGATCGTAATCACGGTCCTGTCGACCGACCAGGAAAACCAGACGGACGTCCTCGGCACGTTCGCGGCCTCGTGCGCGCTGACGATCAGCCCGATTCCGTTCATGGGCCCCATCGGCGCCGTGCGGATCGGCCGGATCGACGGCGAGTTCGTGGTCAACCCCACGATCAGCGACCTCGAGCGCTCGGACCTGGACCTGATCGTGTCCGGCACCCGCGATGCGATCATGATGGTCGAGGCCGGCGCCTCGATCGTTCCTGAAGACATCATGGCCGACGCGATCCTCTTCGGGCACAAGGCTCTCCAGCCACTCATCGACATCCAGGAAGAGATGCGGGCTGCCGTGGGCAAGCCCAAGTTCGCCGGCTATCTGGAGCCCGGCACGGGCTCCGTCCTCGAGTTCGTCAAGCGGGCCGGCGAGCGCGGTTCCGAGTTCGTCGTGGTCGACACGGAGACGACCGGTCGCGACCCCAAGGTTGCGGACCTCATCGAGATCGGCGCAGTTCGCGTTCGCGATGGTCAGGTCGTCGATCGCTTCTCGACCTTCGTGAACCCCGGTCGCGACATCTACGGCGTCCAGATGCATGGCATCACGAACGCCGACGTCGCCAGCGCGCCGGTGTCGAAGGAAGCGGCCGAGAAGCTGCTGGCCTTCATTGCCGGCGCTCCGATCGTCGGTCATAACGTCGGCTTCGACATCGGCTTTCTGGACATGGCCCTGGGCGAGTCCGGCAAGTTCATCGAGGGCGGCTACTTCGACACTCTCGTGATCGCTCGCGAGGCCTATCCGGACCTCGAGTCCTACAAGCTCGGCGACGTGGCCAAGTTCTTCGGCATCACGGTCGAGACCGTTCATCGCGGTCTCGCCGATGCGGAGACGGCCGCCGCTGTCCTGGCCAAGTTCGCGGAAGAACTCCCGAATCGGATCCAGAACCTGCGGGACGCCATTGCGATCTCCATCCGAGCCAACCGCAACGAAGGCGAGGACTCAGCCGCGCTACTCGAAGCCGCCCGTCGCCAGGGTCGGGTCAGCAAGGGTCTCTTCGCGCTGATCCAGAAGAAGACCGTGCGCAACGTCGTCTTCGAGGAAGGCATCCGCATCGACGGGCGCGGTGTGGACGAGATCCGCCCCATTACCGTGGAAGTCGGCGTCCTGCCTCGGGCCCACGGTTCCGGCCTCTTCACTCGCGGCCAGACCCAGGCCCTTACCGTCGCGACGCTCGGCCCCAACTCGGACGTCCAGCGCATCGACACGATCAGCCCGGAGACCGAGAAGCGGTACCTCCACCATTACAACATGCCTCCCTACAGCACCGGCGAGAACAAGCCGATGCGCGGCCCCGGTCGCCGGGAGATCGGCCACGGCCACCTCGCCGAGCGAGCGCTGCTGCCGGTCCTGCCGTCGGAGGAGGAGTTCCCGTACGTGATCCGCCTCGTCAGCGAGTGCGTGACCTCGAACGGCTCCACCTCGATGGCATCGACCTGCGGCTCGAGCCTGGCCCTGATGGACGCCGGCGTGCCGATCAAGGCCGCCGTGGCCGGCGCCGCGATGGGCCTGATCAGCGAGCCGGACGGGCGCTTCGTCGTCCTGACGGACATCCTGGGCAAGGAAGACGCCTTCGGCGACATGGACTTCAAGGTGACCGGCACCCGTGAGGGTGTCACGGCACTGCAGATGGACATCAAGGTCAAGGGCATCAGCGAGGCCATCATTCGGGATGGGCTGGCCAAGGCCCACGCCGCCCGAATGACCATCCTCGACAAGATGGACGCGGTCATCTCCAGCAGCCGCACGGAGATGAGCCAGTTCGCACCGCGCATCATCACCATCAAGATCAACCCCGAGAAGATCCGCGACATCATCGGCAAGGGCGGCTCCGTGATCCGCAAGATCCAGGAGGAAACCGGCACCGAGATCAACGTCGAGGATGACGGCACGGTCCAGATCGCGGCCGTCTCGGGCGAGAACTCGCGCAAGGCGGTCCAGTGGATCGAGTCGCTGACCCGAGAAGTCGAGGTCGGCGGGCTCTATCTGGGCAAGGTGACCCGGATCATGGGCTTCGGCGCCTTCGTGGAGATCCTGCCCGGCAAGGAAGGCCTGGTCCGCATCGGCGAGCTGGCCGACTACCACGTCCCGACCGTTGAGGATGTGGTCTCGGTGGGCGACGAGGTCATGGTCGTGGTGATCGAAATCGATCGCCAGGGCCGCGTGAACCTCTCGCGCAAGGCCGCCATGCAGCGCCACCTGGCCCGCACGGAAGAGTAGGCCTGCGCCCCGTCGGGGCAAACGTGGAACAAAGAATAGGAACCCGGTCTTACCAGACCGGGTTCCTCTTGTTAGTGCGACGGCGAGCGGCCGCTCTCGGCCGCAAGACCTGAGCTGGAGATGCTCAGGCGAAGCGCCTCCATAGCAGACCGTAGCCGACGAAGACGCAGCTCAGAACGATCGACGCCATCTCGAGCTTGCCGAACCTGCATCTGGCCCCCATGGCCGCCAGGGCGAACAGGAAGGGCGTGAAATCCAGCGTGTACCGATACCCGTAGGTGAGGGGGCCGCCGTAGCCGTAGTAGAGGAGGATTGGCACCGCGACGACGGCCGTGGCTGCCCACAGGAGCTGGGCCGTACGATCCCGGAAGCCGGCGCGGAGGGCGATGAGTAGGGCCGGACTCGTCAACAGAAGTGAATGACCGTTCTGGTTCGCGGCCAGGAACGGGAACCTCCGGCGAAGCCCGAACCCGCCCAGGACCAGCAGGTAGAGATTGTCCGGCAGGTGCTCGAGCGAGAAGAGGCCCTGAGCGCGTCGAGCTGCGAGCTCGGGATTGACTATGGATATGGCGTAACCCGTTTCGAGCGGGGATCCGAACCGTGCCATGTTGAACAACCCGGTCAGGGCCAGAGTCGCCAGAATCGGCACGGAGTAGGCGATCGCCGCACGCGTTCGCGTGGTGGAGGTGTACAGGATCGCCAAACCGAACGGCACGGCGGCGAGGAGCAGGGTCGGCCTCGCAAGGGCGGCCAGACCGAACGCCAGGCCCATGAGCCATGGCCTTCTGCGGCCCCGCCATTCGATGAGGACGACGAAGGTGCAGGCCACCGCCTCGACCTGGGCCAGGTAGTAGAAGTTGCCCGCGGTCGCCTGAGTGAAGACGAGTATGCCGAACGCACCCAGGGCGGCCAGCCAGTAGGTCGCCTTCCCTCCTGGTCCGTAGCGGCGTGCGACGGGCAAGGCAAGGGAGGCCGCCACGATCCCCATGAGCCCGTCGACGAGCCATCCGGCCAGCGGCCACAGGGCCTTGAAGGGCACGAGCGGCAGGTATGGCAGCACCGGGCCGAGGCTGATGGCCTCGTAGTTGCGGCCGTTGACGACGACAATGTCGTTCAATCGGGTCAGATCGCCGACGTCGAAGCGGCCCTGCCACATGTTGGCCGCCAGCGTCATCATCCGATCGGGCTGGCCGACCCGGCCGAGGGCCTCGAGAACGGTAGCGGCCGAGTAGACCGCGATCACCAAGAACAGCCACCGCACAGCGTTCTTGTCCGACACGGCGTCCCAGCGCCGGCGGAATTGACTGAGCATCCCGTCCTCCAGCATTTTGGCTGCCGCGATCGTACACGCTGAAGGCGGCGTCCATGGGCTGTCCCCTTGGGCCGTCGAGGGAGCAACTCCCGGATCGATCTGACTGGCCCAACGCGACACGCGGGCATCGGTAGGATGGAGCCGGCGCCCATCCGGGTTCGTCGAGCGGCGCTGCTATACTCGCGACGAGCCCTCGTTGCGCAGCGATAGTGAGGCTATGTCCACGGAATCTCGCCCCCTGACCGTCGCGGTCGTCGGCGCCACCGGCGTCGTCGGGCGCACCATGATCCAGGTCCTATCCGAGCGTCGTTTCCCGGTCGGGGAGTTGAAGCTGCTCGCCTCGGGCCGCTCGGCCGGCTCGACTGTGAGCGCCGATGGGCGCACTCTGACGGTGGAAGAGGCCATCCCGGAGGCGTTCGAGGGGGTCGACATCGCGTTGTTCTCCGCCGGGGGGGACGTCTCGCGTGAGCTCGCCCCCGAGGCGGCCGCCCGCGGCGCGACGGTCATCGACAACTCGAACGCCTGGCGGATGGACGACAAGGTTCCGTTGATCGTCAGCCAGGTCAACCCGGACGACGCCGAGTGGCACGAGGGCATCATCGCCAACCCCAACTGCTCGACGATGCAGCTGTTGCCCGTCCTCATGGCACTGCGCGACAGCGTCGGTATCGAGCGCGTGGTCGTGGACACGTACCAGTCCGTGTCGGGGACGGGAGCCGAAGCGTTGGCGGAACTCGAGTCGCAGATCAGGGCGCATGTCGCCGGCGAGCCGAAGGTCGCGACGGTGTACCCGCACCCGATCGCGTTCAACGCCTTGCCGGAAATCGACGTCTTCCTCGAGAACGGTTACACCCGCGAGGAGTGGAAGGTCGTCACCGAGAGCCGCAAGATCCTGCATCTGCCGGATCTTCGTCTTTCGTGCACGGCCGTTCGCGTGCCCGTGTTCGTTTCGCACTCGGAAGCCGTTCACGTCGAGACCAGCAAGGCCATCACGCCCGACGAGGCGCGGCGGGCGTTCGCGGCCGTGTCCGGGGTCGTCATCGTGGACGACGTGTCGAATCACGGCTATCCGATAGCCACCGCGACCGCCGGTCGTGACGAGATTTTCGTGGGCCGGGTGCGCACGGACCAGTCGGTCAAGCACGGCGTCGCGTTCTGGGTGGTCAGCGATAACCTGCGCAAGGGCGCGGCTACCAACGCGGTGGAGATTGCCGAGATCCTCGTGGATAAGGGTTGGGTCAAAGCGAAGTCCCGGCGGGCCGAGGCCGTCGGGGAGTCCTCGTGACCGACGCCGAGCGTCGGCCGGCGCTCGACGCGGAGCGTCAGGCGGCGCTGGACGCGATCGCGGCGGAAATACGGGTCTGCACCCGCTGCCGGCTGCATGAGGGCAGGAATCAGGCTGTGCCCGGCGAGGGTCATCCGGCGACCGAGGTCGTCTTCGTCGGCGAGGGCCCGGGCTTCAACGAAGACAAGCAAGGTCGTCCTTTCGTCGGCCGCGCCGGAGACCTCCTGGAGAAGCTGCTGGGCTCCATCTACTGGAAGAGAGACGAGGTCTTCATCGCGAACGTGGTCAAGTGCCGCCCACCGGACAACCGCGACCCCGAACCGGACGAGATAGAGGCCTGTGCGCCGTACCTGACGCGCCAGCTGGAAGTGCTGGACCCGGCCCTCGTGGTGACGCTCGGTCGGTTCTCCATGGCGCGCTTCAATCCGGGGGCGCGGATCGGCCAGGTCCACGGCACTTTCAAGCCCGCCGACCCCGAGAGCGGCGCTCCGGACGCTCTGGCGTTCTTCATGTACCACCCGGCTGCGGCCTTGCGCGCCTCCGCGGTGGAAGCAGAGTCGTATGCGGACATACAGGGCGTGCCGAAGGCGCTCCTCGAAGCGCGCTCGCGCCGCTCGGCGTCCATGTCTATCGCTGGCCCGGCCTCGGTGCCGGACCTGAAGCCCGCGGACGACGCGGGCGGCTTGCCCAGCTCCGAGCCGGAGGCAGCGGCGACCATATCTGCGAACGAACCGGCAATTTCGCCGGCCTCGGGCCTCAGTTCGGCCGGCTCCGCCGTCGACGCTGCCGTCCCAGGCCGGCCGCCGGGCGAGCAAACCGACCCGACGGACCAGCTCCCGCTCTTTTAGGATGAATAGGATGGAAGCCGTTGTCTTCCGAGTTGACCATGCCTGATTCTCAGACTCCGCTCCGGATCATCCCCCTCGGTGGCGTAGGGGAGATCGGCAAGAACATGTACGTCTTCGAGTACGGCGACGACATCGTCGTCGTCGACTGCGGGCTCATGTTCCCCGATGAGGAGATGTACGGGATCGACCTCGTCATCCCCGACGTCACGTACCTGCGCGAGAATCGCGCGAAGGTCCGGGCCTTCCTGATCACTCACGCCCACGAAGACCACGTGGGCGGATTGCCGTACATCCTGCCTTACTTCCCGGACGTGCCCGTCTATGCCTCGACCCTGGCTCGCGGCCTGCTGGGGATCAAGATCAAGGAGCACAAGCTCCATTCCAACCCGCTGCTGCCGCTAGATCCGGGCGACAGCCTGGAGATCGGACCGTTCCGAGTGGAGCCGTTCCGGATCAGCCACTCCATCCCGGATGCGATGGGGATGGCGCTGCATACGCCGATCGGAACCGTCGTGACCACGGGCGATTTCAAGTTCGACCACACGCCGATCGATGGCCGGCGTTCGGACTTCGCGGTTCTCTCGAAGCTCGGCGAGGACGGCGTCATCTGCCTTCTCACTGACTCGACGCGGGCTGAGAACCCCGGCTACACGCTGTCCGAGAGAACGGTGGGGGAGACCTTCCGCGAGATCATGGAGCCGCTCGACGGCCGGGTCATCGTGGCCACCTTCGCCAGCAACATCAACCGCATCCAGCAGGTCATCGACGCTGCCGCCACTTTCGACCGCAAGGTCGCGGTCATTGGCCGCTCGATGGAGCAGAACTTCCGGATCGCGACCGATCTCGGCTATCTGACTCACGCCCCGGGCCAGATCGTGGGCAAGGACCAGATCGGGTCTGTCCAGAAGATCGTCATCGCCACGACCGGCGCGCAGGGCGAGCCGATGGCCGGCCTGGCCCGAATGGCCAACCGCGACCACCGCTTCGTCGAGATTCAGCCGGGCGACACGGTCATCGTCAGCGCCAGCCCCATTCCGGGCAACGAAGAGTACGTGGCCCGAACCATAGACAACCTCTTCAAGGCCGGCGCGAACGTCTTCTATCACACCGTGAAGCACGCCCACGTCTCCGGCCACGCCAGTCAGGAAGAACTCAAGCTGATGCTCGGCCTGACCCGGCCGAAGTACGTCATTCCCATCCACGGCGAGTTCCGGATGCTCGTCCAGCACGGCAGGCTCGCAATGGAGACCGGCGTCCCGCCGGAGAACGTATTCATCATCGAGAATGGGCAGGCCATCGAGTTCTTTGCGGATGGCTCGGCTCGACGTGCGGCGCCCGTCACTTCCGGCTACGTGCTCGTGGACGGCCTCTCCGTCGGGGACGTCGGCGAGGTCGTTCTGCGCGACCGGCGGGCGCTGGCCAGCGACGGTATGTTCCTTGTCGTAGTGACCGTGGACAAACAGACCGGCCGCGTCGTAACGAAACCGGAGATCGTCACCCGGGGCTTCGTGCGCGGCAATGAACACGATCCGCTGATGGAGGGCGCGATTGATCGCTTGATGGCCGCCGTCGAAGGCCAGGGAGACAGGACCAGTGAGGTCGGTCTTCTCAAGAGCCAGATCAAGGACGAAGTCTCCCGCTATCTGTACGAGCAGACGCGCCGGCGGCCTCTGGTCTTCCCGGTGGTAGTGGAGGTCTGATGCCTTCTCGTACTCGAGGATCCGCCGGCAGGGCCCCGGCGCGATCCAGCAGGGCGGTCACGTCGCGCCGCGCCGGTCAGCGCCTGTGGGGAATTACGGGCGAGCACATCCGGCTGGTCATCGGCGTGGTCATGCTCATCATCGGTATCAGCCTGCTCATCGGCCTCACGCTGCCGGGCGGTTCTCTTACAGACACGGAGCGCAACGCCACGGCGCCGTATTTCGGGACCGTGCGCTGGTTACTGCCCTTCGTTCTGCTGGTGCTCGGCTACTACCTGGAACGCGCTCGGGGCGACCGCTGGGATTGGGAGCTGACGCTCTTGGGCAGCGCCTCGGCCTATCTCGCGTTGTGTGGCATCGTGGGGCTGGTGGCGCGGGGGCGGGCCGGGATCGTGGGGCGAGCGCTGGCGGATTTCCTCGCGCCTCTGATAACGGCCCCGGGTGCCGGGGTCGTGCTGCTGGTGATCATGGTCGCCGGCCTTCTGCTGGCCCTGGACATGTCCCTGCCGGCGGTCATGGCGCCCGTCGGCCGGCTGGGTTCCCGGGCCGTGGCGGCGCTCTTCCGCGAGGCTCCGACGCCGGCTGCTCCGACCACCGACCGTCCGATCCGGACTGAACGGCCGGAGCGTCCCGCACGCGAACCATCCCGTGGTGAGCCCGCCCAGCTCGACGGTCGAGGGCGCGTTTCGGACGACCGCATCGGGTCCATTCCACCGGCCATTCCAAGTGCCGCTCCGACTTCGCTTACGTTCGCCCCTCCCGCGGTGGCCGGTTCGGCGGGCCGGGATGGCGGGCCGCTCCGCGAACCGGACGTGCCGGCCGAGCCCGGCCGCAGCGGCCCCTCGGTGCGCGACGGCATCCGCGTTCGGGGCACGAGCCGAGTCGCAGGAGGGGAAGCTGAGCCCGGCGACGCCGGCGGACCGGTGACGGGCGAAATCGTCAAGCTGCGACCGGACTACCACCTCCCGCCGCTGGCGCTCCTGGAGGACGTGGCGCCGCGGACCGGGGACTCCCCCATGGACCACGAGCGTAACGCCGCAATCATCGAGGCCAAGCTGGCGAGCTTCAACATCCCTGCGCGGGTGGTCGCCTGGAACGCCGGTCCGGTGGTGACGCAGTACGAGGTCGACCCCTCGCCAGAGATCAAGGTCTCACGCATCGAGGGGCTGAGCGACGATCTGGCCATGGCCCTGGCCGCCCGAACCATCCGCATCGAGGCTCCGATTCCAGGCAAGAGCGTCGTCGGCCTGGAGATCCCCAACAAGGACTTCAACATCGTGGCCCTGCGGCGGATCCTCGAAGAGGTGGACTTCCGGGCCGCGTCGAAGCTGACGTTCGCCCTGGGCCGTGACGTTGCCGGCCACGCCCGAGCGGCGGACCTGGCGAAGATGCCGCACCTTCTGATCGCGGGTGCGACCGGCTCGGGCAAGAGCGTCATGGTGAACGCGCTGATCAGCAGCCTGCTCTGCAACGCCACCCCGGATGAAGTCCGGATGGTCCTCGTCGACCTCAAGAGGGTCGAACTCTCCGCCTACAACGGGCTGCCCCACCTGATGGTGCCGGTGATCATCGAGCCGGAGCGGGCCAAGGCGGCTCTCAAGTGGGCCGTCGTCGAGATGGAGAACCGCTACCGCCGGTTCGCGGGCGCCGCCGCTCGCAACATCGCCGGTTTCAACGAGACGCGCGCCGACCCGGCCGATCGGATGTCGTACCTGGTCATCGTCATCGACGAGCTGGCCGATTTGATGATGCGCGAGGGCAAGAACATCGAGGACCCGATCGTGCGTCTTGCCCAGAAGGCCCGCGCTACGGGCATTCACATGGTCCTGGCAACCCAGCGGCCGTCTGTGAACGTGGTCACGGGTCTGATCAAGGCCAACTTCCCGAGCCGTATCGCGTTCGCGATGGCTTCGCAGATCGACTCGCGGACGATCCTGGACATGCCCGGCGCCGAGGACCTGATCGGCCGTGGCGACATGCTCTTCCAGCCCGCGGATCTGCCGCGGCCCATTAGGCTCCAGGGCGTATTCGTGTCTGATCGGGAGATCGCCAACGTCACGGAGCACTGGCGGGCCGAGGCGGAACCCCACTACGACATGGGCATCGTGGATACGGGCGAGGAGGTCGGCGGGGCCGAGGAACCGGCCGACGACGACGCGGACCGCCTCATGCTCGATGCCGTCGGCGTGATCCAGGAGTACGATCGTGCCTCGGCGTCGCTTCTGCAGCGGCGATTGAAGATCGGCTACGCCCGAGCCGCCAGGATCATCGACCAACTGGAGGCCCGCGGCTACATCGGTCCGTTCGACGGCTCGAACGCGCGCCAGGTACTGCGCAGGGACGTCGCCGCGCCCACGAGTCCCTTCAATGGGCACGGCGAGGATGAGGCATGACGATCGACCAGAATTCCGGCCAGGTGCGCCGCGGGGGGAAGGGAAGCGGCAAGGGCGCCCCCAAGGGTAGCCCGCACGAGGTCCTGGCGAACCAGCTCAAGACGGCCCGCGAAGCTCGCGGCGTGGACCTGTTCCGCGTCGAGCGGGACACGAAGATCCGGGTCAAGTACCTGTCGGCCATGGAAGACGGGGACTTCGATCAGCTCCCGGGCGACGTGTACGCTCGTGGCTTCCTTCGCAACTACGCCAGCTATCTAGGCCTCGACGCGGACGAAGTCGAGTCGCAATGGCGCCGCGGTCTCGTGGCCCCGAAGCCGGGGCACAGGGCGCCCGTTCAGGGCGTCAACGCGCCGACGCTGGGGCCTGTCGTGCCCGGGACAGGCCTGAGGCTGCCCGAGAGCCTGATGGCAACGTTGGGGTCGCTGATGGGCCGGTTTGGGTCGCAGGCGACTTCGTCGCCGTCGGACGTCGCCGGGGGCGAGACGAGCTCCCGGGAGGTCGGTGAGTCCGGCGCCTCCGTGATCGATCTGCCAGAAGAAGAATCCGTTGGGTCAGCCACTGTGCCGATCCCGGAGGCCGCTGCCGGCTTGCCGGTCGCCGCTGCTGGCTCGCCGGTCGGGCCCGCCGGGCCGCCGCCTGCCGGCTCGACTCCCGCCGGGCCGCCGCCCGCCGGGCCTGAGATGCGATCGCCGCAAGGTGCCGGCGGTACGCCTGCCGGTTTCCCGATCGGGCGCCCATCGCTGCCGAAGCTCGCCCTGCCGAGAGTGTCGTTGCCGCCGATTTCGCTCGCCACGCTGTCGCGGCCGTTCGGACGAGGACGCAGAAGCGGCGACGCCAGCGAGCAGTTCCGCGGTCCTGAGCCGATGTCGATGCCGGGCCGAGCCTTCCTGCTCCAGCCCATTCACGTTGTCGTCATGGCGCTGCTGGTAGTGGTGCTGGCCGTGGGTGGCTTCTTCATCATCCAGGCCCGGAATGTGCTCGACAACCCCGACCTCTCCGTCACCTCGCCGGGCGCCGGCTTCACTCAGGTTGCGACCAGCACCAGAACCTACCGCCTGGAAGGCACCGCGACCGCGAAGGCGGAGATCGACGTCAGCATCGACCAGCGCACCCCGATGAAGACGCAGGCCAGCGATGCCGGCGCCTGGTTCTATGAGATCACGCTGCATTCCGGGGTCAACCAGGTAGATGTCTATTGCGTCGACCTTCGCACCGGTCATCGGTCGTCGACGATCACCAGGTACCTGAGCCTGCCCGCGCCGACCGCTTCGCCGGTGCCGATGTACGTGAGCATCGACTCGCCCTACAGCGGCGAGTCGTTCAAGTCCGGCAACGTGACTGTCTACGGCACCACCGTTTCCGTCGTGTCGGTGACGGTGACCGCGACGTACGTGGGCCCCGCACCGTCGAACATCCCGACGCCGGCCAGGGCGACGCGCTCGGCCGCCCCGACGGAGATCCCAACGCTCATGCCGACGGCGACGCCGACGCCCGAACCGACAGGCTCGCCGACGCCGACTCCCAAGCCGACGGCCGCCCCGTCCGGCGCTCCCGAGCCGGTTACGGTGATCCCGACGATCGACGGCAAGTACGAGGCCCCGTTGCACCTCTATTCGGGCACCTGGAGGGTGACGGCGATCGGCAACAACAAGGAAGGCGCCGCGACGAATCCAGTCGAAACGACGGTCATCGTCACCGCCGGGTCGCTCAGCGTCACGATCCAGATCAGGGGTAGCGCCACCGACGTCAAGATCTGGAAGGACGGCAAGGTCCTGTCCGGCTACGGCGGCCCGCCTTACAAGCGCGTGGCGTCAGGGAAGACGATCAGAGTGGTCGCGGACCAGTCTGTCTGGATCTTCACGGGAGTGCCCAACAGGACGTACGTGACGGTGAACGGTGTCGACTTGGGGCCGCTGAGCTCGTCGAATTCCGCGGCCAGCTGGCGGATAACCGCGTTCGGACTTCCAACGCCATCCAACGACAGGTGACGGTGTGGACGACGGCTCGCTGCGGTCTCTGGCGGAACGCTTGCAGGCCGCCTGCCTGGCCCGCGGACTGACCGTGGCCGCGGCCGAGTCGTGTACAGGCGGCCTCGTGGCCGATGCCATCACCGATATCGGCGGGTCCAGCGGCTACTTTCGCGGCGGCGTCGTGGCGTATTCGAACGACGCCAAGGAGGCGATCCTCGGCGTCGCCGCCGACGTCCTCGCGGCCCACGGAGCCGTAAGCGCGCAGGTTGCCCGAGCCATGGCCGAAGGGGCGCGCGGCCGCTTCGGCTCCGATCTGGCGGTCTCCGTGACCGGGGTCGCCGGCCCGGGAGGCGGTACGCCCGCGAAGCCGGTCGGACTCACGTACATCGCGCTGGCGGACCGAGGCGGCGTGGCCGTGCGGCGCCATACGTGGTCCGGAGACAGGCCCTCCAACAAGCTGGCCAGCGCCGTCGCGGCTCTCGAGATGCTGATCGAGAGCGCGGAGGCCGAAGCCCGGCCGGAGAGTGGGGGAGGGGCTTCGTGAACGTAATGCGCGGCGCGGCGTCTATCGGGTCCGGTCTGGCGCCGGCACGTCCGGCGCGGCGAATCCGGCGATTCGAGCGTATCCACGTGGTCGGCGTGGCCGGCGCCGGGGCGAGCGCGGCGGCGTTGCTGGCCCATGGCGCCGGGGCCGAGGTCAGCGGTTGCGATGCCGGCGGGCCCTCGCCGTACACGCCGCCCCTCGAGGCCAAGGGTATCGCCATAGATTGGGCCCACTCGCCGGACCACGTCATGGCCTCCATCCGGCCGGATCGGCTGGCCGTGACCAAGGCCCTGACCGCGGTGGATCCCGATAACCCCGAGCTTGCGATGGCCAGGGAGATGGCCGTGCCGGTCGAGCCATGGCAGCAGGTCATCGCCGACGCGGCGTTTGGCCGCGAACTGGTCGGCGTGGCCGGGACGCACGGCAAGAGCACAACGGCGGGCTGGCTCGTTCACGTCCTCACCGCCTGCGACCGCGACCCGTCGGCTTTCGTCGGGGCCATCCTGCCGGCCACTCTGACCGGTGCCCTGGCCTCAACGGCCCGGCTCGGTTCGGGCAAGGCCTTCGTCGTAGAGGCGGACGAATATGCCGGCAACTTCGATCCATACCGGCCGAACGTCGCCGTTCTGACGTCGGCCGAGTGGGACCACCCGGACGTATTCCCGGACATGGAGGCCGTCGTGGCCTGCTTCGCGAACTGGGTCGGCCGGACCCACTCGGACGAGCACGGCCATCCGCCCGTTCTGGTGGCCAACGTCGGCGATCCTGGCGTCGCCCAGGTGGTCGGCAGGTTGGTGGATTGGCCCGGCCGGGTGCTGGCCACCACGTTGTGGGCCGGCACGCCGGAAGGATGGGCCCGGGCCGCGGAGGATCTGGAGGGACGTTTCGCAACCGCGCTCGGGCCGGCCCAGGCCGTTATCGGGCGTGTCACGGAGGCGAGCCCCACGGGTACGACCATGGAAATCAGGACCAGCCTGTGGCCCGGTGGCCTGGCTACGAGGATCCATCTGGCCGGCCGGCACAACGCGGCCAACGCGCTCGGTGTCGCTGGCGCCGCCATTCAGATGGGGCTCCAGGGCGATCCGCTGGGGCAGGCTCTGGCTTCCTTCCGTGGCGTCGGCCGTCGCCTGGAGCGCAAGGGGGAGGTCGCGGGAGTGGTCGTGTTCGACGACTACGGCCACCACCCGACCGCGATCCGCGAAACGCTCGCCGCCGTCCGCCAGATCGAACCCGAGCGGCGGGTTTGGGCGGTCTACGAGCCGCTGACGTACCACCGCACCGCGGCCATGATCGAGCCCTTCGCCGACGTCCTTGCCCAGGCTGACGGAGCGGTCGTGGCCGAGATCTGGGCCGGTCGCGACTCCGATACGACGATCACGTCCGCCGCGGCCCTGGCGGACGCTGTGGCGCAACGAAACCCGCGTATTCCGGTGGCCGCCCCCGGCTCGGTCGAGCAAACGGCGGAGTGGCTGGCGGGACAGGTTCGTCCCGGCGACGCGGTCCTGGTCATGGGCGGCGGCAAGAGCTATCGAATCGCCGAACTGCTGCTGGAGGCGCTGCGCCGATAGCCCTGGAGCGCCGCGGCCCGGCTCGGCACGCTCGCCGGGGCGCCGCTGACGAGGATCGATACCAATTCGGGCCGGCTTTGGGGCAAAATCGTTGTTGCGCCGTCGTTTGGCGCTCGATCCGCACCGGCCGGGTTCACGTGGTGGCCCTGCTACAGTCGGTGGCGCTAGCAGCTAGGAGGCTGAATGGCCGGCGAATTGTCGTTCGACGTCGTCAGCGACTTTGACGACCAGGAGATGCGCAACGCCCTGGACCAGGTCCGCCGGGAGGTTCAGCAGCGCTACGATCTCAAGGGTGGCACTTTCGAACTGACGCAGGCCAGCGCCGAACTCGTGTTGCTCACGGACGACGAGTTCCGAGCGAAGGCCATCCGCGATCTGATCGAGTCGAAAGCGGTCCGGCGCGGTTTGTCACTCAAGGTTTTCGATTGGGGCAAGGTCGAACCGGCCGGCGGCGACAAGGTCCGCCAGCACATAGGTCTCCGCCGTGGTTTGAACGAGGATCTCGCTCGCAAGCTGAGCAAACTGGTGCGCGACGAGTTCCCCAAGGTGAAGCCGCAGATCCAGGGGGATGCCCTGCGGGTCTTCGGCAAGAACAAGGACGATCTGCAGCGGGTCATCGCCAGGCTGCGAGAGCTCGACGAACCGGTTCCGCTTCAGTTCACCAACTACCGATGAGATCCGCCCGGCGCGAGCCGGCGCGGTGATCTGAAGGAGAGCGGCCATGTCCACGAGCGAGACCCAGGGCGCCACCGTTACGGTCGCCGCCGCGCTGGCCCAGAGCCTGGCCCGGGCCGGGGTGAAGATCGCCTTCACCCTCCCCGGCGAGAGCCTCGTAGGGGTCCTCGACGAACTCGAGGCCCAGAAGGTCAGGATCGTGACGGCGCGCCACGAAGGCGCGGCAGCGTTCATGGCGGAGGCGGCGGCTCAGCTGACCGGCCGTCCTGCGGTGGTCATGGCCGGGCGGGCGCCCGGCGCCGCCAACCTGGCCATCGGCCTTCACGCCGCCCAGGCCGACTCCGCTCCGGTTGTCGCTATCGTGGGCCAGGTTCGACGGGACTTCCGCGGCCGAGAAGCCTTCCAGGAGCTGGACCTGGTGCGGACGTTCGAGCCGGTAGTCAAGTGGGCCGCCGAGGTCCGTGACGCCGCCGACGTGGTCCCGATGGTTGAGCGCGCCGTCGCCACGGCGGTCCGGGGCCGGCCGGGTCCGGTGCTGCTCGCTATCCCGGAAGACCTCATGGAGGCAGAGGTGACCGCCCCGGCGGGGCGGACCGGGCACCCGGATCACCAGCCCGAGCCCGATCCGGTTCTGGTGCGGAAGACATTGCGGATCATCCTGGCGGCAGAGAGGCCGCTCATCCTTGCCGGAGCCGGGGTTCTGCGGGCGCGGGCGACGGACGCGCTGGTCCGGTTCGCCGATACCGTCCAGCTACCGGTCGTGTCGTCCTGGCGTCGGGGCGACGTCTTCCCGAACGCCGATCCGCTCTACCTCGGCATGACGGGCCCGGGCGCGCCGCCCACAGTGCGGGCCAGGATCGAAGCGGCCGACGCGCTGCTCGTCCTGGGTTCGCGCCTCGGCGAGATGACGAGCTACGGCTACTCTTTGCCGGCGACGGGTACCCGCTGGGCCCAAGTGGACATGGAACCGCGCGGTACCGCTCACGGCAATAAGCCCGAGATCGTCCTCGCGTCCGATGCCGCCGCGTTCTTGCGCATCGCACAGCGACTCCTGGCGGGCGGCGTCCTGGACGCGGCCGGCCTCGAAGCCCGCAAGGCACGCAACGCCGCCGATCGTGCGGCCTACGAGGTCGCGTCCCGCGTTGCCGACGACCCGTGGGATGGACCCGGAATCCATCCCGGTCGGGTGGTCGAGACGCTGGCCCGCGTGCTGCCTCCGGAAACAATTCTGACCACGGACGCCGGCGATTTCGGCACGTGGGCGGCGCGGGGCTTCCGCTTCCACCGCCCCGGCACGTTCCTGGCCACCACGTCCGGATCGATGGGCTTCGGGCTGCCGGCGGCGATCGCGGGGTCGCTCGCGCGTCCCGGCAGACTGGCCGTCGCCCTGGCCGGTGACGGCGGCTTCGCCATGACAATGGCCGATCTCGAGACGGCGGTCCGCGAACGGGCCCACGTGGTCGCTATCGTGTTCGACAACGGCCGTTACGGCACGATCTGGCGGCACCAGGCCGAGCGGGCCGGACACGCGGGGCTCGGGACCACTCTAGGCCGGGTCGATTTCGCGGCCGTGGCCGAGGCCTGCGGCGCCACGGGCATCGCCGTGAACTCCGACGAGGAATTCGAGCCGGCACTGCGTCGGGCACTCGAAGCCGGCCGCCCTGCCGTCCTGCATTTGGCCATGGATGCGCACTGGACGACGCCGGACGAAACCGGGGCCGCTTATCCCGGTGGCGGCAGGGAAAGACCTCGCCGCCGTGGACGAGCCGTACGCTCCGCCCGATGAGGCGATCGAGGCGGTCGCAGCCGAGGTTGACGCGCCGTCGGAGGCGGAGCCGGCCGAGGTTTCGGCGCCCATCGACGCCGAGGTGGCCGAAACGCCGCCCGAGCCTGAGCCTGAGCCGGACGCCGAGCCTGAGCCGGACGCCGAGCCTGAGCCTGAGCCTGAGCCCGAGCCTGAGCCCAAGGCGGCCCAACCGACCTCCGAGCCCGGGGCCGAGGTAGAGTCCGACTCATAGAGGCCGAGAACGCACCGAATCCTTCGATCTAGGCCACGGGCTTGGGCAACCGCCGCTCGAGGATGAGCTGAGTCCGGCGGTCGTGGAGGGTGCGTTCCAGGCCCACCGGGTAGACGTGTGGGTTCATCAGGCGGCGGATGGCAGGGTGAAGCGCCTCCACCTGGGCCCGGCCTCGGGCGCGGATGTCGGGCAGGGTGGGGGAGGGCGCCAGCCGCCGCCCGGCGCGCATGACCGGCTCCACCAGTTCGTGGGAAGGCCATGTCGCATCTATCGAGCGCATGTGCAAGGCGTCGGCGGGGTCCACTATCACGCCGCCGGGGCCGGTCGGGGCGAGGTCTTCGTCGTAGATCATGTCGGCCCGGAAGCGGCCGGTCGCGTCCGTGAAGCGGCGCACGCCGAGGATGCCGGGCGTGGAGATCTTGGCCGTCTGCTCGGAGAGCTTGACCGGGAAGCGCCAGGAACCGTCATCGCCGCGGACCGCGGTGAGCTTGTACACGCAACCCAGGGCCGGCTGGTCGTAGGCCGTATCGAGCCTGGTGCCGACGCCCCAGACATCGATCCTGGCCCCCTGCTCGCGGAGCGACTCGATGGTGTACTCGTCCAGATCGTTCGAGGCAACGATCTTCGTGTCGTTGAATCCGGCTGCGTCCAGAAGACGACGGGCTTCGATCGAGAGGTAGGCCAGGTCTCCGGAATCCAGGCGGATCGCGTCCAGCCGCTTGCCGCGACTGCGCAGCGTCCGCCCCGTCTCGATGGCGCGGGTAACGCCGGCCAGCGTGTCGTACGTATCCACCAGCAGGGTGATGTTGTCCGGCTGGGCGTTGGCATACGCATCGAATGCCTGCTGCTCATCGCCGAATACCTGGACCCAGGAATGAGCGTGAGTGCCGCGTACGGGGATCCCGTACAGGCGCGAGGCGAGAACGTCCGACGTGGCGCTCACGCCGCCGATATACGCCGCCCGTGCCGCCGACAGCGCTCCGTCCGGGCCCTGGGCCCGGCGCAGGCCGAACTCGAGGATAGGCCCGCCCGCCGCCGCTTCGACGACCCGGGCGGCCTTGGTGGCGATGAGCGTCTGGAAGCCGATTACGGTCAGAAGCATGCTCTCCACGAGCTGGGCCTGAATGAGCGGGCCAGTGACGCGAACCAGAGGTTCGTTCGCGAAGACGGCGGTGCCTTCCGGCACAGCTTTGACATCGCAGGTGAAGCGGAGGGCGCGCAGCGTTTCCAGGAATTCGGCCGGGAACAACTGCTGCCCGGTCGTGCCCGTGAGCCCGCGCAGGTGCTCGATGTCGACGTCTTCGAAGCGGAGGCCCGCCAGGATCTCGAGGGCGTCGTCCAGGCCCGCTGCGAGAGCGTAGCCGCCCCCGAAGGGCAGGCTCCGGAAGCTCAACGTGAATACCGACTCGCGGTCGGCCAGGCCGGAGGCCGCATAGCCCGCGCCCATCGTGAGTTCGTACAAGTCCGTGAGGGTCGCGAGAGTCGGCTTGTATAGATCTCTGATCGCGGACATGCCGATTTGTCGCTCCGCTGACTGCCTGTGGTTGGTGCCAACAGTAGCCCCTTTGAGGCGCGGACGGGACGTCGGGACGGCTTGGAACGGGCCGGACGCCGGTGGTCCAGTTGCCGGTCGGTACTGGTGCATTCGGTCTTGTTTCCGGGTTCGAACAGGCCGGCGGACGCGTACAATTCCGGGGTCCCTCGCGTGCCGGGTCAATTCGTTCATGGGGACGTATCGATGTGCCGTGCAAGGTGGGCGCGAGCCGAAGGTGTCGATGACAGCGAAGAAGTCCGCCGCGGCGGCTCCCAAGAGCGTGCGTTTGCCGCTGGACGTACCGGTTGCCGAAGAATACGTGGCTGCTCAGGCCGCGCGCGACCGTGCCGAGATGGCCCTTCGCGCGTCGGAGGCCCGATACCGTTCGGCCATGCTGACGGCCCAGATGGCGCTGGCGAAGGCGGACGCGCTCTACCGCGTTGCCAACTCGCTCGTTGCGGGCGAATCGGCCGAGGCGCTGCTCCAGCGGGTTGTGGATGCCGTTGCCGGCGCCCTGCCGGCCGATCGGGTCGATCTCTTCGCCGTGGATGCGACCAGCCGCGCGGTTACGGGCAACTACCGCAGCGGGACCAACAGTGCCCGCCCATACCCGGTTGGCTTCGACGAGCTGATGGAGGGCCTGTCCGGGTGGGTCATCCGGGAACGCAAGGCGACCCTGTCCGCGGGCGGCGTCAGGGACAAGCGGGAGCCGGACCTCGTCCACCGGCGCCGCGTCGACATGGGCCACGGGCCGATGGTGATCGCCCCGATCCTGTACCGCGACCGGCCTCTCGGCGTGATCGTAGCCACCAACGTGTCGGGCGGCCGCGAGTTCGAACCGAGCGACGCCTCGCTTCTGTCGGCGATGGCAAATCAGGCGGCCGTATCGCTGGAGGACGCGAACCTGCGTCGCCAGCTCGAAGCCTCTCACGCCGAATTGGAAGAGCGCGTCCTTCAGCGGACCGCGGCCCTGGCCGAAAGCGAGGACCGTTTCCGGCGCATCACCGAGACCGTGACGGACTACGTGTACCACGTAGACGTGGCCGGCGGGCGGGTCGTCGCCACTCGCCACGGGCCTGGCTGCCTCGCGGTAACGGGATACCGGCCCGAAGACTTCGAGGCGGACGCGGGTCTGTGGCTGGACATGGTCGTCCTGGACGATCGAGAGGCCGTCCTCGCGCAGGCCGTGGAGATCGAGTCCGGCAAGCGAGTCCGCCCGATCGAGCATCGGATCGTCCGCAAGGACGGATCGGTGCGCTGGGTACGCGCGACTGCGGCCCCGCAATACGGCCGCCGGGGCGAGCTTGTGGGGTACGACGGGCTGATCCAGGATGTCACGGAGCGCCGCGAGCTGCAGGAGCAGCTGGCTCAGGCCCAGAAGCTACAGAGCATCGGGCGGCTTGCCGGCGGCGTGGCCCACGACTTCAACAACCTCCTGACGGCGATCCTGGGCAACGCCGAACTGGCCCAGATGGACCTGGCGGAGGACCACCCGGCCAAGTCAAGCTTGGACGAGATCACGCGTGCCGCGGAAGCTGCGGCCAGGCTGACCCGCCAGCTGCTGGCGTTCGCTCGGCGTCAGATGGTCGAGCCGGTGCCGCTGAACCTGAGCGACGTGGTACGCGGGTCGCTGGACATGGTCGAGCGCCTGCTCGGTGAGGACGTGGAGATCGTGACGGACCTCGACCCGAAGGTCTGGACCGTCGAAGCCGATCAGGGCCAGGTCGAGCAGGTTCTCGTGAACCTCGTCGTCAACGCCCGTGACGCCATGCCGCGCGGTGGAAGGGTGACCATCGAGGTTTCGAACCTCGTAGTCGGGGCTGAGCACGTCCCGGAGCGGCCGGATGTCTCTCCGGGACGGTATGTTCTGCTGTCCGTCTCCGATACGGGGACGGGTATGCCCAAGGACGTGCGGGACCACGTCTTCGAGCCGTTCTTCACGACCAAGGCCTCGGGCCAGGGAATTGGTCTGGGGTTGGCAACGTGCCACGGCATCGTGACCCAGAGCGGCGGTTTCATCTGGGTCCACAGCGAGCCGGGGCAGGGGACTTCGGTTCGAGTTCTGCTGCCGGAGTCGCGCCGGCACGTTTCGCCGACGGTGGATACGGCGCGCGAGCCACGCTCGGCACGCGGCGACGAGATGATCATGGTGGTCGAAGACGAGGCCAGCGTTCGGCGTTTGGCGGTGCTGGGCCTGCGGTCGCACGGCTACACGGTGCTGGAGGCGGCCAACGGCTCGGAGGCGCTGCGGGTCGCGGCCACGGAGCACGACATCGCCCTGGTGGTCAGCGACGTCGTGATGCCCGGCATGAGGGGACCGGAACTGGCCGAGCGCCTGCGCACGCTGCGGCCGCATGTCCACGTGCTCCTCATGTCCGGGCACTCGGAGGCGCTGGAGGCGTTCCGGGACGGTGCGGGTCATGCCATCCCGTTCCTGGCCAAACCATTCACGCCGGATCAGCTTGCCCACAGGGTCCGGGCGCTGCTGGACGAGGCATAGTGGCGGGCGACGCCCCGGAGGGTGAAGGACGGCTGCCGTTCGGTGACCGGTCGAGCCCGGAGCTGGCGCAGGTGCGTTCGTCCGGCGCGGGTTCCGATCCCGTGGCGCAGGACGGCGCGGCGATCCACCCGGCGGGTTTCTGCCATGGCGCCGGATTGCTGGTCGTGTACGGCAATCAGGCCTTCCGGAACCTGTTCGGCGAGGGATGCGTGGGTCTGCCAGCCCGAGAAGGCATGCTCGGTCTGTCGGGCGACGGCTTCGCGGTCATGGACGCTGTCCTGAAACGCGGTCGTCCCGCAGCGCGGTGGGTCAATCTCAACGGAGCGCGTTGCCGCCTCACGGTCGCGCCGCGCTCGGACCCGGCAAACGGCGAGGTCTACGGCATAGCCTTCCATCTGCGCCCGGAAGACGACTTGGGGTCGGCGTCGTAACGTCTGGCCGCCGGTCGGGGGGTGCTCGAGGCCAGGTCGCGTGAGCCGCTCCCGCGGGACGTGACTTCCGGCATCCCGCCGCGGGTCTACTCTGCGCGTGTGAGTCTCGACCGATATCGCCGCAAGCGCGACTTCGACCGCACGCCCGAGCCGGCCGGCGGCGACCTGACGACGGCCGCGCCTTCCGGGGTGCGGCGTTTCGTCGTTCAGCGGCATCGAGCCACGCGTCTTCACTACGATCTGCGCCTCGAGATAGGCGGTGTCCTGGTCAGCTGGGCCGTGCCGAAAGGGCCGACGCTCGATCCCCTGGTGCGCCGGGCGGCGATCCACGTCGAGGACCACCCTCTCGACTACTTCGACTTCGAGGGCACGATCCCCAGGGGCGGGTACGGGGCCGGGGATGTAATCGTCTGGGATTGGGGCAACTTCGAACCGGAGGGCGCGGCCGATCCGGGCCAGGCGCTCGACGCCGGCGAACTCAAATTCGTACTGCGCGGCCGAAAGCTCAACGGCCGCTTCACCATCGTTCGAACTCGCGCCTGGGTCGCCGGCGGATCCGGGGAACGCGACTCGTGGCTCCTGATCAAGAAGCGCGACGCGGCGGCCGTGGAGGGTTGGGATCCCGAGGATCACCCAGCGTCGGTCAAGACCGGCCGCACGAACGACGACGTCGCGGCGGGCATGCTGCCCCACGACGCGACCGAGTTGGAACGGGGCGCACTCACCGACGCGACCGGCGATATGCCCTCCTTCATCGAGCCGATGACGGCGACCCTGGCCGACGGCCCGTTCGACGACCAGGCCTGGCTGTTCGAAGTCAAGTGGGACGGCTACCGCGTTCAAGCTCACGTGCGTCAGGGCAGGGTGGCCTTGTACACGCGGCGGGGCCAGGACGCGGCCACCTACTTCCCCGAGCTGGCAGGCCCGCCAACGTGGCTCGACGCCCGAGAAGCGGTTCTCGACGGCGAGGTCGTCGCGCTCGACGAAGAAGGCCGGCCCGACTTCGGTCTCCTGCAGGCCAGGCGGGCGGGCCGCAGAGCCGGCAAGGGGGGTGGATCGCTGGCGTACGTGGTGTTCGACGTGCTGTACCTGGACGGCCGCAGCCTGCTCGACGTCCAGCTGGAGGAACGAAAGCAGATCCTGCGGTCCGTGTTGCGAACCGAAGGCCCGATCCAGTATGCCGGCCACGTCGTCGAGGACGGCGTGGCCTTCTATCGGGCCGTTTCTGAACGCGGCCTCGAAGGCGTCATGGCGAAACTGCGGCGCAGCCGGTACGAGCCCGGCCGCCGCTCGACGGCGTGGCTCAAGGTGAAGCGGCGTTCGGAGCAGGAGCTCGTGATCGGCGGCTGGGTCCCGCGCGAGGGGAGCGAGGACGATCTCGGGGCGCTGATGGTCGGCACGTTCGAAGGCGCGGTCCTGCGGCCGGCGGGAAAGGTCGGCACGGGGTTCGACGCCCGGGAGCGGCGCCGGCTCATGGAGCTGCTCGTGCCGATGGCTCGCCCGCAGCCCGCGTTCCGGCCGGTGCCACGGGAAAAGGGGGCGCGCTGGGTCGAGCCGGTGTTGGTCGCCCGGGTCGAGTTCGCCGAATGGACGTCTGATGGCCGGCTGCGCGAGCCTTCGTACAAGGGTCTCGACATGGACGCGGACGCGCCGTCGGTGACTCGCGAAACCGCCCGGCCGGCGGTCGAGGCGGTGCGAGAGGCGAGCGAGCAGGAGCCGGTGGAGTCTTCGGCCACGAGCACGCCCGCGACGCAGCCCGACCGCGCTACCGCGGCCGAACTGGAGACCCTCGACGGTCTGCCGGCTGGGGGCGGGCTCTGGTCGATCGCCGGGCGGACTCTCAAGCTTTCGAACCTGGACAAGGTCATCTGGCCGGCCGATTCGGTCACGAAGCGGGACCTGATCCGCTTCTACGTGTCTATCTCGCCGTACCTGCTGCCGTACCTCCGCGACCGGGCCCTGACGCTGCAGCGATACCCGGACGGAGTAGACCGGCCCGGATTCTGGCAGAAGCAGGTGCCGGCCTACGCGCCGGATTGGATCCCGTGTTGGCCGTGGACATCGCAGTCGGGCACCACGGACTACCTCCTGGCGGACTCGGTGGCGACACTGGCCTGGATCGCGAACGAAGCTGGCATCGACATCCACCCGTCCACGTACCGGCTTGAGGCTCCCGACCGCCCGACGTGGGCCCTCATAGACATCGACCCCGGCGCGCGAACGGGCTGGGATGACGTGGTGCTCCTGGCACGGCTGTTCGGCACGGCGCTCGGACACCTCGGGGTGCGTGGCTTTCCAAAGCTGAGCGGCCAGCGCGGCGTGCAGATATGGATTCCGATCCGGCCGGTGTACAGCTTCGATCAGACTCGAGCCTGGGTGGAGACTCTGTCGCGGGCCGTTTCGACACCGGTGGCAGAGCTGGTCAGCTGGGAGTGGTCCAAGAGCCGGCGTGACGGCCTGGCCCGGCTCGACTATACGCAGAACGCCTGGAACAAGACCCTCGTCGCGCCGTGGTCGGTCCGGCCCATCGCCGGAGCGTCCGTCTCGGTGCCGATCGACTGGGACGAACTGGATGCGGATCGCATGCGGCCGGATTGCTGGTCCATCCGGGACGTCTTCGACCGGCTGGCTGAGCGAGGCGATCAGATGGCCGCGGCTCTCGGGCTGGAGCAGGACCTGCCGGCACTGTGAGATGGCGCCGGCGAAGGCTGGGCCCTCGCCGGCGCATCGATTGGGGCCGCCTCGTGCCAGGCGGCTTGGACGGCTAGCGCAGGTACGCGAGCTGGTCGATGAGGGACATGAAGTCCTGAACCTCGGCCGTGCGCGGCAGCTGGCTCGACAGATCACCGGCGGCCGAGCGCAAGTCGTTGACGCCGTAGCCGGGGATCCAGGGGCTCCGCCGGATCACCTCGGCCGTGGCCGCGACGAGTGCGTCCAGCTTGAAGTGAGGATCCGTGGCGTTGAACGTCCGGGACAGGTCGCCGAGGTTGATGTCCTGGGCGATTTCGCGGGCGTGCTGGCTGGCCGGGTCGGTCCAGCGCAGATTGATAGTGGCCAGCCGGCCGTCGGCCCCTTCGAACGGTCGCAGCACGACCGCATACAGGGCCGTGACCTGGTGGCCTGCGCCGATCGCCCCGCCCGTGGCGTTCGGATCGCGGAACGAGTTGTCGGCGATGCCGCGATCCTCGTAGCCGATCAAGCGGTAGCCGGCGACGATGGCGGGGTTGAAGTCGATCTGGGCCTTGCCGTCCAGCGCGACCGTGTCGATCGTAGAGGTCAGCCGGTCCACGAAGATGCGGCGGGCTTCGTCGATGGTGTCGATGTAGTCGTAGAAGCCCTGGCCCTTGTCGGCGAGTTGTTCGAGCAGGGCGTCGTTGAAGTTGCCCATGCCGACGCCGACGGCGACGAGCTGGATCCCGGATTTCGTATTGGCTCCGGCGTTGCCGAGGATGGTCGCAGCGTCCGTGTAGCCGACGTTGGCGACGCCGTCCGTCGCGAGGACGACGCGATTGATGCCACCCTCCACGAACTGCGAGCGCTCGACGTCGTATCCGAGTCGCAGACCCTCTTCGACGTTGGTCGAGTCTTCCGGCTGCAGGGCCGCCAGGCTGCGAACGATCGCGGTCCTGTCGCGGCCCCAGGTGGGCGGAAGGACGACTCGGGCGGCCGGTGGAGAAGGCCACGATGGCGATTCGATCGTCATCGCGCATCTGGCTGGCCAGGATTGCGAGCGACTGCTTGACGAGCCCGAGGCGGTCGTCTGTGGCCATGGACCCGGAAACGTCGATGACGAAGGTGATCGCAATCGCGGGCCGCCGGCCTCCCGGAGCCTGCTGGGCCTTGACCCCTACCCGGAGGAGGACCTCGCCGGAAGTCAGGAAGGGCGTCGGTCCGCCGTCCGCGTAGATGGCGAAGGCGCCTGTCTCGGGGGCTGCGTAACCCTGGTCGAAGTAGTTGACCCACTCCTCAGGCCGGACGCTCGCCGGGTCGGGCCGGATGCCGCGAGCGACATAACCGCGGGCTACCGTGTAGGAGGCCGTGTCGACGTCCAGGCCGAAAGTCGAGACGTGGTCGGAACGGGTGTCGACGTATGGGTTGATGCCGAGGCTGGGGAACGAAACCGGTGGAAGCAGCGTGGGCTGAAGCGGGTTGAACGGCTGCTGGCCCGACGTGGGCGCTGGCGTCGGCCAGTCGTAAGGGGCCGGCGTCGCGGATGAGGCCCATGTGGCCGCGGACGTCGGTGCCGCGGTCCCGTTGTGGTGCTGGTCGGGCGGTTGGCTGCCTCGCGGGGCAGGGGTGGCCGATGAGCTGCAGGCAGCGACAGCGGTCGCAATCAGGGCACAGCAAAGCAAGGCACGTCGCATCGGGGTCTCCCTCTCCTGCGGTCGATCGCGACCGACCGGGCAGATTCCACGGGCGGCTCGCCGTGTGTGGTCGCTGTCCGATCCCTCCGGCACCGATCGTCGGTGCCCCGCGGCTATCGTCGCTGTCGCGATCTCAAGTCCCGCTGCCAGAAGTACGCGCGGCGACCCGCAACGGATCAAACCTGCCCGTCCGGGCCATGTTTGTGAGTGCGCGAACGGCCCAAGCGTTCGGCCCGTTCCCGGGGGCGCGCACAGAGCCTGCGACAGGCGGCGGGGAAGGGTGCAGAATGGGCGTCCCCCCGGCGGGCTGCCGGCCACGAACAAGAGGACCCGATGACGAAGAGGTCAAGGTACGAACGGGAGCAGCGAGCGGCTCAGAATCTGCGGGCGAAGCAGATCACCGAGGAGTGGGAGCGCGCCATTCCGCCCGAGCGCCTGGCCGCCTTCAACGCCGAAGTGGCGGCCGCCAAAGCGCGCGGGCCGCTGCCTCCGAAACCGCTCCAGGCTCCCGGAACGCTCCCGAACCCGCCTCGTCCCGGCAACGAGCCCAAGCCCAAGAAGGAAGAGACGCGCCGTCCGAGGTATTAGCCCCGCCGGTTGGCGGGGAGGCGTCTACGGGACCTGGCCGGCGGCCGGCGGGTCGGCGGAGATCGTCTTTGGCCAGGTGCCCTTGAAGTAGATCTCGCCTTCGCGCAGTTCCAGCGCGTCGATGGTGATGCCGGCTTTGGCGATCGTGTCGTTCATGTATCCGTCCAGCTCATCAACCGCCCGGTTGATGATGTCCCCGGGAACCCCGACCTGGCCGAACTGGAGCTCGCCGACGCGCAGGTGAACGGACTTGGGTCCGCTCCGCTCCAGGGAGACCTGCCCGTAGACCGGGCCGGAGAGCGGGTATCCCGGAACGCTCTTCACGAACGCCGCGACCTCCATGTAGCCATCGTGGATGCGGAAATTGACGCCGTCGACGTACGGGTTGGCGGTGTTGAACTCGCGCAGTGAGCCCAGGGCAGCTTCGCTGATCGTGCCGTCGATCTCAACGCTGCCGGACCACTGGTGGGGGCTGGCCAGCGTGTAGTTGGCCGGGTCCGAGGGCCGGGTGATGCCGTACTTTGCGCAGAAATCCTCGAACGCCTGGCGGTCGCGCTGCATGCCCAGATCGCGGGCATGGTCCATGCCGAAGATCGAGCTGACGATGGGAACCTGGACCACGCCGGACCAGCCGGCGGCCCCCAGCGGCAGACCGACTACCAACGCCAGAGCGACGACTATGGTTACGACCCGACGCATTCGTCCCTGCCTCCTAACCCGAATGCCCCCACGCCGCGGCGCGGCGTCGACTGGGACAGCCTGACACATTCGAAGTCCGCGCGTCCCCGCTCTGCGCATCTCCGGACCCGAACGAGTCGCTGCGACACGCGCGCGCGGACGGGTCAGTCCAGGCCTTCGGCCAGCCTCCGCAGAGCCTCGCCTTCGACCCGGCAGGTAATCCAGGACCGCATCAGGCGGGCGCCGTGAGCCTCATAGAAGTCGATGGCCGGGGTGTTCCAGTCGAGCACCTGCCACACGAACCGGGTCCAGCCTTCCTCGAGGGCGATTTCGGCCAGATGCCGCATCAGTGCCTTGCCGATGCCATGGCGCCGGAACTGCGGCCGCACGAAGATGTCCTCGAGGTAAATGCCGGGCCTGCCTTCCCAGGTGCTGAAGTTCAAGAACCAGAGCGCGAAACCAGCCGGCCGGCCCTCCCATTCGGCCATGGTCACGCGTACCAGTGGTTGGGGGCCGAACGCGTAGCGGCGGATGTCCTCTTCGGTGGCGACGACTGCGTCCGGATCGCGCTCGTACTCGGCCAGTTCGCGGACGTACGCAAGGATCTGGCCGGCGTCTGCCGGCTCGGCGGGACGTAGTGTCAACATGGCCGGAATGCTACCCGGCGGCGGCCCCGGATGGGTGGCGGCTACGCTCGGAGCGGTCTTCTGCCGACACCAAGGACAGACGCGCCCGCGGTTGCGAGGCGCCGCTCAGCAGTGTCCCGCAGGGAGGGACTGATCGTGGCCAAGTGGATCGGGCTGACGGGCATCGGAGTCGCGTTCGTCGGGTTCTTCTTCGGCTTCTTCTACCTGGACAAGGAGCCCGGGACGTCGCTCCATATCGTCACCGTGAGCAGCGTCGGGATCGTGGGCGTGCTCGCGTTCGTCCGCCACGTGATCTTCCACAAGTCGGACGCTGCCGGGCTGGGCTGGGAGACGGAGCGGCCCGAGTGGGCCTATGAAGTCGGCTTCGCGAACCTCGGCTTCGGCGCCATGGGCCTGGTGGCCCCGCTGGCCGGTTGGGCCGACCAGGCGCTGGTGACGATCCTGCTCGCCTACGGCATCTATCTGCTCCAGGCCGGGCTGCTGCACGGCTACGGCTACTTGAAGTCGGCCGAGCGATCGCCCGCCAAGCTCTGGCGCAGCGCGGTTGCGACGCTCGCCTTCGCGGGCATGATGGGCTTCTTCGCGATCCAGGCCCTGGTCCGGTGATGGCCAACCAGACTGCGCCCACGTGTGGCAAGGATGGCGTGTGCCGGCGCGCAGGCGCGATCGTCGCGACGCTTGCTCTCGCGGCCGCGACAGGCGTGGGTTGCGGCGGCGGCCAGGCGAGCTCCGCCAATGCCGCCGACCCGTCGGCGGGAGCCCCGTCCAACCCGGTTCTGGAGGCACCCATGAAACATGTCGACGTCGGTGACATTTCCGTCGCATACCGCATCGTTGGCCCGCTTGGCGGGCAGGAGGCGCCTGAGGCCATAGGGCCCCTGCTGCTGATCATGGGCTCGAGCGGCACGATGGACGAGTGGGCGCCCGATCTGGTCACCGCCCTGGCCCAGGGCCGTGAGGTCGTGGTGTTCGACAACCGAGGCATGGGCACGACCACCAACCCCTCGAGCAAGTACGCTTTCTCGAGGCTTGCCGACGACACGGCCGGTCTGATCCGAGCCCTTGGCTACAACCAGGTAGACGTGCTGGGTTGGTCGATGGGTGGCAACGTCGCCATCGACCTGACGGTGAGGCATCCCGAGGTCGTCGGGTCACTGATCTCGTACGCCGGTAGCGCCGGCGGAGCGCAGGCCGTACCGCCGACGCCGGAGGCCCTGGCGGTCCTGACGGATACGTCCGGCACGCCCGAAGAGCGCGGAATGAAGCTGCTGGAGTTGTTGTTCCCGGCGGAGTACCGGACCGCGCATCCGGACTACCCGCGCCTGTTTCCAGTTCCGACCGAAGAAACCGCCCCGGATCAGATCGGGCTCCAGAACGAGGCCATCGGCGAATGGGCGGGCGTCTGGGACGGGCTGGCCGGTATCGACAAGCCGGTGCTGTTTCTGAACGGCACCGAGGACGTGATCACCCCTCCCGAGAACGCCGCCATCATGGCCGGCGTCGTGCCCGGGTCGTGGCTGGTGCGCTTCTCCGGGGCGGGCCACGGCCTGATGTATCAGAACCCCAAGGGCCTGGCGTCAGTCGTGATCAACTTCCTGGCCGTCGTCGCGGGCGGGTAGCCGGCCCGGCCGGCGAATCGCGGCGGGTGCGACTCAACGCGCCCAGGCCTCGCCGGAACGAACGGCCCGCAGAGTGCCCAGACTGACCACGGTCCAGAAGACGCAGAGCAACAGGAACAGAGCGACCGCGAAGCCCTCGAGGAGGCCGGATTGCCAGCCCCGCGCCAGGGCCAGCGTTGCTGCCGTGTAGGCGCCGAGAGGGAACGTAAAGGCCCACCAGCCGACGCCGTAGGGCAGCCGGCCGGCGCGCAGGTAGCCGGCCAGAAGCAGGATCGACGCCGCCAGCCACCACAGGCCAAAGCCCCACAGCATCGTGGCGCCGAGCGACGACAGGGCCGAAACGCTCCCCGCCGCCGGGCCCCACACCGGTGCGCCGACCTGTGCCAGACGCAGCAGCCCCAGCGTCCCGACCCCAACCGGCCCCAGGCCGATCCAGAGCGAGGGCGCCATCGGCGCCGCGGGCAGGGGATGGAACACCAGCCGTGAGTAGATCAGGGCGGCGACGAGAACGAACAGAAGCAGGCCCATGCCCAGGAAGGCGTAGCCGGCCAGAACCAGGGTGGCGGCATCGGCCGGGGCGACATGCGACACCAGCGGAGCGAGCGCCATGGGGGCGATGATGTTGACGACAGGTGGTATGAACCAGGCGCCGTTGGCCGTCTGCAGACCGATCTGAGGAGCCTCGAACAGCTGGTACGTGAAGACGACGCTGATGGCGAAGGCGAGGACGATGCCCACGCCGGCGAGGACGGCGACGGCGGCCGTGACCGCGTCGTCGGCGCCGAGGGACGGCCCAATTGTCGCGACGCCGACGGCCAGGACCAGAATGCCGCCGGGGAACGTCGCGTACAGGGCGCCCGCGACCGGGTGCCGGAGGTCCGCGATTGCCGGCTGAGGATGGCGAGCCCACCGGACGATGTACGGCACGCCGAGTGCGACCGCGAGAACCGCCGCAAGCGCGACCATGAAGACCCCGAACGAATGGGCCGCGTCCGCGATGGCCGTCTGGCTGCCGGGGTTCTGGTAGCCGATGATGCCGACGATGGCCGTGCCCATGACGGCCCCGAACCAACCCGGATGGAACCCGTGTAGACGCCCCAACGGCGGGGTCGCAGGTGCCGGCCGGCTCATTTCGACGGTCATCGGTGCCTCCGCACTGGCGTGGGACCTGGAGTCCGGCGGGTCGGAACCCCTCGTGCGCGCACGTCTACTCAGCGAGCCAGACGGCGATGTCGCCGGCGGACGGAATGCGGCCGTAGCTCACGACCTTGCCGTCGATGACCAGACCCGGTGTGCTCATGATCCCGTAGGCCATGATCTGGCCATAGTCGGTGACCTTGACGACCTCGGCCTCGACGCCGGCCATGGCCACCGCCTCCCGGGCGTTCGACTCCAGCCGGATGCAGTTGGGGCACCCGGACCCCAGGACTTCGATCTTCTTCATGACGACGGCTCCTTTCCGCTATTCAAGCGATGAGGAAGTTGAACAGGTAACCGATGAACAGGATTCCGACGGTCACCGTCGCCGCAAAGACGGCGATCAGCTGCCAGCGAATGACGCGCCGCAGGATGATGAACTCGGGCAGGCTGATGGCGGTGATGGCCATCATGAAGGCCAGCGTCGTGCCCAGAGGCATGCCCTTGCCGAGCAGGGCCTGGACGATCGGTATGGTTCCCGCGGCATTGGAGTAGAGCGGCACGGCGAGGAGGATCACGATCGGGACCGCCAGCGGGTTCGTGTGGCCGCCGATCGCCGCCACCACGTCCGTCGGGGCATAGCCGTGGATGAGCGCCCCGATGCCGATCCCGATCAGGACGTACGGGAGGATTCGGCGAACCAGATCGCTGGTGTACGCCCAGGCGTCGTGGATCCGGTCTTCCCAGGTGAGCTTGACCTCGGCCACCGCGCCACCCTTGCCCTGAAGGGCCCAGACGTAGTCCTCGACGTAGCGCTCGAGGCCGAGCTTCCCGATGACGAGGCCGCCGATGATCGCGACGAGCAATCCGGCCGCCATATACACAAGGGCGATGCCCGGGCCGAAGAGGCCCCACAGCAAGACCAGGGCCACCTCGTTGACCATGGGCGAGCTGATGAGAAACGCGAAGGTAACGCCAAGCGGAATGCCGGCCTCCACAAAACCGATGAACAGCGGCACGGCGGAGCATGAGCAGAAGGGCGTGACGACGCCAAACCCGGCCGCCGTCACGGTGCCGGCCATGAGGCCCCGGCCGGCAAGGGCCGCGCGGACGCGCTCGGGCGGGAAGAAGCCGCGGATCAGCGTGACCAGGGTGATGATGCCGAGCAGGAGCAGCAGCACCTTCGGCACGTCCATCAGGAAGAACGCCACGGCCTCGCCCAGGTGGGAGCCGCGCTCGAGGCCGAAGACGGAGAAGGTCAGCCAGTCCGACAGGGGAGCTTCGGCGAGCCAGGCGGCGAGCCAGGCTGCGACTGAGACGGCTACCGTGAGTTTCAAGGGCAGGTGGACACGCCGGCCGGCCGGCAGGCTGAGCGCCGTCATGATGCGGGACCGAGCAGGCCCGCGATGAGAGCGAGAGCTTCGGCGCACGCGGCTTCGTCGCGCTCGTAGTAGACCCGGCGCGTATCGGCGGCCGGGCGGGAGGTTCGAACGAGCCCGGCGTCGCGAAGGCGGGCCAGGTGGTTGCTGACGTTGTTCGACCGCTCGTCGAGAGCCGCCGCAAGCTCACACACGCAGTGCGGCCCGTCCCGCAGGATCGCGAGGATGGTGGCCCGGTTGCCGTCGGCCAACAGCGTGGCGACAGCCAGGGGAGCTTCCACAGGGGGTGGCACCAGGTCGAGGCGCACTTCGGCCGGCGCCGGTGAATCAGCGGTCATCGTGGGTCTCCGCTTGAGCGGCCTTGAATTCGTAGGGTGTCAGGTGAAGGATCATGTCAGCCCACAGTGTGTCACCCGCGCCTGACATATAAGAGGGACTTAGGGCCCTACTCCGCCGAGCCGAAGGTCACACGCCCACCGGGGCGAAGGAAGCGCCAGCGTGGCGCAGGGTCCTCCGCTATGCCGGCGGACTGACCGCCTGCGACATCGCGACCACCATCGGCAGGAG
This sequence comes from uncultured Chloroflexia bacterium, assembly GCA_963711105.1. Lineage (GTDB taxonomy): Bacteria > Chloroflexota > Limnocylindria > Limnocylindrales > CSP1-4 > Fen-1039. The sequence goes on along the minus strand of CAVQCV010000005.1, from coordinate 747,289 downwards.
CGAAGCCGCAACCCAGAAGCTCCTGAGCCGTGCGCTTGAAACCTTGAGGGAGTCATACCGTGACGACGAGTAGATCTATCCGGAAGGCGGGCCCCAGGGACCTGGAGCGTCTTCTCGCAGACGCTTATGCCGTGGAGATCCCGACCCACCTCGCCGTGGCCCTGGACGAGCGAACGGCGGCGTTGACCCGCTGGCGCGGGGAGGACGCCTCGCGGTCGCGGCCGGCCCCGGCGCGCTGGCGCCTGGCTCCGCCGCGGTGGCGCCGAATGAGCCCCATCCCCGTGCTCGTCGCGATCCTCATCACGACGGCCGTCCTCATGACCGGCATTTCGGCATCGGGCGGCCCCGCCGGCTTCTACGAAACGGAGGGCGGCTACAGGTGGCAGCACGCCGAGAACCTGACCCTGACGGAGACCGTGGACGACTACCGGATCACGCTGGAGCGGGCATATGCCGATGCCAATCAGATGATGGCCGCGATCACGGTCGTGGACGCCGGTGGGAGGTCCTCGCAGGCCGACATCGGCGGCGTGGCCGTGTCGGACAGTGCCGGCGTACGGTGGCAGAACTTCATGGGGGTCGGGGGCCCTGTCGGCGGCTCGACGACGGCCAACATGGTCTACTTCCGGTCCGAGCCGGGGGCGGCTCCGGCAGGCCGGCGGGAGTTCACGCTGACCGTGGCTTCGGTGTTCGTCGGATCGCCGGACGGGCAAGGGCTCGAGGTGGACGTGAATGCGACCTTCACATTCGAGCTGACGGTCCTCGGCGGCTACGAGACGGCGCCGGATGTATCAGCCGAAAGCGACGGTGTCACGATGACTGTCGAATGGATTGTCGTTTCGCCGTCGACGGTTCGCGTCGATGTCAGTTTGACGGGCGCGCCGGCGAGCGGGCGGGGCTGGCTGCCGATCCTGTCTGTTAGCCACGACGGCACACTCCCCGGCGGGTTCTCGGTAGCCAGCCTGGACGGCACGCTGACCACCGCCTACACGACGGAAGGCGTCGAGGATCCGAGCGGCGACTGGACGATCAGCGCCGGCGAACTAATGGGATCCGCGCCGACGCCGGGCAGTTCATGGGAGCAAGACGTCCGGCTCCAGGGCAACTGGAGCATCCACTTCACGTTGCCTTAGGTCAGGCAACGGCCCGCTCATCGGTTGGATGGGCCTGCTCCGCGGACGGGGCGGGGTCAGGCCCGGCCGACCGGACCAGATGCTCGATGGGGGCGGGCCGGCCGAAGAGATAGCCCTGGCCGAAGGCCACGCCGAGGCTGCGCAGCGTCGCGAGCTCGGCGTCTGTCTCGACACCCTCCGCCACCAGCGCGCAGTTCGTCTCCGCCGCGAACGCCACCATGCTGGAGATGAGCGCCCGCCGGGCCGGATCGGCGTTCAAGCCACGAACGAGAGCGATGTCCAGTTTCACGATCTGAGGGCGGATCTCCAGGATGTGCCGGAGGCCGGCATAGCCCGCCCCGGCGTCGTCCACCGCGACGCGCACATGTCCGCGCAGATGGTCCAGGGCGGCGCGGAGGCCCGTGTAGCTCTCGATCGGGACTTGCTCCGTGATCTCGACGACTGTGTCGCGGGTGGCCCCCTCGAGGGTCGCGACCAGTGGCATGAAGGCCGTCGCCAGGGAAGGGGAAACGTTCAGGCTCAGGTACGCATCCGGCGGGAGGAACGCGGCGTCTTCCTGGGCCGCGGCCATCGTGGCGATCTCGAGCCGGACCCCGACCCCGGCCATCGCTGCATCGGCGAACCACAGGTCCGGCCGTCGGCCGTCCGCGAACCGTGTCAGCGCCTCATAGCCGACAGTCCGACCGGACTCGAGTTCGACGATCGGCTGGAACACCGGCTCGAACTGGCGGCCCTCTATGATCGCTTCGACGCGAGCCTGAATCTCCTCCAATCTGGCCCGCTCGCCCAGCATCGGGCCGAGCAGGGCGCCCGCCACGACGCCGAATTCGCGGGCGGTGCTGAGCCGTTCGGCCAGGACTGATCCCGACGGCTGGCCGTATGAGCCGAGCGAGATCACGCCGAGCGTGCCCTCCTTCCAGATGAGGGGAGCATGGACCACGCACGAGATCTCGGGTCCGAATATCCCGCCGCGCGTCGGCGCGGTGTCCGGTCGCTCCGTCTCGATCCACGGGCCCGTGCCGGCGCGCTCGTAGAGCTGGTTGGTCCGCTCGGGAGGGAATGCGCCTGTAAGCCCGCGCGGGATCTCCTTGGTGTGCGTGCCACCCAGGAGCACGGCCTGCCGGCCCGGCATGAAGCCGACGAGGATGGCGGTGTCGATCCCGTCGATCGCGAGGGCCTCGCGGCAGACGTGGGCGGCGGTCTCCTCGGCGGTTTCCGCGATTTCCAGCCGCGAGAGCGAGCGGAGGACGGCCTCTCGCACCCGAAGCTCCCGCTCCAGGTTCGCCAGAGACTGTCGCTGAGCATCCATTGCCCGGCGTTCGCTGTGCGTCAAGAGTATCTGCCGTCCGAGCGTCAGGGCGGCCACCACGCCCGTGCCAACCTTGAGGGCATGCGAGTCGGAGGCGTCGGCCGGCCAGAGGATCAGCATGGCCACACAAACGGCGGCGGCTATCGGTGGCAGTGCATCGCCGACCATCTGGGCGGCGTGACGCAGTGGCGCCCCGCCCGAGGGAATCGCTCTCCAGGTCGCGGCACCGTAGGCGCACAGAAGGAGTCCGGCGCTGAAGGCATAGTCCGTCGGTGCGACGATGGGCTCGAACGCCGATCCCGACTGAGACTGCGCCGCGAGCTGGAAGCCGACCATCGACACGCCGGCGAGCCCGAGCCCGGCCAGGATCCCGAACGGCCCGCTGAGGCGTACCGGGACGCCGCGGTCCAGCAGGGCGAGGGCCGCGGCGATGGGGCCGGCCAGGGCGACGGTGCCGATGGCGGCGTTGCTGAGGTCGCCCGTGGTGAGACCGGCGGTGGGGGCCAGGCGGTGCCAGATGAGCCAGATGATCGTGATGGAGGCCGAGAGCAAGATCGTGGTGTCCAGGGCGACGCGAAGCCACACGGACCTCGGGGTGGACGCGAAGATGGCCCGGCCCAGGCAAACGGCACCGGTGCCGATACTGGCCGCGATGAACGCGTCGCCGACGACCTCCCAGCCCTCAACGCCGACGGATACCGACCAGGCCAGCACCCCCGCGGCCGCAAGCGCGCATGCGACCCCGACCCACTTCGAAACGAACTGGCGTTCTGGGATGAGTCCGCGGCTCTGCCGGTTGGCGCGGAGGAGCACGAGGACAGCGATCGCCGCCAGGCCGACCTGCTGTGCGGTGTCGATGGCCAGCCCGACGCCGCCGCCGATCAGGAACACCGGGCAGAAGGTCGCCAGAGACGCAGCGGCGCCCAGCAGCAATGCCTTCCGCAGCGGGAGCGTCGCGAGGTATCGCTTCACTTGAGCCGCACTTCTCCGCCCGAGCTTCAACTCGTGGGCTGCGCGGCAGCGGGTAGCCCGCGCCGAACGCCACCTGAGGGTTCTCCCCTACGAAGGAGTCGGCGGGGTGGGGGACCGGCTGAAACCGCGAATATCGCCGGGCGCGAATCGAATCGGAGCGGCGGGCGCGATGCGGTCGAAGCCTCAGAAGAGGCTAAGCCGCGACTGGCGTCCTGTCTTCGGTGAGCGTGGCGACGGCCAGGCCGAAGTCGCGGGCGAACAGATCCGCGACGGACAGGGCGTACGAGTCGATCGATCCCGACTGGGCCAGCAACATGGCGCCGCGCACCTCGCCACCGTAGAGGAACGGCGCGGCGTAGATCTCCTGGACTTCCGTCCCGTCGGCGAGTTCAGCGTGGCACTCGCCGCGCTTGCCCGCCGACTCGCCCCAAGTCAGGACGTGTTCGACGAGGTCGCACTGCCTGATCGAGTCGGCGCTGTCGATTCCGCGCATCGCGAGCACCCGCATGCCCATCCCGGCGCGGGTCACAATCGCGCCGCCAGGGGCGTGCGTCTCGAGCAACAAGCAATCGAGCGCGGATCCGGCAAGCTCGTCGAGATCAGAGGCGTAGACGAGGATTTCGGCGAAGGAGCGCCCAGCGTTCTCATAGCGGAGCGATCGGGCCAGGGCTTCGACGAGCCGGTCGAACGACTCGGCGGGGCGCCCGAGGATGTCCTCGGACTCGACGTCGATGTGCCAGTGGGCCGGATCGGCGTGCCACCATTCGTCGGCCTGCGTCACCTTCTCGACTTCGAGGCTGACCTGGTTCATTCGGTCGCACAGCACCACCAGCTGCTGGCCGACGATGCGGCGGGCCAGCAACCAGTTGATCGCACCGACGCACAGTCCGGCGGCGATGCAAGAGCCCGCGAACACGGGCGTGAACGCGTTGGCCGTCGGCATCCCGAGGACGACCACGAACGGCGGGAAGATGACACCCATGATGAAGCCGAAGCCCATCATGAAGATCGCCAGATCCGTGAACCCTTTGCGTGTGAGACGCGGCATGACTCGCCTCCCGGCGTTGGTCCTGGTCCCGCCATGCTGCCCCTAGGTCTCGACCGCCGGCCGGGTTCGCCAGGCATCTGGATGAATCGAATGAATCCGAGTCCGCGATACATGCGGACGCCCCATTCTGGTCGCCTCTGATCGCCGGCCGCCATACGAGCCTGTTCCTAAACAAAACAGACCAGGCGCACATGACCCGATGCGCCGGCGCGGCCGCCGAAAGGACCGCTGCCCGGCCTGCGCTGGTTTTCCGGTGGGTTCGTCGGACGCGTCCTTCTGGCCGCTAGAACAGCCAGGTGCTCGCGGGCGGCGTGAGCGGAGCGAGCTGAGCCCAGAGCTCCTCGGGTATCGGCCAGGCGGCCAGGCGCTCCGTCTCGGCGATGCGCTCCGGCCGGCTGACGCCGACGATAGTCGAGCTGATGCGCGGGTCGCGCATCGAGAATTGCAACGCGGCCGCCGCCAGGGGGACTCCCACGGCGGCGCAGATGCCCTCGATCTGCGTGACGGCGCTGAGCAGCTCGGGCGAGGCGGGATCGTAAGCGTACGTGGTCCGGGCGGAGGCGCCCGTCGCCAGGATCCCGCCGCCGAACGGGGCGCCGTTGACGATGGCCACGCCCTTCCGCGCGGCCTGGTCGAACAACCGGTCGGCGGAACGGTCGAGCAGCGTCCAGCGGTTGTGGGAGATGAGCACCTCGAAGACGTCGAGGTCCAGGTAGCGGCTCATCAGCTCGACCGGACCCCCGGCAAGGCCCAGATGTTCGGCGAACCCTTCGTCGCGCAGCCTGACCAGCTCGTCGATGGCCCCGCCAGGCGCGGCGATGTCTTCGAACGAGGCTACTTCGGGGTCGTGGAGGTAGAGGAGGGGAACGCGATCCAGGCCGAGACGCTCCAGGCTTTCTTCGCAACTCCGCCGCACCTGGGTGGCGGAGTAGTCGCGCGTGACCGCGTGAGCGTCGACCTTCGTGGCCACGACGAACCCCGCCGGCAACCCGCCGCGGCGCCGGATGGCTTCGCCTATCCGCTGCTCGCCCGTTCCGTCACCGTAGCTGGGGGCCGTGTCCAGGAAGTTGCACCGGCTCTCGAACGCCGCCAGCACCGTCTGGATGGCCCGCTCTTCGGGCGCTTCGTAGCCGTAGATCTCGGGCATGCTGGCCATCGGGCTGCCGCCGATGCAGACAGGGGTGACCTGCAGGCCGGTGCGGCCCAGCGCCCTCGTCCGGAGCGCGGCTTCAATCGCAGAGGCGGTCGGTTCCATCAGGTTGGGCTCCGGATATGCAGGCAGGGGAGTGGCGTGTCCCGGGCATTCTCGCCGGTTGTCGGCTCTTCAGGGAAGGGTGTTCACGAGGCAGGTGGGGCCCCCGTCGGCGAGCGCGAACTCGGACAGGTCCAGCTCGTGAACGTGCAGCCCCGCCTCGCGGAGGAGTCGGGCCGCGGTTGGGTTGCCTGAATTGAGGAAGGCGTGTCCGCCCAGCCCCAGGACGTTCGCGCCCGGCAGTTCGCTTTCCGGCAGCGGGAGACGGTGGATCTCTGCGGCCGGGGCGGTGTCCGGCCCCCCGGCGTCGAGGGACGCGAACCCGGCGGCCGTGCCGATGAGCGTATCCGGCGTCGCGGCGGTCACGGCCGTGGCCAGATGCAGCCGGTCCGTCACGGGGCACAGGAAGGGCCGGTATCCGAGCGACCGAGCGGCCTCGGCCAGCGCCCCGGCCCCAGCCTCATTGGTTCGGGCGCTCAGGCCGATGGCAATGCGATAGCCGAATACGACTACATCGCCGCCTTCGAGCGTAGCCGGAGCCTCCACGCGCACGACCCGCGTGCCCGCGGCCAGGCGGGGGATGGCCGCCTCGACGACCGAATCCACCTCGGCGCGTCTGGCCTCGACGGCAGGCCGGGCGACCACGACGACCGGCGCGCGCTCCGGCACGAGGGGCGCCAGCGCCACCAGGGTGTCCGAGACGAACGTGGCGTCGGGCAGATCCGGTTCCGGGGGGAGTCGCAGGAGGGGCAACCCGGCTTTCTCGAGGGCGGCGCAGAAGGCGGCGTGCTGCTCGCGGGCCCGCGACACGTCGATCCGGTGGTGGTCCGGATGCGTCGAAATGGCGTCGCGGAAGGCGTCTCCCGGCGGCCGAACGATGACAAGCATCCGCGAATCCTAGCCGGTCGACAAGCCCGCGTGGCGGGTCGAGGGCCGGCGACCGGATCGGCTTTTCGAGACATTGTCCAGACTGGGCCCGCAGGCGGAAGGCAAGGGAGGTATCGAAGATGTCACGGGACGAGGATCGGATCGCGCGGGCACAGGAACAGCCGATCGTCGGCGGTCTGCCGGACGCTCCCGGGATCCGGGCCGCGATCGGACTGACGCCGTCGCTGGGCAGCCACCTGCTGGGGCTCGCGGACGCGCTGCTGGTGGACGACTATCCCGGCGCGACTATCGAACGGGCGGAACGGGAGATGCTCGCGGAGGCGGTTTCCGCGGCCAACGACTGCTTCTTCTGCATGGACTCGCATGGAGCCCATGCCGCGGCCCTCCTCGAGAAGAGTGGGCAGGCGCAGCTACTGCCGCTCGTCGACGCCCTCAAGCTCGGCTCCTTCGACGGGTTGTCGCCCAAGATGCGGGCCCTGATCAAGATCGCCCGAACCGTGGCTCGAGCGCCTCGCGAGGTCACCGCCACCGACGTCGCCTCAGCCACGTCGGTGGGCGCGACCGACGCCGACGTCCAGCTCGCGGTGCTGATCGCGTCCGCGTTCTGCATGTACAACCGCATGGTCGACGGTTTCCGCGCCCGGACGTCACCGGACCTGGACGTGTACAGGCCCCGGGCGCGTCAGATCGCCGAAGCGGGTTACAGCGTTCGACCGGCGGAGGCCGCGCCGAACCCGGGTTGAGCCGCGTCCGCCGCAATGAGTGCCGGCGCCATCCCCGATCACTCGGAATCGAGACGCCGCGGCATGTATATTGGGCCGACTGGCGACCCGGCTGTTACGGGGGTTTTGACGGGAGGGCGATGTGGCGGAACGGACCATCTCGCTGGGCGGCAACAGATACCCGGTGATCTTGCCGAGCATCCGCGACCCGCGACTCGGCATCGCCGCCGTGGTGCTCAGCCTTCAAGCCCTGGGTCAGGTCGGGCTGCACTGGCCCGTCAGCATCCCCCAGATCCTGGCCGCGATCCTGACCTGTGCCGTCATCGAGATGGCTGTCGCGTTCCGGAGGAGTCGCGTGATCGCCTGGCCGGCCAGCGCCCTTCTGACCGGCAGCGGCGTGGCGCTGCTTCTGCGCGTGGTCGGCACCCCGGTCGACCAGCCCTGGGCGACGAATGGCCTGCTGATGTTCGCGGGCGTGGCTGCCTTCTCGCTGAGCCAGAAGTACGTTTTCCGGTACCGCGGCAAGAACATGTTCAACCCCTCCAACGTCGGCCTCGTGCTCGCCTTCCTCATCTTCGGCAACGCTCGCCTGGAACCCCTCAACCTGTGGTGGGCGCCGCTCAACGCATGGATGATCGCGGCTTACGCGATCATCATCGTCGGCGGCACGTACGTGGTCTGGCGGGCGAAGATGCTGACGCTGTCGGTGACCTTCTTCGTCACCTTCGCCATCCTTCAGGGGATTCTCGCTGGGTCGGGTCACTGCATGACCGCGAACTGGGCGTTCGCGCCGGTGTGCGGCTCGGACTACTACCGGGTGATCGTCACGTCGCCGGAGGTGTTGATCTACGCGTACTTCATGGTGACCGATCCTCCGACCGTGCCCGCCGGCCGGGTCGGCAAGTTCGTCTTCGCCATCTGCGCGGGAGCGTCTACGACGCTTCTCATGGCTCCGCAGACGAATGAATTCGGGACCAAGGTGGCGCTGCTCGGCGGCCTGACTATCCTCTTGCTGGCCCATCCGGTGATCGACCGCCTGGTGCCCGAAGCGCGCACGGCGCAGGACACGATCAAGGGGTACGCGAGGCGGGTCGTGACCGGAGGCCGTCCGGGCCTGCTTCGGCCCGTCGCCAGCGTCGCGTCCATGGTGCTGATCGTGGCGGTCGTGGGCGCCGGAGTCGTATACGCCGGCACGCCGGCTCGGATGCCCGCCGCCCCCGACATGACCGAGGCCCTGAACGGGGCCGCGTACCAGGTGAACCCGGAGACGCTGCCGCCGATCACTGTCAACCAATCCGTCAAGGACTGGGATCATGCGATCGCGGACAGCGCGCCCGACCTTCTGGTGGTCCTGGCCCAGAATCTCACGGTCGAGAACCAGGCCCTGCGCAAGTCGGACGCCGCCCTTTTGACCGCCGTGGATCACGGCGCCCGGCTCGACGAGATGCAGGCGCGCGTGCAAAGCGACTCCGCGTCCGGGACGTGCGTCGTCGACGTGTACAAGTTCGATTCGGTGAACGTGACCCTGATCGTCCCGTTCGGCGTGCAGACCGGCCTGAGCCTGGGCTTCGACGCGCGCGGGACGGTCACCCACGAGACCTACGACCTGGCCGGGAATCTCGTCTCGAGCCAGTCGGCTCCCTTCGCGCAGACGTTCGCGATTCGCCGCGCGACCGGAGCGCGCTGGCTCAACGTGGCGGTACTCCCAGCGGGAACCGGCAGTTGATCCGGCTCGATTGACGACCCATCGCCGTATGGCACCCCGACAGGCCGCCTGGTTTACCCCTCGCAGGGGCGCGATCATCGCCGCGGTGGCGATCGTCGCGATGCTGGGCGCGGCCGGCGGATACGCGCTCGTGGTGTCGCAGTCGGCCGGTTCGCCCCGAACCCCGTCCTTCGTCGATGAGACGGCTTCGGCCGGCATCGCCCAGACGTATGCCGGCGGGGCCACGTTCGACACGGGCGGCGGAGTGGGGGTCTTCGACTGCGACGGCGACGGCAAGCCCGAAATCTATATGGCGGGCGGGACCAACCCGGCCGTCCTCTACCGCAACGACAGCGCGATCGGGGGCGCCCTGCGCTTCTCGGCCGTTCAGGACACCGTGACCGATCTGACCGGCGTCACGGGGGCGTACCCGATCGATATCGACGGCGACGGCAACACCGACCTGGCCGTTCTGCGGGCGGGCGGGAACGTCATCCTGCGGGGTCTGGGTGGCTGCCGGTTCGAAACGGCGAACGAGACCTGGGGGATCGATGGCGGGAAAGGTCTGTCGATCGCCTTCAGCGCCACGTGGGAGGCGACGAACCAGCTCCCGACGCTCGCCTTCGGCCGCTTCCGGACGTTCAAACCCAACGGCAGTCTCTCGCTCGACTGCGACTCGCCCATGCTCATTCGTCCGGACGCTTCGGGGGCAAAGTACGGGCCGGCGACCAGTCTCGAGCCCGGGTATTGCCCGCTCTCCCTGCTCTTCAGCGACTGGAGCGGCACCGGCGAGCGGGACCTGCGGGTCGCGAACGACCGCAACTACTACATCGGCGGCCAGGAGCAGCTGTGGCGAATCGTGCCCGGTGAGGCGCCGCGGCTCTACACGGCCCAGGACGGCTGGCAATCGGTCCAGATCCAGGGCATGGGTATCGCCGGCTACGACCTGTCGGGCGACGGCATTCCTGATTACTTCCTGACGAGCCAGGCGGACAACAGGCTGCAGCGGCTGGCCGGCGGACCAGGGCAGCCGACCTACCGGGACATCGCGCTCAAGATGGGCGTGACGTCGGCCCGACCCGGCGCGGGCGGCGACATTTTGCCTTCGACCTCCTGGCACCCCGAATTCCAGGACGTCAACAACGACGGCTTCATCGACCTTCTGGTCACCAAGGGCAACCCGAGCGTCGTGCCCGAGTACGCCACGCGCGACCCGAGCGCCCTCTTCCTGGGTCGTTCCGACGGCACGTTCGTCGATGTGGCCGAGGCGGCCGGTATCGTCGACTACGATCGGGGCAGGGGAGCGGCCCTGGCCGACTTCAACCTGGACGGCCAGCTGGATCTGGTCGAGATGTTCTACGAGGCGCCGGCGAAGCTGTGGCGCAACGTGGGCACGGGCGACGCGGCCCAGCCCGCCCCGATGGGCCACTGGCTGGATGTCCGGCTCTCTCAGGCAGCCCCGAACACGGATGCGATCGGCGCGTGGATCGAGGTCGAGGCGGGCGACAAGACGCTTCGTCGCGAGCTGACGATCGGCGGCGGGCACGCCAGCGGCGAGCTCGGCTGGATCCACTTCGGCCTCGGGGACGCCACGTCGGCCCAGATCAGGGTCAAGTGGCCGGACGGCACGACGGGCCCATGGCTGCCCGCCACGGCGGACACGTTCGTGGTCGTCACGAAGAACGCGACGTCGGCGACCCCCTGGCAGCCAGGGGCGCCTGCGGGTAGTTGACGGGCGCGCGCCGGCTCAGCCCGAGGCGAGCCCGGGATCGACGTCCGGCTCGTTCGCTGCCTGGCAGTGCCCGCCCGTCGCCATCCGGAAGCAGATGAAGGTGAACCCGGCAATCGCGAGCCCGAACAGGACCGCCCGTTCGGGCGACATCGGCACCAGGAGCACCGTCGAAACGAACTCCACGGAGATAAGCACGTACAGGACCCGGACGATCGTGTCGCGCGACATGCGGGTGCAGATGAGGGCCCCGGTCGGCGCCCCGATGGCCACGATCGGCACGGCGGCCAGCCACATGTCCACCACCGGGCCCGTGAAGTCGCGCATCAACAAGACGTGCGTGGCGAAGCCGGTCCAGCTCACCAGCGTGAGCAGCACGACGGTCGTGGGCGTCACGACGCGCTCGCAGACGCGGAAGCCCAGCACGAGCAGGGCGAACATGATGGTGTTCTCGCCGAGTCCTGCGGCGCCGGAGAGCAAGCCGCCGGCCAGCCCGGCGGCGAAGAGGGCCGCCCGCTCCTTCGAGCCGACCGCCTGAAGCTCGTCGCGTCTGTCGGGAGAGCAGCGGCGGCTTATGCCGAGCGCCAGCCCCAGGCTGACCAGGATGGCCGTGAAGAGCAGTCGCACGCTCGGTGCGTCGAGCCGCGGCGCCAGGACGAGCGCGCTCACGACGACGCCCAGGATGGCCCACGGCGCCCCGTTGCGGATGGCCTTCCACTCCACCGGGACCCGGTTGAGAACGATCGTGAGGGTGGCGGCGCCCATGCCGACGCTCTGGATGGCGAACGTGAACAGGCGCGCCTGCGGGGCCGGGACGGCAAGGACCTTGGTCATCACCGGGAAGGCGATGGCGCCGCCGCCTTCGGACGTCCCGCCGCCGACCAGCGAGCCGAACACCATCGTCAGGGAGACCTGCCAGTGATCGGCCACGGCCTGCAGGGCCCGGTCGCCGCCCAGCAGCAACCAGGCGACGAAGACGGTCCCGCCGAGGGTCAGATTCGTCCCTGCCATGCGCCACAAACCAGGGCGTGCCGCTACGGGAGGCGGCGTCAGCGCGAGTTCGGGCGGGACGGTGGTCGCGCTCATGAAGGCAATTGTGGCAGGACCGGAGCGCGGAATTGTCGTCGCGGCGACGGGCCCGTGTCGACGCCGACAAGCCGCCGCCGACTCCGCCGCGACGTCGCTTGGTGCGTGGCTTCAGAACTGGCTTATGAAGGCCCAGGCTTCGGGCGGGTTCCAGCTCGCCGTCTGGCCGGCGTCGTGCGGGTTCGGGGTGTGGTCGCCGTCGAAGGCGCACCATTCGACCGGGTACTTCGGCGATCCGCCTTCGTACTTCGTGCAGACGTGCGTTCCGCTGCCGGGCGCAGGTTCGGGCGGAGTCTGGGGTGTCACGCCGTCAACCTCGGCGAAGTGGTCCCGCAGGATCCGGCCCTGCGAGATATCCAGCACAGCGTCGCTCACGCCGTGTGATGCGTAGAAGGCGACCGGCTTGGCGCCGCCGTCGCAGCCGCTCAGCTGTGCGCCCGAGAAGAGCACCACGCCCCGGAACACGTCCGGCCTGGCGCAGGCGAGGGCGTATGACATGCCCGCGCCGTAGCTGAAACCGGTGGCGAAGATGCGTGTCGTGTCGATGCAGAGGGAGTCCTCGAGCTGGGCGAGCATCGCGTCCGTGAACGCGACGTCCGCGCCGTCGACGTTAGGCCAGCCCGTCCGCGTGCCGGAGCCCAGGCCCACGGGAGCCACGAAGATGGTGCTGTTGCTGGCAAGATCCCACAGGCCGTAGAACGGGCCCTCCGTGGCCCCGGTGCCGTCCGCGACCTGCTGGGCCGTGCCTCCCATCCAGTGGTAGGCCATGACGAGCCGGTAGGGGTGGCTGGCGTCGTAGTTGTCCGGGGCGCGAAGGATGTACGAGCGCGTGCCACCGCTCTCGATGTCGATCGTCCCGTTCGCCAGAGTCGGCGTCTTGCCGCAACCGGCGCTGGCCTTCGCGTCCGGGCTGTTCGTCGGCGGCGCGGCGGGCGGTGGCGTGGGAGTCGCGGGCGCGGGCGTGGCGGTCGTCCCGGGGCCGGTCACGGTGATGGCGTTGATCTTGGGGTTCTCTGTGCCGGGGATGAATTCGATGACCACGTCGCCGTGAGAGTCGGCGCTGGCCGGGAAGGTCGAGGCGATGGCCCGGTTGGCTCCGCCGGCCGCCGCGAAGATGTCGAACTTCGTTAGGACCGTCGCGCCGTTGATGGACACGTCGAAGACGCGCTGGCCCGGGCCCGTGACGTATGTCTCCGCGAAGTAGAGGGTCACGGCCTGCCGACCCGTGCGATCGGGGATGACGTACTTCATGGCCCCGTAGCGCTCCGTACCGAAGACCGCCACTGGGGGCGGACTGGCCGTTATCTGCGACGCGTCCACGTTCGCGCTGTTGCCATATGTCGCACCGCCGGTGAAGAACTGATCGGCCCAGAACCCGCCGATGGTCGGGCCGCCGGCGTTGATGGATACGGTGCTGACAGGACCCGCACTCGTCTCGGCCGATTGCGTGGCGGGGGCTCCGCTGAGGGAGGGCGAGACATTCGAGCCGCCGCAGGCGGCCATCATTCCGGCGACGAGCGTCAGGAGCGCGAGGCCGGCGAGCGATCGTGGGAGTCCTGGCGTCTTCATCGCCCAATCCTAAACGCCGGGTGGGAAAGTGGGATGATCGTCACTACGCGGCCGGTCTCAGTCGAGCCGGCGAATGTGAGGTATCGCGCCCATGGCTCCCAATCCGTCCGGGTTCGTCGTCAACCGCGGCGTCAACCTGAGCCACTGGCTCTCGCAGGATTTCGGCTGGGCGCCGCGCGATGAGTTCCTGAAGCCGGACGACCTGGCCGAGCTGGCCCGCCTCGGCTTCGATCATGTCCGGCTGCCGTTCGACGAGAAGGAGCTGTGGCATCCGGACGGCAAGCCCAACGAAACCGAATTGGCGCGCCTCCTGGCCGGCATCGGCTGGAGCCGCGACGCGGGCCTGCGGGTGATCCTGGACATGCACACGGTTCGGAGCCACCACTTCAACGCCACGAACGACGGCCTGGTCAACACCCTCTGGACGGACGAGGACGCCCAGCGCCACTTCCTGGACCTGTGGGGCGAGCTGTCCGCGCGGCTGCGCCATCTGCCCGTGAGCGAGGTCGCCTACGAGTTCCTCAACGAGCCGGTCGCCGACGACGCCGAAGACTGGAACCGCCTCGTCCGCAAGGCCCATGCCCAGCTCCGGGAACTCGAGCCGGATCGGGTTCTCTTCATGGGCCCGAATCGATGGCAGGCGCCGGACAACATGCCGGTCCTGGCCGTTCCTTCGGGCGACCCGAACATCGTCCTGAGCGTCCACACGTACGCGCCGCTGCTGTTCACCCATTACCGCGCCTACTGGGTCTCGTTCCCGCACTTCGAGGGCTCGGTCCACTATCCCGGGCCGGTCACAACTCCCGCGGAACTCGCGGCGCTCCGGGCGAACGGTTCGGACCAGCTGCGCTGGGAGACCTCCGACGCGGCCGACGACTGGGGGCCCGAACGCCTGCGCCGTCTCTTCGCGCCCGCGGTCGACCGGGCTCGCGAGCTGGGCCTGCAGCTCTACTGCGGCGAGTTCGGCTGCCTGCCCACCGTCGCCCGGGCCGAACGCCTGGCCTACTACCGCGACTTCACCGCCGTCATGCGCGAGGCCGGCATGGCCTGGTCCGCCTGGGAATGGAAGGGCGACTTCGGCATCTTCACCTGGCGCGGCGGGGACGACCTCGATACGCCGCTGGACGATGAGCTGGTGGCGATACTCGTGGCCGGGTAGCCTGGACGGGGTAGTGGCGGAGGGCTAATCGAGTTGGGGCCTCCGACTGTCACTCAAGAGCTCGAGCCGCTTCACTGCGTCCGCGAGGCTGGGTAGCGCCTTCATTTCGAGTTGAAGCTCCCGGGCGCGCGCTCGATAGCCGGGTTCAGACAGGACAGCGTCGACGGCGGCGCGGATCGCTTCGGGCGTCGGCTGCTCTCCCTCGACCATCACACCCACGCCGGACGCAGCGCATCGCCGGCCCGTGGGTAGCTGGTCGCCGGCCCCCAACGGCGTGACGACCATGGGTAAGCCATGCCACAGCGCGGAATGCAGGGTGTTGTAGCCGCCGTGGAAGATGACCGCGTCGCAGCGCGGCAGAAGAAGCGTCTGCGGGATGTACTGCTCGATCCTGACGTTGTCCGGCTGCGGCCCGAACTGCCCCGGGTCAACCGACCGGCCCACCGTGATGATCAGATTCACCGGTTCCCCGCCGAGGGCGGCGAGGATGGACCGGAAGACGGCCGGGGCTCGGTTGAACGTGGTGCCCAGGGTGGCATAGACGGTCGGCCGATCGGGCAGTTCGTCGATCCACTCCGGCAGGCTGCCGGTGTTGCCCATGTCGAAGGGTGCAGCGCAGAACCGATGCGCCGCCGGCGGATATGGCAAATCGGGGACCTGCCACGAAGGCGGGAGGAAGTCGAGGACCAGGTACCTGTCCAGAGTCTCGAGGCCGGGATCGTCGGATAGCCCGAAGCGGCACCGGAGTCCGTGGACGGCTGCCGGACACAAGAACTGGGCGGGAATGTAAGTGGCCCAGATGATCGTGGCGTAAGGCAGCCCGTGATGCTCGGCAGCGACGTATCCGCCGAACTCCAACGGATCGCGGACGATCACGCTCGGCTTCCAGGTGTCCACGAGCGGGATCAAGTCGTCTGCCATCCGCGGTGCCAGCCCTCGAAGGAAGCCGTTGAGTTGCTGCAGCCCGACATGCGGCGGCGAGTCGGCCTTGATCGCCTCCCACTCCGGCAGGGCTTCGAGGACCTCGCCCGATCCGTCGAAATCCAGGCCGCAGGCGAAATGCGGGAAGCCGGCGCGCCGAATGGCAGCCCCGAACCCCTTGCCGGTCGCAAAAGCCACTTCGTGTCCATGTTCGCGGAGCGCCCCGGCGAGCGGGACCATGGCGTGGAAATGTCCGGTCGCCGGCGCCAGGGTGAACAGGACTCTCATGCGCTCTTGCTCCCGTTGAGTGCCGGCCGGTGCGGGGTCTGGTCTGCTGTGGATTATGCGGGCCGAGAACCGCGCCCGGACCGTTGACCGTTACCCATCCGTGTCGCGAGCCAACCGGCCGCGCCCGCGAGGTTCGACGTCACTACCAGGCCCGCGAGCAAGCTGGCGTAGCCGCCCGACGTTCCGGCCACGGCGGACGCGACCAGGGGCGCGGCCGCGAAGCTCGCCAGGACGAAGAAGGAGGCCACTCCGGCAATCGCTCCGTAGTTCGCCCGTCCGAACAGGTCCGCGATGAGCGACGCTCGGAGGAGCGTGAGCATGCCGTTGCAGGCTCCAAAGACGCCCACGGCGGCGAAGACCCCGGTCGCGGAGAGTCCCCCGAGCAGGACGCCGAGGGAGATCACGATTGCCAGGAAGAGCAGGCAGATTGTCCGGGGGGTGCCCAGCAGCCGCGTGGCGAGCGGAAAGGCGATCCTGCCCGGGATCTGGCAGACGCCCATCAGCCCCGCGGCGAGGGCGGCGAACGCGGGCGTGGAGCCGCGCGCCATGAGCATGGGGATCAAGTGGACGCTCATGGCCGCCGTGGCGAACGAGCTGAGCGAGAAACATGCGACCAGCAGCCAGAACGAGGTCGACCTGAGGGCCGCATGTCGATCGGTCTCGACGGCAGGTGCCGGAACCGGGCGCCGCCTGCTCGGGCGCCGCTCGACCGGGCGCCGCTCTACCGGGCGCCGCTCGGCTTTCCCGCCGGTCGGGTCCGGGCGAGGCCGCAGCACGAAGCCGTGAATGGGAACCGTGACGACCGCGAGGACGAACCCCAGCGCGACAAGCGCGGCCCGCCAGCCATATTCGGATGCGAGCCAACTCGTGAACGGCGAGAAGATGAGGCTCGAGAAGGCGGCGATCGTGGTCAGGGCGGCGAGGGCCGTCCGGCGGTCGGCATCGAACCAGTGCGTGACCACGATGAACGCCGGCTCGTACAGGACGAGCGACATGGCCGCCCCAAGGCCCGCGAATACGACCGCCATTTCGATCGGCGTGGTGACGCGCGACCAGAGCACCACCATCACCGCGGCGAGGAGGGAGCCCGCAGTCATGGGCAGACGCGGGCTGTGTCCGTCGAGGTAGGGCCCGACGGCGCCGGCGGCCAGTCCAGAGATGACGATCGCGATGGTGTAGGGAAGGGTCAGCGTAACCGGGTCCCACCCGAGGTCTGCCCGCATGAACGGCATCAGGACGGCGAAGGCGTACCAAAGGACGCCGTAGCTGACCGCCTCGGTCACGCCGAGCGAAGCGACGATCACCCAGCCGTAGGACAGGCGCGTTCCAGCCGGACGGGATCGCGCCTGGGCCGAGGGTTCAGGCAAGCCGACGGGGGCGGTCACGCCGGCGCGGGGACAGAATCCGGATCTTCGGCGAGCGATAGCTGCAACAGCATGGTGTCGTGCCAGCGGCCGAACTTGAAGCCCACGCGAGTCAATCTGCCGGCGTCCCGAAACCCGTTTCGCTTGTGCAGCCTGACGGATGCGTCCGTGCCACCTGTAGCGATCACGGCCACGATCTCACGAAGGCTGGCTGCGCGGCACTCCGCGATCAGGCTGGGCAGAAGCACGCTCCCGACGCCCCGGCCGACGGCCTGCGGAGCGACGTAGATCGAATCCTCGCCGCTGAAACGATAGGCCGGCCGGGGTCGCCAGCGCGAGCAGAAGCTGTAGCCGATCACCTCGTGGTCGATCTCGGCCACCAGGAACGGGAGCCCGAGCAGGTCGATCTCCTCGTATCGCTGCTGCCAGTAGTCGAGGCCGGGGGGCGTCTCCTCGAACGTGGCCGTGCTGGTGAGGACGTAGTGAGCGTAGATGGCCTGAATGGCGGCCAGATCTGAGGGCAGGCAGCGCCGAATGTCGATCGGAGTCTCCGATGAAGGGGCCTGCGTCTCCATCCCATCCTCCGAACTGACGGCCGGCGTGCACTATCGGCACCGATCGCGTGTACTATAGCGCGCATGATCGAATTGCAGGCCCTGGCCGCGCGGATTACCGGGCTCAGGACGGAGCGAGGGTTGAGCATTCCGGAGCTGGCTCGGAGATCCGGTGTCAGCGTCAGCATGCTCGCCGCGGTCGAGCGAGCCGAGAAGGCGCCGACGATCATCGTCCTGGGGCGGATCGCCGAAGGGTTGGGCGTGTCCGTGGCTCGGCTGATCCCGGAGGAGACACCGGACCGGGTGATCGTGCGGAGAGCAGGGGAACAGGAGTCGGGCGAGCGGCCCGGCGGTTGGCACAGGTCCATCCTCTCGCCGGTCGTTCCGGGCGTGAACTTCGAGCTGATCCGATCCATGCTGCCGGGCGGCCTCGACGCCGGCACCTACCCGGGGTACGCACCCGGCTCGCACGAGTTCGTCGCGGTTGAGTCCGGCGAGCTGGAGCTCGGCGTTGGGGACCGGCGGATCCGCCTGGCGGCCGGCGACTCGGCCTACTTCGCGGCAGACGCTGATCACTCCTATGCGAATTGCTCGCCTGAAGCGTGCATCTACTACGTCGCCGCCCTGACGATGCGGTCGCGCCGCTGAGACCGCCGCACAGCCGCTGCGGCAGGACGTTCATAGGAGCTAGTCGGCTGGACGGTCAGCGCCCCGCGAGCCGCGCTGCCACCAACTCGCCAGCAGCGCGCGCGCCGCCGATAACGTGGAACGCGAATTGGTGCGCCGGCGCCCGATCTTCGGGCGGCTCGGCTTCGCTGGGCCGGCGCGGGCGACGGTCGATGGCTCGCCCGTGGCGACGGCCAGCGCGATCAAGTCGTCGATCTCGTCCCAGCTCCGCGGCCGGCTCTTGGCACTGCGCCACTGCGTCTCTGCGTCGGCCGAAGGCTCGAGGGTTCCGTCGAACAGGGACTCGAACTGCGCTCCATCGATCCGTTCGTGCTCGTAGAGGTAGGCGGCGACACGGGTAAGTCGCTTCATCTCGGCCAGGAGAGCCTCTCGGGCCTGCGTGTATGCCGTATCGAGAATCGAGTTGATCGTCCGGTCCACGGCCGCGCGGAGACCGACGGAAAGGGCGGCGTCCTCGCCGACAACCCGGAAGCTGAGGGTGCCCCGGCCGGAAGCGCCGAGAGCCACGGCGTCCGGATCGTGGCCCATGCCCCATTGGGTGACCATCCTGGTGGCGATGTCGGACGCTCTTTCGAGGTCGTCGGAGGCTCCGCCGGTCACGTCTTCGAACAGGATGGCCTCGGCCGCACGACCGCCCATGAGACCGATCAGCCTTGCGCGCAGGTCCGACTCGGACGGCAGATAGTCGTCCTCCGACGACGAGACGGTGACCCCCAGAGCGTCGCCGTGCGCGAAGAGGCTGATCTCCTCGACCCTCCGCCGATCTCCGAAGAGCCGCCCGCAGACGGCGTGGCCTGCCTCGTGCGCGGCGATGATGCTGCGCTCGCGCTCGTCCATGGAGCGCCGGCGGGACGTGCCGAGGATCGACTTGAGCCAGCCGTCGTGAACGTCGACCGGCGTGATGTTCTCGTGAGTTCGCCGGGCAGCGTAGATGGCCGACTCGTTGAGTAGATCGGCGAGCTGGGCACCACTCATTCCCGCGGTGCGACGAGCGATCGCTTCCATGTCGACAGCATCGTCGAGCGGCTTGCCGAGGGCATGAATGCCCAGGATCGCGCGGCGACCGTCGATGTCGGGCAGGGGCACGTTCACCTTGCGGGTGAACCGTCCGGGGCGAAGGACCGCGTGGTCGAGAATGTCGATGCGGTTGGTCGCCGCTATCACGACGATCGAATTGGACGACGAAAAGCCGTCCATCTCCGCGAGCAGTTGGTTGAGCGCCTGTTCGCGCTCGTCGTTCGGATTGCTGCCGCCTCGGGCCTTCGCGAGGGCGTCGATCTCGTCGACGAAGATGATGGCCTTGCCGAACTTGCGGGCGACGGCGAAGAGGTTGCGCACTCGCTTGGCACCGACGCCCACATACATCTCGACGAAGCCCGAGCCGGACATCGACACGAACGGGACCCCGGCCTCGGCTGCGGTCGCGCGGGCAAGCATCGTTTTGCCGGTCCCCGGAGGTCCGAACAGGAGCAGGCCGCGCGGAATGCTGGCCCCCAGGGCGCGGAAGCGGTCCGGGAACTTCAGGAACTCGACCACCTCGGTCAGCTCGAGCTTGGCCTCATCGCAGCCGGCGACATCGGCGAAGCGCACCGGCCTCACGACCGAACCGGTGTCGCCGTCGAGGCCGTGGAGATCGGACGGAAGAACGACCTGGTAGCTGCCCGATCCATTGCCGGCGCCCGTGCCGCTCCTGCGAACCAGGACCACGACCACCACGAGCACGACACCCAGCATGGCGAGCTGCAAGATGCTGCCGAGGGGATCGGAGGATTGGGAGTCCGACCCGGACACGCCGTTGTTCGGGGGCAGCTCGGCCACGGAATTGGTTGCGATGAGGCGCCCGTAGCCCAGGCTCCGCAGCGCAATCAGCGCGTCGTCGGGGGAGACGGCTAGGGTCACGCGGACCCATTGACCGCTCGTCGTTCGGGCAGCGAGCACGTTAGTCGCCGGGTCCGACGCCGTGCCGGAGCCGCCCACCGGGGCGCCCGACGTACCGGACACCAGGGCGATCGTCGCGACCTCGCCCGCATCGATATGACGCTCGAGGTCCAGAAGCGTCCAATCCGCGCTGAATGTGTAGGTGCCGGGGGCTGGCGCGGGGGCCGCGTTGAAAGCGCCGCTCAAGGCGGCCAGCGAGACGCCGCCGGCAATCACGAGGGTGGCGATCGTCAGGCCGATGGCCAGCGCGGTGTGGCGCTGAGCGACCGCCCGAATACGTCTGCCGAACCTGCGCATCGCGCTCTCCTGCGGGTTCTCACCCTTGCCCTTCGCGTCGGGGGCCAAGAGGGTCCACAAGATGGCGCGAGTAGATCGCTCTCGGGTCAGCCAGACCGTCGAGCCGTGAATACGAAGTGGGTGATACTCACGGTACTCCGAAATAGCGTCCGCGTCCCCCGTACCTCAGCCGACGGTCCGCCGGAGCAGGGGAGAGCGGGCTCAGCCGAAAGAGCAAACGTGAAAGCGACCATCCACCCCCATTCCTCCCGACATGTCCGGGAGTGCATGCCCTTCAGTGGCGATCAGCGTCCCGTCCGGCGAGTACAGCCGGGCCTCCCCGTCGACGAGCACCACCTTCGTACCGTACGGCCACGTGATTGGCCCCATGCCTCCCTTGAAGACAACCTCCGAGCCGGACCTGGTCATCACGACACCGCTGAGCAGAGCCTGGAGGCAGGCGTTGGACACGGGCGGCTCCGTCTCGGTGACGATTGCCAGGGCCTCGCCGGGCGGCAGGCTCTTCGAGCCGGCCGCACAGACGCTGAGGCCGATCGCGATCGCGGCCGTGGCCAGCAGGCCCAGGTGGCGAGCCTGCGCATGCGCCGGATGACCGCGCTCCAGTCCCATATCTGCCATTCCGTGCCCCGCTTGTACGACCTGCGATCGATCCACGGCGATTGACGCCGGCCAGATCGTATCGCATTAATCCGAGGAAGCGGAACGTTCCTCACAGGGCGTGGTTGGTGACAACCCAACGACGGCAGGCGAGGCTCCGCTTCGGTAGTTTCGGCGTGCAGGTCGGCTGCTCGACGCCACCACGCCGTCGTCGAAGCTACGCGGGCACGTAGCCCAGATACATGGCGCCCGACGCAAACCGGTGCGTCTCCGTGAGCCGCAGACCGACCGGTGTCTCGAGCCCGGGGAAGAACGGCAGGCCCGCCCCGAGGATGACCGGGTGGACGACGACGCGGTATTCGTCGACCAGGCCGCGCCGGATGAATTGGGCGGCCAGCGTGGGCCCGGCGACGCTCAACTCGCCGGGGAATTCGGTCCGCAGCCGCGCCAGCACGTCGCCCACGTCGCCGCTCACGAGCTGGCTGTTCCCCTCGACGCTGGACAGGCTTGTCGAGAAGACGATCTTCGGCGTCGCGTTCCAGACCCGGGCGAAGTCGACTATGTAGTCGGGCACGGACGGGAGAGACTCCGCGGTCGGCCAGAAGGCGTTCATGACCTCATACAGTCGCCGCCCATAGAGGAACGCATCAGTCTCGCGGGAGCGGTCGTTGAACCAGCGGTGGATCTCTTCGTCGATGATCGTCCAATCGAGGGAGTGGTCCGGAGTCTCGACGTAGCCGTCGAGCGAGACGTTCATCAAGTAGACCAGCTTGCCCATCCTCGCCTCCCAAGCGGTGCCGCCGTTCGACCTATCTTGACGAACCCGGCAGACGGGTCATCGCTCGGCGGCCGGCGTCGCGCGTGCCGACCTCAGCGCGGACAGAGCCAGTCGAGCGCGTTGCGGAGGATCCGCTGCACGGTTTCGTGCTCGAGCTGCTCCGTGCCGTGGCCGAGCGCGCAGTAGCAGACGCGGCCGAGGCCGTACGGGCGGACCCAGGCGAGCGGACGGCGAAACCCGTCGAATTCGGCGCTGAGCAGCACGTCGAACGGCGCGAGTACCTCCATCAGATACAGCTCGTCCGAGATCGAGAAGTCGCGAACGCCGCGCATGACCGGATGGTCGGGCGCCTCGACGGTCAGCGAGAATGGCCCGAGCGGCGGGTGGGCCAGGAAACCGGCGCCCAGCATCCGCTGATACGCGCCCGAAGCCGACGTCACCACCGTCGCGCCGTGGATGCCCAGGAGCCCCTTCGGCGCGCCGGTATCGCCCCACGGGTTGCCGATCACCGCGTTCAGCAGCGCTTCCTCGTGTTCGGGCGCCACGCTCCCGGCGGACGCCAGGATCGCGATCACGTCGAAGGGCGCGATTCGCGCGGGCTCGAAAGCGGCGGGGTCACAGGTGACCTCGGCCTCGTAGCCGGCCTCCGCCGCCAACCGCGCGAGCAGCGGGCCCTGGATCGAGAAGTCGTGGTAAGGGCTCTCCTCGCCGCCATAGACAAGGACCCGCCTCGCGCTCACCTCACCACTCATGCCCATGGTCCGGATCGTAGAGCCCCGGGCTCAACGCAGGCAACAACCTCCGGTTCTCGGGCGATTGACGGGCGGTCGGGTCGGATGCAGTATGCGCGTATGAAGCGCACAACAATCAGCCTCCCCAACGACCTGGCCGCGGCTCTCGAGCGAGAAGCGGCTCGTCAGCGTGTCCCCGTTTCGCAGATCGCACGCGAGGCCATCGAGGCCCGGCTGGGGATCGGCAAGGAAGGCCCGCGGCCCCTTCCGTTCGCGTCCCTTGGCGCGAGCGGCTTGCCCGGCATCGCCGGTCGGGAAGAGGAGTACCTGCGGGACCACTGGCCCCAGGACATCGAGGGGGACTCCCGTGCTGGCCATAGTTGACGCCTCGGCGCTCATTGCCGCGGCGGACACGTCAGAGCCGGAGCACGCGCGGTGTGTCGAGGTGCTGAGCCGGCGCGATATCTACCTCGTCCTCCCGGCGCTCGCGGTCGCAGAGGCCGCATACGTCATCGAACGGCGCCTTGGACCGCCGGCGGAGGCGGCGTTCGCCCGTGGCCTGGCCGGTTTCGAGATCGACGCGCCCTTGCCCGTCGACTGGCCACTCATCGCCGACCTCGTCGAGCGGTATGCGGACTTCCCGCTCGGCACGGTCGACGCATCGATCGCGGTCCTGGCCGACCGGCTCGGCACGGACCTGATCGTCACGCTCGATCGCCGCCATTTCGGGGCGATCCGCTCTCCCGGCGGACGCTCGTTCCGCCTGTTGCCCGAACTTACGGCGGTGCACGAAGCGCCGGCGGCATACGGCGCGCCGACTGCCTGAACCGATCCCGACGCAGGCTGGCAGATCACCGTACTACCGGCAGAGACCGATCGCGGCCGTCTTTGGCTACGCGTCGCGGAGCACGGTCCCGATAGCGAGGACCGCATATGCGATGAGGGCGATCCAGACCACGGCAATCGTGTCCAGCGGATTCGAGATGACCTTGGCGGCGATCAGCAGGGCGATCAGCGCCAGTACGAAGGCGATCCCGAAGGTGATCTCCTTCGGTGCGCTGAGGTTCAGCAAGCTTCTTCTCGTTCTAGTGGCCATGATTCTTCCTCCGACAACAGGGCAGCATTCGGCGCCGCTTCGGCTCGCTCCACTGCGGGCCGCACCCCGATGGTATGGACCGCGCCGGCGCCGCATGAGCGGGAGAACCCGCCAATCGACGGCCTTCTTTCCGTTAGCTCGAAACGCGCGCCAGGCCTCAGGCGGGCAGCGTCTGCACGCTATACCGGGCGATCTACGCGACTTACCCGCTGACCTGTCGTCAGCGCCCGCCGGCTAGCGTCTCAGCGACTTGCCGGGGAAAGGAGTGGGTCTCAATTCGCGACAGCCTCTCAGTCCCACCAGAATGGCCATGCCTTCGCATGCACGAGGTCGCGAGCGTAGTCCCGGATTGAGCCGGCGCCCTGGGAAATATCGTCGTAGGCGACGGCGAAGTGCTCGGCCGCGATGGCGGTCGCCTCGTTCAGGTTGCGGGCAGGCCGGCCCACGCCGAAGGTGAGGATGTCGAACCCGAGCCCGACGAGGACCGCTCCGAATCGCTCCTCCCAGGATCTGAAGACCTGGGCCACCGCGCCGGCGTCGAAGTCGTAGTTGGCCCAGCCGGTCCAGCCGATGGCTGCGACAGTATCGGCCGGCCTAGTCACTGCCACCAGGCCGAGGCGTCCGGGTATCTGCGTCGCGACGGACGAGAAGGCGCTCGCGTCGAACGCCCCGGTGGTCGGCGCTGCCAGCCCCGGGAAGCCTCGCGAGAACGGAGACAACTCGTCGCCCAGCTCATCATCGTCGCCGACATTCTCGGTCCAGGCAGACTCGAGCACGTCATGGATGTCCACGTCGGCCAGTGGTGATGGATCCGACAGGGCGTCTTCCCTGATTCCGTCATCTACGATCAGCGGCCACAGCCCCGTCTCGGGAAACGCTGCCGCGAGCCGCGTCCACAAATCGCCTATGAACGGGACAGGATCGCCGGTCATCCAGAGCCTCGGCGTGTGATCCGCCCGGGCAAGGCCATGTTTGACCAGGCTGCCCTTCGGAATAGCCACTCCTGCCACGACCGCCGCACCTGCGCCGGGCAGAACGCCGGCCGCGGACGCGCAGAATGGAGGCGCGAGTGAGGCCGGCTCGTCGGCGGGCACCTGGAGTGACTGAGGCCACTCGACCTCCTTGTATCCCTCTCGAAGCTTGCTGCGCACCAACGTCGCGTACTCGGCCGCGGCCTTTTCCGGCGGAACGCGTCGGGCGCGCTCGTCCCAGCCTCGGGGAAAGCCGATCCGTCCGAAGTTGAACGAGACGCTCTGCGTTCCGTCGTCATGCCGGGCGAGAATGACGGCGTAGAACTTGGACGACTTCCCTTCGCGGAACTCCAGGTACACGCGCTCGATCAGTCTGCCATTCGCATCCATGCCCGCCTCCATGCTGCCTCGTATCCCCGGATCGTAGCGAAGATGTGCGACCCGGAGCTTGTCCTGCCCGCGCTGGACGCGGCCCTAGTCACGTACCTCGGCGTCCGGTAATCGGCAGGTAAGCCGGTCTCGACACAATGCGCGATGCGCGGGCAGCGGAGTGTCCGCTTGACTGTCGTGTTGTGTCGGACATAATGACGAGGTGGGAACACGATCCGCTTTCATTCCTCCGCCTCGAAGCACGGGATCAGCCAGGACCGAGCACGTCACGTGGTGGAGACCTGCCTCTGCCCGCTGTACCCGCCCGGCCCGGGAGTGGGGGAGGGGGACGTGGCGATGTTCCTTGGCCCGGACCAGCGTGGTGCGCCGCTCGAAGTCGTCGCTGTCGAAACGGACGAGGGCGATCTCCTGATCATCCACGCGATGCGCCTTCGGGCCGGTTACACGGCCGTCTACGCACAGGTGATGCGATGTCGAGAGTGAAATCCACAGACGTTGTCACCAAGCGCGGCAAGCACATGTCCGCTGCCGATCTGGACCGTCTGGCCGATGAGGCGGAAGCGGGCTTCGACCTCTCGACCTGGAAGCCGCGCCCCGGCCGCCCGTCGCTGAGTGCTCAGCCGGGGACCCACTCACCGCGGATCGAGGCTCGCGTTCCCGAAGCGCTCCATCGTCGCGTCTCTGCGCGTGCGGCCAGCGAGGGCAAGACCGTCAGCGCGGTCCTGCGCCACCTGCTCGAGGAATACGCGCGCGATCGCTGAGCGCGAGCGGTCGGGTACGGCGGGCCTCAGGCGGGCAGCGTCTCCACGCCATACCGGCCGAAGATCGGGTCGCGCGTGACCACGACGGCTCGCAGGCGCGAAGCCTGGGCGACCAGCATTCGGTCGAACGGATCGCGATGGTGCCGCTCGAGCCCGGCCGCCTGCTCGGCATCCACGGCGGCGATCGGGGCCTCGATGAACCCGGCCCGATCGATCACTTCAGCCAGGCCGTCCGGCGTGCTGACCTTGCCCAGGGCCCGCTTGATGGCGATCTCCCAGACCGTCGCGGCGCTGACGATGACCTCGTTCGCCGGATCCGCGATCGCCTCTCGCGCGGCCGGATCCAGTGACGGATCGTCCGCCAGCCACCACAGCAGGGCGTGGGCGTCCAGCAGGAGCCTCATTGTTCGAACGAGTCCATCAGAGCCTCGTCCGGCGCGTCGAAATCGGGCGCCAGGCTGACCAGCCCGCGCCAGATCCCCGGCTCCAGGGCCTGCTTTCGGGGGCGCAAGGGGACCAGCCGAGCCACCGGATGCCCGTCGCGCGCGATCACGATCTCCTCGCCGGCCTCCGCCCGCTCGACCAACCGCGAAAAGTGCGTCTTCGCCTCATGGATGTTGATCGGCTCGCTCATGGCCCGCGGACTCCACTCCTGGTTAGTCCACATTAGTCCGTCACCTCAGTCGAGTCAAACACGCGCCGAGACGACAGCGAGTCGATCTACGTGGACTTACCAGGCGCCGCCGACCCCGAGCGCGGCGCGTCACTCCTTGCCTGCTACGCTTCCGGGCATGCGATCGTTCCCCTTCAAGAAGCTCGACGCCTTCGCGACCGCCGCTTCGTCCGGCAATCCGGCGGCGGCCGTCTACCTCGATGCGCCCGACGACCTGACCGATGCGGAGATGCAGCGCGTGGCACGCGAGCTCAAAGGCTTCGTCAGCGAGGTCGGGTTCATCGCCCGCACGGGCACGGATTCGTTCGCGATGCGCTACTTCTCGTCGGAGAAGGAGGTCGAGTTCTGCGGCCACGCAACGGTGGCGATCATGTACGACATCATCGCGTCGGATGCCGCTCTCTCCGCCGCGCCCCAGGTGCTCCTGCGCACGAACAAGGGCGTCCTGACGATCGAGAACCGCGTCGGCATGGAGGACGCGGTCTACGTCCACGCACCGCTGCCGGAATACCGGCAGACGGCGATCGACACGGTGGAGATCTGCAACGCGCTCGGAGTGGGGGACGAGTGCCTCGATCGATCGATGCCGATCGCCGTCGTCAACGGCGGCCTCGAGACCCTCTGCGTCCCGTTCGCCAACCTGGACGCCGTCCTCGCGACCAAGCCCGACCTCACGACACTTCTCGACTTCTGCAATCGGCACGGCATCGACGTCATCGACATCTTCACGACCGAATGCGCCGACCCCGCGCGGCACCTCCGCACCCGCGTCTTCGCGGCTCCCTTCGGCTATCTCGAGGATCCGGCCACCGGGTCCGCGAACTCCGCCCTCGGCTACCACCTCCACCGAGCCGGCCTCTGGGACGGCAGCCCGATCCAGATCGAACAGAACGCCGACCGCGCCAATCCCAACATCGTCCGCCTGGCCTCGGTCCGGGACGCGGCGGGCTTCCGGGTCGTCTTCGGCGGCAGTGCGATCCTGCGGATCGAAGGCCGGTATCTGATCTAGGCTTCAGCCGCGGCTGGCCTGCTTGACTGCCGAGGAATACGCGCGACTGCGGAGCGCGAGCCGCTACGCCGAGGGGCAGGGCTACACTTCGAGCACGGCAGGACCGTCCACATCGGAGAGCGATCCAGATGAGTAGCCCAGTCCAGGTCCAGGTCCAGGTCCAGGTCCAGGGGTAGGCAGCATTGTTTGAGCGTGACGTCATCAGACGCCTGGAGTCGGCCGGTATCGAATACTTCGTGACCGGCTCCGTTGCGCTTGGAGCTTGGGCGACAATCCGCCAGTCGAACGACGTGGATATCGTCATTCACATCTTGCCCGAGCAATACGAGTCACGACTCCGGCCCGCGTTCGAGCCCGAGTACATCGTCAATCCGCTCTCGCCCCACGGGATCAAGTGGCTCGGCGCCGTGATCTCGATCGCCGAAGCCCAAAAAGCCGACATGATCGTCCGCCAGCCAGATGTTTGGGGTGAGTCGGCGTTCTCCCGGCGAGTCAACATCGATGATCCCGCTCTTGGTCCGGTCTGGGTGTCGTCGCCCGAGGACCTTGTCATTGCGA
This sequence comes from uncultured Chloroflexia bacterium, assembly GCA_963711105.1. GTDB lineage: Bacteria > Chloroflexota > Limnocylindria > Limnocylindrales > CSP1-4 > Fen-1039. The sequence continues at coordinate 719,104 of CAVQCV010000005.1, read as the reverse complement.
AGCTGGAGTTCTCAGAGGGTGGCCGCAGCCAGCGGCAGATGGACGACTGCCGCGCCATCGTCCGCATGCGTCGCGACCTCGATTGGGAGTACCTTGAACGCCATGCAAGGCAGCTCAGCCTCGATAGCCTTCTCGCCGCCATTCGCTGAGCCTGGACAGCCCGAGATCGAGGCGGCCCTGGTCGCCCTGTCTTCGGAAGAGCGACTCGCACGGTACTGGCGAATGCAGGAGATCGCGATCGCTCGATCCTGGGCACTGGTTGAACGCTCGGGCCTCGCTGATCCGCGGGCTCGCATAGAGCTCGTGATCCGGGCTCGGTACCCGCAGTGGCGCGATGCCGAAGTGACGCGCCTGCTCGCCGCGATCTCCAAGCGCGAGGATCCGGCCGACTGGCTTGAGCGCCTGCACCTGAAGGCACAGCAGATAGCTGCGGGCCTGGCCGTGGGGGAGTCCGCGACGCCGTAGGGGAGAGCTGCAGGCGTTTGCGGGATTCACCGAATGTGGGAGCGATGCAATGAGTGGTCCAGTCGACGAGCGCGGGTGGCCGCTTCCCGAGCGGCCCTGGCAGTACAGCGAGCGCATCATCGCCGCGATGGCTGCCGCCGCGCAGATCCACGGGACCCAGGTCCGCAAGGACACGACCATCCCGTATCTGAGCCACTTGCTCGGCACCTGCTCGATTGCTCTGGACTACGGCGCCTCCGAGGACGAGGCGATCGCCGCCCTGCTGCACGACGCGATCGAAGACGGCGAGCCGACCGAGGCCGCCCGGGCGGCTGTCTGGAGTTTCGGGGACGAGGTCGGCCGGATCGTGGAGGGCTGCACCGACTCGCACACGCACCCGAAGCCGCCCTGGCGCGAACGCAAGGAGGCGTATCTGGCGCGTCTGGCCGATGAGGATCGGTCGATCCTGCTCGTGTCGGCGTCGGACAAGCTCCACAACGCCCGCTCGATCGTCCGCGACCTGCGCGCCGTCGGCGATGATCTCTGGTCGCGCTTCGGGCCCGCGAAGCACGAAGTGCTGTGGTACTACCGCTCCCTCTTGACGGCGTTCCGAGCCAACCCGGCGCACACAACGGCTCTCGTGGACGAGCTGGATCGAACCGTGACCGAGATGGAGCGCCTGGCCGCGACAGGAGGCTGAGCAGCATGAGCGACGCCAGAGGATCGGAGCAGGTCGTCCTGCGTGACCTGACAGACGCGGGCGGCCGGCGCTTCCTCGAGGCCCGGCGCCGCGAGGACGGCGGCATCACGATCCTGGGCCAGGACCTTGGCTCGGGCGTCGAGAGTGCCTTCGGCGAGGGGCTGACGGAGTACGAGTGGGGCTGGCAGATCGCACCGAAGGATGTGCCGGCAGCGATTGCGGCCCTCGGCGGCCACCCCGGTGACGATCCATTGCGAGTAATGGCGAACTGGCACGCGGCACACGGCGGCGAGGACCCGGGGTCCCACCTGAAGGACGCCGGGGTGCCGATCGCCTTCTGGAGCCGTGTCGGGGACTAGCTGCGAATGGATGCAGCTCGGTGCGGTACGCGGGGCCCTTTCTGAGGTCGATACGCTCCAGCGCACGATCTGGCGAGAGGTTGACCTTCTGGCCGAACGCCGGGCTCTCTATTCTTCCGGCCCAATAAGCTCGGCCAGCGCGCGTTCGATGATCTCGACGGCGCCGGGCTTGACCAAGATCCCTTCGATCGACAGGGAAGGCCTCCGTTTGTACCCGGACTTCTCGAGCCCGGCGAGGCGAGCTTCTACGCCAGGGATCGTTCGTAGCGCGTCGGCGAACGCCGTCATTCGCGTTGGGGATACGCCTTTGGCCAGGAGATACTCGAAACCGATGTCCCAACTGGGCGAGGTACTGCGGGCGTACAGACTCCATGTACAGACCGAATGCCCTTCGACCGTGAACCATGCGCTCGTGCTGGGATAGGCGATCCCCTGACCCCAGGCGAACGAGCCGCCATGCGGTTTCACCCAGTCATAGATGCGACGAGCAACCCTGACGCCTTCGGGCGAACAGACCGCCTCGAGCGCGCCGAATAGATCGGTTTCACCGATCGGTCCTTTGCCGGCCGACTTCGCGCGCGCCGACTCCAGACCGTAGATCTTCGGCACAACGATTTCGACCCCGGAGTCTGCGAGATACCCAATCTCCAGACCAGCCACCTCGATTTCGGCAATGGTGTGCTCGTTCAGGTACTCGATTGTCCGCTTGAGTTCGTCGGTGATCTTGTCCACTGCCACGACTAGGCGAAATCTCCCGTCACGGATGTTTCGCTCCAGGTTCGCTCGAAATGCAGTCCCGTCCCAGGCATCGATGCCTGCCCTCTCGGCTGCGACATCCAGAAGTGGTCGCCCAATCCTGGCAGATACTGCCCGCTCGAACTCGGCCAATTGCATGCCCCAGAGGGCGGACGCATAGGCGAGCAGCTGCCCTATGACGGCCCGCCTAATCTCGGGGTTCGCACGCAGCTTGCACTCGCAGAGGATTACTGAACCGTCGAGGCCGACGCCCAGGAGATCGATGGGGCCCGCGCCCGTCTCTACCTGCCGGGCAACGATAAGCGTCGCATCTGCGATGCCGGGGAGGAGTTCGGGGCTGGCTGCCAGCAGCGCCTCGAGGGCGGCTTCGCTCGGGTACTGCGACACCTCAGGGGAGCGCCAAGCCTGCTCGCCGTCGCGGCGGATGAGCAACATCTTCACCTCCCGCCAGACTGGGTGGGCTCACATGTCCAGCTTGGGTCGCTGTGAGCTCGCCATCGGCAACAGCATAGCGGTCCGCTTTCCTCGCACGCAGATCTTCCAGGGCCCTCGCGACCGGCTAGAGTAGGGGAGGACCGTCTCGCACTTCGAGGGTAAGTTGGCCGAGGGCACCGCCGCCACGAACAACGCCGCGCCAGACGGCCACGCCGGGGAGGGCTCGGCTGCGCCGGCCTCACCTCATCGTTCTGTCGTGATCGATAACCCCATCCTCAACTCCCCGTTTCAGGAGCCTGAGCGCCACTTCAAGTTCGACAAGGACGGCATCACCAGCGATATCGCCGACGGGCGCCGCCGCAGCACCTACTTCATGCCGATCGCGCGGCCCAAGGTGCACAAAGGCCAGCTCGCCCTGCCCGGCGCCGACGAGGAAGTCAAGGACAACGACTTCATCAACCGCGTCCGAGACCACGTCTCTGCCTGGCGCGGCACGCACTACCGCGGTGTAACGCCCGTCACGCGCGATCTTCTCGACTACTGGACGGACCTAACTCGCGAGAAGCCGCTCTTCTTCTGCCAGATCGAGGCACTCAAGACGGCCATCTTCCTGGCCGAAATCGCCGGCCGAAGCCAGCCCTGGATCGAGAACCACCTGCGCGAGGCGAACGAGGCCAAGAACCCGGACCTGTATCGCATCGCCTTCAAGATGGCCACCGGCTCCGGCAAGACCGTGGTCATGGCCATGTTGATCGCCTGGCAGGCCCTGAACAAGCTGGCCAACCCGCAAGACAAGCGCTTCTCGGACACGTTCCTGATCGTCACGCCGGGCATCACGATCCGCGACCGGCTGCAGGTGCTCCGGCCGAACCTGCCCGGCAACTACTACGTCGAACGCGACATCCTCACGCCAGACCAGCTACAGGCCCTCCAGGCCGCCCGGATCGAGATCACCAACTTCCACGCCTTCTTGCGCCACGACACGCTCCAGGCAGCCTCGCTTACGAAGAAGGTGCTCGCCGGGCCGGACGGCGACCCCGACGCCTTCAAGGAAACGCCCGAACAGATGGTCCGCCGCGTCTGCCGGACGTTTGGCAACAAGCGCAACATCGTCGTCCTCAACGACGAGGCCCACCACTGCTACCAGAGCGCGCCCCAGACCGAGGAGGAGACGCTGCTGGCGGAAGAGCGCGCCGACGCGGCCCAGAATGAGAAGGACGCCCGCGTCTGGCTCAACGGCCTCCGGGCCGTCGCCGGCAAGATCGGCATCCGGGCGATCTACGACCTCTCCGCCACGCCATTCTTCCTGCGCGGCTCCGGATTCCGCGAGGGAACGCTGTTCCCGTGGGTCGTCTCGGACTTCAGCCTGATCGACGCGATCGAGTCCGGGATCGTGAAGATCCCACGCGTCCCGGTCTCGGACGACTCGATGTCCGGAGACTCGCCCACGTACCGCGACCTGTGGCCGCGAATACGCGACTGGGCGCCGAAGAAGGGCAGGGCCACCGAGAAGCTCGGAGGCGAACCCGTCCTGGACGAGGCGCTGGAAACGGCCCTGATCAGTCTCTACGGCAACTACGAGAAGAGCTTCGAGGCCTGGAAGGCCGCCGGCCAGGGCACGCCACCCGTCTTCATCGTCGTCTGCCAGAACACGAACATCAGCAAAATCGTGTTCGATTGGATCGCGGGCTGGCGGACGAGCGAGGACGACTCCACTCCACCGGTGCGCGGCAACCTCGAGATCTTCAGCAACGTTGTGAACGGGGCCTGGACGGACCGCCCGAACACGCTCCTCATCGACTCGGCCCAGATCGAGTCCGGCGAGGCGATGCAGCCGGCCTTCAAGAAGATCGCGGCCGCGGAGATCGACGAATTCAAGCGCCAGTACCGCGAGCGCTTCCCCGGCCGGTCGATCGGAGGACATCACGGACGAGGACCTCCTGCGCGAGGTCATGAACACCATCGGCAAGAAGGACCGCCTGGGCGAGCAGGTTCGGTGTGTCGTGTCGGTCTCGATGCTCACGGAGGGCTGGGACGCCAACACCGTCACGCACATCCTGGGCGTTCGCGCGTTTGGGACGCAGCTCCTCTGCGAGCAGGTTGTGGGCCGGGGCCTGCGCCGCGTCAGCTACGAGGTAGGGGAGGACGGTCATTTCGCGCCCGAGTACGCCGAGGTCTACGGCGTGCCCTTCAGCTTCCTGCCGACCGCCGGCCAGCAAGGCCCGATCGTCTCGAAGCCGATCACGCGCGTCTACGCGCTGGCGGACCGCGAAGAGCTCGAGATCACCTTCCCGCGGCTGCAAGGCTACCGGTACGACTTCCCGACCGAACACTTGACGGCCGACTTCAGCCCCGGCTCGGAAATGATCCTTTCGACCGAGACGGTGCCGACGCTCACCGAGCTCGACCCCATCGTCGGCCTGCCGGTCGAAACCAACCTCGACAAGCTCAAGGCCAAACGGGTGCAGGAGGTCGCCTTCCGCATCACCAAGCGGGTCCTGGACAAGTACTTCCGCGCCGCCGACGACTCGCCACAGCCCTGGCTCTTCCCGCAGCTCCTGCCCATCACCGAGCGCTGGCTGCGCGAGTGCGTCGTCCTGAAGGACCACACCTTCCCGCAGATGCTCCTGCTGAGCCAGTGGGAGCACGACGCCGCCGACCGGATCTGCCGCGCCATCCAGCGGGGGACCAAGGGCGAGAAGCGGCTGATGCCTCTCCTTCGGCCGTACGAAGCCACCGGGTCCACTCGCTACGTGGACTTCACGACTACCAAGGCGGTCTACGAGACGGTGAAGAGCCATCTCAACTACGTCGTCATGGATTCCCGATGGGAAGCCAAGCTCGCGGCCGTGCTTGACGAGATGCCCGAGGTCCGCGCCTACGTCAAGAACCAGGGCCTCAACTTCCGCATCCCGTACACGTTCCAGGGCGACCAGGCCAACTACGTACCGGATTTCATCGTCCGCTACGACGACGGCCAGCCGGACCCGCTGAACCTGATCATCGAGGTCACCGGCCAGTTCCGCCGCGAGAAGGCGGCCAAGGCCGCCACGGCCACGGACCTTTGGGTGCCGGCGGTCAACAACCACGGCGGCCTGGGCCGCTGGACTTACCTGGAAGTCACGGATCCCTGGGACGCCGCCAATCTGATCCGTGCCCACATCGGAAGCGCCAAATGACCCTAGTCCATTCGTGCCGTTGCGGTTATTGCGAATACTGCTACCATCGCTCTGGAGGTACGAAGTGACCGCAACGATGGACCGTCACCCGATATTTGCCGATGCCGCCGCGCGCCGGAAGCTCAAGGAGATCGAAGATGTCTTCGCTGGGTCCGGGGCGCGCTTGGTCGGGAGCGATGGCACAACCCTGGAGATACCTGAGCCGCTGTACGAGGTCCTTGTCGAGACGGCAAAGGCCCTCAGGCAGGGGAAGGCCGTCAGCATAGTCCCGACGAGTCACGAGCTGACCACCCAGCAGGCTGCGGACATGCTCAGCGTTTCGCGTCCGTATCTCATCTCTCTTCTTGAGAAGCGCGAGATCCCCTACGCGATGGTAGGCACCCACAGGCGCATTCGCTTCGAAGATTTGCTTGCCTACCGCGCCAAGCGCTCTGCTATGCGCCGAAGAGTGCTGGCGGACCTGACGACCGATGCCCAGGACCTGGGCATCTACGAGGACTGACGGCATGTACTCCGCGCTCTTCGATGCATCGGTACTGCATCCCTGGGCGCTGTGCCATCTGGAATTGCTGCTCGCCGAGGCTGGCTTCTACCGGCCCGTCTGGACCGCCGGATCCTCGCGAGACGCAAGGCCAGCATTCCTGAAAGCGGCGCTCGACCTCGACGAGGCCCGGGTGAGCCAAGCGGATGGCCGGCGATGCGCTTGCATTCGAGGACGCGGAAGTCGCGGCCGCAACGATTGTCGAGACGCATATTGGGCAGCCGTGCCGGGTTCGGTGCCGGAGCATGACCGGCATGTCGTGGCTGCCGCGCTGGCAGGCCGGGCCGACGTGCTCGTGACCGCGAATCTGCGCCACTTCCCGGCCGATGATCTCGGGGTCGTGGGTTTGCTCGTCCAGTCTCCAGACGACTTCCTGATCGACCAGTGGTATCTCAACGCGCCGGCGTGGCGGAAATCCTGGTTCGGATGGCTTTGATACCAAGCGGCCGGCACTCCCGCCACAGGCCCTGCTGACGCTCCTCGCCCGGACCGTGCCGTCCTTCGTCGCAACTGTCAGAGAGAGCGCCGAGTGGGCCGAAGCATCCGCAGGGCTCGACCAAGTCCGGAGCCCGGAAGTAAGCCGCAGGACGAGATAAGGGGGAAGTAAGCGTTGGCCAGGAGAATGGGCAAGCCCGCCGCGCCGACGTCCGTGCAGGCCGTCAAGCATTCCGGAGATAGCCGGATGAATATCCCCACTGCGGAGCTCGGCGCGCTTGCCGAAAGGCCCAAACCGGCCCGCAGATGCTCCGCTACCCGCGCGATCCGTCGCTGGATCCGCAGCTGGTCTGGAAGGGCAAGGACGAGCAGGACGGCGAGGATCTCGTCGTGCCCGCGATCCCCATCCACATCCAGGAGCAGATCAGCCCCAAGGCGATCATCGAGGACCTGCGCGAGGCCACCGCCGGCCGCCGCGAGCACCAGCTGGACATCTGGGCCTCGGACTTCAACGGCATGCCCTTCAGCGAGCGCGTGGACTTCTACCGCCACCCGATGAAGTGGTCGAACCGCATGATCCTGGGCGACTCGCTCCAGGTCATGGCCTCACTGGCCGATAAGGAAGGCCTCAAGGGCCAGGTCCAGATGATCTACGTGGACCCGCCCTACGGGATCGCTTCGGCTCGAATTGGCAAGTATCGATGCGCCAGAGGCAGCTCACGGACGGCAAGACGGAAGACATGACGAGACAGCCCGAGCAAGTCCGGGCGTTTCGCGACACGTGGGAACTCGGGATCCACTCGTACCTCGGGTACCTCCGATGACAGGCTCACAGCCGCGCGCGATCTGCTCACCGAGTCGGGATCGATCTTCGTACAGATAAGCGATGAGAACCTTCACCTCGTACGCGAGTTGATGGACGAGGTCTTCGGCAGGGAGAACTTCGTCGTTCTGATCGCGTACAAGCGTCTTGGCTCCATGCTTGGCGCGAGGATGCAATCGTCCGCGCACTACCTCGTCTGGTGCGGGCGCAATCTGGACAGTCTCAAGCAGCGGAAACTGTTTCAGCGGCAGGTCGCAGGGATCGGCACGGGCGATCACTACACGCAGACCGATGACGGTGGGCCCTATCAACTAGTCAGCCTGGCCACCGGCGGATACCGACCCAACACGACCATCAACTACGACTTCGAAGGCCGAACCTACCACCCGGGTGCGAACAAATGCTGGCGCACCCTCTCTGCCAACATCGGGTGAGACACCCCGCCACTCCTGATTAGGCAACAATGAGGGCGGGAACGAGAGGTTCCCGATGGCGATCAGCGCAGCACTTCAGCGACCGGGCGTGCATCCTTGGCCGATGGACAAGATCCCCGATCCCGAGGTCCCCGAACGGCCGACCCGCCGCCGTTTCACCGGGTCATACAAGGCGGCCATCCTGCGCGAACTGGACCAGGCGATCGAGCCCGGCGCCAAGGGCGCGATCATGCGCCGCGAGGGCCTGTACAGCAGCAGCATCGTCGAGTGGCGAAAGCAGCGCGCCGCCGGTGATACCGGAGCCCTGGCCCGAGCCCGCGGCCCGCGAGCGGCCGATCCGCTCGTCGCCGAGAACGAGCGCCTGCGGACCAAGGTCGACCGTCTCCAGACGCGCCTCGAGCGAGCCGAGAAAGTGATCGCCGTCCAGGGAAACGTCTCGGCGCTCTTGCGGGAACTTACCCTCGAGAGCGCCGAGCGCAAGCCCGAGCGATGATCGCGACCGCAGTCAACGAGCTCGCATCGGTGGTGGGCACGCGTGCCGCCTGCGCCGCGCTCGCGATCTCGCGGGCGACCCACTATCGGCGTGACAGGGGGCCGCGGCTCGGGCCGCCTGCGCCCAGGCCGAGTCCACCACGGACGCTGTCGGAGATCGAGCGCACGAGCGTTCTCGATCTCCTCAACGGCGAGCGCTTCATCGATGCCTCCCCGGCGCAGACATACGCCACGCTCCTCGACGAGGGTCGCTACTTCGCGAGCGAACGGACCATGTACCGCATCCTCGCATCCGCCGGGGAGGTTCGCGAACGGCGCAATCAGCGAGTCCACCCGGTCTATGCGAAACCCGAGCTCCTCGCCACGGGGCCCAATCAGCTCTGGAGCTGGGACATCACCAAGCTCCGTGGCCCGGTCAAGTGGACCTACTTCCAGCTCTACGTGATCCTCGATGTCTATTCCCGCTTTGTGACCGGCTGGATGGTCGCCGCACGGGAGAGCGCGGCCCTGGCCGAGCGGCTCATCGCCGACTCGGCCGCCAAGCAGGGCATCAAGGCCGACTCGCTCACGATCCATGCCGATCGCGGCACCTCGATGACCTCCAAGCCTGTGGCTCTCCTCCTGGCCGATCTCGGGATCGTCAAGAGCCACTCCCGGCCTCACGTCAGCAATGACAACCCGTATTCGGAGGCCGGCTTCAAGACGCTCAAGTACCGCCCTGACTTCCCGGCTCGGTTCGGCTGCATCGAGGATGCCCGAGCGTTCTGCCAGGGCTTCTTTGCCTGGTACAACAACGAGCACCGCCACAGCGGGATCGCCCTGTTCACCCCGGCCGATGTCCATTACGGCCGATCGGACGCGCTGCTCGTGGCCCGGGCCGGCGTCCTCGCCGACGCCTACGTGGTCCACCCGGAACGCTTCGTCAAGGGGATCCCGACGCCGAGGGAAGTCCCGTCGATGGTCTGGATCAACCCGCCGTCCAAGGAGGTGCCGCTAGCCTAATCTCCGAACAAAGGTGTCTCATTTCGGTTGACAGGCTCCGGCACGACTAAGGACGGTCTCGACCGCCTTGTCGCTGTCAATCGCATTGCCCGAGCTGGCAACACGATCCGATACAAGCAGTACCTCGATGACTTCCCCTTCGTCGAGCTCTCGACGATGTGGGACGACACCGGACGTGATCCGGACAACATCTATGTAGTTCAGACCCCAACCGGGATCATCGAACGTTGCATCCTGATGACCACGGATCCGGGCGACCTCGTCCTCGATCCTACATGTGGCTCCGGCACGACCGCCTACGTTGCGGAGGAATGGGGCCGTCGCTGGATCACGATTGATACCAGCCGGGTTGCGCTCGCGCTCGCGCGCACGAGGCTCATGGCCGCCAAGTATCCGTACTACCTGATGGCCGACACGGCCGAGGGGCAGCGCAAGGAGGCCGACCTGACCGGCCAGATGCCGATCGAGTCGACCGCGGGCGACATTCGCAAGGGCTTCGTGTACGAGCGGGTGCCGCACGTGACCCTGAAATCGATCGCCCAGAATCCAGACATTCACGAGGGCATGACGCGCGCCGAAATCGACGCCGCGATCGCCAAGCACGCCGAGACGGAGATCCTGTACGACCGGCCGTATGCGGACAACAAGACCGTGCGCGTGGCCGGCCCGTTCACCGTCGAGAGCCTCTCGCCGCACCGCGTCGTCGCCGACGGGCCGGAGGACCTGGTCAATCCGCCGGCGCCGGTCGAGGAGTCCGGCCGGTTCGTCGAGACCATCCTGGCGAACCTTCGAACCTCAGGCGTCGACAACCGAACGAAGGGCGAGCGCCTGCGCTTCCTCACGCTCGATCCGTACGCGGGCCGCTACATCCAGGCGACCGGCACGTACCTCGAAGGCGAAACCGAGCGCCGGGTCGCGGTCGCGATCGGGCCGCAGTACGGCACCGTCGGCCCCGAGCTCGTGCAGGAGGCCGCGGTCGAATCGGGCGGCTATTTCGATCTCCTGGTTGTCTGCGGCTTCGCGTTCGACGCCCGCGCGGACGAGGAGACCGGCAAGGCCATGCGCTTCGGCAAGCTGACCGTTCTGACCGTCCGAATGAACCCGGACCTGAGCATGGGCGAGGATCTGCTCAAGAAGACGCGCACCGGCAACCTGTTCACTATCTTCGGCCAGCCCGACGTCGACATCCGCAGGGTAGGGGAGGGCCAGCTCCAGGTGGAAATCCGCGGCCTGGACACCTACAACCCCACCAACGGCGAAGTCGTCCCCCAATCCACCGCCGACATCGCCTGCTGGTTCATCGACACCGCGTACGACAACCGCCAGTTCTTCGTCCGCCACGCCTATTTCCTGGGCGACGACGACCCCTACGACAAGCTCCGCCGCGCCCTCCGCGCCGACATCGACGAAGCCGCCTGGTCCTCGCTCAACTCAACCGTTTCGCGTCCATTCCCGGTGCCGGACTCAGGCTTCATCGCCATCAAGGTGATCAATCACTACGGGGACGAGATTCTGAAGGTGTACGGGGTCTAGCGAGCAGGAGCAATCGATTGGCTGCGCAACGGAGACGCCGCGGACGACGACCCCCAGGCGAGGGTACTGGGCCTGCAACGGCTTACGCCGTCGCAGCAATCTGCATGGCCCACACCTTGAGTTATCCCTATGCTTGCCGGCGGCTCCTGCAAGCGGCCCTGGAACACAAGAGATGCAGTGACGGAAACGAGGGGATGGCGTTCTTTGGAGAGAGTGTCGTGGGCTTGGTCGCGCTGGACATGACCCTCACGGCACTCCGGATCCTCGGGGTGAATGACGACTTCGCTAGGGCGCAGCTGGATGACAGCAAGTGGATAGAACTCGACAATCTCTGGGGCCGAGCTAGACGGTTACGGAACGAGTTCGTGTACTTCGATCAACGAATCGAGGCAATGGATGCACCATCCCTTGTGATCGATGGAGTCGGAATACATGCGGCCAGCGGCCCCCAACTGTCCTTCAGCGAGTGGCAGGAATGGCTCGATGCAGCCGAATCGGTGGGCAGAGCTGTGCTTGCCCACCGTCTGACTGACCGTTCCAGGCCAGGTTCCCAGCCCGCGCGCTCGCCCGCGAGCATTCCTCTGCCCGAAGTGCCAGTCACACACGCCGACCCCCAGATGCCAGCCCGGGGCGGCATCTGGTTTGCGGTCTCACACATCGATGGCCCGCACTCATTAGTCGACCGCGCCGCGACCTTTCGCTGGATAGATGCGGTCTCAATGACGGCCCACTTTGGCAAGGCCTCGCCGGGCCCGGTCGAATTGCGTGTGCAGCCTCCATCAGGGTCTGTTCGGGCAATTCAGCGTTGGGCTGTCCAGTCAGGCCGTCAGTTGGCGACCATGAGGATCACGGGGCTGGGGGAACCGGGTCCTTACGACGTTTCTGTGGTCGACGGCGAGGACCCCGCTCAAGTCCTGGCAATTGGCCGCTTCTGGATCGACGCCCAGGCGCAACGGACATAACCTACATTATCGGTAGTCCTGTAGAGGGCAATTGACCCCTCTCGAGGCGGGTTTCGGGCGCTGGGGGTTTCTAGGTTGGCATGAGGCCGTGTTCGAGCACGGCGTGCACGGCGGCGCGGTAGGCCGCGGTGTCGAGCGTGGGGTCAAGGGCGCGCTGCAGGGCGTAGCCCTCGAACAGCGCGGTGATGGCTCGAGCGGTCGAGGCAGGCTCCAAGTCGGGCCTCAGGCGTCCGCTTAGCTGGGCGGTTGCCAGATCGTCCGCTATGGAGGCGCGCAGAGCGTCGGTATTGGCGCGGAGGGCGTCGCCGACCTGAGGGCTGCGTACGGCCTCGGCCCAGATCTGCAGGACCAGTCGAAACCGATCCTGTTGCTCGGCGGGCCCTGGGTCGTCGAAGACGCGCAGCAGCCTGTCCACGATGGAAGCCGGCTCGGGCGGGCTTTCGGCGTGTCCCGCGGCGGTTGCGACCGCCGTTCGAGTCATCCCCAGGACGCGCTCCACTACCGCGGCCACGAGCAGTTCTTTCGTCGGAAAGTACCGATAGACCGCCCCGGCGCTCAAGCCGGCCTCGCGAAAGATGTCCTGCATGGAGGTCGGATGGATCCCGTTGCGGGCAAAACAGCGCAGGGCCGCCTCCACTACCTGGCGGCGCCGAGCGTTCAGGTGTTCCTGTGAGACTCGAGGCATGAGGGCACTATAGAAAACGGGCGTCCGCTTGACAATCCGTTGCGTGGCCGACTATAAAGGATGAACGTCCGATATAGGTCGCCCCGCGGGCGGCCCCGTGTAGTTGTGGAGGGAGCATGCTCGCAGGAACGACCTCAGCCACGGAGTCTGGGGTGGTGCACGCGCTGGTTAGGGCTGGCGCTTGGGCCGCCGTCGCCGGCTCGGTTCTCACGATCGTGTGGCTGGTGACCATGGTGGTCGCTCCCCCTTCGTCGGCTCCGACCGCGCTAGATCGGCTGCGGGAGCTTCGCGCCGACGACGCGCGGTGGAGCCTGATGTTCGTGGTTGTGCTGCCCCTGGGCCTGACCTTCGTGCCCGTCTGGATAGGCCTGGCGGCCCGGGCATGGCGAAGGCATCCTGTGGCGGCCGTGTTGACCGTGGCCTACGGGCTCCTGTACGCGCCTGTGTCGACGACCGCCTATTGGCTGCAGTTGACGGCGGCGCGAGGTCTGGCCGATGCGTACGAACAGGACCCGGCCGGAGCGCTGGCGGCCTACCGCCTGTTCGACTTCGGGGCCGCGTCATCCCTGACTATGGCCCTCGACGTGCTGGGCTACGCGGTGCTGGGGCTTGGCACGCTCGCGGCGGCCGTCCTGCTGTGGTCCGACGGGCGGCTGGGCCGAGTAGCCGGGCTGATGTTCATCGCTTCGGCTGTTTGTTCGATCGGTGGCGCGGTCGGCATCGCCCTGCGCTGGGACTGGCTCGGGGCTGGGGCCATTGCCGGCGGAGCGCCCTTCCTGGTCGCGATGATCGTCGTGGCGTGGCTGCTGTGGAGCTTGTCGCGGGCTGAGGGCGTCAATGTGCGGGCCGCCTACACGGAGGCAACCGCGTAGCCAAAGGCCCGCCGGCGTTTGGCGACCGGCGGGCCTTGAGTGACGGCGATATGGTGCCGGGCCGTCGAAATAGAACGCCCGAAGGAACCGCGATACCGCATCGTTCGGTCGATCCGAGAATCGGCCGAGTCGTTCGGTGTTTCGTGGCCCCTCCGGGCAAGACCGAATCTAGCGGACCGGCACTCCCCTGCCTACGGGCTTATCCACGCGTTGTGAGATTGGTCGGTGGCGTTTCGGTTGCTTTCCACGAGTCGTGCACAGGCCCTGTGGCGGGCGCGAGCTTCGGCGCGAGCTTCGGCGCGAGCCATGAGAACGGGCGTGCGAACGGTCGAAATCGCCCGATCAGCCGGCTTCTGAACTCGGCAGGCTGCGTCGACGGCGGTGCCACGTGCTCAGGCGCATCCCCAGGACCAGCTTGAGGGCCTCCATGAAGATGGACATGCTCATCTTCGAGGTGCCTGCCCGGCGCTCCTCGAACGTGATCGGCGTCTCGATGATGCGGGCGCCCGCCAGGCGAGCCCTGAACGTCGTTTCGATCTGGAAGGCGTAGCCGCCGGCGTGCAGGTGATCGAGATCGATGGCGCGCAGGGCGGACGCCCGGAATGCCTTGAAGCCGCCCGTGAGGTCCCGGTACGGCATGAGGAGGACCACTGCGGCGAACACGCTGCCGCCACGGCTGACCAGCCGGCGCATGATGTTCCAGCGCGGGATGTGGCCGCCGGGGACATAGCGAGAGCCCAGGACGACGTCGGCGCGGCCGGCCTCGAGGGGCGTAAGGAGATCGGGCAGGAAGCGGACGGGGTGGCTGAAGTCGGCGTCCATCTGGACGACGATGTCGGCGTCGCGGCGCAGGACGTCCTTGAACGCAGCCACGTAGGCTCGCCCCAGGCCTTGTTTGGCCTCGCGGTGAAGCACCGCAATGCGGGCATCCTTGCTGGCGAGGTCGTCGGCAATATCGCCTGTGCCGTCGGGCGATCCGTCGTCCACGACGAGCACGTTGGCGCGAGGTACGGTTTCCAGGATCGCCGCCGTGATCGCCGCCACGTTCTCGCGCTCGTTGTAGGTAGGCACGAGCACCCATATCCGCGGCGCGGGGGACGCAGCGGGTTGGGCGGGCGAACGCTCAGGCATGTGCTTCCTTGTGCTGGCGGGCGACGGACACGCGGAGGGAGGATACCCTCTCTCTCCCCTCCCCTGCTGGCCGCCGGCATATGGCGGATCCGAGGGTGTCGCGGTCTCTAGCGCTGTTCCGGACACAAAGAAGCGCCCGGAGGAACCTATCGATCGGTCCTGCGGTTCCGCGTGTACCGTCCGCTACGACCACCGCGGATGAGAGGTCCGAAGACTTCTCACACGATCGACGGTCGGCGCTTCGGCCACTGCCGAAACTGCCACCGGCTCCTCTACATCACCACTTCCGCGGTTGCAGTCTGCGAAGGTGGTCGAGAACCGTTGCGGGCCCAAGACCGTTTTCGTAGTCCGTTGAACCGTTTCCGTAGTGACCGCTGAGTCGGTGTCCGATCTCGCTGGCCCCTCCGGGCAAGACCAAAGATAGGTCCCGCGGCGGGCCGGGAGAAGAGGCTTATCCACCGATTTGCGCAGGTGGCCAGGCCAGTTTCGGCAGTTGTCCACACCTGCCAACAGGGGTAGTGGACGGAGCGTTGCCGGAGCGGCCCTATACGAACGGCCGTTCTATTCCTCCCCTACCCCACCTGGAGGGTGCAAATGGGCCCCGAGCCGGCCGGTCTCACGCCCCGGTGACGGTCGGATCCTCCTCGCGCAGCGATTCCAGGTGCCGCTCGGCCACGGCCTCGAGTTCGCCGGCAAGCGCCGGACTGACTCGCCCCCGAACGCGGACGTCGTTGGGGCGGTACTCGAGCTCGACCGTGCCGCGCTCCCGGACGCGCGCCAGCAGCTCGCCGGCGCGGTAAGGGATGGCCGCGTCGACGTCCACCCACAGAGACGCCAGCAAGGCCGAAAGCTCGGCCCGCAGCGTCTCGAGGCCGTATCCGGTGACAGCCGATATCAGGACGGTGCCGGCGATGGCAGGACCAGGCGTCTCGGCGTCGCGGGCGGAGACGTCGATCAGGTCGGCTTTGTTGAACGCGACCAGGCGGGGCTTGTCGGCCGCGCCCAGCTCTTCGAGAACCGTCTGGATCGTGGCCCGATGCTCGGCGAAGTGCCGGTCCGAGGCGTCCACGAGTTCGAGGAGCACGTCGGCTCGGGTGACCTCTTCCAGGGTGGCGCGGAAGGCGTCGATCAGCTGGTGGGGCAGCTTGTGGATGAAGCCGACGGTGTCGGTCATGATCGCGACCTGGCCGTCGCCGAGTTTGACCTGGCGCGACGTCGGGTCCACGGTTGCGAAGAGCCGGTCCTCGGCCTTGACGACCTCCTGGCCGACCAGGGCGTTGAGCAGGGTCGACTTGCCGGCGTTCGTGTAGCCCACGATCGCCACGGTGGGCCACAGGCGGCGGTCGCGGGCGCGGGTGGCCGTGCGCCGCTGTTCGGCGACCTGCTCCACCCGCTCCTTGAACTTCTTGATGCGGTCCCGAACGAGGCGCTTGTCCGTCTCCAGCTGGGACTCGCCGGGGCCCCTCGTGCCGATGCCGCCGCCGGTTCTCGAGAGGTGGGTCCACATGCGCGTCAGCCGTGGCAGCTGATACTCGAGCTGGGCCAGCTCAACCTGCAGTCGGCCTTCGTGCGTTTGGGCGTGTTGGGCGAAGATGTCGAGGATGAGGCGGGAGCGGTCGATGACCTTGGTCTTGACGGCCTCTTCGAGGGTGCGCTGCTGTGCCGGCGACAGTTCGTCGTCGGCGATCAGGATCGTGTAGCCGGTCTCGGACTTGGCGGCGACAAGCTCGTCCACCTTGCCCTTGCCGACGTAGAAGTGGGGGTCGACATGGCGGCGGTTCTGCCACTCCGCGCCCACGACCTCGGCTCCGGCGGTGTCGGCCAGGTTGGCCAGCTCGGCGATGGACTCTTCGGCGGTCCAGCCGGGGTCGTCTCCGGTGTCAACGGCCACGAGGAAGGCGCGCTCTTTGGGCGCGGCCATGTCGATCATGTGCTTAGGCATACCCGGGCAGGATAGTCGAACGCGGCAAGGGCGCCCGCTAGATCGCGATCGCGTGGCGGCCCGGCGGCGGGCCCGGTCAGGCGCTCAGATACGGAAGCGTGTGCGCAAGGGCGGCGTCCAGGGGCAGATCGTGTGTCGCGTCGAACCAGGCGACGTCGGGTTCGCGGCGGAACCAGGTGGCCTGGCGACGGGCGAAGAGAATGTTGCGTCGCGCGTCCTCGGAGACGGCCGCCTCCCAATCCAGGCGGCCCTCGATGAAGGCCCGGGCCTCGGCGTAGCCGATGCCGGAGAAGCTTGGCAGTTCGGGGTTGAAGCGCTCGAGCAGGCCGCGGGTCTCGTCGACCAGGCCGGCGTCGAACTGGGCGCGGGCTCGGGCCCGGATGCGCTCGCGCAGGACGGGCGGCTCCACGTTCAGACCGAGCCAGAGAACCGGCCGCCCGTAGCCCCGCGGCTCGGGGAGTGGCGCGTCCCCCCGCAGGCGCGCGATCTCCACGGCCCGGACGACGCGGCGCGGGTTGCGCAGATCCACCGCGGCGGCGCGAGTCGGGGCGAGGCGGCGCAGCTCGTCGACGAGGGCCGGCAGCCCGTCGCGCTGCAGGGCGGCGTCAACGTCCGCCCGAACGGCGGCGTCCCAGGGCAGCTCGTCCACGGCGATACCGCGACCCACCGCTCGGAGGTAGAAGCCGGTACCGCCGACCAGGAGGGCCACGGCGCCGCGATCGGCGATGCCCACCAGCGACGTGGCCGCGGCGCCGCAATAGTCCGAGACGCTGAACGCCGCGTCCGGGTCGACGAGGTCCAGGCAGTGGTGCGGCACGCGGTCTCGCTCCTCCGCGGTCGCCTTGGCCGTGCCGATGTCCATGCCGCGGTAGACCTGCCGTGAGTCGGCCGAGACGATCTCGCTCGCAATTCCGCGGGATCGCAGCGCTTCGGCGAGTTCCAGGGACAGCGCCGTCTTGCCGCTGGCGGTGGTGCCGGCCAGGACGATGAGCGGCGGGAGAGCGTTGTCCACCTAGGCCCCGGCCTCGACCATCCGGCCCCGAAGGGCGAACGGGCCGGCGTGCTCGATGCGGACCGTCACGGTCCGGCCGACGAGGGCCGGATCGCCGGCGAGGTGAACGAGCTTGTTGTGGCGGGTCCGGCCGACGAGGGCCGGCCGGCTGTCAAGCGAGGTCCGGCCGTCGGGGGCCGCGCTGCCGTCCAGGGGCTGCCCCGCTCCCCTCCTGGGCCGCGCGACCTCCTCGACGAGCACCTCGACGTCGCGGCCGAGCCAGGAGCGGTTGCGTTCCAGGCCGATCCCCTCCTGGCGGGCCAGGAGTTCGTTGAGGCGCTCGCGCTTCACGGCGGCGGGCACGTCGTCGGCCATGCGCAGGGCCGGGGTTCCGGGGCGGGGCGAGTAGGCCGCGGCGTAGACCGTGTCGAAGCGCAGCTCGTCGAGCAGGCCCAGCGTCTGGCGGAACTGCGCGTCCGTCTCGCCGCAGAACCCGACGATGATGTCCGTGGAGATGGCGATTCCCGGGACTGCCTCGCGGATGCGGGCCAGTCGCTCGCGGTAGTGAGCGAGGGTGTACTGGCGGCCCATGCGCTGGAGCATCTCGTCGTCGCCGGATTGAACGGGCAGGTGCAGGGACTCGCAAACGCTCGGGCATTCGGCCATCGCGGCGATGAGGCGGTCCGAAAGGTCCCAGGGGTGGGACGTGATGAAGCGCAGACGTGGGATCAGGGGCCGGCCGGCGGCGTCCCGGATGGCGTCGATGACGCGCAAGAGTTCCGCCAGATCCGGCCTGGCTTCGAGGTCGAGCTTTCGGCCGGCGGAGCGCTCGGTGCAGATGTGGCCGAAGCGTTCCTCAGCGGGCAGATCGTGGCCGTAGCTGTTGACGTTCTGGCCGAGCAGGGTCAGTTCGGCATATCCGGACTCGGCGATGCCGCGCGCCTCGGCCACGATGTCGTCGAAGGGCCGGCTGCGCTCCGGGCCGCGCGAGAACGGGACGATGCAGTAAGTGCACGTCTTGTCGCAGCCGTAAACGATCGGCAGCCATGCGCCGATCGTCGATGAACGGGCGACGCGGCTCTCCGTCAGGGCCGTGGCACGGTTGCCGGCCAGGCGTTCGGCCAGGCTGACGGGTCGTCCCGCCAGGACGGTCGTGGCTGCCGTGGCGGCGTGCCGCAGGCCCACCGGGGCCTGAGCCGAGACGAGGCCCAGGCGGAGCGCCAGTTCGGGCTCTTCGTCCGGGCGCAGGAACATGTCGACGGCTCTAAAGCGCCGGGCCAGGCCTTCTCGTTCGGACTCCCGGACCGCGCAGCCCGTCAACACGACCCGCATCCCGGGTCTGGCGCGCTTGAGTTCGGCGAGCTTGCCCTGGCGGCCGATGACGCGGGCCTCGGCATGCTCCCGAACGGCGCAGGTGTTGATGACGATCAGGTCCGCCTCTTCCATTGACGGCGCACGCGCACAGCCGACGGCGAGAAGCTGACCGGCCATTTCCTCGGAGTCGCTCTGGTTCATCTGACAGCCGAGGGTCCAGACGAAGAAGCTCGGCATCACTCCAGACTCGGGCCGGAACTCGGCCACGCGAGCGTCGACCTGGGGCGGGCGAGCCAGCACGGAAGGATGTGGCGCCAGGGGCGCGAGAGCGGCCAGATCGCCTCTTCGAACAGCCATGTGGTCAGGTCCCGGGCTGAAGGGCCAGGAGGCGGCGGCCGAGGGCTGAATAGACGGTCACGGCATCCTCGTCCGGCACGTATAGCGTCGCGTGGGTTTCAGCATACGTCTGGCCGTCGCCGTGGTAGTCGCTGCCGCCTGTCTGTATCAGCCGGAGGGCCCGGGCGACGGCTTCCAGGTCGGCCACGGTCTGGGCGCCGAAGTGGCGGTAGTGGACTTCGAGGCCGCCGAGGCCCCAACCGATGAGTTCCTCTATCAGCTCCATCCGGTCCGGGGCGTCGGCGAAGTGGGCCAGGACGGGCAGCCCGCCGCCGGCGCGGACGGCCGAGATCGCCTCCATTGGGCCGATGCCTTCGCGGGGTACGTATGCCGGCTTGCCGCGGCCGAGCAGTCTGCCCATGGCGTCGTCCACGCTCCTGGCGTAGCCGGCCGCGATAAGGCAGCGTGCGATCTGGGGACGTCCCAGCGAGACGCCCTTCTCGCCGTGGTGGGTTGCCACTAGCGCCGAGACCTGATCGTCGATCGGAAAGCCCATCATGCCGAGCCGGTCCACGATGCGGGCGAAACGCGTCGCCCGGCGGTCGCGCTGGGTCTGGAGAACCGACTCGAAGTAGTCGTCGTACAGGTCCACTCCCAAACCGAGGATGTGGAGTTCGCCTTCCCAGAGCTGCGGGATGCCCGTGGCGACGCTGTTGATCTCGACGGCCGGCAGGAGATCCAGCGGCAGCGGCGGGCCGCCCGGGGCGAGAAGCTCGCGCGCCCCGTCGATGGTGTCGTGGTCGGCGAGCGCCAGAACCCGGACCCCCGCGGCGGCCGCGTCGTTGACGAGCTGGCGGGGCTCGAGCAGGCCGTCGGAGCGGGTGCTGTGGGTGTGGAGGTCCACTCGCGACGGGTGCGGCGGAACAACGGGGTCGATCGGTGGGCCGCTGTAGCGGGAGCGGCCGCTGCGGGTGCCAGCGCCCGGCGACTTGTCACGGGCCCGGTCACGGGCCGAGTCGCGCCCGCCGGCGGCGGGCTTGGGCTGGCGGTCGGCCTGTGCGGCCTTGCGAAGCAGATCGTCGCGCCGCCGCTGCTCGTCGGATTGCGGTCCCCGGCCGTACCCGCCGCTCATCGCCTGCCGCTCAGACTTCCACGACGCGCTGAACGCGCTCGATCGCCACGGCCCGCCCGGTCTGGGAGTCGACATCGATCTGGCAGGCGTTGAAGACGACCGGGCCGGAGCCCACCTCGAAGCGCGTCGGCAGCCCGGTTATGAAGCGCGGGATAACGGTAGCGGGATCGAAGCCGATGACGCTGTGGATGGGTCCGCACATGCCCAGGTCCGACTGGTAGGCGGTGCCCCTGGGCATGATGCGTTCATCGGCGGTGGGCACGTGCGTGTGTGTGCCGACCACCGCGCTGGCCCGCCCGTCGAGATAGATGCCGAAGGCGTTCTTCTCGCTGGTCAGCTCACAGTGGAAGTCCACGACCCGCACCGGCGGGAGCGGATCGGCGGCCTCGTCGATCAGCCGGTCGAACTCGGTGAACGGATTCTCGATGGGCGTCATGTAGGTGCGGCCCTGGAAGTTCAGGACCGCGACTTCGGTCCCGTCCCCCGCGTGGAAGACGCCCCAGCCGCGGCCCGGCACACCGGCCGTGCCGTAGTTGTGGGGCCGCAGGATGCGCTCCTCGTGGGCCAGGTGGTCGTAGATCTCGCGCTTGTCCCAGATGTGGTTGCCGGACGTGATGACGTCCACCCCGGCCCGGAACATGGCGTCGGCGGTCGAAGCCGTCAGCCCCATGCCGCCGGCGACGTTCTCGCCGTTGGCCGTGACGAAGTCGATGTCACGCTCTGCCCGCAGGTCCGGCAGCAGCGTCTCCAGGGCGACCCGTCCGGGCTTGCCTATCAGATCCCCGATCATCAGGATCCGGCAGGCGCGCCGGCCCGAGGGAGTGAGGGGCGGACCGGCCGGTACAGTCACCGCGCGCTACTTGGCGTACTCGACGGCTCGCGTCTCGCGAATGACCGTCACCTTGATCTGGCCGGGGTAGGTGAGGCTCGCCTCGATCTTCTTGACGACGTCGCGGGCAAGCCGCGTGGCTGTCACGTCGTCGATCTGTTCGGGCTTGACGAGGATGCGGACCTCGCGCCCGGCCTGGACTGCGAAGCTCCTCTCCACTCCTTCGAAGCTCTCGGCAATGGCCTGCAGGTCTTCAAGCCGGCGAACGTACGTCTCCACGGACTCGCCGCGAGCACCCGGACGCGAAGCGCTGATCGCGTCCGCGACCTGAACCACCGGCGCCTCGAGCGACGTGGCCTCCTCTTCCTGGTGGTGGGACGCGATGGCGTTGACCACCTTGGCCGAGAGGTTGTGCCGCGCCGCGATCTGAGCGCCGATCTGGGCATGAGGGCCCTCGACTTCGTGGTCCGCGGCCTTGCCGAGGTCGTGCAGAAGCCCCGCGACCTTGGCCGTCTGGACGTCGAGGCCGAGTTCGGAGGCGATCATCGCCGACAGCCGGCTTGTCTCGACCGAGTGGTTCAGGACGTTCTGGCCATAGCTGGTGCGGAACTTGAGCCGCCCCAGCAGCTTGACGATCTCGGGCGGCAGGGCCGGGATGCCGGCGTCGTAGACGGCTTGTTCGCCGGCCTGGCGCATGGTGAGATCGACCTCGGCGCGGGCCTTGGCCACGACCTCCTCGATGCGGCCGGGGTGAATGCGACCGTCGGCCATGAGTTTGGTCAGGGCCAGGCGGGCGACCTCGCGGCGAACGGGATCGAAGGCGCTGATGACGACAGTCTCGGGCGTGTCGTCGATGATCAGGTCGACTCCGGTGGCCTGCTCGAGGGCCCGGATGTTGCGGCCCTCGCGGCCGATGATGCGGCCTTTCATCTCGTCGTTGGGCAGGTGGATGGCACTGACAGTGTGCTCGGCGGTGTGGTCGGCGGCGACCCGCTGCATGGTCGTGAGAACGATCTCGCGGGCACGATCCTCGGCCTCGTCGCGGGCGGTGCGCTCGATGGCCTTGGCGATTCGAACGGCCTCGCGGTCGGCGTCCTCGCGGACGGCCTCCAGCAGTTGGCCCTTGGCCTCGGCCGCGCTCATGCCGCTGACGCGCTCCAGCGCGGCGACGTGGTCCTGTTGGGCCTGGGCGAGCTGCTGGCGGCTCGCCTCCAGCTCGCGCTCGCGATCCAGGAGCTTGCGGTCCCGCTGCTCGAGCATGTCGGAGCGGGCGTCGAGTTGCTCATCTCGGGCGAGGAGGCGACCCTCCAGGCCGGCGAGTTCGTTGCGCTTGTTTCGCGCGTCGTCTTCGGCTTCGCGCTGGAGGCGAAGCTTCTCGTCCTTGGCCTCGAGAATTAGCTCTTTCTGCTGGGCGCGAGCCTCGGCGACGATACGAGCGGCCTTGTCCTGGGCGCTCTTGAGGGCCTGGTTGGCGAACTGGCCACGGGCGATGAAGCCGGCGGCTGCTCCCAGCAAAAGGGCGGCCACAATCGCAATGGCCGCTAGCACCGCATCCATATGCATTTGCCTCCCCCCGGGGCCGGGAAAAGCGGCCCTGAGGTCAGTGGATATCCGTTAGGGCAGCTCCTGCACGAGCCATCTCCCGAGGCACCGGCACAGCGAGCCGCGTTGGCATGATTCGAGCTGACGCCGAACCCTGCTCCAGGTGAACGGCGCGTGTTCGTTTCGAAACATAGTCTACGGCCCCGGGACAAAACCGGCAGCGCCTGGTTGCGCCACCTCCACTCACGTTTCGGGTGGTGGCCCGACGCCGATGGTTCGGCGCTCGTCCGGGTCGCGCCTGCCGGGCCGAATCGGACTAATCGGCGGCGCCGTCCTCGTCGCCCTCGGACAGCTCCGAGGCGATTGCCATGCGGACCGTGTCGGGATCGAAACCGTTGCGGGCCAGCAGCGCGTAGGCGCGCCGGCGGCGGTCGCGAGGGTCGGCCAGGCGAGCCAATGCCGAGGCCTTCTTGCGCAGCAGCCGTTGGGCCGCGGCCAGGTCCGGGCCGGGAGAGCCGGCATCGCCGTCCTCCCCCGCCTGCCCGCGGCCGCTTCTTCGGTCCCCGAGCAGCTCGTCGGCGAGAACGCGGTCGATGCCCTTTAGCGACAGCTCGCGGCGCAGGGCCGTCTCACTGCGGGGCCGGGACCGGTCGCGCGACTCCAGCCAGAGCCGGGCAAACGCCTCATCGTCGAGGACGTGCAGCTCGAGCAGGCGCGCGATCGCGGCGTCGATCAGTTCCGGCCGATAGCCGGCCGCGGAAAGGTGGCGCCGGACCTCGTCGACGGAACGCGAGCGGACCTCGAGGAAGCGAGCGGCGGCGTCGATGACGACCTGAGGGTCGTCGACCTCGGCACGGCGCTGCCGCCGCTCGGCGTGGCTCTCGCGTCGCCTGTAGCCGGTCATGCGGCCCGGCGATCGGGCGTCCGCTGGACCCGGCCGGGCCGCGCAGGCCTACTCGGCTTCCTCAATCCCTTCTACCGGCAAGGCAACGTCGGCCATCTTGGCCCGGATCTGCCGCTCCACTTCGCCGGAAATGTCCGGGTTGCCCTTGAGGAATTCCTTGGCCGCCTCGCGACCCTGGCCAAGGCGCGTCTCGCCGAAGGTGAACCACGCGCCCGTCTTGCTTACGAGGCTCATGGCTGTGCCGACGTCCAGAAGGCCGCCCTCACGCGAGATGCCGGTTCCGAACATGATGTCGAACTCGGCGGCCTTGAAGGGCGCCGCGACCTTGTTCTTTACGACCTTGACCTTGACCCGGTTGCCTACGGAATCCGTGCCGACCTTGATCGTTTCGATGCGCCGGATGTCCAGCCGGACGCTGGCGTAGAACTTCAACGCACGGCCGCCGGGGGTGACTTCGGGATTACCGAACATCACGCCGATCTTCTCGCGCAGCTGGTTGGTGAAGATGAGCGCGGTGTTGGAGCGGTTGACGGCACCGGCCAGCTTGCGCAGAGCCTGGCTCATCAGCCGGGCCTGAATGCCCACGAAGCTGTCGCCGATCTCGCCTTCGATCTCGGCCTTGGGGACTAGGGCGGCCACGGAGTCGACGACGACGGCGTCAACGCCGCCGGAGCGGATGAGCGTCTCGGTGATCTGGAGCGCGTCTTCGCCCGTATCCGGCTGGCTGACCAGCAGTTCGTCGACGTTGACGCCGCAGGCGCGAGCGTACCCTGGATCCAGGGCGTGCTCTACGTCGATGAACGCGACAGTGCCGCCCTTCTGCTGCGCTTGGGCGAGGATGTGCTGGCTTAGCGTGGTCTTGCCCGAGGACTCCGGACCGAAGATCTCGGTTATGCGACCGCGCGGGATGCCGCCCACGCCGAGGGCAAGGTCAAGGGCGATTGAACCGGTTGGAATGACGTCCACGGCCTGACGCTCGGCCGAGCCGAGACGCATGATCGAGCCACGGCCGAACTGCTTCTCGATGGCCATGATGGCGGCTTCGACCGCCTTGGTGCGTTCGGCCGGACGCTCCGCGCCGTTGCCACGGTTCTCGGTTACTCGCTCGACCATTGCCACCCTGCTCCTCGCTCCTACCAGGGCCGTTGCGGGGCGAACGATCGCCCCGGCGGCTGCGGATTTGCGGAGCGGGCGCCTGGTGGCGTCCGTCCGCGACTTAGCTTTCCGTCTCTTCGGTGCGCGGCTTGCGCTTCGGCTTCCAGACTTCGACGTTAGTCGGGGGCTCCAGCATCGGCTGGATCTGCGGAAGCTTCTTGCCCGCGTCCTTGGGCTTCTTCTTGAGTTCTTTGTGCGGGCGGTCTCGGCTCGCCATGTCGTCTGACTCCGCGTACGGCAGGGTATCGGTGGGTCCTTATCTCCGGCTTCACTGCCGATGCACTGGACCGTGACGGATACGCGAGAGCCCGAAGTTCGGGTAGACGCGAGGTGAACGTTCCAGAGCGCAGCGCAGCGCGGATTTCGGCCATGAAGTCTAGGGTGAAGGTCATGTTGTGACAAGTTGCCAGGCGGTAGGCCAGGAGTTCCTCGGCCCGGAAGAGGTGGGCGAGATAGGCACGCGAGAACCTGGTGCACAGCAGGCAGCGGCAACCTTCCTGGACCGGCCTCGGATCGTCCTGGAACTGGGCGTTGCGGATGTTGAGCTTGCCGCCCGGGATCCAGAGCTGGCCGTTCCGGGCGACCCTGGCCGGCAGGACCGAGTCGAACATGTCGACGCCGGCGTTGACGGCCTCGAGCAGATCCGCCGGCGAGCCGAGGCCCATCAGATAGCGTGGCCGGGGGTCGTCCCGCAGCAGGTCGACCACCACGTCGAGGGTGGCCTGGCGCTGCTGCTGCGTCTCGTCGCCGGCCAGGCCGCCGATGCAGATGCCGTCAAACGGCAGGGCGGCCATGAAGCGGGTGGACTCGGCCCTCAGGACCGGGTCGAGGCCGCCCTGGATGATGCCGAAGAGCGCCTGGTCCGGGCGGCTGTGGGCGGCCAGGGATCGCTCGGCCCAGACGTGCGTTCTAGCCGTCGCCTGCGCGACGGCGCCACGGCTGGAAGAGGCAGGAGGGACCGGCTGGTCGAAGGCGACGGCAATGTCCGAACCCAGCGCCTCCTGCACCGCGATGGAGTGTTCCGGGGTGAAGCGGTGGTACGAGCCGTCGAGGTGGCTTTGGAAAGTCACGCCGTCGTCGTCGATCTTGCGCAGCTCTCCGAGCGAGACGACCTGGAAGCCTCCTGAGTCCGTAAGGATCGGCCGATCCCACGCCATGAAGCTATGCAGGCCGCCGAGCTTCGCGATTCTCTCGTGGCCGGGGCGTAGGTAGAGGTGATACGTATTGCCCAGAATGATGCTGGCGCCGGCGTCGCGGAGGTCGTCCGGGGACATGGCCTTGACCGTGGCATTGGTTCCCACAGGCATGAACTGGGGCGTCTCCACGACCCCGTGGCTCAGGTGCAGGCGGCCGAGTCTGGCGTGAGTGGAGCCGTCCGCGGCCGGCGGCACGGCGACTTCGAAGCGAGCCGGGGAACCGGCCGGCTTCGGCGTTGCGATTTCTGTCATGAGGGCTCGGCGCCGCTCGCGCTGCCGCCTTCCCACAGAGCCGGCTGATCCGCTTCCGTGCGTCGCGGCGGCGGGACTTCGTAGCCGAGACGGGCCAGGTGCTGGCGTGCGCCGTCCGTGGCGATGCGGCCCTGCGGCGTGCGGTCCAGGAAGCCCAGTCGAAGGAGGAACGGCTCGTAGACGTCTTCGACAGTCTCCGGCTCCTCGGCCAGCACCGCCGCGAGAGCCTGTACGCCGACGGGCCCGCTGCCGAACTTCTGAATGATCGCCGCGAGCAGCTTGCGGTCCGTTCCGTCGAGGCCCTCGTCGTCTATGTCCAGGGCGGCGAGAGCTCTGTCCGCGGTGCCGGCGTCGACTCGGCCGTCGCCGTTGATCTGGGCGTAGTCCCTGACCCGGCGTAGCAGCCGGTTGACCACGCGCGGCGTGCCCCGGCCTCGCCGGGCAATGGCGGTTGCGCCGTCCGGGCTCAGCTCCACGCCGAGCAGCCGAGCGGAGCGCTCCACGATCGCAGTCAGGTCCGCCAGATCGTAGAAGTCCAGCCGATACGTGGCCCCGAAGCGGTCGCGCAGCGGGCTCGAGATGCGGCCGGCACGAGTCGTGGCGCCGACGATCGTGAACGGCTTCAGGCTCAGCCGCAGGCTGCGTGCCGAAGGCCCCTTGCCGATCATCACGTCGAGCGCGAAATCCTCCATCGCGGGATACAGGATCTCCTCCACGGCGCGATTGAGACGATGAATCTCGTCGATGAACAGGACATCGCGCTCGTCCAGCGAGGTCAGGATGGCGGCCAGGTCCCCTGCCCGCTCGATGGCCGGGCCGCTGGCATAGCGGATGTTGGCCCCGAGCTCCCGGGCCACGATGGTCGCGAGCGTCGTCTTGCCGAGGCCGGGCGGGCCGTGTAGCAGGATGTGGTCGGCGGCGTCGCCTCTCTGGCGGGCGGCCTCGAGCAGGATCGACAGATTGGCCTTCAGCTCGCGCTGGCCGACGTATTCGACCAGCGTGTGCGGCCGAAGCGTCCGGTCGATGACGACCTCGGCCTCGTCCTCCGCGCTCTGGTCGAGTATTCGCGAGATGTCAGTCACGGGCGGCCTCGCTCATGCCGCGAAATATACCATATCGAACGGGTGTTCTACGGACGGTTCAACACGCGATCGCGATCATGGAGCCCTACCCCCTGAGCAACGTTCGCAGCGCCGCCTTGACTCTTTCCTCGAGGCCCGCGCCGACGGAAGGATCGGCCAGCGCGTCGCGCGATGCCGTGCGAGCCTCGCCGGCCGAGTAGCCCAGAGCCAGGAGCGCGGCGACGACTTCGGGCTCACCCGCGACGCCGCTGCCGCCCGCGACGCCGGCTGCCACCCCGGCCGCGGCGACCTTCTCTTTGAGTTCCAGCACGATCCGGGCGGCGAGTTTCTTGCCGACGCCGCTTACCGCGGTGAGGAGGGCGAGGTCGTCCGAGAGGATCGCCAGCTGCAGGTCGCCGATGGGCCGCGAGCCCACGATCGCCAGCGCGACCTTCGGCCCGACGCCGGTGACAGTCTGCAGGAGGCCGAAGAAGCCGAGTTCCTCGGGCGTGCGAAAGCCAAACAGGGCCTGGGCGTCTTCGCGGACGAGGTGATGGGTGAACAGCTTGGCCCGCTCCCCCACCTTGACCGTGGCCAGCACGGCCGGAGCGGCGTAGACGCGATAGCCGATGCCGCCAACCTCGACGATCAACGAATCGGCGAACACGGCGCTCACCAGGCCGTCGAGCGAGGCAATCATGCCGCCCTCCCGCGCAGGCGCTAGGAAGCTGTCTTGGACTTGCGAACGCCGGCGGCGACTCCGTCCGGCCCCAGGCCGAGCCGCTCACGCCGCAAGGCCTCCCGGACGGCCTTCTCGTACGGGGTCACGCCCTCCGGGGCCGGCTGGATGGCTGAGCGGTCCAGGCTGCCGACGGGGATCCGGCTGACCGAGCGCTCGCGATTGGCGACGCAGATCGCGATCGCAAGGGCGTCGGCAGCGTCGTCGGGCTCGGGGATCTCGGCCAGGCCCAGGATGGCCTGGACCATTCGCTGGACCTGCTCCTTGTTGGCCCGACCGTGACCGGCGACGGCCACCTTGACCTCGTTGGGCGTGGCCTCCCGAACCTCGAGGCAATGCTGCGCGGCGGCGAGGAGCACGACGCCGCGGGCCTGGCCGACGGCGAAGGCGGTCTGGGCGTTCTTCGTGAAGAAGAGCCGCTCCACGCCGACGATTGCGGGCTGGTGCAACTCGATCAGGTCAGTCAGGGCGAGGTGGATGGCCTCGAGTCGCTCCGGAAGCGTCAGCTTGGACGACGTCGAGACGACTCCGTGGTCGATGGCGCGCAGGCGGGGGCCGGTTCTCTCGATCAGGCCGTAGCCGAGCAACGCCGTCCCCGGATCGATTCCGAGGATGATCATCCGCCGACCTCGGCCATGATTTCGTCGGGGATCTCGAAGTTGGCCGTGACGCGCTGGACGTCGTCCTGGTCCTCGAGCAGTTCGACAAGCCGAAGCGCCTGCCGCGCCCTGCCCGCGTCGAGTTCCACGGTATTCGTGGGCGACATCGAAAGCTCGGCCGACTCGATCTTCACGCCGGCCTTCTCGAGCGCGCGGCGGACGGCTTCCAGCTCGCCCGGCTTGGTGTAGACCTCGACCTGCTCGCCGGTGGAGTCGACGTCGTCCGCGCCGGCGTCGATGGCGAGGAGTTCGACCTCTTCGGCGTCCCCGCCGGCCTCGATCAAGATCACGCCCCGCTGCTCGAACTGCCAGGCCACGCTGCCTGAACCGGCCAGCTGGCCGCCCGCCTTGCTGAAGATGGAGCGCACGTCGGCCGCGGTCCGGTTGCGATTGTCCGTGGCGGCCTCGACGATGATGGCCACGCCGCCGGGGCCGTAGCCCTCGTACATGATCTCTTCGAACTGCTCGCCCTCACCGCCGCCGGTCGCCTTCTCGATGGCCCGCTTGATGGTGTCGAGGGGCATGTTGATGGCACGGGCCCGCTCGATGGCGAGACGAAGCCGGAAGTTGCCGTCCGGATCGCCGCCGCCCGCTCTCGCGGCGACGCTGATCTCGCGGCCCATCTTGGTGAAGTTGGCGCCACGCTTGACGTCGTTGGCGCCCTTCTGGCGTTTGATTTGCGACCACTTGGAATGTCCAGACATCGGGGCGAGTATACCGCCCGAAGACCCCCTCTGACCCGGCGACCGGCCGAAAGGGGCGTTCCCGGGCAGTCGGCGGCTGCTCGCCAGCGAACCCGAACGGCGTCACGAGGTCCAGGTGTGAGGGGTCTTGCGGCGATATCATGGCCAGATTGCGCCGGGCTTCCGCCCAGCCTGAATGTCGATGCGATCTGACGCCACCAGAGGATCGATTGAGCAGATGACAACCAAGAGTGTCGACCTCCCCCACCTCCGCAGCGTCGTCCTGGCCGCCCATGCCGGGGCCGGCAAGACGACGCTGGCAGAGCATCTCCTGTTCGACGCCCTCGCCGTGACACGCCTCGGGCGCGTGGACGACGGCACGGCCAGCCTCGATCACGAACCCGAGGAGCAGAAGCGCAAGCAGTCGCTGACCCTCGGCGTCGCGAGCTTGGACCACGACGGGACGAGGATCCAGCTGGTCGACACCCCCGGATATGCCGACTTCGCGTCGGACGTGGTCGAAGGCTTCGCCGCGACGGACTCCGCCCTCCTCCTGTTGGACGCAACGGCCGGCGTCGAAGCGGGCCTGGAATCCGCGGTCGCCCTGGCCCGTGCGGTCAATCATCCGGCGCTCTTCTTCATCAACAAGTGCGACCGGGAGAACGCGAACCCTGGCAACGCGCTGGACGCTCTGCGGGCCTCGTTCGGGCAGAAGATCGCCCCGATTCAAATCGCGATCGGAGCGGCCGAGTCGTTCAGCGGCCACGTGGACCTGGTGCATCGCCGGGCCCACACGTTCCAGGGCGGCAAAGAGGTCGAGGGCGACGTCCCGGCCGATCTCGCGGCCGAGGTGGCGTCTCGCCGCGACCAGCTGATCGAGGCCGCGTCCGAAGCGGACGACGACGTCATGACCAAGTACCTCGAGGGCGAGGAGATCACGAACGACGAGCTGGAAGGCTGCGTCAAGAAAGCCGTTCGGTCTGGCCTGGTGGCGCCGGTCATGGTCGGCAGCGCGTCCAAGGGCATCGGCGTGAGGGCGCTGGCGGACGCCATCGTGCGCTACCTGCCGGACCCGGCCCAGGCGGGCGAGATCGTGGCCACGGACGCGAAGGGCAAAGAAGTCAAGCTCGTGGCCGACGCCGCCGGACCGCTGGTGGCTCGCGTCTTCAAGACCACGGCAGACCCGTTCGTGGGCCGCTTGACGTACCTGCGGGTCCTGTCCGGGACGATGCAGGGACAGGGTCAGGCCTGGAACGCGACACGAGGCGAGGCCGAGCGCATCGGCCAGCTGTTGCTTCTCCACGGCAAGGATCAGGAAACGGTGGGCCAGCTCCACGCCGGCGAGATCGGCGCCGTCGCGAAGCTGACCGTGACTGCCACGGGCGACACGCTGGCGGCAACGAAGGAACAGGCCTACACGCTGCCCCCGCTCAACTTCCCGCTGCCGACCCTCCAGGTCGCCATCGAGCCTCAGACGAAGGCGGACCTGGACAAGATGGGTTCGGCGCTTCAGCGCATGCTGGAAGAGGAGCCGTCCGCGCGCGTCGAGCGATCGGAGACCGGCGAGCAGGTCCTGGTGGCGATGGGCGACGCACACGTCGCCGTCATCGGCGAGCGCCTCAAGCGCAAGTTCGGCGCGGCCATCGTGACCAAGACGCCGAAGGTCCCGTACAAGGAGACCATTCGAGGCAAGACCCAGGCCCACGGCCGGTACAAGAAGCAGACCGGCGGCCACGGCATGTTCGGCGACGTCTGGATCGAGATCGAACCGAACCCGGGCGGTGGTGTTGTCTTCGCCGAGAAGGTCGTCGGCGGTACGGTCCCCAAGAACTTCTTCCCCGGCGTCGAGAAGGGCGTCCGTGAAACGGCGGCCGAGGGCGTGCTGGCGGGTTATCCGCTCAGCGACTTCAAGGCCACGCTCTACGACGGCAGCTTCCACGCGGTCGACTCGAACGAACTGTCGTTCAAGCTGGCGGCGCGGCTGGCCCTCAAGACCGGCATCCTCGAGTGCAAGCCGGCTCTGATGGAACCGATCATGACAGTCGAGATCAGGATTCCCGAGGCCTACATGGGCGACGTGAACCGCGATCTCAACGGCCGTCGGGGGCGGGTACTGGGCATGGACATCAAGGACGGGATGCAGATCATCACAGCCCACGTCCCCCAGGCCGAGCTGTTCACGTACGCGACGGAGCTTCGATCGCTGACCGGCGGGCGGGGCACTTTCACCGCCACGCTCGATTCTTACGAAGACGTGCCGGCGCACATCGCCGAGAAGGTGATCGAGGCGCACCGCAAGCTCCAGGAGGCCGAGGAGCACTAGGCCGAGGAGCACCAGGTCGCGGAGCGGCAGGCCGGAAGCGGCGTGACCAGGTTTGGGTTCGTTCGGGGTTCGGTATCGGCGGTCTTCGTCGCCATCCTGGTGGCGGGGTGCGGCTCGTCGCCAACCGCGAGCCCGAGCCTGCCGGCCAATTCGCCGGCTGCCGCGTCGCCGTCCCCAGTTCGGACCCTCGTCGCGTCCGCGAGCCCTTCGGCGTCGGTCGCGGGCTCGGGCTCGTCCGCCGGCGCGAGTCTGACCTCCGAGCCATCGGTCGTCCTGATCGGCGCCGGGGACATCTGCCGCGACGCCTACATCGCCAACGCGCGCAAGACGGCGGCCTTGATCGAGGCCGAACCGGACGCCGTCGTCTTCACGCTGGGCGACAACTCCAACGATCAGGGCAAGGCGGCCCAGTACAAGTCGTGCTACGACAAGACCTGGGGCGCGTTCAAGTCACGCACCCATCCGGTCATCGGCAACCACGACCAGATCACGTCCAACGGGGCGCCGTACTACGCCTACTTCGGCGCGGCGGGGGCGGGCCCGACGGGCAAGGGCTACTACAGCTACGACCTGCCCGCGAACTGGCACGTGGTCGTGCTCAACGGCATCTGCAGCAAGGCCGGGGGCTGCGGCAAGAACTCGGCTCAGGAGAAGTGGCTGCGCGCGGATCTCGCGGCCAACAGCGGCAAGCACATCCTGGCGATGTGGCATCCGCCGGAATTCAGCTCGGGCGGCCACGGCAGCACGAGCACCTTCATCACCTGGTGGCGGGACCTGTACGCGGTTCACGCCGAGATCGTGCTGAGCGGCCACGACCACGACTACGAACGCTTCGCCCCGCAGTCGCCCGACGGCAAGGCAGACCCGAACGGCATCCGGCAGTTCGTTTCGGGCACGGGCGGGGCCCTGCATTCGCCCATCGTCGCGGTCAGGCCCAACTCGCAGGTCCGCAACGCGGCGACCTACGGTGTCCTGGAGCTGACGCTCAGGCCGCACAGCTACAGCTGGCGGTTCATCCCGGTCGCCGGCGGCAAGTTCACCGACTCGGGCGAGACGGCCACGCACTTCTAGTCGCGGGGCCGAACCCGGCAGCCGGGGTAGGATGGCCGGGTTCGCAACGATGGAGGGGAAATGGACGAGGGCGCTGAGGGCCAGCGGCGACCCGGCTGGGAGGGCACCGTTCAGGCCGTGCTCTATGCGATCACCGTGCCGACCTTGCTCCTGGCGCTCGTATCGGCATCCGTTCCGGGAGGCGACTTCATCCTCTAATTGTTCGGCCTGATGATTTGCGTCTGGGTGATCGCGCCAGCCTGGTGCGCCCTGTTAGCGGCGGCCGCGTGGCGGGAGTGGCGTATGGGCAAGGTCGTCCTGGCTCGATGGCTCGGCATCCCGGCCGCGGGGTTGTTGTGCGCCGTATTGATTCTCAACTCCGTGCCGCTTCGGATCCGTTTCGAATTGAGCCGCGCGGCCTTCGACCGGGCCGTAGCGACCGGCCAGCCGGACCTGGGGACGGTCGGCCTGTACCCGATCGGCTTGATCGAAACGCAGGCGGATGGTGGCACGTATTTCTACAGCGATGAGGGCGGCAGCTTTGGGGGCTATTGCGGTTTCGTCTACGAACCCGGAGGCAAGGCGCCCAACGTAGCCTTCAACGAGAGCCTTGGTGGCGGCTGGTGGTTCTGGTGCGACGGCGACTGATGGCCGCTCGACGGACATGAATAGCGGGCTCCATGCCGGCCGGCAGGAGCCCGCGTGCCGGTCTGCGGCCCATCGGAGGGGCACACGGCCGTTCCTCGTGCCCGGATCCGGATAGAGCCGCAGGGTGACGCCGCATTGACCGAGGACGGAGCCTATCCGCCCGGGGCGCCGACGCCTCCGCCCGAGGCTTCGGCCGTGGTGGCCGCCGCTTTAGGGAGCGAGGGCGTCCGGGCTTGGATTCCGCCGCCTGGACGCACCGTTTAGCGCGGCGCCGGCCCGGCGCAGCTTCAGCCCGCGACCGAGCGAACCGCCTCCGCCAGATCGAGCCGGCCCTCGTAGATGGCCCTGCCCACTACGGCACCCGAACAGCCAATGCGGCGTACCGCCTGGATGTCCGCGATGGACGACACGCCGGCCGAGGCGATCACGTGGCCGCGACCGAGGGCGACCATTCGGGCGAGCAGCTCCAGGTTTGGGCCTGTCAGCAAGCCGTCGCGTTCTATGGCGGTGACGATGAACGTACGGGCACCGGCATCCGCCAGGGCCGCCAGCGCCTCCTCCACCGGGACACCGGCGGCGCCGGGCACCCAGCCCTGACCGACAGCCAGCCCGTCGCGGACGTCCAGGGCGATCGCCACGCGTTCCACCCCAAAGCGGGCTACGAGGCGCGCTGCGAATGAGGGGTCCGCCAGCGCGGCTGTTCCAGCGACGGCCCGGGCCGCCCCGGACGCCAGAACCGCCTCGACGGAGGCCTCATCGCGCAACCCGCCGGCTACCTCGCAAGCGGCCTGCTCCCCTACCGCCTCGACGATCCGCGCGATCACCTCGCCCTGGCGCCTGACCCCGTTCTTGGCACCATCCAGGTCCACGATGTGGACCCATCGCGCGCCCGCGGCGACGAACCGCCGGGCCACCTCTACCGGATCGGCGCCGTAGACCGTCTGGCGGTTGAAGTCGCCCGCGGAGAGGCGGACCACCTGCCCGCCGCGAAGGTCGATGGCCGGCAGCAGCTGGAAGTCGGGCCGGTCGGTGAAGTCGCTGGGTTGCGTACGTTGTAGCATGCTACTATGCTACTACATCAGCAGGGTGGTCGGCCCGGTCGAGTCGCACAGGATTGAGGCACTTCCAACCGGGTCGCTCTGCCGAGCCGGACTTGTAGAGGAACGCCGATGCACGCTACCGAAGCCTGGCAGGACGAGGCGAGCCGCTCGCTGTTCGAGACCATTCTGCGGCTCGAAAGCGTCGATGAGGCCGCCGCCTTCTTCCGCGACCTGTGCACCCTGGGAGAGCTGCACGACATGGCCCAACGTTGGGCCGTGGTCCGGATGCTCGACAGGGGTCTGCACTACGCGGAGATATCTCACCAGACCGGCGCCAGTACCGCCACGATTACCCGCATCGCCCAATGGCTCCATCACGGCGAGGGTGGCTATCTCGCAGCCCTGGAGCGCCTTCCCGATCGCAAGCGCTGACCGTCCGCTACCGCAGCCCCACCGAGAGGATTCGATGACCCGTCGCCTCCGCCTGGCAATTCCGAACAAAGGCCGTCTGATCGAGCCGACCTTAGGCCTCCTTCGAGACGCCGGTCTCGTCTTCGAAGCCGGCGAGCGTTCGCTTGTCGCGCGCGTCCAGAACTTCGACCTGGACATTCTCTTCGTCCGGACGAACGACATCGTCGAGTTCATCGAGGACGGCGTGGCCGAGCTTGGCGTCACCGGCCTGGATCTGGTCGCGGAGTCCGGTTCGAAGGTGCCGCAGCTGCGCAAGCTCGGCTTCGGCCGCTGCCGCCTGACGATTGCCGTCCCGAACGACTCGCCCTTTCGAGCCGCCGAGGATCTGGCCGGCCTTCGCGTTGCGACATCTCACATGAACGTGACGAAGGCTTTCTTCGAGTCGCGCTCGATCCCCGTGAACGTGATCCCCGTGTCCGGAGCGGCCGAGGTGGCGCCCCGTCTCGGGCTCGCGGAAGCCATCGTGGACCTGGTTTCAACCGGTTCCACGATGGTGGTCAACGGACTCCGGCCGATCGAGGAGGTTTTCGAATCGGAAGCCGTTCTGCTGGCCAGCCAGAAGGCGGTCGATGAACGAGCGGATGTGTTGGACGCCATCCAGACGATGCTCAGCGCCACGCTTGCGGCACGGGACCGAAAGTACCTGATGATGAACGCGCCGATCTCCAAGGCCGCCGAGCTCGAGGAACTGCTGCCCGGCCTGGAGTCGCCGTCGATCATCCCGCTCGTTCACGAGGGCATGATCGCCATCCACTCGGTAGTCGACGCCAATGCGGTCTGGTCGCTGCTGCCCAAGCTCAAGGCCGGCGGCGCGTCCGGCATCCTCGTCCTGCCCATCGAGAAGCTCGTGCCATGACCACTCCCACGATTTCCCTGCGCCGGCTTGACCTGGCTCGTGCCGGATCCGATCCCGCCGTTGCCGCCGAGATCCGCGCCCTGGTCCGCCGCGGCGCGGTGCCCGATCAGCGGGTGCGTGAAGGCGCGCGGGCCATCCTGGCGTCGGTTAAAACCGGCGGCGACGCGGCCGTCCGGGAGGCCAACGCGAGGTTCGGCGGTGGTCGAGCGGACGGTGCTTTGCTCGTCCCTCGCGCCGAGATGGAGGCCGCCCGCGACGCCCTGCCGCCCCGCATCAGGGCCGGGCTCGAGCAGATGATCGCGAACATCCGCCGCTTTGCCGAGACGGAGCGGCCGGAAACACGCCGGACGACGATCGTCCCCGGCGTGGAGATCGAACGGCGCTGGGTGCCCCTGGCGCGCGTGGGCGTGTATGCGCCGGGCGGTTCGGCCGCCTACCCGAGCTCGCTGCTCATGGGTGTGGTCCCGGCCAGGGTCGCCGGCGTCGGCACGGTGGTGGTGGCATCGCCCGCCGACGCGGACGGCAAGCTGAACCAGACTCTCCTGGGAGCAGCGGCCCTGGCGGGCGTCGACGTGCTCATCGTCGCGGGCGGGGCCCAGGCGGTGGGGGCGATGGCGTACGGCTTGCGGGATGCGGGCGTCGAGCCGGTGGATCGGATCGTGGGCCCGGGCAACTCGTGGGTCACGGCCGCGAAACTCGAGGTCTTCGGCGAGTGCGGCATCGACCTGCCGGCCGGTCCTTCGGAAGTCATGGTCGTGGCCGACCGCACCGCCGACGCCGCCCACGTGGCCTCTGACATGCTTTCCCAGGCCGAACACGGGCCGGACTCCCCTGCCCTGCTGGTCACCTGGGACCCGGACTTCGCCGTAACGGTGGAAGCGGAACTCGGCCGGCAGCTCGAAACCGCGGCCCGGCGCGCCATCCTGGAGCGTTCGCTCGGCAGTGGCGCCCTCGTCGTCCTGGCCCCGACGCGCGACGCGGGCATCGAATTCGTGAACGGCTACGCCCCGGAGCACCTGTCCGTTGTCGTGGACGACGTCGAGGAGGCCGTGGCGCGGCTGCGGAACGCCGGCTCGCTGTTCGTGGGCCCGTACGCGCCGGAATTGGCCGGCGACTACGCCTCCGGGGCCAATCACGTCCTGCCGACGGGCGGCCTGGCGCGCTCCTGCGGGGCGCTGTCAACCGAGGACTACGGCAAGTTCATCCAGGTTCAGCGCATCACCCGCGAGGGCCTCGCCACGATTCGCGACGCGGTCGAGTCCATCGCGGAAGCCGAAGGCCTGATCGCCCACAAGCGAGCCGTCGAGCTGCGTTTCGAGGGCGAGGCATGAGCGGCCCTGCCGGGCGGGCGGCCGAGCCGGCGCCGCTGCCGACCTACTCCTGGGAGCCGACGACCGACTTCCTGGCGGCCAAGTACGGCCTGCCGCGAGAGTCGATCGTTCGCTTCGACGTGAACACGTCGCCCCTGCCACCGGACCTGCGGGACGTGCTGAGCGGCGCCTTCGATCCGCTCCTCAGCGAGTACCCGCCCAGCGACTACGCGGCCCTTGTCGCCGCCGCAGCGGCGGCCTACGACGTGGCCCCGGACGAGCTGTTGCCCACGGCCGGTGCCGACGAGGCGCTCGACCTCACGGCCCGCGCAGCCCTGCGCGAGGGCTCCCTGGCCGTCGCGCCCGTGCCGACATACGCGATGTACCGGATCGTCACGGAACAGCGTGGGGCGCGGTTCGAGGGCGTGCCGCGCAGGAGCCGGGCCGAGGGCTTCGGGGTGGACTTCCCCGCCCTGACGGCCGCCGCGCGCCAGGCGGATCTAGTCTGGCTGTGCGAGCCGAACAACCCGACTGGCACCCTCGAGTCGCCGGAGCGGATCGCCGCCTTCCTGGACGAGCTGGCGACCGAAGCCGCGCGACAGGGCCGCGTGGCGCCGATGGTGGCCGTCGACGAGGCCTACGCCGAGTTCGCCGGCGGCTCCGTACTGTCGTTGCGGGACGGCTACTCGCGTCTCGTTACGATCCGGACTCTCAGCAAGGCCCACGCCCTTGCCGGCGCGCGCGTCGGCTTCGCCGTCGCCCGACCCGAAACGCTGGCCCCGATTCTCTCGTTCCGGGCGCCCGCGTCCGTCTCGACCGTCTCGGCGGCCCTCGCGACGGCCGCGCTCCGCCGCCCCGAACTGGGCGCGGCCAATGTCGCGGGCCTGGCCGATCAGCGTGCCCGCCTCCTGAGCGACCTCACGGCCGCGGGCTGGCGGACTTACCCGTCCATCACCAACTTCATCCTTGTCGAGTTTGCGTCGCCCCGGATCGCGGAGGAAACGGCGGAGGCGCTACTCCGGCGAGGCCTCGTCCCGCGGAGCTTCGGCTCCGATCATCCGCTCGCCGATTGCCTGCGTCTGACCGTGCGGTCGGACGCGGAGAACGACCGCCTCATCGCCGCCGCCAGGGAGATCGCGTCATGACCAGCCAGATCGGCACCGTCCTCGATTCGGGCAACCGTTTCGCGATGGTGGTGCGTTCAACCCGCGAGACGGAGATCAAAGTCAGCCTCAGGCTCGATGGAACGGGCCAGACGAACATCGCCACCGGAGTCGGCTTCTACGACCACTTGCTCGACTCGCTCGCGCACCACGCCCTCTTCGACCTCGACATCCAGGCCAGCGGCGACCTCGCCATCGACGAGCACCACACCGTAGAAGACGTGGCCCTCGTATTCGGCGCCGCGCTGGCTGCCTCGCTGGAGGA
The DNA here is from genome assembly GCA_963711105.1 of uncultured Chloroflexia bacterium. GTDB lineage: Bacteria > Chloroflexota > Limnocylindria > Limnocylindrales > CSP1-4 > Fen-1039. The sequence goes on along the minus strand of CAVQCV010000005.1, from coordinate 680,460 downwards.
TCGCGCCGGGATCGTGAGGTTCGGCGACGCGGCCGTGCCGATGGACGAGGCCCTGGCAACTGCCGTCGTCGACGTGGGCGGGCGGCCATACGCCGTCATCGACCTGCCGTTCAAGGGCAAGCGGGCGGGCAAGCTGGCGCTTTCGCTCGTGCACCACGTGTTCGAATCGTTCGCCCGGGCGAGCGGCACGACGCTCCACCTCAAGGCCCGCGGCCGCGACGATCACCACATGGCCGAGGCCGCGTTCAAGGCGACCGGCCGGGCGCTTCGGGCTGCCTGCGCACTCGACCCGCGCCGGCCGGGCGTCGCCTCCACGAAAGGGACGCTGGGCTGATGGTTGCCGCACGATCCTCGCGTCAGCCTGTCGTCGCCGTGCTCGACTACGGTGCCGCGAACATGGTCAGTGTCAGTCAGGCGCTGGTTTCGGCCGGGGCCCGTGTGGTCGTGGCCGAGGACGGCGCGGCCCTGGCCGGGGCGGACGCGCTCGTCGTGCCGGGAGTGGGAGCCGCCGCTTCCGCGATGGATCACCTGCGTCGCAGGGGGCTCGTCGAACCGCTGCGCGATTGGGTTCTGGCCGGTCGCCCATGCCTTGGCATCTGCCTGGGCTACCAGATCCTGTTCGAGCGTAGTGAAGAGGGCGACGCCGAGACGCTCGGGCTGCTGGCCGGCAGGACGGCACGATTGCTCGACGCGCCGACGCTGCCGCACATCGGCTGGAACGAGATCGAATTCACGCAGGCGCACCCGCTCTTCGACGGGGTTGCCGACGGCTCGCACTTCTACTTCGTTCACTCATACGCGCCGGTCCCGGCGGACCGGAACGTGGTCCTGGCGCAGACTACGCACGGCCGGCCTTTCGCCAGCGCGGTGGCCGACGGGCGCCTGTACGGACTCCAGTTCCATCCCGAGAAGTCGGCCGAGGCGGGACATCGAGTCCTGGTCAACTTCCTCGACCTGGTGTTCGACGGGGACGCGACGCGCGGGGCCGCAGGGACCGCGCCGGCCGTCGGCGCTGCATCGCAGGAGGCGCGCTGATGCTTGCCCGCCGTGTTATCCCGTGCCTGGACGTGGCCAACGGCCGGGTCGTGAAAGGCACGCGCTTCGTCGACCTGACGGACGAGGGCGATCCTGCCGAGCTGGCGGGTCGCTACGCCCACGAAGGCGCTGATGAGATCGTGTTCCTGGACATCGCCGCGGCGCCCGAAGGCCGGGGCACGATGCTCGAAGTCGTGCGCCGGACGGCGGGCATGGCCTTCGTGCCGCTGACCGTGGGCGGAGGAGTCCGCAGCGTCAACGAGATGCGCGACGTGCTGCGGGCCGGCGCGGACAAGGTCTCGTTCAACACCGCGGCCGTGGCCACGCCGGAGCTGCTCACCGCGTGTGCGCTGCGTTTCGGCAGCCAGGCGGTCGTGTGCGCCATCGACGCCCGCCGCTTCGAAAGGAACGCAACGCCGGACGGAGCCGCCGCGTGGGAGGTCGTCACTCACGGCGGCCGCACGCCTACGGGTCTCGACGCCGTCGAGTGGGCCTTGCGGGCGGTGGAACTGGGCGCCGGCGAGTTGCTCGTGACCTCCATGGACCGCGACGGAACGCAGAGCGGGTTCGACACGGAGTTGCTGTCGGCAATATCGTCACGGGTGGCGGTCCCCGTTATCGCGTCCGGTGGCGCCGCCGGACCCGCCGATTTCGTGGCCGCCGTGCGTGATGGCGGCGCCGACGCGGTGCTCGCGGCGTCCATCTTCCATCGGGCCATCTACTCGATCGACCAGGTCAAACAGGCCATGGCGGCGGCTGGGCTGCCCGTCAGGCCGGTCACGGAGGCAGTGGCATGAGTGCGGCCCGGCTGGAACCGGACGACATCGCCTGGGGGCCCAACGGCCTCGTGCCGGCGATCGTCCAGGACGTGGCGGATGGACGCGTGCTGATGCTGGCCTGGATGGACGCGGAAGCGCTGGCCAACACCCTGGCCACCGGTGAGGTCCACTTCCACTCCCGATCGCGCGACAGGCTGTGGCGGAAGGGCGAGAGCAGCGGCAACGTGCTGCACCTCGTGGATATCGCGGTGGACTGCGACGCGGACGCCCTGCTGATCGCCGTCAGGCCCGTCGGGCCGACGTGCCATCGCGGGAACCGCAGCTGCTTCGACCCCGAAGGAGCCGGGTACGTTCCGCCGGCCGGCGTGATGGCGACGGAGGCTCCGGCACCCGAGGCGGCCGCCGCGGTCGACGCTGCCGCGCCGGCCGTCCCGGCCCCGTGGGAGCAAGGCTTCGTCTGGCTCGAAACCCTCTGGGCGACGATAGACTCGCGGTCCGGTGCCGATCCCGCGACGTCATACACTGCCCGGCTGCTGGCCGGCGGCGTAGACGCTCCCGCCCGCAAGGTCGCAGAAGAGGCCGTCGAGGTGCTGATGGCCGCCAAGGACGACGCCGTCGCCGGCCCCGCGGAGCGGGCGCAGACGCGCGACGCCCTGACCGGCGAGGTCGCGGACCTGCTCTACCACACGCTGGTGACGCTGCGAGAGCGCGGCCTGCTGCCGGCAGATGTCATCGCCAGGCTGCGCGAGCGCCACTCGGCTTGACCCGGCTCAGGGTCGGGCAGGCGGCAGGCGGCAGGCCGCGGCGACGCACGGCAACCTCGACCGATCGCCTAGCTCTTGAGCCGGCCGATCCGGAGATTCTTCTTGCCGATCCGGACGATCAGCCAGCGGCCGTCGATGGGCGCCGGGACCGCGCCCTCGGGCGACGTGACTCGCTCGTCGTTGATCGTGAGGCCACCCTGCTGGATGTTGCGTCGGGCTTCGCCGTTCGAGGCGAACAGGCCGGCCGACGTGGCGAGTTTCAGCGCGCCGCCGCCGAGATCTTCGGCCGTGAACTCGAAGTGATCTATGGCGTCGAACAGGGCGGCCAGAAGGGCCGGGTCCCGGATCGGCTCCCTGGAGAAGGCGGCCTCGCTCACCACAACGGCTCGCTTCGCGTCCTCGGCGCTGTGGACGCGGGCGGTGATGTCGAAGGCCATGGCTCGCTGGGCCGCGCGCTGCTCTGGATGGGCCGCCATGGCGGCTTCCAGTTCCTCGACCCGGGCCCGTGTGAACAGCGTGAACGTGCGCATGTACTTGCCGATGTCGCGGTCGTCGGCATCGAGCCAGTACTGGTAGAACTCGTATGGGCTGGTCCTGGCGGGATCGAGCCAGACGCTCGTGCCGGCCGCGGTCTTGCCGTATTTGGTGCCGCTCTCATTTGTCAGCAGCGGGTAGCTGAGACCGTAGGCCAGATCGCCCGTCTCGCCGGCCCCGAACTCCTTGCGAATCAGCTCCAGGCCGGCGGTGATGTTGCCCCACTGGTCGGCGCCGCCCATCTGCATCTCCACGTGGTCCGTCCGGTACAGGTGAAGGAAGTCGGCCGCCTGGAGGAGCATGTAGCTGAACTCGGTGAAGCTCAGGCCGGACTCCAGGCGGATCTGGACGGAGTCCTTGGCCAGCATGTACGGCACCGTAAGGTGCTTGCCGATGTCGCGCAGGAAGCGCAGCAGCGAGTACGAACTCAGCCACTCGTAGTTGTCGATTATCTCGGCCCCGTTGGGTCCGTCGAAGTCGAGGAAGTGGGTCAGCTGGGTCTGGATGCCGACGATGTTCTCCTCGACGGTCGAGCGGCTCAGCAGGAGCCGCTCGCTGGAGCGGCCGGACGGGTCGCCGATCATGGCCGTGCCGCCGCCGACGACGACCACGGGAGTGCCGCCCGCCCGCTGCAGGTGGATCAGCCCGAAGATGGGAACGAGACTGCCGATGTGGAGCGACGAGCCGGTAGGGTCGAAGCCGTTGTAACCCTTGATCGGCTCGGCGGTGGCGAGCCGCTCGGCCAGGCCGCTGCTGGTCTGGTGCAGCATTCCCCGCCAGCGCAACTCGTCGAGCAGCCCGGGCAGCCCGGAAACAGAGGTCCCGGCCGAGGCCCGTTTGCCAGTTGCGTCTGCCGCTGCCATGGCCGGTCGCTCCTCCACGTTCGTCACAGGGTTCGACATGTGGTCGTCCGAGCCGCTGCCGCCTGGGGGGAGGGGCCGCCGACGAACGTATGCTATCTTGCGAGGCGTCATGCAGACCAGCCTGGCCCGACGGAGGCGCCGCGTGCGCAGCCGGGGAGGCCATACCAGAGGGGGCACCGTCGGGCGCTTTGCCGTCGCCCTGCCCATGCTCCTGCTCGGGACCATGGTGCTCTTCGGTATCGTCGGGTTCATCGGCGCGGTTGACATTTACGCGACGTACAGCCGCGACCTCGAGGATCCGCGCTACCTGCTCCAGCACACCGACTACAACCAGCAGACGACCCTGTATGACAGGACCGGGACGGTCCAGCTGGCCCAGTACGGGTCGGAAAACAGGCGTGTCCTGAAGTTCAGCGACATTCCGCCTGTTGTGCTGGACACGCTCACGTCGGCCGAAGACAAGACTTTCTGGACCAACACCGGCTTCGATCCCGCCGCCGCTCTGTCGGCCTTCCGGGACGCGGTGTCCGGATTTCCTCGCGGTGCGTCGACGATCACCCAGCAACTAGTCCGACTGCGCTTGCTGCCGCCGACAACGAGCACCTTCGACCGGAAGATCAAGGAGATCATCCAGTCGGTGAAGCTGACCCAGGAGTTCCCCGGCGTCGAAGGCAAACAGACCATCATCACCGCCTACCTGAACCTGGAGTTCTTCGGCAACCAGAGCTATGGGATCGCCGCCGCAGCTCAGGGCTACTACGGCATCACGGATCTGAGCCAGCTGACCATCGCTCAGGCCATGAGCCTGGCCGCGCTGCTGCAGGCCCCGTCTTACTACGACCTGCTTCAGAACGCCGAGGAGCAGCCGGACGGAAGGCTGGTCGTTCCCGCCGATTCGCCCGTCGTGCTCCGCCGCAACGATCTTCTCGAGGACATGCGCCGCAATAACGCCGCCGGATTGCTGATGGGCAAGTACACGGACGCCGAGATCAAAGCGGCTGAGTCCGAACCGGTTGTAGTCCACCCCGAGTATCAGCACAAGCTCCTGGCCCCGCACTTCGACCAGCAGGTTCGTGAACAGCTCGCGGACCTGCTCTGCGGCGCCGGCACGGACGCCGCGGACTGCCAGGCTGTGGACACGGGCGGCTTCAAGGTCGTCACGACGATCGACACGAAGCTGCAGGCCTCGGCCGAGAAGTGGCTCAAGGCCTACATCGTCGCCCCCAATCTGGGCTCTGCTCAGGCGACGATCGACTATCTCGCGACGCTTGGCATCACGAAGGCGACGGACAACTATGACTACTCGCGCATCGTCGGCCCGTCGTCCACGAGCAAGACGGGCCTGCGCTACTCGAACATGCACAATGGCGCATTGATCGCGCTCGACTATCGCACCGGCCAGGTCCTGGCCTACGCGGGCAGCGCGGGGTTCTACGAGAAGCCGGTCAAGAACCCCGCCAAGCCGACACAGAACCTCTTCGATCCACAGTTCGACGTCCTCTCAAACGGCTGGCGCCAGCCGGGCTCGTCCTTCAAGCCGATCAACTACATCGTCGGTCTGCAGGACAAGACCATGACCGCGGCCAGCCTGTTCATGGACGTGGCCACGGACTTCGGCGCCGGGTACATCCCCCACGACGCCGACAACTACGAGCGCGGTCCGGTCCGGATGCGCGAGGCCCTCCAGTACTCACTGAACATCCCGGCCGTCAAGGCCGCGTCCATCAACGGCGTCGATCATCTGATGCAGCGGGCCCAGGATTTCGGGCTGGCGTTCCCGCCTAACCCGGATCCGGGCGTATCCATCGGCGTGGGGACGGTCGAGGTCCATGCCGCGGATCTCACCTCCGCCTACGGGGCCATCGCCAACGGTGGGACGCTGGTCGGACGGACGACGATCCTGTCCATCACCGACGCGAAGGGACGGGTCATCTACTCGGCCAACACCACCCCGGCCGCGCGCACGCACCCGACCACCCCGCAGGCGGCGTACGTGATGACGGACATCCTCAAGGGCAACACGGACCCGTCGCAGAACAACTGGTGGAGCCAGTACAAGCTGACCGAGGGCAAGACCCGCCGGCCCGCGGCACTCAAGACCGGGACTACCGACCAGACGGAGGACCTGTTCGCGCTCGGCTACGTCGCACCACCGGACGACCCCAACGCGCCCGCGATCGTGGCCGGGGTCTGGGCCGGCAACAGCGACCGGACGCCGGGCAAGAGCGTCATGTCGCTCGAGCTGGTCGCGCCGATCTGGCACGGCTTCATGGAAGACGCGACCAAGGGCACCCCGGTAACCGACTTCAAGCAGCCCGGCGGCCTGAGTTGGGTCAACGTCGATGCCTGGACGGGCATGCTTCCCGGTCCCTACTCGACACGCACCGTTCGGGAAGTCTTCATCAACGGCACCGTGCCAACGCAGGTTGACAACACCAAGGTGCCGATGGACATCGATACGGTCACGAACACGCTATGGACCTACGACTGTCCGGGGGTCAAGGACACGAAGGGTTTCCTGAACTTGAGCCAGATCGACTCGGGCAACGCGACGTTCCAGAAGTACGACCAGATCTGGATACAGCGCGCCATGACGGGGGTTGGCAAGCGTGGCGGTCCGAACAAGGGCGCCACGATGTACTTCTACCAGACGGGATTCTGGCTGCCGTTCGGAAGCACCTGGGGTGCGCCGTTCCCGCCCACGACGACCTGTACGTCGAACACCGGGACTCCGCCGCCGTCGCCCAGCCCGACGGACACGCCTGAACCGACTCCCACGCCGGCCGAGACGCCGACACCTGCGCCGACACCTGCGCCGACACCTGCGCCGACACCTGCGCCGACGCCCAAACCGACCCCGACCCCGACGCAGGTCCCGACGCCTCCACCAACGGCGACGCCTTCGCCGACGGACACGCCTTCGCCGACGGCCACGCTGACGCCGACAGCCGTGCTGACGCCGCCACCCGACCCGTCACCGACAGAGCCGCCGTCCACCGCGCCTGTCTTGCCGCCGCTGGGTCTCCAGTCGCTCCTGCCCTGAGAGCGTCGGTATCCGCGCCAGGACCGGCTCTCCGCGGTCGTCAACCTCGACGGGCCGGTCCTCGGCGGAGGATCGTTCGGACCAGGCCCAGGGCGGCGGACAGCTCCGGCAGCCTGACCAGCCGGCTCCACGCCAGATAGATGGCCAGGCCGGCCAGGCCGGCCAGGGCGAGGTCGAGTATGAGAAGCGGAGCCGCCATGGAGGTGCCCAGCGCTCGGGTCAAGACGCGGTCCACGCCGAGGGCGGCGGCCGCCGAAATGGAGGCTCCCGGTACCGCGAAGGCCACCGTTCGAGCCAGCGGGGCGATGTCGAATGACATTCGGTGGCGCAGGAAGTAGAACAGCATCGACACTTCCGCCCAGGCGCCCAGACCGATCGCCAGGGCGAGCCCCTCCAGGCCGAAGAGCGGGTACAGGACGACGGCCGCGGCGACGTCGACGGCGACGGCCAGGAGAGCCGCCGCAACGGGCGTCCGGGTGTCCTTGCCGGCGTAGAAGATCGGGGCCAGCAGGGAGATGAGCACGTGGGCTACCAGGCCGAGCAGGAACAGGGCGTAGACGGGGACCATGCGGTCCGTCCCGGCAACCCCGAAGTCGCCGTGCTGGAAGAGGAGCGTCAGGGTGGGCGTCGAGAGGACCAGCATCACCGCCGTCAGGGGGATGACGACGTACAGCAGCAGGCGCAGCGACTGATCGACAAGGGCGGCGAAGCGGGCGTTGTCCTGGCGGGCAATGGCCCGAGATAGAGGTGGCAGCAGGACGATGCCGAGCGGCACGCCGATGAGCCCCACCGGAATCTGGAGAGCGGTGAAGGCGAACGTGTAGACGGTCAGCGACCCGTCCACGCCCTGGACCGCGAAGAAGCGGCTGACCAGGAAGACGATCTGCGTCGCGCCGAGACCGAGGACGCGCGGCGCCAGCAGCAGCAGCGTTTCCTTCACCGCCGGGTCGTGGATGTCCATGACCGGCCGGTAGAGGCGGTGCTTGCGCACGCTCCAGGCTTGAGTGGCGACGTGCCCCGCGGCCCCCAGGATCACGCCCAGCGCCAGGGCATAGATGCCCATGACCGGTGTCAGCAGCAGAGCGCAGACGATGATAGCCAGGTTGTAGACGTTCGGGGCGAGCGCGGGCGCACCGAACACGCCGATGGCGTTGAGGCCGGCAGTCATCGCCGCCGCGAGCGCCAGGAGGATCGGCGAAAGCAGCATCCAGCGGGTCAGATCGATTTCGAGGGGCAGCTGGCTCTGCTCGCGGATCGGGGCGATCACCGGGACGATCATCGGCGCCGCGAACCAGACGAGGAGCGTGAGCGGGACGAGTGCCAGCATCATGATGTTGGCGATGGTCGAGACGACCCGACGAGCGCGGTCGGCCTCGCCGCCGGCGACCAGCGCGGCGACGACGGGGACCAGCGCGGAACCCAGGGCTCCGGCCGCGACGAGCTGGAAGATGACGTCGGGGATACCGAAGGCCGCAAGAAACGCGTCCAGTTTGGGGTCGTTGGCCCCGAACTCCGCGCCGAAGACCGCCAGTCTGGCCCAGCCAAGCAAACGAGAAAGGACCACCCCAGCCACTACCACCAGCCCGGCCAGGGCTATGGCACGGCCGCCCATCCTGGCCGCCGATTCGGCCGAGAGGTCGGGTGTTACGGGAGTGGTGGCATCGCCGGCCAGGACGGCATCGCCCGCCACGGCTTCCGCGAAGGCCATGGACTCGCCGCGCGGCTGCCAGGAACCGTCCCGTGGCGACGGCCTCGCCGTCTGCGACGGGGGCCCGGACTGAGGCTGCGACGGGGGCCCGGACTGGGGCTGCGACGGCAGCGGCAGCCGCGGGCGCGGGCGTCGAGGGCCGCGGCGATGGGCCTGGTTCACCGCAGCCGCCTGGCCATACGCCAAATGCCGCCCACAAGGCCGTTGGCGGCGTACTCATGGGCTCGCACGCGCACCTCCCCAACGCCGCCCAGACGGCGCTTGAACTCGTACAGGTTCCAGAGCGGGTGCGATTTGTTTGTGGGAAGGCCGGGGAAGGCGTGGGTGTCCACGCCGCCGAGATCGTAGCCCGTGAACCCGGCGCCGACGGCCCAGCGCATGATCTCCCAGTGAAGGAGGTGGTTGGCCCGGTTCTTGCGCAGGTCGGCGTCGTCGGGTGAACCAGCCGCGAACAGAACGACGTTACGGCCGCTGTGCAGGAGGAGCAGGCCGCTCCGGCGCCGGCCTTCCAGCGAGGCGAACCACAGGCTGGCCAGGCCGGCCGCGCCGAGCGTGCGCCACATCCTCAATTCGTAGTCCCGATCCCGAACCAGGAAGTCCTCCCGCCGGCCGGTGGCGGCATGCATCTCGTAAAACTCCGCCAGGCGGGCCTCCTGCTCGGGGGCGGACACGGCCGACAGGTCGACCTTCTCGACGCTGACGCCCGCTCGCCTGGCCTTGCCGACGTTCGTACGGGCCGATGCGTCCAGGAGTGCGTGCTGCGCCTCCTCGTCGCGATGCAGCGGAATGACCATGGCGGTCCGCGAGACCTGGACCTCCCGGGCCGCCGGTCGGAATCCGGCGCCGGGCAGCAGGGCGGCCGCAGGGCCGTCCTCGAGCCAGGTGGGGTCGATGGTCAGGACGAGGCCGTGCCGTGCCTTCGCGACGGCTCTGAGCCCGGCCAGCGCGGCCGAAGCGGCGGCCTCGGACTGTTCCAGCAGGATTGGGCCGCGCGGCGCGTAGTGGACGTGCGTCAGGTCGCCCAGGAGGGGCGCCCGTGCGGCAGGGCGTTCGAGCACGAGCGCGGCGGCGACGGGCCCACCATCCGCCTCGAAGACGTATCGGAGCGGGTTCCAGCCGACGGACCGCTTCAGCTCACCCCAGGCGTGCGATTGGAACGCGTCGCCGAGGGGTGAGCGGGCGGCCAGCCCGTCCCACTCGGCGGCCGGCATACCGCTCGCATCTACCACGCGAGGCGCACCGGGGAGCGGTTCCGGATCGCTCATCGACTCCTCCACCGGGACGAAACGGCGCGGGCAAGCGCCGGACTCAGTCCTTGCGGCGATTCTCGCATCCCGCGCGCCGCCCCGTCGCGCGCCTGCCGTTGGGCTCGCCGGCGCGACGGGCGCGGCTGTCAGAACGTCACGACCGTCGCGCCGTCTCCGCCTTCGCCTCGGCCGCCTGCCCGCCACGACCTAACAAGTGGATGGGCCCCCGCATGCTCGCGCACCGCGTCCCGAAGGGCGCCGGTGCCCATGCCGTGGATGATCGTCGCCTGATCGAGGCCGGCGAGGGATGCGTCGTCCAGGTAGCGGTCCAGCGCTTCCAACGCCTCGCCCACCTTGGCGCCACGCAGGTCCAGCGACGAGGCCACGGTCCGGGCCCGCTCCAGCTGGAGGCGGGACGTCGTGGACGCGGCCCCTCCCCCACTCTGGCGCTCGGCCGAGCTGCCGGACGCGGTCTCCCGACCCACGGCAGGGACGAGGTCTTCCACTGGAACGGACACGCGCATGCCGCCCGTCTCGAGCGTGGCTCGTTCACCACCCCGATCGATCGCCGCTACCCGCCCTTCCCAGCCGCCGCTGAGGCTGCGGGCGCGCATGCCGGCCCGCCACTCGATGGCCACGACCGGGGCGGCGGCAACGGGCCGCTCCTGCAGCTCCGGCAGATGCTCGAGGTGCCCGCGGGTCCGCTCCAGGGCGTCATCAAGGCTGCGTTGGGTGACCGAGTCCCGTTCCAGCTCCCGGCGGATCGTGCGGATCTCAGCGTCCAGGTCCGCGACCAGTCTCTCCGCCTCCTCGCGAGCGGCCCGAACGGCCTCATCACGTTCCTTTCGAGAACGGCGCCGCTCGTCCTCCGCCGAGAGGAGAGCTGTTCTGGCGCGCTCCTCGGCCAGGCGGGCCCTGGCCAGGGCCTCCGTAGTCTCGATCTCGGTGGCTTTGATGGCGGCCAGCGTCTCCTCGAAGCGAAGCTGCTCCTCCGTCAGCCGGGACCGGGCGTCGGCGACGATATCGACCGGCAGACCCAGCCGTTCGGCGATCGCGAAGGCCTGCGACTGCCCGGGCAGGCCGATGGCCAGCCTGTACGTGGGCCGCAGCGAGTCGACGTCGAATTCGACAGCGGCGTTGCGGGCTTCGGGGGTCGTGTGGGCGTACAGCTTCAACTCGGCGTAGTGGGTGGTGGCGCCGATCAGGGCCCCGGCTTTGACGAAGTAGTCGAGCAGCGACTGGGCCAGGGCCGAGCCTTCCGTGGGATCGGTCCCGGCGCCGAGCTCGTCGAGCAGCACGAGAGTGTTCGGCCCGGCGGCCTCGACGATGCGCACGATCGACCGCAAATGGCCGCTGAACGTTGAGAGCGACTGGGCCACGGACTGCTCGTCGCCGATGTCGGCGAAGACGTTGTCGAGCACCGGGAGCTGCGTGCCGGCCTCGGCCGGAACGTGCAGACCGGCCTGGTGCATCAGGCAGAGCAGGCCCAGGGTTCGCAGGGCCACGGTCTTGCCGCCCGTGTTCGGGCCGGTGATGACGAGGGCGGTGTAGCCGTCGCCGAGCCGGATGTCGATCGGTACGACGTGACCCGAGAGACCGGGATGGCGCGCCCCGAGCATGACGATCTCGGGCCGTTGCGCGATCTCGGCGGCGATGGCGTCCATCTCTTCCGCGAGACGCGCCTTGGCGGCCCAGAAGTCGAAGGCCGCAAGCGCGTCGAGGGTCTCGCGCAGCTGCGGCGCGTGCCCGGCGACCAGGGCCGACAATTCGTCGAGGATCCGCTCCACCTCGGCCTGCTCGGCGAGCTGGGCCTCCCGCCAGGCGTTGCCTAGTTCCACGGCCACGATCGGCTCCACGAACAGCGTCTGGCCGCTGCCGGAGGCGTCGTGGACGATGCCTTTGACCTTGCTCCGGGCGTCGGCTCTGACTGGGATGACGTAGCGGCCACCACGCAGGGTGACCAGGGGCTCCTGGAGCGCCCCCGAGAGCTCGCCGGAATGAACGAGCTGGTCGAGCCGGCCGCGCAGCCGGTCGTAGGCCACGCGAACGGCACGCCGCAGCCCGCCCAGGCGGGGCGACGCGGAATCGAGCAACTCACCGGTCGGATCGAAGCTGCGGCCGAGCACGCTTCGGAGGCTGGGCAGCGGGTGGATCTGGCGGGCCAGGTCTCGCAGGAGCGGCCTGCGGTCGCCCGACATGGCCTCGGCGAGTCTCGACGCAGCCTCGAGGGTAACCGCGATGTCGAGGAAGTGGACCGGCTCCAGGCGCCCTCCGCGAGCCGCGCGATCCGCCCATGGGGCGATGTCCTTGCTGCCGCCGATGCCTGCTCCGGGGTGCTCGGCGATGAATGAACGTGTCTGGCTCGTCTCCGCAAGGCCCTGGGCGACCACGACGGGATCCGTCGACGGCTCGATTGAATCGGCCACCCGGCGACCCGGCGGGAACCCGGTGGCCGCGGCCAGCCGGGCTCGGACGAGCGGGAACTCGAGCAGGGCCAGAGACCGGGCGTCGATGCGGCTCCGCCGGCCCGGAGCCCGGGCCTCGGCCGGAAGCGACGCCGCCGCGGGATCCTGGGACGTCATTGGGGACCTGCCGTCGCCGTTTCGAAGGCGTTCTCGTCGCCGCTCGGCGTTCGGGCGAGTGAATCGCGCCGGCGGCCCGAGACCGCGTCACTGTCCGGGATCCAGAACCGCCAGGGCATGCTCCGCCAGGGTTCCGCGGCATAGTCGATGCCGACCCTCGGACCGGAGGCCAGGCGCCGGCGGCTATGTTCGTCGGGGCCCGGATCGGACTCCAACCGTAACGGAGCCTGAGGCGCGCACAGATCCGCGCCATTGTCGGCGCTCGAAATCGAGAACGCGGCGCAGAGCAGGCCCGGCCCGGAGGCGAGGCGGCTCGCCGGCATTGTCGTCAAGCGCCGGTCGTCTCGAGCCGCGCCGACATGGCGGCGAGAGGACCACTCACGCCGTGCGGCACGCATGAGGTCATCGCCCTCGATCGGCTCGACGGCTCGGACGAGAAGCGCCGCAGCGCGGCCCTCTTGCTCCGTGACGACGTTCAGGCAGTGGTACATCCCATACACAAAGTACACGTAGGCAACCCCTGGAGGTCCGAACATGACGGCGTTCCGGGCCGTCTGCCCGACGCGGGCATGAGAAGCCAGGTCGTCCTGACCGACGTAGGCCTCGACCTCGACGACCCTGCCAATCCTTACGTTCGAACCGTCCGTTCGGACCAATCGGGAGCCCAGCAGCGATCGCGCGGCGGCGAGCGTGGGACCTGACAGGAGAGCCCGGTCGAAGGTCCGCCCGGCGCTAACGGACGTGGCCGTGGGGCCAGCTACGCTCAGCTGAAGGCCTTGACGAGGTCGCTCGGCAGGAGGCCGCCGATAAGCTGGAACACGAACGGGACGAGCGTGTCGCGCACCATCGGGCCGATGTTGGACTGATTGAACAGAACGTCATGTGCCCACTGGAGTTGCCCGAATTCGTCGGGGAAGTGGCTCGTGAACGGGTAGGAGCCGATGATCGTGACGACGATCATGAGCAGGACGATGCCCTGCAACAGGCCGAGCAACCCGCCGGACACGTCGTCGAGGATCGGGTGATTGGCAGACAGGTCGACTCGGTGATAGAAGCCCTCGATCGTGATGAGGGACCCCAGGCCGAGGACGACGAAGATGACCAGGAAGGCCAGCATCTTGTTGTAGTCCGGCGGGAACTGATGCCAGTTGTCGGCCAGGTAGCCGCCGACGGGACCTCGAAGGTTCGCCGCCACGAGGAACGCGAACGACTCAGCCAGAAGGCCCATCACCGACCGGATGGTCCCCTGGGTCACGCCGAAGACGAAGAACCCGAACAGGATCCCAAGGATGGCCAGATCTGCCAGCGGAGCGGATTGGATAGCCGAAGTCATCCTCGCCTCGTCTTACCTTCGAAGGGACGGTGAAGCGGGGATACCTTAGCAGTGTGGCCGGGCCGTGCACAACGAGATGCACAACGAGGAGCCCGCGAGCCAGGGCGGGCTCGAGGCCTGATCAAGTTCGAATGTGTGCGCCCAGCTCAGACTCGACTCCAGCCCTGATGGCGGCCATTGCAGTATCGACCTCCGCTTCGGTAAGAGTCCGCTCTCGCGCCCCGAAGACGATGCGATAGGCCAGGCTCTTCTCCGTGGCGGCGAGTGGGGCCCCGCGGTAGACGTCGAACAGGGCGACGCTGCGCAGGAGATCGCCGGCGGCGTGTCGGATGGTCGCCTCAACGCGACCGGCCGGCCGCTCCTCGGCGACAATGATTGCCAGATCGCGCTCCACTTCCGGGAAGCGGCCGATTGGCTCGACCCTGACCGGCGAATCATTGCCGCTCGTCAGATCTCGAACGGTCAGTTCGGCGACGAGCACCCGCTCGGTACGGATGTCCCACTTGGCCAGGACGTCTGGATGCAATTCAGCCACGCGACCTCTGAGGGCCCCTTCCGAGCCGGACGCGACCGTGAGGGCGCGCCCGGGATGAGTCGGGTAGCCCCGCGTGTCCGGCTCGTAGATCGGGTTCGGCAGCTTCAAGTGCTGGCACAGCAGCTCGAGTATGCCTTTGGCGTCATCGAGGTCGAACTTGCGGGCAGGCTGGTTCCAGGAGGTGGCAGTGGCGTTGCCGGCCAGGAGCAACACGAGCCTGTCCCACTCACGCGGCCCGCCGCCGCTGGAGGCGGCGTAACCCTTGGCGAGCTCGAAGACGGCTATCGAGTCGCGGCCCTGGCGTTCGTTGCGATTGAGCACGTCCAGCAGGCTTCCGACGGCCTCACGGCGCAGAACCGAATGCTCCGCCGAGAGCGGATTGGTGACGTTGATCGGCCGGCCTTCTTCCTCGATCGGCCAGGCCAGACGGGCCTCGTCGGCGGGGTTGATGAGGGCGTGGGTCACCACCTCGGTCAGTCCGGCGCCGGCCAGCAGTTCCCGCACGGAGTCTCGGACGCCCATCGGCGAGCGCCGATAGGCGGGCATGAGTGTGTCCGGCAGGTGGGCGGGAGTTGTCTCGTAGCCACGCACGCGGGCCACCTCCTCGGCCACGTCGGCCTCGATCGCCAGGTCGCGCCGCCAGGTCGGGACGATGGCGGTGAGGGTCTCCTCGCCAGACTGGACCTGGAGCGGCTTCGGTTCGACGGCGACCTGGATGGTCGTGCCGGCGGGTGCCGGCTCGGTGTCGATGCCGACGCGGCGCAGGAGGTCGCGCTGCTCGGCCGTGGAGACGATGCCGCCGAGAAGCCTCGACACGCGGGCGGGCCGGAATGCCAGCCTCGACTCAACCGGTTCGGTCGGTGACGTGTCGACGCTGCCCCGGCGCACCTGTCCGCCGGCCCACTCAACGGTCAGCTGGGCAACCCGGTCCGCCCCGATGCGGGCCAGACGGAACTCCTGGCCCTTCTCGAAGCGAAGGCTGGCCTCGGACCGAAGCGCGTACCGATGGCCGGTGCGGCGGATGCTGACGGCATCGAAGACGGCCGATTCGATGGCTATCTCGGTCGTCTGGTCTCGAATCTCGCTTTCGGCCCCGCCCATCACGCCGGCGATCCCGATGGGGCCGCGTGGGTCGGCGATGATCAGCGTGTCTGGCGTCAGCTCGCGCTGGACGTGGTCCAGGGTCTCGAGGCGCTCGCCGGGTTCAGCTCGCCGGACGATGATCGTGCCGTCGTGGACGGCCGCGCCGTCGAACGTGTGGGTGGGCTTGCCGAGTTCCAGCATTACGTAGTTGGCCGCGTCGACGACGTTGCTGACGGGGCGCATGCCGGCGGCCTGGAGGCGCATCTGCATCCGCTCCGGCGAGGGGCCGATCTTGACGCCGCTGACCCAGCGGCCGACGAATCGCGAGCACAGCTCGGGCTCGCGAACTTCGACCTTCAGGCGGTCGCCGACCGGTCCGCCCGTCTCGACGACTTCGATCTTCGGCCAGCGGACCACTGCGCCCGTCGCAGCGGCGACCTCGCGGGCCAGGCCCATAAGGCAGAGCGCGTCGCCTCGGTTCGGCTTGACGTCGACGTCGAGCACGGTGTCCCCGTACAGATCCGCCAGGTGCTCGCCGAGCTTCGTCTGGGCGGGCAGGATCAGGATCCCTTCGGCATCGCTGGTGATGTTCAGTTCGTCTCCGGAGCACAGCATCCCTTCGGAAGCGATGCCCATCTTTTCGGTTCGCTCGATCCGCCGCTCACCGGGCAGAACCGCCCCGGGCAGGGCTACGGGCACACGCTGGCCGGGGGCGATGTTGTTGGCGCCGCAGACGATGTGGAGCGGCTCGCCGGAACCGACGTTGACCGTCGTGAGGTGTAGTCGATCGGCGAATGGGTGCTTGTCGACGGTGAGTAGTTCTCCCACGACGACGTTGCGCCAGTCCGCGCCCCATCGCTCGATGCCCTGGACTTCCATGCCCAGGAGCGTCAGCCGCTCGGCGAGTTGTTCGGGGCTCAGTTCGACGTCGACATAGTCGCGCAGCCAGCTCAACGGCACTCTCATCGGAACTGCTCCAGGAAGCGCAGGTCGTTCTCGAGGTAGTAGCGAAGGTCCGGCACCGTGTGGCGCAGGTTGGCAATCCGCTCGACACCCATGCCGAAGGCGAAGCCCTGATAACGCTCGGGATCGATGCCACCGTACTGGAGGACGACCGGGTGAACCATGCCCGCGCCCAGGATGGTCATCCAGCCCGACTTCGAGCAGGCCGGGCAGCCGATGCCGCCGCAGACTACGCACTCGACGTCGAAGGCGACCGAAGGCTCGGTGAAGGGGTAGTAGCCCGGCCGGAAGCGGGTCTTGCGGGGGCCGAAGAGGGCGTGTGCGAACTCGTCCAGAAGGCCCTTGAGGTCCGCCATGGACGTACCCTCGTCCACCATCAACCCCTCGATCTGGAAGAACTCGAAGCCGTGGCTCGCGTCGACGGCCTCGTAGCGGAAACAGCGACCGGGCAGCAAGGCGCGAATCGGCGGCCTGGTGGTCTGCATCACGCGGATCTGGCCCGGGCTGGTATGGGTTCGGAGCAGATGGCCGGGAACGTCGACGTAGAGCGTGTCCCACAGGTCGCGGGCCGGATGGTCCAGGGGGATATTGAGCATCTGGAAGTTGGTGAGATCGTCCTCCACCTCAGGGCCCTCGTAGACGACGAAGCCGAACTGGCCGAACACCTCGGCGATGGCCTCGATCGTCTCCGGGATGGGATGGAGCGTTCCGCGGCGGATCGGGCGGCCCGGCAAGGTGACGTCCACCGTCTCGGCGGCCAGGCGGCCTGTCTGGGCCACCGACCGGAGCGACGTGCCGCGCTCCGCAAGCGCGGCCTTGACGGCCTCGCCGATCTCGTTGGCCACGGCGCCGACGCGAGGCCGGTCCTCGGCCGGCAGGGCACCGATGCCTCGCAGCACGGCCGTCAGTTCGCCCTTCTTGCCCAGGTACTGGATCTGCAGTTGCTCGAGCTGGTCGGGATCGCCGGCCGCCCCGATGTCGGACAGGGCCCGGTCCTTCAGGCGATACAGATCGCCGCTCAGGCTCTGAAAGTCCACGCTCACGTTCCTCGTCTACGTTCGATGGCGGCTGTCCGGCCGCGAGATCTGACCCTGAATCCAGAACCCTCGACCGTCCGCGTCGCATCAGACACGGGGACGAGTCGAGGGCTCGCGGTACCACCCCAATTCCCAGTACCCCGTCCGCTCGGACGGCCGATGCCTTCGCCGGCTTCGGCTCGTCGGAGCGCCACGGCAGCTAACTGAGCGCTCAAGGGGCCCTCTATCGGGGGCCGGGCGGTTCGCCTGGCGGGCCGGCGAGGCCCGGTTGAGCGAACGGCTCGGGAGCGAACCGGCGAGGTCGATCCAGGATGGGCTTGCAGTCCGCGGCCCTTCCTCCCTGAGTGGATCCGATGTCGAGGCTTCTGGCCTCGACTCCTCGCCTCTTCTCCGTCCTGGCCGGTTGTTGACCTTGCTCCGACCCTGCGGCCGAAGGCCTAGGCGGTGGGGCCGGCCGCGGCGACGACCTGCGCGAAGGCGCCGGCGTCTCGAACGGCCAGATCGGCCAGGATCTTGCGATCCAGCTCGATGTTGGCGGCCTTGAGTCCGGCGATCAGCTTGCCGTACGTCGTCCCGTTGAGGCGGGCGGCGGCGTTGATCCGGATGATCCAGAGCTCGCGCATCTGGCGCTTGCGCTGCTTGCGGTCTCGGGTCGCATAGGCGAGGGCGTGAAGGGTCGATTCCTTGGCTCGCTTGATGAGCTTGGAGTTGGTTCCCTTGCGGCCTTCGGCGCCCTTCAGCAGGCGCTTATGGCGATGGTGGGCGGTAACGCCTCTCTTGACGCGTGCCATCGAAAATCAGACTCCCAGGTACGGCAGCAGCCGGCGGATCTGATCGAGAGATTCACCACTCACAACCCGCTTGCCCGCGTAGCGCCGTGTGCGCCGCGAGGACTTGAGTTCGAGGTGGTGTCCGCGCCAGGACTTGACCCGGATCGCCTTGCCACTGCCGGTTACCCCGATCCGCTTCTGGGTACCTTTGTGGCTCTTCATCTTGGGCACGCTAGTTCACCTTCCCAGTCGACGCCGCGCCAGTCTCCGGCTCGGACTTCGGAGGCTCCGGCACGGCCGTCGCTTCCGACTCGGGAGTCTCGTGGGCGGGCCCGTGGCCCGCCTCGGACTCGGAATTGACGTGGCCCTTGCCGGCTGCCGCGGGCGTCGGTTCGTGCGGCTTGGGCTTGTGGACGGAGGCCACGCTGATATGCATCGATTTGCCTTCGAGCAGCGGTGCCCGCTCGACGACGCCATGTTCTTTGATCTGTTCCGCAAACCGGTCGAGAAGGTCCCGCCCGATCTGCGGATGGGTCAGCTCTCGACCGCGGAACTGGACCGCAACCTTGACTCGGTCGCCGTCCTCCAGGAATTCGATCGCCCGCCGCACCTTGGTATCGAAATCGCCGACGCCGATCTTCGGCTTGAGCCTGACCTCTTTGAAGGTCACGGATCGCTGGCGGCGCTTGGCTTCCTTCTCCCGCTTGGTCAGTTCGTACTTGTACTGGCCGAAGTCGAGAAGCCGGGCCACCGGCGGGCTGGCCAGCGGTGCGACCTCCACCAGGTCGAGCCCCCGCTCCTGCGCAAGCCTCAGGGCGTCCGCTGTATGCATGACGCCGAGTTGGCTACCGTCTTCGTCGACGAGCCGCACGTCGAACACGCGGATCATCTGATTGATGCGCAGGTCTCGGCTTATGTCGAACCCCTTCTATGCGTGTTCCAGATTCCGCTGGAGGTCGTTCAGGACCGTAAGCAGACGAACACACCATACCCGACGCCATGACGGCGCCGGGGCGTTCGCCCGCGGGACTATAGCACAGGGATTCAGCGAGCGGCAAACACCCGAGGGGCGGTTTCCGGGCCGTGGGCGCGATGCGGCCGATGTGTGTGATGATGGATTGCGCGAATGCTCAGCATGTGTGAGGAGCGATGATGGGGCGGTCACTTTGGGCCTACGTGGCAGCTCTGGTTCTTGTCGCGGCTGCCGTCGTGGCTTGCCAGTCCAGCGAGCCAACTCCCGCTCCGACACCTACGCCGTCCCCGACGGCGACACCGTCGCCAACTCCCTCTCCCACGCCGACTCCTACCCCAACCCCCACTCCCACCCTCGACCCGCGGATTACCCCGACACCCCTGCCGACGGGAGGTCCGGGCGCCTTCCTGTTCGTGAAGCGGTACGAGGACTACCTTCTGCTCAAGGCCTATCCTCGGACCTGGCAAATGCTCAGCAAGATGGGTCAGGCCGTCTGGCAGAACTCGGAGACGAAGTACGAGGCCGAGCGGGCCACGTTCCTGGCGGTATGCGGGACGGACTATCTCCTGGAGCTGAACCCGCCCAACAGCCTCACTCTGACCCAGTGGATCGAGGGCCGTAGCTGGTCGATCGACCAGAAGAACGCGTACGTCGTCAGCGTCAAGTGGATGGCGCTGGCTTCAACGGGCGACCCCTACGAGGTCTGGGTGGTCACTTACACGAAGCAGGGCTGGCAGATGTCGCTGGTGCATTCGCCGCAGATTCCCAAGTAGCCCGGTTCGCCCGGCTACTCGCTAGCCCTCCAGGGACCGAGCAGGTGGATGCGCCTCGAGCGCGCGGCGGTCAACCGCGCAGCCAGCGGCAGGAGCACCTGCAGCCGCCGGCTACGGCCTGCGCGACTCTGTCTCCTCGGCCATGCGCTCGATGAGCTGATCCCAGCCCACGCCGTTCTCCTGGGTTCCGGCTCTGTTCCGGATCGCGACCGTGCGCCCTTCGACCTCGCGGTCGCCGAGCACCAGCATGTACGGGACCTTCTGCTCCTGGGCCAGCCTGATCTTGTTCTGCATGCGGCCGTCCGAGTCGTCCACTTCAACCCGCAACTTTCGGGCCCGAAGCAGGCCGGCCAGCTCCCGAGCGGCATCCACGTGGCGATCCGCGATCGGGATCACGACCGCCTGGACCGGGGAACACCACACCGGGAAGGCGCCGCCGAAATGCTCCACCAAAACGCCGATGAAGCGTTCGAGGGAGCCGTAGATGGCCCGGTGGATCGTCATCGGCCGGACGGCCTGGCCGTTCTCGTCGATGTAGGTGCAGTCGAACCGCTCCGGGAGCATGACCAGGTCGACCTGGATCGTCGCCGTCTGCCACTCGCGTCCGAGCGCGTCCTCTATCTGGATGTCGATCTTCGGGGCATAGAAGGCTCCGTCGCCCGGCTTGAGCCGATAGGGCTTGCCGAGCGCGTCCAGGGCGGCCTTGATCTGCGCCTCAGCCATCTCCCACAGGGCGGGATCGCCGAGCGCCTTCTCCGGCCTGGTTCCGAAGGTGAAGCTCGGCTCGAGGCCGAACCAGGCATAGACCTCGTAGACCTCGCCCAGCAGAGCCGCGATCTCGGCCTGCAGCTGATCGGGGCGTAGGTAGATGTGGCCGTCGTCCTGGACGAAGTGCCTGACGCGCGTCAAGCCGGACAGCGTGCCCGACCGTTCGTTTCGGTGGAGGCGGCCGAAGTCGGAGTACCGAAGCGGCAGATCCCGGTAAGAGCGCAGGCGGCTCTTGTAGATGAACGTGGACTCGGGGCAGTTCATCGGCTTGAGGCTGAACGTCTGCCCCTCGGACTCCAGGACGAACATGTTGTCCTTGTAGTTCGCCCAGTGCCCGGACTGCTCCCAGAGCTTCTTGTGGACGAGCATCGGCGTGGCCACTTCCTGGTAGCCCCGCCGTTCCTGGACCTCGCGGATGGCCGTCTTGAGCGTGCGCCACAGCAACTGGCCCTTCGGATGCCAGAAGGCCGAGCCCGGGCTGACGTCGTGGAAGCTGAACAGATCGAGCTGGACGCCCAGGCGGCGATGATCGCGCTTCTTCGCCTCTTCCCGACGCGCCAGGTAGGCGTCGAGTTCGGCCTGCGTCTGCCAGACCGTGCCGTAGATGCGCTGCAGCATGGGCCGCTTCTCGGAGCCGCGCCAGTACGCGCCGGCCACCGTCATGAGCTTGAATGCCCCGATCTTGCCCGTGCTGGCAACGTGAGGCCCCTTGCACAGGTCGACGAACGGACCGTGCTGGTAGGTTGTCGTGGGCGGCAGGGCCTGGCCGGTGGCTCCAGCCGCGGTGGCGAGGTCGTTGAGGATCTCCACCTTGAATGGCTGGCCGCGCTTCTCGAAGAACGTCCGGCCTTCCTCGAACGGAACCTCGGAGCGGACGAACTTGTGGTCGGCGGCGACCGACGCCTTCATGCCGGCCTCGATCGTCGCGAGGTCGTCGGGCGTCAGCGGGCGCGGCAACAGGAAGTCGTAGTAGAAGCCGTCCTCGATGGCGGGCCCGATGCCGAGCTGCGCGTCCGGGAAGAGCTCCACCACGGCCTGGGCCATTACGTGGGCGGTCGAATGGCGCATCGCGTCCAGGTCCGAGTGGGCGTCGGCGTCGAGGAGTTCCTCGACCGAGCCTCTCTCGGCGACGACGAAATACTCGGCCTCGTCGACGGCGGGTTCCTGGCCGGACTTGCCGGGGTCTTCGCTCATGTCTGCCTGCCTTCCTGGCCTCTGACGTCGTAGCTCAGAAAACACAAAACCTCTCGCCCGACAGGACGAGAGGTGTCTCTCGCGGTTCCACCCGCCTTCGCCGCCCCCACTTCGTGATGGGCGCGACGCGCTCTTCCCGCGCTAACGGGCGGATCCCGGGCCGGTTCACCGGCCGCTCGCGGGTGGTCCCTCTCGCCGATCCAATCGCCGTCTGTCGCAGCTGCGGCCTTCGCCGCATCGACGGCTCTCTTGGGTTGTCCCGGCGCGGTCTGCCCCGTTCTCAGCTTTGTGAGTCTGATCCGTTTGCCCGGCGGATGGTCCGCCGGCTGGAGATGGTGGGCGGTAGAGGACTTGAACCTCTGACCTCATGCATGTCAAGCATGCGCTCTAACCAACTGAGCTAACCGCCCGGGTGCGCGGCGGATCGTAGCACAGGGCGGCGGCGCCTCGCATGGACGGGAGAGGCACCGACGGCATCAGGCGTCCCAGCCAGCGCTGCCCTCGCCGTCGTGCGGCATCTTCTCGTACTGGATCGACCCGCGACCGAAGGCCAGCCTCCAGAGCGCTCGGGGCACGGCGATAAGCCAGACGCCACTGAACAACGCCACCCGCAGCGCCCGGCGCAGCCTCGGCGGCCCCGAGAGGCTGCTCCCCTCCCCTGCCCGCTCCCAGCGGAGCGCGTCCCAGCCCAGGACGGCGCCGACGCCGAAGTAGCCGGCCAGCAGGGCGACCAGCATGCCGCGTCTGCCCCGGACAGCGGCGGCGGCGGCGCCCAGACCGACCGCCGGAACGGCCAGCTGGCCGGCGTACGCCGCGAAGTCCAGCTTGGCGCCCAGGCTCAGCCCGGGGCTCGCCGCGACGGCCGGACCGTGCTCGAAGGCCCGCCGGACCGCGCCTTCGGCCCAGCGGTAACGCTGCCGCAGCAGAGCGTCCGGCGTCCGAACGGGCTCTTCCCAGACCTCGGCGTCTATGGCCCAGGCCACCCCGGTGCCCGCGACGGCGGCTACGCGGCTGGAAAGATCGATGTCCTCGGTCAGCGCGGCCGCGCGCCAGCCCCCGACGCGAGCCAGCAGGTCGCGACGGACCATGATCCCGTTGCCTCGAAACTCGGAACAGCCGCCCATGGCCCACCGGCCGCGATTCAGCTCGCCGTCCAGCGTCTGCTCGTCGGCTTGAGCGCCCGCCAGCCAACCGCTCTCGGCGTCGATGATCCGCCGCCTGGCCGTAACCGCCGGAGCGCCGGCCGCGAAGTATCCCGCGGCGGTTCGAAGGAACCCGGGCGCGATCCTGGCATCCGCGTCGAGCACCGCCACAACGTCGCCCCGGCATACTCCCGGCTGGGCCGCCGTCAGGGCCGCGCCCTTCCCGTCCGGCAGTCGATCGCCCTGCCGGCGAATGACCCTCGTGACCGAGCCGATGCCTGCCTGCTCCGCCTGATCGTGGACGACACGTCCGCTGCCATCCTCGGACCTGTCGTCCACCACGACCAGTTCGAACAGCGGCGAACCGTCCGCAGCTCTGTAATCCTGCGCGGCGACATCCCCGACCAGCCGCCCCAGGACGACGGCTTCGTCGCGAGCGGCCACCAGAATTGTAAACGTCGGCCGATCGACTGCGTCGCCGAGTGCGTCCCTGGCGTCGTCCGGGGAGATGGGCGGTCGACGCGAGGCCAGCGCCACCGGAACCGCACAACCGACGGCAATCCCAGCGGTCAAGACAGCGAGAGCCTTGCCGGCCTTCCGCCCTCCGGCCTTGTACCCGACGGCGAATCCGCCGAGCAGGAGCGATCCGGCTGCCAACCGCCAGCCAGGTGGAGTCCCACCGCCGGTCTGGCCTGGGATCGATCCGGCGTCCACGCTCAGTCTTTGCCGCTCACCGGGACTTCGATCTGCGCCCCGACGGTGGTGCCGCCCGACGCGGTGGTCACGGGGTCGAACGGAGCTGCGCTTCGGGCACCGCCCGCGCGGGCCTCGAGTTCGCCGGCCAGTAGCGGGCCGCGGTTGATGACGCTCGCAACCCCCCACAGGCCCACGATTATGCCGACGACGAAGATCACCGGCTCCTGGCCGACAAGGTCCGCCACGGGCGCGATGACGATGATCGGAGCCAGGCTGGCGATCGACACGAGCATATTGAGCACCCCGAACACGCGGCCTCGAACCTCTTCAGGCAGGTCTTCCTGCAGCTGCGTCTGCGACGAAATGGCCACGACGGCGTAGGCGAAGCCGATGCAGAAGGCGAGGCCGATGACCAGACCCAGTACGGACACGATCCGGCTCATTGTCTTGAATTGGCCGGCGACGTTCGCCTCGAGGAAGTGCGAGATCGGGCCCGCTACGGCCAGGAAGGCGACCAACACGCCCAGGGCGATCATGCCGACCTCGATGGCCCGGCGGCGGTGGAACAACCGGCCGTAGGCGTTGAGGCTGAGGATGCCGGCCACGATGCCCATGCCGAGCGGCAGGACGACCACGACGAAGTCCTTCTCGCCGAGCTCCAGGGTCGTCTTCGCGAAACCCGGGCCGAGGGTGCCGAGAATGCCGACGAGCGCGCCGGTGAGCCCGAGGTACGAGAGCGACCAGCCGATCGGGCGGTGGTCGCGGATGTAGGCGATGCCTTCGGTGAGCTCCTTCATCATCGCCTCGACGGCCCGTTCGGCGACCGCCATCGCCTGGCCGGCCGAGACGGTGTCGTCCACCGGCGGCGGCGATGACGGTAACGTCCAGGTGAACACGGCCGCCACGAAGTACAGGATCGCGACGATGACGATGAGGGCCTGGGGGCTGGCCAGCGCGACCAGGAACGGGCCCATCAGGGCAAAGCCGAGCGCGAACGCGACGTTCATGGTCAGGGTGAACAAGCCGTTGGCCGCGAGCAGCTGCGACCTCGGCACCAGGAACGGGATCATGGATGCCTCGGCCGGGCCGAAGAAGGTCGTCACGGTGGCGACGAAGATCATCAGCAGGTAGAGCATCGCCAGATTGCTGTCCACGAACACGATGGCCAGGTAGGCGATGCCCCGCAGCACGTTCGTGACGACAAGCATGTGGCGCTTGTCGACCCTGTCGACGAAGACGCCGGCTATCGCCGAGAAGATGATCGCCGGAATCAGGTAGCTCAGAAGAAGCGCGCCCACCGCGGTGTTAGACCGAGTGGACATCGAGATCAGGATGGCCAGACCGTAGATGACCATGTTGCCGCCCACCTGAGTGGCAAGCTGGGCCAGCCACAGCAGGAGGAACGGCCGGTTGCGCAGGATCGCGACCCCGCCACCGCCAGCCTCGCCGGCGTCGGCGGCGTCCATGGCGGCCGCATCCGTTCGTCCCGGGGAACTCATCGCGCCCGGTCGATCACGGAGGGGCTCGACGGCGTTTGCGCAGCCGCCGCCCGGCTCAGGCTGGCATCGCCTCGAGATTCGAACGCCACCAGGCGCCGCTCCAGGATGCGCCGCTCCAGCAGAACGTGACGGCCGCACGAACGGCAGCGCAGACCAATATCAGCGCCCAGCCGGTCCACGAGCCACTCCGAGCCACCGCATGGGTGGACGCGCCGCAACCGGACCACGTCCCCCAGCAAGAACTCGACGACCCCGCTGTTGTTGGAAGGCACTGAAGGCAGACCCTTGTACATGAATGGCGCCCTGCGCCAGTCGGTGGCGGCCAAGCCTACCAGACACGGAACCTCGCGGTGGCGCTCAGGGCGCCGGTTTGCCGCGCAGACTGTCGCCCTTGATGCGGCGCCGGCCCGTGAGCGCGAGCGCCAGGACCGCCGTTACGCCGCCCAGTAGCAGGACCAGCGGCTCCGAGCCGCTGCCTCCGTTCGCCGGCTCGACAGGGCTGGCCGATGGAACGGACGTGCCCGCGGCCGGCTGCGCGGGATTGCCCGGCCCGGCCGTCGCGGGCGAACCCGCGCCGCTGAGGCCTTCAGCCGTCCAGCCCGGCGGAACCGGCCCGGTTGGGGCGGGCTGCGGGCCGAACGACGTCATCGCCGTCACGCCCAGATCGGCCTGCCAGGCTGAGTCGAACGCGTCGACGCCCATCCCGATGGCCGCCGTGAACGCTTCGTCGTCCGAGGCACCGGATTTGAACGCCTGCATCAGTTTGACCATGTCGTCGTGGCCGTACTTGCGGATGAAGAAGTCGACGGCGGACACGGACTCCGCGTAGGCCAGGTAGAACTGCTCCTGCGTGGTCGGGAACTGGCCGCGGATCGCCGTCAAGGGCATCAGCGTGCGCCCCGAGACGGCGTTGCGAACGAGCGACTGGTCCGAGGCGTCGTAGCCCTGGGACACGTAGACGGCGACGCCCTCATTCAGCCAGTGCGGCGGGAAGTGGTACGGGTTGCCCGTGACGTCGTCGAAGACCACATGGGTCAACTCGTGTGGGACGACGCTCGCCGCGTAGCTCAGCTCGTCGGGCGCTACGAGGGCGAAAAGGGTGCGGGTCTGGGTATTGGCCTCCCCGCCGACGTTGTCTCGGGTGGACGGGCCCAGTGCGTCGTAGAAGGGCGCCTGGTCGGCGTAGACGTAGAAGTCGACCGGTTCGGTCTCGTTGTAACCGAGGAAGGTGGCCGCCTTGGCTATGCCGTCCTCGCCCATTTGAAGGGCCTGCTCGGCGAATGAGTCGCTGCCTTGATACCAGTGGATCGTCACGATCTTCCCGACCTTGGTGCGCCAGGAGTATCGGTCGTCCAGGTAGGTGATCGAAATGTCGGGCCCAGCCACCGTCCGGCCGTCGCCGGTCACGATTTCGAAGTAGGCAGTCACCTTCGTGTTCGGCTGAATCTCGCCGGCGGAAGTATCCACCGAATAGCTGAGCTTCGAGCCCGAAACCTCCGCCTGGTCGACGGAAATGCCGAAGGTGCCTTCGACCTGCAAGACGATCGATGCCGTCTTGATCGAGCCGCCCGAGTACGGCTGCGAGAAGTCGATACCCTTGCCGAAGCTCGAGGTTGCCGTCGGCGTGCCGAAGGTTGGGTCGGCGGCCAGGGCGCCCGCGGGCGTCGAGAGGAACGTCAAGCTCGCCAGCGCACCGACGGCCAGAAGAACGCGAAGCCTGCCGGCAGATCCTGTCATGACGCCCCCGCCCAGGCCAATCCGGCGTAGCGCACGAGTCCCTGGCCGTTGGGGACGGCGCCGAGCAGCCGGGGATTCGCCAGTGAGTAGGTGGACCCGTAGTCGACGGGTATCACGGGTGCCTGGTCATTCACGATCGCCTCCGCCCGGTCAAACGCCTGCTGGGTCGAGGAAGAATTGGTTGCGGCCTGGGCGCTGGCGATAGCGGCGTCGAAGTCGCTCGACGACCAACGGCCGAAATTGTTGATCTGTCCAGACCCCAGCAAGATGCCCAGGAAGTCATTGGCGCCCGGATAGTCCGCCACCCAGCCCATGTTCCACATTGCCGGCGGATCTGAGAGCAACCGGGTGTTGTATGTCGTCCAATCGAGGGCCTCGTAGGTGAGGTCGATGCCGAGATTGTCGTGGACCTGCCGGACGATGGCTTCGTCGAGTGGGGCACCGGCCGTGACGAGCATGACCTTCGGGAAGCCGGCGCCGTCCGGGTAACCGGCCGTGGCCAGCTCCGCTTTCGCCTGCTGCAGATCGAAGACCGGCCCGTAGTCGGTGGCGCTGTGGCCCGGCACTCCGGCCGGGACCATGCCCGTGGCCGGGACTTCGAGCGAATCGGCCTGGAGGTCGACGAGCCGCCGCCAGTCGATCCCCATCTGGAACGCCCGTCTCACGTGAACGTCCGAGAATGGCGCCTTTGTCGTGTCGAAGCCGTAGTACTCGATCGAAGGCGACGGCTCGATGCGCAGACTCGGCCCCAGAGTCCTGTCGTAGGCGATCCAGGAGGCGTCGTAGACGCTGATCGGCGTGTAGTCGAGGTTGCCGTTCTCGAACTCAGTCACAGGGCTCTTGCCCCCGATCGAGTGCAGGACGTGGACCGTGGCGATCGCCGGTGGGCCGGCCCAGTAGTAGGGGTTGGCCTTCAGCGTCGTCTCGGTTTCGTTGTCGGCGCTAAGGACGTAGCCGCCGCTGCCTATGAACGACGACACGGTGAAGATCCACGATTGAGTGGCCGCCTTGGCCGGGGCGACCGCGAGTGTCGGGCTTGATACGACCGCCGGAAAGTCGGACGCCGGCGCGATGAAGTCGACCTGGACCCGATCGGCCGCCGGCGCGGACAGGCCGACGGTAGAGGCGTCGCCCACTCCCTCGCGGTAGGAGCGTGCACCCGCGACATCGTCCAGGAGCGAGGCCAGCTGGCTGGGATGATCCGGTGAGATCACTCGCATCCAGCTCGCCACGACGTCAGAGGCGGCCAACGCTGACCCATCCGAGAACTTGAGGCCCGGCCGGAGCTGGAAGACCAGGCGCTTGCCGCCGTCGGATACCGTCCACCCGGAGGCGAGGGCCGGCTGGACGTGTCCGGCCGAGTCAATAGCGGTCAGCGATTCATAGAGTTGGGCGACTATCTGCGCGCTGGCGGCATCGGACTGAACCACAGGGTCGAAGGAAGAGGCCGGTGAGGCGTAGACAGCGACGGCGCCCGATGACGATCCGTGTCCGGCGGAGGGAGAAGGCGACGGGCTTGGCTCCGGAAGCCTGCTCGACACCAGGGCGACCGCGGCCACAACGACCACGGCTGCGATGACCACCGCGATGGGCCGGTGGCGGCCGGGGCTGCGGCTGGGCGCCTGGCCGGGCCACGTCCCCATCATCGGAGCAACCACCAGTCAAGCGTGGTCCCGTGAACGGCGTTCGCGGGCAACCTCCACTCGAGAGCGACCGGCCGGCGCAGAGGGAGCGCGCGCCAGACGTAACTCTGGCCGGAGAAACGCCCGACAAGGGCGGCGATGCAGAGAAATCGGCGCATTGGGCGAGTATAGGCGAGCGTAGGGGGCGCCACT
The DNA here is from genome assembly GCA_963711105.1 of uncultured Chloroflexia bacterium. Lineage (GTDB taxonomy): Bacteria > Chloroflexota > Limnocylindria > Limnocylindrales > CSP1-4 > Fen-1039. The sequence goes on along the minus strand of CAVQCV010000005.1, from coordinate 651,567 downwards.
TCCAGCTGTGCCAGTGAGCCCGGTGGTCGCTACCAGGCGTCCGCCGGAACGGGCCTCGCGCCTGCGGGGCCGCCCGCGCGACCTCCGGCGTGTCGGCTGGTGCGGCTGCTAGCGCGACTCGGGCCGGTTGCGCTTCTCCTCGTACAACGCGGCATCGGCGGCAGCCACCAGATCGGCCTTGGCCGGACCATCCGTAGGCCACTTCGCCGCGCCGATGCTCACGCCCAGGCCCAGCCTGTCGGCGCCCGGCCGAACGTTGGCGACGGACGTGCGCACGGCCGCGCGAATGCGTCGAGCCACGTCGTCTGCGTGGTCGCTGCCCGGGCCGACCAGGAGCAGCGCGAACTCGTCGCCTCCGTATCGGTAGGCTCGGTCGTTCTGGCGAGTTGCGCCTACGACGGCGGTCGAGACCGTCCGCAGCAGCTCGTCGCCGGCCGGATGGCCGAACGTGTCGTTGTAGGCCTTGAAGGAGTCGAGGTCCATCATCAGCAGCGAGAACGGATCGCCGGCCTCGATCAGGGCATCGAGGTCGCGCTGGAATGTGCCGTGATTGCGAAGGCCGGTCAGCGAGTCCAGGTCGGCCCGAGTCGCGATCGTCCGGTGCGTTTCGGCGTTCTGAAGTGCGATCGACGCCTGGCTCGCGAACAGCTTGCAGAGCTCGAATTCAGGCTCTGTGAACGTCGCTCGAGCACCACCGACGCGAGCCAGGTTCAGGCTGCCCACGACCTCGCCGTGAACGCGGAGTGGCACGACGATCAGGTTCTGAGCGTCCGAATTGGCGATGTCGCCGTCACTGGCTGCCGCGGTCTCCGCCAGCGCGCTGTCTGGGTGGGCGGGAGTCGCGGCCGCGGAGTCCACGCCTGCGGCATGGCCCCCGCCCTGCCATCCAGGGGCCAACGCCGTCGAGACCGATCCGCCGCTGATCCCGTTCGCGCAGACGGCATCCCCCCTGCCGACGACCCAGCTCGTGACGCCTTCGTCAAGCGAACGAATCTCGGGATCGATCGGGGTGCCGTCTTCAGGTAGGGGGCGTGAGACGACCGGCTCGATCCGGCCGCTGCCCTGGTCGTGCCTGTAGACGGTCAGTCGGTCGTAGCGGACGACGGTACCGATGCTGTCGGCGATCTCTTCGAGAACCTGGCGCGGGTCCAGCGTCGAGACAAGATGCTCGCTGATATCGAGGAGGCGTCTCTCGCCCGAGAGTTGCTGCTCGAGCGTCGCCTGCTGACGCTCGAGACGGTCGATGTTGGCCGCGTTCACGAGTGCCTGGCCCGCATATCGGGCGAAGATCGAGAGCGCCTGCTCGTCGTCCGGGCCGTACCGGTTGGCTCCCCCTCTCGATACGACGAGCACGCCCAGGACATCGTCCGCGTAGGCCATCGGAACGAGCAGTACGGACTCCGGGCCGGCGGTCAGCCGGCGGATCGAGCCACGCTCCACGGAGGCGTCCGGCACCACCAGCGCCTCGTTCCGCTTTGCCACCCAGGCCGGCAGAGTCTCGGCGTAGCTTCCCCGCGTCGCGTCGCTTTCTGCAGCTGCCTCGGGTGCCTCGCCGCGCGCGGAAGCCGCCACAACCCGGTAGGCGCCGTCAGGGTCAGGACGGTAGACGCGAACTGAGTCGCATTCCACCAACCGGGCGACCTCGGCCACTATGGCGCCGTGAATGGCGTTCTCGTCACGCAGCCGGGCGAGCCGCAGGCTCAGCTCGTGAATGACGGTAAGGCGGTTTGCCAGCGCCCGGACCGACGAGTACAGGCGGGCATTCTGCATGGCAGTCGCCAGCTGGCCGGCGAAACCGGTCGCCAGTCCCAGCTCGCGGACGGTCCACGGATGCGGGCGACGATGCACCACCAGCATCATCCCGAGCATCTCGCCCGGAGTCCGGCACGGCACGCCGGCCAGGCCGACGATCCCTTCCTGTTGGGCGAGCGCGCGGACCTCCTCGGCGATCGGGTTGGCGGCGTCCTCGAGCGGCACCGCCACCAGAGGGCTGTCCGGCCAGCGCTGCATGATCGACTGAAGCGCCGCCACGACCTCCCGGTCGAGCGTCGCCAGCACCTCGGGAGACATCGACCGGCTGGCCGTGAGGACCAGGCTATGGTCCGCTTCTTCCCTCCAGAACGCGACGCCGTCGGCCGCGAGGACCAATTCGACGCCCGCCAGCACCTCGTCGAACAGCCGCGACCGAGCCGTCCGTTCGGCCTCTTCCCCTGGAAGCGTCATGTCGGGGATGTTGGTCGGGGACGTCTCTTCTCCGGCATGTTCGGCGAAGAGACGCTGGGACGGCAGCTCGGCTCGGGAATCGGGGATCTGGTGCTGCATTCCGTCGGTATTGTGGGCGCTCCGCCCCGGGAAGTCAGCCACCAATAGGGCATCCCCCGCACGTGGGGGGATTGGGGCCTTGCGGCCGTGCGGCCCAGAGTCAAGGCTCCTAGTACGGGACCACCAGCAGCCATTTGCCGTCCCTCTCGGGATAGCGGCTGTCGGGGCGCTTCCAACCCAGGAAATCGTGGCTCAGATCCACCCAGTCCCGGTACGTATCCGGGCCCATCGTCTGGCCCCAGATCGAACTGTGGCGCGGGTAGAACGGGTCGACTATGTAGGCGCCATACAGCGTGAACGTGGAGTACTTGCGTGGATCGCGATCCGTCCTGAATCCCGTCATGACCCAGGAGTGGGCGCCCTTCCATGACAGCAGGCCGACCGGCCGGCCCGTGCGGCGCAGGGCGACGGCCGCGTCGTGCATCGCCTGCGACAGTGACGGGTCGACGATCAGCTTGTAGTTGCCGCCCCCGAGCTGCGTGAGGGTGATCGCCCAGCCTTCCGGACCGTAGCCACCGTCATGGCTGTCCTGCTTGGTGGTATTGGCCACGAGCAGGTCGCTGATCTGGGTCTGGCGAGCGGCCGATTTGTCCACCTTGGGCCCGATGAGGTTGAGCATGTTCTGCACGGCGCCCGCGGTGCAGGCCTCCTTCGTCGTCTGGGACACGAAGGTGTTGTCCTTGTACACGTCGATGACGAAGAGGGGGGTCGTCCGGGCGGGAGTAGCCCCGCCGGTCGGGTCGGCCGTGGGCGTGGGCGTGTCGGAAGCTTCGGGCGTCTGGCTGGGCGAGGCAGTCGGCTCGACGGTGGCATCGAGGGTCGGCGTCGCGGTCGAAATCGGAGCCGGAGTCGAGGAGGGCTGCAGAGCGTAGACGCTGCCGGCCGCGAGCCAGGCCGTGGCCGCAAGCGCGATACACATGCACGCGTAGACGATCGCACCGGGCAAGGCCCTCGCTATGGCGCGTTGCCGGCGAACGTTCAAAACCGTGCTCCTCCGCGTCGATCCGTGGCCGCGCCCGCGGCCGTGCCGATGACGGGGCACCGCTGGACTGCGTGACGGCCTTGAATACGCCGGCCGCGCGCGACAGCATACGACTAGATCGGCATTGGCACGTTGGCGGCGGCTCAGAGTCGCGGATTGGCCGCGGTGCAGGGCCGGGCCGGGCCGGGGCGCTCAGCAGAAGCGGACGTCGCCGAAGACGTGCCTGGCGCCCGCGGATGAAATGGGCTCGGCGAAGTGCAGGCCGCCACGCAGGTCCCGCTCGTAAGTGCAGACCACAACCGTCGGGTCCGCGTCGCGATGCTCCAGGCCGATCGCGATCGCGTCGGTCAGACCACGGCCATCCTCCGATGGGACCTTCGCGTCCCAGCACACACCACAGGCGCGGATCGTGCCGGCCCGGGCCTCCAGCCGGAATGTGGCGTACAACGCGTCCATCACGAGGGGCCCCGAAGGGTCGACGGCGTTGGGCGTAACGTCGATCATCGCCACCTGTCCGCCGCTGGCTACCCTCGCGCCGAATGGCCGGAACGCCCCGGTCTGCGACAGCATCTCCTCGGCGGCGCCGAGCATAGGCGTCAGCAGCTCATTGAAATCCCAGCGGACCTTCGGCTCCATCCAAACCTCGGGCTGCAGGTCGGCGTCCCTGCCGGCCTCTCTCTAGAGGAGTCGGCCGCAGGAGCCCTCAGTCAAGCCCGTGAACATCGGGCTGGATCAGGACGTGGATGGCGCCGGCAGCGGCCAGGGTCATCCCGGCGGCGAAGATGGGCCATGGGAACCAGCCCGGCAGGCCGCCTCCCATGATCCGCCCGGCGTCCAGTGTGAAGCTCAAGACGACGATCGCGCCGCCGCCGACACCCAGGAGAAGGTCGAGCTTGCCGGCACGCAAGCTCCGGCCGGCTTCGGCGGCGCCAGCCACGGCCACGCCGAAGCCGATCAAGGCAAGGCTCACGATGACCGGCGACCAGACCGGGCCGATCCACGGGACCGGTATCAAGAACAGCACGTCCCACGTCCCAGGCGAGGGCGGCCAGCCGATGAACGCCCACAGCCAGGCGTAATACAGGACGTCCCAGATCCCGAAGGCGACGGCCGTCCAGGCCAATCGGTCCAGCCGCTGCCTGCCGGCGAGGCAGCCGACCATGGCCAGCATGACGAGTGTGGCGGCCTCCCGGCCGACTTCGATGGCCGCCAGATCGCCGACCATCTCCGGCCCGCGGAGCGGGAAGAGCTGACCTGGGGCCATCCCTATGGCGCGCTGGAGATACACGACGACGGCCGACTCGAGGTAGGCCATGGCCGCGGCGAATGCGACGACGGTGGCGAGGCGGGCGCGGAAGGACATCGGCTGGATCCCTCACGGGAGGCTTGGCATCGCGGCTCCAGCCGACCGGCCGGGCGGATGCGTTGGCGCCCCCGGCCGGACTCGAACCGACGACGCCCGCCTTAGGACGGCGGCGCTCTATTCCACTGAGCTACGGGGGCCCGGCGCGATGTTACAGCGGATCGGGCCCGACGGGCGCCTCAGTCCGGTCTAGACGAGGGGGTCGAAGCGGAAGCGCTCTCGATCGCGCACGAGCCGGCCGACCGGGTGCCGTGGCTCGTGGGACAAGACTATCGTCCAGGCTTCGTCTGCGGCCCGGGCGAACAGCGCCGCCTTGATGGTGACAGAGTCGAGGGGGAAGTCATCGAACGCGGTAACCCACTTTGGGTTCGCGCTCCACGGCCGCATGAACAGGTCGCCCAGGAAGCCTACGGTCTGATCGCGGCCCCGAACCACGACGCCCTGATGACCCGCGGAGTGGCCTCCGGTCGGCACGACGAACACGCCCGGCAGTATCTCCGCCTCGCCCTGAACCGCGCCGCGCAGTCCGAGGTCCCGGTACAAGCGCAACTCCGGCTGGTCGTAGCCGGCGACCAGTCTGGGGTTGTCGCCCATGGCGATCTCCCATTCGGCCAGCTGGGCCACGAAACGGGCCCGCGGAAACGCCGGCTGACCGTCCGCCCGTAGCACACCGCCGGCGTGGTCGTAGTGGAGGTGACTGACGGCGATTACGTCGACCGTGTCCGGAGCGAAGCCGGCGGCCTCAAGCGCCGGAGCGATCCAGGGACCGCTGTAGTCGCGCATCGCACGGCCCTTGTCCGAGATGCGATCGCCGATGCCGGTCTCCACGAGAACGCGTCCGGCCGGCGTCTGCACCAGGAGGCAGTTGAGCGCCTGCAGGATCCGGTGCTGCGGGTCGATCTCGTCGGCCACGAGGTGGTCCCACATGACCCGAGGCACGACACCGAGGAGTGCGCCCGCGTCCGAGCGGAACATGCCCGCCTGGATGAGGGCTACGCTCGTCCCGCCGCCAAGATCCGTCGACCAGTGCACCGCTTCGAAGAGGGCGGTCATCGTTCGTCGCCCGGGGCAGTTCCGCCGCGCTCGCCCGCGCCCTCGGCCCGGCCTGAGGCGAAATCCTCGAAGAATGCCGAGGCCGTGGGTTCGGCCTGTCCCTGGTACTTCGAGCCCAGGCCCTGCGATCCGTACGGCCTGGCAACCGGGCCGGACATTTCGAGGAAGCTGATCTGGCCGATCCGCATGCCCGCGTAGAGCGCGATCGGAAGGTTGGCCACGTTCGAAAGCTCCAGGGTCAGCTTGCCCTTCCACCCGGGATCCACGTAGCCGGCGGTGGAGTGGATGAGCAGCCCGAGCCTGCCGAGAGACGACTTGCCCTCCAGGCGGGCCACGAGATCGTCCGGCAGCTCCACCCATTCCAGAGTCTGGCCAAGGACGAATTCGCCAGGGTGAAGAACGAAAGCTTCGTCGCCCGTGACGGCCACGAGCTCAGTCAGGTCCGGCTGCGGCACGCGGACGTCGATGTACGGATAGCGGCTGTTGCGGAAGACGCGGAAGCTGCCGTCCAGGTGCAGGTCTACCGACGACGGCTGCACGTCCGAGGCATCGCAGGGTTCGATCTTGATCCGGCCCTGCGCGAGGGCCGCCTGAATGGCGCGGTCCGACAGGACGCTCACTTGACGGTCGCCCCGCTCTCGCGCCTGGCGTAGAGGTTGTCCACCTCGCGCTTCAAGGCCTCCAGGTCTTCGAAGCTCTGATAGACACTGGCGAATCGGATGTAGGCGATCTGGTCGATCGAGCGCAGCATATCCATGGCCAGACGGCCGATCTCCGACGACTCCACCTCGGACGATCCGGCGGCCCTGAGCTCCGCCTCGATCTGGTCGGCGGCCCGGTCGGCTGCGTCGTCGGGGACGGGCCGTCGGGTCAGCGCCTTGCGGAGCCCGCCGGCAAGCTTCTCACGGTCGAACTCCTGGCGCACGCCGTCCCTCTTGAGAACGACAAGCCGGGGCGCCTCGATCCTCTCGTTGGTCGTGAACCGCGCGGCACAGCGCACGCACTCCCGCCGGCGCCGGATGCTGGCGTCGTCAAGATCGCGTGAGTCGATGACCCGGGTTTCTCGTTCGCCGCAGCGCGGGCAACGCACCGTTGCTAGCCTCCAAGGGGGATCGGAATTGCGCCGGACCACGAGCATAGCATCCGGGCGGTGCGGGCCCGGCGAGCGGCCTCAGCGCGCCCGTGCCGCGGCAATGATCTCTTCGCGGCGCTCCTGGATCGCCTCCCGGGCGTGCACGAGGTTCAGGTAGCCGCGCTTGACGGCCATCTCTCCTTCGCCGGCTTCGGGAGCCCGAGACTCGGCCATCAACTCGCTGCCGTGAAGGAGGAGGTCGATCGACCTTGCGGCCCGTTCGATGTCGTCGGCCAGAGCCGTGGCCGTCGCCCCCCAGGCGTCGCTTCGGGCGAGGGCGGCCGCGTCTCGCCGGCTCTTCTCGAGATCTGTCCGGGCTCGCGCGAGCTCGTCTCGGATTTCGCCGGGAGGGGTCTTGCGGCGTCGCACGTCATCGGCGCGCGCCTGGATGTCCCCGAGCAACTCGTCGCTCCGCCTGGCGATCTCCGCTGCCGCGCCTCCGGCGGCCTTCTCCCGTCGCGCTCGCCCGCCCGCGACAACCACCCGCCACACCAGCCACAGAGTGGCGGCGCCCATGGCGAAGAAGATGACGAGCGGCAACGCGACCCGCGTATCAAGCAAGAGGCTCTCCTTCTCGCCTGCCGGCGCCCTATGCCACCAGACTGTACGCCTCGCGCGTCCCCCAACGCCTCTGCCTGAACGAGTCCGGGGCTACGGCTGAACGTACTACCGGGCGCCGCGTTTCGGTGGAGTGCGCCCCGGAACGTACTGGCCCGGGGTGATGCGGCCCGCGCTGCGCGACCCGTGCGGCGCCCTGGGGCTGGGCGCCGCCGGGCGCCGCCACGGCTCCGCTTCCCCGGCGGATCGCGATACGAGTCGAACCTGCCGGATAGACACCGCCGGGTCATCCTCGCGCACCATATCCACTATGGTCAGGGCGGCGACGGCCGCCGCCGTGAGGGCCTGCATATCTACGCCCGCCTGGGCCGTGGCAGCCGCTTCGGCCGAGATCCGGATGGCGCCGGCGGCGCGATCCGGGGTGCCTCGAACGACCAGCTCAGTCAGCGCCACCGGGTGCACGAGGGGTATCAACTCGCCCGCGCGTTTACCGGCCATCACTCCGGCCAGCTCGGCCACGGTCAGGACGTCGCCGTTGCCCAGGGTGCCGTCTACCACCGCACTGAACGTTTGCTGGGACATGACGACTTCCGCCTCGGCCACGGCCCTCTGAGCGGCGATGGGCCGGTCGATCAAGACGCTCATCCGGGGCCTTGCGGAACGCTCCGCCCGTACAGCCCTTCGTCGATCCGCGCGGAGCGCGTCCTCAGGGGCGGCTTCGAATCGTCCGTCGTCGTTCATTTGCGATCATCTCCCGTATCGCCGCCTTGCGCCCCAGCGTCCGTTCCGTCATCTCCGTCCGGCCGGCGGGCATTCGGCCCGATGACTTTGACGAGGCGCGCTATGGACCCCTCGACCTGCATCTGCCTGGCAACGCGCGCTCTGATCACCCTGGAAACTGAGGCTCGGGTGATCAGGCTAACCTCCTCGTCCGGCGACCCTGGGGCCACGATGAGAGCGTCGAGACCCGAGCGCTCGAGGCTTTCGAGGGCCGGCCAGAGCGGGGCGTCGGGCGCAACGCGCGGAATCGTGTCGATTGGCGCCATTGCCGTCTCGGCCCGAGCCTCCTTCCAGCGTCGCCGGGGCACTCTCCTGATCTGACCCGTGCCGAGAACGCCGACCACTTGCCCGCTCCGTTCGACCAGAGCCGCGGTGCCGATGCCCTCACGCAGGTAGGCTTCGGCGAACAGGTCCAGCGTCAGCTGAGCCGGCACGCGCGCCGTGTCACCCGCGATGGCGTCCGATACCGTGGCGCCGGACACCAGCTCTTCGATAGCCAGCCGCCGCTCCAGAAGCCGGCTGGAGCCGATAAGCAGCCAACCGGCCAGCCCCATCGCCACTCCGGCCCAGACCGGGTCAAGGAAGAACGCCATCGCGCCGCCGGCCAGCATGACGGTCATGCCGGCGAAGCGACCAACTCGCACAGCCGACCGAGTGGCCGAGTCGGCCCGACCGCTCCTGGCCCACGCGATCGCGTGCACTACCCGGGCACCGTCCATGGGATAGCCCGGAACGAGGCTCACCAGGGCGACGAACCCGTTGAAGGCGCCGGGTACGAGAAGGCAGACGGCGAGCAGCGACCATGTGACGTTGTCCGCCGCGACGAAGCCAAGAGCCAGGCCCGAGATGCCCAGGACAACGCTGAAGATCAAGCTGAGCAGTGGGCCGGCGGCGGCGATCCTCAGCTCCTGGCGAGCGGTCGTGGGGCGGGAGTCCATGACAAACGTTCCGCCGAGCGGCTGTACCACCACGACCTTCGGCGCAAGACCACTTCGCCGCGCGACTACTACGTGGGCGAGCTCGTGAGCCACGACCGTGGCCAGGATCAGGAGCGCCGAGGCGGCCGAGACGACCCAGCTCAACACGATCTCCGTCCCGGTGTCCACACTCACGGCCAGAGTCTCCGCCAGCCCGACGGTGATGACGGCGAGCAGGATCACCCAGAACCAGTGCAGCCTGACCTCAACGCCCAGGAGCCTGAAGATCGGCAGGCTCGCGTTCATCCGGCGCTCTCCGTCCCCACCGGAGAGCCGGCGACCGGCTCGGCTGCCGATTCCGACGAGCGCGCCGACAAACGGCGGGCGGCGAAGCCGACGAGCAGCGCGACCACGAGGACGCCCAGGGCGATCGCGACGCTCGTCTCGGCCCAGAACTGGTCCGGGAACAGCTGGACGAGCTTCTCGTCGGCGGGATCGAAGGAATACGAGCCGGGAGAGAAGAACAACTCGTGGAACAACTCAAAGGCTTGTTCGAAGAATATGGCGAAGCCTATGCCGACCACGGCAACGCCAACGATGGTGACCTTGCTCCCAACCTCCACTGCGTCCCAGAACCAGGTGCCGGCCCGGCTGGCGATGCCGATGACGACGAGGGCTATGGCGGCGAGCAAGGCCAGCAAGCCGAGATCCACGAGCACGTTGCGGACGTCGACCATGTGGCTCCGCTCACGTGGATCGAGGACGGGGACGGAGCTACCATCCACCGCCACGCCGAAATCCGGCGGACCGAAGACCAGGTCGGAGAGAATGCTGCCGGTAACCTGTTGGACCTGTGCGCGGCTGTAGCCGGTGAGGGCTGGCACACCGCTCCGGTCCTGCTCGAAGCCCACCCAGGCCGGGTTCAGGAACATCAGAACGGCGACCGCCACGACCGTGAAAGGAGTGGCGATGATGACCACGACCGAGGCCACCGTCCTGGCTGGGGAGAGAGTCATGACGCAATCCTAGCGCCGACCCGGCAAGGACTCACTTGACCCCGATCGTCAGCGCCGCGGCCTGAGTTCGGACAACTTCCCACACCACGTCCAGGTCCTCGGACTCCGTGTGCAGGTTCGCCAGCGCCAGCCTGATGGCGAACCGACCGTTCAGCCTGGTATGGGAGAGAAACACCTTGCCCGTGCGATTGATTGCATCCATCAGGGCGACGTTCACTCGATCCAGCTCTTCCGCGACCGCCGGGTCATCCTGACGCGAGGCCAACCGGTGCGGCCGGTATCGGAAGCAGACGGTCGAGAAAGGCATGGGAGCCAGGATCTCGAAGTCGGGCGAATCGGCCAGCCAGCCGGCGAACCTCGCGGCCAGCTCCAGGTGGTAGGCAATGCGCCGGCGCAAGCCCTCCAGCCCGAAGTAGCGCAGCAGCATCCACAGCTTCAACGCCCGGAAGCGGCGGCCCAGAGTCGGGGTGTACTCGTTGTAATCACGAATCGGGCCTTCACGATCGAGCGTTCGAAGGTACTCCGGCACGAGGCTGAACGCCGCGCGGAGGGTGTCCATGTGGCGCGTCAGCAGCACCGAGGCATCCACCGGCGCGAAGAACCACTTATGCGGGTTCGTCACCACCGAGTCCGCGCGCTCCCAGCCCGCGAACTGGGCGCGGTGATCGTCGATCAAGGCGACGGCGCCCGCGTAGGCCGCGTCCACGTGCAGCCAAACGCCCTCCCGAGCGGCTATGTCCGCCAGCCCGGGGATCGGATCGATGGAGGTGGTCGACGTCGTACCGATGGTCCCGACGATGGCCGCAGGCTTCACGCCCGCGCGCTTATCGGCCGCGATCTCCGCCTCGAGGGCCTCGAGACGCATCTCGAAACGGTCGTTGACCGGGATCTTGGTCAGACCGGCTCGGCCCAGGCCCAGGGTCATGCAGGCCTTCTCGATCGACGAGTGCGCTTCCATCGACGCGTAGACGCGCAGCCTGGGCACAGCCGGCCGGCCGGGCAAACCCTTCTCCGCCGCATCGATGCCGATGGCCTGGCGGGCCGCCGCCAACGCGAGGAGCGAGGACGTCGACGCGGTGTCGGTCAGAAGGCCGTCCATGTCGGACGGCAGACCGAGAGCCTGGCGGAACCAATCGACGACGACCTGCTCAAGCTCGGTTCCGACGGGGCTGGTTCGCCACAGCATGACGTTGGCGTTCAGGACCGCTGCGAGCATCTCGCCGATGACCCCGGGCCCGGACGCTGTGCTGCTGAAGTACGCGAGGAAGCGTGGGTGCTGCCAGTGCGTGACGTTGGGTTCGATCAAGCGCTGGTAGTCGGACAGGATCGTGCCGATCGGCTCCGGCTTCTCGGGCGGGGCAACGGCGAATAGGCCCCGCAGCTCGCCGGGTTGCACGGCCGGCATGACGTCACGATCGCCGAGGCCGGCGAGGTAGTCAGCCATGATGTCGACTGCCTGGTGGGCCACTCCGCGAAACGTCTCGGGGTCCATGTCCCCGAGCCCGGTCAGCTGCTGCTCGTCGAGTTCCGCGCCGCCCCTCTTCGCTGGCCTGCCCCCGGCGAGTTCGTCCATCGTCACCCATCCACGTGGCCGGCGGCCACCGCGGCCACCCTGAGGTCGAGTGTACCGTGGGTGCGCGCAAGGGTCACAGGAGGCGAGCCCGCTGAACCATCGCTCGCGGAGCGACGCCGCATCCGACCGATCCCGATTTCCTGCCGCCCATCCGGCGGAGGCCGCGAGCCAGAGGCCAGCAGAGGCCCAGGGCGGATGTCAAGATGACCGCCGTGGAGAGCCGACTGCCCCTTCGCGTTCCGGCATCAGGCCGCGTATTCCGCGACGTCTCGCTGATCCTCGCCGGCTTTGCCTTTGTGGTCCTGGCATACGAGGTCTACCTCTGTGTCTTCTACCTGGGCTTTGGCGTCCCGGACGACTGGAACCTGTACTCGTCGGTCGCGCGCAATTGGGTAGGCAGCGGCGAGTACTTCCTGGACCGCCAGGTCTCCGGCCCGCACTCGCTCGTGTGGGGAGACAGGCTCTACCCGCCGACGGCCCTCTGGCTATTCGTGCCCTTTGCCTACCTGCCCGGCGTCCTGTGGTGGCTGGTTCCGGCCGCGATCGTCGGCGCTTCCCTGCGGCGGCTCCGCCCCGCGCCATGGGCATGGGCGGGCATGGGCTTCCTGCTGTGGGCACCCGTCGGGATTCAGGAGACGATCAGCGGCAACCCGCTTATCTGGTGCGTGGCCGGCCTGTTCGCCGCCGTCGCCTTCGGCACGCCGGCGTCCTTTCTGCTACTCAAGCCGTCACTGCTGCCCTTCGCCCTGTGGGGCCTCTGGAAGCGGCCCTGGTGGGTCGGCGTGGGCATACTACTGGCGCTCAGCGTGCCGCTCATCGCACTGGACATCACCTGGGTACGGGTCGTTCTGGACACGCGCGATTCAGGCGGCTTGTTCTACTCGATCAGGGAATGGCCGATGCTGTGCGTCCCACTCGTGGCCTGGATTGGCTCCACGACGCGCGGACTCCCCTGGCATCGGGACAAGACCGGCGCATCCCCGCTCCAGCAACCAGAGGAGGAAGTGGTCGGGGCGGAGCGATTCGAACGCTCGGCCTCCTGAACCCCATTCAGGTGCGCTACCAGGCTGCGCCACGCCCCGATCGGCCGACAGCATACCAGAAGGTCGACCCGTTACCGAGCGGCTAGGCCTGTTTTCGCCTGCCGGTCGAGCGCCGGACGCCTCCTGAGACGCCGCGCGGAGCCACAGCGCCGGACGGCCGGCCTGGGCGCTTGGAGCCGCCGCCGGATCGGCCCCCAGACCGACTGTTGGGAGCGCGGCCGGCACGGTCGCTCGCCCGCTCCCGGAAGATCAGCCGGATCGGCGTGCCGTCGAACCCGAAATTATCCCGCAGCTGGTTCTCGAGGAAGCGCTGGTAGCTGAAGTGAACCTGGTTGGCGTGTCGCGCAAAGAACACGAACGTCGGCGGCGCGACCGCGACCTGAGTGGTGTAGAAGATCTTCGGCGGCCCGAGCTTGCCCGCTGGCGGGGCCTGGTGCAACGACGCCGCCCGCAGCATCCGGTTCAGCTCGGGCGTGGGGATCCGCTTGCGGCGTTCACCCCAGATGTCGACCGCCAGTTCCAGGACTCGCCCCACACGCTGGCCGGTCTTGGCGCTGATCGACACCACCGGCGCGAAGTCCAGGAACGGCGTATGCGCACGCAAGGCCGACACGTACTCGTCGAAGGTGCGGCCGGTCTTCTCCACCAGCAGGTCCCACTTGTTGAGCGCCACCACGAGGCCGCGGCCTTCCTCCACGACGAACCCGGCGACATGGGCATCCTGGGCCGTCAAGCCGTCGGCGGCGTCGATCACCAGGATGGCGACGTCCGCGCGGTCCACGGCCTTGAGGGCCCGCAGGGTGGAGTACTTCTCGGCGTCCGGCCCGCTCGCCACCTTCCCGGGCCTCTTGATTCCGGCGGTGTCGATAAGGACCACGTCGGTGCGGCCCCAGCGCAGGTGGGTGTCGATGGCATCGCGGGTCGTTCCCGGAATCTCGCTCACGATGGCCCTGTCCTCGCCCAAGAGCGAGTTGAGAAGGCTGGACTTGCCGACGTTTGGCCGCCCCACGAGCGCGATCGAGATTTGCTGCTCTTCTTCTTCGAACGCGAGTTCGGCCGCCGCTTCGTCGGCGTCGCCCTCGATGGCGATGGCTTCGGCGTCGCCCTCATGGACGCGGGCCAGCCGCCCTTCGGCCATCTGCTCGGCCCATTCGTCCGCCTCAGCCTCCCGCCGCTTGCGCTCGATCTCCTGCGGGCTCTCAGGCGGCAGGACCCATACGATCGCGTCCAGCAAATCCGCGACTCCGCGGCCGTGGGCGGCGCTGATCGGATAGGTCTCCTCCCAGCCGAGGGCGTAGAACTCGGCTGCCTCGAGCTCTCGCTTCTCGTTGTCCGCCTTGTTCGCGGCGACGAGCACCGGCGCTTTCGCGGTGCGAAGTAGATCCGCGGCCTCGATATCGGCCGGCGTCATGCCACCGATGGCGTCGACGACGAGGACGATTACGTCAGCCTCACTGATGGCCACGCGAGCCTGTTCCTGGACTCGCTCCTCGATGGGGTCGCCGGGTTTGATCTCCAGACCGCCCGTATCCACTGCGATGAAGCGGCGACCGTTCCACTCGGCGTCGCCGTAGATCCGGTCTCGCGTGGTGCGGGCCCGGTCCTCGACGATGGCGGCGCGCCGCCCAACGATGCGGTTGAAGAGCGTGCTCTTGCCGACGTTTGGACGGCCGACGATTGCGACGATCGGCAGGGAAGTCACGTGGGGATTATGGGGGACGGGCGCTGCGGGCGTATCAGGCCCGGGTGGTGGCCGCGCCGATAGCCGCGGCCGCCTCCCCTACCCCGCCGCCATGATGGGCAACGATGTCGTGCGACCGGCTGGAGTGGCCGCCGCGGCCAGAGCTTCGTTGGCCAGGAGTTCGGCTCGGGCTGCAGTGTCGGGCGTGCCCGCCAGGGTCAGGACGCGCTCCGCAACACAGCGCAGATCCTCGATCGGCGTGGAGGTGCCGCCCGTCACGCCCACGACCCTCGCCCTGGCGAAGACAGACGCATCTACCAGATCCGCCTCGGACTCGATCTGAATGGCTGGCGTGCCGACGATCCCGCACAGCCGAGTGAGCTCTTTAGTGTTCGCGCTGGACCGGCCGCCGACGACGACCATCAGGTCCACCTGCCGGGCGGTCTCGACCGTGTCCTCCTGCCGCCGTATCGTCACCGGGCAGACAGTGTTCACGATCTTGAGTTCATGGCAGCGGCTCACCATCAGGGCGGCGAGCTTCTCGAACTTCCAGGGCGGCTGGGTGCTCTGAGAGAGCAGGGCCATCTTCTTGCGGCGCGGGATCCGATCCCAGTCCTGCTCCTCGTCGACCACGATGGCGTCCGGCGCGAAGCCGAGCAACCCAACCACTTCGGGGTGACGCGGCGTCCCCAGCAGGACGATCGAGTAGCCCTCTTCGACGAGGCGGGTGATCTCTCGCTGCTCCTGGATCACCCAGGTACACGTGCCGTCGATTACCTCGAGGCCTTTGCCTTCGGCCCGCGCCAGCACTTCCGGAGTTACCCCGTGAGCTCGAATGACCACGGCGGCTCCGTCAGTGACGTCGTCGAGCCTGTCGACGGTCTGGATGCCCTGGGCCTGGAGCTGGCTGATGACGCCCTCGTTGTGCACGACCTGGCCGAGAGTGTGCGTCCGCTTGCCAGCGGCGGCCGACTCTTTCGCCTTGTCGATCGCCTCGCGCACGCCGTAGCAGAAACCAGTCCGGCGGGCGATGCGGACTTCTTGAACTCTACCCATGGCGATTTAGTATCGCACTCCCCTTCGAAACGGCCGTCGCCGACGACGCGGCCGGCCGCGGGACGCTACTGCGGCTCCTGCCGGTCCGGCGCGGAAATCGTTCCGGCATAGACGCCGCGCTGCTCCGGCGGCAGCAGCTCGGCGATGTGGCGCATCAGCTCGATCGTCGTGAGGTCCATGGCCTGACGACGATCGGCGGCCTCGGCCATCGTCAGTACGAACGTCGGCCCGATCCGAACGGTCATCCGGCGAAATGGACGCGGCAGCTTCCCGCGCGGCCAGAAGCGCTGCGAGCCGGCGATTCCGATCGGCAGGACAGCGGCTCCGCTTCGGAGGGCGAGTACCGTCGCCCCCTCCTTGGCCTCCCGAAGCGCCCCATCCGCCGATCGGGTCCCCTCCGGAAACACGGCTAGGGGCCGGCCTTCGTCCAGCACGCGCTTCGCCGTCTTGAAGGCGGCCAGGTCACCACTCCCGCGCTTCACGCCGAATACGCCGTTTTGTTTCAAGGCCCAGCCGGCCAGAGGCCATCGCAGCGCCTCTTCCTTGCCTATCCAGCCGATCGGCCGGCCGAGTTTGCGCACGACGTAGGCCATCAGCAGCATCCCGTCCGCGTTCGAGGCGTGGTTACAGATCACCATCACGGCACCGTCCTGCGGCAGGTTCTCCAGGCCCTCAACCTTCACTCTGGCCACAACGCTGTAAACACAGCGCAGGAAGAAGCCCGTTATGCGCGGGAACAGCTTCAATCTGCTAGCGGCCATCTCTCGCCTTTGCGGCTCCGGCCTCAGCGGCCCGGATGATGCGGACCACCTCCCCCACCGTCTGGCCGAACGTGTTGCCGTCCGTGTCCAGCACCGTCGCGCCGGGTGCCGACCGGAGTGGCGCGGCCTCGCGCGTCGAGTCGATGGCATCGCGACGTCGCAGATCGTCCAGGATGACGTCGGTGCTACCAACATCGCGCTTGCCCCGGCGCTGAGCTGCCCGCCGCCGTGCCCGCTCCTCAGGCGACGCGTGCAGGAACACCTTCACCTGGGCGTCTGGCAGGATCACGGTCCCGATGTCGCGGCCGGCCATGATGATGCCGCCTTCGGCGGCCAGGGCGCGCTGCAAGGGCACGAGCGCCGCCCTCAGCTCCGGCACTCGGGCGTAGTCGGACACGATTCTATCCACCGCGGCGTCGCGAACCTCCGACGTGACGTCGCGACCGGCAGCCTCCACGTTGCGCAGGCGGCCTCGCGCGTCGCCCACTAGCCGGATCGATGGAACCAGGGCTACGAGGGCCTCTGTGTCGGCGGGCTCCACGCCCCGCGAGCCCGCCAGCCAGGCGATCGCCCTGTATAGCAAACCCGTGTCGCAGAACCGATAGCCGAGACGGCGCGCCGCCTCCGAGCCAACGGTGCTCTTGCCGCTGGAGCCCGGACCGTCGAGGGCCACGACGAGGCCCACCTTCGACGACGCCTTCGCAGCGGTGCGGGGAATAGGCGATGGCTGTGTCACGGCTGGGAGGATACCGTGCCGGAGCCGGGCCGGGCCGGACGGGTCGTCGTGGGGCGGCGCGCGGTCGATGCGAGCTGGTTGACTTCCTGGCGCCGCAGCTGCCGGACTTGGCCGGCCGCCAGATCGGCCAGCCGCAGAGTTCCCACCCTGACTCTGGCGAGCCTGGCCACGGGAGTGCCGACGGCCTCGAACATCCGCCGGATCTGGCGTTTCCAACCCTGAGCCAGTATCACGCGGTACCAGCGCAGCTCGACATGCGGCGGGGCCAGCAGCAGGGCCAGGTTTCGCACCTGCGCCGGCGTGGCCGCCTCCAGCACGTCCAGCCGCGCAAGCCCCTCCTCGAGGCCGATACCAACGAGAAGGGCTCGCTTCTGTTCGCGGCTGAGGGCCCGCTCGACCCCCACCATGTACTCACGCTCGACGCCGAAGCGAGGATGTAGCAACAGCTCGGCCCATTCACCGTCGTTGGTGAGCAGCAGCAGCCCCTCCGACTCCTCGTCGAGGCGCCCCACCGGATACAAGCGCGTCTGGCGGGTGGCGTCGCGAGGTAGCAGCTCCAGCACGGTCCTGGTGGCGTGCCGGTCGCGGACGGTCGAGACGTAGCCGGCCGGCTTGTTCAACACCCAATATGACCTCGGCGCGTTCTCCGCGGGCAGGGCGCGCCCGTCCACGAGGACTTCCTGCGTCTCGACATCGACCTGCTCGCCCAGCACCGCCGGCCGGCCGTCGACGGTGACCCTGCCAGCCCTGATCAGATCCTCGCCGCCGCGGCGCGAAGAGATGCCGGCGGCGGCCATCGCCTTCTGCAGCCGCTGGCGGACCACCTCAGCCGGCCTCGCCTTCGCCGGTCGTTCCCGTCGTTTCCGGAGCCATCCGTGCCGTCGGTGGATCAGCGTCCGGCGGGCCGGGTTCCAGATCTTCCGGCCCGAGCGTGAACAACCGCTCCGCCACAGGCGCGTCCAGAGGCGGCAGCTCCTCCAGGCTCACCATCCCGAACCGCTCCAGGAAATCGAAGCCGGTTCCGTACAGGATCGGCCGGCCGGGAGCCTCGGAGCGCCCCAGCTCGACGATGAGGCGGCGGTGGAGCAGGGTTCGGATCGTGTAGTCGGAGTCGACCCCGCGGATCCGTTCGATCGTGGCTCGGGTACAGGGTTGGCGGTAGGCCACGATGGCGAGCGTTTCGAGAGAGGGCGATGACAGGCGTGGCGCGTCCGCGCCCACATAGCGGGCGATCAGAGCACCCGACTCCGGTGCCGTCGCAAGCTCGACTCTTTCGCCCGATTCGACGACCCGGATGCCACGCACCGACAGAGCCACGGCCAGATCGCCGAGGCGGGCGTCCACGGTCTCGCGATCGACGCCCGCGAGGGTCGCGATCTCGCTACGGCTGAGGGGTTTCTCCGCCACGAACAGCAGGGCCTCGAGCTGGATCTCCGTCAATTCGCCGGGCTCGGCACGGGCCGCGGGCGCCGCATCCCCCACCCCCGGTCCCGAGCCTCGATCCGCTCGCTCCGTGCCCCGGACCGCCGTGTTGTCAGCCGCGTCGTCCACCCTTCCTCCGTCCGTGCCGTTCATGCGAATGTACCCAGACTCTCGTCGATCTCTTCATCGGGTTCGGTCTCGCCGCTCGGGACCAGCCGCCGGGCAATGATCGGACCCCACGGCTCGGACTGCTCGACGCTGATCTCGCGCCGCTTCGAGAGCTCGAGCATCGCGAGGAATGTGACCGCCACGACCACTCGGTCGCTCACCCCACCCAGGAGGTCCTGCAGCACCACCGCGTCCGCCTCCGCCAGGGCGGCCCGGATTACCGCTGTGCGCTCCGCCAGGGTGATGGTTCGGGCCACGATCTCGGTCGCCGGTGGACTCGGCGGCACGATAGCGGCCATCTTCTCGAGGGCCCGTTCGAGCACCGACCGGGGCAGAGGCGGACGCTCCGGCGGCCTGGCGCCGGCCTTGCCGGACCCCGCGGCCACTTCGGAGTCGCGGCGGAAGAGCCCGTACGCGGCCGCTCTCTGACCCAGGGCGGCGCCCGCGTCGCGGAACCGCTTGTACTCGATCAGTCGGGCCCGCAACTCCGCTTCAGGGTCCGGCTCGTCGTCGAGCGGCACGGCCGCAACCTGCGGCGGGCGAGGCAGGATGGCCCGGCTCTTGATCAGGATGAGTTGTGCGGCCACCGCCACGAAGCCGGAGACGTTCCCGAGGCGGTCGCCCTCCGCCGTCGCCAGCGCGTCCAAGTACGACCCGGCCAGACCGCCCAGGGGCACGGTCAGGACGTCCAACTGTCTGGCCTCGATGAGAGCCAGCAGCAGAGCCAGAGGTCCGTCGAAATCCGCCATCTTGACGTGCGTTGACGGCTCCGCCCGGCCCGGCTCGATCGCGACCTCCGGAGCCTCGCCCAACCGTCCGGCGTAGGCCTGGAGGGCACGCGCCGGCCGCATTCGGGGCCGCGACTCAGCGACTGGCATCAATTGGCCTCATCTGCGGCGTAGAGCATGCGGCCGTCGTCATCGACCGGATTCTCCTGCAACCTGATCAGTTCGACGGTCCGCCTCGAGCAGCCGGCGTCGTCGGCGGCCCGGGCCGAGACTTCCGCGTGGTGACGCAGTTGGGTGATGGCATGACCGAAGGTCGGCAGCGGCCGGGCCAGGCGCCAGATCCAGTCTCCGTAGCGTTGCCCCAGCGACCACACGATGCGGTGTATCAGTTTGACCCGACGTCCCTTGCCGCAGTCGTGCAGCAGCCCCGCGACGAGCAGGTCGCGATCGATTGCGCCTGCCGACCGCAGCGAAGCCAGGACGTCCAGGCCATGGCGCCGATCGCCGGCCGGCATCGCCTCGAACAGCGCGATCTCGCGCGGCCTGGCCCAGTTCGTCAGGTTCCGCCTTTCGGCTTCCGATATGCGTGGCCACAGGTAGCGACCCGTGCGCCGAATCTTGCCCGACCACCATCCACGCACGAGCTAGTACACCGGCAGGCCGATGAGAGCGCTCACTATCGGATACAAGAGAGGCCGGATCAGCTGTCCCGCGACCAGCACAACTCCGATCAGGATCATGATTCCGTACTGGTCCATCAAGCGCTGTATGTCTCGGGCTGTCTTTCGATCGACGACGTCCAGGAGCACGTGCGAGCCGTCCAGCGGCGCCACCGGAATGAAGTTGAACAGCATCAGAACGACGTTCAGGGCCACTCCTTGGAAGCAGACCAGAGCCAGCATGTCGATCGCCGAATTGTTGGTCGGCCACGCGCCCTGAGCATGGAGAAGCCGGAAAGCGACGGCGAAGAGCGCGGCCATGGCGAGATTCGACAAGGGCCCCGCGGCCGCCACTCTCGCATCCGCGTAGCGGCCGCGCAGGTTGTACGGATTGACGGGCGTGGGCTTGGCCCAGCCGAAGCCTATGCCGCCGCCGGTGATCAGGCCCATCACGACGGAGAAGATAAGGAGCCCACCGCCGACCGGGTCGAAGTGAACGATCGGGTCGAGGCTGACGCGGCCGAACATCTTCGCCGTGCCGTCTCCGAGGCGCCAGGCCGTGAACGCATGCGCGCACTCGTGAACGGGCCCGGCGACCAGAAAGAAGAGCGCCAGCCAGATGATCGCCACAGACACGCCGTAAGAAGTCAAGACGAACCTCGCGATTACGCGGTCCCGCTCCGACGCCGGTCGGGCCGCCGGCCGATGCTACATGCGGTCGAGAAGCTCGGCCTTCTTCTTGTCGTAGTCCGCCTGCGTGATCTTGCCCTTGTCCCGCAGGTCGGCCAGCTTGTCGAGCTTCGCGGACACGTCGTCGGTGGCGCCCGAACCGGTCGCAGCGGCGGCCGGAGCCGAATCGGCTCCCCGTCCGCCGTCCTCGAGCACGTTCTTGGCGTTGAGCATGGCCTTCTTGAAGTCGACGACGCGATTCAGCATCTCGTACCTGTCGATCGCGGTCTCGTTCGCGGTCAGGATGTCCAGGTCGCCGTATTTGAAGAGCCGCGCCAGCAGCCCCTGCCGGAGCACGGCGTCGTTGATCTTGTCCAGCGAGCTATCGCCGCTCTTTTTGTCGAGCAATCCCTCGACCTTGAGCACTCGCCGATTGGTGATGAGGTATTCCTGGGCGCGCCATGTCAGATGCACGATCGCGATCCACACGATGGCCACCACGATCAAGATCAGGCCGAGAAGCGCCAGCAGCGGCGTCATGAAGCCCAGCGGCGGCCAGACCGCCAGCAGAAAGAAGACGAGCCCGCCGAGCAGGATCAGGGCCGGCCTCACCGAATCCGATACGGGCGCGAGCCAGTGCTGGCGGGCCCTGTACAGGACACGTTCTCCGTTAGCCAGAAGAGAGTCCGCGTAGCTCATCCTCGTCTCCTTGACTGCCCGTCCACCTTCGGGCTCGTGTGGCTCAGGCCCGCGGGTGGGCGCGGCCGTAAATGTCCTTTATCCGTTCGCCGGTCAGATGCGTGTACAACTGTGTCGTGTTGATGTTCGCATGCCCGAGAAGTTCCTGAACGATACGCAGGTCGGCGCCACCTTCCAACAGGTGAGTTGCGAAAGAGTGCCTGAGCGTGTGCGGGGTGACGACGCCGTGCAGGCCGGCAGTTCGCGCCGAGGCCACGATCATCTCCCACGCCCGCCGGCGGTCCAGTCGGTCGCCCCGCACCGACATAAACACCGGGCCGCCACGGGCCACCGGGCCGGGCCGAGCCTCCAGCCAGGCCGGCCGCACTTCGTCCAGGTACCGGCGCAGCCAATCCAGGGCCACCTCTCCGACGGGCACCTGGCGCTCCCGGTCGCCCTTGCCCACGACCCTCACGAGGCCCTCCTCCAGGCCAACGTCTTCGCGATCCAGTCCCACGGCCTCGGAGATGCGCAGTCCGCAGGCGTAGAGAAGCTCCAGGAGGGCCCTGTCCCGAACATCGGCCGGCGAGGAACCCGAGTGGCACTCGAGAAGCGCCTCCACCTCAGCCACGCTCAGAACCTCCGGCAGCGCTCGCCCTTGTCTGGGCAGATCGAAGCGAGCCGCCAGATCCGTCGGGATCAAGCCCTCGGCGAAGCAGAAGCGGTAGAAACCTCGCAGCGACGCCGCTTTGCGCCGGATGCTCGTGGGCCGGAGCGTCGCCCGACGGTCGGACCCCGGCCGGGCCAGCATGCCGAGGTATCGCACGGCCACGTCCTCGGTGGAATCCCACTGGGAGGTCGCTCCACGGCTCGCGGCGAAGTCCAGGAGGTCCGATCGGTATGCCTTCAGGGTCGCACCGGACAGGCCGCGCTCCACCCTCAGGTGGCCCAGATAGGCCTCGATGGCCGCGGGCAGCCGGCCTTCAACCTTCGCCGGCGGGCCAGCCACTCAAACCCCTCCGGCCTCATGACGCCATGTCCGGGCCCTCTCGAGCAGCTCCTCGGCCCCGGCGATGGCTCCCGCCCCGCCCTCCGACCCGGCCAGCATCTGGGCAAGTTCCTGGAGCCGTTCGGGCTCGCTCAGTCTGTGGACCTCCGTAACGGTGCGGCCGTCGCGCTGGTGCTTCTCGATGCGGAACTGCGCGTCGGCGTAGGCGGCGATCTGGCCCAGGTGTGTCACACACAGAACCTGGTGCGAGCGAGCCAGCTGCCACAGCGTCCGACCGACCGGCTCGGCGCTGCGGCCGCCAATGCCTGAATCGATCTCGTCGAACACGAGCGTCGGGGTCCGGTCCGCCTCGGCCAGCACACGCTTGATGGCCAGGGACACGCGCGACAGCTCCCCGCCGCTCGCGATTCGGGCCAGGGGCCGGGCGGGTTCGCCCGGGTTTGGCGCGATCAGGAAGGCGACCGAGTCCGCACCAGACGCGTCGAACGCAACGCGCTCGCCGTCCAGCTCGAGGGCCGCCTCCGACGGCCCGGCCGGGCGCCGGTTGACGGCCACTTGAAACACAGTCTGGCGGAAGCCGAGCCCGCCGAGCGACTCCTCGACCGCCTTCGCCAGAAGCCTGGCCGCGGCGGCGCGGCCTTTCGAGAGCGCACCCGCCGCGGCTGTTACCCCATCGAGCAGGCGCGCGGCCTCGGCGGCCAGCGTTTCGCGCGATGCCTCCAGCTGGCGCAGACGGGCCGCCTCGGTGGCGGCGCGTTCGCCATAAGCGATCACGGCCGCTTCGTCCTCACCGTATTTGCGTTCGAGCGAGTAGATGGCCGACAGGCGCTCCTCGAGCAACGCCAGTGACGCGGGGTCGTGCTCCACGCTGTCCGCCAGCGCGGCGGCCTCGCCGGCCACATCCTCGAGCTCCGCCGCCAGGCCCAGCAGCCGCTCCGCGACCGGCTCGAAGCGCTCGTCCAAACGCCCCAGATCGCGCGCCCGGTGAGCCGCCTCGGCGGCCCTCTCGCGGGCTCCGGATCCCTCCGCCGCGAGAAGCTCGTGGACCTCGGCACTTCCGCGCGCGATGGCCTCTGCGTGCTGCGCGGAAGAGAGCCGGCCACGGATCTCAGCCGATTCGCCGATACGCAGCTTTGCGGCGGCGATCTCGGCGTGCTGGTGGTCCTGCAGTTCCAGCCGCCGCGTGAGTTCCCGCGGATCGAGCGACAGTTCGGCTTGCGCCGCCTGGTTCGCCCGCCACGCCTCGACCGCCGCGGCGACGGCGCCACGCTCCGCCTCCAGGTGTCCGTAGGCATCCAGCAGGTCGCGCTGGCGGCGTTCATCGAGCAGCTGCTGCTGATCGTGCTGGCCGTGAATCTCGACCAGCCGCCCTGCAAGGCTCGCCAGCCTGGCGGCAGTAACCGTCTCGTCGTCGATCCGGGCAGTCGAGCGACCGGCGGCTGAAACCTCGCGAACGCAGATCAGCGGCTCAGGGAGCCGTTCGAACAAGGCCTCCACTCTGGCTGCGTCCGACCCGTGGCGGACCAGCGAAGTGTCGGCCCGGGCGCCTACGGCCAGGCCCAGAGCGTCGATGAGGAGGCTCTTGCCGGCGCCAGTCTCGCCTGTGACGACATTCAATCCTGGCTCGAACGAGACCCGCAGGCTCTCGATCAGGGCCAGATCGCGGACAGCCAGCTCTGCCAGACGGCCACCTGCAAGCGCCACCGGGTCCGGCTCCGCGGCACGCCCCGGTTCCGCCACGGCCCCGCTCTCCATGGTGAGGACCTCGTCCAGCGTGATACCGACCATCCCCTCCTCCAGGCCGTCCCTCATGACGGCAGCAGCTCGGATTTCTGGCGCAGCAGATCCCAGAACGGCACCGCGCCCCGCGGCTCGATGAATCGGATAGCCCGCGGCAGCTCCGAAACACAGACCTCGTCGCCAACGGACAACCGGCGGTCTTCGCGCCCATCCACGCTCATCAGAACGTCATAAGCCTCCAGCACCCGCATGCACACGGTGTGACGTGGACTTACGACCACCGATCGAATGGCGGTCAGGTAGCCGGCGATGGGCGTCACCACGAGATTGCGGCTCGTCGGGTCGACGATCGGCCCGCCCGCGGAGAAGGAGTAGCCCGTGGAGCCGGTCGGGCTGGAGACGACCAGGCCGTCGGCCGTGAACGTGGCCAGGTGAGACGGGCCGATCTCCACCTGGATCCGGCACACCCGAGCCTGGGCGCCGCGGGCGACCACCACGTCGTTCAGGGCGAAGAAGGCCTCCCGCTGATCCGGGTGGACCGCCGGACAGACCTCGGCCTGCAAACCCATTCGGGCTTCGATCGTGAACTCACCGGCTACCAGTTGGGCCAGGACCGCTTCCATGTCGTGCGTCTCGACCTTCGAGAGGAAGCCCACCTTACCCAGGTTGACGCCGAGCAGCGGAACGTCCACTTCTGAGACAGCCCTCGCGGCCCGCAAGAACGTACCGTCGCCGCCCAAAACGACGAGCACCCCCGTCGTCGGCAGCTCACGCACGAGCGTGCTGGTCTCTCCGGCAGGAGCGGCCCAGTGACCGATACCGCGGACCTGGCACCAACCCTCGGCGCGCTCGCGCAACTCCAGGGCAGCCTCCTTGATGGGGTTATAGGCGAAACCGATGCGATCGATCTTCATGCCCCCGCCAGCTCCCCGAACCTGCGAACCCACTCTTGCGGCAGCTCCACCGGGCCTCGGTCGACGGCCACGTAGCCTGCCGGCACCTCCAGCTGTACGAAGAACTCGCGGTTGCCGGCCGGTCCGGTGATCGGCGATGCCACTGCCGCCCGCAGCCGCAACCCGATCGACAAGGCGTGGCAGGCAACCGCGGTCATGGTTCGCTGGTGGATGAGTGGATCTCGCACCACGCCGTCGCGAACTTCCTTCTTGCCGGCCTCGAACTGTGGCTTCACCAGGGCGATGATCAGGCCCCCCAGCGGTCCGAAGCACGTCGCCACCGGACCGAGGATACGGTCCAGCGAGATGAACGACACATCGATCGTGGCGAGGTCCACGGCCGTCGGCAGGATGCCCGGGCCGAGCGCGCGCGCGTTGAGCCGCTCCATCGACACTACTCGCGGATCGTGGCGCAGGCTCTCGGCCAGCTGGCCTCGACCCACATCCACCGCGTACACCCGATTGGCGTCGCGCTGCAGCAGGAGGTCGGTGAATCCGCCCGTGGAGGAGCCGACGTCGAGGCACACGAGACCGACCGGCTCGACCCCGAACGCGTCCAGGGCCGCACGCAGCTTGATCCCGCCACGAGAAACGAACGGCGGCGGAGCCTCGACCTCGATGCCGATCGTCGCGTCTACGAGATCGCCCGGCTTGCGATCGGTCCGGACTGACTCTCCCTCGCCGACCCGGACGTGGCCGCCCATGATCAGGGCCTGCGCTCTCGTCCTCGAGTCGGCCAGACCCCGCTCGACCAGAAGCTGGTCGAGCCGCTGCCGCGATGTGCGGGAAGAAGGACTCACGAGCTGAATCCTGTCACATGCGGATCATCTCGTGCTGCCCTGACTCGCGAGGCGCGGATATCGGGGCCGTAGAGGCCGCGGCGAGTCGGCTCGCGCCCAGTCGTCAGCTCCGCGGGCCCGTCAATTTCGGGCGCCGGAGGCGTCGGCGGCCCTGACCGGCCTGGCCCGCAACCGAGCGAGCGTCTCGCGAATTTGCCCGGCGATGCCTTCCGGGTCCAGTCTGAGCATCCGACGCAGCTCGTCCACGGAACCGTGGTCGACGAACCGGTCTGCCGGAATGCCGACGATCTTGACGGCGAGGTCCCTGAACGCCGGATCCCCGACCCTTGCCTCCTCGATCAGCTCGAGAACACCGCTCCCGAAGCCGCCGGTCACGACGCTTTCCTCGAGCGTCACGACAAGAGTCTTGCCGCGTGCCTGCTCCAGAATGAGCTGGCGGTCCAGGGGCTTGGCAAAGCGGGCGTTGAGCAGGCCGACCGACCAACCTTCCGCGGCCAGAAGATCGGCCGCCCGGCGACCGCGATCCACGATCGGCCCGAAACCTACGATGAGGACGTCGCGACCTTCCGAGAGTACCTCACCCGAACCGATCGACATGACGACGGGCTTGCGCTCGGCTACCCCCAGCCCCGGATCGCGCGGATAGTGCAGCGCGAACGGGTGATCCTGCGAAAGGGCGGTCAGGACCATGGCCCGAAGCTCCTGCTCGTCCTTGGGGCTGGCGACGATCATGTGGGGCAGCTGCCGCTGGGTCGGGAGCGTGAACATGCCCTGATGGCTTGTTCCGTCCTCCCCCACGAGACCGGCCCGGTCGACGGCGAGGAGGACGGGCAAATCGTTCTGGCAGACGTCGTGAACCTCCTGATCGAAGGCCCGCTGCAGGAAGGTCGAATACAGGGCCACGACCGGCCGCCCGCCGGCCAGGGCCAGGCCCGCCGACATCGCCACCGCGTGCTGCTCGGCGATGCCGACGTCGAAGAACCGGTCCGGGAACTCGGCCTGGAACGCGTGCAGCCCGGTGCCCGTCGGCATGCCGGCCGTCACCGCCACTATGCGTCGATCTTTTCGCGCCATCTCGACCAGCTGTCGAGAGAAGTGGTGCGTATAGTTCGGCGGCTTTCCCGCGGCGGAGGCTCGGGCTGAAGTCGAGGGCGTGCCCATGTCGGCGGCGCCGGCCACGGCATTGCCGTTGCCGCTTGGTTCGACCGGTGCTTCGTCCGGCTTGCCCGGTGCGGGCATGCCGCTGTCCCTGCGGGCGAGAGCCGCCCCGGTCAGAGGCGCACGGACGCCGCCGGCGAGCACCTCGCCGTAGTCGTCGTTCGGTTCCGGCATCGGCGGGAGCGCAGCTCCGTGGAAGCTCACCTGATCGCGCTCGGCCGGTCGGTAGCCGCGACCCTTGCGTGTCCGTATGTGCACGAGTACCGGGCCCGGCACGTCCAGGGCTGCTCGGAAGATGTGCTCCAAGCCGCGAATGTTGTGACCTGGAATGACCCCCAGGTAGGTGATCCCGAGATCCTCGAATAGCTGCCCGGGCTGGGCGAAGTTGACCACCATCCGCCGGATGCGCCGCGACAGGCTGAGGGCCGGCTGGCCCACCACCGGCAGCGCCTCGACGATACGGTCGTAGGCGGTCTTGCTCTGCTTCCACGCGCTGGAGAGCTTCAGGGTGGAAAAATACTGGCTGAACGCGCCGACCGTCGGGCTGATGGACATGGCGTTGTCGTTCAGCACGATCAGCAGCTGGGTCTGGCGGTGGCCGATGTCGTTGAGCGCCTCCAACGAGAGGCCGCTTATCAACGCCGCATCGCCCACCACGACCGCGACGCGCTCCATCGAATGGCGCATGTCGCGGGCGGTCGCGAGTCCTTGGGCGATGGAGAGGCCGGTGCCGGCATGGCCGCCGTCCACGACATCATGCTCGGACTCCGACCGGCGTGGAAAACCGCCTACTCCGCCGAGCTGGCGGAGCGTCCCGAAGTCGGCGTAGCGGCCGGTCAGGAGCTTGTGGGCGTAGGCCTGGTGACCCGTATCCCAGACGATGCGATCGCGGGGCGACTCCAGGACGCGGTGCAGGGCGATGCTCAGCTCCACCACACCGAGCGATGAGCCCAGGTGGCCGCCGGTGTGGGACACGGTGTTGATGATGCAATCGCGTATCTCAGCGGCCAGGCCCGCCAGTTCAGGGTCGCTCAGGCCCCGCAGGTCGCTGGGGCCACGAAGCGTGGGCAGGATCGCCAATTCGTCACTCCCGGCGACTCCCCATGTCGCTCTGCTGGCCGAGACCGGCTCGGCGGACCCGACGGCCTCGATGACTGTTGCGCCGAGCCAGTCTACCGCTACTCCGAATCTGACTCGGTCTGGCCGTCCATGACGGACAGCTGGCCCGCAGCGCGCTCCAGCAGACGCTGGACACGCAGTTCGGCGTCGTTCAGGAGGGCGGCGCAGCGCTCGTGCAGGCCGACGCCGCGCTCGTACAGTTCGATCGAGCGCTCCAGGGTCAGTCCGCCTTGCTCCAGCTCGCCGACCACCCGCTGCAACTCCGCGAAGGCCTGATCGAACGTCAGGCTCGAGACTTCCAGGACGTCCTTCGGCTCCTCAGCCGCCATGCGCGCCAACCTCCTCATCGCTTCGCTGCGGCGACGCTGTCGCCTGACCGGGCTGCGCGACCTCCGCCGGGTGGTGCGCCTCGACGATCCGGTCCAGCCGCTTCCCGACGAGCATACCAACCCCTACGGACAGGGCGAACGCGGTCACCGCGATCCCGACCACGGCGGCCGTCAAGGCGATTTCAGGCATGAGCGCCGCCCCTCTCCGGCGCACGGCCCTCGCCTTCCGAAACGGCACCTATCTCGCCCCGGGCGATCCGTACGCTCAGCCGCTGGCCGGCTGGAGCCTGGCCCGGCTCACGGACGACGGCTCCGTCAACCGATCGACGGACGATGGCGTAACCGCGATCCAGCGTGGCCTGAGGCCCGAGCGCCGTCAGCGACGCCGAGGCCCGCCCCAGGCCGACGCGCCGCGCGGCCAGCCCTGCGGCCAGGGCCGGATCCAGACGCGCGGCAGCCCGCTGTTCGAGCGCCGCCCGCCCGGCCAGCGCGGAACGAATGGTCGCCGTCGCGCGGTCGAGGAGGAAACCGGCCCTCTCCCGGGCCTGGGCCACCTGGGCGGATGGCCGCAGCCTCTCGAGGGCGCGGCCCTCGGCAGCCACCCCACCGGCGTACGAAACCACTGTCTGGCGGGCGGCGCCGGCCGCGCGCCGCATCAGGACGGCCAGCCCCGCCGCGACCTCACCTCGGTCCGGCACGACAAGTTCGGCCGCGGCCGACGGCGTCGGCGCGCGGACGTCGGCCGCGAAATCGGCCAGGGTAACGTCCACCTCGTGCCCGACACCGCTCACGACCGGCACGGGGTGAGCGACGACGGCGCGCACCACCCGCTCATCGTTGAACGGCCACAGATCCTCGAGCGAACCGCCACCGCGGGCCAGGATCACGACTGCTGGTGCGTCCTGCGGACGCCCCTCGACACGGCATTGGTGGCCCCATCGCGCCAGCCGATCAAGCGCCGCGACGACGCTGGCGGCGGCGCCGTCCCCTTGAACCTGGCACGGCGCCAGAACGAGCCTGGCCAGCGGCCAGCGCCGTGAGACGACGTGGCAGATATCGTGCCAGACGGCGCCGCTGGAACTCGTGGCGACCCCGACGACGGCCGGGCGCTCGGGCAGCGGCCGTTTGCGCGCGCTGTCGAACACGCCCTCCGCCGACAGCTTCGCCTTGAGCGCCTCGAAACGAAGTGCCAGGTCGCCGAAGCCGGCCGGCTGGATCGCGGAGACGTAGAGCTGATAAACGCCTTGAGTTTCGAATACGTCCACGCGGCCGTGGACGACGACACGCAGCCCCGTCCTGGGCTCGAAGGGTGAGTTGACGCGCTCGTCGCGAAAGAAGACGCAGGCGAGCTGGGTGCGTTCGTCTTTCAGTGTGAAGTAGGCGTGGCCGGCTGAGGAAACGGTCACCCGCCCGACCTCACCCTCGACCCAGACATCGCGAAGCGCGGGTTGCGTTCGGACGGATTCCCGGACCGCTCTCGTCACGTCGGAAACCTGCAGAATCCGAAGGCCCGATCCGGCCATTTCCGTCGTAGCGCCACCCGCCGCGATGGGGGCTCCCGAAGCAGTTGGCTCCGGCGTGGCCGTCTGGCGGACGATCGGGACTCCTGGCTCGGCGGCCGCTTCCGGCACGGAGTCCCAGGCCGGCAGGGCCCAGTCGGGCGGACCCTCAGCCGGAGTCCGGCCGGGCGATAGGCTCGCCGGGATTTCGAAGGCGGGCCCGGTCGCAGGGGCGGCGTCAGCTCCGAAGTCCCCCCAAAGAGGCTCCGGTGGAGTCCCCTTCCGGCTCACGTCCTGCCGCCCGCGTCGTCGATGCGACCCGTCACCGTTGCCGTGATCAGAGCCGGGTCTGGTATTCGCCGGTCCGCGTGTCGACCCGGATGGTATCGCCTTCGGTTACGAAGATCGGCACCTGGACGACGAGACCTGTCTCCAGCTTGGCCGGCTTTCGAGCGCCGGTCTGCGTGTCCCCCGCGAATCCCGGGTCCGTCTCCACGACAAGCAGGTCCACGGTCACGGGCAGCTCGACGCCAATCGTCTCGCCCTCGTAGCTCGTTCTGTCGAGGAGCATGCTGTCCTTGAGGTAGTTCACCGCGTCCTCGAGCTGGTCCGCCGTAAGGTGGAACTGCTCGTAGCTCTCCGTCTCCATGAAGTGGAAGTCGTCACCGTCGCGATAGAGGAACTGGATCTGGCGGTGGTCCAGCTGCGCCCGGGGCCACCTGTCACCGGCCTGGAAGGACCGCTCGACCGTCTGGCCGCGCTTCACGTTGCGAAGCTTGATGCGGACCTGCGCCGAGCCGCGCCCGATCTTCAGGTGGTGGTAGTCGAGGATCTGCCACAGGTCGCCATCGAGCTCGATGACGACGCCCTTGTGCAGGTCGCTTGTAGAAATCATGGTCGAAGAAGGCTCCTAGTAGGCCGCTGCCGGAAGACCAGCCGGGCGCGCCGCAGCGCGTAGTTGGCATCGCGTTCGCCGCTGACAGCGGATTGTACCGGACCCGGGACCCCCCAGGCCAACTCAGAGCAGGATACGGCACCGGGCCGGGCCGCCCGGCCGCCCCTTTGAAGCCCCAACGTTGCGACTGGGGAGCGGCTAGTGTCGGCCGGTCCCTTCCGTCTCGACGGTCACCCCTTCTCGACGGCGACGAGCTCGGCCACGCGCCTCAGGACCTCATCCGGGGAATACGGCTTCGCCATGTAGCTCACGTCTGGCGCCAGGATCCCACGCTCGGCGATGATCTCCTGGTTGTAGCCGGAGGCATAGAGAACCGGCAGCGCGGGACGTCGAGCCCGGATTTCGTCGGCAAGCCGCCGTCCGGTCATGCCGGGCAGGATGACGTCCGTGAACAGAAGGTCGATCGAACCGTCGTGCGTCGCCTCCAGAGCGAGGGCTTCCTCGGCCGTTGCTGCAACCATGACCGTGTAGCCGGCCTTCTCCAGCACGCGCCTCACCAGCGCTCGCACGGGTTCTTCGTCCTCGACGACCAGTAGAGTCCCGCCGGCGCGCGTGCCGCCGCGTCGCGCCCGACTCTGCATGAGGACCGAAGTCTCGGCCGGCGCGGGCTCGTCAAGCGGCCCGGCAGCCTTCGGCAGATACAGGCTCACAGTCGTTCCGATACCCGGCCCGGTGTCCACCTCGACGAACCCGTTGGACTGCTCCACGATGCCGAGCACGGTCGACAGGCCGAGGCCGGTGCCCTTGCCCGTGGCCTTGGTGGTGAAGAACGGCTCGAAAGCCTGGCTGAGCACTTCCGGCGTCATGCCTGTGCCCGCGTCCCTGACTCGCAGCACTACGTACGGCCCGGCGGCAGCCCCGTCTCGACCCGCGGCGAGCGCTATCGGCAGGGCAACTTCCTCGGCTTCGAGGTCCAGCCTCCCGCCAGACGGCATTGCATCGCGCCCGTTCAGGGCCAGGTTCACCAGAGCCTGATCCAGCTGGGTTGGATCGGCCAGCACGGGCCCCAGTCCCGTTCCGGCGGTCACGACCAGATCGACGTCCTCGCCGATCAGGCGGCGGAGCATCGGCGCGATGCCCATCAACACGGCCCTCGGATCGAGGGATTGGGGCCTCAGGATCTGCCGCCGCGAAAACGCCAGCAGCTGGGCCGTAAGCTGGGTCGCCCGTGAGGACGCTCGCTGGATCTCCGCGATGTCCTGGGCGCATGCAGCCCCCTCGCCGACCTCCAGCTTCAGCAGTTCTGCGTAACCGGAAATGGCGGTCAGGAGGTTGTTGAAGTCGTGGGCGATACCGCCAGCCAGTCGGCCCACGGCCTCCATCTTCTGCGATTGCACGAGCTGCGCTTCAAGCTGGCGCTCTCGCGAGATGTCCCGGCCGATGACGATCGCCCCCATCACGACGCCGGATTCGGCCCGGCGCGGACTGACCATGACGTGCATGTCTCGCTCGGTGCCGTCGCTGGCAACGATCCGGCATCGGCCGGCCCAGGAGTTGCCGGCCATCGCCCGCTCGACGGCGGACGCGAACTCCGCCTGCTCCGGGCCGTCCACCACGAAACCGGGTGGCCGGCCCAACGCTTCGCCGGGCGAGTATCCGGTCGTTCGGGTGAAGGCCGGGTTGGTATACGCGACCAGGCCCTCGCGATCCGTCATCAGGACAAATTCGCCGGCCTGCTCCACCACGACCGCCAGCTTGTCCCGTTCCGCCTCAAGCGCCCGCCTGGCCTCTTCCCGCCCGATCACCTCGAGCTTGAACGAAATGTCGTCGGCGAGCTGCTGAAGCAACTCCACCTCGATCGCCCCGAACGCGTTCACGACATTGCCGTACACGGTCAGAGCCCCGATCGGTTTGCCGTCGACGATCAAGGGCAGCGACAGAGCGGACTCGAAGCCGCGCTGCCGCACCTCCCGCATCAACGTCGTGAACATGGGGTCCTTTCGTGGATCGGCGATCGCGACTGGTTGCCCGGTATTGATGGCCGTGACCGTCATTCCCGGGCCCCGAAGGTCGCCGCGCACGTTCAGGTGGAGATCCTCCACGTAGCCCGCGGAGTCCCCGGCCGAAGCCTCCGGGACGACCTCCCCGGTCTCTTCGTCGACCAGCCCAACCCAGGCCATCCGAAAGCCGGCTCTCTCGACGGCAATCCGGCAGGCCTGCCGGAATAGCTCCTTGCGATCGTCGATCCGAGTCAAGCTCCTCAGGATCTCGGCCAGCGCGTCCCGGATCGACTCGCGGCGCGTCGACAGTTCGTCCGGCCTGGCTCGCTCCGCGATGTCGAGGACCAGGGCCACGTATCGGGGACTCGGCTCCGCCTGGAAGCTCAGACGCATCTCGATCGGCGACGGAGCCGAGTCCGGGATGCGGCGGCTCGTATCCAGCACCAGCTGGTCGATGAGCCCTGCACGGACACGCCGCAGGAGGGCGAGGGTGTGAGGCACGGAGACGACGACGAGGCTGTCCAGGGCTACGGCGTCCGCGGCCGCCGATAGGCCGAACTGGTCGCGTGCGATCGCGTTCGCCCCAATTACTTGCAGCCTCTCCGCGTCGAGGATCAGGACTCCAGTCGGAATGCCCTCCAGCGGGCCGGGCAGGTCGAACTCGCCTTCCGCGGGATCGGGCTCCTGCGTGGTTCCAGGCGACGAGTCGACGTCCATGCTCTACCTGTCTGGCGTGTCCGGAACCGCCTGCCGAACTCCGGCTCCGTCCGCCCCGTTCGGGACGGCCGGCAGGAACTCGCAGGCGATGCCTTGCGGGGTCAACTATGGCATCGGCCGCCGCCGCCACTCACTGAATGACCTAGACGCCGACTACGATCACGTCCCGAGGGAACGCCGTCAGGCGGTCCAGTCTCTTCGCGGCCGTGTCGTACTGGACCAGATCCTCGATGCGGACACCGGTTTCGTGATCCAGGTAGATGCCCGGCTCGACGCTGAAGACGGTCGGGCTCGGCAGGGCGGCGTCCTCGGCAGTCCGGCTCAGAGACGGCAGTTCGTGAGTTGCCAGACCGATGCCGTGGCCCAGACTGTGGCCGAAGTGCTCCGCGTGGCCCGCAGCTTCGATGACGCCGCGCGCAATCGCATCCGCCTCGCGTCCACTCAGGGCCTGTCGCTCTCCCCGAGCCGAGGCACCGAGAGCATCTATTGCGGCCTGCTGGGCCGCGGCAACCGTCTCGTAAATCGCCAGATCCCGGCTCGACGGCTCGCCGACGAACAGGGTTCGCGTCATGTCGCTCCGGTACCCGGCGACCATCGCCCCGAAGTCGAAGAGGAGGACCTCGCCCGGCCCCACCGGCCGCTCCGACGGCGAGCCGTGGGGCAGGGCCGCGTTGGGTCCGCCGAGGCACGCTATGCCGAACGCGAGCGCATCGGCACCACACGTCCTCATCTCCCACTCGAGGGCCATGGCCAGGTCCTTCTCGCAGGATCCGCGCTTGATCTTGCGCACGATGGCCGCCAGAGCTCGATCCCCGATCGCGCAGGCAGCGGCGATGCGCTCCACTTCGGCCGGCGACTTCGTCGCCCGGTCCGCCTCGATCCACGCCGGCGCCGGCACCAGTTCGACATCAGGCGCGGCCGCCTCCAGGTCCCGCCACTGCTGATGGCTCAGGAAGCTTGCCTCTACGGCGACCCTCCTGGCCCCCACGCTCTTCAGCAGCTCCGACCATCCGGCTCCAAGGTCGTACGTCGTGTCCTGGACACGCACGTCCGGCGCCTGCGATTGGACCTGCAGTCGGTATCTGGAATCGGCCATGACCACGACCTCCTCCAGCCCGACAACGAACCGCCCGGAATTGCCGGCCACCTTGTCCTCGCCATCGCCGAGCGAGAAGCCGGTCAGGTACCGCATGTGCTCGGTCCTGACTCCAAAATACGCGTCCACTCCAAGGCCGGCGAACCGCTCGCGCAGCCTCGCCACGCGGCCGGGGCGTGCTTCCGTGTCCGAATCCAGCCACCGCCGGAGGTCGATTTCTCCGGGCGGCGCGGCGAAGTCTGCGGGGTGCGGAAGGCCTCGAACGATGGGCAGCATGGGCTCATTGTTGCGCGCCACGGCCTCCGGCGCCATACCGCGTGCCGCGCGACGGGCTTGGTCTAGCCGTACTTCTTGAGGTTGGCGTTCTGTTCGGCCTGGTTGTGGGCGAACACCAGTTGGCCGCTGCCGTCGTTCTTGGACAGGAAGTAGAAGTAGCCGTCCTTCGTGTCCGGCTGGATCGCCGCCGCGATCGAAGCCGCGCCCGGGGAGCAGATCGGCGTCGGCGGCAGCCCGCCGTGGTGGTAGGTGTTGTACTCCGCAATGCCGGCGGGGAAGGTCAGCTGAGAGTACGGCGTGGACCCGTCGACCGGATTGAAGAAGCTGTACGTCGGCCACTCGGCGATCGGATGGGCCCGAAGCCACACGGAGTCGACGGCGTAGCTCACGGTCGGGTCCGAGTTCATGAGGGCGGTCGGCCAGCGTTTGGGGTCCAACCAATTCGTGTACACGCCCGCGACCAGGGGCCGGTCGCTCGCCACCTTCACTTCGGGCTCAACGAGGGAGGCGATCTGCACGGCCTCGTAGAGCTTGTCGGGCGCCAGCTTGAAGAGCTCCGGCGGGGCGCTGTTCTCAAAGGCGTTCAGTTGCGCCTGGACCAGCGCCAGCGGCGTAATGTTCGGATCGACGTCGTAGGTAGCCGGAAAGAGGAAGCCCTCCAGAGACGCACCGACCGGCAGCTTCAACCACGGGTACGAAGCCAGAAGGCTGGCCGGCGGATTCGACACCAGCCGGTAGTACTCGTCGATGTTCATCGAAAGCGGCGAGCCTGGATCCGTCGGGTTCTGTTCCAGGTACTCGAGCTTGGCAACGATCTGCTCCAGCCGAAGCCCCTCCCGGAACACGATGTGGACCTTGGGAGGCGCGACGGCCGGCTTCACGAGGACGTCGATGATCTGGTCGACGGTCATGGCCCTCGTCAGGACGTGCCGGCCCGAAATGAAGTACTCGGTTTCGTTCCGGACGATGGCCTCGAAGACGAAGGCGCGGCCGTCGGTGATCAGTCCATCCTGAGCCAGCTGCTCGCCTATCTGGGCGGGAGTCGAGCCGTAGGCGATGACGAATACGACCTCTCGAAAGTCGGCCGGATCGACGGGTTCGGTCAGGCTGGCGCCGAGCTCGCCGCGCACGATGTCGGCCACGAATGGGAGCTGCAGCGCCGTCGGGTTCTCGGCCGCCCAGTCGGCGATAGCGTGCTGGACTG
Source organism: uncultured Chloroflexia bacterium (assembly GCA_963711105.1). Taxonomy (GTDB): domain Bacteria; phylum Chloroflexota; class Limnocylindria; order Limnocylindrales; family CSP1-4; genus Fen-1039. The sequence continues at coordinate 615,475 of CAVQCV010000005.1, read as the reverse complement.
CCGGCCGGGCGTAGATCCAGAGGCCGCCGAGGACCAGACCGGCTAGAACGCCAGTGAAGACGAGGAAGCGAAGCAGAGTCCCGAAACCGCCGCCGCGAGAGGCCTTGTAGTTGCGCCTGTCATCCGTGCCTGGCAGTTTCTTGGCTGACCCGGGCTCCGGAAGTGCGGACGGGTCGAAGTCGTCCCAGCCGGCGTCGACATAGCGGTCTCGCGGCTGAGCCAGGCCGTTCCTCATGTTTCGCCTGCCGGGATGACGCGGCGATCGACCGCCGGTTTCGCTCAATTCTCGTTCCTCGTGTCCTCGGACCTACGCATCTTCGGGTGCGCCCGGAGCGTCCGCGGCGGAGTCCAGCTCGTCCTGCAGTATCAGGGCGGCTGCCTCGCGGTCGACGCGAGCCCGCTGGGCGCCGCGCCGCGCCGCGCTCGGCGGACCGCCGGACCGGCCCCTCGCCCGGCCGCCTATTCGCTCCTCGGCCCTGACACTCGTCAGGTGCTCGTTCCGGAAGCGTACCGGCAATCCCAATTCCGCGGCTACAACGGACGCCCAGTCGCGCGTTCGGACCGCCTGCGGCCCTTCGCTGCCGTCCGCATTCAGGGGCAGACCGACGATCAGCTCGGCCGCCCCCTGCTCGGCGGCCAGCCTGACAAGGACCCGAGCGTCGTCGGCCGGCGCTTTGCCACGGCCGAGCGTCGTCAACGGGCGGGCTCCCTCGGCCCGGCTTCCCACGGCGATGCCGATGCGCCGCTCCCCAAGATCCACTCCAAGCAAGGCGTGCCGGGCGCGCCGCCCTGCCGGCTCCGCTATTCGGTCCGGGCTCACGTAGCACCCGGCGACGGCGAAGTCACCGGCGTGGCGCCGTCGCTAGGCACCGGCGTGGCGCCGTCGCTAGGCACCGGCGTATCCGTTGGAAGCGGCTCGGGCGTAACCGTCGCCTCCGGAGTGGCGGTTTCGGTCGCGCTGGGCACGGCCGACGCCGTCGCCGATTCGCTCGGTCGGGGCTGGGCCGTCTGTCGCGGCGTAGCCGGAACGAGCGAACTTGCCACCGGCGCGACGATGCGAACGTCGACTCGGAAGTCGAGGCCCGGCACCGTGGTCGCCCAGAACGGATCGATGGAAACGTCAGCCTCGCCGTATTTGGTCAGATAGGCCTTCGCCTCGGCGGCCGTCTTGCCCTTGATCGCCGATTTGAGAGCGTTCACGTCCAGGGTCGGGGCCTGCATCGCGGATGCGGACACGGCCACCAATACATCCGCCCCGGATGCGGTTGCGCTGCCAAGGCTCACCTCGACAGTGCCGTCCACGATCGAGTAACCGGACCGCGCGGCGGCCGTCAGCTTGCGCTCGGCCATGGCCCGAATGGCGCCCTCGCTCGCAGCGGTTGCCGTGCCGGTGGCGGTCACTGAGAGGTCGAAGGTCGCCGTTTCGGCATTGAGCAGCGAATCAGCCGAAGGGTAGAAGGCGGGGTCGCCCATCCTGGCACTGTTCGCATACAGCTGAACGTCGCCCGCGCTGGCTGCCTGCTGGGAGACCTTCGCGTGAAGTGAGTCCGACAGCTTCGCCTCCAGTTCGCTTGCTGCCGCGTTGAGATCGGACTCTTGGACGAACGGCGTGACTGTGTGGCTACCGCCTGTCGTCGGCTGCTTGTTCGTGACTTGACCATCGGCCAGGACCAGCGCAGTTGCCAGGCTCGGCGGCACGTTGACGATGGCGCCAGCGGCCACATTCCCGGCGGCGCCCGTCTTGACTGCCACGACCGCAACCTCGGCGCTTGACGGCACGATCGTCAAACCGGATACGGTCGCCTTCGGCACAGTGACCGCCGCTGTTGTCGCGAAGGCGATCCTCGATGCCGTCTCAACCTGCGTCCCCTTCGGCACGGTCACGGCGGAGCCCGTGTTGCCGCTGTGGAAGGTCACATTGCCCACCGCCGCCGTATCCACGACGTTCTCGCCCGTGGCCTCGAAGGTGCCGCTGGCCTGGACCGAGAACGACTTCGTCGCGCCGGGCACGGTTAGCGACGCGTCGTCTGGGGTCTTGATGGTCGGATCCACCTTGATCGTCATCGCGCTTGGCCCGACAGGATCGGCCCGCAGCGTCAGGACGATCGTTGCGCTCGGCCAGAGCAGGAAACCGCCGGCCAGGGTGACGAGCAACACGAGCACCGCGCCGGCTGCGATCAGGCGGGACGCCTCGGGCCGGAAGCTGCGCGGGGGCCGCACGACGACGGGTTCCTTTGCCCGCGGCGCCGCACCGGGCTTCGGCGCGGTGGAAGCCGCCCTCCACGGCGAGCTGTCCTCACGCCGGGCTGAAGCGGATGTGGTGGCCGCCTCCGCGCCCGTGAGCCCGACCGCCCCGGCCGTCAGACCGCCACCCAACGTATCGGCCTTCTGGAACTCGCCCACGCTGGCATACACGGGCAGATCCGCCGACTGGGCCAGCGAGCGTACCGACGGATCGGGGGCCACGATGGCCAGCTTCCGCCCATGCCGCTGTGCCTCCCGGGCAAGGAGCCGGAAGTTGATCCGCGAGGTCGCGATGCGGGAGCCGCCCTGGATGACCAGCGCGATCCGCGTGTCGCCGGACTCGCGTATCCGGGTCGCGGCCGCGGTGATCTCGTCGTCGATGTCGAGGTAATAGATGGCCATCGCGCTACATCTTCATCGCTCGAAGGACCCGACGCAAAGCGCCGTCGAGCGGATCCTCGTTGGTCTGGAGTTCGATGGCCTGGTAGGCCAGGCCCATCGGCGTCACGTCCTGCGGGTCCACCAGGAGGCCCGTCTCGTCGTGGATGCGCTCCACCTGATCGGGCGCCATCACCGCGATCTCGGGCGGGCGCCCGAACGGCAGCCGCTTCCAGAACTTGTCGTCCGACAGAGTCGAGCCGATCTCAGGAAGATGCGAACCGCCGCCGCACAGGTACACCCGGCCGGGCAGAAGATCGCCGCCGGCGAGTTCTTCGAGCACCAGTTCTACACCGGCCGCCCAGATGGCCACGTCGTCGGCGATGACGCCGGATACCTCTGAGCGGTGCGGTACGACCAGGCCGCGAGAGTAATCGATCTTGATCTCCTCGGCCCGCGGGAAGGGCAGATCGAGCCGATCGGCAATCGACTTCGTGAACGCCCGGCCGCCGAGCGCGAACATGCGGGTCCCTTCGATGCCTCCGTGGCGCACGAGCGCCACGTCCGTCGTGCCGCCCCCGACGTCGACGAAGAGCGCTCCGGCCTGCTGCACCTGCTCGCTGGAGAGAACGCGCGCGACCGCGTACGGCTCGGCCACGATCTCGAGCAACTCCAGATCCAGCTGGGCGGCCACGCTCTGCAGCGCTCCCAGATGCACCAGCGGGGCAAAGGCGTTGAAGATGCTCATCTTCACGTGGCGGCCCTTGAACCCGACCGGGTTCGTGACCGGATAGCCGTCGATTTGAGCCCCCGTCACGGCCGCGTGGACGAGCCTCACGTCAACCTGCGGCAGCCCCGTCTCCCAGGTGATCGCACGCTCGGCCTCTCGCAGGGCCTCCCGCTGCACGCCCTGGATCAGCTTCTGGAGTTCGGTCTCGGTTATAGCTACGTCGGCTCGCTTGCGATCCAGCGTCCGTGTTGTAGTGAAGCCCTTGACCAGTTCGCCGGCGATGCCGATGACGCACTGCGTGGGCCGGAAGCCGGCCATCTCCTCGGCTTCCTGGAGCGCCACGGAACAGTTGTCGACCACGGCGTTGATGTCCGTCACCGTGCCGGACTGCATGTGCGAGAGGCCCTGGCGCTTGCGGCCTACGCCCCGGACAACGCCCGTGCCGCCGGCCCCTATCTCGAAGACGAGGGCCTTGGCGAACTCCGTTCCGATGTCCAGGGCCGTGCAGGCGGCGAGGGCAGACTCGCCCTCACGGCCCCAGATCCTGCGCCAGAACGCCACGGCCGCTCCCCTGTGTTCGGTTACTTACCCGCCGCTCTCAGTTTAGCCGCGATGGCCTCGAGTGCAGGGGCCAAGCCTTCACGAAGCGTGCCCATGCCCTGAGCCATCTCGGGCCTTCCTCCACCCCGGCCCTGCAGGGGTGGCATTGCCAGCTTGACGAGCTCGCCGGCCGAAATGCCACGTTCCACCAGATCCGGGCTCACGGTGACGAACAGCTGGGGGGCGTCGGCGTCGAACCCGACGGCGATGACCCCGGAGCCGAGCGCGCTGCGAACGTCCTTGACGTATCCCTTCCAGCGTTCGGCGGATTCGAACGGCCCCGAATAGGCAACCAGCTTCACGCCGGGCGCGAGCTGCTGTGCCCCAGCCGCCAGCTCCTCGGGCTTCGGCACGCCCCCGCCGCCGGCCCGCAGCCGCCGCCGCGCTTCCCGTAGCTCCTCCTGAAGCGCCGCGATGCGGTCGGCCACGCCGTCGGTGGAGGTCGCGCCAACCGAATCGGTGATGCGCGCCAGCAGATCCAGCCGCTCCCGGACGAGCGCGTCGGCGCCATCGCCGGTGACGGCCTCGATGCGCCGCACGCCCGCGCCGATGCTCCGATCGGCCGTGATCACGAAGCCGCCAATCTGACCGGAGGCCGAGCAATGGGTCCCGCCGCACAGCTCCAGGGAGTAGTCCTGGACCCGGACGGTACGCACGTTCTCGCCGTACTTGTCCTCGAAGAAGGCGTCGGCGCCGGCCGCGATGGCCTCGGCCATGGGCAGAACCTTCGTCGCCACGGGCCTGTTCTCGCGGATGATTCGCCGGACTTCGTCCTCGATGGACCGCTTCTCATCCGCCGACAGCGGACGGTCCAGGTGGTAGTCGAAACGAAGGTATTCGGGCGCCACGAGAGACCCGGCCTGGTGTGCCTCGGAACCGACCACGTTGCGCAGGGCCCGATGCAGCAGGTGGGTCCCGGTGTGGTTGCGCATCGTGCGAGCCCGCCGATCCGCGTCCACGCAGGCGGCGACGGTCTCGCCGACCTTCAGCCGGCCGTGGAGCCGCCCGCGGTGGACGAACAGGCCCGCGATCGGCTTCTGCGTGTCCTCCACCGTGAACAGGGCGCTCCCGCCGCCCGCCTCGAGCAGCTCGCCGCGATCGCCGACCTGGCCGCCGCCCTCTCCGTAGAACGGCGTGACGTCCAGCACGACCTCGGCCTCTCCCTGGCCGGTCAGTTCCTCGAATTCCATGCCGTCGCGCAGGATCGCGACCACGCGACCTTCGCCCTCGGTGCCGTCGTAGCCGGTGAACTTCGTTTCGCCGGCGCGCCGCAGAATTGACTGGTAGAGGTCGCCCAATTCGGCATGCCTGGCCAGCTCCGCCTTGGTTCCCTTGCGGCTGCGTTGCTTCTGCTCGGTCATGGCCGACTCGAAGCCGTCGCGATCTACCCGGACCGCGTACTCGGCCGCCATATCGACGGTCAGGTCCACGGGGAAGCCATAGGTGTCGTGCAGCCGGAAAGCCACCTCGCCGGGCAGCACCGGCGAGCTCGCGGGCAGGGACTCGGGCCTGCGCCCGATCTGCCGCCGCGCGTCAGTCAGCCCTGCCAGCGCCGTCTCGAGCTGGCCCGTGCCGGCTTCGAGCGTCCGGGCAAACTGGGCCTCTTCCTGGCGTATGACCTTGAGGACCTTCTCCCGCTGATCTTCCAGATACGGGTAGGCGCCCTTCATCACGTCGATGACAACGCCGGCGGTCACGTCCAGGAACGGCTCCCGGCGACCCAGCAAGCGGCCGTGGCGCACTGCTCGGCGAAGGATCCGTCGCAGCACGTAGCCGCGCCCCTCGTTTGACGGAGCGACGCCATCGGCGACCAGGAACGCAACCGCTCGCGAGTGGTCGGCGATCACCTGGTAGCTGAACCGTTCAGCTTCGAACGCTTCCGGGTCGTGGCCCAGAAGGTCCCGCATGGCGGCGTGGATCGGCGTGAACAGGTCCGTGTCGTAGTTGGTGGGGACCTGCTGGATGACGCTGGTCAGCCGCTCCAGGCCCATGCCGGTGTCCACCGACTTCATCGGCAGGGGCACGCGCGTCCCGTCGGCCCGCTGCTCGAACTCCATGAACACGAGATTCCAGACCTCGAGCCAGCGCGGGCAATGCTCCGAGTGGTCCGGCACGCACTCCGGACCCTCGCTGAACTCCACGCCGCGGTCGTAATGAATCTCGGAGCAGCGGCCACAGGGGCCCGTGTCCGCCATCCGCCAGAAGTTCGCGTCGTCCCCTTGCTCGACATTGCCCCAGCGCGCGATCCGCTCCTGGGGCAAGCCGATCTCGTTCCGCCAGACGCCATAGGCTTCTTCGTCGTCGCTGTAGACGGTCGCTGCCAGGCGGTCGCCCGGGATCTTGTACACCCCCGTCAGCAATTCCCAGGCCCAGTGGATAGCTTCGCGCTTGAAGTAGTCGCCGAAACTCCAGTTGCCGAGCATTTCGAAGAAGGTGTGATGGCGGGGCGTGCGACCGACTTCCTCGAAGTCGTTGTGCTTCCCTGCCACTCGCAGACAGCGCTGGTAGTCCGTCGCCCGAACGTAGCTCCGCTTCTCGCGACCGGTCAGAACGTCCTTGAACTGGACCATGCCGGAATTCGTGAACAGGAGCGTCTGGTCGCCGGCCGGCACCAGGGACGCCGACGGGATCTCGGCGTGGCCTCGTTCGACGAAGAACTGGACGTAGCGGCTCCGGACCTCGGCCGCAGTGAGGTAAGGAATAGACAGATCAGGCATCGCCGCTAACGGTACCAAACGCACAAGTCCACGGCGCGGGACGGGCGGAAAGCCGGGCGGGAGGTTCTTCGACCGGGCCCGCCACTCAATCCGCCGTGCGGCGCAAGTACCTCCACAGGGACGAACCGGCGATGGCGGCCCCGATGAGCGCCCCTACAGCCAGACCGCGGGCGAAGTTGACCAAACGCGGATCCGCCGGGGGTGCCGGCGACCGGCGTCCGACCACCGCGGCCAGAAGGCGGGTCATTCGGGCTCCTGGGGCTTCGGGGCGCCCAGGATGCTGGCCACGGACATCATGGCTATCCCGGCCCAGGCCATGATCGATGCGGTGACCACATGAAAGTCGCCCACCCGAATCGGGTCGGTGCCCAGCCGACCCCCCACCGCGTCACCGGCCCACGCCCCCAGGATTGCGGCCGCTCCGATGATGACCACACGGAGCGTCGCGGTGCCGCGGATGAACACGTACATGAACGTGTGGAAGAGGCCGACCAGCACGGCGAGCACGGGGACGGGCCCGACTGGCACTGCGGCTCCTTTCGTGTCCGAGGCATTGCGACCGACCGGGCGAGTATAGGACCGCCGGCCCGGCACGCCGGCACGCCGTGCGCCGCACCAGGGCGAACCGCCTGGCTGTCAGCTCCGGGCAATCCGGCCTCCACCGACAACGGCATCGCCGTCGTAGAAGACGGCCGCCTGACCCGGGGCCGCGGCCCAGACCGGGTCCTGAGTCTCCACGCGCCAGCGCGTCCGGCCCAGCGGCACCACGCGCGCCCTGGCCACTCGGCCGTGGTGACGGATCTGCACGTCTGCCCCGAACGAACTCTCGCTCGGCGGTCCGCCGCCGACGAACCTCATGTCCTCCACCTCGAATTGGTCCGTCTCGAGATCGCGGCGCCGGCCCAGGCGGACCACGTTGGTCTTCGCGTCGATGTCCCAGACGAAACGCGGCTCGCCCAGAGCCACTCCCAGGCCCTGGCGCTGCCCGATCGTGTATGAAGCCGTGCCCGAGTGTTCGCCCACCTGCCGGCCGTCTGCGTCCAGGATCGGCCCCGGTTGGGCCTTCCAGCCGGCCTTCTCGCGCAGCACGTCCCGGTAGTTGCCTCGCGGCACGAAGCAGATCTCCTGGCTGTCCTGCTTCTCGGCCGTGACCAGCTCGAGCCGCCTTGCCGCCTCCCGCACCTCGCTCTTGTTGAGTTCGCCCAGCGGGAAGCGCGTATGGGCGAGCTGTTCCTGGCCCAGGCCGTACAAGAAGTAGCTCTGGTCTTTGCGCGGGTCGCGGCCCCTCAGCAAACGAAATCCGGAGCCCGCCTCGCCGTCTACCCGGGCGTAGTGGCCGGTGGCCACCGCGTCGCACTCGTACATGAGCCGCGCCCGGCCGAGCAGGGCCCCGAACTTGACCTCCGTGTTGCAGTCGACGCACGGGCTGGGCGTGCGGCCCTCCAGATAGGCCCGGAGGAACGGCCGCAAGACCCCCTCGTTGAACTCCCGCTCCAGGTTCATGACGTAGAACGGGATCCCCAGCTGAGCCGCCACCCGCCGCGCGTCTTCGGCCGCGTCCAGAGAACAGCAGCTCTTCTTGAACTCCGAGTAGCTGTCCGCGACATCGTGCAGCCTCATCCACACGCCCACCGCGTCGTCGCCGGCATCGCGAACCAGCGCCGCGGCCACTGACGAGTCGACGCCGCCGGACATCGCCACGAGGACCCGGCTCACTCCTCGCCGGCCCCCGTCAGGGCGGACGCCCCCGCCACCCGAACTGCGTCGGGCCCGGAGGCCTCCATTTCGGCGGCGGCGGCGCGCTGGGTCCTGATCGCCTGCACGACCAGTTCCCCGGCCCGCGCCACGTCCTCCGCCGTCGTGGTGCGCCCAAGCGACAGCCGCAACGCGCCCCTGGCCTCGTCCTCGGGATACCCCATGGCCTGAAGGACGTGGCTGGGCTCGTTGGACCCGGTTGCGCACGCCGAACCTGTCGAACAGGCCACGCCGGCCAGGTCCAGGGCCATGACAAGCGAGGGCCCGTCGACCCCGCGCGCGATCAGCGACACGATGCTCGGCAGTCGGTCGACCGGGTGGCCCGTTTCTTCCACCCCGTCCAGCGTCCGAATCTCCGCCAGCAGCCGAGACCTCAGCGCCGCAAGGTTCGGCTCCACATCGCCCATCTCGGCAACGGCCGTCTCGAGGGCCACCGCCATGCCCGTCGAACCGGCTACGTCCTCGGTTCCGGCCCTCCGGTAGCGCTCCTGGGCCCCGCCCTGCTGCTGGGCCAGGATGTTCGTTCCGTGGCGGACATAGAGCGCCCCGACGCCCTTGGGCCCTTCGAATTTGTGGGCGGCGATGGACAGCAGGTCCACGCCCAACTCATCGACGTCCACAGGGAGATGGGCCCCGAACTGGACGGCATCCGTATGAACCAGCACGCCCTTGTGGCGATGAACCCTCGACGCGATCTCGGCGATCGGCTGGATCGTGCCTACCTCGTTGTTGGCCCCCATCACGCTCACCAGCACCGTCTTGGGCGTCATCGCGGATTCCACGTCGTCGGGATCGACGCGGCCGTAGCGATCCACCGGCAACTCGACGATCTCGAAGCCGAACTTCTCCAGGTACCGAAGGGTGTGGCCGACGCTGTGGTGCTCCACGGACGTCGTTACGATGCGGTGGCCTCGGGCCTTGCCGGCCCAGGCCGCCCCCTTTATGGCCAGGTTGTTCGACTCGCTACCGCCGGACGTGATCACTATCTCGCGCGCTTGAGCGCCGATTGCCCGACCGATGCGCTCGTGCGCCTCGTCGAGCGCCGCCCTCGCGCGACGACCGAAGACGTGCGTGGACGATGGGTTACCGAAGCCCTCCGTCAGGTGCGGCAGCATGGCCTCGAGCGCCTCCCGGCGGAGGGGCGTCGTCGCGGCGTGGTCCAGGTAGATCGGCATCGCCGGATTCTACGCGCCACGCCGTCTGACGCCCTCGCCCGCGCGCTCTACGGTCCGCCTCGCGAACTCGAGCGCACCCCCGCCGCGAGCCGGCGCGCCGCTTGCCGTCGACTAGTGCCCTATGGCGTCACGAAGTAGCCGGTGACATCGAAGATGATCTGGGCTCGGTCAGAGGTGTTGCCGGTCCAGTACATGAAGTCGAGGTGACCGCCGGCGGCTAGGGGCACGGTGACCCCGTTGGCCCGGTTGTCCCCGGTCGGGAAGTTCAGAGTCGAGGTAGCGGGGGCGACGTGGCTGGTCAGGGAGGGGGCGACGCTGATGTAGCCGAGACTGGTCTGCTGGGTCACCGTCACGTTGCCGGTCACGGCCACAGCGTTGGCCGGCACACCTGACTCTGCCGTGGCGACCAGGACGGTCTGCTTGATCTGCGAGCTGAAGCGAGACGCACCCTTGCTGGAGCGGGAGTCGAGCACCCGGTACGGGGTTACGGTGTGGTATGTGGCGCCGCCGACATCGTTGGCGAAGTAGCCGGTGACATCGAAGATGATCTGGGCCCGGTCCGACGTGTTGCCGGTCCAGTACATGAAGTCGAGGTGACCGCCGGCGGCGAGGGGCACGGTGAGCCCGTTGGCCCGGTTGTCCCCGGTCGGGAAGTTCAGAGTCGAGGTAGCGGGGGCGACGTGGCTGGTCAGGGAGGGGGCGACGCTGATGTAGCCGAGACTGGTCTGCTGGGTCACCGTCACGTTGCCGGTCACGGCCACAGCGTTGGCCGGCACACCTGACTCTGCCGTGGCGACCAGGACGGTCTGCTTGATCTGCGAGCTGAAGCGAGACGCACCCTTGCTGGAGCGGGAGTCGAGCACCCGGTACGGGGTTACGGTGTGGTATGTGGCGCCGCCGACATCGTTGGCGAAGTAGCCGGTGACATCGAAGATGATCTGGGCCCGGTCCGACGTGTTGCCGGTCCAGTACATGAAGTCGAGGTGACCGCCGGCGGCGAGGGGCACGGTGACCCCGTTGGCCCGGTTGTCCCCGGTCGGGAAGTTCAGAGTCGAGGTAGCGGGGGCGACGTGGCTGGCCAGGGAGGGGGCGACGCTGATGTAGCCGAGACTGGTCTGCTGGGTCACCGTCACGTTGCCGGTCACGGCCACAGCGTTGGCCGGCACACCTGACTCTGCCGTGGCGACCAGGACGGTCTGCTTGATCTGCGAGCTGAAGCGAGACGCACCCTTGCTGGAGCGGGAGTCGAGCACCCGGTACGGGGTTACGGTGTGGTATGTGGCGCCGCTGATCGGGGTCACGGCGCTGGACGGGTCTGACGCGGGACCGGTGCCCACGCTGTTGGTGGCGGTCACGGTGAAGGTGTAGGCGCGTGCCGTTGGTGAGGCCGGTGACAGTGCAGCTCAGAGCCCCGGTCGTGGTGCAGGTCTTCGAACCAGGGTTACTCGTGACGGCGTAGCCGGTGATCGTGGAGCCGCCGTTGGAGGCGGGAGCGGTCCAGGAGACAGTCGCCGTAGCGTTGCCAGGGCTGGCAGTCACGGCCGTTGGTTTGCCCGGGACCGTTGCCGGCGTGACGCTGTTCGACGGGAGCGAGGGCAGGCCCGGCCCGTCCGTGTTGGTCGCCCGTACGGTGAAGGTGTAGGCCGTGCCGTTGGTCAAGCCGGTGACAACGCAGCTCAGAGCCCCTGTCGTGGTGCAGGTCTTCGAACCAGGGCTACTCGTGACGGCGTAGCCAGTGATGGTGGAGCCGCCGTTGGAGGCGGGAGCGGTCCAGGAGACAGTGGCCGTAGCGTTGCCAGGGCTGGCAGTCACGGCGGTAGGCCTGCCCGGGACCGTTGCCGGAGTGACGCTGTTCGAGGCATCTGACGCAGGGCCGGTGCCGGTGGCGTTCGTGGCCGTGACCGTGAACGTATAGGCCTGCCCGTTTGTCAGGCCGGTGATCGTGCACGAGAGAGGTCCGCTCGACCAGGTGCAGGTCAGCCCACCGGGCGAGCTGGTCACGGTGTACGAAGTGATCGGGCTGCCGCCGGCACCGGCTGGCGCGGCCCACGACACGTCCGCCTCTGCGTTGCCGGCGGTCGCGACGACCCCGGTCGGGGCACCGGGGAGCACGTTGGGCCCGAAGGCCGCGGTGCCGTTCGGAGTGCCAAGGCCGGTGGGACCGTCGTAGCCCACGACCCCCGTGCAGTAGTAGGCGATCGGGCAATCAGCCCACACATCGTTGCTGCCACCCACGACGTCGTAGAGGTCGGCGGCGTCCTGGTATAGATACATGGCCGGGTATGCGGCGGCCGCGGCCGGCGTGGCCATGGCGTACACCGAGGCGATGATCGGCGAGGACGCGCTGGTACCGCCGTAGATGACCCAGCCGCCGTCGGCGCTGCTGTAGACGGCCACGCCGGTGGCCGGATCGGCCACGGCCGAGACATCCGCCTGCATCCGCTTGCCGCACGATAGATCCGTCTGCCATGACGGCTTGGTCGAGAAGTCCGAGCAGCCGCTGCCGGCTCCAGTGTGGTTGGAACTCGTGCCCCAGGCCGTTTCGCTCCAGCCGCGGGCGCTGGCGTCATGCACCAGCCTTGTGCCGCCGACGGCGACGACGTATTGGGATGCGGCAGGATAGGCGACGAAGTCGTAGAAAGCCGACGGTCCGCCGGAGGTGTGATACCCGTAGTCACCGGTCGAGGCCGTGATCGCGACGCCCGCATGCCGGTAGTACGAGCTGTCCCACGTGTTGGTGGCGCTCAGGCTCATCTGCGGCGTGCCGTAGCTATTGGAGACTGCCACCGCGCCCATCGACACGGCCCGGTTGACGGCGGCGCCGAGGTTCGCCATCGAGCTGTCGGTGGCCTCCACCAGCAAGATCTTGCAGGCTGGACAGGCCGCCGAGACCATTTCGATGTCGAGTGTGATCTCGCCCGCCCAGCCGGAGCTGTAGGCCGGGTAACTCGTGCCGCCGTTCTGATCGACCTTGCGGAAGCAGCCGTTGGCCGTCGTGCAGGCCGTCAGGCCGTACTGCGCCCGGTAGACAGCAAGGTCCGCCTCGGCGTTGGGCGCGTCGTAGGCGTCCACGACTGCCACCGTCTTGCCGCTTCCCGCACCGCCTCCGGGCAGGTTGTAGGCGGAAGCGAGATCGGCCGGACTCCAGCCGAGGGGCGTCCACATCGGGCTCACCGCCGCCTGCGGTCTACGTCCGTCCGCCGCAGTGCGTAGCACTGCGCGTAGCCGGGCAGCGCCGGCCCGCACAGCGCCTCCACGCCAGTTTCCGCCAGCGGGTCGGTACGGCTGATCGCCGCCACGGGCGCGACTGCCGAGGGCACGAAGCTGCCTATGAGCAGGATCAGTGTGCAGACCGCTCCCAACTGCGCTACGCATGCCGACCTCATCTACATCGCGCCGTTCCCGGCGCTCGCTACCACCGCTGGCGAGACACAACCCCGACCACGCCCCACGAGGACAGCGCACGCCTTGCGCTCGCCTGCCCAAAGCGGGGTTGCAAGTATAGGAGCCGGTCCTGGCTCAAACATTAGCCCGCCAGTACCGTCCGCAGCCGTCACCATTGCCGCAATCGGGCCATGTCCAATCGTCGATCCGGCGCACCACCGGCCGCCTCGGCTACCGAGCCGGCACGTCCTTCTCCGTCGCCAGGCGCCTCTCGTACTCTCGCCCGGCCTCCCGCCGACGGTCGTGCTGGGACAGGATCCTCTTTCGCAGCCGGATCGACTTGGGCGTCACCTCGACCAGCTCGTCGACGCCGATGAATTCTATCGCCGACTCCAGGGTCAGCTCGCGAGGAGGGGTCAGCCGGATCGCCTCGTCGTGGGAGTGCGTCCGCATGTTCGTCAGCTTCTTCTCTTTCGTGGCGTTGACGTCCATGTCCCCGGCGCGCGAGTTCTCCCCGACGATCATGCCCTCATAGACGTCTACACCGCTGCCGATGAACAGCTCTGAGCGTTCCTGGAGGCTGTACAGCGCATAGCCGTTGGACGTCCCCGTGCGATCGGCAACGAGCACGCCGCTCGTCCGGTGGGTCACCTCGCCGGCCCAGGGGCCATAGCCCTCGCCGATCTGGTGCATCAGGGCCGTCCCGCGCGTCTCGGTCAGGAGCTGGCCTCGGAAACCAATCAGGCCGCGAACGGGGATCACGTACTCCATCCGCACGCGCCCGTCGGCGTCCGTGCTCATCTGATCCAGGCGCCCTTTGCGATCTGCCAGGGCCGTCTGCACAGGCCCTATGAACTCCGGCGGGATGTCCACCGTGATCCGCTCATACGGCTCATGGGTCTCGCCCTCGACGGTGCGCAGGATCACCTCCGGCCGGCTGACCTGCAACTCGAAGCTTTCGCGCCGCATCTGCTCGATCAGGATCGCCAGCTGCAGCTCCCCGCGGCCGAGAACTTCGAACGTGTCGGCCAATTCGGTCGGCGTGAACTGGATCGAGACGTTGCCCAGGACCTCCTTCTCGAGCCTGGCCCTGACGTGCCTGCTCGTTACGTACTTGCCCTCCCGACCGGACAGGGGCGACGTGTTCGCCCCGAACGTCATGCTCAACGTCGGGGCGTCCAGATCCAGTCGCAGCATCGGCCGCGGATCGTCCGGATCCGTAACCGTGTCGCCAATGGTCACGTCCGGGATGCCCGCGAGCGAGATGATGTCGCCCGGGTTGGCTTGATCGATGTCCACCCGCTCGATGCCGTGGGCAGTCTGGAGCGCCGTCACGGTGCCCGTGAGAGTGACGATCCGCCCCGGCTCGATCGCCCCCGACGTGTCTTCGTCCTCCTCGCGCACGATGACGACCTTCTGGCCCATCCGGATGGTCCCGTTCCAGACGCGCCCGACCGCCATCCGCCCGACGTAGTCGTTGGCGGCGAGGTTGGTGACCAGGAACTGGAGTGGGTAATCCGGCACGTAGACGGGCGCGGGCGTGTGCTCGATCAGCAGTTCGAAGAGAGGCCGCAGGTCCGTGCCCGGCTCGCCCAGGGACAGGGTCGCGGTTCCCGTCTTCGCGTTCGTGTAGACCACCGGGAAGTCGATCTGGCTGCCGTCAGCGCCGAGGTCCATGAACAATTCGTAGATGTCGTCAAGGACTTCCGCGCAGCGAGCGTCGGAGCGATCGATCTTGTTGATGGCCACGACCACCGGCAAGTGGTGGGACATGGCCTTCTGCAGCACGTAGCGCGTCTGGGGCAGCGGCCCCTCCGCGGCGTCCACCAGAAGCAAGACCGAGTCGACCATGTTCAGGCTCCGCTCGACCTCCCCGCCGAAGTCAGCGTGACCGGGCGTATCGACGATGTTGAGCCTGATGCCCTCGTATTCGACCGAGGTCTGCTTCGCGAGAATAGTGATGCCCTTCTCGCGCTCCAGGTCGCCCGAATCCATGACCCGCTCCATCACCACCTGGTTGGAGCGGAAGGCGCCGGCCTGCTTGAGCATGGCGTCGACGAGGGTGGTCTTGCCGTGGTCGACATGGGCGACGATGGCCACGTTGCGGACATCCGAGCGGGTCGCGAGGGCCGAGCCTGTCGCGGAACCGGGCACGTTGGATCGGATCGACTCATTCATGGGCGGCGGCATTGTCGCACAGTGTCTACACTCCGGCCCAGGAGGACCTGATGACAGTCGCCGCCGTGGTGATCAGCCCGGAGCCCGCCGCCGCCCTCAGTTCCGTGGCAGGAGAGCCCGCCCTTCGCCGCGTGGTCCAGGCCGCCTGGTCCGGCGGCGCGATCCCGATTGTCGTAGTCACGCCCTCCGGCCCGCTCGCCGAAGGGCTGCGGGCCGCCACCGCCGACGTGGACGTCGCCTTTGCCGATCCTGGCGCGGACCCCCCTGGAATCGCATGGTTCGCGCAGGGGCTACGCTCGGCCATCGGCGCCGTCGCGGAGACGTCCGCCGGGCTGCTGTGGCCCGTGCCGCATGCCTGGGTGGATCCGGAGACGGTAACGTCTCTCGTCGAGGCCCACGGCCTCAGGCCCGATGCGATCCTGCGACCCGCGTACGGCGGCCGGCCCGGCTTCCCGATCCTCGTCCCGGCCTCGCTGGTGCATCGCCTGACGGCCGGGCCGGACATGCGCGCCGACGAGGCCGTTGCGGCGCTGGTCGCGGAAGGCGTGTCACTCCACCTCATCGAGCTGGGTGACCCGGGCATCGTTCTCGACATGGCTACGCCGCAGGCCGACCTGCCCGCCTACCAGGGCCCGCCGGAGCCCGCCGGCCCCCCGCCTGAGTGGAACCAGACCCTCGCCGAAGCGGCCGAGCCTTCAACCTGACCCGCGCCCTCCCAGTCGCCGCCCGCCCCGGGGTTGCGGCGCTATTTCGGCGCTTCGATGTTCTCGACGATGCCGGCCTGGGAGAACGTGTAGGTCGTCGAGATGTCGAGAAGGTTCGTGCCGTCGGTAGCGTCCGTCCAGGCTCGGAATGTCGCGTAGAGCGGCGTTCCACCGCTGTCCACCCAGAGGTACAGCTTGGTATGCGCGGGGCTGATGCCGAACTGCGTCACGTCCATGCCGGCCATCTTGCCCGTGTCGGGCGCCCACCAGTCGGTCGTTTCGAGCTTGTCGGCCAGGATGCCGTCCCGGGTGTCCTGGCCGTCGTACTGAAGCGCTCTGTCTTCGCGCAACTGGAACATCGGGCTGAGAAGTACCGCCGGCGACATGCCCGCATGCGCTGCCCACTTGCCGGAGGGGAGTCCGCGGGAGTAGAAGACGCCATCCACCAGGCGCCATTCGCTCGAGATGTTCCCGACCTTGTTGACACCGGCCTCATTGCCGGCGGCGCAATCGATCTCCATGTTGACGGTTGCGGATTGACTTCGGCCGGAGACCCTGGCGTTCACGCTGACCGTCGTCCGCACCGACACGTGGAAGTTGAGATCCGGGCTGGTCAGCTGGGCAATCGTGTTCGTGATGGCCGGCGGCTTCGTGGGCACGGGCGTCGGCGTCGCGTGGGAAACGATCATGGCAGGCGTCGGGGAGGGGCCCTGCTCGCCGAATGCGCCCATGGCGGCAAGACTCGTCAACGCGACGGCCACGACAACGAGCGTCACCCCGGCAGTCATGACGATGCCCATGCCCGGGCGCCGGCGCGGCCCCAGGTCCGTGGGCGTCTCGGTCGCGATGGCCGCGAGCTCGCTGCCCTGGTACCTGTCAGCGTAGGACGACCCCTCCGGTATGCCGGTTTCCGCCGGGGCGACATATTGGGTGCCGCAGCGAGGACAGACCGTCAGCGTCGACTCGAAGGTGCCGTGGCAACGGCGGCAGCGCACGAAATGCTCTTCAGGACCCGATTCCATTACCGCCTCCAACCGGTCGCGGTCGACCGGACACCTGAATGAACGTCAACTATCCGCGAGTATCGCTGCCCGAGATTGTGCCGCCGTTCGGCGAACTCGGCAGCCCCACGAAGCGCAGACCCAGTTCAGCGTACTGCTCCGGGTCGGGCGGCGATGGCGCATCGAGCATCAAATCCGCGCCCGACTGCGTTTTCGGGAAGGCCATCACCTCCCTGATGTTCGTCTGGTAACCGAAAAGCGCGGCCCATCGGTCGATACCCATTGCGATGCCGCCGTGCGGCGGCGCGCCGAAGTCGAAGGCCTCGAGCATGCCGCCGAAGCGCTCGTGCATCTCGGCCAACGAGTAACCCTGAAGCGCGAAGCTGCGCTCCAGCAGCTCACGGCGATGGATTCGCACGGAGCCACCGCCCAATTCCCAGCCGTTGAGGGCGATGTCGTACTGCATCGCCCGCGCACGACCGGCCGGGTCGTCATGCGATGGCCGGTACGGATCGCCGGAGGATGTGACTAGAAGCTTCTCGTCCTCAGGCACGACGCCGCTGAAGGGGTTGTGCGTCGCGTCCCAGCGCACCCGCTCGGCGTCCCACTGGTACATCGGGAAGTGGAAGACCCAGCAGTAGGCCAGCACGTTCGGGTCGGCCAGGCCGAGGCGCAGCCCCAGGTCCTGGCGCAGCCGGCCGAGGACGTCGGCGACCACCTCGCCGTCCGCGTCGGCAACGATGAGGACCAGATCGCCCGACCTGCCTGCCACCGCCGCGGCCACCGCCGCGGTCCGCTCCTCGCCCAGGAACTTGGCGATAGGCGAATGAACGCTCCCGTCTGCAGCCACCGCCACGTGAGCCAGCCCCTTGGCCTCGTATCTGCGCGCGAATTCTGTCAGCTCGTCGATCTGATGCCGGCTGGACTCCCCCATCCCCGGCGCCGCGATGGCCTTGACGCGCCCACCGGCAGCCAGGACGTCATCGAAGACCCTGAAGCCCGTGCTCCCCTCCCCCAGGGCGGCCGCGATGTCCACGAGTTCCATGCCGAAGCGAAGGTCCGGCTTGTCGGACCCGAACCGCTCCATGGCCTCGTGGTAGTCGATGCGCGGAAACGGTGTTTGCAGAATTGGCCGGTCCGGCACGACCTTGCCGCTCACCTCGACGACCATCGCCTCGACGAAGTCCATGACCCGCTCTTCGGTCACGAAGCTCATTTCCAGATCCAGCTGCGTGAACTCCGGCTGGCGGTCGCCACGCAGGTCCTCGTCGCGGAAGCAGCGGGCGATCTGGAAGTAGCGGTCCAGGCCGGCGACCATCAACAGCTGTTTGAGCTGCTGGGGGCTCTGCGGCAGGGCATACACCGAGCCGGGCTGGAGGCGGCTGGGAACGATGAAGTCGCGCGCACCTTCGGGCGTGGACTTGAGCAGGATGGGAGTCTCGACCTCGACGAACCCGGCGTTGTGATGGGCTTCGCGGATCGCCCTCACCAGGTCCGAACGAAGCAGCAGCCGGTCCAGCATCGGACGGCGCCGGATGTCCAGATAGCGGTACTTGAGCCGCAGGCCCTCGTCCACCGGCGCGTCAGGATCGTTGATGTAGAAGGGGGGCGTCTGCGACTCCGTCAGTATCTCGACGGAGCTGGCCCGCACCTCGATCTCGCCTGTCGCCAGCCTGGCGTTGACCGTCCCCGCCAGGCGGTGCGCAACCTTGCCCCGGACCTCGAGGACGAACTCGGGACGAGCCCGGCTGGCAGTCTCGTGAGCCGCCGGCGCCTCATCGGCGTCCACGACGACCTGCGTTATGCCGTAGCGATCCCGCAGGTCCAGGAAGATCAGATGGCCGTGGTCGCGCCGGCGATGAACCCAACCGGCGAGGTGGACCTCGCGTCCGACCTCATCGGCCCGCAGCTCGCCCAGGGTCGCGTCGCGATATGGGGTCGCGGCACCGAAGGCGGCCTGCGGAGACGTGGACGATCGGCGGGGGTCACTCATGGCATGCATCGTACCGGAACGCGCCCCGGCCGCGATGGTTCAGCCGGCCGGCGCAGCCGAACTCTCGGCCGGCAAGCACATCGACCCCTGCCCAACGCCCGCGTCCCACCGGAAACCGGCCACCAGATCCTGGGCTCTCCTCACCGCAGCCGGGCCATCGGCCCAGACCTGCACGAACACGTTCATCTCCACTCCGAACTGCGACCCGGGACGCCGGACCTCCCAGATAACCGCCCCGCCCTCGCTGGACTCCAGCACGGCATTCGGCCCGAAGGTCGCGCTGGCGGGTATGTCCGAGCACATCGCGACCGGGCCGCCGACCCTTGCCCACAGCTTGACGACGAACCGGCCGCCGCCGACGTCCACGACATCGCCGGTGCACAACCCTCCATTCGCCGAGTAAGTGCACCCGGAACGCCACTTGCCCGTCCCCAGCACCGCAAAGACCTCGGTGGCGGGGCTCTCGAGAAAGTCGCCGGAGGCGACGGTCCAGTCATTCGGGTAATCGAAGGAGAACGTCCCGTCGTCGAAATGCCCGGGCCCGCCCGGCAGCGTCGGTGCCGCCTCACTCGGCGCGGCGGGGCGTTGCGGTGCCTGCGGCCACGCCAGGAACCCCACGCCGCCGATAACCAGGACCGCGGCAGCGGCTGCAAATGCAATGGCCAGCCGGCTCGGTGAGCTCCGGCGGCCGACGTGCGGCAACGTACCGTTGTCGAGGCCCGGCGTCAGCGGTCGGTGCCGGCCGGCGAGCTCCGGTGCCTGCGTTGGAGCGGCCGCGGTCGGTTGACCCGACTCGGCCAGGTTGCGGTCATCGCCCATGTTGCCCTCCCGGGCCCTGACGGGCCTCGGGGCAGGGTGGTTCCGACTGCGTTACGGGGCCACTCGTCGCAACGAACCAGGCGTCAGCCGTGGTGATGGCTCCTGGCCGCCCGAGTCAGTTCGCGGGCCAGCCCCTCCAGGGGGACCAGGCGCTGCGTGCCGGACTGCAGGTCCTTCAGCTGCACGTGGCCGTCGGCCAGTTCGTCGCCGATGATGACGGCGAAGTGCGCGTGATCGCGGGAGGCGGTTTCGAGCTGCCGGCCGAGCTTGCGCGGGGCCAGCTCGGCCCTGACGGTCAACCCCTCGGCGCGCAGCAGTCCGGCCACGCGCAGGCGGGAGACAGTGTCATCGGGATCGGCCCCCACGACCACCGCCAGGGGCGCCGCCCCCACGTCCGGAGCGGTGCCGGCTTCGTCTAGCGCCAGCAGAACGCGGTCCAGGCCGAGGGCAAAGCCGATGCCGGGTGTGGGCCGACCGCCGAGAAGCTCGACCAGGCCGTCGTACCGGCCGCCCCCACCGAGAGCTTGCTGCTGGCCTTCAGCCCCGCGGCGGTAGAACTCGAACGCGGTCCGCGTGTAGTAGTCCAGGCCGCGCACGAGCGTCGGTTCGATGCGATACGGAACGCCCAGCGCGTCGAGGTGGGCTCGCACCGCGGCGAAGTGTCCGGCGCAGGCGTCGCACAAGCGCTCCGATGCCTTCGGAGCCGCAGCGACGAGCGCCGCCATGGCCGGGTCCTTGGAGTCCAGCAAGCGGAGCGGATTGGTCTCGAGGCGCCGGCGCTCCAACTCGGGCAGCTGCGCTTCGTGGCCCCTGAAATAGCGTGTCAGAGTCTCCAGGTAGGCAGGCCGGCAGGCCGAATCGCCGATGGAGTTCAGCAGCACCTGTACGTCCGCCACCCCGGCCTGGACGTAGAAGCGGTAGCCGAGCTCGATCAGCTCGGCGTCAACAGCGGGCCCCTGATCGCCCACGGCTTCGCAATCCCACTGCCAGAACTGGCGGTAGCGTCCGGCCTGAGGACGGTCGTAACGGAACATCGGCCCCAGGACCGTCAGCTTCACCGGCTGCGGCCACGTCTGCATGCCGTGCTGGACGAACGCTCGCACGATGCCGGCCGTGGCTTCCGGCCTTAGCGCCCAGGACTCCGAGTCATCGGTCCTGGACGCGAGGCGGAACAGCTCCTTCTCGACGACGTCCGTCACCTCGCCGATCCCCCGCTCGAACACGGCCGTCTGCTCGAACATCGGGATCTCCATCTCGCGGTAACCGTAGGTGGCCGCCAGCGAGCGGGCGATTCCGGCCAGCCGGCCAAGGCCGGCCGCCACGTCGGGCAGCAAATCCCGTGTCCCACGGGGGGCGCGAAACGAGGGCATCGTGACGTCGGCTCAGGCGACCACGTCGCCCGTGTCCTGGCGCATCGCCGACTCCAGGGTTCCCAGGAAGCGGCGGGTGGCCAGAACGATGGCTTTCTTGGTGATCCCGCCTTCGACCGGGATGTAGTAGTCGAAGTAGAACCGACCGTCGGCCATCACGGACGTGCGAACGACCTTCACCTGGTCATTTACCCGGTTCGCGTACTCGAGCTTGGCGGCCAGCTCCGCTTCCGGCTTGGCGCCGAAGATCGCGTAGAGCACGACCAGGCGCTTGTCCGTATCCGGCTTCAAGAAGCAGGTGTACCCGTCCTTGATACGGACATCCCCGTCGCTGTCGAGGCTGACCTCCATGTACGCGTCCTCGAACAGCTGCTTGAGTGCCTCGGCGCTCACGTCGTCTGTTTGGATCAGCTCGTCCGCCATGCGACTCTCCCGACAGCTCTATCCGCTAGATTGCCGCGGCCAGCCCGACAAGGACCTTCTGCCGGCCCACCGACTATAGCCGACGAAGCCGCCACCAGACCGCCTGGCCGCGTCGATCGTCAGTCTCTCTCGTCCGACAGCAAGCCGCGGAGCGCTTCAAGCCGCGGGTCGACATCGGCCACGGAGTGTTGGTGCTGCCCGCCGGCCAGCTCCAGGCCGCAGATCGGACACAGGCCCGGGCAATCCGACCGGCACAGCGGCGCGATCGGCTCGGCCAGGACGATGGCATCGCGAACCGCCCCTTCCAGCTCCAGCTCGTGGTGGTCGCTGAGTCGCACGGCATCCGGCTCGTCGGCGTCGTCCAGGGCAATCCCGGTGGCGAGATCGATGGTCGGCAAAGCCTCGTCGTCGAGTTCGACCTCGACCGGATAGTCCAGGCCCGTAAGGCAGCGGCTGCACTGCAGCTCGAGGGACGTGGCGAGCTTCCCGCGGATGAGCAACCCCCGGTTCGTGCGGGTCAGCCGGAGCGTCCCCGTCACCCCGCTCAGCTGCTGCAGGTCCGGACCCAGGTCCAGGGGCGGAGAATCGACGATCACGTCCCTGATGGAGCCAACCGGCTCGCCCAGAAGCCCCGCGACGTTGTACGTCAGGGCGTCAGCGGCCGACCGGTTCCTCGGAGTCGATGCTTGCTTCGTACTCATCGAGAGCCACCTCTGCCTCGGATTCCGGAGCGTCCGTCGGCACGGCGCGCCTCTCGTCCAGTACGTCGAGCCCCAGCCGAATGCTCTTGAGCGTGCGCATGACTTCGACTTCCAGCTTCGAGAGCACCTCGGCCGCGTAGTCGTCGGCGCCGCGGCGCGTCGACTCGGCCTGTGCCTCCGCCTGACGCACTATCTCGTGGCCCATCTCCTCGGCCTGGCGGGTCAACTCCCGCTCTTCGATCAGATACGTTGCCTGCTCCTGGGCTCGGGCGAGAATCTGCTTGGCCTCCTCGCGCGCCGACTCCAGCAGCCTATCCACCTCGGAGTTCACTCGGCGGGCCGTCTTGACCTCTTCGGGGATGGCCATTCGAAGCTGGTCGATCATGTCCAGGGCATAGCTCTGATCCACCATGACCAGGTTCTTGAATGGAACCCTGCGCCCGTCCGCCAGCAACTCCTCGAGTCGCTCGACGAGATACATGATGTCCGTCGGACTGGCCCTCCAGCGCGATACAGCGGGGCTGGTTTGACCCGGATTATAGACTCGGCACTCTCGCCGACAGGCGCCTCATCACCGCGGCCGGCACCAGATCGCTCACGTCGCCCCCGAAATTGGCAATCTCCTTGACAAGGCTCGAGCTGAGATAGCTGTGTTCGACGAAGGTCATGAAGAACACGGTGTCGACGCCGGGCTCCAGCTTCCGATTCATATGGGCCATCTGCAGTTCCGACTCGAAGTCCGAAATCGCGCGCAGCCCTCGGACGACGAACGTAGCCCCCGCACGCCGGCAGAAGTCGACGGTCAGCCCGTCGAACGCCTTCACGTCTATCCGCCCGGCCATGTCCGGCGGGCAGGATTCGGCGATCGATTCCCGGATGGAAGCGAGCCGGTCCTCCGTCGAGAAGATGGGGGCGCCCTTGCGCGGGTTCGCCAGAACGCCGAACACGACCCGGTCGAAGACCGCCGCCGCCCTCTCCACCACGTCCAGATGGCCGTAGGTCAGGGGATCGAACGAACCCGGATAGACAGCGATCTTCACCTGCAACTCTCCTCGGACTCCCCGCCCGACCGGCGGTAGAAAGTCATGCCGGTTTCACCGAACCTCCGGGTCCGTGCCGATGCTAGCAGCCCCACGGCCTCCGGAGGAGTGTCGCGCCAGAAATAGCGGGCCACGACCCAGGCTCTCGGGGCAAGCACCGTCGTCGCCTCCGCCGCGAGCGTGGCCAGCGTGCGGGTCATCAGCGCCGTTTCGGCGAAGGGCGGATCGACCAGCACGACGTCGAACGGCCCGTCGGCGGCGGCGCGCGAAGCCAGATAGACCGTCACGTCAGCCTGCACGACGGTGCCGCCCTCGCTCAGACGCGTCCGAATGAGATTCTCCGCGACGACGCGCGCCGCGGCCGGACCGCGTTCGACGAAGACCGCGCTCGCGGCACCGCGAGACAGCGCTTCGATGCCGCCGGCGCCTGAACCGGCGAACAGGTCCAGGACCCTGGCGCCCGGCAGATCCGGCTCCAGGATGGCGAATAGCGTCTGCTTGACCCTGTCCGCAAGTGGCCTGGTCCCCGCCCCCGGCGCCAGCAACCGAAGTCCCCGGGCCGATCCGGCGATGACGCGTCCGGCCTCGGTCACGCCGGCTGACCCAGGTTGTCGCGGCCTGGCGCCGCTGCCCCGCTGCCCCTCGGCCCATCTGCGCCACCGTCCGGTCCGTGCCCCCCAGTCGCCTCCAGCTCAGAGGCTCCGGCGAGCACTTCCCCTGCGCCGATCCTGGCCAGCCAGCCGTCCCGTAGCTCCGCTGCCAGCCGCTCGTAGCCCGGCACGAGCATCCCGTGATCGTCGACCAGGCCCTCGGCCAGCTCGCGAGCCCGGGTGGCACGCTTGCGGTCTTCTTCGTTCCGGAGCGAGGCGATGCGCAGGGTCGGGAGGCCGCTCTGGCTCAATCCGAGCAGTTCGCCCTCGCGACGCAGCTCGAGATCCATTTCCGCCAGTTCGAAGCCGTCGTCGTGGGTCGCGAGGGCGTCCAGTCTCGCTCGAGCCGTCTCATCGCCGGAATCCGACACCAGAACGCAATACGACTGCGCCTCACCCCGGCCCACGCGACCGCGCAACTGGTGCAACTGGGCCAGGCCGAACCGGTCGGCGTCCAGGATCAGCATCACCGTGGCCTCGGGCACGTCTACGCCGACTTCGATGACGGTCGTGCCCACCAGAACGTCCAGCTCGCCGCTGCGAAAGAGGTCCATCACGCGATCGCGCTCGGCTGCCTTCATCTGGCCGTGCACCACCCCGACGCGGGGCGCGGGCTCGGCAGCCACCCCCATTCCCAGGGCCGCCTCTCTGAGCTGCCCCGGCAGCGTGGTGGCCACTTCGTCCGCCGATCGCGCGGCGCTCTCCTCGTCCTCCTCGACCAGCGGAACGACCACGAAGGCGCGGTGGCCGGCGCGAACCTCATCGACGATCAGCCGGTAGGCCGCACGCTTTGGGTTGGAGGCCAAGCCCGCAAGTTCGTCCGAGCGTCGGATACCGGTCTTGATGTGCCGCCGGCCCGCCGGAGGCGTCCGCAGGTCCGAGACGTCCAGGTCCGCGAGCATGATCTGGCCCAGCGTCCTCGGTATCGGCGTCGCCGTCATCAGGAGCACGTGGGGCGAGCGGCCCTTGCCGGCCAGCGCCTCCCTCTGCGCGACTCCAAAGCGGTGCTGCTCGTCGACGACCGCCAGCGCCAGATCGGCGAACCGCACTCCTTCCTGCACCAGGGCGTGCGTCCCGACCACTATGCGTCCCACCGTTTGACCGAGCAGACCGTCGCCGGCCGATGGCGCGGCGAGCCTTGCCAGCGCCTCGCGCTTCTCCCCTGCGGGCAGCGAGCCGGTAAGCAAGGTCACGCCGTGGCCCAGCGGCTCGATCAGCCGGCGCAACGCGACCGCGTGCTGGCGGGCCAGCAGATCCGTCGGCGCGAGGAGCGCTCCCTGGCGCCCCGCGTCAGCCGCGAAGGCGAGAGCGAGCGCCGCCACAGCCGTCTTGCCGGATCCGACGTCACCCTGAAGCAGCCGCATCATCGGCCGGGTGCCGCCGATGTCGGCCACGATCGCCTCCACCGCCGCGGCCTGGTCGACGGTCAGGTGCACGGGTTCGGGCGATCCCGTGCGGGCTCTGACTTGTTCGGAAATGGCGGCCTCGACTGCGGTCACGGCCGCGTGTACTCGGTCCGCCGGCACGACGACCGGCTCCCCCACGGCGTCGTGGCGCTGCCGCTGCCGCGCGACCATGCCGATCTCGAGGGCCAGCAGCTCATCGAAGCCCAGGCGGCGCAGGGCCGCGTCTCGCTTCGCGAAGTCCTCAGGATAGTGGGCGTTCTCGAGAGCTTCGGGAAGCGACGGCAGCACCTGCGAGCCGGCTCCGTCGGCCTGGGCGCGCAGGCCAGGGGTCAGGTAGTCGGGATACGAGGCGCCGACCCGATCAAGCGCCTGACGCATCGCGCGCCGCAGCGTCTGGGCGGTCAGGCCGGCGGTGAGCCTGTATACCGGCACGATCCGACCGGCGTGCAGGAGGGCCGAACCGTCGTCCGGCTGGAAGTCGGGATTGTCCAGCGTGACAATGAAGCCGCGCCGCCGGATCTTGCCGCTGACGACGATCCAATCGCCTTCACGAAGCCGGTTCTGAATGTAGCGGCGACCAAACCAGACCGCCTCCGCCTCGCCGGTCTCGTCCCCCAGGTAGGCCGTCGTCCTCTCAATCCGGCGCCGCAACGTCGGTTCATGCCGCACCGCCCGGACCTGCAACCTGGCGCTGACCCGTTCCCCGTCCGGAAGCGAGGCCAGATCGCGGGCCTTGCTGAGGGCGCGCAAATCGTCGTAGCGCCGAGGCAGATGGAACAGGAGGTCGCGGACGCGGAAGAGGCCGAGCTTCGGGCCGACCCGCCCGAGAACCCCGGCCCCCGCCAGCCCGCTGACGGACAACCTCGTCTCGGGGCCCACCGGCCCCACGGGCGCCGCCGTCCCCCGGACCGCCGGCGGACGCTTCCGCGACGAGCCCGCTCCTGGGCCCGCACGCGCCTCGCCTCGCCCCGAACCGCGCGCTGGCACGCTACTCGGCCGCGATCAGGTACCGGTAATGCGGCTGGCCGCCCTTGATCACTTCCACCTCCACGCCCGGCCGCGACTCGCCGATCTTGCCGGCCAGGGCCTTCGCGTCGGCCTCCGCGACGCCATCGCCATAGTAGACCGTGACAAGTTCGAAGCCGGGCTCGAGGGCCTTCATCGCCCCCAGAACGGCCTTGCTGCAGTCGTTGCTCACCGCCAGCAGCCCGTCGTCCGGGTCCAGAACGATCGTCTGGCCTTGACTCACTTTGTGCCCGCCGACCGTAGCGTCTCGGACGGCCTCGGTCACCAGCACTGTCTGCACCGCGCGGCCGGCCAGGGTCATGAACTCGGCGTTGGCCGTTGCGTCTCGCTCCGCGGTCATGGCCAGCAACGCGGCAAAGCCCTCCGCGGCATTCCGCGTCGGCACCACCCTCACGCGGCGGCTGGACATCTCGGCTGCCTGCCGGGCGGCCATGACCACATTGGGGTTGTTGGGCAGGAGCAGGATCTCCTCCGCACCGATGGCTTCGACCGCGTCGAGCAGCTCGCCCGTCGAAGGGTTCGCGGTCTGGCCGCCCTGCACGACGGCGGCTACGCCATACGACTCGAATATGCGAGCCAGGCCGTCCCCGGCGGTCACAACCACCACGGCCAGAGGAACCGCTGCCTCCGCCTCGGCCGGCGAGCCACTGCCGTTCGATCCCGCATCGCGGCCCCCGGCCGCCGCGGATTTCGCACCGTAGGTCTCCTGGCTCACGTGCGGCCGGCCGTCCTGGTGCGAGGACCGGCCGTGGCCGGCTGCGTGCACCGGCGCGCCGGACGGCGTGTCCGCGCCCATCTCGAGGCTCGCCGCCAGCTCGGCCTCCCGCCTCGCGTGGACGTCCTGGCTCTGCGAGTCGAGGTTCTCGACGGTGATCCTGGTGAGGACGCCCATCGACAATCCGAGAGCGATCACCTCGTCCGGCCGATCGCTGTGAACGTGCACTTTGACGGCGCGGGCGTCGCCGGCCACGAGCACGGAGTCGCCCATCGCCTCGAGTGCAGCCCGAAGTTGTTCGACGTCCACAGCCTCGCCGCGGGACCGGAGCAGGAACATGGTCTCGTAGCCGTAGAACTCCGCGGCAGGGGCGAGAGCTTCGGCCGCGTCGGACGGACCCACCGGCGCGGCCGCCCGTGCCGCCACGATCTCCGGTGGATTGCGCGCGACTATGTACTTCAGCGCACCCTCGAGCAGCCGGAAGAGGCCTTGACCACCTGCGTCGACCACTCCGGCGTCGCGTAGAACCGGCAGCAGGGTCGGCGTCTTCGCCACGGCCTCCTCGGCGCCTGCCACAGCCGCTATCAGTACAGACTCGAGGTCGCCGCCCGCCTCGGCTGCTGCCGTCGCGGCTGCGGCCGCCTCTCGGATAACCGTCAGGATCGTGCCCTCCACGGGCTTCCCGACGGCCTTGTAGGCGGTCGCGCTGCCCTGGTTGAGCGACCGGGCCAGGTCCGTTCCGCCCAGCCGGGCCTTGCCCTCCAGCCCCTCCGCCATGCCCCTGAAGATCTGCGAAGCTATGACACCGGAGTTGCCGCGAGCGCCCATGAGCGCACCGAGACTGATTGCGCCAGCAATGCGTTCGAGCGGCTCACCGACCGCGCCTTCGGCCTCGGCCAGAGCCGCCCGAACCGTGGCCAGCATGTTGCTGCCGGTGTCACCGTCGGGCACGGGGAAGACGTTCAGGGCATTGACCTCGTCGACGTTGACGGCGAGGTTGTCGACGGCGGCGCGGAAAGCGGCCAGCAGGCCTGCTCCGTCTCCGGATCGGCGGCTCATCGGGCGGTTCGGGGCCTCATTCGATCTTTCGTCGCCTGGAAGCCGTCCCACCTGCGGCAGATTCAACGCGGCCGGCCGGTCTCGGGCTTCGCGCGACCGGAACGGCATCGGCCATGACGGGCTCCGCGGGCGGAGCGACCGGCTCACTGGACGTCTCCGCCCGCACCGTCTCCGGCTGATACCCCACGCCGTCTACGTGGATCCGCAAGCCCGCGATATCCACCCCGATCAGCCGTCTGATCGAGTAGCGCACCGCCGAGTCAACCTGGCGCGCGACTTCCGCGACCGGAACGCCCCCGGCAACGGTCACGTAGACGTCGAGCCGCAAACCGCCCTGAGTGGTCAAACGGATTCCGGGCCGGTCCAGCCCAACCCAGCGCAGCATCCGCCGCCCAAACGAAGGGTCGCGGAAGCTAATTACGCCGTAGCTGCTTTGCACGGCGGTCCGGACAATGTCGACGATGGCGCGGCGCGTGACAATTGATGTGCCTGCCACCGAACGCTCGGGCATACGGATGCGACTCCAGCAGGAAGGGCGGAAACGGTGTGCTATCATACCGCCCCGTTCGACCCCCGCCGGGGTCAGTTACAGCTGTCACGTATCCGAGAGGACCGAATGGCTCGCTCCTGCGCCGTCTGCGGGAAGGTCTCCATAGACGGCTTCAACCCGCAGTCTTCAGGGATGAACCGTGTGCGCGCGCATCGCCGGTACCACCCGAACCTCCAGCGCACGACGATCGAGCAGAACGGCAAGCTCGTGAAGACGCTCGTCTGCACCCGCTGTCAGCGCACGCTTTCCCGCGCCGCTCGCTGACATACCGCCGACCGCCGGCCCGGCCGGCAGGCCCCATACATCTCGGCGCCGAGACGACTCTCGGCGCCGATTGTGTTCTCCGGCCCCAGGCGGCGCGCCGGCTCAGGCCGAGACTCTCGGCTCGATCCCCAGATCCACGTTATCCAGCCAGACGGTGAACGGTCCGTCGTTGACCAGCTCGACGGCCATGTCCGCGCCGAACCGCCCCTGCGACACGGGTATCCCGTTGGCCGCCAGGATCTCGCAGAAGATCTCGTACAGCCGCTCGCCTTGAACCGGCCCCGCGGCTCCGATGAATGACGGCCGGCGGCCACGGCGCGCATCCGCATACAGGGTGAACTGGCTCACGACCAGCGCCGCGCCCTTGACCTCAGCGAGCGAAAGGTTCGTCAGGCCATCCTCGTCCGCGAAGATCCGCAGTCCCGCAACCTTGGCCGCCATTGCGCCCGCCACCCACTCGTCGTCGTCCGGGCCCACGCCGACGAAGATCAGCAGGCCCGGGCCGATTGCCGAGACGGGCTGGCCGTCGATCCGCACCTCGGCCCTCGTCACCCGTTGCAGAAGAGCCCGCATCGCCGCTCCCCTCCCCGATCAGCGGCTGACCAGGCCTGCCGCGGCCCGCCACAGCCCGCCCAGGATCGCCAGCCACGGCAGCAGGTAGAGCGCGCCGTGCGCCCCGCCGAACCAATCGAGGGCAGCCATGCACGCGGCCAGGAGAGCGCCCGCGGCCGCCACGGCCAGACCCTGGGCCACAAACGCCCAACCCACCCGCCGGCCGATGCGTCGCAGCGCCCCCGCCTCCCCGGCGTCCTCGGCTTCGACGCTGGCCTCGATCTCTTCGTCCGCCACTCGTTCCATGAAGCGGCGGGCCCAGCGCGGACCGTGCAGGATGGCCAGATACGCGGCGGACGCGTAGAGGACGCCGCCGATGATGTCCACGACCCAGTGCTCGCCCAGATACACGATGGCGAACCAGATACAAGCCGTATAGGCCGCCATGAGCCAGCCGGCCCGACCGAACGCCCGTCGTGCGAACAGGAACGCCAGGAACGGGTAGGCCGCATGCAGCGATGGGAATGCGGCCACATCGTTGGAACTGATGCTGTACAGGCTGTACGAGTAGAAGTAGTTGCCGAACCCAAAGAGGTGCACGAGCCCTTGGAAACCGGTGTCGCGCAGGTGGAGCACTCCACTCACGTAGCCATATTTGTCGGCCCACCACGGCGGAGCCACCGGCAACACCAGATACGTCACGAAGGCCGCCATGGACAGCACGATCAAAGCGCCGACGTAGTCGTAGTAGGTGCGCCGCTGGTGGATCCAAAGCAGGAACCCGATGGCCAGCGGCAGGGGGAAGTGCAGGAAGTAGAAGACGACCGAAATCGTGGCCAGGTTGTCGTAGACCGGGTTCGCCTGCGTCCAGACCGGGCCGCTGTGGAGCAGGCCCTGGAGCCATGTCGTGGGCAGACCGCCCAAACCGACGATCCGCTCCATGGTCACGATGTCCATGACGTGAATCGGCAGCCCGAACTTATCGGCGTAGCCGCGCATCAGCTCATAGGCGAAGAACAGCGCCAGGAACGGGATCCAGTCGCGCAGAAACAGCTTGCCCCGCCCCAGCAGCAAGGCCGCCAGGCCGAAGGCGACGACGATCACATCCGGCGTCACCGAGATGCCACGCGCGATCATCAGGATTGACAACAGCACCGCGTACGACGCCACGGCCATGAGCAGCAGGCGGTCGTTGCGCCGACCCAGATGGGAGTGCGTGCCTGGGCCCAGCGCCTCACCGGCCGCATCCTCCGCCGACGGACCGACCGAGCCCCTGAGCGCCTCTTCGCTCACCGCGTGGCCTCGGGCCCAGGCGCCTCCGTCACGGCCGACCCGAGTGCCTCTCCGAAGCGCTCAAGCGCGGCCGGCTGATATGAGGCCGGGATCAGAAGGTCGCTCGAGGGCGCCAGGCCTGTGTTGCGGCCGCTGCGGAGCGCGATGACCGGTATTTCCGCAGCCTCCATCTGGCGGGCCATCTTCGTGGCTGCGGGCTTGGGCAGCGTGGCGAAGGTCACCCACTCGTCGTGCGGGATAGCAGCCTTGCCCTTGCCGGCGCCCACTTCGTAGCCTTCGTCGGCAAGAGCCTTGATTAGCCTTATCTCCTTGGCGATGTCGACGTCCTTCTTCCAGAGAACGGAGCCGACGACGAGCACCTCCGCGGCGAGCCCGCCGCAAAGCTCGGCCGACTTACGGTTGACGCCCCCATCGACGTGTACCTGTCCCGGCTGCAACTCCGGTGAACGCTCGCGGAAGAGGCGGTGAGCCGGCAGGATCTTGCGGGCCGCGTCCGTCATGAACGATTGGCCGCCGAAACCGGGCTCCACCGTCATCACCATGACGATATCGATCAGCTCACGGTACGGCTCGAGAGCCGACAGCGGCGTGGTCGGCTTCAACGCAAGGCCCGCCTGGCGGCCGGCCTTGCGGATCTTGATCAGTGTCGGCTCTATCGGCTCTTCTACTTCCACGTGGAAGCTGATGGAGTTGCAGCCCGCGTCAAGGAACTGGTCCATATACCGGCCCGGCTCCGAGATCATCAGGTGCGCGTCGAACGGCTTCTTGCTTACCCTGCGCAACCGCCGGATGACAGTCGGGCCAAAGCTCATGTTCGGT
This sequence comes from uncultured Chloroflexia bacterium, assembly GCA_963711105.1. Lineage (GTDB taxonomy): Bacteria > Chloroflexota > Limnocylindria > Limnocylindrales > CSP1-4 > Fen-1039. The sequence goes on along the minus strand of CAVQCV010000005.1, from coordinate 583,929 downwards.
ACGAAGTGCCCGTCCATGACGTCGATGTGGAGCCGGTCGGCGCCGCCCCCGAAGGCTCTCGACGATTCGCGGGCGAGATCCGCCAGATCCGAGTCGAGAATGCTGGCGCTGACCAGCGTGCGATGAGACCTGCTCATCGATGTCCGCTCCAGCCCCTGCCGGCCGCGGCGGCGGCTCGCTCCAGGCGCGCCGCGAGCTTCTCCGAGCTACGCTCGCCCCGCAACGCCGCCTCGCTCTGGCGCAGGATGGCTGCCCGGCGGTGCGCCACCGCCGGCGCCGCAGGTTCGCCGGCGTGGTCGGCCGCGAGCTGGCCGCAAGCCGCCCCGGCGTCCTGGCCGCGATTCGCTCGGACGGTGACCGAGACGCCGGCCCGCCGGATGTGTTCCGCGAAGGTTGCGACCCGATCCGGACTGCTGGCTTCCCACGGAGTGTGCGCGACGGGATTCATCGGTATCAGGTTCACGTGGGCCAGATCACCTCGCAGAAGAGCGGCCAGCGCGTCGGCGTCGGTCTCGGTGTCATTCACGCCTGAAATCATCACGTACTCGTAGCTCACGCGCCGGCCGGTTACGCGAGCGTACTCGCGAGCGGCGGCCACGACCTCCGCCACGGGCCAGCGCCGGTTGAGCGGCACGAGAACGTCCCGCAACGGGTCGCGCGCGGCGTGCAGGCTCACCGCAAGAGTAAGCTGCGGCGCCAGCTCCGTCAGGCGTCGCATCCCGGGCACCACGCCGGATGTCGACACGACGACGTGCCGCGCCCCCAGCCCGAAGCGTTCCGGGTCCGAGAGCGCCGCCACCGCCTCGAGGACCCTGTCCAGGTTCAGCAGCGGCTCGCCCATGCCCATGAACACGACGTTCGTCAGGCGTGCGCCGCGTTCGGCAACCCGAGCGGCCGAGTGTCGAACCTGATCGACGATCTCCGCCGTCTCGAGGTCCCGCCCGAAGCCGAGCTCTCCGGTAGCGCAGAACGGGCAGCCGACAGCGCAACCGGCCTGGCTCGAGATGCAGACCGTGTGCCTCTCACGGTGCAGCGGCGTGCCGTTCGGCCGGCGCCCCCGAGCCGGGTAGTGCATCAGAACCGACTCGACCAGCTGCCCGTCGGAAAGCAAGTGCAGCGTCTTCTCGGTCAGGCCGTTGTCGGTGACGCTCACCTCGTCGGCCTCGATGGTGTCCACTCGAAAGTCGCGCTCCAGGTCCGCCCGCAGGGCCGCCGGCAACGCGTTGATCTCGACGCCGCTGCGCGCCATCCGCCGCCAGACGGCGTCGCGAATCTGGTCGGCCCGATAAGCGGGCTGGCCGAGACCGGCCAGCCAGCTCTCGAGGGCGCGGGCAGGCAGTCCGCTGACCCCGGGGCGTGCGGCAGGAGCTGGGCTGGAGGCGCCCGGCGCTGCCGCCGGACGTGAAGGCTCGGTCACGAGCGCCGATTATCGCATGACCAGTGCCGGCCGCCCGCGCAGCAACTCTCCGCCCGTCATGCGCCGGCCCCCCGCCGGCTGTACTTCCTCGAGCACGAGACGACCGTCTCCAGTCGCGAGCGCCAGCCCGTTGCGGCCGAAGGCGACCAATCGCCCCGGAACGTCGCCCGGTTCCGACGGAGCGACGCGAGCGCGGCACACGATGAGCCGGCCCTCCTGCGTCTGAATTGCCGTACCGGGCCAGGGTTGGTAGGCCCGGACCTGACGTTGCAGCGCAACCGCGGATGCGGCCGGGTCGAGCAGACCGTCGTCGCGGCGCAGCGGTCGGGTCACGGTGACGCCGTCAACCGCCTGCGGCGTCGCCACCAGCCGGCCCGCCAGCCACTGCGGCAGGGCCCGGGTCAGCAACGCCGCGGCCCTCTGCGCCGCGCGCCCCTCGAGCGTCTCGGAGGTGTCGTCCGCCTCTACCTCGAGCGCTTCGGTGGCGACGATCGGGCCCGCGTCCATCTCCTCGGACACGACCATCAGGGTCACCGCCGATTCCGTGTCACCGGCCAGGATCGTGGCCGGTATCGGCGCCGCTCCTCGATGGCGCGGCAGGGCGGACGGATGCAGGTTCAAGAAGCCGCGCCGCGGCAGGTCCAGCAGCACCCGTGGGATCAATTGCCCGTAGTCGGCGAGTATCGCCAGGTCCGGTGCCACGGCCTGGAGCGCGGCGACCGAATCCGCCGTGCGCACGCGAGGGGGCTGCATCAACGCCAGACCCAGCTCCCTGGCCCTGGCCGTGACGGGTGTGGGCGTCAAGACGGCCTTGCGGCCGGCCGGCCTGTCGGGCGCCGAAACTACCGCCACCGTATCGATGCCGGCCATCGCGACGAGGGAATCGAGGATCGGGACGGCGAACGAGCCGGATCCGAAGAAGACGGCCCTGATGCGTGCCGACTCCCCGGCGGCCGTCGCCTCGTTCACCCGACCGCAGCGCGAGCCGGGGCCCCCTCTTCGTCCTCGTCGAACTCCGTCGACAGCAGGTCGTCGAGCGAGTCGAGGTAGTCGATGTAGAGCTTGCCGTCCAGATGGTCGATCTCATGCTGCATCGCCCGGGACAACATGCCGGACCCGGCGACCTTGATCTTCTTGCCGAACCGGTTCTGGGCGACGATCCAGATCTTCTCGCGCCGCGTGACGTATGCCACGTACCCCGGAATCGACAGGCAGCCCTCCAGGTCGCGGCTGTCCCCGTCACCACGTACGACCTTCGGGTTCACCAGCTCGTGCAGCTGGCCCTCGACTTCGACGACGCAGGCGCGCTTGGCCTCGCCGATCTGCGGGGCGGCCAGCCCGGCTCCGGGCGCGTGGCGCATCGTCTCGGTCAGGTCGTCGAGCAGCTCGTGGAGGTATTTGTTGAAGCTGTCCACCGGCTCACCCCTAAGGCGCAGCCGTGGATCGCCCAGGAGGACGATTGGTCGAACGCTCATGGTCGCAAAGTATACCGGCCCAGTCCTCTTAGCCCTTCCGTCTACATCGAAGGTGCGCTGATCTTCACGCCCGAAAGCTTGGTGAACACGACGTCCAGGTTCCACTCGAGATCGGCCGCCACCGACGTGTCAGTAGCCGGTTGGGTGATCCTGTAGGTAAGGCCCGCCGGATGTCCATCCGAGTCGGCCCAGAAGTAGACCCGCACGAGCATCCCGGTAACATCCTGGCTACCGCGGAAGTCCACGGCCGTGGAGTCGATGCCCGGACCGTCACTCCACTCCAGCCGGTGCAGCTGCCGGTCCTGCATTGTGTCCCAGCCCACGTCGACGAGAGGCCGGTTGGCGTAGAAGACGGCCCCCAGACCGTGAGACCGGGACCCGCCCGGCCTGCCGGCCTTCGTCCAGTGGCCCCACTTGTCGCGCTCATACCTGTACTTGCCGACACCGACGAACTGGACGGTCGTCGTCTCCTCCTGCAGCGGGGTGTCTCCCGTGGTCGTGGCCACGGTCAGGGAGTAGTCGCCGGCCCTGTACAGGAACGTCCCCGTCACGGCGCTGACGGTCTGAACGCCCGCGGCGATGGAAGTCACGGTGCCGTCCACCTGACCCGAGAACTGGAAGTCCCGGCTGGAGATGGCCGTCTTGAACTGCGGCACCACCGAAACGACGGTCGGCGTGGGCGATGGTGTGGGCGATGGTGTCCCGGCCTGGCCCCCACAAGCAACGGCCGATGCGGCGATCGCCACAACTGCCATCGAAAGTGCCAGCCGGCTCGGGGTAACCCGCGAGCGATGCAGCAACAGCAACGACCTCTCGTAGAACGCGCCGGCCGCCCGGACGGCGCCTGCCGAAGCGAAAGGATATTCCCGGTGCCGGGCTCCGTGCTCGCTTCGGGCCGCTCCAGGCCGGCGTTGCCGTCTAGAGCAGCGAGTCCGGGTCCACGTCGATGGACCACGGCGCAGCTGGGATTGGCGACAGCAGATCCAGCGGCCTGGCGCCTCGAAGGACGACGTTCCATCGCCACCGTCCGGCGCGACGGGCGACATAGGCGGGCGCCGGCCCCAGAACCGCTACGCCGGCGTCTGGGCTCGCGGCGGCCGCAGCGATCAACCTCGCAGCCATGGACTCGGCCTCGCGCTCGGCCGCCCGGCGGTCCGGCAGGCCCACGGTCAGCTTCACCAGCCGCCCGAACGGCGGCGAGCCGAACCGCCGCCTGACCTCCAGTTCGGCGTCGTAGAAAGCGGCCGAGTCGCCGCTTGCGACCGCCTGGATGGCGGGGTGATCCGGCGAGTACGTCTGGATGACCGCGAGCCCCGGCCGCTCGCCCCGACCTGCCCGCCCCACCGCCTGGGTCAACAGCTGGTAGGTCCGCTCGGCGGCTCGTTCGTCCGGCAGGTTCAAGGCCACATCCGCGGAAACGACGCCGACCACGGTCACTTCGGGGATGTCGAGCCCCTTGGCGACGATGCTCGTTCCGACGAGGACGTCCAGCCGGCCAGCGCTGAACGCGTCGATGACCCTTTCGGCCGCTCCTTTGTGCTCCGCGACGTCCCGATCGAGGCGGCCGATGCGCAGCGCCGGGAAGGCGTCCCGGACCTCCTCTTCGAGACGCTGCGTCCCGCCACCCAGGTATCTGATCCGCGGCGACCGGCAGGCGGGGCAGCGGCTGGCAGTGGGCGCGGCCGTCCCGCAGTGGTGGCACCGCAGCGTCGCCCCGGCCTGATGGAACACCAGGGCCCGCTCGCATTCGGGGCAGCGCTGCACGTGCCCGCAGTCCCGGCACAGGACAACCGACGCCGTGCCCCGACGGTTGATCACCAGGATCGCCCGCTCGCCGCTCGGAAGCGACTGCAGCGCCGCAGCCAGCGTTCTGGACACGAGACTCCGATTTCCCTCCGCCAGCTCGGCCCGCAGGTCGACCACCTCCACCCGGGGCGGCGCACCCGCCGGCCGCTCCGGCAGCACGGCGTGGCGGTAGACACCGGAGCGAGCGCGTCCGACGCTCTCGACGGCAGGAGTGGCGCTGCCCAGAACAACCGCCGCGCCGGCGAGACGGGCCAGCGCCATCGCGGCGTCGCGGGCCTGAAGCCTGGGCGTCCGGTCGCTCTTGTAGGCGGCTTCGTGCTCCTCGTCGACGACGATCAGACCCACATCCGGCAGCGGCGCCGTAAGCGCCACCCGCGTCCCCACGACGACGTCGGCGCTGCCGGCCCTGATGCGCCGCCACTCGTCGGCCCTTTCTCCCTCGCCCAGCCCGGAATGAAGCAGGGCTATCTGCGCATCGAGGTCCGCCCGCAACCGGTCCACGAGCGGCGTCGCCAGGGCAATTTCCGGGACCAGGACCAGCACGGGGCGACCTGCCAGCAGCGTATCCGCGATGGCTTCGCCGTACACGGCCGTCTTTCCGGACCCGGTGACACCCTCAAGCAGTAACGGGGTTGCGTCGTGGCCGGCGGCCGCCGTGCGGATGGACGCCACGGCCGCGGCCTGGGCGTCTGTGAGGGCCGCCCCCTCCGGCTTCGCTCCGCGCCGCCCGGGCGTTCGCTTCTCGAAGAGGACGGCGAGGTCGTTCTCGTAGCTCGATCCGGACGAGGCCCCGCCGCTCCAGGCTGGCGGACGTGGCGGCACCGTGCTTCTCGGCGGCGACGGCCCCGGACAGCCCGGCCTGGCCGGCCGCTGCCAGATCCGCCAGCAGAGCCCGCTGCCGAGGCCCAAGCCGGGCCGGCCCCTGACCCGCTTCTCCGCCGCCGTCCGCGGAACCCGCGCAGCCCGCGGAACCCGCGGAACCCGCCGCCATGATCCATCGCTCGAACCGCGGCCCACCGGCGGCCGCAGTAAGCGTCCACTCCAGCCTGACCAGCCCCCGCGCCGCCATCGACCGCAAACGCCGCAGCGTGGCCGGCCGACCCTCGTCGGCGTCGATATCCGGCACGGCTCGCGGACCCTCTCCAAGGGCCTCCAGCAAACCCAACTCGGCCCCGTCCAATGGCGCGCCGCCCTGTGTCCCGGCCTCGGGCGGCAACTTCTCCGCGACCAGCTCCAGGCGTTCAAGCATCCCGGGCGGCAACATAGAGCGCAGAACCGCGGCCGGTGGGGCCAGGTACTCCAACCATATCCACCGAGCGAACCGGAGTGACAGCTCGGGCAGGAGCGGCCCGTCGGCTCGAACCCGAGCCAGGACCGGCTTCAGTTCCGGGCCCGCCATTTCCTCTCCGGCTCCCGGCACCTCGGCCGCGGGTCCCATCACGATCCCCAGGGCTTGCCGGGCGCGTCCGTACTCGACCAGAACCGCCTCTCCGGCGGCCACGTCGGCCAGCCGATCGGGCAGCACGTAGGTATAGGTACGGTTGGCACCGGGCGCATCCACGGCGATCTCCACCGCTCGCCCCGGACCGGTGGGACGCTCGCCGAGCCTGCCCGCATCCGGCTCTACGTCCGCCCCGTTCGGAGCTCCCCAGACCGACTCGGCCATAGGTTTCCTCAGACGAGCACCTGCCGGCGCGGCAAGCGCCGCTCCTCCTGGGAGATGATCTGCTCGATCCGCTCCGCGGTCACGTCGACCCGGTTCTCCTCATTCACGACAACGTAGTCGTAATCGTCCTTGCGGGCCAGCTCCAGGGCGGCGTTGCGCTGCCGGATTTCGAGCTGCTCGGCCGACTCCGTGCGCCGGGCCTTGAGGTGCTCGACCAGCGTATCCATGTCCGGCGGCAGAACGAAGATCAGAAGCGCGCCGGGTGCCTCTCGCTTCACGGCTTCCGCGCCCTGGACGTCGATCTTGAGGATCGCGTGCTGCCCGCGGCCCAACGCCTCTCGAACGCCGGCTTTGGGCGTTCCGTACCAGTTGCCGTGGACCTCGTTCGCCTCCAGCAGCTGGCCGGTGTTGCGCAGGGCCAGGAACTCCGCGACGGAGACGAAGCGATAGCTCACTCCGTCCACCTCGCCCGGCCGAGGCGAGCGCGTTGTGCACGTCACTACGTAGTGGTAGGCGGGCACGTGGCCCCGCCTCTGGAGGGCTTCGATGATCGTGTCCTTGCCGACCCCCGAAGGCCCGGAGATGATCACCAGCATTGGGCTGGGGTCGTCGTTCGAGTCGGCCACGACCACGGCTTTCGGCGTGGGAGGCGGCGGTTGCTCGCTCATGCCGGCAGCCGGCCGTGCGCAGGGTCGGCGCCCGCAAGTCCGGAGATGTCGTTCCTCAGCCTGTCGAGGACGCTTTCGAGTTCCGGCGGCAGCGGCGCCGTGGCTCGGATCACGTGGCCATCCGTCGGCGACTGAAGCTCGATCCGCCAGCTGTGCAAGAACAGCCGTGTGCTGCCCTCCGGGCCGCGCCGCGACGTGCCGTTGCCGTATATCGGATCGCCTGCCAGAGGATGGCCGATGGCGGCCAGGTGAACCCTGATCTGGTGCGTCCGGCCCGTGACGAGATCGAGTTCCAGCAGCGTCCACTGGCCAAGACGCTCCCGCACGCGGTAACCCGTTACGGCGGCGCGTCCGTCCGGCACGACGGCCATGCGCATCCGATGGCCCGGGTCACGGCCGATCGGCGCCTCGATGCGGCCGGTAGTCGCCGTCACCGAGCCCTGCACCAGGCCCAGATAGGTCTTCTTGACGCCCCTGGCCTTTAGCTGCGCCATCAGCCCGGCTCTGGGCGCGGTCGTTCTTGGCGACCATCAAGAGGCCGCTCGTGTCGCGATCGAGACGATGAACGATCCCCGGTCGCTGGACGCCGGCGATGCCTCCGTACTCCGTGCCGCGGGCAAGCAGCGCGTTAACCAGCGTGCCGCTGGGATGGCCGGCGGCGGGGTGAACCACGAGTCCGGCCGGCTTGTCTACGATGATCATGTCGTCGTCTTCGTACACGGTCGAAAGCGGGATCGGCTCCGGCTCCAGGGCCAGCGGCTCCGGGTCAGGCACTTCGAGCTCCAGGACGCTGGACGGAACGATCGTCTGGTTGGCCTTCAGAAGCGCCCCGGCAGCGGTCAAGTGGCCATCCGAAATGAGCTTCTGGACGTAACTTCGCGACAGTCCGGACACGTCGGCGACGAAACGATCGACCCGGCCTGAGGCATCTTCGGGCACGACGATCGTCTGTCGCTTCATCCGGCTACCGGACCCTCGCCCCTCGAGGGGTCATCGTCCTTCGTCACATTCGATCCCGGGACCGCGTTCGGAACGAATATCCAGATCACGACGACTGTCACGAAGAAGCACGTCACCGCCATGTCCGCGATGTTGAAGACGTACCAACGCCAGCCGCCCATGCCGATATCGGCAAAGTCGCGCACGTATCCAAGCTGGATCCGGTCGATCAGGTTCCCGATCGCGCCCCCGAGAAGAAGGCTCAGGGCCAACGTCGTGAGCCAGCTCCGCCAACCCCACCGGATTTCCATCCAGCCGAGAAGGCCGATCACCACCAGGCTGACGGCGGCCAGCACGGGCGCGGCTCCCTGGGCCAGGCCGAACAGGCCGCCGTCGTTGTGGGTGTAATCCACCCGCAGCCAGTCGCCGAACACCGGGTAGATCCTGCCGAGTTCGAAGTTGGCGACGATCCACTGCTTGAGAATCTGGTCGCTCACCACGATTCCGGCCGCCAGTAAGGCGAAGAAAGCCAGGGCGCCGAAGCGGCGCCGGTCGATGGGCGCGGGCGCCCCGGCAGTCCGGCCGGCCGGCGAAGGGTGCGGTTCGATAGGGTCCAGTGACTTGCCCTCCTGGGTGTTCCGTTAAGCCTAAGGGGCGACGGCTTTGCCGAGCAAGCCGACTCGCACGGTGCCCGAGTCGAGTTCCACCGCAGCGTATTCCACGGGTGCCTGGGCCGCCCCGAACGAGATCTTGCTGCGGGTCTCCGCCTCCACTGACGGCACAAAGGGCTCGAGGACGGATCTCGGACCCTCCGGGGCATCCACGCGAATGATGACCTCGTCGTCGAGTTCCACGCCCGCATCCTTGCGAGCGTCCTGGATGGCACGCTGCAGCTCTCGGGCGTCACCCTCGGCCCGCAGCTCGGGCGTCAACTCCGTGTCTATCACCACGACCAGGCCTTCGTCGTGCGCCACGGCCGTGCCGGGCCGCGGAGTGGCCTGGATCTCCACTTCGTCCGGCGCCAGGGTGACTCCCCCCATGCGCACCGAGCCGTCCGGGAGAACCTCGAACTGCCCCTCGCGCGCCGCCTGCATGACCGCCGGGATCGCGCTGCCGAGCTTCTTGCCGATCTTCGGCAGCAGCGGCTTGACCCGTCTGTCGACCAGCTCCGATTCGTCCCCGATGATCTCGATCTCTTTGACGTTGACTTCGTCACGGACCAGCTCCAGGAGCGCGTCGCGCTCCACGAGCCCGGCCGGGTTGGGCAGCGCGATCCACATCCGCGCCAGCGGCTGGCGGACGCGAAGCCCACTCTGCGAGCGCAACATCCGCGCCAGATCCACGGCGCGGACCATCGTCTCCATGGACGCCTGGAGGGCCCCGTCGTTGAACTGCTTCAGTTCCTCGGCCGGCCACGGCGTCAGGTGCACGCTGTCGGGCACGCCTGGAACCTCGGCCGCAACGACCAGGTTCTGGTAGATCGTCTCAGACACGAACGGCAGGATCGGAGCACATATCCGTGCCAGTGACACGAGCGTGGTGTGCAGCGTCGCGAACGCGGCGTTGCGCTCACTCGGCTCCGCGGCGGAACGCATCCGGTCGCGCGAAAGCCTCAGGAACCAGGTCGAGAGCTCTTCGATGAAGCCGTCGATCGCCCGGGCCGCGTCCAGCGCGTCGTACTCGCGCAGATCGACGTCCACCTCGTTCGCCAGGCGGGCGACACGAGCCAGAATCCATCTATCGATCGGCCTGCGCTTGCTCACCGGCACCGTCGAATCCTTCGGCTCCCAGCCGGCAAGTCGGGCATACGTGACGAAGAACGAGTACACGTTCCAGAGCACCAGCAAGCGCCGGCGAGCCTCGTCTGCCGCGTGCCAGCCGAAATTGAGGTTGTCCTCTGGTCGGGCGGTCGCGTACATCCAGCGCATCACGTCGACGCCAATCCGCTCGGCCGCCTCGTCGAACTCGATGGCGTTGCCCCAGCTCTTGTGCATCGGCCGACCGTCCTCGCCGAATACGAGGGCGTATCCGAACAACGTCTTGAATGGCGCTTCGCGGCGCAACACGGTGCTCATGGCGAGGAGCGAATAGAACCAGTTGCGGAACTGCCCGGGGAAGCTCTCGGTCACGAAGTCGGCCGGGAACCATTGCTTCCAATAGTCCGGATCGGAGCGGAAGTGCATCGTCGAGAACGGGACGATGCCGGCGTCCAGCCAGGGATTGCCCACGTCCCTGATCCGGCTCACCGGCTTCCCGCAACCCGAGCAGCGAATCTTGACCGCGTCAACGTGCGGCCGGTGCGGCGTGTGGCCCTCGAACTCGTCCCAGCCCTCCGCCGCCCTCTCCGCGAGCTCCTCGCGGCTGGCGACGACGTTGATCGTGCCGCACTCGCAGTCGTAGATGGGCAGGGCCAGGCCCCAATACCGCTTCTTCGAGATCATCCAATCGTGCATGTTCAGGAGCCAATCCAGCTCCCGCTCGTAGCCGAAACCAGGAATCCACTTGATGTCCTTGATCACGTCCATGATCTGGTAGCGAAGGCTGGCGTCGACTTCGGCCTTCGTCAGTTGGTCGCGCGGTTTGTCGTAGACCGGACCCATGCCGATGTACCACTCGTCGACCAGGCGGAAGACCAGGCCGGTGCCGCAGCGCCAGCAGTGGGGGTAGCGGTGGGTGATCGTCTTGAGCCGGTAGAAGCGGTGCTTGTGCTTGAGCGCTTCTACGATCGGCTCCATCACGTCACGCACGTCCCGGCCCGAGTACGGCCCGAAGCCCGGGATCACGATGCCGTTCTCGTCGAGCGGTGCGATCATCGGCAAGCCCAGCGACTTGCCCAGGGCGAAGTCCTCGGCGCCGCAGCCGGGGGCGATGTGGACGATGCCGGTGCCCTCCTGCTCTCCGACCTCGTCCCACAAGACCACTCGATGCTCGTACGCCGAACGGGTCTCGGAGGCGGCAAAGGCCGCCTGGACGGCCGGCAGCTCGTCGAACGGGCCGGTGTATCGCCAGCCTTCCAGTTCGCGACCGGACTTCTCCTCGAGGACCTGGAACGGCCCCTCCAGCGCTTGCTTGAGCGTGCCGCGGCCCAGCCAGTAGACGTCGTCACCCTGGCGGACCTTGACGTAACGCAGATCCCCCCCGACCGCCGCCGCGACGTTGGACGTGAGCGTCCAGGGTGTCGTCGTCCAGACGAGTAGAGCCTCGCCCGGTCGCTCGAGGAGCGGCATCTTGATCGTCAGGCCGGGGTCCTGGCGTTCGGCGTAGCCCTCGGTCATCTCATGCTGGCTGATGCCGGTCCCGCACCGGGCGCACCAGGGCATGGTGTCATGGCCCTTGTATAACCAGCCACGCCTGTGGCACTCGGCCAGGAAGGACCAGATCAGGTAGTTGTTCTCGTTCGAGAAGGTGAAGTAGCTGCCGCCGATCTCCGGCATTCCCAGCCGGCCGATCAGCAACTCCGCCGTGTCGGTCACCGGGCCGTCCGCGCCCGCGATGGTCACCTGCTTGGCCGGGTCGTCCGCCAGCTCGTCGCGCAGCCGGCGCAGCTCCTGCGGCTCGTTCCAGTCCATCCACATGCCCAGCCGGATGGACTGCTCCGTCTGGCGCGCGGCGTACGTCAGCACGCGCTGCTTGCACAGGCTGACGAACTCGGCGATGCCGTAGTCCTCGATGTCGCGCTTGCTGGTGAAGCCCAGGTCGCGCTCCACGTTCACCTCAACCCACAAGCCCTGGCAGTCGAACCCGTTCTGGTAGCGCTGATCGCGCCCGTGCATCGCCCAGAAACGCTGAAACAGATCCTTGTAGGCCCTGCCCCAGGCGTGGTGAACGCCCATGGGGTTGTTGGCGGTGATCGGCCCGTCCAGAAAACTCCAACGCTCATTGCCCGCGTTCTGGGCCCTCAGCCTGGCGAACGTGCGACGCTCGCGCCATAGAGCGAGGACCTCGTGCTCCTGGGCGACGAGGTCTGGCTTGGAGCTGACTGGTCGGAACATCGTCCTCGTTGCTCTACGGTTGTGGCGGCTGCGCTGGCTCGCGCAACACTCATCCATCGTCGGCCAGAGTACCGCGGCCGCTGGACGGACCGTGCGGAAGCCGCTCTCCGGACGGAGAAACGCGCACCGAGTATCCTACCGAACCAGTGACAACCACAGTCCGGCCGCCGTCTCGCCAGTCCGCCTTCACGGCGGCTTTCCTTTCGTTCCTGTTCCCGGGGCTGGGCCAGGCATACGCCGGCTCCTACCTCCGGGCGGTTCTCTTCGCGGTCCCCGCTCTGCTCGCCGTCGCCGTCACGGTTGCCGTTGTGCTGCTCAAAGGCCTGCTCTGGCTCGGCATCTGGGCCTCGCAGACCTCCGTCCTGAGCTGGATCGCGGCCGTGAACATCCTGATCCTGGTCTACCGGTCCTTCTGCGCCCTGGATGCCTACCGGATCACCTCGGCTCCGATCAGACGCACATTCAAGCCCAGACATCTGTTCGGATCGCGGCCCGGCCAGCTCAATCCCGCCTCTGTCGGCGGCCTCATGTTGATCCTCGTCGTCATGGTGGCGGGCCACGTGTTCGTCGGCTACTGGGACGCCAGACTGTACAACCTCAAGCAGCAGCTCGACTCGCCACTGGTCCTCGATCAACCCGAGCCGGGTGCCACCGACTCAATCGAGCCCATCCCGACCGTCTCGTTCCCACCCCAGATGACTTTCGAGCCAGCCGCGACCGTTCAACCCTGGAACGGCACCGGCCGGCTCAACATCCTGCTCGTTGGCTACGACATCGGCGGCCGGACCGACTCGATGATCGTAGTCAGCGTCGATCCGACCACCCACCAGGTCGCGCTGTTCAGCATCCTGCGGGATGCCCTCAACGTGCCCATGCCGCCCAGGTCGCGCCTGTCCCAGTGTGTTGGGTCGTCCTTCAACCAGCCCATAACCAACCTGTGGAACTACGCCGCCAGGGCCTGCTCGAAGCTGTTCCCACACGGTGGCTCCGATGCCCTCAAGCAGGCCCTGGGCTACACCTTCTTTGGCGACCAGTCGGCCATCCAGTACTACGCCGCCGTCGGCTACGCCGGCTTCGAGAAGATCGTCGACACGGTGGGCGGCGTGAACATCAACGCCCCTATTCCGGTCGCCGACAACGATTTTCTGCCATACCACGGGGCCCACGATCTGCGCGTTTACATTCCCGCTGGGATCCAGCACATGGACGGCGCCGAAGCCCTCATTTACGCCCGTGTCGGCCATCACGGCCGATACGGCTCCAGCGTGTGGGCTCGCACCATCCGCCAGCAACAAGTCGTCGTGGCCCTGGAACAGCAGGCCGACTTCGACGCCATCTCGTCCCACCTGAGCGAGCTACTCGACGAGCTCGGCTCCTCCGTTCGAACCGACCTCCTCAACGAGGGGCCCGACGTCCTCCAACCTCTCATCGAACTGGCCCGCCAGATCAAACCGACTGACATCAAGAGCTACGTCTGGGCCAGCGCCAATCCAGACTATGCGACGATCCGATCGGTCGTGAAGTCGGTGCTCGCATCAGGCGGCAAGGCCCCGGGGCAGCTGCAGTCGGCGATCGACGAGCAGGCTCCCATCATCGTTGAGAACGGCACGGGGATCTCAGGCCAGGAGACGACCCTGGCCTCCCAGATGCAGAGCCTCGGCCTCAACGCCGAGGCCAGCGCCGACGTGCCATCGCAGCTTGGAGGCCCAGTCCGAATCCAGTGCATATCTGGGGCGGAGTCCAAGTACCCGGCAACGCTGGCCGAGCTGCAGAACATCCTGGGCATCTCCGGCACGCCGTCATCCGACGCCAACGCCGTGATCCAGGTCGTCAACGACCCTCAGCAGGCCACCGGCTTCGTGATCATCACCGGGAGCAACACCCCTGACATCTCGGTAACGCCAGCGCCCTGATCCGCCCTCCGAAAGGAGCGCGAGCGAGTCAGGCCTCGCTCCGCGGACAACGAAGAACTGAGCCGCCCGCGAATGTGGTCGTCGAGCCGGCGGTCCATGGTCGAGGCGGAGGCGAGCACCGGAGCGAGCAGGCTCAGAGGCCTGTGAGCGAGGGGCGCAGCCGACAACGAAGAGCTGGGCCACCCGCGAAGACGAGCCTCAGGCTTTCTCGGTAACCCGGTACTCCAGATACCGCCCGGTAAGCAGCCGCGTCTGGGCATCGAGCGCCGGCAGGTTGGTGAATACCGCCCCGACGAGAGGCAGGAAGACCCACTGGGCCCAGGACAGGATCTTCATGCCGATCCCCCACTCTTTCGGCCTTGGGGGCGCCAGCTGGTCCTCGATGAAGATCAGAACGATCAGCGAGGCGAGCGCGGCGGTCAGCAACCAGGCCGCGTACAGAGGCAGCTGCTGGCCGAGAGTGGTGGGCCGGAACGTGTCGTTCAGCATGAGCGGCAGGTTGGCCCCGAACATCAGCACGAACGGCGCCACCGCCCAGTTGATGTGGTCTGCCCAGAGAGACAGCAATCGGACGATCTTCTGGTGAAGCGGAATTTCCGCATGGTGCATGGCGTTGTCGATGAAGTACGGGATGTCCGTCACGCCCCAGGCCCAGCGGCGGATCTGGGTGTACTGCTGGACGAGGCTGCGCGGATACGAGCGCGCCCGGACTGCGTCGCCGTAGATCGGCATGAACAGCGGCACGGCCTGGAAGCGGCCGCCGTAACGGAAGAAGCTCTTCCAGTAGAAGCGGCTGTCCTCGGGAATGGCGTCGGTGGCCCAGTAGTCCACGTCGTGGATGGTCTGCAGCGAGACCGCGTACGAGCTAAACGAGACGAGTCTCTCGGGCGTGAGATGCCGCCACATCTGGATATGCGTCGTCGAGACGGCGATCAGCCGAACGGGCAGCGGACATTGCCACAAATTGTTGTGGAACATCGGGACGGGCTGATACAGGCGCTGGTACCGGTTGGGGTCCGAGACGAACGCGGCGGTCAAGTAACCGAAGTACTGAGGGTGCACGCGGTAGTCCGAGTCCAGGTCCGTAACGATGACCTTCATCGGGTCGAAGCCGAGCTTCGGCAGCTCCTTGTATAGCCAGCGCCCACCGTAGGCCATGGCACTCGACTTTCCGACCACGACCCCGGGTTCCAGCGGATCCAGGATGTGGAAGAAGTGCAGGAACTCCGCGCCAAAGATCTCGCGCAGCTTGGCCACGTTTTCCCGACCCGCCAGGTCGGTTTCGCGGGTGATGATTGCGACCATACGCAGGTCGCGCGGATAGTCCGAATCGGCCAACGCCTTCACGGTCTGGTACAGCTTGTCGTACGGCTCCGTGTACGTTGGGATCAGGGCCACATGCCACAGTTGTCTCGGATCCGGCAGGTCGTCCGAGTTGGACATGTGAGCCAGCAGCCGTCCAAGGGCCTGCTGTTCGTCCCGGAGGCGGTGCAGCTCACGCCGCCCGCCACGAGCGGCGAGCGTGTTTCCAGCCGCGCGCAGCTCTTCCGTGCGCTCCTGCACTTGCCTCATCAGCTTTGGCAGCATCTCGTACCGGCCTCGCGGATCCGACAGGGCAAACGCTCGCTCGCGCCAGTCGATGGTCATGACTTTCCGGACGCGCCGGAACGAGATGGCGACGCTGACGGACAGAACCGCCGCGCGGTACAACCAATAGCAGTCGAAGCACAGCACGAACCAGCCGACTACCTGCGGGTAGCGCAAGGAAAGCGGGATCGGCCCGAGGATCAGCAGCCAGGTGATAAGACCCGGGATGACCTCGAGCAGACGATGATGCCGAACGGCCTCCGGCTGCGCCTGAGCCTCCGCCGCCAACCCGACCGGAGCGGAACGAAGCGCTGATGAGTCCGGGGCAACGAGTTCAGCCACGCGGGTAGATCGGCGTGACCCAATGGCGGAAGGCATCGAGCCGGCCTCTCACCGCGTCGAAGTAAGTGCGGCTGATCTTCTTGGAGATCGGCCCAACGTGCCCGTCCCCGACCGGCCTGTGGTCAACCGAGGAGACCGGCGAGACCTGCGCACCGGTGCCGCAGAGAAAGACCTCGTCGGCGATGTACAGCTCGGTGCGGTCTATCTGGCGCTCGCGAACCGGAATATCCAGGTAAGAGGCGATCTCCATGATCCCGGCCCGGGTGATGCCCTCGAGGATGTCGTCGCTGACCGCCGGCGTAATCAGGACACCGTCCCGAACCATGAAGAGGTTCTCAGCCGAGCCTTCGGCGACGTGGCCGTCGTTGGTCAGAACGATGGCCTCGTCGAATCCGTTGAGCATCGCCTCGGTCTTGGAGAAGGCGGGGTTGACGTAGCTGCCGGTGATCTTGCTGCGGGACGGAATCGAGGTATCGCTGGTCCGGCGCCACGACACGGTGCCGGTGGAAATGCCCTTTTCCGTGTCGATGTAGTCGCCCATCGGCACGGCCAGAACGTAGAAGTCGTGGGTCAGGCCGTGGAGCTTCACGCCGATGGCCTCCGTGCTCTTGTACACAGACGGCCGGACGTACGTGTCTTCCTCAAAATGGTTGCGCAGGAGCACCTGCTTGACTATCTCGGTGAACTCCTCCACGGACGGCAACTCGGACATCAGCATGATCTTGCTGGAGTTGCGGAGCCGGACCAGGTGCTCCTTGACGCGGAGCGCGTAGAGCTGCTTCTCGTCTGGATTCCAGTAGGCCCGGATGCCCTCGAAGACGGCGGTGCCGTAGAGGAATGCGTGAGTCATCAGCGGCAGCTTGGCGTCGCCCAACTTCACGTAGCCACCCTGGAAGTAGCACACGAAGCTGTGCTGATCCGGCTTTGCCGCCGCGGTGACGGCCTCCGAGGCCTGCTGGCTGACCATGATTCCACGCTCCCTGGCAACTGCCGCCGGCAAAGACCAGCGTGTTCCGAAGTATACCGGCCGACCCCGGCTTCCGGTGTCGGAGGGTCTGTCTTGGGGCCGGCCCAGGCCGGCGCTCAGACGGCCCTGGTAGACACGAGAGTCGAGACGACGATTGCTAGATAGGCCAGGTAGAACAGACCGCCCACCATCAGGGCTCGCCCATCCAGGTGCCGCCGTACGAGCATCGGCAGGATGATCGCCGCCGATGAAAGGAACGTAATCCCGGCCGAGGCGAAGGCGATCCCTGCGCCGCTCGCGGACCAGATCTGGGGCGCGAACAGCAAGCCCACAGACGTGGGGATGGCGCTCTGGAACACCATCGCTCCGGTGATGTTGCCCATCGCCAGCGTGTCCTTGCCCTGCCGGATCCAGATGACGCTGTTGAGCTTCTCCGGCAGCTCCGTCGCGATGGGTGCGATTACGAGCGCCAGCAGTGTGCCGTTGAGGCCGAACGAAGCCGACAGGTCCGAGATGGAATGAACGAACCCCCAGGCGCCGCCGATGATGCAGGCCAGAGCCACCAGGACCTGAATGCTCACGATGCGCAGCCGCGGCTGAGCCGGTGGAGGGAGCGCGCGGTCGAGGCGATGGAAGCGCAGCGGGGCCAGCTCGCCCTCGGCCTGGGCGTCCGCCCGCAGGTGACCGATCACATACCAGACGTAGATCCCAAGGAGCACCGGGCATGTCAGCTGGCGCGCCAGGGTCATGTCGGACGGCAGCAACGCCACCCCGACGGCAATGGCATAGGCAACGGCGAAGTAGGCCATGTCGTGCCCGAGAACGCCCGGGTCAACGACGATGTCCTCCTTCGCGACGCGACGCCGTCGGAATGCGAGCACGGCTGCTCCCGTGACGAACATGGCGAGCGTCGACAGCATGAACGGCGCGCCCAGGATCGCCCCCACGCCCACCTCGCTCGCGGCTACACCGCCGCCGAACAGGATCGCGATCAGCGGGATCATCGTTTCGGGCAGGGCCGTGCCCACAGCCGCCAGAACCGATCCGACCGCCCCCTCAGCCAGCTCGAGCTTGCGACCGAACCACTCGATTCCGTTGGTGAACAGCTCCGCTCCGGCGAGAATCACCCCGAAAGAGACGACCAGGAACAAGACGTCCAAGCTCAACCTCCAGCACCGGCGAACGCGCCGAGACAGATGACGCCCAGGACAGCCAGCGCAAGGATCGCCATCCTCCACTCCCGGGCGGCGGTGAAACCGACCAGCGAAGCGCCGACTCGAACCGACGGTGTAAGTATCGCCGCGACCAGCCCAAGCCACAGGAATCCGGCCGGCCGCACGGACCCCAGGTCCCGCAGCAGCCCGCCCGGACTCAATTCGGGGAACGGGCGGGCCATCGGGTCGATGCCGGCGAGCCACATGCCCGCCACGCCTACCACCAGAATCGCCACGCTCGCCAGGGCCGCAACCGCCAGCACCCGTCCCGCCATCAGCTCCGGCCGGCGTCCGCTCACGAAACGTTCCGCCACAGCATCTGCGCCGCAGTCGCGACGAGGACGACGACGAAGAGGCGACGGAGCAGGCGCAGGTCAAGGCGATGGGCCAGCCTCGAGGCAACGCTCGCCCCGGCAAAGACACCGACCGCAATCGGCGCGGCTACGTACGGGTCGATGCCGCCTCTCATAAGGTAGACAAGGCCGGCCGCGGAAGCGGTGACGCCGATCATCATGTTGCTGGTAGCGGTCGCCACGCGCAGCGGCACGCCCATGAGGACGTGCATTACCGGCACCTTCACGATGCCGCCTCCGACGCCGAACAACGCGCTCACCACGCCGGCGAACAGGCTGCCGAGGATCCCCGCCCGGAGGTTGGCCACGGCGTAGCCCGGCCCCGCCAGCGACCCGATGAACGTGGGGCCAACGAAGGCCGGCCGGAACGGTGCCGGCGAGGCAGGAACGCTTGCCGACCCGCCGGCGCTCGGAACGGCGTCGTCTTCGCCCGCCGCCGGATGGCCCTCGTCCTGGCCGTCCACTTCAATTCCACCGCCCTGCCGCGGGCGCGTCCGAGCCATGCTCAACGACACGTACACCAGCAGCGCCGCGAACATGACGCCGAGCATCCGATCCGGAACCAGGAACGCAATCAGCCCGCCCCCGACGGCCGCCAGGGCTGTGAACAGCTCCAGGGTGATCCCGAGGCGAAGGTTGGCCGCGCCGCGCTGCAGATAGACGGAAGCGGCCGCGCTGCTGGTCACGATCACGCAGACCAGACTGGCGCCGACCGCCTCTCGTAGTTCCAGCCCAAACCCGATGGTCAGCAACGGGACGATCAAGATCCCCCCGCCTAGACCCAGAAGGGCACCGAAGGCGCCGGCGACGGCGCCGCTCGCCATCAGGGCCAGCATCACGCCCACCGGACGTCAGGGTTGGTTCCGGAGAGCCGCGCCCAACGGCGCGGCCTGCTCCGGCGGCCGACTAAGGCCGGACGTGCTGGGGAGCGTAGGGCAGGAGGGCGACGATGCGGGCTCGCTTGAGCGCTACCGCCAGCTGCCGCTGGTGGTTGGCACACGTGCCGGTCTTGCGCCGCGGCTCGATCTTGGCGCGCTCGGACAGAAAGCGGCGCAGCCGGTTCACTTCCTTGTAGTCGATCATGACCGTCTTGTCGGCGCAGAAAGCGCATACCTTGCGGCGGCGGCGATCCCGGTAGAAGTCGTCGCGCTTGCTCTTGGTTCGTTCTCGAGGGGCAGGCATCTCAATTGCTTCCTTCGTGTACCGCCACGCCCACGGGCGCGGCTGTTGCTTTCGTAGTGCCGCGGAGCCCGACTAGAAGGGCAGTTCGTCCAGGTCGCTCGACCCGAAATCCTCACCCGACCCCGCAGCTGCGCCAGGGGCCGCCGGGGCGCCGGAGCGAGCCGGACGCGCTTCGCCAGAATCAGGCGCCGACTCGTCCCGCGGACGCGGATCCAGGCCGGTGACGGTGCTGGCGATCAACTCGGTGGTGTAGTGCTTCTGGCCGTCCTGGCCTTCCCAGTTACGGGTCTGCAGTCGGCCCTCGACGTAAACCTTGCGGCCTTTTCGGAGGTTCTCCGCGGTCCGCTCGGCGAGCGGGCCCCAGCAAACCACCCTGAACCACTCGGTTTCTTCCTTCCACTCACCACCCTGGTCGCGGTAGTTGCGGTTCACGGCAACCGTGAACTGCGTCACCGCCTGGCCATTGGGCGTGTATCGCATCTCGGGGTCGCGGCCGAGATTGCCGATGATCATCGCCTTGTTCAGCGACATCGAGCGTCCCTCCAGATCCGCGGGCGGTGAGTCTCAATCGATTGCGGCAGGAGCCGCTTCGGTCTCCGACTCGTCGATGAGCTCTTCCTCGACCTCTTCCTCGTCGCTCGGCGGCGCGACTTCCGCGTCGCCTTCCGCATCGCGGCCGCGAGAGGCCCGAACCGGGCGCTCGACGCGCGTAACGAGATGTCGCAGCACGTCCTCGCTGATGAGGAGACCGCGCTCGAGTTCGACGATTGCCTCCGGTGGGGCCTCGAACAGCACCACGTAGTACGAGCCTTCGCGGTGGTGGTCGATGGGATAGGCCAGACGGCGGCGGCCCCACGGGGCCTGCTTGACGATCTGGCCGCCGCCCCCGGCGATCGCGCGGGCGGTTCGCTCGAGGGAGGCCTGGACCTTGTCGTCCGGCAGGTCCGGCCGCAGCACGAGCATGAGTTCGTATCGGCGCATGCGCCAGTGACTCCTTCCAATGGGGAACGCTCCGATTACGTGCAGCAACGCCGAACGCTCGGAGCCGAAAGGACCCGCGAATTCTAGCAGCCGCGCGGGTACCATGCCCCGCCTGCGTCAGGATCGGCGATCCTCGCCCTCCGGCAATGGCGCACAGGGACCCCGCGCAGCCATAGGTACTGGTACTCCTGTGTGTCGACAGGAGGCAACGAAGTCCGCCGTACAGAGCGTGAATCGGGCGGCCGGAGGCGTACGATCAAAGGCGTCTAGTCGGTGTCATGCCGACCGTTTCCGGACTCATAGGAGAAATCACATGAAGCTCGTACGTGGCCAGGGCCTTGCCGAGTACGCCCTCATCCTCGCCCTCATCGCCATCCTCGCCATTACCGCTCTGCTCTTCCTGAGCGGCCAGATCAACACCATCCTCAGCGTCATCGGCGCCAACCTGTAAGGGTCAAAGCGACCCGGACGCCTCGTTCCTCCGCCCAACGGCGGCGATGGAACGATAGTAACCCTCCCCCTGGGCGGGATCCGACGGTAGCCTTATCGCCGCGAACCCCACCCAGGGAAACCGGGTGGTACCTGGTGAACCGCTTCGCCCCAGCCAGAGGCGGCTCATCGGTGGGTTCGGGTGAAAAGGAGGCCGCTTTGTTCCCATTCCTTCACCGCGAGGAAGGGCAGGGGCTCGCGGAATACGCACTCATCCTTGCTTGTATCGCTATTCTCGCAGTCGCGGCGCTGTTGTTCTTTAGCGGCGCTCTCGACACTCAGTTGAGCATCATCGGATCCAACTTCTAGCAATACCAGGGCTGGACATGAAGCGGGCCGCGCAAGCGGCCCGCTTCCTTTTGGCAGAGACGTCCATCCTGGCGGCGGTGCCCCCCGCGCCGGCACGCACGGGCGCACTGGGGCATACGGATTACCACCCCTCGGGTCCCTATCCGCCGTCTTTACGGCGGCCCTTCGACCGGCGACCATCGGATCAGCATGAGGACCCCACCCTCCTTCGCCGGGCCAGCGCGGCCCGCCGGCATCCCCATTCGCGCATGAGCGTCGTTTGGGTGCTCGGCATGCCCGGTTCCGGCAAGTCGACGCTGGCGGAGGCTCTTCGCCGCGTCGTCTCTTCCGTGGCGCCAGCAGTGATCCTGGACGGCGATGCCCTGCGTGCCGCTCTCGACCCAGGCGAGCCGCCGGCCAATGACGCAAGCGATCAATCCGCGCGGCTCGGGCGCCTGGCGCGCCTTCTAGCCTCTCAACGCCTGGTGGTCATCGCCACAGACTCCAGTTCCGATCCCCGGCGCCTGGCCTGGAACAAGGCGAACCTTCCAGGCTACCGCGAGATCGTGCTACAGGCGTCTATGCCCATCCTCCGGCGGCGTGACCTGCACGGCTCCTACGCACGCACCAAAGCCCATCAGGGCGCCGCCGCCGGACCGGCCGCTGAGGTGGTGGAGTGGCATTCCCCCGCGGCGCCGGATCTGACTATCGCCATGGACGAGCCCGATCCGCCGGAGCTGCTTGCCCTGCGCGTGGCGATGCTCATTCCCGAATACGTCGCAGCGGCAACGGCAGTCGCCCGCACACCTCCCGGCCGGATGGGCCCGCCGATGAGGACTCGCTAGCCGACCTGAGCGCCACCGGCACGCACTCCCCTACTCCCCGGCCGCGCGCCACCGCGGGGCCGCGTAGCCCGCCAACCCCAGGGATGGTGCCGAAGCAGGGGTTCGAACCCTGAATCCCTTGCGGGCGGCGGATTTTAAGTCCGCTGCGTATGCCAGTTCCGCCACTTCGGCACGTCGAAAAGGTAGCCGGATTCAGGTGGGGAGGTGGGCTGTCCCCACGCGGCATATCGAACGGCCTTGAGGGGAAGTGGAGGCGACGATCGGATTCGAACCGATGAATAGAGGTTTTGCAGACCTCCCCCTTAACCACTTGGGTACGTCGCCTCGACGCGGCGCCATCCGATGATGGCGATGCCATTCGCTATGGCGCAGCCGGCGGGGGAACCGCCAGCCTGGTCAAACTGGCTGCCCCTCGAGGATTCGAACCTCGCCTAACGGATCCAAAGTCCGCTGTCCTACCACTAGACGAAGGGGCAAGGGCTCGAATTGTCGGCGGACAACCGCCATCTGCGGTGTCATGAAGGGGATGGAGCGGAAGACGGGACTCGAACCCGCGACCCTCACCTTGGCAAGGTGATGCTCTACCAACTGAGCCACTTCCGCTCGAAAACCGTGCCAGCCGTTTCTGGTGCCGAGAGCCAGGATCGAACTGGCGACACCGCGATTTTCAGTCGCGTGCTCTACCAACTGAGCTATCTCGGCCCGGTCTGACGGACTGGCTGCCCGTCGGCGCGTGGAAAGGTACCACGAGCGACCGAAGGCCTGCAACCGAGCCCCGACCGCGGTGGTGTACGGCCGCATCGGAAGCTGACCGCAACCGACAACGAAGCTGTGGGCCGCCCCCCACGGAACGCGAGTAGGCGCGGCGGCGCGCTCACAGCGAGGCGGAGACGAGGACCGGAGCGAGCAGGCTCAGATGCCTGTGAGCGAGGACCGCAACCGACAACGAAGCTGTGGGCCGCCCCCGCGCCTACTCGAGGCCTGAGAGCTGGCGAACCTCCGTCTGGTCCATCGGCGACTCCCCGGTGAGCTGGCGAAGCCGGTTGATGCGGTCGACGATCGGTGGATGCGTCGAGAACAACGCCGTGCCGCCGCCCAGCTTCTTGAGAGGATTCACGATGTACAGGTGTTGTGTCGCCCCGTTGGCCGAGTGCAGGGGCTCGCTGTCTGAGGCCAGCGCCGCCAGGGCCCGCTCGAGCCCCTGCGGATTGCGCGTCAGTTCCACAGACGAGGCGTCCGCCAGGTACTCCCGCTGGCGGCTGACCGCCATCTGGACCAGAGTCGTGAAGATCGGGGCGAGGATCGCCAGCACGACCCCGACAACCAGCAGGATCACGCCCAGGCTGCCGCTGCCGCCTTCGCGGCTGTTGCTACGGCGTCCACCGCCGAACCAGAACGTGTAGCGAAGGAATATCTGGGCCAAGAGCGCAATGCTGCCGACGAGCACACCCACGATCAGCGTGAACCTGATGTCGTAGTTGCGGATGTGCGACATCTCGTGGCCGATCACGCCCTGCAACTCCTCGCGATCCATCTTTCTCAACAGCCCGCTCGTGACCGCGATCGACGAATGGTTGGGGTCCCGGCCGGTGGCGAACGCGTTGGGCGAGTCGTCCGCGATTATGTATACCTTCGGCATCGGAACGCCGGCCGCGATGGCCATCTCGTTGACGACGTTGAACAGCTCCGGCGCCTGCTCCGGTCCGACTTGCTGGGCGTGCGAACTGGCCAGCACCAGCTGGTCGCCACCGTAGTACGAACCGATGGCGCTGGCGACGCCGAACGCCACCGCGATCATGAGCGCCCCGATCCCCCAGGCCAGGTCGTTGCCTCCATAGGGGTCCGTCCCGTAGCCGATCGCGTAGCCGATGATGAACCCGAATATCCCCAGGAAGGCGACCACGACCACGGCCAGAAGGAAGGAGTTGCGGCGGTTGGCCGACTGCTCCGAGTAGAAAGTTGTCACAGTGATACGGCCTCAGAGGACGTGGCCGCGCCGTCTGGCGGCGCGGCCGAAAGCCCGAACCTAGGACCCGAGGTTGACGACGGGAACCTCGGCCGCAGCCGGTTCGGCCTCGAAGAATTCACGCTTCGTGAAGCCGAAGGGGCCCGCGATGAGGACGTTCGGGAAGACCTGCAGCGAATTGTTGTAGTCCAGCACTGTGGCGTTGTAGTGCTGGCGGGCGAACGAGATCTGGTTCTCGGTGGTGGTCAGCTGCTCCTGCAGCGAGAGAACGTTCTCGTTGGCCTTGAGCGTGGGGTAGTTCTCGACGACCGCGAACAGCGAACGGAGAGCACCGGTGAGGGCATTCTCGGCCTGAGCCTGAGCCGCCGGACCCTGCGCGCCGGCCGCGATAGCTGCGCTGCGGGCGGCGGTCACCGTGGTCAGCACGCTCTTCTCGAAGTCCATGTAGCCCTTGACCGCATTCACCAGGTTCGGGATGAGGTCGTAGCGTCGCTTGAGCTGGACCTGGATCTGCGAGTTGGCCTCGTCGATCCGGTTCCGCTTGGCAACCAGGCCGTTGTAGATCAGGATCAACCCGACCACGAGAATTGCGACGACCACCAGGGCGATGATCAGGGGCTCCATTCGCCTACTCCAATCGATATCGGCCGCACCAGGCAGTGCGAAAGCGGATTCAGTCTAGCAGGCCAAATCGCGCGGGCCCTAGGCTCGAGTTCGAACGGTCGAATTCGATACGCACGGGTCCAACCGGCCTGCTTGACGTTTGACCCGGCCACGCTCGCAAAGGTTCGGCGAATCGGCCCGAGGGCGCGGCTCGTGCGGTGTCGCAGGCTCCCCGGCCGCCGGTCAGCCGTTCGCCGACTTGCCGCCACGCGCCCGGACAGCGTCGAAACGGTCCCGGTAGCCATCGACCCGAGCCTGCAGCCGGGCAGCGTCGGCGCGCAGTTCGCGGTCTCTGTCTGCGAGGGCATCGATGGGTCTGCGCCGGGAGGCCAGGCGACGCTCGGCTTCCACGGCCTCCCGCATTGCTGCCCGCGCCAGGTCGTCACGACCCTCGCGAACGGCCACTTGCGCCCTTTGCGAAGCGGCCTCGTGGGCGCGAACCTCGACCTGCGCCCCGGCCTCCAGGCGCCGTCGCACGGTCGTCGCGTCGGCTATGGAGCGGCGGACCGACTCCAGGTCCGCCAGTAGCTTCCGGTATTCCAGTTCCACGAGTTCGCCGGATTGCACATAGGTGGCGCCGTCGGCGTCCCCGGCTGCCGGCTCGATACCGGCAACGCCCTCGGCCGCAAGGTCGCGCTTATGCGTCAGTGAGCGCAGCCTCTCCAGCAAATTCATGACCACAGCGTCCGCATCTGCGACGTGGTCGCAAAGGGATTCTCTCCCCGCGCGACCGCCAGAATGCCGGCCGCCTCGGGGTCCCGGTAGAACAGCGCCGGCGTGCCCCCCACCCAGCGGGCCCACGCCTTCTCGAAGACCTCCACCCGTTCGCGGCGGACCGCCAGGTAGTCGGGCACCGCATGGTAGACGATTCGACCTCCGGGCCGTCCCAGCAGGCACCGGACCGCCAACCCGATCTCCCCGCGTCGTGTCGAGGGTGGGTCCACGACGCGCCGGCCGATGACGTAGCGCGCATCTTCGATCGGGGCAAGCACCTGATCAAGGGCGTCAGCGAACCGCACGGAGTCCGCCCGCCTGGCCCCGTCCAGATAGCAGCGGTAGTAGCCGTCCGGCTGAACCACAACCTTCAGGTCTCTCGATCCCAGCGTCTTGGAGATGCCGCCCGTGCCCGCCAGCGCCTCTATCACGGCCGAGGCGATGCTCTCGAGGGAATCGCTCGGGCGGCCTGCCCTGAGACGATCGCCGAGCCCCATGACGGCGCTCGCCGTCATCACCCAGCCGACTACCCCGGCCGCGCCGACGCCTACCGGCGCGGCCAGCCCGGCCAGATTCCCCAGCAGTGCCCCTCCGAGCGCCGCTCCTCCTGTGCAAACTCCGATGACCGGGAGGGTTCCGCGGGTCTCGCGCGAGTCGAAAGACGACCTCCCCGGCACCCCCCTTCCGGACAGACCCAGCGACCGGCTGAAATGCACCCGCACCGTTTGAGTCTCCACGTTCCTGTACGGCTGCCCGATCTTCCATTGGTCGTAGGCTGCGTCCCGACGGCCGATCCGGGCCAACGTCCTCTGATTGAGGCCGGACATCTCACCGCCCGGCGGCGGGCCGAACGGCGAGAGTGCCGGGTCGACATGGGACACGCCGCACTCGATCTCGCCCGTGGCCGACAGGGCGTAGTAGTTCTCGTGTTTACGCACGAATTGCTTGTAGTCGGCCAGACCTCGGGCGTCCTGCGGAGCCACGCACACCACGTCCCAGTTATCGGCGACCTTCCGCGGCAGGCGCGGATCAAGGCGTAGGGACCGGCCGCGCATCTGGTGCACCGACGTCGACGTCGCCGCCCCCGTGAGATCGACGAGCACGTTCACGCTGCGGGCATCCCAGCCCTCGCCCAAGAGCCCGCGCGTGCCGATCAGACACTGGCTGTGTCCCGCCTCGAAGTAGCGCGTCACCAGCGAAACGTAGTTGCGCGGCCGCCACCAGGAGTGCTCCGGCGCCACCAGGACGACGTCGGACCACGACTCCCCTGCCCGGCCCTTGCCGGTGGTCGGACCCGTACCGAGAGGGGCGCAAGCCAGCGCCATGGCGATGTCCGGCACCTCTTCCGAAGCCCAGGCCACAAGGTTGGTTGCCGTTCGCCGTGAGCAGGCCACGCTGCGCCCGGAAAGCAGGATCGGGTTCAGCCGGGCCGTGGCCGCGTCCGCGACCAGAAGCTGCAGGATCAGCGACGCGCTGCCGGCCTGGGCATCGAGAATGCTCCTCAGCTCCGCCAGCAGCTCCACCCCGGCCCGTTCGAAGTCGCACAGGACCAGGGCCCTCAGGTCCGCGCCGAGTTGATGGTGCTCCAGATCGAGGATGGTCTGGGCGGCTACGCCCTTGGAGGCCGACAGCGCCAGGACGCGGTCCGAGGGCGAAACGTAGCCCCGGATGCCCTGGTGACTCAACACGTACCCAACCGAGGGCAGAGCCCGCCGAATCCGGTCCCATGCGCGGGCATCTTCAGGCAGCTCGCTTCGAGCCAGGAAGCCCAGCGCGAAGTCCTCGATCAGGACTGCCCAGTCATCGGACGTCGGGGCCTGGCGGTGACGCTCGCCGACATGGGCGCCGTCCGGCAGCTTGAAGCCGCGGGCGAGGAATAGGCGCAGGATGGCGAGGGCCAGATCCGGCGCGTCCGTCTCAAAGCGGGACCATCCGATCCTGGCTCCGGAGCGCGTCGAGCGCTCGACCGCCCGCTGGTGAATCCAATCCAGGAACGGCCGGCTGGCGAAACTCGGATCCATCAGATCCGATATCAGGTCCTCGAATTGTCGGGATTGGGAGGCCATGTAGTCCAGCTCGGAAGGCAGTGGCTCGGTCAGATAGGCCAGCTCCTGGTACGGAGCCAGGTCGCCTTCCTTGACAACGGCCGGGGTCACGACGTCGAAGTCCGCCTTGCCGAACAGAC
Source organism: uncultured Chloroflexia bacterium (assembly GCA_963711105.1). Lineage (GTDB taxonomy): Bacteria > Chloroflexota > Limnocylindria > Limnocylindrales > CSP1-4 > Fen-1039. The sequence continues at coordinate 556,277 of CAVQCV010000005.1, read as the reverse complement.
TCCGATACAAGGCGGCTTCTCGGACGCCCATCTCCCCGGGTGGTGTGGCCGTCAGACCCACGACGAACGCGCGGTCGCCCAGCTCATCGATGACCGCCTGAACGAGTTGACCCCACGTCGCGAGCAGATGGTGGCACTCGTCGAGTACCAACGTGATCTCCGGGGCGGCCTTCATCCGAGCGATCAACCTGCGGCCGTTCGGATGGAGCAGGCCGAGCATCGCCTTGCGGTCGCCCCCGTTGACGATGAGCTTGCGGCGGCGGCGGCGTTCGGCCGCCCGAACGCCATCAGCAAGAGAGCTCCCCGGCGCGAACGGGCTTCCGCCGTGGGTCAGACGTCCCTCGCCGTCTTCCGCGGCTTCATCGTCCGGGTCGTCATCGTCCGCGTCGTGCGCGCCATCGCCGGCCACTGCCGTGCCGCCTGCGTGTGAGGATCCGTTCGCCGCAGCCAGTTCGTCGAGATCGTCGTCGGTGTCGAGGGTGCAGAGCGATTGATAGGTCAGCGCCGAGAGAGCCCTGGTCAACGCTGGAGCCGTCCCGGCCGGCTCGCTCGGCCCGAAGTCGAGCCACTGGGCGGCCCACTGCGACTGGATCGCGCTATTGGGACCGAACACGACGGTCTTGCGACCCAGCCGGCGCGCTATCTCCAGGCCCACGACCGTCTTGCCCGAACCGGGTGGCATGACGACGTAACACCGCTGCCTGCCGGCCGAGCGACCCGCTTCGAAGGAATCGAGGGCCAGTGTCTGGTACCGGCGGAATGGATGGGCGTACCCCGCGCCCGTGATCGGCAAACCTGCCCTCCCATCGATGCGTCGCTCGGGATTTGGTGGGCGGTGCAGGACTCGAACCTGCGACGTCCTCGGTGTAAACGAGGCGCTCTGACCACTGAGCTAACCGCCCGCAAGCCGCCTGGGCGGCGCAGGGCCGCACCAGCGGCCGAAATCTTACAACGGGGAGGGTGGTGCCCAGGCCGGGACTTGAACCCGGATGAGTTGCCTCATACGCCCCTCAAACGTACGCGTATACCAATTCCGCCACCTGGGCACGGGCGCTATGTACGACGCCCCGCGTCGCTTGTAGAGAACCTGGTGCCGAGGAGGGGATTTGAACCCCTACAGCCTTGCGGCCACTGGCTCCTGAAACCAGCGCGTCTGCCAATTCCGCCACCTCGGCGCACACAGCTTCGGTGCTACCCGTCGCTGGCGAGGCGCCAGTCTAGCACATCCCAATATCGGCCCGAAGGATCGGAAAGCTCACTCGTCGCGACGCCCACGATGCGTCCGGACAGCACGAATTCGTAGTCGGCAAAGCACAGCGGCAGCATGAGTGCGTTGCTCGATACGTACCCTTCCAGGTTCGAAATCGCCTGCTGCCGGGCGGGTGCGTCGTACGTCGTCCTGACGGCCCCGAGCAACCCGTCGAGCGTCTTGTCCGACACTCCCGACAGGTTCGAGCCGACCGGGGCGATCTGGTTCGACAGGAGCAGCGGGCCCACGTCCGGATCGAGGCCGAGCTGGTACAAGGCCAGGGCCGCGTCGAAATCGCCGTTGTTCAGCTTCTGGACGTAGTCGGTCGCCGCTTCGGCGTCGACCTCGACCTGCACGCCCAACGACTTCCAATCCGCGGCGACCGCGGCTGCCATGGCATACGCCACCGGGTTGGTGGCGTGGTCCGGCGCAAGCAACCGGATCGAGTAGCTGCCCTTGGCCGTCGCGGGTGCCCAGGCCGCGCCGGCCTTCGTCCAGCCGGCGGCTGTCAGATCGTCCGCGGCTGCGGACGAATCGAAATGCACCGGCGTAACCACCGCGGCATCGTAGGCGCTCGACCAGCTCGGCAGAGGTATGTCCGCCAGGGTCCCCCGCCCCATCAGTATGTTCTGCAGGATGTCGGAGCGATGGATGGCCGCGTACAAGCCCAACCGGGCCTTGGCGGAGGCAAACTCGGGATGGGCGGAGCGCTGGTTCAGAACCACCGAGTACATGGTCGCGGCCCTGTACGACAGGACCTGGGCCGCGGTCGCCGCTGCGGCGTCGGTCGCCGCTGCCGCGTCGGTCGCCGCTGCGGCGTCGGCTGCGGCAGCGGCCGCCAGCCCGCCGACGGCGTCAACCAGACCGCTCTCGAGGGCCTTGACGGCGGCGGCCTGAGTGTCGAAGAACCGCAGTTCGATGGTCTGGATATCCCCGGCACCGCCATCCCCCGGCCGCCTTGTCAGCAGGGCGTGGTTGTCGTCCACCTCGGATATGGCGAAAGGCCCGTCCCCGACCGGGTGAGAGGCATAGTCCGACGCGCCCAGATCGGTGACCGCCGTATCGGCCAGAAGGTGCTGGGGCAGGATCGGCAGGGTGGCCTGGCGAAGGAACCCTCCCAACGGCGACGGCAACGTGATCGCCACCTGCGTATCACCGACAGCCTTCGCGGTGATCCCCTGCCATGACGCTCCCAGCGGCCCGTCGTAACTGGGATCGGCGGCCAGGCCGACGGTGAATACCACGTCGGCGGCGGTAACGGGCTTACCGTCCTCCCACCGGGCGTCCGAACGCATGTCGAACGTCCACGTCTTGCCGTCGGCCGACGTCGTCCACTTGGACGCCAGATCGGGAAGAAGCGCGCCGTCCCGTCCGGCCTTCACCAGGCCTCGATATAGCAGTGAGACGAGGTCCCGATCCGCTTGCGTGGTAGCCGTAAGCGGCGTAATGGAGTTGGGGCGCGACACGACCGCCTCGCGGTAGGTAGTCGCGCTCCCGTTCGACGGCACGGGCGTTTCGGACGGTCCGGCATCCAGGGGTTGAACAGGCACCTGGACCGAGACAAGCAGCAGGCCGCCGACGACGGCCATGAGCAAGCTCAGGCCGGCGAGGGCCAACCTGTCAATCCGTTTCACGAGTCATTCCGAACTTGCCGCCGGGCCCGCACGCCCTGGACGTCAGTGTGGGAGGACGAAACTCGCCTCGGAGAAGACGCAGAACAGGATCGCGAGAAGGATCGTGAACTGCCACAACCGCCGCTCGACGCCGCGGCGGCTGCGATATACGGAGGAGTCACCGCCGAAGGTCGCGGACAGGCCGGATCCACGAGCCTGCATGAGGATCGCGAGCATCAGAAAGATGCCGATCAGGTCTTGGCCGATGGCAAGCGCAAGATTTACGGTAGGAAGCGACCTCTCACTCGTTATGACCGGCGCATGTTAGCACGGTCAACCGGTCTCCGGCGGGCGAGGCCGGGCCCGACCAGGCTCGGGCCGCCGGGGTAGATTGCCATTGCTTCGAGCCCGGGCGGCGACGGTCGCAGCCGGGACGTGTCCGCTATCGAACCGCCCAGAACGACGGGGACGACTGTTGCGGGTCGGGCGCGGGCTACCGGGCCTGCGTCGCAGCCTCCGAGCGGGCCTTCGCGGTCAGGGCCGCTCGGGCGACCATGCCGGCCATCTCGTCCGGCTTGAGCGAGGCGCCCCCGACGAGGCCGCCATCGATCGAATGCTCGGCCAGGAACTCGCCGATGTTGGAGCTGGTGACGCTGCCCCCGTACAGGACTGGGACTTCCTCCGCTGCCCTGCCCCAACCGAGGTCGGCCGCCAGGCAGGCTCGAATTGCTTCGGCCATCGACGCGGCGTCGGCGCTGGAAGCGGTGCGGCCCGTGCCGATGGCCCAGACCGGCTCGTAGGCGATCACGAAGCCCGCGGCCAGGAGCGACTCCACATCCTTGCCCTCGAGGGCGCCGCGCAGCTGGGTGGCAACGACCTCCACGGCGCGGCCGCTTTCGCGCTCGTCCAGCAGCTCGCCTACGCACATGATCGGCCGCAGGCCCGCGCTGATGGCCCGGGCAAGCTTCTTGCCGACCAGCTCGTCGGTCTCCTTCTGGTCGCGGCGCCGTTCGGAGTGGCCAAGGATGACCCAGCTGGCCAGGCCCTCGAGCATCGCGGCGGAGATTTCGCCGGTGTACGCGCCGGCGGCTTCGTGGTGAACGTTCTGGGCGCCCACAGCCACGTCCTTGCCCACCAGGGCGTCCCGGACGGCAGACAGGCACACGTACGGTGGGCAGATGACTCGGACGACGCCCGGCTCCTCCGTGCGGGCGGCAATGGTCGCGGCCAGCTGTCCAGCGTCCGCGGGGGTGGTGTTCATCTTCCAGTTGGCGGCAATGATGATCGGTCTCATGGTTGGAGATGATGACAGACTCGACAGGTCATCCGGAGGGACAGTCGGCCTTTCGGCGGGTGGCCTCCGGGCCGCTCGGGCGGGTCAGTTGGCCCCGCACGCAGTCGAAGACGTCCCGGACCATGGCCACCGACGCCGATCAGAAGGTCGAGCCCCGGGCGCGCCGACGCGGCGGCGGCTCTTCCGGGTGCAGGGCCAGGCGCTCGATCCTGTCCAGGGCCCTCTGCACAGCCGAGCGATGCATCTGGAGCCGCTCGGCCAGCTCCGTGAACGTCGCTTCGGGTTCCTCACGCCGCGCGTCGGCGACCAGCCGCACGGTGTAGGGCTGCTTCCCCAGACGACCGTCCGCCTCGAGGGCGTCGATCGCATCGAGCTGCCGCGCCGCCGCGGCCACGGCTCTCTGCAGATTCGCCGACTCAGCGTTGATCACGCGATTCAGATCGCCGCGCATGGATCGGGAGACCTGCCTGGCCTCCAGCTCCAGGAGAGCGGCACCGCCCCCGACCATCCGAAGGAAAGTGCCGACGGTCTCCGAACTCTTCCAGGTAACGACACCACGGCCTCGCCTGACCCTCCACGAGGCGGCCAGGCCGATGCTGCCAAGATTGGCAGCCAGAGCCTCCGCCTCCGGCGCGTCCACGACGAACTCGAGGTGCGTGCGACCGGAGGCCAGGCTGAGCGAGCCGTGGCCCAGAAACAGGCCGCGCATGTAGGCGGCCCGGCAATGGTCGGCCGAGTGGGCCCAGTCGAAAGGGGGCGGCGGCGTGCCGGAGGCGGCCGCCGGCCCCGGCCCCGAGCCCTCTGAAGAGGGCGGCGGACGCTTGAGTCGCAGCTCGAGCCTGGCTATCGTCCGCCGCCGGCTGTCGAAGACCCCCGCCAGGCCGGCTCGTTCGGCCCGCCGGCAACACTGCCGCGTCGGATCGATGGCCGAAAGCTCGGACGCGACAGCCGCCGCAAGATCCCGCTCGGCCGTGGTCATGCCTCGCCCACGCTGCGCCGGGCCGAGACGCCTGCGGCTGCTTTCAAGCCGAGCGGACGAACGGCCGCGATCGCCGTCGGGCCAGCGACTCGCGATCGTAGACCCGCATGACCGACGCCGCCAGCCGCTCGGGGTCGTGGTGGTGGGCGTTGTCCGGATCGACGACGTCGTCCAGGACCAACCGGGGGGTGCTCGCGGACGGCCACACCGATGCCGGGGGCCAGCGCAGCCGCACCGGCTGGGCCTCGTAGGAGCCGGGGCGCCGCGCCCCGAACTCATTGTTCGCCAGCACGACATCCAAGAGACCGGGACCCGTGTGGCGCTCGATAGCGGCCAGGTGATCGGCCAGGTCGTAGCCCTGGGTCTCGCCGGCTTGCGTGGCCACGTTGCAGACGAACAGCTTGACCGCCGGAGACCCGCGCACGGCCTGGGTGATGTCGGGCAGCAGCAGGCTCGGCAGGATGCTCGTGTACAGGCTTCCTGGACCGAGCACGATCAGGTCAGCCTCTGAGATCGCCTTGCACGCATCCTCCCCGGCCGGCACGCCTTCAGGTTCGAGCCAGACGCGGTCGATGCCGGTCGCCTTTGCGATCGCGGATTGGCCCACGACGTCCGCGCCGTCGACAAGGCTCGCGTGGAGAACCACAGGTATTCCAGTCGAGGGCACGACCTGGCCTCGAACCGCCAGGACGCGGTTCATCTGGCGCACGGCTTCCTCGAAGTCCCCGCCCTGGACGGACGACATGGCCGCCAGCAGCAGATTGCCGACGGTGTGGCCGCCGAGGGACTCGGCGTCGTCACCCGGGAACCGGTACTGCAACAACTCGCCCATCAGGGGCTCGGCGTCAGCCAGCGCGACGATGCAGTTGCGGATATCGCCCACGGCCGGGATGCCGAGCGACTCCCTCAGACGTCCCGACGAGCCGCCGTCGTCGGCCACGGTGACCACGGCCGTGATGTTGCTCGTGCTCGTCTTCAGTCCGCGCAGCAGAACCGACAGCCCGGTCCCGCCTCCCAGCACAACGATGCGCGGGCCGCGGGCCAGGAACCGCTTCTGGTAGACGACATCCACGAGCGCCTGGTCGCCCTCGGACGGAACGAACGGCGTCACCAGCGCCCGAACCATCTGCCAGGCGCCGAGGGCGAACAAGCCCACGCCGGCCGCCCCCACGACCAGGGCCCGAGCGCCGTACGGGAGGAACTGCAGCGTCAGCACCGTCACGACCGCCTGGGGCGGCCCTGAAGCGATGTCGAAGTCGCGGTAGACCTGCCGAAGCCACAATGCCCCGGCCAGGGCCAGGCCCATTTCGCCGACGAAGACGAGGAGCAGCCACCGCTTGACGCCCACCCCCGGCCTCGCCCAGCTCCTCAGCAGCGAGACGGTCCGTCGGACCCGGGGCAATCTCATTCGCGCTCCAGCTCCCGATGGAAGACCGCCACGGTGCCATAGCCCCGCTCCTCGAGCCAGCTTCGCAACTGCTCGGCGATCACGATCGAGCGGTGGTAGCCGCCCGTGCAGCCGATGGCGATGGTCAGCCTCGTTTTGCCTTCGTTCTTGAAGCCCGGGACCGTGAGCTCCAGGAAACGGGCCAGGAAGTCGAAGAACTGCTGGGCGATGGGCTGGCCCATGACGTAGTCGCGCACGGCGGGCGTCAGGCCCGACAGGTGCCTCAAGCCCTCGACGTAGTACGGGTTCTCCATGAACCGAACATCGAACACAAGGTCCGCCTCGAGGGGCACGCCGTACTTGAACCCGAAGCTGATCAGCTGGAAGACGATGCCGGCTTCCGACGCGTCGTCAGATAGGTGAGCGAAGATCCGCTCCTTGAGCTGACGAAGCGACAGGTCCGAGGTGTCGACGATAACGTCCGACTCCGACCGAATGGGATCCAGGAGGCGACGTTCTTCAGCAATAGAACCAGCGATGCCGCGGCGGCCTGCCAGCGGATGGCGGTGGCGCGTCTCGGAGAAGCGCCGGATGAGCACGTCGTCACGGGCCTCCAGGAATATGACGCGCGGCCTGATGCCCCGACCTTCGAGCGCGCCGCGAACGGCCGCCAGGGCGACCGCCACGTCCCCGGCGCGAACGTCCATCACGATGGCGACCTTCTCGAAACGTTGCCGGTCGTCCGAAACGAGCTGGGCGACGGCCGGCAGAAGCTCGCCCGGCAGGTTGTCCATGCACCTGTACCCGAGGTCCTCGAAGAGCTTGGTGGCGGCCGTCTTGCCGGCGCCCGAAAGCCCCGTAAGGATTACGACCCGCTGGTCGAGGTCCTTGCCCGGCCCGACCGCGCCCCCGGCTCGGCGGCGGTGGTCGGCCGCCAGGGCCTTGCCGGCTGCGGCCGCGGCCCGGCTTGCGCTCGCGGCCAGGCTCCGGCTCGGGTCGGGCGGTTCGGGCCGGATCCGGCCTCGAGGCACCGGCCGCGCCCCTGGGGACCGTGCCGGCGCGGCGACGCGGGCCGGCGGCGTCAGGCGGGCGGCCACGCCGTCGGCGGGAACCCGCTGCGGCACCTCACCCACGGGCGGGGCTTCGTCCGCCGTCTCCGAGCGATCGGCGTTGCTGGTCATGGCGTAAGTCTATCGCGGCGCGTAGCCCGGCCCGCACATCGAAGTGCCGGGCCCACAAGGCACGGCCAACGCGACTCCGGGCGGGACTTCAGGCGGGAACCTTCAGCCGGGCGGCCCAGGCAGCGGCCGCGTCGGCGAGGGCCACCGCAACGTCGCCATCCGCCGCGGGGCCGGAAGCGGCGTTCGCGATGCCCCGGGACACGTTGACCAGCAGTCCCCCGCCCCACCACTCGCCGGCTGGGGGCGCACTGGCTGGCCCATGGCGCAACACCGGATCGACTTCCCCACCCTGGGCCCCGATGCCTGGGACGAGCAGCGCCAGTTCGGGCGAGATGGCCCGAATTCGCTGCAGTTCCGCGGGCGCGGTGGCGCCGACGACCAGCCCTACCGTGCCGCCGGGACCCCATGCTCTGGCCCGGCGCGCCACCCGGGCATACAGCGGTTCGGCGGGGGCGGAAATCGCCGGGTCCGCAGCGACCTCGAGAGACTGCAGTTCACCGGCCCCGGGATTGGACGTCCGGCACAGCACATAGGCGAACCGATCCGCCCGCTCGAGGAGCGGTTCGACCGCCTCGGAGCCGAGGTATGGGTTCACCGTGACGGCGTCCGCGCCGAGAATGTCGAACAGGGCAGCTGCTTGTCTGGCGGCGGTCGTACCGATATCGCCGCGTTTGGCATCTGCTACGAACACCACGTCCGACGGAACGCGAGCGCGGAGCCGCTCCAGCGCGGCCACACCCGCGGACCCGAACGCCTCGAAGAATGCCAGGTTCGGCTTCACGGCCACCGAGTGCGGCACGGCCGCATCCAGCAGAAGCTCACAGAACCGCTCCACGCCGGCCAGGCCACGTCCGAACCCATCCGGCAGCGCTTCCGGAACCGGGTCCAGGCCGAGACACAGGACGGTCCGCAGCGCGTTCGTTCGCGCCCCCAGGCGGTCCAGATACGAGGTCATGTCAGCCCGGCGTGGCGCATCGCCGTCAGGACGGAGAGGCCGTCGACGACGGCTGCACCGACCCCGAACTCGAGGCCGAGGTCGAGGCCGCAGGTGCGCCGGCCTCGGACGCCGAAGGCGCCGCCGAAGGCGAAGGCGCGGGCCCGAAGCCGGGGATGTACCAGGCCGGGCGGGAGCCGCCGTCCATGCCGACGAAGTCGGTCAACCTGGGTTCGATCTTGAAGCTCAGGTTCGACCCGCTACCGGTGATGTAGACCATGTCCAGGTTCACCGTGGGCCCGGTCATGTGCGTGTAAACCAGCAGATTCCCGCTGGGCGCCCAGACCGCGCCCCACGACGAGCCGTCCGACGTCACCTGCCCGACCAGGTGGCCCGTACTTGCGTCCAGCACGACTACGTCCAGCCTGTCGCCGCTCACCTTCGTAGCCGCGATGTAGGCCCCGTCAGGCGACCACGAGGCCGCTCGATAGCCCTGCGCCAGCTTGTGGGCTGAGCCGCCGCGCGAGATCCAGATGCTCGGCGCCCCGAGCTTGCCGTCCCGTTGTTCCTGGGTATACGCAAGAGCCATGCCGTCCGGCGAGAAGGCCGGCTCGGACAGTCCGAACGGGGCGTTCTCGGGCAGGCTGAGCGCGTTGCCCAGCTTGTGGGTGGAGAGATTGATGTAGTGAACCATCACGTCCTCGACGCCGGGGGTTTTCGGACCGTCCGAGATCACTGCGGCCACGGTTCCGGCGGGGTTGATGGTCGGCTCACGCAGAAAGAAGAACGTCGTCAGCGAACCCTGTCGGAAGAGGCTCGACAGAACGTCCTCCTTGCCCGTTCCGTCGGGGTGAATCCGGCATAGCACGGGGTAGTTCAGATCGAAGTTGGTGACGTTGCCGTTGTAGGCATACCAGCGGCCGGGGCCGCTGCGGGTTTCGATGAAATAGACCCACTGCCCATCGGGCGAGAAGGCCGGCTGAGATGCCGGCCAGCCGTTCTCCGATTGCGTCAGTTGCCGCGCCGTCGTTCCGTTCTGGATCCAGAGATTGCCCGAGCGGGCGTACACCAGCCAGCCTGGAACCGAGACCTCCGCATTGATAAGGACGGTCGCGGTTGGCGCCGCCGTCGGCGCGGGTCCGCTCAAACCCGCGGTGGCTGTCGGCGTCGGCGTCTCGGCAACGGCCAGCCGCGGCGTGAAGCTCCGATAGGCCTGGACCGTGAGCAACGCCACGATGAGCAATCCAACGAGGCTCGCCGCCGGCGCGACGGCGCCAGCGCTCGGGCGACGGGACCGCCGCAACGGCCCGCTCTGTCTGGAGATCTGATCGGTCATGCCGGCAACGGTCCCCTGCTGGTAGCTGGCCGGACGTCTCCTGCGCTCAGCGCCCCGACAACGGGGTTCGCGCCTTCCGCGTCAACGTCCAGCACTTCCAGTTGAATCGATTCGAAACCCCCGAAGCGGCGGCTGGCCGCTCGCGCAACGACGTCTATTCGATCTCCCTCCCGGAGGGTTGCGGCCAGATCCGGCCGGTGGAATGCCACCGCGTCGAGGACGTCCCGCGCGCGTCGCAATACTAGTTGAGTATGCCCGCCGTTGGCGGAACGTGCTCTGGCGACCCTGAAACCGGTAAGGCACAGCGTCGGGGCTGGATTGCCCGTCCCGACCGGCTCGAGCTTCGACAACTCACGCACCAGTTCGTAGTCCACTTCGCCGGCGGGAAGCACCAGGTCCACGTCCAGCTGCCTGGCGCCCGTTCGCCGCGGCGCCGTCGCGGCCAACTCGAGAAACCGCCTCTCGAACTCCGGCCATCGAGCCGCCAGGATGTCGAACCCTGCCGCGGCGGCATGGCCTCCGTGGCGCTCCAGGAGATCGCCGCACGCGGCTACGGCCTCGGCCAGGTCCCAATCCGAGGCCCCGCGGCAGGAACCTCGCAGAACCGTGCCTTGCTCGTCGATCGGGGCTGCGACCACGGCCGGCCGGGCCTCGCTCTCGGCCAGCCTGCCCGCAATCAGGCCGATGATGCCGATGGGCCAGTCGCCCCGAACCACCAGAGCTGAGGGGACAGAGGCGTCTCCCCTCGCCGAGGGTTCGTCGCGCCCGATCTGCGACCCATCCCCTTCGGCCGATCCTGCGGTCGACTCGACCGCGCAGGATAGGCCGAGGGCAGCCCGGGCTTGTTCGAGGCACACCCTGGTAAGGCCTCGCCGCTCGATGTTAGCCGCCTCGATCTCTTCGGCGAGGGCCGCGGCGTCATCGGCGCTCCGGGCCAGGAGCAGGCGCGCCGATCGCGCCGCCTCCCCTACTCGCCCGGCCGCGTTCAGGCGGGGGGCGATGGCGAAAGCGATGTCCTCTACGGACGCCCGCCCCACGTCGACTCCGGCGCGGGCCATAAGCGCCGCCAGGCCGGGACGAGCCCCCCGGCGCAGCCGCTCGAGGCCCAGCACGGCGATGGCACGGTTCTCGCCGAGCAAAGGCGCTACATCGGCCACGGTTCCGATCAGAGCCAGGTCCGCCAGGTCCAGGACGAAATCGGGCGGCGTGCCGCCACCCGGTCCTTCCAACTCGCCGAGCAGCAACTGCGCCACTTTCCATGCCACGCCCGCCCCGGTCAGGTCGCGATCCGGGTACGTGCCGTCAGGCCGATGGGGATTGACGACCGCCACCGCGGACGCGGGCCAGCTCGGAGCGCGGTGATGGTCCGTAACGATCACGTCGATACCGCGCTCCCCTGCAACGGCGATTTCCGCTTCGCTGCTGGACCCGCAGTCCGCCGTCACGATCAGCGTCCGCCCTTCGGCTGCGGCGAGATCCACGGCGCGCAGCGACAACCCGTGGCCGTCCCCGAGTCGCTCAGGGGCGTAGGGAGCGGCATCCAGGCCAAGCTCCTGGAGGGATAGCACCAGGATCGAGAGCCCGGTGAGACCATCGGCGTCGAAATCGCCGTACACCAGGACGCGCTCGCCTCGCTCTCTCGCCCGGGCCACACGGGCCAGAGCCGCGCCGGCATCCGGGAGCAGCCGGGGGTCGTGGATGCTCTCCACGGCGGGGCCGAGGAAGCGTCGCAGGCCGTCCGCCGTGGTTACGCCCCGGGATCCGAGTACGCCCACCACGCGCTCGGACAGGCCGGCCGCCGCGCCCACCGCCAGGCACTCGTCGTCCACCGGAGCGGACTCCCGAAGAAACCAACAGAATCTCGGCTCGATCACCACCTCAGGATGACACGTCCCGCTTAGGCGCCGCTCAACCGCCGCTTATCGGGGCTGGGAGATGGGCCGACCGTGCGCCAGACGGAAAGCGCTGGACGCGTCGGCCGGGAGGTCCGGCCTAGAGACTTCCTCTTCGCGCTCCGCGGGCAAGTGCCAGCCTCTGAGCGCGGCGCTTGTCTTCCCACATCTGCCAGACCACCAGCAGCGGGCTGGCGTTGAAGATCGACGAGTACGTGCCCGATACGATCCCGATAAGGAGCGCCAGCACGAAGAACTTGATCGCGGCGCCGGCAAACAGGAGCAACGCGAAGAGCGTCAGCACGACTGTGAAGCTCGTGTTGATGGACCGGCCGAACGTCTGCAGGATGGAGTGGTTGACGATCGCGTCAAACGGTTCTCCGGCGTGGCGGGCGCGGTTCTCGCGGATGCGATCGTAGACAACGATGGTGTCGTGAACGCTGAAGCCGATAACGGTCAACATCGCCGTCACGAAGAGCGCGTCTATCTGAACGCCGAACAGCGTTCCCATGATCGCAAACAGCCCCACGACCACGATGACGTCGTGCACGAGAGCCGCCAGGGCGGTCGCGCCGAACTTGAGACTGCGGAAACGGATGCCGATCCAGACCAGGATGCCGATGGAACCGAACAGGATCAACAGGATGGCCTGCTGGATCAGCTCAGAGCTGACGATGGGACCGACGTTCGTCGTTCGACGGGTGCATGCGACCGGGCCGATCTTCGGGTCGGTCGACATCACAGCGGCGACCTCGGCCAGCTTCCCGGAAGCCGGGAGCTGCAGCTGGCACGGCTTGCCGTCCTGGCCGATGCCGAGCGGCACAGGCGTTGGAGTCGGGGTTGGACTGGACGACGCTTCTGGGCTCGGTGACGCGCTCGCCGCGGCCGATGCGGACGCGGAGGCGACGGACGTCGGCGTTGCGGCCGGAGAACCGCTCACCGCGGCGGTGGCGCTGGACGACGGCTCCGGCGTCGGGCTGGGCGCGGGCGTCACCTGCGGCACGAGGAATTGCTTCGTGCGCATGGTGAAGTAGTTGGACGTGTCTTCCGAAACCTCCACGTCCGTGATGCCCTGGCTCACCAGGAACGCCTGCAGCTGGTCGGACGTGACGGCGGCGTTCTTGAGCTGGAACTCCCAGACCGTGCCGCCGGTGTAGTCGACGGAGAACTTCAAGCCGGCCTGACCGCCGGTCAGCGGCGTCAGCAGGATGAAGATCAAACCGGGAACGACGACCAGACCGGAGAAGAGGAAGAACCAGTTCCTCTTGCCGATGATGTCAAACACGCCCGGAAACCTCCCTGCGCGATCGGGAGAAGACCGGCCTGGCCTGGAACTCCTCGCTCGATATCGCATACAGCGCGGCCCGCTGGGCGAAGCCTTGCTTGACGATGAACCGCAACAGCGTCCGCGACACGGTGACCGCGGTGAACATCGACGTCGCGACACCGATGATCAGGACGAGGGCAAAGCCCTTGATCGTCGATGATCCACCGAAGTAGAGGATCGAGGCCGTGATGAGGCTCGACATGTTCGAGTCGAAGATGGAGTTCCAGGCCCGGTTGAAGCCGGCCTCTGTCGCCGCCAGAAGCGTCTTGCCGGCGCGCAACTCCTCCTTGGTTCTCTCGAAGATCAGGATGTTGGCGTCCACCGCCATGCCTACCGAGAGCACGAAACCGGCCACACCGGCGAGCGTCAGCGTCACCGGGACGATCCGGAAGACGGCCAGGACCGCCACGCCGTAGTAGAGCAGGGCCATGTCGGCGACCAGGCCGGGCAGCCGGTAGTAGATCAGCATGAAGAGCAGGACGATGCCGATGCCCAAGGCACCGGCGAAGAGAGTCTGGTTCAGGAAGGTCCGGCCGAGCGTCGCAGGAATGTTGTCGCTCGAGATCTCGGTGACCGGGAACGGGAGGGCGCCGTACTGCAGGATCGTGGCCAGATCGTGGGCCGACTTGTTCGTGAAGCTGCCGCTGATCTGCCCGTTGCCGCCTGTGATTGGCTCGTTGATGTACGGGGCGGAGACGACCTTGCCGTCGAGCACGATGGCGAAGAACTCGCCCACGTGATTCGTCGTGTAGTCAGCGAAGAGCTGCTTGGCCTTGTCCTGCAGGGCGAACTCGACGACCCACTGGCCGCCCGAGAGAACGGCATGGGTGCTGCCGCCGTTCACCTGGCTGCCGTCGAAGAGCGGCGGCAGGCTGGGATCGATCGTCGACCCCTCAGGGGCGGACTTGGCCCCGGGGGCCGTCTGCGTACCGTATTCGGCCTTGGGCAGCGGCACGAACTCGAGCTTGCCGGCCTGGCCGACGAGGTTCTCGATCGCCGTGGGGTCTGTCGCTCCCGGCAACTCGATCCTGACGCGGTCCGTGCCCTCGGTTTCGACTACCGGTTCCACAGCGCCCGTGGTGTTGATGCGTTGCTCCATGATCGAGCGGATGACCTGCAGCTGATCCGGCGTGGGCCCGTGACCGGGTTCGTACACCGCCTGGTAGGTGACCTGAAAACCGCCCTGCAGGTCCAGACCCAGCTTCGTCTCGAGCTTCTGCCCGAAACCCGCATCTGGGGTGCTGAGGACCATGAACCGGGCTCCATCCCCGAGGCCTTTGGGGCCCGGCATGAAGTCGATGTAGAGCGCGAACGCGCCGATAGCCAGAATCAGGATCGGGATGAATCTTCGCACGAGCCGGGATGATAGCAGGGTGTCCCGAGCGGCGTGTGCCGAGCGGCGTGTGCCGGCCCGTGCCGCTCGGCCTCTCAGCCCTCCAGGCCGGCCTTGATCCGCGCGGCCAGGGCCGGCCCGATCCCCGGCACGGCCGCGACCTGCTCGACCGGGGCTTCGCGGACACGCCTGGCCGAACCGAATACGCGCAGCAGCGCCGCTCGCCGCTTCGGGCCCACGCCGGGCAGATCGTCGAAGGCCGACTTCGTCGCGGCCTTTGCTCGCAGGGAGCGGTGGTAGGTGATGGCGAAACGGTGGGCCTCGTCACGCAGGCGCTGCATCAGGTAGAGGGCCGGAGAGGTGGTCGGCAGCAGCACCGGCTCGTCCCTCGACGGCACGAAGATTTCTTCGCGCTCCTTCGCCAGACCCACGACCGGAAGGTCTTCGTAGCCGAGCTCGTCGAGGACCTGCTTGGCCGCGGACAGTTGACCCTTGCCGCCGTCGATGACCACGAGATCCGGCAGGCGCCAGCGCAATTCCTCGGCGTTGCCTTCCTCGCCGGACCTGGTGGAGCGGAACCGGCGCGAGAGCACCTCCTGGTGGCTGGCGTAGTCGTTGGCACCCTTGACGCTCTTGATTCGGAAGCGCCGGTATTCGCCCGTCCGCGGCCGGCCTTCCTCGAAGACGACCATGCTGCCCACCGACTGCGCCCCCTGGAAGTTGCTGATGTCGTAGCCCTCGATCCGTAGCGGCGGCCCGGGCAGGTCCAGCGCGTCCGCCAGCTCCGAGAGTGCCGCAAGGGTCTTGCCCTGGTCGGCCAGCCAGCGTGCCTGCTCGCGCGCGAGCGTCTCCGTGGCGTTGCGCGCCGCAAGATCGAGCAGCTCCCGCTTCTCGCCACGCTGCGGCACGCGGAAGCGGGCGGCCGACCCGCGCCGTTCGGTCAGGAACCCCTCGAGATCCCCGACGTCGTCGGGCTGGCACGGCACCAGGATGGCCGGCGGGATGCTCGTGGCCCTTTCGTAGTACTGCTGCACGAAGCCCGCCAGGACCGTCGCGTCGCCGGACTCGCGCGGAGCGTCGAGCAGATAGACATCCCGGCCGACCATCTTGCCGCCGCGAACGGCGAACAGCTGGACCGCGGCCTGCGTGTCCTGGCGAGCCAGGCCCAGGACGTCCTCTTCGGTCGAGACGTGGGCGGCCATCTTCTGGCTCTCCATCGTCCGCTCGATGGCCTTGACCTTGTCGCGGAGCGTGGCCGCCCGTTCGTATTCCGTCGCCTCCGAAGCCTCCTCCATCAGGCGTCGCAGTTCGCGCGCGACCGTCTCCTGGCGGCCCTCGAGGAAGCGCTCGATCTGCTCGATGTCGGCCCGGTATTCGGCTCTGGTCGCGTAACCGACACAGGGCGCCTGGCAGCGCTTGATGTGATACAGCAGGCAGGGCCGCTCGATGGCTTTGCGGCCCTCGTGGATGTCCAGGCTGCACGTGCGGAACGGGAAGATCCGCCGGATCAGGTTCATCGCTTCGTCCACGCTGGTGGCGGACGCGTACGGCCCGAAGTAGCGGCTGCCGTCGGCCGGCAGCTTGCGGGTGCGTTCGACGCGTGGAAAGTCGTCGGCCCAGGTGATCTTGATGAACGGGTAGCTCTTATCGTCCTTGAGCCTTACGTTGTAGCGGGGCCGGTAGCGTTTGACCAGGTTGATCTCGAGGAGAAGCGCCTCGCTGACCGAGTCGGTCATCGTGTACTCGAGGTCCGCGATCCTGTCGATGACGCTGCGGATCAGGTGGAAGTCCGAGCCCCCGGACTGCTTCTGCCAGTAGCTGCGAACGCGATTGCGCAGGCTCTGGGCCTTGCCCACGTAGATCACGGTCCCGCGCGCGTCCTTCATGAGGTACACGCCGGGCTTGTCGGGGAGGCGCGCCAGGGTGGCTTGGAGTTCGGGGGTCACAGGGCGATTGTAGGCGGCGAGTCGCGGTGCGCTTGCGGCGCCGAGCCCCGGACCGAACCGACGCACGGAGTCGGATCTGGTCTTCCTCGAACTCGTCGTCGTCCTCGTAGGCGTCGTCGTAGTAGTAGTGCCTGGTGGAGGGCGCCGGACGCGGCGGCCGCCGTCCGCCGCGGTGCTTGACGTACCCCTGGAGACCGGCGGCGGTGAGCGCCAGCGAAAGCAGGCCCAGGCAGCCTCCTATGGCGAGACCGAGGATCCGCCACAGCGCGTCGCCCTGCGCCCACGCCAGCCACACGGCTCCCGCAAAGACGATGGTGAGCCCACCGAATACCGCGATGAGACCCCACTGGGTGTGGCCGCAGGTTGGGCAGGTCCAAGAATTCACATCCTTGGCAATGCCGCAGCCGTTGCAGATGTCGGTCTTGGGAGCTTCGGCCACCTTGCGGCCGGCGGGCTTCCTGAATGGGAAGCAACGCGGGCAGATGTCATTGACGAAGTCCCAACCGCCGAATCGACCGCACAGCGTGCAAACGTTGCCGGTGATTGCCACGCCGCAATGAGGGCAGGACATCGGGAAGGCCCGTGACCGCAGGGGGCCATGGCACGCGGCGCAAGTGGGATAGCCAAAGGCCATCTCACCCTCCTGTCATAGCGAAATAGCGCCCATCTTTCGCGGATCTCAACTGCATTCACAGCCGAAGGCCATCTCCTCGGGGTGATCCGGGCACTGCCAGAGCCACCCTGTACCCCCATCGCCGAACATGTGGTCCACGTGATCTTCCGAAGCAACCTGGAAGATGAACCGCATCCGGGTCTGACATTTGGGGCACGTAACGGGATCGCTATTGCCCTGGACCCAGGCCGGCCATCCACCGAGCTTGTCTCTTGACGACGGCAACCCCGCCTCCGACAGCCCATCGAGTAGATCTTCATCGATATCCAGACCTATACGGTCCATGTCCGACCAGTCGGGCGGTTCGAGCTGTCGCGTCCAGCCGACCACTCGCTTCGGTGGATACCGCGCCGGTATGGCGGATGGATAGCCGGGCAGGTCCGGAACGAGCCGGACGACTGTCGCGGGACTGTACGGCCGGTACGCCTCGAACTTGTACTCGCAGGCGCTTCCGTCGGGCATCTCGTTGGCACAGTAGAAGAACTGCAAGAGCCCCTGCCCTGCGGGCCGCTCCTCCTCCGGCAGATCGGCCAGCCGAAGTTGCAGGAATTGGGCCATCGGCTGGCCGCAGCCGAGACACTGCGGATGGTCGAAACCCTCCGGCAGATACGGCACTCCTCCGAATCCCGAGCGATCCACGAGCGGCCGGTCCGCCGTTCGTGGAATGAGCGCCAAGCGGAGGTGCTGGAGGGCTTCCTTCGGCAGGTGTGCAAGCAGCTCCTGCGACCGGTAGGGCTCGGTCGTCGGCTGCGTTGGCTGGGGCGGCGGCACTGGAGCGGGTTTCGGCTGCCAGGTCACTTCCCTGCGGCCCTGGTGGTGGTGGCTCCACACCTCGGCCAGACCGGCTGCGATGGCGATCAGGAAAAGCGCGGACCAGATCACACCTCCCCAGAGCAGGAGGTTGCGGATGAGGGCGTCCTGCTGCAGGAAGCTGGCTGCAACCGCCCCGAATCCGAGCGCCGCCCAGAGAGCCCAGGCCAGGATGTCGTCCCACCTGATGAGGCCACAGAACGGGCAAACGGTGGGACTACCCTCGAGCTCGCTGCCGCAGCTCCGGCAATGCTCTCGCTTGATCCTCTTGGGTGCCGTGTTGGTGAAGCCCGCCGCCAACTTCTGGGCATGGCACCTGGCACAGAAACCATCGACGTAATCCCAGCCGCCGAATTGCCCGCACATCTTGCAGACGTTGCCGGTGATCGTCGCACCGCAACGCGGGCAGATCAGCGGAAAGGCCGAAGCCGGCAGGGGGCTGTCACACCGAGCGCAGGTCGGGTAACCGGCCATCTCACCGGCCCTCGCCGGAAACCCCGCCGTCGTACGGCCGGGGGCGGAGGTTTCGTTGGCGCCGGTCTTGCGGTTGCCGACCCAGGCCTGCGGGCAGCAGACGTTCGCAACCACAGCGCCAGGCGCTGGTTGACACCGGGGCGGCAAGCGGCCCTCTCGCTCCGACGGCGGCCAAGACTCGCCCTCCCTGCGTGACGGGAACCGCTACAGACTAGCAGTGGCACCGGGCCAAGGGACAGGGAACGTGACCGAACGGTCCGGTCGGCGGGAGCCGAAGGGGCCAGGTGCGAGATGAGCGTGCCGGCTGAAGACTACGGGGCCGCGGGGCTCGCGAGAGGTGTCGCACTTCCTGGGTCGCTTGGGGTCTCCACCGGAGCCTCAACCGTCGGGCTGGGCGGCTCCGACGGTTCGGCAGTCGGTGAGGGTTGCGCCGTAGGACTCTCCAGCGGAGTCGGGCTCTCTGTGGCGGATAGGCTCTCTGTGGCGGATGGACTCTCTGTGGCGGATGGACTCTCTGTGGCGGATGGACTCTCGGCTGGGGCCGATTCGGTGGGCGTTGGAGTGGCCGCGCTGCGCTGCACAGGGGTCAGCAGCCAGTGCGTGGCCAGGTCCGTGCCCTTGATCTCGAGGCGTCCGCCGAGGGTGCCGAATAGACCGACCACGGGCTTACCGGAGAGGTCGAGCAGAGGTCGCCACGACTTGCCCCAGTCGTCCGACTGCAGGACCTGGTGTGGGCCGGTGTACGGCTCAGAACCTACATAGGCCACCATCCGATCCCCGACGACAGCGAGTGCGTCCACCGAACCAGTCGGGCCCGCGGTATCGATTTGCCATGACAGGCCGTCGGCGGACCTGACCATGACGTTCCGTGACGAGGTATCGAACGACGACGCCACGCCCCGAAGACCGCCGTCGGGAAGGGTCACCACCGACCCCAACTCGCTGTAGCCGGCCGGCATCGCCACGACCGTCCAGTGCCTGCCGTCCGTGGTCCGCCAGGTTGCGGTCGCACCTCCGTTGGGGCTCACTCCAGCGGAATAGAGCCCTGCTGCGGTCGTCGGGCCCATGTAGTAGCCGGAGCCCGCCGCCCCCGTTTCGAAGGGCAGGTCGCTGGCCTTCGACCAGGCGTATCCGTCGGTCGAGATGAACAAGCCCGCCTCAGGCGGACTCCCGGCCTGATCCGTCGAGACTGCGGCAAGAAATCCGTCCGGGGCGACCAGCACGAGGTTCACGCCCTTCGTCGCTCCGAGCGATTCGGAGGCATCCACTTCGCTCCAGTGGACGCCGTCGGTCGAGCGCCACAGGGTCCACGCGGGACCCTGGAACTCACCCGCTCCACGTGACGACGTCGCGAGATAGATGCCGTCGCGGACGAGAATCGTCTCGGGCAGGAAGGGGTCCGCACCTTCGGCCGACACGATCATCGGGTCTGCCGGGACGGACCAGTTCAGGCCGTCCGGCGAGCTGCACAGGGTTTGATCGACGATCCCCTGGTCTGAGTTACGGCCGCAGGTCGCGATGAACCCGTGGGGGACTTCCAGTTCGGCGAAGTAGAGCGTGCCGTCCGCGGCCTGCCAGGCCCAGCCGTCGCTCACGATCCCCTCAGGGGTCGGCGACTCGGCCGCCGGCACCTGGCGATATGAGACCAGCGCGGTGCTGCCGACGACCGCCACCGCGGCCGCCGCCACGGCCGCCACGGCCGCCACCGCAAAGAAGCCGCGCCGAATTCGCGACCGCTCGAGCGCCAGCCCGATGCGGCCGGCGCGACGGTTCGCCGCGGGCACGATGTCCACGAAGTCGCGCAACCGGTCGGGTGCGGCGGGTTGGTGACCCGCGACGGCTCTGCGCAAGCGCTGCTCCATCCAATCGAAGTCGAAATCGTCCATCTCGGGCCTCATCGGTGTTCTCGCTCGAGCTCCGAGCGAAGGGCGCGGAGCGCGTAGTGCAGGCGGGACTTCACGGTTCCCAACGGCAGGCCGAGCGTCTCGGCTGCCTGCTCCAGCGTCAGATCGCGCCAGTAGCGGAGGGCGATGACGATTCGCTGATCGGGCGCCAGCCTGGCGACGGCCGCCGCCACCTCGTCGGTCTCGATCATCGAGCCGAAAGAGTCGAACGACTCCACCTCCCCGGCGGCAACCAGCTCGACCATGCGCAACGTCCGGTGCCGGCGCATCCGATCGCGGCACACGTTGACGACGATCCGGTCGAACCACGGCCCGAAGGCGGCAGGCTCACGCAAGTCCGACCATCTTCGCCACGCCTTCACCAGCGCGTCCTGGACCGCGTCCTCGGCTTCTGTTGCATCGCCCAGCAGATAGCCGGCCAGTCGATAGGCAGCGTCGAGGTGTCTTCGGGCAGCCCACACGTAGTCGGCCGAGGCGCCGGCCACCGCGCCCTCGTCCGGTTTCACGGCCAGGCGAACCTCCACGTCCGTTCCCTCGTAGGCGCCGATCTGGCGATCGCTCGATCATCAAGACGAGGTGGGCGCCACGAAAGGTTCAGACGCCGAGCGCGTGGATCGGCGCGCGCCTCTCTCCTACTTGTAGTTCGGCGCCGAGCGAGCCATCTCGATGTCGTGCGGGTGCGACTCGATCTGGCCGCTGTAGGTCAGCTGGACGAAACGGGCCTTGACCCGGAGGTCGGCGATGGACGCGGCGCCGCAGTAAGTCATGCCGGCCTTGGTACCGCCGATGAGCTGGTACAGGATCTCGGCCAGCGGCCCTTCCACGGAAATCTTGGCCTCGACGCCTTCTGGGACGAGCTTGCGGCGATCGACCTGCGGGTAGCGGTCGCTGCCGGCCGACATGGCGCCCAGCGAGCCCATGCCGCGGTATTCCTTGACCACCCGGCCGCCGATGCGCTCCGACTCGCCCGGGGCTTCCTCCGCAACGGCCAGGAGCCGTCCGAGCATGACGGCGTCCGCTCCGGCGGCGAGCGCCTTGACGATGTCGCCCGAGTAGCGGATGCCACCGTCGGCGATGATCGGGACGTCCGCCGCGGCCGCCACGGACACGGCCTGCATGATCGCGGTCAGTTGAGGTACGCCCACGCCGGCCACGATGCGGGTCGTGCAGATGGACCCGGGCCCGATGCCCACCTTCACCCCGTCCGCGCCGGCGGCGATGAGAGCGGCCGTCCCCTCGGCCGTGGCGACGTTGCCGGCCAGGATGTCGATCGAGGTTCCGTAGGAGGCGCGGTAGCGGCGAATGGCCTCGATGACGTTGAGTGTGTGGCCGTGGGCGGTGTCCACGACAAGCGCGTCCACTCCGGAGCGGACCAGTGCCTCGGCTCGAGGGATCGAGTCCTGACCTACGCCGACGGCTGCGGCGACTCGAAGGTGGCGGCGCGAATCCAACGTGGCGAGCGAAGCTTCCGCCGGCACGGGCGCCACCTTCACGGCCGCGACCTGCTCGGCCTGTAGTTCGGGCGCCTGGTTGCGGTGAATGACGCCGATTCCGCCTTCCAGGGCGATGGCGATGGCCATGCCGTCTTCGGTCACGGTGTCCATGGCCGCGCTGACCACGGGCGTCATGAGAGCGATGTTCCGGGAGAAGCGGCTGGCAACGCTCGCATCGCCCGGCAGGATCTCGGAGTACTGCGGGATGAGCAGGACGTCATCGAACGTCAATCCCATGAGGGGTTGGCCCAGGACCGCGTTCGCTACCTCGCCCTCGGCAGCCCGTCCGATCTGTGTCGTCGCCATCTCGCCTCCGTCCTCTCGCTTCGCTCGCTCAATCGGCTCACCGGCCGATCCGCGCCTGTTGGAGGGCCGGGGCTACGTTGGCGGTCATTGTACGGATCGAGCCGTGCCGGCGCCCGGTCGAACTGCCCGGGCGCGTGGATTTCGCCGGTGTCGCCGCAGAGCCGCGGTCCCCGAGCGCGCGGAGTGGTGGGCGCTCCCTGTCAGACCTCGGTCACGTGGCGCCAGGCCGCGACGCGAGCTCTGAGCGACCGGCTGCGCGGACCCATGGGCAGCAGCGGCGCTCCGTCGCGGGCCGACCGCTCGAAGACGTGACGGCAGGCCGGGCACTCGTAGATGAAACGCCCGCCAGAGTCGTCCGCGCCTCGTGCCGACGCGGCCAAGTACTGGACCTCAACCAGGATCAGCCAGGCGCCACACGCGGGACAGGTGTCTTGCGTCATGGCGACATCCTAGTCTCGCAAAGGCGGCACGAGCCTCGGTGATGGCCCCGAAAGTGAGGCCGCCTTGGCCGTTTCGCGGTGCGTTGGGTTTATCGCGAGTGAAGCCTCGCCTGCGATCCTGCCCGGCATGCTCCCCTCCTCTGTTGCCCAGCGCCTCGAACGACTGGCCCCCGATCAGCGCGCGGCCGCCACGGCGCCGGCCGGGCCGGTCTTGTGCGTCGCGCCCGCAGGCAGCGGCAAGACCACGACCCTGGTCGCGCGCATTGCATGGCTCGTGGCCACGGGCGCGTCGCCGGCCGGTATCGCCGCAGTCACGTTCAACAAGCGAGCCGCCGATGAGATGGCGTCACGCGTAGATGCGGCCCTGGAGCCGCTGGGGCTCGCGGCCGGGGCCGTCCGAGTCAAGACGTTCCACGCCCTGGGCCGCGAGATCCTCGCCGACGCAGGCGTTTGCGTGGACCCACTGCTCGATCGCGAAGTGGTCCTGCGGGATCTGTGGCCGGACATCACGCGCGGAGCCGTGCGCCGACTCGACGACGCGTTCAGCCGGCTCAAGCTGGACGTCGGCGTTACGGCCGAGGAGGTGGGCGCGGATCCGGCACCGGGGCCGGTCGCCCGCGCCTTCCTGGCGTACGAGGCGGCGCTGGCGGACCAGGGCGGCCTCGACTTCGACGACCTCGTCGGGCGCACCTTGCGTGTGCTCGACGACCGACCGCGCTTGCTCGCCCGCTGGCGCGGCAGTTGCGAGCATCTACTCGTCGACGAGACCCAGGACGTGGATCGGAGCCAGCTACGGCTGGCGCTGCTACTCGCGGCGCCGAAGAACCAGGTGTTCCTTGTCGGCGACGACGATCAGACGATCTACGGCTGGCGTTTGGCCGACGTGCGACGTGTTCTGGGCCTGGCCGAGCGCCTGCCCGGGCTGCGGCGGATCGATCTCGAGGTCAACTACCGCTGCCCGCCGGTCGTCGTCGAGAGGGCCGTCCGACTGGTCGAGCGCAACGAGGAGCGGTTCGTCAAGACGATCCGGCCCGGCCCGTTCGCCAGTGGGCGGCTGGTCCTGGCGCCGAGCAGCCTGGACGAAACGGCGCGTATCCGCGAGGCGATGGCGAGTTGGCCGGACGATGGCGGCAGCCGCGCCATCCTGGCCCGAACCAACGCCGAGTTGCTGGCGGCTGCGTCCGTGGCGGTCGAGGCCGGCGTGCCCTTCCGGGCGCCGAAGCTGCGCCTTCTCACGGAGGACCCGCGGGTCGACACCCTGCTGGCGGCGGCGGATCTCGACGCTTCCGACGGCGGCGCCGGCTGCGGCGACCGCGCGATCCCTCCGGTCGTTCCGCTGGCCGCTCTGTCCCGACGAGGCGTCGAACTGCCCGATCCACCTCCCCGGCCGGCGGTCCGGCCCGGCGAGGAACGCGAGGTCGAAGCCGACGAGCCCCTGCCGATCGAGACCGCGGATCTGCTCGCGGCCATGGTGGGGTGGGCGGCGCCGTACGAGTCCGTGGCGGCGTTCGCGGCGGCAATCCGGCAACAGCGGTCGAGAATCGCCGAACTGCGCCGTGACGACGCCGACCTCACACTGGCAACCGCCCACTCGACCAAGGGCCTCGAGTTCGACCACGTGGCCGTGCTCGGATTGGACGAAGGCCGCTTCCCGTCTGGCCGTTCGCTACGGGACGCGCCCGAGCCGGATCGAGCCCTGGAGGAAGAGCGGCGGCTGGCGTACGTGGCCTGGACGCGGGCGAGGCGGACGCTGACGCTCCTCTACGACCCGGTCGCCCCATCGAGCTTCCTGCTGGAGGCGTTCAGCCCGCAGGAGCTGGGCCTCGACCGCGCGGCGGGATCTGGGTGACCCCGAGGCGCCTTAGTAACGAATTGCCGCCCGCTCGACGACCATGCTGCCGGCGATCCGGTCGTGATAGCCGCGTGCGTCCGGGTCATCCTGGGCGGAGCGGCCGAGGACGAAAGCCCACCCGAACGTGACAAGCAGAAGCGCCGTCGCCAGCACGTCCGGCGAGGCGAAGAGAAGGGCGAAGGGACCCTGGAGGACGGCCCAGCGGACGATCGCGTCGATCGGACCGATCCGTTTCAGGCTCGGGTCCGCAACGACCTTCAAACCCGCTATCCGCTGGCCCAGCGAGCCGCGGAACAACCACCACCCCCCGGCGAAGTACACGAGCTGGGCGGCCGCCCCCAGCAGACCGGCGAGCATACGCAGGCGCTCCGGGGGCACCTCGCCCGACCCGGTGGCCGGCGCAATGATCTGGTCGATGAGGTTGTAGGCCACGAACAGGAGGAAGATGTCCAGGCTGTACGCGCTCACGCGCCGCCGGAGCTGCGCCACGCGCAGCCCTTCAGGCAGCTTGGACCCGAGCGGTCCGGTCCGGCCGGTATCGGTCGTCTCCGCACCGCGCCCCGCGCTCGGGCGGGGCGTGGCGTCCCGCACGGTCCCGGAACCTCCGGCGGCCGCGCCGTCGACTTCGGCCGGTGCTTCAGGCGGCTCGGCCCGGGGAGCGTCGGGCTGTCCGGCCAGGCCGGTCCACGGCGGCGCCGGGCTCGACGCTCCATCCGCGCCCGTCGCCACACCCGTACCCTCATCCACCGGACCTGGAGCCGGGCGGTCCGGGTCTGCTCCAACCGGAGGAACCGCGAAGGCGGGCGGAACCGGAACTGCCGGCCACCACGCCGCGGCGCCCGCGCCGTACCTGGGCAGCCGGACCAGCAGCACAACGGACCCTGTCGCGATGTCGTGAAGCGCGCGCCTGTCTCCTCTGATCGCGGCGCTGGCGAGCAGCAGGACGCACCAGACGGTTCCGATCCCCGTGGCCACAGTCAGCAGGTTCGACCAACCCTCCACGTCCGCCGCATTAAGGCGAGCGGCATCGCGCATATCACTGGCCGGCACCACGGCCATGATCTGCACGAACGCGTAGGCCGCCACCGTGTAAGCCGCTGCGGGGATGCCGGCGACGAGCGCCGCGCGCAGAAGCGACCGCGGCCCGGACAGTCTCTGTCTCGTCCGAACATCCACCACCCAGAGCGACCGCGCCCGCTGCCCCGGCGTCGCGCCGGCCAGGGCCCAGCACAGCCACGGATACGCGACCGCCAGCGCGACCCACAACACCGCGGCTGCGGCATACGGGCCCGCATTCACGGTGAAGTACGGCACGGTCGGCATGGCCGCCGGATCCAACTCCAGCTGTCGCGCCGCCTCGGGGTTCACGGCGAGACCGCCGATGACGAACTCGATGACGAGCGGGACCAGACTGAGGAAACCCAGAAGGACGATGTCTATCGCCCACGCCCCCAGCCGAGCCCCCGAGGTTGCCGGTTGGACCCACAGTCCCGGGCCGCCCGGCTGAGCCGGGCCGGAGGCGCGCCAGTCAGTCATTCTCAGCGCTCCATGGCGTCTCTCGCCATAACCCGGACGAGGCGGTCAAGATCGTCGAGGAAAGGCTCGGTCAGGTCTGCCGGCAGAACGTCCCGAATGGAGTCCTTGGGCCCGTAGATAGCCCTCGCCCGGCGCGCCACTTTGGGCAGATCGGCCAGGCCCGCGTCGCGAAGTTGGTCCGGAATTGGCGCCAGCACTTCAGCCCAGCGGCCGTTTCCCCGCGCTTCCGCGGCCGCGAGCAACCGATCAGCGTCGCGGGCAGCAGCCAGGGCGGCTTCGTCTATCGCCGGGCGCTGATGCCGAGCCGGACCAGCTAAACCGTTCGTCACGCCAGGTACCGCTGCTCGGGCACCGGGTCCCGTGTCTGGGCCACCGTCTGCACGACGTCCAGGGGCAGGCGCTTGCGCTCCGTGCCGCCCAGCAAGACCCGGACCGAATACTTCCCAGGGGTCGCCAGTGTCAGGTTCCACATGTCGACGGCGATCGTGAGAATGACGTCTTCCGTGTCCCGCGGGCCGTGAGCGACTATTCGGCCGGACGAGGCGGTAACCGTCGCTCCGTCCGGGGCCAGCAGCACGAATTCGAGCTCGTGCTCCTTGCTTCTCTCAGACGCGGTCAGCCGGATGCCCACCACCAGCGCGAGATGGGGGTGCTGGAACGGCATCGTCGGGCCGGCGATGCGGGTCACGCCGCCGCCGAGGACGTGGAATTTCTGCCCCGGTTGAACTTCCGCGGCGTCCGCGAGGAACGCGTACTCGATTTGAGGCACTCGTTCGATCCTAACGTGGAGGCGCTTCGGTCCGGACTTCCGGCCGGTCGCGCCGCGGCTACGGTTGTGAGGTTACGGCTGCCTGCCCGAACACCTTCGAAAGCGACGACTTCAGGTTCGCCGTCTCTTTGTCCATGTCGAGCCCCTGTACGGTCTGGAGCCGCGTGTAGAACGCGCTCGTGATGTCGTTGACGCGCGGGAAATCCGGCAGATCGGCTTCCGGGCTCGGAATGGCCGGGTAGTTCTCCATTTCCTGGAGCACGCTCCAGGAAACCTTCGTGCTCGGGTAGATGCCGTTGAGGTACTCGTCGAACTTGGTGAACCAGGCCTGCTGGTCGGCCTGCGCCGCCGGCATGCCGCCATAGGCCGTCTGCAGCCCCGGATCGGCCATGATCGCGACCATCGCCGCGAAGGCCTGATCGGGATGAGCCGTGCCCTTGACGATGGAGAAGCTGTCCGAGTCCGTGGGCGAGCTTGTCTGGCCGTTATAGGACGGCATGACTGCCATGTCCCAGCTCGAGAAGCGCGGGTTGTAGTTGCCCAGCCGGTCCGGCGCTCCGGCGTATGTGACGATGGCCCACGGCCACGACACGGCCATGGCCACGTGACCGGAAGAGACCGTGGAGCCGTTGTTCAGCAACGGGGAGTTGACGACCTTGAGCGGCGGCGCGCTGTGCGTCGTCCAGAGCGCCTTGTAGTACCAGTCCCAGGCGGCCCGCCAGCCGTCCGGTATGACCACGCTGCCGTCGGTGCCCAGGAACGATCCGGCCTCGAAGCAAGATCCGGTCCGTCGGAGGTCCGACCACTGGAAGTCGATGCCGTACTGCACGATCGCAGTCGCATCGAACTTGGCGTCGGTAGCCTTCCGGCCGTTCTTGTCCAGGGTCAGCTGAGCAGCGAGCGTAGCCACGGTATCCCAGGTCCACGGCTGGCCGTTCCACGTGTCCCCGATCCGCTTCGGCAGATCGGGCAGCTTGGCTTTGGCGAACAGATCCTTGTCGTAGAAGATGTATCCCGGGTTGATGAGGTACGGAATGCCGACCAGGCTCGTGCCGTCCCTGAGCAGTTCGGTCATGGCCTGCGGGAAGCGGGTCATGTCGTACCCGCTGGCCGAGATCTCCGAGCTGAGATCGAGGAACACGCCCGATAGCCCGTTCCGGCCCTGGATGCCGATCGGGCCGACGATGTCCGGAGCCGTGCCGTTCGCTATCTCCACCTTGAGCGTTTCGTAGGCCGTCGAGCCCGGAACGATCTCCAGCTCGATGAAGATCTTGCTCTGCGAGCTGTTGTAGGAGTTGACGAACGCCTTCTCCGCCTCGACCTGGGCGGGGTCGTTGCCTTTTCCCAGCCCCACCATCCAGCGCACGACCGTAGTTGGCCCGGCCGTAGGGGTGGGCACCGGACGGACGCTCTCGGTTGGTCGGACCTGGTTCGGGGCGCATGCGCCCACCAATGCAGCCACCGCAACGATCGTCCAGACGAGCCGGAACCCTCTTGTCGGCCTCGGTCTCATGTCTCTCCCATGGTCGTGTGATGGGCCGAGGCTCCTGCCCTGGCGCCCGCGTCCGCCTCCTCCGACGGCCGCGGCGGTCCGTCTGACTCTACCAGCCCGAACGCGATTCGGCGATCCAAGCTCCGGCGCCTCCCTAGGCCTCGTCGCGGCCGCCCCCGTCACGCGACCCGGCGGCAGCGGCCCGCTTCCCCGGTGCCGGGATGACCCGGACGGCTGCCCCCGGACGAGCCGGAACGTGGCCGGCCTCTTCCGCGAACGTCACGCCCGAGAGTGGCACGAGCGGCTCGCCCCGCAGCACCCGGGCCAGATACTCGCCCGTGGCGGAGCCGGCGGTCGCGGCCACGTCTTCAGGAGTGCCCTCGGCGATGACGTACCCGCCCCGATCACCACCCTCTGGCCCCAGGTCCACGATCCAGTCCGCGGTTTTGACGACGTCCAGGTTGTGTTCGATCACCACCACCGTGTTGCCGGCATCGACGAGGCGATGGAGCACGTGGAGCAGCTTCTCGACGTCGGCCATGTGGAGACCGGTCGTGGGCTCGTCCAGGACGTAGATCGTCCGGCCCGTGGCTCGCCGCGACAGCTCGGTTGCCAGCTTCACGCGCTGAGCCTCTCCGCCCGAAAGCGTCGTGGCGGGCTGGCCGAGATGCACGTAGCCCAGACCAACGTCGTTGAGGGTCTGGAGCTTGGCCCGCACAGAGGGCACCGCCGAGAAGAAGTCGAGCGCTTCCTCGATGGTCATTTCGAGGACGTCCGCGATCGAGCGGCCCTTGTAGTGGATTTCCAGGGCTTCGCGGTTGTAGCGCTTGCCCTTGCAGACCTCGCACGGCACGTACACGTCCGGCAGGAACTGCATCTCGATCTTGAGGATGCCGTCGCCCTTGCAGTGCTCGCACCGGCCGCCCTTGACGTTGAAGCTGAAGCGGCCCGGCATGTAGCCGCGGACGCGAGCCTCGGGAGTGGCCGCGTACAGTTCGCGGATCGGCCCGAACAACCCCGTGTACGTGGCGGGGTTCGAGCGCGGCGTCCGGCCGATCGGGCTCTGGTCGATGTCGATGACCTTGTCGATCGCTTCGATGCCTTCGATGGAGTCGTGCCGGCCCGCACTTTCGCGAGACCCGTTGAGCTGGCGGGCGAGCGCCCGGTACAGCACGTCCGAGACCAGCGTGCTCTTGCCGGACCCGGACACGCCCGTGACCGCGACGAAGCGGCCCAGCGGGAAGGCCACGTCCAGGTTCTTCAGATTGTGCTCACGGACGCCCTTCACGACCAACGACAGGCCGCTGCCAGGACGCCGCTTCTGCGGAACGGCAACCTGCAGTTCACCCCGAAGATAGGCCCCGGTAATGGAGCGCGGCTCGGCCAGGATCGCGTCCAGCGGGCCATTGGCGATGATTTCGCCGCCGTGCTCCCCCGCCCCGGGACCGATGTCTATGACCCAGTCCGCGGTCCGGATGGTCTCCTCGTCGTGTTCGACGACGAGCACGGTGTTGCCCAGGTCCCGCAGCCTGGTCAGCGTGGCGATGAGCTTGGCGTTGTCGCGCTGATGGAGGCCGATGGACGGCTCATCGAGGATGTACAGGACGCCCATGAGGCTCGAGCCGATCTGGGTGGCCAGCCGGATGCGCTGGGCCTCGCCGCCGGACAGCGTCTGGCTGGTCCGGTCCAGCGTCAGGTAGTCCAGGCCGACATCGAGCAGGAAGCCCAGCCGAGACGAGATCTCCTTGAGAACCTGGCGCGCGATCGTGTTCTCTCGATCGGTCAGCCGTTCGGGCAATTCGCTCACGAACGAGCAGGCCGAGGTGATCGAGAGGGTCGAGACTTCCCAGATGCTGCGCCCGTCCACCGTCACGGCCAGGATTTCCGGCCGCAGGCGCTTGCCGTCGCACACGGGGCAGGGCCGCGCGACCATGTAGCGCTCGATCTCGGTTTTGATGTAGTCGGAGTCCGTCTCGCGGTAGCGCCGTTCCAGGTTGGGCACGATGCCCTCGAACGTGGCGTCGTACGTGTTCTCTCCCCGCTCGTGGCGATAGCCGATAACCACGCGCTCCCCCCGGGGCGTGTACATCAGGTACTCGAGCGCGTCCTTGGGCAGATTGGCGATGGGCGCCTCGTAGTCCCAGCCGTGCTGGCGGCACACGGCCTGGATGATCCTGGAGTGCCAGGAGTTCTCCATGGCCATTCGCGCCCAGGGAACGAGGGCGCCCTCCGACAGGGACAGGTTCTTGTTCGGGATGACGCGCTCCGGATCGATCTCGAGGCGGCTGCCGATGCCGGTACAGGCCGGGCAAGCGCCGTGAGGCGAGTTGAAGCTGAAGCTGCGAGGCTCCAGTTCGTCGACGGTGGTCCCGTCGTACGGGCAGCTCGTAGCGCTCGCTGTAGCGGCGTTCTTCGAAGTCCGGGGCTTCGCCCTCGCGCGGCGCCGGGGCCACCAGGACGACGCCCTCGCCGAGCCGGAGTGCCGTTTCGACGGAGTCGGCGAGGCGCGAGGCATCCGGCGGTCGATTGTCGGGCCCGCCCGCACCGGACGAACCTTCGGCCGAGCCCGAATCCGGGGTTGCGGTAGCCGGACTGCCGGCCGGACCGCCGGTCGCCGGCTCGGAAGCCTGCGCGGGTGCCGCGGGCGCGGCCGCGTCTTCCTCCGTGTCCGTGTGCCGGACGACGAACCGGTCCACGATCACGTCGATGGAATGGCGCTTATACTTGTCCAGCGGCCTCGTTTCCCCCAGGTCCATCTGCTCACCGTCCACCCGGACACGGGCGAAACCCTGCCGGCGGATCTGGTCGAAGACCCTGTCGCCTTCGGTCTTGCGGTCCTTGATGACCGGGGCCAGGACGAGCAGGCGCGTTCCCTCCGGCAGATGGTAGATCTGGTCGACTATCTGCTGGACGCTCTGGCGCTCGATTTCACGCCCGCACGTGGGACAGTGCGGATGGCCGATGCGGGCGAAGAGAAGACGCAGGTGGTCGTAGATCTCCGTGACCGTGCCCACGGTTGAACGTGGGTTCCGACTCGAACCCTTCTGATCGATCGAAATGGCCGGGCTGAGCCCGTCGATCTGGTCGACGTCCGGCTTCTGCATCTCGCCCAGGAACTGCCGGGCGTACGCAGACAGGCTCTCCACGTAGCGGCGCTGGCCCTCGGCGTAGATCGTGTCGAAGGCGAGGCTGCTCTTGCCCGAACCGGACAAGCCGGTAATCACGACCAGCCGGTCGCGCGGCATGGCGACCGTCACGTTCTTGAGGTTGTGCTCGCGAGCCCCGCGAACGACAAGCTGTTCCTGCGGCATACCGCGCTATTGTAGGGCAGCTTTCCGGTTTCGAACAGACGTTCTGCGCACGTGTGATGCGCCTCCCGACGTCCCGGCCGGCCACGACGAAGCGGCGCCGGGCGCCGCAGGCCCCTACCATTCCATCGTTGATGCAGCAGTGAGCTACGTATGGACACGTTGTTTCCGCTCCTCTTCGTGGGTGCGATCGTTCTGTTCTGGGCGACCGGAATGGGCATGCGCGTCGGCCCGGCGTGGCTGGTCGGGCCGGCACGCCTGGCGGCCTTCCGGCTTCGCCGCTCACGGCCCGGGCGGGCTTTCTCCTCCATGCGGGCGACCCTCAGGCAGCGGCTGGACCGCCTCGCCCACCGATCCTCGGTGCCCGCCCATCGGGTCCTCCTGCCGGAACCGGAGCGGCGACGGCGGGCCGAGCGGGCGCTCGCGGCCCTCCGTGCCGGGGAACCGCGGCTTCCGGTCGACTACCCCTACGAGTTACTGAAGGGCAGGGCGAAGGACCGGCTGGCGGAGCGAGCCGACGATGCACTCGCCCTCCCGCCGGAGGAAATCGAGCCGGCCGCGGTGTTGGCCCTCGCCAACGCCCTGGGGCGTGTGGGCCGGCCGCAGGAAGCCATCCCCCTGTACGACCGCCTCATCTCGACTGGCCCCGGCGATCCCGTCCTGGCACAAAGCCGCGGCGTCGCCCTGCTGCGAACACGGAGATACCCGGAGGCGATTGACGACCTGCGTGTGGCCTGCTCCGTGGCGGCGCCCACGTTGTCGGCGTACTGGGCTCTGGCGGATGCCTACTGGGGCGCCGGAGACACCAACTCAACCCGGCTCGCCTACGACCAGGCCCTCCGCATCAGACCCGATTGCACCCCGATACAGGTGCGGCGGGCCCAACTGCTGGCCGAAACCGGACAGGTGGAGGCGGCCCTCGCGGACATCGACGACCTGCCGCGAGCGTACCGGGAGGAAGGCTGGACGCGCCGGTTCGCCGCCCGCGGCCTCGAGAAGATCGGCGACACGCCCGCGGCCATTGCCGAGCTGCAACGGGCAGTGGCCGCCGATCCCACGGACCTCCGCGCCCGATGGAATCTGGTCCGGCTCCTCTCAGACGTCGGACGCACCGCCGACGCCCTGGGACAACTCCGCGCCCTCCTATCCGTCGCGCCCGACGACGCTCGGGCCCACGCCGCCGCGGCCCTGACGCTGGAGGAGCTCGGCCGCGCCGAGGAGGCCGAAACCGAGGCCAGAATTGCGTTTCGCTCGACCCCGGACGACGTCTACGTCCAGGCGGCCATGACCCAGATCCTTCTGAAACGAGAACGGTTCGAGGAAGTCGTAGACGTTGCCGGACGAGCCAGGGCCGGCGCAGGGTTGCAGGAGGAACCGGCCTGGGGAAAGGCGCTCCTTCATGCCGAGTTCTGGGCCCTGTACAAGCTGGGCCGGGTCGACGAGGCTCGCGGGCTGATCGAATTGGGTCTGGCCGCGGATCCGGAGGACCAGAAGCTACTCGCACTCCAACGGCTGATCTCGGTCGCACCCGGAGACGCCACGGCTCAAAGGGGCGCTCGGCCGGGCGATCCGCAGCCCGCCCGGGACGTCGGCGACGCCTGATCCGATTTCGGCCGCACCCGGTTTCGGCGTCGTGCTGGGCCGTGCGGTGTCCGTCGCCGATTCCCCGGCTGGATACCCACCCGAAATGGGAGGGGGGCGCTACGATCCACTGGCGCGCCTTGTGCGGTTCCCTTCAGGGGTGAGGATCATGGAACCAAATCGTCGGGCCGGCTGGCTACTGACCACCAGCGTTCTCCTCGCGACGGCGTTCGCCGGGTGTTCCGTCAATCAGACGGGGTCGCCCGGCGGCAGCGGCGGCCCCCGCCAGGCTCCGAGCCCGGAGACCGCGGCCGTGCCAACTCCCGCCGTGCAGTCTCAGTTCAGCGTCGGATCGGCGGCGGCTGAGCCGACGCTGGCCGAGCCGACGCTGGCTGAGCCGACGCTGGCCGAGCCGACGCTGGCCGAGCCGACGCTGGCCGAGCCGACGATGGCCGAGCCGACGATGGCCGAGCCGACGATGGCCCCTGCGATCTCGACGCCCGCAGCGCCGCCGAGTTCGACAACTGCGACGTCCTCCAAGCCCTCGATCACGCCGCGGCCCACGCTGCGTTCCCTGGCCCCGCCGCCGCCGCCACCACCCGGATATCAGAACCTGATCTTGTTCCGCAAGCCAACCTCGTCGACGGCTGGGACGTACTGGGTTATCAATGCCTTCGGAACCGCGCTGAAGCAGATCGCCGACGGGCGCTACGCGCACTGGAACTCCGACGGCAGTGCGATTGAGGTCGTCGCGTACGACTCCAACTGCGTTCCCAGCCTGGCTTCGTACTCGCCCAACGGCGGCGCGCCCGTAGTAGCGCCCATCACCTTCGCCGCCGGCGACACCGGGTTCAGCTGGACTCGGGACGGAAGCCGCATATCGTTCTACCGCCATGCGAGTAGCTACAACTGCCACGGCATCAGCGTCGCGGGCAATCTCACCCTGTACACCGTCAAATCGGACGGCACCGGTCTGACCAGCCTCGCCACCGGACTGGCGGGCATCCAGTTGACAGCCTGGGTGCCGGACGGGTCGGCCATCATCATGGTGCACCTGCCCCCGATGTCCCAGACGGGCCCCATCGAGCGGATCAGCGTCGCCGACAAGAACGTCCGCCAGATCCTCGCGGCCGGCATGTACGGTTCCGTTAGCGTCTCCGCCGACGGCAAGTGGCTCGGCTATAACAAGCAAACGGCCTCCCAGTGGCGGATGCACGTCACCGACAATGTTGGAACCGGCCTCGCCACTCTCCGGCACCACGACTACGACCTGGGCCAGACCGCCGCGACGGACCTGTACGGCGTCTGGGGCAGCGACAGCAAGCATTTCGAAGTCGTGCGGTCTCAGCCGGACAGCCAGCTCGGCCCGGCCACCTACGTCGAGTACTACCGCTACGACGCAACGAAGACCACCACCGCTTGGGCCGTCTACTCGGGTGGCCTGATCCCGACAGCCGCGGCAGGCAACCTCGACTGGAACCCGGACGGCTCTCTTATCGCCGCCTCGACAATCAGCAACTTCGGCCAGGGCAAACCCCTGGCCTGGAAGATCCTCGTGGGAGACACCGGCGGCAAGAGCGGCATCTTCCTAGACGGCACCGAGACTGTCGATTTCCTGGCCTGGCAGCCGTTGCCGTGAGCCCGCAGGACCAAACCTAGACCGAGTCGAGGGTGATCGACGGACCTACTCCGTGCCCAGGAACTCCACCTCGCCGGTTTCCACGTGGTAGAGGGCCTCCAGGACCGATAGCTCGCCGGCGGACACGCGCTGCCGCAGCGGCGGCGACCAGGCCAGCAGGGCCTCGCGGGTGCGGTGGACGTTGCGTTTCACCGCCTCGAGCCATGGATCGGCCGAGCCGGAGATCGGGGTCCAGCCCAGGTTCGACTTGATCGAGGTCATCAGGCTGGTCAGGCTCATCGATGTCGCGCTGGCGGGGGTCGGCTCGGCGCCGGGCGGGAGGCGATCCATGGCGAGAGCGACACCGGCGCATTGCGTGTGTCCCAGTACGACGACCACGGGGCAGTTCCAGCGGGCGACCGCGTACTCGACCGACCCCATTTCCGCCGGGCCGGCTACGTGGGAGACGACCCGCACGACGAACAGCCGGCCGAGGCTCTCGTCGAACACCAGCTCCGGCGAGACCCTGGCGTCGGAGCAGCCCATCACGACCGCGTAGGGATCGCCCTGGGCCAGCGAGGCCGTGGACGAAGCCGGATCGGGCGAGGCGGCGATGGCGTCCAGGAACCTGCGATTGCCGGCCTGCAGCCGCTCGACCGCCTCCCGTCCGGACGTCCAAGGTCGGTCGGTCGCCTTCTCACCGGTGTTCAAGACGCTGCGTCCCTCCCGCTCGGTTGCTGGAGCCGTGGGTTCGGCCCGCTTCCGGCATCGGGGCCGCGAACCGAGTTCGATCCTAGCATCGGCTTCCAGGCCGGCCGCCCTCCGGCGCATTCGGTCGCGCCGTCCAGTACGATCCGACAACTGGACGGGAGTGGATGGAGTAGCGAGATGGAGACCGCAGTGGCGGTCGCGGGCCGCGAGGTCAGCGAATTGGAGTCGCGAGCCAGGCTGACCGGCGATGCGCTGGCCATCGCCGGCTACGCGCTGCCGATCGGCCTGGTGTTCGGGCTGGCGGCGCTGCAGGCCCACTATTCGCTCCTGGACGTCCTGGCCAATTCGGCGATCGCCCTTGGCGGCGGCGCGCAGTTCGCGGCCCTCGGGCTCGTCAAGGACCATGCTTCGTGGCTGGCGATAGTGGCGGTGACGGCGCTCATCAACGCCCGTCATCTGCTCTACTCCGCCGCTGTGGGCCCGTACGTGGCCCACCAGTCTCGACGCGAACGGGCCCTGCTGGGCCACTTCCTGACAGACGAGACTTTCGCGCTGTCGCTGGCCCATTTCCGCCGCATCGGTCGGTACGACAGGCGCGGCTACTGGATCGCCTCCATGGCGATCTTCGTGCCCTGGACCGTCGGCTCCGGTCTGGGCTGGATCATCGCCGGCGGCGTAGACATCCACGTTCTGGCCCTGGACGTTGCCTTCCCGGCGGCGATGGCCGGGCTGTCACTGGGCATGGTCACCGGACGCCGAGACGCCGCCGCGGCGGCAGGGGCGGTGGCCATCGCGGTTTCTGTCGGGTTGGCGGCCGGCGCGTCGGTCGGGCTGGTGACCGGCGCGACCCTGGGTCCGATTGCCGGGCTGGCGGTACGACCGTCTCCGAATGAGGAGTCCGACCGGCCCGAGACGCCTGAACCTTCGGCCGAGGCCGGGCTGCCATGAGTATCGCTCTCGTGCCACTCGCGTTCCTGATGTGGGCGGTCACCTACCCGTCCCGGACCCTGCCCATGCTTGCGCCGGGCATCGAGCGGCTGCCCCCGATCGCCGTTTCGTACCTCCGCCTCGCCGGCCCCGCCGCCCTGGCGGCACTCGCCGCCGTCAACTGCCTGCTGACTGCCGACAGCCCTCCACGCCTGGTGATCGGCATCGAGCCGCTCGCCGTGGGCTTGTGCGTCGTGGTCGTGGCTCGAACCAGGCTGCTGCTCCCGGGCGCGGCAGTGGCCGTCGCGCTGGTGGCCGTGGTGCGAGCCGCGGGGCTGGGATAGCGATGGTCGCCCCACCGCTCCTCCACCTCCGCCGGGCTCGGCTGGGCGTCGCGGCCGCGTTCCTGGCCCACGGTGTCCTCTTCGGGGCGTGGGCTTCTCGGATCCCGCTCATCCAGACCCAATGCGGCCTCGACCCCACGTCCCTGGGCTTCGCCCTGCTCGGAGGCGCCGGCGGCGCCGTGCTGGCGATGTCCATCGCCGGGCTCGCCGCCGGGCGCCGAGGCAGCCACGTGGTAACCGTCGCCATGCTGGCCGGTTACGCGTTCATGCTCCCCTGGCTGGCCGTCACCGACTCCTTCGCGTCTCTCCTGATGTCACTGCTCGTCTTCGGCGCCTTCCAGGGATCGATGGACGTGGCCATGAATGCCAACGCCCTGGCCGTCGAGCAGGCCGGCAGCCGGCCGATCATGTCCCGGCTGCACGGAGCCTGGTCGATCGGCTCGTTCCTGGGCGCATCCTCCACGATCGCCAGCCTGAACTTGGGGATCTCGATTCACGCTCAATACCTGGCGCTCGCCGCCGCTGGGATGGCCCTGGCCGTCGGCCTGTGGTTCAGCCTGATGGCCCACCGCCATTCGGTCGAGGGTCCGGCATTGCGCCGGCCCCCTCGCAGTCTGCTCGCCATCGGCTTCCTGATCTACGCCGGCATGCTGGCGGAGGGTTCCGCGAGCGACTGGAGCGGCATCTTCATGCGCAAGTCGGTGCTGTCGGGCGAACAGGAAGCGGCGCTCGCCCTCGGGGCGTTCTCAGTTGCCATGGCCTGCTCCCGGCTGGTCGGAGACCGCCTGACCGAAAAGCTCGGCGGCGGCCGCCTGCTGGCCACGGGCGCAGTGCTCAGCGCCTTCGGGCTGGGCGGCGCGCTCGCCTTGAACATGGCCTGGCCGTCCATCGCCGGCTTCGCGATGCTCGGTCTTGGTCTTGGCTCGATCGTCCCTATCGTCCTGCGGGCCAGCGGCTCGCAGCCGGGCATTCCGGCCGGAATCGGCATCGCGGCCGCGTCGACGATGGGCTACGCCGGCGCGCTCACCGGACCGCCGATCATCGGCCTGGTCGCCGGCGCGGTCGGCATCCGAGCGGCACTCGGCGTCGTGGTGCTGTTGCTGGTCACGCTGGCAGTGTTCGCGCCGCGCGTCGTGACACGGCCGCTGACCGCGTCAGAGCCGGCGGTTCCCACCGAACTGGGCTAGCGGTCGGGGCAGCCGGCGCCCTTCCCGGGGCCGCGGAACGGATCGGGGCCTACTCCGCCCGCCGCTCTCTCCAGTAGCTCCACACGTCCAGGTCCGGGCAGTCGTAACCGGCGACTGACAGAACTGTGCAGATCTGGCTGCGGTGGTCGTTGCCGTGCTGGAGCGCCTGCGCAAAGAGCAGGTTCGTCGCGTGAGGGAAGAACGGCCGGTCGCCACGAGCCGGAAGGTCGATGTCAAGCGTCCCTGCCCGGGCCAGGACCATCCGCCAGCGGGGCGCTTGATCGCGCAACGCCTCGCTCAGGTCGTCGATCGTTCTGATGGGGTCCGGTGCGGTCTTGGGTGGTGGAGGCGTACCCTCCAGGTACCTCAGGTACCGCGAGTCGGCGGACAGAAGGTGCGACAGGGTTGCCAGCACGTCGCCGTATACGCCCGGCGCCGTGGCGGTCATAGCCGCCGGCGGCAGGCTGCGGAGGTGCTTGATCAGCTTCTCTGTCGCCCAGAAGTGATGCTGGAACGCCTCACTCAACGGATCCATCAGCTCTCCCGCTACTTCGAGACGTGACCCCACTGGCACGAGAGTCTACCGTGCCGGTGTAGCGAAGACTCTACCGCCCGCCGCGGCGTCCCCTCGCCGGCCTCTGGCCGGTTCGCTTGATTACGTTCGGGGTGACCGTGTGATCCCATGTGGGTCGCTCGATCCAGCGCGCGGCCCAGCCGTCGTCCTCGTGCTCGTCACGAATGCCCGGCAGCCAATCGGAAGCCGTCGCGGCGCCTCCCGGCTCCCCGACGGGCACGAGGTCCTCGGCCGCCTCGACGACCCGGACAACCGTAACGTCCAGCGTGGCGGCGTCGAGGGGACGCTCCTCGCCCGCCGCGCCCCCGACCTTCGACCTGTCGCGACGAGCCGCCTCGCGCGCCGGCCTGATCAATCTGCCCGACCGTGCCGGCGCCGGCCTGCCGCCCGCCGCCCCCGCGCCCGTCGCTGCGGCCGACCCCGCGCCGGCGGCCTTCTCGGCGGCCCGCGCCACGGCCACGGAAGCGTCCTCTTCGAGCACCCGAAGTCGAACCTCCTGGATCTCGTCGCGAAGCGCCGCGGCCCGTTCGAACTCCAGCTCACGGGCGGCCTGGCGCATCTCCGCCTCCATCTGGCCGACCAGCTTCTCCACCTGCTCTCGAGCCATGGTCGAGAGCTCCCGGCCGCGTCCGGGCCCCAGCGCGTCCGCGTAGCCTGTCCCCGACTCGGCGACTGCGCGCAACCGGTCGTTGATGTCGCGTATGCCCTTGATCACCGTCGTGGGCTCGATGCCGTGCTCCGAGTTGTATCGCTCCTGAATAGCGCGACGACGGTTTGTCTCGTCGATCGCGGCCTTCATCGAGTCGGTCAGGCGATCGGCGTACATCACGACTTCACCCTCGATGTTGCGCGCGGCTCGCCCGATCATCTGCACGAGAGACCATGCGCTGCGCAGGAAGCCCTCTTTGTCCGCGTCGAGAATTGCGACAAGCGTTACTTCCGGCAGGTCTATTCCTTCGCGCAGTAAGTTTATGCCGACGATCACGTCGTACACGCCCAGGCGCAAGTCGCGAAGTATCCGGACGCGTTCCAACGTGTCGACTTCGGAGTGGAGATACTGGACTTTGACACCTAATTCATGTAGATAGTCGGCCAAGTCTTCGGCCATCTTCTTTGTAAGCGTGGTGACGATCGCGCGCTCGCCACGCTCGACGCGGCCTCGTATGAGTTCCAGGAGGTCGTCGATCTGACCTTCCGTAGGCTTGACCGTGACCCTGGGATCGACTACGCCGGTGGGCCGGATCAGCTGCTCCACAACCTTCTCGCTTCGCTCGAGTTCATAGGGGCCTGGCGTGGCGCTCATATACACCACTTGATTCAGGCTGGCCTCGAACTCCTCAAAGGTCAGGGGCCGGTTGTCCAGCGCGGAGGGCAGCCGGAAGCCGAAATCGACCAGGATCTCCTTGCGGGTCCGGTCGTTCTTGTACATGCCGACCACCTGCGGAATCGACATGTGGCTCTCATCCACGACGAGCAGCCAGTCCGGCGGGAAGTAGTCGAGGAGAGTCCACGGACGGGAGCCGGCCTCACGGCCGGACAGATGACGGCTGTAGTTCTCGATGCCTGTGCAGTAGCCCAGCTCGCGCATCATCTCCAGGTCGAACGTGGTCCGCTGCCGCAGCCGGGCCCCCTCCAACACCCGGCCCTGGGCCTCGAGCTCGCCGACTCTGATCTCCATTTCCTCGTCGATGGACTTGATGGCCGCGTGGAGCTTGTCCGTGGGAGTGACGAAGTGGGTGGCCGGATAAACGTTGACTTCATTCCGCTCGGCGAGCAGCTCTCCAGTCAGGGGATTCAGCTCGGTGATCCGTTCTACCTCGTCGCCGAAGAATTCCACTCGGACTAGGTAGTCCTCCGCGGCAGGAATGAGTTCCAGGGTGTCGCCACGAACTCGGAAACGGGCCCGCGTAAGAGACTGATCGTTGCGCTGATACTGCAGATCCACAAGATGTCGCAACACCGCGTCCCGGCGATACGAAGCACCGGTACGCAATTTGAGAATTGTGGCCCCGTAGTCCACGGGCGCACCGAGGCCGTAAATGCAGCTCACACTTGCGACGATGATTACGTCGCGGCGCTCGAATAGAGCCTTGGTTGCCGCGTGCCGCAACTTGTCGATTTCGTCGTTGCGGCTCGAATCCTTCTCGATATATGTATCCGAACGCGGCAGATATGCTTCCGGCTGGTAGTAGTCGAAGTAGCTGACGTAATACTCGACGGCGTTGTCCGGGAAGAACTCACGGAATTCTGAGTACAGCTGCGCCGCCAGCGTCTTGTTGTGCGCAAGAACGAGGGTCGGCTTGCGATGCCGTTCGATCGTCTGGGCAATCGTGAAGGTCTTGCCCGTGCCGGTAGCTCCGAGCAGCGTCTGATGGCGCAGGCCCCTGGCCAGGCCTTCGCTGAGCCGTTCGATCGCATCGGGCTGGTCGCCTGTCGGTTTGAAGTCGGCAACGAGACGGAATTCGGGCACCTTCAGAACCTCGGCAGCGAGAGTCTCGAGTATACCGCCGCATCGGCCAATAGCACAGGCGTTCTAGGCCGGACCGGATCGCGGGCCGGCAGGCGAGCCTATACTCGGGGCGCTGTCTGTCACAACCGGGAATCGTCACGTCTCGGCTGCCGGCCGCAAGGAGGAGACATGGCCCCCAGGACCGTTCGCGAGTTTCAGGTCGGCATCGACGTCGCGCCCATAGTGGATGCCTGGGCGGCGAGCCATCACTACGGCTTCCGTGCCGTGGAGGCCGACGGCACGCGACGCTACCAGCGCGGCAACGGCATTCTGACCGGAGCGATGCCGCTGACCGTGCGCCAGAACGGCCAGAACGTCCGCCTCGAGGCGTGGATTCACGCCAACGTCGTCGCCCGGGCGTGCGCCCTGTTCCTGATCCCGGAGGATGTCGGAATCGAGTCGGGCGGCCTCAAGGGTGTCGTTCCGCGCAACATG
The DNA here is from genome assembly GCA_963711105.1 of uncultured Chloroflexia bacterium. GTDB lineage: Bacteria > Chloroflexota > Limnocylindria > Limnocylindrales > CSP1-4 > Fen-1039. The sequence continues at coordinate 514,863 of CAVQCV010000005.1, read as the reverse complement.
GCGCGCAAGGCCGTCAACGAGCTTCTTGCGCAGCTGGGCCAACCGCTGATTCCGTAGGTTCGAACGCGGCGCTCAGGCGTTGGAGGCGGCCACCGCGGGCTCGTCACCGGCGGCCACGCCGCGTCGCCGGAACAGCAGGTTGGATCCGAAGCGCTGGAGGACCAGGACACCACTCGCCAGCAATTCCACGGGAACGACCCGCAGCTGGGAGTTGGCCACGAACAGAGCCCCCGGGATGGCGACCGTCAGAACCGCTTCGGGAGTGTGCATTTCGTAGTCGGCGAAGCGGCTCGCCATCAGCTTCGCGTCGCCCCACCAATCCTCCAGCCTGCCGCGCAGGAAGATCGGCGCGATTGTCCAGATGTAGAACAAGCTGGCCGCCAGATAGGTGATGCCCATGCCGGTGGCCAGGAGGCTGGCCTCGTTCGGGGCTTCAAAGCCGGAATCAACGACGAACGCCAGATCGGCGAAGCGCAGGAGCAGTACCGACATGGCTGCGCTCTGAACGAGGAACCAGGTGTAGCAGAGGCGCTTGACCCGGTCGCTCCAGTCGTGGATCACGAGCGCGATCACGACCGTTCCCGCGGTCGGGAGCACGGCGGCCCCGGCGAGCAAGTAGACGACCTCGCGCTGGACATCCAGGTTCGCGATCAGGTACCACAGCACCACCGTCCCCAGCAGCAGGCTCGATTCGCTGATCCGGGGCAGGATCTCGTTCTTGAGCAGCAGGAAGGCCGCCAGCGCGAACGCGGTCGCGGCCCCCAGGATCTGGACGTGGACGAGTCCGGGTTCGGCCGCCCGAGCCCCCACGAAACCGAGCGCCCCGGCGACGATCGCGAGCGCCAGCCGCCAGAGCCGCCGCAGCCGGAACCCCGGCAGAGTCAGGATCACGATTTCGGCAACGACGCCAGCTCCGAGGATCAGGCCCAAGACGGCGCGATCGGTCATTGCTGCGGCTCCTACGGACGATCGACGGGATCAAACGCGATTGTGACCCGGTCTCATCGCCCGCGCCGGGCGATTTCGGCGCCCGCGCCGGGCGATTTCGGCGCCAGCGCCGGGCGTGCCTGCTCTCAGTCCCCTACCAGAGGAAGCCCATACCGAAGTCCAGGCTGACCGCCTTCACCATCTGGGCCTGCGTGACCGTGTGCACCTTGCCGTTAGCGTTGCCGGCCCGGGAGTTGCAGGACCGGCCGCAGCTATCGAGATACGTGTAGGTCGGCGGCGAGGCCGCGTTGTCGTAGCCCACGATCGTGACCGAGTGGCGTGTGTGCGGCGTGCGCGAACCGTTTTGCCAGTTGGGCAGGTAGAACGTGTCCGCCGACGCAACCACCGGCACGCCGTCGCGGCCGACGTCGAGCATCACGGCCGCAAGCAGGTCGCGCTCCATTGTGGGATCCCACTCGTTGACCGTTGCGTACCAGGCCTCGGCCCAGCTCGCGGCGTGCCCCGAGGCCTCCCAGTTGAGAGCCGCCTGGGTGTCGTCGGGCTGAGAGCCCCTGGTGGGATAGAGCGGCTTGCCGTCGCCGCCGGCAAAGACATCGATGCCGGGAGTCGTCCAGCCTTCCGGCTGCACGGCCATGGCCATATACATCAAGTACCCTCGACCTCGGGCAGTGAAGCCCGGAACCTTATCCTGCCCCGTCCAGTACGTACCGAGACGGTGATACTTGCCGTCCGTTCCGCGGAACGTTGGACCTGGATTTGGCCAGGCGACGCCCGATTCCTCGTATGGCTCAACGAAGTAGCCCGACATGCCGGTCACGTTCGGATAGCCCGTCTCCTGCTGCCAGTAGTACAGGGCCACGGTTGCCGCGCCCGGACCGCATAGATTCCAGTACGTCAGGTCGCGATAGGTGTTGCCCCTGGCGTCGGTCCCGCTGGCGGTCGGCTCCACGATCCAGCGCGACCAGGAAACGTCCAGAGCCTTCTTGTCCGGCAGCGGCCCGCCGGTCGCGACGTCCACGAGTGGATACTCGCCCACGGCCAGCAGGCCGATCTTGCCGTCCGAGAGCACGATGCGCCCCGAAGCCTTGGCCACCAGCCACCCAAACGACTGGCTCGGGGTGTCGCGACCCGGATCGACCAACGGCGGGCCCGGCCGCGGGGTCGGCCCCTTGCGCGTGGGCGCCGGCGTGGGTGGCACGTAAGGCGCGAACATGTCGATGAGCGCGAAGGGCTGCGTCGTGGCCGTCGGTGCGGGCGTGGGCGCGGTAGGCGCCGGCGACGCCGAAGCGCCTGTAATGATGGCGCCGGGCGTGACCGAAGACGCCACGGCCGTGGCGCCGGCGCCGATCGTGACTGGAGGCGGCAGCAGGGACGGGCCCACGGGCGGACCGCCGCGGCCGGGCAGAGCCAGCGACGCCGCGGCGACCGCGGCGACGAGCACGATCGCGGCAGCGCCTGCGTAGAGGCGCGGTCTGGATCGGATGGACCGGATCACCGGCCGATTGTAGGCCCGAAGGTCGCTACGGGCCGCAGAAGCAGGCCCAGGCCTCGCCCCAGAGGGCTCGCCCAGATGGGCCTCGCCGACCCGGAGCCCCCCCCCCGCGGGACCAGTCAGGCGCGAGCGGCCACTAGCTGGCGCAGGGCCGCGTCTACGGCCGCCTCGACTGCGGTCGGCGTACCGTCGCTAGCGATCACGCGCGTGGCGGCCGAGCGCCAATCGGCCAGAGATCTACTCTGGGCGGCAATCCGCTGGCGGGCGTCCCCTTCCGGCATGCCGCGGCCAACGAGGCGAGCGACCTGAACCTCCGGGGAGCAGACCACGAGCCATATCTCGTCGCACCAAAGCGCGTGGCCGGCCTCGACGAGCTTGATCGCCTCCAGCACTATCGCCGTGGGATTGCGCGTATCGGCCTCGCGGATCGAGGCCTCGAGAGGCCCCCAGATGGCCGGGTGGACCAGCGACTCCAGCTCGGCCAGGCGCCGGGGGTCCGCGAAGACGAGCTTGCCCAGCGCCGCCCGGTCGAGCGACCCGTCCTCGCGGCGGAACTGCTCGCCGAATCGGGTCACGATCGACTCCGTGACCGGCGTACCGGGTGCCATCAGCGACCGGGTCAGCTGGTCGGCGTCCACGATCGCGGCGCCCCGATCGGCCAGCCAGCGGGCCACGGTGGACTTGCCGCAGCCAATCGGCCCGATCAGGCCGATGAGCGGCGCCTTGGTGACGAGCGATCCGCGGTGGCGCGGACCGGCGCCACGGGTTCTGCGAGTCTGCATACTCCTCGACTGTAGCAGGCCGAGGAAACGGCGGGTCGTGTGGCGCGCCCTTCAGGCCGACCGACTTCTCGTCCACGCTCTCCAGGACGTCCGCTTATCGGCAACACGCCCTCCAGGCCGACCAGCTTCCAGTCAAACACGCCCCGGGATGGTGCTATCTCCGGGTTGCGGCGCGCCGGCGCGACGAACCGGAGGAATTCTCGGCCGAGTTAGCCGATTATGGCTATCCCGTGCCAGGGGATCCGGCGCCGGGAAGGCGCCCGCACGCGCCGGACCGCGCCGGACCGCGCCGAATCCGGCCTACCACCACCAGGGGGCGTGTCAGCGCGAGATGTGGGCGCGGGGTGCGGCCACAGCGCGAAGTCGGAAAATCGGGCGCGCGGCCACGGGCCACGACCCCGGCCGCGGGTCAGACGGGGGCGGACGCTACGGGGCGGCCTCCTCGAGTTCCAGCCAGGCTTCCTCGGCCGCGGCCAGAGCCTCATTCACGGTGGCAAGCTCGGCGCTCACGCGGCGCAGTTCGACGAAGTTGCCGTGAACGCTCGGGTCGGCGAGGGCCGACTCCAGCGTTCGCTTCCGTTCCGCGAGGGCGACCAGCTCCTCGTCGATCTGGGCTTTGCGGCGGCGGTAGGCGTCTTTGGATAGTTTGGGGCGCGGGCCGGCGGGGAGACGGGCCGGCGACGCCACCGGCTGAGCCGGTTCTGCTGCGACCGGCGAGGCCCGGAGCCCGGATCTCGGAGTCGGGCCCGCCGGCGCGTCCCCCGGGCGACGTCCGGCGGGTGCCGTACGTCCGCCGTGAAGGCGCCTGGCCTCGCTTTCGACCGCCGCCTTCGTCGCCCAGCCGTCGGCGACCGCCTGCCGCCAGGCCCGATAGCCGCCGTCGAACGTCACCGCCAGCCCGTCGTCGACGACCCATAGCGTGTCGCAGACCTTCTCGAGGAGGCGCCGGTCGTGGCTGACGACCAGGATTGTGGCGTCGGTCGTGGCCAGGAAAGCTTCCAGGGCCTCGCGAGCGGCGATGTCGAGGTGGTTCGTCGGCTCGTCGAGGAGCAGCAAATTCGCCGGCAGAAGGAAGAGTAGCGCCAGCTCCAGGCGCGACCGTTCCCCACCAGAAAGGGCGCGGAGCTCCTTCTGGACCTCGTCGCCGCGGAACAGGAAGCGGGCGAGGTGGCTGCGGGCCGCCCCCTGCGTCAAAGGCAGCGCGTCGAGGACGGCGTCCAGGACCGTCGTACCGGGGATCGCAGCGTCGCGCAGCTGGGCGAGGTAGGAGAGCTGGACGTTGCGGCCGATGTCGAGCGCGCCGTCGATCGGGGCCAGCTCCCCGGCGACGGTTCTCAGGAGAGTGGTCTTGCCCGCGCCGTTCGGCCCGACGATGCCGACCCGATCACCGCGATGCAGTTCCAGCCAGGACGCGCGCGCGACCGGCGTCTCGACGGCCTCCGTCAGGCGGGCGCCGTTCCGGCCCGCGCCTCCGTCCGCGCTGGCCCCGGCGCCGCCGCCACCGCCCGCACCGTAACCGCCCTCACCGCTCCCGCCCGCGACAGCCCGGTACCCGACCACCAGCCCCTCGGCCCGAACGACCATGTCGTACGAACGAGCCGGCGCGCCGCCGGCCAGGGCTTCGGTCGGGAGGCGCAGCTTCGCGTCGTCGCGCCGCCTCTCCATCGGCTCGAGCGCCTCCAGGCGGGCCTCGTGCTCATGCATCTTCGAGAACTTGCGCTGGTGGCGGTACAGCTGCACCAGCTCCCGCTCGCGCTGGATCTGGCCCTCGCGATCCTGGGCGTCCTCCGCGGCTCGCAGGTCGCGCTCCTCGCGCTGGCGGGCGTAGGCCGAGTAGTTGCCACGGAACTGCGTGAGGCGTCGATCGCGCAGCTCCCAGACCCGATTCACGGTCGCGTCCAGGAAGGCTCGGTCGTGCGAGGCGACCAGCAGGGCCCCGTTCCGGCGGCCGAGGTGGTCCTCGAGCCACTCCAGCGCGGCCAGGTCGAGGTGGTTCGTCGGCTCGTCGAGGAGCAGCAGCTCCGGATCGGACATCAGCAGGCGCGCCAGCGCCCCGCGGGTCTGCTCCCCGCCGGAGAGGTTCGTCGGTCGCCGGTCCCACTCTTCCCGCGAGAAGCCCAGACCGGACAGGGCCGCCTCCACGCGCTGGTCGAGGCCGTAGCCTTCGCGATGGGCGAATTCATGCTGCAGCTGCTCGTACTCGGGCTCGGTCACACGCCCGTCGACTTCCATATGACGAAGGATTCGCTCGAGCTCGATCACCCGGACGGCGCCCGCCCGAACCGCCTGCCTCAGGCTCGGTGCCTCGGTGAAGGTCGAATCGACGTGCGCCTCCTGGGGAAGGAGGGCCAGGGTGAGCGACTTCTTCGCAAGTACGTCACCCCGGTCGGGCTCGTCCAGGCCCGCCACCATTCGCAGAAGCGTGGTCTTGCCGGCTCCGTTCGGGCCTACCAGACCGATCCGATCCCCGGCGGCGATGGCGGCGCTGACGCGATCCAGGATCACGAAGTCGCCGACTTCGCGCGTGACGCCGTCAAGGCGGACGAGACTCATCGGCGATCCGCCCCATCCGTGGAACCGCCCGTGGAACCGCCCCTCGCCGAAGCGTGCTCCGCGGTGCCTGCCACTCCCTCCCGGGCCGCCGCCCGCCGTGCCGCACCGGCCCTGCGATTCGCCTCCGTCCGCCGAGCGCACGCCTCCTCCGCGGCCGTTCGACCCAGGGCCCCCTCACCTGAGAGCTCGGTCCAGCGCGGGCCGCGCCGTCCAGGCGCGATTTCGATGCGTCCGGCGGCGGCGTGCCCCCCGGCCAACCGCTGGCAATTCGGGCAAAAATGAGTGGCCCGGCCGCCCACGACGATGCGGGCGATCTTCCGGCCGCAACGATCGCAGGGTTCGCCGGCTCTCTGGTATACCTGGAGGTGCTCCTGCATGGAGCCGTCGCCTTCGGGCGCCGTGTAGTCGTCGACCGACGAACCGCGCCGCTCGACGGCCTCGAACAGGACCGCCCGCAGGGCCTCGTACAGCCGGCGCGCGTCCGCGGGCCGAACCGATCGAGCGTCGCGCAGCGGGTGGAGCCGCGCCCGCCAGAGAGATTCGTCGGCGTAGATGTTGCCGACTCCGGCCAGAAAGTCCTGGTTCAGCAGCAGCGTCTTGAGCCGCCCGCGGCGCCTCGCCAGGTTGGCCGCAAGGCGCACCGCGGTGAAGTCCTCGTCGAGCGGCTCGTCGCCCTCCGCCAGAACGCCGTCGGCCTCGCCCTCGACGGGCAGCCCCGTGGCGGGATCGCGGCGGTACAGCCCCACCCGCCCGAATTTGCGGATATCCCGGAAGCGCAGCTCGCGGCCGTCGGCGAGGGCCAGGGTGAGGTGGACGTGGCGATCGGCAGGAGTGGCGGCATCTACCACGAACAGCTGCCCGGTCATCTTGAGGTGCCAGGTGACCACGGCTGGCTCCGATGCCGGCGGGATCGTGGCCGCGGCCCTCCCGACCGGGCCCAACCATAGCAACAGCTGCTTCCCCCGCCGTCCGACCCCTTCGATCTCGCGCCCCGCGACGGCCTCGGCGAACGCCGCCGGTTCGTGGCTGCGGATTGTCCTGGGCCAGTCGTTCCTCGCTCCCGTGATCCGGGCGCCCGTGACCAGCCCGCGCAGATCGCGGGCGATCGTTTCGACTTCGGGCAACTCCGGCATGCCCTAGAGGGTAGCGATGTGGCGCCGATGCTGCCCACATGGCGGCCTCGGGCCGCTCGTGTGGATTGCCTCCGCCCGGAGCGCCTAGGATGTCCTCGACGATCGCGTCGCGCCTGAGCCGGCATCCGCCGGCACACGAGTCGCGAACAGCCCTGGAGCGCCCATGGCCACCGTCGAATTGCGGGACATCTTCCTGCGCATCAATCCTCGTCGTACCTTGCGGGCTCGAACCGGCGAGGGGCACGCGCGGACCCTCAATCGGTCGGCCGGACCCGTGGCGGGCGGACCCGTGGCGGGCGGACCCGTGGCGGGCGGACCGAAGACGTCTGTGCCGCGAGAGGGCTTCTCGATCGAGAACGTCAATCTGACCGTGCCCGACGGCCAGACCATGGTCGTCCTGGGGCCCTCCGGGTGCGGCAAGACCACTCTTCTGCGGATCGCCGCCGGCCTGCAGCAAGCCGATTCGGGGCAGGTGCTCTTCGACGGGATCGAGGTCCAGAACCTGATGCCCGGAGAGCGAGGCATCGGCATGGTGTTCCAGAACTACGCCCTGTACCCGTGGACCTCCCGACGAAACATCCTGTCCTACTTCCAGTTCAAGAGACACACGCCCCAACTCGACGCCACCGCGGCGGAGAAGTACCGGCGGACGAGCGAGCTGCTGGGCGTGGACATCGAGTATCTGGCCGACCGCGAGCCGCGCAGCCTGTCCGGGGGTGAGAAGCAGCGCGTCGCGCTCGGTCGCTGTATCACCCGCGACCCGCGCCTGTTCCTCCTGGACGAGCCGTTCTCCAACCTGGATGCGAAGCTACGCGAGAAGTACCGTTTCGGGCTCAAGAAGCTGCTTCATGAACTCGCTATCACCACGATCTACGTGACCCACGACCAGCAGGAGGCGCTGATCTTGGCCGACCTGCTGGCCGTCATGAACATCGGCACGATCGAGCAGATCGGTACTCCGGAGCAGGTCTACCGCGCGCCGAACAGCATGTTCGTGGCGGACTTCCTCAATCTCAGCGCCGACACCCCGGCCATCAACTTCGTGGCCGGGGAGGTCGTGTCGAGCAGGTGGGCGGGCCAGACCCTGGGGCTACGTCCGGAGGACGTCGAGCTCTGCGCGGACGGCGCTCCGCCCGCCTGGACCGCCACGGTCACGAGCGTGCTCGACTTGCCCATGAACCGGTCCGTCGTCCTGACCGCCAGGTTCCACGGACAGGAGCTGTATCTGCGGCTGCCCCAGGACTCCCCGATCGCCGTGGGCCAGGAGATCGGCCTGGAGGTCCAGCGGCTGCACGTATTCGACAGCTCCTCCGGACTCAGACTCGACACGATTCGGCCGTAACGGCGACACGGGTCTGCCGGTCGCGCCCGCCGGTCGCGCCCGCGGTTCGCGGCCTTTCGCGGCTGGACTCCGCAGGCATACGCCGATCGGACCAGCACTCCGGGGGAATATGAAGCCGGCCGCTGCTCGTACCATGATCTGAGCCGAGGCCAGCGCCGGCCGCTACCATCCGCCTAACTCGCGCAACCGCTCCACGGAGCCAGACATGGTCTTCCTCAGACGGTCCAACGGCAACCCCGATCCTGACCGAGCGGCGATCGAGGAAATGCGCCGTGCGGGCGCCGATCCCAACGTCCCGCATCAGACGCGCCACTTCCTGTACGTGCCCGGCGTGCGAAGTGCACAGCAGGTGGCGCGCGCCCTCAAGCGCCCCGATCGTCGCGTCGAGGTGGAGACCTCCGCCCGCAAGGGCTACTGGCTGGTGGCCGTCTGCCAGCCGATGGTCGTGACGCTGCCCGCAATCGCCGCCATCCGCACCGAGCTGGAAGCCGCGGCCAGGACCCACGGCGGCGAATACGACTACTGGCAGGTCGACATCGCCGCGAGCTGACGAAGAACTCGGCCGTGGAGTTCGCCGGCGAGTCATAATCCCACCTGACGAGGCGGCGCCGGTCCGTGTGCCACCGGAGTTGAGGAGGGATCGAGTGGCCACGGCACACCCCGACGATGACCGGGGCTACGAGGCGCCGCCGCCCGGGCGAATCCACATTCTCCTGCTGCTCGCTCTCGGCGGGTGCTACTTCTGCCCGCGGTTGCCGCGCACCTGTCCAGCGGGCTGACGGACGTGACCGTCCTGTCCGTTGTGATCCTGAGCCTGAGACTCCTCCTGCCGGTCGCGGTCCTGTGGGGCGTCCGAGCTGACGCGAACTCCAACCGCGCACTGATCGGCGCGGCCATGGTGTGGACGTGGCTGTCGTTTCTGATCCGCCTCGTGCCCGGATGGCATGCCGGCCGTTTCGACATGCCGACGGGTGGCCTCATGGACGATCTGCCGTCGGCGATCGCGCTCGTGATCGGGGCCGCCGCCTATTTCGGCCCGCTGCTCATCGTCCTGGAACTGGCCCGACGCCGAAGCTCGGCGGTCGCGTGGCCGCGGCTACCTGCTGCTGCCGCCGCCCTGGCCGTGGCGGCTCTCGCAATCTGGCAGCTCGGGACATCTCTGGACCTGCTGCGGACGACGAGCTTGGACGGCAGTCTGTCAGGCCGGGACTGGCTCTCGGCGATCGACGACGCGGTGCGCGACGTTGCCATCCTGCCGGTGGCGGCCCTTGCCTGGGCCAGCTTGTCGGCCGTGAGGGCCAAGGAGACCCCGACCCGTTTTTGGCTGTGCCTCGTAACGGGCTCCGCGCTGATGCTCGCGGTCGCGGTCCTCGGCGACGTGGCATCGCTGACCATATCCGGCGCCGTGAACGTGGCCGGCGGCAACCCGTCGGACGAGCTGATCAACAACGTGACTCAAGCTCAAGAAGTCGTCAACGTGGTCCTGAGCATCGCGCTGTCCGTGGGCTGGGTATTCGTCCTTCGCGCGTTCGCGAGTGGCGTGCCGGGCCGCCGCGTAACAACCCACCTCGGACCGCCCCAGGCGTAGATACCTACCCCGCAACGACTTCGGCGGGAGCCTCGCCCAGTTCGGCCAGGACTTCGTCCTCGCGGGTCAGGGGCTTCATCGACTCCCAGTCGTCGCCGACCTTCACGTCCACCGTCAGCGGGACGTCGAGCTTGAGCGCCTCCTCCATCGTCGCGCGCAGCAGGGGCGCGACCGCGTCCACCTCGCCGCGCGGCACCTCCAAGACGAGTTCGTCGTGGACCTGCAGCAGCACGCGCGCCTTCAGGCCGGCCTCGCGCAGGCGCACAGGGAGCCTGATCATCGCCAGCTTGACGATGTCCGCGGCCGTGCCCTGGATCGGCATGTTGATCGCCATGCGCTCGCCGGCGCCGCGCAGGGCCGGGTTGGACATGCGCAGCTCCGGGATGTAGCGGCGCCGTCCGAGCAGGGTCGAGACGTAGCCCTGCCGACGCGCCAACTCCTTCACCTCGAGCATGTAGTAGCTGATGCCGCTGTACGTGGCGAAGTAGTTGTCGATGAACGCCTTCGCCTCCGCGCGCGAAATCCCGGCCCGTGACGACAGACCGAAGTCGCTCATGCCGTAGGCCAGACCGAAGTTGACCATTTTTGCCATCGAGCGCTCATCGTGGCTGACGTCCTCGGGCGCCTTGTGGAGGACGAGCGCGGCGGTCTCGCGGTGGATGTCGGCGCCGCGGGCGAACGCGTCGCGCAGATGCTCGTCGCCGCTCACGTGGGCGATCACGCGCAACTCGATCTGCGAATAGTCCGCCGCCAGGAGCGTCAGATCCGGCGAGCCGGCCACGAAGGCCCGGCGGATACGCCGCCCCAGCTCCGAGCGAATCGGGATGTTCTGGAGGTTCGGGTCCGACGAGGAAAGCCGGCCGGTCGAGGCAACGGCTTGATGGAAGGTGGTGTGCAGCCGGCCGTCGCGGTCCGAAACGAGCAAAGGCAGAGCCTCGATGTAGGTTGACCGCAGCTTCGAGTAGAGCCGCCATTCGAGCAGCTTGGCGATCATCGGGTGGGCCGGCTTGAGGTCTTCCAGAACGGACGCATCGGTCGAATAGCCCGTCTTGGTCTTCTTGCCCTTGGGCAAGTTCAGCTCAAAGAACAGGACCTGTTCGAGCTGCTTGGGCGACCCCAGGTTGAACTCGTGGCCGACGTCGTAGTAGATCTCCGACTCCAGGCGCGCCATCTCACGCCCGAATTCGAGGTCCAGCTTCGAGAGCGCCTCGCGGTCTATGGCCACGCCGGCCACTTCCATCTCCGCCAGGACCGGGATCAGCGGCAGCTCGATCTCGTTGAAGAGGCGATCCAGGCCCGAATCCTTGAGTGCCGCCTCCAGCGGCTCTCGGGCGGCCAGCGCGGCCAGAGCGTCCAGACCGAGTCGGACGACCGGCAGCACGTCTCCGGCGGGCGGCAGCGTCACTTCCAGCCGCTCGTGGGCCACGTCCTCGATCTTCTGCGAGCGCAGGGCCGCGTTCAGCAGGTACGCGGCGATCTGAGTATCGAAGGCCACGCGGACCGGCTCCGCGGCGCCGCCCGCCATGTTCGCCACCAGGAGTGGCTTCGTTTCGTGGCCGACGACCGGCACCCCGGCGCGGACGAGCACGTCGCCCAGGCGCCCGACCGCCTCGTGGCCTTCCGCGACCAGCACGCGACCATCGACGCCCGCCAGAGAGAGCGCCTCCGGCACTCCCCGCATCGGCCGCGGATCGCTCATCAGCAGCGCCGCCCCGACGCTCGACTGGGCAGCCAGCCACGCGGCGGCGTCGGCGGCGTCTTCGTCGGTGGCGTCGAAGCGGTCCATCAGCGTCGGGTCCGCGACGGTGGCGCGCAGGGCCGCGGCCAGATCCACGGGAACCCCGGCCGTGGCGGCCACTCCGGCCGCGTCCCCGGCGGGCCGGTCCACTCGAGTGCGGACGATGGGCGAGGGCGCCTCCCCGACGCCCTCACCGAAGTCCATCGTGAGTTGCAGCCCATCCCCCTCGCCGATGAGCGAGCGCGCGCCGGGCCGGCCGGAGCCACTCCCCGCGACGCCGGCTCGGCCGCCGCCCCGTGTCCACGAACCCGCCTCGCCGCCCGCCGGAGCTCCGGCCACGCGCGCCGCCGGAACGCTGCCGGCCACCGACCGCAAGGCCTCGGCCGCGTCCAGCGCAGACTCGCCGGTCAGCGGCGGCAGCCTGTCGATCAAGCTTCGGAACTCGAACTCACGGAACAGCCGCACCACCTCGGCCCGGTCGTATTCGGCCAGGTGCGCCGCGTCGAGATCCAGCGTCACCGGCAGGTCGCGGACGATTCGCGACAGTTCGCGGCTCTGGAAGACCTGCTCGCGCGCGTCCGCCAGCTTGGCCCGCAGGCTCTCCTGCTTCACTTCGGCCAGGTGCTCGTACAGCCCCTCGAGCGACCCGAACTGGCCGATGAGCTTCGCCGCGGTCTTTTCCCCCACTCCGGGGATGCCGGGGATGTTGTCCGTGGGGTCGCCCTTGAGGGCCTTGTAGTCGATCATCTGGTCCGGTCGCAGCTCGAACCGCTCCCAGATCTTTTCGGGCGTGTAGTAGACCGTGGAATCCACGCCCTGGCGGGTGGTCATGAGCCTGGTTCGCTCGCTCACGATCTGGAGCATGTCCAGATCGCCGGTCACGACGGTCGTTTCGATGGCGCCTCGGGAGTCGAGGTCGCGCGTGATCGTGCCGATGACGTCGTCCGCCTCGTAGCCGGCCATCTCGTAGACGGGGATGCGCAGGGCGGCCACGATCTCACGAACCTTGGGGAACTGGCTGCGCAGGTCGTCCGGCATCGGCGCCCGAGTGGCCTTGTAATCGGCGAACTGCTCGTGCCGGAAGGTGGGACCCGGCAGGTCGAAACACGCCGCCACGTACTCCGGTTGAACGTCCTGGATTCCCCGCAGCAGGATGCTGCAGAAGCCGAATACGGCGTTGACCAGCTCGCCCTTGCTCGTCGTCAGCGGCGGCAGGGCGTGATAGCCCCGGTAGATGAGGCCGTTGCTGTCGAGCAGCATCAGGCGGGTCATGCGGGCCTCACGATCGAATTCGGGCTTCTCGGTCGAATACCGGCGGGCAGCAGGTCCCGCCGGTCAAGTTTACCCGGGCTCGACCCATCCACCCACGCTCGATCAGCGGCGCCGGGCCGCTCGCGAGATCAGCGGTGAAGCCAGCAGCACGACGAGCCCCAGCGCCATGAGAGCGGCGAACGCGACCATGAGGGCGCCCCGCCAATCTTGCGGCTCGCTCACGGAGCCGGGAGCCTCGACGCCCTTGCTCGCGACGGGGCCCTCCGAGGCGATCGCCGCGACTTTGCCCGTCCCCTGCTCATTCGTCCCGTCCGAGTTGTCGCCTGCTGGCGGCCGGGCGGACGGCGCCGCCGACGGTCCGGCCGCAACCGGCGCCGCCGATGGCCCGAACCCGACAACCGGCCCCGCCGTCGGGAGCGCAGTCGGCCCCCCACTGGCCGTCCCCAGAGCCAATGGTCCTTCGGACCTGAGCAGTGGGCTCGCGATGGTCGTAGCCAGACCCACCGCCGGCGACGCATGCGCGTCGGTGACGCTGTCGTCTCCTCCGTTACCGTGAGCCGTCGACTGCGTCTGGAGGTTCGCCCGGTCCCCGGTCCCTGCGCCGGAGTCAGGGGCCGCGGCGTTGAACTCGGGCGCGTTGGGGGCCGCCGCGGGGGCCGATGTGGCGGTCATCGCGGTCAGCGACAACGCGCCCACGACCACGAAACCGGCCAGGCCTACCGCTGCCATTGAGCCGCCGAGCGCCCTCGTCCGTCCCAGCCAGCCGAACAGCCGCGTCGCCCTGCCCCGCCGCAGACGGGCGGCGTCGGCCTCGGTCAGGCTGAAGTCGCGCGGCCGAGGTGGAACCGGCAGCGCCGCCGTCGCGCCGGAGATGGCCTCCAGATCGGCGACGAACGTCGCGCAGTCCGGGCAGGACGCGACTAGATCGACGGCCTGACGACGCTCGCGTTCGCCCAGGTCGTCGCCGAAGAAACGGGCAAGAAGAAGCTCGTCGTGGGCGGCGTGGTCGGGGGAGGCTGCGCGGGTCATAACGGTCCTCAGACGAAGTCAGTCACGGAACAGTTCCCTCTTCGGTGTCAACGCGCGCCGAAGCGCCATCCTCCCCCTATGGATGCGCGACTTCACGGTCCCCACCGAAACGCCCATGGTCTGGGCAATCTCGCCGTAGTCGTAGCCTTCAACGTCGTAGAGAACGATGCAGTTGCGCTGCTCGAACGGCAGACGGCCGAGCGCGTGGGCCAGCACTCGCGACCGCTCCGCCGCGATCATGACCATCTCGGGCTCCTCGGCGGGCTCCGACGGCGGTTGCCAGTTCTCGTCTTCAAGTTCCGGGTATGGCTGCACCGGCCTGCGGCGCTTGTTCCGCTGGAGGTCCATGGCCGCGTTGACGGCGATTCGCCCCAGCCAGCTGGAGACGCTGCCGCCCCTGAACGCCGCCAGGTTGCGGTAGGCGCTGAAGAACGCCTCTTGAACGGCGTCGGCCGCCTGGTCGCGATCCGGCACGAGCCGGTACACCAGGCCGAACAGACGGTCCTGATGCCTCGTAACGAGCTGGTTGAACGCGGCCAGCTCGCCCTTCAGGGCCTCGCGCACCAGCGCGGCGTCGATCGCCTGCCCCGAATCCACGCTTCTGGCTGCGTCGCCCTCTCCCGAGCCGGTTCCGACCCGTTCGTCAGCCATGAAGCGACGTCCTCAGCGGCCCTGTCACGCGGCCTTCCGAGCGGCCACGACCGGCCGAGGATAGCATCCCGGCCGCTCCGGACCGGTCGCCGGGGGAGGCACCGCGCCGAGTCGGGTGGCATGGCCCGGCCGGCACGCTGTACCATGCCGCCTTGTCCGCGCCGACGTGGCGGAACTGGCATACGCGCTCGACTCAAAATCGAGTGGCCGTGAGGTCATGCGGGTTCAACTCCCGCCGTCGGCACCACTCCCCTCCCCCCGGGTCAAGAACGCCCAATTCATGCTCAGATCGGGCCTGGAAGTCGTCGCAGTGTGAATCCGTCCGCTCACGTTTGGCTCCCGCACTGAGGGCTAGCGGAAGACGGTCCCGGACGCGGACAACGATGGGGTCGCCACCGGCCCGACGGGGCAGCCAGACGGGGCGAAATCGGGCCTGAAGCTGGCATCGCCGCAGATCCACCGCCGCCAGGTCGGGCCCGACTGAATCACGATGTCGAAGTTGTCCTTCGTGATTGCCACCGGCGCGAGCAGGATCGCCTGCATGGGATCGCCGCCCGGCCAGCTGACCGAAACGCTCCCGGCAAGCTTCGTGATGTCCGGGTCTCGGCAGAGGGCGATTGCGGCTTCGACAATCCCGTGCGCCGTCCGCTCCAGGTTCCCCCAGACTTCAACCGTCTGCCTGCCCCTCAACACGTTGACCAGGCCTTCATAGGATGAATAGGATCCTCCGCCAGCAACCGCCACCTTGCCCGTAAGCCCGGCCTCCTCGATCGCATCCGCCACACCGCTGGCCATACCTTCACTTTCGACCACCACGGCATCCACACGCTCGCCGTTCTGGCTCAGGATCGTGGCCATCTCCTGCTTGGCCGCATCTCCCTCCCACCAGTGGGTGTCGACGCTGGCGACAATCTTGATGTCGCCCCGATCGACGGCAGGCTGCAGGACCTCTTCGATACCGGCCGCGATGAGGTCGCTCTCGGGCCCGCTGGAGGGGTCGCCCTTGATGATGGCGTAGGTGCCCCTGGGCTTGACGGCCAGCAGTGCCATCGCTTCTTGCCGGCCTTGTTCGACAGGGTCGAAGGCGACGTACAAAGTCCTCGCATGCGGTATCGGCTGAGAGATCGCAATGACCGGGACTCCGGCCTTGATGGCTCGCTGGACGGCTGGCAGGTAGGCGCTCTCGATGCCGGGCTCCACGATGAGCACGCTCGCCCCGTCCGCGACCAGCTTGTCGATCTGGTTCGCCTGGTCCTCCGCGACGCCCTTCGCATCCAGTTCCGCGTACCCGATTCCGGCAGCGGGAATGTCGTATGCCAGCGTGGGTTGTTCCAGGTCTATATGAGCTGTAATGCCCCACCACGACGTCGCCACGACGCAGCCCCGCACGTTGCCCCTCCGGGTCGCTGTCGGTGCGGGCCCTTGGCTTCCCGGGCCACTGGAGTTCGAGGTCCCGCACGCGCTCGTCAACCCGCCCACAAGCACGCCGGCGAGGATCAGGCGAGAGAGTCCGCCGGAACTCGAAACGCGAAGGTGTCCGCCCACTGTTGGCTCCCCCAATTGATCGACTGATCCGGATTCACGGTTGACCTTACCCCGACGGCGACGCCACCGGCCCGAGCTGGCAAGCGGGCGGCAGAGGGACCACGTGGGCGGGGTCGCCGCAGATCATGGCCCGCCAGTACATGCTCGTCGTGATGGCAAGATCGAGGTTGTCCCTCGTGATCGTCACCGGCGCGACCAGGACCGCGCGCATGGGGTCAAGGCCCGGCCAGGTGACCGAGACGCTCCCTTCGACCTTTGCCATGTCCGGGTCCTTGCAGAGAGCGACGGCGGCTCGAGCGATCGCGGCGGCACGCCAGTCCGGGTTCTCCCAGACCTCGACCGCCTGCCAGCCCTGGTTGACGCCGATCAATCCGCTTCCGTCTCCAACCCCGGCTACCGCAACCTTGCCGGCAAGTCCGGCACCCTCGATCACTCCCCGGATTTCGTGCGCGATGGTGTCGTCCACCGCGGCGACCGCATCCAGGCTGCCGCCGTTCTCGCTGAGGAGCGTCGACAGCTTCTGGCCGAACGGAGTGAAATCCGCCCATGGCAGGTCGATCGTGGCGAGCTTGACGTCACCGCGGTCGATGGCGGGCTGCAGGGTCTCTTTGATGCCCGAGACCATGGCTCTGAGTTCGGGGCTGTCGGGTTGACCCGTGACGATGGCGTAGTTGCCCTTCGGCTTCGCCGCCAGCAGCGCCTTCGCCTCCTGCCGACCTGCTTCGACCGGGTCGAAGGCGACGTACAGCGAGGGGACATCAACCCGCTGCAGCACCGCTATGACGACGACCCCGGCCTTGATGGCTCGCTGTAACGCCGCCAGATAGGCCTGGTCGGCTCCTGGCTCCACGACGATGACTCGCGCTCCCGCCGCCACGAGCGCGTCGATGTCGTGGGCCTGCTGGTCCTCATAGCTATTTGCGTTCTTGGAGATGTACGTGCCGCCGGCGCCGACCACGGCCTTCTCCAGCGCCGGATCGTCGTACTCACCGATCTCTCCAGCGTTGATGTTGCCCCAGGCCGCTCCGACGACGCAGCTGGCCGAGCCGGCGGGCCGATTCGCACCTGGCGACAGCGCGGGATTCTGCGAGGCCGAGGAATTCGACGTCGCGCACGCAGCCATCGACGCGCCCGCAACCAGACAGGCCGCGATCAGCCGGAAGAGGCTGCCGGAGGTTGAGCTGCGAACCCGTCCCCTCATGCTGGAGTCCCCCTCTGATGCGGCGCACTAGCAATCACAGCGTAGAACATGGGCGCGACGACGGATACACGGCAACGCAACGGGTGAGCTTCGCCACACCGGGCCTGGGCCCGTCTAGCAGTGGAACCCGCCACCGCCGCCGCCCCCGCCGCCGCTCGGGTAGGCAGACTGGACGCCGTTCAGCCCCGTCTGGACGCGGTTCTTGTACTTGTTCCAGACGGTGTTGTTCTGCGAGCCGTC
This sequence comes from uncultured Chloroflexia bacterium, assembly GCA_963711105.1. Lineage (GTDB taxonomy): Bacteria > Chloroflexota > Limnocylindria > Limnocylindrales > CSP1-4 > Fen-1039. Next base: position 497,349 of record CAVQCV010000005.1, on the reverse strand, counting down.
CTTGTTGAAGTCGATGATGTTGTAGCTGAAGCCTGCCGAGGGGCTCAAGGTGTAGGTCCTGACGTTGCCCGGCTTGATCTTGGTCGCGATCGCGGCCAGCCCGGGCGCGTCACTCAAATTCAGGTCGGACCATATCGTGCCTTTGGCGGCGTCCACGATGCTGGTAACGTTCGTCGCCGCCTGGCAAACGTTCAGCTGATTCAGGGTTGCGGTGATCACCAGCTGCTGGCGGGACATGCGGAAGTAGTCGGAATCATGCCCGACTACGTGGCGGAGGCGCGCGTAGGCCAGAAGCATCTCGCCCTTGAGCGTCTGCTTGCCCTTCGGGAAATCCAGGCCGTAGAGATGCTTGTTGTTGCTGTCCGTGTACGGCGTGCCGGCTATCTGCTTGACCTCGTAGGGGCTGTTGATCGTGAGGCCGCTCGGGAACAGGCTGTTGAACAAGAAGACGAAACCGGTCAGATCCACGACTACCGTGCCGCTCACGTGGACGCCGAAGAGCGACGACACGGAGTCTTCGACCGCCTTGGTTCCGACCGCGAAGTAGTTGCCCGAGTACGGGTACTTCTTGGGATTCACGAACGCGGCATCCACCCACATTGCGTTGAACATGCAGTTGTTCGTGGCGGTCCCACAGCCGAGGCGAGGATCGGCCCCGAAGGCCCGCAGCGCCGGGAAGAAGTGGTACTTGTAGGCGTTGTAGGCCGCCTGGCCGAGAGGGACGTTGAGGAGGTTGCGCGGGATGCCGTACATGGCCGAACGCCCGGTCGAGAGGTCCACCTGGAGAAGGATCATGGTGTCGGTACGCAGGTTGATGGGCTTGCCGTCGCCGTTGTTCCCCCGGCCGATTCCGGCGTCGCCGCCGATCATGAGGATGTAGAGGGTGCAGTTGTGCTGGGCCCACTGGTCCGCTCCGCCGGTGCAAGGCGCAGGCAGGGGGTAGGCCGTCGTGTCGCCCGGAGTGGGCGTCGGCGATGCTCCGAAGTCCGGTGAGTAGGTCGGGGTCGGCGTCGGGTCCGGGGTGTCCGAACCCGTCTGCAACGGCTCGAAGCTGTCCTGGTTGCTCCAGTCGAAGCTCGGGATATATCCGGACGGCGCGTCTGGGATACAGGGCCCGTTCGCATTCAGGATGCAGTTGAGGTCCTGCTGCACCTGGATGTCGATCCAGGCGAGGCCTGCGTGCACCCCGACGGTGCAGACGAGGAGTACGGTCAAGATGCCCTGGCTGGCGTACTTCGCCCCCGTTCTCGTTACCCGACCCTTGGAGCGCCTCGGAGCGACGAGCTGGTAGGCGTCGACCATGGCCCACACGTGGTACGCGAGCGCGATCATGTCGACCAGGAAGAGGCTCATCAGCGTCTTCGGGGCCAGGATCTGATACAGGGCCGAACGGTCGAAGAGCGCAATCAGGAGCAGGACCAGGGCCACGGCGATGGACGGCACGGCGAAGATCAAGCCGCGCAGGTACTTGCCGGCCGCGATGTGGCCCAGGCCGGGGAGCACCATCGACAGGAAGACGACCCCACCGGGCGTTCGCGCCGCCTTCAGCGTGCCGACTCGAGCGGCCTCGAGCGCATTTCGCGCCATCGAGGCGGCGTTGTTGTTGGGTATCCCGGAGGACGGTTTGCTCATGCCCGCGAACCTGCTGGTGCGTCGTTGGTCCCGCGCGGGGAGAGACGCGTGAGGCGGCTTCTGAGTTGCTCCATGCCCTATGCGACTCCTGTGCCCCTGTCCTGAACCGCCGACGGGATCGCGGTCCGGCGCTGCGTACTATGCACGATTCCGGCCGGATGTGGCGCAGACGGCCCCAGGCGCGCTTCGTTGCCGCCCGTTCGGCCTCGGCGTTCTCACGTCAACCGCCGCTCACCAGCTCGATCCGCACCAATCCCTCGCCGAGGCGGCGGTGAACCTCGGCCAGCAGCTCGGCGTCGTAGGCGACACCGCTCCGGATCTCCAGCGGCAGCGATCCGCCCGACGCGGGGACGCGGAGGATTACCTTCGTGGCGCCGGGGTGGGCCCTGAATATGCCCCGCAGCTCCTCCATCGCCCAGACGATACGGTTCGTGTCGGCGCCACGCGTGAAATGGACGTTGAGAAGGCCGCTCTCGGGCGCCTCCCTGGGCTCCGTGGGCGCGGCCGAGGCTCGCGCCACGGCTGCTCGAGCCTCGTCGGGGAGCGGCGGCTCGTCTCGATCCGGCGCCAGCGCGGCCAGGTCGTCCGGGCCCGGCACCGATCCCATCGGCTCGTCCGGGAGGCCAGCCACGCCGGGAGGAACGTCCATCACGGTCACACCGCCACCCCGGAGCGGCGAGACGCGGACGTTCGGAACGGGGGGTCTGGCAGGTGATATGGGCGACGCCGCGGCGCCCGGGCTCGTGGCAGAGGGCATAGGGGGCGCCGGGGGCCGCTCGCGGGCGGGCTCCGCCGGGGCCGACCGCGCGGGCTGCCCCGACCTGGACCCGTTGCCACCGCCGTTGCCGTTCCCCCAACGGCGTCCGCCGCGACTCCGGTCGCCGGCCGCCACTTCTTCCGCGATCGCGGCGGGGCCACGGGCGGCGGCGTCCTCCCAGACCCACGCACCGTCGGCGAGCAGCGACACTTCCTCCCCGCGATGGTCCACCCGGCCCGCGACCAGCAGGATGGCCCCGTCGGCGAAGGTGGATCCCGAGGTCGCGTACATGCGCGGGAACACGACCACCTCCAGCGTGCCCTGGAGGTCCTCGAGAGTGGCGACGGCCATCGTCTCCTTGTTGCGTGTGATCACGGTCCGCAATCCGGTCACGATGCCGCCGATGACGACCCGCTGGCCGTCCAGCGATTCGTCGCGCAGATCGCCCGAGTAAGCCGTTACGAACTGCGCGATCTGGTCGGCCAGCGCCCCGAGCGGATGCTCCGACAGGTACAGGCCCAGCAGCTCCTTCTCCCAGCGCAGCCGTTCGCGCGAGCCCGCCTCCGGCACGGCCGGGAGTGGCAGGTCCATCGCCTCCGGAGCCGCGCCGATGTCGAAGAGCGAGGTCTGGCCGCTGATGCGGTCCCGCTGGCTGGCCTGGCCGGCCGCCAGAGCGTCGTCGAGCGCGGCCAGCAACTGGGCCGGGTGCCCGAAGCGGCTCATCGCCCCGACTTTGATCAGCGACTCGAGCACTCGCCGGTTGGTGAGCCTCAGATCGACTCGATCGCAGAAATCGGCCAGCGAGCGGAAGTCGCCGCCGGCACGGCGAGCTTCGATGATCGATTCGATCGCCCCTTCGCCGACGTTCTTGACCGCCAGCAGGCCGAAACGGATGGCGTCGTCCTCGACCGTGAACTGGACGAACGAACGGTGGACGTCGGGCGTCCGGACGTCGATGCCCAGGCGCCGGCATTCGGCCACCGCGGCCGCGACCTTCTCCTCGTTGTCCCGGAAGGCCGACAGCACGCTGGTCATGTATTCGACCGTGTAGTTAGCCTTCAGGTAGGCCGTCTGGTAGGCGATAAGGCCGTAGCACGTGGCGTGGGCCTTGTTGAAGCCGTAGCGCTCGAACGGCTGGAAGGCCGCGAAGACAGCGTCGATGACATCCGGCTTGACGCCCCGTTCGGCCGCCTGGCTGACGAACTTCTGGCGCATCTTGGCCATCAGGTCCGCCTTCTTCTTGCGGATCGCGTAGCCGAGGGTGTCCGCCTCCGGGCCGGTGAACCCGGCCAGGGCCGTGGACGCCGACATGATGTCTTCCTGGTAGACGAAGACGCCGAAGGTTCGATTGAGGTACGGCTCCAGCAGCGGATGAAGGTAGGTGACCTTCTCCTCGCCGTGCTTGCGACGGATGTAGTTGGGTATGTTGTCCATCGGGCCGGGCCGGTAGAGCGCGACCATGGCCGCCAGGTCGAAGACGCTGGTGGGTCGAAGCTCCCGGATGTAGCGGCGCATGCCCGCCGACTCGAGCTGGAAGACGCCGGTCGTCTCGCCCGTCGTCAGCAGGTCGAATGTCTTCTTGTCGTCCAGCGGGATCTTCTCGAGGTCGATCTCCTCGCCCCGGTGTTCTCGAATCAGGTCCACCGCGACCCGCAGGATCGTCAGGTTCGACAGACCCAGGAAGTCGAACTTGAGCAGGCCCAGCGCGTCGACGGCGTGCATCTCGTACTGGGTCATGACCGCGTCGGAGTTCGTGGCCTTCTGAAGCGGCATCAGCTCCGTCAGCGGCTCGCGGCTGATGACCACTCCGGCCGCGTGCGTGGAAGCGTTGCGGGCCACGCCCTCGAGCTGTTTGGCGAACTCGATGACCCGGTGAACCGGCGGCTCACCTTCGTACATCTCCTTGAGCGGCGGGCTGGTCTCGATCGCCTCTTCGAGCCTGATGCCGAGCTGGTTCGGGACGGCCTTGGCGATCCGATCGCCTTCTCCGTAGCTCATGCCCACGACACGGGCCACGTCGCGGATGGCCGCCTTCGCCAGCATCGTGCCGAAAGTGATGATCTGGGCCACGTGGTCCGAGCCGTACTTGCGGCTGACGTAGTTGATGACCTCTTCACGCCGCCCGTCCTCGAAGTCGACGTCGATATCGGGCATGGTCACGCGGTCCGGGTTGAGGAACCGCTCGAACGGCAGCTGGTAGTGGATCGGGTCCACGGGCGTGATGCCCAGGGTGTACGTGACGATGCTGCCCGGCGCCGAGCCGCGGACGGTGATGGCGATGCGCTGATCGCGAGCGAACTTCGTGAAGTCGGCCACGATCAGGAAGTAGCCCGCGTAGCCCATCCGGCAGATGATGTCCAGTTCGTAGTCCAGGCGGGCCTGAAGCTCCGGGGTGACCGTGCCGTAGCGACGCTGCAGGCCGCGCTGGCACTCCTTGCGCAGCCACGTTTCGATCGTCTCGCCTTCGGGCACGGGGAAGCTCGGGATGCGCAGCTGGCCGAACGGCAGCTTCATGTCGACCATTTCGGCCACGGTCCGAGTGCGCCGGACGGCATCCAGATTGTCCGGGAAGAGGGCCGCCATCTCGGCGGCGGACTTGAGGTAGAACTCGCTGGTCTCGAAGCGCATGCGGTTGGGCGTGTCCAGGTTGGAACCTGTGCCGACGCACAGCAGCACGTCGTGGGCTTCGTGCTGGTCGCGCCGGACGTAGTGCAGGTCGTTGGTGGCGATCAGCTGCAGGCCTGTTTCGCGTGAGAGCTTCACGAGCTTGGGGTTGAGGGCGCGCTGGAGCGGCAACCCGTGATCCTGTAGCTCGAGGAAGAAGCGATCCTTGCCGAGAATGTCCGCGTAGGTGCCGGCGACCTTCCTGGCGAGGTCCCAGTCGTCGACCTCGAGCGCCTGGGCTATCTCGCCGCCCAGACAGGCCGACCCGCCGATCAGCCCCTTCGAATAGCGGGCCAGGTGCTCGTGGTCGATCCGGGGCTTGTAGTAGTAGCCCTCGAGATGGGCGTCGGTGACGAGCCGGCAGAGGTTCTGGTAGCCCTCCCAGGTCTGGGCGAGCAGGACCAGGTGGTACGGCTGCGAGTCCGCCTTGCCTTCCTTGTCGCGCATCCCTCGCCGGGCGACGTAGGTCTCGATACCGATGATCGGCTTGATGCCCTTCGACTGGCATGCCTGGTAGAACGCCACCGCTCCATACAGGGCGCCGTGGTCGGTGATGGCCATGGCGTCGAAACCGAGCCGGCTGCCCTGTTCGGCCAGGTCGTTGATGCGACCGAGGCCATCGAGCAGGCTGAACTCGGAGTGGAGATGCAGGTGGACGAAGTCGTTGGGAGCAACGTTGGGGGAGCCGGTCACGGGGTCTAAGTCTACCCGCTGGCGACGAGCCACCGGTCGCGGTTCGGTTGTATGGGAGCCGGGATCAGGTGACGCAATGGTCGTCCGCGCCGCTGGAGGGCGCGACTACGTGAACGAGCTCCGGATCGAACCGGCCCTCAGCGTCTGAGCCGCTTCGGCGTAGTCTCGGTAGCGCGGCCGCAGACCGTCCAGCTCGGACATGGCAACCCAGCGGCGGCGGTCGGACCGCCTGCCTTCCAGCGGATCGAAGAGGATGAGTGTGGCGCTGCGGCCGGACTCGGGTGGGTTGTAGGCCCACCAGGCTGCGAACGCGTCCAGCGAGTGCGGGCAGACGGCGGCGAAGCTGGCCCGATGGTGCCGCAGGGTCCGAAGGACGTCCGCGGACCAGAGCGCGGCGATAACGTGCGTTTCGCTCTGCCAGCGCGCGACGCCGGCCCGAACCGCCAGTTCCGCCCCCAGGTAGGCCCGTTTGGCGTTGAACGAGCCGAACGCATCCTGGATGTCCGGGAATTGTGTCCGGTTCTCGATGTGGAGCAGGGCGAGGTTGTCCGTCGACCATGCCACGACGTCCCCGCGTCCGGCGAATTGGTAGTGCTGATAGGGCTCGTCCATCCGAACGTCGAATCCAGCGGCGCGGAGGTGTGCCGCCTGGGCCTCACCCATGGCCGCGTGGACGACGTCCGTTTGATGTCCGCCGCTGCCCTCCCGCCGGCGAGGATCGATCAGCGCGACGTCGGCTCGCAGGCCAAGAGCGCGACCGATCCGAACATATGTCTCCAGTGAGGCCGGCTCGCCCATTTCGACCTTGTGAACGCACGACTTCGAAAGGCCGCTCAGAGTGGCCAGCTGACGGACGGTAAGGCGACGGCGACGGCGCTCATCGCGGATTGAGGAGCCCAACGTCGCGGTCAGCCGGCCGACATCACGCATGCAGCGGTCGGGCGATCGGTCAGCGCGCAGATGTCCACCCTGTGTGGACGGGATCGGGTCGCGGGGGTCCATCGGAGCAGTCGGCCTTGCTAAACGGGGTGGTGGACGCTCGCAGCATGCCGGAGCCCACTCTCTCCCGGCTTATCTGGGACCGCGGGGCAGGATACCCAGCCCCAAAGCCCGGACCGCCAGGTCCCCAGACGAGCCTTGTCCACAGCGCGTGGACAGGTGCCCGACTACGGGCGAAATCAACTCAGCAGCGGCCGATCGACAGGCGGCCGGCCAGCGGCAGCCGGTCAGCGGGGGCCGGTCAACAGAGGGCCGGTCAGCGGCAGCCGGTCAGCGGGGCCGGTCAACGGGGGGCCGGTCAGCGGCAGCCGGTCAGCGGGGCCGGTCAACAGGCGGCCGGTCAACGGCGGCCGGTCAGTGGCGCCCGGCCAGCGGGGGCCGGTAAGCGGCAAGCTGGACCGAGCCCGAGCGGGCACGCCGCTTCAGGCCGCGACCTTGAGCGGAACAGGCTCCCAGGACACCGCGGGCACTCCGATCGCCGCGCCGAAGAACTCGCCGAGGCGGCGCTGGTACTCGTCGGGGTGCGTGACGTTTGCCTGGGTGTGCTCCACGCCGTCGACGATCCAGACGTACGGTTGCCCGCCCTGGGCCTTGACGGCGTCGATCAGCCAGTAGGCGTGCTTGATCGGCATCCGCGTGTCGGCCGTGCCGTGGATGATCGCCACGGGCCGGTGGCCGAGCTTCCCGGCCGCGTCGAGCGGCCCGAGAGACGTGATGTCCACACCGACGAGACGGCCGACGAACGTGGCCGCGGGCGCCAGGAAGCGCGGAAAGCCGTTGCGGGCGACCTCATCGGAGATCGCCACGTTGATGTCCGCGAAACTGCTGTCCTCCCAGACCGCGGCCACGCCGGGCTCCTGGCCGGCCGCGATCAGCGACGTCGCCGCCCCCATCGACATGCCGGCCAGGCCGATGCGCGAAGCCGGCACCCCCCGGGCGCTCTGGATCCAGTCCCAGGCCCCCAGGACGTCCTTGTACTCGATGACCCCGCCCGCGAATCGACCGTTGGTGATCGTTGACTCGCCCTCGTTGCGCAGATCGATGAGCAGGACGCTGTAGCCGAGCCGATGGAGCATGCCGGCCTCCAGGAGGTTGCCGGGGGCCCGCTTGCAGCCGTTGAGCCCGTGGACCTGGATGACCGCCGGGGCGTCCGGCGCGCCGGGGACCCACCAGCCGCTGATTGTCACTCCCGGTTCGCCGCGGCTCGGGAAGGACACGTCCTCATGCGCGGGCATCAGGTAGGGAGTGGCGTCGACCTGGTCCAGCGAGAAGCTCGCCGGCGTGTAGTCGACGTACTTGCCGCCGCAATGCGCCGAAACCCGGGTGGATCGGTCGTAGACGAGATACCCGGCGGCGAGGTACGCCGTGCCGGCAAGGACAACGGCGACGGCGGCCAGGGCGACGATAGTCCGGATCGGGTGCGCTCGAAGGCGTTGCATGGCCGGAGTCTCGCAGATTCGGCGAGAGGGCGCGATCCGTCAGGCTACCGGCTCGGCCGGGTGGAGCTCCCAGGTGGTGCCGTCGGGCGTGTCGTGGAGTTCGATGCCGGCCGCGAGAAGGCGGTCTCGAATCGAATCCGCCGCGGCCCAATCGCGAGCGGTCCTGGCGCGCTCGCGTTCGGCGATGAGCGCGTCCGCGAACGGGCCGATCAGCTCGCGCGGGTCCTGAGTGCCTTTGGCCGCCATCTCGCCCAGGCAGACGATCGCGCCGCGGAGAGTCGAGCGGGCCAGCGCCAAGACGTCGGTCTGATCCGTGTCGCCGGCCCAGGCCTGGATCGTCTCCTCGAGCGTCAGGATTGCCTTGACGGCCGCCTGCGCGTCGCACTGGTCGAGGGAGGCGCTGAAGACCGCATCGAGGCGGGCCACCTCTTCTCCCAAGGGCCTCGAACCGTCCACGGCGTCACTCGCTCCCGGCCCTCCGGCCGGATCGGGCCGCGGGGTCGCCGCTCCCACGCCCCCCGCCGCCGCGACCAGCTCGTCTATCGACACCGCGCTGCCTGCCGGGAACACCACGCTGTGGCCGTTCTTCCGGACCGTGACGACTCCCAGCCCCTCGACGGATCCGCGCCCCGTGTCCAGGTCCAGGATCAGGGCCGTGTGGCCGTCCACGCCCAGGATGAACACGTCGTCCGGCAGCTCCGCCTCCAGGACGCCCAGGCGGCGCTCGCCGAGGTAACAGAATTGGGTGTCGTGGTTGCCGCCCTCGGCGTTGTCGTAGTGAGGCACGACCGCCGCGGGCAGACCCAGCGGCGTCAGGAGGTCAAGGCCGGGCAGCCAGAACGGGTCCTGGCCCACCTTGTAGATCTCGTACACGGGAATCGTGAACCGGCCCAGGGTCAGCGCGGCGGCACTGGCCATGGTCACCGCGCCCCCGCCCGCCAGCTTCGCCGCCAGCAGGCGGGGCACTTCCGTCTCGCTCCACTGGCGCAGGGCATAGCTCGGGCTGCCTGGGCCGGCGAACACGAGCCGAGCGTCGCGGATGCGTGCGAAGGCCGTCTCGCGCGTCAGAGTGTCCACGTCGGCGGCCCGGAGCGAGGCCACGGCCATCGAGGCCCCGACGGCGTTTCGGAAGTACTCGACGGCTCGCGCCGAGATGTCCGGCGCGTTCTCCTGAAAACCGTACGGTGTGTCCAATAGGACCGCGGCCCCCGGCGGCGGCCCGAGCCTCTCCAGCACGCTCCGGTGGGCGCGAGCCATGGTGGGCGTGGTCTCGCCCGATCCCATGATCGTCAGAACGCGGGGCGGCGTCACCGCGCTCCGCCCTCGCCGAATAGACCAGCCTGCTGCGCCGCCAGCATCTCGTCCGCCAGTTCGACCGGATGCTGGGCGTGGACGTCGTGGTCACCCATGAACCAGCGGACCCGGACCGGCACCCCGGACGACTCCAGGGCCGCCTGAGCTTTGACCGCGCCGGTCCGCTTGGCGGCAACCCAATCCCCTTCCCCGCCGTCGACGGGGACGATCAGGGCGGGAACCCGCAGCTTCCGCCACATCTCGCCGACTCGCTGGTCCCACATGGCTTTCAGAATGGCCTTGTGCCGCTCCCTGGTCAACCACGGCGCGATGGTCCGGTCGGGCCGGATCTCGAAGTTCGCCAGCGAGCCTTCGATGCCGTCGGGCGGCCAATCCGAGTGGTTGATCCGGAAGTACGCCTCAACGTCCGACAGGGGCAGCCCAACCAGCTGCGGCGGCTCAAGCCTGGACCAGCAGGCGTCCCAGTCGGGGAAGCCGTCGCGAAGGTCGTTCAGGCCGCCGTCCACCAGGACGATGCCGCGGCTGAGTTTGGGATACCGGACGGCGAAATCGAGCACGACGCCGGCGCCCCAGGATTGGCCGACCAGCACCGGACGCCGAAGGCCCAGGGCCTCCACGAGCGCCCGCAGGTCGGACGAAATCGTTTCGAAGTCGTAGCCGCCGTCCGGCTTGTCGGAGCGCCCGTGCCCGCGCAGGTCCACCGCGACCGAACCGCGGCCGGACTCCGCGAGCCTGGCGGCCACGCCGTCCCACAGCCGGGCGTTCGAGGCCAGGCCGTGGACGAGCACGAAGTCGTAGTTCGAACCTTCGGCCGGCGCGCCGCCGGCACCCTCGTGGGCCGAGCCGCCGGCAGCGTCGCGGGCCGAGCCGCCGGCGGCCCCGCCCGGCGAGCGGCGCAGCACGCGCAGGGCGACGCCGGGAGCGACGTTCACTCGTTCGATTTCACCCGCCCGTGTCGACATGCTTCCTCCGTCACGGAATCTGCGCCCTCCCGAGCTTCAGTCTGACCGTCCCGCAACCGCGCGGTCCAGCCACACGAACCGGTTTCGCGGCACGAGCCTCGGGGCCGGGGGCGCTTCCGACGCCCGCCGCGCGGCATTCCCTACAATCTGCCCATGCCCACACGACGCAAGCAGGCTCGGCGCAACCCGGAGCGACTGCTGTTCCTCCTGCCCGTGGCCGCGATGGTCGTGGCCGTGGTCGCGCTGTGGACCGTCCTCTCGGCGTCCAAATCCCCGCCCGTCCCGCCGGGTTCGGCCAGCCGGTCGGCGGCCACGCAACTCACCGGCGGGCCCACCGCCGACGGTCGAACCAACCACCCCACCGAGGCGCCGTCGCCCAGTCCGACCCACGCAACTCGCTCGATCCAGTCGATTGCGCTCGTGGCGGCCATCGGCGAAGACGCAGACGGCACACCCAGCGGTCTGGCCTGGCAAGCGGTCCAGGAAGCCGCCGACGGTCGAAATGCCGGGGTTACGCGGGTGTCTCCCCTGACACGGTCCGAGATGACCGCGGGGATCGCCAGGGCCGCGGCCGAGGGCGCCACGATCGTCGTGGCCGTGGGTCCCGATGCGACGCCGGCCGTCTTGAGCGCGGCATCGGCCCACCCGGATACCCAGTTCATGCTGCTCGGGGCAACGGTCCCGAGCACCGCCCCCAACAACGTCGAGGCGATCGTCTTCGACGAATCCGAAGCTGGCTACCTGGCCGGCATGGTCGCCGGCTCAGTCTCGACCTCGGGCAGCGTCGGGTTCGTGGGAGACCTCGAGGGCGATGTCGCCAGCGCCAATTTCGCTGCCGGGTTCGCCAGCGGAGCGCCCGAAGGCAGTCCCACCGCAACGGCATCAGTCGCGTATGCCGGCCGGATCTCCGATCCGCAGAAAGGCGGCGCGGCCGCGTCCGGGTTGCTCAAGAGCGGCGCGGACGTCATCGCCGGCATGCCCGGGCCGTCCGGCGCCGGCGCGCTGCGGACGGCCTGCAAGGCCGGGGCGCGCGTGATAGCCCTCGAAACCGACGCCAGCTTGATCCTGCCGGACGTCTCCGATTGTCTGGTCGTGAGCGTGCTGTTCCGCTACGACGTTGTCCTGGGCGAGGCGATTTCAACGTACGCCGGCGGGGGCGAGATGCCGGCGGTGCTCGTCGGTGACGTCGCCAACGGCGGCGTGGGCCTGTCCACGTTCTACCAGATCGTTTCCCAAGACACACAAGATCGGGTCTCCGTCGTGCTCGAGGTGCTGGCCGCCGGACCGCCGCGCCCGACTCCGGCTCCCCCCACTCCGGTGGCGACGCCGGCCACATCCACGAAGCCCTGACGCCATGACCCCCGAACCGCCATCTGGAGAAGGAGCCCGTGAGGGCGCGATTCGCCTTCTCGACAACGGTGAGATAGGTGAGCTGCTCCGGACGTCACGACGCATCGCGGTGGTCGGAGCCTCGTCCAACCGAATCCGGCCTTCGCACGGCGTCTTTCGCACGCTGCTGGCGTCTGGATACGACTGCGTGCCGGTGAACCCCAGGGAGACCGAAGTCCTGGGCGTGCCCGCCGTCGCAACCCTGGCCGAGGCTGCCGCGGGCGGCCCGATCGACATCGTGGACGTCTTCCGGCGCTCCGAGCTGACCGAGGAGGTGGCCCGTGACGCCGTCGCGATCGGGGCACGCTGCCTTTGGCTCCAGCTGGGCGTCGTCAACTGGGAGAGCGCGCGGATTGCCGTCGAGGGTGGGCTGGCGGTCGTGATGGACCGCTGCACGGCGATCGAACTGCGGCGCCGCTGAGCGTTAACGTGCGACGCCGCCCAGAGGACGGCGTCGCACGTGCTGCCTGGAGTGTTCTAGTGACGGCCGTTGCGACCGCGATTGGCGACCGCAGCGAGTAGATTGATTCTGGCGCGCCGCACCGCGCGCGCACCTGGCCTGTCGGTCCCCAAGTCGGGAGGTCTTTCGGGCCATGTTGCGCCCGGTACCGGTCCCAGTCGCCCCACCCTCTTGGATGGGCCGCCACGCCGTCAGCTTCCTGACCGCGGTTCGGTTGGCGTGAGGGCGCGAAGGGTGGCTCCGGCGGCCCTGGGACGAAGTGCCGAAATCTGTTACGGCTCGCCCCTAGTGGACGGCGAAGCCCACGAAGACCAGGGCGACGCCGGCGATCGCAACCCCGGCCCAGATCTGGGCCTGCCGGCGCAGTTCGGCGGCCAGGAAGTCGGCGGCGCTGGGGCCGTCGTCGCGTAGACGAGTGCCGCGCCAACCTTCGTAGCGGGCGATGTTCGCCTCCTGGGCCTTGAGGGCCTGGTAGCGGCGCCAGGGCGCGCGGGCGCGGACGTAGCCGAGAGCGATCAGGACGACGCCCGCTCCCCACAGCACCAGGTTGATCGCGCCCACGGCCGCCCTCCCTACTCGCTCTTGTCGAGCCGCTCGCGCAGCGCCTGCTGGACGGCGGCGGCGTTGGCCTGGCCTCGCGTCGCCTTCATGACCTGGCCGACCAGGAAGCCGACGGCCGCACCCTGGCCCGCCCGATAGTCCGCCACGGCCTTGGGATTTGCGGCCAGAACCGCGTCCACGGCCGAAGCGAGGACGCCGGCGTCCGAAATCTGCCTGAGGCCCCGACCTTCGACGATCGAAGCCACGGCCCTGCCGGACTCGAAGTGCTCGGCCAGGACCTCCTTGGCGTTGGTGCCGGAGATCGCGCCGTCCGCGACGAGCTTGAGCAGCGCCGCCAGCTCACGCGCGTCCACGTGCGAGACCGAGCCATCGCCCTTGGCCAAACGCATGCACTCGCCGGTAACCCAGTTGGCGACCAGCTTGGGGGACAGGTTCCGGCCGGCTGCCAGCGTGCCTTCGAACAGAGCCGTCGCGTACGCCTCGTTCACAAGGACGCCGGCGTCGTAGTCGGACAGGCCCAGCGAGTCGCGATAGCGCGCCCGCCGCGCCGACGGCAACTCGGGCAGCCGGGCCCGGATCTCGGCGCCCCATTCGGGCGTTACGACGAGGGGCGGCAGGTCCGGCTCGGGGAAGTAGCGATAGTCGTTCTCTTCTTCCTTGGCCCGCATGTGGTAGGTGGACTGCGAGCCGTCGTCCCAGCCGCGCGTCTCCATTTGGACCGCGCCGCCGTCGTCGATCAATTCGGCCTGGCGTTCGATCTCGAAGGCGATCGCCCGCTCGACGGCCTTCATCGAGTTCATGTTCTTGACCTCGACCCGGGTGCCGAACGCCTCGCGGCCGATGGGCTTGATCGAGACGTTGGCCTCGACCCGCATCTGGCCGTTCTCCATCTCGGCGTCGCTGGCGCCGATCGCCTTCATCAAGAGCCGCAGCTCCTCTGCGTAGCGGCGGGCCTGTTCGGCCGTCCTGATGTCCGGCTCCGTCACGATCTCCATGAGAGGCATGCCGGAGCGGTTGTAGTCGATGAGGCTGACGCGCCTGGCCGCCCCGCCGTCGCCCGGCAGCTCGACGTGGATCAGCCGGCCCGTGTCCTCTTCGAGGTGCGCCCGCCGGATTCGGACGGTGAACGGACCGTCGGTCGTGTCGAATCCGAGCTTGCCGTTCGCCGCCAGCGGGAGCTGGTACTGGCTGATCTGATAGCCCTTCGGGATGTCCGGATAGAAGTAATTCTTGCGATCCCAGCGCGTCGTCGTCGCGATCTCGGCCTCGATGGCGAACCCGGTCGCGATCACCCATTCGACGGCGGTCTTGTTGATCGTCGGCAGCGTGCCGGGCAACCCCAGGCAGACCGGGCAGGTGTGGGTGTTCGGGGCTGCCCCATCGATGTCGGTGGAGCAGCCGCAGAACATCTTGCTGACGGTCTTGAGCTGGCAGTGGATCTCGATGCCGATGACGGCCTCGTAGCGCCCGAGCGCTCCCCTGCCGGCCGCTGCCGGGGCGACGGTCACGATTCGCTCTTGAGCCGGTTGACGAACCGCTCGATGCGAACCAGGGCCTCCTTCAGCTCGGCCTCGGAGGTCGCGTAGCAGCACCGGACGTGGCCTTCGCCGGCCGGCCCGAAAGCCGAGCCCGGCACCACAGCCACCGACTCCGCGCGCAGAAGCTGCTCGGCGAACTGGTCGCTGGTGAGGCCGGTCGAAGTGATCTGGGGGAAGACGTAGAAGGCGCCCTTGGGCTCGGAGGTCCGCAGGCCGATCCTGTTGAAGCCCTCCACGAGCATCTGCCGGCGGCGGTCGTAGTGGCTGAGCATCCAGCGGACGTCCGATTCGCCAGATTTGAGGGCCTCCAGCGCGGCGTCCTGGGCGACCGTAGGCGCGGACATGATCACGTACTGGTGGACCTTGAGGATCCCCTCCAGGATCTCCGACGGAGCGCAGATGTAGCCGACCCGCCAGCCGGTCATGGCATAGGCCTTCGAGAAGCCGCCCATCAGGACGGTCCGGCGACGCATGCCCGGAAGCGCGGCCATGCTGCGCATCTCGTAGCCGCCGTAGACCAGCCGGTCGTAGATTTCGTCCGAGTAGACCAGCAGGTCGTGGCGGACCGCGATGCGGGCCAGCTCGTCCTGGACGTCGGGCGGCAGGACCGCGCCGGTCGGGTTGCAGGGGTAGTTCAGCAGCATGGCCTTGGTTCGAGGCGTAATGGCCGCCTCCACCTTGGCCGGGTCGAGGGCGAAGTCGTCGTCTATCGTGGTGTTGACACCTACGGGCACGCCGCCGGCGAAGATGATGCACGGCCTGTATGACACGTACGACGGCTCGTGGACGATGACCTCGTCGCCCGGGTCCAGGGTGGCGCGACAGGCCACGTCGAGGGCCTCCGAGGCTCCTATCGTGATCAGGATCTCCTCGGACGGGTCGTAGCGGACGCCATAGAGCCGCTCGAGGTGATGGGCCAGGGCGCGCCGCAGCTCGATCGTGCCGTAGTTGCTGGCGTAGTGGGTTCGCCGGGCGGCCAGCGAGTGACGGCCCGCCTCTATCACCTGCTCGGGCGTGTCGAAGTCCGGTTCACCGACGCCCAGGCTGATGACGTCGTGCATCGTGGCCATGATGTCGAAGAAGCGGCGGATGCCGGACCGCGGCACGTCTTCGACGCGCTTGGCCAGGACGCGGGTGGAGAGCGGCGGACGCTCGGGCTCACCTTCCGAGTTCAGGATCGAGGGGTCCGTGCTGAGTCGAGTGGAGCCGGTATCGGTCGTCATTTCGGTAATCCTCAGGCTGGTCGGCCCGCGGCCCCGGCGGCGGCGCTCGTCGCGCTCGCCCGCTCCATGGGGCTGGGCGTGGAGGGATCGTCGGTCAAGCTCAGTTCGGCGGGATCGAGGTCCCGCCAGGTTGCTCTGGCCGTGATCCCTTCGTAGGCGCGAGCCAGCCGAAGCATCGACGGTTCGCTCCACGGAGGTCCGATCAACTGAAGTCCGACGGGCAGGCCGTCCGACAGCCCGGCCGGGATCGAGATGCCCGGCAGGCCGGCCATGTTCACGGGCAGGGTGCAGGCGTCGATCAGGTACATCGCAACCGGATCGGCCGTCCTGGCCCCGATGGGGAACGCGACCACCGGGCTGGTCGGCGCGCAGATCGCGTCGAAGCCGGCCGCCCAGACCGCGTCGAAGTCCGCCTTGATGAGAGTCCGCACCTTTTGAGCCTTCAAGTAGTAAGCGTCGTAGTAGCCGGCCGATAGGGCGTATGTGCCGAGCATTATGCGACGCTTGACCTCCGGGCCGAAACCCGCGCCCCTGGTCTTGAGGTAGTCGGCGATGTACTCGCCCGAGCTTCGATCGGCAAAGCCGTATTTGACGCCGTCGTAGCGGGCCAGGTTGGAGGAGCATTCGGCCGGCGCCAGGATGTAATAGGCGGCCATGCCGTAGTCCGTGTGGGGCAGCGAGACTTCCTCGACGCTGGCACCGGCGCTCTCTAGCGCGGCCACGGCTTCGCGGATGCGGGCCTCGACGCCGGGCTCCATGCCCGCCACGAAATACTCCCTGGGCAGGGCGAGGCGGTGGCCCTTCAGGTGCGAAGCGGCTTCGTCGTCCCCGGCCGGCAGCGACAGCAGTTCGTCCGGCACGGCCACCGGCGCGGAAGTGGCGTCTCGAGGGTCGCGGCCGGCAACCGCGTGGAGCAGGATCGCGGCGTCGCGGCTGTCTCGCCCGAACGGGCCGATCTGGTCCAGCGAGCTGGCGAAGGCGACGATGCCGAACCGGCTGACCCGGCCATACGTGGGTTTCATGCCGACGACGCCGCACATGGAGGCTGGCTGGCGAATGCTGCCGCCGGTGTCCGTGCCGATGCAGACCGGGGCGTGATAGGAGGCTACGGCCGCGGCCGAACCGCCCGAACTTCCACCGGGTACGCGGTCCAGGGCCCAGGGGTTGGACGTGGGCCCGTAGGCCGAGTGCTCGCACGACGAACCCATGGCGAATTCGTCCATGTTCGTCTTGCCCATGAGCACGGCGCCGGCTTCCTTCAGGCGCGCCGCCACGGTCGAATTGAACGGGGCGACGTAGCCCTGCAGCACCTTCGAGCCGGCCGTGGCCCGGCCGCCCTTGACCGACACGAGGTCCTTGAGACCGACCGGGACGCCGCACAGCGGGTGGATGGCCGCCAGGGCCTGCGGGCCGTCGCGGCGCGCTTGCGCCAGCCGGCGATCGGCGGCGTCGGCCTGGGCGAGCGCGCCGTCACGGTCGATCGCCAGCCAGGCGTGGAGGGCGCGGTTCTGACGCTCCGCGGCGGCGAGATGGGCTTCGGTCAGGGCACGCGAACTGGTCTGGCCGGAGCGGAGGAGCGCGGCCATTTCGTGAGCGTGGAGGCGTGTCAGATCCCGACCCGGGCGGGGGCCGTCGGCGGCCGTGGTCACGCGCCGCCCTCTCCGCCGAGGATGGCCGGTACGACGAAGTGGTCGCCGCTCCGCTCCGGGGCGTTGAGAAGGGCGTCGTCCACCGCCAGGGAGGGCGCGACGGCGTCCTTGCGCAGGATGTTCTCGACGGCGATGGTCTGAGCCGTGGGCGGAATGTGCTCCGTGTCCAGGGCGGCCAGGATCGAGTACTGGTCCAGGATGTGGTTCAGCTCCGCCTCCAGGCGCGCCAACTCCTCCTCGGTCAACCCGAGGCGCGCAAGGTGGGCTACGTGCTCGACGTCGGCACGGGTCAATTCGGCCATTTGCGGATGATACCGGACCGAACCGAACCTGAGCGTCGCTCGTCGCCCGTCACCAGCCGCCCATCCCGCGCCCGTCGCCGAGAGAGACCGTGCGTTACAGTTCGAGGACCGCCACCACATCGCAGGGGACGCATGAGCGCACTTCAGATCCGATCCATGACGGCAGCCGACGTCGCACCCGCCGCGCACATGTATCGGGCCGGGGAATGGGGCGAACGCGAGCGGTTCCTGGAGTGGGCCCTCGCCAACCCCGCCATCGGCCTCTGGATCGGCGGCCTGGAGGGCCGGATAGTGGCCACGGGCATGGCGACCGTCAACGGCGACGTAGGCTGGGTGGGCTCGATCTTCGTCGACGAAGCGTGCCGCGGCCGCGGCTACGGCCGCGCGATGACGGAGCGGGCCTGCGCCGCGATCGAGGCCGCGGGCTGCCGGACGCAGGCGCTGATGGCGTCGCCGCTCGGCAAGCCGCTCTACGACAGCATGGGCTTCCGGACCGACGATGAATACGTGATCCTGGCCGCCGGCCCCCTGGCGGACGCACCCGGGGCACCGAGCGGCCGAATCCTTCGACCCATGCAACCGGCCGACCTCCCCGGAGTGTCCCGACTCGACGCGCTGGCGACCGGCGAGAACAGGGAGAAGCTGATCCACTCTCTGGCGGGCGGCGGCTGGGTCGTCGAATCGGAGGCCGGCATCGGCGGCTTCACCCTCTCCATACTCCCCGATTCCGCGACCGTTATCGCGTCCGACCCCGGCGACGCCCTCGCGCTGCTCGACCAGGTGCGCCACACGGCCGGCGGCCGGGCCCCTGTCGTTCACGCCGGGGTCCCCGCCTCCAACGCGGCTGGTGTCGCGGAGCTGGAAGACCACGGCTGGGAGCGGCAGTTCCAGACTCCTCGGATGCTCCGGGGCGAGGCCGTACCATGGCAGCCCGAGATGATCTGGGGCATCCTCGGATTCGCCTTCGGATAGACGGTTGATGACCGAACTCAGCATCCGACTCATGACGCCGGCCGACGTCGAGGCCGCCGTCGCGCTGGCCATGGCCCAGGGCTGGCGAAACCGGCTGCGCTTCTACGACCTGGTCCTGCGCGTGCCGACCGCTCAGGCCACCGTCGGCGTCGCCGACGGCAGAATCGTGGCCACGAGCGTCGCGACCGCCAACGGCCCGGTGGGCTGGCTGGGCGGGATTGTCGTCGACGCGGGGTACCGGGGTCGTGGCTTCGGGCGGACCATGACCGAGGACGCCATCGAACGCCTGCGAGCGTCCGGCTGCGGGACGATCTCACTCGAGGCCACGGATGCGGGGCGGCCGATGTACGAGCGGATGGGCTTCCGGGTCGCCACGTACTATCACCAGCTCCAGGCCGGGCACCTGGCCGGCCTCCCCTCCCCGCCCGAGGGAGCCAGCGTTCGTGAGCTCGAGCCGGCCGACCTGCCGGCGATCTTCGAGCTGGACGCTCAGGCGACCGGCGAGGACCGGCGGGCGGCCCTGAATGCACTCGCCGGCGTGGCCTGGTCCAGCGGTCGGGTCCTGGAGCGCAACGGCAAGGTAGCGGGCTATCTGCTGACCTCTGAGCGTTCCCACGGACCGATCGTCGCGCCGCGGTTCGAGGACGGCCTGTACCTGCTGGACGTCCATCGCTCCCTGGTGCCGGAGGGCACCGGCGTCCGGGCCTGCATCCCCGACGAGCACTCGCGGGCGTGGCGCGAGCTGGCCGCCCGAGGCTGGAGCGAGACCTGGCTGGCCCCGCGAATGCTCCTGGGTCCGGCCCCGGAGTGGCGGCCGGAATGGATCTGGGGTCAGATCAACTCCGCGATGGGATAGGAGCCACCGCGATCGGCCGGCGATGGCCGGCAGGCCGGCAGGCCGGCAGGCCGCGGTCGCCGGGTCGGCCTCCTGGCCACTCGCCCGATCAGCCGGCAGGTTCCTGGCCCCCGAGCAGTCGCCGGAACGCCTCCTCATCCAGTACAGGAACGCCCAGCTCCGCGGCCTTCTGCAGCTTCGAGCCGGCGTTCTCGCCGGCCACCACGAAGTCCGTCTTGCGGCTGACGGAGCCGGCCGCGTGGCCGCCCGCGGCCCGGACCGCCTCTTCGGCGGCGGCGCGGTCGAAGCCGGGCAGCGTGCCCGTGACGACGACGGTCTTGCCGGCCAGGGGGCCCGCGGCGGCGCCACTCCCCGGCGCCACTCGTCTGGCGGGCGGCTCGGCGGTGACGCCGGCGTCGACGATGTCGGCCAGCACGGCGGCCGTTTCGGGGTCGTGGAAGTAGCGCGCAATCGAGCCCGCGACCACCGCGCCGATGCCCGGGACTTCCTGCAACTCCTCGGCCGTCGCCTCCGGAAGGCCGCGAGCCACCAGCGCCGTCCACTCCCCCTGATCCATCCCTTCGGGCGGCCAGCGGAGAGCGATCCAGCCGGCCAGGTCGATGGCGGTCTGTTCGCCCACCTGGGGAATGCCGAGGGCGTTCAGCACCCGCGCCAGCGGACGCCGGCGCGACTTTTCTATCGACGCCTTCAGGTTCTCGGCGCTCTTGCGGCCGAACCTCTCCAGGCTTTCGAGGTCCTCGACGCTGAGCCGGTAGAAGTCGCCCCGCGTCTTGACCAGGCCCCGTTCCAGCAGCTGCTCCAGGACCGACCAGCCGGCGCCTTCGATGTCCATCCCGCCTCGACCCGCGAAATGGCCGAATTCCTGGGCCAGCCGGGCCGGACAACGAGTGTTCGGGCAGTAGAAGCGAACCGCCCCTTCGTCGCGGACGACGGCCGTGCCGCAGACAGGACAGTTCGCCGGCATCTCGAACTCGCGCTCGGCACCCGTCCGCTTCTCGACGATCGGCCGGACCACCTCCGGGATCACGTCGCCGGCCTTCTGTAGGACGATCGTGTCGCCGATGCGGATGTCCTTGCGCCGGACCTCATCCAGGTTGTGGAGGGTGGCCCGAGCGACCGTAGAGCCGGCGACCTTTGCCGGGCGCATGTGGGCCACCGGCGTCAGCGTCCCGGTCCGGCCGACGTAGGGCACGATGTCCTCGATGACCGTTTCGACCTGCTCGGGCGGGAACTTGTAGGCGATCGCCCAACGCGGCGCCCGAGCGACCATGCCGAGCCGTTCCTGCTGGTCGAACCGATCCACCTTGACCACGATGCCGTCCGTCTCGTACGGCAGTTCGTGGCGCTTGTCGCGCCACTCGTCGAGGAACCGGCAGACGCCGTCGATGTCCAGGTCCTCCGCCCGGTCCGGGTTGACCGGGAAGCCGAGAGCGGACAGGCGGGCCAGCGCCTCCGACTGGCTGGCGACCGTCGGGCGGCCGTCCGGGCCGTCTTCGAGCAGCTGGTAGGTCCAGCTCGAAAGCCGCCGCTCGGCGGTGACCTTCGAATCGATCTGGCGGAGCGAGCCGGCGCCGCTGTTGCGGGGGTTGGCGTAGGTCGGCAGGCCGCGCTCTTCGCGATCGGCGTTGATGCGGGCGAATTCGGCCTTGGGCATGTAGATCTCGCCTCGGACTTCGCCGCTGAACCCGGCGTCGCGAGTCCGCTCCGGGAGCGCCTGGACCGTACGCAGGTTCGCGGTCACGTCCTCGCCGGCCGTGCCGTCGCCGCGGGTCGCGCCCTGGACGAAGCGGCCCCGTTCGTAGCGCAGCGAGATGGCCAGGCCGTCGATCTTGAGCTCCGCCACGTAGCGGAGCTCGGGGGCGGTGGCGGGCGCGGGCGGAAGGCCGAGCCCCTTGCGGACCCGCTGATCGAAGGCCCGCAGCTCATCCTCGTCGAAGACGTTGCCGAGCGACAGCATCGGCCGCTGATGGACCACTTCACCGAAGGCCCCGGTGGGAGCCGCGCCCACCCGCTGGGTCGGTGAGTCGGGGCTCACCAGGGTCGGGTAGGCCGTCTCGATCGCGACCAGCTCGCGCATGAGGCCGTCGTACTCGGCGTCGCTGAGCTCCGGCGCGTCGGACTGGTAGTAAAGCTCGTTGGCGCGCCGGATGGCCGGGACCAGCTCGTCGCGGCGAAGCCGGGCGGCGTCCTCGCCAAGGCCTCGGGCCCGTTCGACCGCCTCGGGCGCGACGGGCAGACCCGCGCTTTCGATCGAATCGCTCACCCGCCGTCCTCCATGCTCTCAGCCATCCGATTCTCGCCGATCCGAGATCTTCCGGTGCGGCCGGCCCTCGTGCCGGATCAGCCGATCAGCTCCAGGTTGGCGATGCTGGCCAGCAGCGTCTTGATGCCACCGCCGTTCGAGAACGCGATCGTCACTTCCTCGTCGCTGCGGGTCAACTTGGAGGTCACGACGATGCCGGCGCCCAGACGCGGATGGCGCACCCGATCGCCGTCACGGAACTGGCGCTCGCCGGGAATCCGGGGGCGAGCGGCCGGCGAGGGCCGGGACGGCGGGCCCGGCGGGCGCCCGAACGGAGCGTCCGACTCGGACACGGAACGGCGTGGAGCGTCCGGCGGGCTCTGGGGCGAGCGTGGGGCGTCGAGGCTGCCGGACCGTGCCCCGGAGTCGTAGGCATCCCGGCGAGCCGCCAGATCGCGGCTGGGGCGAAACCCCTCCCCTGCCCCGGGCGCGCCGGGACGGCCGCTGCCGGACCGCCACGCGCCGCCCCCGGCCCGGATCGGTGTGCCGAATTTGCTGCCCGCGCGCCGCCCGAAGACCATCTCCGGATCCACGTTCCGGAAGTCGTCGTCGAAGTCGTCCGTCCGCTCGAGCTGGGGGCCGCTCATCAGGGCCGCGGGGATCTCGAACAGGAACCGGCTCGGGACCGCCAGCCCGCCCTGGCCCCACGTCGCCCGGCGGGCGGCGTGAGTCAGGAACAGCCGCCGCTTGGCCCGGGTGATGCCCACGTACGCCAGCCGCCGCTCCTCTTCCAGCTGCTTCTCATCGTCGAGCGAGCGGCTGTGCGGGAATACGCCCTCCTCCATGCCCGTGATGAAGACGACCGGAAACTCGAGCCCCTTGGCGGCATGGAGGGTGATCAGCGTGACCGCGTCCGCCCCGGTCTCGTAGGAATCCTGATCGGCGACGAGCGCCGTCTCCTCCAGGAACCGGTCCATCGCGTCCTGGGGCGTGAGGTCGTCGTAGCGAGTGGTGACGGACCGCAGTTCGAGCAGGTTAGCCCAGCGCTCCTCGCCCTCCTCCGAACCGTCCGCCAGCATGGCGCGATAGCCCGACTCCTCCAGGACCGCGTCCAGCAGTTCGGGGAGCGGCAGCACTCCGACCCGAGTCCGCATCCGCGCCACCAGAGCGGCGAAGGCGGAGAGCGCGCTGCGCGCCCGCGATCCGAGCGTCTCCAGGCGCCCTTCCCCGGCCGCCACGATGGCGCCCCAGTACGTAGCGCCCTCCGCCGCCGCGGCGACGCGCAGTTCTTCGAGCGTCTTGTCGCCGATACCGCGCGCGGGGACGTTGAGGATCCGCTCGAAGCTGACCTGGTCGGCGTCGTTGCCGAGGATCCGCAGGTAGGCCAGGGCATCCTTGACTTCACGCCGCTGGTAGAACCTGGTCCCGCCGACGAGCTGGTAGCGGATGCCGTAGCGAAGGAACGCCTCCTCGAGGGCGCGGCTCTGGGCGTTCGTCCGGTACATCACCGATACGTCGCGCCGTTCCCAGTTCTCGATCTCCTCGTCCGCGCGCCGGGTGAGGATGCTGCCCCGGCCGCCGGTCAGCTCCTCGATCTGGCGGGCCACCCACTCGGCCTCTTCCTCTTCGTTGTAGGCCTCGAAGCGCTTGATCTGGCGGCCGCCCGAGTTCTCGGTCCAGAGCTTCTTGTCCTTGCGGGACGAGTTCCTGGTTACGACGGCGTGGGCGGCGTCGAGGATCAGCTGGGTGGACCGGTAGTTCTGCTCGAGCTTCACGACCGTCGCCCCGGGGTAGTCGCGCTCGAAGTCCAGGATGTTGCGGATGTCCGCGCCGCGCCAGGAGTAGATCGACTGGTCGTCGTCGCCCACGACGCAAACGTTCTTGTGGGCCGCCGCGAGGGCCTTGACCCACAGATACTGGGGCCGGTTGGTGTCCTGGTACTCGTCGATGTGGAGGTAGCGCCAGCGGCTCTGGTAGCGCTCCAGCACGGACGGGGCATCGTGGAAGAGCCGCACGGCGTCGAGCAATAGATCGTCGAAGTCCAGGGCCGCCGCCCCATCCAACCGGCTCTCGTAGCGGCGGAACAGGCCGGCGATCTCCCGCTCACGGTGGGTGTGGGCGTTCTGGGCCAGGAAATCGGCGTCCAGCATCTCGTTCTTGGCTCTCGAGATGGCACCGAGGATGGCCGAGGGCTTGTACTCGCCGGTGATAGGCAGGTCTTCCTCGCGCAGGATCTGCTTCATGAGCGCCTGCTGGTCGTCCGAGTCGTAGACGACGAAATGCGGGTCGATGCCGATTGCAGCGCCGTCGCGGCGCAGCACCCGGGCGCACAAGGCGTGGAACGTGCCCATCGCCACTTCGTGGCCGGCTTCCTCGCCCACAAGGCCGGTGATACGGGCCCGCAACTCCGCGGCCGCTTTGTTGGTGAAGGTGACGGCCAGGATCTGCCAGGGCCGCACGCCTTTGACGCCCACGAGGTACGCGACGCGATGAGCGAGAACGCGCGTCTTGCCGCTGCCCGCGCCGGCCAGGATTAGCACCGGGCCGTCCGTGGTCTGGACCGCCCGTGCCTGTTCGGAGTTCAGTCGGGCCAGAATCCTGGTCGCCAGGGCTTCTGCGGCGGCCTGGCGCTCCGCAAGGGCCACCGGTTCGGGCTCGAAGGGCGACGGTTCGTCTGGCTCGATGCGCGGTCCGTCGAAGGCTTCGGGCGGGGCTTCATCGGGCGGCGGCGGCAGGTCAGGGGCCGGGGCCCGGTCCACGTCCGGCAGCTCGGCGAGGCCGCCGGCGGCGGACCCTGCCGCTTCCGGCAATGGGGCGGAAGGAAGCTCCGGGCCGGTGGCGCCTGGGACGGCGTCCGGCCCGGTCTCGGGTCGTTGACTCACCACGGAATTGTAGGCGCCGCCAATTGGCGCGGGATCACCCCCGCCGTCGGCGCCGACCTCCTCCGGAGGCTGCTCGATCAGGACGCTGAAGGTTCGGGCGTTGACTCGCCCGGGATCGTGTACTGGCCGGCAACCGGCTCGTTGATCGGGTTGATGTTGTCGTACTGGGACAGCACGAGACGGATGGTGGCGTTGTCACCGCTCTTTTCCGTCGTGCGCATCTCCATGCGCGAGACCCGGAAGTCGCTCTGGTAGATCCAGATGTCCATGGTGGTGACGCCCGGATCTTCACCCGCCATGCCCGTGTTGTTCTTGATGAACCACGGCGGCAAATCCACGCGCACGTGATAGCAAGGCCCGCCCGGCTCTTGCTCAGTGCCGATGAGCTGCGGAGTCAAGGCCGACTCGGTCATGAGGTTCAGGATGCCGAGCGTCAGGCCCACGGGGCCGCTGGCCGTGTCGCCCGGATTGACCGTGAACTGGGACCAGGGCGAGCCGCTGAGCGCCAGAGAAGTTGCCGGCTCCTGCACGAACTTGGTGTCGCCGGGGTGGCGGGTGTAGGCGTAGTCGTTGTAGACGAGGACTTCGCCGGAGACGTTGGGCAGGTCCGGCATCGTCCCGATGATGTCGGCTCGGGCATTGGCGATGTCGATGTCGCCGCTGGCGCTGGACCCGGTGAGCGGGAGGACGAACGGCGTCGGCACGGGCGTGGGGCTCGGCGTGGGGGTCGGGACGGGCGTGGGGCTCGGGGACGGAGTCGGCTCCGGCGTGGGAGTTGGTTCCGGGGTAGGCGTCACGCTGGCCGAGGGCTGAGCCGTCTCGCCCGAACCAGCTGGGCTGGCGGATGAAGTTGCTCCAGATGTCGGCGTGGGCGTCTCGGTCGGCGTCGGCGTGGGCGTCTCGGTCGGCGTCGGAGACTCGCTGGACGTGGGGCTGGGGCTGGGCGTCGAGTAGTCGAATCCGACCATGTAGTTGCCCGTGGCGTCCAATACGAAATGGAGCGACTTGACGCTCTGCATCGCAGTGACCGACTTGGTCAGGATCTCATGCGCATCCGTGAGCGGTGCCGGGCTCGCCGAGCAACCGGCCACCAGCGCTGCCGCCGAAATCAGGCAGCAGGCCGCAGCCACCATGGTCCTTCGAAGAAACACGTAACTCCTCCTGACGCTTGACGCCGGTCCAAGACTCTATCGCCTTGCCGGAACTTGCGCTTGGCAGGCGCGCGCAGGAGCGGCCGAGCGCGTGCGGTGGAGGCTTGTCGGACAAGAAAAAGCCCTCACCCGCCGGTCAGGGCTTTCTCTTTGTGGCGCGTTGGGCCATCGCCGGCCCGAGTGATCCGTCTAGCTTGCCTGGATCTGATCCGCAGACGGAGCAGAGATGGTCACAGCCTGGTTGTAGGCCGTGATCGTAATCACGACGTCGAGGCTACCCAGGCTGGCGGCGCTGCCCTGCAGTTCGAACTTGGCGGGCAGGAGGCCGTCCTTGTAGATCCAGAAGTCGATAGCGGCGCTGTCTAGCTTCATTCCAGCAGCGCTGTCGCCGCCTTCGGAGGCGAGCAGAGTGTTGATCGTACTGAGCGGCAGGCCCACTTCGACGTGGTAAGCCGCCTTGCCGTCGATCGTATCCTCACCCTTCATCGTTGTCGTGACACCCATGGCCTGGAGCGCGTCGCGCAGCTGAGCCACTTCATCGGTCAGCGCGCCGGGAGAGGGCATGGCCGAGGGCACCGAG
The DNA here is from genome assembly GCA_963711105.1 of uncultured Chloroflexia bacterium. GTDB lineage: Bacteria > Chloroflexota > Limnocylindria > Limnocylindrales > CSP1-4 > Fen-1039. Next base: position 471,084 of record CAVQCV010000005.1, on the reverse strand, counting down.
ACGGGCAGCGAGCCCGTCAGATCGCTGAGCTTGGACTTGCTGTACTTGTCGCCCTGGAGGCTGATCTTCGTATATGAGTAGCCGTCCACGACGATGATCTCTCCAGAGAGCCCGAGCAGGCTCGGCATGGAGAACTTGAGGTCGGCGGCCTGCTTCTTGACGTCCACGTCGCCTTCGAGCGTCGTGCCTGCGAGATCGAAGCTGCCCCCGAGGCCCAGCCCCGAACCGCCCAGCGCGGCGGCGTCGATCTTGCCGCTGAGGGCAATCTTCAGGTGGAACGAACCGATGTCCGGCACCTGCCCGATGGCCTGGGTGATCAGGACCTGCGGGTCGCTGATCGGCGTGGGTGTAGGCGTGCCGCTGCTGCTACTACAGCCGGCCACGAGCACCAGGCTGATGACAGCGGCCAAACCAAGGCCTGTTCGACGGATCACGATGAGCCTCCCTGCAACTTGCTTTCGCCAGGAAAGATGGTGCCCGCGATCACGTCCTGTCAATGGCACGACCGGGCCCCGTCGAAGGGACCCTCGAATCGCCCGGACGGTTCGGCTCGAAACCGCCGGCAAACGAGGAACCCCGGGGAGGTCCCGGGGTTCCTCGACTCTGAGCTTGCTGTGAGGACGGCCGCGAACCGCCGTCGTCTAGCTGGCGTTGACCTCGCTTGCGGGAGGCGCCTGGATCGAGACGGGGGCATCGTAATTGGTGATCGTGATCACGAAATCGAGGTTTCCGATCGCCGCTGACGACCCCTTCAGCTCGACCTTCGCGAGCTGGTTGTTGTCCTTGTAGATCCACATGTCGAACGAGGCCGAGTCGATGGTCATCGCCGGTGAGGCGCTGGCCTGGGCGGCGATGGCGGCGTTCAGCTTGTCGAGCGGGATTGAGACGTTGATGTGGTTGGCGTCCTTGCCGCCGATGCTGTCGACGCCGACGAGCGTGACCTTGACGCCGTAGGCGTCCATCTGGGCCTTGAGCGCGTTCAACTGATCGGTGAGGCCGCTCATGGCGGACGGGCCGGGGGTCAGCGACGGCAGCGGCAGGCCGGCCGTCAGAGAGCCCAGATCCATCTTGGTGTACTTGTCGCCCAGCAGGGTGACCTTGTAGTAGAGGACGTTGTCGACAAGGACCAGCCCGCCGCTCAGGGGCTGGTTGCCGAGCATCGCCAGCGCCGGGACGTTGAAGGTCAGGTTGGCCGCCTGATTGGCAACATCGACGTCACCCTCGAGCGTGGTGCCGTCGAGCTTGACGTCGCTCGTGATCGGAAGGCCGGAGCCCCCGGCCTCGCTCTGCAGGGCTTCCTTCTTGATCGTTCCGGAGATCTCGACCTTGATGTGGAACGACTTGACCGTAGACCCGCCGGACAGCGCTGCATTGAAGATCGCGTTGGGGTCGTTCGGATTGACGGCGCTCGCACCGGGAGCCGTGCTCGCACCGGGGGCCGTGCTCGCGCCGGCCATGCCGGTGGGGGTCGTGGTGGAGGAGCTACTGCCGCACGCGGCGGCCACGAACAGGACAGTGGCAGCCAGTAAGGCGACTGCCGGCCTGCGGTAGCGGATCAACTGGTGACTCCTATGGATGGTTAGGCGGACACCAGAATTCGGCTACTGAGCAACTTAGTCAAACGACGGCCGGACATGTTGCATATTGTCCCGGCACAAGAAACAGGACCCCGGCCGCTGGGCCGGGGTCCTGTCTTGAGCCGCCCTGCGGGGGCTAGAAGTCCATTTCGCCGCCGTGGCCGTGGCCACCGGCTGCGGAGTCCTTCTTCTCGGGGATATCGGTGATCAGGGTCTCGGTCGTCAGAACCATCTTGGCGATCGAGGCCGCGTTCTCGAGAGCCGACCGGGTCACCTTGGCGGCGTCCACGATGCCCTTCTCGAACAGGTCGCCGAAATCGCCCTTGAGCGCGTCGTACCCGAAACCGACCTTCATGGCACGAACCTGATCGACGATGACCTCGCCATGTGCCCCCGCGTTGTCGGCGATCTGGCGGATCGGGTACTCCAGGGCGCGGCGAACGATGTCGACGCCGACCTGGGCATCCGGCTCATCGAGCTTCATCTTCTCGAGCACGGCCTGGGCGTGCAGGAGAGTGGCCCCACCGCCGGCGACCATGCCTTCTTCGATGCCCGCCCGCACCGTGGACAGAGCGTCCTCGATGCGGTGCTTCTTCTCCTTGAGCTCGACTTCGGTCGCGGCACCGACCTTGATCACGGCCACGCCGCCCGAGAGCTTGGCCAGGCGTTCCTGGAGCTTCTCGCGGTCGTAGTCGGAGGTGGTGTCTTCGATCTGAGACTTGATCTGGGCCATGCGGCCCTTGATCGCCTCGGGCGCGCCCGCGCCGTCGACGATCGTGGTGTCGTCCTTGGTCGCGACCACGCGTCGGGCCTCGCCCAGGTCCTCGAGGGTCACAGAGTCAAGCTTGCGGCCGAGTTCCTCGCTGATGACCGTGCCGCCGGTGAGGGTGGCGATGTCGCGCAACATCTCCTTGCGGCGATCGCCAAAGCCCGGCGCCTTGACGGCCAGGACCTGGAGAGTGCCGCGCAGCTTGTTGACGACCAGCGTGGGCAGAGCCTCGCCGTCGACGTCCTCGGCAATGATCAGGAGCGGGCGGCCGATCTGAACGGCCTTCTCAAGCGCCGGGAGGATGTCCGGGACGGCCGAGATCTTCTTGTCGGTGATCAGGATCCGGGGCGTGTCGAGAACCGTTTCCATGCGATCCGAGTTGGTCACGAAGTAGGCCGAGATGTAACCTCGGTCGAACTGCATGCCCTCGGTGTATTCCTTCTCGAGGCCGAGAGACTGGCCTTCCTCGACCGTGACGACGCCGTCCTTGCCGACCTTGTCCATGACTTCGGCGATGATGTCGCCGACTTCCGGATCCGCGGCCGAGATCGTGGCGATGGCCGCGATCTGCTCACGCGAGTCGATGGGGCGCGATTCCTTCTTGATCTCCGCAACGACGGCCGCGACGGCCTTCTCGATGCCGATGCGGATCAGCATCGGATTGGCGCCCGCGGTGACGTTGCGGATGCCCTCGTTGATCATCGCCTGGCCCAGGACCACGGCGGTCGTGGTGCCGTCGCCGGCGACGTCGTCGGTCTTCGTGGCGACTTCCTTGAGGAGCTGCGCGCCCATGTTCTCGAAGGGATCTTCGAGCTCGATGTCGCGGGCGATCGTTACGCCGTCATTGGTGATCGTGGGGGCGCCGAACTTCTTGTCGAGGACGACGTTGCGACCCTTGGGGCCGATAGTGACCTTGACGGCCTCCGCGAGGCGGTCCACACCGCGCTTGAGTGATCGACGAGCCGTCTCGTCGAAGACGAGCTGCTTAGCCAAGAGATGTCCTCCGCTCTAGTGGGCGGCGTGGGGCAGCCCCGACGCCGGCCCTGTGGCGCTGCTGCTGAGCGCGCCTATGCCTCGACTATGGCGAGGATGTCCGACTGCTTGACGATGAGCAGCTCTTCGCTGTCGACCTTGAACTCGGTCCCGGCGTACTTCGAGTACAGGACCCGGTCGCCAGCCTTGACATCCATTTGCTCGCGCTTGCCGTCGTCCAGGATCCGGCCGGGGCCGGCTGCGAGGATGATCCCTTCCTGCGGCTTCTCTTTGGCCGTGTCGGGCAGGACGATGCCGCTCTTGGTCATCTCCTCACGCTCGATCGGCTGGATGACAACGCGATCGCCGAGAGGCCGAAGCTTCTTGCTGGTCGCAGTGGCCGTTGCCAATGCATTTCCTCCTGGGGCGTACCGCCTCATGGACGGCCGCCGAACTGCTGGATTGACGGCGGCCGTCTCGGCCGCCCGATTCCTGAATGCTCCGCCGGCCGGATCTGAGGCCGCGCGGTCTCATTTGGTGCCGCGCACCCGAACCGGTCCCTGCGGATTAGCACTCTACCTAAGAGAGTGCTAACAGCCTATCCAGGCCCGAAACGGCTGTCAAGCGCGGGATCGTTTGTGGCGGCCGCCGCGCTGGCAGGTGCCGGGGGTCGGCGGGGAATCGGCTCTCGCGGGCGCGCCGCAGCGCTCGCCGGTGCGAGCAGGGTGTCGAGAGGGACGGTCCGGGGAGGCGGGTCGCAGAAAACGAGAAACGGGCGGTCGTGCCGCCCGTTTCACGCTGCCATCGGGACGAAAACTAGAGATTCGCGCCGATCGTGCTGAGGATGGTGTTGATCTGGCCGCTCAGGAAGAGCAGTGCCGTGATGGCGAGAATTGCGATGAGCGCCAGGATAAGCGCGTACTCGGCAAGACCCTGACCACGAATTTGCATTTAGCCCTTACCTCCCAAATGCCTCCCCTTGGCGGAGGCGAACCTGCGGATCGTACGCCATTGGTACCCAAATGGGTAGTCAGATTCTCGTAGTGCCGGCGGCCAGCCCGGCCAGGAGATTCAGGCGGCCCCCGTCCCCGCCAGGTCCACGAGGTGCCCGAGGCGGTGGAGCGACCGATCCAGGAGCCGCGGCCGGTCGGCGAGGATGGCGGCGAAGGGCGTCGCCCGGGGGAGACCGGCGATGACCTCGTCCACGTCCCGCGCGGCCGCGATCGCCTCGGCGATTGCGGCTTTCGGGGCGGCCTCCGCCAACGATTTCCACGTCGCCGGGAGTCCGTCGTTCAGCACGTCCGCCAGGTCATGCCCAAACGCACTCGGCTGCGACCCGGGGCCCGCCGCCAGAGCGGCGCGCCAGCGGGCGGCCAGGAAGCGGTCCCAGAACGCCAGATGGCCCACGACCTGGCCGACGGTCCAGTCTCCATCGCCGGCGCGACGAGCCAGATCGGCCGCGGAAAGGCCGCCGAGCAACCGCTCCAGCTCCCCGCGGCTTGAATCGTTGCGAGCGAGGTAGCCGGAATCGACGGGCCCGGCCTCCGGACGGGCCACGGTAAGGGCGGCTTCGATCTGGGCCAGGTGGCTTTCGCGATGCGCCCACCGGTGGGCCGCGTTGGGCCGGGTCGCCCAGGCGCCTGGCGACAGCCGTTGGACGTTCGCCTCGATAAGGGCGTCGAGCCGTTCGGCCGTCTCCACCGCCCTGCGGCAGAGGTCGGGCCCGATCGAGCCGGTCCACTCGCCGATCAGCTCGGCCAGCGGCTGGTTGATGCAGTCCGTCAGGTGCGAGGGCACGCCTTCGATCTGGACTGGCCCCTTCTCCCCCGCCCTCGCCAGGGCGCGCTGCCAGCGGTTCTCCATCGAGAGGTCCCAGAACAGGACGTGGCCGAGGATCTGGGCGATGGTCCAGCTGCCCTCCTCGCTCGGGGCGGTGGGAAGCGCCAGATCCTCCGGGCGCAGCCTCTCCACGACGGACGCCAGGTGGCGCCGGCTGGCCGCGTTCTTCGCGGCGAAGTCGCGATCGGCACCTTCGTCCGCGGCGGCGATCGACCGCTCGATGTGATCCAGGTGCTCGTTGCGGTGGCGATGGCGGTTGACCAGGAACGCGCTGGGCGTGCCCAGCCACTCGTCGACCAGCGCCTGCGGGGCACCGGCGATCAGCGCGTCCAGCTTCGTGGCGGCCTCGACCGCCAGCCGCCCGACGTCCTCGGTCGTGGCGGCGGCCCAGTAAGGGTGCAGGGAATCGTTGGCCAGATGCTCGGCCACCAGCATGGACTCGGCGTCCGCAGACCAGGTGCCGTCGATCAGCTGCTGCCAGCGCTCGGTCTGCCAGCGGTCCCAGAAGCCCGCGTGGCCGAGGGCCGAAGCCACGGTCCAGCCCTCGCCTACTTCGACCTCCAGCTGCTCCGGAGTCAGCGTCGCGACCAGCCGGGTCAGTCGATCCAGGGATTCGCGGTTGGCGAGTTCGAAGCTGCGGTCTGTCATGACGGTCCTCCTCCGGTGGCGGCGACTCGGTCGCGCCGCCGGGCCGCCCTGCGCCCGCGGCTCCGCCCCTCAGGTGGAGGAGCGGCTCCGGAACGTGGCGTCGTATGCGGCGACGAGACCATCGCCAATGCTATCGGCGGTCGCGGAACGCTGCTCCGCGACCCACTCCACCGTGACGTGGACCCAGGTCGGGGTATTGCGACGACCGCTGAAGCCGCGCACGGAACTCCTCGGCACGCCCGGCGGGGCGAGATATGGGGAATCGGTCTCGACGAGGAGTCGCGCCACCGGAACGAGCCGCGCCACTTCCGCCGATTGCTCTTCGCCCTTGCGGAACACCAGGCCGCCGAACGCCACGGCCAGACCCATGTCCAGCGCGGCGCGGGCGTAGTCGACTGGTCCGCTGAACGAGTGCAGGACGGCGGGCGGACGCTCCCCGAAGCTGCCGCGGCTCGCCGGTCCCCCAAAGCCCGCGGCCCTCAGCTCGGCGATCAGCGCGTCCTGGGCGGCGCACTCCCCAGCCGCGGAACGGCAGTGCAGGATCGCCGGCTTGCCGCTGTCCAGGGCCAGGCGCAGGTGGCGTCGCAGGTTGGCGAGCTGCGCCTCACGTGGTGAGTGCATCCGGTCGAAGTCGAGGCCGGTCTCGCCGATGCCGACGACGGCCGGATCTGACGCCAGGCGGACGATTTCGGCCCAATCGGCATCTGAGGCCGTCGTAGCGTCGTGCGGGTGGATGCCCACACCGGCGTCAAGGCGCCGGTCGGCCCTCGCCATTTCGACCGCCAGAACGGAAGACGCCGCGTCCCAGCCGGGTATCAGCAGCCGTTCGATGCCGTCGAGGAAGCTGGCCTCGATGACGCTCCCGCGATCCGAGTCGAAGGGCTGCGACTGCAGATGGGCGTGACTGTCGATGAGCCGCACGCTCTAGGCCCGGGCCTGCCGCTACCCTGCCGCCGGGGCCGCGGCCTCGGTTTCGATGCGCGGGAAGAGCGGCTCGGCCGCGCCCACACGACCGGTTTCGGCCCGGTGGGCGACCCACTCGAGCTCCGCCAGGAGCGCGGGGCCGGCGTTGCCGTTAGCGTCGTAACCGTAGTCGAAGCCGAGCTGGGCGAGCGCTCGGGGCGCGGCCGCCGGCATGAACGGAGCGACGGCCAGCGAGACGAGGCGACAGGCTTCGACCAGGTCGCCCAGCACCCCGCGAAGCCTCACGGCGGCGTCCTCGTCGCCGGCCTTCATAGCCTTTGCCAGCGTCCACGGCTGCTCCAGGTCCACCAGCCGGTTGGCGGCGTCCACGAATTCCCACAGCTCGATGAGCGCGTCGTGGAGCATGCAGCCTTCGAGTTGCTCGACGAAGCCGGCGGAACGCCTCCGCCACTCCGTGCGCAGCGAGCCGTCCTCGCTCGCGGCCGGCCGTTCGCCCTCGAAGTAGCGGTTGACCATGGAGACCGTCCGGTTGACGAGGTTCCCGAAGTTGTTGGCGAGGTCCGCGTTGTAGCGGCGAACGAACGAATCCCAGGACACGTCGGAGTCCCTGTCGAACGGGACCTCGCGCAGCATCACGTAGCGCGCGCCGTCTCCGCCGAGCGTCTTGACCACGTCCAGGGGATCGAGGAAGTTGCCCAGGCTCTTGCTCATGCGCTCGCCCTGGGCCAGCAGCCAGCCGTGGACCCAGACTTTGCGTGGCGCCTCGAGGCCGGCGCTCCAGAGCATCGCCGGCCAGTAGATGGTGTGGAAGCGGGCGATGTCCTTGCCGATGACGTGTATGTCCGCCGGCCACCACTCCTCGAACGACTCAGGGTCGTCCGGGAAACCGGCGCCGGTGACGTAGTTGATCAGGGCGTCGTACCAGACGTAGATCGTGCCCGCGGCCGGGTTCCAGCTTCCATCCGGAAGCTGAGCGGACGAGCCGTCCGGCATTATCGGGAACGGGATGCCCCAACTCGCCCCGGACCGGCTGATCGAGAAGTCCTCGAGACCGCCCCGGATGAAGCCGAGCATCTCGTTGCGCCGGTAGTCCGGCTGGACGAACTCGGGGTTGGCCTCGAAGTACTTCTCGAGGCGCTCCTGGTAGGCCGACAGGCGCAGGAACCAGTTGTGCTCGGACAACCACTGCAGCGGCACCGTCGGATGGTTCGGGCAGCGCGTGCCTTCGGACGTTTCGAGCACGTCCGACGGCGCCTTGAAGCCCTCGGCCGGGCAGTACCAGCCCTCGTAGTCGCCGACGTAGATGTCGCCGTTGGCGTATGCCCGGCGGACCATCTCCTGGGCCGCCCGAATGTGATCCGGGTCCGTCGTCCGGATGAAGCGATCCGGGCTGATGAGCAGCGCCTCTTCGGCCGTCTTGAACAGCTCGACGTTGCCGTCCACGAACGCCCTGGGCGTCATGCCCAGCTCCGACGCCCGCTGCGCGATGTTGACGGAGTGCTCGTCTATGCCCGTCAGGAAGCGTGTCCGATCGCCCTTCATGCGGTGCCACCGGGCGACCACGTCGGCGCCCACGACCTCGTACAGGGTGTGGAGGCCGGGGCGGTTGTTGGCATAGGCGATGGCGGTCGTGATGTAGAAGCGAGAGCTGGCTCGCTCGCGGTCGGCAGTCATGGCGGTGATGGTAGCCGACGGCGCGTCCGCGCGGCGAGGGTTAGGCGACCCCCGGTGATCCAATCGAAACGGCCCTGGCCGGAGGATCGGAATCCGATACCCTGATGGGGCGGCAGTCGCCGGGGATGGAGAGCAACCCGGCGGCGCCACAACCGGGAGACAAGATGCCACGACCCAGGCTCCACGTCCTCGATCCTTTGACCGAGCGCAAGCTGGCCGCGGGCCTGTTCAACGAGACCTGGCGGCTCATCGAGATCGAGGATCGGACGCCCGAGCAGATCGACGCCATGATCCACACTGCGCACGCCTCTCGCTACCACTGGGGCCGCGTCGGCAAGCCCGTCAATGCCGCTCGGGGCGAGTGGCTCTGCTCGCGGGTGTACGCCGTCCTGGGCCGCTCGGAACCTTCGCTCTGGCACGCCCATCGCTGCCTCGACCTGCTCAAGGAGGCCGACGAGTCTGACGACTGGGACATGGCCGCCGCGTACGAAGCTCTGGCCCGAGCGTGCCTTCTCTCCGGTGCCCAGGCCGCGGCCGAGCAGTGGATCGAGCGGGCCCACGAAGCGGCCGCCGCCATCGCCGACCCGGAGGACCGCCAGAAGATCGAATCGGACCTGGCCGGCCTGCGGAGTTAGTCCGGGCGGGCGCCGGGACGTCTTCGCCGGCCCGGCTACGAGTCGGACGCCTCTCCTCGCGGGCGAGGAGAGGCGGATTTCGTCGACGCAGCGGCCTTCTTCGGCGCAGCAGTCGGTTTGGCCGGGGTTGCGGGTTTCTTCGGCGCAGCCGCGGGTTTCTTCGGCGCAGCCGCCTTCCTGCGTGGCACCGGCTTCGGACTCGCCGCAACCGCTGCAGCAATCGGCGGAGCCACCGAGAAGACCGACGGGGCCGCTGCCGCGGACGAATGGCCCGCCTGGGCGCCCTCCGCGACCGGAATGGCCGTCACGGACGACGCGCCCGTCTGGCCCAGCGTCATTCGCCGGTACACGATCGTCGCGGCCGCGGCTACGCCGAACCCGACCGCCGCTTCCAGCGCCGCCAGCGAAATGACGATCCCCGCCAGAGAGTGCCCCGCGGCGCTGAACTGCAGCGCGGCCACGCAGCAGGCCGCCGGCACCGGCAGCCACGACGCACCGACAAGACGGACCTCGCCGGCCACGTCCGTCTCCGACAGGGCGGCCAGCCGTGCGACATATACTCCCAACGCCCCGCCGCCGACGACCAAACCAACGGCCGCGATCTGCTTGAGGGCAATCTCGGTGACCTGCAAGTACAGGACAAGCGACAGAACCGGGCCGGCGGCGCCGATCAGGAGCCCCCACACCGAATAGCGCTGCCTGCGATGCAACCGCAGGGCATCCCACGCACCCGCGCCGAGAGCCAGGGCGGCGCTCGCGACGGCGATGATCTCGTAGATGTTCATCGGGTGCCCTCAAGGGTCCGGTGCTGGATCTCGGCCGAGAGCGTTCGGCGGGTGGCGCTGGCCGTATCCGCCCGAGCCCGCAGGATCGCGATCTGGTTCTGCAGCGAGCCCGAGAGCGCGTCGTAGAAACCGCACCAGCGCTCAAGGCCGGCCAGCGATTCGAGCACCGAGATCCGGCCGCCGTCGAACCCGTTGGCCGGCGCCCACTCCCTGAACGGGACGCGCCTGGCGGGCGTGTTGGCGGTCGCGATGGCCGTCGCTATCACGTCCGAAGCGGCGGCTGAGCCCTTGCCTTTGCCGGGCTTGTCCTTCGACCCCTTGCCCTTCGGTTCGGGCTGGGGCGGAGCCACCGGTTCGGCCGGCTCGGCGTGCTGGGCCGGCTGTGCGGGAATTCGACCCTGAAGGCTTACTTCCCGCAAAGCCGAGATCATCCGATCGGGATCCCCGGCCTTGTACCAGCCCAGGCCGTAGCGCAGCGTGTCCGCCAGATGATGCGGGACGAGATGTGTTCCGGCGTCGTCGAGATTCGCCAGCAGGTCGTTCACGGCGTCGATCTGGTGGCCCAGGTTCCGGCGCAGGTTGTCCAACTCGGCCAGATCGGCTTCAGCCGCGATCAAAGCGTCGAATTCGATGTCGGCCCGAACCGCCCAGGTCTCGCGCCCTTCGCGAAGCTGCCGGAAGGTCAGGGTCCCGACGTCCGGCGGAAGCGGCGGCTCGGGTTCGGCGGCTTTGCCTTCCGGGGCGCCGTCGAGGCCGGTCAGCTTGCCGTCCGCCCGGCCAACGTTCTCGTCCAGGACGCCCTGCATATAGCCCAACTGGCCGAAGCTCCGGCGCAACCGGTCGACGACTTCTCGGGGATCGGCCGTCTCGGCGGCAGAGGAGACGCCGGCAGTCGCCAGATCGATCAGGTTCGCGGCCGGGGCCAGGATGCTGGCCAGCGCCCCGATCGCCGTCGCGTCCCCGATCAACTCGGCTAAGTCGCTCGCGCCGTAACCCGCCGGATCGACGTCGGACGTGACGCGCTTCATCGAGCGGTAGATGCTCAGGCCGGCCTCGATCAGCTCGGGCCGGGGCAGCGGCAGCCCGGAGGTCGCGGCGGTGGTTATGCCACCCACCCACGGCAGCGGCGGGGTGGTCGGGAATCCCGCGGCGCCGGCCGTCGCGGCGGTTGTTGTCGCGCCGTGTCCTGCGCCCGCGGCAACGTCTGCGGCGGCCCTGGCATGCTCGATCCCGGTCGTCGTGGCGCCACCGAGACCGGGGCCACCCGAGCCGGGGCTCCCGGCCGAGCTGGGACCGCCGGGGCTCCCGGCCGAGCCGGGGCCACGCGAGCCGGGGCCACCGGGGGCGCCCGAGCCGGGACCGCCCGAGCCGCCTGGACTGCTCGGACCCCCACCGGCGAGTCCCGACAGCCCGCCGGCCCCTCCGGCGAGCGTGGCGCCGCCGGCCGAGAGCAGCAGCAATCCCGTGGCGGCGACCCCGCCCAGATCCGCATCGCTCGGAGTGGGCGGGACCGTGTTCTTGCCGTTCTCCGCCAGGCCCGCGGCTATCTCGTCCAGCGGCCCCGTACCGAGCGGATGGATGTAGTCGTCAGCGTCGTTACCGCCGTCAAAGGCGACCGGCGTTGCGCCCGCTCGTATCGTTCCGGCGTCGGTCGCGCGTGCGGCCGCACCCTGCGCGGCGAACCCGAGCAGCAGCAAGCCTGCGGCGATCAGCGACGCGCCGGCGATCTGCCGTACGGAAACGCGGCGCGACGCGCCGGTCCGTTCCCGTCCATCGACTCGCTCCGCAACGGCCACTGCCCACTCCCTGACAAGCCGGTGACGTGCGACAGTCTACGCCGCCGCGTCCAGCGGGAAATGCGCTGCTGAGCGCGCTCGCCTGGTGCCGGAAATGCGGCGACCGGCCGTCGGTCACTCGCCGCGGGCCGGCCCACTCTAGTGCCTGAAGTGCCGGACGCCCGTGGTCACCATCGCGGCCCCGGCCGCCTCCGCGGCGGCGATAGCGTCGGCGTCGCGGATCGAGCCGCCCGGCTGGGCGAACGCGGTCACGCCGGCGTCGAGGCAGACCTGGACGGCGTCCGGGAACGGGTAGAACGCGTCCGAGCCGCACGCGGCGCCGCGCAGGGCATCGGGCCCGTGGAAGGCGAGGGCCTTGGCCACTGCCTGGCGGGCGGCGTCGACGCGCGAGGTCTGGCCGGAACCCAGGCCGATCTCCATCCCGTCCTTGACCAGCACAATCGCGTTGGACGTGACGCCGCGGCACAGCCGCCAGGCCAGATCCAGGTCGCGCATCTCGGATTCGGAGGGCGCCCGCGACGTGACCACCTTCCAGGTGGATGGATCGTCCGGAATGACGTCCGCGGCGGTCACCAGCACTCCGCCTCCGGCCACGCGGATCGAGCCCAGTGGATCGGGCAACGGCGCCGCTTCCCCCGTGCCCAGCAGCGGGTCCTCCAGGAGCCGCAGATTCTGCTTCTTGGACAGGATCTCCATGGCCGCGGCCGAGTATGCCGGCGCGATGATCACTTCCAGGAAGATCGAGGCCAGACCGGCGGCTGTGGCGGCGTCCACTTCCCTGGTCAGCGCCACGACGCCGCCGTACGCCGACGCGGGGTCGCCGGCCAGGGCGTCCTGCCACGCATCGGCGAGGGTCGCGCGCTCGGCGGCGCCGCACGGGTTGGTGTGCTTCATCACGATCACCCCGGGGCCACGCAGCTGGCGGGCGAGGGCGTCGGCGGCGGAAGCGTCGAGGACGTTGTTGTAGGAGAGGGCCTTGCCCTGCAGGATCGAACCTCCCAGCGCGAACGGCCCCGACCACTGGGTCGAGCCGGGCCGGCGATATCGGGCGGCCTGCTGGTGCGGGTTCTCGCCGTAGCGGAGTGTTTCGACCTTCTCGAGACCTACGACCAGGACGGGCGGATACGGATCGCTGGCACCCGGCAGACCCGGTTCGTCCGGCAAGCCGCAGCAGGACTGCTCCATTCGGGCGGGCAGCTCTGCGGCAATTCGGGCGTCGTAGGCGGCTGTATGGCGGAAGGCCTCGATCGCCAGAGCCGCGCGCAGCCCCTCCCCTACCTTGCCGTCGCGCTGGATCTCGGCCAGCACCGTCTCGTATCGATCCGGCGAAGTCACGATGGCGACGCTGGCGTGGTTCTTGGCTGCCGCGCGGACCATCGACGGCCCGCCGATGTCGATCTCCTCGACCAGGTCGTCAAAGCTGATGCCGGGCTTCTCGGCCGCAGCGGCGAACGGGTATAGGTTGCTGACGATCAGCTCGAAGGGGTCGATGCCGGCGGCGGCGAGTTGTTCGCGATGGGCCGTCACACGTCGGTCGGCCAGGATGCCGGCGTGCACGCGCGGATGCAGGGTCTTGACCCGCCCGTCGAGCATCTCCGGGAAGCCGGTCACGGCCGAAACGTCGGTCACCGGAAGGCCGGCCTCGCGAAGCGCGCGGGCGGTGCCCCCGGTCGAAACCAGCTCGAAGCCCAGGCGAACCAGCCCGGCTCCGAATTCGACCAGGCCGGTCTTGTCGTAGACCGAAAGCAGCGCCCGGTGCGGGACGGCCATTTTCGCGGCCGCCTTCGCGGCGTCGATCCTGACGGACTTGCCTTCGATCGTGAGCGCGCCGGCGAGAGCCAGGCCGACGGCTCGCGGGAGGAGCCGGTGTTCGGCCGCGTGAATTCGTTCGAACAGCGTCTCTTCGGTGTCGTCGGCAAGCACGGGCACGGAGTCCTGGAGGACGATCGGGCCGCCGTCGAGCGAGGCGTCGACGAAGTGGACGGTCACGCCGGTGACCTTGACGCCGGCCGCGAGCGCGTCGGCCACGCCGTGGGCGCCGGGGAAGCCGGGCAGGAGCGCGGGGTGGAGGTTGAGGATCTTGTTCGGGAAGGCCTTGAGCACCGCCGGGCCGACGACGCGCATGTAGCCGGCCAGCACGACCAGCTCCGGCTCTGTGGCGGCGAGCGTTTCAGCGAGGATCTTGTCTTCCTCGGCTCGTGCGGCTTCGTCGCCCCTGAGTGCGGCCGGAACGAGCAGCGTCTCGATGCCCTCGTTCGCCGCCCAATCCAGGGCCGCGCACGCGCGATCGGCGAAGACGAGGGCGATTTCGGCGTCCAGCGCGCCGCGCTGCGCTGTCGCGTGCAGTGCGCGCAGGTTGCTGCCGGTTCCGGAAACCCCAACCGCGATCCGATGCGCCACGCCGAACCTCCTCCGTTTGCCGCCTGCCGCCTCCACTGCGACTGCCCAAGTCTATTGGTTTGCGCGCCCGGAAAGTCGGCCGGAACGTGAGCCGACCCCCACCTCTCCGTTGCCCGCGGCCCTGACATATGTCGCCGGGGCCGGCGTTAGTCGCGATCGCTGCCCGTCGACGACATGGACCGGACCTCGGGCTCCGGCTTATGGCGCGAACCGGCTGCGAAACGGTCCGTATTCGCGTGTTCGGGGTGTCTGGGAGGTCATTTCGCCCCGCAACCGGACCGATCTAGCGTGTGCGCGGCGCCGGACCCTGGCTAACGACGCCGGGGGGACGTATGTCAGGAAATGCGGCCACTCGGCGGCCTAACGACGCCGGGGGCGACGTATGTCAGGAGATGCGGCCATTCGGCGGCCTGACGACGCCGGGGGCGACGTATGTCAGGAGATGCGGCCACTCGGCGCTCGTGCCCACATTCCGGGCCGGACCTCGCGCAACACGTTCCGGGTTTGATTCGCGCGCGGCGGCTCGGTCCCGGTCAAATACGTCTGGCGGGCGTGTTATCCAGCTTCTCGAGCCGGATCCGGACCTGATCCGACCCTCGGGAGGTCGTTCGCAGCGAAATGGTCGGGCCGCCGAGCGTGAGATTCGGGTCGAGGCCCCGCTCGCGGCTCCTTACGACCCTGACCCTGCGGATAACACGCCCGGTGCGCGTATCTGCCACAAACCCGGCGCGGCGCGGACCCGGCGCGGAGCGGCGCAAACCCCGGCGCGGAGCGGCGCGAATGGGCAAGATGGGACCGCCATCGGCCGCTCACGCCTCCGAGTACGCCGCCCCAGCCTCTCCGAGCGCCACTACCTCGCCGACGCGCCAGGCTTCGAAACCGAATTCGGCGACGGCCGAGATGGCCGCCTCTACCGCACCCGCGGGAAGCGCCAGGACCATGCCCAGGCCGCCGTTGAAGGTCGAACGCAGTTCCGCGGCCGACAGACCGCCGAGCGCACCCAGCAACGACATGATCGACGGCATCGGCCACGTCGCGGGATACAACCGCACGCCCAGGTCCTTGGACAGGATGCGCGGCACGTTGCCCGGCAGCCCCCCACCGGTGATGTGGCTCACCCCGTGCAAGTCCTCGCCCATCGCCACCAGCCGGGCGCGAACCTCCAGGATCGCCTTCGAGTAGACGCGGGTCGGCGTCAACAGGACCTCACCCAGCGTCAGCTCCGCAGTCTCAGGTTCTGGGGCCGTCGCGGGGCCGAGGATCCGGCATGCCAGCTCGGCGTAGCCCTCGCCCAGGTCCAGCTCCGCCTCGGCCACGATGCGCCGTACGAGCGAGAAGCCGTTCGAATGCAGTCCGGTCGAAGCGATCCCGATCAGCGCGTCCCCTGCGCGAACAGCCGAACCGTCGATGATCCGGTCGCGCTCCACGACTCCGGCGCAGAAGCCGGCCAGGTCGAACTCGTCGGGCTCCATCAGGCCCGGGTGCTCGGCCGTTTCGCCGCCGATCAGCGAACAGCCGGCCAGACGGCAACCGTCCGCGATCGAGGTCACGATCGCGGCCACGCGATCCGGGAAGACGCGGCCCACCGCCACGTAATCCAGGAAGAAGAGCGGCTCGGCGCCGCTGCAGACCAGATCGTCCGCGCACATCGCCACCAGGTCATGGCCGATCGCTTCGTACCGGCCGAGCTTCATGGCGATCGCGGTCTTGGTCCCCACGCCGTCCGTGGAGCTGACGATCACCGGTTCTCGGTACCCCGCCGGCAGGGCCATCGCCGAGGCGAAGCCGCCGATGCCGCCTAGCACCTCGGGCCGCCGCGTGGCCTCCACGGCGTCGCGCATCAGCTCGACCGCCCGCTCGCCCGCGTCGATGTCCACGCCCGAGGCGCGATACGCCTCCCACGCGCCGCCGGACTTTGCGCCGCGAGGCGCCGCGCCGGAGCCGTTACCGTGAGGCGCGCTCACCGCCGGATCTCCCCCTGCGAAACCGGCTCGCCCTCGGCGTCCTCCAGGACGAACTTGTGGCGGGCCGTGTCGTAGGGCACCGGGACCGGGTAGCGGCCGTCGAAGCAGGCAAAGCAAAATCGTTCGTAGGGCAGGTCGAGGCCCTGCAGAACGCCCTCGATCGAGAGGAACGACAGCGAATCCGCGCCGATGAACTCGCGGATCTCATCCACCGAGTGGGTGGACGCGATCAGCTCCGTCTCGATCTGAGTGTCGATGCCGTAGAAGCACGGATGGTGGATCGGCGGCGACGAGATCCGGACGTGAACCTCCGCGGCCCCGGCTTTACGCAAGAGAGCCACTATCTGGCGGGTGGTCGTGCCACGCACGATGGAGTCGTCGACCACGATCAGGCGCTTGCCGGCCACGACCTCGCGCAGCGGCGACAGCTTGACCGTGACGCCGCGCTGGCGCAGGCCCTGGGACGGCTGGATGAACGTCCGGCCGCTGTAGCGGTTGCGAACCATGCCCTCGCGATACGGCAAGCCCGAACCTTCGGCGAACCCGGCGGCCGCGGGCGCACCGGTGTCCGGCACCGGCATCACCAGGTCGGCTTCGACCGGCGCCTCGGCGGCTAGGGCCACGCCCATCCTGCGGCGCGACTCGTAGAGGTTGCGGCCGAGCATGTACGAATCCGGCCGGCCGAAGTAGATCAGTTCGAAGACGCACAGCTGCTCGTGCCCTTCGGCGAAGCGGACGGAGACCGGATCGCGACCCTCCTCGAGGATGACGATCTCGCCCGGCTCGACGTCCCGAACCACCGTCCCGCCGGCGACCTCGATGGCGGCCGATTCGGAACTGATCATCCAGCCGCCCGAGCGGAGGCCTTGCGGGTCGTCCGGCGCCGGATCCAGCCGGCCCAGCACGAGGGGCCGGAAACCGAACGGATCGCGAACGCCGATGACGCGCTTCTCGTCCAGGATGGCCAGCGAGTACGCGCCCTGCACCAGCGGCAGAACGTGCCTCAACGCTTCGACCGTGTCGCTGGCCGGATCGTCGGCCAAAAGCGTGGTCAGCAGCTCCGTGTCGGTCGTGGCGGAGAGCCGCGTCTTGCCACCCTCGAGGTGCGAGAGCAGCTCGCGGGTATTGACGAGGTTGCCGTTGTGCCCGATCGCGATGGAGCGACCTCGACTCAGCCGGAAGGTCGGCTGGGCGTTCTCCCAGACGGTCGAACCGGTTGTCGAATAGCGGCAATGGGAGATCGCCAGCGGACCGCGCAGGCTCGGCAGGCGGCGCTCGTCCAGGACCTGGGCGATCAGGCCCAGGTCCTTGTAGAGCATCAGCTGCTCGCCGTCGCTGACGGCGAGGCCGGCCGATTCCTGGCCGCGGTGCTGTAGCGAGAAGACCCCGAGCGCCGCGAGGCCGGCGGCGTCGGCGCCGGGCGTTACTGCGCCGAAGATGCCGCACATGTCTAGCGCGCCTCGCCGTTCGCGTCGAGGCCCAGGGCGCGGGTCAGCCCGTTGTCCCAGGCGTGTTTGAGATCCGCGACGGACACGTCCAGGGCGTCGGCGACGCGGGAGCCGCGTTCCTCGGCCGCGCCCGTGGCCCCCTGCCCCGCCAGATCGATGCGGAGCCGGTCGCCCCCGGTCGTGCCGAGGGTGGCCGCCGCGAGGCCGAATTGCCGTGCCAGCAGCTCGATGGCGGGCGCGTGCCGCGGCCGGCACGAGAGCACCAGGCGCGACGGACTCTCGCCGAAGAGCGCGATCGCCGGAGAGCCGGAGACCCCGACCCGCAGCTGCGCGCCGAGGCCGCTCCACATGCAGCACTCGGCGATCGCCACCGCCAGCCCGCCGCCGGACACGTCCTGGGCGGACGCCACCAGCCCGCGGCCGATGGCTTCCCGGATGAACGTCTGCAGCGCCGCTTCGCGCTCGAGATCGATGTCCGGAGGGGCATCCTCGGAGGCCAGACCGGCCAGCTCCGCGTACGCGGAACCTGCCAGTCCCGGCGTGCTCTCGCCGATCAGGATGACCGTATCGCCATCGGCGGCGAACGGCGGCCGGACCAGCGTGGCCACGTCGTCGAGCAGGCCCACTACGCCGATCTCCGGCGTCGGCGAAATGGCGCCGCCCGGGTACTCGTTGTAGAGCGAGACGTTGCCGCCGGTGACCGGGATGCCGAACACGCGGCAGGCGTCGCCCATGCCCCGAACCGCCTCCTGGAGTTGCCAGAACGCTTCCGGCCTCTCCGGGTTGCCGTAGTTGAGGCAGTTGGTGATGCCGAGCGGCCGCGCACCGGTGATCGAGACGTTGCGGGTCGCCTCGGCGACGGACAGCTGCGCGCCCAGGTACGGATCCAGCGGCGCTGACCGTCTGGTTGCCGTCGGTCGTCGCGACCAGGGCCTTGGTCGTGCCCTTGATTCGCAGGACGGCGGCGCCGTGGCCGGGCCACTCGACGGTGTTGCTCTGGACGCTCGAGTCGTACTGCTCGTAGACCCAGCGCCGGCTTGAGAGGTTGGCGCTGCCGAGCAGCGCCGCCAGCACCGCGGCGGGGTCCATGCCGCGCTCCGGCAGGCCGTCCTGGGCCGTGAGGGGGATCCCCGGGGCGGGCGCCTGGCGGCGTCGAGCCGGCGGGTTGGCCAGGCGGTTGTGGACGATGGCCTCGCTGGTAAGGGCCTTGGCCGGCACCCTGGCGACCACTTTGGCGCCCGGGTTGGCCTGCCCGTCGTTGCCGATGCCGCCTTCGATCGATCGTGATGTCGCCGTCCGTGGTGACCCGGCCGACGAGCGCGATCGGAATGCCCCAGCGCTCGCACACCTCGCGCACCGCCGGGAAGTTCTCGGGAGTGCAGGTGGCGAGCATTCGCTCCTGCGACTCGGAGATCATGACTTCCCAGGGCGCCATGCCGGGCTCGCGGCGCGGGATCGCGTCGAGATCCAGGAGGATGCCGGTGCCGGCCTTGTCGGCCGACTCCGAGGTCGCGCACGAGATGCCGCCTGCGCCGAGATCCTGGATTCCCACGACCAGCCGGCGGTCGATCAGCTCCAGGCTGGCCTCGATGAGCAGCTTCTCCGCGAACGGGTCGCCGACCTGGACCGCCGGCCGCTTCGACGGGTCCTGGTCCTGGAACGTCGCCGACGCGAGCACGCTCGCTCCGCCGATGCCGTCGCGGCCTGTCGTAGAGCCGAACAGGACGACGTAGTTGCCCGGTCCGGGCGCCTCGGCCAGGATGAGCATCCGCTCCTCGAGCAGGCCGATGGCCATGACGTTGACGAGCGGGTTGCCCTGGTAGCTCGGGTCGAAGACCAGTTCGCCGCCGACGGTGGGCACGCCCACGCAGTTGCCGTAGCCGCCGACGCCGCGGACGATGCCGTCCACGAGATGCCGGGTCCGAGGATCCGACGGATTGCCGAACCGCAGCGCGTCCAGGACGGCGATCGGGCGGGCGCCCATGGTGAAGATGTCGCGCAGGATGCCGCCCACGCCGGTCGCGGCGCCCTGGTACGGCTCCACGGCGGACGGGTGGTTGTGCGATTCGATCTTGAACGCGACCGCCAGCCCGTCCCCGATGCGCAGAACGCCGGCGTTGTCGCCCACCCCGGCCATCATTCCGCGGCCCTTGGTCGGCAGGGTCTTGAGCAGCGGCTTGGAGCTCTTGTACGAGCAGTGCTCGCTCCACATCACGCTGAACATGGCCAGCTCGGTGTGGTTGGGCTCCCGGCCGAGCTTCTGGCAGATGACCTCCAGCTCGTAGTCGGTGACGCCGAGCTGGCGATGCAGGGCGAGTGGCGCCTCCGGCGCCATCGCCTTGACGCTTTCGGCTGCGGCCGAAGCGCCGGTGGCCTTGCCGTCGGCCGCGCCGTCCATGTGACTCATCGGGCGGCCTCCCAGGCACGTCCGCTTTCGACCAGCGAGCGGATCAGCTGCAGGCCGTCGTCCCGGCCCAGTATCGGCTCGGACATACGCTCCGGATGGGGCATCAAACCCGCCACGTTGCCCTTCTTGTTGCAGACCCCGGCGATGGCTCGCAGCGAGCCGTTCGGGTTGGCTTGATCGTCCGGATCGAGCGCCGCCGTACCGTCTTCGCGGACGTACCGGAACAGGACCTGGCCCTCGCGCTCGAGTTCGTCCAGGGTGGCTTCGTCGGCGTAGTAGCAGCCTTCGCCGTGCGCTACCGGGACGCGCAGGGGCGCACCCGTTGCCTTGTTCGTGAACGGCGAATTCAGACGTTCGGGCTTGATCAGGGTCAGCTTGCCGGCGAAACGGAGCGAGCGGTTGCGCAGCAGCGCCCCCGGCACGAGCTTCGCTTCGGCCAGCACCTGGAAACCGTTGCAGATCCCCAGCACGTGGCCGCCCTGGGCGGCGAAGTCCGAAACCCCGCGCATGACCGGGCTGAAGCGAGCAATCACGCCCGCCCGGAGGTAGTCGCCGTAAGCGAACCCGCCCGGCAGGATCACGGCCGAGACGCCCTGCAGGTCAGGCGACTCGTGCCACAGGCGGACGGGCTCTACCCCCGCGACCTCGAGCGCGTTGAGCGAATCGACGTCCGAGTTGGAGTCCGGGAAGATGACGACGCCGACCTTCACGTTCGCGCCGCCTGCTTCGTAGACGAGGTCGCTTCGAGCAGCTCCAGCGTGTAGGCCTCGATGAGCGGGTTGCTGAGAAGCTCTTTGGCGAGGCCGTCGACGGCGGCACGGGCCTCCGATTCGCCCTCGGCGGCGACGGTCAGCTCCACGCGGCGCCCTACCCGGACCTTCGACACGTTCGTCACGTGCAGGTGCGGCAGGCTCTGCTCCACGGCGCGACCCTGAGGGTCGAGGATGCCCGGCTTGGGCAGGACGTTGACGGCGAAGCGGAACTCACTCATCGGGCGATCAGATCCTCCTGCAGGTAGCGCTCGAAGCTGGCGCCGGTGATCCGCTCGAAGGCGGTGACGTAGCGGCGGCGGGTGTCGGCCACGATTTCGGCCGGCAGCTCCGGCCCGGGGTAGGTCTTGCCCCACGGCTGGCGTTCGAGCCAGTCGCGGACGGGTTGCTTGTCGAACGAATCCTGGGCCCGGCCGGGTTCGTAGAGCGCGGCATCCCAGAAACGGCTCGAGTCGGGCGTCATGACCTCGTCCACGAGCATCAGCTCACCCGTATCAACGGAGGTCCCCAGCTCGAACTTCGTGTCGGCCAGCAGGATGCCCGCCTTCCGGGCGTCGTCGGCGCCGCGGCAGTACAGGTCGACTGCGATCTCGCGAACGCGTTCGGCCATTTCACCGCCGATCAGCTCCACGGTCTGGTCGAAGCTGATGTTCTGGTCGTGACCTTCTTCGGCCTTGGTGGACGGGGTGAAGATCGGCTGCGGCAGCCGGTCGCTCTCGCGCAGACCGGACGGCAGCCGGATACCGCAGATCGTCCCCTGGGCCTTGTACTCCTTCCAGCCGGAGCCGGCGACGTAGCCACGGACGATTATCTCGATCGGCAGCACCTTCGCCTTGCGGCAGACCATCATCCGGCCGCGTAGCTCCCGCTTGCCGGCGTCGTCGGTGAAATGCGACGGCAACGAGTCGGCGTTGGTGCTGATCAGGTGGTTGTGGATGATGTCCGAGGTTTCCTTGAACCAGTACCGGCTCAGGCCCGTGAGGACCCGGCCCTTGTCCGGGATGGGCGTCGGCAGCACGACGTCGAAGGCGGACAGCCGATCGCTCGCGACGAGCAGCAGGCGGTCGCCCAGGTCGAACAGGTCGCGGACCTTGCCCGAGCGGACGAAGCCGGCGGCATGCTCGGTCGCGGCGGCGCGGGGGTCACCGGGGAGGGCGATCGGATCACCTGGCGGCATTGGCGGCCTCCTTTCGAGCGCGGGCGGTGCCCGTAGGGACGAGCTCTTCGAGTCGGTCGAGGGCAGTTTGGACGTTGCGCAGGAAGTGGCTCTCGTCGAAGCAATCGGCGATGGCCTCGTCGGACAGGCGGGCGGCGACTTCGGGGTCCGTGGCCAGCATGTCGCGCAACTGTACGCGTTCGTCGGCCGCCTTCATGGAGTTGCGCTGGACGATAGCGTAGGCGTCTTCGCGGCTCAGGCCGGCCTGCTCCACGAGGGCCAGCAGCACCCGGCTGCTGCAGTGCAGGCCGAGGCCGCGCTCGATGTTCTCGCGCATCCGCTCCGGCCTGACGACCAGGCGCTCCACCAGGCCCTTGGTCTTGACCAGCATGTAGTCCAGCAGGATCGTGGCGTCGGGGAGCAGGACGCGCTCGGCGGACGAATGCGAGATGTCGCGCTCGTGCCAGAGAGGCTGGTTCTCCAGGGCGGCCGCGGCGTAGCCGCGCAGCAGGCGGGCCATGCCGGCGATCCGCTCGCACAGGATGGGGTTGCGCTTGTGGGGCATAGCGCTGGAGCCCTTCTGGCCTGCCCGGAACGGCTCCATCAGCTCGCCGATCTCCGTGTGCTGGAGGTTGCGGATCTCCGTGGCGATGCGCTCCAGGGAGCCGCCGGTGATGGCGATGGCGGCCAGCAGGGCCGCGTGGCGGTCGCGCTGGACGATCTGGGTGGAGATCGGGTCGCAATGCAGGCCCAGGTCCGCCAGGACTTCCTCTTCCAGGTCCGGGTCCAGGTGGCTGTACGTGCCGACTGGGCCGCTGATCTTGCCGGTCGCGGCGTCGTCCGCGGCCTGCGCCAGGCGGGCCCGGTCACGGGCGACCTCGAAGGCCCAACCCGCGATCTTCATGCCCATGGTGGTGGGCTCGGCGTGGACGGAGTGGGTCCGGCCCATCATCACCGTGCCGGCTTCTTTGCGGGCCCGCTCTACCAGGGCCTCGATGAGCCCGTCGGCGTCCTCGACGAGCCGCCGGCCGGAGGCCTGGAGCTGGAGTGCCAGGCCCGTGTCCACCACGTCGCTGCTCGTCAAGCCCAGGTGCAGGAAGCGGCCTTCCTCGCCCACCGTCTCGGCGACCTGGCTGACGAAGGCGATGACGTCGTGGTCCGTGGTCTTCTCGATCTCGGCGATGCGATCGACGTCGATCCGGGCGCGCGCCTCGATGGCCTTCACCGCCGCGGCCGGAACCATGCCGCGCGAGACTTCGGCCCGGGCGACTGCGACCTCCACCCGGAGCATCTGCTCGAACCTGGCCCGGTCCGTCCACAGGGCGCCCATCTCGGGCAGGGTGTAGCGCGGAATCATGCGCCGGTCCCCTTCTTCGGGCTCCCGCCCGGCTCGCGGTTTCCGGCGGTCGCCGGGTCCCAGCCGGACGAGATCGGGGCCGGAGAACCCTTTGCGGGCCTGCCGCCGGGGATGCGGGCGGCGATGTCGCGGCGCCGGTGCATGCCGTCCCACTCGATCGTCGAGGCCGCCGCTTCCGCGCTGGCACGGGCTTCGGCGAGGCCGGTTCCAAGCCCCACGACCGAGAGCACCCGGCCGCCGTTGGTCCGATAACGGCCGTCCGGCCCGCACGCCGTCCCGGCATGGAATACGGTCGCTCCCGCGGCAGTGGCATCTGTCAGGCCGCGGATCTCGTCGCCCTTGCGGGGCGTGCCGGGGTAATCGGCCGCCGCCAGCACGATCGCCACCGCCGCGTCGCCGGTCGTGGGCAGCAGCCGGCCGCCGATCCGGAGCGCCGCGGCGGCGCCCGCCAGATCGCCCTGGGCCGCGCCGAGGAGCAACGGGCCCAGCGGCACGGCCAGGCGTGGCAGCAGCGCCTGCGTCTCGGGGTCACCGAAACGGGCGTTGATCTCGAGCAGGACCGGCCCCTCCGGCGTGAGCATCAGGCCGGCGTACAGCGCGCCGCGGAAGGGCAGGCCCCGGCGGGCCAGCTCGGCCAGCACCGGTTGGTGGATCACGTCCAGGAGCGTGGAGCAGAGGCTCTCAGGTAGATCCGGCACGGGACTGTAGGCGCCCATGCCACCGGTATTGGGGCCGGCGTCGCCGTCCATGAGCCGCTTGTGGTCGCGGGCCGGCGGCAGGGCCAGGGCGCTGGTTTCGTCGCACAGGGCGATCAGGCTGGCTTCGGCGCCGACGAGGCGCTCCTCGACCACGGCTACCGGCTCGGCGGCGCCGCTCTCCGGCACGCCCTCGAACAGGCCGCGCAACGCCGCCTCCGCGCAGGCGATGTCGTCGCAGACGGTGACACCCTTGCCGGCGGCCAGGCCGTCGGCCTTGACCACCACTCCCCGCGAGCCCCGAGCGCCGGCCAGTTCGCGGGCGAAGGCGAGCGCGGGCGCGAGAGCGGTGAAGGGCTTGCCGCGCGCCATCCGGACTCCGGCGGCGGCGGCCACGTCGTGGCAGAAGGCCTTGCTGGACTCGATGCGGGCGGCCGCCTGCATGGGCCCGAAGACGGGCACTCCGGCATCCATGAGGGCGTCGGCGACGCCGGCGGCCAGCGCGGCCTCGGGACCCACGACGACCAGGTCCACGTCTTCGGACGTGGCCAGAGCCACGATGGCGGCGGGGTCCGTGGCGGAGACCCCCGGCACGCACCGGACCTTGGCTTCGGCGCCGATGGCGTCGCTGCCGGGAGCGGCTATGACACGCTCGACGCCGGCTTCCCGGGCCAGGCTCCAGACCAGGGCGTGCTCGCGCCCCCCGCCGCCCACCACGAGGATGCGGGCGGGCCCGGAAGCAATGCCGCCGGCCTGGGGAGTCATCGGCCGGCGATCCCGGCTGCCGTTCCGGCCCCCGGCCCGGTTCCGCCGACTACGCCGTTGACGCCCGCCGGCTTGGGCCGCTGCGGTCTCTCGCGCCGCTCGATCGTCTGATGCCGCTCCGGCCCGACGGACACGAGCGCGATCGGGGCTCCGGACAGCCGTTCCACGGCATCCACGTAGCGGCGCGCGTTCTCCGGCAGATCGGCCATCGTCCGGCAGCCGTGGAGCGGCTCGGTCCAGCCGGGGAAGCGCTCATAGACCGGCTTCGCCCGCGTCAGTACGTCCGCGTCCGAGGGCCACCAGTCGACGCGCTTGCCGTCGACCTCGTAGGCCATGCAGATCAGCACCTCGTCCAGGCCGGACAGGATGTCGATCTTGTTGAGCATGATGGAGCTGACGCTGTTGACGGCCACGGCATAGCGGAGGGGCACGGCGTCGAACCAGCCCACCCGGCGGCGCCGCCCGGTCGTGGTGCCAAACTCGCGGCCGCGGTCGATGATCCCCTCCCCGATTTCCTCGGTCAGTTCCGTCGGAAACGGGCCGGCCCCGACGCGGGTCGCGTAGGCTTTCATCACGCCCAGGACTTCGTCTACCTGGAGCGGCCCGATGCCGCCGCCGGTGCACGCGCCGCCCGCGATCGGGTTGGACGACGTAACGAAGGGATAGGACCCGTGGTCCAGGTCCAGCAGCGTTCCCTGCGCGCCTTCGAACAGCAGGTGCTCGCCCCGGGACAGCCGCTCCTGGACAAGCTGCGTGGTGTCGGCCATGTGCGGCGCCAGGCGCTTGCCCCAGCCGGTCGCCAGCTCTACCAGCTCGTTGAGGTCGAAGCCTTCGACCTTGTGCTGGCGCTGGAGGGTGGCGTTCTTCTCCGGCAGGATGCGAGCCAGCTTGCTCCGCAGGGCCTCGGGATCGAGCAGGTCCTCCATCCGGATGCCGATCCGCCAGGCCCGATCCGCGTAGGCGGGCCCGATGCCTCGCCGCGTGGTGCCGACGGCGGCCTTGGCCAGGCGAGCTTCCATCGCCCCGTCCAGGGCGATGTGGTACGGCATGATCACGTGGGCGTGCTTGCTGACCCGGACGCGGTCGACCTCCAGGCCCCGGCCGGCCAGCATGTCCAGCTCGGAGATGAGCGTGGCCGGGTTGACCACCACGCCGTTGCCGATGATCGGGCTGATGTGCGGGTACAGCACGCCGGACGGGACGAGGTGGAGCTTGAAGACCTCCTCGCCCAGCATGATGGTGTGGCCGGCGTTGTCGCCGCCCTGGTAGCGCACGACGGCCGAGACGTCCTCGGCCAGAAAGTCGGTCGTCTTGCCTTTTCCTTCGTCGCCCCACTGCAGGCCGACGATCACGGTCGCGGGCATCTATTCCACTCCTCGGTGCTCGCTCCGGACGTCGCTACGAATTGCGAGCCGGGAAACGAAAAGGCCCTCGGCCGATCGGCCGGGGACCTGGGTAGACTGCCCCTCCATGGGAGCCGCCGCGGCTCCTGGGGGCGCGAAGGTTGTGGTTCGTCTCACGGGGCGAACGGCACGCCTTCCTTCGGCAACGTGCACTCCTTGGTGACCGCCCGGGCTAGCTTCCTCGTCTCGGGCGGGCGAAGTATACCAGGCGCTCGGGGCGTCCCGACGGCCCGCCTGAGGGCGGCTTACCTCGCGCGTCAGGGCTGCGTCGGGTACTGCCGCTCGAACTCGACGGCGATGGCCTTCTTCACGGCCTCGGGGCCATGATCGCGCCACTCCGCCCCGATGGCGGCGGTGGCGGTGGCGCCGACGCGGCACGCTCCGGCGGCCAGCATGGCCAGCATGGCGTCCAGGGTCCGAACGCCGCCCGCGGCCTTGACCCCTACGCTCGGGCCCACGATGTGACGCATCAGGGCGATCTCGCCCGGCTCGGCCCCCCGCGGCGAGTAGCCGGTGCCGTTCTTGACGAAGTGCGCCCGCGCCTCCAGCGCAACCTGGCAAGCCTGCTCGACCTGCTCCGGAGTGAGGTACGCGGTCTCCAGGATCACCTTCACCGGCGTAGGGGCGATCGCGTACACGAGGCCGGCGAGTTCGTCCCGGACGTAGCCCAGGTCCCCAGACCGCAGGGCGCCGATGTTGAGCACGACATCCAGTTCCACCGCGCCCTGGTCGACGGCCACCAGCGCCTCGCGCTCCTTGATCTGGGACACGTGCGCGCCGTGCGGGAAGCCGATCACCGTCGTCGCACCGACCTGCGTCCGGCGCAGGCGGGTAACCACCAGCGGCAGATCGGCCGGGCCGGCAGCAGACGGTAGCCGTCTCCCATTCGATCGCGAGGTCGCAGCCGGCCTCGACTTCGGCCTTCGTCAGCTCGGGCCGCAGCAGGGAGTGGTCGATGCAGCCCATCAGGCTGCGCTCGTCCAGGCTCGAGAGATCGAGTGGGGCGCGATTGGCGAGGCGGGCCTTGATCTGGCGCATGGGTCTCCTATCGGGAACCCAATCCTACAGGGTCCCGCGCCAGCGAAGGACCACCGCTATCGAGCGGAGTCGGGGCCTTCCTCGCTGCCGGTGGCCGCCTGCCCGGGCAGCTCGGGTTCCGGCTCGTCGCCTTTCGGGGCCGCCGCCTCAACTGCCCCGAACCGCCGGCGCCTGATCTCGCCGTAGGCGGCAAACGCGCCCAGGGTCACGAGCACCGCCAGCGACACGACGATGACGACGCCCAGGATCGCGCGCAGTGCGGAATCGCCGCCGGACTCAGTCTCGCCGGACACCGGAGCGGGAGAAGCGGAAGGCGTGTTGGTGGGCGTGGGCTGAGGCGTCGCGGATGGGGTCGCCGAGGTCGGACTCGGTGCGGGGGTGAACACCGCCATGGGCGTGACCGCATCCGAAGCCGTCGACGCGACGCCCGTGCCCACGGCGTTGGCCGCCCTGACGGTGAACGTGTACGAGAACCCGTTACCCAGGTCCGGCACCGTACATTCGAGCGCTCCAGTCGTGGTGCACTTCTGGCCGCCGCTGGCCGTCACCTCATACCCGGTGAGAGCCGACCCCCCGTCGCCGGCCGGCGGCTTCCACGACACGATCGCCGACCCGACGCTCGCGACCGCCGTGACTTCTCGCGGAGCTCCGGGCAAGCCGGGCTGCAACACGGCCAGGCTGTGGAGCGTACCCGCGCCGACGGCGCTGTAGCGGGCCCCGGCCGGAGCGGCCGGCACCAGGGCCTGGCGCTTGTCGTTTCGACCCCAGGCCACGACCGTACCGTCTGACTTGAGGGCCACCGTGTGGTACGCGCCGGCCGCGATGGCCCTCACGCCCGAAAGCCCGGCCGGCACGTTCAGCTGGCCGTAGTCGTTCGCGCCCCAGACGACGACCGTGCCGTTCTTCTTGAGGGCGACGACGTGCTCGCGCCCGATGTCCACGGCCACCACGCCCGAAAGCCCGGCCGGGATCGCCAGCATTGCCGCGGTCGCCTTGCCGCCGACGTAAACCGTGCCGTCGCTTTTGAGCATCACGTCCGCATCGGCGCAGGCTTCGATGTCCTTGACCGGCCACGGCAGCACCGCGCTCGTGTCCATGCCGTCACCCCACGCGTAGCCGACCTGGGTCGAGCCGTTGGTCGCGACCGCCACGCTGAAGTTCTCGCCGGCCGAATATGTGAACCAGTGATAGCCCGACGGCAGCTTGGGGACGTTCGTCTGGCCGAAGCTGTTGTCGCCCCAGGCCGCCAGCTGGCGGTTCGATCTGAAGGCCAGGTTGTGGTTGCAGCCGGCCGAGATGGTGACGATGCCGGACCTCGCCGCCGCTGGCACGTCGATCTGGTGGTAGGCATCGTCGCCCCAGGCCACCACCTGCCCGTTCGACTTCAGGGCCAGGCTGTGCCGGCAGCCTCCCTCGACGGCCACGACGCCGGCCAGCCCCCCGGACGCCACCTCTGTCTGGAAGCGGGAGTCGTCGCCCCAGGCGACGGCTCTGCCGCCCGGTCCGGCGGCGCCGGCCGGCAAGGGGTTCGTTCCGATGCCGAAGCCCGCGCCTGCCAGCGCGATCGCGACGGCGGCGGCGGCACGCACCGCGCGCCCAAGAGCCGGGACGCGCTGTCCGTCGGTGCCCCTCGACATGATCCGCAAACCCGCTCCTTCCCCCCGGCGGCTCCTCGTCAACGCACCCGCCGGCCCAACACAGGATAGCCGCCCCGGCGCAGGCGCTTCCGGCCGCCATCTTTCGCTTAAGCCGCGGATAAGCCGCAGGTGATCGGCCGCGGGTAGGGTGTCCTGGCCCGCCACTGGAATGGGCGCCGTCGCAGACGGCGTCGGAAGAGGAGACAGGGACCGTGAATAGGGTCCTCTTGACCGGCCGGCTGACACGCGATCCGGAGTTGCGATCGCTCGCCAGCGGCTCGTCCGTAGCCACCTTCGCGGTGGCGACCAACGAATACCGCGCCAACGGCAAGGAGCGGGCCGAATACCACAACGTCGTGGTCTGGGACCGGCTCGCGCAGGTGTGCGGCCAGTACCTCGGCAAGGGCCAGCAGGTGGCCATCGAAGGCCGCCTCCAGACCCGCCAGTGGGACGATGACCGCGGCACGCGCCACTGGAAGACAGAGGTCGTGGCCACGTCGGTGGAGATGCTTTCGGGTCGGCGCAAGCGCGACTACGAGGCGGACGCGCTGGCGAGCCAGGCCCAGGCGACCGAATCGACGGACTCGGGGGCTATCTCCCCCGCCGAGGCGGCCGAAGCCGGCATGGTCACGGCTCCGGACGAACCGGCCGACGAATCGGCGGACGAGCAGCCCGCCGGCGAAGACGAGCAGGTCCTCGTCCTGGCCTAGCATCGCGACCCCCGGGGCGCGGCGGGAACCCCCAAGCCGCTGCGCCCCGGACCACATTCGAGGGCGAGGTTGGCC
The DNA here is from genome assembly GCA_963711105.1 of uncultured Chloroflexia bacterium. GTDB lineage: Bacteria > Chloroflexota > Limnocylindria > Limnocylindrales > CSP1-4 > Fen-1039. The sequence continues at coordinate 441,640 of CAVQCV010000005.1, read as the reverse complement.
CCTGGCGCTACGATGCAGCCATGGATTCGACCGGTCCCGCGATCCTGGAACTCGGCCTCGTCCTGCTGTGCGCCGTCGCCGCCGGATGGGCAGCGCGCCGCCTCGGCCTGCCGGCCGTCGTCGGCTACCTGGTCCTGGGCCTGGCAGTCTCCCCCTTCACCCCCGGCTATGTGGCCGATCGTGAGAGGCTGCAACTCCTGGCCGACATGGGCGTCGTGCTGCTCTTGTTCGAGGTCGGGATAGAGGTCGATCCGCTCAGGCTGCGGCGCGAGCAGCGCGGACTGCTTCTGGCGGTGCCGATACAGATGGTCCTGACGACCGCCGCCTCGGCCGCCGTCTTCAACGCTCTCGGAATCGCAGTGTGGCCGGCTGCCGTCCTAGGCCTGGGGGTGGCCTTCTCGTCCAGCGTCGTCGTCGTGAACATGACGCGCAGCGTCCGGCGCACCACCGATCCGGACACGGACGCGACGTTGCTCGGCTGGAGCGTTCTCCAGGACCTCACGGGCGTGGTGATGGCGGCCGTCCTGCTGGCCCTGGCCGAGACGAGCGACAGAGGCGTCTTCTGGACGCTCGCCGGTCTGCTGGGCTTCGGGGCGGTGGCGCTGATCGTGGCCAGGATCCTGCCCCGCGTGTTGCGGTCGTTTGCCGGCCAGCCGGACTTCTTCCTGATCGTGTCCGTGGCCAGCGGGTTTGCGCTGGCGGGCCTGGGGTCCGTCGTGTTCGGCCTGCCTCTCGCCCTGGCCGCGTTCGGCGGCGGCTTGTCCGTTACCGAGAGTCCCGAAGCGGCCGAAGCTCGGCGCCGGTTGCTGCCGTTCCGAGACCTCCTGGCCGTGCTCTTCTTCGTCGCCATCGGCAGCCTGCTCGATCCGGCAGCCCTGGGCCGGGGGTTGTCGTGGTTGGGCGTGTTCCTGATCCTGATCGTGGCGGCCAAGGTGGCCGTGGCGTATGTGCTGGCACGACTGCTCAAGCTGCGCGCGCGGCCCGGGCAGCTGGCCGTGGGACTCGCCCAGATCGGCGAGTTCAGCTTCGTCCTGGCGGCGATTCTCGTGGCGTCGGGGTTGCTGGCAAGCGAGGTCTACGCCGGGCTGCTGGCTGCGGTCGCGATCAGCATCGGCGTCAGCAGCGTCGCGGTCCGGGCGGCGCACAGGGAACGCGCCGGGGCGGCCACGGCCTGACCGCTGGGATCGCCCGGGCTGCTGCCATTCCAACCGCTCTCAGGACGCGGCGCCGTCCTCTCGGTACAGCTCGCGGCGATCGAGGTGGGTTTCGGCGGCGACGCTGCGGACGGCTTCGGATCGGCGAATCCCCGAGGCGATGAGAGCATCGACCATCTGCCGGGCCTCGGCCATCGTCACGGTCGGAGCGTCGTCCCGGGCTGCGACCGCATCGGCGGTCAGCGCTTCCAGGACGATCGCGAACTCGCCCCGGGCCTGGATCTGCCCGGTCGCGGCCGCGGCGGCCAGGTCTGCCAGCGGCCCCCGAACCACTTCCTCGTGAAGCTTGGTCAGCTCGCGGCAGACCGCGGCTCGGCGTTCGGGACCGGCCGCAACCGCCAGGTCGGCCAGCGTGGCGGCGACCCGAGACGGCGCCTCGTAGATCACGCAGGCGCGCTCGTCGGCGGCGATGCGGGCCAGCCGCTCGCGGCGCTCGCGGCCGCTCCGGGGCAGGAAGCCCTCGAACGTCCAGCGGGCCACGGCCAGGCCGCTCGCCACCAGCGCCGCCAGCGCGGCGGAGGCTCCCGGTATCGGAATCACGGCGCCGCCCTCCGCCGCCCAGGCCCCCGCCAGTTCCGCGCCGGGGTCGCTCACGAGCGGAGTGCCCGCGTCCGTGACCACCGCCAGATCGTGCCCCGCCCGAAGATGCTCCAGGAGTTCCAGCTCGCGGCCCCGGCCGCTCTGGGAGTGGTAGCTCACCAGCCGCGTGGCGATCTCGTACCGGGCGAAGAGGCGCCGCGTGTGGCGAGTGTCCTCGGCGGCCACGAGCGGAACGCTCCGGAGCGTCTCCACTGCCCGATACGTGACGTCGCCGAGGTTGCCGATGGGCGTCGAGACGATGAACAGGCGGCCGTCCGACACGGCGGCGCCACTGGGCGGGCGGCCGCCACTCTCTTGCGGGCGGCCCCCACTCACCGGCGGGCGGCCCCCGCCACTCCCACCGCCACTCCCCCCGCCACTCACTGGCGGGCGCTCCCCGGCCGGCGCCGCGGGTAGAGGTAGTCGACGCCCGTGGTGCGCGGCCCGAGTTTGGCAACGGGCGGGACCTGGCGTTTGAATTCGGAAATCGCGACCAGCCGCTTGACTCGCTCGACGGCGGCCGCCTTGAAGCCCATCGCCAGCAGTTCCTCGTCCGTGCGGCGCTTGTCGATCATCCAGAACAGCAGCCGGTCCAGCTCGGGATAGCTGAAGCCGGCCTCGGCCTCGTCCGTCTGACCGGGCCAGAGGTCGGCCGAAGGCGCCTTGCGGATGATGACTTCGGGCACGCCGACCGCGGCCGCGACCTGCCGGACCTGGCTCTTGTACAGGTCGCCGATCGGGTTGAAGGCGCAGGCCGAGTCGCCGAACAAGGTCGTGTAGCCGATGAGCGATTCGGTCTTGTTGCCGGTGCCGACGACCAGGCCGCCCCATGTCACGGACCGGTCGTACAGGACGCACATCCGCTCGCGGGCCATGAGGTTGCCGCGCCGCAGCTGGCTCGCCGCCAGCGCCTCCTCGCCTCCCGATCCCGCCACGCCGTCACGGCCGAAGTAGCCGTCGACCATCGGGCTGATGTCCACCACGGCGCTGTGGCAGCCGAGGCGCTCGACCACCAGCCGGCCATGCCCTTCGGACTCAGGCGAGGACGTCCGATATGGCATCAGGACGCACAGCAGGTTCTCCGGGCCGACCGCTTCGGCCGCCAGGTACGCCACCAGGGCCGAGTCGATGCCGCCGGACAGCCCCAGCAGGGCCTTCGAGAAGCCGGCCTGGCGGAGCTGGTTCCGAATGAATTCGACTGTGACCCGGCGGGCGATGCCGGTGTCGATGGCAAGCTCCGCCGGCAGCTCGAACCACGCCGTCGACGGCTCCGAGCTCATGGCTTCGTCGGGCCCGATCGCGCCCCACGCGCCCGCTCCCCCGCCCCATCGCCGTCCCGCCCTCCGGGAGCCTCGCTGGCAGCGTCGACCGGCATGTCCGTCCGCTCGGCCAGGATCCGCCGCAGCTCGCGCAGGTGCAGCTCCGGCCGCTCGTCCCGCAGGAGCGGCAGCCCGATACGCTCGCGCCGGACGTCGCCGAGTTCCACGTCTACGAAGTGCAGGCCCTCCTCGAACATTGGCGCCGAGAAGGCGGCCTCCCCGCTGGGAGCGATCACTTCGGAACCGCCCCAGAAGCTGATCGTTTCGTCCAACCCCACACGGTTGCAGAAGACCACGAAGCTCGTCGTCAGCTGGGCGTAGGTCCGCATCAATGTCCGCCACGAGACGGCCGTGCCGAGTCCCACTTCGTTGACCGCCGCGAGATCGCGTCCCGGCGACGACGAAACGTTGATCAGCATCTGGGCGCCGTCCAGGGCCAGCGTCTCGGGCACGCCGAGGTGCCAGAAGTCCTCGCAGATGGCGATGCCGAGCTTGATGCCCAGCCGCGATTTGACGGTCCGCAGCCGGTCGCCCGCGGCAAAGAAGCGGCGCTCGTCGAACAGGCCGTATGTAGGCAGGAACAGCTTGCGGTGGATGAAGCGGATCTCGCCGTCCTCGAGCAGGGCTGCGGCGATGTAGAGGCGGTGGTCGTCCGCTTCCTCGACGAACGACACCACGGCGCTGAGGCCGCGCGTCTCGGCCGCGAGCCCGGCCAGCCGGGGGTCGTCCCGTCGCATCGCGACCTCGGCGGCCAGATCCTGGAGCATGTAGCCGGTCAGACCCAGCTCCGGAAACGCCACCAACCCGGCGCCGCCTTCGCGGGCCTGACTCAGCAGTTCCCGATGACGGGCCAGGTTGTCTTCAAGTGCGCCGAGGCGGGGCGCTATTTGGGCCAGGGCGATACGAAGCGGCTGCATGGCGTGAGTCTAGCGGTGGCCCCTGGGTGGCGGCGAGGCGGGCGGAACGGTCGGAGCCGCGGGCGCGGGCTTTGAACCCGTGCCGCCGTCGCGCCGGCTGTCCAGCTGGAGACCCTGTTCGGGCGAACCGTCGACCTCCTCGGCGAAATGGCAGGCCACGGCATGGCCGCTCGCCATCTCCCGCAGGACGGGAGCTTCGGCCACGCAGCGTTCGGGGTTGCCGAGGCGAGTTCGAAGCCAGCAGCGAGTGTGGAAATGGCAGCCGGGCGGCGGGCTCGACGGACTCGGGACGTCGCCGGTGAGGATGATGCGCTTGCGCCTGACCTCGATGGACGGGTCCGGAATTGGCACCGCCGACAGCAGAGCCACCGTGTATGGATGCAGGGCCCGCTCGTACAGATCCCGCGCGGGACCGGTCTCCACCAGGCGACCGAGGTACATGACCGCGATACGGTCGCTGATATGCCGGACCACGGACAGGTCGTGGGCGATGAACAGATAGGTCAGGCCGAATTCGTCCTGAAGGTGCTCGAGCAGGTTGATGATCTGGGCCTGGATCGAGACGTCCAGGGCGCTGATGGGCTCGTCGGCCACGATCAGATCGGGGTGGAGCGCCAGGGCGCGGGCAACGCCGATGCGCTGGCGCTGGCCGCCGCTGAACTCGTGCGGGTACCGATCTCCGAAATCAGGGTCCAGGCCAACGGTCGCCAGCAGATCGCGGACCTTCGCCCTCTTCTCGGCGCCGGATACGACTCCGTGTATCTCGAGGGGTTCGGCGACGATGCCGGCCGCCGTCATCCGCGGGTCCAGGCTGGCATATGGATCCTGGAAGATCATCTGCATCCGGCGCCGAACGGCCCGCAGCGCCGATCCTTCGGACGTCGTGATGTCCTGGCCGTCGAAGACGATCTTGCCGGCGGTCGGCTCGATACAGCCTCAGGACGGTCCGCCCGACGGTGCTCTTGCCGCAGCCGGACTCCCCCACCAGGCCGACGGTCTCACCGGGATCGATGGACAGCGACACGCCGTCCACGGCACGCACGTCGCCGACGTGGCGGTTGATGAGCATGCCGCTGCTGATCGGGAAGTAGGTCTTGAGGTCGACCAGCTCGAGCAGAGGCCGAGGGGACGCGGGCTGAGTCGCCGGGAGTGTGGTCGGCTCGTTCACCGGGCCGCCTCCAGTGGTGGAGCCGCGGGCACGAAGCCCGATCGCAGGGGTTGGGCCGCCTCCACCTCGTCGGCGTTGGGCCGGTTCCAGCAGGCCACCGTGTGAGTGGCGCGCGGGCCCGTCGTGATGACCTCGGAGGTGGGTTCGAGAGGCTCGAGCGGCGGCATGTCGGTCCAGCACTTCTCGACGCGCCAGCCGCAGCGAGGCGCGAACGGGCAGCCCTTCGGTGCGCTGCGGAGATCCGGCGGCACGCCCTCGATGGGAATAAGGGGGTCTCCGGGCAGTGCGTCGAGCCGGGGAATGGAGTGCAGCAACCCGACCGTATAAGGGTGCCGGGGCTGATCGAATACCCTCGCCGTCGGCGCGCTCTCCACGACGTAGCCGGCGTACATCACGTTGATCCGCTCTGTCATGCCGGCCACAACGCCCAGGTCGTGGGTGATGAGGATCACCGCGGTGTGCTTCTCAGAGGCCAATCGCTTGAGAAGATCCAGGACCTGCGCCTGGATGGTGACGTCAAGCGCGGTGGTGGGCTCATCCGCGATGAGCAGCTTCGGTTCGAGAGCCAGGGCCATGGCGATCATGACCCGCTGGCGCATACCGCCGCTGAACTGGTGCGGGAAGTTGCGGATCCGCTTCTCCGGCTCGGGGATGCCAACCATTTCCAGCAGTTCGACGGCCCTGGCTCTGGCGTCTGCCTTGGAGACCCGCCGGTGGGCCTGGATCGTCTCGACCATCTGCTCCTGGATGGTCAGGACGGGATTCAGGCTGGTCATCGGATCCTGGAAGATCATCGCGATCTCCTTGCCGCGGAGATCTCGCATCTCGGATTCGCCCAGCGATAGCAGGTCCTGGCCCTGGAAGAAGACGTCGCCGCCGTCGATGTGGCCCGCCGGCTTGGGCAGGAGGCGCATGATCGCCAGATTCGTGACCGACTTGCCGCAGCCCGACTCACCGACCAGGCCCAGGGTCTCGCCTTCGTCGAGGTCCATCGACACGCCGTTGACCGCGTAGACGCTGCCGTCATGCGTCCGGAACTGGACGACGAGGTCGTGCATGGAGAGAAGATGCATCGGCCGCCTACCGCTTCAGCCGAGGGTCGAGGGCTTCCCGAAGCCCGTCGCCCAGGAGGTTGAACCCGACCGCGCTGATCACGATCGCCGCTCCCGGGAAGAAGATCAGCCAGGGTGCCTTCTGCAGGAAGGCGCTCGCATCGGTCAGCATCTCGCCCCACTCGGCAATCCTCGGATCGCCCGGACCCAGGCCCAGGAAGCCCAGACCGGCCACGTCGATGATGGCCGTGGCGGCCGCCAGCGTGGCCTGGACGATGAGCGGCGTAAGGGCGTTGGGCAGCATATGCCGGACGAGGATGCGCAACGGCGACGCGCCCATCGAGCGGGCCGCGATCACGAAGTCGGACTCGCGCAACGCCAGCAGGCTACCCCTCAGCAGCCGGGCGAATATCGGAGAGTAGGAGATGCCGACCGCCAGCATGATCTGGATCAGGCCGTGGCCCAGCCAGGCGACGATGCCGATGGCCAGGAGGATGCCCGGGACGGCCAGCAGGACGTCGATCATTCGCATCAGCAGCCCGTCGATCTTGCCGCCGGCTCCGCCGGCAATGGCGCCCACCAGCGTCCCGCCGACGAGCCCGAAGAAGACGGCCACGACACCGACGCTCAGGCTGATTCGGGCGCCGTACAGGATGCGGCTGAACTCGTCGTTGCCCTGCTTGTCGGTGCCCATGATGTGGGCAAGCGTTGGCGGGTGGAAGCCGTTGGCAAGCTGGTCGAGCTGGTTGGGCGGGTATGGGGCGATGACCGAGGCGAAGACCGCGGCCAGCACGAACGTGGCGATGAAGATCATGCCCAGGATGGCCGGCCCGTTGCGGAAAAGGCGGCGGGCGGCGTCGCCCCAGAGACCGCGGCTGGTGCGCGGCTGGGCGCTGATCGGGAAAGTCGCCGGAGAGATGCTCATGTCAGCCGTACTTGATCCGCGGATTGAGGAACGCGTAGCCGACGTCCACGATCAGATTCACGACCATGAAGATGGACGCGAAGATGAGGATCAGCGACTGGACCACGATGTAGTCGTGGTTCTGGATCGAGGTCACCACCCACGACCCCACGCCGTTCCAGACGAACACCGTCTCCGTCAGCACGGCGCCCGCGAGCAGCGCGCCAACTTGCAGGCCGATGACGGTGGTCACGGGCAGCCAGGCGTTGCGCATGATGTGGCGGCCGTTTACCCGGCGATCCGACAGACCCTTGGCCCGCGCCGTACGAACGTAGTCCTCGTTGCTGACGTCGATCACAGAGGCGCGGGTAATCCTGGTTATCACAGCCAGGGGGATCGAGCCGAGCGCGATGGACGGCAGAATGAGGTGAGCGACAGCATCGACGACATGCCAGTGCCCGGCCAGGATCGCGTCGATGATGGCGAAGTGGGTCACCGGACTCACGTCCAGCCGAGGGTCGATCTGGCCGAACGTGGGCAGCCAGTGGAGCTGCACTCCGAAGACGAAGGTCAGGGTGTAGCCGAGCACGAAAACCGGGATGGAGATGCCGAACAGGGAGATTACCGTCACGATCCCGTCGATCCAGCCATAGGGATGGCGGGCGGCCATACGGCCGAGCGGGATACCCAGGCCGACCGCGAAGATGAGCGCACCGATCGTCAACTCGAGCGTGGCCGGGAAGCGGATCAGGAACGTATCGATGACCTGCCGGCCGTCGATGAAGCTGGCGCCGAAGTCGCCGTGAAGTAGCCGCCCGATGTACTCGAAGTACTGGACATACAGCGGCCTATCGAAGCCCTCGGTCCTGCTGATCTGGGCCACCAGCTCCGGGGTCGCGTGCTGGCCCAGGATCGCCTCGGCCGGCCCGCCGCCGGGGAGCAGGCGCAGGAACAGGAAGAGGATCACCGACAGCCCGAACAGAACCGGGATTGCCGCCAGTACCCGACGAACGATGAACCTCAACACCCTGGCGGGATTCCTCCGCTAGAAAAGTCCCCCGGAGTCTGAACAGACCCCGGGGGACCCGTTTGGCCGAATCTTACCTCCCGGCCGGACGACTACGTTGCCCGGTCGAGTCGGCTTCGGGCGAGGGTTACTGCGACAGGTAGACCGAGTTGAAGTACTCGATCGCGTTGCCGGCGCCCACGAAGCCCTTCACCTTGCTCGTGTAGGCGCCAGGTGGTGTCGAGTTCACGATCGGCACGACCGGAAGGTCCTGGGCCAGGAGATCCTGGACCGTGCCCCAGTCGGCGTTCGCAGCAGCTTCGGTCGGCTCAGCCAGGGCCTTGAGCATGGCCGCGTTGGCCGCGTCGTTGGCCCATCCGAACTGCAGGTTGGGCTTGCCGTCCTGATAGCCGAACCAGGCGGTGTAGAGGAAGTTGTCCGCACCTGCCCAGTCGCACGTCCAACCGAAGAGGTACAGCGGCAGCTTGCCGTTGGTCGCATCGGTCACGTAGCCGCCGTGCCAGTCCTCGGTCTTGAGGGTGACCGTGAAGCCCACGGCCGTAAGGTCGTTGGCGATAGCCGTGGCGATGCCCTTCGGATCGGGCATGTACGGCCGGACGACGTTGGACGGGTAGTAGAGGTCGATCTTCATCTGGTCGGCGGTCAAGCCGGCAGCCTGGAGGTCGGCCTTAGCCTGCGTCTGGTCGTAGCTCGGCATCGTCTCCGGCTTGAAGCCGATCGTGGCCGAAGGCATGAAGCCCGTCGGGACGTCGGCCGCGCCGCCGTAGAAGGCGTCGACGTAGCTGGCCTTGTTCACGGCCTGGGACAGAGCCAGGCGAACGTTCTTGTTGGCGTAGATCGTCGACTTGCCGCCGACGCTCTGGTTCATGGCCAGATTGAGCTGGTTGCAGGACGCGCCGCGATCGATGATCGTCAGACCAGAATCCTTGGCCGACTGGACGTCCAGGGGCGAGATGGTCTGAGCCAGGTCCACGCCGCCGGACTGCAGGGCCTGCAGCTTGGCCGTGGAGTCGCCGATCGGCTTGAAGGTGACCTGGTCGACGTGGGCCGCATTGGCCGCATCCCAGTAGTTGGGATTCTTGACGATGGTCACGTGATCGCCGGGGACCCACTCCTTGAACATGAACGGCCCGGTGCCGACCATGTCCTGGCCCTGCGGAAGGGAACCCTGGGCGTACTTGTTGTCCTTGATGGGGGTCAAGTCGGCGTTGGCCGCCTTGAGGGCAGTCGGGCTCTCGATGCCGAAGACCTGCAGGGTCTGCGTCAGCAGGAAGTTCGACTGCGGCGTCTTGAGCGTGAAGACCACGGTCTGCTCGTCCGGCGCGGTCACCGAGGCCACGTTGGAGGCGGTGCCGAAGCCACCGAAGACGGCGCCGTAGTAGTAGGCGTTGTCCTGGAGGTCGCCCGCCGGGAAGTTCTGCCAGCGGTTGTAGTTGTACACGACCGCGTCGGCGTTGAAGTCGGTGCCGTCATGGAACTTGACGCCGGTCCGCAGCTTGAACGTGTAGGTCAGGCCGTCCGGGCTCACCGTCGGCAGAGCTGCCGCCAAAACCGGGACGACCGTGCTGATCGTGCCGGGCTGGAGACCCACCAGGCCCTGCACGACCTGGGCCTCGACGTACAGCGAGTTGCCATCGCTGACGAGGGCCGGATCGGCCAGAACCATGTCGCCGTCGAGGGCGACGATCATGTTGCCGCCGTTCGGGATTGTGCTCGGCGCGATCGTCGGGGCCGTGCTCGGCGCGGTGGATTCTCCACCCATCGCCGACGGCGCCGCCGTGGGCGTGGCGCTGGCGCTACATGCCGCCACGAGAACGGTCACGGCCAGCAAAGATGCCAACCTCTTCCTCATATTCACTCCTTCAAGTGCGGGTGCTGATTCGGATGTGCAGACCGAAATCCACTCCGGGCATTTCGTTGGGCCATCTGCACTCTGGCTCCCGACTCGCCACGGATGGACGTATGTCGGGTCTTGCGGGCGCCGCCACAGCAATGCGGTGCATCCGTGAGACGCATCGTACGCCGATCCGCCAAAAGCGCACGGACGGCGACATAATCGCCGCCGGCCACGCAACAGGCCGGCCGCGCCTCTAGTCGGGCAGCGCGGCCGCCGTCTCGATCACCGACTGCCTGGCCGCCATGTCCTCCGCCGCGGCGGCGGACACCTTTTCCGCGAAGTGGCACGCGACCTGCTGGCCGCCGCCGATGTCTCGCAGGGCCGGGTCCTCGCTGGAGCACACGTCGGGATTACCGAGTTGCTCGCGCAGCCAGCAGCGCGTGTGGAACCGACAGCCCGATGGTGGATTGGCCGGCGACGGCACATCGCCCTTGAGCACGAGCCGCTTCTTCCTGACGCGCGGGTCCGGAACCGGAATGGCTGACAGCAGAGCCACCGAATACGGATGGCGAGGGTTTGCGTACAGCGCCTCCGTATCCGCGACCTCGACGAGCTTGCCCAGGTACATGACCCCGATCCGCTCGCAGAAATACTGCACCACCGACAGGTTGTGGGCGATGAACAAGTACGTCAGGTTGTACTGGCGGCGCAGGTCCGAAAGCAGGTTCAGGATCTGGGACTGGATCGAAACGTCCAGGGCCGAGACGGGTTCGTCGCAGACGATGAAGTCAGGTGACAGCGCGAGCGCGCGGGCGATGCCGATGCGCTGGCGCTGGCCGCCGGAGAACTCATGGGGATAGCGGCGGGTGTAATCGCGGCGAAGCCCGACGGCCTCGAGCGAATCCTCGACGCGCTTGTCCCGAATGGTGCGCTTGCCCCAGCCATTCTCGGCGTCGGCCTGGGCCATAAGTCCCTCGCCGATGATGTCGCTGACCGGCATGCGGGGATTCAGCGAACCGTACGGGTCCTGGAAGATGATCTGCATGCGGCGTCGCATGAGTTTGAGGTCCCGGCCCTTGAGTGCCAACACGTCGCGGCCGAACATGCTGACCGACCCCGATGTGGCCTTCTCCAGGCGCAGAATTGTCCGGCCGAACGTGGTCTTGCCACAGCCGGATTCACCCACCAGGCCGAACGTCTGGCCCGACTTGATCTCCATGTTGACGCCGTCGACGGCGTACACGCTACCGACCTGGCGCCGCAGGATCCCACCGAAGATCGGGAAGTGCGTTTTGACCTGCTCGGCCCGCAGCAGTATTCCGTCGCCCGTGCCGGCCGCGGCCGGCCGGCGGGCCGGCTCCACCGCGGCCGTGTCGATGCCGTCCTGTTGGGATTGGGGATTCATGCTCTCGTCTCCGACCGCTCAGCCGACCACGTCACGGACTGTCGCCGCGGCAGCGGCCTCATATGCGGCGCGCCGATCGGCACCCGCGGGTGATTGGATGAAGCAGCGCGAAGACTTCGTCTCCGACACCTTGAAGAGGTCCGGCTCCTGCGCATTGCAGAGATCCCATGCGTACGGGCAGCGCGGGCCGAACTTGCAGCCCGGTGGCATCCGGAACGGGTTCGGAACGACGCCCTTGATGACATGCAGTTGCTTGCCGTGCTTCTGCTGAGCCGGGATCGAGTTGAGCAGACCCTGCGTGTACGGGTGCTGGGGATGAAGGAGTACCTCCTCGACGCCTCCGGTCTCGACGATCCGGCCCGCATACATGACGGCAATATGCTGAACGGTCTCCGCGACGACCGCGAGGTCGTGGGTGATGAGCAGCAGCGCCGTACCGGTCTCCGCCTGAATCTCCTTGATCAGCTCGAGGATCTGCGCCTGGATCGTCACGTCGAGCGCGGTGGTCGGCTCGTCGGCAATGAGAAGCTTGGGGTTGCAGGACAGCGCCATGGCGATCATGACGCGCTGCCGCATGCCGCCGCTCAGCTCGTGGGGGTACTGGCGGATGCGCCGCTCCGGCGCGGAGACCCCGACCGACTGAAGCGCCTCGATAGCCCGCTGCCGGGCCACGCCCCGCTTGAGGTGCTGGTGGAGCGAGACGGCCTCGGCGATCTGGTCGCCGATCGTGAAGACAGGGTTGAGGCTGGTCATCGGCTCCTGGAAGATCATGGCAATCTCGTTGCCACGAACCGCTCGCAGTTCATCCGACGATAACTGCAGCAGATCCCGGCCATCAAACCAGATCTCGCCGGCCACGATCTCGCCGGGCGGAGAGTCGATGAGCTGCATGATCGACAATGCCGTCACGCTCTTGCCGCACCCCGACTCGCCGACGAGCCCGAGCGACTGTCCGCGCTGCAGCGAGAAGCTGACGCCGTCGACGGCCTTGACCGTCCCGTCCATCACCTTGAAATGCGTCCGAAGGTCTCGGACATCGAGCAGTGTGTCGCTCGGCGGTGCGTGTCCCACGCGGATCGTCTCCATCATTCCTTCGCCCTTGGATCAAGTGCGTCTCGCAGCCCGTCCCCCATGAAGTTGATGCCAAGCACCGTCGTGACGATCGCGAGGCCTGGGAAGAGCGGCCACCACCAGTTGCCGAGCGTGATGAAGTTCAGCGAACTCGACAGGACGTTGCCCCATGTGGGCTGGGTCACATCGACCCCGAACCCCAGGTAACTCACGAAGGCCTCACTCACGACGACGCCTGCCACACCCAGCGTCGCGGCGACGATGATGGGGCTCATCGCGTTCGGAAGAATGTGCCGGAAGATGATCCGGAAGTCCCCCACGCCCGTCGCCCGAGCCGCGTCGACGTAGTCCTCCTCGCGCATCGTCAGGAACAGGCTGCGCACGAGACGCGAAATCCCTTGCCAGCCGAACACGGCGAAGATCGCCATGATCATGTACCAGTTGCCGTTGCCCAGGAACTTCGAGACGACGAGGATCACAAACAGCAGCGGCAGGCTGAGCATGATGTCGACGATTCGCATCAGCAGGTTGTCGATCCAGCCACCAAAGTAGCCGGCGATGCCGCCCACGATCGCGCCGAGCGTCGCGCCGATGAGGGAGGCTCCGACGCCGATCAGCAACGACAGACGTGCGCCGTTGACCACCAGCGTGAGAACGTCTCGCTGCAGGCCACCGGTCTCACCGAATGGGTGGGCGAACGATGGCCCGCGACCGGCGTAGACGACCTGGTCCACATTCGGGATCGTGTAGAAGCTGTAAGGCAGGAGAAAGGGGCCGACGATGGCAATGATGCACATCGACAGGAATAGAAACGCGCCGACCATCGCGAGCTTGTGCTTCCTGAAACGCCGCCAGGCCAGCTGGAGCTGACTGAGAGACTCGAGCTGAACTTCGAAGTCGGCGCCGGTCTCATCGTTCGGAGCGGACATGGCATCCGAGTTGATCACCTCCGCGGTCAACTCATGCACCTTGCGATCCAACTCAGTTGTACCTCACTCGCGGGTCCACCACGGCATACGCCAGGTCCGCCAACAGGTTGGCCATGACGGTGACCAGCGCGGTCACCGACAGCAAGCCCATGAGGACGGGGTAGTCGTAACTGCCGGTCGACAGAATGAACTGATACCCCATGCCCGGCCAGCTGAAGACCGTCTCCGTGACGAACGCGCCGGTGAACAGGAACGGAATCTCGAGACCGAGGTTGGTGATCACCGGCAGGAGCGCATTCCGCAACGCGTGCTTGAAGATCACGCTTCGCTCCGACAGACCCTTGGCCCGAGCGGTCCTCACGTAGTCCTGATTCAGCGCGTCGAGCATGCTCGAGCGGACGAAGCGGGAGTCGTAAGCGACGCTGACGACCACGAGCGTGAAGACGGGCAGGATCAGATGCGTGCCGAGGTCCCCGAGGGCGTCGAGCGTATGCGCCCCGAAGTAGGCCCAATACGCGTCGGTACCGAACGGCGGAGTGACACGTACGTTCCACATGCCTCCGGCCGGCAATACGTGTAACGACCCGGCAAAGAACGTGATCAGCATGATTCCCAACCAGAAGGTGGGTATCGAGAACCCGACGTAGTTGAATATCGTTATCGCTGAGTCGAACACGCTGTAGCGTCTGACCGCGGCGTACACGCCCGAGAAGAAGGCCAGGAACACCCAGATAATCCAGGCCGTCCCCGCCAGGATCAGTGTCGCCGGCAGGCGGTCCGCGATGACTGCCGTTACCGCGCGGCCGTCGGTGCTGGAGTAGCCCCAGTCGCCGTGGAGTACGCCGTTGTCGCCGCCGGGGAGTTGGATCTCGTTGCCGAACAGGTCGATCGTGCCCCCCGGGAGGGCGTTGATCAGGAACGGCTTGTCGCCGCATACCCCGAGCCATTTGCAGTACTGGACGGGGATCGGATCATCGAGTCCCCAGCGATGCCGGAACGCTTCGATCTGCTGTGCGCTGATCCGGGGATTCTGGGCGAAGCGCGCCTCGGGGCCGCCCGGCGCGATGAGGAGAATCGCGTAGATGATCACGGAGATCCCCAGCAGGACGGGGATCGCCTGGAGAAGCCGACGCACGGCGTACTTGATCATTTGCCTCTCAACTGGCCCGAAGCAGAACTGCAGGGGCTGCGAGACCCGCTTGGGTCCCGCAGCCCCTTGCGTTCAGACCGGTGGTCTTAGGTGACCGAGGGTGCGGCTACGGCTGCATCCACCAGTCGCCGGTGTTCCACGTCACGCCGTACTGGGTCGGGTTCGGCAGGTAGTTCTGAACCTTGCCGTTCGACAGCCAGACCTGGCGCCAGTTGTAGATCGGGATCTCCACCACGTCCTTGTAGTAGAGGTCCTGGAAGTCGCCGAGCGCGGTCTTGATCACGGCCGGGTCGACGGACGTCTTGACGGTGTCCCAATCCTTGTCGATCTCAGGATTGTTGGTCCGGGTCGTGTTCTGGCCCTGATGGGGGGCGACGTCCGGGATGCCGCTCGAGTGGTACACGGAGTAGGAACCGAGCGGATCCGGGCTGTACGACCAGGCGAACTCGGCCAGATCGTAGTTGCCGTGCTGCAGGTTGCATGGGGTGTCGGCCGAGGTCTGATCCCAACCGCCGAAGAAGTCGGGGTTGGCGGGCACCGGCTTGACATCCATCTTGATGCCGATCTGCTGCAGCCAGGACGCGACGAGGGTAAGGGTGTCGATGCGCGTCTGCTTCTGCGAGGTGCAGCCCGTGATCTCGAGCTTGACCCCATTCTTCGCGCGGATGCCGTCAGAACCCTTGACCCACCCGGCAGCTTCCAGCATCTGGTTCGCCGTCGCGAGGTCCTGGGTTACCACAGGCTCCTGCTTGAAGTAGTAGAGCAGCGGCGAGTACGGGGTGTCGGACGGCTTGACCGTACCGCCCAGAACCCGGTCGGTGATCTGGCTCTTGTCGTACGCCAGCCGGATCGCCTGCTTGATCGTCAGCACGTCGGCCGCGCCAAACTTCTTGGCGAGGGACGCGTTGTTCATCTGGTTGAGCTCGTAGGACAGGGCGTCGAGAACGGTCAGCTGGTTGCCCAGGTCCTGAACCTTCGGGAGCGTGCCCTGGTCCATGTTGAAGGCGATGTCGGACTCGCCGGCCTTGAAGCCCGCGATCTGCGCATCCTGGTCGCCGTAGTACTTGAAGATGATCTTGTCGAGATACGGCGCGTGCCCACCGATGGTGGACCAGTTCGGGTTCGGCACGTAGGTGATCTGCGCGTTGGTCTTGACCTCAGTCGGGATGTACGGGCCGCTGTACACGCCGGCCGTGATGTTGTCGAAGGAGTAGAGCTTCGTGACCGCATCGGTCACGGGGACGGTGTTGATGTAGTGAGCGGGCAGGAGCGGGTCGACCAGGGTCAGATAGCCCTCGAAGACCTGTCCGAAGTGCATCACGCACGAGGTCGTGCCGGCGCCGTCGATGCTGGTGATGTCTTCCCATCCCAGGGTGCCGGCGACGAGACCCGACTGAGTCTTGTCCATGATCCACTTCCACGTCGCGATGAGGTCATCGCACGTGATGGGCTGGCCGTCGGACCACTTCATGCCGGGCTTGAGGTTGACTTTGACGTCCATCTTGCCGCCGCTGACGGTGACGCCGCCGTTGGTCGGCGTCGGCACGTCCGTGGTCAGGTCCGGATAGAACTTGAAGTCGTTGGCGACGCGCCAGAGGCCGTCGAACGCGGGATAGATCGCTTCCCACGACTCGGCCGACGACGTGTTGTACCCGAGCAGCAGATCGGGGAACTGCGAGTCGGAGATGACGACGGTGCCGCCGGTCTGGCCGGCCGCGGTCGGCTTGTAGTTATGCTCGGTGATATCGACTGTGGAAATGGCCGGCGTCGCAGATGGGCCAGCCGCGGTCGGCTCGACAGACGCCGGGGCCTGCGCGGTTGGGGTCTGCGTGGCGGTTGAGGTACCGCACGCACTCGCCACGATGGCGGCGATGGCGAGCAGACCGGTAAGTCGTTTACGCATGCAATGCTCCTCCCACTGGGTAGGTCTCTCCCGACTATTGGGGCTCTGCGGTCGCCTCTTCCGTCGTCACAACGGGCTGGGCGAGCTTGAGGCGCCGCAATGGGCCGTACTATGGGGATGCCTCCAAAACGTGTCAATCACCCGGCTGCTCTGTCAGGTCCACCTCCTTTGCAGCTTGGTACGCGCCTGGGGCGCAACTTCCGCGTCCCGTCCAGCCCGAACGGAGGCGTCCGGGTTGCGCTGGCGAGTCGTCGTACCGATCCGGCGCCCGGCCGAAACCGCGGCCCGCGACCAGATCGGGGCACCGTCGTACCCCGGCCGCGCTCCAGGGCGAGGAGCCATGGGCAAGGGCGACGGTACCGTGGCGGGAGTGTCAAGTCCGTTGCGGTCCTCCTGTCTCGACCGAGACAAGCGCTTGCGCAGCATGTTCGTTCCGAGCGAACCGAATCCGGATTCCTGCGATCCCAGCCCTCCCGGAGCATGGGCACCGCCCGGCTAACTGGTGAGTAACTTACACCCATCAGGAGGTATTTACGCGCCATCTATCTGTGAGTCGCTGCCTGTTGTCACCGAACAGCAACACAGCTCCCAACTGAATTCGCGTCTCGGGGCCCATACGGATCAGCTGTTGCGCGTGATATGCGGTTCCGGACCGGGTCAACCGAGTCACGCGCCCGGCTACTTTCGTCGCCGTGTCAATCGGGACAGGGTGCCTGGACCCCGGTCATGGCCCGCCAGCGCAGATCCGGGTGCCGCGCGGCCGTGGCCTCGTCCAGGCGGCGCACGGGCGACCCGTGCGGGGCCGAGTGGAGCAGTTCGGGGTCGGTTCGAGCCTCCTCGACGATCGCCCGCAGCGCGGCGACGAAGGCGTCCAGGGTTTCGACCGATTCGGTCTCGGTCGGCTCGATGAGCAACGCCTCTTCCACGGTCAACGGGAAGTAGATCGTGGGCGGGTGGAAGCCGTAGTCGATCAGCCGCTTGGCGACATCCAGCGTCCTGACCCCGGTCTCGGTCTTGAGTGACGCGCCCGAAGCCACGAACTCGTGCATGCAGTGACGCGCGAACGGGACATCGAGCACGCCGCCGAGCCGGGCCTTGACATAGTTGGCGGCCAGAACCGCGTCGTCGGACACCTCGCGCAGGCCGGACGCGCCGTGTGCCAGTACGTACGCGTACGCACGGACCAGAACCCCTGTGTTTCCGGCGAAGGATCGGACTCGCCCAATGCTTGTGGGTCGCTCGCCGGCCCGCTCGAGCCTGAACGAGCCGTCGGCCTCCCTCACGACGCGCGGCGACGGCAGGAACGGCAGCAGCTTCTCCCCCACTCCGACGGGACCGGCGCCCGGCCCGCCGCCGCCATGCGGTGTCGAGAAGGTCTTGTGGACGTTGAAATGCATGACGTCGAAACCGGCCTCACCGGGCTTGAAGCGGCCCATGATGGCGTTGAGGTTCGCCCCATCCATGTAAGCCAGGGCGCCGGCAGCGTGGACCGCCTCCAGCAGCTCGCCGATCCGCGATTCGAACAGGCCGAGCGTGGATGGGTTCGTGATCATGATCGCGGCGGTGCGAGGACCCAGCGCCGCCCGGAACGCGCTCAGGTCCACCCCGCCGTCCGGCGCCGACGGGATCGAGACCGTGCGGAAGCCGCTCATCGACGCCGTAGCCGGGTTCGTGCCGTGGGCCGAATCCGGGACCAGGACCTCCGTCCGCTCCGCGTCGCCGCGGGCGCGATGGTAGGCCCGGACCATCAGGATGCCCGTCAACTCGCCCTGGGCCCCGGCCGCCGGCTGCAGTGTCACGGCCTTCATGCCGCCGATCTCGGCGAGCGCCCGTTCCAGCTCCCACAGGAGCTTCAGCGTCCCCTGGGCCAGCTCGTCCGGCGCGAATGGATGGAGGGAGGCGAAGCCGGGCAGGCGGGCGGCCCACTCGTTGAGCTTCGGGTTCCACTTCATCGTGCACGAGCCGAGCGGGTAGAACCCCGAGTCCACGGAGTAGTTGAGCTGGCTCAGGTTCAGGAAATGGCGCGTCAGTTCCGGCTCGGACACCTCCGGCAGCCGCGGCCCTTCCGTTCGCAGGTGGCCCGTCGGGATTCGAGCCAGGGCGTCGCGGGGCGGGTGAGGCACGACGCCGCCGCCCCTACCGGGGCGCGACAATTCGAAGAGCGTCGGCTGGAGGCGCTCCCCGGCGACGCTCATCGGGATGCCCCCTCGACCGGCCCGGCCGGCCCGGCCAGTTCGGATGCCAGGGCCGCGGCGAACGCAGCGATCTCGTCGCTCGTGGTGACCTCCGTGGCGCAAACCAGGAGCGCTTCGGCGAGGGGCGCATCCTCCGGCATCACGCGGGCCAGCGGCAGCCCTGCCAGCACGCCGCGCTCCATGAGGCGGGCATGCACGGCAGGAGCGCCGGGAACGCGGACGGCGAACTCGTTGAGGTATGGGCCGGAGTGCAGCCGCGGGGCGCCTGCCGCCGCCAGAGCCGCCTCGAGCTCCGCCGCGCGCGCCGCCCCGAGCGCCGCCACGTCGCGAAGACCGTGGGGCCCGATTGCGGACAGGTAGATCGACGCGGCCAGGGCGCACAGGGCCTGGTTGGTGCAGATGTTGCTGGCGGCCTTTTCCCGGCGGATGTCCTGCTCGCGGGCCCGCAGGGTCATCACGAAGGCGCGGCGCCCGTCCACGTCGGCCGTCAACCCAACCAGCCGTCCGGGGATCTGGCGGACCAGCGGCTCGCGGCAGGCCAGGATGCCCAGATACGGGCCCCCGTACGAGAGCGGGATGCCCAGCGGCTGGCCTTCGCCGGCGGCGATGTCCGCGCCGTACGACCCGGGATCGGCCAGCACGGCCAGCGACACCGGCTCGACGACGGCCACGAACAGCGCCCCGGCGGCATGGGCGAGCCGAGCCGCCTCCGCCATCGGCTCGAGCAGGCCCAGAAAACTCGGATTGGCCACTACGACGCCCGCTACCGGACGCCCCGCATCGGCCAGCATCCGCTCGAGGGCCGTCAGGTCCGTGGTGCCGGCCGCTGGGCCGTCTGCGACAAGGGGAATGTCCTCGGCCTCCATCTCGCAGCCGGCGAAGTAGGTACAGAGCGTCTCCCGGTAGTGCGGATGAACGGCGTGGCTGATCAGGACTCGCTCCCGGCCCGTCGCCCGGCAGGTCATGAGGGCGGCTTCCGCCGTGGCCGTCGCACCGTCGTAGTGCGACGCCGAGACGACGTCCAGGCCGGTCAGCTCGGCCAGCAGCGACTGGTATTCATAGATCGTCTGGAGAGTGCCCTGAGAGATTTCGGGCTGATATGGCGTGTAGGCCGTGTAGAACTCGCCGCGCAACAGCAGCTGGTCCACGACCGCCGGCACGAAGTGGCGGTAGGCGCCCGCGCCGAGGAAGCTCGCCAGATCGACGCGGTTGACACCGGCCAGGCGCCGCAGGCGGTCGGACAGGTCAGCCTGGGATACGGGCTGCGGAAGCTTCAGCTCGGAGGCACGCAGCGAGACTGGAATCGCGTCGAACAGCTCGTCGACCGAGGCCACGCCGATCGCCTCGAGCATGGCCGCGCGATCCCCGGGTGTGTGCGGTCCGTACGCCATCGAGTCAGCTCCGCGGTTTCGTCACGCTGGGTCGCCGGACGGGCACGCTCGTGCGCCGGCATCGCGCGTCACAGATCACTCCAGCCGCGCTCGTCAGGATTCGCGGGTGAGTTCTTCGTAGGCGGATTGGTCCAGCAGCGAGTCCACCTGGCCGGGATCCGCGAGCTTGATTCGCAGCATCCAGCCCTTGCCGAAAGGATCGTTGTTGACGAGTTCGGGGCTGCCGGAGAGGTCCGGGTTGATCTCCACGACCTCCCCGGAGAGCGGCGAGAACAGATCGCTGACGGCCTTGACCGATTCGATCACGCCGACGGCGGTGAACTGGGCCACGCTCCGGCCCACGGCAGGCAGCTCGACGAAGACTATGTCCCCGAGTTGCTCGGCGGCGTAGTCCGTGATCCCGACGACCGCCTGATCGCCTTCCACGCGGACCCATTCGTGCTCTTTGCTGTAGCGCAGATCCTGGGCCACCTTCGCCTCCGAAACTTCTGCTTGTCCGGCCACCGATGCGCGGCTGCCGGCCGCCGATTTCGTGGCGGCCGTGCCGCCGTTCATGCCGCCGTCAGCTCGCCCGCCTGTAGAACGGCAGCGGTACGACTTGCGCCGGCACGCGCTGGTCGCGGATTTCGACCTCCACTATCGTACCGGGCTCCGCGTTCAGAGGCGCCACGTAGGCCATCGCGATGGCCTCGTTGAGCGTCGGCGAAAGCGTTCCGCTGGTGATCACACCGGTGGACCGCCCGTCCGAGAAGACCTCGTAGCCGTGGCGGGCGATGCCGCGGCCGCGCAGCTTGAGTCCGACCAGCCGCTTGCGGGGACCGTTCGCGGCCACCTTCTCGAGCGCGGTCCGGCCGACGAAGTCGCCTGCCTTGTCGAGCTTGACGGCTCGCCCAAGCCCCGCTTCGTACGGGTTCGTGTCCGGGCCCAGCTCGTTGCCGTAGAGCGGCATCCCGGCCTCCAGGCGCAAGGTATCTCGCGCTCCGAGCCCGACCGGCACGAGCCCGACGGTCCGTCCGGCCTCGAGAATGGCATCCCAGACGCGGCCGGCAACGTTGCCGTCGACGAAGACCTCGAAGCCGTCCTCCCCGGTGTAGCCGGTGCGAGCGACGAGCGCGGGCACGCCGGCCACGCCCCCCTCTCCGATGGCGTAGTAGCGCAGCTCGTCTATCGCCACGTCCGTGAGCGGCCGCAGCATCTGGGCGGCCAACGGCCCCTGAACGGCCACCAGTGCGGTCGCGAGCGAACGATCGTCCAGCACGGCGCGGTAGCCACCGATCCGTTCGGCCAGCGCGTCGCTCACCACAGTCGCGTTGGAGGCGTTGGCGACGACCATGAACCGTTCCTCGTCCAGCCGGTAGACGATCAGGTCGTCCAGCACGCCGCCCTCCGGCAGGCAGATCATCGTGTATGCGGCCCGGCCCGACTTGAGCCCGGCCGGGTTTCCGACCAGCGCATAGCCCAGCGCCTGAGCGGCCTGGGGACCCTCGACGAACAACTCGCCCATGTGCGACAGGTCGAACAGGCCGGCCTTCGAACGGACGGCGCGGTGCTCCTCGAGAATGCCGGTGTACCGGACCGGCATCGACCAGCCGGCGAACTCGACCATCCGCGCGCCCAGCGCGACATGGCGATCCCTCAGTGGGGTTTCGAGCAGCGCCTCGCCGGCATGAGCCATCGAACTCACCTCCGTGTTCCGACGTCGTACCTCGAGAGTGGTCCGAGCCGAGGTCCTATTCGGCCGCCCGGGGCATTGAAGGCAGCCGTTCGGCGGCGAGTCCGACGAGCGAACGCTCCGTCTCGAACGACAGAAGCCCCGGGGCATCCTGGAAGCTCACCCAGCGGACCTCTTCGAACTCGTGGTCGTGATCGTCCAGGCTGCCCCCGATCGGCTCCATCAGGAAGTAGTGGACCGTCTTGTGGATACGCTTGCCGTGCTGGACGAATGTGTACTTGATGGAGTCCAGCGGCGCCACGATCCGCACGCGCAGGCCGGTTTCTTCGCCCACCTCACGCAGGGCGGTCTCCTGCAGGGTCTCGCCCGAGATGGGCGTGCCTTTGGGCAGCGTCCAGGTCCCTCCATCGCGTTCGCGGCGGCGGCGACCAACGACAAAGAAGGCCGTAGGGCCGTCGAAACGGATGACAATGCCCCCGGCGGAGGTCGCGGTGGCCGGGATCAACCTCGCCACGACGCCGGGGCGAGACAAGCGCGTCGTTGTGCCGTCGGCCCGACCGCGCCGGCCCAGCTGATCGTTACACCGTGTCGGACGATGCCGCGGCAAGGCACGCCACGGCGCAGCGAAGAAACCGGCCGCCAGCCGCTCATGTGCAAGCCACCGGGCGACGGCCGCGCGATCAAGACCCGCGTCGCCGCTCGCTGGAAATTCAGGCCCGCGCGCAACCCGAGCCGCCGCTCTCGTTCGAGGCCAGCCGGCCGGACGAAGCGGGCAGCGGGCCGTGCCGCGTACTTCGCCGCGATGCTGTGCTGCATGCCGCCAATCGTAGCCGGTCAGGCAGGCTTTGCAAGCGCGGCCCGAACACGCTCCACCTGGGCCGGTGACAGGGCGCGCCGCTGTTCCGCGATGGACAACTCACGCTCCGCCAGCTCTCGATAGAGCTGCGCCGTGCCTGGCGCCGCGGCCTCGAGGGCGCGCAGGTGGGCCTCGACGGTGCCGGCATCGCCCCTGACGATGGGACCCGTGAGGGCGGCGGCCAGGCCGCCTGAGCGCGCGTTGGCAAGGGTCTGTTCCACAAGCCGGCCGTACACGGCCAGCGATCCACGCTCGTCCATGCCAGCCGCGGCGCCCAGAGTGGCGATCGCGTCGAGCAGGGCCACGAGGCCCCCGGACGCCAGGACGGCGGCCGCGTGGTACGCGGGCTTGCTGCCGCGCGGCAGCCGGACCGGCACTCCGCCCATCAGCTCGGCCAGATCTGCCAGCGCTCCGATCAGCCGCTCGTCGCCCTCCAGCGCGATCGTGGCGCCGCTGATCGCGGCCACGGATCGTTCGACGTCCGAGGTAAACGAGACGAGCGGATGGAACGCGCCCAGCTGGCTGCCCGCGGCACGGGCGGGCTCGAGGACGTCGGCCCCGAGAAGGCCGCTCGTGTGGACGAGCGACTGGCCACTGTACGGGCGCAGCGACCGCGCCACCGGCTCGATGGCGTCGTCCGGAACGCATAGCACGATCAGCTCCGCCTCGTCGAGCACGCCGGACGGGTCGACAAACGGCCGGGCATCCGGAACCAGAGCCCGGAAGCGATCGCGCCGCTCCCGGTCCCGAGAGGCGACAGCGGTTACGGACCAGCCGGCGCGATCGATGGCCACGCCCAGCGCCGTCCCGACCGGCCCCGCGCCGACGATCGCGACCGTCGGAATTCCGTCCGAATGGCGGTGCGGATGCGGCTCGGCGTGGTCGTGGATCTGGTCGCCGTGGCGATGCCGGCCGATACCCGTCGTCGGGCCTTCGGCGCCGTCCGCGGCCACCCGTGAACCCTTCCCCCTGTCCCGATCCCGGCTTCCGCCGTCGCGCCAGACCTTCACGCGACACTCCTCCCCATGCCGTACGGTTGCGCGCGGCCGTCGCGGTATCCTTTGCCGGACCTGCAATCAGGCCTGCAGTCGACTCCGTCCCGACGGCGAACATCGCCGGGGACGGCAGCGGCAAGGCCGAGTGTAGCGCCGAATAGCGTCCCCGGCGGCCCTCGACACAGCCGACGCCGGCATCGCCGGCCGCCCTGCCCGTGAGGAGTTGACCTTGGCTGCCGATCCGTTCTCGGCCCGCAAGTCGCTGGCTGCCGGCTTACCGGACTACTACTCGCTCGCCGCGCTCGCGGCCGGCGGCAGGGCGAAGTTCGGCCTTGGGCTCGAACACCTGCCGGTGACAGTCAAGATCCTGCTCGAGAACGTGCTGCGCCATGCGGGCGAGGGAGTCGTGGACGAGGCGGACGTCGCGGCCCTGGCGGCCTGGAAGCCGGGCGCGTCGGCCACGGCCGAGGTCGAGATCCCCTTCATGCCATCGCGGGTCATCATGCAGGACTTCACCGGCGTGCCGGCGGTCGTTGACCTGGCGGCCATGCGTGACGCCATGGCCGGGCTGGGTGGCGATCCGGCGCGAGTCAACCCGCTCGTGCCGGTCGATCTCGTGATCGACCACTCCGTCCAGGTTGACCGCTACGGCACGAGCGGCGCGTTCGCGTTCAACGTCGAGCGCGAGTACGAACGCAACGGGGAGCGCTACCAGCTGCTGCGCTGGGCCCAGACCGCATTCCAGGATCTACGCGTCGTACCGCCCGGAACCGGCATCGTCCACCAGGTCAACCTCGAGTTCATCTCGCCCGTCGTGGCCCGCCGCCGGGACAAGGCCGGCCGCGAGGTCGCGTTTCCCGACACTCTCGTCGGGACGGACTCGCACACCACGATGATCAACGGCCTGGGCGTCCTGGGCTACGGCGTCGGCGGCATCGAAGCGGAGGCGGTGATGCTGGGCCAGCCGCTCTACCAGCAGATGCCCAGGGTGATCGGCGTGCGCCTGTCCGGCGGGCTGCCGGAGGGAGCCACCGCCACGGACCTGGTGCTGGTCGTGACGCAGATGCTCCGCTCCTACGGCGTGGTCGGCGCGTTCGTCGAGTTCACCGGCGACGGTCTGGCGGGCCTGCCGCTGGCGGACCGGGCCACGATCTCGAACATGTCGCCGGAATTCGGGCCCACGGCCACGCTCTTCCCGATCGACGGCGAAACGCTGGCGTACCTGCGCCTGACCGGGCGGACGCCCGAACAGATCGACCTTGTCGAGCGATATGCCAGGGCGCAGGGCCTCTGGCGCGAGCCGGGCGCGACACCGGAGTTCGACGCCCTCCTCACCCTGGATCTCGGTTCGGTCGAGCCCTCTCTGGCGGGACCGCGGCGGCCGCAGGACCGCGTTGCCCTGGCGGGTCTGGGCACGAACTTCCGCGGGGCCTTCCCCCCGGGGCTTGCGACGAAGGCCGGGGCGGGTGTCGCGGCCGGGCCGCCCAACCAGGCTTCCTCCGCCGGTCCCGCCGGCACCGCGTCATTCGGCGGGAACCGAAAGACGACCGCCGCCGCGAGCTATCCGGCCGTCAAGGTCGAGGCGGGCGGGCATTTCGTCGAGCTTTCGTCCGGTTCGGTCGCCATCGCCGCCATCACGAGTTGCACCAACACGTCAAACCCGACGGTCATGGTCGCGGCCGGCCTTCTGGCCCGCAACGCCGTCGCCCGAGGCTTGACCGTGTCCCCGACAGTCAAGACCAGCCTTGCGCCCGGGTCTCGGGCCGTGACCGAGTACCTCCGCAACGCGAATCTTCTCGAGCCGCTGTCGAAGCTCGGCTTTGCCCTGGCCGGCTACGGCTGCACGACGTGCATCGGCAACAGCGGGCCGCTGGACGAGCCGGTCGCGAAGGCGATCGAGGAGAACGACCTGGTCGTCGCCGCGGTCCTGTCGGGCAACCGAAACTTCGAGGGTCGGATCCATCCCCTCGTCAAGGCCAGCTACCTGGCGTCGCCGCCCCTCGTCGTGGCCTTCGCCCTCGCCGGAACGGTCGACATCGACCTGACAACCCAGCCCCTCGGCATCGGCTCGGACGGGCGGCCCGTCATGCTCGCCGACGTCTGGCCTTCAGCCGAGGAGGTGCGCCGGACCGTCGGTTCGGCCGTCAACGGCGAGCTCTTCCAGAAGGCCTACGCGTCCGTGTTCGAGGGTGACGAGCGCTGGCGCGGCCTGGACATACCCAAAGGCGATCGCTACCGCTGGGCGGGTTCGTCGACGTACGTGGCCAACCCGCCCTTCTTCGGCGGGTTGACCGCCGAACCGGCGCCCGTCGCCTCGATTGC
The DNA here is from genome assembly GCA_963711105.1 of uncultured Chloroflexia bacterium. Classification (GTDB taxonomy): domain Bacteria; phylum Chloroflexota; class Limnocylindria; order Limnocylindrales; family CSP1-4; genus Fen-1039. The sequence continues at coordinate 415,734 of CAVQCV010000005.1, read as the reverse complement.
CGGGGCCCGGGCACTCGCCGTCCTGGGCGACTCCGTGACCACGGACCACATCTCCCCCGCCGGCTCCATCCCCGGCTGGTCCCCCGCCGGAAAGTGGCTGATCGAGCACGGAGTGGCGCCGCTCGACTTCAACTCGTACGGTTCGCGGCGAGGTCACCACGAAGTGATGATGCGCGGCACGTTCGGCAACATCCGGCTCCACAACGCACTCGCGGACAAGGAGGGACCGTTCACGCTGCACCTGCCCGACGGCGAGGCCACGACCATCTTCGAGGCCTCGGAGCGATATCGGGCGGACGGCGTACCGCTGGTCATCATCGCCGGCAAGGAATACGGCTCGGGTTCGTCCCGCGACTGGGCCGCCAAGGGACCGGCGTTGCTGGGCGTGCGGGCCGTCATCGCCGAGAGTTACGAGCGCATCCACCGGTCCAACCTTGTCGGCATGGGCATCCTGCCGCTCCAGTTCCTGCCCGGCCAGAACGCGGCGTCTCTGGGCCTGACGGGCCGCGAGTCGTATACGGTCGAGATGCCCGCCGGCGGGCCGGAGCCGAGGGCCCGCGTCACCGTCGTGGCGCGTAGCGACGGCGCGCCTCGGGCCGGCTCCGCCGGGGCCTCGGCGGGGGCCGAGAAGCGGTTCGAGGTCGTGGCCCGGCTGGATGGATCTGTCGACGTTGAGTACTACCGCCAGGGCGGCATCCTGCCGGCCGTGCTGCGACGCCTCGCCCGGGAGTCGGCCTCGAGCTGAGCGGCTACTGGCTCCACTTCTTGGGCTTGCGATCCCAGCGGTGGGCGCGTAGTTCCGACACAAGGGCAGCCGGCAGCGGGCCCGCCTCGGCGGCGGCCACGTTGCCGGCCACGTGCGCGAGCCTGCGCATGCCGGGGATCAGGACGCTCACATCCGGGTTGGACAGGATGAAGCGAATCGCCATCTCCGGCATCGTCATGCCATCGGGCACCACGGGCCGCAGCCGGTCCACGTGCTCGACGGTCGCCTGCAGGTTCTCGGGCACGAAGAACGAGTTCCGCCAGTCGCCCTCCGGCCAGCGTGAGTCGAGCGTCAGCGTCCCGGTCAGGCTGCCCTCGTCCAGCGGCACGCGCGCTATCACAGCCACGCCGTTTTCGCGGCAGGCCGGGAACAACTCGTCCTCCGGCGCCTGGTCGAAGATGTTGTAGATGACCTGGACCGAGTCGACCAGGCCGGCCTTCACGGCGCGCACGCCGTTCCAGGGCTCCCAGCGGTTGAGACTCAGGCCGAAGGCCCGGATCGAACCGTCTCGCCGGAGTTCGGCCACCGTCTTCGCCAGGTCCGGATCGTCGAGCCAGTCGTCCTCCCAGACGTGGAGCTGGAGCAGGTCGATCGTCTCGACACGCAGGTTCGCCTCGGCTGACGTCGACCATCTTGCGGACGTAGTCGCCCGGGAACACGTCCGAGATCGGGGTCCCCTTGGCGCTCGGCCACTTGCCGTTCATCGGCGGAACCTTGGTCGCGGCGAAGACGCGCCCGGGGTTCGCGGCCAGCACCTTCGCCAGCAGCCGCTCGCTGCGGCCGTCGCCGTAGGCCAGGGCCGTGTCGAAGAAGTTGACGCCGCGGCCCACGGCCGACTCGAGCGCGGCCGTCGATTCGACATCGTCGGAGCCGGTCCAGCCGGCCATGCCCCACATCCCGTAGCCCAGCTCGCCGACGCTCCAGCCGGTCCGCCCGAACACCCGGTTCCGCATGTCGCCTCCTGCCGCGCCTATGCCTGGCCGGGCTGGCATCGATCGCCCGGCGGGCCAATGCTACCGCCGGCGGCCGGGAGGGCGGCGCTAGTGGACGACCAGGGCCGTGATCGACAGCGCTCGCGCGTCCACAGCCAGCAACGTGACCCGCAGGCCGGGCTTCTCCAGGATCAGCATCGCCGGAGCTCCGGCGACTTCGCCGCCGTTGTCGTTCTCCGCGGTCACCGTGAAACCGGCCGCTTCCAGTTCGGCCTTGTACGAGGCGAGGATGGCCTGGTGGTGCTGGGGGTCGGCATCCGGGTAGGCGCAGGCCACGTTCATCATGGTGTCCGAGGCGCCCATGGCCGCGTCGCCGCCCAGCGTGCAGCCGTGCGGCTGCGGCACCCGATCCGCCCACGCGGCCGGCCAGGTCCCCACCTGCGGAGAGGCAGTCGCCCCCAGTTCGCCGGGCAGCATAGGCATGCTGCCGCCGAAGGCGTCGCTCTCGGCCTGGGTGAGGCCGTCGATGTCGAACGTGACCGTGCCGGCATCCCCGGCGGGCACGGTCAGGTTGATCTTGCGCGTGGCGCTGACCGCGGTGACGGCGTCGAAGTCGCCGCCGTCGGCCCGCGCCTGGGCGCCGTCGCGACCGGCTTCGCTGGAGTAGTAGACGACTCCCCCGAGCACGTAGCCCAGGCCCCGGAGCTGGACCACGTAAGCCCGGAACTGGGGCTGGCTCACGCCGGAGAAGAACATCCGCACACCGAACCGATCCTCCCCGATCCGGCGCCGCTGGGGCATGATCTCGTCCAGCCGGCCGGGGAACGGCGGCACGTCGGCCGGAGCGGCGGCCGGCCACTCCGGCGCCGGGACCACTGCCGCGTCCGAAGTCCACGTCACGTCCACGCCGACGGCGTCGCCAACGTCATTGCCGCTTCCGGCCCCACTCCCGTCCGAGCCGCCGCCGCCCGAACCGCAAGCGGCCAGCAGGACGACGAGCGAAGCCAACGCCACGGCGCGGCGGCCCGCGCGGTACCAGGCAGCAGTCATCCCCATTCCATTCCTCCACAAGGGGCCACGCCGCGGCCCACGCCGGCTAGATCGCGTTGGCGGTAATCGCGTCGGCCTCGGCCTGCGTCAGGCCGTCGATGTCGAAAGCGATCACATCGGCCGTTGACTTGGGCACGCCGATCGTGAGCAGGCGATTGCCGTGGCTGGCGGTTATCTCGTCCACGTCGCCCGCGGCGGCGCGGCGTTCGGCGTCGGCTTTGGTCTCGCCCAGATCGGACGAGTAGAAGGCCGTGCCCTTGATCGAGTAGCCCGCGGCGCGAAGTTCGGCAACGTAGGCGTCGAACTGCTCGGGCGACACGCCGCCGACGAAGATACGGATCCAGATGCCGCGTTCCGTCTCCGTCTCCTGGGACAGCATCATGTTTGCGGTGCCCGGATAAGGAGGAATGTCGGCCGGCATGGCTGCCGGCCAACCGGTGCCGGGCGCCATTGGTGCCCCGGTTCGGGCGGAGCCGCTCAGGTCCGCCGTCACGCCACCGTCGCCGCCGGCCCCGCTGCCATCGTCGCCGCCACCGCCGGCCCCAGAGGGCACGACCGCGGACGACCCTCCGGCCCCGCCACCGCCGCCGGGGCCCGAACCGCCGCCAGAGCCGCAGCCTGCCACCAGGACGACCAGCGCGACGAGCGCCAGAACACGCCGGCAGGCACCGAGGGAACCAGTGGTTATCGGCATAGTCCAATCCTCCTCACAGTTCGCCCTGCGGCGGACCTACGAACCGAGCACTTCCTCGCTCGAAAGAACCTTGACCCCGGCCTTCGTCAGAGCGTCCACCGCCGCGTCCGGGTCTTCGAAGCGGAAGATGATCGCCGCCTTACCCTTCTGGGACGCGGCCCCGAAGTCGTACATGTACTCGACCCCGAGACCCGCGTCCTCGATCTTGCCCAGCGCCTCGGCCAGGCCGCCGGGCTTGTTCTCGACTTCGATGGCCACGACCGCGGTAGTGCGAGCGACCATGCCCGCCTCCTCGAGCACCTCCTTGGCCCGGGCCGGATCGCGAACCACGAACCGCAGGACCCCGAACTGCGACGTGTCGGCCAGCGACATCGTCAGCAGGTCGACGCCGGCGGCGGCCAGGGCTTCCAGCGGCGCTCGCAACGCCCCGGGTTTGTTCTCCAGGAAGAGGGACAGCTGCTGGAGCTTCATCGATGTCCTCCCAGGGCGACCGGACCGCCGGCCGGGCCGCCATCACCAGGCTTGCTTGCGAGCGTGAGTTCGAGCGTCAGTTCGGCCGCGCTCTTCACCTCGTTACACATTGCGAAGATCCGTCACCCGCCGGGCCTTGCCCTCGCTTCGGGCGAGAGTGCGAGGCTCGACCAGGGTGACCTGCACCCGCAGCCCCAGGATGTTCTCGATCGAATTCTCGAGTTGCTGCTGCAGGCTTTCGAGCTTGCGGATCTCGTCCGAGAAGAACTCGGGCGTGACTTCGACCTTGACCTCCATCTGGTCCAGGCCCATGTCGCGAGTCAGGACGATAGCGTAGTGCGGCAGCGTGCCTTCGACCTTCAGCAGCGCCGTCTCCACCTGGGACGGGAAGACGTTCACGCCGCGGATGATCAGCATGTCGTCCGAGCGCCGGCCGATGCGGCGGATGCGGCGGATGCTCCGGCCGCACTCGCAGCGCTCGGGCAGGATCGAGGTCACGTCGCGAGTCCGGTACCGGATCATCGGCATGGCCTGTTTCGACAGGGTCGTAAGGACCAGCTCGCCTTCCTCGCCGTCCGGCAGAACCTCGCCCGTTTCCGGGTCGATTATCTCCGGATAGAAGTGGTCCTCGAAGATGTGCAGGCCCTGCTGGTGGGAGCACTCGATGCCGACGCCGGGGCCGACGATCTCGGACAGGCCGTATATGTCGTGGGCCCTGATGCCGCTGTCGGCCTGCATCCTGTCGCGCATCGCCTCGCTCCAAGGCTCGGCGCCGAAGACGCCGACGCGCAGGCGCGAGAGGTCCACGCCGGTGGAGCGGGCGCTCTCGAGCAAGTGCAGGAAGTAGCTGGGCGTGCAACACAGGACGGTCACACCGAAGTCCTGCATGACCATGAGCTGGCGCTCGGTGTTGCCGCCGCTGATCGGGATGACCGTGGCGCCGAGGGTCTCGCCGCCGTAGTGGGCGCCCAGGCCGCCGGTGAACAGGCCGTAGCCATAAGCGTTCTGGATCACGTCGCCGCGATGGACTCCGCAGGCGGCGAAGGAGCGGACCATGACTTCCGACCACACGTCCACGTCGGCCTTGGTGTAGGCGACGACGATCGGCTTGCCGGTCGTGCCGGAGCTGGCGTGGAGGCGGACGATGTCCTCCATCGGGGTCGCGAACAGTCCGAAGGGATACGTGTCGCGCAGGTCCGTCTTGACCGTGAACGGGAGCCGGGCGATGTCGGCCAGGGTCCCAATGGCGGCCGGGCCCAGGCGGCGGGCGTCCATGCGCTGCCGGAACAGCGCCACCTTGTCGTACGCCAGCGCCACGACCGACTGGAGGCGCTGGAGCTGGATCGCGGTCAGCGTCTCACGCGGCAGGTAGTCGGGCGCGCTGACGGGATGGAATCCGCCCGGCGGATCGTTCCAGGTGCTCAAAGGTTGGCTCCTCCGACTACGACGGCCGTGCCGGCGGCGCGTCCGAACCGGCGGCCGTCATGGTGCGGCCGCCGCTGCCCTGATTGTGCCTCGGAGCGCGCTCGGTTTTCGGCCCGCCGCGCGGAAACCCGGGCCGGGGCGAGCCGGCCCGAGCTCCATGGCACGTCCTAGCTGCCGATCGGCTTGCAGTGCAGCGACCACTTCTGATACGCGATCGTGCCCTTCTCCGGGGGGTTGGAGCAGTCGTAGGCGGAATCCGGCGTCGGCGTCGGCGTCGGCGTCGGCGTCGGTGGCGGGAGTCGCCTCCGGAGTCTCGCTCTGTTCGGGTGTCGGCGTCGCTGTGACCTCGTCGCGAACCGCGTACTTGAGCCAGTAGCCGTTGTCGTGCCGCGTGACGATGATCCAAGCCCCCTTGCTCGACACCAGGATCGTCCATCGGGCCGGCGACCCACCGCTGGTCACGGCCTGGCTCGAGTTCGCCGGCCGCAGTCCATCCTCCACGAGCGTCAGCTCTACCATCCGCCCCGGCCGCACGGATTCCGCGATCGAAGCTTTGATATCCCAGTGGGAGCTTCCGGCGGGCTCCGCGAGCCGCTCTTTGAGGCTCCCGGTTACGTCGATCTGGCAGTACTCCGTCGCGGCGGCGATCTGAGCGTCGGTCAGGGGCTGCATGCCGAGGCGCGCCCGCGCCCCATCGATGGCCTTGCGGACCGCGAGATCCACCCGCAGCGACTTCCCGCCCACCTCGGGGTCGCCGGTCGCGGCCGACCCGGCGATCATGGCCTTGATCTCGACGGCACTCAGGGTCGGGTCAATGGAACGGATCAGCGCCGCCGTGGCGGAAACCATTGGGGCCGCCGAGCTCGTGCCTCCGTTGAGGGACCGGACCTTGCCGTCCGCCCCCGTCCCCCAGACCGCTTGATGGCCGGGGGCGCCGAGAGTGACCTCGCCGGTCGAGCCCGTGGTGAGCCCATTGCTGTACGAAGTCCGACCCCCATCCGTGTTCTCGCTGCCGACGCTGATGACGTTCGGCGCGGGAATGCCGCCGGGATAGTGGGTGGTCGAGTCGAGCGCCAGCTGGTCGTTGCCGGCGGAGAAGACGAACAGGACGTTGGGGTGGTCCACGGCCATCCTGTCGAAAAAGGCCTTCCACATCGTCGCGTCGCCCGGGCTCTTGCCGCCCCAGCTGCCGCTGATGATCGTCGCCCCCGACTCGATCTGGTGGATCGTCTTGAGGAGGGCGTCGTCCGTGTAGGTGGAGCCGTCGCCGGCGGTCCACTTCGACGGCGCACCCGGCGAGGCCGGGCCGTTGAGGACCTCCTGGCTGATCATGAGCCTGCTGCCGAGGGGGCTGCCGATGCCGGCGATGCCGCCGTTCTGGCCGTCGCCGGCCAGGATGCCGAGCGTCCCGTCGGCGTGGTGGAAGCCGTCCGTTCGGGGATCCATCGCCGTCACGGGCCGGGGATCAGGCGTGGTCTGCGGGTCGCCGACGAAGGTCACGTCGTCGAATTCCCAGGCCACGCGGCCCCGCGGATCGCGAGTCAGTAGCGTGTCCTGGAAGCCGACGTGAACGGTGTTCACCGGCAGACCAGAGGCGTAGAAGGCCTGCCAGGCGGCCTTGACGCCGATCATGTCGTAGGGGCTCGAGTTCGCGCCCGAGTACACGGGGTCGGCCAGGGCCGGCGCGCAATCCGGCCCGGCGTCCACCGTGACCAAACCTACGGGAGCGGCGGCAAGGACTCCGGGTTGCTCCGCCAGCGTCGTGGCCCTGTCGAGGATGATGGCGTCGTGGTAGTTCGGCCACACCAGCACCTTCCAGATGCCCACGTAGGCCAGGTGGCCGCCGATGGTTCCGTCGATTGTGGCGGCGACCTTCTCCGCGGCGGCCTGGGTGGCCGAGGGGTCCAGCATGATCAAGTACTGGTCGGGCGCGACGACCGTGCCGTCGGCCAGGGCGATGAGGGTTTCAGGATCGGGCTCAGTGGTCCAGGTCTCACCCAGATCCGGACCGGCGGTGGGCGTGGCGGCCTCGCCGGGGAGGAACGCGAGATCGACCGAATCGGTGGCCTCGGTGGCGGACGGCCCGGCGGTGGGACCGTCGAGCCAGGACAACGTCGGCGTATCCTGCCCGCACCCGCCGACCGACGCAACAACGGCGATCGCGAGTGCGACGACCAGCAGCCGCTTGCCCAAAGTCATGTCCGCCTCCCAACCCCCATCGCCTCGGCTAACGGGCTGCGGCCTCGTCCCCCGCGCGGCTGCGGCCCAGTTCGAACGCCTCTTCGTTGACGCGATGAAGCTTATCCGGTAGAGCCGCGCGAACCGCGTCCACAATAGTCTCGGCCGGCAGGTCAAGGTGGCTGCTCAGAGCCCCGAGCAGAGCGACGTTGAGGCTGCGCTTGTTGGGCAGCTGGTCGTCCGGAATCAGGTCCGGCGCGAGCAGCACGCCGCCCGGCCGGAGCATGGCCCGCGTCACCTCGATTTCCGAGGGCGCGAGCACGACCAGGTAATCCGCCTCGCCCGCGGGCACCATCGGTGAGAGGACGCGGTCGACCGGCGTCGCGCCGAACCGTACGTCGCTGGTGACCGAGCCACCGCGCTGGCTCATGCCATGCACTTCGGCCTTCTTCACATCGAGCCCGGCTCGAAGCGCCGCGTCCGCAAGGATGTCCGAGGCCTTGATCACGCCCTGGCCGCCCAGGCCGGCGAAGACCACATTGACGGTGCGGGAGGCCGAAGGAGCGCTCATTGGGCCGTCTCGGCTTCCGAGAGGGGCTCGCAAACGGCGGCCTGCTCCGCGGCCCCGGCCCGGATCCGGGCGTTCTGCTGCTCCCACTTCCGAATGTCCGCCGCGGCCAGGATGCAGGGCCGGCGGGCGATGATGACCGAAAGCTCCGGCGTGGCCAGGCGTTCCAGCAGCAGGCACTCGAAGCCTTCCGGATCGGCGTAGGGGTCGATGACGGTGACGCTGCCGATGCCGATCGCCTCCGCCAATCCCTCGATCGAGAGCTTGCTCGTCGGCCCGTGGTCAAGCGTGCGGCCGGTGCCGGGGTGTTCCTGCTGGCCCGTCATGGCGGTCGTGCCGTTGTCCAGGATCAGGACCACGTGGCCGGTGGGCGGCGGATTGTAGGCCATCTCGACGAGTCCGCTGATGCCCGAATGGACGAACGTGGAATCGCCGATCACCGAGACCACGCGCCGCGCCTCGGCCTCCGGCAGAACGTGGCGCAGGCCCAGGCCCACACCGATGGACGCCCCCATCGCCACGCACGTGTCCATGGCCTTGTACGGCGGCAGAACTCCGAGCGTGTAGCAGCCGATGTCCCCGGCGACGATGCAGTCATGCCTGGCCAGCGTTCCGTAGACGGTGTGGTACGGGCAGGCCGGGCACAGCTCCGGCGGCTTGCCACGCGCCGGGGCGGGCTCCGGGGAGGTGTCGCCGGCAAGGATGCGACGGACGCGGGCTACGTCAAGCTCGCCGAAGCGGTACATCTCGGCCTTCGATTCGACGGCGACGCCGGCGGCCCGCAGCGCGTCGGCGATGACCGGGTCGCCCTCCTCGATCACGACTACGCGTTGGAAACGGGAGGCGGACTCCCTGATCCGCTCGATCGGAAGCGGGTTGACCAGGCCAACGCGGAGGAAGCTGGCCCATGGCGCGGCTTCGGCGGCGTGCAGGTGGGAAACGCCCGATGTGACGATGAGGTCGGTCGAGTGGGTCGTGTATCTGATCTCGTTGAGCCCGACGTCGAAGGCTTGCTTCTCACCCCAGGCCTCGATCTCGGCCAGCTTGGCCCGGAGGCGCCGGTGGGCGGGGCGGGCGTTAGCCGGGATCATGACCCGGCTGCTGATGTCGTGCTCGAAATGCGTTTGAGGGGCGCCACCCTTCTCCGAGATGCCCTGCCGCGGCAGGACGATGGACTTCGAATGGCAGACCCGCGTCGTCATCCGGAACAGGACCGGGATGTGCCAGCGTTCCGAGAGCTCGACAGCCCGGAAGAAGAAGTCGTAGGCCTGCTGCGAGTCAGCCGGCTCGATCGCCGGTAGCCCGGCCGCGACGGCGTAGCGGCGGTTGTCCTGCTCGTTCTGGGACGACGACATCCCCGGATCGTCCGCGCTGACCACGACCAGCGCACCGGCCACGCCCGTGTAGGCTGCGGTGAAGAGTGGGTCTGCGGCGACGTTGAGCCCGACGTGCTTCATCGTCACGAGCGTTCTGGCGTTCCCGAACGCCGCGCCGAGCCCAACCTCCAGGGCCACCTTCTCGTTGGGCGCCCATTGGGCTCGCCCGCCCAGCCTGTCGAACGCCTCGAGGATCTCCGTTGACGGCGTGCCGGGATACCCGGTGCCAAGGGCCACGCCGGCGTGCAGCGCCGCAAGGGCGACCGCCTCGTCGCCGCTCAGAAGCATTCGATCCATCGGCCTGCTCGTTCCTCGCCTTCGCGCCGCCACGGGCCCGCCGCACGTCCCGGCACCCGTCCCCGCCGGCCCGGATCATACGGGACATTTGACCGCCGGGGCTCCCCTGGACCACCCCCCGATGCGGTACTCGGCCTTTTCTGGCTCGCGGCGCTACGATTCGTCGGTGAGACGTCTGCAGGTCCTGTACCTCGCTCTGGGCTCGAGCACGGCGATTCTCAACCCCTTCCTCATCGTCATCCTGGCCGCGCACGGCCTCAGCCCAGGCGTCATCGGCATCTTCGCGGCGCTGGGCGCGGCCGGCCTCTTCGCCGCCGGCCCCATATGGGGCCACATCGGCGACTACGTGATCGGTCGGCGCAGCGCGCTTCTGGCCGCCACGATCATCGCCAGCGCGATGGCCGTGGCGATCTCCGCCCCGGTTCCGGCCCTGGCCCTGGGCGCTTTCGTGGCGGTCTACACCATGTCCCAGGGCAGCTCCCTGGGCCTGTGCGATTCCCTGGCGGTCGGCGTGATGACCGACCCGCACCGCGACTACGGCCGGATCCGGGTCATGGCGAGCATCGCGTTCGGGATCGTGAGCATCGTCGCGGGATTCGTCTACAACTTCACTGGCTACGGCCTCGGGAGCTGGCTGTTTGTTCTGTCCGGGATCGTGATCGCCGCCGTGCTCGTTTTCGTGCCCGACCACCGGCCGCCCCGAGGGGCCCATCCGGCCCGCGAGGTTGGCGTGCCCGGCGACGGTCCCGCGATAAGACGGGCCCCCCGCTTCGGCTCGACCGGCCTGGCTTTTCGCCTCGAGCCTCGCCTCCCGGGCGTCCTGGCCTCGGCGTTCCTCGTCTGGCTGGCCGTAAACGTCAGCTTCACTTTCCTGAGCCTGCGGATCGTAGACCTCGGCGGCGACGCCTCGGACGTGGCCCTGGCCTTCGGCGTCTCGGCCCTGGCGGAGGTGCCGGGCATGCTCCTGGCGGCCCGCGTGGCGGCGCGCATCGGGCTGCGTGGCCTCTTTGGGCTAGGGGCACTCGGATTCACGGTCTCTTTTCTGGCCTGGATGGTGCTGGACGCGCCGTCCCAGATCGTCGCCGTGCGCGTCCTGACGGGGGTCTCGTACGGGGCCCTCTCCGTGGCGATGGTCCTGACCATGGGCGAGCTGCTGCCGGGCGCACTGCAGGCCACGGGCCAGACGCTCTACCAGGCCACGGCCCTGGGATTGGGTGCCATCGCAAGCAGCGCCGTCGGCGGCCTGCTGTACGACTCGGCCGGCGCCCCGGCCCTCTTCGGCGTGTGCGCCGTCTCGGCCACCGCAGGTGCGGCCCTGGGCTGGCTGGCGCTGCCGACACGGGTTCTGCGACTGAGGGTTCCACCGGACCTGGAAGAAGTGGTCCTGCCCAACTTGCCCGTGCTCTGAGGAGAGCGACGCGCCGCGCCCGAGGGAAGGCGCCCAGAACCTACGCCGCCTTGATCGCCAGGCTGTACTCGTGTCCGGCGGCGACGGCCCGGAAGTCCAGCAGGCGCCATGGATGCAGCCCCTCGCCTGTGATCCGGCCGGAGCCCCAGCTAACGACATCGCCGCCGTCCCTGAGTGCGACGCCGTGGAATGCCCCGGCGGCGATGGCCGCCACGTCCCGCAGCGACGGCGGCACGTCGAGCTGGCCGTACCTGTTGTCGCCCCAGGCGACGACGGTCCGGTCCGGCAGCAGGGCCAGGCTGAAGTCGCTCCCGGCCGCGATGGCGGTCACTCCGGCAAGACGGTGCGGCAGCCGCAGCTGGCCCGATTCGTTGTCTCCCCAGGCGGCCACAGTGCCGTCCGAGCGCAGCGCCAGGGCGTGACGCCGGCCGGCCGCGATGGCGACCACGTCTCGCAGATCCGGCGGCACGCCGACGGCCGGGGAATCCTGGTTGCCCCAGGCGGAGATGGTGCCGTCGGACCGCAGGGCCAGGCCGAAGTCGCTTCCGGCGCAGATCGCGATCACGCTCCCGACCTCCAGCGGAGGTTCCGCTTGGCCGTGGTCGTTGGCCCCCCAGGCGGACACGCTCCCGTCCGACCGAAGGGCCAGGCTGAATTTATCGCCCGCCGCGACGGACATCACGCCGGCCAGCCCGGCCGGCACATCCGCCTGACCGGCCCCGTTCTCGCCCCAGGCAGCCACCCGGCCCAGGTCGTCAAGCGCCAGGGCGTGGTCGGCGCCGGCGGAAACCATGACCACCGCGCCAATGGGCACCTGAGCCTCGCCCGTAATGTCCGCGGCGGAACCCCAGGCAAAGACCTCCTCCGGCGCTCCGAGGCCCGGTTCCGCGTCTCGCGCCAGCGACCATGCGGGCGTGCCGAATCCAAGCAGCAGCAGCCCGCAGCCCGATGCCCTGGCGGCAGCCACTGCCAGACTCCACTCGCCACCGGTTCCGGTCAGCCAGCTGTTGCCGAGCAGTTGAAACGAAGCCAACTCCCAGGCTCCGACCAGGCCCAGAAGAAGGACGCCGGCGGAACTCAGCTGCCAGAAACGCGTCTGAGACGCAGAATCCGCGACCGCCGAGAGGCAGACATACGCCAGCAGAGCCACGGACGCGATTTGAACCGGGAGCATCGTGCCCAGGACCGACACGAGCAACGGAGCCGGGTCGCCGGGCATGGCAGCCGGGAGGACGTGGGCGGCGTGCCGATATCCCCATTGCGATGCCGACAGGCCCATCAGAAAGACCGTCACCAGCCCTACCCGCGGTAGCAGGTAACCGAAATCCGCGGCGCGGGCATGACGGACCCGGGCCAGGCCGAAGGCCATGATCGCGGGCGCGACGCACGCGGCCGCCGACGCCACGGCAAGCGCCGCGGTCAACTGCGGGCCGATGGCAGCGTACGGGCCCGGGAAGTGGCGTACCACCAGCCAGGCCAGACCGAAATACGCGGGCGCCAGACCCCACAGCATTGCGCCGACGAGCAACATCCTGGCCGACCGCCAGGCATCGGGCCGCCACACCAGCACCGCGGCCGGCAGCAACCCGAGAGCAAGCACGGTGCCGACCCGCAGGGCGACGTCCACGATCATGTCGGGCGCCAGGGCGGTGCGGTGCATGGCGTCCAGTCCGACCGAGGCGGCGTTCACGAGCGCGATGACCGCCAGGAGCCGGGCGGGCGGCCTGGCCCGGCCGCGCAGGCGGGCGAGGCGACCGATCGGATGAGGCCGAACGGGCGGCCGCGCGTAGACCGGGGCCCCATCCTGCTCGTCCTGGATTATCCGGGCCTGGGCGTCGAGAGGATCGCCCGGACTGCGGCGTCGATGCCCGAGTCCGACCTCGAGGCCGTCCAGGTCGCGGGACTCGATGGGCGTGAGCCGTTCGAGGTCGGGCAGACGCCCAAGATCCGCCTCATCGACCGTCCGGGCCGATGCGGCCGGCTGCGCATCCTCCAAAAGCGGTTGAATCTTTGGCCGGAGCCGGTCCGGCCGGGATGGCATCTTCATCCGGACTCACCCAACAGATCCCGCCGCGACCATCGTATTCGCATAATCGGGCGCCGGCAATCAACCAGGAGGGTGAAAACTGACAGAAGCCGGCGCCATCGGCGGAACGGCCGACCCGTGGCGAATGGTGGAGGAAACGGGTCAGTATGCGAACCGCGCAATTGGGACGGTGCGGTGCGGGCTGGCAATGGGTCGCGAGCGGCGCAGCCCTCGCCGGGGCGCTCATCGGCCGACAGGCTTCTCGATGCGGGACCTAGCCTCCGTGAGCCATCGCGGCACAGCGCGGCGAGAGTAGAACCAGCCAATCATGGCCAGCGAGGCTGAGGGATGCCGGGATACCCCTTCGGCCCAGAATCGGGTCACGCTCCGACTGAACGGACCGGAAGCCGGGCCATGGCTTTCTGCCTCGGGGCGATCGCACCCGGAGCAGTTCCGGCACTAGATCGCCCAGCTTCTCGTCCAGCGGTAGCGCCCGCGCCAACTGGTCCGGTGCGACGGTCACCGACACGCCCCGTCTGCTTATCGCAAATGGCGTTGCCCGCCCGGCTTCGTCTATCTCGCGGTTGGCGAAGGCTTCCAAGGCGCCGTAGGCGAACGTCACGACGCTAGACAGGCCTCGAAGTAGTCATAGAGAGACCCAAGATCGGCGTTCACTACGGTGAGGCTCTTGTCGGCCTGCGACGGTCCGTGCAGCACGACGTTGGCTCGTAGCGCATCTGCCCGAGTGCATCACGTTTGCGCCAGATCCAGCAACAAGGCCTCCGGGCTCGGGCTTGTGAAGCTGACTACTCGCCTGTGTTCGTCTAGCCCAGGGGTTACTTTGGAGACGGGCGTGCCTGGCGGGTAGGTGGCCCAGTCAACGGTGACGTCCATTCCTCCGCCAGCGTCGTGACGGTGGCGGCCCGCCAATCGATCTCGTGCATCTACGAACCTGCGAACACACACGCTGGGCCTCCGCCACATCAACGGCAAGAGGCTTCGGAAGAAGTCTAGCCGCGAACTCCCGCGTCGATAGCGTGAGCCCAGAAGACCAGGATGCGATTGACAATCGCCTTGCCCAGTCGGAGGTCATTGTCAGCGGGGGAGCCTCGACCTCGGCCATGGAGGAAGTCGTTCCTCTGCTTTCGAAGACGCCTTAGGCCTTCTAGCTCCTCACTGCTGAATGGAACGCCATCACGTGCCAGCTGGCTACGGAGCCTGGCAAGGAGGGGTGCGTCGTTCAGCTGGCCGAGCCTCTCGTCCAGGCGCCGAGCCTGGTCTGCGGCGAGATTCAGCTGCACAAGCGCTTCCGGTAGCCCTCTGCGGATCGCGGCGACCTGGGCCCCTGTGAACAATGCCCGGACGCGCGCTGTGGCTGCGTAGAACTCAATCGCCTCCCAGAGGGCGGAGACCGCTGCCATCGAATCCGTGGTTTCGCCAGCTCGGCGCCACGCGCGCACAGCCTCGTCGAACTGGGGGTTTTCCCCGACGGGCGGCCCGGCTAGGGTGACGCGCGACCGTTTCATTGGCAGGGACCGGACTTGCTGAGAGACGGAATGAAGCCAAGCACGCGGGAGCGAAAGCCCACGCACCACCACGAGGCGCTCGGCCCGCGGGTGCGCGAACAATCCGTCCCGGTGGAAGGGGAGGACTGCTCCATTCGGTGCCCATGCAAGCGAGTATCGAGCCTCAACTGCGAGCCGGTCGATTGTCCCATCGAGCAGGGCAATGCCTGCCTGCTCCGCATCAAACACTGTTGTGGCGTCGATGCGCACGGTGGCCCAGACGCCAGCGGCCAGGAAGTCCTCGCTACGGCTTTCGTCCGTGAAGTCGAGCAACGAGCGGACGGCAGCGGAGTCAGCGGTCAGTCGAACTGCACCATAGGTTAGGTCCGAGTCGAGAGCAACGCCGCGCACTGGCATGACGACCCGGAACGAGTCTCGTGGGGGGTCGAATGCATCCAGCACAATGCTCTCGGGAGGGAGGCCGGCCATCCGCGCGAGCGACCACACCATCTCGTTGGGAGACATACCGGCGCCAACTTGCAGGCGGTCGATCAGGTACTCGTCCAGAAAAGATCCGCTGGCCAGCTTCAGGACGACCGTGCCATCCAGGACGGTGGCCTCGATGACATCTCCCCGGAATAGCCTTTCAGCACCGTCGGGGAGAGCGATCTCGACGTCGGAGCTGTACTCAGCAGGCCTGCCCACGACTTGCGTAGCCGCGACGCTTGCGGTGGCCTTCGCATCGTGGCCCAATTCCTCTCTGACCTGGACCGATCCCTCCTCGGTGGAGGCCCAATGAGTGCCGAGCCGAATTCGAACGCTCACTCTCGGTTGCCTCGTACTGCGCCACCGATAAGGCCCGTACATAATCGCCCGAGCTCGAACCAGAAGATAGAGCGGCCAAGGCGCTTCTCGGCCGCGTCAATCTCATCCGTGGGGACTGAAAGGGAGTCGTACGACAGCATCAGCGAGAAGACCGTGAGCCCGGGTTCTTCCTCGGTGCGCGGTCGGACGAGCAGGCCGAACGTGGCTGTCGTTCCCAGGTTGATTCCGTAGCAGATCGCTGGAGTTCGTGAGAAGCACGAACCGTCCGACCGCCGTGCGAGCTCAGCGAGCCGGCCGCTAAGCAGGACAGGGTTCCACATGTGCAAAGCACCCGTGGCCCCGACAAGCAGGTAGCGACCTTCTCGCTGGAACGCGACCTCGTCGGGCCACCCGTTGGTCAACCCCTCAGCCTTGCGTTCCAGCAGCGGGGCATCTTCGAGGGCACGCAGGACAACTGCGTACTGAATGCGCATAGAAGGCCCTCGCCTCGTCGCCTGGATTGTAGGCGATGCCCGGCCCTCTCTGCCAACATCGGGTGAGACACCCCGCCACTTCTGATTAGGCAACCGAGGGCGGGAACGAGAGGTTCCCGATATGGCGATCAGCGCAGCACTCCAGCGCCGCGACGTGCATCCTTGGCCGATGGACAAGATCCCCGATCCCGAGGTCCCCGAACGGCCGACCCGCCGGCATTTCAGCGAGCCATACAAGGCGGCCATCCTGCGTGAGCTGGATCAGGCGACCGAGCCAGGCGCCAAGGGCGCGATCATGCGCCGCGAAGGCCTGTACAGCAGCAGCATCGTCGAATGGCGCAAACAGCGAGCCGCCGGCGATTCGCACGCCCTCGCCAGACCGCGTGGCCCGCATCCTGCCGACCCGCTCGTCGCCGAGAACGAGCGCCTGCGAACCAAGGTCGACCGTCTACAAGTGCGCCTCGATCGAGCCGAGAAAGTGATCGCCGTCCAGGGAAACGTCTCGGCGCTCTTGCGGGAACTTACCCTCGAGAGCGCCGAGCGCAAGCCCGAGCGATGATCTCCACCGCGGTCAACGAGCTCGCATCGGTTGTGGGCACGCGTGCCGCCTGCGCCGCCCTCGCGATCTCGCGGGCGACCCACTATCGGCGTGACAGGGGGCCGCGGCTCGGGCCGCCTGCGCCCAGGCCGAGTCCACCACGGACGCTGTCGGAGATCGAGCGCACGAGCGTTCTCGATCTCCTCAACGGCGAGCGCTTCATCGATGCCTCCCCGGCGCAGACATACGCCACGCTCCTCGACGAGGGTCGCTACTTCGCGAGCGAACGGACCATGTACCGCATCCTCGCATCCGCCGGGGAGGTTCGCGAACGGCGCAATCAGCGAGTCCACCCGGTCTATGCGAAACCCGAGCTCCTCGCCACGGGGCCCAATCAGCTCTGGAGCTGGGACATCACCAAGCTCCGTGGCCCGGTCAAGTGGACCTACTTCCAGCTCTACGTGATCCTCGATGTCTATTCCCGCTTTGTGACCGGCTGGATGGTCGCCGCACGGGAGAGCGCGGCCCTGGCCGAGCGGCTCATCGCCGACTCGGCCGCCAAGCAGGGCATCAAGGCCGACTCGCTCACGATCCATGCCGATCGCGGCACCTCGATGACCTCCAAGCCTGTGGCTCTCCTCCTGGCCGATCTCGGGATCGTCAAGAGCCACTCCCGGCCTCACGTCAGCAATGACAACCCGTATTCGGAGGCCGGCTTCAAGACGCTCAAGTACCGCCCTGACTTCCCGGCTCGGTTCGGCTGCATCGAGGATGCCCGAGCGTTCTGCCAGGGCTTCTTTGCCTGGTACAACAACGAGCACCGCCACAGCGGGATCGCCCTGTTCACCCCGGCCGATGTCCACTACGGCCGATCGGCGAAGCTGTTCGCGGCCAGGGCCAGCGTCCTAGCCGGCGCCTACACAGTCCACCCGGAGCGCTTCGTCAAGGGGATCCCGACGCCGAGAGAAGTCCCCGACACCGTCTGGATCAACCCGCCGGCCAAGGAGGTGGCGCTAGCCTAATCTCCGAACGGGGGTGTCCCATTTCGGTTGACAGGGTCCGCGGAGGCCTCTTGGCTCGTTCCCCGGGGACTGGGCGCGCGAGTGCCATGCTTCGCCGGCGACCGAGCTGCTCCCGTTCCTCTGAAGGGGTAGGCCGCGCCGGGCAGTGCGATACTCACCGGGGTTCCTCGCTCCACCGGGTGATCAAGGCACCCGCAGCACTCGAAGTGGATCACGGGTGGCCGCGACCGCGGCCGGTATGGCAGCGCTCGCGGTCAGACCCATGACCGTCAGGATTGCTATCGAGCATGGAAAACGCCACGAGGGCAACGACCCGAGCGCGAGAGTGAGGTAGCCGGAACCGAGTAGGGTCCCGACGACAGCCCCGAGGATCGTCGGCCACAGCGTTGACATCAGCACGAGTGACACCAGCTGCGCGGCGCTGGCTCCGAGGGCGCGACGCCGGCCGAAATCCCGTCGTGAGGTCAGTGTCCCGGCAAAGACGACCAGGCAGCCAAGCCCGATTGCCCCCAGCAACAATGCCACGACGAGTTCCCGGTCCTGACGGCTAACCTCGCCGCCAACGGCCTCCCTCGCAGCCAGAAGCTGCTCACTCGTTTCTATCGTGGAGTCGTGGTCGGCAGCCTTGCCGATCATGGCCGGCAGCGCTCTCGCGACCAGATCAGTCCAGCCCACATCGCGAACCGCCACGACGACACGGTCCAGTTTCGTGTCTCCGCTCTTGCCGGGAATAAGCACGAAGGAGTTCAGTTCCTGCAACGGATAGTCGGCCCGGAACCAGCCCACGATTTCCAGGGAGCCGGGCTCGACCTGCCCATACGCACCGTCGATCCCAAGGCGGCTTGCGCTCGCCTTCGATATGTATGCCCCGGCCGTCGAAGCCGTGGCCGAGAAGGCTACTGGCGCCCCGGCCGCGTAGATCGTTCGGGCGGGAGCAGGCCTTCCGGCGACCGGCATGCGTACATCGAATGCCGGGCCAAGCCCCACGACCCAAGCCACTCCATCGAGGCCGGCTATCCGCGTCACCGCCGAGGGCGGGATCGCCGGCCCGCCTCCCGTGGAGACGATGGTCAGGATACGCGCACCCGCATCGTCGACCCGTGCAAGCAGCTGGGCCTCCGTCTCCAGATTGCGCCCCGCCAGCATCAAAGTGGCCGCGGGCACCGCCAGCGACAGAAGGAAGATCAAGCCCGACACGACCGATAGAGCCCGGGCGACACGTGCCGACTCGAAGCAAAGGGAGATCCACCCGCGGTTCATAGCTCGAAGGTTCGGCCGCATCTGGCCGCCAGCCGTTTGCTGTGGGTGGCGATGATCACGGCGGCCCCGCTGGCGGCTTGCTCAAACAGAACCGACTCCACTCGGACCGCGTTGGCCTCGTCCAGGTTGCCCGTGGGCTCGTCCGCAAGGATCATCCGGGGCCTGTTCAGAAGCGCACGGCAGAGGCCGATACGCTGCGCCTGGCCACCGGACAAATCGCTGGCGCGCCTGCCGAGTTCCACGTCAACGTCCATCTGCTCCAGCAGCGAGCGTGCTCGTTGGCGAGCTTCGCGCATGTCGGAGCCGCCGTACACCGCCCCTTCCACCACGTTTTCGAGGACCGACCTCCGTTGATCTAGCAGGGCATCCTGGAAGACGAAGCCGAGCAGCCGAGCCCTCATGGCGGATCGGTCCGAGTCGCCGAGCCCGGAGACGTCAACGCCCGACAGCCTCAGAGTGCCTGACCATGGCCGGACCAGGGTGCCGAGGAGATACAGGAGCGTGGACTTGCCACTGCCGGAGGGTCCGGTCAGGGCAACCACCTCACCCGCTTCGATCGAGGCCGACCAATCGCCGATGATCGGGAGCCCTCTCCGGTAGCCGAAGGTGAGGGTCGCCGCCTCGATCATTGGTCGGGCATGGGCAGCATGATCGTGGTGCCTGGCTGCACGCCCGAGACCACGGCGAAGCCGTCGGCTTGGGCCAGGACCATGACCGGCTGAGTACTGCCGTTCTCAAGCCGGACAGATAGGCCTCCAGAAGGCTCGGTGGTCAGCGCAGAAGTCGGAACTACCGGCCCCGACATGGCTGGCACTACCTCGATGCTGCCGTTGAGGCTGGCGGGCTCGCCCACGGGGAGCACATCGCAGCTGTCCCCACATACTGTCCCATCGATGTCGATCGAGTAGTTGCCATCGTCCGTTGGCCGGACGGCCGACACCTTCCCGGTCCAGGTTCCACCGTTCGGCGCTGCTATCGCGACGGTTGCCCCAATTACCAGCCCACTCCGTTCGGTCGGGCTCAGGACCGAGGAGAAGCGCGGTTGCGCTTCGTACACCTTGAGCAAGGCGGCGTCCGGCCGCAGCAGCTCGCCAACGGCCGGGACTACCTCCAGACGAGCCGGGAGGTGGTCGATGAACAGAAGACTACCCATCCGTACCGTGCCCGACTGGGCGCTCCCAATGGAGCGCTGCCACCGTTTCGTGGCGGCTAGCGTGGCCGCGTCGAACTGACCCTTCGACGGCCCGGTGTAGAAGCCCAGCTCGGCGAGCAACCGCTGGTATTGGGCGACGTCTGGCCCGGAGATTCCCTTTTGAAGTGTGCGGAACATCGGGATTGAACCCGTGGCAACGACGACGGGCGCCAGCTCGACGGTCGCCACCACGTCGCCCGGCCTGGCGTAGCCGCCGGGCTTCTGCAGGATGGAGGTGACGACCCCGGCCCTGCCCGCGAAGATGGTTCCGCTTGCGGTCCACGAGGCCACGACAGTAATTCTCGTCGAGCTGGACACGCTGCCGTTCTCGACCCGATAGGTCAGCCCGGAGACCGACTGGAGGGGAAGTGCGGGGGGAACCACGGCGCTAGAGCCGGCCCAGTACCCCACTACGAGAAGCCCGAGGGCGACGACGACGCCTGCGAGTGGTCCGGCTTTCTTCGACCAGGTCATCTTACCGGTCGAACATCTCGAGGCCGCACTTCTGTTTCGCCTCCTCGTACTGCGCCCCGCTCCAGGAGTTGGTGTTGATGCCGTCGATCGGCATCCAGGGACCCGTCTTCCACGTCTGGACGAAGGTCTCGAAAGAAGGAGGCTCGGCTGGCCGGTATCCCAAGCCAATCAGACACTGATACTCGCCCACCCAGCGGTCATATACGACGCGTAGCTCGTCAACGGTCTTCTCATGGTATGGCGCGTACCTAGACCGGCAATCGACCATGGCCTGGGCGGGGTTCTGCACGTCCGGCCCAGCCTCCCAGCTATACCAGGTGCCGCTGCCGGAGTAGCCGGGATGGACCTCTGAGATGTGGAACCCCGCCTGGAGCATGCAGCGGTCCAGGTCGCTAAGCTCGGATGTCGGAATGGGCACGGCCGCCTCGCTTGGAGACCCCGTCGCCCCGGAAGGCTGGCAGCCGACCAGCACGCCCAAGCACAACCCAAGCGGGATTGCCCTCCTCAGGAATGCGGTGATGTCCACTCCAGCCTCCCCTTGCCTCAGACGAGACTACTTGTATAGCACACAGGGGAGGCGTGCTTATAGGACGACAGGCTTAGGAAGGCAAGCTTATTGGACCGCATCTAGCTGCGGCCTACCGTCCTCCAGGGTGCTCTATAGGGGGCACCGCGTGGAAACGAGGAGGGTCCAATGAGGACAAGAGCATTCAGGCTGCGGTGCGCGATGCTCGCCGCCGCTCTTCTGATGGCCGTGACGGCATCTCCTGCTCTGGCGGCGTTTCAGGAGGAAGATGGCAACAAGAACTGCGGCGACTACATCGCCTACCTCCACGCGAGGTACAACGACGCGGCCTCCCTGCTACCGCCCGGGGGCACGTTCCACTCGTATACGCCATACGACGGCCTCTGGCACGTCCAGGAGGTGAATGGCGACTACAGCGGGTACTGGTACGCGGTGGGTACTCCGTATCTCGATCTGCCCAACACCTGGGCCGCTTGCCGCAACTACGGCTGATTGGAACCCAGGAGCAGGGGCGGCAACCCTGCCTGCATCTATCTGTACGCCAGTCAGGGGCTAGCCCTTCGGCTAGCCCCTGCTCTTGGTTCCGTGGCGATTGAGCGACGGCCCCGGCCGTCGAATTGCGATCGAGAACGGCTTGGCGTCGCACCCGGCGCTTGGTAGGCCCAACGGCGCCGCGTATGATCTCAGACACGATCGCAACCGCTGCCGCAGGGTCCGGGCAGCTCGATCTATGGGGGTCGAGCCATGATGCTGAGACAGTTCCTGCATCTCGATGAGCGTGTGACCCGAGGGACTCGCGCGCAGGCGGAAGGGGGCGTTTTCAAGGACACCCACGAAACATCGGAGACGGAGAAGACCGGGAAGGCCGGTGGCAAGGTCGGAGCAGGCCCACTGGGGTCGAAGCGGGCGGCGAGGCACATAGCACCGAGACGTCCGATCGGGTTCTGGAACAGACGGGAGCGTCCGAATTCGAGCGGCTCTACACCACTTGACGAAAGGTAAGCTCCTTCGCAGCGTGCCAGCTCTCGACGACGCCTCGTGGGCGGAACTCAAGCGCGGCCAGTTTGTCGAGCTTGAGGCCGAGATCACTCTGTCGGGAATGACCACTCCAACTGATGCAGACAATGTCAGCGATCATGCCCGTCGCTGAGGCGCTTGGTTCCTCCATCGATCCGGAGACCAAGAAGAACATGGGCCTGCTGCAGCAGCTCGGCTTTGGCGCCCCGAGTGCATGGCTGCCTGTGGTAGTTTGCTTCTCGGGCGGTGTTCCGTACCGGTTTCGCGCCCGCCTCGACCGGCGGTATCTACGCTACGAAGACAGCGAGCTGGTGGGCGAGGCCGTTTGTCGTTGCCAAGATTGGCCGGAAGCTTGCCAGCTCATCGCCGTCGTGCGAGGTACGTCTCAGTCCGAAGACAGCCAGCCGGCCGCTGAGGGGTAAGCTGCCGGCTGGCCCGTCAACACCCCGCGCCGAGGGGAGACGCACACCCGCGAGCGAGCCCGAGTCTAGCGCGAGGAACCAGCCCGGGAGAGTTGCGGCTTCGATTGCAAGGTACTTGCGTGGTGACACGATGTATGTTACATAGTCTCTGCCATGGACCTACCGGATATTGGCCGCTACAGACGGCGCTTCATCGTGGAGTTCGGCCCGGAGGACTCGGGGTTGGTGGACCGCATGGGCGAGGTTCACAAGACCAAGCGGGCCGCGATCATCGCCGGACTACGTCTCCTCGACAGCGGGGAAGTGGAGCGGCTGCGGGAGCGGGTGGCCGCCCTGGAGGCAGACCTCGCCTCGGCCCAGGCGGACCTGGCAAGGCACACCGAGGCAGCGAAAGAGGCGAAGCCGGCCGCGGCTGCGGCACGAGCCGACCTGCGCGAGAAGCGCTCGGAGCTGGCCGAGGCCCGTGCAGAGCTTCGAGCGATCAAGACGGCGAACGCGGAGGGGAAGAAGACCGTCGCCGATCTGGTGGCAGAGCGCGATCGACTCGCCGCCCTCGTCCCTCACTACGCCTACTGCGGCTACTGCAACAAGCTGGTACCTGAAGCCGAGTGGGCTGAGATGTCTGCTGAGAAGGGCGTCTACGTCTACCACAAGTCCGACGGCTACCGGGCTAGGGGAAGCGCCTGGTCAGGCGCGGCGACGATCTTGTTCTGGCGAGCCAAGGCCGGCTTGCCCACGAGCGAGGTGGCCTCGTCATGATGCAGCCTCCGCAGTCGCCCCCTCCGCTACCGGAGTCCTTCGGTCTGATCTGGCTGATTGCTCTCTTCGTCCTCTCGTTCGTCCTGCAGCCTGCCCCGGGGGGCGCTGCGCCGCAGTCCATGATCGCCCTGGCTTCGCCTCGTTTCGTCGCCCTCTCGCCGAGCGAGGCCGCCTCGGCGAGCCGCCTGTTGGGCAGTGTGGCGGCGGAGGCGATGGCGCAGCTCGGGGAGGACTGGCGATGAGCGAGCCCGTCCGCGTCGCCCTCTACACCCGGATCAGCACGGACGAGACGAACCAGCCCTACTCGCTGGGCGCCCAGCGGGATCGGCTCGAAGCCTACGTCGCCTCGCAGCCGGCCTGGACCGTCGTCGAGACCTACACCGACCAGGCCAGCGGCAAGAACCTCGACCGGGCGGCGCTTACTGCTGCCCGCGCGGCAGCTGCGGCTGGCGCATTCGATGTCCTGCTCGTCTATCGCGTGGACCGACTGAGCCGCAATCTGCTCGACCTTGTCGGCCTCGGCGACGAGCTGCACCGCTACGGTGTTCTCGTGCGAAGCGCGACAGAGAGCTTCGACGCCACCGACCCGACGGGACGGATGCTCTTCCAGCTGCTGGGTAGCTTCGCTGAGTTCGAGCGGACGACGATGCGCGACCGGATCAGCGCGGGCATGGAGCGCAAAGCCGCGCGGGGCGAGTGGTGCGGCGGACGGGCGCCCTTCGGCTATCGCAAGGTGCGGGGCGAGTCGCTCCTGCAGCCGGACCCGAAGACCGCGCCGATTGTCCGCTCGATCTTCGCCCGCTACGTCCAGACTCGCGAAGGTGCGCGCTCGATCGCCGCCTGGCTGGAGGCTCAGGGCATCCGGACCGCTGGCGGCGCCCCCTGGGGGACATCTGAGGTTCTGGCCCTGCTGCGGCGACGGACGTACGTCGGCGAGGTCAGCTTCCGCGGCGTCTGGCGGCCCGGCGCCCACCAGCCGCTTGTGGAGCGGGAGTTGTTCGACGCCGCGCAGACGATCCTGGACGCCCGGGCGGCATCGCCAGCCGTCCGGCGGACCAACCCGAGCGACTTCCTCCTGAGCACGCTGTCTATCGTCTGCGACCGGTGCGGCCACCCGATGGTCGGGGCGAGCGCCCGTGGCCGGGGCGGCAAGCGCTACCCCTACTACACCTGCTCGACGCGAGCCCGCAGGGGACCGTCGAGCTGCGATCAGGAGCGCCTGCCAAAGGACGAGCTTGAGGCTGCCGTTCTGGCTCAGATGACCGAGGTCTACGCCGACACTAGCCTGGTTGAAGCGGCGCTCGCCGAAGCTCAGGCAGAGGCTCGCGCCAGGGAGGCCGAACGGGGCGCCGAGCGGCGGAGACTGGAAGTCCATGCGGCCGAGCTGCGCCGCAAGATCGATCGCTACGTCGCCGCCTTCGAGGCCGGCGAGCTGCGAGCGCCGATCCTCCAGCGACGGGCCGGCGAGCTGGAGACCGAGCTTGCCCAGCTGCAAGAGGCGCTGGCGCAAGAACCGCCCGCCGAACCCATCTCGGGCCAGATCGACGTCGGCCTCGTCTCCTGGGGCCTCAACAAGGCGCTGGGGGACGTTCTGGCGGCTGCCTCGCCCCGCCTGACCAAGGCACTCCTGCGGGTCCTTATCGCCGAGATCCGCGTTGTCTCGGCCAAAGACATCCGGCCCACCTACCGGGTGCCGGCAGCCGAGGTTCGCATACTGGGGGAGTTGGTGGGCGATACTGGACTCGAACCAGTGACCTCGCGGATGTGAACCGCGCGCTCTAACCAGCTGAGCTAATCGCCCACGTCACGGCGGCCTGGCAACCGCGGAGGCCGATTATAGCGGGGTGCCGCCGTCGTGCGGGGCCGCTGCGCTAGACCTTCAGCCCCGGCCAGCGCTCGACGAGCGCTTCCCGGGACACGCCCTCGACAACGACCAACTTGTGCCGCCCCGAGGCGCCGGCGACCAGCCGGACCGAACTGCGGGCCACGTCCAGCTCGTCGGCGATCAGCCGGATCAGGGCGGTGTTGGCGGCCCCTCCCACGGGCGGCGCCGAGACTCGCGCCTCCAGGACGCCATCCGGGTTAGCTCCGTCCACGCGATCGGCACCGCCGCGCGGCGTCAACCGAACCGCAAAGCGGACCTCGAAGCGGCGGGAACGATCTGTCGAACTCGGCGACTGCATCAGGGGACGATTATCGCCGCCGTTCGCCGGGACGCTACTGGCCTGCCGATCCATCCCGTGCGACGGCCCGGAAAGGCAACTACCGGGCCCCGAACAGGGCCCGACCGACCCGAATCAGCGTCGCGCCCTCCTCCACGGCGACCTCGTAGTCGTCGGTCATGCCCATCGAGAGGCCCGGGCCGAGGCCACGGCCTGCCCCACTCCGCGCCCGCAGCGACGCCGATAGTTCGCGCAACCGGACGAACGTCGGGCGCGCCTCGTCGGCAGAGCCCACCAGCTGCCCGACGGTCATCAGGCCTGCCAGCCGAATGTTCGGCAGTTCGGCCAGGCCCGGCAGTTCGGCTGCCAGGAGTTCGGGCGTGAAGCCAGCCTTGGCTTCGTCCAGATCGACATTCACCTGCAAGTAGATCGGGAGCGGCGCTCGTCCGGCTTCGGCTGCCAGGCGGTCCAGCCGGGCCGCCAGCTCGACCGAATCGACCGATTCGATGACGTCGAACAGCTCAACCGCCCGGCGGGCCTTGTTGGCCTGGAGGTGGCCGACCAGATGCCATGTCGCGCCCGGCACGCCGCCGACTTTCGCCTCAGCCTCCTGGACCCGGTTCTCGCCGAGCGTCGTCAGGCCGGCGGAAACGGCCGCCCGAACGCGTTCGATCGGCACGGTCTTCGATACGGCGACCAGCTCCACGGAGGCGGGCTGGCGACCTGTTCGCGCGCACGCACGCGCCACCGAGTCGAGCACGCGAGCGCGCGCCGAGACGAACTCGGCGACTTCAGATTGCGCGATGCCGGCCAAGGTGGAGAGGGCCTAACCCTTCTCCTCCTGCGGGGGACGGCGCAGGAAGCTCGGGATCTCGAGGTCCGCGTCGTCGTAGGTGGGCCGCGGGCGCTCCTGGTGCTGGCGGCGCGGGGTCTGGATCGGCACCGGAACCGGCGCCCGATCGATCATGCCCGTGGAACCATATGTCACGGCTCCGCGGCCCGCACCGACCTCGACGGCCTGCTGGCGCTGTCGCTCCAGCTCCGCCAGGAAGTCCTGCGTCTCGTGGCGCGACATGCCGCTCGACACTATCCCGCCAGCGTTCTCGCGCCGGACCGGCTCGCGCTTGCGAGAAGCGTCGAAGCCCGTGGCGATGACCGTGACCATGACCTCGTCGCCCATCCGCTCGTCGAAGCTGGTGCCGAAGATGATGTTCGCCTCCGGATCCGCGACGGAGCGGATCTCCTCGGCGGCCTCGGTCACCTCGAACAGGCCCAGGTTCGCCGAACCAGTGACGTTGAACAGGATGCCCTGGGCGCCATTGATGTTGACTTCGAGTAGCGGGCTGGCGATGGCCTGGCGCGTCGCGTCCAGGGCACGGTTGTCGCCGGCCGCCCGGCCCATGCCCATGAGGGCCGAGCCGGCGTCCTTCATGACCGTCCGAACGTCCGCGAAGTCCAGGTTGATCAGGCCCGGAACGGTGATGATGTCGCTGATCCCCTGAACGCCCTGCCGAAGGACGTCGTCCACGAACCGGAAGGCCTCGACCATGGAGGTGTTCTTCTGGACGACGTCGCGGAGGCGGTCGTTGGGGATCGTGATCATGGTGTCCACTTTGGCGCGCAGGGCCTCGGCGGCGCGCTCGGCAACGAGCTTTCGCCGGACGCCTTCGAAGGCGAACGGCTTGGTAACGACGCCGATGGTCAGCGCGCCCAGATCGCGCGCGATCTCAGCGACGATCGGGGCGGCGCCAGAGCCAGTGCCGCCGCCCAGACCGGCAGTAATGAAGACCATGTCCGAATCGGTGAGGCACTCGCGGATCTTGTCCACGTCTTCCTCAGCCGAACGCTGCCCGACTGACGGGTCGCCCCCGGCGCCGAGCCCGCGCGTCACCTTGTCGCCGATGCGGATCTTGTGAGGCGCATCCGACTGCAGCAGGGCCTGGGCGTCCGTGTTGATCGCGATGAACTCCACGCCCATCATCTCGGCGCGGATCATGCGGTTGACGGCGTTACAGCCGCCTCCGCCAACACCAATCACACGTATCAGTGCGAAATTCTCGGAATCGGACCGTAGCGGCATTTCCTATCCTCCGGTGGCTCTCCGGATGCCTGTCGTTCGGTCCGGCCGCCCGAGATCAGTAGAGGCGCGGCGAGGGTCGGCTCGGATAGAGCGAGTATACCCTCTTCCGGCTTTGTATGCCGTATGAATCGCACCCTGAAACGCATCCTCTGAGCGTGACGATAGAACAACTGTACCAATACCCCTCCAGGCGCCCTGTACACGCGTGAAACGCCCTCTTCGGGCTCCGTAGAGGCACCTTGCGGGCCTCGAGTTCGGGCACCCAAAACGCCCTCGGCGGAGCCTCAGCCGGACACGAAAGTCAGGATGACCGAGCGCACCGAATTGTCGGAATTGGGATCCAGCAGGGCGATCGACTGCCAGGTGCCGAGGGTCAGGCGGCCGGCCACGACCGGCACCGTCAGCGACGGCGGCGCGAACAGCGGCAGGACGTGATCTGCTCCGTGGCCGGGCGTCCCATGTTCGTGAACCCAGGCGGCGCTGCGCGGCAGCAGCCGGTCCAGGGCCGCCATCAGATCCACGTCTGAACCGGCACCGAGTTCCATCACCACGATCCCGGCGGTGGCGTGGGGCACGTAGACGACGAGCAGGCCGTCACCCTCCCCGGAGACGAAACGCTCGCAGGCGGGCGTCAGATCATGGAGGCCGCGCCGCCGGCCGGTCTGGATCGTCAGCTTCTCGGTCTTCATCGGGCGGTCACGGCATTCAAGCGTCCACGGTTGCGACGGTTGCGGTCGCGGCTGGCTACGGGAACAGGCTCCGCAGCGCGTCCCTCACGCGGCCGACCATTCCGCCGACCGGTGCCGACTCGTAGCGAGCGGCGTCGCCGCTCTCCAGGCTCTTCGCGCCCCAGCGCAGCAGGCCGATGGCAGTGCTGAAGGCCGGGTTGAGGATGTTGTCCGTGAGTCCGCCGACTTCCATCGGCGAGGCGACGCGGACCGGCATGTCCAGGACGTCGCGGCCCAGCGCGGCGCAGCCGGCCAGCTGAGCGGCGCCGCCCGTCAGCACGACGCCGGCCGGCAGCATCCCCTCGCCGGCAAGCGTTATCTCGGCCCGAACCAGCTCGAACGTCTCCCGCATCCGGGCTTCGATGATCTGGCAGATCTCGTAGCGGCTCATCGACATGCCGGATTCCTCACCCAGCAAGGCGACGCTGACCATCTCGTTGGGGCGGACGCTCGAGAGATCGCAGCTGCCGTACTGGACCTTGAGCTCCTCGGCCGCCTGAAGGCTCGTCTTGAGGCCGATGGCCAGGTCATTGGTGACGTTCATGCCGCCGACCGGCAGGACCGCCGTCTTGAAGGCCTGGCCGTCGATGAACAGCGCCAGGTCAATCGTGCCGGCGCCGATGTCCACGACCGCCACCCCGAGGTCGCGCTCGGTGTCCAGCAGGACGGCCTCGGCCGAGGCCAGGGACGCCGCGACGAGCTCGTCGATCTTGACGTTGGCCGACTGGACGCACTTGGCCAGGTTGCGGACGGCCGTGGCCGACGCGGTGACGATGTGCGTCTCGATCTCCAGACGCGTGGCGCTCATGTGGAGCGGGTCCTTGACGCCTTCCTGGCCGTCCACGATGAAGCCGCGCGGCAGGACGTGGAGGACTTCACGGTTCGACGGGATGGTGACGGCGCGGGCGATCTCCGTCGCCCGCAGGACGTCCTCCCGGGTGACTTCTCGATCGTGGCCGCTTACGGCCACCGCGCCGCGCGAGTTCTGGCTCTCGACGTTAGGGCCGCCGACGCCGACGAAGGCGCGGTCGATCTGATAGCCCGACGAGCGCTCGGACTGGTCCACCGCGGCGGCGATAGACCGGACGGTCTGCTCGATATTGACGACGACGCCCTTCTTGAGGCCGGCGGCGGGAGCCACTCCCTTGCCGACAATGGTCAGGCTGCCGTCGCGCCCGACCTCACCGATCAGGGAGCAGACCTTGCTCGTTCCGACGTCGATCCCGACCAGTACCGCTTCGCGTTCCACTCGCTCGTCCTCGGCTAGCCGATTGGGTCCGCTCTCCTAAGTGTGACCGATCCTGAGGCTCAAGGTCCCCGCATTTTCCCAACCCGGCGCCCGAAGTGCGATCCAAGGTCCCACCCGGCGCCAATTCCATTGCATCCACGGCGCTACTTGAGGATGACCGTGTTGATGTGCGACTCCGAAATGTCCGACATCAGAAAGATCCAGGCCACCTTCGACTCGCCGAAGTGATCCAGCGCCGAGCGCAGGTCCCGTATCTGGGTCGGGATGACGGTGTCCTGGCGCAGCGTTTCCGTGTAGAAGCCGAACTCGGCCACCCAGCCGTCCGGACCGGAACTGATCGTGAAGCCGTGGTCGTCGTCGACGACCACGGCCAGCGTCTCGGCCGAACTCAGCAGCTCCGTGGGGGTTACCCCGGCCAGCCGATAGCCCGCGTCGAGCGCGATCGGGTCCACGTATGCGCCCAGGGTCAGGTCGGTCGAACTGGCGCGGCGGTCGTACACCACCGGTACATCCACGGCGTCCGGCCCTTTGAAAGCGTCCGACTCTGGCGGGGGCACGGGGAGCAGGGAGGGGCGGGGAACGGCCGTCGGAGTGGGGCTGGGGGTTGCGGTCGTCTTCGGAGTGGGAGTCGCCTTGGGCTTGGGGGTCACTTTGGGCGTCGCCGTCGCTTTCGCCTCCGGGATCGGGTGGCGGGTGGCGGATTCGGCGCGATCCTGCTGCGTGCCGTCCGTGGAGCCGTCGGCGGCCGAACCGTCGGCGGCCGAACCGTCGGCGGCCGAACCGTCGGGCGAGGCGAATGGGTCCGGGCTGTTCGAGGCGCCGGCACCGGGCGGAGGCAGCACGGGCTCGACCGGGTTGCCGACCCTGTCCACCTCGCCGAACAGCAGGCCCGTCGAGTCGACCGCGAACCTGCGCTCGCCGATGGCCCATACGAGCCGCGGCGTGCGCTCGATGAGCGTGACGACCACCGTGTCCGGAAGCCGGATGTCCACGCTCGCGAATTCGACGGCCGGCAGCGCTTCCAGTTCTCGGACGATCCGATCGGTACGAAGCCGGAACAGATTCGGCGTCGCATCTATCTGAACGATGTCGCGGACCGTCTTCTCGCCCGTGAACGTGGCCCCGTACACCTCCAGGCGACGGGCGTCGAACAGGTTCGAGTTGCCCAGCGAGACGACCGCGGCCACGCACAGCAGCATCAGGAACAGGGCGTAGACCTGGGTCAGACGCAGCCGCGGCGCGCTTGCCCGCCTTACGGACTGCCGCCGGACGTGCCCGGATCGGCGGATCGGGAGGTCGGGTCCCAGCGGCATCGCGTCCGTCCCCCTAACGCGGCAGGTCCGCCGTCGTCAGGCGGTTGCGGACCCTCCCGGCGTGGCGTTCTTCGGCCAGATCGACGATCCGGCGGCAGACGGCCTCGAAGCTTCCGAGCGACGTCGCCGCCAGTTGCGGGAATAGGCTGATGGGCGTGAAGCCCGGGATGGTGTTGATCTCGTTGAGGTAGAGCCCGTCCGCCGCGAGCAGGAAGTCGACGCGAGCGAAACCCTCGCAGCCGACGGCACGGTAGGCCTCGAGGGCCAGCGACCGGATCCGGCGGCCGAGATCCGCCGGCACGTCCGCGGTTGGGGTGGTATTCGAGACGCCGTCGCTGTACTTGGCCACGTAGTCGTAGAACTCGCGACCCGGGAAGACCTCGCCGGGACCCATCGCCTCGATCCTGGCCGGGTCATTGCCGAGAACAGCCACTTCGAGTTCGCGGGGGTGGTCCAGGTATCGCTCGACGACCGCCAGGTTGTCGAACCGGAACGCTTCCTCCAGCGCCGTCGGGCGCTCGACTTCCGTGTGCGCGATCGTCATCCCCACCGACGAGCCCAGCCGGGCGGGCTTGACCATGAGTCGCGCGTCGCGGTGGTCGCGGCTGAATTCCGCCAGTTCGGCCAGGACGCCGGCGCGGTCGGAGTTCCATCGGACGGCCGTTACCTCGACCCATTCCACGACGGGCAGGCCCAGGCTTCGGGCCAGGCGCTTGTAGAGAGCCTTGTCCATGCCGACCGCGGACGCGGCCACGCCTGCCCCCGCATAGGGCAGGTCGTAAGCCTCGAGAAGCGCCTGGACGGTGCCGTCCTCGCCGAATGGACCGTGAAGCGCGGGGAAGACAATCGGCGGGACCGGCCGCGAGGCGAGGCGATCGAGAGCGGCGCCCGCGTGCCAGGGCCCCTGGCCGCCTATGTGGGCCGGATCGTCGAACGTACCGGGGCGAGGACGACCCTGGGCCGCCGTGGCGGGAACCTGCCACCACCGGCCCTCCAGGTCGATGAAGAAGCGCTCGACCGCGTGGCCGGAGTCGGCCAGGGCGTCCGCTATGGCCCAACCCGATACGACGGAGACGTCGTGCTCGGCGGACGGTCCGCCCAGGAGCACGACTACGCTCTTGCCCACGGCGCGTCGCTCCGGGGAGCCGCCGTCGGCGCGGGGCTCCGTGCCGCCGGGCCGCGTGGCGTCGGATCGGTCGGTATTCATGGCTCCTCCTGCCCCCAGCCGGACCAGTCTCCGGCGAACTGGACCTCATATAGCAGGTCTACGCCGAACCTGCGCGCGACCTCGGCCCGGCACTCCTCGGCCAGTCCCCGGACGTCGGCGGCGGTGGCGGAGGCCTCGTTCACGATGAAGTTGGCGTGCTGGCCGCTGACTGCCGCCCCACCGCGGCGACGTCCCTTGAGCCCGGCCGCGTCGATGAGCCGCCCGGCCGAGTCCTGCGGTGGATTGCGAAAGACGCTCCCAGCGCTGGGCAGATTGAGCGGCTGATGCTCGCGGCGCCAGCGACGTATGTCGTCGTGACGGGCCTGGATCGTGGCCGGATCGGCCGGGGTCAGGCGGAACGCCGCGTCGAGCACGATACGAGGGGCCCCGTGTTTGAGCGCGCTCTCGCGATAGCCGAAACCGAGGCCGGCGGCCGTCTCCTGGACGCGTGTTCCATTCGCTTCCATCACCGTCGCCCACTCCAGGATCGAGGCCACATCCGAGCCGTGCGCCCCGGCATTCGCCCAAACGGCGCCTCCGACGGTGCCCGGGATCGCCAACCCGAACTCCAGGCCCGCTAGCCCGGCCCGTCCGGCCTCCGTGGCGGCGCGGGCCATCGGCAGGCCCGCTTCGGCGATGAACCGGTTGCCTTCCCGGCGCCACGCTTCGGCCCGAGAGACGATGACCAGGCCGCGGAAGCCGCGATCGGCAAACACGACGTTGCTGCCGCGCCCGAGGACCATGAACGGCAACCCGGAGCGATGCGCATAGGCCACAGCGGCGGCGAGCTGTTCGGCATCGTGGGCGATGACGAGGAGGTCGGCCGGGCCGCCGACGCGCATCGTGCTGTACGGCGCGAGCGACACGTTGCGGCGCGTCCGCAGCCCGAACGGGGCCTCGGGTGGAGTGGATGGAGTGCCTCCAGTGGCGCTCACGACGCCGCTCCCCTGCTGACGGCGTCGATCTCGTCCGGCCCGGGGAAGGAGCGCCGTTGCGCGGCCGCCAGAACCAGGTCTGCCACGGCCTCGGCGGCACCGGGTCGCGCCTGGGAAAGTGCGGCGGCCGCCATCGCATCCCGCTGAGTGTCGTCCACGGCGATGGCCGCCCCGGCCAGGAGCGTATCGGCGTCGAAATCGGCATCCTCGACCAGCCGCGCCGCCCCGGCTTCGACCAGCGCCTCGGCGTTGCGGCGCTGGTGGCCGGCCGCGTGCGGGTACGGCACCACGATCATCGGCAGCCCGAAAGCCGCCACTTCGGCCAGCGTGGAGGAGCCGGCCCGGCCGATCACCAGGTCCGCGGCGGCCAGGGCCTGGTCCATGTCCTGGTGCAGGAAGGCCTCGGGCCGGTATCGATCCCGCAGGTTCCCGGGCAGCGCGTCGCGCGACGCCTCCGCCGCTTCCAGGCCTGCCGGTCCAGTCACGTGGATGACTCGGACCTGGGCGACGAGACGCGGCAGGGCCTCAGCCACGGCCAGGTTGAAGCGCCGGACCGCCTGTGACCCGCCGAAGATAAGGATCAGCCGTTCCTTCGGCGCCACTCCAAGCCGAGCCCTCGCCGCGGCCCTGTCGACCGCGCCGGGGTTTCGGATCGGCGTTCCGGTGACGAAGCAGGGCTTCTTTCCGCCGAGCGCGCGGCAGGTCGGCTCGAAGCTGACAGTCAGGGCGCGAGCGAAGCGACTCGTCCAGCGAACGCTTCGGCCGGGCACGACGTTCCCATCCCACATGACGACGGGGATCCGCAGCAGCCAGGCTGCCAGCAGAACCGGCACCGCGACGTAGCCGCCGGTCGTGAAGATCGCCGCCGGCCGGCGAAGAAGCAGCACCACGAAGGCTTGCGGCAGCGAGACCGCCAGCCGAATCGGGTCGAGGACGGCGTGCGCGTCCAGATCGACCGTTCGAAGAGAGCGCAGCGCGAGCCGCCGGAGCGGAATTCCCGCCCCGGGCACGACCTCGCGCCTCCAGGCCGCGATGGCCGCCCAGCCAGGCCAGGTCAGCCTGAACCGGGCGTGCCTGCAGCGACCGAGCCACCGCGAGAGCCGGGTAGATATGCCCGCCCGTACCCCCGCCCGCGATCAGCAGACGCATTGACCCATCCTCCCTCGGCGGTTTCGCGCGAGATGGACAGCAGGATGCCGATCGCCGCGAAGCTCACCACCAGGGACGAACCGCCCTGCGACACGAACGGCAGGGTGATGCCCGTAACCGGCAGCAGGGCCACGACGACGGCGATGTTCACGAGGGCCTGGAACGAGATCCAGGCCGTGATCCCGACGGCGAGAAGGCCGCCGAACGTGTCCGGGGCGCGCATGGCCGTCCTGATGCCGGCCCAGGCAAGGGCCACGAACAGGCCGATGACGACCGCGCCGCCCACGAATCCGAGCTCCTGGGCGATGACCGAAAAGATGAAGTCGTTGTAGTCCTGCGGCACGAGGACCTTGTCGTTGCCGAGGCCCGTGCCGAAGAGACCGCCGGCGCCGAGCGCCTCGAGACCGCGGATGGTGTGGTAGCCGGCCCCGTTCGGATCCGCCCACGGGTCCAGGAAAGCCTGGATGCGACGCAGGGGATAGTCGCTTCCGACCGCGAAGATCATGGCCACGCCGCCCCCCAACCCGCCCGCAACGGCCATGCCGAGATGGATCAGCCGCGCTCCGGAGACGAAGTAGAGCGTCAGGGCGATCAGCAGGACGATGGCCGTGGTCCCGAGGTCCGGCTCGCGCCAGACCAGGAAGACGAATGGCACGACGATGATCCAGTACGGCAGCGTGCCCCGGAAGAAGCTCTTGATCTGGGTGCCGCGGCTGGCGAGCCAGTGGGACAGGTAGACGGCCATGGCCAGCTTGGCGATCTCCGAGGGGCTCAGGTCGAACAATGGGCCGACTCTGATCCAGCGTGACGACCCGTTGTAGGAGGTGCCGGCCGGCGAAAGGACGAGGATCAGCAGCCCCACCGCGAGGATGGCCAGGGGAATGCTGGCTATGCGCAGGTAGCGGTAGTCGACGCGGG
Source organism: uncultured Chloroflexia bacterium (assembly GCA_963711105.1). Taxonomy (GTDB): domain Bacteria; phylum Chloroflexota; class Limnocylindria; order Limnocylindrales; family CSP1-4; genus Fen-1039. The sequence continues at coordinate 380,789 of CAVQCV010000005.1, read as the reverse complement.
TCAGGGTGATCATCGTCGCCACGCCGGCGAGCCCGGCCATGATCTGCGGCGCCACCATGGAGAACGTGTTCTGGTTGGCCCGGTAAGACGGAATGGCCGAGGCCGAGTAGACCATCAGGATGCCGATCGCCGCGAGGGCGGTGACGGCTACGACGATGACCCAGTCGGGGTCGTGGAGGTCGCGTTGGGACCCGCCTTTCGGGCCGATCGCCCGCGGCTGGATCGCGGGCGGACGAACCGGCATCTCCGGGTCGCGGAAATGACCCGATCTTCGGACCCGGCCGTAATCGCCCCACGCGTCCCGGTCGCCCTGATCGGCCCCGTGGCCGAAGTCGCGGCCGTAGTCGCCGCCATCCATGTCGATGACCCGGCTCGAGCCGCGCTCCCGATCGTCGGACCAGTACCGGCTCATCGATCGGGCCCCGCGCCGGTCCGGCGGCGCGCCATCTCCTGCGCGGCGGCCCGGAAGGCGGCGCCTCTTGCGGCGTAGTCCACGAACATGTCGAAGCTGGCGGCCGCGGGGCTGAGCAGGACCGTGGCCACGGCCTCGGGGTCTCCGGTGCGGGCCGTGGCGAGAGCCTGTCTCGCGAAGGCGTCGCCTCGCTCCACGGCATCCTCCAGCGTGGCGGCCATCTCAACGCAGGCCACCCCGCAGGAGCGGAACAACTCCGCCAGTGCCGGCCCCGATTCACCGATCAGAATTGCGGCGTCCGCCCGTTCCGCGACCACCGGACCGAGCCCGGACAGGTCCACCCCCTTGTCGCGGCCGCCGGCGATGAGAACCAGCGGTCGGGGGAAGGCGCGGAGAGCCGCGACTACGGCATCGGGTTGAGTGCCCTGGGAGTCGTTCACGAAGCGGACGCCGTCGACCGCGACCACCTGCTCGAGGCGGTTGGCCACTCCCTTGAACGCAGCCACGGCCCGGCGGGCGTCTGCCGCCGGAATGCCGAAGAGCAGTGCGGCGCCGATGGCCGCCAGCGCGTTGGATACGTTGTGTTCGCCGGGGATCGCCAGCTCCGACACCGGCATCACCCGCCCGTCGGCCGGCACCGCCACCGGCCCCCCGCCGGCGAGGGGCAGCTTCTCGATTCCTCGGGCCACGATCCAGCCATCCTCGACCCCGAGACCCGCCCCGCCGGCGGCCCCCCGCCGGTACGTGACGACCCGCCCCGTGCCGAGTCCGGCGTACGCGGCCACGATCCGGTCGTCCGCGTTGAGGACAAGTGCGCCAGCGGGATCGACAAGCTCCGCCAGACGCCGTTTCACGAGCCGGTAAGCCTCCAGGCCGCCGTGCCGGTCGAGGTGGTCGGAAGTGACGTTCGTATAGACGCCGACGGTGGTGCCCCGGGACAGCGTCGGCAACTGCAACTCCGACAGTTCGATGACGACCCGGTCCTCGGGCGTCAGGTCCGTCAGCCGCTCGACCAGCGGAAGGCCGATGTTGCCGCCCAGGACGGCCGGGTGGGCGGCGTCGGTCGCCAGCAGCGCCGCCGTCAGCGACGACGTGGTCGTCTTGCCCTTCGTGCCGGTGACCCCGATCGTCGGGCAGGGGCACATCCGGAGGACCAGATCCGGCTCGCTCACCAGCGCGGGCGAACCGCTCGGATCGGCTCGATGAGCCGCCACCAGTGCCGCCAGGGCCGCCCGCAGCCTGGGCTCGGCCGTCGGGAAGTCGGGGTTGATGCTCGGCGAGGTGGCGACCAGGTCGGCGCCGGCCCAGCTCGAAGCCGGTTCGACCTCCGGCCCGAGCGCAAGGCGAACTTTCCGGGAGCCCAGTTGTTCGATCGCCGGCCCCAGATCGGACGCCGGCCTGGCGTCGTAGACCGTGACCGACGCGCCGGCGTCGGCGAAGAAGCGGGCCATGGCGACGCCGCTGCGAGCCAACCCGAGCACGGTCACGCACCGTCCGCCCAGGACCCCGGCGCGAATGTCCGCCGCGGTGAGCGTTTCGAGGTCGATGACGTGCCTACCCATCCCCCACCTACTTCGGGATCGAGGAGTAGAAGAGGAACACGCCCAGCAGGCCGGCCAGCGCGCCCACGATCCAGAAGCGCATGGTGACCTTCTCTTCGTCCCAGCCGGTCAACTCGAAGTGGTGGTGGAGGGGCGCCATCTTGAACACCCGCTTGTGGCGGAGCTTGAAGCTGCCGACCTGGATGATGTCCGAGGCCACCTCCAGGACGAAGATGAGGCCGATGAGAGGCAGGATCATGACCTGGCCGGTGATCAGGGCAACGACCGCCAGCATGCCGCCCAGGGACAGCGATCCGGAGTCGCCCATGAAGACCTGGGCCGGGTGGACGTTGAACCACAGGAAGCCGGTGATCGCGCCGACGGAGATGGCGCAAACCAGGGCCAGGTTCTCCTGTCTCGGGTTGTTCAGGACGCAGATGATCAGGTAGCTGGCGAAAGCGAAGGCGAGCGTCCCGCCGGCCAGTCCATCCAGGCCGTCGGTCAGGTTGACGCCGTTGCTGGCGCCCACGATCGCCGTCACCGCGACAATCACGAAGAAGATCGCCCCGACCTCCACGCCGCGATCCAGGAAGGGCAGCCCGATCACGTTCGTGAACTCGACGTCGCCGATGACGGGCACGCGCACGCCGTTGAAGCCGAAGTGGTTCTGGACGTACACCGCCACCACAACGCCGACGATCGTCTGCCAGATGATCTTCTGCCGGCCGCGAATCCCGATGCCGGTCCGGGCGTTCAGGAAGTCGTCGAGGGCCCCCAGGGCCCCGATGAGGGCAAGCGCCGCCAGAGGCGAGTATGTCGAGGCGTCGAGGGCCCCGAGGACGCAGGCGATGACCAGGATGACGATCACCAGCAGCACGCCGCCCATCGTTGGCGTGCCCTGTTTGACCATGTGCGACCCGGGGCCCTCTTCGCGAATCTTCTTGCCCATGCCCAGCCAGTGGAGCAGCCGGATGAAGGGGCCCATCAGGATCACGACGCAGAAGAAGGCCAGCAGCAGGCCTTGGATCAGGACCACTCCGTGCGCGGTCAACGGCTCTCCTCCAAGGCTTCCCCGGCCCGCTCAGCCGTCAGCGCTCGCACCAGCAGGTCAAGCTCCGCTCCCCTCGAAGCCTTGACCAGAATGGTATCGCCCGGCCGAAGCAGGGCCCGCAGCGCGACCAGCGCGGCCGCTCTATCCGGAACGGACACCGGGGCTTGCCCGAGTGCGCCCGCCCCGAAACCGATACCCGCGGCCGCCTCGCCCACGACGACCAGAACGTCCGCGAGCCTGGCGGCAGCCTCCCCAACTTCCACGTGGCCCCGATCGTTCGCCTCACCCAGCTCGCGCATCTCACCCAGAACCGCCACGTGGCGGCCGGGCAGAGCCGCCAGCAACTCGAGGGCGGCGATCATCGAGGCCGGGGACGCATTGTACGAATTGTCGAGGATCGTGATCTCGCCGGCCCGCACGATCTGGTCGCGGTGCTCCGCCTGCCAGCCGCGCTCGAGCCCGGCCCGGATCTGCTCCAGATCCATCCCGGCGGCCCGTCCCACCGCGGCGGCGGCGAGCCCGTTGTGGATGCCGTGCCGGCCGAGGGCCGGCGTGGACGCAGCCACCCGACCCTCCGGCGTGACGAGAGTGAAGACCATGCCGTAAAGGCCGGCCGACTCCACGTCCTCGGCCCGAACGTCCGCCTCCCGCGAGAAGCCGTAGGTCACGGCTCGCGCTCTGGTGCGGCTCCGCATTCGGACGACGCGCTCGTCGTCGGCGTTCAGGATGGCAACTCCGTCGGCTGGCAACGCCTCGACGAGCTCGCCCTTGGCCCGCTCGACCGCGTCTATCGAGCCGATTCGGGACAAGTGGACTTCGCGGACGGCCGTTACCACGCCGATATGCGGACGAGCGATCTCCGCCAGCTGGGCGATCTCGCCGCCCACATACATGCCCATCTCCAGTACGGCGGCCTCGTGCTCGGGACCCATCCGCATGACCGTGAGAGGCAGCCCGACCTCGTTGTTGGCGTTGCCCTCGCTCTTGAGGGTTACGAAGCGCTGGCTCAGCACGGCCGCGATGGCCTCCTTGGTCGAAGTCTTGGCGATGCTGCCCGTAACCCCCACCACGAGCGGCGAGAAGCGACGGCGCCAGGCGGAGGCGACGGCATGGAAGGCGAGGAGCGTGTCGGGGACCGCGACGACCGAGGCTCGGCCGAGGGCAACCTCGAGGAGGCCGTCGTCGACGCGGCTCACGAGCAGCGCCAAGGCGCCCGCTTCGACAGCAGCGCCGGCGTAGGCGTGCCCGTCCGTCCGGTCGCCGGGAAGAGCGACGAAGAGGTTGCGGGGTTGCACGAGCCTCGAATTGACGGCGGCTCCCGAGACGGGCCGCCGCGCATCCAGGGCAAGCCGGCCTCCGGCGACGGCGGCGATCTCGGCTGCGGTCAGTGGGAGCGGGCGGCTGGGCCGAGACTCCGGTTTCCGGGCGTGGGTCACGCTTTCAGTGTCGCACAGCCGACCCGGCCCGGTGTGGACCGCGTCCATCACCCCTGTGGCGTCGCTTTCTTCGTTCCGGGTGACGCCGGGCCGTTCGAATTCTTCGGAATGTGCTGCGTGGTGACGGCGTCGGTGGCGATCCGGCGGAACAGTTCGTAGGACTGCACCGGCATGTCGAGGACGCCCTGCTTGATCGTCGTCGGAGTCCCTTCGAAGATCACCACGCCGATCACGAGGTCCGGCTTGTCGTGCCCGATCCAGCCGTAGAAGCTGTAGTTGTAGTCGTTCGTCTTCCAACCGCCCTTGCCGTTCTCGGCCTTCGGGTCCCAGATCTGGGCGGTGCCGGTCTTGCCACCGACGTAGTAGCCCTTGATGTAGGTGCGCTGGGAATACGAGGGCACGGCCGCGAGGACGTGCTCCATCAGGCCCGTCAGGGTGGACGCAAGCGAGGCGCTGATGATACGCGTGCCTTCGTCCGGGGCGGCCATCTCCTGACCGATCTTGCTGTCGGGCAGGACGACCTTCGGCGTCACGAGCAGGCCACCGTTGGCCATCGCCGCGTAGGCCCGCGTGACCTGGATCGGGGTCGCGGCCACGCCCTGACCGAACGAGCCGTTGGCAAGGTCCATCCTGGCCCACGGCTCGGCGGCGGGGTTGCGTGCGATACCCGTCGCCTCGCCAGCCACGTCTATGCCGGTTAGCTGGCCGATGCCGTATTTCGCCCACGTCTGGTAGAGCACCTTGGACGCGGCGGCCGTGCTGTTGCCGAGCCGGAAGGCCGCCTGCGAAACGCCGACGTTGCGCGACCAGGCCACCATGTCCGCGAAGCTCATCCAGCCCTTGGCCTTGCGGTCCGCGTCGGCGATCTCGCCGCCGGACAGCTTCATGACGCCCGTGTCGTCCAGCTGAGTCGTCAGCAGGGTCGTGCGGCTTTCGACGGCGGCCGACGCGGTGAGCATCTTGAACACCGAGCCGGGCTCGTAGGCGCGGGTAACGACGGGGTCGAGGAACAGGTCCGGGTCCTTGTCGGCGGTCTGGGAGTAGTAGTTGGCGTCGTAGGTGGGATAGCTGGCCTCGGCCAGGATTTCGCCCGTGTGCGGCTCCATCACGACGGCCGACACGGTCTTGGCCTTGTCTGCGACCCAGGTCGCGAAGACCTCCTGCTCGACCTGGAGTTGCAGGTTCGCGTCGATGGTCGTCCGGATGTCCTGACCGGGCTGGCCGGCGTCGACGATCTGGGTGCCGTCCGGGCCCATGACGTCCGGGTCGATGCGCAGCGTCTCTGGCCGGCCGGCCAGAAGCTGGTCGTACTTCTGCTCGATCCCGTACTGCCCTGCGCCGGAAGCGTTCACGAACCCGAGCAGCTGAGCGGCGAGCGACGTGTGGGGGGCGCCGCCGGTCTGGGGATAGATGCGGACGGGCTGCTGTTCGAAGGAAATGCCCGGCAGGCCGCCCTGGGCCTGGTAGGCCATCATTTCCGTCGCTACGTTCGGGTCCACGTCCGTGGCCAGGACGACGTAGTACGCGTCGCCCTTCATGATCGCCCGGACTTTGGCGCCGTCCTCGTCACTCAACGACAGGTAGTCGATCAGGGCCGTGGTGGTGTTCGCCCGCTGGACGTCGGTCAGGTCGTGCGGATCGCCGATGACCCGATAGAGATAGATCGTCTGCGCCAGAACCACGGTGCCTGTACGGTCGTAGATGGTCCCCCGATGGGCGGGGATGGTCTCCGTGCGGACATTGCCCTTGGAGGCCATGTCGCTGAGCTGCCCCTGCTGGCCGATTTGCCAGTACGCCAGGCGCGCGACCATTCCGCCCGCGGCGATCAGAACGGCAACGAGAACCAGGAAGAGACGGGCTCGGGAATTGGTCCGGCCGAGCATTGCCGCGACCTACCGCGCTGGGATGATGACGGGCGCTGGCAGCTCAGTCAGTCCGTCGGCGATGGCCTGGCGCTGGATCGCCGACTGCCGACCGACCCTGTCGATATCCGCCTTGATCTGCTGCCGCTGGCTCTCCAGCTGGACGTAGTCGTCGTTCAGGTGCGCCATGTCGACGCTGCTGGCGGACACGCGGACCGTCTGCACGAGCGAGAAGAAGCTCAAGAGGAACGCGACGGCGATCGCGCCCAGCACGAAGCCGACCACGCGCGGCCGGCGCTGAGCCCGCATCGCCACTCGCGCGCGGCGGCGCGGAATGGCCGGCGCCTGGGGCCGGAGGAGGGGCGACTCCAGGCGTCGGCGAGGCAGCAGGGCGGCGCGAGGTCGCGCGCCCTCGTAAACGGCCATCTACTTGACACCCTGCGACTGCGACCAGGGGAGGCCGGACGCCGCCGGGCGCTGATTCCAGACGCGAATCGCCTCGGTGCCGATCGACTCGAAGGCCGGGTCCCCGACGGCGAGGCGCCTGGCCATGTATTCGTGCAGCTCGTGCTGGCGCCGGCCGTAGCTGCGGCGGCGGCTGACCTGGTGGCGCTTGCTCATGGCTGCCCGCCTTTCCGTTGAGCCTGCGTGGACGCCTGAGCGTCCGGGCCGTTCATGCGGCCAACCGTTCGGCGCCGCGCAACCTGGCGCTGCGCGAGCGTGGGTTGGCCACGAGCTCGGCCGCGCCGGGCGTCCGGGACTTCCCCAGCGAGCGCAGTCGTGGCTCTCGGCCGCACACGCAGACGGGGATTTCGGGCGGGCAAACGCAGCCGTGCTGCTCCGATGCGATGAAGCGCTTGACGATTCGGTCCTCGAGGGAGTGGTAGCTCAGGACGACCAGCCGGCCGCCGGGGCGGAGCAGGACGAGCGACGCGGCAAGCCCGGCCTCGAGAGCGCCCAATTCGTCGTTGACGGCGATTCGGAGGGCCTGAAAGACACGCGTGGCCGGGTTGATGCGGCGCTTCTTGGGAGCCGGGACGACCCTCGCCACGAGCGCCGACAGTTGCTCGGCCGTCTCTATCGGGGCCGCGGAACGGGCCGCCACGATGGCCCGCGCGATTCGACCGGCAAACGGCTCCTCGCCGTACTTGCGGAACAGCTCGGCCAGCTCCCGGGCGTCCAGGGTGGCCAGGAGTTCGGCGGCGGGACGGCCGCGGCTGGTATCGAAGCGCATGTCGAGGGGCCCACCGGCACGGAATCCAAAGCCGCGCTCCGTGTCGGCAAGCTGGAAGCTCGACAGGCCCAGATCCAGGAGCAGTCCGTCAACGGCGCCGAAGCCCGCGGCGGGGGCCACGGCGGCGAGGTCTCGGAAGTTGGCCCGGCGCAGGACGGCTCGATCGCCGAACCTGGCCAGTCTGGTGCGAGCCCTGGCGATGGCCGCCCCGTCGGCATCGAGACCGAGCAGGCGGCCGTCGGGTCCACACGCCTCCAGGATTCGCTCGGAATGGCCTGCTCCACCGAGGGTGGCGTCGATATGGAGACTGCCAGGACTCGGTGCGAGAGTCGCCATGACCTCGTCCGTCATCACCGGCAGGTGCCCTATCTCCGTTTCGGCGCCCCCCTCGGGAGAGCCCGCGGCGTGCGTGCCTTGCGGCGCGCCGTCGGAAGCCAGACCGAGCGGATCCCGGATGTCGTCGTTCATCGCTAGATGCCCAGGCCAGTCAGATGGGACGCAAGCGCATCGGCCGAATTGACGGCCTGCTGCGACCTGGCCCAGCGCCCCGGCTCCCAGATTTCGACGTGATCGCGCGATCCGACGACAACGGCCTCTGCCGTGACGCCGGACCACTCCTTGATCGCGGCCGGCAGCAGGATCCTGCCCTGCTGGTCCGTCTCGACCTCGAACGAGCCCGAGAAGAGGAACCGCGAGAAAGCCCTGGCTCGCTCGTCGGAGATGGGCAGCTTGGACACCTTCTCCGCCAGATCCTCGAACGAGGACCTGGGGAAGATGGCCGCGCAGCCATCGACCCAGCGGGCCAGCATGGCGCCCTCGCCGAGCGGCGCGCGGAACTTGATCGGGATTGCCACCCGACCCTTCGCGTCCACCGAATGCCTGTACTCGCCGGTGAACATCGACTCGCCGCTGCCTCTTGACGCTGGCACGGGTGGTTCGGCCCGGCGTACTTCGCCTGCCCCGGTGGGCCCAATTCCCCACCCGGACTGCTCCGGGTCAGGGCACTGGCTTCACGAATACCCACCAGCCACCACTTTTCGCCACTGAACCGGATAATACACCCACCGGGCAGGTCGTCAACGTGCAAATGAATGAAGCCGCCCGGGCGAGCCACCGAGGGGAACGCGACGGTCGGACGGGATGCCGGAGATCGCGGCGCGTCCGCCGCCGAGCGGCCCTGTCGCGCCGTATTCTTGCGGCGACACCGGTCGGCGGATCCGGGTGCGGCCGGCCGATCAGGGGCCACAGCCAGGGCCCTGCGTGGCCCTGCGTGGCCCTGCGTGGCCCGGCGTCGTGGCCCGGCGTCGTGGCCCGGCGTCGTGGCCCGGCGTCGTGGCCCGGCGTCGTGGCCCGGCGTCGTGGCCCGGCGTCGATCAGGGCGAGCCGGATTTGGGCGCGCCGGTGGCTCGAAGTGCGAGGACGTGAAATGCAAGTCATGGCAATCGAACGACCGGTCGACGGAGCGACGTCGGATCGCTTCACTCCCGAACTGCTCGCCGATGAGGCACGACGGGTTTGGGAGCTCCAGCAGGCCGGCGCGGTCCGGGAGATCCATTTCCGCGCAGACGAACCTTCGGCCGTACTCATGCTCGAATGCGCCGGTTCAACCGACGCGGAGATCATCCTCGCGACCCTGCCCCTGGTGGCCGCCAACCTCATCGACTTCGAAGTCCTCCCGCTCGTCCCGTATCCGGGTTTCGCGCGCCTGTTCGGCGAAAGTCCGAGCGAGAGCGGGTTGCGGAGAGTCGAGAGTGAGGAGCGCTAGCCCAGCCCTCGGCGCGGCGTGGTGGCGCGGCGCGGCCGGCGCGGTGGTGCGGCGCGGTGGTGCGGTGCGGCGCGGTGGTGCGGCGCGGCGCGGTGGTGCGGCGCGGCGCGGCGTGGTGGCGCGGCGCGGCCGGCGCGGTGGCGCGGCGCGGCGGGCGCGGTGGTGCGGCGCGGCGCGGCGCGGCCGGCGTGGTGGCGCGGCGCGGCCGGCGCGGTGGTGCGGCGTGGTGGCGCGGCGCGGCCGGCGCGGTGGTGCGGCGCGGCGCGGTGGTGCGGCGCGGCGCGGCGTGGCGGCCGGCGTGACTCGCACACGGGGCGCTCCCCCCGGTTTCCTCCAACATATCCACCGAGTGACTTCTATGGAGGGCTCGGCTACCGCGAAACGGTCGCGAGGTGGCTCCTGGGTCCCGTGGGCGCCTTTCTAGGACACTTGGACGTCCTGAGGCCCCGATTCCGGGCTCGTTCGGCGTTCAGATCGAACTCGTAGGCCCGGCAGCCTCCATAAGAGTCCTGGGCTGAATAATCCGGAGGGATTGGCGTCGATGGCGGCCTGGCGTCGATGGCGGCCTGGCGTCGATGGCGGCCTGGCGTCGATGGCGGCCTGGCGTCGATGGCGGCCTGGCGTCGATGGCGGCCTGGCGTCGATGGCGGCCTGGCGTCGATGGCGGCCTGGCGTCGATGGCGGCCTGGCGTCGATGGCGGCCTGGCGTCGATGGCGGCCTGGCGTCGATGGCGGCCTGGCGTCGATGGCGGCCTGGCGTCGATGGCGGCCTGGCGTCGATGGCGGCCTGGCGTCGATGGCGGCCTGGCGTCGATGGCGGCCTGGCGTCGATGGCGGCCTGGCGTCGATGGCGGCCTGGCGTCGATGGCGGCCTGGCGTCGATGGCGGCCTGGCGTCGATGGCGGCCTGGCGTCGATGGCGGCCTGGCGTCGATGGCGGCCTGGCGTCGATGGCGGCCTGGCGTCGATGGCGGCCTGGCGTCGATGGCGGCCTGGCGTCGATGGCGGCCTGGCGTCGATGGCGGCCTGGCGTCGATGGCGGCCTGGCGTCGATGGCGGCCTGGCGTCGATGGCGGCCTGGCGTCGATGGCGGCCTGGCGTCGATGGCGGCCTGGCGTCGATGGCGGCCTGGCGTCGATGGCGGCCTGGCGTCGATCAGGCCAGCGGCGGAAGCGGCTCGGCCGGAAGGCGCTCGGGCCAGCGGCGGCTGGCTCGGCCGGCGCCGAAGACTCTGCCGGGGCGAGAAGCCTAGCGAGTATCGGCGGCGCAGGGCCGGAACAGGTCCGCGGGGCCGGGGATGTAGCGGGCAACCCAATCGGACAGCTGACAGTCCAGGTCTTCGGCCAGCGCGGGAGTGGCGCCGCCCTTCTCGAAGGACACCCGGAACGCGGCCATGATCTTGATCAACTCCGCGCGGGCCACGCCGGTCCACTCGAGGGCCGGGCACTTGCCGGCGAGGGCACACTCCTGCTCGGTCGAGAAGTGGCGCACGGAGTAGTCGCCGAAGTCCCGCAGTACCCGCTCGACCTGCGACCGGTCACTCCCCTGCTCTATCACGCCAACCAGGGCCGCGGCCCGTTCGACGAGCGTACGGTGCCGGGCATCCAGCGTCGGGGCCCCAGTTGCCATGCTCGCTTGCCAGCCGATAGACATGCCGTGCTCCTGTCCGGGTACTTAGCCGTGGCGGCCGCGCCGCTCCTGCAATGTCAATCTACCTGCCCAGGGGCTACCGGGCGACAGGGCCATTGCGCCCGCTGGCCCGGGCCCGGCGGTCGCCGGCGTGAGCCATTCGGGTAGGGCGGCGAGCACATTCCGCGCCGCTGGAGAATGCCGCGGGTCGCTTCGGCGCGACCTGCGCGTCGGGGTGAGGTCAGCGCGTCGGCGGCGGGATCTTGAGCTGGTCGCCCGGCTTGATCCCCGACTGCGCCCAGGGTGACAGGGCGTAGATGTCGGCCACCTTCACGCCGAAGAAGCGAGCTATACCGCTGATGTTGTCGTTGACTGACGAACCGTTCTGGGCTGCGCTCCGCACGGTGTAGACGTAGCACTTGGACTGGTTTACGCACGGAACCACAAGGTTCATCCGCGACGCGGTCGCGCCCGGCGGCCACGCCGGCGTCGGCGTCGGCGTCGGAACGGGGGTCGCGGTTGCCGAAGGCGACGGCGACCGTGTCGGCTTGGGCGTCGCGGTCGGTGTGGGCCTGGCGGTCGGGCTCGGCGTGATGGACGGCAGCACGGCAGTCGGCGAAGGCGAAGGCGAAGGCGAGGGCGACGGGCTGTCGCTGACGACCGCCAGATCTGGGCTGGTCGGAGCACTCCCGGTATCGACGCCGGGAACGAGACCCAGGAAACTGGCGATCAGCACGACGCCAGCCAGCGCGACCATGGCCAGACCCGCGACCATCAGATATGGGAAGCCGACCCGATTCGACGACTCGTCCGTCGCCGCGGCCGATTCCTCGGCCAGCAGCGTCCCGCGCATGTACCGCGGGCAGCTCACGTGGACCCGCTGCAGACAGACCAGCTCTTGCTGGCGCAAAGACAACGGCAGCGGATCGCCGAATGCGGCGCACCGGTGCGTCGGCACGGCCTCGAGGCCCGGCTCGGACAGCTTGCCGTCGGACGCGATGGTTCGGAGGAACTTGCAGCGTTCGGGCGCATTGGCCGACGGAGCGGAGCCGCCCCAGGTCGGGACGACAGGCTCGCCGAAATCGGAAATGGCCGATGTCTCCGTGCCGATCAGTTCCGCTGAGCCACCGCCCACGGGCAAGCCGATCTGGTCGCGGTCGCCTGAGGAGCCCCGACCGGAGCTTCGACCCCGGCCGAGCCGGCCTTCCTCGCGTTCCAGCGGGAAGTCACGCCCGCCGTTGGACCCTCCGGGTGCGTCCACGCCGACTCCTGATCGTCCGTCGGGGGCCCGGCCACTCTGGCCCGGGAGCCACCCGCCCGGCAGTCTAGTACCTTTCGATGCTTGCCGTGACGCTCTCGCAGATGTAGTTTGCCGCGGCTTTCATGAGGTAAGCGACAAACGCCATGGCCCTGCCACAGCGCCTCACCGAGCTCGAGCCGCTTACAGACGCGCAGACCGCGCGGATCCGCCGCTGCACTTACCGCAAGCTCAGTCGAGTTGAGGTATCGGGCAAGTCCGGCTACGAGGTTAGCTGCCTGTACCCCGACAGGCGCCTGCCTGTGCCCCTCGGCGATGCGGAATCCAGCCTGGCTATCTGCCGTACTTGCAGGGCCGATCACATCTTTCGGCCGGACGAGGACTGAACGGCATCCGGTAGTTCAGTTCGAGGTCAAGTCGCCGCGCAGTTCGGCAGAGGGACCGTCACCCGCTTCCGCGGACCATGAGAGTAAGCGGCGAGTCGGCCTGTAAGCCGAGTTCTGTACCGCGGCTTGCGCCGCGGCGACGATCATCCATCTCCGGCCGGCGGTTGCCCGCCGGCTCATGCGGCCGACCCGAGGACTGGGCAGCGCTACCTCTTCCGCCCGAATGGCCGGTTGCCCGGACACTCGAACCGCGTCCTCCTATTTGGCCTTGCTCCGAGCAGAGTTTGCCGCGTTTCACCCGAACTCGGGTTGCCCCGGGCCCGACTACGTCTCTGTGGCACTGGTCCTCGCCTCACGGCGGACGGGCGTTACCCGCTACCCTGCGCTGAGGAGCTCGGACTTTCCTCGGGCTCTGCGCTCGCAGTCCCGAAGGACTACGAGGGTCCAGCACGCGATCGTCCAGCCGACTCACCGAGGTAGGATTCTAGACCTGCCGGCGCCAAGCAGCGTCGGCGTTGCGACGGAGAGGCAGGAGGCATGAAAGAGCGACCTGCCGGCGGCACGAACGAGGCGCCGACGGTGCGTCGGGCAACTCCCGCAGATGCGGGCTCGATCGCCCGGCTGACCGTCTCGAGCTGGCGAGCCGCCTACCGCGGCATCCTCCCCGAAGACTACCTGTCGTCGCTCCGAGTCGAGCCCCGCCAGGCGGCGTGGGAAGAGATGCTGACCCGGGACGGGGACGGCAGGACCCCGGCATGGGTGGCGGAGGACGAACGTGGGGTCTGGGGCTTCGTGAGTTGCGGTCCCGCCCGCGACGACGACGTTCCGGCGCCGGCCGGCGAGATCTACGCCCTCTACGTAGAGCCGGCGGTCTGGCGGCACGGGCTGGGCCGGTCGCTCCTGGAGGCCGCCGCCGACCACTGCCTGGCGGCCGGCCACACCACTCTTGCCCTCTGGGTGTTGGAGGAGAATCTGCGGGCACGCGCCTTCTACGAGGCCTTGGGTTGGGCGCCGGACGGCAGCCGCCGGTCCATCGAGTTGGGGGGCGAGTCCGCGCCCGAGATCCGCTACCGACGCCGGCCGGACTGAGTCAAGCCCGGCGCTTTCCTGCCCTGCTCGAACGCCGGCGCTACCATGCCGCCAGTCAGGTCGTTCGGCGTGCAGGAGGCGGCAATGGCCAGCAACGAGTCCGCTCAGAGCTTCACCGATCTCCTTCGGGTGAAACCCGGCCAGAAGATCGACCTGTCGACGTTCGACTGCGGCCAGACATTCGACCGCAAGAAGGAGAAGGCCGAAGAGGAGCTGATCTCGAATCTCGGGCGCCTGACGGAACTCCAGGAGCGGATCTACGCCGAATCGAAGCATCCAATCCTCATCGTCCTGCAGGGCATCGACGCCGCCGGGAAGGACGGGACCATTCGAGTCATCGCCGGCGCCTTCAACCCGCAAGGCACGCCGGTCACGTCGTTCAAAGTCCCGACCGCGAAGGAAGCCGCCCACGACTTCCTGTGGCGCGTTCACGCCGCCGTCCCGGGCAAGGGCGAAATCGGCATCTTCAATCGCAGCCACTACGAACAGGTCTTGATCGTCCGCGTCCACAACCTGGAACCGGAGAGCGTCTGGCGCCGCCACTACGGCGAGATCCGAGATTGGGAGAGGATGCTCACCGACACGGGCGTCACGATCCTCAAGTTCTTCCTGGCCATCGACAAAGACGAGCAGCGCCAGCGCTTCCAGGATCGCGTAGACGACCCGACCAAGCGCTGGAAGTTTTCCATGGGCGATCTCGACGAGCGCGAGCTCTGGGACCAGTACCGGACCGCCTTCGAAGCCATGCTGGCCGAGACGAGCACCGATTACGCGCCCTGGTACCTGGTTCCGGCCAACCGAAACTGGCTACGCAACGTGGCCGTGAGCGAGATCGTGGCCGACGCCATCGACGGGCTGAAGCCGGAGTATCCCCAGCCGGAAACCGGCCTGGAGGGGTTCAAGGTCGAGTAGAAGAGCCGCGCCCGCGGCGACGCGGCCGGCGCGCGGCGACACGGGCGCGGCGACGCGGGCGCAGCGGGCACGCCTTCGACGGTTCCTTCGCCCTCCCCGTTGGGCGCACGGTCGCCCTAAGCTAGGCCGATGCCCTCGCTCGTCTTCAAGCTCATCTCGACCCCTCTGCTCCTGGCCGCGACGTCCCTCGCCGGCCGGCGTTGGGGTACGTCCGTCGGCGGCGCCCTGGCCGCTGTTCCGATCGTCGCGGGCTCGATCGCCTTCTTCGTGAGCCTCGACAACGGCCCCGAGTTCGGCTCGCGGACGGCCGCGGCGACGCTCGTCGGTGTCTGCTCGCTGGGCTGCTACTCGCTCGTCTACGCGCGAGCCAGCACGCGGTTCGGCTGGCCGGCGTGCCTTCTCGCGGCCTATTCCACCGTGGCGGTGACCTCGCTGGCAGTAGTGCCGCTGGCGAACGCGCCCGGATTCGCCGTCTTCGCGATCGCCGTGGTCGCCCTCGCCGTCGCCTCGCGACTGATGCCGCCCGTTCGGCCCGGCCCGCGTCCGGAGCCGCCCGCCTGGGACATCCCGGCCCGGATGGTCACCGGGACCGTCCTGGTGGTGGTCCTGACGGGTGTCGCCCAGTCGCTCGGTCCTCAGCTCAGCGGCCTGCTGGCGGCGTTCCCGCTGGTCTTCACCGTTCTGCTCGTCTTCACGCACCGCCACGAGGGCGCGGACCGGGCGCGGGGTTTGCTGCGCGGTTTCGTGGCCGGATTGGTGGCCACGTCGCTCTTCCTCGAGATCGTGGCCGACGGCCTGGCGCCGCTCGGCGTCTGGCTGGCGTTCGCGGTCGCTACCTCCGGGTTCGTCGCCTACCAGGCCGTGGTCGTTCGCCACATGCGTAGAAGCGCTGCATCCGGGTTGACTGCCGACCTGGCGCCCGCGCCCGCACCCGCAGACTGAGGACCCCACCTACCTGCGACGTCGCGACCCGCCCATCAGCGTCCCGAAGACGCCCCGGATGACGGTATTGCCGAGCTGGGCTATCTCCCGCTCTCTCTGGCGGGCGGCCTGCTCCGCTGCGCGCTCCTGGGTCCGATGGGCCGTTTCGTCGCGCCTGGCCTGAGCCGCAGCCTCCCTGGCGATCGCGCGGTTCCGTCGTTCCATCTCCTTCTGGGCCGCCCGCTCGGCCGCCCCTCCGCCGAAATCCACGAGCGGCGGCTCCCCTGCCCCGCGCCCCGCCGACACGCGCACGGCCACCGCGACCTGAGCGGCGGCCCGCGCCCCGGCGATCCGGGCGGTGATGATTTCGTGGGCACTCTGGGGATCCACAGCTGCGGCGTACTTCGCGTAGAGGACCCCGGCCCGGACCCGGGCCTGCAGCTGATCTGCCGGCAGCGCGGCCATCGAGGAGTCCGGCGGCACGATGCGAGTCGGCGCCAGCGGTGTCGGTACCCCTTTCGGCGAGAGCACCGTGACCAGCGCCTCGCCGATGCCAAGGCTGGTGAGCCTCTCGCCCACGTCGAAGAAGCTCGTCATCGGGAACGTCCGGACCGTCTTGCGCAGGTTGTCGGCATCTTCGGGCGTGAAGACCCGGAGAGCATGCTGGACTCGATTGCCGAGCTGCGCCAGCACCGACGACGGCACGTCCATCGGCACCTGGGTCACGAAGAAGACGCCCACGCCCTTCGATCGGATGAGTCGGGCCGTCTGCTCGATCTGGTCCAGCAGCGCCTTTGAGGCGTCTTCGAACAACAGATGGGCCTCGTCGAAGAAGAAGACCAGCTTGGGCTTCGGCAGATCGCCCACCTCTGGCAGCGTGTGGTAGAGCTGGGCCAGCATCCACAACATGAAGGTCGAGAAGAGCGCCGGTTTGTCCATCACGTCGGACAGTTCGAGCAGGCTGACCACGCCCTTGCCGCCGTCGCTCCGCAGCAAGTCCTCGACGTCGAATTCGGTCTCGCCGAAAAACTCGTCCGCGCCCTGCTGCTGCAGCGTGACGATCGATCGCAGGATCACCCCCAGGCTGGCCGGCGAGATTCCGCCGTAATCGGCCAGAGCCGCCTTGCCGTCGTCGCCGCCCAGGTACTTGAGCGTCGTCGTCAGGTCCTTCAGATCGAGCAAAGCCAGGTCGTTGTCGTCGCAGTATTTGAATACCAGCGACAGCACGCTCGTTTGGGTGTCGTTGAGCCCGAGAACTCGACCGAGCAGCAACGGTCCGAACGAATGGACGGACGCCCGAATCTGGGCCCCCAGTTTGCCGGACAGCGACAGGAATTCCACCGGATGGCCCGTCGGCCTGTAGGTCAGGCGGAGTTCCGCAACCCGCTCCTTGATCTTCGGATTGCTGCCGTCCCCGGGCAGGGCCATGCCGCTGACATCGCCCTTGATGTCGGCGATGAAGCACGGAACGCCCGCCAGCGACAGCTGCTCGGCAATGCCCTGCAGCGTCTTGGTCTTCCCGGTCCCGGTGGCGCCGGCGATCAGGCCGTGGCGGTTCAGCATGGACAGCGCGACCTGGATACGAATCTCAGGCAGAGCCTTGTCGCCGTCCAGCGGGCTCCCGAGGACGATCGACGGCTCTTTGAGGGCGTAACCGTCCGCCATCGCGTCCTTGAACCTGGCCGCCATGCTCGATGCCTCCCGCGAATCCGTCGCCAAACCAGGGGAGAGTATCACCGTGCCCGGACCGCCAGGCCGCCCTCTGGGTAACATCGAGACGCTGTCGCTCGTCACGTCGCCCGTAGGAGGGAGATAGCCACGAATGAAGACTCCACGGGGCCACGCCGCACTCGTCGTCGCCGTTGTCGCGCTGATGGGCGGTTGCAGTACCGCAGGTCCGTCGACTTCGGTTCCACCGTCGGCATCAGCGTCACTCGCGGTCACGGCTACGGTCCCGACTACTCCGGAACCTTCGTCTACCGCTAGCCCCACCGCTGAGCCCACGTCAGCGCCGACGGACGTACCCCCGCCCGTCGACACGCCCGAACCTCCGGCCTCCCAGCCCGGCCTCCCTGCGGGCCTTACGGCCCCAAAGGTCGAGACGGCTATCGATTGCGGCTCCACCGACATCGGCAACTTCCCCCAGGTGGTCGGGAACGACATCTACGTCCTGTGCCCCGACTACGGGGCCTATGGTTCGATCCTCGTCGTAGACGCCTCGGCCGGGCGAGTGGCACGCAAGCTCGCGCTCACCCACTTCGCCTATCCGATCGTCGTCGACCAGGGCGTGTGGACGAAGAAGGGCGGCGGCCCCTGCGTTGAGAGCCAGGCGTGCGTACCCTGGGTCGAGAGGCTGGACCCACAGACGGGCAGCGTGACCTTCCACCTCGACCAGAATTACGTGGGCCACACTACCGGGTACGTCTGGACGGCCGACGCCAGCGGTAGCCTCAGCCGCATTGACGTTGCCACGCTGGTGAGGACGCCCGCGCAGTCTATCGAGGGGTCGATCTTCGCCGGTCCCTGCGCCGATGTGGCCGGGACGAACAGCCCCGACGTCACGAGCGTGGCGGAAGTTGGCGAGCAGTGCTGGGGAGCCGCCTCGGACGCCAGCCAGGGACGCGCCCGGTTTGTACGCTTCGGGCCCGGCGGGATCGACTACGAGAGTCCCTGGGTCGCGGCCCCTCGCGGCATGCCCGACCTGATGATTCTGGATGGCGCGTTCTGGATGTTCGCTCGAGTCGACGACGACCACGACGAGTTCGTTCAGGTCGATCCGACGACCGGACAGACCCTGGGCACGAAGTGGTCCGTAGGGGACGGCGATCTATTCGTTGCCGGCGGCAAAGTCTGGCATCTGGAAGTCGAGCACGACTACCGACTGGTCCGGCTGGCAATCGGTTCGCAATCGCTCTGGAGCGGCCCCGCCGCCTCGCTGCCCTCGCCCACTACCGCGGCCGCGGCGTCTTAGGCGACCCCGACCCGGGCTATCTACCCGGGTCGAACCACAATCACGCGCTCCCCGCCGGCCTGAACCCTGTCGATCGCCTCGTTGCAGAGCGCGTCGGCCTGCTTGTTCTGAGCCCGGGGGACGTGGGTCGCGGACCATCGCGAGAACCGCCCAAGGCGGGTGCGAGCCTCAGCGTGCATGGGGATCAGCTTCGCGTCCTTGACCTTCCAGCGGCCGCTGGCCTGCTCGACGATCAGCTTGGAGTCCAGCAGCAGCTCGACCTCGGCGGCCCCGAGTTCTTCCGCCAGGGCCAGGGCGCGCAGCACCCCGGCGTATTCGGCGACGTTGTTGGTCTGCGTGCCCAGGTATTCGGAAATCGTGGCCAGTGGGGCCGCATCGGGTCGGCGCGCGCCGGGCGAAGCGGCGTCAATGAGCACGGCTCCGCAGGACGCCGGCCCCGGATTGCCGCGGGCCGCACCGTCGGTCCGAACGATCAGCCGCAGCCTGCTCGCACCCGCGCCGCTCGGGCCCGGGCCAGCCGGACCCGATGTGGCGTCGGGTCCCGAGGTTTGGCCCGACCCGGCCCCGACCGAGCCCCAGAGCGAATCCCAGCCCTCGTCCGCCGGCCGGCTCAACCCCGTTTCGCCACGATCGCGGAGGAAACCTCCAGGATCGCCCGGGTGATGTTGATGCCGCGCGGGCAGGCGTCGACGCAGTTGAAGATCGTCCGGCAGCGCCAGACCCCGTTCTCGTCCGAGAGGATCTCGAGCCGTTCGGGCGCGCCCTCGTCTCGCGAGTCGAAGATGAAGCGGTGGGCCTGGACGATCGCCGCGGGACCGACGTACTCCGGCCGTGCCCAGAAGGACGGGCAGGACGCGGTGCAGGCGGCGCAGAGGATGCACTTGGTCGTGTCGTCGAAACGAGCTCTATCCTCGGCGCTCTGCAGGCGCTCCCGCTCGGGCTCCGGCCGATCGTTGATCAGGTACGGCTTGACCGAACGGTACTTGGCCATGAAGCCGTCCATGTCCACGATCAGGTCCTTCACGACCGGCAGACCCGGCAGCGGTGCGACCGAGATCTTGCGGCCGACCTGATCCACCCGCGTCCGGCAGGCCAGCCGGTTGCGGTTGTTGATCAGCATTGCGTCGGAGCCGCAGATGCCGTGGCCGCAGGAGCGCCGGAAGGTCAGGGAGCCGTCCTGATCGGCCTTCACGCGGATCAACAGATCCAGGATCCGGTCCATAGGGTCGCTCTCGACCTGATACGTCTCCCAGTGCGGCACCTGGTCGCAATCGGGGTCGAAGCGGAGGATGCGCAGTTGTACGTTCATCGGTCCGCCTCTAGTAGGTCCGCGGCTTCGGCTGGAAGCGGGTGATCGAAACCGGCCTGTAGCCGAGCTTCGGCCCCTTCGTGGTCCGATAAGCCAGGGTGTGCTTGAGCCACTTCTTGTCGTCGCGCTCCGGGAAGTCCTCGCGCGAGTGAGCGCCCCGACTCTCGGTCCGGTTGAGCGCGCCGGCGACGGTAACCTCCGCGAGATCGAGCAGGTAGCCCATCTCCTGGGCTTCGAGCAGCTCCGTGTTGAACGAGCTCCCACAGTCGGTGATGGTCACGTGCCGGTAGCGGTCCTTGAGCTCTGCCACCTTGGCCTTCGCATCGGTCAGGAGCGGCCCGGTCCGGTAGACGCCGCAGTTGTCCATCATCACGTCGGCCAGTTCCTTGCGGATCGTGGCCACGCGCTCGCCGGACCCTGCGCCGGGACCGGCGGCGGCAGCGGCAGCGTCGCCGCTGCGGGTCCGGATTGCCTCCAGCTCGGCCCGCACCGGCTCGACGGCATCGGCGATCGGACGCGGCCGCTCGACCGTTCCGCAATAGCGCGCCATCTGCCGGCCGGACCGCCGCCCGAAGACGAGCAGGTCGACCAACGAGTTCGTGCCGAGCCGGTTGGCCCCATGAACGGATACGCAGGCGCACTCGCCGGCCGCGAAGAGCCCCGGCACGACGGCGGCCTTCTCGTTGCGGATCACTTCGGCCGAGGAGTTGGTCGGGATGCCGCCCATCGCGTAGTGGGCCGTCGGCTGGACGGGCACCGGCTCCTTGAGGGGCTCGACGCCCTGGTAGATCCGGGCGAAGTCCGTGATGTCGGGCAGCTTCTCCTCTATGACCTTGCGGCCGAGATGGCGCACGTCCAGGTAGAGATAGTCCTTGCCGTGGATGCCACGGCCGGCCCGGATCTCCTGGTACATGGCCCGGCTGACCATGTCGCGCGGCGCCAGCTCCATCAGCTTGGGCGCGTAGTTCTCCATGAACCGCTCGCCCTTGTCGTTGAGGAGCGTGCCGCCTTCACCTCGGGCGGCCTCGGAAAGCAGGATGCCGATGCCTACGATCCCGGTCGGGTGGAACTGGAAGAACTCCATGTCCTGGAGCGGGATGCCGTGGCGGTAGGTCATCGCCACGCCGTCGCCGGTGAGGGAGTGGGCGTTGGACGTAATGCGGAACATCCGCCCAAAGCCGCCCGTGGCCATGAGGACCGCCTTGGCGCGGAACGTATGGAGCTGCCCGTCGGCCAGCCGGTACGCCACCACGCCCGCGGCACGACCGCCGCGATCGGGCTCGCCGCCCTCGAAGAGCAGGTCCACGACCTGGTACTCGTCGAAGAACTTGACGCCGTGCTTGATGCACTGCTGGTAGAGGGTTTGCAGGATCATGTGGCCGGTCCGGTCGGCCGCGAAACAGGCTCGCCGGACGGGCGCCTCGCCGAAGTTGCGAGTGTGGCCGCCGAACCGGCGCTGGTCGATCTTGCCTTCGGCCGTGCGGTTGAAGGGCAGGCCCATGTGCTCGAGTTCGATGACCGTCTCGATGGCTTCCCTGGCCAGGACTTCGGCGGCGTCCTGGTCAGTCAGGTAGTCGCCACCTTTGACGGTGTCGAACATGTGCCACTCCCAGTTGTCCTCTTCGAGGTTGCCGAGAGCGGCGCAGACACCGCCCTGGGCGGTGCCGGTGTGGGAGCGCGTGGGGTACAGCTTCGTCAGGACGGCGGTGTTGACGCCTTCGCGGGCCAGCTCGAGGGCGGCCCACAAGGCCGGCCCCGCCGGCGCCGACGACGATCGCGTCGAATGGATAGTCCATCGTCTACGCTCCCGGGATCTTGACGGTCATGACCACCGTCGTGCCCATCACGAAGACGACGATGCCGAGCAGATACAGCCCCATCAGAGCCAGCGTTCGGCGGCCGCCGCGCAGGTAGTCCATCGTGACCGTCCGCACGCCCAGGAAGGCATGGCTGAGCACCAGCAGCAAGAACAGCCAGTCGAAGGTGCGCAGCAGGACGCTGTTCCAGCGGGTGCTGAAGATCCACTCGGCGTTCTGCTGCGAGGGATCGAACACGAAGTGCATGACGCTGAAATGGACCAGCGCCATCACGAACAGGGCCACCCCGGAGAGCCGCATGTAGTACCAGGCGGCGAGCTCGAAGCCACCGCTCTGGGGGCGAGGCCGGCCGGATCGCGAATAGAGGGCCATCTTGCCGCCTCCCTTACAGCCCGAAGATCGGCTTGAGGATCCAGATCGCGGCCGGAATGCCGGCCACGATGAAGATCGCCCAGTTGGCGTACCAGATCTGCTTGTGATAGGCCGTCAGGCGCGGCCAGAAGTCCATGAGCATGATCCGGATCCCGTTGAGAGCGTGGTACAGCAGGGCCGCGCCCAGCAGAACCTCCAGGACCCGGCCGAGCGGGCTGGCATAGAAGCTGAGCAGGTCGTCGTAGACGCTGGGATCGCCGCCCGCCAGATAGATGTCCAGGACGTGGAGGAGCACAAAGGCCCAGATGGCGACACCGGCGATACGGTGGAACGCCCAGGCGATCATGCCCTCGGAGCCGCGATAGCGCAGGAGCAGCATTCGGCCTCCCGGATTTGTCGCGACCGGCTTCGGACCGGCCCGATGGTTCTATCTGGCGGCGGCGCCGTGGCCGCCGGCGGCCTTCCGGCCGAAGGAACAGACGGCTAAGCCGACCCAGGCGTTGACTCGAGGCGGGCGACGATCGCGTCGGCGAACTCGCTCGTCCCGGCCGATCCGCCGAGATCGTAGGTCACGGTCCGGCCCTCGGCGATGACCGAACGGATGGCTTCTTCGACACGCTCGGCGGCCGCCTGCTCTCCGATGTGGCGGAGCAGCAGCACCCCCGAGAGCATCAGGGCTGTGGGGTTGGCCTTGTTCTGGCCGGCGTACTTGGGCGCGGATCCGTGGACGGCCTCGAAGACCGCGGCCTCGGTTCCGATGTTCGCGCCTGGAGCAACCCCCAGCCCGCCGACAAGGCCGGCCGCCAGGTCGCTGACGATGTCGCCATAGAGGTTCGGCAGGACCAGCACGTCGTACAGCTGGGGCTTCTGGACGAGCTGCATGCACATGTTGTCGACGATGCGGTCCTCGAACTCGACCTTGCCCCCGTAGGCGGCGGCCACGGTCCGGCAGCTCTCCAGGAACAGGCCGTCGGACAGCTTCATGATGTTGGCCTTGTGCACGGCCGTGACCTTGCGCCGGTTGTTGGCGACGGCGTACTCGAAGGCGAACCGGGCTATCCGCTCGGAGGCGGCGCGGGTGATGATCTTGATGCTCTCCGCCGCGTCCGGGCCGACCATGTGCTCGATGCCGGCGTACAAGTCCTCGGTATTCTCTCGGACGATCACGAGATCGACGTTGTCGTAGCGAGTCTTGTAGCCGGGGATGGACCTCACGGGCCGAAGGTTCGCGTACAGCCCGAGCGCCTGGCGCAGGCTTACGTTCACGGACCGGAAACCCTCGCCCACAGGAGTGGTGATGGGGCCCTTGATGGCGATCTTGTTGCGAACGATCGAGTCCAGGACGTACTGCGGGAGAGGCGTTCCCTCCTTCGCCATGACCGCCTCGCCGGCCTCGACGACCTCCCAATCGAACTTGACACCCGAGGCGTCGAGAACCCGCCTGGTTGCCTCGGCCAGTTCGGGGCCGATGCCGTCTCCCGGAATGAGGGTCACTTTCTGCATGGGCCGAATTCTAGCCGCATGCGCAGGCCCTCGGCGGCGGCCTACCGACCCTGATGACGGCGGGCCATGTCGCCCGGTGCCACCTGCCAGTTCAGGTGGGCATATCGGGGTGCGACCCGACGCCCTCGGCGCGGGCGCCTGCTACGATCGGAGCATTCGTGCCGGCGGCGGGCCCCGCCCCGGCGCTCGGACTGATGGCCCTGCGTGATATGGGGAGTTGCCGGCGTGAAGATTCAGGAAGCCGACGCGAAATCACTGATGCTGGCACAGGGTTTGCCAGTCCCAGTTTGGGAAGTGGCGAGGACGCCCGACGAGGTCAAGGCCGCTGCGCAGCGGTTCTTCGACAAGGGCGAACGAAGAGTCGTCGTCAAGGCCCAGGTGCTGGTCGGGGGGCGCGGCAAGGCCGGCGGCGTCAAGCTGGCCGGGTCCCCGCAGGAAGCCTTCGAAGTCGGCGCCCGTATCCTGGGCATGGACATCAAGGGCATCACCGTCCGCAAGGTGCTCATCGGCGGGGCAGTGGACATCGAGCGTGAGTACTACCTCGGCGCCATCATCGACCGGGCCCAGCGCCGCATCACCCTCATGGCCTCGGCCGAGGGCGGTGTCGAGATCGAAGAGGTCGCCCGGCAGAACCCGGGCGCCATCCATCGCGTGACGGCCGACCCGGAGATGGGCTTGCTGGCCTTCCAGGCCCGCTCGCTCGGGCTCGCCATCGGGTTGCGCGATCCCCTCCTTAACCAGTTCGTGGCCATCGCCCAGGGCCTCTACGCGACGATGAAGGCCAACGACGCGGACCTCGTGGAAGTGAACCCGCTGGCGGTCGTCCCGGCGACCGGCAAGGACGGCAAGCCGACGCAGAAGCTCCTGTGCCTGGACGCCAAGATCACGCTCGACGACTCGGGCCTGTTCCGCCACCCCAGTCTCGAGACGCTGCGCGACCTGGACGAAGAAGACCCCTCGGACGCACAGGCCCGCAAGCTCGGCATCAACTTCATCCACCTCGACGGCACGATCGGCTGCATGGTCAACGGGGCCGGGCTGGCGATGACGACGATGGACCTGGTCAAGCACTACGGCGGCGAGCCGGCCAACTTCCTGGATGTAGGCGGCGGCGCGCGTCACGAAACGGTGCGCGGGGCGATGGAGTTGATCCTCGCCGATCCCAAGGTCCAGGCCATTCTGGTGAACATCTTCGGGGGCATCACCCGCGGAGACGAGGTCGCTGAGGGTCTGATCGAAGCTCGGGCGCATCAAGCGCGAGAGGTGCCGATGGTCGTCCGCATCGTGGGCACGAACGCGGCCGAGGCGGCCCGTCTGCTCCGGGAAGCGAAGTTCGAAACGGCGACCTCACTTGACGAGGCCGCGGAGAAGGCGGTAGCAATGACGAAGGGAGCGGCTCGATGAGCATCCTCGTCGGGCGTGACACGCGCCTGGTCGTTCAGGGCATCACCGGCCGTGAGGGCGAGTTCCACACCCGCGCCTCCATCGCCTACGGCACCAAGGTCGTCGCCGGCACCCGTCCCGGCAAGGGCGGCCAGAAGGCCATCGACGGCAGCGTGCCCATCTTCGATACCGTCCACGACGCCGTTCGGGAAACGGGCGCCAACACATCCGTCATCTACATCCCGGCTTCGGGCGCGCCAGACGCGATCCTGGAGGCCGTGGACGCCGGCATCGCCACCATCGTGTGCATCACCGAAGGCATCCCGGCGCTGGACATGATTCCGGTCGTGGAGGCCGCCAATCGAGCCGGAGCGAGGCTCATCGGTCCCAACTGCCCCGGCGTGACCTCGCCCGGACAGGCCAAGGTGGGCATCATCCCGGCCTCGATCCACAAGCCCGGCCGGGTGGGCGTGGTTTCGCGCTCGGGGACGCTGACCTACGAAGCCGTTCAAGCCATGACAGACGCTGGCCTCGGCCAATCCACCTGCGTCGGGATCGGCGGCGATCCGATCATCGGCACCACGTTCCTCGACGTGCTCAAGATGTTCCGCGACGATCCGGACACGGATGCGATCGTGATGATCGGCGAGATCGGCGGCTCGGCCGAGGAAGAGGCCGCGGCCTTCGCCGCGGAGCACCTCAAGGGAGTGCCCATGGCGGCATTCATCGCCGGCCGCACCGCACCCCCGGGGCGCCGCATGGGTCATGCCGGTGCGATCATCTCCGGCGGCTCCGGAACCGCGGCCGAGAAGATCGCCGCGCTCGAGAAGGCCGGCGTGCGCGTCGCCGACTCGCCCACCCAGCTGCCGAAGCTGCTGCTCGACGCCGGCTACCGAGCGTAGATACGGCCATCGCCCTCCCGGCGAGGCTGCGTCGATCCCAGACAGGTGCCACGCACGGTTCTCGCAATGTCAGAAAGGTCCCTCCATACTCGGCGCCTTGGCTCTCGTGATCGCACTCGCAGCCGGGCTCGTGGAGTTCTGACGTGGGGGTGCTGATGGATCTGGTGGCGGGCGACGCCCGGGAGGTACTGCTGGCAGTCGGCGTTGAGGATTGGGCCGGCCTCCACGACCCGACCCGGTTCGTGGGTCACATCTCGCTCGGTCGCAGCATGGACCCGACCTGGCTCGACCTGTTCTCTCAAGCGGCCCGCGAAGTCGGCGGCGCGGACTCCCCCGCTCCGTTCAGCGACAGCACCTATGCCCTGGAGGGCCGACTGGCCACGTTGTCGGAAGTGAACGTCGAGCGAGTCGAGCCGGATTGGATCGACGCCGTGGCGCTGCTGCCGGACGGCGCTCTCGACCGGCTCGCCGGCCGATGGATCGAGCTCATCGACGCCGAGGAATGCAGTGTCGATCCGGAGGAGAAGCCGATGCTCCGTGAACTCGCGGGCAGCATCGTCGACTTCTGCCGGCGCGCCGAAGACGCCGAGGACGTGCTATTCCTGTGGTCGCTGTAGACCGGCCCGCCCACCTGTCGTGAGGGCGGACCCTGGGCCTTGTCAATAGCCCAGGCGCGCCCAGGCGGGACCGCCCGGCTCCTCGATGAGCTCCACGAGGACGCCGTTACAGCTCTTGGGGTGGACGAACGCGACCGGGCCCTCGCCACCCTTGCGAGCCTGCGCGTCGATGAGGGTCAGGCCCATCGCTGCCAGCTTGTCGAGCGATGCCTGGATGTCCGGCACCTCGAAACAGATGTGATGAAAGCCTTCGCCCTTGTTGGCCAGGAAACGGGCCGTGCCGGTGGTGTCGTCTGTCGGCTGGACCAGTTCGATCTTGACCTCGCCCGCCGGCAGGAAGCCGATGATGACGTGGTCGTACTCCATCTCCATGACCTCGTCAACGTGAAGCCCGAGCTTGTCGCGATAGAAACCCAGGGCGCGATCGATGTCCGCAACGATCACGGCGACGTGGTGGATCTTGCTGATGCCCAGGCCTTCGGGGAGGGCAGACTTGAGTTGATCCATGGCTTTGCGCAAACCTCTTCCGGATATCCAGACAGGACGGGCGTTCGAAAGCACTTTCGGGAAACGGGTCCCGGCGCCGGCCAATGGTACGAGAAGCCGGCAGTTCCACGCTCGCCTCGACGGGCGCCCCCGCTCGATCCCGGCGGGGCGACCCAGATCGTGGCAGCTGCTTGCAGCCTGTCTTTCTCGGCCTCTTATCGCAAGGCGTACGCGCAGCTGCTCGCAGCTGTCGCGTTCGCCCGTGGTGGCGTCGGCCAGTGCAGCTGCCCGCAGCTGTCGCGACCGGGGCCCATGACGGTCGAAGGCAGATGCCCGAAGATGCCGCGATCGGGCCGTCAGACCGTTATCAACTCCCTGTGCTCGCCCCAGACGCCGCGCAGCCGGTCGCAGATCTCACCGACCGTGGCGTAGGCCTTGACGGCCTCGATGATCGGCGGCATCAGGTTCTCGTCCCCGCGCGCACAGTCCTCGAGACGGGCCAGGGCCGCGGCCCAGGCCGCCGGATCGCGCTCCGCTCGGACTCGCTGGACGCCCTGGCACTGGCGCCGCTCGCCCTCCGGGTCGATCCGCTGCAGCGGCGGCGTGGTGCCTTCCTCGTCGCGGAACTTGTTGACCCCCACCACGACCTTGTGGCCGCTCTCGATCGCGCGTTGGACCTGGTACGACGATTCCTGGATCTGACGCTGCTGGTAGCCGGCCTCGATCGCCGCTAGCGTTCCGCCCATGGCCTCGATCTCGCGGAGGTACTCGTTGGCGGCCGATTCGAGCTGGTCGGTCAACGTTTCGACGTAGTAGCTGCCGGCCAGCGGATCCGGCGTTTCGGTGACTCCGGATTCGTAGGCCAGGATCTGCTGGGTGCGCAGGGCCAGCCGCGCGGCCTCGGCGGTCGGGAGCGCCAGAGCTTCGTCGCGCGAGTTCGTGTGCAGGCTCTGAGTACCACCCAGAACGGCCGCCAGAGCCTGAATCGTGGTCCGGACCACGTTGTTGTCGATCGACTGCGCGGTCAGCGACGAGCCCGCGGTCTGAGTATGGAAGCGGCAGGCAGCGGAGCGATCGTTCCTGGCCCCGAACCGCTCCTTGACGATACGGGCCCACATCCGGCGAGCGGCTCGGAACTTGGCTACCTCCTCGAACAGCTCGCTCCAGGAAGCGAAGAAGAAGCTGAGGCGGTCGGCGAAGTTGTCGATGTCGAGCCCTCGGCTGAGCGCCCCCTCTACGTAGGCGATGCCGTCGGCCAGCGTGAAAGCGAGTTCCTGGGCCGCCGAGGCCCCGGCCTCGCGCATGTGGTAGCCGCTGATGCTGATGGTGTTCCAGCGCGGCAGCTCTTTCGAGCAGAACTCGAAGATGTCGGTGACAAGCCTCATGGAGGGGCGGGGCGGGAAGATGTATGTGCCCCGGGCGATGTACTCCTTGAGTATGTCGTTCTGGGTTGTGCCGGCGACCTGGTTACGCGGCACACCCTGCTTCTCGGCCGCGGCCACATAGAGCGCCAGGAGCACGGCGGCCGAGGCGTTGATCGTCATCGAGGTGCTCACTGTGCCGAGGGGCAGACCGTCGAGCAAAACCTCCATGTCGGCCAGCGAGCTGATCGGCACACCCACCCGGCCGACCTCGCCTTCCGCCTGGGGCGCGTCGGAGTCGTAGCCCATCTGGGTCGGCAGGTCGAACGCGACCGACAGGCCGGTCTGGCCCTGCTCCAGCAGGAAGCGGAAGCGCCGGTTGGTGTCTTCGGCCGTCGAGAACCCGGCGTACTGACGCATCGTCCAGAGCCGCCCTCGATACATGGTCGGCTGGACGCCGCGCGTGAACGGGTACTCGCCGGGACGGCCAAGGTCGCGGTCCTCGTCGAGGCCGGTCAAATCGGCCGGGCTGTAGAGGTCGGCGATCTCGATGCCTGACGTGCTCAGGAATCGGTCCTGGCGCTCAGGAGAGCGCGATACGGCCTTCGCCCGGGTCGTCGCCCGCCAGCGATCCCGCCCCGGATCCGCCGCCTGAGGTTCGCTGCCGCCCGGCTGGACTCCCTGTTCTTCCGACACTGACCGCTTCCTCCAGCAATGCCCGCCCATTTGGCGCGGGCGTGCGCCCGTGGATGATGGCATGGAGACGGCCGGCCCCGCCACCGCGCCTCACGCCCACGACCTCGGCGACCGGCTCTGAGGGCCGTCGCCTAGTGGTCCGCCCCGCATGCAGGCGCTCCCTTAGTGGCCGCCCCCAGGGCCGGGGGTGTCTTTGCGCAAAGACGACCGGCGTCTCCCTCCCCGAGCGCCTCGCCCCGCGCCCGGTCAGGACGTCCTGGCTCACTGCGCATACCACGTCCGGGGGGTGGATTGCTTGCCGTCGATATCCACAGAATTGGTGAACAACTCAGAGCCGATGTGGATAAGCCGGATTCTCGATGGGTCGCCTGCGGTAGCATCACGAAACCGGACGGCAGTCGCGCAGGCCGGAATCGGGCCCGTCACAAGACCGAGTTTCAGGAGCGAGGTGGACTTCCTTGGCCGTTGTGATCGCAATCGCAAACCAGAAGGGCGGAGTTGGGAAGACGACAACTGCGATCAACCTGGCCGGTGCCCTCGCCGAGCGAGATCTCCGCGTCTTGTGCGTCGACATGGACGCCCAGGCGAACCTGACGGTAGGCCTCGGCATCAACCTCGGTAACGTGCCCCAGTCCATGGCCGACGTCCTGGGCGCGGATCGAACGCCGATCAAGGACATCATCGTCCAGACCACGACGAGCAACATCGACGTGGCGCCGGCGACGCTGGATCTGGCCTCGACCGAGGTAGACCTCCTGAGCGCGATCGGCCGGGAATACGCCCTCGCCGAGGCGCTCGAGGGCTGGGCCCTTTCCCGATACGACTACATCTTGATCGACTGCCCGCCCACGCTGGGCCTCCTGACCATCAACGGCCTCGTCGCCGCCAACGGCGTCATCATCCCGGTCCAGACGCAGTTCTACGCACTCAAGGGCCTGGCGGCGCTGGTCAAGGTAATCAACACCATCAAGTCGAAGCTCAACCGCAACCTGCGGGTGCTGGGCCTCCTCCCGACCTTCTACGACCCCAGGACCGTCCTCGGCCGCGAGATGCTCGACGAGATGCGCGAGCGGGGAGAGAACCACGTCTTCGACACGATCATCCGCAATGCCGTGAAACTCGGAGAAGCCCCGCTTGCGGGCCAACCGATCACCGAGTACGCCGGTTCATCCGAGGCGGCAGGCAACTACCGCGATCTCGCCAAGGAGGTAATTGCACTTGGCTAGGCCTGACTTCCGGGCCGCGGTGGGCGCCCGACTGAACGACGAGCGAACGCAGGAACTCTCTCAGAACGTCCTGAGCCTGCTGGCCGCGGACGAGAGCACCGTGATCCGTCCGTCTTCCATCCGCAACGTCGCCGTCGACAAGGTCGATCCCAACCCCAATCAGCCCCGCCTGGCCATGGACCAGGCCCAGCTGGACGACCTCACCGCGTCGGTCAGGGAGCACGGCGTTCTGCAACCGGTCCTTGTCCGACCCCAGCCGGCGGGGCGCTTCCAGCTCGTGGCCGGCGAGCGTCGCTGGCGGGCGGCGATGGGGGCCGGACTGGCCGTGATCCCGGCCCTCATCGAGGACATCGATGACGACACGGCGCTCGAGATCGCCGTTATCGAGAACCTCCAGCGCGAGGACCTCTCGCCCCTGGACGAGGCGATGATCTACGACAAGATGATTCGCCAGCACGGCTACAGCATCCGCAAGCTGGCCCAGAAGATCGGCAAGGACAAGGGTTACCTCGAGAACCGATTGCGCCTCGCCGACGCTCCGTCCGACATCCGCGAACTGGTGTCTTTGCGCAAAGACACCCTGTCTCACGCCTACGAGCTCCTCAAGGTCACGGACCCGAAGAAGCGCCAGAAACTCGCTGCGATGGTCGCCCGGGGCGAGTTGTCACTCCTCAAGCTCCGGGACCTGATCACGGATGTCCCGCGAGTCAAGCGCCAGCCCAAGGGCAAGACCGCCCAGGATGCGTCCACGATCGAAGACGCCTTCGAGGCGGACGCCGCAGCTAACTGGATGGGCACAGGCCCGCGGCGCCCGCTGTCGAACGACTCCCTCATCGGGGTCCGGACCCAGATGGCGGACTCGATCACCGACCTGATATCGGTCCTGCAGTCTGACGTCATGAAGACCATCGACGAGACCGACCGGCAGAACCTGATCAAGTTCCTGATGATCTCGCGCGTTCGGCTCGAGAACGCGATAGCCCTGGTCCGAAGGTCGCCCGAGGGCTGAACTTCCGCGGCGGGCCGAGCTCCGGCGGTGTGCCGAGTCCCGGTGGTGGTGCCGCGGATCAGGTGCCTGCCGGCCTCGCCCTGGCTGACCGCGTTCCGGCCGACCCCGTGAACTTCGTCGCCGCCTCTTCCCGGCCGGGGTGAATCCTTAGGCGTCCGCCCCGCTCGACCGGCCCCAGGCCCACAGCACGCCGGTACATCCGCCATCGCAGCCTGCGGACAGCTGCGAGTCGCCCGATGCAGGTAGACCCAGTTGGCGGAGGAGTAGCTGCGGGCAGCTGCGAGCGGGGCGGCCACGAGTGTGCGCGGGCGGCGGAATGGGCTGCTGCAGAAAGCTGCGATTCCGGCGTGAAGCGAACGTCCTCCGGTCGACTCAGATCGGGCCGGCAGCGCGGCG
The DNA here is from genome assembly GCA_963711105.1 of uncultured Chloroflexia bacterium. Taxonomy (GTDB): domain Bacteria; phylum Chloroflexota; class Limnocylindria; order Limnocylindrales; family CSP1-4; genus Fen-1039. Next base: position 349,246 of record CAVQCV010000005.1, on the reverse strand, counting down.
GCCGGAGAGCGCGAGGCGGGTCGACTCAGACGTAGACGATTTCTTCGAAGTTGGCGACCAGGTAGTCGATCAGGCGGCGGCGCGAGTCGGGCAAATCCGCGCGCATGCCGGTGACCAGGCAGTGGAGCGAGATCGTAGGCAGCATCAGACGGCCGCTCGCGTCGTGGCCGACGGTCTGCGGGGCTCCCCCGCCGCGAGCAAATACGCGGCGCAGGCCGGCTTCGTCCAGGCCCGCGGCCGAGTGCAGGTCCTCGACGACGCGTACCAGGCCCACGCGTTTGGCGACGTCCCTCATGAGTTCCTTGGCCCAGGCGTCGAGCTGGTCGTCGGTCTGATCGGCGAGTCGCCGGCGGTATTCCGTCTTGTTGCGGGAAAGGCCCGTCGCGCCCACGTGTCCTCCTTCTGCTCGCGGACAGTATCGCAGACTCACTTCTCGGCCAGCGGCAGCGAGACGCCTCTCAGCAGCCGCTTCTGTCTCCGGGCGGCTCGGGTGTGGTCGGGTGAGGGCCGCGATCCAGGCGATCGCCATGATCGAGCGCGCCAGGAGCGTCCACGCGGCCGGCGGGCTCCGCCTGGACCGGAGCGTCTGGCGGGACGGGAGGGCGTCCGCCCTCCGGCCACTCGTTGAATAGCTCCGTCAGCCAGCGGCCCGGAATCCACGACCCGGGCGGGTCCACGAAGTCGGACGCCATGGCCACCAGGGTGCGCCGGGCCCGAAACGTGAGGTCGGCCATGGCGCTCGCCCTCGCCTGAGCGGTCGCGGCGGCCCTGGCCGGGGGGCTGATCCCCGGGCCGACCCTGATGCGAACGCGGCGTCGAAAGCCGAGCCAGCTCGTACCGTTCACCGCGACCGGTACCAGCGGAACCCCGGCCCGAACGGCCAGGTACGCCGGGCCGTCCCGAAGGGGCAGGACTACCTTCTCGCCGGAGTGGATGCGACCTTCGCCCGCGATGCCGATCCACCAGCCCTCGGCCAGAAGGTCCTCGGCCATCTGCATGGCGGCCATCAGCCCGCGCCGGCCGGGCCGGTAGGGAATCGCGATGCCTGCCCAGCGCATCAAGCGGTTGCGAAAGCCGCGAGTCATGTCTTCCTCCTCCGGCCCAAAGAAGCGGCTCCGCGGACGCACAGGAAGGACGGCGACGAGGTAGAGGGGGTCGACCCAGTTCTGATGGTTGAAGACCAGCACAGCCGGACAGGACGGAAGATTCTCCAGGCCCTCGGCGCGGTACCCGCTGTAGAGACGGCAGAACGCGGTCGCAGCCAGCCGAGACAGACGGTAACGCCACAGCGGCCGCTCCGGAGCTTGGGCCGAAAGGCGGCCCGAACGGGAACCCGGCTCGGAGGCACGCGGTGCGGTTCTCAGCGCGATTTGACGATCGACGGATGGCCGGGCAGGCATGGCGGGAGTATGGCAAGCTCGATGGGGCCGCGCCGGACGAATACGAGACGATCGAGCGTCCGCTCCGCGGGCCCGCCGGGCTCTTGCGCATCCCACGGCCCGAAGAAAGTGGGATCTTGAACTGTTCTCTGTCCTGAGTACGATTGTTGTCATGGACGGCAACGATCGTCCTCAACGTTGAGAACGGGCTTCAATGAGCGACGGTAACTCGGCTGCACGCCTCGCCCTGGGCGGCTCCACCATCAGACGGCGCATCCTTGAACTTCTGATGGTCGAGCCGGACGCCCGGCTGCACCTGCGAGAAATCCAGCGCCGGGTCGGGACCAGCCCGGGAACGGCCAGCCGAGAGCTGGGGCGGCTCGTGGCGGCCGGACTCGCGGAGCGGCAGCCGGAGGGGCACCAGGTCTACTTCCGCATCGCTTCGACGCCCTACGCCTGGGCCTTCCGAACGCTGCTCGGCGTCGAGGGCGGCGCAACGCCGCCAGCAACCGACGACGGTGGCCTCGACCTCCTGACCCGACCGGCCGATTCGCCGTCCGCGGGGCAGGCAACCGCTCCCTCCAGCCGCCGCCCGTCCGCGGACCGCGGCCCCGCCGTTCCGGAGGCAGGGCCGGCCGCGTCGTCGACCGAGACGATCGCAGGCCACTTCCCCGGCCAGGACGCTCATCCCCGGCCCCCTCGCACGATAGCCGCCGCGCACGGCCCCAAACCGCGCCGTCCGGACGCAGTCGGCATCAAGGTGGCGGCGCGGTTCGCGGAGATAGTGCGGCCTTTGTACTCCGGCCGCCTCGTCGGTGTGTTCCTCTACGGAGCCAGGGCCCGTGGAGAAACGAGGCCGGACGCCGATATCGAAGTAGCCATCGTGCTCGATGAGGTGCCGCACTACGGCCAGGAACTTGAGAGGACCAGCGTCACGTGCGCCGGCCTGTCGCTCGAGTACGGCGTCATCGTGAGCCGCGTCTTCATCCCCGAGGCGGCCTGGAAGACGAAGACCGATGGCCATCTGCCGGCCATCCGGCTGGAGGCCGTGGCCGTATGAGAGGGGCATCCGCGTGACGGAACGTGCCGGCCATCTCATCGAAGGAGCGGACCAGGCCATCGCCTCGGCCCGTCGCGAGTACGAGGCCCGCGATGCCGAGGCGGCGTCGGAGCGAGCCTGCGTCGCCATGCTCCGGCTCGCCAAAGCCTGCCTCGACGTCGATGGCCTGACCCCGGGCCCAGCCCAAGCCGTTTGCATCGCCTACGGCCGGGAGTTCGGGCGCACCGGCCGGCTCTACTCGGCCTACCACCGCTGGTTGCTCGACGCGGTCGACCTCCGCAAGGCCGCGGCGGGCGACATTAACATCGAGATCGACCTGCCGGCCGTCGCAGCGCTGCTGGAACGCGCCGAAATCTTCCGGGACGCCGTGGGCCGCTTCGTCGCCCACAACTCCGGGTCCGGCCCATTGCCCGGCACACCGACGACCGCGCCTAGGAGCGCTTGAGCAGCGACTCGATCGAGCGGAGCGGCATCCGCGTCCGGCGCGAAACAAAGCCGGCGATCCGCGAGGTGTCGCAACCGCATCTTGCCAGCTGCCGCCGGTCCAAGCGGGGCCAGATCGTCATGGCCTTCTGGGCAGCCGGGCACAACTCGACGGAGTGCGCGGTGGGGGCGTGGATACGCGGTTCGACGGCCACCGAGATGGCCATTTGGAGCCTTCCTTGTCTCAGAATTGCGGAGTGCTCCCGGCATCCGCCGTGGGAAGCTAGAAGATTAAGCAGAACGCTTAGCTAATGCAAGACCCCGGCCACGGATCAGCTGCAGCCGCGTACGCGGGCGCGCGCCTGCGAGTTCCGCAAGTTTGTGCCATGCTGAAGTCAGCGGCGGAGCAGGCTGGCTGGCAGCGTATCCGCCGCTTTCGCTTGTCCGAACCGCTGCCGCCTCCAGACGGAGACCTACGACCCCAGGAAGTCCGGCCTCGGCCGCGGCTGGTGTTGGAGGCCGACCCTGTGACGGGTCCCGCTGGCCATAATGCTGCCGTGAGCGATACGAACGATCCCGGGTCCGAGACGCGCCGATCCATCAAGCGCGTCGAACAGATCATGGGCACCGTGATCGGCTTCGACATCCGCGACCCGGACGTGTCCGCAACCTCTGTCGAGAACGCGTTCGAATACCTGCGCGAGATCGATCGGCGCTTCAGCCCGTACAAGCCCGACAGCGAGGTCAGCCGCCTCATTCGCGGCGAACTGGACGCGAGCGACTCGACGTCTCTCAGCCCGGACCTGCGCGAAGTCCTGGCCCTCTGCGAGGAGGCCGGCCGCGTCAGCGAGGGTTACTTCGACATCCGAGCCCACAGGCCCGACGGCGCTCCGGATCCGACCGGTCTGGTCAAGGGCTGGTCGCTCGAAAACGCCGGGCGAATCCTCGAGGCCGGAGGAGCCCGCAACTACTGCATCAACGGCGGCGGCGACGTGGTCGTCCGCGGCCGCCCAGAGCCCGGCGCAGCCTGGCGCGTCGGCATCCGGCACCCGCTGGACGCCCAGAAGCTGGCCGCCGTACTCGCCGTCGGCGACGGTGCCGTCGCCACCTCCGGGGCATACGAGCGAGGCGAGCACATCGTCGATCCGTTCACCGGCCGCGCCGCGACCGGGCTGTTGAGCGTCACGATCGTCGGCCCGAATCTGACGTTCGCGGACGCCTTCGCCACGGCCGCCTTCGCCATGGGTCCCACCGGCCTGGCCTGGGTCGCCGGACTGGACGGCTACGAAGCCTGCTCCATCACGGCCGATCCAGACGGCACGAATGGCCGGCTCAACTGGACGCCGGGTTTCGACGGCTACTTCGCCGACCCTTGATCTGAACAGCCCGCCGCGCCTGGAACGTACCCGCTCAGAGCCAGCAGCGAGCGGCGAGGCTGTCTCAGCGGGTTCGATCCCGGTCCGGCGTGCCGCCGAAGAGGCGTAGAGAGGCGGACCCGGCGGCGTGCTGCTCCGGCGTGATCAGGTGCCGGCGATCGACCGTCGAGTTGTGGGCATAGTCGGCCAGCTGCTTCTGCATCGCCTCGAGCCGTCCCATCTGGCCGGCCAGGATTTCGCGCCAGCGAGCCTGCGAGTCCTTGCCGGCCGAAGCGAACGCGGACCAGAGCCGCACGAGATCGGCCAGGCAGATCTCGGCCGATGCCAGGGCCTCCGCCCAGGCAGGTTCGACCGCCAGCTCCAGCAGCCGGCGAGCCGTCGAGGCTTCAACCTCATCGATCCGGGCGCAGACCGGGCAGCGGGATTCGGCCAGATCGGCCAGCCCGCGGCCCGCAGCCACGGCGTCGGCCGTGGCGAGCTTCTTGAGGGTGGCCAGTCGGCGGCGCAGAACCGCGTCCAGTAACACCGCGGTGGCGAGCTGACTGCTCGTCTGGAGCAGCTCCATCTTCGATAGACCGACGGCGTGCTTCGCGCAGAAACCCAGCCCGCGGTCCATCTCATTGCGCAGGCCTCGATCCGTGGCGCCTTCTCGGGCCAGACCCCGAAGGGCCGCCCAGGCCGCCTCCTGGCGGGCGTCGCAAAGGGGGCAGCGGCCCCGCTCCAGCGCCTCGGCCAGCCTGATCTCGTCGAACCCGCGGGTGGGCAGTCGCGCGCCGCCGGTGCTCATCGCCGCCAGATCGTTCGGTCGGTCATCTTCCAAGCGTAGCGCCGATGCCGGCGCGGCTCACGCCCGCCGCGTCATGGCGGCGTACGTCACCCCAAACCCGATCGCGCACCAGACCGCCAACGTCAGCCAGGCGCCGGGCGGCAGCGCGAACTGGCCGGGCGCCAGAGTTCCCCGCGTCACCTCGCCCATGGCCTGGATCGGCAGCAGGCGATGGATCGCCTCGAGCCAGCCGGGCAGCTTTTCGGGCAGGAACGTCAGGGGCGAGAACATGAACACCAGCACGACGATCGCCTGGGTCACGATGACCGTGACCATATACGGCAGGACGCTGGCGATCGCGTAGCCCACACAGGTCGCGGTGAGCGCGACCAGGAGCACCGCCGGCACGACCAGCGGGCTGACCTGCAGGTCCAGGCCGAAACGCCAGGCCCCGACCATGACGCCGAGGACCACGCCGGGGACGACTATGACCAGCCAGACCGTCAGATCCGCCACCAGGTAGGCCAACCTGGGCACCGGCAGCGACCGCATGTAGGCCAGGCTGCCTTCCGCCTTGGCCTCGCCGACGGTCTGAGGCAGGGCCACCAGGCCAATAGAAACCATGGATATCGCCGGTGCGCCGGTCGCGATCAGATATATCGACAGGCGGTCCAGCGTCGGGAACAGGAGCGGATAGCCCAGCACGATCCCGAGCGAAAACAGGGCCTGGACGACCATCATCAACGGCAGGTAGGCCTTCTTACGCAGGGCCTGCCAGGTGACCAGCAGCCCGTAGCTACGCAGCGCTTGCATTCGGACTCTCCTCCATCTCGGCGGCTGTGATCTCCACTCCCCCGACCATCGCGACATACACGTCTTCGAGCGTCGCCGGCCCCAGGGTGAATTCCTCGACCGCGCCGGAGCGCTCCAGGACCTCGGCCCAGGACACGGCCCGGCCGGCGCCGTCGATCGGCACAGCGACCATGAGCCGGTTGCCGACCATGACCGTCGGGCGGCCGAATGGCGAGACCGGCACCTCCGACGCGCCCCGGCCGAGGACCAGCTCCATGCGTAGCTCAGCCGGGAGCCGGCTCTTGAGCGCCGCCGGCGTGCCCTCGACGACGACGCGCCCGGCGTCGAGGATGGCCAGCCGGTCCACAGAACGCTCCGCCTCGACGACGTTGTGGGTGACCAGCAGCACGGCCGAGCCCTCTCCCGCGAGGGCCCGGACCTGCTGCCACAGCAGGCGGCGGCGGACCGGGTCCACGTCGTTGGTCGGCTCGTCGAGCATCACCACTCGCCCCGGCGTTACAGCCGCCATCGCGAACGCCACGAGCCGCTTCACCCCACCGGACAGCCGCGCGGCGTCGACGTCCAGCCACTCATCGAGGTCGAGCTCCGCAACAAGGCGGTCTCGCCGGCGGCGGACCTGATGCGCGGGCGCGCCTCGAAGCCGGCCCAGCAGGTCGATCGCCTGGCGCGGCGTCAGCCCGTCGATCGGGACCTGGGCCTGGGCCTGGAACGAACACAACCGGCGGGCCAGGCCCGGGTCGGCCACGACGTCACGGCCGTCGATGCGGATCGAACCGGAAGTCGGCCTGGTCAGTCCGACGACCTGATTGACGAGCGTCGTCTTGCCGGCGCCGTTGTGACCCAGAAGGCCGAAGACCTCGCCTGCCTCGATCGACAGGTCGATGCCGTCGTTGGCCCTCGTACCGCCCCGATAGATCTTTGTCAGCTTCTCGATCTGGAGCAACATCTGCGTCCCCTTTGTCCTGGGCCGCCCCGGCGCTCTCGCCCCGTTCGGCCACTACAGGTCCGATTTCAGGCAACACCTGTCCAGGCCCGGCCCGACCATCGGCCCGGGATTGCCACACTGGGTGGAATGGCGGCTGCTCGCCGCTGCAGCTACTCGATGACTATGCGGACCTCGTCGCCCGCGTCGGAGACCTCGAGGATCGGGCCGGTCAGGCCCTTCTGGATCGCTTCGGCTATCCGGGACCGGTTCTCCGACGACAGGCCCGGTACCTGGTCGATGGCGATGCCGGCCGCGGCCAGCGGTATCACGAGGTTGATGATCTGGCGGCCGCCTTCGGCCACATAGACGCGCAACCGCCGGTCCGCGAGGAGATCCGCGGCTTGGCCGCTAGGCCGGGCCGCGTCGCGCCCGTTGCTCTTGCCGGAGGCCGAGGCCACCGAACCGGTCGCTCCGGAAGCCCCGGCCGCTTGCGCCTCCTCAAGGGCGGCCACGATCGGGGCGGCCTCCTCGGCCGTAAGGCGTCCTTCCGAGACCAGACGCAGTAGCGTTTCGAGCTCGCCGGACATGGCCCTACCCCCTGACCCGTTCGAGGCGTTCGGCGGCCTCGTCGACGCCGATCTCACCCCGCTCGAGGGCCTGCAGAACGTCTAATTCGGCCTCTGTCGACTCGTTTGTGCGGGTCGCTTCGGCCGCTTCGGCCGCTTCGCCGGCGCCCTCTCGAGGATCCCAGGTCGCGGCCGACGTTTCGAAGGAACCCTCGACAGTCGCGGCCGGTTCGCCATCTACGCCCGAGGCGGGCGCCGAAGCCGTGGCGGGCGCGGAGGCCGTGTCGGTGGATGTTCCGTCCGCCGCGTCCCGAGGGCGCGCCGTCCAACCGGCCGGGGCAGGCCCCTGAGCCTCTCCCGGGCCGGCCCTCCGGATACGCAGAGAGCCGGACGTGGAATTGACCCGCAGGCTGGCTCGCCCGTCCCCGATGGTCGCTCGCCAGAACCCTCGCGAGCCCTCCATCCCGTTGGGCACGTCGGAGTTGATCGAGCCCGTGATCGTCCGCAGCTCCGCCGTGACGCCCCCGAACGGGGTCAACTCGACCCCGCCGGAAATGGTCTCGGCGCGGAAGTCGCCGGCCGGATCCAGGGCACCGGCAATCGTGATGCCGCCACTGGTTGTGTTCAGGCCCAGAGAGTGGAATACCTCGGCCCGAGCCTTGATGCGCCCGGAGATGGTATTGGCCCGAAGACGCAGTTCGGTCCCGTGGTCCAGGGTGATGCCCCCGGAAATCGTGCCCGCCTCCACGAGGCCGCCGAGATTCCAGAGCCTGATCCCCCCGGACACGGTCCGGTACTTCTGTTCGCCGACGAGGGTGTCGGCCTCGATGGAGCCGCTCATCGTCTCCAGGCGGATGTGGGCGCCCCAGGGCACCTCGACGAAGATGTCGGCCGTGACCCGCGCGCCGCCCAACAGCCATGCCAGACCGGTGCTGAAGCGGCGTTCCGGCGTCTCGATCTCGAGCGAACCGTTGCCACGGCTCGCGATGACCCTGCCGGTGTCCAGGGCACGTTCGGCGCTCGCCTGGTCGGCGGCGCGGATGCGGTAGTCCACCGTGACGCGGGCGTCCTCGCCATCGATGCCCTTGACTCGGAGTGCGCCGGTGAACGTCTTGAGCGACAGATGACCGGCGGAGCCGAGTGGATGTGTGAAGACCTCGCGGCGTTCCAGCGTGCCCATCCCCTACTCCTTCCGAGAGCGGAGCAGGGCGGCTGCCTCGTCCGCGGTGATCTCATGCCGGGCCAGCCTCTCGAGGACGTCGCGGCGGAGCGCTCCCGGGCCATCAGACCCGTCGTCGGATAGATCCGCGGTCCCATCCGCCAGGCCCAACGCCCGCACCAGCGCATCCACGCGAGCCCGAACCGTGGGGTAGGAGACCTTCAGCTCGCGCTCCATCTCCTTGAGGTTACCCCGCGCCCGCAGGAAGCTCTCCAGCAGGGCCAGCTGCTCGCGACCGAGGCGCCCGAAACGGCCCACGCTGAAATCGCCCTCGATGGCCGTGCCGCAACCGCGGCACTGCAGCCGGGTCACCGACAGCTCGCTCGAGCAGACGGGGCAGGTGGAGATGACGTCGCGGGCCATTACTGCCTTTCGGGCGCTTCGCCGGACCTCGCGGGCCGCATGGCCAGCGATTGCCGACGGGTGAGACTATGGCACCGCGGCTTGCTATTTGTCAAGGTCGGCTTGCTAATTAGTGAGTACCGTATCTCGATTATGCGGTCCGGCGATCCACGGCCGGGCCCGCCCGGCCGAACGCGAAGCCGAACCCATGGCCGGCCGCACCGGATTCGCCGCCGGCAGGGGCCCTTTCGCTTGCCCGGCGCTCTCGGAAGGTGGGCTGTCCGGCCTCGCCGCCGGTTCTGTATGGCCGCTGGGTATAAATTCGTTGCCGGCTCACGACACCATGCCATCGCGCGCCGCAGCCTGGAGGATCGATGCCCCGACGCATCTACACATTCGAAAGCCCCGACCGGTTCGTCGCCGGTGCAATCGGCCAGCCCGGCAGCCGCAGCTTCTTTCTGCAGGCGCGGGAGGCCGGACGCACGGTCACGGTCGGCCTGGAGAAGGTCCAAGTCGCGCTGCTGGCCGAGCGGCTCACGGCTCTCCTGACCGAGGTCAGGAGCCGGGGCGCCAACGTGCCGGAGGAGCCGGTCGCGGCCGAGATCGACCGGGCCCCCCTGGAGGAGCCCCTCGTCGAGACGTTTCGAGTCGGCACGATGGCTCTCGTCTGGGACGGCGACGAGGAGAGCGTCGTGGTCGAGGCCCGGGAGTACACAGGTGGAGACGAGGACGAGGAGGACGAAGCGGAAGAGGCCGTGGCGGACGAGGACGAAGGCGAAGACGAGGACGCTGACCTGTTGCGGGTCCACCTGGAGCCCAAGCAGGCCCTGGCATTTGCCGTGAGTGCGCTCGAAACCGTCGCGGCGGGGCGCCCCCCGTGTCCGTTCTGCGGCCAGCCCCTCAACCCGGAGGGCCATATCTGCGCTCGCCGGAACGGCTACATGCACTGAGGCGACGGGTTGCAGAACGAGGCCGACCTCGGACCGAAGCGCCCGAGCCGGCAGGACATCGAGGCCGCGGCGATGGCCGGCCGGCAGATAGCGGGACCGATGGACGACGAGACGGCCACCGGTCTTCTGGCGACGGGCGAACTGACCGTTGTCGGCCGGCTCGTGGCGGCCTCCAACGCGACCTTCTTCTGCACGGTCGAAGAGCACCGGGACGATGGCTCGCCTGGGATTCTCGCGAGCTGCGTCTACAAACCCACCCGCGGGGAGCGGCCGCTGTTCGATTTCCCGGACGGCACGCTCGCCTGCCGGGAACTCGCGGCCTACACAGTGTCCGAAGCGAGCGGCTGGCGCGTCATTCCGCCGACGGTGATGCGAGACGGTCCCTTCGGCACCGGGATGGTTCAGTTGTGGATGGAAACCGACGCGGAAGTCGATCTCGGCGAGCTGATAGATAGCGACCTGCCCGACCTGCGGCGGATAGCCGTCCTGGACGCTGCCATGAACAACGCCGATCGCAAGGGCGGCCACCTTCTGCCGCTGCCGGACGGCCGGATCCTCGGCATAGACAACGGCCTCTGCTTCAGCGCCGAACCGAAGCTCAGGACCGTGCTGTGGCGCTGGCGGGGCCAACCGTTCGATGACACGGAGCTGGCGACGCTGGCGAGTCTTCGCCTCGAGCTGGCCGGTCAGCTCGGCGCCCGGCTGCGGGAGCTTCTGTCGCCCCACGAGGTGAGGGCCACGATCGAAAGGGTGGACGAGCTCCTGGCCGGCGGCCGCTTCCCGCTACCGCCACCCAACCGGCCTGTGGTCCCCTGGCCTCCGTTCTAGGACCCGGCCGGGGGGTGCCAAAACGCCAGGCCGGCCGGGCCGGACTCGGGCACAATCGCCCGGGAGGTTCGCCTTGCTAAGAGCGCTCGACAAGCAGATTCGGGTGATGTTCGTCGTCGCCGCCGCCGCGTCGGCCGGCGCGTTCTTCCTCCGCACCGCCGGCGCCGATGCGGTGGCCGTCTTCGCCGTCTCCGGAGTCGCGCTGGCCGGCCTTGCCGCGCTCGTCGGTGAGGGGACGGATCAGATCGGCCATCGCCTCGGCCCTAGGGCGACGGGAATCCTCCAATCCGCGCTCGGCAATCTGCCGGAACTGTTCATCGCCGTCTTCGCCCTGCGTGCGGGCCTGGTCGACGTCGTCCGGTCGGCCCTCGTCGGATCGATCATCGCCAACACCTTGCTCGTGCTGGGACTCGCGTTCTTCGTCGGCGGCCTGCGCCACGGCACCCAGAAGTTCGGCGGAGACCAGACCCGGCTGATCTCGACCCTGCTTCTGCTGGCGGTCGCCTCGATGGCGATCCCGACGATCGCCGCTCTGCCGGGTGGTCCGGACTACGGCCACGAGACCGAGATCTCGGTCGTGGTCTCGATCGTTCTCCTGGTCGTCTTCGCGGCGAGCATCCCCTACTCCCTGCGCTCGGACGAGGGCAGCGCCGAGTCCGGAACGTCCTCGGCGGCCACAATCGAGGGTCCCCTTTGGCCCGCAGGTCTGGCCGTGCTGGTCCTGGGGGCCGCAGGGCTGGGGGCTGCCGTCGTGAGCGACTGGTTCGTGGAGGCCCTCCAGCCGAGCATGAGCTCGCTCGGAATGTCGCAGGAGTTCGCCGGACTCGTCATCGTCGCCATCGCCGGCAACGCGGTCGAGAACGTGGTTGGAATCAAGGCGATGGCATCCAACAGGGGTGATCTCGCGACGAGCCTGATCCTCAACTCCAGTCTCCAGGTCGCGCTGGCCCTGACGCCGGTCCTGGTCATCGGCAGCGTCCTCCTCGGCGGCACGGCCCTGACGCTCGTGGTCTCGCCCCTGCTCGTGACCGCGATGGCCCTGACGACGCTGCTCGCGGCCTTCGTGGTGATCGACGGCGAGTCCACGTGGCTGGAGGGCCTGGCCCTGATAGGCTTGTATGCGATCATCGCCGCCAGCGTCTGGTGGGGCGCGCCGATCGCGGGCTGACGCCGGTAGACTCACCACTCGTGAAGTCGATCGCCCTGACCTCGTCCGAGTCCGCCGGGGGCCCGGGTCCGGACCGGACCCAGCCCTCAGCCACGCCACGCCGGGCCGCCTACCAGAGCCTCTGGGACGTGTTCATCGGCGCGCTGCTGGTGATCGTCGCGGTGCAGCTGGCGGCGACCGTCTGGGAGGCGATGCGCTGGGATTGGTGGCCGGCCTACGACACCAACGCCTACTGGCTGGCGGCCCAGCACCTGCTGCACGGCCAGCCTCTATACCAGGAGACGACCATCATCGGCGCGGGCGCCTACAAGTACCCACCGGTCTTTGCCCAGGTGATCGCTCCCATCGGCCTGGTGCCCGAGGTCTACGTCGATTGGGTCTGGCGCATTCTCGGGCTGATGTGCCTGCGCTACCTGTGCGGGTCCTGGGCATTGACCCTGCTTGTCGGGTTGCAGTGGCCGGCCATGTGGGAGCTGAGCTTCGGCAACGTGACTCTTCAGCTGGGCGCAATCTGCCTCTTCACCTTCCGCGATCGGCGAGGGGCCTACCTCCTGCCATGGCTCGCCGGAATGAAGCTCGGACCTGGACTGCTGATCCCCTACTTGTGGATTACGCGGCCGGACTACCGCAGGCCGCTCGCCGTGGGATGTCTCGTGTTCGCGGCCGCATGCCTCGGGTCGCTGGCAGTCGCCCCCGGGCTCTGGTACGACTACGTCCAGACGTTCGGCTGGGAGGCCGCGTCCGAGATGCGCGCCTACTGGGTGTTCGCCATCGTGCCCGAGCACGGCGGCCTCGATCTGGCGATTCGAGTTGCCATCGGCGTGGCTGTACTCGCGCTGGCGATCCGCCGCCGCGCGGACTGGCTGGCGTTCGCCGTAGCCGCGGCAACGATGCCGATCTTCGCGGTTTCCAGGCTCTCGATCCTGGTCGGCCTGTGGCCGCTCTGGCTGCGCGATCGAGTCGACGCCTGGCGCCGGGGCGGCGGAGCCTGGCACGACCCGGTCTCCCAGGCCCTCGAGCGGATGGGCATGCTGCCCCGCCGGGTCACAGGCGGGAGCGAGTCCGGGGCCGGCGCCGGCACCCCGCGGGCCGTATCCTCGAGCTAGTTCGGGCCCGAGTCGGCCGCGGCTGCACCGGGTCCGACTCGATCGTCGTCTGCCTGCCCGCCAGTCTGGGCCGGCGCCGGTTCAGTCCCCTCTCCGGTCGGCCGGCCGGCCTCCGCGGCCGTCCCGGCGGCAAGGAAGTCCGTGGCGATCTCAGCCGGCTCGGCCCGGCCGCGTCCCCCAGGACGCGCGTGCGGCACACGTTCGGCCATTCTGAGCTCGGCCGGCACGCGCCCCACCGTGACCCTGCGGAGGCTGGCCCGCCAGGTTCGATGAGGCTCGGGCTTGGGCTCGGCTTCGGCAGCCGCGGTCTCCTCCGGGTAGAGCTCGTGCAGCGTCACGTTCAGCGCCGCCGCGACCGGCACGCCCAGCAGCCCGCCCAGGACCCCGAAGGTGCTCAAGCCGACGAGGACGGCGAAGATCGTCACGACGGGGTGGAGGTGGACCGCCCGCCCGATGACCACCGGCATGACAATCTGGTCTTCGACCTGACGTACGACAAGGTAGACGGCCAGGACCACGATCGTCGTGTCCGTGCCGTGAGTGGCGAAGGCCACCGTCCCCGCCAGCGCGGCGGCCACGATCGGGCCGACGAGCGGGATGATCTTGAGCACGCCACTCAGAATCGCGAGCGCCAGAGCGTACGGCACGTGGAGGACCGGGCCCAGAACGACGTACAGGACCGCCGCGACAAGACCGATGAGAAGCAGCTGGCCCCGCAGCCAGCGGCCCAGCACGACGTGGATGTGGTGCCCGATTCGCGAGGCATCGACCTTCTGCGATTCGCCCAGGAACCGCATCGCGAATTCGCCGAAGCGCCGTCCGTCCAGCAGGAAGTAGAAGGTGACGATCAGGCAGAGGACTGTCTGAAGCGCGATGTCGACGGCCTGCTCCGCGGCGTGGATGGCGTCGGTAGGGGTCCGGACCATGCCCAGCAACGAATCGCGGATCTGCCTGGCCACTTCAGCTGTGTTGTAGCTGTTGCCGGCGACCATGAACTGGTCGCCCAGAAGCTTCTTGAGCGCGGTCGCGATCACGTCCGGACCGCCAGAACTGAGCGTGTTCAACTCCGACCCGGCACGCTCGGCGGCGACGATGGCCAGCACGCCGACAAGACCCAGCACCAGGACGTAACCCAACCCAACGACCAGGATCCTCGGCCAGTGGGTCCGCTCTTCCACCGCGGACACGATCGGCGAGAAGGCGTAGGCCGCAACCGCCGCCAGGACGAACGGTCCGATGATGCCGCGGGCGAGCCACAGCACGAACAGCGCGGCGGCCAGTAGGAACAGCAGCCGGCCGTAGCCGGCAAGGAACGTGGGCGCGGCGGGGCTGCTCAGGCCGCCTTTGGGACCGGCTGGAGCCGCCATGTCCAAGGACACCTCTTCGCTGCCAGATGAAGCGCAGTTCCGGATCGCCCGGTGTCGCTAGCCTACAGCCTGTCGAGTCCCGACCGAGTGCCTTTGCCTGACCGGGTCCCGATCGCCTGGGCCCACCCGTCTCGCTCCGGCCGGTCCCCCTCGCCCGGTCGGGCGTCGATGATAACCTTGACTCATGGATGAGCGCGGCCAGCGACGTGGGGTCGACGACCCTGGCGAGCTAGCCAGGGAGGGTGACGCTGCGCCGACGCCGCAGGAGGCGTCCAGTGAGGCCGAGGCGCCGTCCCATGGGCCGTCCGAGACGATCGCCGGCACGATAGTCGCCCACCTGACCGGCGTGGCGGAGTGGATCGCCAGGGCAGTCTCACCTCGACCCCTGGCCAGCCTGTACGAACTGCATCCCGAAGCCCGTCTGGCCGCGCCTCGCGAACTCGGGCTCAGGTTCCTCCCGCTCGAGGACATCCGTGGCACCGCAGTGGCGGGAGCGGCCCAGCGAGGCGAGGACTTCCTGCCGCTGCCGCCGTTCCGGGGGGAGAACTGGCAGGGCCGTTATCAACGCATCACCGACGCCAATGAACGGTTGCGCCCACTGCCGCCGATCGACGTCTACAAGTACGACGGCGGCTACTGGGTGATCGACGGGCACAACCGGGTCGGCGCGGCGCGGGCGGATCGGGCCGCCGGCCTGGATGCCATGGTCATCGAGCTGGTACCGCTCGATGGCCAGACCAGCGAGCAAGCGACCTCTCTGCTCCCCTACATGGGCGAAGCCGCCGCGATGCGAGCCGGGCACGCGGGCGTCCGACCGGACTTCGGCTCCCGCGGCGCCGGACGTGTGCCGCTGGGCGGGGTATCGGGGCCGCCGGCCCGGCCGGTCAGCCCGGTCGACACGCCGCTCGAAGGCGGTCCGGCCGGCGAGAAGCCTCGCTCATGACGAGACGCCTTTCGATCGAATGGCCCGATGCCGCGCCCTTCAAAGGGCGTGGCCGTGAGCCGATTCGGCTCCTGGCCGTGTCCGATCAGTTCGATCCGGCTCTGTCCGACGCACGGAGCCGCCGGGCCCTCGAACCGATCGATCTGATCGTCGGCTGCGGCGACCTCGACTGCGACGAGCTGACCTTCCTGGCCGACGGATTCGACGTCCCGATCGCTTACGTCCTCGGCAATCACGACACCGACACCCGCTGGGCCGATTGCGAACACTACTGCCCCGCCGCGATGCCATCGAGCCGGGTCACCCGCGAGTGCGGCCTCGCCGTCGCCGGGCTGGGCTGGCCGGGGAAGAGAGGCAAGCGCAGCTCTCGCAACGAGTTGCTGGCGTGGCGTCAGGCGCTGGTACTTGCCCTGCGGCGTCTCGGCCGCTCAGAGCCGCTGATCGTCATCACCCACGCCCCGCCGAGAGGGGCCGGGGACATGGAGGACGGCGAGTTCCATCGCGGCTTCGCCGGATACAGCTGGCTGCTGCGCCGGCTGAAGCCGCGCCTGTGGCTGCACGGGCACACGCCCATAGCGGCGGTGGACGACTGGCAGGTCACCCGCGAGACGACAACCGTGGTCAATGTGACCGGGGCGGTCCTTATCGAGATCCACCCACCAGGGTCCGGAGTGCCGGGTCCCGGCTGATTTTCGGGGGCGGCCGCCGAACGCGGAAATCGGCCCCCGCCCTGGAGGGCCCCCCTACAGCGAGCGCGGGTCCGTGGCTTCCGGATCGACGCCCAGTTCGATCATGGCCGCGTCAACATCGGCGCCACTCATCTTGCCGGCGCGGGCCAGGCCGACCAGGGCGGCCGCGGCGATGTGTGGCGCGTCTATCTCGAACAGCGAGCGCAGTGCCTCTCGCGAATCGGACCGCCCGAAGCCGTCGGTGCCAAGGACCACGCGGTTCTTCGGTAGCCAGGGCGCAACGAGATCCGGGTACGTCCGAATCCAGTCCGTCGCGAGCACGACCGGGCCGCCTTCCTCGGGCAGGACCTCCGCGACGTACGGCAACCGTGGCGCCTCGGCCGGGTGCAACCTGTTCCAGCGGTCGGCCGACAGCGCGTCGGCGCGGAGCAGCTGGAACGACGTCGCGCTGTAGACCTCGGCGGCGATGCCGCGTTTGGCCAGGAGGTCCCGGGCCGCGACTGCCTGCTGCAAGATGGAACCGCTGCCGACGAGACGAACCGGCGTACCCGTCGTCCCCTTGACCCCGGCGCCGCGGCCGCCTTTGGCTGCGATTTCCGGCGCCGGCAGCAATCGGTAGATGCCGCGGTTGATCTGCTCGTCGGTCAGATCGGCCGGCCGGGCCGGCATCGAGTAGTTCTCGTTGTAGAGCGTGATGTAGTAGTAGACGTCCTCGCCCTGCGCGTACATCCGGTCGATGCCGTCGCGGATGATCGAGGCCAGTTCGTAGGCGTAGGCCGGGTCGTAGGCGCGGATGCTCGGCACCACCGACGCGAGCACGTGCGAGTTGCCGTCGTCGTGCTGGAGACCCTCACCGTGGAGGGTTGTCCGGCCGGCGGTTGCGCCCATGACGAAGCCCCGGCCTCGCTCGTCGGCCAGAGCCCAGAACTGGTCGCCGGTCCGCTGGAAGCCGAATTGCGAGTAGAAGACGTAGAACGGGATCAGGCCCACGCCGTGGGTGGCGTAGGCAGTCGCGGCGGCCTGGAGCGAGGCCACGGCGCCGGCTTCGGTGATGCCTTCCTCCAGGACCTGTCCGTCTTGCGCCTCCCGATAGCTCAGCACCAGCTCCGAGTCGACGGGCTCGTAGCGCTGGCCCAGGGCCGCGTAGATGCCAACTTCCTTGAACAGGGGGTCCAGGCCGAAGGTCCGAGCCTCGTCCGGAACGATGGGCACGATCCGCCGCCCCAGTTCCGGGTCGCGAATGAGGTTCCGCAGCAGCCGGCCGAAGGCCATGGTGGTGCTGACGGCCACTTCGGACCCGGACCCAAACTCCGCGTCTACTGCCGACTGCGGCGCCGGCAGCGGCTTGGATCTGACCATTCGATGCGGTACGGACCCGCCCAGGGCGAGCCGTCGCTCCAGCATGTAGCGGATCTCGTCCGATTCAGCACCGGGATGGTAGTACGGCGCCTCCTTGAGCTTCGCGTCCGGGATCGGCAACTCCAGTCGGTCACGGAAGATGCGCAGCTCGGCCTCGGACAGCTTCTTGGCCTGGTGCGTGATATTCCGGCCCTCCACCCCGGGCCCGAGGGCCCAACCCTTGATCGTCTTGGCCAGCACCACGGTCGGCGCGCCGGAGTACTCGGTCGCGGCCCGGTATGCGGCGTAGACCTTGCGGTAGTCGTGGCCGCCCCGGCGCAGCTTCACCAGCTCGTCGTCGGTCAGACTTTCGGCCAGCCGGCGCAGGCGGGGATCCGGTCCGAAGAAGTGCTCGCGGATGTAAGCGCCGCCAGCGACGGAGAACTTCTGGAACTCCCCGTCGAGGGTCTCGCCCATCTTGTTGACGAGGACGCCGTCCACGTCGCGAGCCAGCAGGTCGTCCCACTCGCGACCCCAAATCACCTTGATCACGTTCCAGCCGGCGCCGCGGAACAGGCCCTCGAGCTCCTGGATGATCTTGCCGTTGCCCCGCACCGGTCCGTCCAGGCGCTGAAGGTTGCAATTGATGACGAACGTCAGGTTGTCCAGACCCTCGCGCGCCGCCAGCGAGAGGCCGGCCATAGCTTCCGGCTCGTCCATCTCACCGTCGCCCAGGAACGCCCAGACCCGGCTGGCCGACGTGTCCGCCAGCCCCCTGTTCGCCAGATAGCGGTTGAACCTGGCCTGGTAGATCGCCGCCAGCGGGCCCAGGCCCATCGATACTGTCGGGAATTCCCAGAAGTCGGGCATGGTCCGCGGGTGCGGATATGACGACAGACCGGCCTTCGAGAGCCCCTCGCGCCGGAAGTGATCCAGGTTCTCTTCCGTCAGCCGGCCCTCGAGGAAAGCCCTGGCGTAGATGCCGGGCGCGGCGTGGCCCTGGAAGAAGATCTGGTCTCCGGACGCGCCGTCGTCCTTCCCCCGGAAGAAATGGTTGAAGCCGACTTCGTAGAGCGTGGCGGCGCTCGCGTACGTAGCCAGGTGGCCGCCCAGGCCGGCGAACCGGCTGTTGGCCCGAATCACCATTGCCACCGCGTTCCAGCGGATCAGCCGGCGAATGCGGCGCTCCAGCTCCTCGTCGCCGGGGAAGAAGGGCTCCTGTTCGGGGCTAATGGTGTTGATGTAACGGGTCTGGGTAAGGGGCGGAAGCCCGACGTGCAACTGGCGCGACCGCTTGAGCAGCTTGTAGAGAATGAAGCGAGTCCGCTCGTCGCCCTCCTCGGCCTGGACCTGGTCGAGCGAGTCGAGCCAGTCCTGCGTCTCCGCCGGGTCGATATCGGGCAGCTGCTGTTTGAACTGGTCGAATAACATCTTCGGGCTGTCACTCCAGGCCCGAGTCGGGAGGCTAGGCGAACTCGAACGGCCCGACGCGGCAAGGGGAGCGTAGCGGATCGGCATCGACAAGTCGTCAGGACGGACATTCGGACCGGCCCGGAGAACGAACTGCCCCGGCCGCGGATGCTCGGACTCGCGAGCGCCCGTAACCACGGGATTGCCGCGGCCCCGCCGGCCGGATAGATTCGATCACGTTCACGGAGGTCGTTTGGGCACTCAGCCGCTGGTCCTCGTCGCCGACGACGAGCCGCGCATCACGAAGCTCGTATCCCTCGCCCTGACGAGCGAGGGATTTCGTGTGGTCGCCGCGTCCAGTGGCGAGGAGGCCCTGGTCAGAGCTGAGGAAATGCGGCCGGACATCGTCCTGCTGGACATCGTCATGGGCGGCCTCAGTGGGATTGAGGTGATGCGCCTGCTGCGCGAGCGGCGGCCCGTGCCGGTAATCCTGCTCACGGCGAAGGGATCCACCTCGGACAAAGCTCGCGGCCTCGACCTCGGCGCCGACGACTACGTGGCCAAGCCGTTCGACCTGGACGAACTGGCGGCGCGAGTGCGGGCGGTCCTGCGGCGGACCTCGGGCGCCGTCGAATCCGGCGGTGTCGTGGCTTTCGACGACGTCACAATCGATCTCGAGCGTCGCACGGTCAGCCGCGCCGGAGAGCTGGTCCAACTCTCGCGAACCGAGTGGCTACTACTCCAGCATCTGGCCGCCAACGCCGGCAAGGTCGTACTGCACACCGAACTGCTGACCAAAGTCTGGGGGCCTGAATACCGCGACGACCTGCAGTACCTGCGGGTCTGGGTCAGCCGGGTGCGGCGCAAGCTGGGCGCGAAGCCCGGCGAGACCGGTCGGATCAAGACGTTTCAGGGCATCGGCTACCTCCTGGACGTCGACACCAGCCACGCCGACGGCACAGGTGACGGTCGCGTTTGGGCCGGTGGCGGGTCGGTGGCGGCGGCTGGTACTACGTCCGGACCCGACGCTCGGGCGGCGATCCCCCTGCCGCGGCGACACCGAGACGATCCCGGTCGGTAGACAGGACCTCATGCCTTCAGGCGGTATCGCGCGTCCTCCTCTCGGCGGCCACCGGATGGTTGGCGACTCCCATAGCAACGAACAAGCGGCCCGGGGAGGGGGACCCAGGCCGCTTGTGTTTTTGAGAGGACGCCCCGTCACCGGCGTCTCCCTATCGCGTTTGTCTTCGCAGTGTGAACCGTTTCCATGCTACGAGGGGATGTCCTTCAGGCGCTCCCTAGTTGGGTAGGCCTGGCATAACAGGCACGTTGCAGGCGGACCCGTCCCCGGCCCCCTTGGAGCAGCGATCGTTCCCTTGCGGACCGGGGCGACATCGCGTACAACCCTATGACGAGCGTTCGCCCGGCCCGCCGCCCCGGCTTGCGATCGAGAACATGGAGGACGCACCCGAATGACCGATGGGCATCAGACTAGAGGCGGAGCGTGGCAACCCGGCGATCCGGCGACCCGATACGGTCCCCAGGTTGCCCTGATCGTCGTCGACGTCCAGAACGACTTCGCCGACCCGATGGGCAGTCTGTACGTGAAGGGCGGCGGCGAGATCGTCGCCTCGATCAATGCCGAGATCGATCGAGCCCGCGAGGCGGGAGCGGCGGTCGCATACACGCAAGACTGGCACCCCGGGCACACGCCCCACTTCGCCGGCGACGGCGGCATCTGGCCGGTCCACTGCGTCCAGGAGACCTGGGGGGCGCAACTTCATCCCCAGCTCAACGTTGTGGGCTCGATCGTCCGCAAGGGCGTCCACGGGGAAGACGGCTACTCCGGATTCTCGATGCGCAACCCTGCCGGCGGCCACACGATCCCGACGGAACTCGACCCCATCCTGGCTCGCGCCGGCGTGGGCAGGATCGTGGTCTGCGGCCTGGCGACGGACTACTGTGTCAAGGCGACGGCCCTCGACGGCGCTCGGTTGGGCTACGAGACTGCGGCCCTGGTCGACCTCATGCGAGCGGTGGACCTGACCCCCGGCGACGGCATCAGGGCTCTCGAGGAGATGAGCAATGCCGGCGTTGCTCTCGTGGGCGGCCGGACTGGGGCGGGCTGACGCTTGGAGCTTCACATCGTCGACGCCACGTACGAACTATTCCGCGCTCACTACAGCCCCGGGCCGTCGATCCACGCGCCGGACGGCCGGGACGTCAAGGCGACCACGGGGCTGCTATACACCCTGCTGGCGTTGCTCCGCGACGAAGGCGCGACGCACGTCGGCTGCGCCACGGACCACGTCATCCGATCGTTTCGCAACGACATGTATGCCGCCTACAAGACCGAGGCCGGCGTCCCGCCGGAACTCCTCGACCAGTTCGGGCTGGCGGAACGGGCGATTGAGGCGATGGGGCTGGTCGTCTGGCCGGAGGTCGAATTCGAAGCCGACGACGCCATGGCAACGGCCGCGGACCGCTGGTTCGAGCACCCCGACGTAACCCGAATCGTGATCTGCTCGCCCGACAAGGACCTCGCTCAGTGCGTCCGAGGCACCCGAGTGGTGACGCGCGACCGGCGGCGTGGGCGCACCGTCGACGAAGCCGGCGTCCAGGAGCGTTGGGGCGTCGGCCCGGCGTCGATCCCCGATTATCTGGCCCTGGTCGGCGATTCGGCCGACGGCTTCCCGGGTCTGCCCGGCTGGGGCGCACGATCGACCTCGACCGTACTCGGGAAGTTCGGGCACCTTGAGGCGATCCCGGATTCCGCCGGCGACTGGCAGGTGGACGTCCGTTCCGTGGCGACGCTGAACGCCGTGCTGCGCGATCGCTGGGACGACGCGATCCTGTTCCGCCGGCTGGCCACGCTGCGCACGGACGCTCCCCTGCCCCAGCGCGATCCGGAGGAGCTGCGGTGGCGCGGCGCGCGGCGCAAGGACTTCACCGAGCTGTCCCGCGAGCTGGGCCGGCCCGCCCTGGCCGAGAGGCCGTCTCTCTGGCAGGACTGACGACCTTCGCCCGGGCTCGCGAACCGCGTCCCCTACTTCAGCATCGCCAGCATGGCCCGGTGATGGGCCGGTGCGGCGGCCAGACACGACCACTTCTTGGCCGGCCGGGCCAGGTCGAACCAGGGGCTGCCGTCCAAGCTGGTCACGGTGGCCCCGGCGCGCTCGGCGATGAGACCGGCCGCGGCAACGTCCCAGGCCGAAAGCCCCGCGCCCTGGGCGTAGATGTCGAAGCGACCGCAGGCTACGTACGAGAGGGTCAGGGCCGATGAGCCCATGGAACGATGGGCCCGGATGGTCTTGATCGCGTCGCGCCGTTTGCGAAGCGTCCCGCGCCCACCGACGGCGAGAGTGACCACCAGGTCCTCCAGCTTGTCCTTGGACCCGACCGCGATCGGGCGACCGTTCAGGAGCGACGGCCCGTCGATCGCGCCGGCGAACGTCTCGTCGCGGCTGGGGTCGTAGACGACGCCCGCAACCGGCCGACCGCCTTCGATCAGGGCGATCGATATGCAGAAGAACGGGATGCCGTTGGCGTAGTTGACAGTGCCGTCGAGCGGGTCGACGATCCAGACCCGGCCCGATTTCTGCGGCGCGGCCGCTGCCACTTCGCCGATCTCCTCGGCGTAGAAGGCGTCGCCGGGATAACGACCGCGAACGGCGTTCATAACGAGGCCTTCGCACAGGTGATCGACTTCCGTAACGACATCGCGCGGGCCCTTGGCCTCGATTCGCTCCAGCCGCTCGTAGCGCTCCATCTGGATGGAACCGGCTCGATGGGCCAGCTCGATGGCGAGCGCCAGTTCCTCGGCGTAGGTGGTGGAGGTGCCGAGGATGGGCGAGCCGTCCGACCGCTCGCCCGACCCTGGCTCGCCCGCCCGGGCAACCGGCCTGTTCGTCATGACGCCGCGACGCCCGCTTCCAGAGCGACCTCGATCGTCTTCTCAACGACGCGGTTCAACTCCTCGAGCGGCAGGTACGAATCTTCGGAGGTGGTTTCCTCGGACAGCACGTCGCTCACCGTCAGGATCGTGGCCGCGGCCACGTCAGCTCCGGCCGCCTTCGCCCGCGCGGCCAGATAGAACAGGACCGAGCTCTCCATTTCGAAAGCGAGAATGCCTCGGCTGCGCCACTTGGAGAAGTAGTCGGCGTCAGGGTTGTAGAACACGTCCACCGTGGCCACAGGGCCCACGTGGGCGGTCAAACCACTGGCCGCGGCTGCGTCGGCCAGCGAGCGCGTGAGCGCGAAGTCGGCGGCCGGGGCGTACGGATCGCCGTGCAGGTATGTCGCCGTCGCGCCGTCAACGGGCGCGGCGGCGGAGGCGATGACGATGTCTCCCGTCTTGATGCCCCGCCCGATACCGCCGCATGTACCCACGCGCACCAAACGCTTCACGCCCAGCCGCAGCAGTTCCTCGACGACGATCGACATGCTCGGGGCGCCCATGCCGCTGGTCTGCACGCTGACCGGGATGCCCCGGTACGAGCCGGTGTAGCCGAGCATGCCGCGATGCGACGTCACGAGGCGGGCGGCACCGGGGCCGCCGTCGAATTTCTCGGCTATCCAGGTGGCCCGGTTGGGGTCGCCGGGGATCAGGACTGTCGGCGCGTAGTCCTCCGGTTCGGCTCGCAAGTGAATCTGAGGCATCGGGCGGCTCCAGGTCGGCGCATGGTTGCGGGCGCCGGCTTGTGCCGGCGTTTCCCGGGCGGGTCCGGTTGATTCTACGGGCAGCCGGCAGGGGCGTCCTCGCCTGCAACGGCGCGCTCGTCCTTCGAGAATCTAGCCGTTGTGCCGAGATCACTCGGTTGAGCGCACGCGCGTGAATGTCCCAACCCGATTACCCACCTATTGACAACGCCATATCCGGCGCTGCCATGCACCGATTTCGACGGCGCCGACAGGGCGGTTTAGGGCGTTTGAGTGATTCTTGGTGCGGTCTGGTGTGGACAGAATGTGGAAAAGTCAGGGCACATACGCACACTCTGTTCTTGCGTGGTCCGAGCGGTTCGTCGTATGGTACTGATGAACCAGTGGTGCACTGGTACCTCTGGATCAAAGGTCCCAGACAGTCTCGCGACACAAAGAGACATCGAACCCTCGTTTTGGCCGGCCCGTCTCCCGGTCGAAGGGTGCCCGCCCGGGGGTTCCGTCAGGCGAGGAACCACCGTGCGGTTCGTCAGGATTCGGCAGGGGGTGGCCGAGCGACTTCTCTGGACCCGCGACATTCGAGTCGTGAACAGGGTCACGCAACGCCTTCCGGAGGCTCGCGTACTGGAGCTTGCCGAGTCCGGTTGGTGCGTGATCGCCGCGGCCTCGGACCTCAGCGACCATTTCGTCGGCACCATCTCCAAGGACGCCACGTTCGGACTCGCGGACGTCGATTCGTCGCTCCCGCCCAGCCAGCGCTACATTGCCGCTCTGGGCCAGGCCGTCCACGGACTGGGCGACCGAATCGGGCTGGGCGAGCCGCCTGAGATCGCCAGCCGCAAGCTGCTGTCCACCTTCTTCTCCGGCGCGGGGCACCACGTCGAGTTCCAGCCGATCGTGGATCTGACTACTCTTCGCGCCGGTGAGTGGGAGTGCCTGTTCCGGCCCGGCCCCACGGTGCCACACCAGTCGATCTCCGCCGTCGTCGATGCGGCCATCCGCTCCAACCGGCCTCTCGAGCTGGACAACTTCGTCGTCGACGCGACTCTGGCGCGGGTCGCGCAGGTAATCGGGACGAGCCCGGCCGGTCTGCGGATGAGATTCGGCATCAACCTGCTCCCGGCCAGCCTTCTGTCCCCCGCTTTCGAGGCCGAGGCTTTCGCCGATCGAGTCCGCGCCTTCGGCCTTGCGCCGCACCAGCTGGTGATCGAGTGCACGGAGCAGCAGGCCATCCACGACGTCCCCCGGCTGCGCAAGCAGGTGCGGGCGCTACGCCGCCTCGGCTTCGGGTTCGCCGTAGATGACGCCGGCGCCGGCTACGCCAGCTTCACCGTCATCGCCGCGCTCGAGCCGTCGATAATCAAGATCGACAAGGAAATCGTGTGCGGGGTCGGCAACAAGGACGCCGACGCGAAGAAGGCGTTGGTCGAGGCGTTCGTGTCGTTCAGCCGCCGGATCGGCGCGAAAGTCGTGGCTGAGGGCATCGAGCACCGCCGCGACCTGGTGGCGTTGCAGGAACGCGACGTGGACTTCGGGCAGGGTTACCTGCTCGGCCGGTCCGCCATGAGCCCGCAGCAGCCACGCCAGACGGCCGAAGGCCAGGATCTGACGCTGGTTGTGCCGTCCGCGGGTGGGTGGGACGCGGCAATTCGACCGAGGGTCGCTTCCGGCCGCTGATGGAGACCGCAGCCTCATTCTGACGCGGTCACGGGCGACTTCCTCTGATCGCCTCTCGATCCCGGACGGGCTGTCACGTCCGGCGCTACCATCGAACCGGACTCGACCAAGGAGGTGCCATGGCAACCGCGAAGATCGGCTACGCCGCGATGCTCGAGCAATTCGGCCCGAGCGAGGTGCTGGATCTGTGCGCTCACGCCGAGGCGGCGGGCTTCACGGGCGTGATGGCCGCGGACCACCTTGCGCCGTGGGTTCCAAGCCAGGGCCAGGCCTCGTTCGTGTGGGAGGTTCTGGCCGTTGCCGGCGCAAGAACGCGCGGCGACCTCGGACCGGGCGTCACCTGCCCGTCGTTCCGGATGCACCCGGCAATCGTGGCCCAGGCCGCCGCGACGCTGGAGGTCATGTATCCGGGCCGAAGCTGGCTCGGCCTCGGCTCCGGCGAAGCGGTCAACGAACACGTCGTGGCCGGCTACTGGCCGGAGGCGCCGGAGCGGATCAACCGCATGTTCGAGGCCATAGAGATCATTTCTCGCTTGTTCGGCGGCAAGGACGTCAAGCACGACGGCCCCTTCTTCAAGATGGAGACCCTCCGCCTATGGACGCTGCCCGAGAAGGCGCCGCCCATCTACGTCGCCACCGCCGGTCCGGTGACCGCCAAACGAACCGGTCAGTTCGCCGACGGAATCATCACCGTCGGTGCGCCGGAGGAGAAGATCGAGGGCATCTTCGCCAAATTCGCGGAAGGCGCGCGCGCGGCCGGCAAGGACCCGGACACGATGCCGAAGATCCTGCAGCTCCACCTCTCATGGGCGGAGACCGACGCCGAGGCGGTGTCCAACGCGATGACCGAATGGCCCAACGGAGGCATGCGCTTCCCCAAGCAGGACATCCGCTCGCCGAAGGATTTCGAGCAGATGGCAACCCTGGTCCGGCCCGAGGACTTCACCGGCCGGATGCTGATGTCGGCCGATCCGGAGGTTCACCGCCGGGAGATCCAGAAGTTCCTGAACATGGGCTTCGACCAGATCTACCTGCATAACGTCGGCCGGAACCAGGTGGCCTGGATTGACGTCTTCGGGCGCGAGGTCTTGCCCAAGCTCACCGCGTAGCGGTCAGTTTGGTCGCGGGCGGCGCGTCGGGCCTCGGGCGGCGGGCGGGACAGGGAAGAGCCCGGCACGAGGCCGGGCTCTCTGGCAACGACGCCGGGCTAGTAGATGAAATAGCCGCTGACGTCGAAGATTCCGTCGGCCGTCATGCGGTTGTTGGCCTTGTAGACGAGGTACAAGTTGCCGCCGCTGAGCGGCACCGTCACTCCCGTCGCCCGGTTGTCACGCATGAAGTTCAGCGTCGAAGTCGTGGGGTAGTTGTTGAGACGCGTGTCCAGCGTGAAGTAGCCGAGCTGCTTCTGGCGGGTGACGGTGAGAATGCCCGTGACGGCAGTCGCATCGGCAGGCACCAGCTTGGTCGGGTCCGAGGTCCGGTTCACGACCTTGAACGACACGGCTCTGCTGGCCACGAGATGGCCGAGGCCACCGTTCGCCGTACTGCGGGTGTCAAGAAGCCGGTTCGGAGTCACCGGCACGTACATCGCCCCGGCTGGACCCTGCACGAAGTAGCCGTTGACGTCGAAGATTAGGTCGGCCGTCGACCCGGCAGTGCCGACCCACGTGGCGCTCAATCGGCCGCTGCCATCGAGCTTGATGGTCACCCCAGTAGCCCGGTTGTCGTGGTTGGTCCTCGTGTACCTCGGCGAGAAGATCGTGGCCGTGGTTGGCGACGCCACTGAGACCGGCCCGACGCTCACGAACCCGTTCGACGACTGCGTCGTCAGGGTTACAGTCCCGGTCACCGCTACGGCCCACGACGGCACTCCTCCCCGGCCGGTCACCTGGAACCAGTTCGGACTGCCCGTGCGGAGAGTGGTTCCACCCAGGCCGTAGCGGGTGTCCAGGATGCGGGTTGGGGTCAGACTGACGTAGGTAGTGCCGCCCGTTCCTTCGATGAAGTAGCCGCTGACGTCGAAGTTGACCTTTGCCGTGCCGCTGTTCGCGACATATGTAACGCTCAGGGACTTGAAGCCGTTCTGGAGCGGGCTGAGTGGGACGGTCACACCGGTCGCCCGGGCGTCGGCCGCCGGGAAGTTCAACGTGCTGGTGCTTGGAGCTCCGGTCGGCGGGGCCGGTGTGAGTGCCAGGTACCCCAAGGAGGACGGCGAGGCGACCGACAGAACGCCGGTCACGGCCACCGCGTCGGGCGGGATGTTGGTGGCGCTGTCGCCCGGCGCTTTGTCCGTGACTTGGAAGGTCAGAGGGTGCATCGTATTGCCCTGGCCAGCCTGGAGGGTCGCCTGATTCAGGACACGGCTCGGCGTGACGGCCACGTAGCTGTCACCCATGCGCGGGACAACCGAACTCGAGGCCGTGGATGCCGGAGACGCCCCGGCGGCGTTGTGGGCCTTGACGGTGAACGTGTACGAGTTGTGGTTGGCCAGCTGGTTCTTGGCGAAGGTGCAGGCCAGGGCCGCGGCGGGCATGTTCAGGGTGCAAATCTGGCCAGACGAGCTGGTTACCGTGTAGGAGTCGATGCCGGCACCGCCGTCGTCGGTCGGCGCGGTCCAGGTGACCCGGGCAGACGCGTCGAGGCCGACGGCGCTTCCGATCGTTGGCGCGCCCGGCACGGTGGCCGGATCGGGCTGGATCGCGGGTGAAGAGGCCGTTGACGGATCGCTGTCGCCCTGGCTGTTGTGGGCCCTCACCTGGAAGGTGTACGAGATACTCGAGCTGAGGCTGCCGATGACACAACTGGTGGTGGAGCCATTGGCCGTCGTGCAGCTCTTGGTCCCGTCCTGAACGGCGGTCGCCGTGTACCTGTCGATGGCCGCACCGCCGTCGTCGAGTGGGGCCGTCCACGACACGGTCGCAGAAACCCTGCCCTTGGTCGCGGTGACGCCGGTCGGCGCGCCGGGGTGCATTGGCCCGTCACTCGGGATCATCGGGTCGGACGGGTCCGACGCGGCGCCAGGGCCGTCGATGTTGCTGGCCGTGACCGTGAACGTGTAGGCCGTGCCGTTGGTCAGGCCCGTCACGTCGCAGCTCGTACCCGACGGGCCGCCTGAGCAGACCGCGCCGACGACGAGGCTGCCGCCCTGATACGTGGCAACCTGGTAGCCGGTGATCGGCGCGCCGTTGTTAGCCGGCGCGACCCACTGGACGGTGACCAGGTTGTTGCCGCGGGCGGCCGTTGGCTTGGCGGGCTTGCCGGGCGTAGTCGAGGGAGTCGCCGGATCGGACGGATCGGACTCAGAGCCGAGGCCGTTGGCGTTTTCGGCGGTCACGGTGAACGTGTACGCGGCGCCGTTGATCAGGCCGGAAACCGTGCACTCGGTGGCAGACGATCCGCCGTCGCAGCCCGCGACGAGCGCGCCGCCCTCGTAGGTGGCTACGTGGAAAGCGACGATGGCCGAACCGCCGTCGTCCGGGACCGCCCAGCGGACGTCAACCGTGGTGTTGTGGTGGGTCGTGGTCGGCCGGTCCGGCTTGGCCGGCGTGGTCGACGGCGTGACCGGATCCGACGGATCCGACAGGTCGCTCCAGCCGTTGAGGTTATGCGCCGTGACCGTGAACGTATAGGCCGTGCCGTTGGTCAGGCCCGTGACATCACAGGTAACCGCCGGCGCGGTAGCAGAGCAAACGGCCGCCGGCACCAGCGTTCCGGCGTCGTAGGTCGCAACATCGTAGGTGTCGATCGCGGCGCCGCCGTCATCCGTGGGCGCTATCCAGCTGACCGCGACCCTGGCGTCGCCCTTGCTGGTCATCGGCTGGGACGGCTTGGCCGGGTTAGTGGATGGAGTGGCCGGGTCCGAGGGATCGGATACGGGGCCTGCGCCGTTGGCGTTGCTGGCCGTGACCGTGAACGTGTACGCAGTGCCGTTGGTCAAGCCCGTGGCATCGCAAGTCGTAGTAGAGCCGTCGACCGAGCATTCGGTCGCCGAAACGAGGCTTGCGCCCTCATACATCGCCACGTCATAGCCGGTGAGGGCCGCACCGCCGTCGTCAGGGGCCACCCAACCGACGGTGATCTTCTGATCGGCGTGAGACGTCGTGGGCTTGGCCGGCTTGGCTGGGGTCGTGGACGGCGTCGTCTCAACCGAGTCGACCGATTCCGGGCTGGACCCGTTCACGTTGGATGCGGTGACTCTGAACGTATAGGCGGTACCGTTGGTCAGGCCCGTCACGGCACAGCTGGTGTCGGTCGCGCCGCCCGTGCAAGTCTTGCCCGAGACCGGGGAGCCGCCCTGATACGTAGAGACGTCGAAGCCCGTGATCGCCGAGAAACCGTCGTACGGGGCGACCCACGTGACCGTTACCTGGCCGTTGCCGAATTCGGTGGTCGGCTTGGCAGGCTGGTCGGGCAACCAGCTCTTGCCCACGGTCTTCTCATCGGAGGCCGCGTTGCCATACGAGTCGGTCACGTCCACCCGGATGGTGATGTTGTCCGCACCGTTGTCCAGGCCGCTCAGGTCCAGCGAGAAAGACCAGCTTCCGTCTGAGGCCGTCGTCCCGTCCGTAACGTGGTGGGTGCCGTCCGAGACGTCGATGTTTACGGTGTCAAGCATTTCGGCGATACCGCTGATGACGGCAGGGGTCGCGGCGCTGCCGTGGTCCGGATCGATGCCGGACAACGGCCAATCCTGGATGGTTACCGTCGTGACCGTGTCCTTGAAGGCGGACGTGCTGTTGGTCGTTGCCCCGGTGCAGCCGGCGGTGCACAGGGCATCGAACTGAATCATGCCGTCGTCCAGCAGGGTCAGATCCTCAGTCAGGGACCAGCTGTCACCCGGACCGGCCGTGGTCGAGTCCACTTTGGTGTGGAGGTTCACGTCCGTCATCGTCACCTGGACGGTCGCGCCGGTGTCCGCCACGCCGCTAATGTGGATCGAAGTGACGTGAGCGGAATCGATCGGGTCGCCGACGGAGATCGTCAGGTCGGCGGCTAACGCGACCGAGACGTTGGCCAGGATCAGAGCCGCCACGGCGGTGGCAATCAGGAGACTCCGGACGACGCGCATGGGGCGACCCTCCTATATCGACGGCACGTCTGCCGCCTCATACAACGGCGATCGAAACAGACAACCAGGATGACCGCCTCCGGGCCTCGCGCGGGGACGCGCACTATGGAAGACCGCGGCTACCACGGCGTCCATCGATGCTAGGCCCGGCCGTTGGCCCGCGTCAGTAAGCCATAGGTACCTGCCTGGGTACTTCCGTCCCGCCAAAGCGCACCAGAACGCACCTATGTGCGCAGTTCGTTCCGTTTGCCCGGCAAGGTCCCGACGGGCGGAGCAAAGACACCGGCCCGGGCTCGGGCTAAGCTTCCGACCAGGAATTCGCCCGAGGGATCTGGATGCGCATCGTTTGCCTGGCCGGTGGCGTCGGTGGCGCCAAGCTCGCCGAGGGCCTGCAGGTCGCTCTCGCGCCGGGCAGCCTGACGATGGTCGTCAACACCGGCGACGACCTCGAGCGCCACTCCCTGGCGATCTGCCCCGATCTCGACACGGTCATGTACACCCTGGCCGGTGTGGCCGGAGCGGAGGGCTGGGGTCTTTCCGGCGAGACCTGGAACGTAATGACCGGCCTGACCCGCCTGGGCGAGGGCACGTGGTTCCGGTTGGGCGATCGAGACATCGCCACCCACCTATTTCGGACCGAACGGCTCCGCCGTGGCGACCGGCTGACGACGGTAACGGCCGAGCTCGGTCGGGCCTTCGGCATTCCGTCGACCATCCTGCCGATGACCGACGACCCGGTCCGGACCCGCGTCCGTACGGATGACGGCTGGCTGGCTTTCCAGGACTACTTCGTGCGGCTCCATCAGGCGCCCGAAGTCCGCGAGGTCGTATTCGAGGGCATAGAGCAGGCGTCTCTGACGGCGGAGGTGAGGGACGCAATCCGGAGCGCCGAAGCCATCGTCATCGGGCCGTCGAACCCCGTCGTCTCGATCGGCCCGATAGTGGCCGTGCCTGGGCTGGCGAGCGAACTGGACGCGGCCAGGAAGCGCGGCGTCAGGGCCGTGGGAGTGTCCGGCATCGTGGGCGGGCGGGCGCTGCGGGGACCGGCGGACCGGATGCTGGCCAGCCTGGGCGACGAGCCCTCGGCTCTGGGCGTGGCACGACGCTACGCCTCGGCCGGGCTGATCGACACCTTCGTGATCGACACCGCCGACGCCTCTCTCGCCGAGCCCATTCGCGGCCTGGGGCTCGAGGTTGTCGTGACGGACACAGTCATGACGGACATTGCCTCACGCGTCAGGCTGGCGCGCGAGGTTGCGGCCCGGGTTGGCGAACCGGCATGAGCGCCGCCGACCTGTCGCGGATTGTCGCCCTGGTGCCGGTCCGCTCGCTCAGCGGCGCCAAGACGCGACTGGCCGAGCCCCTGGATCCCGAGGAACGCGCGGCCCTGATCGTGGGGCTGGCGAGGCAGACCATCCGCGCAGCCATGGGTTGCCCGCAGGTCGCCGCCGTGGAAGTCGTCTCCAGGGATCGGGAATTGCTCGGCGCGGCGCGGCTGGCCGGCGCCGGCACAATCCTGCAACGGTCTGACGGGTTGAACGAAGCTCTGGACGAGGCCGTGGCGAGCCTTCACCCGATCGCGACAGCCGTCCTGGTCCTGCCCGGCGATCTACCGGCCATCACAGCCTGCGCCGTCGATGATGTTGTCGAGGCGGCGACCCGCGCCTGCGAGCAAGCACCCGGGCAACCCCTGGTGGTCGTCGTTCCGGACCGCCGCGGCAGTGGAACGAACGCGTTGCTGGTGAGCCCACCGGGGGCAATCCCGTTCCTCTTCGGCGAGGGCAGCCGGGCCGCCCATGCGGCGGCTGCTTCCTCTTCCAGCGCGACGTACGTCGAGGTCGGAGGACCCCTGGCTTTCGATCTGGACACGCCGGACGACCTCCTCGAGGCCGATGCCAGCGGCCTGGGCCACGAGGCCGGCCGGTGAGCGGCGAAGGGGGCGCCGGTTCCCGCACCGGCCGCGTCGAGGTCCTGGCGCTGGCCGGCATTCCGGAAATCCGCCCGGGTGACGATCTGCCGCAGCTGCTGGTCGACGCCCTCGGCGGCACGCCCGACGTCCAGCCTTTGCGAGTCGACGACGTCCTTGTCGTCACCCAGAAGATCGTCTCCAAAGCCGAAGGCGCGATAGTCGACCTGACCACGGTCGAGCCGAGGCCGGAGGCAGTCGAGTTCGCCCGAGAGTGGGACCGCGATCCGCGCCAGATCGAGATCGTGCTGCGCGAGGCCCGGCGCGTGGTCCGCTGGCAGAACGGCGTGCTGATCACAGAAACGGCCCACGGCTTCGTGTGCGCCAATGGCGGCGTCGACGCTTCTAACGTCGGGCCGGGAAGCGGCACCATCGTGACTCTGCTGCCGGCCGATCCCGACGCCTCGGCGGGTCGCATTCGGGCTGCCGTGCTTGACGCGTTTGGCGTCGACCTGCCGGTCCTGATCTCGGACAGCTTCGGCCGGCCGTGGCGTTGGGGCATCGTGGATGTAGCCATCGGCGTGAGCGGCATGAAGCCGATCGACGATCTGCGCGGCAGTCCCGACGCCGACGGCCGCGTCATGAAGAGCACGATCCGGGCCACGGCCGACGAGATCGCCACGGCCGCCGAACTGGCCTTCGGCAAGATCGCCCGCCGGCCCGCGGCCATCGTTCGCGGCGCCGACCCCACGCGGGGTGAGGGCCGGATCGCCGACTCGCTCATGCCGGCGGAGTTCGACCTCTTCCGGTGACAGCCGGGCGCAGGGGCGATCCTGTGACGGCCCGCCTGCAGGCGCCCTCGCCCATCGACCTGCGGTTGACCCTCGGGCCGCTGCGCCACGGCTCCGCCGACCCGACGATCCGATTCGACGCCGACGGGTTCTGGATCGCACGGGCCACGGCCGATGGACCCGCCACTCTGCGGCTGGCGGCCGCGCCGGGCGAGATAGTCGCCGAGGCCTGGGGCCCGGGCGCCCGCCAGGCGATCGAGGCCGCGCCCGGGCTGGCCGGACTGCTGGACGATCCCGGCCCCCTCATCCCCCACCATCCGCTCATCGCCGACCTGATCCGCCGGTTCGCCGGCCTGAGGATGGCCCGCACCGGCCAGCTGCTGCCGGCGCTGATCCCGGCCGTCTGCGGCCAGAAGGTGACGGCGACCGAAGCCCTGGCCGCCTACTCCGGCATCGTCGAGAGGTTCGGCGAGCCGGCACCGGGACCGCCCGGCCTGCGCCTGCCGCCGACCGGCGAACGCCTGGCCGCCCTCCCCTACTTCGAGTTTCACCCTCTCGGCCTGGAACGACGCCGCGCCGAGCTTCTGCGCCGCATCGGCAGCCTGGCGGGACGCATCGAGTCGTGGACGGTCCTGCCTCCGGCCGAGGCCGCCACGCGTCTCCAGGAGATCCAGGGAATCGGTCCCTGGACAGCCGCCGAAGCGGTCCGCGTCGCTTTCGGCGACCCCGACACCGTGACGGTCGGCGACGCCCATCTGCCGGACCTGGTGTCGTGGGCGCTGGCCCGCGAGCCACGCGCTGACGACGGCCGCATGCTGGAGCTCCTTGAACCGTATGCCGGTCATCGCGCTCGAGTCGTCCTGCTACTCGAAGTCTCAGGGATCAAGATCCCGCAATTCGGACCCCGGTTCGCACCCCGGAGGATCGGGCGCATCTGAAGGCTGACCTCGGTCAGCCCGCGGCCGGCGGGCCCTCCGGCCCCCACGCTGGGGGCGCGCGGAGGCACCGGCGGCGACAGGGCGGTACGAGAGACGTCTCCGGCCGGCGCCGAGGCTCGCCGGTGCTATCTTGCGAGCGGCCGGCGAGCGTACCCGGCCTTTCCTTCGCCTGGAGTTCGCCCCATGAAGATCGGCCTGCAGATTCCCTACGTTCACCTGGCCCGGCGGCACAACCGCCATCGGCCCGACCCTCGGCCGGATCGTCGAGGCCGCGGACGCGGCCGGCTTCGACTCGCTCTGGGTCATGGACCACTTCTTCCAGATCCGCGGCGTCGGCCCGGCCGAGCAGCCCATGCTGGAAGGTTTCACCGCCCTGGGCTACATGGCCGCACACTCCAGGAACGCCACGCTCGGGCTCATGGTCGGCGGGATTCACTACCGCGAGGCAGGGCTGTGGGCCAAGGCGGCCACGACGCTGGACGTCCTGAGCGGCGGCCGGGCCGTCTTCGGCATCGGCGCGGCCTGGAACGAGGAGGAAAGCCGCGGCCTGGGCTTCCCGATGCCGCCCCTGGGTACGCGGTTCGAGATGCTCGAGGAGTGTCTCCGGATCTGCCTGGCAATGTGGCAGGGCGAGCGCGGCTCGGAGGGCAGCTTCGATGGCAGCCACTACCAGCCGGCCCGCCTGCTCAACTCGCCCCAGTCCATCAGCAGGCCCCACCCGCGCATCCTCATCGGCGGCGGTGGTGAGCAGAAGACACTGCGGCTCGTGGCTCGCTACGCCGACGCGTCCAACATCTTCGGCGGGCCGGACCAGCTCAAGCACAAGTTCGACATCCTGCGGCAGCGCTGCGAGGAGGAAGGCCGGGCCTTCGAGGAGATCGAACGGACGAACCTCCAGCGGGTGGATCTCGGCGCCGAGGCTCCTTCGGCCGTCGTCGATCGCTTCGGTACCCTGGCCGAAGTTGGCGTCCAGCACGTCATCTTCAACCTGGCCGACGTCTGGGACCTCCGCCACATCGAGACCCTCGGCCGCGATGTCGTTCCTGCCGTGCACGCCTTGAATCCCGCCTCGATCTAGGCTCTCGGCGGTCCGGGCGCGAACGCCGTGCCGCCCGTCGGGGCTATACTCCCCGGGAGTATCCAGGCAGTGCTAGGATGGAGTCATGAGCGACACGACCCCCAAGCCCAAGCCGTCGTTCGGCGGGCTCAGCCTCAATTTCGTCAGCCCCGCAGCGGAAGCGGCCGAGGCGTCCTCCGTCGCCCCCGAGTCGACCGAGTCGGTCGAGGCCCGGGTGGTCATCGTCGGATCCGGCCCCGCCGGTCTTACGGCTGCCATCTACGCGGCCCGGGCGAACCTCGAGCCCGTCGTCATCGGCGGCCTCGAAGCCGGCGGCCAGCTCATGACCACGAGCGACGTCGAGAACTACCCCGGCTTCCCGGACGGCGTCCAGGGCCCGGAGCTGATGGGGCTCTTCCGCAAGCAGGCGGAGCAATTCGGGGCTCGCATCTACGACGTCGACGTCGAGCGGGTGGACTTCGGCGGCCGGCCGTTCCGCCTGTGGGCGGGCGGGGTCGAATACCGCGCTGAGAGCGTGATCGTCGCCACCGGCGCCCAGGCCAACTGGCTGGGCATCGACAGCGAGACGAGGTTGCGCGGCCGGGGGGTGAGCGCCTGCGCGACCTGCGACGGCTTCTTCTTCCGGGACAAGGAAGTCGGGGTCGTCGGCGGCGGCGACACGGCGCTCGAGGAAGCGCTGTACCTGACGCGCTTCGCCAGCAGAGTCCACGTCATCCATCGCCGGGGCGAGTTCCGCGGCAGCAAGATCATGCGCGACCGCGTCGCCTCTCACCCGAAGATCCAGCTCCATCTGAGCCGGGGGGTCGAGGAGGTGGTCGGCCACGACAAGGTCGAGTCGGTCCGGCTGCGACGGACGGACGCAGAGGGCGAGGAGACGCTGCCCCTGGACGGACTGTTCATCGCCATCGGTCACAGCCCCAACGTCGCTGCCTTCAAGGGCTGGCTGGACCTGGACGATCACGGCTACCTGAAGCTGACCGGCGCCACCACCGCCTCCAACGTGGACGGTGTCTTCATTGCCGGCGACGTGGACGACCCTCGCTACCGTCAGGCCGTGAGCGCCGCGGGCGAGGGTTGCCGGGCGGCCATCGACGCCGAACGCTGGCTCGAGGCGCAGGAAGCGAGAGCCGGGACCGCCGTGCGGGCCGGCGAGGTGGCATCCGCGACCTGACCCAGTCCGGGCGCCATAGTTGGCGGCGCCCGGAAGTGAGGCCGCCACGGAAGACCAGCGCGCGCCGATCGAAGGTTTCGGCCGGTTCCGACTCCCCTACCTGCAGATAGGCATCGTGGCCGTTCTGGCGGCTTCGATATTCTCGATCGGAGTCCTCGGCCCGCACGTCTCCGGCGGCAAGGGCGAGACACCGGCCCCGAGCGCATCCGTCCCGGCCGCGCCCACGATTGCGCCGATCGCACCGGCCGCGACGCTGCCGCCGGATCCCGAGGGCCTGGGCCTGCTGGCCCGCTACCAGCCCGCCGGCTCGGACTTGCGCACGTCCTGGCTTCCTCCCAACATTTCGAGCGGCACCCTGGCCGCCGTCGGCACGCGCCTCTTCTTCGTCGTCGACTCCAACCGGCTGCAGACCACCATCATCGGCTCGACGTCCACCGCCCGGACCGTGGCCGCGGTCGGCCGCTGCCAGGCCATCACGAACGTCGCCGCCGCCGGGAAGTCGCTGGCCTACGTGGTGGTCGAACCAGCTGGCCGTAGCGCCCGGCGTCACCGGCTGCGGCAACCCCGGCCGACGTGTCGTGGACGATCCATCTGAGCGATCTCGTCGGCGCGCACAACCGCGTGATCGCGAGCGGGCAGCGCGTCGTCGACTCGGCCGAGACGCGTGTTCATCCGGTCCTGATCGCAATGACGCCGGACCTCGTCGCCTTCAACCGGCACAACTCGCCGGGCGTCTTCGCCCTCGGCGAGACGGTCGAGGTCAGGAGCATCGCCACGGCCCGCTTGCTGTGGACGGTCCGCACCTCGGGCCGGGTCAAGGATCTGCTGCTCGGCGGCGACACCGTCGCGGTCCTCGAAGAGGAGAACGGCCTCGAACTCGACGTTGCCGACGCGGTCAACCCGGCCCTCTTTCCGATCGGCCGGCCCGCCTCCGGCGCGGCTCTATCGGCGGACGGTCGCTACCTTTCATGGGACGTGGCCGCCGACCCGCCCAACGGAGGCCGGCCGGGCGTCATGACGGTCGTGCTGCCCTCCGGAGCCCGCGATCCCATCTCGACCGCGACGCCGTCCGGTGCGGGTGCGGCGAGCGCGCTGAGCCCGGCGGTCTCCGCCACCCCCGGCGGACCGATCGTGGCCTGGTACGCCACCGTGGCCGGCGGCATCGTCTATCCCGCCTTCAGGGATCGCTCCCTGTCGGCCGGAGCGGTCATCTCCGCCGTTCCCGCGCCCGAGTGGATCGCCCTCCAGGGCAGCACGCTGATCCTGGTCTCCACCGACCGCGACGGCCGCTACACGGTCGCGTTCGCGGTCGACCTGGCCAGGTCCGGTTTCGCCGGCTCCTGATCTCAGCCTTCGGCGGCCTGCCGCCGCCCGCGCTCGGCGCCTGCCGCGGCTCGCGCTCGGTGGCATGGCGCGGCTCGCGGACTCCGTGCTCAGCGGCGCGGAACGCCCCCTGCTAGCCTGGGTGAATGAGCTTCCCAAGCGGGGCCGGCCGCGTCGGCGGAGGCGGCGGAGGCGGCTTCCGCCGCTTCTCCACTTCCACGCTGCGTCCCGATCCACCCACGACGGCGGGCGTGCCGCGCCGCCGGACCGCGCGCAAGGTCCTGCCGTTCTTCGCTCCATACAGGTCCAAGATCCTGTTCGTGCTGGTCGCCATCCTGGCAACCAGCTTCCTGGGCGTCATCAACCCCATCCTGCTCAAGCTGCTCATCGACGTCGCCATCGGCCACCGCGACTGGCTTCTGCTGAACACGTTCGTGGCCCTGATGATCGTGATTCCGATCGTCAGCAGCTTGATCGGCGTCGCCCAGAGCTATGTCAACAACGTCGTCGGGCAGAGCGTGATGAGGGATCTGCGGAGCGCCCTGTACCGGCACCTCCAGGCCATGCCGCTGCGCTTCTTCACCGATACGCGGACCGGCGAAATCCAGAGCCGGCTGACCAACGACGTGGGCGGCATCCAGTCGGTCGTAACGGATACGGCGGCCAGCATCACCAGCAACGTGGCCGTGGTCGTGAGCACGATCGTGGCCATGCTGTTCATCGACTGGCGCCTGACGGCGCTGTCCCTGGCGATGCTGCCCATATTCGCCTTCGTCGCCAACCGCGTCGGCAAGGTCCGGCGGGCGGCCTCCACTGAAGTCCAGAAGTCTCTCGCCGAAATGTCTGCCGCAACCGAGGAGACGCTCAGCGTCAGCGGCATCCTGCTGTCCAAGACCTTCGGCGCCCAGCAGGCCTCGCTCGAGCACTTCGATGAGCTGAACAAGCGCCTGGCCGCGAACCAGGTTCGCCAGGCCATGGTCGGCCGCTGGTTCTTCGCGCTGATCGGGACGATCATGTCGATCATCCCCGCCTTCGTGTACTGGCTGGCCGGCTACCTGGCCATCAACCACGATCCCCACCCGCCCACCATCGGCGACATCGTCGCCTTCACCACCCTCCAGAGCCGGCTCTTCTTCCCTCTCGGCCAGCTGCTCAACGTCCAGGTGGAGCTCCAGGGGGCGCTGGCGCTGTTCGATCGGATCTTCGAGTACCTCGAGATGGAGCCCGAGATCAAGGATGCGCCCGACGCGGTGGCCCTGTACAAAGGTGCAGCCAACGGCAGCATCCGATTCCGAGACGTCTCGTTCCGATACCCGTCCCGCGGGGAGGCAGTCGCGGGCGAGGATAGCTTCGCCGACGAAACGGACGAGCCGGTCCGCTCCAGCCCATCCGTGCGGACGAGCTGGCACGCCCGACATCAGGGCGAGAAGCACGCGGCGGGAGGCGCCGAGACCGGGCCAGGCGTCGATGCGCCGATGGCGTCTCCGGATTCGGACGGGGTCGAAGTCGCGCCTGGAGCCGAAGGCCCGGCCGTCGGCAACCCGGCCGGCGGGAGCGCCGGATCGGCCGGTGCGCCCCATGCATTCGCCTTGCACGGCATCGATTTCGCCGCGGAAGCTGGCCAGCTGGTCGCGCTGGTGGGTCCGTCCGGGTCCGGCAAGACAACGACGACGTATCTCATCGCCCGCCTGTACGACGTCGGGCGCGGCTCCGTCGAGATCGACGGCGTGGACGTCCGCCGGGTCAAGATGTGCTCCCTGACGGACGTCGTGGGCTTCGTGACCCAGGAGACATACCTCTTCCACACCACCATCAAGGAGAACCTGCGCTACGCCAGGCCGCTGGCCAGCGATCCCGAGATCGAGGCGGCGGCGCGGGCGGCCGCGATCCATGAGCGCATCATGGAGTTGCCAGACGGCTACGACACGGTCGTCGGAGAGCGGGGCTACAAGCTGTCGGGCGGTGAGAAGCAGCGCATCGCCATCGCCCGCGTTCTGCTCAAGGATCCACGGATTCTGATCCTTGACGAAGCCACGTCCGCGCTCGACACCACGTCCGAGCGGCTGATCCAGCAGGCCCTCGAAGGCCTCGAAGCCGGACGGACCACGATCGCCGTGGCGCACCGGCTTTCCACGATCCTGCGCGCCGACCTGATCCTGGTCTTCGACCGCGGCCGGATCGTGGAGCGCGGCAGCCATAGTGAGCTGCTCAACATCGGCGGGCTCTACGCCAGGCTGTATCACGAGCAGTTCCGGGAGCCGCAGCAAGCCGACCGGGCGGCCCTGTCGGCGAGGTAAGGCTCGGGCCGGCGACTACTCCACCGGCGTGCAACTCGTCGCGCTGCCCGCGCCGCCCGGCGGCTGCCCGGTATGATTCGGCCGCCGATCGCAACCGCCCCGTCCTCGACGGGCCTCGACATTGCCGTTCAAGCGGAATCGATCAAGGAGGCGCGTGGCCGTGCGGGCCGAATCGACCGAGTCAAGTGGAAGCGTCACGCCGCCGGGCGCCCGCCAGTTGCGCCTTTGGGGCGTCGACTTCGACGCGCGCCTCGCCGGGACGGTCGCCCTGGCGCTGCTCATCCTGCTCGTCGCCTTCAACAACCACTTCGCCCAGGGCGAGTACGAGCGCTTCCTCCTGGAGTTCCTGCTGCCGTTCGCGGTGGTGGTCTTCATCTGGCGCGAGAGCCCACGCGAATACGGCCTGACGCTCGGCGACTGGCGGCTGGGCCTGCCGGTAACGATCGCCGGGATCGCGATCCTGGCCCCGGTCATCTGGATCCTGGGCCAGCAATCCGACTTTCGCGTCTACTACGAACCCCTGATCCTGGGCCGCCCTGCCTGGCAGCTCGTCCTCGAGTCCGGCCTGGACATGTTCGCCTGGGAGTTCTTCTTCCGAGGCTGGCTGCTGTGGACGTTCGGCCGCAAGTACGGCTCGGACGCCATCTGGCTCCAGACCATCCCCTTCGTGCTCATGCACCTCTGGAAGCCGGAGCTGGAGCAACTCTCGACGATTCTAGGGGGCGCCTTCTTCGGCATCCTCGCCTGGCGGACCAGGTCCTTCATATGGGGCTTCCTGCTTCACTGGTTCATGGTTTCGTGGGTCCTCCTGGTGGCGGCCCGGTACGTGTAGCCGGCCGACCGGCCACGGCATTGCCGGGTCCCCGACCAGCGCCAAGGTTCTTGCATGACTATTCATTGCATCGTATAATCTGCGGCCATGACCACTACAGATTCGCGCTCCGACGGCACGGCCACGTCCTCTACTCAGGCTGCCCTGGGCCCGAAGGCCGCCCGGGCTCGCGGCGGCAAGCCGACCGTCAGCGTCGGCGTGGTCGGCGCGACCGGCTACGCGGGCGGCGAGCTCGTCCGCCTCCTGCTGGGTCATCCGAACGTCCGCCTGGCCGGCCTGTGGGGACGCAATCGGGACAGCGTGCCGATCGCCGAATCGCACCCCCACCTCGCGGCCAGCGGACTGGCCATCGACCAGGCCATGCCTCGGGCCGACGCCATCTTCACCGCCCTGCCTCACGGCGTGGCCGCCTCCATGGCCGCCGAGATCGTGGCCGCCGGAACCGCGCTGCTCGACGTCGGCCCGGATTTTCGGCTCCACGATCCGGCCGACTACCCGCGCTGGTACAAGTTCGACCATCCCGCGCCGGATCTTCTCGCCCAGGCCGTGTACGGCCTGCCGGAGCTTCATCGCGACGAGATCCGGGCCGCGGCGGACAAGGCCGCGACCGTGATCGGCCTGCCCGGCTGCTACCCCACCGCGGCGATCCTGACCCTGGCGCCGCTGGCCCGAGCCGGACTCATAGGCGATCTGGTCGTGGACGCCAAGAGCGGCGTCTCCGGAGCCGGCCGCGAGCCCAAGCCGGGCATGCTCTTCGCCGAGGTCAACGAGAACGTCAAAGCCTACGGGGTGTTCAACCACCGCCACACGGCCGAAATGGAGCAGGAGCTCCAACAGCTGGGGGAGCGAGGCGCGATGGGCAGCCGAGAGGCCAACCCCGGAGTAGCCGCCGTAGAGTTCCTGCCGCACCTCATTCCCATGACACGCGGCATCCTGTCGAGCTGTCACGTCCGGCCCACCAGGCCAGTCGCCCAGGCCGAGCTGGACGCGCTGTATGCCGAGGCCTATCGCGACGAACCCTTCGTCCAGGTCGTATCCGATCCGCCCTGGACCAGGCACGTGTACGGCAGCAATACCTGCCGTGTGTGGTGCCGTGTCGACCAGCGCACCGGCCGCATCCTGGCTCTGGGTGTGATCGACAACCTGGTCAAAGGGGCGGCCGGCCAGGCGGTTCAGGCGCTGAACGTGCTCTTCGGCCTGCCTGAGACCGCCGGTCTCGAGCAGTATCCGGTCGCCCCCTAGCTCTCGGAGGTTTCGATGGCGTCCGGCACCACAGAACTCCAGGCGCTGCCGAGCACGCTGCCGGCGGTCACGCCACGCGCGGCCATGCCGGCGGGGTTCAAGGCGGGCGGCACCACCGCCGGCATCAAACCGTCCGGCCGGCCGGACCTTGGCATCGTGGCCGTCACCGGCAACTCGGCGGCCGTGGCGGCCGTGTTCACCCGAAACCAGGTCGTGGCCGCGCCGATCCGCGTTTCCCAGGCCCATCTCAACGCCACCGAGATCGGCGGGGGCGGGCGCTACGGTTGGGCGGACGCCATCATCGTTACCGCCGGTTCCGCGAACGCGGCCACCGGTTCGGAAGGCGACATCGACCAGCGCGACATCTGCAAGGCCCTCGCGAGCGCGCTCGGTACCACGGCCGAGCGGACTCTGGCCCTCTCCACCGGGGTCATCGGCGTGCGCCTCCCCGTCGACAGGGTTCGTGCCGGCATCGCCGGCCTGGCAGCGCAGCTGGTCACGGCCGACGACGGACTCGCGGCGGTGGCCGGGGCGATGATGACGACCGACACGAAGATCAAGCTCGCCACCGCGACCGTGGAGCTGCCCGGCGCGGATGGCGCCCCGGTCGAGGTCACCGTGTCCGGCATCGCCAAGGGCGTGGGCATGATCCATCCGCGCATGGCCACGATGCTGAGCGTCGTCCTGACCGATGCCGCCGTGGCACCTCAGACGCTGAATGCACTCCTCGCCCCGATCGTGCAGCGGACCTGGAACCAGCTCAGCGTCGACGGCGATACCAGCACCAACGACACGGTCTTCCTGCTCGCCTCCGGGGCCTCCGGGGCGAAGGTCGCTGCGGCCAGCCTGGAGGCGACATTGCTCGGCGGCGCGATAGAGGCCGTGGCTCGGTCGCTGGCCCGCCAGCAAGCCGCCGACGGAGAGGGCGCGTCCACGCTCATCGCCTGCCAGGTGAGCGGCGCGGCCGACGACCACGACGCTCGGGCCATCGCCCGCTCCGTGATCACCAGCAGCCTGCTCAAGGCCGCGGTCCACGGCCGCGACCCCAACTGGGGCCGCGTGGCCAGCGCCGCCGGCAACACTCGGCTCCCGGACGAGGAGCTGCTCGAAGCGGCCGGTCTTCATCACACCGAGGCCATGCCGAGGGCCGGCCGGCGGCCGGAACTGGACCTCGAGCGGCTGCGGATCGCCATCGCCGGGACACTCGTCTTCGCCGGCCACCCGATCGAGTTCGACCGCGATGCGACCCGCCGGGCCATGGACTCGCCCGAAGTGCTGATCCGCCTCGACCTGGGCCTGGGCAACGGCAGCGGCGAGGCTTTCGGCTGCGACCTGACCGAGCAATACGTCATCGAGAACGCGGAGTACACCACGTGAGCGAAGTCCTCGTCCTCAAGCTCGGCGGTACGACGCTCGCCGACCAGGCCCACGTCCTTGACGAGGTGGCGGCCGTGGCACGAAAGCGCCCGGTGATCCTTGTCCACGGCGGCGGCAAGCGCATCACGGAGTGGCTGGAGCGGCTCGGCGTGCCGAGCAAGTTCGAAGGCGGCCTGCGGGTCACCGATCAGGCCGCGCTGGAAGTGGCCGCAGCGGTTCTTCGCGGCGTGGTGAACTCGGAACTGGTCTCCGACCTGCGAGACCGCGGTGTCGACGCGGTGGGCCTCTCGGGCGTGGACGGCGGTTTCATGATCGCCGAGCGGGTGCCCGGCCTCGGGCTTGTGGCCCACGTCGTCGGCGTCCGCCGCGACTTCCTCGACTCCCTGCTCGTGGCCGGACAGATCGCCGTGGTGGCGCCCCTCGCCCGCGACGAAGAGGGCATCGTCTGCAACG
Source organism: uncultured Chloroflexia bacterium (assembly GCA_963711105.1). Lineage (GTDB taxonomy): Bacteria > Chloroflexota > Limnocylindria > Limnocylindrales > CSP1-4 > Fen-1039. The sequence continues at coordinate 305,766 of CAVQCV010000005.1, read as the reverse complement.
TCAACGCCGACGACGCGGCGGCCGGGATAGCCGCCGGGCTCGGCGCCCGCCAGCTGGTCCTCATGACCGACGTGGACGGGTTGCGCGGAGCGGACGGCGCGAAGATCGACACCATCAGCGCCGACGGGGCCGAGGCCCTGATCGCCGACGGCGTCATCAAGGGCGGCATGGTGCCCAAGATCAGGGCCGCCCTGCAAGCGGTGAACTGGCAGGGCGCCGAAGCCGTCATCTGCGATTCGAAGGATCCGCATGCCCTGAGCCGGGCCCTGGACGACCCGACGTTCGGCACCAGGATCACCTCGGCCCGGGACACCGAGACCGCTGCCGCCGGCCGGGGCACCGGCTCCGGTCCGGCCGGACGGGGCTAGGAACGTGGCCATGGTCATGAACGGCGGGCCGACGAATACCAAACAGCGCCGGCAGCGGACCATCCTGGATCTGATCGCCCGGTCGCCGATCGGCAGCCAGGAGGAGCTGGCGGAGCTGCTGCGGGATCGTGGCTTCGAGGTGACCCAGGCGACGGTCAGCCGCGACATCACGGAGCTGGGCCTGGTCAAGGCGCCCCGCAGCGACGGCCACCGCTACGTCCTCCCGGAATCGGCAGCCGGGGGCAACGCCTACGACGCCCGCCTGCGCCGGCTGCTGGAGGACATCCCCGTCCGCGTGGGCCGCAGCGGGCTCAGCCTGGTCCTGCTGGCGACTCCGGGATCGGCCGGCGCAATCGCCCAGGCCATCGACCAGTCGAGCATGGAAGAGCAGGTCGGGACGCTGGCCGGTGACAACACCCTGCTGGTTCTTTTCGAGACCGAGGCCGCCCTCAAGCGGTGGCTGGTCCGCTTCCAGACATTCCAACCGTCGGACGAGTCGGCGATGCCGATTGGACGACCTAGCCCGGCCGGCGGCCGGGTCGCTCATTCGGAGGCTCCTCGATGAACAAGGTGGTGCTCGCGTATTCCGGTGGCCTCGACACCTCGGTCGCCGTAGCCTGGCTACGCGAGCAGTACAACGTCGAAGTCGTCACCCTGACCGTCGACCTCGGCGGCGGCGTTCTCAAGGAGGACGTGGATCGGCGCGCCATCAGCGCGGGCGCCTCCAGGGCCTATGTCGTCGACGGCCGCGAGCGTTTCGTGCGCGACTTCTGCTGGCCGCATGTCCAGGCCGGGGCGCTCTACCAGGGTGTCTACCCCCTCGCGACGGCCATGGCCCGGCCGCTCATCGCCCAGCTCCTGGTCGAGGTCGCGCACAAGGAAGGCGCCGACGCCGTCGCTCACGGCTGCACCGGCAAGGGCAACGACCAGGTCCGCTTCGATGTCGCGACCCACGCCCTCGATCCATCTCTGGCGGTCATCGCCCCCATGCGAGTCGGGATGGGCCTGTCGCGCGAGGAGGAGATCGAGTACGCCAGGGCGCGCAACATCGAGATCACGATCTCCAAGGAGTCGATCTACTCGATCGACGTGAACCTGTGGGGCCGCTCCATCGAAGCCGGCATCCTGGAGGACCCGTGGACCGCGCCGCGGGCCGACGTCTACCGCTGGACGGTCGATCCCGACAAGGCGCCCGCCGCGGTCGAGATCGTGATCGGCTTCGAGGGCGGCGTGCCGGTCTCCCTCGACGGCGAACGGCTGGATCCGGTCGTGCTGGTGGAGAAGCTCCACGACCTGGCGGGAGCGCACGGCATCGGCCGCGTGGATCACGTCGAAGATCGACTCGTCGGCATAAAGAGCCGCGAAATCTACGAGGCGCCCGCGGCCACCGTCATTCACCGGGCCCACCGCGCCCTGGAGGGCCTGACGCTCACCAAGGACACGCTCCGCTTCAATCGGATCGTGGCCGACGAGCTAGCCCAGCTGACTTACGACGGTCTCTGGTTCAGCGCCCTGCACCGCGATTTGCGGGCCTATGCCGCCAGCAGCCAGCGGGTCGTCAGCGGCGACGTCAGAGTCAGGCTCGACCACGGCAACGCGAACGTCGTCGGGCGGCGCAGCCCGCTCTCGCTCTACGACAAGTCCCTGGCCACCTACGAGGCCGACGACGCCTACGACCACGCCGCCGCCGTCGGCTTCATCGAGATCTTCGGCCTGCCGCTGCGCACCGAGGCTGCCCGCCACGGCGCCGTCGGACGCCATCACGGCGCGGCCTGGACCTGGACGGATCCGCTCCTCGAAGAGCTTCCGACCAAGGTCTACGACGCCCCGGCCGTGGCCCGGTAGCCCGGTCGCAGCATGTCGATGCGACCCGCCGGCCGGAAGAGCTAGAGGCAGCCGCCCGCGATGCCAGAACCTGAGATCGCGCCCGACGACAAAGCGCTCGAGCCGGAGGGACCCCCGGGCTCGGCTCTGGCCGATGGCGACTCCGCGCCTTTCGACGCGGCTCGGAAGCTTCGGGAGCTCGAGTTCCTGCACGAGTTCGCCAAGCTCCTGACGACGGCGCGCGACTGGGACGAGCTGATGCGGACCATCGTCGACCGGACGACGACCGCCCTGGACGTCGAGGTGTGCTCGGTCTACCTGATGGACCGCGACGGCTCGAGCTTGAGGCTGGCGGCCACCAACGGCCTGGACCGCGACCAGATCGGCAAGGTCACCATGAGCCTGGGCGAGGGCCTGACCGGCCGCGCCGCTCTCATCGGCCGGCCCGTCGAGTCGCCCGACGTCCGCACAGACCCACGGTTCAAGTGGGTGCCCGGATTCGACGAATCGCAGTTCGTGTCGATGCTGTCGGTGCCGCTGCCATGGAACGACCGGGTCATCGGCGTCATCAACGTCCAGGCGATCGAGACCCGCGTCTTCTCGACGGAGGAGATCGAGTTCCTGGTCACGATCGGGGCGCTCCTGGGCGGCATCGTCGAGAAGGGCCGCCTGGCCGCCGAGGCCGAGGAGCAGGTCGAGACGCTCACCGCGCTCGACTCCGCTCGGGCCGAGTTGCTGGCGGTGGTCACGCACGAGCTGCGCACGCCCCTGGCGGTCGTGCGAGCCTATCTGGATCTCCTTGCCGACGCCGCGTCCGACGCGATCGATGCGGCGGTGCCGCACGCCAGCGCCACCCAGATCGGTGAGTGGCGCGACCAGGCCATCGGCCAGGTCACGCGGCTGGACCGGCTGGTCGACTCGATCCTGGCCAGCGTTCGCGGCGAAGGGCTGGCGGCCGGTCTGGCCCGAGCCCCCTTTGACGTCGCCAAAGCCGTCAACGACACGATCGCCGAAATGACGCCGCTGCTGCGCGAGCATCCACTCCGGCGCGATGGAACGTGGGAACCGTTGTGCGGCCTCGGCGACGAAGGCCGGTTCCGGCAGGTCATGGAGCACTTGCTCGAGAACGAGGTCAAGTACTCGCCGGAAGGCGGCCCGGTGAGCATCGGGGCATGGCGCCGAAAGGGCGAGATCCAGGTCTACGTGACCGACGACGGACCCGGCATCCCCGAGTCGGAGTGGACGGCGGTGTTCGACGCCTACGTTCGGACCGGCACCCGCCCGCGCGGTTCAGGCATCGGCCTGTATGCCGCCCGGCGCCTCATGGACGCCATGGGAGGCCGCGTGTGGCTGGAGTCGAACGGCTACGGCGGCAGCCAATTCATGGTCGGCGTGCCGGAGGTTCCGCCCGATCGTGGAGACCAGCCCCAGCGAGAGGCCGGCGTGATGTCGGAGGCGGGCCCGGAAGGCTGAGCGAGGTGCACGGCGAGGTGGCCTTCCGGTCCAGGATGCGCCACACTTGACGCGGCCCGGCCGGGGATCCAGTCCACGTCCTCGAGGTAGCAGCCGCGGCCACGCAAACGGAGACGACAGGTTGAGCGCGACACCCGAATCCCAGGAAAGCCTGCTGATACTCGTGGTGGATGACGAGCCGGCGATGGTTGGGGCGGTATCGGCGCTGGTGGGTCGGGCCGGGCACCGGGTGGTGACGGCCTATGACGGGAACTCGGCGCTTCGCCGCTTCAGTGAGGAGCGTCCGGATCTCGTCCTGCTGGATCTCGCCATGCCAGGGCTGGATGGCGTCGAGGTCTGCCGCGCGATCCGCCGGATGTCGCAGACGCCGATCATCGTTCTCACCGGCGAGGCCGACGAGCGTGCCAAGGTCGAGGCCCTCGACACCGGAGCTGACGACTACGTCGTCAAGCCTTTCGGCAAGCAGGAGCTGCTGGCCCGGATCAGGGCCGTGATGCGCCGGCGCGGGGCCGACCTCGAGCCGCGAGGCGCCGGGGAGCTGCGCTGGGGCACCATCGTCCTGGACCGCGGGCGGCACACGGCCACGGCCGCCGACAAGGACCTGATCCTGACGCGGACGGAGTACAGCCTGCTCGCGTCCCTGGTCGCGGCGGCCGGTCACGTGGTTTCGCACAGCTCGCTTCTGGCTGCCGGCTGGCCCGGCGAGCCGAACCCGGACCCCCAGTGGCTCAAGCCCCATCTGGCCCGCTTGCGCTCCAAGCTCGAAGAATCCGGCGCGCCGGTTCCCGAGTCCGTACGCGGCGTCGGCTACCGGCTGGAAGAAGCACCCTAAGCACCGGCGCTCACCAGCTGGAGTCCGCTGCGGAGCCTGAGCCCATGACCGAAGCAACCGCAGACCCATCCAGGGCATCCGGGACCGCCGCACCGCCGGAGCGGGAGGGCCGCCTCAACCCGGGCGGCACCGAGCCGGCCGACGACACGGCCTTCATCGACACGGATTGGCTGGGGCAGATCGCTTCCCGCGACGGGCTCTTCGTCACCGATGAGCGCCAGCGCATCAGGGCCTGGTCGCCGGCCGCCCAACGCCTGCTCGGCTATACGGCCGATCAGGCCATCGGACAGCTGTGCTACGAGGTCGTCCTGGGCCGCCACCCCGAGGGGCACCCCGTATGCACCACCAGCTGCCCGGTGACCCGGAATGCCCGCCGCGGCCGGGGCACGGCCGCGTACGACGTCCTGGCCCAGGCCAGCGACGGCGAACCGCGCTACCTGACCAGCAACGTCCTCGTCGTCAAGGGCCCCCGCGGCGCCTTCAGGGTCATCCACATGCTGCGCGAATCGGACGAACGCCCACCCTGCCGCCCTTCCGAGGTGGAGCGGGACGAAGACGCCCCGACCGCCGAGGCCCTGACCCGCCGTGAACTCGAAGTCTTGCGCCTGTTCGCGCGCGGCGAAGAGCCGGATGCGATCGCCGCCGAGCTGCGCATAAGCCCGTTCACGGTGCGCAATCACAGCACCACGATCCAGCACAAACTCGGCGCCCGAAACAGACTTGCGATGGTCCTGGAAGGCATGCGCCGGGGGCTGGTCTGACTCGCCAGTCGGTCCTCTCGTGCGGCTGGACTGGTAAATCGTCACCATGATCGGGCGCGTATCCGCGCTAGTCTCAATCGACACGGCGCTGCCGGCGGGGTGGCCGGCAGTTTGGGAGACCGGGATCGCGGTCCGCACGGGGCCCGCCCGGGCTGAGCATCGGCAGGAGGCACAAGGAGTACAGATGGGAGGCGTCCATGAGCCCACTTGATCTGGCGCGGTGGCAGTTTGGGATCACGACGGTCTACCACTTCCTGTTCGTCCCGCTGACAATCTCGCTGGCCTTCTTCGTGGCGGGTTTTCAGACCGCCTGGGTCCGGGGCGGCAACGAGAAGTACCTGAAGCTGACGCGGTTCTTCGGCGAGCTGTTCCTGATCAACTTCGCCATGGGCGTGGCTACCGGCATCGTGCAGGAGTTCCAGTTCGGCATGAACTGGGGCAACTACAGCCGGTTCGTGGGCGACATCTTCGGGGCGCCCCTGGCCATCGAGGGCCTGCTCGCGTTCTTCCTCGAGTCGACCTTCCTGGGCCTCTGGATATTCGGCTGGGGCCGGTTACCGAAGCTCGCTCATCTGGCCACGATATGGATCGCGGCCATAGGCACGGTCCTGTCCGCGTACTTCATCCTGGCCGCCAACTCCTGGATGCAGCACCCTGTCGGATTCAAGATCAACCCGACGAGCGGCCGGGCCGAACTCACGGACTTCATTGCGGTTCTGACCAATCCGACAGTGATCTGGGCCTTCCAGCACGTGCTGGCCGGCGCCCTCATGACCGGCGGCGCCTTCGTCATGGGCGTCGCGATGTGGCGCCTGGTGCGCCGTCCCGACCAGGACGTGGCCCCCTTCCGCACGGCCGCGAAGGTCGGTGCGGTCGTCCTCCTCATCGGCGGCCTGGGCGTTCTCGGGACCGGCGACCAGCTCGGCAAGGGCCTGGCCGTCGATCAGCCGATGAAGCTGGCCTCGATGGAAGGCCTGTACGACACCAGCCAGCCGGCGCCCCTTTCGCTCTTCACGATCTGGGGCACGGACGGCAAGGAGCTGATCTCGATCAAGGTCCCGAACATGCTGTCGTTCCTCGCCACGGGCGACCTCAACGGTAAGGTCCAGGGCATCAACGACCTGCAGGCCCAGTACCAGGCGATGTACCCGCAGTACGGCAACGTCGACTACTCGCCCATCGTGCCGGTCACCTTCTGGGGCTTCCGGTTCATGATTGGAGCCGGCGGCCTGGCCGCCCTTGCGGCCCTCTGGTTCCTGTTCAAGATGCGCAAGGGCAGGATGCCCAAACGCGGCGCGGTCTGGATCGCGGCGTCACTGCCGCTCCTGCCCCTCGCCGCCAACTCGTTCGCCTGGATCTTCACCGAGATGGGCCGCCAGCCCTGGATCGTGACCGGTCAACAACTGACCTCGCAGGGAGTCTCGCCGAACGTGGGAGTGCTCGAGGTAGCCATCACGCTCATCTCGTTCACGCTGCTCTACGGCGTTCTGGCGGTCGTCGAGGTCGGCCTGCTGACCAAGCGGATCCGGGCCGGACTGCCCGAGACCGGCGCCGGCGAAGGTGAGTTGTCGGCCGAAATGCCCGCAGCGTTTTCCTACTAGGAGGCGGCCATGTTGCACGACATCTGGTTCCTGCTCATCGCCGTCCTCTGGATGGGCTACTTCGTCCTCGAGGGCTTCGACTTCGGGGTCGGCATTCTGGCGCCGCTGCTCGGCCGCAACGACTCCGAGCGACGGGCGCTCCTCAGCACCATCGGTCCCGTGTGGGACGGCAACGAGGTCTGGCTGCTCGTAGCCGGTGGAGCGACCTTCGCCGCGTTCCCTTACTGGTACGCGACGCTGTTCAGCGGCTTCTACCTGGCCCTGTTCCTGATCCTGGTGGCGCTCATCGTCCGCATCGCCGGCTTCGAGTACAGGAGCAAGCGCGATGGCGCAACCTGGCGACGGACCTGGGACGGGCTCATTTTCCTCGGTTCGGCCGTGCCCGCTCTGCTGTGGGGCGTGGCCTTCGCCAACATCGTCGCCGGCGTGCCGATCGACAAGGACGGCAACTTTACCGGCAACCTGCTGACGCTGCTCAACCCCTTCGGGCTACTCGGCGGGGTGGTGACGCTGACGCTCTTCATGACCCACGGCGCGGCCTACCTGGCCCTCAAGACCGAAGGCGAGCTGCGGGCCAGAGCCAACGCGATCATGCTACCGATCGGCCTGGTCGCAGCGGTGGCGGCCGTCGCCTTCCTGGGCTGGACCGAGGCCACGCGTACCGTGACCGGGTCCGTCGCCCTGGCGGCCGTCGCGGCCGTGGCGCTCCTCGCCGCCCTGGGGGCGAACCGGATCAAGCGCGAAGGCTGGGCCTTCATCGCCACGGGCATCACGCTCGTGGTCGCGGTGGCCGCCCTGTTCGCCAACCTCTACCCGAACGTGATGCCGTCCTCGACCGACCCGGCCTTCAGCCTGACGGTGACGAACGCATCTTCAACCGACCTGACCCTGCAGATCATGACCGTGGTCGCCGTGATCTTCACCCCGATCGTCCTGATCTACCAGGGTTGGACCTACTGGGTGTTCCGCAAGCGAGTCACCTCGCCCCGGGTCGCCGAAGGATCCGCCGGCAGGGCCTGAGCCCCGCCCGCGCCCGAGCTGGAACTGGAGAGAACCCACTGAGGGCCATCGACCCTCGGCTCATTCGTTACGCGCGCGCGACCGCGATCGCCCTGGTGGCCGCGGTCGCGCTCGGTTGTGTCACGGCTCTCCTGGCGATCGGCCAGGCCGCGCTGCTCGCGACCGCCATCTCCGGCGCCTTCCTCGAAGGCGCCGGTTTCGCGACCCTGGGCGGAGCCCTCACCGGCCTGGCCGCGGTCCTGCTGCTGCGCAGTGCGGTCGCGTGGGGCCAGGAGTGGGTGGCGCTGCGCTGCTCGGCGTCCGTCAAGTCCACCCTGCGCATGAAGCTGCTGCGGGCGGCCGCCACCCCTTCGCCCGGCAATCCCGATGCTGCCGGGAGCGGCGAGATCGTGATCCTGGCCACGCGCGGCCTGGACTCTCTGGATGCCTACTTCGGCCGCTACTTGCCCCAGGTCGCCCTGTCGGCCATCGTGCCGCTGGTGGTGATCGCCTGCCTGGTCAGCATCGACTTCGTAGCCGGATTGACCGTCCTCCTGACGCTGCCTCTCATCCCGATATTCATGGCCCTGATCGGCTCGGCCACGGTACGGCGGCGGAAGCGGCGCTGGGACGCCCTGACGCGCCTGTCCCACCACTTCCTGGACGTCGTCGGCGGCCTGCCGACGCTGCGGGTCTTCGGTCGAGCCGAAGCCCAGGTCGCCCGTCTCGAGCGGGTCACGGACGACTACCGCCGCGAAAGCATGGCCACACTAACCGTCGCCTTCCTGTCCGCGTTCGCCCTGGAATTGGCCGCAACCCTCTCGGTCGCCCTGGTGGCCGTCGGGATCGGCCTTCGCCTCGACAACGGCTCGCTCGACTTGCGGACGGGCCTGTTCGCACTGGTGCTCGCGCCCGAGGCGTACCTGCCGATGCGCCAGCTCGGGGCGCGCTTCCACGCCTCGGAGGAGGGCCTGGCCGCCGCGGAGGCCGCCTTCCGGATCATCGAGCGGCCGGCTCCCGGGCCCGGCGGCGACGTCGCCGTCCCCGACCTGCGCGGCGCCGAGATACGCTTGACGGGCGTGAGCGTCAGCCAGCCCGGCCGCGACCTGGAGGCCCCGCACCTGACCTCCGCCGTGATCAAGCCCGGCGAGATCGTGGCCCTGTCGGGACCGAGCGGCGCCGGCAAGAGCACGCTCCTCGACGTGCTGCTGGGCCTGCGGCCGGCCGATGAGGGCCGCGTCGAGCTGGCCCCGGCAACCGGACCATGCGTCGAGATTGCGGCTCTCGACCGCGAGGAGTGGCACCGCCATGTAGCCTGGGTGCCCCAGCATCCGTTCTGCTTCCCCGGCACGGTGGCCGACAACGTTCGCCTGGCCGCGCCCGACGCAACTGACAAGGACGTGGCCGCGGCTCTGGCGGTCGTGGGGTTGGCCGGCATGGACCCGGGCACGATGCTCGGCGAGGGCGGCGTGGGGGTCTCGGCCGGCCAGCGGCGCCGGATCGGCGTCGCCCGGGCCTTGCTGCGGCGCAGCGAGATCATCCTGCTCGACGAGCCCACGGCTGGGTTGGACGAAGCGTCCGAAGCCACCGTCTTGAATGCCGTCCGGGCCGAGGCTCACGCCAGCAGGCGCACGGTCGTGCTGGTGGCGCACAGGCCGGCCGCGCTGGCGATCGCCGATCTGGTCGTGACCGTGGCGTCTCGGGAAGGCGCCCGGGGCGGTGTTCGAGGTGGCGCGGCGGGCCCGGCCCGGCCGGTCGACACGCATTCGATCGCGGGCGAGGACCGGCCATGAGCGGCGTCTCCGTCCTGCTCCGAACCACCCGCCAGGGACGGCCCGTGGCCGGTCGCCTGGCCCTGGCCGTCATCGCCGGAGCGGCGGCCTCCGGGGCCTCGATCGGTCTGACCGCGACCGCCGCCTGGCTGATCTCGCGGGCGGCCCAGCAACCGCCGGTCCTGGACTTGATGGTCGCGGTCACCATGGTCCGCTTCTTCGGCGTCAGCCGGGGCGCCTTCCGCTACCTCGAACGCCTCGGCGCTCACGACGCCGCGTTCCGGGTCCTGGCCCGGCTGCGCTCCCACGCCTACGCCCGCCTCGTCCGGCTGGCGCCGGCCGGCCTGTCCGAGCTGCGCTCGGGCGACCTCCTGGCACGTCTGGTGGACGACATCGACGGTCTGGCCGACCTCTGGCTGCGGTTGCTCCTCCCCTACCTGTCGGCCGCCGTGGTGGCCTCCGTTGCGGTCGCCGGCATCGCCTACCTCGCGCCGGCCGCGGGGCTCGCCCTGGGAATCAGCGTGGCCGTGGCCGCGTTCGCCGTTCCGACCGTGGCCGCCTTCGTCGCCCGGCGCGGCGAGAGCGAGACCGCCGGAGCCCGGGGAGATCTGGCGGCCGCGACCCTAGAGGTACTGACCGGCGCGCCCGAACTGGCAGTGGCCGGCGCAACGGAAACGAGGCTGGCCGACCTGGGACGGCTCGACCGGCGCCTGGCGACCGCCGAAGGCCGCACGGCCGCCGGAGCGGGCGTCTCGGCCCTGCTTTCGACCCTCGCCGGCGGCGCCGCCGTGTGGCTGTGCCTGGTGGCCGGCATTGCCGCCGTCATGGCCGGCACCCTGGAGGGACACCTGCTGGCCGTTGTCGTTCTGACGCCCATCGCCGTCCACGAGGCCATCTCGGGCCTCGTGCCCGCGGCCCAGCACCTGCCGGGCCTGGCGGCCATGGCCAATCGCGTGGCGGACGTGACGTCCCGCCCCGACCCGGTCCACGAACCGGAGGCGCCAGAAACGCTTCCGGGCGGACCCTACGGGCTGTCCTGCCGCGGTTTGCGGGCGCGTTACGGCCGCGACCTCCCCGAAGCCCTGGCGATGCCCGACTTCCGGCTCGAGGCCGGCCGCCGGCTCCTGGTCACCGGTCCCAGCGGCTCGGGCAAGAGCACGTTCGCCGCCGTGCTGGTTCGCTTCCTCGACCCGTCCGCCGGTTCGGTCGAGCTGGTCGGCACCGAGCGGTCCGTCGAGCTGGCCGCCCTGGCCGGAGCCGACGTCAGGACGGTCATCTGCCTGTGCGAGCAGGAGCCCCACATCTTCGACACTTCGATCCTGGAGAACGTCCGCCTGGCGCGTCCGGACGCCGGCGACGACGAGGTCCGAGCGGCTCTGGCCGCCGCCCAGCTGAGTGCCTGGATCGAGACGCTCCCGCAGGGGCCGGCTACGCTGGCCGGCGAACGCGGCACGTTCATCTCGGCGGGCCAGCGACAGCGGCTGTCCCTGGCCCGCGCACTGCTGTCGGGGGCGCCTCTGATCGTGTTCGACGAGCCGACGGAACACCTGGACGAGCCCACGGCGGCCGCGCTGGCGTGCGACCTGCTCCAGGCAACGGCAGGCCGGACGGTCGTCGTGATCACGCACCGGCCCGAGTTGATGGGCGCGGTCGATTGGGATGTTCGCGTCGACCTCGCGCCGCCGCCCCCGGGACGTTTAGACCCCAGATAACACGAAGCCCGCGCAACCTGCCGAAAGGTCCGCGGGCCTGCGTGTTCAGTTGGCGTAGTCGACCTGTTGAGAGGAGGCTCCCGGCCCGGAGCCGATAATCCGGCCCGGGCGCGCCGGCCTACCGGCCGGCGGAAGTGTCCGCCGTAGCTACTTGACCTCTGCGCGGGACGGGGCGATGAACCAGGCAACGACCAGGACTGCGAAGCTGAGGAAGGCTGCGGCGGCGATCATGTCATTTGCTCCTTCGGCTGAGCTCTTGGATCGGCTTTCCGATCAACTGCGGTCAGTCTAGGAAAGGCTTCGGCGGTATTCAGTACCCGAACAGTGGACGTTGGGTAGCGGTCCGGTTCTGCGACGGTTGCCAATTGGTTGCGGCGGCCTTTTAGCCGGCTCCGCCCCCGTCAATCGCGCCGGGACGAGCGTCGCAATGGCGCTCCGGGCGGGAAATGGGCCCGGCAGAAGGCTTGCCGGGCTCTATTCCTTGCGAGGTGACGCCGGGCGTCCGGGCCAGCAACCGTTTCGCGCCCACGGGCCGCCCCTGTTCGGCTTCAGGCCGCAACGGTCTCGCCGTGCTGCGTCGCGTCGAGGCCGGCTTCTTCCTCGTCCGCGTCCACTCGAAGCCCGACGGTGGCGTCGATCAGCTTGAGGATCGCGAAGGTCGCGACGGCGCTGTAGACCCAGACTGCCACGATGGCCACGATCTGCGTGCCGACCTGGCCGAAGTTGCCGTCGATCCAACCATGGCCGACGCTATTGACGGCGGTCGTGGCCAGTACGCCGGTCAGGAGGATGCCGAGCGTGCCGCCGACGCCGTGGACGGCCCAGACGTCGAGGGCGTCGTCGATCGAGAGCCGTTCCCGCAGCAGGATCGCGCCGTAGCAGATGGCACCGGCGAGGAAGCCGATGACGATGGCCGACATCGGATCGACGAAGCCCGAAGCCGGGGTGATGCCGACCTCACCTGCGATCGCGCCCGAGACCGCGCCGATGACGCTGGGCGAACCCTTGTGCAGCCAGCTCATGGTCATCCACGTCAGAGCGCCCATGCCGGCGGCGGTGTTGGTCACCAGAACGGCGTTGACGGCCAGCCCGTCGGCGGCCAAAGCCGATCCGCCGTTGAAGCCGAACCAGCCGAACCACAGGATGCCGGCGCCGATGACGGTCAGCCGGACGTCGTGCGGCTCGAAGCGCTCCGACTCGACCCGGACTCGAGGACCCAGTACGAGCGCCGCCACCAGGGCCGCCACGCCGGAGCTGATATGGACGACGGTGCCGCCCGCGAAGTCAAGGACGCCCATGTTGCGAAGCCAGCCGTTGTCGCCCCAGACCCAATGGCAGATCGGCGAATAGACGACCAGGCTCCACACCAGCGCGAACAGCACGAACGCCTTGAACTTCTTGCGCTCGGCGAAGGCGCCGATGATCAGGGCGGGGGTGATGATGGCGAACATCATCTGGAACAGCGCGAACGCTGCGGATGGGATCGTCGCGGCATACGGGCCGGGATCGACGCCGATGTCGCGCAGGCCGAGGTTGTCCAGGTTGCCGATCAAGCCCCAGCCGTTGAGGTCCGTGCCAAAGGCAAGCGTATAGCCGACCAGAACCCAGGTCACGCTCACCAGCGCCAGAACGAACATGCACTGCATGAGGATGCTGAGCACGTTCTTGCGGCGGACGAGGCCACCGTAGAACAGGGCCAGCCCGGGCGTCATCAGCATGACGAGCGCAGTTGACGTTAGAACCCAGCCGGTGTCGCCCGCACCGATACCCACGTTGGAGACTCCCTTCTTGCCCCAGCCGACGGCCGCCGCATTCCGAAACGGGGCCGCGGGCAAGCGTAAGTAGCGAACGCGTTACGGTCGGTAGCGAGAAGGTGTCCTCAACGTGGCGGTCTGGTGACGCCGCGGTTCCGGTTCGGGACGCATATCACCGGACGTGCCGCGGCGGTGCCATCTGCTCAGCAGGCACGGAACCTGGGCGCGATCCCGGGCATAGAAATCGGGGGCCCGTTCGGCCGGGCCCCCGAGTGATGATCCGCAGGTTGATTCGGCCGGCCGGGCGCGTCGGCCCTTTCGGCCTCAGGGGTTCGGTCGACCGTTCGGCTGCCGCTAGGACTGCCAGGCGACCTCGCCGTGCTGCGAGGAGTCGAGGCCGGCCTCTTCTTCGTCCTCGTCGACGCGCAGGCCGATGACCCTGTCGACGACCTTGAGGATCAGGAAGGTCACCACGCCGCTGTAGATCCAGGTGGCGGCGACGGCCACAAACTGCTTGCCGACCTGGCTGGCGTTGCCGTCGGCCCAACCGCTCACGCCGTTCACCGCGGCGACCGCGAAGACGCCGGTCAGGAGGGCACCGATCGTACCGCCGACGCCGTGGACCGCCCAGACGTCGAGCGCGTCGTCGACCTTGAGGCGCTCGCGCAGCAGGATCGCTCCGTAGCAGACCGAGCCGGCGAGGAAGCCGATGACGATCGCGGCGCTGGCGTCGACGTAGCCCGAGGCCGGCGTGATGGCGACCAGGCCGGCGACGCATCCGGCAGCCGCCCCGACGACGCTGGGCGAACCCTTGTGCAGCCAGCTCATCGTGACCCAGGTGATGGCGGCCATGCCGGCGGCCGTGTTGGTAACGACGAGCGCGTTCGCCGCCAGGCCGTTTGCGGCCAGGGCCGAACCGGCGTTGAAGCCGAACCAGCCGAACCACAGGAGGCCGGCGCCGAGGACCACCAGGCGGACGTCATGCGGCTCGAAACGCTCAGACTCGCGCTTGACCCGGGGCCCGAGGACGAGGGCCGCAACCAAGGCCGCGACGCCGGAGCTGATGTGGACGACGGTGCCGCCGGCGAAGTCGATCGCGCCGAGCTTGAGGAGCCAGCCGTTGTCGCCCCAAACCCAGTGGGCGATCGGCGAGTAGACCAGGAGCGTCCACAGAAGGGTGAACACCACGAAGGCCTTGAACTTCTTGCGCTCGGCAAAGGCGCCCGTGATCAGGGCCGGCGTGATGATCGCGAACATCATCTGGAAGGCCATGAAGACACTGTGGGGGATGGTCGCCGCGTACGGGCCGGGGTCCTTGCCCACGCCGTGCAGGCCCAGATAATCCAGCCCGCCGATGAGCCCACTGACGTGCCCGAACGGCGTGTCGAAGCTGAGGGCGTCCTTGCCGAACGCGAGGGAGTAGCCGTAAAGCACCCAGGTCACGCTGACAAGACCGAGGATGAACATGCTCTGCATGATGGTGCTGAGCACGTTCTTGCGGCGGACCAGACCGCCGTAGAACAGGGCCAGACCCGGTGTCATGAGCATGACCAGGGCAGTGGACATCAGCATCCAGGCGGTGTCGCCCGTATCGATGGGCGTGGCGGCAGGATTCAAGCGGGGCTCCCTTCTCATCAGGAGCCGCACCGACGGCTGGGTCGATGCGGCTTGCCGAAACAGTAGGGACGGCCACGCGGCGAGTCAGTACCGGCTGAGTGGACGGTTGGTGTCGCGGCGGTGGCGCCAGGGTTGCCGTTCAGGACGGCGTCTCTCCGGCCGGTCGGCGGGCCATTTCTGGCCCACGGAATCAGGCCGTTTCGGGTTCGAGGGTTGTGCGATGGGGCCGATCGACACAATCGACACGGCAGCCCCGCGCATCCGTACCGAACGTTGCGCCGGGATAGTGACGCCAGGCGGCATCCGGCCCGTGCATGGCGCCGTCGCCGATCGACTCTCTGGCCGTCAGCCGGCAGCCGCAACGGTCGCAGGTGAGCACGGCCGAGCCTTCCGATGGAAGGCCCGCGGCCGGGACTCCTCCCCTACCGGTTCGAACTCGTGCAGCTTCATGGGTCGAACCTACGCCCGCGGCAGGGCCGGAATCCGTCCCGAGGCGTATCGGTTGGGTTTCGGAAGGGTACGCGGGGCAGGTCCCTACGGGCGCAGCCGGGCCTTCGCTGCCTTCAGCGCTGACTCGACGCGGCGCGGGGCCGTTCCGCCGATCACGTCGCAGCTCGCCAGTGCACCGTCGAGCCCGGCCGCCGCGCGCAGATGCCCCGAGATATCAGCGTCGCCGACGAGCGCCTGGGCCACGGTGTCCTCCGAACCGGCCAGGGCCGCCGCGAGAGTGGCGTCGTCCAGCGCCTCGAGGGCCAGCCCGGCCCGCTCCGCTTCGGCGACCAGCGTCCCGACGATGTGGTGAGCGGCCCGGAAAGGAACGCCCCGCCGGACCAGTGCGTCGGCCACGGCCGTGGCAGTCGTGTAGCCCTCGCCCGCGGCCTCCCGCATGCGCGCCGCGTCCACGCTCAGCGTCTCCACCATGCCGGCCATGACGCCCAAGGACGCCTCGAGCGTCGCGGCAGCCTCGAACAGCGGCGGCTTATCCTCCTGCAGATCGCGCTGGTACGCCAGCGGCAGTCCCTTGAGCAGGGCCAGCAGACCCGTGAGCGAACCGATGACGCGCGCCGCCCGGCCCCGCACGAGTTCGGCCGGATCGGGGTTCTTCTTGTTCGGCATCATCGAGGAGCCGGTCGAGAACGAGTCGGCCGCCCGGACGAAACCGAAGCGCGGGTTCGACCACCACGTGATCTCCTCGGCCAACCGAGAGAGGTGGACCATGCACAGGGCGAACGCCGCCAGCGCCTCGGCCACGAAGTCGCGGTCGCTGACCGCGTCGAGCGAGTTTGCGGTCACGCCGTCGAAACCGAGTTCGCGAGCCGTCGCCTCGCGGTCGAACGGGTAGCCGGCCCCGGCCAGAGCGCCCGAACCGAGCGGGCTGACGTTGGCCCGCCGCCTGCAGTCGGCCAGCCGGCCCCGGTCTCGCTCGAGCATTTCGACGTAGGCCAGCAGGTGGTGGGCCAGCAGGACCGGCTGAGCCGGCTGGATGTGGGTCGTGCCCGGGAGCACGGCCGAGCCCTCGCGGTCGGCCAGCCCTACCAGCGCGCGCTCCATGTCCAGGATCGAGACGTCCAGCACGTCTATCGTCCGGCGCAGCCA
Source organism: uncultured Chloroflexia bacterium (assembly GCA_963711105.1). Classification (GTDB taxonomy): domain Bacteria; phylum Chloroflexota; class Limnocylindria; order Limnocylindrales; family CSP1-4; genus Fen-1039. Next base: position 289,457 of record CAVQCV010000005.1, on the reverse strand, counting down.
CAAGCGCAAATCCGTGGCGACCTGGTCGTTGCGCGACCGGCCCGTGTGCAGGCGCCCGGCCAGAGGCCCGATCCGTTCCCGCAGGGCCGATTCGAGGTTCATGTGGACGTCTTCGAGCGCCGGGTCCCAGCGCAGCGTGCCGGCCTCGATCTCGGCCCGCAGGCCCTCGAGCCCGCGTACGAGAGTCTCGACCTCGTCTTCGGCCAGCAGCCCGGCGCGGCCCAAACCGTGGACGTGGGCGATCGAGCCGGCGATGTCGTCGATCGCCAGGGCGGAATCAAGCTCGACCGAACGGGTGAAATCCGCCACCCGCGCGTCCGTCGAACCTTCGAATCGACCGCCCCAGAGCCTCATGGTCCTCCTCCGTCGTGCCGTTGCAGGCATGGTAGCGGGTCCGGGGCGGCGGCCCCGCCTAACTCTGCGGCCCCTCCGCGCCGACCACTCCCTCGTGTCAAGGAGTGCCTCATGTCCAGGGTTGTTCGCAATCGACTGAGCTACGCCAGCACGAGAGGCGCGCTGCCGCCCTCCGCCGACCCGAACCGGGTCGCGGTCGCCGCAGCCGCGGCCGTCGTCGCCCGGGAGCGGATGCTGGCGCGTGAGGTTCGCCGCCACGCCGCCACTCCCCCACCCCCAACCGGCCCGGACACCGACTACGTCCAGCGGCCCGGCAGGAAGCTCGACACCAAGTACTACGAATCCGAGCTGGCGCGGCTCAACGTGGAGCTGGTCAAGCTCCAGGAGTGGATCAAGGCCCGCGGCCTCAAGGTCGTGGTCCTGTTCGAGGGCCGGGACGCCGCCGGCAAAGGCGGCGCGATCAAGACCATCGCCGCGCCCCTCAATCCCCGCGTCTGCCGCGTCGTGGCCCTCGGCACGCCCACCGACCGCGAGAAGAGCCAGTGGTACTTCCAGCGCTACGTGGCCCAGCTGCCCGCCGCCGGAGAGATGGTCCTGTTCGACCGCAGCTGGTACAACCGCGCCGGAGTAGAGCGCGTCATGGGCTTCTGCAACGACGACGAGTACCGCGACTTCCTGCGCTCCTGCCCCGAGTTCGAGCGGATGCTGATAAGGTCCGGCATCGTCCTGATCAAGTACTGGTTCTCAGTGGGCGACACGGAACAGGAGCGGCGCTTTCAAGCACGCCTGGCCGACCCGACGAAGCACTGGAAGCTCTCGCCGATGGACGTTATGTCGCGCGCGAAGTGGGTCGAGTACTCAAGGGCGAAGGACGCCATGTTCGCCGCCACGGACATCCCCGAGGCGCCCTGGTGGGTCGTCGAAGCCGACGACAAGAAGCGGGCCCGCCTCAACACCATCCGCCATCTGCTCAGCGTGATCCCGTACGAGAAGGTCGCCGGTCCGGCCATCCAGCTGCCGCCCCGCCAGGAAGACGAGACCTACATCCGGCCGCCCCTCGGCAGCCAGAACTTCGTGCCTCAGGAGTACTGAGGCCGGCGGTGGATGTGTTGGGCCGTTCGGGCCACGGCGGACGAAGTCCGCAACCCTCGCTCCGCAACGGCCCCACGGCGGCTACCATCGCGACGTGCCAGATCAGCTCGACCTCAGCCTGAGCGGCGACGTTCCCGGCCTGCCGGCCACGCTCCGGCCGATGATGCCCCGCTCGGCCGAGGCGCCGTTCGATTCGATGGAGCATGTCTTCGAACCGAGTTGGGGCGGCCGCCGCGCCCTCGCTTTCGTCGAGCCCGGACCCAACGGCGAGCCGGCCATTCGTTTCCTGGACGTCACTGGCCGGGACATCACTGCCCTCGTGCCGGAGCTCGCGTATGTCGCCGCCCTGGTGGCCGATCTGCCGGCCGTCCTGGACGGCGAACTGGTCGTGCCGGACAAAGCGGGGCGGACCGATCACGCGGCCATGCAGCGGCGCTTGGACGGCGAGGCGACCGGCGGACAGGGGCCGGTTTACCTGGTCTTCGACCTGCTCTGGACGGCCGGGCGGCCGCTGGTCGCTCAACCGCTCGTCAAGCGCCGCGAGCGGCTCGCAAAGCTGGTCACGCCGAGCCCGGAACTGGTCATCGTGCCGGGCGTCGTCGGAGACGGCCGAGAGCTCCATTTCGCGGTCGCGCAGCAGGGCCTGGCGGGAGTGATGGCTCGCCACGTGCGCAGCCCGTACCTGCCCGGTCGCCACAGCGATCTGTGGCGCTGGATCCCGACCCAGCCCGGAGAGGTGCCGCTCCATGCCGTGCCCGACCCGGCTCCCGCGCCGGCGCGCCCGGTCCTGGCCCTGATCCAGAAGCTGCCGCTCGACGACTAGCCGGGCCGCGCGAGTCGCCGGCGGCGCCGCTACCGGACGCGTCTAGCGCGAGACCCTGGTCGCCTTGAGGATCTGCCGCAGCCCGACCCGCTGGCCATACAGCAACACGCCGGCGCTGTATATCCGGGCCGCGACGACCAGGGCGATACCGATGGTAACCAGAAGCAGCGCGATCGCCAGGACAAACTCCCACAACTCGACATGGCCCACAGAGACGCGCGCCAGCATCAAGTACGGGCTGAAGAACGGGACGAACGACATGATCTTGACCCACGGCTCCTCGATCGACTGGAGCGCGAAGATCGAGGCGAAGTACCCGATGAAGACGATCATCATCATTGGCGAGGTCGCGCTCTGGACATCCTCCTGACGGCTCACAAGCGAACCGAGGGCGGCATACAGGAGGGAGTAGAGCGTGAAGCCGCACACGAACAGGACGATGAAGGCCACGAGAACCGCCGGAGTCAGGCCACCGAACTCCACGCCGGCTCCGGACGATCCCAGGACTCTGGCTCTGATCGGTCCCTGAGCCACCATGCCGGCCACGACGGCGGCGAGGATGAGCCCGTACTGGGTCAGACCGGCGGCACCGTTGCCCAGGACCTTGCCGCACAGCATCTGCAGCGGAGTGGTCGCGTTGAGCATCAACTCCATGACCCGACTGCCCTTCTCCTCGGCCACGCTCATCGCGACCCAGGTGCCGTAGGTCACGATGGCCATGAAGATCAGGACGATGAGGCCCGTCGACAACAGGCTGCTCGAGACCTCTCGCGACAAGCTGTTGGGCGCGGCCGAGCCGGGCTTCACCGGGACTACGTCGAGGGTGACGTGGCTGATCGAGCTGATCGATTTGCCTACCTTGGCCAGGCTGTCCTCGATAACCAGGGTTTGGGCCGCCGCGGCGATACTCTGGACCGGCCGGCCGTCGGACGCCATGTCCGTATGCAACGTGAAGGCCAGATCGCCGTTGACCCTGGCCACGACGAGTACCGCGTCGAACTTGCCCTTCTCGAGGTCCGCCTGGGCGGCGGCGACGTCGCTGCCAGGGAGCCAGGTCACGACGAAGGGCGCGCTGGAGGAGGCGACGCTGTTGAGCGTGCCCACGACTACCGTCTGGGCGTCGGCCGGCAGATCGGCGGCCACGGTCACGACTGCCAGCTTCGTCTGGCTGGTACCCACGACGGCATCGATGGCAACTGGGCTTTCGGTGACGGCGAAGGCGATCACTGCCAGCAGGATCGTGCCGGCCATGAAGCTGCGGGTTCGCACCCGGCCCTTGAATTCCCGGACGGCCACGTACCAGGCATTCGGCATCAAGGTTCGCCAGCCGCTCATGCAAGCACCGCCTTCGGGGCGAGCGTCCGCTCGCTGGTGTCTATCCCACCCACGCGTTCGATGAAGATCTGCTCGAGTGACGGGTCAGTGATCTCGAAATGGCGGACACGGCAGCCTCGGCCGAGAGCCGCCTGAAGCACGCTCTCCGGATCGACGCCTCGCTCCACCTCTGCTTCCGCGTAATCCTGTCCGCGGCGCTTGACGTGCACGCCGGGGAGCTCATCCAGCCACGCCACCTCGTCGTCGCCCTCGACGGCCAGCCGCACGACCTGGCGGCCCGTCGAACGGCGGACCTGCCTCACCGGACCGCCGACGACGATGCGGCCGCGATCCAGGATGACGATGGACTCGCACAGTTCCTCCACCTGCTCCATCTGGTGGGTGGAGAAGACCAGGGTCTTGCCGTGGTCGCGCATCTCGAGGAAGGCCTCCTTCAGGAGTGCCGCGTTGACGGGGTCGAGGCCCGTGAACGGCTCGTCCATCAGGAGCACCTGCGGGTCGTGCAGGATGGCGGCGATGAACTGGATCTTCTGCTGATTGCCCTTGGAGAGCTGCTCCGCCCGGCGGTCGGCGTACTCCGGAATCCTGAACCGCTCGAGCCAGTCGCGGGCGTCCCGTTCGGCATCCCGGCGACTGCAGCCGTGGAGCCTGGCAAAGAAGACCAGTTGATCCAGAACGTTCATCTTGGCGTAAAGGCCGCGCTCTTCGGGCAGATAGCCCCATGTGGCTCGTGGGACTTCGGTGTTGGGCAGGCCGTTCCAGGTGACCGTTCCCGAGTCCGGCCGCAGGATGTCCAGGACGACTCGCATGGCGGTCGTCTTGCCGGCTCCGTTGGCGCCCAGGAAGCCGAAGACCTCGCCCGGCCTGATCTCGAGGGATACGTCGTCCAGGGCCCGGACGTCGCCGAAGCTCTTTGTGACCGAATCGATTACGAGGCTCATCTCTCCTCCGTTGAGGCACACACACAACATTCTGACCGCTGCGCCGGCTGAATGGTTCGACGGTCACGCGCTCATGACCGCCACCGATACCAGAGGACGCCGCCGAGATAGGCGGCCGTCAGGGCGACCGCCGACCAGGCGTAGGGCAGAGCGGCGCCGCCCGCAAACTCGGTGATCAGGAACGCGGCCACCAGGAAGACGGCCACGATCTGGGCGGCGAAGGCAAGGGCTCGCTGGTTGATCGAGATCCAACGCTCGTCCACCGGCAGCCCCGACAGCGCACCGACCGTCTCGCTCCTAGACCGCAATATCAGCAGCGCGATCGCATAGCCGGCGACGACCGCGGCGGCGAGACCGGCGCTCAGCGTGGAGCCACTGCGTTTCAGTTCGACGAGACCCATGACCGCGGCCAGGCACAACCCGAAGACGGGAGTCACCCACTTACTTCGGCTCGTCATGGAAGACCTCCTCTACCGCGCGACCAAAGAACCGCCCGATGGCGAAAGCCAGCGGCAGCGAGGGCAGGTACTTGCCCGTCTCGATGGCGTTGACCGTCTGCCTGGAGACGCCCAAATGCCTGGCCAGATCTCCCTGACTCAACGCTCGCTCCTCTCGGAGTGTCCGGACGTCGTTCGTCATATCTGTCAAGTTAGCTTGACAGGGTCGCGTGTGTCAAGTGTCCTTGACAGGCCTGGTCGAGCCATGCGCGGGCCGCAAGGCGATTCAGGCCCCCAGGGCGTCCATCCCCACGCCGCCCATACAATGAGGCATGTTTCAAAGCCCCATGAACCAGCCGGTCAACATCAACGCCAACCGGGAAGAAGGTCGTCTCACGATTGAGTGGGCCGACGGCCACACGAGCGTCTACGAGGCCGAGCCGCTGCGCCTCTCGTGCCCGTGTGCGTTCTGCTCAGGCGAAGCCGGCCGGCCCGGCTGGCTCGATACTCATCCCGAGCTGACCGAGCCCCAGCGCCGACTGGTAGACCTCCGGCTCGTGGGCGCCTACGCCATCGCGCCCACATGGGCGGATGGCCACGACACGGGCTACTACACGTTCGAGTCATTGCGCGGGATGTGCCCGTGCCCGGATTGCCTAGCCAGCCGGCGCGACGCGCTCTAGGCTAGCGTCGAAGCTGTTCATCGATCCCTACCGACAAGGAGAGCGAATGATCGTCGCGACCACACCCTATCTGGCCGGATATCGCGTCGCCGAGATCAAGGGCCAGACCTTCGGCCTGGTAGTCCGAAGCCGCGGTTTCGCGGGCAACTTCGCCGCCGGGCTCAGGTCGCTCGTCGGCGGCGAGATCCACGAGTACACCGAGTTGCTCGAAGACACCCGCCGCCAGGCCCTGGATCGCATGGTCCAGAACGCCACCCTGATGGGCGCAAATGCGGTGATCTCGATGCGCTTCGACTCCTCGGAGATCGGCACCACCATGTCCGAGATCGTGGCCTACGGCACCGCCGTGGTCGTCGTCCCCGACGCCAGCGCCGGTCCCGTCAACGAGTAGGTAGCCACAGAACGGTGGCGCTGCAGGTCGCTGGCCGGTGGCGCCACCCAAGCCGCACTCATGCCTGACGTCTATACGTGGATCGCTTGGGCCATCGCGGGGCTGGCGCTCATCCTGGGCGTCCAGGTCTTCGGCGTCGCCGGCGCGTTGCTGGTTGTCGTGCTGGTTATCCTGGCCCTGACGACCGTCGGGGTCATGGCCGGGGCGCGAGCCCGACGGGCACTGGCGAAGCCCGACGACCGATTCCAGGCCACGGCGGAGCTGTTCCGAGATCCGACCACCCAAAGGGTCACGCGCGTCTTCACGGACCCGCGGACCGGCGAGCGGCGCTACCGCTCGGAAGACTGAGCCGGGGTCGCCGGACGTTGGGATCCGCCACGGCGGCGACAGCGCCCGTGCTCTCCGGCGCAGAGGAGTGACGTTGCACAACTGGATCCGATGGGCAGCTTTCTTCGTCGGCGGGCTGATGATCCTGGGCGGGCTCGTGGCTGCCAGTGCGGGCGAGACTGGCGCCGCGGTCGAGGCTGTCATCCTCGGCGCAGTGGCCATGGTCGTCGCGGTTCTGCAGAAGCCCCGGTACCGTTCGGCGGCCGCGGAGCGGGGCAGCGATCGGGCCGGACCAGGCGGGGGCGAAGATGGACCGCTCGAGCCGCGCTTCCTCGCGACGACCGAGCTATTCGTCGACCCGACGAGCGGCCGGCTGATGCGCGTCTTCGTCGACCCCAGGACCGGGGAACGCCGTTACCGCGCCGAGGCCTGACGGGCCACGCGGCCCAGGAAGCGCCGAACCTCGGCGGCGGAACGTCGGGCGAGATGCGGGACGGGGCCTATTGCACGTCTCGCTCAGCGGCGGAGAATGTGCCGAACACCCGCCCGGGGCTAAGCTTCGGGCAGCCAGACGCGCAGGGGAGCATCTCCCCGGAGTGGAATGACATCGATCGTTCGACGCAACGCCGCTCGACCGGAGCCGGCTTCAAGAGAACCGAGCTCTGAGTTCCCGTACATAAACCGGGAACTGAGTTCGCTGCAGTTCAACCGCCGCGTCCTGAACGAGGCCCTCGACGAACGCAACCCGGTTCTCGAGCGGGTCAAGTTCCTGTCGATCTTCGCCAGCAACATGGACGAGTTCTTCCAGATCCGGGTCTCCGGCCTGATGGAGCAGGCCCGAGCCAAGGCCGTGGAAGTCAACCCCTGGGACAGGCCGCCGACGGAGCAGCTGGCAGCCATCCAGAGCCTCGCCCGGGAGCTGCTGGCCGTGCAGGAGGAAGCGCTCGAGTGCGTCTGCTCGGCCCTGGCGGACAACGGCATCTACATCGTCGGCTACGGCGAGATTCCTGAACACCACGAGGCGTTGCGCCAGCGCTTCATCGACGAGATCTACCCCGTCCTGACGCCGCTCGCCGTCGACCCGGGCCACCCCTTCCCGTACATCAGCAGCCTGAGCCTGTCTCTCGCGATCCGTATCGAGGACCCCGAGGACGGAGAGGAGCTGTTCGCCCGGGTCAAGGTCCCGGAGGTTCTGGGGCGGCTGGTCGAAGTAGAGCCGGCCAAGTTCGTCCGCCTGGAGGAAGTCGTCGCCGCCAATCTGGACATGCTCTTCTCGGGCATGCTGATTCGCGAGACCCACCTCTTCCGCGTGACCCGCAACGCGGACCTGGAACTCGAGGAGGACGAGGCCGACGACCTGCTGTTGGCCATTGAGGAGGAGCTGAGCAGGCGACGGTTCGGAGAAGCGGTGCGGCTCGAGGTCGACCGTGGCATGCCGGCCTCGATGCGCCAGATCCTGCAGCGCGGCGTCGGAGTCGGAGCGGATGAGTGCTACGAGATCGGCGGCATGCTCGACCAAACCGGCCTCATGCAGCTGGCCTCCCTCGACCGCCCGGACCTCAAGCTGGCGCCGTACACGCCCGTGACCCCAGCGCGTCTCATTCCGCCCGACGAGGACGAGCCCGCGGACGTGTTCGCGGCGATCCGAGCCGGCGACCTGCTGGTCCACCACCCTTACGAGAGCTTCGCCGCCTCGACCCAACGCTTCATCGCCCAGGCCGCCACGGACCCCGAGGTCCTTTCCATCAAGATGACCCTCTATCGGACCAGCGGCGACTCGCCTATCGTTCGCGACCTGATCGCCGCCGCCGAACGCGGCAAGCAGGTGGTCGTCCTGGTCGAGCTGAAGGCGCGTTTCGACGAGCAGGCCAACATCGAATGGGCCAAGAAGCTGGAGCGGGCAGGCGCCCACGTCGTCTACGGCCTCGTCGGCCTCAAGACCCACTCCAAGACCGCCCTGGTCGTCCGGCGCGAAGGGTCGGTCCTGCGCCGCTACGTCCACATCGGTACCGGCAACTACAACCCTGGTACCGCCCGGCTGTACACGGATATCGGGTTGCTCACCTGCCGCCCGGAGCTGGGCGCGGACGTGAGCGACCTGTTCAATGTCCTGACCGGCCTGTCCCGCCAGCGCGATTTCCGACGGCTGATCGTGGCGCCGATGAACCTGCGCCACTGGGTCCTGAGCATGATCGAGCGTGAGGTCGGCCACGCCAATGCCGGACGGCCGGCCTCGATGATCCTGAAATTGAACTCACTGGTAGACCCGGAGTGCATAGATGCGCTGTACAAGGCCGCTCGGGCGGGCGTGCGCATCGATCTCCTCATTCGAGGCATCTGCTCGCTCGTTCCCAACATCCCGGGCCTGAGCGAGGGCATCCAGGTCCGCTCGATCGTCGGCCAGTATCTCGAGCACTCCCGCGTCTTCCAGTTCGAGAACGGCGGACGGCCCGAATGGTTCATCGGCTCGGCGGACCTGATGGAGCGCAACCTGGACCGGCGGGTCGAGGCTATCGCCCCGATCGAGGACCTCGAGGCGCAGCAACGGATCCAGTCCGTTCTCGAAGTCATGCTCTCGGATGACAGACACTCCTGGCAGATGCAGCCCGACGGGACATATCATCGGACCGAGGATCTCAACGGAGTGCCGGGCACGATCGACACGTTCGAAATCCTCAAGGCTCGCGCGATGGCCTCCGTTCTGGCCGAAACGTCGGAGCCAAGGCGGCCGCACGCCGGAACCGGTTCACTCGATCCCAGGGCTTAACTCGAAGAAGGGGGACCCGCGGTCATGGCCCACGGCCCTATGGAAGTCGAGGCCAAATACCAGATTCGATCGTATGGCGGAGGGGACAGATACCTGGTCGCCCCCGAACTGGGCCCGTTCACGCCCGCCGGACCGGTTCGCTCCACCCATGTCGAGGACCGCTACGTCGACACCGCGGATTGGGCGCTGGTCCGCGCCGGCTTCGCCGCCAGGCTGCGCCGAACCAGCCGCGGCCTGGCCATCGAGTTGAAGCGCCAGACCACGCCCGAGGGCCGGCTGCACAGGCGCGAGGAGTTGTCCGGCCCGGCCGACGACACCACGCCGCCGGCCCAGTGGCCATCCTCGCCCGCCCGCTCGGTGATTCTCGAACTGTGTGGGGATGAGCCTCTCCATGAGCTGCTCACGATTGCCCAGGTGCGGCGCGTTCGCCGTCTCCAGTGCGGCGCCACGAAGGTAGACCTGAGCGTGGACAGGGTTGAAGTCAGGGCCTGGAGCCACACCCTCGACCGTTTCGAGGAGCTCGAGGCCGAACTGGCCGGCGGGCCGGAGGAGCCGCTGGCGGACCTGGTCGAGGTGTTCGAACGCGACGCCGGGCTGCGGGCCCTCAAGCGCTCCAAATTCGAACGGGCCGTCCGGCTCGTCCGGGCCGCCCTGCCGGAGATGAGCGATGAAGCCCGAGCTCGCTGGTCGAACGCGCCCGCGCAGTTGGGCCCAGAACGAGCCCGACCCGGGCGCCGCGGCGGGCGAGCCGAGAGAGCGACGGGGGCCGAAGCGGCCGCAGGCGACGCGGCCGGTCGCAAGACCGCCGGCGAGACGGCGGCCCCGGAGACAGCCGATGCGGACGCTCGCCTGTCGGGCGCGGCTCGCAACGACACGGAGGTTCGCGTCGGACCTCGCACCCTGGGCGTGATGCCCGACGACACCCTGCCCGAGGCCGCCCGCAAGGTCCTGACATACCACTTCGCCAGGCTCCGGTCCAAGGAGAAGGGGGCCCGCAACGGCGGCGATCCCGAGGACCTGCATGACATGCGCGTGGCGGCCCGGCGGATGCGAGCCGCCTGGAAGGTCTTCGAGGACGCCTTCAAGCCCGCCCGGACGCGCCGCCTTCGCCGCCGCCTTCGGACCCTGTCCGACCGCCTCGGGGCCGTTCGAGACCTGGACGTCCTGATCGATGAGCTGGAGCTGTATCGCGCCGGCCTTGATCCGGAGCAGCAATCCGGGCTCGATCCGCTCCACTCCCTGTGGAGCCGGCAGCGGCGCTCGGCCCGGCAGCAGCTGCTCGACGAGCTGGATTCGCCTCGCCACGCCGATTTCCTGCGGGAGATGGAGGCCTTCCTCGAAGCGGGTGTCAACGAGGCCGCGGCGGCCGGCAGCCCGACCGTGCCCCACCGCGTGCGCGACCGGCTGCCCTCGCAGCTCTGGGCCGCCTACGAGGACGTGCGAGCCTACGAACTCGTCCTGCCCTGGGCGGACGTCGAAACGCTGCACCAGTTGCGCATCGCGTCCAAGTGGCTCCGCTACGACCTCGAGTTCTTCGGCGAGACGCTCGGCCCGGAAGCCGAGCGGCTGACCGATAGGGTCGTCGGCCTGCAGGACTTCCTGGGCTGCCTGCATGACGCCGACGTCGCGTCGAAGCTGGCCCGGGACATTCTCGTGGCCCGGGCCGGCGAACTGACCGGCGCCGAGCGAGATGCCATCGGCGCCTACCTTCACCTGCGCGAGCGGGAGGTCGAGCGCCGGCGCCGAGCTCTCGGTCCGGTCTGGCGGGCGGTGGTCGGCGCACCTTTCCGGCGGTCGCTGGGCCGGGCTACAGCCAGACTGTAGGACGCCCGCCCACCGCGCCGCCAGCGCGCAAGACCGCGGCGCCTGTAGATTCATGGCATGGACTACATCCTCATCGGCGTGGGCGGCTTCTTCGGCGCGATCGCCCGCTACGCCGTAGACGGCTGGATCAGCGCCTCGACCCGTTTCGGCGCCTTTCCGGCCGGCACGTTCGTCGTCAACCTCAGCGGCGCCTTCGTCCTGGGGTTCCTGTATGCGCTGACGCTCGAGAAAGCGGCGATCGACCCGCGCATCAGGGGCCCGGTCATGATCGGATTTCTGGGTGCCTACACGACGTTTTCGACGCTGATGCTGGAGTCGTGGCGCCTGGCCGAAGACGGCAGTCTCTGGCTCGCATTTATCAACATCGCCCTGTCGTCGATCCTCGGTCTGGCGGCCGTCTTCGGCGGGCTGACACTCGGGAGGGCTCTGGCATGAGACTCCAGGGGACCGGGCTCCTGGTCCGCATCTACATCGGCGAAAGCGACCACTGGCACGGCCGGCCGCTATACCAGGCCATAGTCGAGATGCTGCGCGAACGGCACGTCGCCGGGGCAACAGTTCTGCGGGGCATCGAGGGTTTCGGGGCCAAGTCCCATCTCCACACGACCAGGATCCTGCGGCTCTCGCAGGACCTGCCCGTCCTGATCGAGGTCGTGGACGACGAGACCCGAATCCGGGCGGTTCTGCCGGTCCTGGACGAGATGGTCGGCGACGGGCTCATCACCCTCGAGAAGGTCGAGGTGATCGCCTACCGCGGCACGCCGCCGGCGGACGCCGACGACGGCCCGGTCTCGTAGGTCCACGACCGTGAGCGATGAAATCCAGCTCCACCTGCTCCGCCATGCCCACGCCGGCGACCCGATGAAATGGCGCGGACCAGATTCCGCGCGGCCCCTGTCCGAGAAAGGGCGACTCCAGGCGCAGCGAATCGGACGGCTGCTCGCCCAGGCATCCTCCCGGCCCAATGCCATCGTCACGTCGCCCAAGCTTCGGGCGCTCGAGACGGCTCAGCTCGTGGCGACCGAGCTGGGGCTCGACGTCGCCACGTCCGACGTCCTGGCCGGACCGCTCGACTGGTCGACCCTGGCCACGCTTCTCACGGCGAGCGGCAATCCCGCCCGCCCGCTGCTGGTCGGGCACGACCCGGACTTCAGCGAGCTGGCGGCCACCCTCGTCGGGGTCGAGGATCTGCCGCTGCGCAAGGGGGCGCTTGTTCGAATCGACCTGGATCGCCCGATCCGTCCCGGCGCGGGGATCCTTCGCTGGCTCGTGACGCCTGACCTTCTGACCGGCGGCGAGTAGCGGTCGCGACAGCCGCTTCCGCCTGCCGGCCGCGAGGGCAATCCCCCGCCCGGCCTTGACGCCCCACCTGCCGGCGCTACTCTTTCCGCCGTAGTGGCCGCCGGCCCGAGCGGCGGCCTGATGCCAAAAGGGGTGCGACACAAATGGCCAGCGGCGGCGATCCGAAAAAGGAGAAGAAGGCGGCCAAGGAGAAGAAGGGCCTCCGCAAATACCTCCGCCGGCTGGAGCAGCAGCTCGCCGATGCCACCAAAGCCGAAGCCAGAAGGGTCCGCAAGCTGGAGAAGGCCCGCTGGCGCCGGCAGCAACTCCAGGCCTCGATCGACGAAGCCCGCGCCGTGACGGCGGCCCTACCGGCCGCGGGCAAGCGCACCATGAAGGACGCTCGGCAGGAGTCGCCAGCCTCGAGCGTACCCGCAGCGGCCCCCGAACCCAGGTCGGCCGCGGCGCCCAAGCCTGCAGCGAAGCCTGCCGCCGCAAGACCGGCCGCGAAGTCGGCCGCGGCGCCCAAGCCTGCAGCGAAGCCTGCCGCCGCAAGACCGGCCGCGAAGTCGGCCGCGGCGCCCAAGCCTGCAGCGAAGCCGGCCGCCGCACCCAAGCCTGTCGAACCCGAGGCGTGAGCGCCCGTTAACTCCCCGTTCAACTGCCGATGATCATCGGCCGCGAACATGCGGTCGATGCTGGTAGATTCCACCGACCTCTTCGCCACTGACTGCCCGGTCTGCCAGCAGGTCTCCCGCCCCGACGGCCCCAGTGCGGGACCTCGGGTATCGCCCCGATCGCGAAGGAGACCTATTGCCGATGTCCCCGCTCAACGTCGCTTCTCCGGCTCGGCTGGATCTGGCCGGCCGCGTGGCCCTGGTCAGGGCACAGCTGGCCCCCATACCCAGCCGGCTGGCCCTGCTGGACTCGTATCGACGCGAGTCGATTTGTCGGCTTTCCTCCCCCTGCGACATCGACTCGGCAGCCGATGTCCTCGAACTCGCCTACGCGCTCCGCTGGGCGGAGCTCGAGGGCTCGCCGGTCGCGGAAGGAGGCGAAACATGGGAGTTCCTGGATGGCTGAACTGGCACCGAGCACAGCACCCGACTACTACGCCCGCGCCCTGGCCCTCTGGCCCCGTCTCGGACACCCGCATTCCGCCCGCCTGCGATACGACCCTCGACGGGTCGCGGCCGTGATCTCGCGACGGACGAACCTCCCTGTCGGGGCGATTCTGTCGCTGATCGGGGCTACCGAAGTCGACCTCCCCCACTCCGGCGGCAACCACGGCGGCAACCACTGACTTTGCGCCGGGACTATCCTTGGCGACACCAACGGCGGCCAAACGTCCCGCCTCGAGCGCCCAAACCTGCCCCGCAGAGGGTGCCGGGGCGGAGCGGCAACAGACGTCGAAGATGGTGAGTCCGTGACCAGCGTCGAAGGGTTCAGTCCCCACCTTCACCGCGAGGTCTTCGACCGTGAGCTGCAGGCGGTCAAAGAGGGCGTGGTCCGGATGGGCTCGATCGTAGCCGAGGCCATAGACCAGGCGGTTGCCTCGCTGCAGAGCCATGATGTCGCGACCGCACGCGCCCTCGTCGACGCAGACGGCAAGGTCAACGACGCCCAGCAGGAGCTGAGCGCCATGATCACGACCACGATTGCGACTCAAGCGCCGGTCGCGCGGGATCTCCGGATGCTCCTCGCCCTGGGTCATGCGGCTTACGAGCTCGAGAGAATTGGAGACCATGCCGCCGGCGTGGCCCGGCGCGCCATAAAGCTCGGCCTTGCCGACACCATGGGCGGTTCGGACCTCGTTCGAATGGGCCACCTCGTGAGCGGGCTGCTCCACAACGTCCTCCGCGCCCTGGCCGATCTCGACCAGAAGGCGGCGCGGGAAGTGGCCGCCGGAGACGACGAGGTCGACCGGCTTTATCACGCCTACTTCGCGCGGGTACTGGACCGGATGCGCACCGACCCGTCGCTCGTGGAAAGCGGGACGCATCTCCTGTTCGCGGCGAAGGACCTCGAGCGGATCGGAGACCGCGTGACCAACATCGCTGAGGAAGTCGTCTTCCTGGCGACCGGCGAGGTCGAAGACCTGAACCCCTAGGCCCCGGGCCGTTCGGTCTGCCCTCCCAGGCCTACTGACTCTGCGTTTCGACCTGCTCCCCAGGTCGCTTGGGGCCGGGCGTTGGCTCCGGTGGCGCCGCCGGCACCGTGAAGCTGAACGTAGATCCGGCTCCCTCCTCCGAATCGACCCAGATCCTGCCTCCGTGCGACTCGACGACGTGCCGGGCGATCGAAAGGCCAAGGCCCGTGCCGCCCCGACCCCGCACCCTGGCCCGGTCCACTTTGTAGAAGCGCTCGAAGATGCGGGTCTGGTCGGACTCGGGCACGCCGACCCCCGGGTCGGCCACCCAGACTCGGACGCAGCCGTCCTCCGCGACCGCGCCGACGCAGATCTCGCCACCCGATGGGCTGAACTTGACCGCGTTATGGAGCAGGTTGATGAGCACCTGGCCCAATCGATCTTCGTCGCCACGAACCGGAGGCAGCCTGTCGGGCAGGTCGAACACGATGTTGAGGCCCTGGCGCTCGGCGAACAAACGGAGCCGCTCGGCGCTGGACCTGATGACCCGGACCAGTTCCACGTCGTCGAGCAGGAGCTGGGTCGTACCGCTCTCGATGCGAGAGAGGTCCAGCAGCTCGTTGACCATCTGGGTCAGATGGCCGGTCTCCACCTCGATCTTGGAAATGCGATCGCGCAACCGTGGCGGCGCGTTTTCGGCATCCTTGGCCGCGGTTTCGGCCAGCAGGCTGATCGTCGAGAGCGGCGTCCGTAGTTCGTGCGACAGGTTGTCGATGAACTCCGTCCTGATCCGCTGCAGCCGCCGCAGCTCCGAGACGTCCTCGAGGACGAGCCAGACGCCCGAGACCGGAGAGCGGCGAGCCCGAACGGTCAGCGTCGGCCCCTCGGCGGTCCTGACCGCCAGCTCCCCGTTGGCCGAACCGAACTCCATGGCGGTCCGGGCGATGGCCTCGATGCGCGTGTCCACGAAGGCTTCCAGCGCCGACCGCCCGACCATGGACCCCGGGCGGCGCTCGAGCATCACGTGGGCTGCGCCGTTCGCGAACTCGACGCTGAGGTCGTCGCGCAAGCGCACGATGCCCGTCGAGAGCAGCTCGGTCAGGTAGCTGGCGTCCTGGGTTGCCTGGTCGGCCAGCCAGCGCGAGTCGTCCGCCGACTCGAGAGCCGACCGGACGAGGCGCTCGATGTCATCGATCTCACCGGCACCGGCGGCGTCGGCCAGCATCTCCAGAGTGCGGCCTCTGGCGACGGCCACGGCCAGGGCCCATCCGAGCAGGGTCGCCAGCACCGCGACGATTACAAGTACGAGAGGGTCCACGCGCCGAGGATCGCACACTCGGGCAAGCCCGGCCGCTCGGACTCATCTGGCTGGCGGTCGCGGTCACGTGCCGCTACGCTAGTCCGAGACACGAGTCTGTTCTGGTCGGGGCCGCCGTTCGCCGGCTCGGATCGAATTCCCGGAGGTGCAGGTGCCATCGTTTCGACTGATCCCGCGCGAAGAGCGTTTCTTCGATCTCTTCGTACAGGATGCCGCGAACGTCCTGGACGGCGCCCGACAACTCGAGAGCATGCTCCGGACGTTCGAGAACCCGGACAAGATGGCCAAGAAGATCCGTGAGACGGAGCACCGCGGCGACGAGATCAGCATCGACATCGGCCGCCGGCTGGAGGCCACGTTCGTCACGCCCTTCGACCGCGAGGAGATCCATGCCCTGATCAGCGGCCTTGACGACATCCTGGACCTCATCGAACAGGTCGCCGACGTCTTCGTGCTGTACCGGATCGAGTCGCCCACCAAGACCTCCGTGAAGCAGGCGGCTCTCGTGGTCCAGGGCTGCGAGACCATCCACGAGGCCCTGTCCCACCTGCGCGGCTTCAAGGGCCTGGACAAGTACATCGCCGAGATCCATCGCATCGAGAACGAAGGCGACCGGCTCGCCCGGTCGGCCATCGCCAGCCTGTTTGACGACGGCGCCAAGACGATGGACGTTCTGCGCTGGAAGGACGTCTACACGCTGCTCGAGGAAACCATCGACAAGTGCGAGGACGTCGCGGACATGATCGAGAGGATCGTCGTCAAGCACGCCTGATCGGGGTCGACTGACCCCCGAGCCGGTGGTGCGATCCCGGCCGGGCCGAACGTTCGCAATCCTCATGGCCGTGCATCCGCGTGCGCGCGAACTCGGTTTCGACAGCGCCATCGACGTCGCCTCGACCCGACGGCACCGGTAGGGCGCTCTCGATCGGAGGCCGGGTGGCGTTGTCGACGATCGTCCGGTGGCCAACGTTAACGAACCGCCAACACCGCGTTAAGCGCCGGCTTTGACCATCTCCTCGAAACCTGGGAGGAGGCTGAACCCCTCGGACTAATGCCCAGCGTTGTAGAGGAGTCACTGCGTTGCTCAACGGAATCCGACGACTCAGCGTTCTGGCCATCGCGGCCACCGTCGTTGTCGCGGCCTGCTCGAGCTCGGCCACGCCGAGTCCGACTCCCGCTTCGGCCGCGGCCTCGGCCCCCGCGGTCGACTGTCAGAGTGGCAGCATCACCGCCTCTGGCTCCACGGCCCTCCAGCCACTCGTCGACGCGGCGGCCAAGAAGTACATGGCCGCCTGCTCCGGCGCTACGATCGTCGTCAACGGCGGCGGCTCCGGTACCGGCCTGAGCCAGGTCGCCTCGGGCGGCGCTCAGATCGGCAACTCGGACGTTACCGCGCAGAGCAAGCTGGCCACCCCGCAGCCGGCCGACTCGCTCGTCGACCACGTCGTCGCCAAGCAGGGCTGGGTCGTGGTCACCAACCCGGACGTGACGGACGTGACGAACCTCACGACGCAGCAGGAAGTCGACATCTGGACAGGCAAGACGACGAACTGGAAAGAAGTCGGCGGACCTGACATGCCGATCGTCCTGGTCTTCCGTCCGCAGTCGTCCGGCACCCGCGCCACCTTCAAGAAGATCGTCCTCGGCGGCGCGACCGAGGCCACCGGCGGCCAGACCCTGACTGAAGACTCCAACGGCGCGGTGACGCAGGCCGTCACCAAGACCGACGGCGCGGTCAGCGTCATCGGCTTCGCCTACTACAACGATCCCGCCAACAAATCACTTCTGAACGCGCTTCAGCTGGACGGAGTCGACCCGACCATCGCCAACATGACCGCCGGCACCTACAAGCTTTCGGCCGACGGCCACATGTACACCCTCGGCGAGGCCACCGGCCTGACCAAGGCCTTCCTCGACTACATGCTGAGCGATGCCGTCCAGAAGGACCTCATCCCCAGCCTCTCTTACGCTCCGGTCAAGTAGCCTCACTCCCACGCTCCGGACCCCGCACGCCAACCAGCGGGGTCCGGAGCCTTGCCATTTCCGGAAGCCTTTGGAGCCGAGGAGCCGCCGATGGCCCAACTAGCCGCAACGGACCCAGTGACGAGCCTGCGCACTCGCGTCGGGCCGGCAGGCAGAATCGACATCCCGCAGATCGCCGTCTTCTCAGCGGCCGCGTCGATGATCTTCCTGGTCGCGCTTCTCCTCGTCTTCATCGCCTGGCAGGGCCTGCAGCTCTTCCTCAAGGACGGCGCATCGCTGGCCACGATCCTGGGCTCGACGTGGAACCCCCTGGCGGACAACGGGCCGCAGTTCGGTCTGTTGCCGTTCATTGCCGGCACCGTCTTCGTAACCGGAGTGGCCCTGGCGATCTCGACCCCCTTGTCCGTAGGGCTGGCACTGTTCCTGTCCGAAGTAGCGCCCCACTGGGCCCGTGCAATCGTCCAGCCCGCGCTGGAGATCTTCGTCGGCATCCCAAGCGTTGTCTGGGGTTGGCTCGGCATCACGATCCTGGTGCCGTTCCTGGCCGATACGTTCCACGGCAAGATCGCCCTCGATCTGCCCATCTTCGGCCAGGTCTTCAGCATGCCGGGCTTCCTGACCGGCTTCTCATGGCTGGCCGGCTCGCTGGTCCTGTCGGTGATGATCCTGCCGACCATCACCAGCGTCTCCTACGACGCCTTCCGGGCAATCCCCCAGGAGCTCAGGACCGGCTCCCTCGCCCTGGGCACCACACGCTGGCAGACCATCCGCCACATCCTGGTGCCGGCCGCCTTGCCGGGCGTGCTGACCGCCGTCGTGCTGGGCATGACCCGGGCCGCCGGCGAGGCACTGGCGGTTCAGATGGTCATCGGCAACTCGCCGACCATGCCGGCCGCGATCACCCAGCCGGTGACGACGCTGACCTCGCAGATCACTCTGGACATGGGCAACACGGTGTTCGGGGAGCCGTGGCAGGACGCCCTGTGGACGATGAGCCTGGTCCTGCTGGTCATCTCGGTGCTGTCGGTGATCCTGGTAAGGGTCATCAACAAGAGAAGGATGGCAGCAGCATGACCGCCACATCCGCATCTGCCTCGGGCGGCGGCTCTCGCCGCGCCGCACCGGACCCTCGCGCCAGCCTGCGGGGACGGTCTCGCTCGATCCTGGCCGACCGGGTCGCGACCACCGTCCTGTGGGGCACGGGCGCCTTCGTACTCGTGCTTCTCGGGGCCATCATCCTCCACTTCGCCATCGCCGCATGGACCGTGGTTTCGCCCAGCTTCGTCCTGGCGGACCCGAGCGACGCGGATCTGGGCGGGGTCTTCCCGGTCCTCTGGAACTCCATATACATGCTCACCCTCACGATGCTGATCGCCGTGCCACTCGGCATCCTCGGCGGCATCTACATGTCCGAGTACGCCCGCGAGACTGGCTGGCTGGGCTCGGTCACGGGCGTCATCCGCTTCGCCCAGGAAGCCATCAGCTCCGTGCCGTCGATCGTCGTCGGGCTCTTCGGCCTGATCGTCTTCGTGGATACCTTCCGGTGGGGCTTCACGGCTCTCGGCGGCGCCCTCGCCCTCACCTTCTTCAACCTGCCGCTGATGACCCGGCTTGCCGAGCAAGCGCTGCGGGCCGTTCCACGCGATGAACGTAGCGCCAGCCTGGCCCTGGGCGCCACAAAGTGGCAGACCATCCGCCACGTAGTATTGCCGCTGGCCATTCCGGGCCTGATCACGGGCGTGATCCTCACGGCGGGCCGGGTCTTCGGCGAAGCCGCGGTCCTCCTGTTCACGTCCGGCATCGGCACGCCGGCTCACTACGACTTCACCAACTTCTCCGGTTTCGGCCTGGACTTCAACGCCGGCTGGTGGCACTCCTCACCCTGGAGCCCCCTGCGGCCGGCGACCACCCTCTCCGTCTACATCTGGAAGTTGAACTCGGAGGGCCTGGGCTCCTACGTCCGCCAGATCGTGGATGGATCGGCGGCGATCCTGATCGCCATGGTTCTGATCTTCAACCTCGGAGCGCGCGGCCTCGGCCGCCTGCTCACCAAGCGACTGACTGCCGCATGAACACTGGAGACGACATGCAAGCCACCGCCCCAACCTTCACCGAGCCCGCGTTGAGGCGAGTCGAGGTCGCCGCCCGGCTCGGCGCCGAACCCACGGCCCAGGAGGCCGAGGTCAAGATCTCGACGGAGCACGTCAACATCGCCTACAGCGGCAGGGTCGCCGTTCGGGACGTGACGCTCGACGTGCTGGACCGCTCCATCCTGGCCCTGATCGGGCCGTCCGGCAGCGGCAAGAGCACCTTCTTGCGCTGCTTCAATCGGATGAACGACCTGATCCCGGGTGCCACAGTCGAAGGCAACGTGACCCTCGACGGGGAGTGCATCACCGACCCGGACGTCAGCGTCGTTGAGCTGCGGCGTCGGGTGGGCATGGTCTTCCAGCGACCCAACCCGTTCCCGATGTCTATCTACGAGAACGTGGCCTACGGTCCTCGCCGCCGCGGTCAGAAGAACCGCCGCCAGCTCGACGAGCTGGTCGAGACCAGCCTGCGGCGCGCGGCTCTCTGGGACGAAGTCAAGGACGACCTGCGCCGCAAGTCCGGCCTGGCCCTCTCGGGGGGCCAGCAGCAGCGACTCTGTATCGCCCGCGTGCTGGCGACCGATCCAGAGGTGATCCTGATGGACGAGCCTGCCTCGGCCCTGGACCCGGTGTCCACTCTCCGGATCGAGGAGCTCATGCGGGAACTGCGCGAGGCCTACACGATCGTGATCGTGACTCACAACATGCAGCAGGCGGCCCGCGTGAGCGACGTGACCGCCTTCTTCACCATGGGCGAGGATCGCGCCGGATACCTCGTCGAAGTAGGCCCGACCGGGCGCATCTTCACCCGACCCAACGAGAAGCTGACCGAGGACTACATCTCCGGGAGGTTCGGATGAGCCTCCAGTCACAGGGCGAGGAATCGAAGATGGATGCGAGCCAGGAGGGTGCGGCGATGTCGGCAGCGGACCCGCGGCGCCGCCTCGACCCGCAGTGCCGGCCGCGGACGGCGAGCGATCGGCCCCAGGGCTTGAGACCCACGTGCCCAGGATCCGAGAGAGCCTCGACACGGAAATGCTCGACGTCAAGGACGGCGTCCTCCGGATGGGCAGCCACGTCGAGGATCAGATCCTCGCGGCCCTCGACGCCATCGTTCACCGGGATGCCGCCCTCGCGGCCAGGGTGATCGCCTCCGACGGACGGGTCAACGAGATCCAACGCGCGGTCACGGCCATGGTTGCCATGACCATCGCCACTCAGGCTCCCGTGGCGCGCGACCTGCGCTTCCTGCTGGCTCTCGATCGCGTCACTTACGAGCTGGAGCGAATCGGCGACCACGCCTGCGGCGTGGCCAAGCAGGCCCGCAAGCTGGCCGGCGACACGGCCATGCTCACCTACGCCGAGCTGACTCCGATGGCGAACCTGGCCGGCCAGCAGGTACGCGATGTCGTGATGGCACTCGTGGACATCGACGAGAAGCGGGCCCGCGCCGTCGCGGCTCGAGACGACGAAATCGACAGGCTGTACCACCGCATCTTCGACGACGTTCTGGCGGAGATGCGGACGGACCCTGCCAAGGTCGACCCCGGCACGCGCATCCTGTTCGCCGCCCACTACCTCGAGCGGATCGGGGACCGGGTGACGAACATCGCCGAGGACGTGGTCTTTCTCGCCACCGGCGAGGTCGAGGATCTGAACCCCTGATTCCGATGGAGGCTGTGGGCGCCCAGACGGAAGCGACTCCCCGCGCGGGGCTTTGCGCCGGGGTGCCGCCCTGGACCCTCGGTCGTGCCGTGTTGTCAATGTGCGGACGGGCGAAGTCAGGCGACCGCTCGACCTGCTAGCCTCTCAATCGCAGCCATCGATCCCCATCATTCAGAGGCGAGGCACATTCCGCTTGTCTGAGAGCACGTTCCTGGGGCTGATCGCGATCTTCGCGCTGGCCGTCCTGTTCGACTACATCAACGGCTTCCACGACACCGCCAACGCCATCGCCACCTCGGTCTCGACTCGGGCCCTCAAGCCCGAGTACGCGATCATCCTCTCGGCCACCGCCAACTTCCTCGGGGCGATCATCTTCGGCACTGCCGTGGCGGGCACGATCGGTGGCAAGATCGTCCAGGACGACCTCATCCTGGGCAACGGCAGCATCGTCCTGGCCTCCGCCTTGCTCGGCGCCATCGCCTGGAACCTGATCACCTGGGTGCTCGCCATTCCCAGTTCCAGCAGCCACGCCCTGATCGGCGGCCTGATCGGCGCGGCCTGGGCGTCCTCAGGAGCCGACGCCGTGCAGTGGGAAAACTTCATGGCCAAGGTCATCGTTCCGCTCGTGTCGTCGCCGATCCTCGGCCTCGCCATCGGTTTCACCCTGATGGTGATCCTCCTCAACATGATCGGCCGGCTGGGGCTTCACCGCGCCACGCGGGTGCTCAGACGCGTCGCCCCCAGGGGCCTGAAGCCCTCCGAAGGCGAGGCGAACGACGGCGCCAACCCGCGCCGGATCAACGACCGCTTCCGGCGCCTTCAGGTCGTCTCGGCGACCTACATGGCCCTGAGCCACGGCTCCAACGACGCCCAGAAGACGATGGGCATCATGACCCTGGCCTTGCTCAACGCCGGGGTGATCAGCAAGGCCGCCGACGGCACCACGCCCGTGCCGGTAGGGGTCATCTTCCTGGCGGCCACGGCGATGATGTTCGGCACCGCCGCCGGCGGCTGGCGGATCATGAAGACGATGGGCCAGCGGGTGGTCAAGCTGGACCCGCTCCACGGCTTCGCCGCGGAGACGACCGCCGCCTCGATCATCCTCGGTGCGTCGCACTTCGGCATGCCCGTATCCACTACCCACGTGATCTCGAGCGCGATCATGGGTACCGGGGCGAGCGACAGGCCCAAGACGGTTCGATGGGGCGTGGCGGGCAACATCGTCATCGCCTGGGTTCTGACGATCCCGCTGGCCGCGATAATCGCAGCCGCGTCCTTTTACCTGCTGCAGCTCATGACCGGACCGGCAAGCTGGTTCGTAAGCCTCTTCGGAAGCTAGCGAATCCGCCCGCGCGTATGGGCCTCCGGTCCGGCCGAATCCGATTGAGAGCCGGTCCTCAGGTCGCTTCCGGTCGCCTCAAGACGTAGCCCACGCCACGGACCGTCTCCAGGTACGCGGGATTGGCCGGATCGGCCTCTATCTGGGCTCGCAACCAGTGGATGTGGACGTCCACGGTCCTGCTCTCGCCGGCATAGTCGTAGCCCCAGACCTTCTCCAGGAGCTGGTCGCGGGTGAAGACGTGGCCGGCGTTGCGGATCAGGAAGGCGAGCAGCTCGAATGCCTTGGGCTTGATGGGCAGGACCTCGCCGCCGCGGATCAGCCGCCTGCCCGACAGGTCCACCCTGACCTGCCCCAGGTCGACGGTCTCCGGCTCCGGCGCCGACGCCTGCGCCTCCGACCGCCGCAGCAAGGCCCGAATTCGAGCCAGCAGCTCGCGGAAGCTGAACGGCTTGGTGACATAGTCGTCCGCGCCGAGCTCCAGCCCGACGACCTTGTCCACCTCGGCGATCTTGGCCGTCAGCATCAGGATCGGCACGCCCGACTCGGCCCGAATCAACCGGCAGACTTCGGTGCCCGAGATCTCGGGCAGCATCAGATCCAGCAGCACGAGGTCCGGATGGTGGCGGCGGAACTTGTCTACAGCTTCACGGCCGTCGGCGGCCTGGATGACGGCGAATCCCTCTCCCTCGAGGCTCTCGGCCAGCGTCTCGCGCAGCGTCTTCTCGTCGTCGACGACCAGGATCGTGCGGGGCATCGAGACCTCCGAGAGTTCGATCTTCAGGCGGGAGCGCGTTCGGCTCGCAAACGTTCGATCGCCCGGTCCAGGCGGTCCAGCGTCCGTTCCTTGCCGAGCGCCACCATGGTAGCGAATAGGGGCGGCGTCGCCGCGCGGCCCGTGACCGCGACGCGGACGGCCATGAACAGGTCGCCGGCCTTCCAGCCGCGCTCCTCCACCAGACGGCGAAGCGGTGCCTCGATCGCCTCGGCCTCCCAGGCCCCGCCGCCGGTTCCGGCGATCGTCCGGCGGGCTTCCGTGAGGGCGTCGGCCGTGGCTGCGGCGTCCCATCTCTTCGGAACGAGCAGAGCAGGATCCGGGTCGATCGAATCTACGAACAAGAACCCCGTGACCTCGCCCACCGCGGCGAGGGTGGGCAGGCGCTCCTGGAGGATGGGCAGGAGGGCAGCCAGCTCGCCGTCCGCGGGCATCCTATCGATCCGGCCCTCCGCCAGTTCGCGCTCCACGAACGGGCGCAGCCTGGCCACGATGTCCGACGCGTCCAGGCGGCGGATCCACTGGCCGTTGAGCCACTCCAGGCGCGCCCGGTCGAAGATGGCTCCCGCCTTGTTCACCGTCGAAAGGTCGAACCGCTCGATCAACTCGCCCAGCGAGAGGACTTCCTCCTCCGTTCCTGTGGACCACCCGAGCAACGCCAGGTAGTTGACGAAGGCTTCGGGGATGAATCCCTGGGCCCGGTACGCGTCGACCGCCGTCTGGCTTTTGCGCTTGCTCATCTTGGTCCGGTCCGGGTTCAGGATGAGCGGCAAATGGGCGAAGAGGGGCACGGACGCGCCGAGGGCCTCGAACAGCAGGATGTGCTTGGGGGTGTTGCTGAGGTGGTCCTCGCCTCGGATGACGTGTGTGATCGCCATCGCGGCGTCGTCCACGGCCACGGTGAAGTGGTAGAGAGGCGTCCCGTCCGCGCGGACGATCACGAGATCGCCACCCAGGGCGCTCGTGTCGATGGCGACGTGGCCGCGCACGATGTCGTCGAACTCGACGGTCCGTTCCGGCGGTATGCGGAACCGGATCACGGGCCGACGCCCCTCGGCCTCGAAGGCGGCCCGCTGAGCGGCGGTCAGGTGGGCGCAGCGGCCGTTGTAGCGGGCCGTCTCCCGGGCGGCCTCCTGGCGCTTGCGCTCCGCCTCCAGCTCAGCCGGGGCGCAGTAGCAGTAGTAGGCCCGATCCTCGGCCAGGAGCCGATCAGCCGCCTCCGCATAGCGCGGCAGGCGCGCCATCTGGCGGTACGGGCCGTAGGCGCCGCGCTCCGGCTGGTCCCCTACCCCGGGCCCCTCGTCCCACTCCATCCCGAGCCAGTGAATGCCGTCGATGATGTCGCGCTCGAACTCGGTCGTGGAACGGGCCTGGTCCGTATCCTCGAGCCGGAAGATGAACGTACCGCCCATGTGGCGGGCGAACAGGAAGTTGAAGAGGGCCGTCCTGGCCGTGCCGAGGTGCAGCGGGCCGGTGGGGCTGGGCGCGATTCGGACTCGAACGTCGGTCATGGCCTAAGTGTAGGGGCCGACCACGCCGACCGCGCCGGGTCGGTCGGGACACGCACAGCGCCGCGTGGGCGCCCTGCCGGAAAGCCAGGCTCAGCCCAACAGCTCGCCCACCGGCGCCATGGTGAACTCGGCTACGGCCCGAGCCACGGCATTGCCACGCGGGTCCACGCCGACGGGCTGCCGGTAGGCCGACAGCGCCGCCAGAGCCGGTTCGTCCAGGACGCCGAGCTGGCGCAGTGCCTCCACAGAGGCGGCGTTGGCGGCCCGATCGAAGCCGCCACCGTCCTCGATCTTCACAACCACTCCCGAGGCCGTTGAACCGGGGCGAACCGCGCCCGGGAGGATGGCGTAGGCACGCAGGCCCTCGGCGCCGCCTTTGGCGACCAGGCGGCCCCGGGCGGCCTTCATGACAGCGGTGTCGAGCCGATTGTTGTTGCCGGCGATCATCTCGGGGGCGGCGAGGATGGCGTCCCGGATAAGGGTGAGGGCCGGGGCCAAGTCGGCCCGCGAGTCTGGCGGGTGAACGGCCGACGGATCGGCCAGCAGGGCAAACGCCCGCGCGACCTCGACCAGCGGAAACGCGTACGTCGGCACACCGCACGAGTCTGTGGCTGTCGTGAGCAGGGCCGAGCTGGTCTGGAAGACGCGAGCGACCGTCTCCGAGTACAGGTGCTGGAGGGGGTGGTCCGGCGCCCAGTACTCCTCCGGCGGCCAGCCCTTGATCTTGCACAGCAGCAACAACGACGAGTGCTGGCCGGAGCACATGTGGCGGATCTGGCCGGGCTTCTCGCCGTCTCGGGCCAGACGGGCGGCGGTGGTCGTGTCGAGCGGAGCACCGTCCGTGCCACAGCCGAGCAAGTGCTGCGGGATGCCGGCTCGGCGAAGAACGGCCTGGATCGTCCGGACGTGCGCGTCCTCGCCGGAGTGGGAGCCGGCCATGACCGCCAGTTCCGACTCGGACAGGTTGAACTCCTCGATTCCACCAGCCTCCACGAGCGCGACGAGCCCGAAAGGCTTGACCGCCGATCGCAGGTCGACGATCGCGTCGGGGTCGCCGATGGTGCAGCGAGTTACGCCCTCCCCGTCGACCTGGACGATCGATCCACGGTGGCGGCTCTCGACGGTGTGACCGCGCTTCTGTATCACCAGTACGGGCGGTGTTCTGGAGTGTTCCGGGCGCCTGCCCGGCGGGCGTCCGGCCCCGCCGGCGGACGCGCCGTGACCGCTCACCGGGCGTTGCGCGTCGGGCGGATCGAAGAACAAGGGGGCCTCCGAATGGAACGAGCCGAGCATACTCCGGAGCGGCGGGAAGGTCGGCCGGGCCGGGTCGCGGGGCCCGCCGTCAGCGGGGCGAGGTCAGGCCCGGACCCGACCTGGGCTCCGGTAGGGACCTCGGTTCGGGCAGGGACCTCGGTTCGGGCAGGGACCTCGGTTCGGGCAATCCCCCCGGCGGCGGACCCGGCTTCTTGCGACCAGCCGCCTGTGAGGCGCGAGCCTCCCACCGCCAGGCCACCACGCAGACGGCCAGCAGGACGAGGAAGACAGCCATCAGGATCAGCTGCTCGGCATTGAACGGGCCCAGGACCTGCGCATCCCGCCAGGTGAAGGCGGCCACGAACCGGGCCGAGACCCAGAGCAGTAGGACCGTGATGAAGCGCCGATAGCCGGTCAGTATGAGGATCGGGAGCGGCGGCGCCAGATGCGGTCGTCCGTGCTGCCCCATCCGCAGACGGAGGACGAAGGGGAAAACGAGGATCACGACTACGGCCCAGAGGATGAGGGCGGCCTCGAACACCTGCGACGCGACAGCCGGCACGTCGGCGTTCGGGCTCATCCACTCACCCGGCCCGGTGAAGGCGAGGGCCCAGGAACCATCGAAGAAGTGGCCCTGGCCGTCGCCGCCGAGTAGCATCGCCAGCTTGCCGAGGCCAAGACCAACGAGCAACGGCACGGCTGCCACGTGGAG
This sequence comes from uncultured Chloroflexia bacterium, assembly GCA_963711105.1. Classification (GTDB taxonomy): domain Bacteria; phylum Chloroflexota; class Limnocylindria; order Limnocylindrales; family CSP1-4; genus Fen-1039. The sequence continues at coordinate 262,466 of CAVQCV010000005.1, read as the reverse complement.
CCAGCGCGAAACCGGCGCTGAGAGGAGAAGGGCGACTGCGATCGCGGTGAGCGTGCCCAGGATCACGGCCAGGGTCAGGCACAGGCCGCCCTGCGCCGGATCCAGCAGGCGTCCGGGATCCAGGCTGAAGTAGTCGTAGTGGATGAGGCCGTACTCGAGACGAGCGCCGACCACGGCCCCGGGCACCGCGCCGAAAGCGAGCAACAGCAAGTCGTCACGGCGCAGTCGCGGCGGCTCCACACCGGCGGCGGCGGCCTCGCGCTCGGCCGTACCGCGCATGCGGCCCGCTCCCACCGCGGCGCCGAGAACGACCAGCAGCACGACCAGGGCCAGTGCGACCGTCTCCAGTCGCACCGTCAGGCCCAGGGGCGAGATGGTCGGGTCGAAGTTGAGATCGACGATGGCGAACACGGTCCGCAGTGTAACCGGCCGAGACGCCGGCCGAGGACTACACGGTTGAGTCGCTCCGGAGGGCGTCGGCCCAGCCCGATTCCCTGACCTGCGCAATCACGAGAGTCTCGCCCAGCCCACGCCTTCGACCGAGCGCATTCGAGCGGTGGTCTGTCGCCCAGCCGACACCGGCCTTGTCACGTGGCCGACGGCGCCCCGGCCGGCCCGGGATTAGATTGCCAGTGTTGGAAGCGTCGGCAGTGGGACCTACGGCGCGACCGGCGAAATTCGGGGTAGTAAGCCCGGTGCGCGGTGCAAACCGCACCGAAGGGGATCGGGCGGGCGCAGCGCCGGTTCCGGCGCTTCCGGGGGGACCGGAACCGGCGTTCGTCTTCGAGTCGAGAGGCCCCGGCAGGACGGGGCCGCCGGGGCGTCGAATTGTCAGCTTGCTGTCCGCCTCGATGCGTCCGCGCGAGTTGACCTGCCCGGCCCCGGCCCGCGGATCACCCGCCGGGAACCAGTCAGGTCGAGGCCTTGTGCATCGTCTCGATCAATCCGCGCACGGACCCGGCCGAAGTGTGCAGAGCCGTCCGCTCCTCCTCCGTCAAGGCCACCTCGATGATGCGTTCCACTCCGGCCGCGCCGAGGACCACGGGAACGCCGACGACCAGACCGTCTATGCCGTACTCACCACGGAGCAGGACCGCGCACGCCAGGACCCGCTTCCGGTCGTTGAGGATCGAATCGACCATGTGCAACACGGACGAGGCCGGCGCGTAGAAAGCGCTGCCGGTCTTGAGCAGCGCCACCACTTCGGCACCACCGGTGCGGGTCCGCTGGACAAGCTCCTCGATCCGTTCGGCCTTCATGAGCTCGGGCAGCGGGATTCCGGCGACGGTGGAGTAGCGCGGCAGCGGGACCATCGTGTCGCCGTGGCCGCCCAGGACGAACGCCGACACGTCGGACGCGGACACGCCCAGGTCCGCGGCGATGAACGTCCGGAACCGACCCGAGTCGAGCACGCCGGCCATGCCGATCACGCGCTCGCGCGGGAAGCCGCTCTCCTGCAGAGCCGCGTGGACCATCGCGTCGAGCGGATTCGTGACCATGACGATGATCGCCCCGGGCGAGTAGTGCACGGCCTGCTTGACGACAGACCCGACGATGCCGGCGTTCTTGAGAAGGAGGTCATCCCGGCTCATGCCCGGCTGGCGGGCCAGGCCGGCCGTGACCACGATGACGTCGGATTCGGTCGTGTCGGCGTAGTCGTTCGTGCCGACGATCTGCTGATCGTGGTGCTGGAGCGGCCCGGCTTCGGACAGGTCGAGGGCCTTGCCCTGCGGCAGCCCCTCGACGACGTCGATGAGGTAGACGTCCGCTATTCCGGCCTCGGCGATCCGTTGCGCCGTCGTCGCCCCGACGTTGCCGGCACCGACGACCGTTACCTTGCGACGACAGACTGGCATCGGGACCTCCATGTTGGGACGCCGGAGGCGCCGGCGGAACTTGCTATCGGCGGCCTGCACCGGATTCGGACGACCCTGTGACCGCGGAATGGTAACCGGCGCCGACCGTGATTGTGTCACGAACCCTGCCTGTTTCAATCCTCAGCCGGCTCGATCGCCGGCTGCTCCGAGTCGCACTCGACGCTGTGCTAAACAATCGTACACCTGTTCTAATCCAAGACACTCCCCGTTCTGCCGATTGAGTGGTCCGTCGCCAATGCCCTGACCGTCGAAGCCCAGAGTCTTCCCTGAGCAACTCCATGTTGGGCTCGAGAAGTGATCGCGTGCTGCGGGCCGGAACTCAGGCACAAAGCGACCGGCCGGCCGCGAGGGGGAGCGGCCGGCCGGTCAAACGCGAGCGACTGCTGAGGGGGTAGCAGCCGACGCGGTGGGACCTTATTCGACGTTGGGTGAAGGCTGGTCCAATTCTAGCCCAGCCGCCGGATCTAGTCGGCGAAGACCGCCTTCTTGAGCGTTGCCAGCTGAGCCGCCAACTCGGGCGGAAGCTTCGAGCCGAACCTGGCGTAGTGCTCCTCGATGGCTTCGACTTCGGGCACCCAGGCCTTGGGATCGTACGACGTCAGACGCGCCATGTCGACCGCGCTCACGTTGAGGCCCGACATGTCGATCGCGCCGGCCGCAGGCAGGTTGCCGATCGGCGTTTCGTACGCGTCCTGCTCGCCGGAGCAGCGGCCGAAGATCCATTCGATTACGCGGCTGTTGTCGCCGAAGCCGGGCCACATGATCATGCCCGCGTCGTTCCTGCGGAACCAGTTGACCAGGAATATCCGTGGCAGCCTGGCTCCCACCTTGCGCCCGATCTCGAGCCAGTGGGCCCAGTAATCGCCCATGTTGTAGCCGCAGAACGGCAGCATGGCCATCGGGTCGAAGCGAAGCTTGCCGACGGTGCCGAAGGCGGCGGCGGTCATCTCCGAACTCATGATCGAGCCCAGGAAGACGCCGTGCTCCCAGTTGAACTGCTCCCGGACCAGCGGAACCGTGGAGGCGCGGCGACCGCCGAACATGATGACGTCGATCGGCACACCGGCCGGATCCTCCCAGTTGGGAGCGATGGCCGGATCCTGCGAGGCCGGGGCCGTGAAGCGGGCATTCGGGTGGGCGGCCGGCGTCTCGGACGCGGGCGTCCAGTCCTTGCCGTGCCAGTCGATGAGGTGGGCGGGCTTCTCTTCCGTGAGGCCTTCCCACCAGACGTCGCCGTCGTCGGTCAGGGCGCAGTTGGTGTAGATGCAGTTGGCGTGCAGGGTCCGGATCGCGTTGGCGTTCGTCTGCATGCTCGTCCCGGGCGCGACGCCGAAGAAGCCGGCCTCAGGGTTGATGGCGTACAACTGCCCATCGGCGCCGAACTTCATCCAGCAGATGTCGTCGCCGATCGTCTCGACCTTCCAGCCCGCGAGCGTCGGCTCGAGCATGGCCAGGTTGGTCTTGCCGCAGGCCGAAGGGAACGCACCGGCCATGTGCTTGACCCGTCCGTCCGGGGCGGTGACCTTGATGATCAGCATGTGCTCGGCCAGCCAGCCCTCGTCGCGCGCGGCGACCGAGGCGATCCGGAGCGCCAGGCACTTCTTGCCGAGCAGGGCGTTGCCGCCGTAGCCGGAGCCGTAGGACCAGATCATCCGGGTCTCCGGGAAGTGGACGATGTACTTCCGCTGGGCGTCGCACGGCCACGGAACATCGGCCTGGCCGGGTTCCAATGGCGCGCCGACCGTGTGGAGGCAGGGGACGTAGTCGGCGGTGCGGATGATCTCGTCCAGGGCCGCCTTGCCCATACGGGTCATGATCCGCATGTTGACCGCGACGTACGGCGAGTCCGTGATCTCGACGCCGAGGCGGCCGATGGGCGAACCGACCGGGCCCATCGAGAACGGGAGCACGTACATGGTGCGACCGCGCATGGCCCCGCGGGTCAAGTCCGTCAGGATCTGCCGCATCTCGTTCGGGTCGTACCAGTTGTTGGTGGGGCCGGCGTCCTCCTGCCTGATCGAGCAGATGTAGGTCCGGTCTTCGACCCGGGCGACGTCGGACGGGTCGGAGCGCGCCAGGAAGCTGTTGGGGCGTAGCTCGGGGTTGAGTCGCGTGAACGTGCCGGCCTCGACCAGGAGGTTGCACAGGGCGTCGTATTCCGACTGGGAGCCGTCGCACCAGTGCACGGCGTCGGGGGTCGCGAGGGCCGCCACTTCATCCACCCAGCGCGCGACCGGATGGTCCGCCGGGAGGTTCAGTGGTCGCCCTTCTACCCTAGCGCCGATCGTTGCCACGATTTGTCTCCCTGTCTTATGCCCGGGGTCGCTCCTTGCGACCGCGCTTCCGCCTGTCGCAAGCGCGGATACTGTCTAGAGTTGCGACGATTTTCGGGGATGCGGGAATTGTACCGAAGCTCGCGGTCACCCGTCAGGTCACCCCACCAAACCGGATAGGTTCCCACCAGCAGGGCCGCGCGAGACGCCGGGCGCGCCGTACGGGACATGCGAGCCCGACCGGCCTCCGTCCGTAGGCGCAGGTGACCCTCGTGGCTAGGATCGTTGTCTCGGGGGCCGCGGCCTACAGGCGCCGGCCTGCCACGGGCCTCCCCGACTGCGGAGACGTCCCATGATCGCATTCCTCGTCGACCTCGAGAATCGCATCGGCTCGATGGCGCAGGTGGCGGAAGCCGTGGCCGAGCGCGGCATCAACATCACGGGCGGCACCGCCGTCGCCTGCGGCGACTCGGGGCGCTTCGTCGTCGTCACCAACGACGAGGCGGCAACGCGGAGACTGCTGCTCGGCCGTGACTTCAAGTTCGAGGAAATCGAACTGGTCCCGATCACGCTCGCGGACTCCCCCGGAACGCTCGCCCGGACATGTCGCGCCCTCGCCGACGCGAAGATCAACGTCCACGCCGTCTTCCCGATGGGCAGTGCCGGGGGAGATCGCAACACGATCGCGTTCGCCACGAACGACCCGGCCCGGACCCGCTCGATCCTGAGTCAGAAGAGCCTGAGCGAAGCCGGCCACTGACGCGCGTCCAACTGCGCCGCCGGTTGCGGCCCGTCGACTCAAGGCCCCGGCAACGGCCCGGGGCCTTTGGCTGCCCGGCGGAGGCGCCCGATAAGCGCGGGTTGATCCGCGGCGGCGACAATGTCCGGGTCACGCAGGAGGGCAGGATGGGCTTTCTCAAGAAGATCAGGCCGGGCGGCTCGGTCCCCGACTGGGCAGCCTTCATGGCGCCGTCGGAATACGCCCGGTTTCGCAAGCTGGTCGACGGCTGGTTGGCCGCACATTCGAGGGGCGTCGTCGAAGCAGACGGCGGCGGGCTGGACGTCGACATGGGCAGCGAGCAGCCGATGATGATCGGCCTGGTCAACCTGGCCCAGAAGTGCCACCTGGCGGCGGCCGAAGACTGGCCTGAACTCGTGTCCGACCATCTCGACTCGGTCCTCAACAACGCCGAGTTTGCCGAGGACATGTCCTGGGACGCGGTCAAGGACATGCTCAAGGTCCGCGTCTATCCCGACGACTACGGTGCCGGCCTGCCCGAAGGCGGCGAAATGCTCGTCAAGAAGCCGCTGGCGGGCGGAATGATCGCGGCCCTGGCGATCGACTACCCGAAGACCGTGACGTCTGTTCCGCCCGAAACGGCCGCGAGATGGGGCCGCCCAACGGACGAACTGTTTGAGATCGGCCTGGCGAACGTGCGCTCGTCCGACAGGCCGTCGGTCGAGCGGCAGCAGGCCGAAGGCGGCGCGACGTTGACCATCCTGGTCGGCGACAGCTTCTTCACTGCAACGTGGGCCATGATGCTGGGCGACTTCGTGACCGGCGGGTCGCCGTACGGTGAACTGGTTGTCGTTCCCAATCGCCACGTCGTGGCTTTCATGCAGATCAAGGATCTGGCAGTCGTGGAAGGGATCACGGCCGTGATCGCCCTGGCGGCGGATCTGTACCGGCAGGGCCCCGGGCCCATCACGCCCAACGTCTACTGGCGCCACGGCGGCGCGCTCACGCTGCTGCCGACGGAGATCGAGGGCCAGACGGTCCGCTTCTCGCCTCCGGCCGAGTTCATCGAGATGCTGAATCAGCTTCACAAACCGGGGGCGCAGCCGAACTGACGCAGCCGGCTCCTGGGACGGCTCGACGCCGAGCGGCCTAATCCGCGGGCGTCGGCTCGGGAGGCGCGACGGGTTCAGACGCGGCGACTGCCTGCTCCTCAGGTTCACCGCCGGCAGGGCCGCTGCCCGATTCGAGTGGATGGCGCCGGACCCACCAGTGGCGGATCAGGATGGCCACGATTGCCGCGGCGGCCGCCCCCATGCCCACGATCTGGGCCATCGGCGGGTTCTGGAAGACCTGACCGAAGGGCAGGTCCAGGGGTTGGTTGAGGATCTCGACCCTTACGTATGGGAGATCCACCTTCATCGGGAAGACCCAGTCCCAACCGCCCCGGAACGTCTCGAGAACGGTTCGCTCGATTCCGTACCAGACGAAGTAGATCAGGCCCACGTCGCCGGCGATCAGGATACGGCCGCGGGCAGTGAAGTGGTTCCAGAGCCACAGCAGAGTGAAGACGCCCAGCAGGCTCAGCATCGACTCGTAGAAGAACAGCGGGATGAAGTGCGCGTCCGCGGGCGTGGTGCCGCCCTGGGCCGGGCAGAAGTAGGGCGCCACTCTGTGGGCACAGTCGATGGCGATGCCCCACGGCAGGTTCGTGGGCGGCCCGTACAACTCCTGGTTCATGAAGTTGCCCCAGCGCCCCACGACCTGAGCCAGGAGAACGGCCGGCACGATGATGTCGCCCCAGCGCCAGAAGCTGACCTTGTGGTGGCGGGCCAGCGCCCAGGCCGCCAGCATGCCGGTGAAGAGACCGCCGTAGATGCCAAGGCCACTGTAGGGAGGCAGGAATATCGCGCTCAGGTGGTCCTTGTAGTAGGCCCACTGGTCGATGACGTGGTATGCCCGGCCGCCGAGGAGCGCGGCCACCGCGATGATGATCAGGGAGTCGACGATGATCTCGTCGCGTTCGCCCCGCCGGCGAGCCTCGCGCCTGGCCAGCCAGTAGCCGGCCATGATGGCGGCGATGTAGGCGATGCCGTACCACCGGATCTCGATTGGTCCGAGCGCGAACAGAATGGGGTCGGGCGTGAAGTTGATCATGGCGGCTCAGTTTAGCGGGCTTTGGCGCAAGCCTTGCGGCGCGACCGTTCGTATACTGGCCGGAGTCTCTGGAGTGCCGCACCGCGGTATCGGCGTCCCAGTCATGTGGAGAACGACACCACCATGAACGCAGGGCCCTTCTACGTCTTCTTCGGGATTCTCGGCCTCATGATCGGAGCGCTGGTTGTGTGGTTCGTGCTGGCGGAGCATCCCTTCGAGTCGGCCGAAGTCCCAGGGGGACCCGTGGACGACGCCGAGTCTGCGCTCCTGGCCAGGATGATGGCCGACGAAGGCAGCCCGATGGACGAGCGGACCGTCGAGAGGCTGCTCCACCTCCACGGCGAGTACGTGGAGGGCAGGATCCGCCAGGTCATGGAGGAGCAGGACGCGGCCCGGCTCGAAGCCGAGAAGCAGGCCTACGAGGCCGGCTCCGGCGAACCCAGCTAGCTCAGCGCCGGCCGGGCACCTCGCCCACGTGCAGAGCGACGACGCCAAAGCCCAGCCGCTTGAAGGACACGTCGGCCAGGCCGACGGCGCGCATCGTCTCGGCCAACTCTTCGGCCGAGGGGAAGCCCTCCAGGGAATTGGGCAGGTAGGCGTACGCGGCCCGCTTGCGGAAGAGTGAGCCGATCGTCGGTGCCGTGATCCGGAAGACGGTTCGATACAACCGGCCGAGTATCCGGGGTCGCGGCGACGTCAGCTCGAGGCAGACCACCCGGCCGCCCGGCCGGACTACCCGGGCCATCTCGGCGAAACCGGCCTCGAAGCTGGACAGATTCCGCATCCCGAAGGCGATCGTCACCGCATCGAACGCGCCGGCCTCGAACGGCAGCGCCAGCGCGTTGCCGGCGACGAAATCCACGTTCGGCAGTTCGCCGCAGGCCCGCCGAGCCTCCTCCAGCATCGCCGGGGCGATGTCCAGACCCGTCGCGTGGCCGCTCGGCCCCACAACTGCCGCGAGAGCGCAGGTCAGCTTGCCGGTGCCGCAGGCGATGTCGAGAGCCCGGCCACCCGCCTTCAGGGCTGTGGCGCGAACCGCGGCCTTGCGCCAGCCGCCGTCTCGACCTGCGGTCATGATCGTGTTCATCCGGTCGTAAACGGGCGCGATCTGGTCGAACATCGACGCCACCCGTTCCTCCGGCACGGTGTTTCCGGCCCGGCTTGTCTCGGGCGCGGGCTCGTGGACGGGCCCGGGGGATCTCGGCCGGCCGGCCGAAGACAGATCGGCGGGCTCCTGAAGCGGCGCGGAATCGGGGGAGTGTGCGGGGCGGCCTGCCACTACCGGGGCCGGTCCCCGTTGCCGTTTGACCCGACCTCGAGATCCAACTCGCGGCTCAGCCTGAGCGGCCGGCGCTCGAACGCGCTCGAGAAGACGACCTGCGTTTCCGTCGTGAAGACGTTCGGAACGGCCTGGATCCGGTGCAGAACCCGCTCCAGATGACGCGTTCCGGTGGCTCGGACCTTGAGCAGGTAATCGGCTTCTCCGGCGATGTGATGGCACTCCTCGATCTCTTCGATCAAGCCGAAATCCCCGGTGAGGTCCGTCGCGATCGTGCCCGGAACCTGCTTGATGAAGATGAACGCCAGAACGCCGTAGCCCAAGAGGGTGGGGTCCACGAGCGCGGAGTAGCCACGGATCACGCCCCGGCTCTCGAGCTTCTTGACGCGCTCATGGGCCGACGGGCCGCTCATGCCTACCGCCTGCCCGACCTCCGCATAGGAACCTCGGCCGTCGTGCTGCAGCAGGTCGAGGATACGGGCGTCGGTCTCGTCGATCCGTTCCAAAGAACCCATCGCTGTTCCTCTGGCGTCGCGTCGTGCCGATCTCCAGGGCACGGCATCGACTCGCCAGACGGTCCCGGCGCAGTCGCACAACCTGGGTCGGAAAGGCGGGACCTCTGGACTCGATGCTAGAGCAGCCTAGCCTATTGCCGCATTTTCGACATGAAACGCGACTTCAAGTTGCCTACCAGCGGTATCCGCGACCCTTCGGCCGCTTGCCGATCGTGCCCGACGGAACGTGGGCCTCCAGGCAGGTGACGCCCTTCGGACCGACGATGGCGTCGTGCCTCACCTCGGCCGGCAGATCCAGTCGTTCGCCCGGCGAGAGCATGAAACCGACGCCGTAGCCGGGCATGCCGAACGTGATCGACCCTTCCGCGACCACGACGACCTTGTCGAAGTCGTGAGTGTGCTCCTCGTACCGCTCGCCGGGCAGGTTGGACCAGGCCGCCGGCTCAAGGCCCTGCTCCCGCATCCGGGCCTCCAGAGTTGGCCTGTCGATGGAACTCATCGGTCGGCTCCGGGCTTGACCCTGCCTCCGGCCCCGGTCCTGGAGGCGCGAGGCGCGGGGGCGGGGGCGGGCCCACGTTCGAGCCGTCGCCTGTCGGATGCCGGCGGCAGATCAGGCGCGGCGGCCAGCCAGGCGGCATCAGCCGCAATGTCCCTTTCCGTCGTACCGGTCAAGACGACGGCCAGAATGCTCAGCCCGACGATGCCGGAGCCGATCATCGCGAACAGCCAGCTCGCGCCGAGCATGACCACAAGCCAAACGGTGAACACGGACGAGACGGTCAAGGCCGCACCAAAGCCCTTCAGCGTTCTCAACCCGGATCCTTCCTTTCGACGGGCGGCTGAGCCGACCGCCACGACGCGGCGATGTCCGGGCGTTCCCGGGCGTTTGGCCGGCCAATCGTACCCGGTACACTGCTGGCGTGACAGGTTCCCCCGGCCTTCGTTTCCTTTCCGCCGCGGATGTCGCGGCGTCAATGCCCGCGCTCCCGGAGCGGCTCGACCTGGCCCGGACCGCTCTGGCCGCGCTAGGTGCAACGGCTCAGCTGCCGGCGAAGATCGGCGTCCACCCCCGGCCGAGCGGTTCCCTCGCCCATGCCATGCCCGCCCTCCTGGCCGGCGACGACGAGACTGGCAACGAGGATCTCATCGGCATCAAATGGATCGTCGGGTTCCCGGCCAACCCGATCATCGGCCTGCCCACATATCACGCCCTGGTGATCCTCAACGACGCCGCGACCGGCCGCCCGATGGCGGTCATGGACGCCGGCGTGATCACCGCGCAACGGACGGCGGCCGTTTCCGGCACCGCCATCGGCCTCTTCACGCCGGCCGTCCGGGGGCGGAAACCGGTGGTCGCGATGCTCGGCGCGGGTGCTCAGGCCAGGAGCCACGTCCCGGTGATCGGGCACTTGTTGCCGGGAGCGGCACTTCGGGTCGTCGACGTAGACGCACAGCGAGCTCGAGCCCTGGCGGGCGACGTGACTCCCGTCGACGGCGTCGGCTCCGTGTCCGTGGCCGCGAGCGTGCGGGAGGCGGTCGCAGGCGCGAATGTCGTCGTGTCCGCGGTGTCGTTCGGGCCGGAGCACCAGACCCTCGACCCCGATTGGCTGGGGCCGGAGACGCTCTTCGTGGCAGTCGATTACGACATGCAGGCTCCGGCCTCGCTGGCGCGAGGGGCGGCCCTGTTCGCCGTCGACGAGCCCAACCAGTTCCTGGCCGCGAGGGCGAGCGGCGGCTTCGCCGGCTACCCGGACCCGGGCATGACCCTCGGTGAAGCGCTCCGCGCCTCTCCCCTGCCCCGGCCGGCGGGGCGGGTGCTGGTCTCGCATCTGGGCACCGGCTTGACCGACGTCGTCTTCGCCGGAGCGATCCTGCGGCGGGCCGAGGAACTCGGCCTGGGCGTGCTCCTGTCGCTGTAGAGCGGCCGGCAGGCGGGCCGCCTAGCGGTTCTGGTCCAGTGGCCCCGGCGGGACCTCGATCATCACCCGGCCGGCCTCGATCATCACTGGATAGACGACCAGCGGGAGCTCCGCGGGCGGATCGAGCGGTTCACCGTCCGAAAGCTGGAAGCGCGACATGTGCAGCGCGCATGTGATCGAGTCGCCGGTCAAGAAACCCTTGTCCAGCTCGAAATACTGATGAGTGCAGATGCCTTGGGTTGCGTGGAACTCGCCCCCCTGGTTCACGACCAGCACCAGGGCATCGCCGACCTCGACCAGCTTCATTGTTCCGGGCGCGACGTCTTCTGTCGCGCAAAGGTCGACCCGCACCCTCGGGGCGGCGCCGGTCATCTCGGGTTCACGCGACCGCGGATCGGGCGTGGCCGCCCTGCGCGTCCCACTTCGCTTCGAGCAGAGCCCGCAGCCGATCCTGCGCGTCCGGCAGCGGAACCCTGGCCACGACCGGCTCGAGGTAGCCCAGGACGATGAACTTGCGAGCCTCGTCCGGGTCGATGCCGCGGCTCTCCAGGTAGAAGAGCTGCGTTTCGTCTATCGGGCCCACGGAACTCGAGTGAGCGACGCGGCGGCAGTCCGGCTGATCGATCTCGAGGCTCGGGATGGCGACGGAGCGGGCCTGGCGCGACAGCAGCATGGCGAACTCGCCCAGGTAGCTGTCCGTGCCGTGGGCCGGCTTGTCGATCGTGATGAGGCCCTTCATGTAGGCCCGCGACCGGTCTGCCAGGGCGCCTTTGCTGAGCAGGTTGCCCGTGGTGTCGCGGCCGGCGTGGCATGTATACGACGTCAGGTCGAACAGCTGATCCGACGAGCCGAAGACGATCTCAGCCTGCTCGACGGTCGAACCGTCGCCCTCGAGGACGTTGTCGATGCGGCTGCGGATAACCCGGCTACCGAGCTGGGCCAGGGCCCAGCGAACGCTCGCGCCCTTGCCCAGGACGGCGGACCGATGCTGGAACGCGACCAGGTTCGTCGGCAGGTCCTGCAGCCCGGCGAACGAGAGGGTCGAACCGGCCCCGACCTGGACCTCCGTGGTGCCGGCGAAGAACGCCTGCCCGGCGGACGCGGCGACGTTGCCCGACTCGGGTGCGGCGACCTGCTCCTCCAGAACCGAGACTTGGGCGTCCTCACCGACCGAGACGATCGTTCGGGACAGCAACGCCCGATCGGGTTCGCCCATGACCCAGCGCAGGACGACGGGCCGCTCAAGGCGGACGCCGTCCGGGACGTGGAGGTAGAGGCCGTGGCTCCAGAGCGCCCTGGTCATCTGGGCCAGCTTGTCGTTGTCGGGCAGAGTGCAGCCGCCCTCCAGAAGCTCGCGGAACCGGTCGGGATCCCGAGACGCCAGTGAGCCGAGGGTCTCCAGGATCACGCCCGCGTCTCGAGCCTCCGGTTCGAGAACCAGGGCCGTGACACGGTCGCCCGCGATCTCGGCCAGGGCGGCGGCACCCTCGGGAAGCTGCCCGCCCGTTGCCACGGCCCCACCCGAGGCATATGGCCGAGCGCCGCCGAGCTTGGCGTTGCGCAGATCGACATAGGAGGTGTAGAGGGAGTTCGATTCGGTCGGCAGCGCCTCGAAACCGCGCAGGCCATCGAGGCGGTCCGACAGCAGCCAGTCGGGATCGGCCGCCGCCACAGCCACGCCGCGCACTGTGGCTTCGTCGACGAAACTCAGCGTCAGATCGGTCGGCGCCTGGCGGGCGGCCACGGCCGGGGTCCCCGCCCCAAGGGGCTGTGTCATCGTGCGAACGCCGTCTGCGATCCGGCGTGAGGATGGGCGATCACCCTAGCGAACCCTCCATCTCCATCTTGACCAGGCGGTTGAACTCGATGGCGTACTCCATCGGCAGCTCCTTGGTGAAGACCTCCAGGAAGCCCTGGACGACGAGGTTGGTGGCCTCGTTCTCGGTCAGGCCCCGACTCATCAGGTAGAAGATCTGATCCTGGCTGATCTTGCCGACCGTGGCCTCGTGGGTCATGGTCGTGTCGTCTTCCTGGATGTCGATGTAGGGATAGGTGTCCGAGCGGCTGCCTTCGTCGAGCAGCAGGGCGTCGCAGCGAACGCTGGCCACCACACCCGTCGCTCCGGGCACAACCTTGAGCTGGCCCCGATACGTCGTCCGGCCCGAGCCCTTCGAGATGGACTTGCTGATGATCCGGCTGCGCGTGTTGGGCGCGAGATGGATTGCCTTGGCCCCGGTGTCCTGGTGCTGGCCGTCGCCGGCGACCGCGACCGAGATCACCTCGGCGGTGGCGCCTTCGCCCCGCAGGTAGATGCTCGGGTACTTCATCGTCCGCTTGGAACCGGTATTCGCGTCGATCCATTCGACCGTGGCGTTGGCGTGAGCGTGGGCTCGCTTGGTCACGAGGTTGTAGACGTCGTTGGACCAGTTCTGGATGGTTGTGTACCGGACCTTCGATCCGGGCAGGGCGATGACCTCAACGACCGCCGCGTGAAGCGCGTCGGTGGTGTAGATAGGGGCGGTGCAGCCCTCGATGTAGTGGACCTTGGCGCCTTCCTCCACCACGATCAGAGTCCGCTCGAACTGACCGGTGTTCTCGGCGTTGATGCGGAAGTAGGCCTGCAGCGGCAGCGGAACCTCGACGCCCTTCGGTACGTAGACGAACGACCCGCCGGACCACACGGCGCTGTTGAGCGCGGCGAACTTGTTGTCCTCCGGCGGCACGACCGTGGCGAAGTACCGCTTGAAGATGTCCGGGTACTCTCGCAAGCCCTGGTCCGTGCCCATGAAGACGACGCCGATCTTCGACAGCTCTTCGCGGACGTTGTGGTAGACGACCTCGGAGTCGTACTGGGCCCCCACTCCGGCCAGGAACTTGCGCTCGGCCTCTGGGATCCCCAGGCGTTCGAAGGTCTGCTTGATCTTGTCCGGGACGTCGTCCCAGGACTTCTCCTCTCCCTGGGATGGCTTCCGGTAGTAGACGATCTTGTCCATGTCGATCTGCGACAGGTCCGCGCCCCAGCTCGGCATCGGCCGGGACAGGAAGTGGTCGTAGGCACGAAGGCGGAAGTCGAGCATCCACTCGGGCTCGCTCTTGAAGCGGCTGATGGCTTCGACGGTCTCCCGCGTCAGGCCGGCCTTCGTCTCCTCGAGGTAGTCGACCTCGTCATGAAATCCGTACTGGTATTCGCTTGACACGATCTCGCGACTGGTCGCCATTGCGCTCCTCGCGTGGGACTCTGGAACGGTCCTCGCGGGCCGAACATGCTCGCCGTCCACTGCCGTGAACGGGGCGCCAACTAATTCCTACTGCAATTATCGGGATTAGGCGCCGGGGCGTCAAACTCCCAACCGCGGACGGCCCCTAGCCGCCGTTCCGGCAGGCCATCGGGGCTCGGTGCTATCCTGCCGCCCTGACGTGTGAAGCCCTCGATCCCGTCGAGCAGGCCGCACGAGGCCGCCTGCAGCGGTCTCTACGAACCTCCGCAGTCGAGGACCAATGAGAGTCACAACTCGTTCCGTCGCCATCGGCGTCCTGGTCGCCCTGAACGTGTTCGCCGTGCTGGCGGTCGGCCTGCTGCCGGGCGCGCTCGCCGATTCGACGGCCGCCCCTCAACCCGGAACCGACGAGCGGGTGGCGCTGGGCCTTCCGGGGCTGGGCGAACTCACGGCCACCCCCAGCCCGACGCCGACGGCGACACCGAGCCCCAGTCCCAGTCTCAGCCCCAGTCCCAGCCCCACGCCGTCGCCGAAGCCCACCCGCAAGCCCACTCCACGGCCCAAGCCACGTGCGACGCCACTCCCGGACACCGTGGCCGGGGCACGGCAGTATGTCAAGAACGCCGTCGGCATCAGCCAGTACAACTGCATCAACTACGTCTGGACTCGCGAATCGAAGTGGAACCCACGGGCGGGTAGCCCCGAGCGTGCCTATGGCATCCCACAGGCCTTCCCCGGCTCGAAGATGGCTTCGTTCGGCTCGAACTGGAAAACGAGCCCGTTGACCCAGGTCAAGTGGGGCCTCTCATACGTCAAGAGCCGCTACGGCTCCGCCTGCGGCGCCTACAACTTCTGGAAGGCGCACGGCTGGTACTAGGCCGATCTCGGGCCCGACGGACCCGCCCGGACATCTACAGAAGGCGCGTCGCGGATGCCATCGCCGGAGCATGCACGGGCCTCCGCCATTCGGTGTAGGACGTTCAGGCCATTCGAGAATCGGGCCCGGCGAGAGATGCTGTGGGGGTGCCCACACGCGCCGAAATCGCCGTCGCCATCCGCGAGTGGCTATGGGCTGGATACCTTGGGGTCGCCCTCGCGGCCGCGACGCTGGCTGTGCTCCTGTTCCCCTCGTGGCAGGACAATCTGTTCGTGGCGCTGGCCGTCGGGTCGGCTATCGCGGTCCTCGTCGGCCTGGCGCTCCACAACCCCAAGCCGCGGCTGCCATGGCTGTTCCTGGCGGCGGGCCAGGCCTGTCTGGCGCTGGGCGAACTACTGAGCCCGGCCGACACCGCGACGGCGCCGACGCCCGAGCCGGGCATTGGGGCCATTTTCTTCTTGAGCGCCTACCCGCTTCTGGCTCTGGGCTTCACCCTGCTGGTCGTTCGCCGGAATGCGAGCCCGGGCTTCGGGGTCCTGCTCGACGGCGCGATCCTGACCGTCGGACTCGGCCTGATGGCCTGGATCACCTTCGCCGACCCGCTGATGACCATGACCGGCCTGTCGCCGCTGGCCAAGACGATCGGCGTCGTGTACCTGGTGTCCGACATCGCACTTATCGGGGTGTCGGCCTGCCTGGTCCTGGACACGGGCATGGGTTCTGTCTCAATCCGGCTCTTCTTCGCCAGCATCCTGGCGCTGCTCGTGTCGGACGGCCTGTTCGAATCCAACCAGGGTGGAATCCTGCACGTCCTGGGGGGCGCCGGATACGCCGGCCAGTACGTCCTGTGGACCGTGGCGGCCCTGCACCCGACCCTGGCCCGCTCCGGAGAACCCAACCCCGCCACTGAGCACCGGATCACGCCACGCCGCCTGGCCGCCCTCATGACGGCGGCCCTCGTCGCCCCGGCCGCACTTACCATCCAGGGCATCTCCGGCAGCATCGACTTCCCGGCCATCAGCCTCGGCAGCGTGGCCATCGTGGCCCTGGTCATCGCCACCATGGTCGATCTCATCGGTGAGCAGTCCGTTGCCATGCAGAAGAGGCTTTCGCTCGAGGCGGCGTTGCGTGAGACGTCCGAGACGCTGCGCGCGATCCTCGACGCTGCGCCCCTGCCGATCGTCGTGCTCGACCGCCAGCGGCGCGTCCTCTTCTGGAGCCGTTCCGCCGAGAACCTCTTCGGCTACACGGCCCAGGAGGCTCAGGGCAGGCGCATCCCCATCTTCTCCCTGAACGAGATGAACCGGACCCTCGTGCCGCGCATCCTGGCGGGCGAGGCGGTGTCCCAGGACCGGCTCGAGTGCCAGACCAAAAGCGGCCAGGCCCTCGAGGTCCGCGCCCACCTGGCGCCGATCCGCGACGAGAACGGCAGGGTCAGGAGCGCCATCTCGATCCTCGAGGACACCAGCGAGGTCACCTTGCTGACCCGCCAGCTGCGCGAGTCGCACAAGCTCGATGTCGTCGGGCGGCTGGCCGGCGGCATCGCCCACGACTTCAACAACATCCTCACCGCCGTCATCGGTTATGCCGAGCTGTCCCTCGACGAACCGCCCGGCACGGACATCACGGAGTACCTGCGGGGTATACGAGATGCCGCCGAACGGGCCGCCGGACTCACCCAGCAACTCCTGGCGTTCAGCCGTCGCCAGGTCCTCCAGCCCAAGGTCGTGGAGGTGAACGAAGTTGTCGGCGGCCTCGAGTCCATGCTACGCCGCCTCATCGGCGAGCAGATCGAACTCCGAATCGTGCTCGACCCGAACGCCGGCTGCCTGCGGGCCGACCGCTCGCAGCTCGAGCAGGTCATCCTCAACCTGACCGTCAACAGCCGCGACGCGATGCCCAGGGGCGGCCTGCTGGAGATCACCACGGGTTACAGGAAGTACGTCGCCAGCGCCCGCTCCCGGCCGCGCGAGATCGTACCGGGCAAGTACGCGACCATCACCGTCCGAGACACGGGCGTTGGCATGGACGAGCAGACGCGCGAGCACATCTTCGAGCCGTTCTACACAACCAAGGGCCAGGGCCACGGCGTCGGGCTCGGCCTGGCAACCTGCCACGGAATCATCATGCAGTCCGACGGCTCCGTCATAGTCGACTCCGAGGTGGGCAAGGGCACGAGCTTCCGTCTCTTCTTCCCAAGCGTCGAGCCGGAGCCGGAAGCTACCCCGGAGGCGCCCCAGCCCGCGCCGCGCCGTGCCGGTCGAATCCTGCTGGTCGAGGACGAGCCGGTCTTGCGTGAGATCGCCCAGCGCGTGCTGGTGAGGGCCGGTTTCGAAGTCACCGCCGCCGCGGACCCGGGCGAAGCGATCATCGCCGCTGAAACGATGCCCGAACCCTTCGATCTGCTGCTGACCGACGTCGTCATGCCCGGCATGCGAGGCCCGGAACTGGCCCGCCGGTTGCGCCACTCCCGACCGGACCTGCGAGTCCTGCTCGCCTCCGGTTATGCCGAAGAGATCGTGGACAGCGACCGGCACGAGGACCCGTTGCTGGCCAAGCCGTTCTCGCCGGAGACGCTGCTGGCTGCCGTCGACGCCGTCCTGGGGCCGCCGGAGCAAACGGCGCCTGAGAGCGAGTGGCAATCTGAGGCGGCCCGTGCCGGCGGGAGTCCGCAACCGGTCGCGGGCGTCCACTCGATGGTGATCCGGCACGAGCAGGAAGCCGAAAGCCCCGACGAAGATCTGGTCCGGCCGATCTGACGCCACCAACGCGCCCGGACCGCGACCTCTGGACCTGCCCCCGGCGATGTGTCACATTCCCGAACGCAATCCGCCGTAGCTTACCCAGTGAGGACCGCCAGATGGAGGTGTGGCCGGGCAAGCCGTATCCGCTGGGCGCGACTCCGGCGGCCGGCGGGACCAACTTCGCCGTGGCGTCGGACATCGCCGACAGCGTGCTGCTGTGTCTCTTCGATCCCCTTGGCGGGGAGGAGCAGATCCGGCTGAGCGAGGAGGAGGCGGGCGTCTGGCACGGTTTCGTGCCCGGCGTCGGGGATGGCCAGCGCTACGGCTACCGGGTTGTAGGCCCATACTCGCCGGCGCGCGGGCTGCGCTGCAACGCCAACAAGCTGCTCCTGGACCCCTACGCCCGGGCGATCTACGGGTCTGTCGAGTGGGGCACCGAGGTTCTGGGCTATCCCCCGGGCCAGCCGGACGGCTACAGCGCTCTGGATTCGGCGCCGTTCGTGCCGCGCTGTCTGGTCGTGGACGAGGCATTCGACTGGGGCGGCGATAGCCCGCCCCAGATCCCCTACTCCGACACGATCATCTACGAGACCCACGTCAAGGGCTTCAGCATGCGGCATCCCGGCGTGGACGAAGCGCTGCGGGGCACATATGCGGGCCTGGCGGCTCCGGCGGCCCTCGATCACCTGCGCTCGCTGGGCATCACGGCCGTCGAGCTGCTGCCGGTCCAGCACCACCTGGACGATCCATTCCTGCGCTCGAAGTCGCTGGACAACTACTGGGGCTACAGCACCATCGGCTTCCTTGCCCCGCACGCGGCCTACTCTGCCGCCGTGCGGGCGGGGCGGCCGGGGGGCCAGGTGGCCGAGTTCAAGGCCATGGTCAAGACGCTCCATTCTGCCGGCCTGGAGGTCATCCTGGACGTCGCCTTCAATCACACGGCTGAGGGCAGCCACCTCGGGCCGACGTTGTGCTTCCGCGGTTTCGACAACCCCGCCTATTACCGCCTGGCGGCCGATCCGCGCTTCTACTACGACACGACCGGCACCGGCAACAGCATCAACGCCGCCAGCCCGATCGGTCTGCGTTTGATAATGGACGCGCTCCGTTACTGGGTCGGCGCGATGCACGTAGACGGCTTCCGCTTCGACCTGGCCGCGACGCTGGCGCGCGACAACGGCCCCTTCGACGCCGTCGCGGCGTTCTTCGACCTCGTTTCACAGGACCCCACCCTGGCCGGGGTCAAGCTGATCGCCGAACCGTGGGACGTCGGCCAGACCGACAGCTACGACCTGGGCCGCTTCCCGGCCCAGTGGAGCGAGTGGAACGGCCGCTACCGCGACACCGTGCGCGACTTCTGGCGCGGAGTGCCCGGCTCGCTGCCGGATCTCGCTACCCGCCTGGCCGGCTCAGCCGATATCTACGGGCCGTCGCGGCGCACGGCCAACGCATCGGTCAACTTCATCACCTGCCACGACGGCTTCACGCTGCGGGATCTGGTCGGCTACGACAAGAAGCACAACGACGCCAACGGCGAGTCGAACAACGACGGCACGGACGACAATCGGTCCTGGAATTGCGGTGTCGAGGGGCCCACCCAGGACCCGGTTGTGCTCGAGCTGCGGCAGCGCCAGTCGCGGGCCATGCTCGCCACGCTGCTGCTGAGCCTGGGTGTCCCCATGCTCGGCGGCGGAGACGAGATCGGCCGGACCCAGCTCGGCAACAACAACGCCTACTGCCAGGACAACGAGACATCGTGGTACGACTGGGCGGGCGCCGATCAGGCCCTCCTGGACGCAACCAGGGCGTTGATCGCGGCTCGCAAGCGGCACCACGTCCTGCGCCGGCACCGCTTCGTGACCGGAGCCACGGCCGACGACATCCGCTGGTTCACGCCCGCCGGATCGCAGATGACCGACTCGGACTGGCGGGCTGGCTGGACCCGGAGCGTGGTCATGTACCTCGACGGCGTGCGAGACCCGGACTGCGACCGGCTGGGCCGGCCACTCCTCGACGACGATCTCCTGATCTTCGTCAACGCCTGGTGGGAGCCGCTCGACTTCACCTTGCCGGACGTAGGCTCGCCGCGAGCCTGGGAATGCGAGATCGACACGTTCCACGGAGACGGCAAGCTGCCTGCCGGCTCGGAGGCCGGGGGGCGGGTGGGCTCCACGTTCACGGTCGGCCCGAGATCGCTGGCGCTCCTCCGCTCCCCTCGCCCGGTCGCAACTGCCCCGCACCCATGACGGAGCCTCAATCCTGTCAATACCTGTCAGCGGCGCGGCGACAATGAGGCCATGACTCACCACCTGGACCCGGCGACCGCCCGACGCTTCCTGGCCATCCGGCAGCTGCTGGCGCCACCGCGGTCCCTGGCCGCGTCGACCGAAAGCGTGATGGCCGTGGTCGATCGGCTGGGCTCGCTCCAGTTCGATCCGCTCGAAGTGGCCGGCCGCAACCACGATCTGGTCCTGGCGGCCCGCATCGACGGCTACTGCCGCGAGCTGACCGATGATCTCCTCTACACCAAGCGGCGGCTGTTCGAGGCGTACAACAAGAGCCTCAACCTGCTGCCGACACGCGAGTTGCCGTACTACCGCATCGCCTGGGAGGTGGACGCCTCCAGCCGAACCAGACGTCTGCTCGAGGAGCAGGCGCCCCTGGCCGACCGGATCCTGTCTTCCATACTGGCCGAGGGGCCCAAGAGCTCGGCCGACTTCGAGCCCCTGCCGGCCATCGACTGGTGGTGGGGACCGACCGGAGCCGTGCGGGCGGTGCTCGACGCGTTATCCGTCTCGGGGCGTCTGGGGCTGGCTCGCCGGGAAGGCAACCGGCGCTACTACGACCTCACGGAGCGGCTCTACCCGGCCGATCTGCTGGCGGTT
This sequence comes from uncultured Chloroflexia bacterium, assembly GCA_963711105.1. Taxonomy (GTDB): domain Bacteria; phylum Chloroflexota; class Limnocylindria; order Limnocylindrales; family CSP1-4; genus Fen-1039. The sequence continues at coordinate 241,986 of CAVQCV010000005.1, read as the reverse complement.
CGCGTCCCGGAGCGAGAGCAGCGGCTCCACAAACTGCTGTCCCGCTTCCGGGCCCACGGTTTGCTGGGCCATGCGGGCAGCGGCGAAGTCTGGCTCGGGGCCGGTTCGGGCGCCCTGAAGGCCGAGCTGCGCCGCGAGCTTCTCGACCGCGGCGAGATCGTGCCCGTTTCGGTCGAGGGACTCAAGGAAACTCGCTACGTGGTCGCCGACGAGCTGCCTCTGATCGCCCAGGCCGAACGCGAGGCCGCCGCCGAGGCCGCCGGGGCAGACCCGCGACCCGGCGACGGAACCCCGGGCTGCAGCTTCATCGCCCCGCTCGACCCGATCATGTGGGACCGCCGGCTCCTGATCCCGCTATACGGCTTCGACTACAAGTGGGAGGTGTACACCCCGGCGGCGAAGCGGCGGTGGGGCTACTACGTCCTGCCGGTCATGTTCGTCGACCGCTTCGTGGGCCGGATCGAGCCGCGCATCGACCGCGCCGGCCGGGCCGTGCGCATCCTGGGGCTGAATTGGGAAGCCGGGTTCGATCCGTTGGCGACGCCGGGTTTCGTGGCGGCGTTCGGAGACGCGGTCGCTGCGTACCTGCGTTTCGGCCGCGCGGATCGGGTCGTGGCCCCCGACGAGCGAGCCCACCGTCCGCTGTTCGCGGCCATTTCGGACCGCGTCGCCGTCGAGGGCCGCGCCGCCTCCCGCCAGCGAGTGGCGCGACCGGCCCGGGCCTAGAAGCGGCCTCGACCGACGGGGCCTCCGGACCAACTCCCGCGGGCGGCGTCCCATCTTTCGGTTCGTTCGGTCCCGCCGGGCCCGGCAGGCCGGCGGGGCTGTCAAGATCATTTGGCTATAGAAGTACGGGAGCCTCCACATGGCTATGGTTCGCAACGCGACAGTGCACTGGGACGGCGATCTGGCCTCCGGCAAGGGCCAGATTCGCACCGTCACCAGCGGCGCCTTCTCAGCCCTGCCGGTCAGCTGGGCGGCCCGCACAGAGTCCGCGAACGGCCTGACCAGCCCCGAGGAGCTTCTGGCGGCAGCGCACGCGAGCTGCTTCGCCATGGCTTTCTCGAGCGAGCTGGCCAAGGCCGGCGCGAAGGCCGAGTACGTGGACGTCTCGGCGGAGGTCACCTTCGACCGCGTCGACGGCCGCTGGACCGTCGTCTCGAGCAGGATCAACGTCCGGGGCCGGGCCGCCGACGTGGACGAAGGGAAGTTTCGAAGCCTTGCGGAAGCGGCCAAGGACGGCTGCCCCATCTCCCGCGCCCTCAAGGGCAACGTGGATCTCTCCGTGGACGCGTCTATCGAGCGGGCCGTCTCCCCCGGACACTGAGCCCGCGGCCAGCGATCGGCCGAGCCCCCGCGATCTGCCCCGAGAGGCGGATCGGCGGCCCGGAGCAACGCGCAAATCCCGGGCTTGATACTCTGCCGCCATGAAAGACGACGAGCAGAAAGCGGTTCGAGTGGACAGCTGGGGGTTCGAGACCGGCATGTCCGGTCAAGGCCGCGGGGCGCCGATGTTGGGCGTCATCCTGATCGTGTTCGGCGTCCTGCTGGCCGCCGGGCAGTTGCTGACGGTCGCTCATCTTGGCGCTTCTTTTCTCTTCCTGGCCCTGGGAGTGGCGCTGCTGCTGAGGTGGGTGCGCGATCGAGGCGACGCCGCCCTCTATCTCGGGATCCTGGTCACAGCCCTGGCCTTGTCGGCAGTCCTCACCGATACCCGCGTCATCAGCGGCGGCGGCTGGGGCTGGCTGTTCCTCGGCGTCGGGATTCTGGCCCTGGTGCCGGCCCGGCTGCATGCCGGCAAGGGTTGGGGCTGGCCGCTGGCCATCGGCGGGATCCTGGCGATGTGGGGCGGCTTCCAGGTGTTGACCAACTACCTCAATCTCGACACCGAGCGCCTCATCGGGCCGGCGCTGCTGGTGCTGTTGGGCCTGTGGCTGATGAGGCGGAACCGCGGCTGAACGCGTCGCGCCGGGTCCCTGCTGGCAGGGCCGCCCCGCCAATACTGCCGAATCGGGTAGGCAGCCCGGTCTACAATTGCCGGGATCGCGAGCGCACGCCGTCACGTTGACTCGATGGCGGTCAGAAGCCTCGCGAGCAGGGGTAGAACGATGATCGGATCGCCCTTCCGTCCCAAGCTCCCGTGCCTGGCCGGGGTCGCTCTGGTGGCGGCCATCGTGGCTTCCTGTGCCACCAACGCTTCGACGCCGGCGCCCTCGTCAGAGGTTTGGGTAAACACCTGGGACCACACCTCGGGAACTCCGCCGGCGCCGTCCCCGAGCGAGTTCAACCCATGGGACCACACGTCGAGTTCCTCCGACTCCGCGACGCCGGATGTCGAATTGACGCAGGAGCCGGCACCGACACCCATGGAGCCCACCGACCCGTACATCGACGCGGCCGGGGCCTTCGCGGCCTGCGCCGGCATCGCTCAGCCTGGAGCTCCGGCGTATGCGGGCAGCAAGCACCCGATCGTCGTCGTCGACTTCGCCGACCCGGACTTCCCGGAGATCGATACCGACTACGACGAGAGCGCGGCCTTCGTACAGGACTGGGGCAGCGCCGGCACCCAGCTCGTGGCCTGTGTCGGCGCCCAGAAATCGGCCAGGGTCAGCTACTGCGGCGACTACAAGCGCGTCAGCGACGGCAAGATCGGCGCGGTCTACCGCTACCGCCATACAATCGTCGTGAAGATCATGGTCGCGAAGACCGGCAAGCAACTCCAGGCCAAGACGATCCTGGGCAAGCCGGCCTCGTGCAAGGACAAGGTCACGATCACCAGTGACCCGCCGCCGTGGGGCATTTTCGGCGGGCCCATAACGACGTCGACGATCGATGCCTACATCAGGTCGGTCGCGAAGATCTAGGGGCCGCAGTCAGAGCGACGCTTCCTTCCTGGCGTTCAGGTGCCGTCGGCGGTTCGCCCGGCGGCACCGGGCGCAGGCCCTCAGGCGACCGGCATGCCTTCGCGTCCGCCAGAACCAGTCGTGGTCGGGGCCGGCCCGGCCGGCGACTTGGCGTCGGGTTCGAGGGCAACGGCGATCTCGCATCCTTCGCCCGACTCCGCAACGGCGCACGGCTCCCCTTCTGGCGCGGCGGAGCATCTGTCCAGCTTCGTCTGGACCGGGACAGCCAGCGGCCCCAGTACAGGCAGCATGGCCAGACTCGACGCCAGTGCCTGGGCGCCGGGCGTGGGCACATGGACGCCCGCGCTGAGGCCATGCTCCAGGGATTCATCCAACTCGCGCACCGCCCCCCGCTCGTCCACGACCCTCTCGAACGCGTCGACCATGTCCGGGTCGAACTGGGTGCCCCGGTGTGCGCGCAGCTCGGCCCAGGCACGCTCGACCGGTAGCGCGGCGCGGTAGATCCGGTCGGTCGTCATGGCGCTGAACGCGTCGGCCACGGCGATTATGCGGGCCCCGAGCGGGATGTCAGTGCCGGCCAGCCGGCCCGGGTAGCCCTGTCCGTCCCAGCGCTCGTGGTGGTGCCGGACGATCTCGGCTATGTCGGCCATGGCTTCGTGGACTTCCAGGATGGCCGCCCCGATCTCAGAATGGCGGCGCATCTCGGCGGTTTCCTCGTCCGTGAGACGCCCCGGCTTGAGCAGGATCGCATCGGCGATGCCGATCTTGCCGACGTCGTGCAGGTAGCCTCCGATCCGGATCGTCATCCGCTCCTGCTCGTTGCGGCCCAGTACGGCCGCGATCCGCTCCGACAGGGTGCCCAGCTGGCGGCAATGCTCGCCGGTCTCCAGGTTGCGGGCCTCAATGGCCGTCGACAAAGTCAGGGCGATCGAATCCAGAACCGGGCTCAGGTACCGGTATTGCAGCGCCTCATAGCGCATCTGCGCGGCGGACAGGGCGCGGCGCACCTCCGTCAGGAGCTCCTCGCCGGTGAACGGCTTGACCAGCATGCCGCTGGCGCCTTCGCGCAGCGCCTGGATGGCCGTATCGACGGTGCCGTGCCCGGTTACGACCATGACCGGCAGCTCGGGCTGGCGCTCCCGCAGAGCCTTCATAAGGGCCATGCCGTCCATGCCCGGCATGTGGAGGTCAGTGATCACGACGTCGAACTGGCCCTGGTCGAACGTCGCCAGCGCGGCCACGGGATTGCCGCACGTGACGGCCTCGAAACCCTGGACGGTGAGCAGACGGCTCAGGATCTGGAGGATGACCGGCTCGTCGTCGACGCATAGCACGCGCGGCCGGGCGCTGCCGGCTTGCGGACGCAGATCCCAGGTCATGCCGCCACCCCCGTCCGCGACCTGCCGCCCCGACGTGCCCTTGCGCCGGTGTCGGCACGTGAGTCGCCCGGCAGCCCTCCCACGCCGCCCTGGCCCTCGAGATCGTGCCAGGCCACGGGCAACCACACCGTGAAGACGGACCCGCGGCCGGGCTCGCTGGATACCTCGATTGAGCCGCCGTGGCCCTCCACGATTTGGAGGCTGACCGACAGCCCGAGTCCGGTCCCGCCGGCAGACGGCCGGGTCGTGAAGAACGGGCTGAAAACACGGTCGCGGGTGCCGGCGTCCATGCCCACGCCGCTGTCGGACACTGTCAGGGCGATGCGATCGACAACGAGTCGGGTAGAGACCCGCAGCTCACCGCCTCGCGGCATCGCCTCGACGGCGTTGTTCATGAGGTTGAGCAGAACCTGGCGGAAGGCATCCGGATCGACCTCGACGTCGGGCAGGGCGCCGTAGTCCTCGGTCAGCCAGACGCTGGCCTCATCCGCACGGAAGCGGACCAGATCCACGGCGGAGCGCACCAGGGCGTTGAACTGGGTGGGAACTCGCTGTGGCGGCCGGGGGCGGGCGAACTCGAGCAGCGACCGGACGATGGATCGCGCCCGCACCGCCTCGGACCGGATGACGGCCACTTCCTGGTTCCTGGGGTCGTCCTCGGGAATCTCGGACAGCAGCAGCTCGGCGAATCCGAGAATTCCGGTCAGGGGATTGTTGACCTCGTGGGCTACGGCTGCGGCCAGCTCGCCCACGGCCCCGAGCTTGGCCACCTGGACGAGTTGCTGCTGGACCCTGCTCATCTCGGCCAGCTGGTTCTGGGCGCGGGTGAGGAGGGCCTTGTTTTCTGTCGCGACGCCCATCTGATTGGCCACGAGCTGGGCCACGCTCACGAAGGCCGGTTCCAGGATGCGCTCGGCGGTCGGGTCGATCAAGTGCAGCCAGCCCAGTGCCCGGCCGGAGTGGTCGGAGAATCGAATGGCCAGCGCGGCGGTCAGGTCGGTCGCGGCGCCCGGGCACGGCACCGACGGCATCCGCTCGCCGACGGCACGTCCGGCGGCGCTGTAGGAGCAAAGGCCCGGACCGGTGACGCTCGCGGGGTCGACTCGCCGGCGCAGCCCGATGAACCACGGGGCCAGCGGTCCGTGCGCGGCGGCGATCACAGCATCGTCGCCCTCGATGTGCTCCAGGTAGGAGCTCGCGCCCACCGGCGTCACGGCCGCCAGGATGCCCACGAAGTCGAGCCTGCCCTCGCCGAGAAGCACCAAGCCCTCACTGGCCCGGAGAACGTCGGCCAGTTCGTCGGCCCGGGCGCGCTGGGACGTCTCAGCTTCGAGCGCGCGCGCGAGAGCCAGCCCGGCGCGAGCCTCGGCTGCCTTCAGCTTGCGTGGAGCGACCGTGAGCGCCATGGCGACGACGGAGATGCCCGCCAGAACAGCCACCGCGGGCAACCCGGCCGGCAGGCCGAAGAATCCGACGGCGATCAGGCTGCCCAGCGCAACCACCGCCGGCCAGACGACAAGGGGCCCGATCCCGACGCTCGAGACGGCGGCTCTGAGACAGCCGGAAGCCTCTCTGACCGCCCGAATCCTGGCAGTCAGAGCGCGCGAGACCATGCTTCGGTCAGGGTGCGCTGCGACCATGATCAAACCCTACGTGCCCGGGACCGGTTTTGGCATCCCCAACTTCGGGGATTCTTGTCTGCGGTGGACGGCGTAGGAACCCTTACCTAGTCGAAGCGGTCGTCCAGGCGACCGGGAGGTGAGAGTGGCGGCCGGCTAGGACGTCGCGGCGGAAACCGTCTTCCCCGCCCGAAGCCTGCCAACCGCGTCCGGCTCTTCGGCCGGCGCCGCCAGAAGCAGTTCGAGCAGGGCATAAGCGGATCGGCGAGCCTCTTCCGGCAGTTCGGGTCCGGCCGACGAAGACATGATTGTGAAGCCGTTGATCATGCTGATGAAGGCTCCGGCGATGCCGTCGGCGTCGATCCAGGCTGGCAACTCCTGCGCAGCCACGGCCTCCCGCAGCACCTGGCGGGCGAACCCGTGCATCTCCTCCTGAAGGTCCCTCAGCAGCTCGCGCAGCTCTTCGGAGTCCGGATTGGCCCAGGCGTGCACGAGCGTGCTCTTGTTGTTGGCACCGACGATCGCGGAATCGACGGCCCAGTCCACGGCCGCCCGAAGCCTCTCCTGCAGCGAGCCAAGCTCCGAAAGCCTGAGCCGGAGGACCTCCGTCTCGTGTTCCGCCTCGCACGCACACGCGGCCAGGAACAACTCCTCCTTGCCCTTGAAGTGGGTATAGACGGCGCCCACGGATAGCCCGCTCGCCCGGACGACGTCCTGGATGCTGGCCCGCGTATAGCCGTACTCGCCGAAGACCTGGATGGCGGCCTCGACGATGCGGCCGCGAACCGCCTGTTCGTGCTGCGGTGTGATACGGGGCATCTGATCCTCAAGGGGAATCGCCGTTCTCACCATCATAGCCGGGCGCGGTCCCGTTTCCAACGGAGGCCGCCGCTCGGGACGGGTAGTTGACAAAACGAATAGAGAATCTCTATTCTCCTAGTACCGGGGGCAATCCGGTATCGGTCGGCCGACCGTCCATCGCGAAGACAGGGCTTCTCGGAGGCGTCCGTCTCCCGTCGCCCGCAACTCACGAAAGGGACGGTCATGTTTGGGCGTTGGGGACGATTCGTCTACAGGCGGCGGAAGGTCGTGGCGCTGGTCGCCGTGGCCGTCGCGCTGGCCTCGTTCGCCTTTGCCGGCCGCGCTTCCTCGGCGCTCTCGACCGGCGGCTGGTACGACCCGAACTCCCAGTCGCAGCAGGTCGCGCAACGGCTGGCCGCCGACTTCGGCCAGGGCGGGAGCTCGCTGGTGGTCCTGTTCCAGGCGCCCGGACGCATCGACGCCGCGTCGCCCGCCTACCAGAGTCAAATCGCGGCCGCCCTGTCTCGCCTGACGACCGATCCGCGGGTCGCGAGCGTCGTCGGCTATGCCCAGACCGGAAGCTCGCGCTTCATCAGCACCGACGGTTCGGCCAGCTGGGTTCTAGTGAACCTCACGCTCGGCTCGGACGCGGCCATCAACGCCGTCGACGAGCTGCGGTCCGAGATCGCGACTCCGGCCGGGTTCCAGGTCCAGCTGACGGGCGACGCCCCGCTGAGCGTGGCCATGTCCGCCCAGTCCGAGCAGGACCTCGCCCGGGCCGAGACGGTGTCGTTGCCCATTGCCTTGCTGATCCTGATCCTGGTCTTCGGATCCCTGGTCGCCGCGGGCCTGCCCCTGACGGTGGCCGGCCTGACCATCCCCACGACACTGGCCATCGTCTGGTTCCTGGCCCAGCACCTGACCATGAGCATCTTCGTCACCAGCGTCGTGACCATGCTCGGCCTGGCCCTCGCGATCGACTACTCGCTCTTCATGGTCAGCCGGTTCCGCGAAGAGCTGGCCTGCGGCGCGACGGTCGCCGAAGCCGTGGAACGGGCCGTGGCCACGAGCGGCAAGGCCGTGGCGTTCTCGGGCACGGCGGTGGCGATCGGCCTGTCCGGGCTCATCTTCTTCCGCGCCCCGACGCTCAGCTCGCTGGGCATCGGCGGGGCCCTGATCGCGCTCTGCTCCGTGGCCTATGCGCTGACGTTCCTGCCGGCGGTCCTGGGCATGCTCGGGCCTCGGATCGAGCGGCTCCGGATCGGCCTGCCCCACGCCGGTCTGCATCTGCGACGCGCCCCGTCGCCCGTTTCCGGCGGCGTTCCGGACGTCCGGCGAACCGGGCTCTGGGAGCGAATCGCGGCCGCCGTGATGCGGCGCCCGGTGGCGGTGCTCGTGCCGATTCTGGTCATGCTGCTCGCCTTCGGGATTCCGTTCCTGGGCGAACGCTCCGGCCTGCCCGGAGCGAGCGTCCTGCCCGCGAGCGTGGAGGCCAGAGCGGCCTGGGACACGATCCAGGCCCGGTTCCCGGCCGGCGAGACGCGCCCGATCGACATCCTGGTGACCACGGCCGGCGATCCGCTGTCCAAGTCGAACGTGACGGCCCTTATCCAGTACTCGAACAGCCTGGCCGCCCTGGGCGGCGTTTCGCGGGTGGACGGCCCCTTCTCCCTGGCAGGCCAGAACGGCCAACCCCTGCCGGCCTCCCAGGTGGCCGCGCTGCTCACCGGACCAGCCAGTGCGCGCCCGGCCGGCCTGAACGCACTTCTCGCGGCCGACATCCGCGGTTCGACGGCGCACCTCCAGGTGATCAGCCCCCTCGCCGGCACGCAGGCGGGCCAGACGCTCGTGCAGACGATCCGGGCTCACAGTCCGGGGCCGGGGCTGTCGGTGGCCGTCGGCGGCTCGGACGCCGCGGCGCTGGATTTCATCGACGGCCAGAACGCCCAGATGCCCGGTGCGATCGCCTTCATCCTCGTGGCCATGGCCCTGATGTTGCTGTTCCAGTTCGGCTCGGTCGTGCTGCCGATCAAGGCTGTGGTCATGACGCTGCTGTCGCTGACCGCCAGCTTCGGGGCGCTCGTCTGGATCTTCCAGGACGGCAACCTGTCCGGCGTTCTGGGGTTCACTTCGCCGGGCTTCACCGTATCGATCGTCCCGATCCTGATGTTCGCGGTCATCTTTGGACTGTCGATGGACTACGAAGTCCTGCTCCTGTCGCGCATCCAGGAGTCGTACCGCCGGACCGGCGATACTCGTACCGCCGTCGCCGACGGCCTGGCCCGATCGGGTCGAGTCATTACCGGGGCGGCTCTGATCATGGTCTCGGTCTTCGCGGCCTTCGGGCTGGGCGACCTGATCGTGATCAAGAGCCTGGGTGTGGGCATGGCCATTGCCGTGCTGCTCGACGCCACGATCATCAGGGCGCTGCTGGTGCCGGCGACGATGCGGCTGCTGGGCTCGTGGGCCTGGTGGGCTCCGCCCCACGTCTCCGGGCTGACGAGCAGGCTGGGCTTCAGCCACACGGCAACCGACTACGAGTGCGACTCGGCCGAACCGGGTCTGGCCGAACAGACTCCGGCCGGACCGAAGAGCGGACGTCTCGGCGGCCGGCCCAACACGGAACCGGCGGCCGGCTAAGCCGGACCCGAAACCTCGGCGGTGGCCCGATCGACGGCTTCGGCCAGCCGGTCGGCGATCGCCACCAATTCCTCGTCCGTGACCACGAACGGCGGCCCCAGCAGGATGGTGTCGCCGTTCGTGCCGTCTTCGTTGCCCGTGCCGTGGTAGATCAGCAGCCCTTGTGCCCGGGCGTGAGCCATGACCTTCTCGATCAGCTTCGCCGAACGCGGGTACGAGCGGCGAGTGGCGCGGTCCGCGACCAGCTCCACGCCCACAAGCAGGCCACGGCCGCGAATGTCGCCGACGCAGGCCCTGCCGCCGAGGCGGTCTCGCAGAAGCGCCAGCAACCGCTCGCCTTTCGTAGCGCTGGCCTCGACCAGCTTCTCCGTCTCGAGGATCCGCAGCACTTCGCTCGCCACCGCCGCGCCCACCGGTGAGTGGCTGTAGGTGAACCCGTGAACGAAGCCGCCGCCCTCGCCCCGCAGCGCGGGGCGCGCGATCGTCTCGTACACGGCGCCGCTCGCCACCGCCAATCCCAGCGGGAAGTAACCCCCGCCGGCGCCTTTCGCGCACGCGGCCACGTCGGCGCGAATGCCCCAGTGATCCATCCCGAACCAGCGGCCCGTCCGCCCGAAGCCGGTCATGACTTCGTCCGCCACGAGCAGGATTCCGTGGCGCCGGCACACCTCGGCGATCGCCGGCCAGTAGCTCTCGGGCGGCACGACCGCGCCGAGCGTGGCCCCTACGATGGGCTCGGCCACGAACGCCGCCACTCTCCCCTGCCCCGCTTCGGCGATGGCCGATTCCAGGTCCGCCACGAGAGCGTCTACATCGCCCAGGGCGTGGGCCGCGGCCTCTCCCGCGCGGTAGGGATACGCGGCGCTGACGTGGCGGAAGCGCCCGAGCCACGGCTCGTAGGGTCGGCGCAGCGGCTCACGGCCCGATAGATCGAGCGCGCCGAGCGAGTTGCCGTGATAGCTGCCGTGGCGGGCGATGACCACGGTCCGATCGGGCTCGCGCCGGGCCAGGTGGTAGGAGCGGACGAGCTTGAGGCAGCTCTCGATCGCCTCGGATCCGCCGCTGACCGGGTAGATCGCCGGATCGTCCACCGGCAGATGCGGGCCGACCGCCTTCGCGTATGTCTCGAGCGGTTCGGTCGTGAACGTGGTGCCGTGGACGTAGGTGAACGCGCGCGCCTGCTTGGCCATGGCGTCGACGATCGACTGCCGCCCATGGCCGACGTTGACGACGATCGCGCCGCCCGCGGCGTCGAGATATGCCCGCCCCTCCGCGTCCCAGATCGTGCAGCCCTCGGCCCGCGCCGCCACCGGCAGCGACCCGCCCAGGACCCGCTGAAAGACCCGCCCGGTGGTGCGTTCGACGGCGCTCATGGCGCGATTGTATGGCCCCGCCGCCGAACTGCCCGCGCCGGCCGCCGAGCGGCGTCCACTTTCGCCAGACCCTACGCCCAGGCCACCCGCCAGACCCGCCAGAGAGCCGTTGGATCTGAGAGTGGGTCTCCGTGGATCAGGGCGAAGTCGGCCGGTCCGCCTTCGTGGATGACGCCGCTCTCGGGCTCGCCCAGCAGCTCGCCGCCCCGCCAGGTGGCCGCCGCCAGCGCCTCCCAGGGCTCCAGTCCGACCTCGACGAGGCAGTCGACCTCCCAGGCCAGCTGGTTCGCCCGGAGCGAGCCGCCCCCGAAGTCCGTCCCGGCGGCGATGACGACGCCGGCGGCGTGGGCCAGCCGGACGCTCTCCTGCGCCCGAGCCTGCCGGGCCAGGACCCGCGCCCGACCTTCCGCCGAAGCGAAGCGTTCGATTGTCGTCGTCGCGCCGAAGCCGAGCCATGAGCGGAAGACCGCCAGCGTGCTGACCAGGACGATGCCCTTCGCGGCCATCTGGCCGGCCAGTTCGGCGTCCAGCTCCATGCCGTGCTCGATCGAGTCCACGCCGGCCGCGACTCCCTCGCGCGCTCCGGCCAGGTTGCCGGAATGGGCCGTGACCTTCACTCCTCGACCGTGGGCCATCTCGATCACGGGCGCCAGCTCGTCGCGCGTCCACGGCGCCACGCCCGGCTCCGGACCGTCGAGGTAGAGCTTCAGGAAATCGGCGCCATCGTCGAGCTGGCGGCTCGCGGCGGCGAGCAATTCCTCGGCGTTCGAAGCCTGGCTGGACGGCCGCCCGATGCGCGTCCCCTCACGGTCGAGCCACGTCCCGGCGGCCCGGACGTACGGCCAACCGGCCCGGCCCTGCCAGCGGTCGCGGACGCCCAGGTTCAGGGCGCGCTCCCGGCCATCGAGCGGATCGACGGCCACCGACGCGCCCACGTCGCGGGCCCACCGCACCCCCGCGGACGTCATCAACCGGCCGTTGTTCTCGGCCACAGCCAGCTGCGTCTCGGCCGGATCCGCCACGCGGTCGATCCAGTGGGCCCCGCCGGGGAGGGTCAGATGGCTGTGGCAGTCGACCATACCCGGCACGAACGTCGAGCCGCTCGCGTCGACGATCTCGACGGCCCCGGCGCCCATCGGCAGCGGCCCCTCGTCGTCGCTGGGCCTCAGCCGGGCGATCCGCCCGTCGACCACGAGGATGCTCACGCCCACGGCTAGACGGTCCGATCGACCGTCCGCCAGCGCTCCGTCCCGGTACAGGATCGCGTTCATCACATGCCTCGGGAAAGCTCGAATCAACCACCGCCGGGCCAATCCTAACGCGCCCCGTTCCCGCCCGGCGTCGGCACCCAGCCGTCGAGTCGGCGCCGCCTCCCCGGCGGCGTCCGCCCTTCAGAGGCACCGGCCAAACGTCCGCCCCCCTTCTGCCGTGTTGACAGCCGATCCAAGCGGTGATACAGATATGCACGCTAATTAACTATGCGTGCTAGACGCATACTTCCCCTAGGGTGGGCATGGCGACCAAGACAAAGACACCGGGTCGACCGAAGACGGCCCAACCCGCGCGAAGCCTCGACACCGGCGCTCCGGGTAGTTCGGCTGCACCTTCGACTTCCCGGCCGGATCGGGTCCCGCCTCGGGCCCTGCACTGCATCGTCCTCGTCAAGCAGGTCCCCGACATCAGCAATATCCCGGACGATGCCTGGGATCGCGAGAAGGGCACGCTGAGGCGGGCGATGCTCGACAGCGTCGTCAACCCGCTGGACCTGCAGGCACTGACGTTCGCCCAACGAATCTCCGAGGGGGCGCCGGGGGGCCGCACGATCTACCTCTCCATGGGCCCGCCCCAGGCGCGCGACGCTTTGATCGATTGCCTGTCCCGCGTTCCGGCCGAGGCGGTCCTCCTGACCGACCGCGCCTTTGCCGGGGCCGACACCGTCGCCACGGCCTACTCACTGGCCTGCGCCATCCGGCGGATCGAGACGGAGATCCTCGGCGGCAGCCGCGACTACGTGATCGTGACCGGGATGCAGTCGGTGGACGGGGACACGGCCCAGGTTCCGCCCCAGATTGCGGAGGAGCTCGGCATCGAGCAGATCGCCTACGCCAGGGACCTCCAATTCGAGCCCGACCTCCGCGTCTGCCGCATCGGGCCCGAAGGAACGGAGATCGTGCGCCCGCTCCAGTACCCCGTCCTGGTGACGGTGACGGCCTGCATGGATCCGCTCTACCGCCAGTTCCACCTTGCGCGCGATGCGCGCGCGGCCCAGGTCCGAGAGTGGACCGCGGAGTCCGTCGGCGCGGACCCGAGTCGAGTCGGCCTGGTCGGGTCGCGCACCCAGGTCTATCGAATCTTCTCTCCGTCCGAGGAGCGCACCGGCGCCTGCCAGTTCGCCCACGACCCGGCCGAGCTGATCTCACTCGTGACGACTCGGTATCGGTCGACCATTGGACGGGCCCATTCCGCCGAGGTCGAGCCGTACCGCCTCGACGGCAAGACCCCGACCTATACGGGCGAGTTCTGGGTCCTGGCCGAGCGCGAAGGGGACGGGATCCGCTCGGTCGCGTTCGAACTGCTGGGCAAGGCCAGGGAACTGGCCGCCGGCCTGGGCGTGCAGGTCGGCGCGGTCCTGCCCTGTGCGGATGCCGGCGACCTGCCGGCGCAGTTGATCCGGGGCGGGGCGGACAAGGTCTACGTCATAGAGAACCCGCTGCTGTGCGAATACCAGCCCATGCCGTACCGGGCGGCCATCGCTCAGGTCGTCCGGCAGCACAAGCCCCAGGCGATGCTGTTCGGGGCGACGCCGATGGGCCGCGAACTGGCGCCGCGCGTGGCCTACGCCTGCAGTTCCGGCCTCACGGCCGACTGCACCAAGCTCGAGATCGGCGACTACGCCAAGGGCAGCCTGGATCTGATCGGGATCCTCAAGCAGACCCGGCCGGCGCTCGGCGGCAACATCATGGCCACGATTCTCACGAAGGACTCCCCCACTCAGATGGCGACCGTGCGGCCCGGCGTGTTCCGGGCGCCCGCGCCGGACGAGAGCCGCACAGGCGAGGTCATACGGGTGACGGCGGACCTGGACGAGAAGGAGTTCCGGGTGCGGACGGTCGCGGTCGAGTCGGTTCCCGACAAGGTCTCGATTCGCGATGCCGACATCATCGTCGCCGGAGGCCACGGCCTCCGTTCGAGGGCCGATTTCGAACGCTATCTCCTGCCCCTGGCCGAGGGCCTGGGCAGCCTCCTCGGCGCCAGGGCCAAGGTTGGCGCGTCTCGCATCGCCGTCGAAGACGGCCTCACGACGCACGACCATCAGGTTGGCCAGACGGGCCAGACCGTTCAACCGAGGCTTTATGTGGCCGTCGGAATCTCGGGCGCGGTGCAGCACATCTCCGGCATGCAGGGTTCGGAGATCATCGTCGCCATCAACAAGGACCCGCGGGCTCGGATCTTCAACTACGCGGACTTCGGCATGGTCGGCGACATCGAGACGATCCTTCCGGCCCTCACGCACGACATGGCCGGAGAGCCGTCATGAAGCCGATCGACGTTCTGATCGTGGGCGCTGGCCCGGCCGGGCTGGCGGCCGCCATCCGTCTTCGCCAGCGCCTTGAGAGCGATGGCCGCGAGGCATCGGTCGTGGTCATCGACAAAGCCCCCGGAGCCGGATACCACAACCTGTCGGGGGCCGCGTTCGAGCCTGCCGTTCTCGACGAGCTGCTGCCCGGCTGGCGGGAGGAACGCAACTTGCTCACGGACCATGCGATGCCCGTGAGGCGCGATGAGATGTACTACCTCGTCGGCAACCGGGCGGTGCGAATACCGTCGCTGGTGGTTCCCCGCAGGATGCATCACCGCGGCGACGTCACGATTTCGCTCTCGCGTCTGGTCCAGTACCTGACCCAGCAGGCCGAGCGTCTCGGGGTCGAGGTCTACCACGGTTACTCCGCCGGCTCGCTCCTCGTCGAGGGCGGCGCCGTCAAGGGCGTCAGCCTGGTGGACACGGGGCGCGACAAGGACGGTCGCCCGCAATCCAACTACCTGCCCGGTGAGCAGATCCGGGCCGCGGTGACGATCCTCGCGGACGGAAGCCACGGCGTCCTGTCCACGCAGGCTCAGGAACTTCTCGGCGCTCCCCGGAACCCCCAGGTGTTCTCGCTCGGGATCAAGGCCGTGGTCCAGTTCCCCGGCGACAACCCCTTTGGCGCAAATCGAGTCGTGCACACACTCGGCCAGCCCCTGCCCCCGAGCGTTTTCGGGGGTGGGTTCATGTACAGCATGGACGCGAAGACGGTCGCCGTCGGCCTGATCCTGGGTCTCGATTGGAAGTACGGCGACCTGAACCCGCAACGCGAGTTCGAGCGCTTCCGCGCCCATCCGTTCATCGAACGCCAGCTCAAGGGCGGCATCACCATCGCCACCGGCGCCAGGACGATCCCCGAAGGCGGGATCCTCTCACTCGGTCCCCTGAGCGGGCCCGGGGTCCTGATCGCCGGCGACGGGGCCGGCTTCGTGAACATGGAGAAGATCAAAGGCATCCACTACGCCATGGGATCCGGCATCTGCGCCGCCGACACGATCGCGGACGCGCTCCCCGGCGGCGACTTCGGGGCGAAGGCGCTGGCCGGCTACCGGGATCGCCTGGCGGCGCGCGGCATCATGGCCGAACTCCAGCACGCCAGGAACTACCGCCAGAGCTTCCGCTGGGGATTGTTCGTCGGGACGCCGCTGTCGCTCGTCCAGAGCCACCTGCCGGTCAACTTCAAGACGGAACCGGATCGTCTCGGCGCCAGGGCCGGCCGGCGGCTGGCCAGGAAAGACCCCGGCCGGATGGACCAGACGACCTTCGTAAGCCTCACGGGATCGATGCACCGCGAGGACGAACCTTCCCACGTGACAATCCTCAATCCATCGCTCTGCCTCGAGTGCGACGACAAGTTCGCCAGCTCGTGCACCCATTTCTGTCCCGGCCAGGTCTACCGCCGCGGCGACGAGGGGATCGTCCTGAGCCCCTCCAATTGCCTTCACTGCATGACCTGCGCCGTGAAGTGCCCGTACTCCAACATCCGCTGGGTCCCACCGGAGGGCGGCGATGGCCCCCAATTCAAGAGCATGTGACCGTTGACAGCCGGTCCACGTGGTGCTACTTATATACAGACAGTTCATGTATTCATGTGTAGTGCATAGATGGTATCTACCGAAGCCCAGAACCGAGCCAGAGCCGGCAGTCGCAGCGCGACGGACGGCGCGCCAATCAGGTGGGAGCTGAGCAATGCTGCGCCAATCTGACGGCATCTACGGTCTCCAGGCCTACATCCTCAAGACCATCGCCAGCCCGCGTCGCCTGGAGTTGATCCACTACCTCGGGCAGAACGGGCCCGTGGAAGTACGTTGCCTGGCCGAGCAGTTCGGCATGACTCAGCCCGCAGCCTCACAGCATCTCGCGGCCCTGCGCTCCGCCGGGTTGGTGGAAGCGGTTCGAACTGGCCGCGAGGTTCGATACCAGCTGGTCGACGCCGAGATCGTGTCCGCCTGCGACCTGATGCGGCAGGTCCTGGTCCGGCGCATAGCCCGCATGGGCGACATGGCGGCTTCGTACTCGAATCCGGCGCAGGACCCGGCTGAAGACGCGCAGGAAGTGTTCTCTTGAGGTGTGCGCATTCGGGGCCATACCGCCCCGAACCATCACAGTGGAAAGCGAGGCAACTCCAAGGTGGCTGAAAAGCTCGTGATCATGGTCACCCATGGCCTGGACGACGGCGAGCACGTCTCGATCCCGTTCGTCATGGCGGTCGCCGCCCTGGCGTCCGACGTCGAAGTCGTGATGGGGCTCCAGGCTGACGGCGTCGAAGTCGCGGTCAAGGGCCGCGCCGAGAGCGTCTCGGCTGAGGGCTTCCCGCCGCTCGCCAAGCTCATGACCGACTACCGCGAACTGGGCGGCAAGCTTCTGCTGTGCGGCCCCTGCGTCAAGGCCCGCCAGATCGATACCGCGACTCAACTCGTAGAGAACGCCGAAGTCGTGGCGGCGGCGCGGTTCGTGGCCGAAGTCACCTCCGCCACCAACGCTCTCGTCTACTAGGAGCAACTCCAATGACAACCCTGATGACCGATTCCGACCTGGCCGCCGTTTCCGTCGCCAAGGTCGTCGACGCGCGCGGAAGCGCCTGCCCCGGCCCGCTGCTCGAAGCCAAGAAGGGCATCGGCGCGGTTTCGATCGGCGGCGTTCTGGAGATCTGGTCGAGCGACCCGGTAACCAAGACGGACATCGACGCCTGGGCCACCAAGGTGGGCCACGAGTTCCTCGGCTTCGCAACCGCCGACGGCTACGACAGGGTCTTCGTCCGCCGCAAGAAGTAGGCAATACGCAGGCGGGCGCTCGCCCCTACGGGCGCCCGCGATCCCACTTCGCCGCTACCCAGGGGAGGCGCCGTCCTCCCGTCTCGCTCCGCCCGAAAGCAGGAGTGCATCGCCAGTGACCGCCGACCAGACAACCCCACCGAAGACCAGGATGCTGGTGATCGCGACACTCCTGTGCTCCTACCCGGGCATAGACGCGACCGGTCAGGCCCACATGGAGTACCCGGCCAACACGTTCGTGATCCCGACTCCGGATCCGGTCATGTTCCCGGAGTCGTTCTACTTGCACTGCTTCGAGAAGGGCATCGACGGCATCCTGATTGCCTCGTGCGGGACGGACAGCCCCTATGAAGGTTCGTACGAGCAGCTGGCCGGTCGCATCAACAAGGTCTACGCGGCCATGAGAGAGCGCGGCATCAGCATTCGCCGCCTCAAGCTGACGGCCATCTGCAGCGTCTGTACCAAGGCCTTCCTCAAAGAGGTCGGTGAGATGGAGGCGGTTCTTGCCGAGCTCGGCCCCGTCCAGGGCGAGCTGGCAGCCGTGAGCGCGTAATGGATCAGCACGTGGATACCGACGTTCTGGTCGTCGGGGCCGGCATCGCCGGCCTCCAGTCGGCCCTCGACCTGGCCGATCGCGGTTATAGCGTTCTGGTCGCGGAACGCGACGCCAGCATCGGCGGCAAGATGATCGCCCTGTCCAAAGTCTTCCCGACGATGGACTGCGCGAGCTGCATTACGACGCCGCGGATGTCGGCCGTGGCGCATCACGACAACATCACCACCTGGACGTTCACCGACGTGGATCGGATCGATCCCGACGGGGCGGCCTTCAAGGCCCACCTGACGCGCAAGGTGCGCTACGTCGACGAGGATCTCTGCATCGGCTGCCGGCTGTGCGAGTACGCCTGCCCGGTCGAACTGCCCCACGAGTTCGAGGGGAACATGGGGGCCCGCCGGGCGGCCTACATTCCGTTCGGGACCGCGATTCCGCAGAAGGCGCTCATCGACATCGACGCCTGCGTGTACTGCGGCAAGTGCGAGAAGGCCTGCCCCACCGACGCCATCGACTTCGCCCAGCAGCCCCAGGGCGTGAGCGTATCCGCACGAGCGGTCGTCCTGGCGACCGGCTTCGAGACCACGCCGCTCGACGCCAAGAAGGAATACCAGGGCGGCAAGGCGGCCAACGTCATCGGCGGCCTGGACATGGAGCGGCTCCTGTCGCCCAACGGCCCGTACGGCCGCGTCCTGCGCCCATCCGACGGCAAAATCCCGGACAGCGTCGCCTACGTCCAGTGCGCGGGTTCGCGCGACGAGACCCTGGGCGTGCCGTACTGCTCGCGAGTCTGCTGCATGTACGCGATCAAGCAGACCATGCTCCTGTCCGGCTCGCTGCCGCTGGCGGACATCACCGTCTACTACATGGACATTCGATCGTTCGGCAAAGGCTACGAGCAGTTCTACCAGACCGCTCGCTCGATGGGCATCAACTTCGTCAAGGCCAAGGTGGCCCGCATCGAGGAGCAGCCCGACGGCGACCTGAAGCTCAGGGTCGAGATGATCGAGGAAGACGGGCGGGTAACCGAGGCGGTCCACGATCTGGTAGTCCTCTCGGTCGGCCTCAAGCCGGGCGACGACCCGAGGCGGTTCATCGGCGTGGACCTGGACCAGTACGGCTTCGTGGCCTCGCCGGATCCCAAGCTCGACGCGACGCTGACGAACCTTCCGGGCGTCGCCGCGGCCGGGACGGCAATCGGCCCCAAGGACATCGTGGACTCGATCATGGAAGCGAGCGCGGCCGCCACCAAGGTCGCGACATATCTCGGCCCGCCGGCCCTCGCCCCGGCCCCACCGCCCGATGGGCTCGATGTGGAAGTCCGAGTGATCAACGCCGGCGACGCCGTCGCGGTCGCGGGGCCGGAGGTGCAGCGTGCCTGAGAGCAAGCCGAAGCGGCCCCGCAAGAACGTCCCGGACGGGACTCGCGCGACACCGGCCGCGGCCGCAGCGACACCGTCCTCGTCGACCCCGAACAGGGGCGAGAAGGTCGGCGTGTACGTCTGCCATTGCGGCGGCAACATCTCCGACGTCGTCGACGTAGATCGGGTCGCCACCGAAGCGGCCCAGCTCGACGGCGTCGCCGTCGCCCGCCACGTCATGTTCATGTGCTCCGACGAGGGCCAGAACACGATCGTCGACGACATCAAGACGCTCGGTCTGGATCGTGTCGTCGTGGCCGCCTGTACGCCCAAGCTCCACGAGGCCACCTTCAGGCGCGCGGTCAAGCGGGGCGGGATGAACCCGTATCTGTTCTGGCCGGCCAACGTCCGAGAGCAGGCCAGCTGGGCCCATCCGCACAGCCCCGCGGCCGCCACTGATAAGGCCATCGCCCTGGTGCGAGCGGCGGTGGCGAAGGCGGAGCTCCTCGAACCCCTGGAGATGGTCCGAGTCCAGGCAATCCACCGCGGCCTGGTGATCGGCGGCGGCGTAGCCGGACTTCGAGCCGCGATCGATCTGGCCCGTCAGGGGCTTGGGGTCACCCTCGTCGAGAAGTCGCCATTCCTGGGCGGCCGCTCGACCCAGCTTCACACCGTCTTCCCGACCGAGGATCCGGCCCGGCCGCTAGTCCACCGCCTGATCCGTGACGCCATGGCTCTGTCGAACCTGACGATCATGACGAACACGGAGGTCGTGGGGCTCAGCGGCTACGTCGGCGACTTCAAGTTGACGCTGCGCACGACGCCGCGAGGCGTCACGCCCGAGTTGCCGGATGCGGCCGCGGCAATCGTCGCCTGTCCGGTCGAAGTCCCAAACGAATTCGACGACGGCATCAGCCGGCGCCGGGCGATCTACCAGCCCTACCCCGGCTCCGAGCCGGATCTGCCGGCCATCGACTGGGCCTCGTGCACCCGCTGCGGCGACTGCGTCAAGGCGTCCGGGGGCCACGGCATTGATCTGGACGGCGGCGCCGTCGAGACCACCGTCGAGGCCGGCGCGATCGTCGTGGCCACGGGCTTCGACCACTACGAGCCCCGAACCGGCGAGTACGGTTTCGGGACTTCGCCTCGCGTCGTGACCCTGCCCCAACTCCACCGCATGCTGGATCCCGAGGGTCCCACCGGAGGGCGTCTCGAGATCGAAGGCCGCGTGCCCCGAGCCATCGCCTTCATCCATTGCGTCGGCAGCCGCCAGATCGAGGGCGTCGACGAGCCGGGTCCGGACGGCAAGCTCCACGAGTACTGCTCGCGAGTGTGTTGTACCGCAACCCTCCAGGCCGCCAATCAGGTGCGCAAGACGTATCCCAAGACGGCCGTATACGACCTCTACCGCGATATCCGAACCTACGGTAGAGACCAGGAGCCGTACTACGTCGACGCGTCGAAGGGCGGCGTCGTATTCCTCCGCTTCGCCAACGACGCCCGGCCGGTCGTCGAGACGGGCAACGGCAGCGGCTTCCCGCTCAAAGTGACGGTCACCGATACGCTCACCTTCGGCGCCGAAGTCGAGGTGCCCGTAGACCTCGTCGTCCTGAGCGTCGGCGTGATGCCGCGCGACGTCGCCGGCCTCGTCGACATGACCAAGGCCCCGCTGGGCAGTGACGGCTTCCTGCTCGAGGTCCACCCCAAGCTGCGGCCCGTCGAGAGCGCCATTCCGGGCCTGCTCCTCGCCGGCACCGCGCAGGCACCGATGGACATCACCGAGAGCACCTCGGCCGCCTCCGCGGCCGCGGCCAAGGTCACCACGCTCCTGGCCACGGATCACGTGGAGATGGAGCCGTTCGTGGCCAAGGTTGACCTGGCGCGCTGCGACGGTTGCGCTCTCTGCCTGGACGCCTGCCACTACGCGGGCGCGATAGCCCTCCACGAAGTCGAGGTCGAAGAAGGCGTGTTCGAGCAACGGGCCTACGTGAATCCGGTTGCCTGTAAGGGCTGCGGAGCGTGCGTTCCGTCCTGCCCGGTCGCGGCCCTCGACGTCGCGGGCTGGGAGATCGAGCAGTTCGAGGCCATGATCGACGCGATCACGGCCCGGCCGCTGATCGGAGGGGCCGCCAGGTGAGCGCCGACGAGAAGCCCCGCAACAAGATGCTGGAACTCAAGGAGCGTCGCGGCCCCGTGCCGGCCGCCTTGCTCGAATCCGTGCGCCAGAACAACTCGAACAAGACGGCGATCAAGCGAGCACTGGCCGGGGGCCCGCTCACCGTCCCCGAGATCGCCGCGGCGGCAGGATTGCCGACCCAGACGATCCTCTGGACCGTCACCGCCATGCGCAAGTACGGTTCCGTCGTCGAAGACTCGACGGCCGGTTCGTACGTCCGCTACGCCCTCGTCGCGAAGGAACCCCGCTGATGGCCGTCACCGTCGATCCGACCCTGCTACCCGAGCTGAAGCGCTACGGTGCGTTCGACGTCTCCGCCTGCTTCAACTGCGGCAACTGCACCGCCGTTTGTCCGCTGACGACGGAGAGCGCCACCTTCCCGCGGCGGCTGATCCGCTACGCCCAGGTGGGCATGAAGGCCGAGTTGCTCTCGGCCAAGGAACTGTGGACCTGCTACGCCTGCGGCGAATGCTCTGAAACCTGCCCCCGCCAGGCGGAGCCGGGTGAGTTCATGGCCGCGGCCCGGCGCTACGCCGTCGCCAGCTACGACCGGACTCATCTCGCCTCGTTGCTGGCAACGTCGCGGATCTTCGCCACGGTGTTCATCGTCGCCCTTGTCGGCGTGCTGGCCGCGTTCATGTACTCCGTCCACGGCCCGACGGACGGCACCAGGCTGGCCTTCTTCGAGTTCGTGCCGTCGGACGTGATCCACAACATGGGCATCGTCGTCATGGCGGTGATGGGCGTCGCCGCGCTGATCGGCATAGTGGAAATGGTCAGGCGGGTCGTGCTTGGACCGTCCCCGAGCAAGCCCGGCAGTGCGGTTCGCCGGGTCGCCGGCGCCGCCTTCTACGCCGTGGCCACCGAATCGCTGGCCCAAACGCGCTTCCGGGCAGACTGCGCCGACGCCACCGTTTCCGGCGATGAAGCCGCGGCCCGACCCTGGTACCTGCAGCGCTGGTTCATCCATTTCGCCACCATGTGGGGTTTCCTGGGCCTGCTTGGAGCCACGATGGCCGACTACGGCCTGGAACTCCTCGGCCTCAAGGCAACCGGCACCCCGGTTCCGATCTGGTATCCGGTCCGCCTCCTCGGCACCCTCGCCGGCGCCGCACTCATCTACGGCACCACCATCCTGATCGTCCGGCGCCTGCGGCGGAGCGACCGATCGAGCAAGCATTCGACGGTTTCTGATTGGTCCTTCCTGTGGCTCCTGTGGATTGCCGGCGTGACCGGCTTCGCCCTGGAGCTGGGCCTGTACCTGCCCGAAGCGCCGGCCTGGGGCTATCCGATGTTCCTGGCCCACGTAGGCGTGGCCATGGCCCTGGTCCTGCTCGTCCCGTTCGGCAAGTTCGCCCACGTGATGTACCGGCCGCTGGCTCTGTTCGCTCTCCGGCTGCGCGGCTGACGCGGACGGGTCGAAAGCCCTAAGCTCAAGCCACCCGCCCGTACACCGAGGAAACCTAATGCGATTGCTCATTCCGACCGTCGACTCAGATGGCGCGCAGGCGCGCCTGTCCGGCCATTTCGGTCGGGCCCCCTTCTACACGGTCGCGGATACAGACACTGGAGCGGTCCAGGCCGTCGCCAATCCGTCGGTGACACACGGGCACGGCGAATGCGTGCCGGCGACGGACGTCTTCGGTCCCGGCGGGTTCGACGCGGTCGTCTGCCAGGGCATCGGGGCCGGGGCGATTTCCAGGCTTGCCCAGGCTGGCATTCCGGTCTTCGTCCACGACGGTCCGGACGTTGCCGCCGCAGTGGCGGCGTTCAACTCACGCGCCATCCGAGCTGCCGGCCGGGACGACGGCTGCGGCGGCTCCGGTGGCTGCGGCGGACACGATCACTCCTGAGGGAGGACCCTTTCGATGGCCAAGAAGACGACGTCCAGGTACCGGCCCGACAGCAGCCGACCCGGCGCGGGCCGGCCCAACGCCGGTCGACCGAATCGCGGCGCCGTGGACCTGCCCGGCGAAGATCGACCGATACTGAAGCGCTGGCCGATCGTCTTCCTGGCCGTCGTGGTCGTGGTCGTCGTGGTGCTGGCCGCGGACGTCGTCTTCGGCGCCCTCACCGGCTCCGGCTCGCCGTCCGACACCGCCCCAGGCCATCAGACGGTCCATCAGGCCCAGGGCGGCTCATGGACCAACGTCGATGCAGACCGGCTCGCCTTCATGCTCGAGCACAAGGACTTCACTTTCGTCAACGTGAAGACCCCGTATATGGGCGAGATCCAGGGCACGGATCTGTACATCCCCTACGACCAGATCCAAGCTCGGGCGTCCCAGCTGCCGTCGAACAAGGGCGCCAAGATCCTCGTCTACTGCCGCAGCGGCAACGAGAGCGCCGTCGCCGCCCAGACCCTCCTGAACCTGGGCTACACGAACATCTGGAACCTCGACGGCGGCATGACCGGCTGGACGGATTCCGGGCGGAAGCTGATCCAGCTAAACCGGACCTAGCCACGTCCGGCCGGACGGAGGCTGGGAAAGCGGCCGGCCGGGCCACGGCCGGCGCGACACCCCTCTCGACGTACCGCGAGGGCTCCCTTCACGCGTCCCTCAAGGCCCTCTACGCCCGTCCCGGCGATCTGGTCGAGGCCGCCGTGGACGGCTTCGTCATCGACGTCGTGCGGCCCGGCGAACTGGTCGAGATACAGACCGCCAGCTTCTCTTCGGCCGCCCGAAAGCTGCGCTGCCTGATCGACCGCCATCACATCACGCTTGTGCATCCGGTTGCGGCCGAACGCTGGCTCGTGCGCGTGGATGCGGACGGCGCCGTCCTGTCGCGCCGCCGCTCCCCCAAGCGTGGTCTTCCGGTGGACCTGTTCGACGAACTGGTGGCGATCCCGGAGCTGGTGGCCCACCCGAACTTCCGCCTTGAGGTGCCGCTCATCAGGGAGGAAGAGATTCGCGGGCCGGTACCGGAGGGCGCCCGGTACCGCTATCCCAGAGATTGGTGGCGCCTGGATCGCCGTCTGGTGGAGATCGTCGAGACGATCCGGGTCGAAACGCCGGCCGACATGGCGAGCCTGCTCCCGCCCCTGCCCCAGCCGTTCACCACGGCGGATATCCGTGCCGCAACGGGACGATCGAAGCGGTTGTGCATGCGGGCGGCCTATTGCCTGGCGAAGGCGGGTGCGACCGCCGGCGAGGGCAGGACCGGCCGGCTGCAGTCATATCGGCTTGTCGGCGCCGAAGGCTGGGCGGCGGCGCCACGCGAGCACAGGGCCGCCGAACGCCCCGCGGACGAACGCCCCGCGGACAAGCCGCGACCTCAATAGACCCAGGGCACCATCTTGCGGGTCCGAGCGCGGTATCTCGGATAGTCCGGGTAACGCTCAGTCAGCCAGACCTCCTCGCGCCGCGACTTGAGGTCGAAGAAGACCGCCAGCAACGCCGCCCCGGCCATGGCCGCGGGCGAGGCCAGCGCCAGACCCCAGCCGAGAGCGCCGACGATCAAGCCGCCGTAGATCGGGTGGCGGACCAGCCCGTAGGCTCCGCAGTCGACAAGGTTCGCATTCGCGAGCGGGGCCGGGAACGGCGTCAGGTTCGTTCCCAGGTCGATGAGGCCGCGGAACGCCAGCAAGCCTCCGCCGGCGGCCAGAGCCAGACCCACTGCCGCGGTGGCCAGGCCCAGAGGCCCTGACCAGGCCCCGCCCCAGCGGGCGCCGATCGCGATCACAACGAAGATCACGATCTGCCCGGCGAACCAGCCTTCGCCGTGGGGACCCAGCGCCGGCAGTCGCCTCATCGGCCTCGCCCGCCTGTCAGCCGGCCGTCGCGAGGCCGTCCGCCAGCCGGTCCGGATCGGCGTGGGGTCCCGTGACTATGACCTCTCCCTCAATGGGCGCCGCGCCCCCGCCCAGGATCCGGTAGCGATGGTGGATCTCGGCAGTGCCCGCCGAGAGCATCGCCGCCACCGAGCAGTACTTGGTCGCCGACAGCTCGATCGCGCGCCGAACGGCGCCTTCGTCGACTGCGGGGCCCTCGACGACGTGCACGACGTCCATTCGGGTGAAGTAGGCCGGGCTGCCCTGATGCTCCTCGGCGCCCACTTCGACGTCGTAGCTGACGACGTTCTGGCGCTTCTTCTGGAGGATCGAGATGACGTCCATGGCCGTGCAGCCGGCCTGGCCGAGCAGGATGTACTCCATCGGCCGCGCGCCCGCGTTCCCCTCCTTGTTGTCCATTACGACTTCATGGCCCGAACCGGATGTGGCCGTGAAGCGCAGGCCGGTGCCGGCGTAGTGAGCGATGGCGGACTTGGTCACCTGGGACTCCTGTCTTGACGTCGGACGACGAGAAGCGAATCGATCGGCGGGCGTTCGTCCGACCGCGCCTGATGCGAGACCTCGGACCGTTCGACTTCGAGTTCCGGATCGGCGCCGAGAAGATCGGCGGCGATGTCTTCGGCCGTGAATAGCCTGTCTTCCGATGGCCCGCCCAGACCCTGGGCGGCGTTGAGCGGGTGGTGGCCGACGATGAGCAGCCGCCCGCCTGGGGCAACTGCCGAAGCGGCCGTCCGGTAGACCGGCTCCCGCTCCTCGCGGGGCAGGTGCAGGTAGACGATCACGACGAGGTCGTACGTCCGCTCCGGCGGCGCCCATACGAACAGATCGTGCTGGAGCCACTCGACCGAAACGCCGGCCTGCCCGGCCTTCGCCCGGCCGTTTGCCAGCCCGACCGGAGACCAGTCGACGGCCGTCGTCCGCCAGCCCTGGGAGGCCAGCCAGACCGCGTTGGTGCCGCTGCCGCACGCAAGCTCGAGGGCGCTGCCCCGGCGCAGGCCGGAGGCGCCCAGAACGAGCGTCGGATTCGGGCCTTGCCCCTCGAAGTCGCCGTGGCTGTGGCGCTCGTCCCAGGCCAGGCGCCGCTCGTCGGCATAGCGCTCGGCCCCTAGCTCTCCGGCCGCCGCCGCCGCAGCCGATGTGGTCGCGGAAGTGATGCTCCGATCGTCACTCACAGGTCAGTCTCTCTCTACCGGACGGCCGCTGCGGATCCAGGCTTCTGTGCCGCCGCCGACCGAGACGACGCCGTCGAAGCCGCGCGAAAGCAGGAACTGGGCGGCGGCCAGGCTGCGGTTACCGTGTTCGCAGACGATCAGCAGGCGCTGGTCTCGTGGCAGATCCTGAAACGTGGCCACGAGTTGCCGGAGCGGGATGTGGGTGACGCCGGGAACGCGGCCTCGCCGATACTCCCACTCTTCCCGGACGTCGATGACCCGCACGCCGCCGGCCTGCCGGAGCGTCTCAAGTTCGTCGACGTCGATCTCGGGCCAGCCGCGCTGGTCGTTCATGGTCGCCTCGTCCCAGGGCTCCGCTTGTCAGGCTGCCTGTGCGGCGGAGCTGCCGTCACGCAGAATGGCGAGAAGGTCGCCGCTCTCGATTATCAGATGATCGTTCGATTCGAGCTTGATCTCGGTGCCGGTGTACTTGGGGAATAGAACACGGTCCCCCACGGCGACCTTCATTGCCTCGTCGTCGTCGCCGACGGCCACGACGACGCCCTGCTGGGGCTTCTCCCTGGCCGTGTCCGGCACGAACAGGCCGGACGCGGTCACGCTTTCCTCGTTTTCTATTCGAACCAGGACGCGGCTTCCGATCGGCTGCACTGCGTAGGCGAGATCCATCTTTGTCTACTCCCAGTTGAGGAATGCCGCGCCGGGGTACGCGCCGGAGCGGCATTGTGCGAATCAGGCAAGGGGTCGAGGCCCCTTAGTTGACACGCAGGCCCAGGGCGCTGTCGATGCGGGCCTGATCGAAACCGACGATCGGCCGCCCGTCGATCTCGATGACCGGCACGCCCATCTGGCCAGTCCGCCGAACGAGATCCCTCGCGGCGGCCTGGTCCCGGCTCACGTCCACGTCACGGAACGGCACGCCCCGGCTGCGGAGGTAGGTCTTGGCTCGCGTGCACCACACGCACGTCGGGCTCGAGAAGACGACCACCCTGTGGACGCCGCCGGTGGAGGTGTTCTTGTGCGAAAGGTAGCTTCCCACGGTTGCGTTGCTCCTACAGCGAGGCGATGACGCGATTGAGCCGCTCGTAGGCCTCGGCGGCGATAGGCTCCATAGCGGGCGACGCGGCGATCCCGAAGACCGCGCTCGGATCCAGCGCTTCGACCACGGTCTCCCCGGCCGACTCTCGAAGGACGACGTTGCACGGCAGGAGCGCCCCGACGGCAGGGTCGGCCTCGAGGGCGGCGTGGGCCAGTCGCGGATTGCACGCCCCGAGGATCAGATACGGGTCGCCGTCCACACCGAGTTTCGCCTTCATCGTGGCCGCGACATCGATCTCGGTCAGAACGCCGAAACCCTCCGCCCGGAGGGCCGCCTCGACCGGTCCCCGTAACTCGCTCACCGAGCCCGGAAGGCGGCGCGAGATCGTGTATCCCCGATCGATCGTCCTTGTTTCTGCTGCCATGGTTATCCTCACGTCGGGTTTGTGGCTGCGTGTATCATAGTGGCACTTGCGTACTTGCGCAAGTACATGAACAGGAGGCGGGCTTGGGCGCGATGACGGTCTCGTGACTGCCGGATCTGACCTCGGGGTGTTTCTGGTCAGCGTCGCGGCCGGCCTCCTCGGCGCGCTCGCCGGTGTCGGCGGCGGCATCCTGGTGATCCCCTCGCTGACCGTCATCTTCGGCGTGGACATTCGGCTCGCCGTCGGCGCGAGCATCATCTCCGTGATCGCCACCAGCTCCGGAGCCGCCGCCGCGTATGTGCGCGACCGGGTCACGGATATGCGGATCGGCATGTTCCTGGAGCTGGCCACGACGAGCGGCGCGGTCATGGGCGCGACCGCCGCGGCCTTCGTCTCGCCCGCCTTCCTGTTCGTGTTGCTCGGGCTCGTCCTGCTCACCTCGGCCGCGTCCCAGGTGGCCCGACTCGGCGAGGAGCTGCCGGAAGCCGGAACGCCGTCCAGGACGGCTGTGGCCCTGCGTCTGGCGTCGTCGTATCCCGACCGCAGGCTCGGCCGCGAGGTCCCCTACTCCGCCCGCCGCGTGCCACTCGGTTTCGCCATGATGTGGTTCGCCGGCGCGGTCTCGGGCCTGCTGGGCATCGGCTCCGGCGTCCTCAAGGTACTGGCCATGGATACGGCCATGAGGTTGCCGATGAAGGTCAGTTCGGCAACCAGCAACTTCATGATCGGGGTCACGGCGGCGGCCTCCGCGGGCATCTACTTGAGCCGGGGCGACATCGACCCGCGCATCGCCGCCCCGGTGGCGCTCGGGGTGCTGGTGGGAGCCCTTGCCGGCGCCCGTCTGCTGCACCGGATATCGAATCGGGCCGTGCGGATCGTGTTCCTGCCCGTGCTGGTTGCCGTCGGCGTCGAGATGATCGGCCGCGGCATGGGGGTCGGAATATGAACCCGGAACGCTTCCGAACGATGGTCAGCCTCGTGCTGGCGGTCGGCGTCCTCGTGAGCGCCGCCCTCA
The DNA here is from genome assembly GCA_963711105.1 of uncultured Chloroflexia bacterium. GTDB lineage: Bacteria > Chloroflexota > Limnocylindria > Limnocylindrales > CSP1-4 > Fen-1039. Next base: position 213,423 of record CAVQCV010000005.1, on the reverse strand, counting down.
TCGCCGCCGGATTCGCGGCCGCGCTGCTGATCGGCTGGCAGGCCGCCCCGCTCGGCGGCACACCCTCGACGGCGGCGACGACCGACTTCTCGAACCTGCCGGCCAGGCTGGCGGCGCTCGAGCCGCTGGCCTTCAGCCAGCTCGGCCTCCTCGTCCTCCTGGCCACCCCCGTGGTCCGGGTGGCGGCCTCCGTGGCGGGCTTTGCGCTCGAGTCGGACCGGCTTTACACGGCGATCACGCTGGCCGTGCTGGCCATCCTGCTGGCCAGCATCTTCCTGTTTCGCTAGCGCGGCCCGCCGAAGCCACATGCGGCCGGAAACTGCACCGCGGCGGCGGAGCATCGGCTCCTGCCACCGCGGCGGTTGAGACGCGCTATTCGGGCCGGCGAGGCCGCTCAAATGGCCCCGAACCCGAGGCCTAGATGAACAGTGACGCGTCGGCTTCGGTCATGAGCTGGAGGGCGGTGGCGGCGCCTACCGGGTCGCCCAGGCCGTCGATCAGGTCTTCCCTCTTGATGCCGAACATGTCCATCGTCATCTGGCACGGCAGGATCTGGACGCCGACCGCCTGGGCCATCTCCAGAAGGTCCTTGGGGCTGGCGACGTTGTACTTCTTGGCCAGCTTGAACATCATCCAGGGGCCCATGCCCATGAAGTTCATCTTGCTGAGCTTGCGGTGGCTGACTCCAGGCCGCTGCATGAAGGACATCATCTTCTGCATCCAGTTGTCGCCAGTGATGCGCTTCTTGTCCTTCACGAAGGTCTGCAGGCCCCAGAACGTCACGAAGATCGTCGTCTCCATTTCCATGGCGCCCGCCGTGGAGGCGAGGATCATGGTCGCCCACGTCTTCTCGAGATCGCCGCTGTAGTCGATGATCACGAACTTCTTGGGCTTGGGGGCCTCAGGGGCCTGAGCTGCGGTGGCGGCGGACATCGGTCTTGCGTTCCTTTCACTGGCTGGGCCGGATCCCCCGCTCACCGGCCGCTGGTTCGTGCCAGGTAGCTCTACTTGCGGCGCAGGACGAAGCGGAACTTGCCGCCTTCCGAGTCCTGCTCGACCAGGGCGTTGCCGGTGGACTTGGACCAGGCGTCGAAGTCCTTCACCGAGCCCGGATCGGTCGCGACGATCTCGACCAGCTCGCCCGAGTCGACGCTCTTGATGGCCTGCGTCGCCTTCAGGATGGGCAACGGACAGGACAGCCCGCTGGCGTCGACTTTGACCTTGATCTTGAGATTGCTCACCTGACTTGGTCCTTTCTTCGTTCGTTCCGCCAGCCTTCACCGTTGCGGCGGCGGCATGTCCATGTCTCGCCTAGATGAAGATGATCTGGCCTTCCCCGGCATTGATGAAGAAGGACGCCACGCCCGCGATCCCGTCCACCATCGGATCGAGGTCCGACTTCTCGAGCTTGAGGACGGTCATCGACTGCGAGCAGGCCTGGATGTCCACCTCACCCAGCTCCCGAGCGGTACGCAGGGTCTCGGCCCAGCTGAGTTGACCTGAGCCGACCGCGGCCAGGAATGCCGCTCCGCCCGCCTCGCTCGCTTCGGGCGAGATGGCGTTGACCTTGCCGATGCGGTCTGTCCTGAAGGCCTCGAGCGCCCAGTACTGCAGCAGGATCTTCACGGGCTTGCCAAGGGCCGCCGCCCCACCCGCCAGGACCGCGGCTGCCTGCAGCTTGTCGTCCGTGCCGGAGAAGAGAACGATCGAGATTGTCTCGTCCATTTGGAACCTCAGATGCCGGAGCCGGTCGACGGGCGCCCGGCCGCTTGGGCTGTCGCGGCGCCGCTGGCGGCCGCGGAGATGCGATTGACGCGCCGTACGAGGACGCCGCGCATCGTTTCGCAGGCGACGATGATCTCGGGGTCGCTCAAGCGGTAGCGGACTTCACGTCCATCCCGCTCCGCCTCCACCAGCCCAACCGAACGCATAAGCGCCAGGTGCTGGCTGACGTTAGGCTGGCTGATGCCGAGGTCCTCCGCCAGGCGGCCGACTTCGCGCGGGCCTTCGGCCAGCACGTGGATCAACTCCAGGCGCTTGGGATTGGAAAGCGTCTTGAGAATGTCGGCCTGGAGACGGAACACCTCGTCCATAACCTGCATGGTTGGACATATGCGCAGGTGCGCATAGGTGCGTGGGTCCTGATCGCGAGGGCCGAACGGCCCGGCATCGAGAGGGCGGGGGCTGGGGCTGGGAGGCCGGGAGCGGGAGCCGGCGTTCCGATCCGATACCTGTGGCGGGAGTATTCGACCGGGCTTGACCACGTTTCAGTCAGATACCGGCGGTGGGAGTGCTATCCATCCTCCGCGCGGTTGTCGCGATCGTTGACGGCTTCGCGCCCGGCCCGGGGGGCCTTCCTGAGCGTGGCAGCCCCCCGGTCGGCCGCGCGGATTTGTCCGGGGCTCCCGGGATTGCGGATAGCACGCTTGGTAAACGTATCTGCGACAAACCATACGGCCCGCAGGGGCCCGGCCGGAGCGGCCAGCCAGCGGCGCACTTCGACGGTCCGGGCCGGAAGTGCCGCGTGGAAGATGGCCTCATGCCGGGCGACGGCCCGGCGGGCGGAGCTCTCTGCGGGCAGGACCAGTACGGACGCTACCGCGGCGGCTCGCCAGCCGCGTTCCCGGGCCAAAAGGCCGGGCACGAGTCGCAGCCGCACGTCCATCGAGCGCATGACGGCCTGCACGTCGTCGAGTTCGCTCTTGACCTCGATCAGGAGCAGGATGCGGGTGCCCGGATGCCACGCCACGATGTCGACCGAACCGCGGTCCCCGTAGTGATTGAACGTGTACTCGGCGACGACCCGCCACTGTGGTCCGAGTGTCGATGTCACCATGTCGACCAACCGGGCGTGTCGGGCGTCGAGCAGGCGATCCGGTTGAGGTCCTCGGCCCCGAGGCTGCAGGGTGACAGTGACCGTCAACGACGCAGCGACGGCCCGAATCAGCCCCAGCCTCAAGGCGCCGGCCTGACCTCGCTCGATCACGGACACCGTCTGCTGGGCGATTCCGGCCTTCAAGGCCAGATCCGTCTGGCGCCAGCCCCGGCGGCGCCTTTCTGCCCGAATGAAAGCCCCGAACGGAACGTCGTCCACGGGCGGAGGCTACTGCAGGCCGGTCTACCACGGCTTATCTGCCCGCCCCGGCATCCGAACGCGTGGCGAGCCGGCAAAGCACCAACCCTGCGAAACAGCAACGCCGCGCCCCACGAAGAGGGCGCGGGCGACCCGACGGACCGCGCCCTGCGGACCCTGCCGCGGCAACGGTCAGTTGCAGGCGCTGCCCGTGCAGGCCAGATCGAACGTGCCGCTGACCGTGGCCGTGGCCACGATCGTCGAGAGATCGTCGCTCTCCTGGCCGACCTCCAGGCTGAAGGTGCCGGCGAAGTGCCCGCCGCCAAAGGTCGTGACGACGAATGTGCCCGGCTTGGTGACCTTCCACAACGTGTCGTTGTGGAAGACGACGATCGCCTGCACGTCGCCCGGCTGGGTGTCGCTCAGGATGCCGCCGGCCTCGATGACGTACGTGCCCGGTTTCTCGGGGAACTGGGCGGCGGTAGTCTGGTTGGTCGTGGTCAACGAGATCGAACCGCTATCCGACTGGCAGTTCATGAGCATGTACGCCTCATCCGGGCCCACGGACAGCAAAGAGCGGTCGGCCTGGGACAGCCAGTAGCTGATGAGCAGGGTGCCCATGGTCTGGGGGCTCACCCACGACGTCTCCACCCCGCCGGTGATCTTGACGTTGCAGGATCCACCACCCGCCGCCGGCAGCGAGGGCAGGTCGACCGCGGACGTCTTGCCCGGAGTGGCGCCGGCCGGCAATGACGATCCGGGCCCACCAGTAGAGAAGGAGGTGCCGCACGCCGCCGCAACGACAGCAGTCCCAACCAGGAGTCCGCTCAACCTTCGAAGCAGCATTCGATCTCCCTCCGGTCAGGGGCGGCATTGCTGTCGATGCGACCGCTCCCATTCCAACGGAGATTCAGCCTACCCACTCGGTCGGGGAGTTCGGAGAAAGTATCGCCTGCCGGGTCAGCAAATCCGGGGCAGCTGCTCTCCGACGAGCATGTCGACGATGCGCTGCGAACCCACGACCGTCCGCATCGTGACCATGCCCGGATGATCGGCGACGACGCGGCCGATCTCGACGGCCCCGGCTCCTTCGGGGACGGCGCGCATCGCGGCCAGGACGACCTCGGCCGCGGCGGCGGGCACGATCGCCACGAGCTTGCCCTCGTTGGCGACATGGAGCGGATCGAGGCCCAGCATCTCGCAGGCCGCGTGGACGGGGCCCGGGATCGGGATCGAATCCTCGTCGAGTTCGATGCCGGCCCCGGAGGCGGCGGCGATCTCGTTGAGAGCGGAGGCGAGGCCGCCGCGCGTGGGGTCGCGCAGGACACGGACTTCCGGGCAGGCCGCCACGATCGCGGCGACGAGCGCGTTCAGCGGGGCCGTGTCCGAGGCGATCTCGACTTCGAAGTCCAGACCCTCGCGGACGCTCATGATGGCCACGCCGTGGAGCCCGATGGGGCCCGAGAGAATGACCGCGTCGCCGGCGCCCGCCCGATCGGCGCCGACCGTTACGCCTGGAGCCACCAGACCTATTCCGGCCGTGTTCACGAACAGCCGATCGGCCGCGCCCCGGTCCACCACTTTCGTGTCTCCGGTCACGATCCGGACGCCCGCCCGAGAGGCCGCCCGGGCCACGGACTCGGTGATTTCGCGCAGCTCCTCCAGGGGCAGGCCCTCTTCGATGACGTAGGCCAGCGACAGCGCCAGCGGCTGGGCGCCCATCATCGCCAGGTCGTTGACCGTGCCGTTCACGGCCAGCTCGCCGATGTCGCCGCCGGGGAATCGGAGCGGGCTCACGACGAACGAGTCGGTCGTGAAGGCGAGCCGCTGTCCTGCCACATCCACGACGGCCGCGTCGTTGAGCGGACCGGGCGCTCCCGCGGCCGCCAGCGCCGGACCGATCACGTCGCGCATCAGCGCCGCCGAAAGCTGGCCGCCGGACCCGTGGCCCAGAAGCACCCGGGCGCGTTCCGGGATCGGCGCCGGGCAGCTGAGGTCGGCCGGGTTGGGCAGGCCGTTCGCCTCGGTTTCGGTCGGGCGCGTCATCGCTCGCTCCTCGACAGGTCGTACAGGGGCACCGCCCGGGGAGCGGCAATTCCACGCCCCGCGGCATGGTAGGCCGAGCACGTGCCCTCCGCGCTGACCATCGGCGCGCCGAGCGGCTTCTGGGGAGTGCAGAGCACGCCGTAGGCCGTGCAGTCGAGCGGGGTCTTCGTCCCCTGAAGGATCTCGCCGGCGATGCAGGCCGGGTGTTCGGCCGTGTGGATGGTGCCGACGTCGAACCTGGCCTCCGCGTCGAACGAGGCGAACTCGGGCCGCAGGTGATACCCGGACGACGGGATCATGCCGATGCCGCGCCACTTGCGATCGCCCGGCTCGAAGACGCGCAGGACTGCGTCCTGGGCCTCCCGGTTGCCTTCGCGCTTCACCGCCCGGGCGTACTGGTTCTCGACCTCGGCCCGGCCCTCTTCGAGCTGGCGGATCGCCATCAGGATGCCCTCGAGCAGGTCCAGCGGCTCGAAGCCGGTCACCACGATCGGGACGTGGTAGCGCTCGGCGATCGGTTCGTACTCCTGCCAGCCCATGACCGCGCAGACGTGGCCGGCGGCCAGGAACGCCTGAACCTGGTTCGAGGGCGAGCGCAGGATCGCCTCCATCGCCGGGGGCACGAGCACGTGCGACACGAGAACCGAGAAGTTGGTCAGGCCGAGCCGGCGGGCCTGCCAGACCGCCATGGCGTTCGCCGGCGCGGTCGTTTCGAAGCCGATGGCGAAGAAGACGACCTGGCGATCCGGGTTGGCGGACGCGATTCGAACGGCGTCCAGGGGCGAGTAGACGATGCGCACGTCCGCGCCCCGGGCCTTGAGCGACAGCAGGTCCGTCGTAGAGCCCGGCACGCGCAGCATGTCGCCGTAGCTCGTGAAGATCACATCCGGCCGCGCGGCGATGACGAGGGCCTTGTCGATCTGCTCGAGCGGCGTCACGCAGACCGGGCAGCCGGGACCGTGGATCATGCGCACGCCCTGCGGCAACGCTTCGTCTATTCCCTGCTTCACCAGGGTATGGGTCTGGCCGCCGCAGACCTCCATCAGATTCCACGGCCTGGTCGTGAGGCGATGGATCTCCCCGACCAGCCGCTTCGCGATCTGGGCGTTGCGGTACTCGTCAACGTACTTCATGAAGCCGAGGCCCCCGGGGGTGCGGGCGTGGAGGGTGCCGGCGTGGACGGGTCGGCGGGACCGGCGCCGGCCCCAGCGGCCTCGTCGGCCATCGAGCCCAGTTCCTGCTCCAGGCCGACCTCGTCGATCATGCGCAGGATCTCGAGGGTCTTCATGGCCTCTTCTTCGTCCAGCTGGCTGATGGCAAAGCCGACGTGGACGATGACGTAGTCGCCGATCTTCACGTCCGGCACGTAGGCCAGACAGGCTTCCTTGCGCACGCCCCCGAAGTCGACCTTGGCCATCCGCAAGGATGCCGAATCGTCGATCTCGATGACCTTGCCCGGAATTCCAAGGCACATGTGGTTCTTCTCCTTCCCGGCTAGGACGCGACGGCAGGCTGGCCGCCCGCCGGTCCCGCCGCGAGTCGGGCGGCCGCGATGGCGGCCTGACCGTAGCTGATGCCGCCGTCGTTCGCGGGAACGGCGCGGTTGGTATGGACTTCGAAGCCGTCTTGGGCGAGCAGCCGGACCACGGCCGAGGCGAACCGCTGGTTCTGGAATACGCCGCCCGAAAGCACGACGGTCGACAGACCTGTCTCGCGGGCGACCTCCCGGACGAACGAACGGGTCACCTCCACTACCGTCCGATGGAAGCGGGCGGCCAGCTCGGGCGCCTGCCGGCCGGATGCCAGGCAGGCCAGCAGGTCTTCGATCGTGGGGCGCGGGTCATAGACGAGGAGCGACCTTCGGTCTGGTGGCGAGTCCTCGGATGCGGACTCGGGTGCCCGAGTCAGCGAATATGCCAGCGGGCGGTGGCTCCCCTCCTCCGCCAGCAACTCCAGCTCGATCGCGGCCTGGGCTTCGTACTCGGCGACGTCGCGGATGCCGAGCAGGCTCGAGACGGCGTCGAACAGGCGGCCGGCCGACGAGGCGACGGGGGCGTTCAGCCTCCGCTCGATCTGGGTTCGGACTACATCGACCTCGCGCGGATCCAACCGGCCGAGGAATTGATCGAAGCCTCCGCGAGCCGGGCCCGCCTGCACCTGGAAACCGCCTTCGACCCCGAGCAAGTAGCCGAGCGCCATCCGATAGGGCTTGCGGACCGCCAGAGCGCCGCCCGGCATCGGCGCCTGCCCGAACCGCGCCACCCGCCGGTAAGTGGCGAGAGTGGCCACGAGCACCTCGCCGCCCCAGAACGTGCCGTCGTCACCCATGCCCAGGCCGTCGTACGCGACACCGATGAACGGCCCGGTGAGGCCCGCCTCCGCCGCGGCCGACGCCACGTGAGCGTGGTGGTGCTGGACGCCCATGCGCCGAGCCTCCGGGAAGTGGCTCACTGCGTACTGGGTCGAGAGATAGGCCGGGTGGAGGTCGTGGACGACGTACTCCGGCCTGAAGTCGAGCAGCCGTTCGAGATGGGCCAGGTTGGACTCGAAGGCCCGGTAGGTCAGCAGGTCCTCCAGGTCGCCGGTGTGAGGCGCGACGTGGGCCCGTCCGCCTCGGGCCAGGGTGAACGTGTGCTTGAGCTCGGCCCCGACGGCCAGCAGCGGGACGGGCGTGGCTATCGGCAGCGGGAGCGGCTCCGGAGCGTAGCCCCGGCCGCGGCGGACGATGCTTTCCCGCCCGCCGACCACGCGCGTGACCGAGTCGTCGTAGCGGGCGCGTATCTCGCGGTCGTGGGCCAGGAACGAATCGGCGATGCCCGACAGCCGCTCCAGTGCTTCGGCGTCGTCCGTGGCCAGCGGCTCGTCCGAGAGGTTGCCGCTGGTCAGCACGATGGGCCGGCCCAGGGCCTCGAGCAGGAGATGGTGGAGCGGCGTGTAGGGCAGGAACAGGCCCACGCGCGCGTCGAGCGACTCGACCCAGCCCGGGTCGCGCCCTTCGGACCGGCCCGCCACACCGTCGGCGAGCACGACCCTCGCGTCCGGCCTCCTGGCCACGAGCACGATCGGGCGCGCCGGGGACGTCAGGAGGTCGATCTCCTCGGGGCCCATCACCGCCACCTCTCGGGCAGTCTCCAGGTCCCCGACCATCACCGCGAACGATTTGGCCCAGCGGTGCTTGCGGTCGCGCAGCCGGGCGACGGCGGCGGCGTCGGTCGCGTCGCAGGCAAGGTGGTAGCCGCCCAACCCCTTCACGGCCACGATCCGGCCGGCCGCGAGATCCGCCACGGCTGCGGCCAGGGCCGCCTCGCGACGCGCCGACACGGCCGCTTCACCCGGCCGCCGGTACGACAGCTGCGGCCCGCACGCCGGGCAGGCAACCGGCTCGGCGTGAAACCTACGGTCTGCCGGGTCGCGGTACTCGGCCTCGCAGGCGGCGCACAGCGGGAAGGCCCGCATCGACGTCCGGGCTCGGTCGTACGGCAGGTCCTCGATGATCGTCGCGCGCGGACCGCAGTTGGTGCAGTTGACGAACGGATAGCGGTGCCGCCGGTCTGCCGGGTCGAACAGCTCCGCCAGGCAGTCGTCGCAGGTGGCAATGTCAGGCGGGAAGAGCCGTTCTGACGAGGGGACGGCCTCGCTTTCCAGGATTCGGAACCCGGAGCCGGACTCCACGCCGTCACCTGCCGGCCTGGCCACGACCGATTCGACCCGGGCGCGCGGCGGGGCATCCTGGGCCAGACGGCGCCCGAACTCCTCGATGGCTTCGGCCGGCCCGGCCACGTCGATGACCACCTGGCCCGCCCGGTTCACGACGCTGCCGTCGAGGCCGAGCTCGGTCGCGAGACGCCAGACGAAAGGCCGAAAGCCGACGCCCTGCACCACGCCGCCAACCTCGATGGACGAGGCACGGCGTTCGCGCGACCGAGACGGAGTCACGGATACCGCTCCAGGCGCTCCACGGCGACCTCTTCCTCGCTCACTCCCGGCAGCGACTCGCCCTGACACTGCGGGCAGCGGGCCGCGATCTGGGGCGACTCGAATTCGTTGCCGCAGCCCGGGCAGAGGTGGGCAAATGGAATGCGGCTGATATCGAGACCGGGAACGAACCTGGCCTGATCCGGAAGAAGCGCCTGCAGCTGGTTCCTGAGCTCCGCGTCGAATCGGGCCGGGTCCGTGTTTCCGCCGCGGACGGTGAGGCGGACCTGCGCCAGGCTGAGACCGCGGCTCTTGAGAATCTTGGCCACGTTCTTCGCCAGAGTCGCCTCGTGCATTCGGAAACCTCCGTAGGCCGGGCCGCGCGCCGGGAGCGCACGCAACCGTGCCCACCGAATATCTCACACCCGCCCGCTGCGGGTATGCGACTGCCGAGCGGCCCGACCTGCGGCCGAATGTCACGAACATGCCCGGTCGGTCGGGCCGGTCCCTTCGGGCAGGGTCGAGCGGCCGGCGGTGTCGCGCGAGCGGGCAGCGGCGCGCCGGGTCAGTCCGCGGCCGCCGCCACGGGCGATTCCTGCAGCCCGACGCCCGCCAGAGAGTGGCCGCAGTGCGGACAGCGGCCGTCGACCAGGTGCCACTCGGTCACGGCGAAGGCACTCCGCCCGATGAGTGGCTCGCCGCAGCGGGCACAGTGCGTGTCCGCCGCTTCACATTCCGGGGCGTTGCCGACGTAGACGTGGCGCAGCCCCACCTCGCGGGCGATCCGGGCCGCCCTCACCAGCGTCTCGGCCGGTGTCGGCGGCACGTCCAGGAGCTTGTAGGCGGGCTGGAAGCGGCTGATGTGCCACGGCGTCTCCGGCCCGAGCGAGCCCCCGATCCACTCCGCCATCGCGGTCAGATCGGTCGTGGAGTCGTTCATCCCCGGCACGATCAGCGTCGTCAACTCCAGCCATATGCCGCGGTCGCGCATGGCCAGGACGGCTTCCTGCACCGGCTCCCAGCGGGCGCCGCAGACGCGGCGGTAGAAATCGTTGCTGGCCGCCTTCAGGTCCACGTTCGCGGCATCCAGGAACGGCGCCAGCAGGTCGACGGCTTCGATGCTCTCGTAACCGTTGGTCACGAAGACGTTACGCAGGCCGGCGTCCCGCGCCCGGACCATGGTGTCGAGGGCGTACTCGATGAAGACCGTCGGCTCGACGTAGGTGTAGGCGACGCTGCGAACCCCCGCCGCGACGGCCTCCTCCACGACCGACTCCGGCGGCAGGTAGCGGCTCTCCGGCACCTTGCCTTCGCGATGCGGCTGCGAAAGCTTCCAGTTCTGGCAGTAGGCGCAATGGAAGTTGCAGCCCTGCGTCGCGATCGAGAGAGCCGAACTGCCGGGCATGAAGTGGTAGAAGGGCTTCTTCTCGATCGGCTCGGCCTTCGAGGCGACGACCTGCCCGTACACGAGGGTGTAGAGCCGGCCGCCCCGGTTCTGGCGAACGCCGCACAGCCCGATCCGGCTGGGTCGGAGAACACAGCGCTGGGCGCAGGCGACGCACCGGACGCTGCCGGGCGCGACAGGGTCGGCGAACGGTTCGCCGAGCAGCGCCGGCCGAATGTGCGGCTGGGTCTCGTCGCCGGGCCCCAGGTCCCCGACACGCAGGCCCTCAGGCGGCGTTTCGCCCGGCGAGGCAGCCCGAATCGGCGCGGGCGGGGTGGCGGCGGGGTCGAAATCGATGGCCGGAGCCTTGGTGAAGGTCTCGTCCACAGGGCGCTGGGTGTCGTCGTTCATGCAGGACCCAAGAATGCGGCTTGCGACCGGTCGCGAACAGGGCCCTTCGATCTGCCCCTGGCGCTTCCAGTATGCCATCCAGGGCTGCCCGTCTACTGCATCCCGCGCAGGCTCAAGCGACCTTTGGCCCTTGCCCGGCCGTGGTAGCCGAGAGAGGCTAGATCCAAGACACCCGCTCCGCGGCGAACCGGCCGCTGGCAACGCGCGTGCGCGCCGGCCCGGCCCGCCCCGACGGGCCCGCACCTGGAAGCGAATAGAGATGGCGATCAGTCCAATTGCCACTCGGTCGCTGCGGCCTCCGACCCCATGGAGGCCTCTCGTCATTGCCGAGGAACGCTGCAAGGGCTGCGAATTGTGCGTGGCCGCCTGCCCCAAGGCGTTGCTCGAGCTGGACCGCGGCCGCGTCAACATGCTCGGTTATCACCCCGTCGCGCTGGCCGATGCGTCGGCCTGCACCAGCTGCGCCCTGTGCGCTCGAGTCTGCCCCGATGCCGTGTTCACGGTCTGGGCGGCCCCGCGCCCGGAACACGGCAAGGAGGCGGATCGATGACCGGCCCCGCCAATCCCGAACTCGACCCGCGGCCGTCCGACCGCGACGTCGCCCGCCGCTCTCGGGTCTTGATGAAGGGCAACGAAGCGATCGCCGAGGCCGCCATCCAGGCCGGCTGCGACGCCTACTTCGGCTACCCGATCACGCCTCAGGCCGAGCTGCTCGAATGGATGGCCCGCCGGATGCCGGAACTCGGCCGCGTCTTCGTTCAGGCCGAGAGCGAGCTCGGGGCCATCAACATGGCCCTCGGCGCCGCCGCCACCGGGCGCACGGGTCATGGTTTCGTCGTCGAGCCCCGGCATCAGCCTGATGGCCGAGGCCATGAGCTACATGGCCGGCTCGGGCACGCCCATGGTGCTGGTGAACGTCATGCGCGCCGGCCCGGGCCTGGGCGGCATCGGCCCGTCCCAGAGCGACTACTTCCAGGCGACGAAGGGCCACGGTCACGGCGACTACCGTGTGCCGGTGCTCGCGCCGGCCTCGATCGAGGAGGCCATGGACCTCATGGCCACCGCGTTCGAGCTGGCGGAGCGTTATCGGACGCCGGTCATGGTGGTGGCCGACGGCATTCTGGGTCAGGCCATGGAACCAGTGGAACTGCGCTTCCGAAACCCGGAGCGCCGGACCTTCGAGTGGGCTCTGACCGGCGCGTCGGGACGCCCGCCTCGCATCGTCAAGTCGATCGACCTGGTGCCCGAGGTGCTCGAGAAGCGCAATCTCGACCTCCAGCACAAGTACGCCGAGATAACCCGCCAGGAAGTCAGGTGGGACGGCGAGCGGCTCGAGGACGCCGAATACGTCCTTGTCGCGTACGGCACGGCGGCGCGGGTCGCGCGCAGCGCCGTCGAGAACGCCCGGTCGCGCGGCATCAAGGCCGGCCTGTTCCGGCCCGTCACTCTCTGGCCGTTCCCGAGCCGCGAGCTGGCTCGACTCTCGCGCCGCGCCCGGGCCATCCTCGTCGTGGAGCTGTCCTCCGGCCAGATGGTCGAAGACGTCCGGCTGGCGGTCGAAGGCCGCTGTCCGGTCGGTTTCCACGGCCGAATGGGCGGTCTGGTGCCGGCTCCGGACGAAGTCGTAGGAGCGCTCAAGGCCCTGGCCGGCAAGGTCGAACGGATCGCGAGAGCGCGAGCGCGAGCAGCAGCAGAAGCGCCACGCCCACAGCGCCCGGCCCAAGGACCAGCCGCGCGACCGCGGTCCCGCGAAGGCGGCCCCCGCGCCGGACGGCGTAGCCGGCGGCGTTCGAGGGGAGGCCGGACGATGACCCTCCACACAACCCCCGCCAACGGCAGCTCCAGGCTCATCTACCACCGGCCGGCGGTGCTGGCGGACCGTTCCACGCACTACTGCCCCGGCTGCGGCCACGGCGTCATCCACCGGCTCCTGGCCGAAGTGCTCGTGGAGCTGGATCTGCCGGCCCACACGATCGCCGTGGCGCCGGTCGGCTGCGCCGTCTTCGCCTACGACTACCTGATGGTCGACTTCGTCGAAGCGCCTCATGGACGGGCACCGGCCGTCGCGACCGGGATCCGGCGCGTTCGCCCGGAGGCGTTCGTGCTGACGTATCAGGGCGACGGCGATCTGGCGGCCATCGGTACCGCCGAGATCGTTCACGCCGCGGCTCGGGGCGAGCGCATCACGTCGATCTTCGTGAACAACGGCATCTACGGCATGACCGGCGGGCAGATGGCCCCAACCACTCTCCTGGGCCAGCGCACCACTTCGTCGCCGGCCGGCCGCAACCCCATTCTGGAGGGCTACCCGATCCGCATCACCGAGATGCTGGCCCAGCTGCCCGGGGTTGCCTACGCCGCCCGCGGCAGCGTCGCCGACGCGTCGCAGATCGGCAAGCTCAAGGCCATGATCAAGCGCGCCTGCCAGATCCAGATGGACGGCGGCGGCTTCGCGATCGTGGAGGCGCTGTCGAACTGCCCGGTCGGCTGGGGCATGACACCCCAGGAATTGCTCGAACACCTGAAAGGCCCGGTGGTCGAGGCGTATCCACTCGGAGTCCTCGTGGACCGGATGAGCCCGTCCGCAGCCGAGCATTCGGCGGGACCCGAGCACTCGGCCGGCACCTCGGCTTCGGCGCCCTCGTCCCCGAAGGAGGCCTGACGTGGAGCGTTCGGTCGTCTTCTCGGGCTTCGGCGGCCAGGGTCTCCTGTTCGCCGGCCAGGTGCTCGCTCGGGCCGCCATCAAGGACGGCCTGGAGGTCTTCTGGATCCCCTCGTACGGCCCGGAGATGCGCGGCGGGACGGCCGCCTGCACGGTCATCATCGCCGACCATCAGATCGGTTCGCCCGTTCCGGACCGGTTCAGCGCGGCCGTGGCCATGAACTTGCCGTCCCTGCGCAAGTTCGGGCCACGCGTTGCCGGCGGCGGCCTGGTCGTCGTCAACACTTCGCTGGTAACGTCCGCCACCTCCGCCAGGGCCGACATCGAGGAGCTTCGAATCGCCTGCACGGATCTCGCGGCCCGCGGCGGCGACGACAAGCTCGTCAGCGTCGCGGCACTCGGCGCTCTGGTCGGGCGGCTCGGTTGGGTGACGGCGGGCTCCGTTCGGACGGCCCTTCGCGAGATCTCCTCCAAGAAGGGCCGCGCAGTGGTCGAGGCGGACCTGGGTGTCTTCGAAGCGGGCCTTGAGGCGGGCCGTTTGCCGCTGCCGGCCTGATTCGTCGCGCCTGGCGGTCCGATGGGGGGGCCATCGATTCGCCCACTCCGACATGGCTAGCTTTGGAGTTGCGTCGTCGGTGGACGCAGCTCGAGCCCTCCGCCAGCCGTCACGACGGCGCAGGGAGTGCGCATGGACGTTCCCGCGACATACGTCAACTTCTGGTTCGTCAGCATCTCGGTCCCCAACCTCATAGTGATCGTCGGGTTGATCGTCCTGTTCGTGCTGGCGCTGCTGCTGCCGTTCCCACGGCACAAGATCCTGGGGACCCTCGCACCTCCGCCGGTTTCCCCCGAGGCCGAAGGCGAAGTCGACCCATCCAATTGGACCTACCGACTGCGCGCCTCCCTCGGACGGCTCTGGCCCTCGCGCCAGCTGCTTCCAGATCGCCAGCCCCGATACGTCTCGTCGTGGGTGTACATGTTCGGGGTGGGCGCCATTGCCGCCTTGATCTGGATCGTTCTCAGCGGCATGATCCTGGTCTTCTTCGGACCGAACTGGTGGCATGAGACCGGCGCCGGCCGCCTGGTCAACAGCATCCACTTCTGGAGCGTCCAGATCTTCTTCGCCTGCATCGTCATCCATCTCTGGGGCCAGTACTTCATGGCCTCGTGGCGGCGAGGGCGGGCCCTGACCTGGATCGTGGGGGTCGTCATCTTCGCGGCGGCCATCGGTGAGGCGTTCACCGGGTATCTCTCTCAGCAGAACCTCGATGCCCAGTGGATCGCCCTCAACGGCAAGGACGCGATCAACTCGACCGGCCTCGGCTCCTTCTTCAATGTGCTCGACTACGGCCAGATGTTCGGCCTGCACATCATTCTGCTGCCGCTCATCGTTCTGTCACTCGTGGCCGTCCACGTCTTGCTGGTGCGTCTGCGCGGCGTCGTCCGACCGCTCCCCTGGCGAACCCGCCAGGCCCCCACCACCGAGGCTCCCCAGACCGGTGAGGCCCGATGATGAGTCGCAACGACCACGACCAGGACGCCTACTTCCGCGGCGTCCCGATGATCTCCTACGACCTGATCAAGGAGTTCGTGCTGGCGACGGTGGTGGTAGGCCTGGTGGCGCTGCTGCTTTCCGTGGCCATGTCGTCTCCGGACGTCCCATCCGTGACGATCAAGAGCTGGTCCACGGCCGATCCGCTCGATTTCGTGACTACGGCCACGGCCGAGCTGGCCGGCACCAGCGACACGGCCGGCTACGGGCCTCCGTACACAGACGCTTCCGGTGGTGGACAGGCCGTCGGGCCGTTCAACCCGCAGGTCATTGCCGGAGATCCGCTGCACCTGGACACCGCCCAGGCATTCGTGATGGCGCCGCTTTCCACCATCACCGGCGACGCGAACCTGCAGCAAGCGATCGATACGTGGAACGCCGCCACGGCCGATCAGCAGACCGCCTGGACCGACGCCTACACGGCGGCGCTCGAATCCGCGACCGTGGATAACGGTCGGATCACGGTCGGCTCGGGCGACTACGGCCCGGTGCCGAAACTCATGTCCAGCGAGCTGGCGCTGGCCCAGAGCGGCAGCCTCGACGGCATATTGCTGACCAATCCCCGCTTCTACCAGACCAACTACACGCTGCCGCTGCTCTTCATGGGCGACGGCTCGTACCTGGCCGGACTGGCCGAACAGCAGCATCTGCTGGGAGACCAGTGGGGCATGATGAACGAAACGGGCAGTTATCCGGGCCAGACCTGGTTGTGGCTCTTCACGGTCTGGTACCAGATCCCGCCCTTCAACACGGCCGACAACGCCGATCTCCTGGTGGTAGGCCTGATGGGTCTGCTGACGGCGTTGCTGGCCCTCGTGCCGTTCATTCCAATCCTGCGCGACATCCCGCGCTGGATCCCGATCCACCGGCTGATCTGGCGCCACGCCGAGCCGGAGGACGCCGAGCCGCGGCTCTAGCTAGGCCGGTCTCACGGTTGCCAGATCAGGCGCTCCTTCACGCCCATGTAGTCCCAGCCGACGAAGCCGGAGACGCCCGGCACGGGAGCGAGGCCGGTGCCGTCGGAATTGACCACGTACACCTGCCCGGTAGACCAGTCGACGAAGGCGATCCTCTGGCCATTCGGCGAGAAGGTCAGATGCGCAGCCGACTGGGAATAGATGGTGCTGCAGCCGCCGTTTGCGGCATCGCACATTTGCAACGTCCCGCCGCCGGCCACCGCCACCGACGCACTATCGGGCGACCACTCGTACTCATTCCCCTCCCCCAGATCCGTGACGGCGCCTCCCAAGACGCTCCGGGTCAGCACGTGTCCACTGGTGGACCCGTAGGCAACCGTGAACCCGTCGGGGGAGATCTTCGGCGCTTCGACGCCCGTGATGTCCAGCGGGGTGAGAGCCCCGCTGGGGACATCCACCTTGTACCAGGAGTTGTCTGTATTGGCCAGAAGAGCGCCGCCTGTCGGCCAGTAGGAGACCAGCCGAAGGTAGCCCGTGTTGGGCCGGATGACCGTCTTGCCGGACGTGTCGGCCTTCATAACCATCAGGTCATTCGGGTAGTCGGACCCACCGCAGATAACGCTCTCCGAGGTGTAGCGCCAGTAGGCGATCTGGCTGTCGTCGGGAGACCAGACGAAGTCGGCGGCCTTGTTCCCCATCGTCGCGATGGGCTTCTGGGACCATGTGCTCACCTTGAAGTCGGAGATCTTGGAGTCGCAGTCGCGCACGACGTGGATCTTCGTCCCATCGTGCGACCAGACGGCGGCGAGGTCGTAGTCGGTCGGGTCGACGAGTTGTTTGTGCCCTGCGACAAGCTCCTTGAGCCCGGTTCCATCGGGCCTGACGACCCAGAGTTGCGCCTGGATCGAGTCGTCGGCGAATTGGACCCTCTTGAGCACGAGGAGGTACTCGCCGTGCCCTGTGGAGTCTGCCGTCGGGGTAGCCGGCGCGGTCGTAGGGGTGACTACGGCAGCCAGCGTGGCCGTGGGCTTGGGTGTCGCGGCGGCCGTGGCCGTGGCGGTCTCAATCGGCGTCTCCGTCGCGCCGGCCGGCGAAGCAGTCGACGTCGCATCGGGAGAAGCACTGAGTGAGGTCTCGACCGGCGAAATGGCGCTCGAGGTGCAGGCGGCCACGAGTACAAGAACGAGCCCGATCAACATCGTCCGAGGTGAGAATGACATCGGAAGTATCCCCCTGCTGGTCGGGCGCACACTTGGACGCGCGCGGCCGACCCGACAAGCATGCCACCGTGGTCAAGGGAACCCCGTCGGCATCTTGGGCAGCGAACGCTGCCTGACGCGGTACAAGAAGACCGGGGCCTCTCGCGAGGCCCCGGTTCTTGTGACGGCGGGTGAAAGCGATGTTCGGGAGCCTTGCCGGCCCCAATCGGCCCCGGGCCGGAGCTAGTGGCCCGCGCGCAGGACGCCGGCCATCTCCTGGAGGATGCGCCAGTTCCCGAGGCGGTCTTCCTGTGTGGCCTGGAGCTCGGCGGAGGGATTGCCCTCCTTGTCGAAGTGCTGGCCGAAACGGCCCTCGGTTCGGGCGAAGGAGATGAAGTCGAAGGTGCTCCCGTCGGGGTTCTTCGACCAGTCTTCCTTGACCGCCGGGTTGCCCTGGAGGGAGAGCCGCTCGGCGAGCGTGGCGCCGCGTCGCGGGTCGTAGGTGAAGAGCGGGAAGGTGCGCGAGTCCACGGCAAGCTTGGCTTGCCGATTGGCCGCATCGTCCGCGATGCCGTGCTCGGGCATGCACGGAGCGTAGGCAATGACGACGGCCGGCCCGGGGTAGGAGTTGGCGTCGAGGATGGCCTTGTAGAAGTGGTTGATGGTGCAGGCCGCGACCTGGGCCACGAAGACCTCGCCGTGGGCCATCATGATCCGGCCGAGCTCCTTGCGGCGCTCCTGCTTGCCGTGCTCGGACTTGCCGAACGCGGCGAGCTTGGCGACCTGGCCGCCGAACGAGGCCGTGGAGGCCTGTCCACCGGTGTTCGAGTAGGCGCCGGTGTCCAGGACGAGGACCTTGATGTCCATGCCGGAAGCAGCCATGCGGGACAGCGACTGGAAGCCGATGTCGTACATGGCGCCGTCGCCGCCGAAGACCCACAGGCGCCGATCGGCGTGCCCGTCCTGGTCCCAGCGAAGCCGGATACCCATGGCATCGGCCGGGCCGTTCTCGAAGAGCGAGTTGGTCCACGGAACGGTGAAGGGGTTGTACGGGTAGGTGCTGCCGAAGACGCTGTTGCAGCCGGTCTCGGCGACGATGCCCATGCTCTCCGGCCCGTAGGTCTGGAGCGTGGCGGCCATCATCATTCGGACGACGGTTCCTTCGCCGCAGCCCGAGCACGAGCCAGCGCCGCCGACGAAGCCGAAGGCGTTCTCGCCGAGCATCAGGTCCGCGAGGACCTTCTCGTTCCGGTACTCCACCGCCGTGGGCGGCAAGGATCGGTAGAAGTCGATGTCGCGGCGATAGCGATCGACGGTGCACTCACCGGTCGGCTCGGCGTCGCACTTCTCAAACATCGAGAGGGCGTCGTGGCCCTGAGCCACGCAGACGTCGACGCACTCGGCGCAGCCCTTGCAGTGCATCGGGTCGATGAAGAGGCCGAAGTCGGCCGCCTCGATGCCCTTCTTGGCGGGTACGTCCGCGTACTTCGTCGTGTGGACGAAGTGCTCGCGCGCCGTCCGCGCGGCAAGAGCCGGATCCGGCTGGGCCGCGGCGAACGCGTCGATCGCCCTGGCCAGCGAGGATTTGGGCTGAGCCGTCGCCAGAATGGCCGAGTCCGGGCAGGCGCTCACGCAGGCCATGCAGCCCACGCACTTCTCGGCGGTGAGCGCGGGGATCAGCGGCGAGAGGGTGCTGAAGTCGCGCGTTCCGGCAGTCGCCGCCGGGATGATGCTCCGGCCGACGCCTTCGTCGGCCGCAAGGCCCCAGTCGGCCACGCCGCGCCGATATGCGTCGATGACGGACTCGTTGAAGTCCGCGACGTAGTCCGCGACGTTGAAGCCCTTGGGGGCGATTTGCCCGGGGCCCGCCCCGAGCTTGGCAATATCGTTGGGGGAAATCGTGTCGGTCATCGCTCGCTCTGCTTCGGGTTAGCCCAGCCAGGACCGGACGAGGTCGCTGGCGGAGATGATTCCGATCGGGGTAGCCGCATCGTCGGTTACGACGAGGCGGTGGACACGGCGCTCGCCCATCACCCGGGCGGCCTCTTCGAGACCGGCGGTGGACGGGATGGTGAGTGCCGGCGTTGTCATGATTTCTCTCACGGCCAGACCCCGCCAGTTCGCCTGGAGCTGCGGATTCGCCTGAGCTCGAATGAGATCGGTCTGACTCAAGACCCCGACCAGCGTCCCGCTCGCGTCGATGACGGGCAGGCCGGAGATCTTCCTGCTTTCGAGCAGGCTGGTGGCCTCCGCGAGGGAGGCCGCCTCTGAGATCGAAACCGGGTTGGGGGTCATGACCTCCCCAACCTTGCGGAGTTCGGTCATCGCGACGCCGCGCTGGCTGCGGGCGTGCCGCCCTTGGCCGCGAGCGCCGCCGTGACGTCGATCACGCCGTCGTAGGCGCCCTGGATGACGGCCAGGTTCGCGTCCACGACCGCAGTGCCGCGCTTCCCGAAGAAGCGAGTGAGGTTGCCTCGCACAGCCTCCATGAGCGCGGGCCGGTCGAGACCGGCGCGCTCGGCGAAGGGCGAGACCTTGAGGAAGACGCCGACGAGAGCGACGCCGTTCATCCGGATCTCGAGGTCCGGTCGAGGTGCGTGCTGCTTGGCGAGAGCCCCGCTATCGAGAGCCAGGAGGCGGATGTGCCGGGCCTGCATCTCGGATCGGGTCTTGGCCGGCAGGGCGGCCCAGATCTCCTCGGGATCGGTCAGCTGCGTCGGCACGAAGACCGTGCCCCCGTCCACCAGGCCGGCGAGCGGATTGCCCTGCTTGAACGAGTTGATGTCGAAGAGCGGAACGAAGTCCACTTCCGTGAGTTCGTTGTGGAACCGGATCGGCTCCTCGGCGATCGTGAGGAAGTAGGTCGTGGGCAGGCCCTTCTTCTCCGAACCGTAGCGCGGATAGGCCTGGACCTTGAGGTTGAACAGCTCGCCGACGGTCGTGGCGACGAGCTTGTTGGTGGTCACGGAACCGAAGCCACCGACCGAGTGGCCGCGCAGGCTGTAGGCGCCCTTGGGGCGGATGTTGATGTCCGTCGTGGGCAGCGCCATGGGGTGGCGAATGCCGAGGTAGGCCTTCTTCTGCGAGCGCATGGCATCCGCGTCCGCGATCCACTTGTAGACCGCGTCGAGGTCGCCCGGCTGGACGTCGCGGGAACCGAGGCCGGCGGATACGGACACGACCCGCGGCAGCGGGGCGCCGTTCATGGCGGCGTCGGCGAGCGCGGACTTGAGCTCGCGAGTGAGCGGGTTGTCCGCGGCGGCCGGATCGTCCGTCCGCTCGACCACGGCCACGACCTTCACGTTCCGGAGAGCGGCGGCCAGCTGCTCGGCCGGGAACGGGCGGAAGCTCGTCACGTTCACGCAGCCGACTCTCTCGCCTCGGGCGCGCAGCGCGTCCACGACGGCCGTCGCGGTATCGGCGATCGTGCCCATCGAAACCAGGACGTAGTCGGCGTCCTCGGTCCGATAGGAATTGATCAGGCCGTACTTGCGCCCGGTCAGGGCGGCCCACTCCGCCATGGCTCGCTCGGCGATCGGGATCAGCTTGTCGTACCAGGCCCGCATGCCGACGCGGCCCTTCATGTACGAGTCCTGGTTTTCGACCGGACCGGTGAGCAGCGCCTCCGAAGGATCGAAGAAGCTGCGGACGGTCTCGCGGGGGTTGCCCACGAACCGGCGGAGCAGGTCGTCTTCCGGAAGGAGAACGTTTTCGATCGTGTGCGTCGTCAGGAAGCCGTCCTGGGCCACGAACCACGGCGTCTCGGAGTCCTCCGCGACGCGACGGGCGATCGCGGTCAGGTCCGCGGCCTCCTGGCAGTTCCGGGCGAAGAACTGGCCCCAACCGCAGTCCGCGACGCCCATCATGTCGTCGTGGCCGGCGTGGATGTTGAGGGCCTGCCAGGTCAGAGCGCGGGCACCGACGTGAAAGACGGCCGGCAGGCGCTTGCCGGCGATGACGTACAGGACCTCTTTCATGAGGATGAGGCCCTGGGACGAGGTGAAGTTGGTCACCCGGCCGCCTGCGAGGGCGAAGCCTTCGGCCGCCGACGCGGACGAGTGCTCGGACTCGGGCTCGACGAACTTGAGCTTGGTGCCCCAGAGGTTGGGGGTTCCATTGGCGACGGCGACCTGGTAGACGGCCGCCATGGTGGTCGAAGGGGTGATCGGGTAGGCGCAGGCGCCGTCGCTGATCCTCGTCTCGACGTAGGCGATCGATTCCGAGCCATCGAGAATGGCCGGGATTCCGGGAAACTCCGGCGTTGGCTTGTTCGTCACGATTGTCGGCTCACCCAATGCGCGCAACTGGCGGGCCAGCGCGCTTCCGTCCAAGTGCTTGAGCAGAGTGCCGCCGATCCCGCTGGCGACCGCCTCGCGCTGCTCGTCCGAATGCCAGTAGGAGGCCAGCACCGCGATCCGCTCTGCGGAGATGCAGTCGCGCAGTGCTGCCACCACCGGTCGCCAACCCCCCGGCAAGTCCGCGTCGAGCAGCACCACGTCCGGGTCCGAGGATGCGCAATCCCGCGCCGCCGTCTCGGACGTCGCCTGGGCGACGATCGAGAATCCGTGGCGCGACAGGTGATCGCACAGGGCCTCGGTGGCAGCGCGATGCTGACTTACGATCAGCAGACGGAGCTGGGGCAAATGGGGATCCGCGAGCATGCCGATAGCGTGCGCGCCGGGGCCGCTCCGGGCGAGCGACAGGGCTCCCCTTTGCCGGGGGCCATATGGCCCGCACGGCCGGGGGCCGGAGTAGGCGGGCCCACACGAACGTGCAGGTGCCGGCGACGGTCCACATCGGAGGCTAATATCGCCCCAGCGGCGCGGCGGAACCGGGCCCGTGAGGAGAATTCGATGCCAGGCCCACCTGAACAGGCCGCAGTCGGGCGCGCGATCGCCGGGCCCGCCGACCTGGGGGGCGAGCCGGCAGGAGACGCCGGCGGCTATCCAGTTCGGAGCCGGATCGTGGCTCTCTGCACCGGCGGTCTATGGCTGCTCGGACTGGTCATGCTCGCTGCCATCTCGGCCCTGGCCCTCTTCCAGCTCGCGGTCTACTCCAAGCAGGAGATCGTTGGGCTTGATCTGGCCAGGATCGCCTGGCTCGTGGTCGGGTCCGTCGTGGCCACCGGGGCGTGGGCCGTCGTCCTGTGGAACCGCTCGCTGCTGCGCACCCATCCGCTGTCCTGTGCCCTGGCCGTGCTGGCAGTGACGAGGGTGGCGGAGATCGCCACGGTTCCGTCCCCGCTGCAGTCCGACTTCCTGCGCTACCACGATCTGGCGATCCAGATTTCGCAGCACGGGCTCACGCTCGACGCCGTGCCGACGGGCTACCCGACGCTGCTGGCGGCCGTCTACGCTCTCTTCGGCGCCCAGGTCTTCTACGCCCAGCTTCTCAACGTCGTCATCGCCGGGCTCACGGCGGCTCTCCTCTTCGACATGACCCGGCGTCTGTGGAGCCGGCGAGCGGCGACGTTCGCGGTATGGCTCTTCGTGCTGGCCCCGGCCCAGATCCTGATGACGGGCGTCCTCGCGACCGAGGCGCCCTACGGCCTGCTCCTGCTGTTTGCGATCTGGATCAGCGTTCGACTGCAGAATTGGCCGATCGTGGCCAGCCTGGCCATCGGAGTCGTTCTCGCCGCGTCCTGCTACGTACGCGCCACGACGCCGTCCATCCTGCCCGCATTCATGCTGCTGCCATTCCTCGCGCCGGCCGTTCGACTGCCGCGGGCCGCGCTCGGCTCGGCGGCCATCCTCGGCGTATTCCTCGTCTGCCTGATCCCCGTCGTCATATGGAACGAAGACACGCGCGGGGAGTTGTCGATCTCGCCGTCCTACTACGGCGGCTGGAGCCTCCTGATCGGGACGGACCCGGCCAACGGAGGCCAGTACAACTCGGACCTCATCGCGGCTGTCGGCGAGACTCCGGGGACGCCGGCGTTCGACAAGAAGGCTGGCGAGCTGGCCATCGAGAGGCTCAAGGCGAAGCCGCTCCAATTCCTGGAGCTGGCCGTCAAGAAGTTCCCCCGGATGTGGGCCAACGAGAACTACGGCGTCAGCTTCACGCTCGGTTGGCTGGACAACCCGGACAGGAACGAGCAGCAGACGCTGCTCCTGTTCTCTCAGCTCGCCTATGTCGCGACCGTCCTGCTCGCCCTCGGCGGACTGTGGTGGATGCGGCGCGCGCTGCCTGGGGCCGTGGTGGCGGTCCTGGGCGTGATGCTCATCTTGTTCGCGGTCCACAGCTTCCTGGAAGTGCAGTCGCGCTACCACGCCTACATGGTTCCGATGTGGTGCATGCTGGCGGGTGTCGGGGCCGAGCAACTCCGGCCGGGGCGGCTGGCGAAGCAGGCAAGACAGCTGGCGGTCGATAGGCTCGGCCGACCCTAGCAGGCTTCGATCCCGTCGGGGTCCGGTTGGCTTATTCGGAGGGCCATTCGGCTCTGCGCACAGATTCGGCTCGAACCCATACTTCCGCTCGTGACGAACGCCGGAGGGGACGCCCGGCGTTCGTCCTTTTTTGTGCCCAGGATCGCGCTCTGAGGGAGCCCTGAATTGAGATTCGGACCCGGAGCCGCGAAAGCGCAGGTTCGGCGGTCACGCGGCCGGTTCGTCCAGCTCGTAGGTGACCTTCTGCCAGTAGATGCCGAAAGCCGGCACGGAGTGTTCCTCGGCCGAGACGATGCGGTATCCCCGCCTGATCATCTCCACCGCGCCCTTCTCGGCATCCCGTGCCGCGCGCTCCCGCCAGCCGTCCATGCCCCGAGACGCCATCAGCCATGAGACAGGCAAGCTGACGACCGCAAGGAAACTGCCCCAGCCGTATGTCCTGGTTACGCTCTTGGGCCTGGTCGCACCAAAGAGAGGCATGCCGATACTCTACCGCCGCCGTCCGCACGGCAGGCAAACGCAGGCGATGGTGCCGGCCGCCAGGCCATCGGCCGCCTGGCGCCGGCCGGCCCGGCCCCTACAGCTCGTGGTATTTGCGGGCGTAGGAGGTCAGCTCGTCGCGGAAGTCCGGGTGGGCGATGGCGATGAGGCGCTTCGCGCGCTCGCGCAAGCCCTGGCCGAAGAGCTCCGCGACGCCGAACTCGGTCACGACGGTGCGGACGCTCGAGCGCGTCGTGGTCACGCCGGCGCCGTCGTACAACTCCCACGTGATCCGCGAGACCTTGCCGTCGACAGTCGTGGACGGCAGGGCGATGATCGCCCGTCCCTCCGGCGCCAGGGACGCGCCGCGCACGAAGTCCATCTGCCCGCCCACGCCGCTATACAGACGGTGGCCGAGAGAATTGGCGCAGACCTGCCCGGTCAGGTCCACTTCAATCGCGGAATTCACGGCCGTCATGCGCCGCAGCTTGCGGATGGTGGCGGTGTCGTTGGTGTAGTCCACGCCGCGCAGCTCGAGCATGGGGTTGTGGTCCACCCATTCGTACAGGCGCGGCGTGCCCATCATGAACGCGGCCACGACCTTGTGCGGGTCGATGGTCTTGGCGCTGCAGTCGACGACGCCCTTCTCCACCAGCTCGACGAGCGGATCGGTGAACATCTCGGTGTGGACGCCGAGGTGCTTCTTGTCCTCCAGGCACATTCCGACGGCCGTGGGGATGGCCCCGATGCCCATCTGGAGCGTGGCCTCATCCGGGATCAGATCGGCGACGTACTCGCCGATACGGCGCTCCACGTCGCCGATCTCGCCCGGCGTGTAGACATACGGCGGCTGGTCGACCTCCACCGCCAGATCGATCTGGCCGACGTGGACGAAGCTGTCGCCGTGAGTACGGGGCATCGCCTTGTTGAACTGGGCGATGACCGTCCTGGCGCAGCGAATCGCCGTCTGCATCGACTCGACCGACGTTCCGAGCGAGCAGAAGCCGTGGGCGTCGGGGGGCGTCATGTTGGCGAAGACGGCATCGAGCGGCAGCAGGCCGCTCTCCATCAGCAGCGGGACGTCCGAAAGCTGGACCGGCACGAACTCCGCCCGGCCTTCGTTGACGGCCGCCCGGGCGTTCGGTCCGATGAAGAGCGCCCTGTGGAAGAGATGGCCCTCCATCTCCGGGGCGAGGTGCGGGTGCGGTCCTTCGCAGTGGAGGTGCGTGACCTTGACGTCCTCGAGCTCCGGGGCCCGGCGGCACAGAGCGTCGAGGAGCACGGACGGGGTCGCGGCCGCGCCGTGCACGTATATCTGCTGGCCTGACTTGATCTGAGAGACTGCCTCGTCGGCGCTGACGATCCTCATGCGTCGAATTTATGCAGCCCGCATAAACGTGCGAGAGCCGAAAGGCAGAATCGCGCAGCGCGGGCCCGGCTACCGGGCCCGACTACATGCCGTAGACCTTCTTCGCGTATGAAGTGAGCTCGTCGCGGAAGTCCGGGTGGGCGATGGCGATCAGGCGCCGGGCCCGCTCCGGGAGGGTCGCGCCGAACAGCTCCGCGACGCCGTACTCAGTCACCACGTAGCGCACGTGGGACCGAGTGGTCGTGACGCCGGCGCCTTCCTTGAGAGCGACCGCTATTCGCGAGACCTTGCCGCCGGCGGCGGTCGAGGGCAGGGCGATGATGGGCCGGCCCTCCTCGGCGAGCGCGGCCCCGCGCATGAAGTCCATCTGGCCGCCCACGCCGCTGTACATGCGGTTGCCGATCGAGTCGGCGCAGACCTGACCGGTCAGATCGACTTCGATGGCCGAGTTGATGGCGGTCATTCGCCGCTGCTTGCGGATGATCGACGTGTCGTTGGTGTAGTCGACCTGCCGCATCTCGACCATGGGGTTGTTGTCGACGAACTTGTACAGGCGCTTGGTGCCCATCATGAACGTGACCACGATCTTGCCGCAGTCCACGTCCTTGGCCTGGCAGGTCACGACGCCCCGCTCAACCAGGTCCACCAGGACGTCGGTGAACATCTCGGTGTGGATGCCGAGGTCCTTCTTGTCGTTCAGGTAGAGGCAAACCGCGCTCGGGATGGCTCCGATGCCCATCTGCAGCGTGGCCTCGTCCTGGACGAGGTCCGCCACGTACTCGCCGATACGCCGTTCGACGTCGCCGATCTCGGGATCGCCGTGCTCGTACGGGAGCTGGTCCACCTCGACGCCGAAGTCGATCCTGCTGACGTGGACGAAGCTGTCGCCCAGCGTTCGGGGCATCGACTTGTTGAGCTGGGCGATGATCGTCTTGCCGCACCGGATGGCCGTCAGGACCGTGTCCACCGAGGTTCCGAGCGAGCAGAAACCGTGCTCGTCGGGCGTCGAAACGTTGATCAGACAGGCGTCCAGGGGCAGGATCCCCCGCTCGAACAGCAGCGGGATGTCCGACAGGAAGACGGGGATGAACTCGGCTCGGCCCTCGTTGATCGCCTTGCGAGCGTTCGGGCCGATGAAGAGCGCCTTGTGCAGGAAGTGGCCCACCATGTCGGGGGCGAGGTGCGGATGGGGGCCCTCCGCGTGCATGTGGACGATCTTCACGTCGGTGAGCTCCGGCGCGCGCTTCACGAGCGCGTTGAGGAGGAACGTGGGCGAAGCAGCCGCGCCCTGCATGAAGACCTGCTGACCTGACTTGATCCCTGAAACCGCCTCTTCGGCGCTGACAATACGCATGACGGGGAGTTTAGGGGCCGAGCGCGTCGAAAGCAGTGTCGAATGGACCGTCGGGCAGGCCCAAGAGACCGAAGGTCACGGGCTCCTGGGTGTCGATTCGGGACGGTACGTGGCGGTGGGGCGGCGTGGCGGTGGCGGGGGGCGGCGTGGCGGTGGGGGGGCGGCGGCGGCGGGCGTCGGCGGCGGGGCGTCGGCGGCGGGGCGTCGGCGGCGGGCGTCGGCGGCGGGGCGTCGGCGGCGGGGCGTCGGCGGCGGGCGTCGGCGGCGGGGCGTCGGGGGCGGCGCCTGGGCGACTACCCGTTTCTGATCAATAGCACTCCGGGGGGTACGGAACGGGGACGCGAGCCTCAGGGTGCTCCGGGAAGGCTCCCCCCACTCCCACCAGTGCTGTTGAGAGCGAAATCTCCCCGAATCGTCACCCGGTACCACCCGGGGTGATGTTACGCAGAAACGGTGGCCACCCACCCAGCCCACCGAGGACCGCTCGTGCCGCGGAGCCCAAAGGAGACTCGTGACTTGAGGGCCACCCGAACGCGCTTCTCGCGCTCAGCCGCTACGCCGTAGCTCCGACCCCGCCCGCGTCCCCCTCTTCCCCGCTCGAACCCTACGCGCCGCCCTTGAGGCGGTGGCGGGCGACGAAGGCCGCGGCCTGGGCGCGCCGCTCGAGGTTCAGCTTGGAGAGGATGGACGACACGTAGTTCTTGACCGTCTTGTCCGAGAGGAAGACATCGGAGGCGATCTCCTTGTTCGTCTTTCCTTCGGCGACGAGCAGCAGGATCTTCTGCTCCTGCTGGGTGAGCTGGGCCATCTCGTCCGTGTACGTGCCGGTGGCGATACGGCGGACTCGGTCCAGCACCTTCTCCGTCACGGCCGGATCGAGCAGCGACTCGCCGCGGCCGACGGACTCCAGGGCGGACACCAGGTCGCGCGATCGGATTTGCTTGAGCAGATAGCCCGACGCGCCGGCGATGATGGCGGACAGAACCGCTTCCTCGTCCGGGTAGCTGGTCAGGATGACGACGCGGGTGGTCGGGAACTCGGCTCGAATCTCGCGGCAGGCCTCGATTCCCGAGCCATCCGGCAGGCGGACATCCATTACGACGAGGTCCGGCTCGAACTTGCGGGCCATCTCGACGGCTTCGGCGGCCGTGCCGGCCTCGGCGACTACCTGGAAGTGCTCGCGCCTGTCCAGGAGCGCGACCAAGCCTTGACGTACGACCTCGTGGTCGTCGACCACGAGCAGCCTGAGCTGGCGCGGTTCGATCTGGTCGGTCATGCCTCTCCTACCTGGCCGGCCTCGGCGTCTTGAGACTGCCGGGCCACCTCGACGATGATACGCGTGCCGGACCCGGGCTCGCTACGGACATCGATAAATCCGCCCATCTCCGCAACACGGGCTCGCATGTTGGTCAGGCCTTGATGGTTGGGGCCGCGCTGCCTGTTCGGGTCGAAACCGACGCCGTTGTCCACGACCGTCAACCGGATCTTGCCGCTATCGCACTCGACCTTGACGCTGCCACGGGTGGCCTTCGAGTGGCGGGCGATGTTGCTCAACGCTTCCCGGGCGATGGACAGCAACTGCCCGGTTTGTTCGGGCGTGAAGTCCACTTCAGCCGCGTCGCCGGTCTCGAGATCGATGTCGATCATGCTGTTGACCCGGAACTCGTCCGCGAGGGCGGCCAGACCGCCGATGAGCCCGGCCTGCTCGAGCAGCTCGGGCCGCAGGCCGAAGATGAAGTTGCGGATGTCGCGGATCGACTGGTCGAGCGAGTCGATGGCCCGCTCCACTCTCTGGCGGGCGACCTCCGGCTCGTCCTCCATCAGCTCCGGCACGTCTTCGAGCGACAGGCCCACGGCGTAGATGCTCTGGATGATGCCGTCGTGCAGGTCGCGGCCGATGCGCTCGCGCTCCTCGACGATGGCCAGCCGCTGGACCTGTTCGTGCAGCCGGGCGTTCTCGATGGCGATGCCGGCGTGGAGGGCGAACATCTCGACCATGCGCTCGTCGTCTTCGCTGAAGTCGCCGCCGGGCTGCTTGTTGGTCAGGTACAGCCGGCCGATCGACCGGGCCTTCGCCGTTACCGGGACGCCCAGGAGCGTGTGCATCGGGGGGTGGTTGGGCGGGAACCCGTAGCGCTGCGAGTGAGTGGCGATGTCGTGGACCCGCATCGGACGGCTGGACGCCACGATGGCCCCGAGAAGCCCGTGGCCACGTGGAATCGGCCCGATTCGCTCGCGCTCGGTGCGGCTGATGCCACTGGTGATGAACCGCTCGAAGCCGCCCTCCTGATCGACGACGCCGAGGGCGGCGTATTCGGCGTGGGCCAGCTCGCGGACGCGGTCGGTGATCAGCTGCAGGACGCGGTCGAGATCCAGGACTCCGGCGATGCCGCGCGTGGCGGTGTCGAGAGCGGCCAGTTCATCGGTCGCCTGGCCGGTGCGGGCCTCGGACCAGGCCGCTCCGACGACGATCTCCACTCCCCTCGCGCACTCGTCTACCGAGAACACGGACGCCGGCGGCGCGTCCAGATCCAGCGTGCCGAGGATGCGGTCGCCGAAGCGCAGGTCGTATGTGCGCAGGCTGGTTGCGGCCGCGTCGTCGCTCGCGAGGCTGCCGGCCCTGACTTCGACCTCGGACAGAGGCGGTGTCTGGATGTGTAGATGGCCGCCGGCCAACCCCGATCCGGCTACGACCCGAGCGAAGGCCTCGCTCATCTGGGCGTATGCCGCGGCGCTCGGATCCTGCCGCCAGCCGTTCAGCGCCGCCGCCAGCTCCGACAGGCCGAGCAGGCCGGTCGAGTCGTCGCGCGCGTTCGGGTGCGGGTGCGAGAGTGCCATCCCCGGCAGCCTAGCAGGACGGCGAGCCTGGCGCGCCACACGTGAGGGGGGCGTCTCGTAGGCGAAACCACCCGTTCGTGTGTGTCACCATGGCCGAGTGAGCGAAACCTCATGCCCGACGCAGATTCAGCTCGGCCTCGAATACCTTTCAAGCGTGCGCTGGCAGGCGGATCTCGTCGGCTACGCGGTCCACAACCCTGTGATAGACCCGGTCGGCGGCTCGGTCTACGTGACCGACGGCTGGGGCCCAGCCTCGTACCTCGCTCTCAAATTCAGGCGGTTGGACCTCGCCTCGGGCCGCGAGGTCGCCACCGTGCGCCTGGGCAACCTGGTCAACTGCGTGTCCTTCGGAGCTGGCGCGGCCGACCTGATCGCGGCGACCGACAAGAAGCTGTACCGCCTGGACCGCATGACCCTCGGGAAGTTGGGCCAGTGGGATCGGAAGGTCCCGCGCTACTCCAAGACCATGGTGGCGAGGGGCGATCGCGTGGCCCTGGCGAGCGTCATTCGGCCCACCATAGGCTTCGTCGATCTGCCGACCGGGGAGGTATCCCTGCGCAGGGGCGGCTCGATGACCCGCCTGCTGGACGACTCATCACGGCCTCTGGCCATTTCAGGTGGAGGCGGCGTGAGCAGACTCGATCTGCCGGCGGCCACAGTCTCGCCCTTGCTCGAAACGCCGCCGGTACGCTCGGGAGCCATCTCGGCGAGCGGCAAGGACCTGTGGCTGACGCTCGGCGTCCCGATCCTCGTAGAGACGCTGAGCCACGGAGCCCGAGTCGGGCCGGCACCGCTGAGCAACGAACTACGCCGCTACGGACTCGAGGAACCGGGGCGCCTGGACACCTTTGAGGCTCCGGTGGCGGTCCAGACTGTGGCGGCCGGGCCGGCTGCTTTGTGGCTGAGTAACGGCCCCCGGCCGCCGGACGAGCGCCAGTACATCCTGGCCGTGCCCGAACCGGTAGGCGCGGAACCCGCCCGGATGTGGACCGCGCCGGAGAGACACATCGTCATCTCCATGGCGCCCTCGCTGGGCATTGCGCTGACGCTCACGCTGCATTCGGACGCCGCACCCGACCGACTCACCTGTTTCGACCTGCGATTCTGAGCTCCGATTGTCGCCGGGGCGTCAGAGAGGCCGACCGGCCCCGGGGACGGACGGCCCGCCCGATAAGGCCGGAGGTCCCTTGGCCCTTCAGCGGGTCGCGACCACCATCCCCACGACATGCCGGTGCATCCCGCAGGCGCCGGGGAGAGCCAATGCCCTCACTCGAAACCATTCTGCTCGCGACGGACGGCTCGGCAGCCTCGGACCCGGCGAGCGAGCAGGCCATCGATCTGGCCGTCCAGCTCGGGATCCGGCTGCTCGTCGTGAGCGTCGTCCCGTCGTCTCACCAGGCCGAGCCCGCGTCGGAGCACAACGGCGACTCGCGTGACTCGGTGGCCGCACGCGCCCAGAGCATCGTCCAGAAGGCCAAGGCGGCTGGAGCCAACGCCACGTTCCTTATCTGGGAAGGCGAAGCTGGAGACGGCATCGTCGCGGCCGCGGATTCGGAGGGGGCGGACCTGATCGTCGTCGGCTCGCACGGCCGCAGCGGCGTCTCGCGCTTCTTCATCGGCAGCGTCAGCGACTTCGTGGTTCGCCACGCCCATTGCCCGGTGATGGTGGTCCGAGGCAATCCGAGGTAGGCCGACAAGCGGGGACCCAGGCGACGCGGCCCGGCCAGCGCGGCGGCCCGGCCGGCGCGGCGGCCCGGGGCGACGAAGCCAGCGGCCCGACCAGGGCGACGCTGCCCGGCCGACGACGCGGCCCGACCAGCGGCCGGCTGGGGCCATTTCTTGACGATTACACGCCAGGCGTGCGTTGTTCGCTAGAGACCGTGGACGGCGCTGTTTCTGGTCGGTTGGACGGGCTCTCCGCCCCGGAAACGGACCGTCGCGACGCCCTGGAGGCTGCCCAGACAACAGATTTCGACCCAGATTCGAGGCGACGGCAACGTCGAGTTCGCCAAACGCACACCACATGTGCGTTCGTCCAGATCCGGCGCGCGATGCCACGAGATTTGCGGCTGCGGCGGCCTGGCCGACACTCCCCTACTTCGTGTAGGCGCCGTCCGGGTCCAGCTCCTCGCGGATGAGTCGCAGTTCGTCCGGCGTGGGTTCGGGCGTCGTGGCGAGCGGCTCGGCGACCTTCGGGCTCCAGCCCATCGTGTCTCGTATCTGTTCCAACGTGGCACCGGGATGGATCGAGTCGAGGCGCATCTCGCCGCTCTCGTCGAAGTGATAGATACCCAGGTCCGTCACCACGACCGACGGGCCGCGGCCGAGCCAGCCCTCCTCCTTGCGGATCCGGGCGGCCGTCTCGGCCCCGCCGAGGTTGCCGGGCGAGGTCCGGAAGTCGATCTTCTCGACGAACGAGCGCTTGCTCTGCCGCATGATCACGAAGACCTGGCGGGCATTGATGGCGATCTCGCATGCTCCACCCGATCCGGGCAATCGCGTCTTGGGGTGCTCGTAGTCGCCGATGACGGTGCTGTTGATGTTGCCGAAGCGATCGATCTGGGCGGCGCCGAGGAACCCGACGTCCACCAGCCCGCCCTGCAGGTAGAAGCTGAACAGCTCGAACATCGAGACGGCCGCGGTCGCGCCGGTGACGATCGTCGGGTCGCCGATGCTCAAGGGCAGCCGGGCCGGCTTCGCGCCGAACGCGCCGGACTCGTACACGAGCTCGAGCTCCGGGGCGACGGTCAGGCGGGCCAGGTTGACGGCGATGTTCGGCAGCCCGACACCGACGAAGCAGACGCGCTGGCCGGCCAGCTCGCGAGCCGCGGCGACGATCATCATCTCGGACTTCGAGAAGGCGCAGGTGAAACGGGTCGAGGCGGCCGAACCCGCCGAGGCGGCCGAACCCGCCGAGGCGGCCGAAGCGGCGGCCGAACCCGCCGAGGCGGCCGAAGCGGCGGCCGAACCGGTCGAGGCGGCCGAACCGGCGCCCGCGGCCGCACCGGCGCCCGTGCCCGAATTGACGGCCCGCTGCTCGCTCATCGGTACTCTCCGTAGTCGACCGAACCCGAGGGCGCGCTGCCGGACGGGCGCAGGGCGGCCCGGCGTTCGGCGCCGAGCTTGTCCATGTACTCGGCTCGACCGGAGACGCCGTAGACCCACTCGTCCAGCCAGGCCTGGGTGGAGGCCGCTTCGCGGCTGATCGCGTCCCAGTCCCGATAGAAGCGGTTGTCTCGGTCGTACGAGCCCTGGACGTAGGACGGGTGTGCGCCCCACGGTTCGACGACCACGGCGTCGACGATCAGGCCCGGGATGACGGTCCGGTTCGGGTCCGCCCGAACGACCGATTCGTCGACCAATTCCTCCACGACGACGATGACCCGCTCCGCCGCGAACGCCGCTTCCTTCTGGCAGCCGAGGAGTCCCCACATCTGAGTATTGCCGCTCGCGTCGGCGCGCTGTGCGTGGACGACCGTCACGTCCGGCTTGAGAGGCGGCACCGCGTAAACCGTCTCTTCGCCGAACGGCGAACGGATCGGCCGGATCAGCGGATTTGCCTTGGGCAGGTCCGTTTCGAAGTAGGAGCGCAGCGGGAAGAACGGCAGGTTCGATGCTCCCGCCGCGTACCGCCCGACCATGCCGAAGTGGCTGTACTCCTCCAGCTCGAGCGGCGCGAGGTCCGCCTCGCCCGCAGTCGCCCCGCCCGCCGGCGCCTCGATCCGCCGCCGGATCGCATGCAGTCCGCCGACACCCGGATTTCCGAGCCACGAGAAGACGAGCTTGCGGGCGACGCCGGCCGCGACCATCTGGTCGTAGATGAGGTCCGGCGTGAGGCGCGCCAGTGTCAGATCGCGTTTGCGCTGGCGGATGATCTCGTGTCCCGCGGCGAAGCAGATCAGGTGCGTGAAGCCTTCGATGGCGACGACGTCGCCGTCATGGACCAGCTCGGCGACGGCGTCGCGCATCGACGCAACCTTACTCATCGGCGATCACCTGGCACTTATCTGCGACTTATGTGCGGATCACCTCGGCGGCGGGCCGGCCACCGTACCAATCCTACCCCGCTACCTCGACGCGGCCGCCTCCGCGACGGCTTCGCCGAAGATCCGCAGGCCGGTGGCGACCTCTTCGGCCGTGATGACGAGGGGCGGCGAGATCCGCACGACCTGCTTGCCGGCGGTGAGCGTGCACAGGCCACGCCGGAACGCGGCCATTTCGGCGGCCGCGGCTCGGTCGTGCGAGTCGAACTCGACGCCGATCATCAAACCGATGCCGCGGACGTCCTTCACGACGGTCGGGTACTTGTTCTGGATCTGGCGCAGGCCGGACAGCAACTCCGCGCCTCGGGCCAGGGCGTTCTCCATCAGCCCGCCCTCGAGGAGCTTGATCGTCTCGAGCGCGGCCACGCAGGCGACGGGGTTGCCACCGTACGTGGTGCCGTGGGCGCCAGGTCCCCACTTGTTCATCAGCGACTCACGGGCGATGAACGCGCCGAGGGGCATGCCGCTGGCGATGCCCTTGGCCGTGGCGACGATGTCCGGCTCGACGTTCCAGTTCTGGATCGACCACATCTTGCCCGTCCGGCCCGCTCCGGCCTGGACCTCATCGGAGATGAGCAGGATGCCGTGCTTGTCGCAGATGGCCCGCAGGCCCTGGATGAAGCCGTCCTCGGGGACCACGTAGCCGCCCTCGCCCTGGATCGGCTCCAGGATGATCGCGGCCACTTCCTCCGGCGGGCAAAGCTTGTCGAACAGAACCTCGTCGAACCACGCGAGATCGGCGACGTGCCCGAACGGGGCGTGGAAGATGCCCGGCAGCATCGGCCCGAAGCCAGCGTGGTACTTCGCCTTGGAAGCCGTCAGCGAGACCGAGCCGTAGGTTCGGCCGTGGAAAGCGCCCAGAAAGGCGACGATGTACTGGCGATGGGTCGCGTAGCGGGCGAGCTTGATCGCGCCTTCGACCGCCTCGGTTCCGGAGTTGCTGAGGAAGACGCGGCACTTCTCCTTCATCGGCGCGATGCGGGCCAGCTCGGCGCACGTCTCCGCGTACGAGGGCAGGAAGAAGTCGGCGCTGTAGTGGAGCATCTTGCCGGCCTGCTCCTGGATCGCCCTGACGACGTTCGGATGGCAGTGGCCGGTCGAAGTGACGGCGATGCCGGCGTTGAAGTCGAGCAGCAGGTTGCCGTCGATATCTTCGATCGTGCAGCCCTCGGCCCGAACCGGAACGACGGGGTAAGCCCGCGGCACGCTGGGCGAGGTCCACTGGCGGTCGAACTCGATGTGGGCGCGTGCCTTGGGACCGGGCAGCTCGGTCACGAGATTCGGAACGCTGGCGGCGAGCTTGCCGGGAGCCTGAGTCACGGTGCACCTCGACGGGTTTTTGGGGCCGCGGCGGAGCCGCTGCGGGGGCGTGACGAATAGCCTTTATGCAGGCTGGATACTGCCGCCAAGTATAGCCGAGGCGCCGAAATCGGCAGGGGCCTCGGGACGTGGCCTCGCTTCAGCAGGTTCGAACGGGCGGCGTCGACGCGTGGGCTCGGCGGGCCTGCTAGCGCCTGGCCTTTGCGCCTGGCCAACAATGCGTGCGCCGTTTCTGACCATCTCATGGTCAATCTCGATCTAGAGGCCCGTTCAGGCCGTCTCGTGACCTCCTGGTGGTCACAACGGACCGGGCGACGCTCGCACAGGGTCCAGAGATGTCCGATCCGGCCACCTAACGGGCAGAATCAACATCGGCGGCGCGAACGCGGCCCGCCAGATCTCGTTTCGGTCGATTCCGTAGGTCCAGTCGGGCAGAATTGACGCTCCCCACGACCTAGACGTGCGGCAGCGGTCGCATATGACCGCCACGTGGACAGCCGGCTGGCGGAAAGGGGCCAATGGTCGAGTCGGCCACCCAGCCCCGCCCCTCTCGGCCGAACCGGTACAGTTGTGGGCAAAGCCTCGAGAGGATGACATGGACACGCCAGGGCCATCTCGCTGCGAGTGGTGTTCCGCGCCGGTACCGGCCGACGCCGGTACGTGTCCGAGTTGCGGTGCCTCCGTCGCTGGGCCCGCGAGCGAGGCAACGGCCATCCCGGGCGTAACGGTCGTCGACCCCGAGGCCAGAGTGGCCGAGCGCCGGGCCGCCCGCGACATGAAGCGCGCCAAGATGGCCGGCAGCGGCGCAATGTTCGGCCTGACGGGCATGCTGCTGAGCCAGGCCTTCTCGAAGGGAGACGAGCCTCGCGACGAGCGAGCGGTGCCAGACGCGGCCGGGCTCGACGAGGCGGCCGGCTTCGGCTCTCTGCCCGGCGGCCTGACGCCTACCGGGCTCGTCCCCGACGCGGGCGGGCCGGCCACCAGCGCACAGCCGGTCACCGACCCCTGGGCCGTGGACCCGGCGCCGGCACCTGACCTGCCGGAGAACCTGCCGCCCGGCGTTTACCCAGCCGTGTTCACGCCGGCCGCAGGCGCGATCGAGCATCCACCGACACCGCCGGCGGCGGACACGATCCAGGACGATCCCCCGATCGACAAGCCTCCGGGCCCGGACCCCTGGCGCGACCTCCCGCCCGAGGCAGCCGACCTGGACGGCCAGATGGCCGGCCCCGACCCCTCGAAGTAGTCCGCTGGTCCGGCCGCCCGCGACGGGTCGAGTGGTGTCCTAGCCGGATAGCCGACGAGCGAATACGGTCTGCTGCTTGGCCTCCGAATAGCCGATGGCGCGGCAGAAAGCATGTGCGTCTCCGCGAGCCGCACCCGAACGGAGCCGGATCAACGAGACGCCCCGCCGGCGCGCGGTCGACTCTGCGGCGGCCATGAGCCTGCGGCCGATCCCGCGGTTCCGCCACCGCCCCGCGACCACGAGACCCAGAATCTGAGCATGCTCCTCGATGACCAGGGACTGGCAGAGGGAGACATGCACCCAGCCCACGACCTCTCCGGCCAGCTCCGCAACGAGGACATCGTCGCTCGCGGGTAATGCAACCAGGCGGAGCGCCATTTCGCCGGCATCGACTGGGTAGCCGAGCGCGCCCGACAGTTCTGCAAGCGCGGACGCGTCGGACTCACGCACGGGCCGGATCCTCGGCTCGCTCCTGTCGATGCCCTCACCCCCTCCCACAGTCAGTCGACGTATGTCTGCGACTGCTCGCGCATGAATTGCTGGACGTAGTAGAGGCCGCCCGAAGCCTTGCCCGTCGTGCCCGAGCCCTTCCAGCCGCCGAAAGGCTGGATGCCCGGCCAGGCGCCCGTCGTCGCGCCGGCTCGCCGGTTGATGTAGATCACGCCGGCTTCGATGGCCTCTTCAAACCGCCCGACCTCGTCCTTGTCGTCACTGTAGAACCCGGCCGTGAGCCCGTAGATCGTGTCGTTGGCGCGGGCGATCGCTTCGTCGAGCGACTTGACCGGGGCGATCGCGATGAGCGGCACGAACAGCTCGTCGCGCCAGATGCGGTGATCGGCCGGCAGGTCGGCCACGATCGTGGGGGCGACGAACAGGTCGCTCGGCATCCCGGCCAGGCGCTCTCCACCCATCAGGATCTTGCCGTCGCGCTTCGCCTCCGCGATCGCGGCCTCGTACTTGGCCACGGCCTTCGCGTTGACCAGCGGCCCGAGCCAGATCTTGCGGTCCGTGGGGTCGCCGATCGCGAGGGCCTTGGTCTTGGCCACGAGCTGCTCCAGCAGCGGCGCATAGACCGCTTCCTCAACGTAGACGCGGCTGCAGGCCGAGCACTTCTGGCCACCGAAACCGAAGGCCGAACGAACGATTCCTTCGGCCGCCTCTTCCAGATCGGCGTGCTTGCTGACGATGGCCGGGTTCTTGCCGCCCATCTCGACCACCACCGGCTGCGGGAAGCGCTTGCTGAACGTCTTGAAGACCGAGTTGAAGCCGATCTCGAATGAGCCGGTGAAGAGCAGGCCGTCGATCCCGGGGTTCTCCTGCAGCTCCGCGCCCACGACCGGACCCGGGCCGGTAACCATGTTGAAGACGCCGCGGGGCAGGCCCGCCTGGTCCGCGATCTCGGCCAGCTTCACGCCGCACAGCGGTGCGTCGCTGGACGGCTTGTACACGACCGCGTTGCCGGCCACCAGCGCGCCGCCCGCCGGCCCACCCGAGAGAGCCATGGGGAAGTTGAAGGGGCTGATCACAGCCCAGACGCCATGCGGCTTGAGAACGGAGCGGGTGTGGACCGTGGTGTCGCCCAGGTTGCCCATGGGATGGTCGAAGCCGTCGTTGGCGACGAACTGGTCGCAGTAGTAGCGGATAAGGTCGGCCGTTTCCTCTACGTCGCCCAGCGCTTCGAGGCGGTTCTTGCCGACCTCGATGGCCATCAGCGCGGCCAGTTCCATCTGCCGCTCGCTGATCAGGTCCGCCATCCGGCGCATTACCGCGACCCGTTCCGTCCACGACGTCTTGGCCCAGCCGGGCGCCGCGGCCCGGGCGGCGGCGATGGCAGCCCGAACGTCCTCGCGGCTGCCCTTGGCGAAGTGGCCGACGAGCGCGCCGTCGATGGGCGACCGCTTCTCGAACGTGACCTTGGCCGGCCGCCACTCGCCGTCGATGTACTGGCCGTGGCTCTTGCCGAGCGCGGACCGGGCGATCGCCAGGCCCGCGTCGTACGAAGCGTGGAGCTGCTCGTTGTCGTTTCGCAGCGTGGCGTAGGTGATCTTGAGCCGGGGCTCAGACGTCGCGGTCATCCGAACGCCCTCCTGGTGCCGTGCACCAACGGGTCGGGCTGCGCCGCCTCGAGCCGCGCGCTCGCAGCAGGGCGCAACCACTTGGCCCCAGTTTACCGCGGCCCGTGTCGGAGTCTTCTCGGGGTTACCCGCGTTGCGTGATCGAGTGCCCTTGGGACGCGGCCGTGCCCGCTCGGGACGGCCCGGCTAGGCCAGGAGCGCGTCGACGATGTCGGCGAGGGACGGGGCCACCGCGTCGGGGGCATGGCCGTTGCGGCCGGCGGCGGCCTGGGCCAGCTCGGCGTCGCCGTGCTTGCCGGATCGGACGAAGACCCCACGCAGGCCCGCTCGCTGGGCGCCGCGGATGTCGTTCCACAGGTCGTCGCCGACCATGGCCACGTCTCCGGCGGCGAGATGCCCGCCCTCCCCCGCCAGGCGGCCGAGCAGCCTCACGCCTTCGGCGAAGAACGTCCGCGCCGGCTTGCCCGCGACCACGGCCCGCCGCTGAGTGGCGAACTCCAGGGCGGTCACATAAGCCCCGGAGTCGATCAGGACGCCCTGGGGAGTGAGCCACCAGCGGTTCTTGTGCATGGCCACGAAACCGGCGCCGCCGCGGAGCAGGGCGAAGGCCGACTGCATGTTCCGGGGCGTGAAGTCGGCGGCCGCGTCGCCGACCACGACGGCGGCGGCCGCTGCTCCGAGAGAAGCCGCCTGGTCGTGCGTGATGAGCCGCAGGCCCTCGAATTCGGACAGGGCGTCGGGCGCGACCAGCACGTAGACAGGTTCGTTCGCATACCGGCGGCGGACGTAGGCGGCGGCGGCCGAGGAGGCGGTCATCACCCGCTCCGGCGGCACATTCAGTCCGCCGCGTACCAGCTCCCGGCACAGCGTGGCGCGGGACACGAGCGACATGTTCGTGCCGATGGCGTACGGGATGCCGGCTTCGTCGAGCCTGGCCAGGGACTCGATCGCGCCGGGCAGCAGGGCGTTGCGGAGCACCAGAACCCCATCCAGATCCAGGAGCAATGCTCGGGCGCCGCGGAGTCGCGCTCGAAGGTTCGGATCGGTCGCCATGGGGGGATGGTCGCACAGAGCCGGCGGGGCGCGCAGGCGTTCCGCCTCGACCAGCCCGGCATCGCCCACGGCCGGCCGCGCCCAGACGGCCCGCGCCGGGCATGCCTCGCGGGGTATAGTTCGCGCCGGACCAGCGAGCGGGGAGGAACAGTTCGCTGAGCCGCGTCACCCGGGAGGCGCTCCCCAACCCGGGACAGCCCGTCGCATGTCTCCCGTCCGGTTATGCCGGGCGGCTCCCGGAGAAGAGGATGACCGACCAGAGACCCCTGAACTCGGCCGTGCTGGTCAAACAGGTACCGGACACGCATCACCTCACCGGTGAGGTGATGACCAAGGACGGCACCATGAACCGGAACGCACTGCCGGCGATCTTCAATCCCGAGGACCTCAACGCCCTCGAGATGGCGCTCCAGATCCGCGACCGCTGCGGTGGGACCGTGACCGTCATCACGATGGGCCCGCCCAAGGCCGCCGGCGTTCTGCGCGAGTCCCTGTTTCGGGGCGCCGATCGGGTGATCCTGCTGACGGACCGCAAGTTCGCCGGCGCGGACACGCTGGCCACTTCGTACGCGCTCCAGTGTGCCCTTGGGAAGGCCGGACCGTTCGACCTCGTCTTCTGCGGCCGCCAGGCCATCGACGGCGACACCGCCCAGGTCGGGCCGCAGCTGGCCGAGAAGCTCGGCATCCCGCAGATCACCTACGCCGAGACCGTGGTCGAAGTCACGGGTGACCACATCGTCGTGGAGCGCGCCCTGGACTCCGGCTCGGAGATCGTTCGCTGCAAGCTGCCGGTCCTGCTGACCGTCGTCGGCTCGGCCAACTCGCCCCGCCCGTCGTCCGTCCGGCTGCGCATCCGGCGCAAGCTGGCCGCGACCGAGAGCGAGTACGCGGCCCTGCGCGAGCGCTGGCCCGAGTTCACGAGCGACGAGCAGCTGGCCGCCTTCCTGGCCGATCGCAAGCTCAAGATCGAGGTCTGGACCGCAGACGACATCGGCGCCGCCGAGGCGCAGGTCGGGCTCGCCGGCTCGCCGACCCAGGTCCACAAGATCAACTTCGTGGTCCTGGAGAGCACCGAGAGCAAGACGGTTCCGCCCACGCCCGAAGGTATCGCGGCGATGGTGCAGGAGCTGATCCACGAATACATCGTCGGGTAGGCAGCGATGACGACAGCCAACGCAATCTGGGTATTCATCGAGCAGACCGAC
The DNA here is from genome assembly GCA_963711105.1 of uncultured Chloroflexia bacterium. Lineage (GTDB taxonomy): Bacteria > Chloroflexota > Limnocylindria > Limnocylindrales > CSP1-4 > Fen-1039. The sequence continues at coordinate 172,895 of CAVQCV010000005.1, read as the reverse complement.
GGCAAGATCGCCGACGTCAGCCTCGAACTGACCGGCAAAGCGCGCGAGCTGGCCGATCAGCTCGGCTACGAAGTGGTCGGCCTGGTCATGGGCCACAACGTGGCCGACCTCGCGGACGAGGTCATCGCCCGTGGCGCCGACCGCATCCTGCTGGCCGACCACCCCGAGCTGGCCGTATACCGGACGCTCCCCTACGCCCGAGTGGCCATCGCCGAAGCGCGCAGCCGCCGGCCGGAGATCTTCCTGATCGGCGGCACGCCCAACGGCCGTGACCTGGCGCCTCGAGTCGCCAGCGCCCTGCGCTGCGGCCTGACCGCGGACTGCACGGACCTCCAGATCGGCGACTACTCGCGCAAGGACGAAACCTACAAGAACCTGCTCCACCAGATCCGGCCCGCCTTCGGCGGCAACCTGATCGCCACGATCGTCAACCCCAAGACCCGGCCCCAGATGGCCACGGTTCGCGAAGGCGTCATGCGGATGCCGGCCGCCCACCACGACCGCAAGGGCGTCGTCGAGCGGCTGACGCCCGCGTTCGAGGCCGGCGACTTCGCCCTCGAAGTCCTGAGCCGCCAGATGCGCCACTCCACCGTCAAGCTGAAGGACTCGCCGGTCATCGTGTCCGGCGGCGCCGGCATGGGCAGCGGCGAGGATTTCGCCCTGCTGCGCGACCTGGCCAACCTGCTGGGCGGCGAGGTGGGCGCCTCCAGAGCGGCCGTCGACGCCGGCTACGTCAGCCGCGAGCACCAGGTAGGCCAGACCGGCACCACGGTCCGACCCCGCCTGTACATCGCCGCCGGCATCTCCGGCGCCATCCAGCACCGCGCGGGCATGGACCAGTCGAGCAAGATCATCGCCATCAACAACGACCCGAGCGCGCCGATGTTCCAGATAGCCCACTACCGCATCGTCGGCGACGTGACCGAGGTGCTCCCCCTGATCATCAAGACCCTGCGCGAGCGCTCCATGAGCAGTGAGAGCACCGATGAGTGACAACTTCTTCTTCGACAACGAAGACCTGCAGTTCCGTCTCGAACAGCTCGATCTCCGAGAGGTACTCGACCTCAAGGAGAAGCACTACGCCGAGACGGACACGTACCCCGAGGCGCCCCGAACCTACGAGGACGCCAAGGACAACTACGCCATCGTGCTGGACGTCCTGGGCGAGATCTGCGCCGAGCGCATAGCTCCGCGGGCGGCCGAGGCGGACGAAGAAGGCGCCCACTTCGAGGACGGCGAGGTCAGCTACGCCGCGCCGACCCAGGACGCCATCGCGGCCCTCAAGCAGGCCGAGCTGTTCGGGGCCATGCTGCCCCGCCAGTACGGCGGCTTGAACCTGCCCGAGTCCATCTACTCCATGCTCGTCGAAGTCGTGGCCCGGGCCGAGAGCGGCCTGATGACCGTCTACGGCCTCCAGGAAATCGCCTCGATGATCGAGGAGTACGCCGACGAGGAGACCAAGGCGCGAGTCCTGCCGAAGTTCTCGCGGGGCGACGTCTCCGGCGCGATGGTCCTGACCGAAGCGGACGCCGGATCGGACCTGGGCGCCGTGGCGACCAGGGCGACGCTGGACGAAGCCACGGGCCAGTGGCACCTCAACGGCGTCAAGCGCTTCATCACCAACGGCCTGGCCGACGTGTCCGTCGTTCTGGCCCGGAGCGAGGAAGGCAGCAGCGACGCCCGCGGCCTTTCGATGTTCCTGGTGGAACGCGACGACACGGTCAAGATCCGCCGGATCGAGCACAAGATGGGCATCAAGTCGTCGCCCACGTGCGAGATCCAGTACAACAACACCCCCGCCGTCCTGATCGGCAAGCGCCGCTTCGGGCTGATGCGCTACGCCATGAACCTGATGAACGGCGCCCGCCTCGCGGTCGCCGCCCAGGCCCTGGGCATCGCCGAAGCCGCCTACCGGGAAGGCGATCGCTACTCCCGCGAGCGCATCCAGTTCGGCAAGCCGATCCGGGTTCTCCCGGCCGTCGGCCGGCTGCTCCTCTCGATGCGCACCGACATCGAGGCCACTCGAGCGCTCCTGGCCGAGACTGCCACCTGGGTTGACCTGTGGAAGGTCTACGAGAAGGAAGTCGGCGAGAGCAGCGAAGTCGATCCGGCCGTTCGGGCACGCCACAAGCAGTGCCAGGCCCTGGCCGAAACCCTGACCCCGATGGTGAAGTACTGCTCGACCGAGATGGGCAACCGGGTCTGCTACCAGTCCATGCAGGTCCACGGCGGCGTGGGCTACATGCGCGAGTTCAACATCGAGCGGCTCTTCCGCGACGTTCGCATCACGAACATCTACGAAGGCACGAGCCAGCTCCAGGTCGTGGCCGCGATCGGCAAGCTGCTCAACCACAACCTCGATCCGCTCCTGGCCGAATGGTCGGCCGGCCCGTGCCCCGAGGACATGGCGCCCGAGAAGGCCATCCTGGTCGAGCTGACCGCTCTCTACCAGGCGGCCGTCGACGCGCTGAAGGCCCAGCCCAACCGCGATCGCGTGGACTACTACGCCTGCGATCTGGTCGACTGCGCCGTCTGGCTCGTCAACTCGTGGCTGATCCTCCGGGACACGAACGTCCGCGAGTCCAAGAAGTCGATCTGCCGCACCTACGTGGCGTCGATCGCGCCGCGCCTGCGCGCCTCGGCCGAGCAGGTCATGGCCACGAACCCGGCGCCGCTGGACGCTATCCCGGCCTTGCTGGGCTAGCGCGCGATCCCGGCGCCGCCGGGGAGCATCCTCGTAACGTCGCTAAGTGGAGCCGCCGGGCGCAAGCCCGGCGGCTCTTCTCTTTTGCGAGGGGCCGGCGAGGGCGCGGCGAGGGGCGGGGCCGCGGATCGGACCCACCCGAATGGGCCGTACAGTGGGCCAAATACGTACACTTGGACACTCGCCGATATTCTGCGTAACAGTTGGCCCCGGGTGGGGTTAGGTTGTGTAGGAACAGTCGAACGGATCGGCTGCGGCCGAATGCAGGGAGGATCCACGGGACTCATGAAGCTGACGCGATCGACCCGACCCCACGAAGCCACGGCCGGATCCGGCAACGGCACTGCTGCGCACTCCGGCGGCAACGGTTCTGCACCCGCGGCCGAGGCCGGCATCGAGGAGTCGGTCGTCTCGGCGCGGGCCGCTACCGTCGTGGCCACGCCATCGACCCCCGCCCGCCCCGCTCGCCGTTCCAACCGCCTCGTTCGCCCCGCCGACGACTGCGCTCCGGAGGGGCTGCTCTCGGGCAAGAAGGCCCTCGTGTTCGGAGTCGCGAACGACCACTCGATTGCCTGGGGCATCGCCAAAGCCATGCACGATCAGGGCGCGAAGGTCGGCTTCTCGTCCATGCCGCAGTTGATCAAGCGCCGCGTCCGACCGCTCGCCGCTTCGCTGGGCTCGACCTTCGTGGAAGGCTGCGACGTCCGCGACGACGACGAGGTCCGCAAGGTCTTCGAGCGCTGGGCGGCGAAGGAAGGCGACCTCGACATCCTCGTCCACGCCGTCGCCTACGCCGAGAAGGAGGACCTGGCCGGGCACTTCACCGCGACCAGTCGCGACGGCTTCCATACCGCCTTCGACATCAGCGTCTACTCACTCATCGCCATGGCCCGAGAGGCCCAGCCGTACATGAAGCCCGGCTCGTCGATCATGACGATGACCTACTACGGCGCCGAGAAGGTCGTGCCCCACTACAACATCATGGGCGTGGCCAAGGCCGCCCTGGAAGCGACGACCCGCTACCTGGCCGCCGACCTCGGCCCTAAGGGCGTGCGCGTCAACGCCATCAGCGCCGGTCCGGTCCGAACGCTCTCCGCGCACGGGATCGCCGGCTTCCGGACGATGCACGGCGCCTTCGCCGACGTCACGCCGCTGCGCCGCCACATCACGATCGAAGACGTCGCCGGCACGGCCGTCTACCTGGCCAGCCCGCTCTCCGGCCAGACCACGGGTGAGGTCATCTACGTGGACGGCGGCTTCAACATCCTGGGCCTGCCCGTCGCCGACGAGGAGTAGGCTCCGCGGCCGCACAGGCGGCTGCCGGGGACGCGAAGCTCAGTCGGACCCGCCGGACAGCTCGAAGTGCCCAAGGCGCCAGGTCGCAAGGACAAGCGCGACCACAACAACCACCACCGAGAGCAACACGGAGGTCTCCGGCGACAGGCGCGCCGGCTGGCGACCCAACTGGACGAACCAGTCTCCGACTCCGAGCGCGTACTGCCGGATCGACAGGTTGGCGATGCCGGCCAGCATTGATGAGAGCAGACCCTCCCAGATGAGCACGTAGCCGATCCCGATGACCAGGGCCCGCCGTGTGAACACGCTGACCGCCACGAAGACCGCCACGTAGCAGAGCGCGCCGACGACCGTCGCGCCCACGTACGCCTCCGTCGCGCGCACGCCCGCCTCGCCCGCCGGAACCACTTCCACCAGAGCCCCCGCAACTATCGATCCGACCGTCAGCAGGAGAGTCAGCGTGGCTGCGGCCAAGGCCTTCGACAGAACCACGGCCCAGCGCGGCAGTGGCTTGGCCAGCAGGTGGAGCGCGGTGCCTTCGTCGAGCTCGGCACCGAACGCGCCCGTGCCGAAGAGGACGGCAGTGAGCGGAAGAACGATGACTATGAGAAGGCCGTCGAAGACGGCGGTGCTGTACCTCTGCACGTCGATCCGGTCGAACAGGCGGAAGACCAGGGCGAGCAACAGCGGCAGCGCCGCCAGCAGCAGCAGGAGGAGGGTGCGTCTGCGGCCAAGCAGCTGCCTGACGGTGACCCGGAAGATCTCGGGCAGCGCCCAGATCGGGTTTCTCGGCGAACCGTGGATCATCGATGCACCAGATAGTCGAACACGCTCTCGAGAGACTCGTCGCCCGGCGAGACCGCGGTCAAGCGGACCCCCGCCGTTCTGCTGGCAGTCGCGATGATCCTCCGGAACGCCGAGAGGTGCGCCGTTTGAACGGCCAGCCCCTCGTCCTCCAGGGTCACGGCGAAGACCGCCGGATCCGACATAAGGGTGACGGCCAGCTTTCGGTCGTCGCTGGAACGGATCTTGATCATGTGCGGGCGGTCGGTCATGAGCGCCCGGATCGCTCGGAAGTCGCCGGACGCGGCGAGCCGGCCCGCCACCATCACCAGGATGTCGGTGCCGATCCGCTCCACCTCCTCCAGGATGTGGGAGGAGAAGAGGATCGTCCGGCCTGCGGCCGCCATCTCGCCCAGGAGGTCCATCATCGACAGTCGCTGGCGAGGATCCATGCCGTTGAACGGCTCATCGAGGAGCAGCACCTGCGGATCGTGGACCAACGCGCCGGCCACCTTGGCTCTCTGGCGCATGCCCTTCGAATACGTCCCGATGGCCCGATCAGCGGCGTCCTGAAGCCCCACACGCTGGATCGCGGCCCGGGAAGCGGAATCGGCATCGCGCATGCCCTGGAGCCGGGCGTTGAAGCGGACGTACTCGAAGCCGGTCAGGAAGCCGTAGACCGACTCGCGTTCGGGAACCAACCCGATCCGGCGGTAGACGGAAGGATCGCGGCTCGGGATCAGGCCAAGCACACGGACGGTTCCGGCCGAAGGAGCCAGGAAACCGGCCAGCATGTGCAGCACGGTCGTCTTGCCCGCCCCGTTCGGCCCGAGTAGCCCGGTGATCCCGGGCCCGAGGCTGAACGTGATGTCGTTGACGGCCACGACGTTGCCGTACCACCGGGCCGCGTTGATCAACTCGATGGCAGGGGTCTGCGCGGCGGCGTCCGCGGATGGCGAGTTCACCACCGGAGCGGTAGTCATGCCGCAACCCTCCTGTAGCGCCAGACGAGGACCCCGGCGAACAGCAGCGTACTGATAATGCCGGCCAGGACATACGCCTCGGCGCCGATACTCGAAGGGAACTCAGGAGGGATTGCGGTGCCGAAGAACCAATCGTTGGCCCGGGTAAGTCCGGTATTCGGTGTCAGCAGCGGAAGGTAGTCCACCCACTTGGCTCCGGCTTCGTGACCGATGCCGTAGATGACGAGCGGTACGAACTCCACGAGCAGGAAGTACGCGAGAAGGCCGACGGCCGCGTAGGCTCGCCGCGGCGAGTAGGAGGACAGCGCCAGCGCGATCGCCGCCATGCTGGCCGCGATCAAGAGGTTCGAAGGGATCGAGGGCAGCGCCCTGGGCCACTCGCTGCCCATCGCCTTGAACGCGTCTGCCGACATGAGGATGTCGCCGACGAAGAGCGCGATCACCGGAAGCATCAGCACCATGAACAGCGCCGTGACCAGAGACAGGTACCTGGCCATGGCGTAGTCGAACCGGCCCATAGCCCTCGTGAAGTACAGAGGCAGGACCTGGTAGCGCTGATCGCGGCAGACAACCTCGGGCGCCTGGGCGACCAGGAACAGCACGATGAAGGTGCCCAGGCCTCCGAAGTAGTTGGCATAGTTGGGCAGGTCCGCGGGATTCGTCTCGCCCGTCGCGATGGATCTCGAGATGATCGATGAGAAGGCCAGCACGATCACCGCGGGCAGCGCATACAACCCGCCCAGGATGAATGGCGCTGCCTTGGCGCTCATCGGCCGGCCGAATCCCCAGATACTCCGCAGGCTATCGACATACAGCGACCAGGCCGAGTACCAGCGACCGTGGCGCTTGCCTTCGTAGTGGCGATAGCCCAGATCGTAGATGTTGCCCGTCGGTGCGCCGGAGAGTGTGCTGTTCGCGGCGCTCATTGGGCGACTCCGGCTACGGGCGCGGCATCGCGGAATATGTCCTCGAGGCGGCCACGCTCCTGGTGGATCCGGACGAGAGCCAGCCCGAGGTCGGCGACCGTGTCCCGGACCGCGTCGTAGAGAGACTCATCCTCGAGCGCCAGCAACACGCATTCCCCATCCTGGCGGATCTTGAACCCACGACGGCCCAGCACTTCGACGAGCCGATCGGCTCCTTCTTCCACCTCGACCGTGATGACCGGGGTCCGCTCGGTGAAGCTCGCGATGGGTGCCGCTCGGAGAAGATGACCCGCGTCGATCGCAAGCAGGTAGCTGCAGACCTGCTCGATCTCGCCGAGCAAATGAGAGGCGACCACGACGGAGATCCCGAAATCGTTGCCGGTACGCTTGATCAGGTCCAGCATCTCGTCCCGGCCAGTCGGATCGAGCCCGTTGGTGGGCTCGTCGAGCAGGAGCAACGCCGGGTCGTGCACGAGCGCCTGGGCCAGTTTCACGCGCTGCTTCATTCCGGTGGAGTAGCCGCCGATCTGGCGGTAGCGCTCTTCGTAGAGGCCTACGTGGCGCAGTACCTCGGCCGTGCGCTCTCTCGCGGAGGACCGCGGCAGCCCCGAAATGCGCGCCATGTGAGTGACGAACTCGGTGGCTCCGACGTCTGGGGGAAGGCAATCGTGCTCGGGCATGTACCCGACGACCTGCCGGATCTCCCTTGCCTGCGTCACTGCGTCCATTCCGAGAACGGAGACGCGGCCGCCCGTGGGCGCGAGAATGCCGAGCATGATCTTGAGCAGGGTGCTCTTGCCTGCCCCATTGGCTCCGACTAGCCCGATGATGCCGGGCTCGACGCTGAGGTCCAAACCGGCCAGCGCCTTGACAGAGCCATATTCCTTGGTGAGACCCGAGGTTTCGATGAGCGCCATGATGGCGATCGTCCTCCAGCGACGTTGGGGAATCATAGCCTCCGGCGGCGACTCCCGGAGTCATACTCACGAACGACCCCCGGGTCCGCCGACGGGCGCATAGAAGCCGGCCCGCCCGCCCGCATCGCACCTCGCCGTCAATCCCGGGCCGGCCACCTCCTTTGGCCCGCCGGCAGGTTCAAGTCGCAATATGTCGAGCCGAAACCTTTGACGTGGAAGTCCTGACCTCGACCACTCTCGACCGGGCGCGCCAGATCGTCCAGCACGCCCATGCCATCAGCCCCTCGGCCAGCCTGCTCCGCCTCGAGCAGCAGCTCCGACAGGGCGACTCGAACGCGCGCCAGCTGGCCAGGCTGATCGACGGCTCGCCGGCCCTGGCCGCCCGAGTTCTGCGGATGGCCAACTCGGCCTTCTATGCCCCGGCCGAGCCGGTGACGACCCTTTCCCGAGCCGTCGCACTCCTGGGCGACACGGTCCTCCGCCAGCTGGTCCTCACGTCTCTGATCGTGTCCCGCCGGGCCGGCAATCGCAGCCCACGCGAGGCCCTCGCCGCGGCTCGGCTCACGGGCGACGCCGTTCGATCGGCCGTGGTCGGCAAGATGCTGGCCCAGATGTCCCACGCCTCCGATCCCGATACGGCCTTTGCCGCGGGTCTGCTCCACGATCTGGGCCACGTGTATCTGCTCGACGACGTCGGCGAGCGGTATGCCGGCTACCTGCTGGACCCGCACGCTCACGACGCCCGCAACGCCGCCGCCCAGCTCGAGATGGAGATCGAGCTGGCGGGCACGACCCATCAGGACGTCGGTGCCGTCTTCGCCTACGAGTGGAATCTGCCCCCGGTCATCGCCCGGGTCCTGTGGGACCACCACGTTCCCGGTCCGGGCTCCCTCGGCGCCATGATCGCCGCGGCCGACGTGCTGGTCCGCGAGCTGAGCTACCCGGCAGTCGTCGATGCCGCCGACCGCCAGCTCGAGGGCGACGCGGTCCTCGCCGGCCTGAACATCGGCCGCGAGCGCTGGGACGAGCGGACGCCCCAGGTCCGAGAGCAGTTCCAGGAACTGCTCTCGATCTTCGACGCCCAGGCCGCCTGACCTGAGATAACGGCGGCGGCGCGATCTGAGGCCCATTCTTCCGGCATATTCAGGCCCGGAATCTTGTGGAAGATCTGGGACCGGTGCTTCCGGCATATTCAGGCCAGGACTCTTGTGGAAGGCGTGGCGGTCCGGTTCGATCCGAGACCCCGGTTGAGCCCAGAATCGGGGCCGCAGACCGCCGGGCGTCCGACAAAACCGGGCCAAATCAGGCCACAGAAGTGAGATGACCGCCTTCGGACAGCCGCTGTTTCCATAAGAGTCCCCGCGGGCATAAGCCGGGACAATTAGGGCTGGATGGCCGCGCCGGGGTCGCAGGGTTGCATGGTTACGGGTCTCAGCCGCGCCGGGGCACGCGAGTGTTTCCGCTACGCCCGAACTCGCTTCTCGTACCAGCGCACGATCAACCAGTAGCCGAGCAGGATCGTAAGCGCGACCGCGAGCGCACCCTGGACGGGCGGGTAGCTGATGACGTCGTTGGCGGTATCGAGGACCGTACCCGTCGGCGGCGGCTTCTGCGTCTGGAACGCACCGGGCGTCCCCGCGGCGGCGGACGGCTTGGGTGAGCCGGTAGCGCCGGCACCGTGGCCCATATACAGCGACGAACCGGCTGGCACGGCGGCCATTGCGACCGGCTCCCGGCCGGGACCCAACTCCAGCGTCCGCTGCAGTTGGCCGGCCAGATCGAAGACTTCGACGGCCCCTGGCTCGGCCACGTGAATGAAGTTGCCCTCGTCGCTGGCGCTCATGGCCACGACCGTGCCGCGCGCCGTCCCCCAGGCCGTCGCCGCCGTGGCGCTGACCGACCAGAGGTCGGTGCCGCCGGCGACTATCGCGCCCTGAGAGGTGGCAACCACGGCTGTCGGGGCCCCGGGCAGGTTCAAGGTCCAGCTGTTCTGCAGGGTCGTGAGGTCGACCCGAACCAGGGCGTTGGGCTCGGAGGTCGCCACGAAGACGGCCGCGTTGCCTCGGTCGATGGCCAGCGCCTGGATCTTGCCCTCCAGGGTCGATCGGCGGGCACTCGTGGTGGACGGATCGACGACCTCGAGCCAGCTTTCGCCGGCCTCGGCGACCGCGACTCTTGGATCGCGGCGATCGGCGGCGATCAGGTTGCCGGGTCCCGGCAGCTCGGCGCTCTCGGTCACGGCGTTGCCGTGCACGGTGACGAAGGCGAGCGTCCGGCGAACCGGCATCGTGCCGACGAGGATCTGGCCTGCCGGGAACGCCAGGGCGGTCACCGGACCCGGCGTGGCGATATCCGGCTCGAGGTTCAATGTGGCGATGTCGATGGGGGTCAGCCGAGCGCCGCCGTTGCCGACGTAGAGGGTCTTGCCGTCGGGGGCGAAGCCGAGCGCTTGCGGGGGCTGCAGCATGTCGATGACGCTGACGACGGTCGAGGTCGAAACGTGGATCTCGAGCACGCCGGCCGGCGACGCCACATACAGGTCCCCTACCCCATTCGCGTTTACAGGACCGGCCAGCCCCGCCATCAGCAGCGGCGCCAGGGCGGCCCCCGCCGCGAAGACTCTGGCGATTTTCACGCATGTACCTCTGTCTGCGTCAATCGAGGCATCGTAGGTATCGGTTACCGGGATCGGGGTGAGAAGTGGCCGGGGCCGGCCGTTCGGCCGGCCCCGGCCACCGCGGCGGATCAGAGCTGGCCGTCAGGCCCGTCCGTCACCGCCGCATCTCATCACCGCTTCAGGTTCACCAATTCCTGGAGCATCTCGTCCGACGTGGTGATGACCCGGCTGTTGGCCTGGAAGCCGCGCTCGGCCGTGATCATGCCCGTGAACTGCGTGGCCAGGTCGACGTTCGACATCTCGAGCGCACCCGTGGTCACCGTGCCGCGACCGCCGGTCCCGGCGGTACCAACGCTGGCGGCGCCGGACGCGGACGTGGAACTGAAGTTGTTCTGGCCGGCGCGCAGGAGACCGGCCGAGTTGAGGAAGGACGCCAGCGCGATCTGGCCGAGGATTTGGGTCTGGCCGTTCGAGTACACGCCCGAGAGCTGGCCCGCGTTGCCGACGGCGAAGGTCACCAGGGTGCCCGACGTGAAGCCGTCAGTCTGGCTGGCCGGCTGGCTCGTGCCGCTGAACTGGGTCATCTGGCTGAGGTCGATCGCCGGCGTGGTCGTCGTGGCCCCGTCTGGGAAGACGAACTGGAGCGTGCCCGTCTGCGCCGAGAACACGCCACCGCTGGTGAAGTCCAGGGTGCCGTTGCCGACCGCGGGGACGACCGGAGGGCCGGCGGCGTAGGTCTGCTGGGTGATGGTCATGCCGGTGTCGGCGGCGTCCTTGCTCGCGGCCCAGGACCAGGAGTTGGCCGACGTCTTGGTGAAGGCGACTTTGACCGAGTGGGCGATGCCCAGGCTGTCGAAGACGGTCATCGTCGTCGGAACCGTGGCACCGATGTCGGCGCCGGCATCGAGGTTGCCGCCGATGGTGATGTTCGAGGTCGCCAGGGCCGTCGTTCGCTGGCCGATCGGGATGGTGATGTTGGTGATCGGCTGGGTGATGTCGATGCCGCCGTCGGTATCGGCCTGCCAGCCCTGGACCTTCATGCCGCTGGCCGGGTTGCCGAGCGAGCCGTCGAGAGCGATGTCGAAGGCGCCGTCGCGGGTGTAGTAGGTGCCCGATCCGTCGGACTCGATGAAGAAGCCGTCGCCCTGGATTGCCATGTCGGTCGTCTTGCCTGTGGACTGCAGGTTGCCCTGCGTCTGCAGAACGTCGATGCCGGCGACGGTCATGCCGAGGCCGATCTGGGCGGGATCGATGCTGCCGAGGCCGCCCTGCGGGGCGGTGGCGCCGTGAAGAGTCTGAGAGAGGATGTCCTGGAAGTTGACCCGGCCGGCCTTGAACCCGACCGTGTTGACGTTGGCGATGTTGTTGCCGATGACGTCCATCATGATCTGATGGCCGCGCAGACCGGAGATTGCCGCAAACATCGAGCGAAGCACTGGAATGCCTCCTGAGAGCTGTCGCACGCGCTAGGTGCGCGGGCGCTGGATTCCTTTGTCCGCGGCCAGGACAGCTTCCTCAGAGAGGTCCAGCTACGTTCCTGGCGCACTCGGCGGAGAGTCAACCGCTTCTCGGTTGGCCCGGAGATCAGGCGATTACGACGCTGTCTATCTGGGTGAACACCCTTTCCTTGCTCTGGTCCGGCTGAACCGCCGTGACCACTGTGTGGCTGGGTACGTGGACGACGTAGGCGACCTGGTCGAGCATCACCAGCGACTGGCGGCTGCCTCGCTGGCTGAGCGTGTCCATCGCCTTCTGCAGCCGATCGAGTTGCTCGTCGGCAAGCGGGATCTGGCGCTGGTCCACTCGCTTGAGGGCGTGCTCGCTGAACTGGAGCGAGCGCTCGTCCGCGGCGGCGGTCAGGGCATCCCGGAAGTCGACGCTCGACCGGCCGGCAGGCGGTGCCGAACCAGTCGGCGGTGCCAGACCGGTCAGTGGACCGGTACCGGACAGGTGGCTCGGGTCGTCGACTTGACCCGGGTTCACCGGAGTCGGGCCGGGCCCAATCGGATCGATCGTTTCGATCACCTCCCTTGAGGGCGGTTTCCCGCCCGGGCTGTTAGGAGCCGGTACCGCTCGAAGTTGTCGAGCTGCCGGCCGTGACTACCACGACGCTGTCGGGTTGGATGTACTGGGTGCCGACCTGCAGGACGAGGCCGGCGTCGTTGGACTGGGTGACCGACGTGACCACACCGTCCACCGGGGCGCCGTCGACGTCGAGGCCGGTGACATGCTTGCCGATGAAGGCCGCCGACTGGGCCAGCTGCGAGCCGGCCAGCGCCTTCTCCACTTCCTGGAGGGTCTGGATCATCGACATCTGGGACAGCTGGGACAGCATCTGGGAGTCGTCCATGGGGCTGGTCGGGTCCTGGTTCTGGAGCTGGGCGAGGAACAGCTTCATGAAGTCGTCCGGGTTCAGGCCGTACATGCTGCCGGTGCCGGTCCGGTCGTAGCTGTCGATAGCCCCGTTCGAGGAGGCGGCCGCTGGGTCGGCGATGGCGCCCACTCCGGCGTACTGACCGGTGAGAACCGGATTGAAGTCGATTGACACTGGTAACGCTCCTCTCAGGCGCGGATGTCGAGGGATGGCCCGCCGGTTCGCGAAGTCCCGCGTCCCGGAAGTACGGGGCCCTGGAGCGGCCGTTCGAACGGGGTAACGATCGGCCGGCGCGACTGCTGGGACTGGCCGTCGGCGGTGCCGCCCGCGTGAGGTCCGGAGTGGCCGGCGCCACCGGACGTCTCGTGGCCGGTCGTGGCGTTCGGTTGGGGCCCGGAATCGGAGCTCCGGCCCTGACTGTTGGAGTTCGAACCTCGCCAGCCATCGGCGGCCCAGGCTGTCGATTCGGTGCCCCGGCCGTTGCCGGTCGACGTGCCGCCGGACTCGCTTCGAACGGTCAGGTTCACACCGGCCAGGGCGTCGCTGGTGGCGCCGGACCGCGCGGCCGCGGCCGTGATGACGTCGGCCGTCACACGGTCCTTGACCACGAGCTGCGCCTGGACGATCTCGCCGACGCGCCCCGCGACGATGAGCTTGATGTCGCCCAGCTCCGGGTCGCTGAGGCGGGCCTCGACGGCTGGTCCGCCCGAGGTCTGGAAGGTTCGGACGGTCTGGATCACCTGGCCCATGAGTTTGTCGGCGGAGCCGGCCAGGTCGGCGACGGGCCGTGCCACCTGGATCTGCTCCAGGGTGGCGGCGCCGAACGACGCCGTCGGCACGCCCAGGATCCCGGCTGCCGCAGCGGCAGAAGCGCTCGACGAAGCCGACGAGGCCGCTGCCTGACCGGTCTGGGCCGGGCCTTGCTGGGAAGTCTGCCCGTTCGAGGGTCCGTCGGAGGCGCCCTCGACGGCATCGGTGGTGTTTGTGGCCGTGGCCGGCGCCGCGGCCGAGACGCGAGCGGTGCCTGCCGAACCCGGCGCGACCGCGCCCGAACGCATGCCTCGGGCGCCCAGGCCGTGGAGAGCGCCCCGGGCCGATGAGAGGGTCGTCGAGCGGCGGGCGCTGACCGCGACTCGCTGCGTCGGGGTGGCGGCAGTGGCCGGAGTGGTCGGAGTGGCGCCGGCAGCCGGAGTGGCGGCGGTGGTCGGAGTGGCGCCGGCGGTGGTCGGAGTGGTCGGAGTGGCGCCGGCAGCCGGAGTGGCGGCGGTGGTCGGAGTGGCGCCGGCGGTGGTCGGAGTGGCCGGAGTGGCGCCGGCGGTGGTCGGAGTGGCCGGAGTGGCGCCGGCGGTGGTCGGAGTGGCCGGAGTGGCGCCGGCAGCCGGAGTGGCCGGAGTGGCCGGAGTGGCCGGAGTGGCGCTGGGGCGGTCCGTGGTGGCGGTCGACTCGGCGCGAGCGAGGCGGGCGGGCTGGCCGGCCGGCTCGTCGAGCTGGGCCGCGGCCTCGTGTGCCGCCCCGCTCGGTGAGGAAACGGGGCCCGAGTGCGCTTCGGCCGGCCCCGTCGCAGGCTCATCGGCGCCATCGGCCGGCGATGCGACCGGTGCTCCGGCGGAACTACCGGCCGCCGTATCGGTCACTGGTCGGGACGTTGGGGCAGGCGTCCGATGTGGAGCGGGCCCGTCTCCGGAGGCCTGGCCTGCGGGGCGAACGAGGTCGGTGTCCGGCGACGTCCGAGCAACCCCGTCCGCGGTGCCGTCCGCGCCGGCTGCTCGAGCGATTTGAGCGACGTGTTCCGGGCCTGCGGCAACGGTCGCTGCCTCGGAATCGGCGCCGACGGCCCGGGGCGGAGCGTTCTCAGAGCGGCTCGCGTCTGTGTCTGCGGCCGGAGCTTGAGTGCCGGACGAAGCGGGCCGGGCCTGGTTGTCACGGCCCAACTCGGCGGATCCGGAGACGGCTGCCGGGACACCTTCAGCGGCCGCGGCGGTGGCCGGGGTGACGGTCGAGACGGAAGCGGCCGGCGAGACGGTTCTCGCTGCAGCCGGTTCCGGGCCGGCCGGCGCGGACGTCACGGCAGCGGCGTTGACTCCCGCGGCCGTTGCGGCGGCGGGCGGGGCGGGGGCGTCACCGGCGGCGGCTCGGCCATCGCTCGCATCGATCGGGGCGGAGGCGTCACTCGTGACGTTCACGCCACGGCCGGCGCCACGGTACGAGGCCACGGTTGCGCCGCGGGTGCCGGCGGGACCGGCGCCCTCTCGCGCCGAGCGGTTCCGGTGGGTCCGGCGAACGCGAACGGGATCGGTCGAACGGTCGGCGGACGCGGCTGCCTGCGCGGGGGGCGCGGCGGGTGCGGGGGGCGCGGCGGGTGCGGTGGGTGCGGCGGGTGCGGCGGGCGCGGCGGGCGCGGCGGGTGCGGCTGAGGCGGCAGTAGCGGCTGCGGGAGCGGGCGCGGCTGCGGGCGCGGCTGCGGCGGGCGCTTCATTCGTCGCGCGCGTGCTACTCGAACCACTCGCGGGAACGGCGGGCTCGGCCACGGCTGGCTCGGCCACGGCGGCGGCAGCCACTCCGGCCGGGGCAGCCGATCCGGCAGCCACGGCGCCGGCGGCTCCAGCGGCGGTAACGGAACCGGTCGCGGTCGTGACGGCGGCAGGTCCGGCGGCCTGGACGGCGCCGGCAACGGATGCCACGCCTTCCACGGCCGAGGCGGCGGACGGCGACGAGCCGTCGGCCGATGGACCGGCTGGGCCGCCCGGGTTCTGATCGGCGACAAGCGCCGCGGCGACGAGAGCCACGCCGGCGGCGTCGCCTGCCTGGGGAATCGCGGCGGCGGCGGTGGTCGGGTCTGCAATCACGTCCGAGAGGCGACGGCCGCCGTGGCCCTCCGCCCCCCGGGCGCGGCCCGAGCGCGACGTGCCGCGGCCGGATGATGCTCGCGCCGTGGAGTCCGCCGCGGCGTCGTCGCCGGCCGTATCGACGACTGCCGTATCGGCCGTATCGGCGGCAGAGGCAGAGGAGTCGGCGCCTTTGCCGGGCCGTTCGATCGTGGACGACCGCCAGATCGAGGATCGGTCGCCCGAAACCTGGCACGGCGTGGACGCGGCCGGGACTGCGCCGTCATGCGACGGAGAGTCGGCGTGGCCGGGCCGGTTGGCGGTTCGGGCATGGGCAGCCGTTCGATCGGAGCTTTGGGCCTCGGTCATGGCCTCGCCGAAGGAGGTCTGCTCGGGCGTTGCGGCATCGACGTCAAGCGCGTTGAGACCGGCCCCTGGGAGCGGCCCGACGGCCGGGCCGATGTTCACGTTGGCGGCGAGACCGGACATCTAGCGTCCTCCCAGAGCG
Source organism: uncultured Chloroflexia bacterium (assembly GCA_963711105.1). Taxonomy (GTDB): domain Bacteria; phylum Chloroflexota; class Limnocylindria; order Limnocylindrales; family CSP1-4; genus Fen-1039. Next base: position 156,962 of record CAVQCV010000005.1, on the reverse strand, counting down.
GTGTAGATCTGGCTGTACTTGGCCGTGAGCAGCCGGGATACGGCAGAGAACTTGATCTGCGTTTCGGTCAGGGCGGTCATCTCGGTCTCGAGGTCTACGGTGTTGCCGTCGTTCCGCAGGTTCTCGTCCGTGGACGAACCAGTCGCTCCGGAAACACCCGCAAAGCTCGAGGCCACGGACGCGAAGTGGCGTGGATCCGTAGTGCGCATGGCGGAGTCGGCACTGGGACCGGCCGACGGAACGGTCCTGGCAGTCTGCGACCAGTCCGATTCCATGGCCGCAACTTCGTGCTTCAGAGCGGTCTCGAAGTCGACGGTCTGGGCCCGATAGCCGGGCGTGTCGATGTTGGCCAGGTTCGACGAAATGGCCGACTGGCGGCTGGTCAGCCCGTCGAGGGCCTTCTCCAGGATGCTGGTCGCGGGATCGATCAGGCCGCTCATACCGCCGCCTCCTCATAACGAGTCCACTTCGTCAGGACTTTGCGGATGTAACCGGTGGCCGACGACGGAACGCCACCGGCTCGCCAGACCGTGCCCGGACCCTTGCTGTAGGCGGCCAGGGCCATGTCGATACGGCCGAAGCGCTTGACCTGAAGGGCCAGATACTTGGCTCCGCCGTCGAGGTTCTGCTGGACGTTGAACGGATCGCTGACGCCCATGCCGCTGGCCGTCTTGGGCATCAATTGAGTCAGCCCCTTGGCGCCGGCGCTCGAAACTGAGTTGGCGTGGAAGCTCGATTCGTTCGAGACGAGGGCCGCGAGCAGGAGCGGGTCGATGCCGTTGGCGATCGCGGCCGACCTGATCTGGCTGGCGTAGGGGATCTTCGAGGCAACGGCGTCGAACCTGGCGAGGACCGTCTGGCTGCTCTCCCAGGTCGTCTCGCCGGGCGAGGACACGGAAGAGGGTGTGGCCAGGCTTTCTGCCTCGGGCAGCTTGCCGCTGTCGAGGAAGGGCTGCGGGTCGACGGCCTTGCCGGCCTTCGTATACAGGGCGAAGTGGACGTGCGGACCGGTGGTGTTGCCGGTCATGCCCTCCAGGCCGACCCTTTGGCCGCGCTGGACTTTGTCGCCGACCTTCACGTCAAGGCTCGGGTTGAGGTGGCCGTAGAGAGACACGTAGCCGTCGTCGTGGCGGATCTTGACCACGACCGCCCCGTCGGACATGCGCCCGGCGTAGATGACCGTGCCGCTGGCCGCGGCCAGGATCGGAGTCCCGAGCTTCGCCGCCAGGTCGATGCCGTTGTGGTAGTGGGCGTAGTGGACGCCGCCGACGGTCGCGGCCGGCTCGATCGACAGGGACGTCGGCCCGAAGGACTGGGTGAGCCTGCCACCCGGCAGCGGGCTGGAGAACCCGACGCTGTTGACCGCCCGCGCGCGCACGTAGAAATCGGAAAAGACGGTGTTGAAGTACGGGCTCAGAGTCGGGTCGGTCGTGGCCGTGGCGTCCGCCGCGCTCGCCGGCTGCGAGGGATCCGACATCGAGGACACGTCCGTCAGCACGCTCGAGAAGGAGCCCAGACCGACCAGCGCCGCGCCTGTGTCGGTCGACTTCCAGTCCGGATCGACCTGGCGAATCCTCGAATCGAGAGCCGCGATCCGGGCGACCGCGGACCCGAAACCCGAGCCGTACATCAGCGGTTCCTCGCCGCCCGAAGGGCGTGCTGTGTGGACGCGATTTCGGCCATTCGGAGGGCGTCCAGGCGCTCGGCGCTGCGCCTCTCGTCGGCCACGAAGCGATCCCTGAGCCGCTCCACGACCTCTCTCTGGCGGGTCGCCTCGGCGAGTGTGTGGCGGGCCTCGAAGAGGGCGCCGCTGGCCTTGCCGAGCCGGTCCTGGGTCATGGCGATAACGCGCTGGGCGGCGGCGACGGCCTGGACGGCGCTCTGCAACTGGCCGCCGTCGGAACGGCCACCTTGCAGGTCGGACAGCCAGCGCATCTCCTGGCCGGCCCGATCCTGGGCGGCTTCGACCGCGGCCAGGGCCCGCTGATGCGCGTCGACGGCGTGGCTCAGGTTGATGCGGGCAGTCTCCTCCGCCATCTCGCGCAGCCTCAGGACGATGCCCAGGCGGAAGCGGCCGCTCACTTCGCCACCTCACTCATTCCCGGGGCGGGTCGCGCGGCCGGGGATGCCGGAGCGACTCCCCCGCCCTGCTGCGCGGGCGCGGCGTTGACGGGGCTGGCGGTGGCCAGGCCGGCGCCGGCGCCCATGAGCGCCCGGGCCCGCAGGACCCCGGTCTGCTCCATCATCTGGCGCGCCGCCGCCATGTCGGAGGCGTCTTCGAGTTCCTGGCACAGGAACGACTCGATGGCCGGCCGCAGGGCGATGGCCTCGTCGATGGCCGGGTTGGAGCCGTGGGCGTAGGCGCCGACCTCGATCAGATCTCGCGCCCCCTCATATTCGGCGAGAGCTGCCCGGAGGGCGCCCGCGACCCGCATGTGCTCCTTGTCGACGACGGCGGGCATGGCTCGAGACACGGACGCCAGGACGTCGACGGCCGGGTAGTGGTTGCGTTCGGCCAGCGACCGCGACAGGACGATGTGGCCGTCCAGGATCGACCTGACCGTGTCGGCGACGGGCTCGGTCATGTCGTCGCCTTCGACCAGCACGGTGAAGAAACCGGTGATGGTGCCGTACTCGGTGTTGCCGGCCCGCTCGAGCAGGCGAGGCAGGAACGAAAACACCGACGGCGGGTAGCCGCGCAGGGCCGGCGGCTCGCCCGCTCCGAGGCCGATCTCGCGCTGGGCCATGGCCAGGCGCGTGACGGAGTCCATCATGAACAGGACGTCCTTGCCGTCGTCTCGGAACGACTCGGCGATGGCGGTGGCGATCTCGGCGGCCTTCAGGCGGAGCAGGGCCGGCTGGTCGGACGTGGCGACGACGACGACCGAGCGGGCCAGGCCTTCGGCGCCGAGCTGCTCGTCGATGAACTCCTGTACCTCGCGACCTCGCTCGCCGATCAGGGCGATGACGTTGACGTCGGAGGAGGCGTGCCGCGCGATCATCGCCAGGAGCGTGGACTTGCCCACGCCGGATCCGGCGAAGATGCCCAGCCGCTGACCCTTGCCCGCGGACAGCAGCCCGTCCAGGGAGCGAACCCCGGTCGAGATCGGGGTCGAGATGCGGGCCCGGCCGAGTGGATGTGGGGCGGTGCCCGTCACGACGCGGTACTGGGCGCGCACGGGGCCCTGGCCGTCCAACGGCCGGCCGAAACCGTCGAGCACGCGGCCCAGGACGGCCGGTCCGACGGGAACGCGGAACTGCTGATCGCGCAGCCGCACGGCGGAACCCGGCCGCACGCCGGAGAGATCGCCGAACGGAACCAGCGTGATCAGGCCGTCCTTGAAGCCCACTACTTCGGCGCTGACCATGCCTTCGGGCTCAAGGTCGATCCAGCAGATCGAACCGAGCTGGAGGATCAGGCCGGCCGCCTCGACGGTGGTGCCGATCACCCTCACCACCTCGCCGGTGGCCTGGAAGCGCGGCGCGGCCTCCGCGGCGTCCACCAGGTGGCGCAGCAACGGCGTGCCGGTCCGGCTCCCACGTCCGGTCCGCAGCCCGAGGAGCGAGCTGTGGCCGGTGCCGGAGGGGCCCGTCATTCGATCTCCTCCTCGACCGCGCTGCGAGTCAGGCTCGGGATGGCCCGGTCGAGCGCGATGCCGATCTCCTCGAGCTGGGCCTCGAACCCCGCTTCCACGAACCCGTGCTCGTAGCGGAGCGTGCAGCCGCCGACCGGCAGAGTCGGATCCCCTTCGAAGGTCCACTTCTTGCCCAGGTACGAGCGGCCGTGGAGAGCCTCCCAGGCGGACCGGACCGGCTCCACTGCGCTCGGGCTCAGCAGCACGTGGGCTTCGGGCGAGCCGTTGATCGTGCCGACGGCTTCTTCGAGAGCGGCGCAGAGCAGGCTGGGCTCGAGCCTGACCTCGTGCTGGACGACACGCTTGGCGACCGACAGGGCCAGCTCGGCGATGGCGTGGGCGATTTCGGACGTCCGCTCCGGGGCGATCGACTGGATGCGCTCTACCAATCCGCCGGCCGCCTCGACCGAAGCGCGTAGTTCCGACTCGGCCCGGTTGAACCCGACCTGGTAGCCCCGCTCCTCTGCCGCCTGCTCGGCCCGACGAATCTCCTCGGACATGGCAGCGATTTCCGGTCCGGCCTGCGCTGTTGCGACCCCGGCCGCCGTTGCGGCGGAGGCGCCGGACGAGGACCGTGCCGTCGCCCTGCTCTGGCCGCGCAGCACCCCCCGGCCGCCGTCGGCCGCCGGAGCGGACGCTGCGGGAGCAGGCAGCGGCAGCTGCACGTGAGCGTCGGACGGCGTGTCGCGAATGAGGCGCCAGCTAGACGAAGGCATCTTCGGCGCCACCGCGGTTGACGACGATCTCGTCGTTGTCTTCGAGCTTCTTGACGGTGTCGATGATCCGCTGCTGCGCTTCCTCGACGGCCTTCATGCGGATCTGGCCGCCCAGGCTCATTTCCTCGCGCAGCATCTCGGCGGCGCGCTGGGACATGTTGTTGAAGAACTTCAGGCGCAGCGCCTCGGTCGCCGGCCGCAGCGCCAGGGCCATATCCTTGGCGTCCAGTTCGCGGATCACGCGCTGCATGGCCCGGTCGTCGAGCAGGACGATGTCATCGAAGACGAACATGAAGCGCCGGACCTCGTCCGCCAGCTGCGAGTCCTGCTCGGACAGTGCGGTGAGGATCAGACGCTCGTTGGTCCGGCCGACCTGGTTGAGAACATGGGCGAGGGGTCGCGTGCCGCCGATGGAGGTGACGTCCGTGACGACCGAGGACAGCTTCTTGCGCAGCCCTTCCTCGACGATCTCTACCGCTTCCGGGGTGATCTGCTCGGTCAGGGCGATGCGCTTGGCGATCTCGACCTGGAGCGGCGCCTCGAACTGGGTCAGGATGCGGGCCGCGGCGCGAGGGTCGATGTGGGCCAGGACGATGGCGATCGTCTGGGGGTGCTCATCGATGAGCAGGCCCGACGCCTGCATTGGGTCGAGGTCGCGGAGGAAGTCGAAGGGGATGATCTGCTGGGCCTGGTGGACGCGATCCAGCAGTTCCTGGGCCTTGCCGTGGCCGAAAGCCTGAGCGAACAGCTCGAGGGCGTAGTTCTCGCCGCCTGGCAGAACGCCGGCGTGGGCGAAGAGGCCGGCGTAGGCCTCCTCGAGGATCGAGTCGCGGGTACCGGAATCGACGGCCGGCATCCGCATCAGCTCGAGGGCGACGCGGTCCAGGGCCTCGGGCGGCAGTCGAGCCAGCAGTTTGGCCGAAGCCTCGGTGCCGAGGGTGATCAGCAGCGCGGCCGCCTTGCGGGGCCCGCTGAGGGCGAGGGCGGAGGTCGCGTCCGGGATCATCGGTTATTCCGCCGGTCGTCTTCACGCAGCCAGCCGTTCATCAGGCCTACCAGGGCATCGGGTCGATCGTCGGCGACCAGGCGAAGTCGTTCCTGGATTCGGGCCTGAGGCGTGCTGCCGGGCATGTCGGCCGGAGCTGCTTCGGGCGCCTGGAGAGCCGGCGCGTTCGAGCGTGCCGGCCCCGGGATGAAGGCGCCGCCCGGCGCCGCGCCGAGGTCCATGACGGTTTCGTCGGCCCGGCGGCCCAGAGCTCGGGCGTTGAACCAGAGCAGGAATAGCATGGCCAGGGCGAACCCGGCACCGAGCAGGGTGCCGCTCATGTCGCCGACCGTCTTGACGGGATCGGACATCAGGGACGGCGATTCGGGCACCGTTACGGGGGCGACGGTCGCCTGGGCGGCGAAGGTGACCGCGTCCACGCTGACCACGTCGCCGCGGGTCTCATCGGCACCGATCGCGGCCGCGATGGAGGCCTTCAGGGTCTCGGGTTTGATGTCGCCCATGGCCGACTGGTCAACGAGGACGGCCACTGACAGGCGCTTGACCACGCCCGGCTGGGTGACGATGTGCTGGACCGTCTGCGAGACGCTGTAGTTGACTGTGGTTTCTTCGTGCAGGTAGCCGCCCGACCCGTTGTTGCTCGAAGCCTCGGTCGGCGCCGGGGTGACGGAGGCCGACGGCGAGGCGGAAGCCGAAGGCGACTCGGACGGGTTGGCCGAGGGGGTCGCGCTCGGGGCGACCGTCGCGGCGGCAGCGACATCGCACACGCCCGGGTAGCTGGACAGGCCCTGAACGTTCGAGTTGGTGCCGGGGATGCCGCACGCTCCGGGTGAGGAGCCAGCGCCGTAGGCCTCGTAGATGTGGTGGATGCTCACGGGCGGGTCGCTGCCGGCGGGAGCGTAAGTCGTGACTTCCTGCTCGATCCGACTCGTGTCGACGTCGGCCGAGACCGCCACGGACGCATGCCCCTCCCCCAGGGCCGTCCGCAGGAGAGTGTCGATCTTGGCCACGGTCTGCTGCTCCACCAGATCCTTGGCCTGAGCCGCGGCGGCGTCGGCCGAGTCGGCGGCGCCCGCCAGCACGTGGCCGGCATCGTCGGTCACGACCACGTTGTCCGTGGCCAGCCCGGACACGGACCCGGCGACGGTGTTGACGATGGCGCGAACCAGACCGCTCGACGGCGTCTTGCCGCCGCTCATCGCCAGCACGACGGAGGCGCTGGCCGGGGTGTCGTCCGTGGACAGGACGCCCTTCTGGGCCAGGACGACGGCGACCCTGGCGCTGGCCACGCCGTCCATCGCCTGGATGGTCTTGGTCAGCTCGCCTTCGAGCGCTCGTTGATAGGTGACCTGCTGATCGAACTGGGACGCGCCGAACTGCTGGTTATTGAACAGGTCCCAGCCCTTGGTGTCGCTGCCTCCGGTCGCGACGCCGGCGTTGGCGGCCGCGATCCTGGCATCGCCGAGCTGCTCGACCGGGACGGTGATCGTCGTGCCGGCGTCGGTGATCTGGTACGGGATGTTCGCGCCGCGCAGGGCGTCCTCGATCTGGCCGGCATCGGCCGGCGCAAGGCCGGTGAAGGCGGGCGTGTAGTCCGCCTTACTGGCGAACATGACCAGGATGGCGATCGCCGCGACCGAACCGAGGGCCGCGAAGATGATGCTGATGCGCTGCGTGATCGACAGCTGCTTGAGTACCGACTGGACCTGGTCGTTCATCGATCAGCCACCCCTACAGCTGGGTCCGCATGATTTCCTGGTAGGCCTCGAGCAGCTTGTCCCTGACCGCGGTCGCCGCCTTGAGGCTGATGGAGGCCTCCTCCATCTGGAGCATCACGGTGTGAAGATCGGCCGAGCCGCCGGAGGCGAAGTCGGCCATCGACGTGTCGGCGGCGGTGAGCTGAGAGTTCAGGGAGCCGAATGCGTCGCTGAGGGAATTCAGGAAGGAGTTGCCCGACGTCTCGGCGGTCCCGGCCGTTCCGTCGATCGTGTTGCTGCCGCCGACGGGGCTCGTTCCGGCGACGCCTGTCGTGCCCGTGGCGCCGGCGATGGATCCGATCGAGGAGATTGCGTTGACGCCGGTCACGGCGCCGATACCGCTGATGCCGGCCACGGGGCTACGCCTTGCCCAGGTCTAGCGCGTCGAGGGCCTGCTGCTTGGCAGCCTGGGCCACTGTCGCGTTGACCTGGTATGAGCGGGCGGCCCCCATCATGTCCGTCATCTCGGACGAGACGTCGACGTTCGGATAACTGACGAAGCCCTCGCCGTCCGCGTCCGGGTTGCCCGGATCGTAGACGCGCAGGTTGGGCCGGGCGGAATTCACAATGGCGACGGCAGTCACACCCAGCGCCCCTGGCTCCGGGCCCATCTGGGCGGCCCGGAAGACAACGGCTTCTTCCTGGTAGGGCTGCTGTGGATCGGACTGGCTCCGTGTCGTCTGGGCGTTGGCCAGGTTGCTGGCCGCGATGTCCATCCGGAGCCTCTGAGCGGTGAGGCCGGAAGCGGCGATTCGGATGGTGTCGAAAACGCTCATTCGGACTCTGTCCTCGGCTTTTCGGTTCGCCGTCCCCCGGGAGACTCCCGACCGGCTTCACCGAACCGCTCGCATCTTCGGCTGGCTCACGGGACCTCGATATCGGGGTCTGCCCTTGGACCCCGCGGCTGTTGGTAATGCCGCCCGTCGTCTGCCCGGACCTCCCCGGGTGGACCCTCCGGCCGGGTCCCCCTATGGGGCCGCGACAGCTCATGCAGACGCCCGGGGCCGTCCCGGGGATGGCGTCTACGGCGCCCGGCCGAGCCTCGAAGCCGCCGTTCCCGAGGCCCGTTGCCCGACCCGAGCCCCGTTGCCGTTCCCGAGGCCGAGCCAGTTGCCCCACCCGAGCCCCGTTGCCAACCCGAGCCCCGTTGCCCCGTTCGGAGCCCGAGCCCCGTTGCCCCGTTCGCGCCGGTTGCCCCGTTCGCGCCGGTTGCCCCGTTCGCGCCGGTTGCCCCGTTCGCGCGCCGTTTCCGAGCCCGTTGCCCGTGCCACATTCCCGGTCCTCGCTGCCGGTTGCCCGTCCCCGCTCGCGTCCGGTGGCTAGATAAGTCCGCGTTTATCGGATCGACTCATCCTGTACATATGGAGCGCGTGAGACTCGGCTCGACTTATCGGGCGATCCGCCTCGAACTACGGCTTCGTCAGATAGACGTGGCGCAGCGGGCGGGCATCTGCCAGCAAACCGTGTCGAAAATCGAGGCCGGCCGGTGGAATCGCCTGTCGGTCGATTCGCTCGACGCCGTGGCTTCCGCGCTCCAGGCGGACCTCGCCCTGACCCTTCGGTGGCGCGGCCCAAAGCTGGCCCGCCTCCTGGATAGGCGCCACGCCAGACTTCAGGATCTCGTAGCCGAGTTCCTTGTCGAGGCCGGCTGGGAAGTCCGCGTGGAAGAGTCCTACAACCACTTCGGCGAGCGCGGGTCGGTCGACATCCTGGCCTGGCGGGCCGATGTTCACGCGCTGCTGGTCGTCGAGATCAAGACCGAGCTGGTCGACATGCAGGACACCGTCCGCACACTCGACGCCAAGGCCCGCCTGATGCCGCATGTTGTCCGGCGCGACAGAGGCTGGGCGCCTCGCCATGTCGGCGCGATCCTGGTGCTGCCGGAGCTGAGCGCCCACCGCAGGTCGGTCGCCCGGCATCCCGCGCTCTCGATCGCACTGCCGGCCCGCAACGTCGACGTTCGCCAGTGGCTGCGTCGGCCGCTTGCCGACATCCGCGGAGTCTGGTTCTTCGCTGACACGCCCCGTGATGGTGCAAAGGAGAGAGATCGAACGGTACGGCGGGTCCGAAGGGTCCGACCGGCAGTGAAGAAGGCGGCTATGCGCTGCGAAGTGCCCGAACGGTAGGCTGAAAGCCCGAAACGGTGGGTTGAAAGACCGAAACGGTAGGTTGAAAGCCCGAATTCGGGCGTTCAGGCTCCCCGGCGACGGCCGCCGGCCGAACCTGGCGAGCGCAGTGGGCCGCAATCTCGGGATAACACCATCGTGGGGCGTGACAGCGCGAGACCGGCGGCCGCGGGTGATTGGCGCGGGCGGCCGCGGGTGATTGGCGCGGGCGGCCGCGGGTGATTGGCGCGGGCGGCCGCGGGTGATTGGCGCGGGCGGCCGCGGGTGATTGGCGCGGGCGGCCGCGGGTGAGTGGCGCGGGCGGCCGCGGGTGAGGGCGGGTGCGCGGCGCCGCCACTCCCCGGCCCGCGGGAACCCCGCCGCGAGCCGGCCGCGGGCCATACACTGGACCCGATGGAAGAACGGACCGTCGCCCGACATCTGGCCGGTGCCGAACTGTGGGCTCGCCTCGATGAGAGCGACCCCCTTGCGGCGGCCGGCCCGGAAGTCGACTGCGAGGGCGAACCGGAAGCCGGATCGGCCGACACCAACGCACCCGCGGCCGGCCCCACCGAGCCCCCGGCCGGCCCCGCCCGGCCCGCGGCTGGTCCCACCGGCCCCACCGAGCGGAAGACCGGTCCAATGGTCGCCCTGATCGCGGGCTGGGAAGACGGCGAGCCCTTCTGCGCCACGATCTGCTCCACGGACGTGGGGCTGCAGTTCTGCCGGCGCTGCCCGGAGGAGGTGGCCTCGCAGGTTCTCGCGACCGGCCGCGCGGCCCGGGGTGCGTGTCGGGCCGGGGGCAGGCTGCTCGGGTTCCCGGCGCCGCGAGGGTCGCGCCTGACGGCGGCCGTGCTGCGCGTCGGCCCGCCCATCGCCAAAGATGCGGCCGCCGTCTCCGACCAGACCCGAGTCGCACCGGGCGCGCTGCGGCGCGCCGCCCGGCAGGCGCCGCCGTCGGAAGGCCGAGCGGCACTCGCCGCCGCCCGAGTGCTGCGCGACCCGGCCGGGCTGTTCGACTGGCAGATCCAGCAGCGGACCCGTGGCTCCGACCGGCGCCGCACCGCGACCGCAGCCCTGGCCCAGATGGTCGCCACCAGCGAGGAGTTTTACGAGCTCTACCGCGACTCGCAGCGGCAGCGGCGTGAGCTGGAGCGCAAACAGCGGCAGGTGGACCGCCTGGCCCGCCAGACGCTGCAGGCCAGCGACCTCGAGCGAGCCAGAATCGCCCACCAGATCCACGACACGGCCGCCCAGTCGATGGTCAGCGCATTCCGCTTCCTGGACGCGGCTCGGGCATACGCGGCCAGCCATCCGGGCGGTTCCGTGGACGACTACCTCGCGAACGCCTCGGACCGCCTCGTTACCGCGATCAAAGAGGTCCGGGCGGTGCTCGCGGACCTGGTGCCGCCGGGACTCGAGGAGCTTGGGTTGGCCCATGCGATTGAGAGTCGGATGAAGGCGCTCGAGGCCGAATCGGGGCTCCGCATGGAGCTGGTCGGCGATCTGCCGCGCCTTGACGGCTGGGTCGAGCAAGCCCTGTACGGCATGGCCACGGAGGCCGTCACCAACGCCGTTCGGCACTCGCACGGCCATACGATCCAGGTCCACTTGCGTGCCGACCGCGATCGGGCGATCCTCTCAGTCTCGGACGACGGCCAGGGCTTCGACCCCGCCGCAGCCGAGCGACGCCGTGCCGGAGGAGGCCTCGGATTGGTAGGAATCACCCGCCAGTCCCGATGGCTTGGCGGCACAGCCTCCATCCGCAGCCACCTCGGCTCGGGTACCCTGGTCCGGATATCGATACCAATTGCCAGACACACCGGCGGCCGGCCGGGCTACGCTTCAGCCGGGAGCGAGCCTTCATCAGGATCGAACGGAGAATGAAGAGCGTGAACGAGCGAGCGCGTGTACTGCTCATCGACGATCACGAGATGGCCCGTCGAGGCCTGCGGGCGATGCTTGCCGCCGCTGACTGGATCGAAGTCGTCGGCGAGGGCGACGGGTGCGAATCGGGCCTGAAGCTGGCCGAGGAGCTCGATCCCTCGATGGTCCTGCTCGACATCCGCATGCCCGGCATGGACGGCCTGGCCTGCCTGGAGCGGCTCAAGGCTCGCCACCCCCAGATCTCCGTCGTGATCGTGACTCTCTACGACGACCGCCGCTACGTCCTGGAGGCGATCCGGCGCGGGGCCGCCGGCTACCTGCTCAAGGACGCCACCACGGCCGAGGTCATCCAGACGCTCCACAACGTGGCCAACGGCCAGCTCGCCGTTGAACCGCAGCTGCTGCGCGAGGCCCTGGCGACCCGCGACGAAGGCCCCGCCCAGGGCGATACCGCCCGCCAGAGAGCCGAGCAATACGCTCTCACACCGCGCGAGCACGACGTTCTGGTCCTCGTGGCCGAGGGATTGACCAACAAGGAGATCGGCGGGCGGCTGTCCATCACCGAGGACACAGTCAAGAAGCACGTCCAGAACATCATCTGGAAGCTCCGAGCCGCCGACCGAACCCAGGCTGCGATCATGGCTCTCAAGCTGGGCCTGCTGGAAAACCCTACCTGAGCGTCCGAGAGGCCGGCGCGGTGGTGGCGGCAGGCACCGCAATTGCGATCTGGAGCGCAGGGGAATACCCCTAAACGTTCAAGTCCGGGCCGCAGGTTCCGACGCCCTAGTTACTCAGATGGGTACCAACGACCTGCTCCAGACGGCACTCGTCACCACCGGCACCTCGCCGGCGGTGGCCTCGCAGATGGCCCCCCAAACGGTCAGTCCGCAGCGGGACCGCTTTGCCAAGCGGGCCGGTCCCGACGTCTCCTTCAAGGGGCCGGATGGGCAGATCAACGCGTACGCGGTCTTCCAGATCGACCCCGCGAGCAAGCGGCTGCAGGTAACGGTCGTCGACGGCGAGGGTCACGTCCTGCGGGTGATCCCACCGCGTTCGGTCTCCGAGATGATCGAGTCAATGAGCCGCTACCGGCCGTAAGGCCGGTAATCGCGCCGGCCCCATAGTCAGGCCCGAGTCAGGCCCGAGCCCGGCCCCGCCGGCGCGAGCCCGAGCCCGGCCCCGCCGGCGCGAGCCCGAGCCCGAGCGCTCTCGTCGCCCCGGCTTCGACGCCGATCCCAAGCACACCAGCCCCCACCGAGCCTCCCCGGCACTCGGTGGGCGGCATCCCGGATGCCCCCACGTCGTTCGCGACGAGACTGGTGGATCGGGCGCCGCCGAGCGCCTCTGCGTCGTGGCCGGCGTTCAAGTCGTCTCGCTTTTGGGCCGACTCCCCGTCAGGACCGCTAGGCATCCGGCCCGGCACGGCTTGCGGCTCAGATGAGACGCCGGGGATCGACACGACTCATATCGAGGAACCAGCAGGACATGACGCTGACGCTGTCCGAAGCCGGTCAGAGCGTAGTTGCGGGAACCTTCGGCCGCGCCATGAAGCGCGCGGGAGAGGCCCTCGGCTCGATGAGCGGCCAGGTCATAGAGGTCCAGACGCCGATGCTGCAGCGCTGCTCGGCCTCGGAAGTGCTGACCATGGCCGGCGGCCCCGAGTCGGTCGTCCTGGCTGTATATGTCGGGATCATGGGTTCGATGCAGGGCCACGCTCTGCTCCTCTTCTCCCCCACCGACGCTCATCGCCTGGCCCAGATCCTCCTGGCGGGCCTGCTCGGTCCGGGCGAGCTGCCGATGGAAGCCACGGGCGACCCGCTCGCCTACGACGAGCTGGAACTGTCGGCCCTGCAGGAGGCCGGCAACGTCACCATCTCCGCGTTCCTCAACGAGCTCGGTATGCACCTCCACGAGCCCGTCCAGCCAACGCCGCCTCAGGTCGTCATCGAGATGGCCGGGGCGGTCCTGGACGCCGTGCTGCTCGATCTCGTAAGCGAAGCCGACCAGGTGCTCGCCGCCAAGACGACGTTCAGCGAAGGCGGGCGAGCCATCGACGGCACCATGTTCGTCCTGCCCCGCGCCGACAGTCTCCGGGTCCTCCTGGACGCTCTCGGAGCTATCGGACTATGACCCTGACATCCAGCCCGAGCCTGCTGGTGGCAGGTATCGGGGAGATGGTCATAAGCGCCGATGCGGAAGCGCATCTGGTCGCATACGGACTCGGGTCGTGCATCGCCCTGTCGCTCTGGGATCCCAGGACGAAGGTCGGCGGCCTGGCCCACTTCATGCTGCCGAGCGGCCCCGCTAATGAGGGCAGCCCGGTCAAGTTCATCGACACGGGTCTCGACGTGTATCTCAAGACCATGGAGGCCAAGGGGGCCGTCCCCAACCGCTGCGTCATCAAGGCGGCTGGGGCGGCGGCGATGCTTATGGTCGGCGGCGGGCTGGCTATCGGCAAGCGCAACGCCGAGACGATGCAGACGGCCCTGGCCCAGCGGGGTCTGACCCTCACGGCTACGGCTCTCGGTGGGAATGCCGGCCGAACGGTTCAACTCGACGTGGGTGACGGCCGATTTCTTATCAAGAGCCTCTCGTCTGTGACTGAGCTTTAGCACGAGTAGTAGGAGCACCCTCGATGGCCAAGATCCTCGTCGTCGATGACGCTGCATTCATGCGTCTGCGTGCGGCGAAGCTGCTCGTGGAGGCGGGTCACCAGGTCCTTGAGGCCGAGAACGGCAGGCTCGCGGTGGAACTCTACCTGCGCGAGCGGCCCGACTGCGTCCTGATGGACATCACCATGCCTGAGATGGACGGCCTCGAGGCCCTGGCCGAGATCCGCCTGAAGGATCCGCACGCCCGGATCGCGATGCTGACCGCCATGGGCCAGCAGGCGATCGTCATGGATGCGATCAAGCGCGGCGCCCGGGACTTCGTCGTGAAGCCGTTCGCCCCCGACCGGGTCCTGGCGGCCGTCAACAAACTCCTGGCCGCGTAGAGCCGTCTGGGCGTACGAGGCGCCGGCCGCGGGCCGCGAACCTTGGAGCGCCAGCCTTGTGAACCGGAGCTCGCGATGGGCCGGATTCGAGTTCTGATCGTCGACGACTCGGCGTTCATGCGCCACGCCCTCGGCCGGCTGCTTTCGGACGCGGCCGACCTCGAGGTCGTTGGGGCGGCTTCGAACGGCGAGGAGGGCCTCCGCCTGGCGGCCGAATACAGGCCCGACGTCATCACCCTGGACGTCGAGATGCCCGTCCTGGACGGCCTGGGCATGCTGCGGCGGCTGATGCTCGAGAACCCAGCCCGGGTCGTGATGCTGTCGAGCCGGACGACCGAGAACGCTCAGACAACCCTCGATGCGCTCGAGTACGGCGCCATCGACTTCGTGCCCAAGCCTTCCGGGTCGCTCTCGATCGACATCGGTCGAGTTGGCGACGACCTGATCTCGAAGATCCGGACGGCCGCTGCCATGTCGGAGGCGGCCTTCTTGCGCCATCGTCAGGTCGCGGTCATGAACCTCACCCTGCTGCGCAACCAGCCACCCCACGCCCCCCTGAGCCCTCAGATCAACAGGATCTCCACGTCGGCCCAGCCCGACGTCCAGCCCCAGAATGGCAGCCCGCCCCAGCTGCGGACCCTCCGGCCGGCGGGCATGCCGCACCGCGAACCGTACGACAGGCCCGGGGTCGCGGCTCGCAAGCTGGTCGTGATCGCGTCCTCGACGGGAGGCCCCAGCGCCCTCCAGGCGGTGGTGAAGGGCCTTCCGGCGGAGCTGGGCGCGGCCGTGGCGATCGTCCAGCACATGCCGCCCGGGTTCACAGCTTCCCTGGCCCAGCGCCTGGACGCCGTCGGGTTGCTGCCCTGTTCCGAGGCCACCACCGACGACGTTCTTTCCGAAGACCGGATCCTGCTGGCGCCCGGCGATGTGCACATGATCGCCAGCTCCAGCGGTCACATCCAGCTGGTCAAGCTGCCGGCCGTCAACGGGGTGCGTCCGGCCGCCGACGTGACCCTCCAGGCCGTGGCCCCGATCTGGAGGGGCAGGATGTTGTGCGTGGTCCTGACCGGCATGGGTTGCGACGGTCGCGAAGGTTCTCGGGCGGTCAAGGAGCACGGCGGCACGGTGTTCTCTCAGGACGCCGCCACGTCAACGATCTACGGCATGCCCGCGGCGGTGGCGAACGCTGGCTTGAGCGACGAGGTTCACCCGCTCCACGAGATGGGCGCCGCGATTGCCGAATGGTGCGGCCGAGAGCAAGAGCAGACCGGCCAGCGGCCGTCCCCGGAGCAGGCCGACCGGTCCGCCATGGCCTCGTGAATTCACGGTCCTGCGGGGCCTGCGGCGCTCACCCTCGAACGCCCCGGCACCGATACCTAACCAGAGCCCGCAGCCGGCGCGTGTCCGGCCATGCATAACAGGAGACGAGCGCCGTGGCCGACAAGACAACGTCCGCCGGAAGCGGTCGGTCCGGGGAACTGCAGATCGTCATCTGCGAACTCGCCGACGAGCACTACGGTCTGGACATCGCCCGCGTATTCGAGATCATCCGGCACCAACCGGTCACGCCTGTCCCGCGCGCGCCCATCTTCGTCAAGGGCGTGATCAACCTGCGCGGCAGGATCATCCCGGTCGTCGACCTGCGCGGCCGGTTCAGCATGCCGGAGACGGCGGCGACCAAGGAAAGCCGCATCGTCGTCGCTGAGAGCGGCTCGACCCGCGTCGGCCTGATCGTCGATAGCGTGTCTGAGGTGCTGCTTGTCCCGTTCGATTCGATCGAGCCGACCCCTGAGGTCGCGGCCGGCAGCGACGCCGGGTACATGCGCGGCATCGCCAAATTGGGCGACCGTCTCGTGCTGCTGCTCGAGCTCGACGGTCTGTTCGGCCTCGAGGAGCGCGACGCCCTCGCCGGCGCGGCGTAGCCATGAGAGTCCAGATAGTCAACCGCTACGTTCAGGCCGCCCTGGACGTGATCTCCAAGGAGACGGGGGCCGAAGCGAAGCGTGGCGGACTGCTTCTTGAAGGCAACCCGTACACGACCGAGGACGTGACGGCCGTGGTCGGCATCAGCGGTTCGCTGACGGGCTCTATCTACCTCTCCATGACCGAGCCGACGGCCCTCAAGATCATCGGCTCGATCATCGGCCAGGAGACGACCGAACTCGACGAACTCGGCCAGAGCGGCATCGCCGAGATCGCCAACGTGATCGCCGGCACCGCCGGCATCGAACTGGCCGAAGAAGGCATCGATACCCAGATCAACCCGCCCCTGATCCTCGTCGGTCGCGGTGCCCGACTCTCGACCGTGGAAATCCAGCGGCTCGTCGTCCCCCTCGAGACCACTCACGGCGCCGTGAAATTGCACGTCGCGCTGCGAGAAGCGGCCTGAAATGCACCTCGCCTTCGACCTGCAGCCGGGTGACGACCGTCTCTTCACCGACGAGTCGCTGGAGCAGATCGAGCGCATCGAACAGGGCTTGCTCGAGCTGGAGCACAGCGTCGATCCGGGCGTGGTCAACGAAGTCTTCCGAGCGGCTCACACCCTGAAGGGTTCGGCGGCGACAATCGGCCACCGCCGCATGGCGGAGCTGACCCACGCCATGGAGGACCTCTTCGGGGCCTTCCGAAGCGGGACCCTGTACGAGGTCAAGCCCTTCGCCGACGTCCTCCTCTCGACGATCGACGTTCTGCGGGCGCTGGTGGCCGAGGTCAACGAGGGCGAAGTGCTCACCGACGCCCCCGAAGGGCTCACGCAGCAGCTGCGGCAGCTGCTCTCGACGGCTACCGCGGCCGCGGCGGCCAGATCGTCGAAGCAGTCCCCGCCGGCCCAGACCGTTCTTGCCGGGACGTCGCACCCGGTCCCCCCGCCGGCCAGCCACCACGAGGCTCCGGCCGCGTCCGCCCCGGACGAGTCCAGCGAGGGAGTCGAGAACGTCGCCGTCGCGCCGCTGATCCAGCGGTTGCTGTACGAGGCGCCGGGGTCCACGGGCCCGCGTAGCATCCTCGTGTGCCGCATCGACCCCACCAGCGAGTGGCAGGCCGTCCGGATGCTCCAGATGGTCATGGAGGTCGACGAACTCGGCGCGCTCGCCTGCTCCGTGCCGGCCCGCGAGGAGATCGAGTCCGGCCTGGGTGCGTCGCTGCTGGCGATCCTGGCCGCCGGCCATCCCTCCGAACTGGGCGAGCTCCGCAGCCGCCTGCTGACCATCGACGACGTCGTCAGCGTGGAGATGGTTGCCGCGCCCATGAGCGGCGGCGTGGATCATCTCGCCGCCGGATCCAGCGTCGAGGTCTTCGGGCCGGGCGAGGCGCCCTCTCCGCTCGCCGCCGAACGCCACGACGACGCCGCGGACGCCGGACCCGCTGGCGGCGGGGAACGGCGTCAGGCCGATCTGGGCGCCGAGTCCCGCGGCATCCCAGCCACCGAGCGCATGGCGGTCGCCGGCGACCGGCTCAAGGCCGCCCAGCAAACGATCCGCATCGACGTCGCGCGCCTGGACGAGCTGATGAACCTCGTCGGCGAGCTCGTCGTCCACAAGACCAGGCTGCAGCGCAGCGCCCAGGAGTTGACGCTCCGCCTGGGCGACGACCCTCTCGCCCGGCAGGCCGACGAAGACAGCCAGCAGTTTTCGCGCATTGCCGGCCAGCTCCAGGACCAGGTCACCGGCCTGCGGATGCTGCCGATCGAGACCGTCTTCAACCGCTTCCCGCGGGTCGTGCGCGACATCGCCGCGAAGCTCAACAAGGAGATCCAGCTCGTCATCGAGGGCAAGGAAACCGAGCTCGACCGGTCCGTGCTCGACGAAGTTGGCGATCCGCTGGGCCACCTGGTACGCAATGCCCTCGACCACGGCATCGAGTCGGCCGAGGAGCGCCGGAGCGCCGGCAAGCCCGCCCTGGGGACGGTCCGCCTGACCGCCCGACACGCGGACGGCCGTATCGTGATCACGGTCGAGGACGACGGCCGTGGCATGGATGCGGACGCCCTGCGCAAGGCCGCGGTCGAGAAAGGCGTCATGACCCGCGACCAGGCCGAGCTGGCCACCGACGCCGAGATGCTGCGCGTCATCTTCATGCCCGGCTTCTCGACCGCCCGCGTAGTGACGGAGGTCTCCGGACGCGGCGTCGGCATGGACGTCGTGCGCAACAACATCGAGCGGCTGGGCGGCTGGGTCGACATCGCGAGCCAGCCCGGCCTGGGCACCAAGGTGTCGCTGTCGCTGCCGCTTACGCTGGCCATCATCGGGGCACTGCTGGTCAGGTCCGGCTCACGCGTGTGCGCGCTACCGCTGACCGGCGTGGTCGAGACCCTCCGCGTCGAGCCCAAGTCCTTCGGGAAGATCAGGGGCCACAACGTCCTGACGCTGCGTAACCGCGTCATCCCTGTGGAGCAACTCGACAGCGCCCTGGGCGATCCGCCCCGGCCGCTCCTGGTCAACGACCGCGGCTTCATCCACCTGGTCGTGGTGCACTCGCGCGGCTCCGAGATGGCCCTGGCGGTGGACGAGTTCATCGGCCAGCAGGAGATCGTGCTCAAATCGCTGAGCGAGGTCGCCGGCGATCGCAAGGGCCTGGCCGGCGCCACAGTCATGGCCGACGGCTCCGTGGGCCTCGTGGTTGACATCGCCGCCCTGCTCGAGCACGTCGCCCGCGTTGGCGAGCGAGTGGCGGCGGCCGTGGCGGAATCCAAGGCGGGCTCGAAGGTCGCATAGACCGCCCGGTCCTCAACGCGGCGGAAGGCGGCCCCTCCTCCGAGCCGGATCGCCCGCCCTGCGTTCGCCCGCCCGAAGTTAGGCCGCCTCTCCTCTACCCGGCCGCCTCTCCCCTAACCGGCCGCCTTCAGCCGGTTCGCCATCGCCTCGTGCGCGTCGTCCGAGTGAGGATCGCCGCCCAGCACGTTCCAGCCGCCCAGCAGCTTGATGAAGTCCTGCATCAGGTCGTCGTTGAACTGGCCGCGCATCGCGACCCGCATCACGTGCAAAGCCTCGAACGCGCCGACGGCCTGCTTGTAGGCGCGGCGGCAGGTCAACGCGTCGAACGCGTCGACGATCGCCACCACCTGCGTGTCGAGGGAGATCTCCGAGGCCGGGCGGTTGGCCGGGTAGCCTGATCCGTCGCAGCGCTCGTGGTGGTCGGAGATGATGTGCGCGTACGGGGGCGCGTAACCCAGGGCGCGCACGATCATGTCGCGGCCGGCCCTGGCGTGGCCGCGCATGACCTGCCACTCGCCCGCATCCAGGGGCCCCGGCTTGTCCAGGATAGCCTTCGGCATCCGGTTCTTGCCGATGTCGTGCAGGAGCCCGCCGCGGGCGACGTCACGGATCTCCTGCGGCCCGCCGATCCTGGCGACCCGGGCCAGGACGATCCCGTATACGGCCGAGTTGATGGCGTGGGTGTGCGTGGCGGCGTGCTTCTGCATCGTCGCCACCATCGCCCAGACCAGGTCCTCGTCGTTGAGCATGGCCATGGTGATGCCGTCGATGGCGTTCTGCGTCAGGACCAGGCCGTCGTGGTCGAGCTGGTTCTCGCGCATGAATACCGGCGCCAGGACTTTGGCCGCGATCGAGTAGGCCGTCTTGCTGCGCTCGATCGGCGACACCCGCTGGTTCGAGAGAACGCGCGGCAGAGACGCCGCCAGCGCGCCGTGGAGCAGATCCGCATCGATCTCGCGGACCAGGAAGGACATACCCCGCTGGGCCCGGGCGATGACGCGCTTGAGGTCGCCTCCGCGCATGGCGTACAGGATCGGACGCGGCCCGCGCCAGATGTACAGGTCGCAGGGCAGCGTGTCTATCTCCGTCAGGACACGCGCCGGCACCGGCTCGTAGCCGGGTGGCGCCGCTGCGATGAATGGTTGCGCTGGCATGGCTGCTCGAAAGGCGGGCGGGGCACACACTGCCCAATTGAGAAGTCGGATTCGCGGCAAGGACCCTTGAACCCCGAGACCGGTCAACTCGGCCGCGGCGCCGCCGATACCTTCA
Organism: uncultured Chloroflexia bacterium; assembly: GCA_963711105.1. Classification (GTDB taxonomy): domain Bacteria; phylum Chloroflexota; class Limnocylindria; order Limnocylindrales; family CSP1-4; genus Fen-1039. The sequence continues at coordinate 136,880 of CAVQCV010000005.1, read as the reverse complement.
CCGATGGAGACTCCGCAGACCCCTTCCAGGCCCGCCCTGGCATCTGTTTTCGCGCCCGTGCCGGAGTTGGACCAGGTGGCGTACGACCGGCTGGCCCGAGACGTTCGAAGCCTGCTCGGCATCGACCTGAGCCAGTACAAGCCGGCCCAGGTCTGGCGGCGCGTCAACGGCTTCGCCACCGCCCGGGGAATGGCCGATCCAGACGCGCTGATGGCCCGCTGCGGCCAGGACGCCGTTCTGCGGCAATCGTTCCTCGACATGCTGACCATCAACGTCAGCGAGTTCTTCCGAAACCCTGAGTCGTGGAGCCTGCTCGTCGAGCGGTTCCTGCGACCTATGCTCAAGAGCCAGCTCTCCGTTCGGATCTGGAGCGCCGGCTGCTCCCTCGGCTACGAGCCGTTCACCCTGGCCATGCTGAGCAGGGAGCTGTCCCCAGCGACACCGGTCCGCATCCAGGCAACCGACCTGGACGAGACGACCCTGGCCCGAGCCCAGAAGGCGACCTACACCGAAAACCAGATGGCCGGAGTCTCCGAGGCTCGGCGTGCCCGCTTCTTCCGGCTGGACGGAGACAAGTGGACGGTCAAGCCCGAGATCCAGGCCATGGTGAAGTTCAAGCGCCACGATCTGCTCAAGGATCCGTTCGAGCGGCCGTTCGACCTGATCTGCTGCCGCAACGTCGTGATCTACTTCACCGAGGCGGCCAAGGCCGGCCTGTACCGCAGTTTCTGCGAGGCGTTGCGGCCGGGCGGGATTCTCTTCCTGGGCGCGACCGAATCGATCCCCAACGCACGGGCCGCCGGGCTCGAGCCGGCGGGGCTGACGTTCTACAAGCGGCCGGGCTGACGTTCTCCGAGCGGCCGAGCTGCTGCGGCGGCCGAGGCCGGTCCGGCCGTCCACGGCGAGGAAGTCCGGGGGTACGGTAGTCGGGTCCTGCTCACTACCATGCAAACACCGCATTCCTTATCCCCCGCTCGTGGTCTACCCTCCAGACGAGATGACAACCCCGACGCCTCTCCACGCGGGTAGCCGTTCGCCTTCCGTCTTGATCGTGGACGACGACGAGTACGTCCACGGGGCCCTCGAGGCAGCGCTCAGGGGCCTGCGCGTCCACCTCCTTACCGCTCACACCGCCGCCGAAGGCGAAGCCCTGGCGCTCGCCCACAGGCCGGTGCTGGCCATCGTCGACGTCGGCCTCCCGGACCGGGACGGCTATCGACTGACCGCCGATCTCCGCCGTTCCCCCACCGTGCTCGGCATGCGCATCCTCATCCTGACCGGTCAGTCGCCCGACCAGATCGCGGCCCGCGACTGCGGCGCCGACGGCCTGATCCAGAAACCGTTCCGGCTGCACCAGTTCCTGGATGCGGTGCGTGAACAGCTCGGCTCTCGCGACCACGACCAGGAGCGGGTACCCGCCCTGGCGCGCGGCGCCTGAACCCGGCTTCGATCAGGTCGCTTCCGAGCGGGGCGCAGCTTCGACGTAGTGGCGGTACACGACCCGCTCCACGCTGCCCATGCGACCCACCGGCTTCCACGACCCATCCCGCTTCTGCATCGAGCGAGCGGCCGTAGATCATCTCGAGGCGGGATTCGATGCGGTGCCGGCGAGCGCTCCCCTGCCCGCGTGCTCGGCGGCCCAGCGGAACGCGTCCGCCCATTCGGCCGCTCGATCGCGGACGTCGTACTGAGCCAGGACGCGCTCGCGGGCCCGACCGGCCAGCTCGTCACGGAGATCCTTGGATGCGGCGAGACGCCCCAGCTGCTCTCGCCACTGGGCCTTGTTGCGAGCCAGCAGACCGTCCACACCGTCGCGGATGACGTCGTACGGGCCCCCGCCCATCGTCCGGCCGGCAACGGTGGCCGCGCCGGCGAGGGAGTACTCGAGCCAGTGCAATTCGGATCGGCCCCGGCTGTAGTCGTCCTGGCCGACAGGAGCGACCCCGATGTCCGGATGGCTGTCCACCAGGCCGCGCGCGAAATCGGCGACGCTGCCGAGATAGGGCCGGGCGTCGTCGACGATGGCCCTGATGGCAGGCTCGTCGCTGCCGAGCCACACCCGGCGGCCGCCGTACCGGCGGGCCACGTCGTTCACCACGTCCTCGCAGATGGCGTAGTCGCGGGCCCGGGCCCCGACGCCGTAGTAGATGAACGTCAGGGGCTTGTCAGCCGGCGCAGGCGTCGAGGCGACGTACCGCTCCGGGGCGACGGCGTTGCGGACGACCCGCACGGCCGAGTTGCGCCGCCCCAGGGCCGTCGCCAGAGTGGGCGTGGTCACCGTCACCAGGTCCGCCCGGCGCAGGAACCGCTCGATCAAATCCTGGTCGCCGGCCAGTCGGCGCGCGAACCCCGACCACGCCGGCGGCGCGAGGAGGTTGTCGTCCACCTCGTAGACCAGACCCCGCCCTCGCAGGAACGCCGGATCGTTCTCGATGGCGGTCAGCAGCGGGCGGATGATCCGGTCCCGCACGACGGCCGGGTGCCCGCTCGTCTTCGTGTGAGCGAGCAGGCCGGCGTCGTCGGCCGCCACGAAGTCGCAGCCCTCGCAGGCGTGGACCGTGCCGTACCAGCGCCGGAAGACCAGGACGTCCGCCCAATCGATCGGTGAGATATCGATCTCGGCCACGCCGTCGCGGATGGCGTCGTCGAGCCGGCCCTGGTATGCGGCCGGCACCTGGACGCGGTAGTCGTTCAGCTCGCCCCAGGTCCGCATCTCGACGCCGTGGCCGACGAGCAGGTCGCGGTACACGCCCAGGCGTACCGAGTCGCACGCGCCATCGTCGACGGAGCCATAGACAAGCACGCGCAGGGGTTCAGCCATCGCAGCCGGATCATCGGATCGGACGCGGGCGCGGATAAGTCGCCTTAGGTGGGGCCGAAAGGGGGTAGGCCGGACTTCCTGACGCCCGGGAGGAGGCGCGCGGCGTCGGGCGGGTCGGGCGGGTCGGGTGGCGGGTGGCGGGTGGCGCGCGGCGCCGGGCGATCGGCGATCAGTGCCGGATCGTCTCGGTGGCGTCGAGGACGCGCAGAATTCGGTCGTCGTTGAGCAGCCGCAGTTCGCGGCGGATCTGCTCGAGCTGGCACTGCAGCGAGATCAGCAGTTCGCGGTCGTCGATCAGCAGGCGCTCCAGGCGCGCCTGGACCGAGCGCATCGAAATAGGGCTCATGGCCGCGGCCAGCGTTTCGGTCGCGACTCGATTGGCCATCGTCAGCGGTACGGGGCCGGAGATCATCGACCGCTCCGCCCGTACACGCCGGCGCCGACCAGCCCTCCGTCCACCACCGTCAAAGGAACCCGCGGCGCGGGCACGGAGACGGCTTCGGACTGAGGGGGCTGGGCCGCCAGCTGCTCCCAGGCCTCGAGGAGTCCACGCAGAACCTGGAGCGCCTCTTCGGTCGGCTTGGCCTTCTTGGTGAGGTTGCCCTCCATCAGCCGGCGCAGCACGAAGTCGTAGAGCTGGTCGAGCTGGACCGCGATCGGCCCGGCCGAGAGGTCGAGCGAGTCGCGCAGGGCGGACACGATCTCCTGGCAGCGGATCGCGCTCTTGTGGGCCTGCTCGACGTTGCCCCGCTCCACCCACGCCAGATGCTGGACGCCGAACCGGATCGCGCCCTGATACAGGAGCACGATCTGGCCGGTCTTGCTGGCGCTTACGACCTGAGCGGTGCGATAGGCGGAGGTGGGATCGAGCATCTTTCGAGTGGTCCCTTTGCGGTCCGATCTGCGGCCGTCCGTTCGGCGGCTCCAAGCTAGTAATCGGTCCCGAGAAAGGCCCCCTTGACCCTTCCGTGCTCAGGGTCAACACCAGAAACGCGACCGTTTCCCCTCGCCCCTCGCCCCTCGCCCCTCGCCGCGTGGCCGGGACGATTGCACACCAGGCATGCGTTAGTCGAACTCCGCGCGCCGTCGGGGCCTTACGGGGCGCCGGGGCGCGGCTCGAAAGCCGTTTCGCGGCCTACGTCGGCGCCTGAGCGGGTTCCGCGACGTGGATTCGGCCGGCAACACGGCCAGCGGACGATTTCGGGCGCCTCGAGGCCGTCTCAGACGCCTCGCCTTCTACCTTATGCACACCTGGTGTGCAATTGGCAGGAGGAGGATCCCGCGCAGGAATCCGTGGGGCGATTGGAGCCATTTCCCTACCGCGCCCTGCCGCGCCGGCAAGGCGGCCCGGCCCGGCGGCCCGGCCAGGCGGCCCGGCAGCTCTGCTCTGAAGGCCGAAGGCGACGCGGTAGCTCATTGGTGAGGGCTACTTCTTGCTCCTTGCCGGTCCCAACAAAATCATGGCCGCCAGAACGATGTACACCCCGCATGAGAATGATCCGCTGCCAATATGAAACCCGCCATCCAGCGTCAGCAAGACGACGGGCGCCACAGAGCCAACAGCCAGAACCAGGACGGACGGCGTCAGTCGCGCGACTGAGAGCCGTCGAGCCACCAGCTCCCAGGTCAGCACGGTCGAGACGCCGATGAAGGCGCCGCCCAAAGACGCGTACGGCTCACCCAGTCCCCACGTAAGAGCCACTAGCTTCCAGATGCTGCCCAGAAGGACGCCAAGGGCGACCTGTCTCATGTAGAGGACGTCGATGTGGTCGTCGAGCGGGCTCCAGTCGCGGCGTTTCAACCGGTCCATTCGCACCGGGCTCACGGCTGGATCGCGGCAAGCCGCCAGCTCTTGACGACATCGTCGTACAGTGCCTCGTAGTCGCCCCGAAAGCCTGCCGAAACTGCGAACGTCAGCTCCATCGAATGGGTCTCACCGACGAGGAAGTATTCGTTCCAGTCAAGTTGCACTCCGTCCGCGTTCGGGCGGGTGTATATCAGTCGCGCCGCATCGCCGCCGGGCAGGTGAATCACGTCAGCTGAATTGACGGGGTCCCCGTCATTGCCAATCACCTTGGCAAAGGCTGATGCCGCCTCTTCGGCATTGTCGAACATCGCCTGAGGGTAGTCCTTGAGCACGGCCTCGAAGGTCGTGCCGCGATCGTGCGCGGCAGGATCGAAGGCGAGAAGAGGGACGATGTCATTCCCCAAGAAGGCGTCCCTTTGGCGCTCGATGAACGTTGCCATCTCCGGATAGGCTGCCTCGGCCGCAGCCACCTGATCATCCACGCTGGTGCTGCCATCGGCACGCAAGACCAGCCAGCTGGCAGGCAGATCTATCGAATAGCGTGGCGAGTCGATATGTTGCATTGGCGGGGCCGTTCTCGATGGGCCGAGTAGGCCGCAGCCTGCGACCAACCAGATGATTGCGAGGAGACCAGGTCGTTTCCGCACTTGCTTCGCCGATCCATTCGTGTCCAGTACTTCGAGCCGGAGGCGGTGGACCGCCGCCGCTCAGGCAGCAGGGCTCGATGTTCGTGTGCATGTCCTCCAGGTCGGGAGACTACGCCCAATCGCACGAGGCTAGCGTGAGCGAATCACATCATCCGCCCGGACATCGTTCCAAATGGCGAAGGGCCGCCGACTTCTCCTGCCCGTCTCTGCCTTGACCTCACCGTCCACCGTGCGTGCGAGGAGTCGAACAAACAGCTCATACTCCCGGATGAGCCTTGGTCGCAGGATCTGGCTGACGACGGCGAACCCAATGTAGGTCGCGAGAATCAGGATGCCCACGAAGATCGAAGGATCGCGGACATAGGGTACGAGCAGTGCGGCCCCGAGCGAAACCACAATGACGGCCGGCAGGACCCATCGGGCCATGATCAGCCCGAGCCGTGTGCGCGACGAGACGGCCAGACGAATGGCACAACCGTTCTCGTGCTCCTGGAATATGAGCCAAGCCGCGAACTGATTCGGCTTATCCTGCTCGGTCGACGTCGCCGCGCTCCGGTAATGGAACAATACCGATAGCGCATCGCGGCCTGTGTCGGCAACCTCGACTCCTCGTCGGACCTGACCGCGACTCCCATCCGCTTGGGCGGCGGGCGGGAAGTCGTTCCTGATCCTATTCACGCATTCCTGCTTGGCCAATTCGGAGACCACCACGAACCGTGCGGCGGAGGCCGGAGCTTGCGACCTCGCCGGCTCGTCGCTTCCCGAGGCGAGCCGCGCGCGCGAGGCTTCACGAAACACATACAACACTTAGGACACCCAAACTGCGAAAAGCAGCAGGGACACAAGCCCGGACGCTTGACCGTTCGTTCCATAGACACGCACCGAACTCGGGTTGGCGACGAACTGCAGTGGGATCAACAGCCCGACGAGACCAATCAGGGCAAGGAACACGCTTCCGACCAACAGGCCAAGTGGTGCTGGGTACCAGGTGGGCACGCGGCTCGGCACGAACGGAGCCAGGATCCGCCGATGTGGCTCCCGAATGGAATGGGCGCGTACGTCAAACAACTTGCCAATCAGCAGCCCAGCCGCAAGCGACGCGAAACCGACGCCAATCAAGCTTGCTGCCAGGGGAAGCGCATTCCAGCTATCGGTTGCAGCCATTGGTCACCGAACTGAAAAGGAGTCCCGTAGCTGATCGGGCGACAGTGAGGCGCCCATCCGCCAGACGCGTTACGAGTCGTGCCCTTCCAAGCAGCGCGAGAGATGCCGGAACCAGATCGCTTCTGCCGCGAAGAAGCCCAACGTCAGCAGTCGCGCCAGGAGCGAGATCCGGGGGTCAGGCCAGACCAGGACGCACAGCGGCAGGACCTGGAGCGCGACGATGATCAGTCTCGACAGAGTCGCGTCAACAAGTCCAGGGGGCGTGCTGTGCCGCATCCATATGCGAGCGACGAAGCCCGCGAGGCCAACCGGCTGCCCCATCAGGCGGCCATTCCCCATCGCCGCGCCAACGGACTCGTAGACGACAACGATCCAGATCAGGACCCACGGAAGAGCGACCTGGGCGTCATGTCCTAAGTCATTCATTGCGTCCCTATGACCCTGGCTGGCATGCGACATTTTGCACGATCTGGAATGACGATCCGGTAGACGAACCCGTGTTTGCGAGATGAGCGTGCGTGGTCGTGGAGCCCGATCCGATGGTCTGGTCTGCGTAGCGGCCCAGGGTGACGATGGTGAAGATGACGCGGGTCGCGTCGGCGCCTGTGCACTGGTTCGTGGTCGCCGTGCTGATCCGGACGAGATGACCGGAGTGATCGTATTGAGACTTGCGCTGAGGGCAGCCCGACGGCGTAGTGGGCGACCTAGTTGTCGAGGGGGCTCCAGTCGCGGTGTCCTGACCTGGCACCGCCCTCACCTCAGAACCTGAATGGCCTGATGCTACCAACGAAATCGGAGTATCTGGTCGGCTGCCGGACGGGCGCAACCGGCGGCTGGATCTCATCCGCCCACCTGATACACTCCGATACACTCTCCGTGCAATATCGTGAAGGAGCGTGCGGTGGCTCGTGAACAGGGCAAGCGTATCAACGTCGTGCTCGACGAGGAGCACGCGGCCAAGCTCAACGAGATGGCGGCACGAACCTACGTCCAGCCCGGGACGATCGCCCGCTCGCTTCTCTCGACCGCTATCGACCAGGCCGATACGGAGGCCGCGACGATCACGGCGATCCTCGATTCGATTCCGGGGGCGTGGGAGCGGACTCAGGAAGGCCTGGCCGATATCAGGGCCGGACGCGTCGTTCCGCTTGACCAGCTCTAGGCGATGGCACGGATCGTCGTCGCGCAGCGCGCGCGGACGGACCTGGCCCGGCTCATCGAGACCCATCTCCTCCCCGCGGAGACGGTGACACGGGTCCAGGCCGCGATCGAGCCGCTGGCCACGTTCCCCGAGATGGGCAAGCGACTGACCGGCCGCTGGCACGGCTGCCGAGTCGTGCTCGGACCCTGGCGCTGGATGCTGATCGTGTATGAGCACGACCAGGCGACCGACACAGTCGGCGTCGTCGCTATCCACGACGCGCGCTCGGCATCGTCTGCCACATCCGAAGGCTGATCCCGCAAACACCTGGGGACGCCGGATTCGCCTGGTCCCCTACCCCGCCGCGGCGCGCTCCATCGACGAGACGATGCCGCTGGGGGTGGCGCCCGGACCGACGCGGATGCGTGGCACCGCGAAGCGATTAGCCCAGGTCTCGTAGGCCGTGTACAGCACGACGTGCGAGGGCGCGGGCGAGGCCCCATGACCCGGATCGGAGGGCTGCGCCGTGACCTTCATGGGACCGTCCAGGGCGGCTATCCGGAGGCCCTGGCAGGCGGCGACGACTTTGACCACCTGGCTGTTCGTGCCGCCGTACGGGTATGCCAGCGACTCCGGCCAGCGGCCCGTGACCTGGGCGATCCGCGAGGCCCCGGCATCGATCTCGCGCGGGACCTGATCGGGCTTGATCGACGACAGGGACGCGTGGTCGAAGGTGTGATCGCCGATTTCGTCGCCCGCGGCCACCAGCGCTCGCAGATTGTCGGATGTGAGGAATCCCGGCCTGTCGATCCGGCTCGAGATCACGAAAAACGTGCCCACGTAGCCATGCTGCGCCAGGATGGGCAGGGCGTAGGTGTAGCCGTCGTCCCAGCCGTCGTCGAACGTGATCACGAAGGTCCTGGCGGGCGGGGCGACGTGAGCGGCCAGGTCGTCGGCCAGCTCGGCCATCGTTATCGTGCGCCAGCCGCGCTTCTCGAATAGATCCAGCTGGGCGGCGAAGTTTTCCGGCGGCACGACCAGCCCGGACAACGAGTTGCCGGCCTCCTTCGCCGGGACGACGCGGTGGTACTCCAGGATCGGCACACGCAGCGTGAAAGAGCCCGTGAGAGTCGGGCTGGGCGCGACCGCGATCGAGCCCGGCACGGACGCCGGATCGCAGCTGTCGACGAGCGCAAAGGTGTCGGCGGGCGGGAACGGGCCGGCGGATGGCTCGGCCGTGGGACTCGGCGGCGAGACGGTTGGAGCCGGCGACGGCGACGGCGTGGCCGGGGCGGCGGTCACACTGGCAGGCGGAGCGTTCGTCGGGGCCGGGGGCGGCGACCACGACTGCAGGACGGCCGAACACAGAATGAGGACGACGGCCGCGGCCGGCAGGCCGATCAGAACGGGCTTACGCGCCCGACGCACGAGAATCACCTGCGGCGCCCCTCGCCGCAGCGGGTGTGTTGCATGGCCGGAATTGTCGCACGGTCCCGCCGGAAGGCCTGCCTGGGCACGGCGGTCGCGAGTGGCGGGCCGGGCGGCCTACTAGCTGGAGCTGTTCATGCCGCCGCTGCTGGAGGTCGTGTAACCCATCGTGGAAGCGATCTGAGACGACTGGGACTGCAACCGGGCGAGGGTCGCCTCCATGGCCGCGTACTGACGCTCGATCATGGCCGTGTAGTTGTCGATCATCTCCTGGCGGTCCAGTTCTTCCTTCTGGGTCCGCGAGATTTCGGAGCTGAGGCCGTTCGTGTGGGCCTGGATATAGGCGTTGGTGTTCGAGGGATCCTGGTAGCTCTTGAGGCGGTCGAGCAGCGCGGCCAGCGGTCCGCTCGAGCTGTCGAGCAGGCTCGCCACTTTGCCGGCGTCCTGATTCAAGGCCGAAGCGAGGGCGGTGGCGTCGAGCTGGAGGCGGTTGGTCGTGCCGGCCAGGGAGCCCAGGGCGCCGGTGTTCAAGCCTATGGCGCCCAGCGAGTTGATCGAGCCCGAGCCGGACGACCGGAACAGCAGGTCGCGCAGGCTCAGGAGCATTGTTCGAGCCGTCGTATCGCCGGCCAGCGGGCCGGAGGTGCCGGCTGTGCCGCCCGCCTGGCCCGGGGTGACCGCGGTCAGCTTGTCGAGCGTGTCGGCCAGGCTGTTGAAGCTCGTGACGAAGGTGTTGAGCGACGCCTGGACGGCGGCCTGGTCGACGCCGATGGTCAGCGACTGGGCTTCGCCGAGCGGGCTCACTTTGAACGCGCTGATCGTCACGCCTTCTATGGCGTTCGTGATGGCATTGGTCGCGCTGACGATCGTCCGCCCATCGACGGTGACCTGGGCCGTGTTGCCGATGGTCTGGGCGTTTGTCGTTCCGGGCGCGAGTTTGAGGGCGGCGCCCAGGGTCCCGCTGGTGTCCTGGACGTCGATCGCCAGCGAGCCCGTGTCCTTGCGGGTCAGGACCAGCTTGTCGTTCGTCCGGTCGACCGAGGCGATGACTCCGGCGCTCGAGTTGTTGATCCGGCTGATGACGGTCGCCAGCGAGTCGACGGCGCTGTTGTACGCGATGTCGACGCCGTTGATCGTGAGCAAGCCCGTCGTCGTCGAGGTCAGGCCGCTCATGCCGGCCGAGTCGAGCGTCCCGCCGGTTCGCACGACTCCCAGGTTCGTGCTGCCGGTGAGCGTCGGGTTCATTGCTCCCGAAGCGCTGGCCGTGGAGATGCCGAGCACCGCCAGAGCGTTGCTGGCGTCACCGGCCGAACCGAACGACAGCGAGTGAGTCAAGCCGGCGCCGGCGACGGCGATCTGGAGCTTGTTGCCCACCGCTGACGCGGTCACGGTCGCTGTCGCATCCGGGCCCTGGTTGACGCCGCCGGACTGGAGCTGCGACTGGATGGCCGCGGCGAACCCGGTCAGCAATTGGGTCAACGTGGTGTGGGCCGGGTCGCCGACCGTGTAGTGGACGATGGTGCCGTCCACAACGGCGCTGATCTGGCCGGCCGTCACAGACCCGGGCAGGTTCAGCGAGGACAGGACCGGGTCCAGGTACGAGGTGCCCGTGACGGTCGCGTTCTGCTGCCCCGTGAAGCCCTGGGTCTCGAGGCCGAAGGCCGTCGCCACGTTGCTGGTGTCGCCCGCGTCCCCGAAGGAAACGTCGTGGCTGAGCGTGTTGCCGGCGATCTGCAGCCGGAGCTGGCCGTTCACTATCGAGGCGGTCACGGTGGCGGTATCGCCGCCGGCCTGCATCTGCGACTGGACGGCGCCGGCGATCCCATCCATCACGCTCTGGAGCGTGGTGGTCGCGGGGTCGCCGACCGTGTACTGGATCGTGGTCCCGTCGACGGTGATGGCCATCTGCCCGGCCGTCACGGCCGTGGCGAGGCTGGAGTCGGCAAGCGTCTTGGCCGTGTCGGCGGTGCCGGTTACGGGGGCGCCGAGGGCTCCCATCGAGGTGGCCCTGGTGGCGGTGGCCAGCCGATCGACGGAAACCTGGTAGGTGGCCACCGGCGTGCTGGTGGACACGCTGGCCGTGAAGATCGACTTGTCGGCGGATGTCGCGACTCGGGCCGCGCCGGCATTGGTGACGGTGAAGCTCTTGACCTTGGCGATGAGGTCGTCGATGGCCGTGCCCAACTGGGCGTACGCGGCCTTCTGAGAGGTGAGGGTCGCCTCTTTGTTCTGGAGGGTTGTCAGCGGCTGCTTCTGAGCAGCGACCAGGGCATCGATGATGCCCTGGGTGTTGAGCCCGGAGACCACGCCCCCGAACTGGATCGTCGACATTCCTAACTCCCGCGGTTCGACACGCGCCGGCCGCCCTTGCCATTGCGGCTGTTCGAGTTATCGGCACCGAATTGAGCCAGCTTGAGGAGTGCATCGCCCCGGCGCCAGCGGGGTTCTCCCCCAAATCGACGGCCGGCCGAACAGGGGCCGGGGGCGCTCATCTGACCGGCGCCACGGGCTGGACGCCGCGGCTGTAGTTGCGAGCGAGCTGCCGGGTGTCGGCCAGCCTCTCCCGGAGCAGCTCCATCTCCGCCCGTAACGCCTCGGCCGCGTCGCGGTCTCGATCGAGGATCCGGCGCAGGCGGGCGTTCATGTCCGGCGGGCGGGTCTTGGGGTCCGTCTGGAGCAGCAGTCGAAGGGCGGCCTCGCGCTCCCGCAGTGCGTCGGTGGCAGCTTCCAGATCCGGATCGGGCCGCTTGCCCAGGGCGACCATGAGAGCGTCGGTGGCAGCTTCCAGGGCACTGATCGTGGCGATCTGGCGCGAGGGGTCCATGGTCACCTGGGGGGCATCGGCACAATCGATGGCTAACTGAAAGGGGCCGGCGGAAACCCGCCGGCCCCTTTCGTGCTTTCAGCCGTTGGCCCGGCCGAAGCCGGACCGGCGACCGAACTAGCGGAGCAGGGTGAGGATGTTCTGCGGAGCAGAGTTGGCCTGGGCGAGGATCGCCGTGCCGGCCTGCTGCAGGATCTGGGTCTTGGTGAAGTTGACCATCTCCGACGCCACGTCGAGGTCCTTGATGCGCGACATGGAGGCGTTGAGGTTCTCGGACGCGACCGAGATGCTGGCCGTGGTGTGCTCGAGACGGTTCTGGACCGCGCCGAGGTTGCCGCGAACCTTGCTGACGTAGCCGATGCCGGTGTCCGTCGCGGTGATCAGGGCCTGAGCGGCGGCGACGATGCCGCTGCCCGAAGTCGTGGCCGTGACGAACGTGCTGATGTCCGCGGCGAGCGTGCTGTAGCCGTTGGCGGCGTCGGTGTTGCTCGTGCGGGCGTCCTGGAAGGAGACCAGCAGATAGTCGGACGCGTTGGCGCCGATCTGGAAGTTGGCCTGCGTCGTCGCTGTCGTGGTGATGTTCTTGGTGGTCAGAGCGGCCGCGATGTTGGCCGCGGTGTCCGTACCGGTGATGCCGATCGTCACGCCGAGGGCGTCGAACGACAGGGTCTGGGCGTTGGCGACGAGCTGCAACGTCTGGGCGTGGCCTGCGCCGTCGTCCAGGGTGATCTTGCTGCCGGCCAGGCTGGTCAGGGTGTAGGTCGAGGAGCCGTTGGCCCCGGACATGTCGATCTTGTTCACGACGGCCGCGCCGACGGAACCGCCGACGGCGAGGCTGCCGGCCAGCTGGTTGACGCTGAGCTCGCCGGTCAGCAGGTACTGGCCGTTGAACGTGGTCGAGCCGCTGATGCGGTCGATCTCGTCCTTGAGGGCGGAGATCTCGGTGCCGACGGACGCCGCGTCCGTGGAGCTCAGGGTGCTGTTCGCCGCTTCGACGGCCAGCTCGCGCATGCGCTGGAGGATCGCGTGGTCTTCGATCAGCGCGCCTTCAGCGGTCTGGATCATCGAGACGCCGTCCTGCGCGTTTCGCAGGCCCTGCTGCATTCCGGTGACCTGCGCACGCATCTTCTCGCTGATCGCGAGGCCCGCCGCGTCGTCCGCCGCGCGGTTGATGCGGATGCCACTGGACAGCTGCTCCACGCTCTTGGCGAAGGTGGCCGCCGTGGTGCTCAGGTTTCGCTGAGCGTTCAGGGCCTCGATGTTGGTGTTGATACGAACAGACATCGGTGATAGGCCTCCTAGCCTATTTCGACGCGGCGTCCTTGCCGCTGACGGGCAACCTGCCCGCCACAGGAGAGATCGGCCCGCGGCATCCCTCCTTTAGGCGCGGGGGCCTTGCGGCTGCCCTTGCCGGACAGGCAGTGGTGCGGACCGGCACCCCGGCCCGCCGGGAGACCTCTCGGCGCGACCGCTCGGCGCGACCTCTCGGCGCGACCGTGGGATGGCGGGTCGGCTTCGCCCGCGAAACAAGTCCTCAAATCAAAGAAGAGGACCGGCGGAGAACCGCCGATCCTCTTCCGTTCGAGCCCAGGCCCAACCAGGCCGGGGCCGGGACTCAACCTCGGAGCAGGGTGAGGATGTTCTGCGGAGCAGGTTGGCCTGGGCGAGGATCGCCGTGCCGGCCTGCTGCAGGATCTGGGTCTTGGTGAAGTTGACCATCTCCGACGCCACGTCGAGGTCCTTGATGCGCGACATGGAGGCGTAGAGGTTCTCGGACGCGACCGAGATGCTGGCCGTGGTGTGCTCGAGGCGGTTCTGGACCGCGCCGAGGTTGCCGCGGACGGTGGACACGTAGCCGATGCCGGTGTCCGTGGAGGTGATCAGGGCCTGGGCGGCGGCGACGATGCCGCTGCCGGTGGTCGTCGCGGTGACGAAGGCGCTGATGTCCGCGGCGAGCGTGCCGTAGCCCTGGGCTGCGTCGGTGTTGCGCGTGCGGGCGTCCTGGAAGCTGACCTTGAGGAAGTCCGAAGCGTTGGCGCCGATCTGGAAGTTGGCCTGCGTCGTGGTGGTGGTCGTGACCGTCTTGGTGGTCAGACCGGCCGCGATGTTGGCCGCGGTGTCCGTACCGGAGATCCCGATGTCACGCCCAGGCTGTCGAAGGACAGCGTCTGGCCGTTGGCGACGAGCTGCAACGTCTGAGCGTGGCCTGCGCCGTCGTCCAGGGTGATCGTGTTGCCGGCGCCGCTGGTCAGGGTGTAGGTCGAGGAGCCGTTGGCCCCGGACATGTCGACCTTGCTGACGACGGCCGCGCCCGCGTTGCCGCCGACGGCGAGGGTGCCGGCCAGCTGGCTGACGCTGAGGTCGCCGGTCAGCAGGTACTGGCCGTTGAACGTGGTGGCTCCCGCGATGCGGTCGATCTCGTCCTTGAGGGCGGAGATCTCGGTACCGACGGACGCCGCGTCCGTGGAGCTCAGGGTGCTGTTCGCCGCTTCGACGGCCAGCTCGCGGATGCGGTTGAGCATCGAGTGGACTTCGGTCAGCGCGCCTTCAGCCGTCTGGACCATCGAGACGCCGTCCTGGGCGTTTCGCTGGGCCTGGTTGAGGCCGGTGACCTGGGCCTGCAGCTTCTCGCTGATGGCGAGGCCAGCGGAGTCGTCGGCCGCGCGGTTGATCCGGAGGCCGCTCGACAACTTTTCGACGCTCTTGGCGAAAGTCGCGGCAGTCGCGCTGAGGTTCCGCTGAGCGTTGAGGGCTTCTATGTTGGTGTTGATCCGGACTGACACGGAAGTAGGCCTCCTAGCCTGGTTATAGGGCGGCGCACTTGCCGCTGGCCTGGCACCCTGCCCGACCGTCGGAGGCTTCGGGCGAGGCCATCGGGCCTGAACCCTCTAGATGCGCGAAATCAGTGGGGTTTGCCCTAATTGGGCTCCGAAGGCCGCGCCACATCGGGGATTGCCCCTACTTCCGGGGCCTTCGCGGGCCGGTGCGAGCGCGGAGAGGCCGCGTGCGAGGTAGCGCGGGAGAGCGGGTCGGCCGTGTGGGAGGCTCCGTGCGGGAGCGGTCGGCCGTGTGGGAGGCTCCGTGCGGGAGCGGGCGGACTGGCGCCCGGGCTCTTCCGGATGCAGCCAGCTGATCCCCGAGCGCGAACTCGAGCCCGCCGTCGGCCGCAGCGCGGCCAGGTCTTCCGACTCGGCCGCCTCGAACGGCACGAGCAGGCCGCTGTGGTTCAGCCGTGGGCCAGCCGCCGCCGTTGGGCGGCCGCGGCCAGGAAATCGTCGATCGAGCGGGCGCCGCCGAAGTCGCGACCGGAAGCCCAGTCGGGCCTGGCGGCTCGGTCCTTGCCCGCGCCGGGGCCGGGCCGGCCGGCACGCTCCAGGCGCGCGGCGGCGAAGTGGCGGTCCAGGGCCGATCTGTACTCGGGTTCGCGGTCCAGGCCGGACCAGTGGGCGCACATCAGGGCCAGACGAAGGTTGATCCGCCACAGATTCCGGAGAGGGCCGCGTACGGCAGTAGCTGAGCGCCGATGCCGTCGAGCGCCGGACGGACCGCCGCGTCGGTGAACGGGCGCGGCGGTACAGACGCTTGCGCGCCAGCTGGCCGAGCACGAATGTCTCGTTGTCTTCGATCCAGGCCCGCAACTCCGAAGGCCGGGCCGGGGCGAGCGCGCCGGCCGACACGACCATTGCCTGCCAGCGATCCTCGTCGCGAAAGGCGGCCCGGATTTCGTCGTAGAGCGGCCCGCGTTCCGGGGTCCGCTCCGGCAATGAGGTCGCGTCGCGCGGCGAGCCGGAGCTCAGCCCGCAGCTGGTCTTCGGATGCGTACAGGACCGTGTCCGGGCCAGTTCCCATAACGGCCTCGGCCAGGCCCTGATGCCGGCGAGCGGCGATCCAGCGGGGCCGGCCGGCGAGGGATCGGAAGAACTCGATCCAGGATTCCTTGTCGGTCCCCCCGCCCAGCCGGGCGTGGAACGGATACTCGAGGCCGGGTATCTCGCAGTCGGCCGCGACCATGATCTCGCCCCGTCGGGGCCGCAGGCAAGGCACTCCGACTCCTCGCCGGCGGTGGCGGCGGTGGCGGCGGCGGCCGTGGCGGCGGCGGCCGTGGCGGCGGGGTCGGGGTCGTGACGGCGGCGCGGCAGCGGCACGGACCCAAGGGCGACATAGGCGGGCCAGCGGTCCGGGGCGATGTTCCGCAGCACGACGGGCCCGTACTGGTCAACGTAATCCATCGCGACCGACGCGGAGCGGCTGGCGTCGACGCGACGGATCCGCTTCGGCGACGAGTAGTTGTAGGGGCCGTCCGCGCGCGGGCCGCGCGGCGGGGGCCGTGGCGGGGCGGGGCTCGGCGGCGGGTCCTGCCGGGCCCGCGGCGGGGCGCGAGGGCCTTCGCCCGCCTGTTCGGTCGGGCTGCCAGTTCGCCATCGGAGCTTCGGCCAGCTCGCCCGCCTTGTGTTCGAGCCTGGCCCTGGCGCGCCCGAGGTTCGGAGCGCAATGCCGGCGCAGCGCGTCCCGGCGCAGGTCGTGGCCGCAGTCGCGCAGCGGTTTGCCGGTTCCGACGGCGATCAGCAGTCCGGCGATCTCCGGGATGGAGAAGGTCGAATTTCGGCGACCGGCGAGCCCTGGGGCGGGCCGGCCTGGTCGCAGGGATCGACGTCGGGGGCGCCTGAGGGTGCGTGTTCGGTCGGCAGCCTGGAGGCAAGGGGCAGGGTGAAGCGGCGGGTGTGGCGCTTGCCCGCCTCGTCGAAGCGCACGCAGGTGTAGCGCAAGCGGCTCGTGGTAGGCGCTCCAACGTCCGTAGTGGCCATCCAGCCAGATGGCGTGAACCGATCCGTGCACAGGGCACTCGGACGGTCGCCAGGTCTCGAGCTTCGGGCGGGGCATACCGGCGTCCCGCTGTGTCGCACGCTCGAACACCGGCTTGTGGGCCGGGCGCTCGGATGCGCGATTCCCTCGTTCGGCCGCACGCTCGAAGACCGGCTTCCCGGCGGGCTGGGTGCGCGATTCCCGCTCGTCGGGCCGCACGTCGGGCGGGCCCGTCGGGGCGGGGCGCTCGGTGAGCGTTCCGTCGGTCCGGCTGCACGCTGCTCCAAGACCGGCTTCTGGGGCCGGGCGCTCGGGCGCGCTTCCGTTGTTCGGCCGCACGCTCGAACACCGGCTTGCAGGCCGGGCGCTCGGGCGCGCTTCCGTTGTTCGGCCGCACGCTCGAACACCGGCTTTGGGGCCGGGCTCTCGGGCGCGCTTCCGTTGTTCGGCCGCACGCTCGAACACCGGCTTGCAGGCCGGGCGCTCGGGCGCGCTTCCGTTGTTCGGCCGGCCCGACGGGTTGCCTTTTGTCGTCCGCAGGTGCCGTCGGAGCGGCCGGTACCCGGGTAGTCGGACGGGTCGGCGGCAACCCAAGCGAAACCCCATCGATTTCTGGCGCAACCCCTCTACGCCAACGGCGTGGCGGCGGGTGGGCGGTGGGGCGCGGGCAAGGTGGGCGGGATGGGCGGCTGCGTAGGCCAGAGTGGGCGGGGTGGCGGTGGCGTGGGCCAGCGTCGTTCTCGACCGCCTGAAGGCCCCGCCTGGACCGCCGACCACGATGGCGAGACAGCGCCAGCGCCAGCGTTCTTCCCGGATATTCTGCGCAGGACTCTTATGGAGACTCGTTGTCGGGCTGAGGCGAGGCGAGGCACGCTGAACTCGCTGCGGCAGTCTGGTTCTTCGTGAATTGGCGCGAATTTGCCCTTCGATCGTCCTCCTTTCGGACCTGGAGCGACCGGCATCGGCCGCGGCAATGCGGCCGCCCTGCCAGCATCTCTTCCATAAGAGTCCATGGGTGAATATGTCGGAGGAATTCGGCCCAACGGCGAGGGCGAGTGGCCGGGCGAGTGGCCGGGCGAGTGGCGAGGGCGGCGCGGGGCGGGGCGGGGCGCGGCGGGGCAGCGCGGGGCGGGGCGGGGCGGGGCGGAGCGGGGCGCGGCGAGGGGCGGCAGGGCGCGGCGCGGGGCGCGGCGCGGGGCGGGGCGGGGCGGGGCGGGGCGCGGCGAGGGCGGGACGCGGCGCGGGCGGGACTTAGGGCGAGGGGCGAGGGGCGAGGGCGAGGCGAGGGGCGCGAGGGCGAGGGGCGAGGGCGGACACAAGGCCCGACAAGCGTCGATAAAGTCGTAGATGATCGCCCGCGCGCAAGCTCTTTGCATGCCAGATCTCTTTGTCGCGTCCTCTGCGCGTGGGATTGGACGGTGAGGTCGGCCGAGTGGTCGGGCTGTTCGTCGTCTGCCGCTGGCCTGCGGCAGGCGGACGTGGCAGCGACGGCAGGGCGGAGCCAGTCTGTTATTATTTCCAGGATCGAGCGGGGGCAGTTCGACTATCATCTCGATCGTCTACCGTAGAACGCCCGTGGACGATTTCCAGTATCCGTGTATGGTCGACCTGGAGTTGGGTGAGGCGGCCAGCTTGATTGTCAGCTGGATTATGTCACGGTCCTCGCTGGGTCGAACAGGTCACGTCCAATCCTGGAATTGCTCGGCTGGGAGTGCATCGGGCGATACAATGCCTTCAACGACTTCCGGCGAGGAGGGCTCGGTTGAGCTCCCGGCTGGAACGTCGCTCCGCCGGCCACTGTCGATCGTCGAATGAAGACGGAGATCGTTGACTTGGAGGATCTCTGTTCGATTATTTATTGAAGGGCGTGTCTGGTTCCAGCGCTTATCGTGAAGAGCCAGGCTTGGGCCGCGGATGATGTTGGGTGGCCTGGTCATGGCCGAAGGAAGCGTCTCCAGGCCGTCGTCGCCGCCATCGCTCGATGTTGCGCTGCTTGCGGGCGGGAACGTTGAGGCGGCCATGTGGCTGCGAGCTCCCGTGTCTGCTGGGGGTCTGCGTGGCGTCTGGTTCCTCGAGCCTATTCAGCGCAGGACTGTTATGGGCAGACGGGTGGCTGGATCACGTGATCCGGGCCACCTGGGTCGCCCTTCGACGTCCAGGGACGCCTCGAGTGGGCTGATCCCGACGTCGTGGCGCTGAGCTCGGCGAAGAACTCAGCCAAAATGCCGTTCGGGTTCCCGATGGACCGCTGAACCTTCTTAAGAGTCACTGGGGTTGGATAATGCGGGAAGGAGTTGGGCGCCGGGCCGGCGAGGGGCGCGCGGCGCGGCGAGGGGCGCGGTCGGGGGCGGGGGCTAGGGGCGCGGGCGAGGGGCGCGCGGCGAGGGCGGCGGGGGCGCGGCGGGGGGCGGCAAGGGAGAGGCGCCGGGCGCGCGGCGGGGGCGCGGGGCGCGGGGCGAGGGCGCCGGGCGCGGGCGAGGGGCGCCGAGCGAGGGGGGGGGGCGACGTTGGAGCGCGCTCGTCGAGGCCTGCGCCGGACTGATCGGGGGCGCACGCGTACGCGGCCGCCCATCCTCCGCCCTGCCGGCGACGCTGTACTCGGCCAGCACCCTTTCGCGGGCCCGACCGGCCATGTCGGCCCGAAGACCAGGCGAGGCGGCGAGCGACGGACGTGCCGCTCCCAGTCGGCGGGGGTAGTGGCGAGAGCTTGTCCACGCCGTCGCGAATCGAGTCGTAAGGCCCGGGCTCCGCGGTCCGATAGCGATGGCCGGCGCGCCTGCGAGCGCGCATCGAGCCAGTGCGACCCGCTTCGGGCACGGTTGTAGGCGGTGTCGACGATGGGCGCGAGACCCATCCCCGGCCGCGTGGCAACCAGCGCCGCCGCGACCTCCGCCCACTCCGGGCACCCAGGGCCGCGTCTCGTCCACGACCGGCGGCGATGGCCGGAGCGCTGGAACCGAGCGACACCCGCCTCAGCGAGGGAGTCGGCGGCCACTCGGTCTACAGCGGGCCGCGCGACTCGTAGCCGGCGATACGCTCTGCCACTCCGTGGTAGACGATGCGGGGTTTGCCGGGGTAGATCCCGCGGCCGGCCCGGCGCTCGTACCAGGAGGGATCGAGAGCGTTGCGGATGACCTGAACCTCGGCCCCGGTCGTGGCCGCAGCCGGTCTGCGAGAACAGGTGTGGAAGTCGTCACGAGATCCGCTAGCGTGAGCATCCGGCCGACAAGCTCGCGCTCCAGCCAGTCTTCGGCGCCGGGCGGGAGATCGGCTGAGAAGATGTCGTCGTCAGTCTCGTGCATGATCGCCGCGCGCCGAGGACGCCGGGCTCCGACTCGAGCAACCGACGAGCGGCCGGACCAGGAGAACGGCGAGTCGACGACCTCGTGGCCGGACGCTGAGGCGTGGCCCTGATCTCGGCCCGGTCGTAGGCCGCACGGCGCAGCTGAGGCAGGCGTGGGCGGTCCGGTACGTGCGCCTCAGGACGACCACATGGGCCCAACCCAGCACCGACTGCAGTTCGTCGAACTCGTCGGTGCCGACGGCTTCCGGAGACGACCCCGACCATGTCGTCAGCTCGATCCCCGCCCGGCAAGGGCGGGCGCGAAGCTGTCCAATCGCAGCGCGCCCGAAGCGCTCGCGGCGCCCGGCCCGATGACCAGGACACGCAGCCGGCGCCCGGCCGCTCGACCTCCTCTTCGGCTCAGCGGGCGGCTCCGCGAACCCGGCGGGGGCCTCGTACGAGCAGGATCTCGAGCCCCGCCCGCACCCCTGCCGCGCCGGGTTCGCCCGGCCGGCCCCTCCGCCCTCCGCCTGCCGACCGAACCGCCGAATGGAACGGCTCGGCCAGCTCCGGCGCCCTCGCGCTCAGGGTGTACTCGGCCATGACCCGCTCTCGGGCCCGTCCGCAAATCTCGTCCCGGAGCTGCGACGACCCGACCAGCGCTCGCAGGTGGCGCAGCCAGTCGTCCGGGCTCCTCGCCACCAGCCCGTCCAGACCGTCTCGGACGACGTCGAACGGCCCGCCGCCCTCTAATCCGGACACGATCGCAGGCGCTCCGGCCATGGCGTACTCGAGCCAGTGCAGCTCGCTCTTGGCCCTGTTGAACGGCTCGTCGAGGAGGGGAGCCAGGCCGATGTCGGGCCGGGCGGCCACGAGAGCCGCCCCGAACGCGGCCGGTCCCTCGACCCAGGGCCGAACCTCGTCCATGGCCGCAACGATGCGCGGCTCCTCGGCCGCGCCCAGCCAGACGCGCCGGAGGCCCGCGACCTCGGCCGCCACTCTGTCCACGGCCGGGCGGGCCACTTCGTAGTCGCGCAGCCGGACGGGCACGCCGTGGTAGACGACGCGGGGCTCGCCGAGAGGCTCCTCGCCCGGCCGCGGCAGCAACCGGACGTACCAGCGCGGATCGAGGGCGTTGCGGATGACCCGAACCTCCCCCCGGGTATGAGGAGCGAGCCGCTCGGCCAGCACCGGCGTAGCCGCCGTGACGAGATCGGCGAGGCCCAGGATCCGCTCCACGACGTCGCGCTCCCGCGCGGCCGCGGCGGCGAAACCCGTCCAGGCCGGGTAAGCCAGGATGTCGTCGTCGGTGTCGTAGACAATCGCCGGCCGCCCTTCCGCGCCGCGGTAGCGGGCCACCAGCTCGACTGGCCGATCGCAGCAGCACATCCGGGACCATGGTCCGATGCCCCACGCCCCGAATGTGGCTCTCCAGCTCGGAAAGGGACCCGAAGGATTCTTCGCACTCGCTGCAGACGAGGTGCGTCGGGCGCCAGCGCCGGAACAGCACGGCGTCTGCCCAATCGAGGGCCGTGATTCGCGGGCCGCCGTTGAGGACGTCGTCTTCGAAACTGGACCAGGTCCGCAGCTCCAGGCCCAGGGCGGAGAGAGGAACCCGGAGGGCGCCCAGGCGCAGCGAGTCGGTTATGCCCGAATCGAACTCGCCGTAGACGAGGACGCGCAGCGGCTCAGCCACGACGGGCTCGCGGACGGGCGATCACGTCGCCGCGCTCGGGACGGCAGTACTCGGGACGGCCGCGCTCGGGACGGCCGCGCTCGGGACGACCGCGCTCGGGACGGCTACGCTCGGGACGGCAGTACTCGGCCACGACCTCTCAGGCGATGCCCGGGCCGTCGTCGGGACCGGCGGGCGACGCCGGCTCCGCGGCCACCGTGTGGAGCGGCGCGATCATGACCCTCAGCCGGGCTCGGGCGTCCACGGCCTCGCGAACCTCGCCCGACACCTCGTCCACGAGTTCGGAACGGACGACGGCGATGTGACGCGGCGCGGCGATCCCGAGAACGACCCTATCGCCCTCGATCCGGACGACCTTGACTTCGATGTTCGACCCGACGCGAATGGCCTGGTTGGCGCGACGGGTGAGGACGAGCATCAGTGGGGCTCCGCGACAGGTGCCCGCAGCGGAAACTCCGAATCCTCGATCACCAGCTGCCTGGCGGTGGCCTTGACCATGTCGACGACGAGCGGTCCGGCCAGGTTGGCGGTCACCGAGGGCGGCTCTCCGTGGACGGCGAGGATGGCGAGCACCCATTCCCCGTCCGCGACCAGGCCGCGCTCCCGCAGTCCGTCCGTCGCGCCCGGCTTGACGCTGTCGACCGGCGCCACGATGAAGCCGATGGTCGGGTCGTCTTCCGAGACGACTTCATACAACGCCGAGTCCGGGACGGCCGTCAGCTGGTGATGGACCAGTTTGGGCAGCCCAACCAGGCCTTCGGGGAAGGTGAGGTGGGCGGGCGGAGTGGTTGGGCTCACTGGCTGTTCCTCGCTGGCGGGCAGGGGTCCCGGTCGGTCGGCCCGGCGCGGCCCCCGGAGCGACTTACCTAAGGTAATCGATCAGGCTGGTCTGGATGACCTTGGCCGTCACGGCAAGGGTCGCCTGATAGGTGGTCTGGCGCTTGGTCAGCTCCGTAATCGCGGAGGTCATGTCGACATCCTCGAGCTGGCTCAGGAGGGCCTCGTCGCTCGTGACCAGGGCCGCCTGGGATGATTTGGCGTCGTCGAGGCGGTTGGCACGGGCGCCGATCTGGGCCCGGGCGGCCAGCATGTTGTCGAGAGCGGCGCCGACGGCGGTGATGGTCCCGGGCTGGACGGGCGTTCCGGCCTCGAGGTCGTTCTTGAGCTGCGTCAGCGCGTCGATGGCCGGCTGGAACACTTTGTCGCCGGCCATGTTGATCTGCATTGTGCTTGCCGGACCGATCCGGGCCATGGTCAGGCCCTGGTCTCCCTGGTACGCGCTGACTGTTCCCGGCCCCGTGACCGTGTAGGGCGGCTTGTCCACCAGGAAGCCGCTGAACACGAACTCGCCGTTGACCTGGGCCCCGGAATCCTGGGCCATGGCCTCGATCAGCTGCGTGACTTCCTGAGCCATCGCCGCTCGATCCGAGGCGCTGAGAGTACCGTTGGCCCCGGCTATGGCCAGCTCGTTGGCCCGCTGGAGCAGATCTCCGGCGCTCGAGAGGGCGTTGTCCATGGCGTCGACCTTGCTGGACGCGGAGTCGATGTTGCGCAGGAACTGGTTCAGCTCGGACAGCACGTCGCGGAGTTGGACGGCGGAGCGGGCGTCGGCGGGGTTATCGGACGGCCGGTTCAGCTCCTTGGTCGAAGAAACCTTCTCGGTGGCGGACTGCATCGCCGCCATCGTCGAGGTAAGGCTGCGGTTGGTCTGGGCGTAGATCATGCCCTCAGTCACACGCATCTAGCGGACCTCCGTCAGCGGCCCACCAGGCCGGTGTTGTTGATGAGGGTGTTGAGCATCTCGTCCATGGTCGTGATGACCCTGGCCGCTGCCTGGTAGGCGTGCTGGAAGCGGACCATGTCCGTGGCTTCTTCGTCCAGCGACACGCCGCTGACCTCTTCGACCCGCTGCTGCAGGTGGTCCACGACGAGTTGCTGGTTGGCGGCCATCTCGATCGACTGGGCCGAGGCGGAGCCGATCCTGCCGACGAGGCCGGCATAGAAGTCGCTGGTCGTCTGCGCGGGGGCGTACAGGGAGCTGACTTGCAGGCTGTTGTGACCGGCTGCCGTCAGGTCTGCGACCAGGTCCGCCCCTGTCTTGGCACCGCCGGAGGCGCTGACCCGGAGCTGGATACCGAGCTGGTCGAAGTTGAGAACCTTCGTGTCGCCGGACAGCATGTCCGCGACGTTGATCGTCTGGCTGGACCCGTCCGCCCCGGTGAGGGTCAGACTCGATCCCGCGCCGCTGAACGTCCATGTTTGGGCGGTGGCCGCGCCCGCGCTGATCGTCATCAGCCGCGCCGTGGTGCCGGTCGCGAGGTCCATACCGCCGAGCACGTTGGTGCTGGGGTCGCCGGAGACGTAGCTCCGGGCGTTGCGCAGGTCGGCGATCAGGCCGGCCACGGAACCGTCGCCGGGGGTGTTGGGGGCGGCCGCGGCGGCAATCAGGCGGGTGTCGGCGGCAACGGTCTGATTGACCGCCAGGCTGGCCGATTCGGCGCCTGCGAAGTACGTGAAGAGCGGCAGCCCGGCATTGCCGTTCGCGTCGACGCCGCGCTGGTGGAGGGCGTTGGTAGCGTCGGCGATGCCCTTGGCCAGCGAATCGAGCGACTCGCGATAGCCGGCCAGATCGACGTCGCGGACCTGGAGCAGCGACTTCAACTCGCCGGACGGGAGCGTCAGCTCGCTGCCGTCGGCCCAGACCGCATGGACGTGTCCGGCCGCATCCAGCTGCGTTTGAACCTGGCGGGTATAGACGTTCGAGACCAGGTCCGTGCCGCCGATGAGGACGCTGATCGACCCGTCCTGGCGGGTGTTGACGCTGACCGGGACGATCGCGCTCAGCTCCTCCAGGACCTGATTGCGCTGGTCGAGGAGGTCGTTGGGGTTGTCTCCGGTGACCAGGACCCGCTGGATCTGGCCGTTGAGGCCGGCGATCGTGGTGGCCAGATCGTTGATCTTCTGGACCTTGTCGGTCACCTGGGCGTCGATGCCGGACGCCATCATCCGGAGCTGGGTCGCGTCGCGGTTGATCTCAGTCGCGAGGCCGGAAGCCTGCTCTATGAGCGAGGACCGTGTGGCCGTGGAGGTCGGGTCGGCGGCTACGTCCTGCCAGGCATTCCAGAACTTGCTGAGGGTGTTGCCGAGACCCGAGTCGGACGGCTCCGGGAAGATGGCCTCGATCTTGGCCAGCTCCTGCTGGCGGGTGTCCCACTCGCCCTTGAGCCCCGTCTGGGCCTGGACCTGGAGGTCCAGGAAGTTGTCCCGGATACGCGTGATCGCGGCCACGTTGACGCCCGAGCCGATCTGGCCGGGGAGGCCGCTGCGGTTGAACGCGGGGTACGTGTACGGCGGCGCCTGGACCAGGCGCACTCTCTGCCGGGAGTAGCCGGGGGTGTTGGCGTTGGCGACGTTGTGGGCGGCCGTGTTGAGCAGCTGCTGAGCGCTTCGAAGAGCCGAGGCGCCGATGTCCAGGCCGAAGAACGGGGAACTCATGGCCTAGGCCTGCCTGTCCACGTAGGCCGGGGTCGCCGGCTCGCCGTAGGCGCCTTCCTTGCCCACGCCCATGATCAGCCTCATCAGGGCGGCGTCGACCGCCCAGGCCTGCTCGATGAGATAGGCGTTGCGCCGGGCCCCGCCGGCCAGCCGTTCGGCCAGGCCGGCGATCATGTCGCCGTCGATGAGGAGGCGGTCCTGCTCGGTTAGCAGCGGGCTCAGGCCGGCGATCGCTGCGAGCAACTCCTCGGCTCTCGCGTTGGCAGCGTCAAGGGCGGGCCGGTCGTGGTGCTGGACGGCCTGGGCTACCGCGTCTGAAACGTCGGCCAGGCCGGCAAGTGCGTCTGCGAGCGCGGCAAACTGGGGGGAACCCAGGGCGCCCGCATAGCCGGGGGCGTAGCTCGATGGCTGCTGGCCACCCGGCGCCAGCATCTACGCTCGAGTGTCGAGGATCCCTTTAGCGACGTGCTCGGCGTTAACCGTGTACGTGCCCTGGGCGATCCGCGCCTTGGCGTCGGCCACCTTGTCGGCACGAACGTCCGGGGCGGCATGAGCCGCCTCGAGCGCCTGATGCAGCTCGCGGCTTCGCGTCGAGAGTTCGACGCGAGCGGCGGGCTGGCCGGCTGCGGTGGGCGCATTCTGCGGCCGCGCGCCCTCCGACCGACCTGCTCCCTGATTGGTGGCGGGAGCCGGTTGGCGAAGGATCGGCGACGAGGTTACGGACCGCGGGTCTTCGATCTTCATTCCTGTCCTCTCTTTGGCGTCACCAAAGGGATCGGCCGGTACCGAGAAGGCTTAACCCGCGGGAGGGGGTTTTTGTCATCATTTCGACGTATGCGTTGCCTGCGAGCGACAATTCCGAAGGTCGCTCTGCCCGCTCCGGGTCCAATCCGGGCCGGTGAGGCGAGAATGGCACCTCCGGCGCACACCGGATAGGACCCAACCGGGCCCCCTCCGATCGCACTAATCCATCCGGGGGTATCCATCTCGTCGCTCACAAGCTCCATCACCATGCCTGATCCGCTATCGGGTCGAGAACCGGAAGACGGTCGTGGTCTGGTAGGTCTGGCCCGGCTCGAGCCTGCAGCTCGGGAAGGCGGGCTTGTTCGGGGAATCGGGGTAATGCTGGGTCTCGAGGCAGAAGCCGCTGCGACGGACGTAAGCCTTGCCGCTCTTGCCGGCCAGCGACCCGTTCAGGAAGTTGCCGGAGTAGAACTGAACGCCCGGCTCGGTCGTTAGGACCTCGAGCTGCCGGCCGCTCGCGGGCTCGTAGGCCCGGGCGGCCAGAACCAGGCCGGCCGCCGCAGGGCCTCCCGCCGCCGGGCCGCCCGCCGCCGGGACGCCCGCCGCCGGGACACGATCGAGGACGAAGTTGTGGTCGTAGCCGCCGGCGAAGCCGAGCTGCTCGTCCTTGTCGTTGATCCGGGCGCCGATGACGGTCGGTTTGCGGAAGTCGAAGGGCGTGCCGGTGACGTCGCGCAACTCACCCGTGGTGATCAACCCCGCATCGACGGGCGTGAACTTGCCGGCGTTGAGCTCCAGCTCGGTTCCGAGGATGTCGCCGCTGCCCTCGCCGGCCAGGTTGAAGTAGGTGTGGTTCGTCAGGTTGACGATCGTCGGCCTGGTGGTGGTGGCCGAGTAGTCGATCTTGAGTTCGTTGCCGGACAGCGTGTACACGACGCTGGTCGCCAGCTTGCCCGGGAAGTC
Source organism: uncultured Chloroflexia bacterium (assembly GCA_963711105.1). GTDB lineage: Bacteria > Chloroflexota > Limnocylindria > Limnocylindrales > CSP1-4 > Fen-1039. Next base: position 110,064 of record CAVQCV010000005.1, on the reverse strand, counting down.
CTCCTCGCCGTCGGCACTGGTGTACTCGAGGGTCAGGGCAGCGTAGTCGTCCACGGCCTCGTCGGCGCCGTCCCAGACGCGCTTGTCGAAGCCCTTGAGCCCGCCGTGGAGGTTGTTGGGGCCGTTGTTCTCGGCCAGCTTGCACTCCACCCCGTCCAGCTCGAAGCGAGCGCCGCCGATGCGGTTGCCGTACCGGCCGATGAGCGCCCCGAAATACGGCATGGCATTGAGGTAGGCGGCGTTGGTGTACCCGTCCAGGCCGTCGAACCCCAGGACGATGTCGGCGAAGTTGCCGTTTCGGTCGGGAGCGGTCCAGGACGTGACGATGCCACCGTAGGTCGCGATCTTGACCGTCGCCCCAGCGTCGCTTCGAAGCGTGTACAGGTCGACGTCCACGCCGTCGCGCTGTCCGAAAGGCTCCCTGCCGATACTCGTCATCTCGTCAATCCTCTGCGGTCCGGGCCGTGTTTGGTTCGGCTCTCATGCGGAGCATAGCTTCCGCAGGGACGACCACTCCCGCTCGGGACGCCGGGCCGGAGAGCCGCTCGGCTCGCCGCGGCTTCGGTGCGATTCGGCCCGGCGCGGTGCGGCCCGCCCCGGCCGCAGTGCGGCTCACCGCAACCGGCCCAACTGAGTGGCATCGCCGATCGTGTTGTCCTGCAGCGACAGCGCCCGCGCGGACAGCTGGAAAGAGCGTTGCTGCTGGACCAGCTCGGTCATGGCCAGGGCCATGTCGGTGTTGCTGCCCTCGAGCATGCCCTGGCGGATGTGGCCGCTGGACGGCGGCACGTTGCCCGCGGCCGCGTATAGATTCTCCCCCAGCCTCGTGGCACCGCCGGCCGGCCAGGCCACCAGGGCGATGCGTTGGCCCGTTCCCACGATCGTCCCGTCTGAATCGACGGTAAACGGCTGGCCCGGCTGGATGGTGTGGCCGGTCGTATCGAGGACCGGGTAACCCTGGACGGTACAGAGCGTGCCGGTGACGTCGACCTGGAAGTTGCCGGCTCGGGTGTAGGCAACGCCGTCGCCGGTCCGGACCACGAACAAGCCATCGCCCTCGACGGCCATGTCGGTCTCGAGCCCGGTGACCTGGAGCGGCCCCTGGCTGACGTCGAGCTGCAGGCCTGACGGAGTCGTACCCGTGCCGAGCAACCCGATCTCGGGCCCGAGCGAGTTCATCAGCTGGAGCTCGTAGTCGGTCTGGCGGGTCCGGGACTGCTTGAAGCCGACGGTGTTGACGTTGGCGATGTTGTCGGCCACGACCGCCTGCCGGGTCATGGCGGCGACGACGCCCGACAGGGCGGTATAGAAGCCGCGGATCATGACCTGGCCCTCCGACGGCCGAGCCGCGCAGCCACGTCCGGATCCACCAGCCGCGTCCGCAGGGCCAGGATGGCCTCGGTGTGGATCTGGCAGACCCGCGATTCGGTCACGCCCAGAACCTGGCCGATCTCCTTGAACGTCATCTCGTCCTGGTAGTACAGGGCCAGAACCATCTTGGGCCTCTCCGGCAGCCGGCCGATCTCCTGGATGAGCGACGCGATGGCGTCGCGCCGGGCAGCTTCGTCGGCCGGGTCCACGGCGTTGGGATCGGGCGCGTTGTCGGCCAGGACGATCGACTCGTCATCGGCATCTCGGGAGTCGTGCTCGTCGAGGGAGACGGTCACGACGCTCGCGGCCTGTAGCCGCTCCCGGTAGCGCGTCACGGGGATGTTCAGGCGTGCGGCGATCTCGGATTCGCTCGGCGAGCGGCCCAATTCGTGCTGCAGGTCGCGGATGGCGCCCTGGATGGCCCGCGCCGCCTCGCGGCCGGCCCGACCCACCGTATCGAGCGAGCGGACGGCGTCGAGGATGGAGCCGCGGATGCGCAGGATCGCGTACGACTCGAACGAGGCGGCCGCGTCGGGGCGGTAGGCGTCGATGGCGCGCAGGAGGCCCAGCACGCCGGCCTGCATCGCGTCTTCGTGGTCGAACAGGCCCGGCACGGAGACTCCCAGCCGGCCGACGACGTACTTGACCAGGTGGGCGTAGCGCGCGACCAGCTCGTCGCGGCTCATCGTGGTGCCTGGACCGGGGGTCTTGTTGTAGGCGGTGTAGCCACTCAGGTCCGGCGCGTCCCCATCCGGGGCGGCGCCTTCGGCCGGGGCGGGGGCCTCCGTGGTGCCTTCGGCCGGGGCGGCGCCTTCGGCCGGGGCGGCTTCTTCGTTGCGACTCCCACTTCGGTCGCCGTGTGGGGATTCGGGCGAGTCGCCCGAGCCGCGCTTCTCGCCGGAGTCGCCGCCCGAACCGCCACCGCGGGCCGACTTGCCACGCCGGTCGACGGCGGGCTCGGCGACGTTCTCGGCCGCGGCAGGGACCTGGGACTGGACGGCGGTGGCCCGGGCTTCCGAATCGCGGCGGACGCCATCGGCCCGCGGGCGGTCCGACGGGCGGGCCAGGAGCGGCCCGGTCAGACCGGCTGCCACGTAGAGAGGCGGGAGAGCTTGTCGGTTTAGCATCGGTTGCTGTCCTCAGCCTCAGGCCTTCTGCGCCGACACGGCGGCTTGCTGCTTCTTCGCGGCGGCGGGCGGCGCGTCCGGTCGCGCGTGCTTCGCCGCCCTGGCACGACGAGCCTCGCGCTTTTGGCGCATTCGCATAAGTCTCCGTTCGGGGGGCTCCAGGAAGCCCATGAGCCAGCGGCCCGCGAGCGTGAACAGCACCGCGGCCGCCATTGCCCTGTCGACCGAAGTGATGGGCGAGGCGCCACCGGCGTACGAGGCGCCGCCGACGGCCAGGGCCGCGATGAGAGCGATCCGGATAGTCCAGGCGGCAACCAGCAGTTCCATCTATCAGACCTCCACCTGGGCGTGAACCTGCACGGAAACGCTGGGCAGGATTTCTTCGTAAGACAGAACGGTCAGCTGGGGCAAGTGGCGCTCGGTGAGGTTGCGCAGGGCCAGCCTGATGCGTGTCGTACACAGCAGGATCGGCTGGTAGCGCTGGACCGCCAGCGAGCGCAAGGCCTTGTCGATGGCCTCGATCAGGGCCCGGCTGTCCGAGCCGGACAGCTCCAGGCCCACGTAGCCGGGTTGAACCATGACCGACGTCCCGAGCCGGGTGTCCAGCTCCGGTGCCAGGGCCACGGCGTGGATGGCGCCGTCGGGCGCCCGGTACCGCATCGAGATGGCTCGAACCAGGGCGTGGCGCACGGCTTCGGTGAGGAACAGCGGCTCCTTGGTCGTGCGGGCGCCGTCTGCGACCGCCTCCAGGATCGTGGACAGGTCGCGGATCGGGATGCGTTCCCGAAGCAACCCCTGCAGGACCTTTTCGACGTCTCCGACCTGGACCTGGCTCGGGACGATCTCCTCCACCAGGCCGGGCTGATCGTGCTTGAGGCCTTCGAGCAGCTGGTTCGTCTCCGGCCGGCCCAGGATCTCGTGGGCGTGGCGGCGGATCGTTTCGGCCAGGTGCGTGGCCAGAACCGAGGCCGCGTCCACGACCGTGTAGCCGAGACTCTCCGCCCGTTCCCGATCCGCCACGCTGATCCAGGTGGCCGGCAAGCCGAAGACGGGCTCAGTCGTTGGGATGCCGCTGACGGCAAGCTCGCCGCCGTTGGGATCCATGCACAGCATCTTGGTCGGGTCCACGGTGCCCCGCGCGATCTCCGAGCCGCGCAGCTTGATGACATACGAGTTCTGGTCCAGGACCAGGTCGTCCCGAATGCGGACGGTCGGCACGATCAGGCCCATCTCCCCGGCGATCTGGCGGCGTATCAGGCCGATGCGTTCGACCAAACCGCCGCTGGCGCCTCCTTCCACCAGACCGACCAGCCCGTAGCCCACCTCCAACTCCATCGTCTCGAGGCGGAGGGCGTCGAGCGGCGTCTCCTGGCCGCTTCCCAGGGCGGGGAGCTGGGGCGTGGACACTGCCACCCCCGGAGCCGCCGGCGCCGGCAGCAAGGCCGCGGCGGCGGCACTCTGCGAGAGGAACCAGCCGGCCCCGCCGACGATCGCACCGCCTGTGCAGAACACGAACGTGGGGAAGCCCGGCACGATGCCGATCACGACCAGGACGCCGCCGACGACCATGAACAGCCGCGGCCGGCTCAGCAGCTGAGTGCCGAGGTCGCTGCCCAGGCCTTCATCGGAACCGCTGCGGGTGACCAGCACGCCGGTCGCGACCGAGACGAGGAGGGCGCTGATCTCGTTGACCAGGCCGTCGCCCACGGTCAGGACGGTGAACGTGGTCAGGGCCGCGCCGATGTCCAGGCCCTTCTGCAGGACGCCGACGGTCAGGCCGCCGACGATGTTGACCACGATGATCACGAGGGCGGCCACGGCGTCGCCCTTGACGAACTTGGACGCGCCGTCCATGGCGCCGTAGAAGTCCGACTCGTGCTCGATCGAGCGGCGTCTGGCGCGGGCCTCGTCCGGCGTGATGAGGCCGGCGTTGAGGTCGGCATCGATGCTCATCTGCTTGCCGGGCATGGCGTCGAGGGTGAAGCGGGCGGCAACTTCCGATACGCGGCCGGCGCCGTTGGTGATGACGACGTACTGGATCACGACCAGGATCAGGAAGACCACGATGCCGACGACGGTGTTGCCGCCGACGACGACCTTGCCGAAGGAGTTGATGACCTCGCCCGCGTGGGCGTCCAGAAGAATGAGCCGCGCGGCGGAGACGTTGAGGCCCAGCCGGAACAACGTCGCGATCAGCAGCAGCGGCGGGAAGGAACTGAACTCGAGCGGCTCGCGGACGTTGAGGGCGACCAGGAGGATCGTCAGCGAGAAGGTGATGTTCAGGACGATCAGGACGTCGAGCAGCATCGGCGGCAGCGGGATGATCATCATCGCCACGATGCCGACGACCGCCGCGGCCAGGAGCGTATCGCTGCGCGCCAGGGCCTTGACGGGCGTCCGTGCCGCCTGAGTCGTCATCGATCAGTCTCCTCTGGGCGTGCTGCGGTGGGATCGTTCGCCCCAAGGGTCGAGGGGTCGGACACCTTTCGCGGTTCCGGCCGGCCGGTCTCGCAATCGGACTGGTCGGTCCAGACCGCGTCGTCCGGCACAAGACCGCCGCCGTCGCGGGCGGCCTCGAATTCGGCCAGCTCCTCGGCGGTCAGATCGGCCAGCTCGTCCTCGACCATGGCGCGGGCGAGCGCCTCCTCGTCCGGCCGGATCGGCTCCGGAGCCTCGAAATCGGAATCGTCGGGGACGTCCGCACCGGCGACGGACCGGCCGACCGAGCTCGGGCCGTCGGCCCACCACGGTCGAGATCCGGCGCCGGTCACAGGGCCGGCGGCGCCGGCCATGGGGCTGCCGGGCCGGGCGGCCGGGCCGCGACCGCCGGCTGCCCCCGTCCGGCCGGAGGCCTGCCCGCCGCCCCGGCCGCCGGCGAAGCGGGCCTGGTGGACCAGGACCAGCAGCCGGGCCACGGCGCGGTAGAGGTGGGCCGGGACTTCCGCCCCGAGCGGGCGTGAGAACAGGGCCCGAGCCAGGGGCTTGTCTTCGACGACCGGCACTTTGTGGTCGCGCGCTATCTGCTTGATGCGCTCGGCCATCAGGCGCTGCCCTTTGGCCACGATCTTGGGCGCGCGCATCGACAGCGAGTCGTACTTGATGGCGACGGCCAGGGTGGTCGGGTTGGTGACCACGACGTCGGCGGTGGGAACGGCGTCCATCATCCGGGCGAAAGCCATCTGGCGGGCGCGGCGTCGGCGGGCGCCCCGGATCATTGGGTCGCCTTCCTGCTCCTTGTACTCGCGCTTGACCTCGTCCTTGGTCATGCGGATCGACTCCATGGCTTTGCGCCGCTGGACGACGAAGTCCACGAGCGCGACGACGGCCAGGAGGATCGTGATGGTCAGGCCGAGCTGGAAGACGGCGGAGAGGCAGCTGCCGGCGATGGTGCCGATATCCGAGCCCTGGGTCGCGACGATGCTGGGGATGCGGCTGCCGACGACCTGCCAGCTGATCACGGCCAGGATCCCGAGCTTGGCCAGGGACAGGCCCAGCCGGACGAACATCTGCTTGTCCATCATCCGCTTCAGGCCGGAGATCGGGTTGATCCGGTTGGGATCGAAGCGAACGGCCTTCGACGAGAACACCAGGCCACCGGAAACCAGGTTGCCGGCGATGCCTGCAACCATGACCAGCAGCGCCAGCGGCAGGATCAGTAGAACCGCGGCCAGGATCGCGCCGCCGGTCGCGCCCTCGAGTTGGGCCGCGCTGGCACGGGGATCCATGGTCAGCACGGCATCCCTGGTCCGCGACGCCAGCGAGGCGGCCATGCCGGGCAGCAGGCTCGCCAGGGCGAGCGTGCCGACGCCCAGGGTCAGGCCCATCGAAAATTCCCAGCTTCGGCCGATGCCCTGGCCTTTGGCTCGGGCTTCTTCCTTTCGTCGCGGAGTCGGCGCTTCGGTCTTCTCGGCCATGGCCCTGCCCTACCCCGTTATGGCGCCGCCGGAGGCGGCGCCGAACACGAAGCGGTAGATGGTCTCGGCGCCGGTGATGAGCGTAGGCATGGCGACCGCGAGGACGGCGAAGCCAACGAGCATCTTGATCGGCAGGCCGAGAATGAAGACGTTGATCTGGGGGATGGCCCGGGCGAGCAGTCCCACGGACAGCTCGACCATGAGCAGGACCAGGGCGATCGGCAGCGCCACTCGGACACCGAGCTCCAGTCCCAGGGCAATCGTCTGGGCGCCCGTCTGAGCCAGATCGACCGGCCAGCCGCCGCCGAGCGGATAGACGACGAACGAATTGGCCAGAACCCTGACCATGGCCAGGTGCAGGCCCATGGCCAGGAACAAGAGACCCGCCAGGACCGAGAAGAACGGGTCGATGGCCGTAGAGGCCTCTTCCTGAGTGGGGCTGAAGACGGAGCCGAGCGACAGGCCCAGCTGGATCGAGATGACCCGACCGGCCAGTTCGACCGCCTGGAAGCCGACGGTCAGGATGTAACCCAGGGCCAGGCCGATGACCAGCTCGATCGGGGCGGCGAGCAGCAGCGGCATCGTGCCGGCGCCGGCCGCGGCCGGGTTGGCCAGGACCACGGTCAGGCAGGCCGCCAGCCCAAACTTGACGAGGGTGGGAACGGCGTGGTGCCCGAAGAGCGGCGCGGCGAAGACGAGGCCGCTGCAGCGCATCATCACCAGGAAGAGAAGCGCGGACTGGCCGCCGCCCACCTGGAAGGTCATCGAGCGGCCTCCGCGGCGACTTCGAAGACGAACCGGGTGAACTCGGTCAGCTGGCCGATCATGGCCGGGCCCAGGAGCACCAGCACCAGGGCTACGACGATCAGCTTTGGCACGAACGTCAGGGTCGCCTCGTTGATCTGAGTCGCGGCCTGGACGATCGAGATGGCCAGGCCCACGCCCAATGACACGAGCACGATCGGACCGCCCACCATGAAGGTGGTCCAGAGAGCTCGCTGCATGACCGTTCCTACGTCGGCTGCCGTCATCGCCCGCTACCCGAAGCTGTGCACTAGGGATTGGACGACGAGCACCCAACCGTCCACGAGGACGAACAGGAGCAGCTTGAACGGCAGAGCGATCTGGGTAGGCGAGACCATCACCATGCCCATCGACATCAGGGCCGAGGCGACCACCAGGTCGATGATCAAGAAAGGTATGTAGAGCAGGAAGCCCATAGTGAAGGCCGTTTTGAGCTCGCTCACCACGAAGGCCGGTAGCAGGACCTCGAGCGGGATCTCCTCGGCGCTGGCGGGGCGCTTCTGCTTGGACAGGTCGATGAAGACCTGCAGATCCTCGTCCCGGGTCTGGCGGAGCATGAACTCGCGGAACGGGGCGATGCCCTTGTCCATCGCTTCCTGCTGGGTGATGGAGCCGCTCATGTAGGGCTGGAGAGCTTCGCTGTTGGCCTTCGCCAGGATCGGCGACATGACGAACAACGTCAGGAACAGGGCCAGGCCGGTCAAGACCTGGTTGGGCGGCAGGTTGGGGATGCCGATGGCGCTGCGGAGCAGCGACAGCACGACGACTATCCGGGTGAAGCTGGTGGCCAGCATCAGGATGGCCGGAACGAGCGACAGGACCGTGACGGCGATGAGCAGTTGTATCGAGAGGGCGAACTGGCCGTTGCCGCTGGAGGCCTGGCCGTCGCCGATCTGGACAGAAATGTCCGACGCGCCCGATGACGAGGTGCAGCCGGCGACCGCAACGGCCGTCAGGCCCAGGACGATCAGCAGCCGCAGGCGGCGATTCATCGCGCCTTGCCCCCGCCGATGAAGCCGGCCAGCCGGTCCGTGGCGCGGTCTATCGGCGCCAGGAACGGGGCCAGCACGGCGGCGAAGGTGGCGGGCATGGCCGCTCCGGTCGCGTCGGAGGTCCGAAGGCCGGATTCGGCGGAGCCGGCTCCGGCCGCATTCGCGGCGGCATCGGCCGCCTCGGCGGTTTCTAGTTCGTCCGCGTCCAGCTCGGCCAGGGCGACCATGCCGTTGGGGGTCAGACCCACCACGAGGCGCCGCTCGCCCACGGCCACGAGATGCAGCGACGCCTTGGACGCGAGCGTCCGAGACTCCAGGACGGCGAGACGACCGCCCTTGCGCGGGCTCGACGCCTGCATGCGACCCAGGACGCGAAGAGTGATGAAGAGCAGGATCAGGACCAGGCCGCCCTTGGTGATCAGGTCGAGCAGGTCCATGCCCCCGACGCCGCCCCAATCCGAGCCGACTACGGAAGTGGCGGCCTCGGCCACGGCGGACGGGGCTGCCGTTGCCGCCGGACCGGAGCCACGGCCGGCCGCCGGGGCGGGATTGAGAATGCCCAGGATGGCCACGCCGGCCAGGAAGGCGAGACCAATGCCCGCGCCGATGCCGCGGGGCGAGAGGCTAACGGCCGGTCGAGAGGGTCGTCGCGAAGCTGTCCCGTCCGGAGCCGCGGGCCGCCCGACGCGGTGTGCCATCTGGATGCGCGGGGCGGCCGGGTGGCGGACGATCGGCATCGCTAGCGGGCCTGCGCGCCGATGCGCTGCTGGCGGCTTACGACGTCGGTGATGCGGACGCCGAAGTTCTCGTCGACGACCACGACCTCGCCCTGGGCGATCGGCCGGCCGTTGATCAGGACGTCCACCTTCTCGCCGGCCAGCTTGTCGAGCTCGACGATGGATCCGGGGGTCAGGGCCAGGACGTCGCGGATAGGCAGCGAGGTGCGCCCGATCTCCACCGCGACCTGGAGGTTCACGCCCAGGAGCAGGTCGATGTTGTAGCCGGGTCCGCCGGCTGGGGACGCCGTCAGCTCGGGAAGCTGGGCCGGCCGCACACTCGCCGGAGGTGCGGGCGGAAGGCCGGGGCCGCCGTTGCCGTTGCCAGCCGGAGAGGCAGGGCGGACGGGGGCCGAAGCGGAAACGGCCGCCCGCTGCTCCTGGCGCTGGGCCACTGTCTGCTGCGCCGGAGGCGGAGTCGGGGCGATTTCGGCGGCGAGGGCCTGGAGGGCCACGATATGAGCGGCCATTTCGGCGGAAACCGCGGCGTCGAAGGCGGAGATTACGGTGACTTCTTCGTTGTCCACCGAGGTCATCGGCAGGCGCAGCAGCATCAGCGGCGCGTCCGGAGAGCTGAAGTCGACGGGATCGCCGAGGGCCAGCCCTTCGCCCAGGATCGACTCGAAGGCCGTGCTCAGCGCTTCCATGACCAGCGTCTGCAGCTGAGCGGCTGTGTACGTCTTGCCGCCGATCTTGTCGCCTTTGGCCGCGTCGATCGCCGCCCACGAACCTCGCCGGTCCGTGCCGAGCAGTTCGAACGACGAGGCGGGCTCGAGTGGAGTCGGGGCCGACTCGGGCGTGATCGCGCCGACGGTCAGCTCGCCGATGGTCACCGGGCAAAGAGAATCGGCCGAAATCGTCTCGGCGATGGCCGATCGGAGCATCGGCCAGAGCGGCAGGATCGATGCCCCCGCGCCGAGCGACTGGCCGTCGGCTGTCTTGAACTCGATCGATTCCCAGCTCATTTCAGGCCTCCGTTGGCGCAAGCGGCGTCACGAGACGCAATGCGATCCGATCGCCGGCCCGACCGGGCAAAGCCCAGGCCTGGGCCTGGTCGGCGAAGTTGATAAGGACGGGTTCGTCGGAGCGCTCGTCGAAGCGGATGATGTCTCCGGCCTGCAGCTCGGCCAGCGCCTCGACGGGCAGGTCGACCGCGCGGAACGATGCCGAGACCGGGATCTCGACCGACTTAACTTCGGCCTCGAGGGTGTCCCGGACACCGGAGTTGCCGGCAGCCTGGCGCCGCTGCGCGTACCACATCGTCGCGGCCAGCCTGGGGAGCAGCGGTTCCAGCGACGCGTACGGGTAGCAGATCGTCATCGGCGCCGTCTGACCGGCAAAGCGGACTTCGTATGTCAGGACCGCTACCACCTCGGTCGGGGCGGCCAGGCGGAGCAGGATGGGCGAAAGGGCCGTTTCGGTGATGGTCACGTCCAGGGTCTGGAGATGGGCCCAGCCTTCGTTCAAGGCATGGGGCAGGTGACTTACGACGCGGCCGATCAGGTCCGACTCGATCGGCGTCGGGTCGCGGCGCTCCTGGATACGGCCCGGCCCACCCAGAAGGCGGTCCACGGCGGCGAAGGCGAAGCCCAGGTCCAGGTCGATCATGAAGGGCCCGGCCAGGCCGGCACTGGTCAGGACAACGAGCTCGGTCGGGAGGGCAAGCTGGCTGAGGTAGTCGTCGAAAACGAGCTGGTCCGTGCCGGCCAGCTGGACGACGACGGCGCCGCGCAGGAACGACGACAGTCTGGCCGCGGCGACGCGGCCCACGTTCTCATGGATGGCCTGCAGGGTGCGCAGCTGCTCGTTGGAGAACTTGGCCGGACGCCGGAAGTCGTACGTCTTGACGATCCGGCCGTCCGCGCTAAGCGACGGCGGCTGATCCTCGGTTGGTAGCGAACCGTCGGCTACCGCCCCAAGGAGCGCATCGATTTCGGCCTGCGAAAGCATCGGACTCTATGCCCTACTGCATCACGAAGTCGGTGAAGTAGATGTCGAGGACCTTGTCCTCGCCCATGACCTTGCGCATTTCGGCCAGGAGCTCTTCCTTGAGGGCGGCGCGCCCGTCGGGAGTGGTCAGGCTCGTGGAGTCGTGCGCCGAGACGACCCGGCCGAGGGCGTCGAGAAGGAGCGGGACGTCCTGGGCGACCTCGTCGGTCTCCTTCTTCTCCTCTTTGGCCCGATCGGCGCTGGCCAACGAGTAGAAGCCGGCATCGGCCGGCCGGAGCTCGACGGTGACCGCCACCTTGGCGTACTTGAATGCCCCAACCTCGCCCCCGCCGGCCAGGTTGATGACCCGGCTTTCGAGGGCAAGCATCGGGCCGTGCTGTCCGGGCCCGGGGTCGGGCACGGCGGCCGGCACGGATGCGGACGACATCTGGACGAAGACGAAGGCACCGGCCGCGGCCAGTCCCAGTGGCACGCCCAGGATCAGGATGGCGCGGCGTCCGCGCGGAATCGGGAGTTTCACTGTCGGTTCTCCCTGGAGACGAGGTCGTTGAATGCCGGACGGGCCGGCCTACCGGTGAGGCTCATTGCACTAGAGACGGGAGGGCGATCGGGTTGAACGAGGCGCCCGCCCCGGGCGGGTACAGAACGACGATGTCGACCCGGCGGTTCTTGACCCGCGAGGCCTCGTCCGTGTTCGGGACGATGGGGTTGTACTGGGCGTTGCCAAGGGCCGAGAGACGTTCGGGGGCCAGGCCCTGATTGACCATCTCCTGAAGGACGGCCAGGGCGCGCGCGCTGGACAGCTCCCAGTTGTCGGCGAAGAGGCCGCCTTCCGGCGCGAGGTCGTCGGTGTTGCCCTCGATCCTGATGTTGTTGGGCAGGGGCTTGACGATGGCCACGATGCGCCCGACCAGCTTCTTGGCGTGGTCGTCGAGGTGGGCGCGGCCGGAGGTGAAGAGGAGCGCGTCGTTGAGTCGGATCACGATGCCCTGGGGGGCAACCCCGACCTCGACTTCGCCGCCAAGGCCCTCGCCGATGGCGTAGTCCTCGAGCGCCGCCTTGACGGTCCGCAGGTCGCTCGCGACGGTGCTGGACCCGGTGTCGTACTGCTGATCCTGGACGGTGGTGTCCTGGCCGGTCATGATCGAGACCGGGTTCTGACCCTGCAGGATGTCCGCGTTGAAGGCCTGGGACACCGACTGGGCAAGCAGGATGAACTTACGAACGTCGGTGTTGCTGATGGCGTACATGACCACGAACAGGACCATCAGCAAGGTGATCATGTCGGCGTAGGTCAGCAGCCAACGCTCCTCGTTTTCATGAGGGGCCTCGATGCGGGCGCGCTTGCGGCGAGACATCACGCCGCCTCGGGGACCGCGGCCGCCGCGGCGGCCGCCTTGTCCGGAGCCTTGACTTCTTCGTCCTCTGGCCGGGCGTGAGCGCGTAGCTTCTGGGCCACGATGCGCGGGTTGTCGCCGGCCTGGATGGCCAGGATCGCCGACAGGGCCAGGCGTCGCTCGCGCACCTCGGCCTGGTCCTTGCCTTTGAGGTTGCCGGACACGGGCAGCCAGGCGATGTTGGCACTGCCCACTCCGATGAGGGTGGCGATGAACGCGACGGCGATGGCCCCGCCCAACCCCGAGGGATCGTCCAGGTTGGACAGGACGTTGACCAGGCCCATGACCGTGCCGATGACGCCCATGGTGGGGGCGTAGCCGCCCATCTTGGCGAACATGTCGATGCCCTTCATGTGCCGGGCCTGCATCGACTCGATCTCGATCTCGAGGATCTCTTCGACGGTGTCCGGCTCCAGGCCGTCGATGACCATCTGCAGGCCGTGGCGGATAAACGGATCCTCGACCGCCTCGACGTCCGCTTCGAGCGCCAGCAGACCCTCACGCCGGGCTCGTTCGGCGAACTTGACCAGCATCTCCCGTATCTGGGCGATGTCACTGACACGGGGCTTCATGCTCAGGGCGAAGAGCTTGGGGAACGTCATGAACTGCTTGACCGACGTGCTGGCCATGGTCGCGCCGAACGTGCCGCCGAAGATGATGATGATCGCGGACGGGTTGAAGAAGGCGGCCGGCGAGCCACCTTCGATCAAATCCGCCACCAGAAGCGCTCCGATCGCGACGAGAATGCCGATACCTGCGTCCATGCCTGGGACCTATTCCTGCACCGGGGAGTCGTTGTAGGTGCGCAGCCGCCCCCTGTTGGGGTGCTCGTAGTGCGCAGGGTCCAGCTCGCTCGGCGGGTCGTAGACCCTGCGGCCGCCGAACCTGGCGTCCACGTGAAGGGACCGCTGGTAGTAGTGGAAGCGCGTCGCCACTTCGGTCGCGGTCTCCCGGACCAGGATCTTCTTGCCGTCGGCAAGGGTGATGACGGTGTCGGGCGTCTCCTCGACGATCTCGATCCGGTCGGGGTTGACGAGCAAGGCAGTGCCGTCGGGCCGCGTCAGCGGGATCATGGCTCAGGCCAGGCTGCCGGTCATGGCCAGCCGCATGAGGCCGGCCCGGGAGCGGACGTTGAGCTTGCGGCTCAGGTTCGCCCGGTGAGCCTCGACGGTCTTGACCGAGAGGACCAGCGATTCGGCGATCTCGCGGTTGGAGAGACCCTGGCCGATGAGATAGAGCATCTCGCGCTCTCGTGGAGTCAGGACCGAAACGGGGCCTTCGTCCACCCGGGCTGCCGTCAGGCTCTCGCCGACGGTCGGGAAGCCGGCGACGATCGGACCCAGGCCGTCCATGACGCGGCGCACGAGCGCCAGGAAAGTGTCACGGTTGACGTTGTCGATGAGTACGGCGGCATCCGCGCCGACGCCGAGACAATCGTTCGGCGAAACCTCTCGGCCCCGGGCCACCAGCGCCACGAGGCGCGGCTTGGGCCAGAGGGCGGCCAGCAGGCGGCAGACTTCGGGCCCTTCGGCCGGAGCGAAGTCGAACAGCACGAGCTGAGGATGAACGTCGGAGACGAGGCGGAAGGCCTCGTAGACGGACGCCGCGCTGGCTACCTCGCAGGCGGATCCGCTGGTCAGCATCGTCGAGACGCCCAGCCGGACGATCTCGGCCTGATGGACGATCAGGGCGTGGGTGATTGCCCGAGCCGGCCTGGGCGGCATCGCCGTAGGGCGCCCGCCTCGACGGTCCTGAACGGGATAGCTGGCGATCGACATTTCGGCCAATCCTCGGGCTGCCTGCTTGTGTCGGGACGGGTCCGAGCCAATGCACTGCGGATGACGTCCTGCGAACTGGGCAGAAGCATTCGGCAGGGAAGGCGTGTAGGTGTACTCCCGGCTTGAGCAGGTCGTTCGGGGAGGGACCGTAGTAGTCGGCAGTTCTGCGTATGGTCATGGCGCTCGCCGGGGGGATGGCATGGCCCGGATGGGCCTCGCAGTGGCGTCTACGGCGCCATAGACTCGGCCTGAACACCACTTGGAGCGTTCGAGCAAGCAAAGACCGAACGAGGCCGGCGCCATCGAAGTCAGTATCTGGGACACCAGAAACGCCAACCCGCAGACGAGGTGCGAGACATGGACGCATCCCTGGAACGCGAGATGTCCAAGCTTTGCCACCGCCACGACGCCGAACACAGTCCGGCCGGGAAGGAGGCCCCCTAGATGGCCCTTGCGATCGAGACCCAGGCCCTTACCAAACGCTACGGCAAGGCCCGTGGCATCGTCGATGTCGATCTCGTAGTCGAGACCGGCCAGGTGTTCGGCTTTCTCGGGCCGAACGGAGCGGGCAAGTCCACTACCATCCGCCTGCTCCTGGATCTCATCCGGCCGACTTCCGGCTCCGCCCGGGTTCTCGGCCTGGACGTGCACGCAGAACGCCTGGCGATCGACCGGCGGGTCAGCTACGTCCCCGGCGAGCTGTCCCTGTATGGCGAGCTGACGGGCCGCCAGCTGCTTGCCTATCTCGGCAATCTGCAGGGCACGGTGGACCAGGCTTACCGGGAGCGGCTGATCGAACGCCTCGAACTCGATCCCACCAGGAAGATCAAGACCTTGTCGCGCGGCAACAAGCAGAAGGTCGGTCTCGTTGCCGCGTTCATGATCCGGCCGGAATTGCTCATCCTCGACGAGCCGACCGCCGGACTCGATCCCTTCGTGCAGCTCGAATTCGAGCACCTCTGTGAAGAGGCACGCGGCGAAGGACGGACCGTGTTCATTTCTTCGCATCAGCTGCCCGAGGTCGAGCATTTGTGCGACCGCGTCGGTATTATTCGCGAAGGTCGGCTGCTGGCCGTCGAGTTGATTTCGGATTTGAAGGCGCGCGCTCTACGCAAACTCGAAATCGAATTCGTGACGCGCGTGGATGCGACTACGTTCGCAGATATCCCGGGCGTTAGTGACATCGCCGTTGATGGGACCGTTCTTAGATGTACCGTAATGGGAAGTGTGGACGCGTTGATCAAGCGCGTGTCTTCGTATGAAGTCCTGAACATTCACAGCATCGACACCAGCCTGGAAGAGATATTCATGGCCTACTACGGCGCAGGCGACGGCGCGGCGGCGGCCGCGAGCAAGGAGGCGGGCGATGTTGCTGCGTAACGTCTTCGGCAAGACGATCCGGGATCTGCGCTGGCCCACGTTCTGGGTGAGCCTTGGCTGCGGCGCGATGATCGCCTACTTCGCCATCCTGTTCCCCACCTACTCCAAGCTCTTCAACCTGGATGAGATGCTGGCCAAGATGGGGCCGGCGGCCAAGTTGCTCGGGGCGAGCCTGGGTGACGCCAGCTCGCTGATCGGCTTCCTGCATATCGAATTGTTCTCGATGATCCTGCCGGCGGCCCTTATCGCGTTCACGGCAGGCGTCGCGAGCGGCTTCACCGCCGGAGAGGAGTCACGCGGCACGATAGACATCCTGCTCTCCTATCCCGTCTCGCGCCGCCGCGTGGTACTCGAGAAGTGGCTGGCCGTGATGCTGGCCGCGCTGGTCGCCGTGGTGGTCATATTCGTATTCGCCGAAGCCGGCGCCGCTGCCAGCGCCAGCGATCTGCCGCCCGGCCCGCTGGCCGCCGCGCTTCTGATGCTCGTCCTGCTGGGCCTCGCCTTCGGAGCGATGGCCCTGGCGATTTCGGCCTTCACCGGAAACAGAGCGGCTTCGATCGGGATAGCCATCGCCTTGATGGTCGTGATGTATCTGACAGATGCTCTCGCCAATATCGTCGACGGTTTGAACGCGGTCCGGCCGCTGTCGTTGTTCCACTACTACATGGGCGGCGATCCGTTGCGAAACGGATTGAATCTCGCCGACGCCGGAGTGCTTGTCGCTGTGACTGTGGCATTCCTGGTCGCCGCAGTAGTCGCTTTCGAAAGGCGCGATCTCGCCGCCTGAACACGTACTCTTGCACCAGCACATCTGGAGCGGGCCGCCACACATCGTGGTAGGCCCGCTCTCTTTGCCGGCATAGAGACAAGACGTTCCGTGCCGCGATACGTACCCGCGGGTTCGGTTGCGATACGGCGCCATTCCGGTTACACGGTCGCACCCTATCTGCAAATGTCCGGCAACCGGACGACGACCAAATCGAACCGGAATTGGCCTGCCCGTGCTACTGACTCGCGGTCCCCTCCACACCTAGCCTGCTGCCATCACCACGGCGCACGTGCACAGCGCAAACGCGCCATCAACGGCAGCAAGGAGGCAAGCGTGAACGACCTGGCGCTCGTGCTTGCCCTCATCCTTGTCGGAGCGGAGGCCGGCGCGGCCATCGCCCACATCCTCGGGTCAACCGCGCGTGGCCGGTCAGATCGTAGCCGGGATCATCCTGGGCCCCAGCCTCCTCAACGCCGTGCAGGACGGACCCACGATCACCGCCCTGTCGGATCTCGGAGCTCTGGCGATCCTCGCTTCGGCCGGCCTGGAGACCAACATTCGGGCTCTCAAGTCCGTCGGTTTCGTGTCCCTCTACGCGGCATTCGGCGGCGTGATCGTGCCTTTCGTGGGCGGCGTCGGCATGGCCTACGCGGCCGGCTTCGATCTCCGCGCCTCGCTCTTCTGCGGGGCCATCCTGACCGCGACCAGCGTCGGGATCACGGCCGCCGTGCTGCACGAAATGAACCTGCTCCAGGGCCGCGCGGGCACGGCGATCCTGGGCGCCGCGGTCATCGACGACATCCTGGGCCTGGTGATCCTGGGCCTGGTCGTGGCCGACACCACGGTCGGTGGATCGCCTCTCACGGCCCTGGTGCCCATGGTTGTGACCCTCGTGATCGCGGCCCTGGCCCTGCGCTGGCTGCCGGACCACCTCTCCACGATCGTCGAGCGGCTGCACCTTCGGGGCGGCGGCCTGGCCGCGACACTCGGCTTCATCCTGGCCGTGGGCTGGGCGTTCCAGACCCTGGGCGGGCTGGCGGCCATCACCGGCGCATACGTGGCCGGACTCGCCCTGGCCGGCTCGCCCATGGCCGAGGAGCTGCGCCACGGTATCGGCCGAGCCGGCGAGGCTCTCCTGGTGCCGGTCTTCTTCGTGACCATCGGCCTTTCGGCCGACGTCAGTTCAATCGGACCGGTCCTGCCGTTCGCGCTCGGCCTGCTGCTCGTCGCTGTGATCGGAAAGGTCGTCGGCAGCGGCGTCGGGGCCATGATCGGAGGCATGCAGGGCGGCGCTGCCGGCCTGGTCGGCATCGGCATGGTCGCTCGAGGCGAGGTCGCCCTCGTGGCAGCCAGCCTGGGCCTCAAGAGCGGCGCCATCGACGGCCAACTCTACTCGGCCGTGATCCTCATGGCCGTGGCGACAACAGTCTTCACCCCAGTCGCGCTTGGCCTGTGGGCCCGCCGGCCGTCGATCCCGCAGCTGCGGGACGTGGCTCCGGACGGCTCCCTGGCCATGGCCGCCTCGCCCACCGAACCCGAATGAGCTCGCACGAGGAGACCGCTATGACAACCCCGATCGACAGGACCCGGCGCCGGCGCTTCATGCGCAAGGCAGGTCCACGCCACTCGTCCGCCGCCGCGGCCGCCGCCCCGACGGCCACCGCCGCCACGGCCGTCGAGTCTCGAGACCTGCCATCGCAGCGACTCGAGCAGCTCAGGTCCGGCCTGCGGGCCATGGCCCACGAGCATCTCGAGGAGGCGCGCGTCTATCTCAGCGCCGCCGCCGCGCCCACGGCCCTGGGCGACACCGACCCCGTCGCGGTGGACGCCCTGGCCTACCTGAGCAGCGTCGCGTACAACCTGGGTGACTTCCAGGCCGCCGCCGAGGCGGTCGAACTGGCCGTAAGCCTTGGGCCGGACCGCTTCGCGCCCAACCAGAAGGCCGGGGAGCTGGCCCTTCGCCTGGGCGACATGGACAGGGCCGTGGACCTGTTCCTGTCGGCCCTTCGCGCCACCGACCCCGGAACGTCCGATGCGAAGGCGGCCGAGGCGTCCCTGCGAGAGTGCCGCCGCCGCCTGTCCAAGGGCATCAAGCACGGCACGACGCTGCCTTCGGGACGTGGCCTGCTGCGCCACCTGACGCCCTGGCAGCGGCGAGAACAGCCGGACGAAGAGCTCCAGCAGAAGGCGCTGCTGAACTAGTCCGGCGGCCCAATTACGCACCCGGGTCTATCGACGCCGGGCATTCCCGTAATCCAAGTCCCGGAGCGCCGGGCGCCAGAGGTTATTCAACCGGAAGGAGGAACTGCTTTGTTGTCGCTCGCTAGACGCAGGCCGAACCTGCACTGGACCCCAGCCACCCGAGCCCTCGCCGCGGGCGTGTTGCTCGTCCTCACCCTCTTGATCGTCTCCGGCTGCTCAAGCCAGACCTCGACCAACGGCGACGCTTCGGGTTTGACGACGAGCAGCGGCCAGAACCTGATCGGGCTCGCCCCCGGCACCATCACCGGCGACGACTACACGGCCGCTCAGACGGCCGAACCGTTCGCGACCAAGCTGGCCGACCTCATCGACCAGAACCGCCTCGGCATCAACTTCACCTGGCTGCTGATGGCAGGCTTCCTGGTCATGTTCATGCAGGCCGGTTTCGCCCTCGTCGAGACCGGTTTCACCAGGGCCAAGAACGCCCTCCATACGATGAGCATGAACTTCATGGTTTATGCCGTCGGCATCATCGGCTTCTATTTGGTCGGCTTCGGCATAGCCTTCGGCGGCCTGGGCACGATCGGAGTAGCCAACCTGGGTGGGCTCAGCGGTTTGAGCAACATGTTGTCCGTCGACTTCGGCGGGCACACCTGGAACATTCTCGGCTTCAGCGGCTTCGGCCTGACCGGCGCGTCATATGACGTCGGTATCATCGCCTTCTTCCTGTTCCAGCTCGTCTTCATGGACACCGCGGCCACGATCCCGACCGGTTCCATGGCCGAGCGGTTCCGGTTCAAGCCGTTCATCGTCTACGGGCTGTTCATCTCGGCCATCCTGTACCCGGTCTACGCGGCCTGGACGTGGGGCGGCGGCTGGCTCAGCCAGCTCGGCACCTACCTCAACCTCGGAGCCGGCTATGCCGACTTCGCCGGGTCCGGCGTCGTCCACTCGGTCGGCGGTTGGTGCGCTCTGGCCGGCGCGATCGTGATCGGCCCGCGCCTCGGCAAGTTCAACAAGGACGGCTCGTCCAACACGATCCTGGGCCACAACCAGGTCTTCGCCATCCTCGGCACGTTCATCCTGGCCTTCGGCTGGTTCGGGTTCAACCCGGGCAGCACCCTCGGAGCGAGCGGCAACGGCGCCCTGCGGATCGGCATCGTCGCCGTGGCCACGATGCTCGCTTCGGGCTTCGGCGCCTTCTCGGCCTTGACCTACACGTGGTTCCGCGAAGGCAAGCCGAACCCCGGCATGGCGGCCAACGGCATGCTGGCCGGACTGGTGGCCATCACGGCCCCCAGCGGCTTCGTCTCGCCGGTCTATGCGGCGATCATCGGCGCCATCGCCGGCGTCCTGGTCTGCCTGTCCGTGGCCTTCTTCGACAAGATCCACGTCGACGATCCGGTCGGTGCGATCTCGGTCCACGGCGTCAACGGCCTGTGGGGCGTCCTCGCGGTGGGCATCTTCGCCGACGGCACGTCGAACTACGGCGGCTGGGCGGTCAAGGGCCTCGTGGCCGGCGACACCGGCCAGTTCGTCGCCCAGGTCATCGGGGCAGCCACGTGCTTCGTCTGGGCCTTCGGCGCCTCGTTCATCTTCTTCAAGATCCTGGACAAGTTCGTCAAGCTCCGCGTCAGTCCCGAAGCGGAACTCGGCGGCCTGGACATCCCGGAGATGGGCTACCTCGGCTACATCCCGGACGACGTCCCCAGCCCGGCGTAATCCCAGTCAGTCCCTTCACCGCGGCGCCGGCCGGAGCCAACACCCGGCCGGCGCCGCAACCCAGCCACAACCCGACGCCCGGTCAAGGCAACGCCCAAGGACCGGAACCGTCACCTCGGCGTCACTGATTCGAGCGCCCGTTTGCCGAATCCTTGACCTGCAAGTTGCAGACCAGACACAGGAGGACCCCATGGCCGCGGCGCCGGGGAACGAAAACAAGCGAACCCTGACGATGACCGGCCTGACGATCAGGGCCATGGCCCTCATCGCGCCCGGGGCGTTCCTGTGGACTACGTTCCAGCTGCAGGCCGGCCAATCGAGCGGCGGGGTCACAACCGCCATGGACATGGTCCCCGGCTTGATCTTCGTGATCCTGCTGGCCTTCCTGACCGCGGTCTCCTATTCGGAGCTCTCCGGGGCCTTCCCGGACGCCGGATCGGGCTCCTCCTACTACTACGCCGAGGCGGCTTTCCTCGAGCAGGAGCGTTCGGCCCACTACCGCCTCGCCCGCCTCGCCAAGTTCGTCGTCGGCTGGACGTCGCACCTCTACTACTGGATGTACCCGGGCATCATGATCGCGTTCATGGCCATCCTGGCCGTGTACGTGGTGGGGCTGCTGGGCCTGCCGCTGGACGCGCTGTTCGCCGTCGGCGCCGCGATCCTGCTGGCCGCTTTGGTCGGATTCATTGCCTACCGCGGCATCTCCGGTTCGACGATCGCCGCCGTTGTGGTGAATTCGATCCAGCTGACCGCCCTGCTCGGCTTCGCCATGCTGGCCATCGCCTTCCACGGCCAGCACAAGGACATCGTCTACGCCCACCCCGACATCGCCTCGGTGCTGCTGCCGCATAGCCTGACCAACGTCCTGTTCCAGGCGACGATCGCCATCGTGCTGCTCGTCGGCTTCGAATCTGTGACCTCCATGGGCGGCGAGGCGGTCAACCCCAAGCGCGACGTCCGGCGCGCCGTGCTGCTGGCCCTGGCCATTCAGGGCGCAATCGCCTACGTCATCGAATACGTCGCCGCGAACCTCGTCGTCGGCGACGCCCTGGTCGCCGGGGGGGCGGGCTCGGAGGCTACCGGCTACTCCGCCGCAGCGGCCTCGTCCGCCCCCATCGGCGACATCGTCCGCCTGATCGGCGACCAGATGCTGGGCGGCACGGGCGTGGCCCTCGTCCTGATCATGGCCTTGAGCGTGATGATCGCTCTCATCGGAACGGCCCTGGCCTGCGTGAACTCCGGCGTGCGGCTGACTTACGCGATGGGCCGCGACCGCGAGGTGCCGGCCGTCCTGGGCATGCTGCACTTCCGCCATGCCACTCCGCATTTCGCCGTGGTCCTGCTGACGATCGTCTCCGCGGTCGTGGCCGGCTACGCGGTGCTGTCTCCGGACCATCTGGCCCAGGTCGTCCTGGCGTCCAACGCCGGCGTGTTCCTCGTGTACGGCATGACCAACGCCCTGGTGCTGATCGCCTTCAGCGGCTCGCGCCGCAAGAGCCTGGTGCGCCACGTGGTCATACCGGTTGCCGGACTTGCCGCCAACCTGGCCCTGATCGGGGCCATGGCGGTGATGAGCGTCTCGGCCGGCGGTGCGACCCAAACCGACGCCATGGTCGCCCTGGCCATCGTGGTCGTCTGGTCCCTCGTCGGGGCGCTGTGGCTGCTGCTCAATCCGGCGACCAACCGCGCCGCCGTGCTGGCCGGACCGCAGCTGGCCGGACCGGAGCGCTGACCCGTAAGCCCGGGATCAGCCACCATGACCGCCGCCCTCTCCGTCGACTATGCCGGGCTCTCGGTGACCGGTTGCGTTCGCGAGCACAACGAAGACCGCCTCGGCTGGGCCGCCTCCAACGCCGGAGAATCGTTCGTCATGCCGGCCTCCGATTACACCCTCGACCAGGGCGGAGCCGCCTCCGATCTCGGGCTGGTGTTCGCGGTCGCGGACGGGCTGGGCGGCTACGGCAGCGGCGACATCGCCGCCGGCCTGGCCGTCGAGGCACTGCTCGAGCACGCCCGGACGAGCCTATCGGTCGGCGGCCGCG
This sequence comes from uncultured Chloroflexia bacterium, assembly GCA_963711105.1. Taxonomy (GTDB): domain Bacteria; phylum Chloroflexota; class Limnocylindria; order Limnocylindrales; family CSP1-4; genus Fen-1039. Next base: position 87,840 of record CAVQCV010000005.1, on the reverse strand, counting down.
TTTCGGCGACCCTGCGCTCGGCCTTCAACCGGGCCAACCAGGCGATCTTCGACGCGGCCCTCGAAGGCCGCGGCAGCCGCCGCATGCAATCGACTTTGAGTGCGCTGGTCATAACCCCGGGCGAGGCCCACCTGGCCCACGTCGGCGACAGCCGCGTCTACCGCAGCCACCACGACACGCTCGAAGTGCTGACCTCGGACCACAGCCAGGTCATGGACCTGCTGCGCCTGCGGCTGATCACGCCCGAACAGGCCGTGGACCACCCGGCCCGCAACGCCCTGACCCGTTCGGTCGGCGGCGACATCACGGTCCGGGTGGACATCCGTTCCGAGCGCCTCGAATTGGGCGACGCCTTCCTGCTCTGCTCCGACGGGTTGTGGAGCCACGTCACCTCCAGCGAGATCGCCGACGCCCTGCGCGAGGACCCCGCAGCGGCCTGCCGGCGCCTGGTGGACCTGGCCCTCGAGCGAGGCGGCGACGACAACGCCACGGCCGTAGCGATCCGCGTCTGCGACGCCGGTGAGCGGGCCGACACGCCGCCGGGATGGCGGAGGCTGTTCTCATGAGCGCCGCGGCCCTGGTCCCGGGCGCCAAACTGGACCAGTTCACCATCGTCCGGTCTATCGGGCACGGCGCCTTCAGCGAAGTCTTCCTGGCCGAAGACGCCGCCGGCATGTCCGTGGTCCTCAAGTGCCCGCACGAGTCGATCCTGGGCGATGTTGCGACGTTCGACCGGTTCCGCCGCGAGGTGGACATATCGCACCGGCTGCGCCACCCCGGCATCCAGCGCTCGATCGAAGTCGCCCGCGACCGCAACCTGCCGTACCTGGTCATGGAGTACGTCGAGGGCGAGACCCTGCGCGTGTACATGAACCGCCAGAAGCGTCTGCCGATCGAGAGCGCGGTGGGCTTCGGCCGCCAGCTGGCCGACGCGATGGCATACGCCCACTCCCAGGGCGTCTGGCACCGCGACCTCAAGCCCGAGAACGTCCTCGTCACGCCCGAAGGCCGGCTCGTCGTGACCGACTTCGGCGTGGCTCTCATGGCCGGAGCGCGCCGCCTCACCTGGCGCTGGTTCTCGGACGCGCTCGGGACGCCCGACTACATGGCCCCGGAGCAGATCCAGGGCAAGCGCGGCGACGCCCGCACCGACGTCTACGCCATCGGCGTGATCCTGTTCGAAATGCTCGCCGGACGGGTCCCCTGGGAGGGCGACAACGCCCTTTCGGTCATGAGCCAGCATCTGAACGCGCCGGTTCCGCCGCTGTACGAACTGCGGCGCGATGTCCCACCGCCGATCGAGGGCATCGTCCGGCGCTGCCTGCGCAAGCGGCCGGAGGAGCGCTATGCCGATGCCGCCGCGCTCGAGGCGGACCTCCAATCGTGGCGGGACCTGCCGCTGTCCCAGTTCATCTTCGCGGACGAGCCCGCCACCGCACCCGGCGACGACCGCAAGCTCGTGCTCCTGATCCTGGGCGTGAGCGGCGGATTCCTGGTCGTCAGCGCCCTGCTCGTGTTCATCGCCTACCTGATCGTCCATTCCCACGTCTAGTGTCGGCGGCGTGCCGCCTGGAGGTTTCGAATGTCAGAGCGAACCGGACCGCCGTCTCAACGGGCAACGGCCCTGCCCCGCCGCGGCAACGGCGGCTTCGATTCCGCCGCGGACAAGTTCGAACCGGACCGCATGCTGGAAGTGGTCCGGCGCCGGAATGAGCGGGTTATGGAGGCGGCCCGCGACGGCGGGGTCAGCCAGATCGAACTCCAGTTCACGGACGTGACGGGCGCGGTCAAGACCGTGGCCGTCCCGGTGCGCCGCCTGGGCGAAGTGCTGGAGATCGGCGAGTGGTTCGACGGGTCGGCCCTCGAGGGCCTGGCCCGCGAGGTCGAATTGGACATGTACCTGCGGCCGGATCCGGCCACGTTCGCCCTCCTGGGACCGTCCGGCGGAGCCGGCACGGCCCGGCTCATTTGCGAGGTCGTGACGCCCACGGGCGAGACGTACGCCGGCGACGGCCGGACCGTGCTGCGTACGCTTCTGGAGCAGACGGAGCGGTCCGGCCTGAGCTACCTGGTCGCGCCGGAAATCGAGTTCTTCCTCTTTCCGCTCGGCGACCTGGTGGAGCCGCTCCACGACGATCCCAGCAGCTACTTCGAGCGGTCCCGGGGCCGGTCGCGCCAGGTCGAGGTCGAGATCGTCTCGGCCCTGGAGGATATGGGCATCAAGGTCGAATCGAGCCACCACGAGGTGGCGAGCGGCCAGTTCGAGCTGGACCTGCCGATGCTGCCTGCACTCGTTTCGGCGGACACCGTCATGACGCTCAAACCGGCCGTCAAGGAGCTGGCCCGGGAGCGCGGCATGCAGGCCACGTTCATGCCCAAGCCCCTGGCCGACGCCGCGGGTTCGGGCATGCATACCCACCAGGTCCTGGTCGATCGGGCCGGGCGAAGCATCTTCGACGACCCCGAGGCCCCGTACGGCCTGTCCACGGCGGCGCGGGCGTTCGCCGCCGGCCAGCTGCTCCACGCCCCGGGCATGAGCGCCCTGCTGGCTCCGCTGGTCAACTCCTACAAGCGGCTCGTGCCCGGCTACGAGGCCCCCGTTGCCGGCAGCTGGGGCCGTCACAGCCGCTCGGCGCTGTTGCGCGTCCCGACCCAGGATCGGCCCGACGGGGACCGCGACGGCGCCTTCGCCACGCGCCTGGAGTTGCGCATGCCCGACCCCAGCTGCAACCCCTACCTCGCCTACGCGGCCATGCTCGCGGCCGGACTCGACGGCATCGACGGCGGCTCCGAGCTCGGACCGCCACTCGAAGAACTGGAGCACGGCTTCGGCGGGCACAGTGTCACCCGGCCGCTGCCGGCCTCGCTGGCCGAGGCCCTGACCGCGCTGGAAGAGGACGACGTCATGGGCGAGGCCCTCGGCGCCGAACTGCTCAACCTGTTCCGGTCGGCCAAGGCGCTCGAATGGGAGGCCTACCGGCGTCAGGTCACGCCCTGGGAGCTCAGCGCCTACTTCCAGCGCAGCTGAGACGGGAAGATCGTCCGCGGTTTCCCCGGACATCTCGGCCGGGCGCTACGCTAGCAGCAGATAAGTGCGGGGGTGCGGAGGTATCGCGTGCGGGCATCGATAGGGATAGACCTCGGGTCGTCGAGGGTCAAGATTCTGGCGCTCGACGAAGAGGGCAACTCACTCGGAGTGACGACGGCCTCTTACGCCACCGAGTCCAAGCATCCCGGCTACGCGGAGCAGAACCCCGAGCGCTGGTGGGACGCGCTGCGCCTGGCCATGTCCGAGATGCTGTCGCGGCCCAACCTGCGAGGCGCGGAGGTCGTCGGTCTGGGCCTCACCGGCCAGATGCACAGCGCCGTCTTCCTCGACGAGCACGGCGCCCCGGTTCGACCGGCCCTGATGTGGTCCGACGGACGGGCGGACGCGGAGACGCTCGAAATCGAACGGCGCATCCCCAGAGCCGAGCTTGTAGCCCGAACAGGCAATCGCGCCAACGTGAGCTTCACCGCGCCCAAGATCATGTGGGTCGCGGCCAACGAGCCGGACGTCTACGCCAGGACCCGCTGGATCGTCCAGCCCAAGGACGCGCTGCGATTCCGGCTCACGGGCGAGGTCGCCAGCGACGTCTCGGACGCGTCGGCCACGCTGCTGCTCGACCTGCGGGCTCGAACCTGGGCCGCGGACGTCTGCGAGAAGCTCGGCATCGACATCGACCGCCTGCCACCCCTGTTCGAGTCGGAGGCGACGGCGGGCCGGCTGCGAGACGACGCGGCTCGTGCCCTGGGCCTGCCGGCGGGCATCGCCGTGGCCGTTGGCGGCGCCGACGCTCCCGCCGCGGCGCTCGGCCTGGGCCTCGCCAGGGTCGAGGACGCTCCCGGGGCGGTGCTGATCTCACTGGGCACCGGCGGCCAGGTCCTGGCTCCGGCGTACGGGCCGAACATGGATCCCGAGGGCCGGCTCCACGGCCTCTGCCACGTCGTCCCCGGGCGCTGGTGCCTGATGGCGGCCATCCTGTCCGCGGCGGCGTCGCTCGACTGGGTCGTTCGATTGCTCCGCCCGGACGATCCAAACGGCAATCGCGAGCTTCTGGCCGCCGCGGCCAAGGTCCCGGCCGGCAGCGACGGGCTCATCTTCCTGCCCTATCTCCGAGGCGAGCGGACGCCCCACTTCGACCCGGAGGCGCGCGGCGCGGTGACCGGCCTGCGGGTCAGCCACGGCCCGGCGGAATTGACCCGGGCGGTCCTGGAGGGAGTGGCGTTCGCCCTGCTGGAGGGCCTGGATCTGATGCGCGGGGTCGGCGTGGAGGCGACCAGCGGCGTCGTCGCGGGCGGCGGCGTCAACCGCCTGTGGCAGCAGATCATCGCCGACGTCCTGGACCTGCCCGTCGCCCTGGGCGCCACCGAGCACGGCTCGGCCCGCGGGGCGGCCCTTCTCGGCGCCGTGGCGGCCGGCCTGATTCCGTCCACCGTCGAGGGAGTCCCGCCGCTGCCGGCGGACACCCGCGTCATGGAGCCGGATCCGGCGCGGGTCGAGCTGTACAAGCAGATCTACGGCACGTATCGCGAGCTGTACGGGCGCCTGCCCCGCCAGTAGCAGGACATCGTCCGACCCATCGCCCGGCCCATCGCCCGGACTCGGGCCGGCCCCGGCCGGCTACCAGCGCTGGTGCACCAGCGGCTTGATGCGCTCGTCGTAGAGGCTCGCGATCCTGGCCATCGTCTCGGCCGGCAGCGGCGCCATGTCCGCCGCGGCGGCATTGGCCCGGGCCTGGTCGGGGTTCTTCGCACCGGGGATGGCCGCGGTCACGCCCTCGTTCATGAGGATCCAGCGCAGCGCGAACTGGGCCATCGTGGCCCCGCCCGGCACCAGTGCCCGCAATTCCTCCACGAAATCCAGGCCCGTCTCGTAGTCGACGCCCGCGAACGTCTCGCCCACGTCGAAGGACTCGCCGTGGCGGTTGAACTGGCGGTGGTCCGAGGCCTCGAAGGTGGTGGCCCGGGTCATCTTGCCGGTCAGCATCCCGGACGCGAGCGGGACCCTGGCCAGGACGCCGACATCCCGGCGCTTCGCCTCGGCCAGGAAGTGGTCGGCCGGCCGGCGGCGCATGATGTTGTAGATGATCTGGATCGTGGCCACGCCCGGGAACTCGATCGCCTTGAGTGCCTCCTCGACCTTCTCGACGCTCACGCCGTAGGCGGCGATAGAGCCGTTCGCGACCAGCTCGTCCAGCGCGGCGAAGGTCTCCGGGCTGTAGAAGACGGGCGTGGGCGGGCAATGCAGCTGGATCAAGTCCAGCCTGTCCACGCCGAGCCGCTCGCGCGACGCGTCCACCCAGGCGCGGAATGCCTCCGGGTTGTAGTTGGCCGGCACCTGCGGCACGCTGCGGCCCATCTTGGTCGCCACGAAGAACGCCTCGCCCTTGCGCTCCCGCAGGAAGCGGCCGATCAGCTGCTCGCTGTGGCCGTCGCCGTAGACGTCGGCCGTGTCGATGAGGGTCACACCGGCGTCCGCAGCCGCGTGGAGAGCCGCCAGGCTGTCCTTGTCGTCCACCTGTCCCCAAGCCGAGCCGATCGCCCAGGCGCCAAAACCTATGACGCTGACCTCGCGGCCGGTCTTGCCGAATCTGCGGTACTGCATCTGTGACTCCATCCGGCGATGCCGGCAGCATGCGTTTCGGCCGAGATCGACCGGCCGGTCCTGCCGATAGCTTAGCCCGGCGTCGCCGGGACGGTCCGCGAGCCGAGCCGCGGCACCGAGCCCGCCGCCGGGTACCGGGCCCGGTACCCGCCCGGTCAGGCAGCCTTCTTGCCGCGGTTGGTGGCGGGCGCCTGGCTCGCTTGCGGCGTGGCGGCGGGCATCGGTGCGGACGCCTCTTCCTCCTCGTCGTCGCGGCGCAACTTGAAGCGGGCCGTGGAGCCCTGCAACTCGCGGGCAATGGCGGTCAGCGAGATGGCGTCGTCGTGGACCGCCTGGGCCTGTTGCGAGACGAACTGCGTCGACTCGGCAACGCGCTCGGCGGCGGCCGCGTTCTCCTCGCTGATGGCGGCCACGCTCTCGATCGTGTCGAGAGCGTCGCGAATGCTTGTGGCGGCTATCTCCGACTTGTCCATGTTGTCCGAGATGACCACGGAGACGCGGTCGATGGCTGTCGTGAGGTCGCCCATCACGGCGGCCACGGCCTGGTTCGCCCTGGCCACGTCGCCGGTCTGGCGCTGCGTCGTCTTGGCCGACTCGAGCAGCTGGTCGAGAGCTTCGCCTGAGTGCTGGGCCAGCGACGAACCCTCGTGAACCTTCTTCATCGCCACGTCCATGGCTTCGGACGCCCTCCGGGCGGTCTGCTGGACGGTGGCGATGATGACGCTGATCTCCTTGGTCGCGGCGGCCGACTTCTCGGCGAGCTTGCGGACCTCGGAGGCGACGACGGCAAAGCCCTTGCCCTGTTCGCCGGCTCGGGCGGCCTCTATGGCGGCGTTGAGGGCCAGGAGGTTGGTCTGGGCGGCGATGTCTTCGATCGTGCCCACGATCTCGCCGATCTGCTGGGCCCGGGAGTTGGTCTCCTGGATCGTGGAGGCGCTCAATTCGACCGCCTGCTCGATTGACGCCATCTGCTGGAGCGTCTGGCGGACGGCTTCGGACCCGCGCTCCGCGGTAGAGACGGCTTCCACCGTGGAAGCGACGACTGTTTCAGAGCTCGCTTCGGCCGTTTGGACCGCCTCGGATATGTGCGTCGCCGCGCCGGTCAGGCTGTCGGCGGCCTCGCCCTGGCTTCGGGCCCCGTCGGCGATGGCCTCGATGGATTCGGCGATGCGCTCGATGCTGGCGTTGGCCTTCGTGACGGCCACCGCCTCGTTCGTCGCGGCGAGGGCCATCTGCGAGATGTTCTCGGCGATGCGCCTGGTGGCCTCCCCGGAGGATTCTGCCGACGTTGCGAGATGGTCACTCACGGACAGGAGCCTGTCGGCCCGGTGGGACAGGTGTTCCATCAAGCCTCGAAGGCTCGACGACTCGGAATTGAACGTGGCCACGGGCACGCCACTGGCGACGACGCGGTTGATGCTCTCCACGAGGCCCGTGTCGATGATCATGGTGGCGATGGCGTCCCAGCCCTGCTGGGCCAGCTCCACGATGGCTTCGGAGCGAATGGCCAGCTCGAAGGTCTTGCTCGGCTCGGGTACGATCCACTCGACCTCGGCGTTGAACGACTTGAGCTCGGCGGCCGCCGCCTCGACGCCCTCGCGGACGCCGTCCCAGAACGCCGCGTCCTCCATGCCCAGGACCGCGATGCGGACCCGGCGAGAAGCGGCCTTCATCGGCCTGGGCCGGCGTGCGGCCGTAGCTTCGGACTCGATAGCCCCCTTGCCGGCCTGCCAGAACTCGCCCATGTTCGCGGCGTTGACCATGTCCATGGCCGTCAGGAGTCGCGAGTCGGGCGGCTGCCAGCCGGCGACCAGATGATTGAACAGGTGGATGACCGGGTCGTGGCCCTGCGCATACGGGTCCTGGCCGATCACGGCGGTAATGACGCCCTTCTGAACGTACGGCATGGCGTCGTCGACGAGATCGTGGCTGAACAACGTGAGCTTGCCGGCAAGTCCGACGTCGGCCACGGCAGCGGCCGCGCCGGCACCGGCTACCGTGACGTAGATGCCGGCCAGGCGCGGGAATCGCTTCAGGATGTCGGCCGTCACCTGTCGCATGGGCTGGAGTTCGTAAGGACTCTCGAACGCGCCGACGATCTCGACGGCCGGGAACTTCTCGTGCAGGAAGGCCTCGAAACCCTTTCGCCGCAGTTCGAGCCCGGCATGATTGAGCGAGCGGGTGACGATCGCAACCTGGCCCTTGCCACCGAGCGCCTTGCCCATGGCCTCGCCGCAGGTCTGGCCTTGCATGTAGCCGTCGGGGCCGACGAAGAGGAGCCGCTCGCACGCGGCGTCGGTCATGCTGTTCAGGCGGGAGGCAGACTCGCCCAGCCGGCTGATGGTCACGCCCGACGTCTGCACGATCCGGGCGACGACATCCGCACCTTCGACCGGGGTCGGGCGAGCTTTCATTTCCAGCCGGCGGGTCAGGTCTCCCTCGGCCATGGCGGCCAGCGTATCGGCCAGGTTCGCCGTGTCGATGTCCGCGAGCACGGAGGCGGCGGCGTCCAGCTTCTTGAGCGGCAGTTCAATCGTGGCCTTGTAGACCAGCCATGTCGCCGCCCAGCTGGCGGCCATACCCAGGGCCAGCGTCGCGGCGACGGTGCCGAAGTCGGACGCTCCGCTCGCCATTGCCAGGACGGCCACGCCGAACGTGAGGGTGGTCATGCCCAGTCCGACGTTGACACCTCGGCGGACTGCCACGAAACGCACTTTGCGTACCACTGACAGGAGCTTTGTCTGCATGCCAGTTCCTTGGTAGGCGCTCTTCAGGCTCGACGCTCGCCTGAGCAGGCCGAAGGCACGCTGCGGCCGGCCGGCTGCGCGTTCCTGCGACGGGAGACGCCTCCGGGGTATCGGCGGGCTTTCGGGGAATCTGCAATCCGCGGCCGGAGGGGGAGGCCGGAGGCGCGCGCCTAGGTGTTCTCGCCGGCCATCTCCAGGAGCCTGCACAGGGCATTGGCCAGGCGCATCTGGCGAGGCGTCCGGGCTCGTACTCGGACCAGATCCGGGCTGGCCACGACGACGGCCAGGCAGCGGGCTCGCGAAGTGGCCACGTTCAGCCGGTTCAAGCTGTACAGGAACTCCATGCCGCGCGGCGCGTCCTCCGGGCTGGAGGTGGTCATGGAGTAGATGGACACCGGTGCTTCCTGGCCCTGGAACTTGTCGACCGTGCCGGCCCGGGCCCCCGGCAGACGCCTGACGATCTCTCCGACCTGGGCGTTGTAGGGAGCGACGACGAGGACGTCGTCCAGGCCGACATCGTGCCGCCGGCCGAGCCGGTCCAGCCAGGACCCGCTGCCGTCCGCCAGGCCGGTCACCAGTTCCGCCACGACGGCGGCCTCCTCCGGCGACTCGCTGCTGTTGCCGCAGTGCCGGACTTCGACGAACCGCACGCCGGTGCCGGACAGCGGCCCGCTCGAATCCAACCTCTGGCGCTCCAAGCCCTCGAGAGCGGCGAGCCGGCCTTCATAGAAGGCCTCCGACGTGTAGCGGCACAGATCCGGGTGGAGGCGACGGGTGCGCTCCAGGAAGAGGCCGCGCTGCGGCGGCATCGTCGACTCGCCGGCCAGGATATGGCCGATGGCGGATGCCTCCGCTCCGAGAGGATGCGAGCCCTGCAGCGGCTGCTCAAGCTGCTGCGGATCTCCCAGCAGCATCAGGCCCGAGCCCGCCGGTGATACCGCCACGGCGTTGGCGAGCGAGAACTGGCCGGCCTCATCCACGATCAACAGGTCCAGCGTCCCGGCGAATTCGGGCCTTGACCAGACCCAGGCGGTCGCTCCGACCACGTCCAGCTCGCCGCCCGCAAGCGCCTCCAGGAGCGACCCGTTGTCCCCGAACGGCCGGGCCGACTCCGAGGCGCAATCGCCGTCCTGATCGGTCTTCTGGCCGATCCGGACTCGCCGGCCGCTCTGGGCGGCCTGGGCAGCGACCGCGTCCAGGAGATTCCCGATGACGCGATGGCTGTTGGCGGTCACGCCCACCTTGAGGCCCCGGCCCGCCAGCTCCAGCACGGTCGCCGCCCCGAGATATGTCTTGCCGGCTCCGGGCGGCCCCTGCACCGCCAGGCAGTGGCCGCCGAGCCCGAGCGCCATCCGCAGCGCCGCGGCCAGGGCGTCCTCATCGGACTGCCGCAGCGAACCGCCCGGCTCCGGGCCGGCCGCCGGAGGGGACTGCCGGAGCAACAGCTCCCGCGCCGCCCGGAACGGCCCCGGGCCTTCCATGCCGTGGTCGGCGACCCATTCCCCGATCCGGACCAGGCTCTCCTGCAGCTTTCCCGTCGCCACGTGGCCGCTCGGCACGAGCGACGTGGGATGCGACCCGTCCGTCCGCGGACCGCGGCGCAGGTCGATCGTTCTCGCGGCTTCGTCGAGCGCCACCACGCTCCCGGGCGATCGGCCCGTGGCCGGGTCCGCCACCTCCGTGCCCACGTCGATGGCATGTTCTTGCTCCGGGAACCTGTACCGGTAGACGGTGGATCGGGCGCTCGGGCCGAGGGACTCGACGAGGCTCAGCCGACCGATCGGCTCGCGCTCGTCGATCCGTTCATCGTCCGTCAGGTCGTTCATCTGATGGAAGAAGCGCCACCAGAAGGCCTTGTCCTCGCGGCGATGCCACGACAGCAGCTGGGCCAGCAGCCAGCGCCCGTGCTCGGCCGGCGAACGGTCCGCCGGGTCGTCGGGCACGCCCGAGCACAGCCGCTCGGTCAGTTCGGCAACGTGAGCCAGCCGTTCCGACAGTTGTTCCGACGGCCCGGGCTCCGCGGGTCCGGGCCTGGGCAGGGACTCCCCGATCCGGGCGGCCTGCTCGACGCGCCTCTCCTCCAGCCAGTCCCGCAGCCGCCAGTTCGAGACACAGTCGTCGCGGTTGTAGGCCAGGATGCTCCGGAGGGTCTCGTCGTCGCCGGGAGTGCGCGGCGCGCCGCCGCCGGTCTCCACCTCGGACAGCCAGGCCTCGAAGGCCACGATGCTCGACCCGGCGTCGCGCAGCGCTTCCTCGCGCGGCAGCTCGTACAGGGGCTCCAGCTTCTTGATCGAGTAGCTCTCGACGGAGGCCCGTATGCCCTGCCGCACCGCCCGGAACAGGTCCACCATGACCCGGCCTCGCAACAACCGATCTACCGCATCCTCGCGCGTGGCGTGGCGGCCCATGAGCCGCTTGAAGGCCGTGGGCTCGTATGGGGCGTAGTGGTAGACGTGGATCTCGGGATCGGCGGCCAGCCGGTCCATCATCAGATCGATCGCCTGCTCGAAAGCCCGCCTCTCCGCTTCGGGCGTCACCCGGCCCGATTCGTCGATGGCCCAGAAGGCGTGGAAGACGGGTTCGCCGTCCGATCCGGTCAGACCCGGCTCCAGGATGCCGAACAGGTAGTCCACGCCGTCGTCGAGCGCGAACGGATCGCCTTCTATGTCGAAGAACAGGTCTCCCGGCCGGGGCGGCGGCAGGCTGGTCAGGCCCCGGTCCGGCGCCACGACCCCATCTCGGTTCCGCTCCGGCGGCAGCAACTCGTAGATGACCTTGCCCTGTTTCCGGCCGCGAACCTGGATCCGGGCCTGGGCGTGGGCCCGACCGAGTGCCGCCGGCCCCGCGCCGTCGAGCGGCACGGGCAGCGGCAGCTCCGCCGCCGCGAATGCGGTCATCGTCCCGATTCCGGCCCCCTTCAGGCCGCTCCGCAGCCGGGTCGTGGCGTTGGCCACGAGCGACAGGTCGTCGTCCCGGCGCCGTCGAGCGGCGCAGTCGCGGCTCCAGCGGCAGACGTCGCAATGCTCCACGGGCTCCGGGTACGTGCCGCGGGGCGGGTACTCCGGCCCGTCCGAGCCCTCGCCCCACGCCCCGCCGGCGCGAGCGACCCGCGCTTCGAAGGCCGCCTTGACCGTGCGGTAGTAGGCCATGTAGTCCGCGACGCGGTGGCTCTCCACCTTTCGCGCGCTGCCGCCGAGCGCCACGTGCATATGCTCGGGCTCCAGTTCCTGGATCGCGGACAAGTGCTCCACGTACGAGCAGATCTGCAGCAGGGCCGAGCCCTTGACGTGGCGGGCCAGCTTCGTGTCCACGACCTCGTAGCTCCAGGCGCCCAGCCGGCTCGGCTTCTCGACCCGGATCAGGAAGTCCGCCAGCCCCAGCCAGCGGCCGTCGAAGAACGTGGCCTGGTAGACGACGTCGTCGCCGCGCTCCATCGCCGCGCGCGTGGCCAGAGCGGCCGCCCTCAGTTGAGCGCGGCGTCCTTCGATGGCGGGGTCTGTCTCGATGATCGTCGTCCGCCTGCCCTCCGCCTCCAAACCGGACAGGTAGCGACGCTCGTGCTCGAGGCCGCGCCGCGCGATCAGGTCCATCTCCGGGTCGATCCGGTCGGGCCGCGCGACCAGGCCGGCGAGGGCTGCCAGCTCCAGGCCGACGAGGTGCTCGCAAGCCAGGAACCCAACCAGATCCGTCGCCGCGAAGACCGGCCGGCCGTCGATGATCTGCATCGGGACCACGTTACCGCGCCGCGGTGACAGCTCGTATGGCACACGCACGAGGTGCGACGCCTCGACCAAACGCCTCTTCCGACCCCGCGACTACGCCAAAAGTCCCCCCGGCAATCGGTTTGATGCCGACTTGACGCCCCCTCGTTCGATGCTCTTGACTAGCCAGCGAAGCCGGCCGGCCGATGCACCGTTTCCAGCGGCTTCGTATCGCCGTCAGCGTCAGTTCGGAAGGGATTCGTCGTGCAGATGGGGCTCGCCAGCAAATCGGCCAGGCTGCGCGGAAATCTGGCGGCCGTCGCCGTCCCCATCTTCCTGGCCGCTACCTGCCTGCTCGCCTCCCCGGTCCCCGCGCTGGCCGCGTCCGAGTTCGCCGAGACCGCGGTCACCACCTACCGGCTCGACGCGGACAACACCAGGATCGACGTCACGAGCCTGATCTCGATCACCAACAACAAGAAGTCGACGGCCACGCTGGACTACTACTGGCCGGGCTGGTACGTCACCGTCCCTCTCCAGGCCGGCTCGGTTAAAGCCACGTCCAACGCCGGCACGGTGAAGCAGAGCGTCTACAAGACCACGGCCACGACCCGGGTCCTGCTCATGACCTTCCCGCGCCTGTGGTACCACGAGACTCGGGTCCTGACCATCGCCTACTCCATTCCGGCGGGCCTCACCGCCGCGGGCGGCTTCCGAGCCCTCAAGGCGTTCGCCAGGCTATGCGCGAAGGGCGTCGGGATCGACTCGGGCGTGCTCAACGTCGAAATCCCGGACACCTTTGCCGTCCGGTTCGTGAGCGGCAGCAAGCTGACCGCGACCGTGGCAACGGGCGGCTACATTAGCTTCAGCAGCGGCAGCGTGGCCAGGGCAACCGACTTCTCGACCTGCCTGGAGGCCGTCGACCCCGCCGGCCTGGCCTCCACAAGGATCGCGTCGACGCCGAGCTTCGAGATCCAGGCCTGGCCCGAGGATCCCGCCTGGGCGGCCATGGTCACGGCCGAGGCGCCCGACTACGCCGCCCGGCTCGAAGCGCTGACCGGCGTCCGGCTGCCCGCGGGCCCGATCGTCCTCCAGGAGGCCGGTCGTTCGGCGCTGGGTGAGTACACCAACACGCCCGGGCCTTCGCCCGTGGAGGTCATCCCAGACGGCGCGAGCCATGCCGAGGTCGCCCACAGCCTGGCCCACGTCCTGTTCAACAAGAGCGTCTTCGCTCAAGACTGGATGGCTGAGGGCTTCGCTTCCTACAGCGAGAAGATCGCCGGCGCCGGCAACTACGTGCCCTGCGCCGACCCGGGTGTCTGGCCGATCGCGGGCTACGCTCAGCTGGACTCCTGGACGCCAATCACGATCGACTCGACCGCGGACGACCGCGCCGTTGCGGCCTGGCAGAAAGCCGCCTCGTGCTATCTGGTGACAACCCTGGCCGACAGCATGGGACCCGACGACTTCAAGGCGGTGGTCGGCGCGATCTCCAGGGGCGAAATCGCCTACGCCGGACCGGACCCCGTCGAGACTACCGCTGGGCTGCCGGTCGACGGCCGCGCCCTGCTGGACCTGATCGACGAACGAGGCCTGGCGCCGGCCGGGGCAGACCCGGACGAGGCTCAGAACCTGTTCGCACTCTTCGGCATCGTCGACAGCGCCGATCTGCCGGCCCGCCACGCGGCTCGCGCCGTCTACCATAACCTGGCCGCCGCGGCCGGCACCTGGAAGCTGCCCTACGCCGTTCGCATAGCCATGGCCGAGTGGGACTTCACAACCGCGACCACGGCCATCGGCACGGCCAATCAGATCGTAGCCCTGCGAGATCGGACGATCGCGGCTGTGCCCACCGTCAGCCTGGACGACTCGGCCCTGCGGACCGCGTTCGAGAAGGCCCAGACCCAGTCCGACCTGGACGCCGCCCTCGACCTGGCCAAGAAGGAAGCCGCGGCGGCCGATCTGACCGCCCAGGCGGTCGGTCTCAACAGCGCCAATCGCAGCGTCTTCGAGACGGTCGGCCTCCTGGGTTCGGATCCCGCAGCCCAGGTGGGCGCCGCGACGACCGCCCTGGCGGCTGCCAACCCGGACGACGCCGGCGCCTCCGCCCAGCAGGCAATCGACATGATCCAGGGCTCGTCGAGCCAGGGCATGATCCGGCTTGGCGTGCTCGTGGCCCTGCTTCTGGCGCTGCTGTTCGCGATCCTGATGCTGGCCATGCGGCAACGCCAGCTGGCCGCGCCCGCCGAGGGAGCCGGTCCCGCGGCCCGCTGAGGCTACGCCGGCGGATCCACCTCGCCGTCTCCGATAGAGCGCCCGGCCGGCCACTCCCCTCCTTCCACGCTTGACGGCGGACCCGCCGTTAGCGTTGACTAAGCGCGGCCCGGCGATTCTGGGGGGCGACGGTGTCGTCTCCGCCGTCCGGCATGCCGTCGCGGTGGCCACCGCCTCGATGGAGTGGGAACGTGATTGCGTTGCGCAGGAGACTCACCCTCGGCCTGGTGCCCGTCATCCTGGCCACGCTGGCCACATTCGGTTTGCCTGGGGTAGTGCTCGGCGCGGGGCTTACCGAAGCCGGCACGACGGTCTACACCGTCAACCCGGACGAGAACCAGATCGACGTCAAGGTCATCCTGTCGGATCGCAACGACGACCCCGGATACAGCTACGCCGGCACCTACGCCTGGGTCGAGAAAGAGGCGACCAATATCAAGATCACGTCCGACGCGGGCGCGGTCAAGACGAGCACGTACAAGACGACGAACTACTACCGCGAGCTGGAAATCACCTACCCCGACGTCTACCCGGGTCAGACGCGCACGGTCACCATGACCTACACCATCCCGGCTGCGCCGGGAGCCAAGGGCGGCTGGCGCGCGGGCAAGGCCTATGCGGAGCTGTGCGCATCGGGCAACGGCTACGACGGCGGCCGCCTGAGCGTCCTGATCCCGGCCGGCTTCAGCGTCTCCTTCTTCTCAGGCCGGGAGTTGACCAAATCAGGCACGGCCAACGGCATGACCACGTACACAACGGGGGTCATCGCGGCGCCCTACGAGGCCTGGAGCTGCCTCGAGGCCGAGAACCCGGCCAACCTCAAGAGCCTGCCGGTGAGCTCCGCCGGCCAGGACTTCAACGTCCGGGCCTGGCCCGAGGACAGCGCCTGGGCCACCACCGTCAGCAACGACATCGAGACCTACGCACCCAAGCTCGAAGCGCTGACGGGGCTGGAGCTTCCCGGCGGCACTATCGACGTCACTGAGGCCGGCGACTCCCAGCTGGGCGAATACGTCGGCGGCTACAGCGCGTCCACTCATACGGCCCAGGTGGTCGAAGGAACCGACGGCGCCACCATCGCCCACGAGCTGTCTCACATCTGGTTCAACAAGTCCCTGTTCTCGGCGACCTGGGTCAACGAAGGCCTGGCAGGCTACAGCGAGAAGGTAGCCGCCGACTACAAGCCCTGCGCCAACCCCGGCACAGCCCCGGGCCTCGCGACCCTCACGAATTGGAAGTACCTCGATATCGAGTCGACGACCCAGGACGAGAACATCGTCGACTGGCAGTACGCCGCCTCGTGCTACCTGGTGACCCGCATCGCCGACGCCGTCGGCCCGGACAACTTCAGGGCAATCTTGCAGGCCGCGCAGAAGGGCGAGATCGCCTACGTCGGCGCAGGTCCCGCGGAGAAGACAACCACCGGCGCGGTAACGGAACGAGTCCTGCTCGACTTGATCGACGAGCGGGGCATGGTGCCGGCCGGTGTGGCGGACCTCGACCAGGCCCAGAAGCTGTTCGCCAGCTACGGGATCGTGTCTTCGGATCTGGCCGACCGTTCGGCGGCCCGCGCCGCCTACCACAATCTGGCCGCCGCGACCGGGACCTGGAAGCTGCCCTACGCCATCCGAAAGCCTATGGCCGACTGGCTCTTCGCGAACGCTGCCACAGCCATGGATACCGCGAGCCAGATCGTGGCCCTGCGGGACCAGGTCACCGGGGCCGTCTCGGGCGTAAGCCTTGACGGCTCGCCCCTCCAGAGCGCGTTCGAGGGCGCCCAGACTCAAGCCGGTCTCGACGCCGCCCTCGAGCTAGCCAAGAAGGAAGCCGATGCGGCCACTCTCACCGCCCAGGCTGTCGATCTCAACAACGCGGGCCACAGCATCTTCGAAACTGTCGGCCTGATCGGGTCCGACCCGGCGGCCGAAGTGAACGCCGCCACCACCGCCCTCACGGCGGTCAACCCCGACGACGCGACCGCCGCCGCCCAGCGGGCCATCGACATGCTTGCGGGCTCCTCCAGCCAGGGCATGATCCGGCTCGGGGCGGCTCTGGCCCTGCTCCTTGGGCTGCTCTTCATCGTGTTCATGCTCATCCGCCGGAGCAGGCGCAAGAACGTGATTCCCATTGCCGTGGGCATGCCGTCACTCGGGTACGACCCGTCCCTCTTCGGCGGCCCGCCGGCACCGCCGGCACCGTACAATCCGTCGCCTACCGCTTGGGCGCCGAGAGCGCCGGATCCGGCGCTCTCGGCCGGGGTCTGGACGCCACCGGCCGACGCCTTCCCGCCCGGGGACGCGGCGAACGTGCCCGCCACCGGCGCCACGACTACCCCCGTGCCGGCGTGGACTCCACCCGCGCCACTCGCGTCCCTCGCGCCGCCCGCGCCGCCCGCACCCCCCGCACCGGCCTGGAGCGCGTCGGCCGACGCGCCGGCACCGCCGCCACCACCTGCGCCTCCGGAGGCACCAGCCGCCGGCGACGCCGACCCGCCCGCGCCGCCGGTCGAACCGGCCGGCTGAGCCTCGCCCCAGACCGGGCGAGCTGAACCGAGCCAACTCGAGACGGGGCGCCGAGGGTGGTGCCCCGGCTCAACGTTTCTAGGGGCAATCCCCTAAAGGACCGCGCGGTCGGACCGACTGCTCCGATATGTCTCAGATTGCATCCCTGGACGTGTCGGGGGGCCAGGCCGCTCAGGCGAGCGCATCCGGCGCGGAGGCCGGCGGCACGTCGGCCGCCCAGGACGCCGTGGCCGGGCTTGGACTGCCCCCGGCGTCCCTGGCCGCCGCCGCCTCGGCCAATACCGTCAACGCCCAGCTCGCCACGAGCCAATGGGGCGTCGACCCGAACTCGGTTGCCGGCGTGTACGGCGGGGCGGCTCAATCCGCCGGCAACTTCGCCGGCGCCAACCTGTTGCCGCTACTGCAGTCGCTGTCGCCGGCCACGGCCGAGCAGGCTCTGACGCTGCTGGGCGTCGCGACCCCCAGGCCCGGCGCCGCCGCAACCACCAATGCCGCCGCGGCCGCCCAGGCCGCCGCGGCGGCCAACTCCGGGACGCTCTTCGGCCAGGAATCGGGCGCCAGCGGCCCGATGGTGGTCGACCCGCTGTGGGGCCGCTCGGCCTGAACCCGCGCCGGCGCCGCCCGCCTCGACCTCGCGGGCGCTCGGCGGCAGGATGACACGATCTGTGTCAACCTCCGCGCATTGTTCCCGCTGAGTCAGGCCCTACCGTGACCGAACCCCACCCATCACCGTCATACCGCGCCCTGCTGGCCGTGCCGTCCCTGGGCCGCGTCCTGGCGGCCATGCAGATCGCCCGCATCGCCGCCTCGATGATCGGCATCGTGATAATCCTGTTCGCCCTGCAGCGCTACGACTCGCCGCCCCTCGCGGGCGCGGTGGCCTTCGCCAGCATCGCTCCGGGGATGGTGATCAGCCCCATCGCCGGCGCGCTCCTCGACCGCCACGGCCGGGTCCGGTTGATAATCCTGGACTACCTGGTGGCCACGTCGTCCTTGCTCCTGGTCGCGGGGCTGGCCGCGGCCGACAAGCTGCCCTGGTGGCTTCTCCTGGCGATCGCCGCCGTCTCTTCGCTGACCGCGCCCCTGAGCAGCAGCGGCCTGCGCAGCCTCTTCCCGCTCATGGTCCCGAAGCCGCTGTGGGAGCGTGTCAACGCCGTCGATTCGAACGGTTGGGTCCTGGCCAGCCTGGTTGGCACACCGCTGGGGGCGGTTCTCGCCCAGACTCTCGGCTTCGAACCGACCCTGTCGCTGATCGCCCTGGCCTTCTTCGCCTCGGCCGTGGTCATGATCGGCGCTCCAGACCCCAGGACGGACGTCCACTCGACCGGGAACCTGCTCCGCGACTCCTGGCTCGGCCTCGTCTACACGTGGAACCACCGGACCCTGCGCGGCCTGGCCGTCTCGCTCTCGATCATGAACTTGAGCGGCGGCGTCGTTCAGATCGTCGTGCCGATCATGATCCTGAACCGGCTGGGAATGACCGAGGCCACGGTCGGCTACATGTTCGGGTTGATGGGCGCGTGCGGCGTCGTCTCGGCCTTCCTGTCCGGCCGTCTCCGGACCGAGGGCCGAGAGAAGATGCTGATCGTGCTGCCGGCCTTCGGCTTCACCGCCGCGACGGCGCTGCTCATCTGGCCGGCCGGCCTCCTGCCGATCGTGCTCTCCATGGCCCTGGCCGGCCTGGTGAACGGGCCGATGGACATCGCCATGTTCACCTTGCGCCAGCGAACCACGGACCCGGCCTGGATGGGCCGCGCCTTCACGGTTTCGATGAACCTCAACTTCTCCGGCTACCCGATAGGCGCCGCGATCGCCGGCGTGCTCGTCGGCCTGTCGCTGGAGGCGACCATCGTGTTCGCGATAGTGACGAACCTGGCCGGGGCCGTTCTGGCTCAGCTGCTGATACCCCAGATGTCGCCTTCCGCCACGCACGCCGCCGTCGCTCCGGCTGCGGCGAGCCCGGCCCCGGCAGCTCGGGCCGCCGAATAGCCGAAGGCCGGGCGCACGGCCCGGCCTTCGAGTTCAAACGCGGGGGACGACCTCAGCCGGCCGTTACCTCCGACGCGGCTCCGTCCTCTGCGCCCCGGCCGAAGGCCCGGCTGGTCCGGACCTTGGCGTCCTCGACGAGCGAGTACACCACCGGGATGACGATCAGCGTCAGGAACGTCGAGGTGAACAGGCCGCCGATCACGACGGTGGCCAGCTCCGAGGCGATGATCTCGCCCTCGGACAGACCCAGGCCGAGAGGGATCAGGGCCAGGATCGTGGCGATGGCGGTCATGAGGATCGGCCGGACGCGGGTTCGGCCGCCCTGCATGAGAGCCTCGTACATCGGCATGCCCCGGTGCCGGTGTTGCTCGACGAGGTCGAGCAACACGATGGCATTGGTCACGACGATGCCGATCAGCATCAGGAAGCCGATCAGGGCGCTGATGCCGATGGGCCGCTGCGTCAGGAACAGGGCCGGGAAGGCCCCGATCGTCGCCAGCGGCAGGCTGAACATGATGACCAGCGGGTCGACGAGGGAGTTGAAGACCAGGACCATGACGATGTAGACGAGCAGCACGGCCACGGCCATCGAGATGAACAGGCCGCTGAAGGCCTCGTTCATCTCCGCGGTCACGCCGGAGAGCGTCACGGTCACGCCGTTCAGCTCGCCGGCCGCCTGCAGCTTGTCGATGGCCTGCTGGATCTCCATCGAAACGCCGCCGGTGTCCTTGCTGGTCGTGTCGGCTGAAATGGTGGACGCGGGCGACTGGTCGACCCGGCTGATGCGGGTCTGCGTGTCGACCGACTGGACCGTTGCGATCGACCCGAGCGGCACCTTGGCCGCGCCGACCGGCAGCTTGGCCAGCGAGTCCAGGCTGGTGAGCCCGGCGTTGACCTGGAGGACGACCTCAGTCGGGGCGCCGCCCAGGCTCACGATCCCGGCGTTGGTGCCGACCAGGGCGTTGCGGACCTCGGCCTGGACTCCGACCGTGGTCGTCCCGACCATCAAGGCCTTGGTTGGATCGACGTTGATGTCGTACTGGGGAGTCCTGGCGGCCAGGTCGCTCTTGACGTTGAGCAGATCCGGGTGGGCGCTCCTGTTCGACAGCTCCGCGAGAACGGCCGTCGTCGCGGCCTGGACGTCCGCGGAATTCGGGCCGCTGACCACGACGCTGATCGAGCTGCTGCCCGTCATGCTCTGCTGCGCGACCTGGATCTGCCAGCCGCTGGGCGCCAGACCGGCCAGTGCGTCGGTCAGCTTGTTCTGCTCGGCGTCGAGATCGGTGCTGCTCTCCAACCCGACGACGATCTTCGCGGCGTTGGAAGCTCCACCGGTGAAGGCGGCCGAAAGGGCCGACAGGCCGGTATCCGCCTCGCTCGGAACGGTGGTCTCGATAAGGGTGACTTCGGGCATGGTCTGGAGCTTGGTCTGGACCTCCCGCGCCTGGGTCAGAACCACGGCCGACGGCGTCCCGGAGGGCGGCGCCAGCGTGACGGTGAGCTGCTTCTGCGAGCCGGCGTTGAGGAACTGGGTGGGAATGTGGGGCACGAGCAGGCCGGCCCCAAAGACGAGCACGGCGGCCAGGCCGATGACGCCCCAGCGGCTGCGACGGCTGCGAAGGGCGGCCCGCAGGAGCGGCGTGTAGACCTTCTGGACGAGCGTGTCGTGGTGCTGCGCGCCCTCATCGGGGTTGAGCTTGATGCGGTCGATGAACAGACTGGCCATGACCGGGACCACGGTCAGGGCGCACAAGAGCGAGGCCAGCAGGGCGAAGGTCACGGTCAGGGCGAAAGGCAGGAAGAACTGGCTCACCAGGCCGCCCACGAAACCGAGCGGCAGGAAGACCGCGACGGTCGTGAGCGTCGAGCTGGTGATCGCGCTGGCGACCTCGCGGGTGCCCGATATGCAGGCGTCCCGCATCGAATCGCCCCGGCCCCGGTGGCGGTAGATGTTCTCCAGGACGACGATGGCGTCGTCCACCACCCGGCCGACGGCAATGGCCAGCCCTCCCAGGGTCATGATGTTGATCGTGACTCCGGCCACGAGCATGAGCGCCAGGGCGGTCATGATCGAGACGGGGATGCTGATCGCGGCCACGAGGGTGGATCGCAGGCTGAGCAGGAAGACGAAGATCGTGAGGATGGCAAAGAGCGCGCCGAGGCCGCCCTCACGGACCAGGCTGTCGCGCGATTCGATGATGAAGCTCGACGAGTCCGAGACGACGTCGATCTCGAAGGATCCGTTGCCCTGGGCTCGGAGCTGCTCCAGCTTGGCCTGGACGGCCTGGACCATGTCGACGGTGTTGGCGTCGGACGTCTTGGTGATGCTGAGCACGAGCGACGGTCCGGAGTCGGCGTGCTGCGGATCCTTGTTCAACTCGGCGTAGCCGGTGGGGTTGTGGCCGGCCAGGTCCACGGTCCCGAGGTCGCCCAGGGTGATCGGCGTGGGCTGGGTGGACTCGGAGCCGGCCGCCGGCATCTTGACGCCGACCGCCAGGGCCAGCAGATCGCTTGGGGTCTCGAGGGTCATCTGGTGCTGAGCCGAAACGGGAATGGAGACCGTCGCCCCGTCCGTCGTCACCGGCAGCGATCCGGCGGGCAGGATCAGGTTGTTGGCCGCCAGCACGCCCTGGATCTGGCTGATAGTGACGTTGTTGGCCGCGAGCTTTGTCGGATCGAGCTTGACGACGAGGCGGTACTGGGTCGCGCCCGTGAGATCGACCTTGCTGACGCCGTCAATGCTCTGAAGGGCGGGCACGATGCTGGTGGCCGCGACGGCGTTGAGCTGATCGGCCGTCGTCGATCCGGTTGCCCGAATCGCGACGATCAGCGACGGGAAGGCGTTGATGTCGAAGGATTGGATCGTCGAAGTGGAACTGAGCCCCAGCGCCTTCACGTTCGCGTCGATCGTGGCGATCGTGTCCTTGATGTTCGTCCCGTAGGAGAACGAGGCCACGACGATCGAAAGGCTGTTGACCGAGCTCGAATCGACGTGCTTGAGGCGGGGCACGCTGCCGATGGAGCGCTCGATCGGCTCCGTCACCTGCGTCGAGACGTCCTGGGCGCTGGCGCCCGGAAGCGGCGTGATGACGACCGCGAACGGGAACTGGATGTCCGGCAGCAGCTCCTGCTTGAGCTGGGACCAGGACACGATGCCGCCGAGGAGCAGGCCGAGCGTGATCAACACGGTCACGCTCCGCTTGGCCACGGCCAGCTGGGTCAGTCGGATCACATCGATCTCCTAGATACGGCGTTTGGTGCGGGATTGATCGGTGGGTAGCCCCCCGGGAAGTCGCTCAGTCAGGCCGGCAGCCCCTCCACGGAGGTGACTCGGCCGGCGGATATCGGGTTCACTGCGAACGCGCCTTGACTCGGTCGCGCACGGTCTTGATCAGGCGGGCGAACTCCTCCAGCTCGTCTTCCGACAGCACGCTGAGAAGCTGGCGCATCAGCCTGCGCTGCAGGCCGCTCATCTCGTCGATCAGCTGGCGCCCGGACTCCGTGAGATCGCACTCGACGACGCGGCGGTCGTCCAGGCGGTGGTGTCGTTCCAGGAGGCCGTGCTTCTCGACCCGGTCGATGATTCCGCTCGCCGCCGGCAGGCCCACACCAAACCATTCGGCCACGCGGCTCACGGGCGCGGGCCCGTTTCGCTGCAGCAGGAACAGCAGCCGCATCTGGGCGAAAGTCAGCTCCTGGCCCACCCAGCCGGGAATGTCGTTGGGGCCGTGGCCCCATACGGCGTCGATCTCGTCGAACGCGGACTCGATTTCGAGCATTGGACCAGATACTTCGCTCACGTGCGAATAGTACCCCACAACGCGAATAGTGCTGCATCATGCGAATTGACCAGATGGCGCACCGAATGGGGCGGCCGCCGCCCGGCCGATCCGCGGCCGGACGTAGCGCGCAATCGGCTTGCACGCCCGGTGCCCCCTCCATCAGACTTCGGGCGTGAGCGCGACGGGGGATTCCTCCCTCCACCAGAGACGCCTCGGCACCGGCGTGTACAGCCGGGCCAGCCTCACGTTCTACGACGCCGGGGTGCTCGCCGCCTCGAACCGGCTCATCTGGCGCTGCCCCAGCCCCCGGATCCTGGCCCTCTACCAGGCCCATGTGACCGGCAACCACCTGGACGTCGGAGTGGGCACGGGCTACTTCCTCGATCGCGTGCGCTTCCCCGTCGAGAGCCCCCGGGTGGGCCTGCTCGATCTGAACGGCAACAGCCTCACCCACACCGCTCGCAGGCTCATCCGGTACTCGCCGGAAATGTATCGGGCGGATGTCCTGGCCCCGATCGCCATCGACGTCGAGCCGTTCGAATCGATCGGCCTCAACTACCTGCTCCACTGCCTGCCCGGGCCCATGGCGTCGAAGGCGGCCGCGTTCGACAACTTGCGCCCGTTGCTGCGGCCGGGCGGCACGATCTTCGGCGGGACGGTCCTGCGCCACATCCCCGGCCTGCCGCTGGCTGCCCGCGGGCTGATGGGCCTGTACAACTCACTCGGCATCTTCGACAACCGCGCCGACAGCCTCGAGGGTCTGCGAGAGGAGCTGGCCGGCCGCTTCGACGACGTGGAGGTCGAGGCCCGCGGCGCCGTCGCCCTCTTCCGGGCCAGGGCGCGCAGCGCGACCTAGCGGGGCGAGGCAGCCGGCCGGTCCGGGCCGGGCGGCCGGGCGGATCGTTGGGGTGGGTCATCGGGGCCGGAAATCGACACCGGGCCGATAGGCCATTTGGGGCAGGCCAAACGGCGTCTGGTGCGGTTGGGCCGCCGCCTCTACGATCAACCCAATTCGCGGGGAGCTCCGGCCGCCCTCGGCCGGACTGCTGATAGAGGTGATTGTGCCAGGCAGGGGAAAGAAGGCCGACGGCCCGCTTCGCTGGACCGTCCTTGGCAGCGCGGCGTATCCGCACGCCGATGAGCCGTGCTCCGGCTATCTGCTGCAGGGCGGCGGCGCCAACGTGCTCATCGACGTGGGCGGCGGCATCCTCGGCCCGCTCCAGCACCTGATCGGCCTGGACGAGCTGCACGCCATCTGGATCAGCCACATGCACGCGGACCACTTCGCCGACATGCCCCTGCTCTACTACGCCTGGGCCATGGCCGAGCGGCGGCGGCGCAAGATCCCCGTTCTGGGACCGCCCGGGTGGGCGCACCGGGTGGAGGACTTCGTCCGGAGCGCCAGCGAGCATCGGATGGCCGACTTCTTCCAGGTCGTGGAGCTCAAGGACCGCGGCGTCGCCGAGATCGGCGACCTCAAGATCCAGGCCCGGACGGTCGAGCACGGCATCCCCGCCTTCGGCATGACGGCCTGGCTGGGCGACCACAGGCTGGCCTACAGCGGCGACACGGGTCCGTGCGACAACCTGGTCACCCTCGCGAAGGGCGCGCGGGTCCTGGTGGCGGAGACGGGGACCGACCAGATCGAGATCCCGTCGGTCCACCTGTCCCCCGAGGACGCGGCCATGACCGCCCAGCACGCCGGTGTCAGCCGTTTGATCCTGACCCACCTGGCGCCGGGCATGAGCCCCCACGATGCCGAGGAGCGGGCCGGGGCGGTCTTCCACGGCGCCATTGAAGTGGCCGTGCCGGGTTTCTCGATCGACGTCTAGCCCGCCGCGCCGTCGCCCCGGGGCGAGGACTACGTCCGGCCGGCCTCTAGCCGCGCCGGTACGGGGCGTCCAGGACCACGAACTCCTTGCGGCCGACCAGGGCCGACCGAATGCGGTGGATGTTCTGGTTGTAGAGGATCCTGTCCCAGACGTGGTGGGGCAGGTGCTCGGGCAGGAGCACGACCGTGAGCCGGTCCGGGTCCTCTGCCTGCGACACTTCCAGGTAGCGCACGAACGGCCGGACCAGGGCCCGGTAGGGCGATTCCACCAGGACGACCCGCACGCCGGGCAGCTGCCGCTCGACGCGGTCGCGGAAACGCTCGCCTTCCCCAGGGTCGAGGGTCACGTGGACGATCTGGACCTCCTCGCCCATCGTCTCGGCGACCTTGACGGCCTGGACGACGGCCCGGCTCATCGACTGGGCCGCGACCACGACTCGCTGGCGCCGGTGCGGCGGGCCGAAGATCATGTCCTCCTGGACCTCCAGGCCGCGCCCTTCCAGGTCGTATTCATGCCTGATGAACAGCATGATCACCACCAGGATCGGGACGATGACCATGATGATCCAGACGCCCTGGGTGAACTTCGACACGCCGATGACGACGGCCACGATGGCCGTCACGAACGAGCCGAGGCCGCTGATCATGACCCCGCGCCGCCATCCGGCTCCGCGGTGGGTGAGAGAGTGCTTGACCATGCCGGCCTGCGACAGCGTGAACGAAGTGAATACGCCGATCGCGTACAGCCCGATCAGCGCGTCGGTGGACCCGTTGAACGCGACGACGAGGACGATCGACAGAACGGCCAGGGCCATGATCCCGGAGTTGAAAGCCAGCCTCTCGCCTCGCAGGGCGAACTGCCGCGGGAAGAAGCCATCGCGGGCCAGGAAGGACGACAACCGGGGGAAGTCGGCGAAGCTGGTCTGGGCGGCCAGGATCAGGATGCAGGTCGTGAAGACCTGCAGCGCGTAGTAGAGCGGTGAGCGGCCGTCGAAGACGGTCCGCGCGATCTGCGAGAGGACCGTCTCGCCGCCGCCATTCGGCCCGGTTGGAGTGGCGCCCACGTGGACCGCCAGGTAGCTCGTGCCCAGGTACATGAAGGTGAGCAGGATGGCCACGATGAGCATCGTCTGGCGGGCGTTGCGCCACTCGACCGGCTGGAAGGCGGGCACGCCGTCGGCCACGGCTTCGGTGCCCGTCATGGCCGAGCAGCCGTCGGCAAAGGCTCGAGCGAGCAGGAGTACCCCCAGCCCTTCCACGGGGATGCCGGTGGGCGGTGAAACGTCGGTAACCTGGGGCAGGGCGCCGAACAGCGACCGGGCCACCCCGACCCCGATGAGCAGCAGCATCATCCCGATGAAGATGTAGGTGGGAGCCGCAAACAGCGTGCCGCTCTCTCGCATGCCGCGCAGATTGACGGCCATGATGCCCAGAATGAAGAAGGCGATCAGCGGGACCTTGATCTCTTCCAGCGACGGCGCGGCCGAGTAGAGCGCAGCCACGCCGGCCGAGACGCTCACCGCGACCGTCAGCACGTAGTCCGTCAGCAGCGAGCCCGCGGCCGTCAGGCCTGGCAACGTACCCAGGTTGGACCGGGCCACGATGTAGCTGCCGCCGCCGTTGGGATATGCCTTGATCGTCTGGCGGTAGCTGAACGTGACCGTCAGCAGCAACAGCACCACGACGACCGAGATCGGCAACAGGTACTTGAAGGCCTCCGGGCCGGCGCCCAGCAGGATGAGCATGCTGGCGCCGCTGGCGTACGCGACCGACGACATGACGTCGGAGGAGAAGACCGGCAGGGCCTTCCACTTGGGCAGCCGCTCGGTCAGCTCCGCCTCGGACGGCAGAGGCCGGCCGAACAGGACGCCCCGCACTCCGGCCATCCGGCGCTGATAGGCAGTCCGAGGCGCCTGGGCCTCGAGCTTGGCCTCGAGGACGCCGGGGCCGAGGTAACGGAAGTATCGAGCGTGAGGCCTGTCGACGACCACCCGGCGATCGCCGAGCTTGCGCCCCTTCAGGGCTTGTTGTTCAGCCATCTGCGGCGTTGTCTCTCTCGATCACTATGTCGACCCGTCCCCCGGGCCGGACCACAGCCGGCAAGATGACGACCCCCGAAGCCTCGGCCAGCTTGTACGCCTCCCAGAGCAGGCCCGGCCACGACGGGAAGCCGGACAGGACGACGCGGGTGGCGAGCCCGGCCGAGATCATGGCGATCCCGGCCTCGATGTCGGATACGCCCGGCCTGTAGACGCCGGTTTCGATCCCGCTCGCCGGGTCGCCGGTTTCAGTAGCCTCCGGGGCGATGACGAAGGAACCGCCCCGGGGGCTTTCCAGGTCAGGCGAGCCGGCAGCCTCGAAATCCGCGTCCGGCTCGGCCGAGTGGGCGAAACCTCCGGCTCGAACCAGTCTCAGGACGCCTTTGGTGAGTGTCACGCCCATGACACTAGGCCGCGGCTCCAAGGTCGCTCGTCGCTGCGGCACC
This sequence comes from uncultured Chloroflexia bacterium, assembly GCA_963711105.1. Classification (GTDB taxonomy): domain Bacteria; phylum Chloroflexota; class Limnocylindria; order Limnocylindrales; family CSP1-4; genus Fen-1039. The sequence goes on along the minus strand of CAVQCV010000005.1, from coordinate 60,862 downwards.
GGCCGAGCCTCAACATCGGCTCAACATGCCGTCCGAATCCGGTCGAGTGGGGCTCGCGCGGCACTAGTATCGACGGGCAATGGTGTTCGCGACATGGCCCCTCAGGCGACCCGCCCGCCCGTCCGCCGCCGGCGTGGCAATCCTGGCGGCGGCAAGCCTGGCCCTCTCCACCCTCGCGATCTGGGGCCTGCGGAGCGGCCTCGGGGTGACGTATCCGGCGCCCGTATACCTGCTCGCGGTCCTGGCCGTCGGCGTCCGGTACGGGACCCTGCCGGCGATCCTGACTTCGTTCGTGGCCTCCGTCCTGTACGACTTCTTGTTCGTCCAACCCCTGTACACGTTCACGGTCGCCAGCCCGGACGAGTGGCTCAATCTGCTGCTGCTGCTGGCCGTGGCGGTGGTCATCGGCAGGCTGGCGGCGCTGCTGGCCGATCGGGCCCGCGAGGCGGCCGATCGGGCCCGCGAGGCTGAAGCTCTGCACGCCGTGACCGGCATCCTGGCGGCAACCCGGACCGTGGCCGAAGCGGCACCGGTCATCGTCACGAGGCTCGAGGAGATCACCGCCATGGACCGGGTATGGGTGGGCCTGGGTCCGACGCTGGCCGAGGAGCGGGCCCTCGCCGACACCGCACCGGCCCAGCCCGTCCCGGCTCTGGGCTGGCAGGTCGTTCTGCAGCGGCGCGGCGACGGCGAGATGAAATGGAGCCGGGCCCACGTGGCCGGGCGCGCTCGAGGGGCGCCGCGGGCGGCGTTGCATCGGGTCCGGATCGAAGTCGCCGGCGAGACCCTGGGCTCGTTGTGGGCTTTCCGGGCACGCAACGAACTGGAGCCCGATCGAGCCGAGACCCGCATCCTGTGCGCCGCGGCGGACCAGCTCGGCCAGGCGGTCGTCCGCGACCGGTTGACCCAGGAGGCGACCAGCGCCGAAATCGCCCGTCAGAGCGAGGCCCTCAAGACGGCCCTCCTGGACTCCGTCTCGCACGACCTGCGAACGCCGCTGGCGACCATCCGGGCGGCGGCCGGCAGCATGCTCGACGCGTCCGTCTCCTGGTCGGATGAGGACCGTCGGGGCGCCTTCCTGGCGATCGACGCGGAAGCCGAACGGATGGGCCGGCTGGTGCGCAACCTGCTCGATCTGAGCCGCATAGAGGGCGGGGCGCTCAAGCCGGATCTGCAGCCGTGCGATCTGGAGGACGTCATCCGCCAATCGGTCAGGCGGGCCCGCCCTACCGCGGGCAAGCACATCACGCTGGCCCTGTCCGAGACGCTCCCGCCCGCCCTGGGCGACGAGCTGTACCTGGGCCAGGTGATCGGCAACCTCCTGGAGAACGCCCTCCGCTACGGCGGCGACAACATCCGCGTCGACGCCGCCGCCCGCCCCGACGGCACGGTGGAGATCGGAGTGGAGGATGACGGCCGTGGCGTTCCGGCCTCGGCCCTGCCCCATCTGTTCGAGAAGTTCTACCAGGCCGGCGGATCGGGCGAGGCCCAGCGGCGGGGAATGGGCATCGGGCTGACGGTCGTGGAGGGGTTGACCCGGGCCATGCAGGGCCGCGTGGAGGCCTGCCGGGGCGCCCAGGGCGGATTGCGAGTGGACGTCCTGCTGCTCCAGGCCGCCGTGCCGGAAGACCCCGAATCGCCGCCCGAGCCGGTGGACGATCCTCACGGCGAGGCCGGGGTCGTAGCCGGCGGCGCGGCCGGCGCGAAGGGGCCGGCCGAAATGACGGGGCCCGCTTCTCCTGCTCGTGGAGGATGAGGACGGGGCGCGGCGCACCCTCGCCGAATACCTGGTCCGACGCGGCTACGCCGTGGCCGAGGCCGCGAATGCCCGGGAGGCGCTGCGCCTCTGGGACGCCCGCCGCGCCGACGCGGTTCTGCTGGATCTGGGGCTGCCGGACCTGGACGGCGTGGACGTCATCCGGCGCATCCGCCGCGAAGCGACGACGCCGATCATCATCCTCTCCGCTCGCGGCGACGAGCGCGACAAGATCGAGGGCCTCGAGGCCGGCGCCGACGACTACCTGACCAAGCCCTTCGCCACCGACGAGTTGAACGCCCGGATCCGGGCCGTCCTGCGCCGGGCCGGAGGGCCGGACGCCGACGCTCGAGGCTGCCTGGTCCTGGGTCCCATCGAGCTGGACCCGGTGCGACGCGAGGTCGCCGTAGCCGGTCGGCCCGTCCGCCTGACGCCGCGCGAGTACGAGCTGCTCAAAGTGCTCCTGTCCAACCAGGGCCGCGTCCTGACCAAGGCCCGGCTGCTGCGGGCGGTGTGGGGCCTCGCCTACGCGGACGAGAGCGCTTATCTCCACGTCTACGTCAACCGCCTCCGGCGCAAGCTCTCGGCCGGCGGCGTGTCCATCGAGGGCCTGATCGAGACCGAGCTCGGCGTGGGCTATCGCGTGGCGGACTCCGGGTCGCTGCCCGAAGGGCCGAAGGTTTAGACCGAATTAAGGGCTCCGGCCGGCCGATCGGCCGGCTCCGCTTGGACCTCGGGCCGATGCTGGGGCCATGAACACGCGCCACATCCGAACCGCTCGATCCGGCCGCCGCGCGGCTGGCGAGCGAGGTCAACGACGTCAGGGCCTCGATTGACCTTGTCGGCTCCGGCGTCGCCAGCCGGATCACGATGACCGGACTGCGTTTCAGCCGGCAGCTGGCCGACCGGCTCGAGCCCGCGGCCGCTGACCACGGCGTGCACCTCGAGGCATCCTTCTGGCCCGAGGAAGACCACGGTGAGCTGGACGTCATGCCTGCCGACCGGCAGGGACCGCCGCCGAACGGGGCCCCCGGGACGACCGCCCGTGGCTGAGCCGGCGCGCGTTCTGTTCGTCGAGGACGACGCCGGGCTGGCCGGCATCGTCGTCCGGCACCTTCGCGCCAGAGGCCACGACGCTCGCGCCGTCGCTTCGGCCGAGGAGGCCGTCGACTTGCTCGGGTCGGGCTTTCGGCCGACGGTCGTCCTGCTGGACATCAACCTGCCGGGCGCGTCCGGATGGGACCTCCTGCGTACCGGAGCCCTGGTCGCGGCCGGCTCGCCGCCCGTCTACATCGTGAGCGCGACCAGCGTCGCTCCGGCCCGCCTGCGCGAGTTCGGCGTCGCCGGTTTCCTGCCCAAACCCTTCGCCCTGCCGACCCTCATAGAGGTCGTGGAAAGGCCCGGGTCCGGCTCCGGCTCCGGCTCCCAGAGCGACGCAGCGGCCGCGGCCGGCCTGGAGCGCGCAGATGCTCGCTGACCTGGCAATTCTGGGTCTGATGGTCGTCGTCAGCCTTCTGCTCGGAGGCCTCGTCGCCGCCTGCGACAGGCTGGGGCGATGAGCGTTCAGGACCTGCTCGGCGGGTTGATCGCACTCCTGCTGGGCCTCTACTTGCTCACGACCCTGCTGCGCGCCGAGCGGTTCTAGATGATCCCGTCGCCCCTGGGCCTCCTCCAGGCGATCTCCGTCATCGGGGTCGCGATCCTGCTCGTCCGGCCGCTGGGCGGTTACATGGCCGCTGTGATGCAGGGCCGGCGGACACTCCTGTCGCCGATCCTCCGGCCCGTCGAGCGGGGCATCTATCGCTTCATGGGCGTGGACGAAACCGTGGAGCAGCGCTGGACCTCGTACGCGGTCTCGGTCGTGGTCTTTTCGTTCGTCTGCGTCGTGGCCCTGTACCTGCAGCAACGCCTCCAGGGGTCGCTGCCACTCAACCAGTCCGGCCTGGGCGCCGTCGCCCCCGATCTCGCCTACAACACGTCCGTCAGCTTCGACGCCAACACGAACTGGCAGAACTACGCCGGCGAAACGACGATGACGTTCCTGACCCAGATGGCCGGGCTGGCGGTCCGCAACTTCGTGTCCGCGGCCACGGGCATTGCCGTCGCCATCGCCCTCACGCGCGGCCTGACCCGCCACGCGTCGACGACGATCGGCAACTTCTGGGTCGATCTGACCCGGGCCACCCTCTACATCCTGGTACCGCTCTCGTTCGTCGCGGCCCTGGTCCTGGTCTCCCAGGGCGTGGTCCAGACCTTCGCCGCCTCGATCGACGCGACCACGCTCCAGGGCGCCCACCAGACCATCCTGACAGGGCCGGTCGCGTCCCAGGAGGCGATCAAGGAACTCGGCACCAACGGCGGCGGCTTCTTCAACGCCAACTCATCGCACCCGTTCGAGAACCCCACCGCGCTCTCCAACTGGCTGGAGACGCTGCTGATCCTGCTCATCCCGTTCGCGCTGACCAACACGTTCGGGCGCATGGCCGGCAACGCCGGCCAGGGCTGGGCCCTGCTGGCGGTCATGGTCGTGGTCCTCGGGTGCGGCGCCTTCGTCGCCATGGGCTCCGAGGAGCGCCCGAACCCCTCTCTGCCGGCCACAGTCGCCCGGTCCGTGGACCAGTCGGCCGGCAACATGGAAGGCAAGGAGATCCGCTTCGGGCCGGATTCGAGCGCCATCTTCGCGACCGTAACGACCGGGACCAGCACCGGCTCGGTCGACTCTATGCACGACAGCTACCAGGCTTTGGGCGGCCTGGTCCTTCTGTTCAACATCCAGCTGGGCGAAATCGTGCCGGGCGGAGTGGGCGCCGGGCTGTACGGCATCCTCGTCTTCGCGATCCTGGCTGTCTTCATAGCCGGCTTGATGGTCGGCCGGACGCCCGAACTCCTGGGCAAGAAGATCGAGGCCTATGAGATGAAGATGGCGATGCTGGTCGTCCTCTGCCTGGCCTCCGGAATCCTGGTCTTCACGGCGATCGCGACCGCGACCGCGCCGGGCCAGGCCGGGCCCCTCAACCACGGGCCGCACGGCTTCAGCGAGATCCTCTACGCCTACTCGAGCCAGACCGGCAACAATGGCTCGGCCTTCGCCGGACTGAACGGCAACACGCCCTTCTACAACCTGACCGGGGCGCTGGCCATGACCATCGGGCGCTACGCCATGATCGTGCCGATCCTGGCCATCGCCGGCTCGCTGGCGGCGAAGCGGCGCGTCGCCCCGTCCCTGGGCACGTTCCCCACGACGGGAGCCACCTGGGTCTGCCTGCTGATCGGGGTCATCGTCATCGTCGGCGCCCTGACCTTCTTCCCCGCCCTGGCCCTCGGGCCGATCGCCGACCAGCTCCTCAACAACGCCGGGAGGCTGTTCTCGTGACCCTGGAATGGACGGGCGGGTGGCGGATCGCCCGATCGGTCATCGACACCGCCCGCGGCACCCGCCGAGTCGCCCGGGAAGACCGGCGGGCCCGTTCGGGCGCCCCGGGCGGCCCCCGCAGGCGTGGCGTCCTCGACCCGAAGCTCCTGCGCGGGGCCCTGCGGCCCGCCCTCGCCAAGATGGATCCGCGGCGGCTGGCACGGAATCCGGTCATGTTCGTGGTCGAAGTGGCCGCCGCGCTCGTCACCGTCGTCCTGGCCGCCGACGTCGTCGGGTTTGCGCCGCCGGCCGCCGGGGAAGTCGGCCGTTCTACCGGATTCGAGTTCCAGATCGCGGCCTGGCTGTGGTTCACCGTCTACTTCGCAACCTATGCCGAAGCGCTGGCCGAGGCGCGCGGCAAAGCCCAGGCCGCGACCTTGCGCCAGACGCGCTCCGAGACGGCGGCCCATCGCCGCCGGGCCGACGGCACCATGGAGAACGTCGGCTCGTCGGAGCTGTGCTCGGGCGACGTGGTCGTGGTCGAGGAGGGCGAGACCATCCCCGGCGACGGCGACGTCATCGAAGGCGTGGCCTACGTCAACGAAGCGGTCATTACCGGCGAATCGGCGCCCGTCCTCAAGGAGCCCGGCACGGACATCCGGAGCACCGTCACAGGCGGCACCACCGTGACCAGCGATTCGCTCACGATCATGATCACGGCCAACCCCGGCGAGACGTTCCTGGATCGAATGATCGCCCTGGTGGAGGGGGCCAAGCGCCAGCGCACGCCCAACGAAATCGCGCTTTCCATCCTGCTGTCGGGGCTGACGCTGGTCTTCCTGCTCGCCACGGCTACCCTGCGGCCCTTCGGACTCTACTCGGGCGCTCCGCTCGGGATCGTGGTCCTGGTTGCGCTGCTCGTCTGCCTCATCCCGACCACGATCGGCGGGCTGCTGTCCGCGATCGGCATCGCCGGCATGGACCGCGTGGCCCGCTTCAACGTCCTGGCGATGAGCGGGCGCGCGGTCGAGGCGGCCGGCGACGTGGACGTGATCCTGCTCGACAAGACGGGCACGATCACGTTCGGCAACCGCCTCGCGGCCCGGATCGTGCCGCTCCCCGGAGTGCCGGAGCGGGACGCGGTGGAGGCGGCCCTGATCGCCTCGCTGGACGACGAGACCCCGGAGGGCCGGTCCATCGTGGAGCTGGCCCGCCGTCTGCTCACCGGGACCGCGCCCGACGAGCCCGGTGCGGTAACCGCCCGAGCTGCCGTCTCGGAGGTCGTCCCCTTCTCGGCCGAGTCGCGCACGAGCGGCGTGATCCTGACCGACGGCACGGTCATTCTGAAAGGCGCCGTGGACGCCATCCGGGCGGCCCTCGACGGCGAGGCGCCGGCCGAGCTGGCCGCCCTCAGCGACGAAATCGCGGCCCTCGGCGCGACGCCCCTCGCCATCCGCCGCGACGGCCGGGCCCTGGGCCTGATCGAGCTGAAGGACACCGTCAAGCCGGGCCTGCGGGAACGCTTCGACGAGCTGCGCCGGATGGGGATCCGGACGGTGATGGTCACCGGCGACAACGCCCTGACGGCCCAGACGATCGCCGCCGAAGCCGGCGTGGACGAGTTCATGGCCCAGGCCCGGCCGGAGGACAAGATCGACCGCATCCGCGCCGAACAGGCCGCGGGGCACCTGGTCGCCATGACCGGCGACGGCACCAACGACGCCCCCGCCGTAGCCCAGGCCGACGTCGGCCTGGCCATGAACAGCGGCACCTCGGCCTGCAAGGAAGCGGCCAACATGGTCGACCTGGACTCCGACCCGACCAAGCTGATCGAAGTCGTGGCCATCGGCAAGCAGCTCCTGATCACCCGCGGCGCGATCACGACCTTCTCGATCGCCAACGACGTGGCCAAGTACTTCGCCATCCTGCCGGCCATGTTCGTGGTGGCGTACCCGGAGCTGAACCAGCTCAACGTCATGGGCCTGTCCAGCCCGCAGAGCGCCATCCTGTCGGCGGTCATCTTCAACGCCCTGGTGATCGTGGCCCTGGTGCCGCTGTCGCTGCGCGGCGTCGCCTATCGCGCCGCCCCGGCCGCGGAGCTGCTGCGCCGCAACCTGCTCGTCTACGGCCTGGGCGGGATTCTCGCCCCGTTCCTGGGCATCAAGTTGATCGACGTGCTGATCAGCGCCGTCCACCTGGCGTAGGAGTCACGATGCGAAGCTTCGTTCGAAACCAGCTCCGGCCGGCGATCGCGGTCCTGCTGGCCATGACCGCCATCACGGGGTTCGCCTACCCCGCGGCCGTGACGGCCGTCGCCCAGATCGCCTTTCCCGCGCAGGCCAGCGGCTCGCCGATCGTCGTGGACGGCAGGACCCTGGGCTCGAGCTTGATCGGCCAGGCCTTCGCCGACCCGAAGTACTTCTGGGGCCGGCCGTCCATGGCGGGGCCCAGCGGCTACGACCCGACATTCTCGGGTGGCTCGAACCTGGCCCCGGATTCTCAAGCCCTGATCGACCAGATCTCGGCCCGGGTCGACGCAGAGCGGGCCGCCAACGGCGACAAGCCGGTTCCGATCGAGCTGGTCACGGCCTCGGCCTCCGGGCTCGACCCGGACATCAGCCCGGCCGCGGCCGAATACCAGGTGGCGCGAGTTGCAGGGGCCCGAGGCATGACCGAGGATGCCGTTCGGACGGTCGTGGCGCGCCACACGTCGCAGCCGCTCTTCGGCTTCATCGGCGCGCCGGCGGTGCACGTCCTGGAGCTGAACCTGGACCTGGATGGGCTGCTGAAATGACAGTCGAGCCGACTGAGCAGGGTCGACCCCGAGGCGACCAGGACCGGCCGACGGGCGATCAGATGCTGGCCCGCCTCGCCGCGGACCGGAAACCCGAACGCGGCCGCCTGCGCATCTACCTGGGCATGGCCCCGGGCGTGGGCAAGACCTACTCCATGCTCGAGGAGGCCCACCGCCGGCGCGACCGCGGCACGGACGTCGTGGTCGGGTTCGTCGAGACGTACGGCCGGCGCCACACCGCGGCCCTCCTCGACGGGCTGGAGGTCGTGCCGAGGCGCCGGATCGAATACCAGGGCGTGGCGGTCGAAGAGATGGACGTCGACGCGATCCTGGCCCGCCGGCCCGAGGTAGTCCTGATCGACGAGCTGGCCCACACCAACGTGCCGGGCTCAACCCGCGAGAAGCGCTGGCAGGACGTGCAGGCAATCCGCGACGCCGGCATCGACGTCGTCAGTACCTGCAACGTCCAGCACGTCGAGTCGGTGGCCGACGCAGTCGAGACGATCCTGGGCGTGCCGGTCCACGAGCGAATCCCGGACGAGGTAGTTCGATCCGCGGACGAGATCGAACTGGTCGACATGAGCCCGCACGCCCTCCGCCAGCGGATGCGCCACGGCAACGTCTACCCGGCCGAGAGAACGGCCATCGCCCTGGACCGGTTCTTCACGGAGCCGAACCTGACCGCCCTGCGCGATCTTTCACTCCGGTTCGTGGCCGGCAACGTCGACCTGGAACTGGAAGACATCGTCGCCGACCAGGGCCTCGGCCTGCCGCCGGTGACCGAGCGGGTCATGGCCCTGGTGGACGAATCGACCGACTGCCGCCGAGCGCTGCGCCGGGCCGCCACGCTGGCCGGGGGCCTGCGGGCACCCTGGATCGCCCTCGCGCTCGAAACGCCGGCCATCCAGCAGTCACGCGATCGGCTGCAGAACCTCCAGGCGAACATCGATTACGCCACGGACCTGGGCGGCGAGATAGTCCGCGGCGAGGCCGGCGATACGGTCCGCGGCGTGGCCGAGGTGATCGCCGAGCGAAGGGTTTCGCACCTGATCCTGCTCCATCGCAGCCGCCGCGGACTCCACGTCGGGCCGGCCTCGCTGGCCGATCGGCTGCTCGACGCGGTTCCCGGCCTGGAGGTGCACCTCCTGGGCGAGGGCCCGAAGCCCCGGTAGCGGGCCGGGGTGCGGCCCCTCCCCTACTCCTCCGCGATCCTGTATCCCACGCCCGGTTCGGCGACGATCAGCCGCGCCGCCGCGCCGGAAGGGTCGGCCGCTGCCAGCTTGCGGCGCAGCCGCGAGACGTAGACGTGGAGGTAGTGGCCCTCGTCCGAGTAGGCCGACCCCCAGACGGCGCGCAGGAGCTTGCCCGCGGTGACGACCCGGCCGGGGCTGGCCATCAGGACCTTGAGCAGCTCGAACTCGCGCGGGGTCAGCTCCACCGGCCGGTCGGCGATCCGGACCTCGTGCCGGGGCACGTCCAGGATCACGGGACCGAGCTTGAGCCTGCCGTCCACGTCCGCATCGCGACCGCCCGCCCGCCGCAGCACGGCGCGCATGCGCGAGTGCAGTTCGGTCAGGCCGAAGGGTTTGGTCAGGTAGTCGTCCGCGCCGGCGTCCAGGGCGGCGACGCGGTCCTCTTCCCGGCCCCGGGCGGAGATGACGACGATCGGCGTGGTGGCCTCGCGCCGGACCCGCAGGATGACGGCCTGGCCGTCCAGGTCGGGCAGGCCCAGGTCCAGCAGGATCAGGTCGGGGCGGCGGCGGTCCCACAGCCGGAGCGCGTTCCTCACGTCCGGCGCCTCGTCGACCTCGTAGCCGCGGCCGCGCAGATTGCCGGCTATCGAGGTGCGAGCCGTCTCATCGTCTTCGACGAGCAGAACGATCGCGCCGCCGTCGCTCATTCGGCGTCCGCCCGCCGTCGAGCCGGCTTCCGAACCGAAGGCTCGGCTGCGCCCGAAGGCTCGGCTGCGCCCGAAGGCTCGGCTGCGCCCGAAGGCTCGGCTGCGCCCGAAGGCTCGGCTGCGCCCGAAGGCTCGGCTGCGACCGACGGCTCGGCCCCCTCGACGGACTCGCATTCGAACCGGACCGAGACCGCCAGCCCGCCCAATTCGCTGGGGCCGGCATCGACAGATCCGCCCATCGCCTCGGCCAGGCCCTTGACCACGGTCAGCCCGATGCCCGAGCCGCCGTCCTCGCGCTCGCCGGGGCGGCGGCGGACGCGATAGAACCGGTCGAACAACCGGGGCAGCTGATCTGCCGGCACTCCCGGCCCCGAGTCCTCCACGCCCAGCGACACTCCACCGTCGACTTCCCTGGCCCGGACCAGGATCGGCTGACCGCCGGCGTAACGGGCCGCGTTCTCCAGCAGGTTGGTGAGGATCTGGTCCACGAACAGCGCGTCCACCCGCACCGCCGGCAGGTCCGGCGGCACCTCGACGGTCAGGGCCGCCGGCGACAACACCGGCCGCAGCCGCTCCACGACGGGCTCGATCAGGTCGCCCAGGTCGTACAGCTCAAGCGACGGGTGGAGCGCCCCACCCTCGATCCGGCTCAGGTCCAGCATGTTGCGAACGAGCCGGCTGAGACGCTGCGCCTCCCGGTCGATCGATCCGGCCGCCGCCCGCTCCTCCTCCCGGGTCAGCTCCACCTGCGAATCCATCAGGTTGCCCGCGGTCGCCCGAATCGCGGCCAGCGGCGTCCGCAGGTCGTGCGAAACGGAATCGAGCAGGGCCGTCTTGAGCGCGTCGCTCTGCCGCGCTACCTCCGCGGCGGTTGCCTCGGCGGCCAGCCGGTCGCGCACGACGGCCAGGGCGAGCTGATCCGCCGTCGCCGCCAGCAGGCGCGAGTGGGACCGGCCGGGGAACGGCGCCTTGACCGAGCGAGTGGCCCACAGAGAGCCGATGTTCTCGCCGCCGGCCATGATCGGCACCCGGAACACGACGACGGGGCCGTCGGCATGCCGCTCGTGTGGCAGGGCCGTATCGCGGACGCGGCTCCAGTTCGGCTGCGTCTCGGCCGAGGCGGCGTGCAGGACCCAGCGCGACGTCACGGGCGGGCGCGGCGCGGCGGGCTCGCTGTCGGCGACGACCCTCTCGCTGCCAACGCCGGAACCGAGGCCGATCCAGACCCGGGTCATCTCGGCCTCCCGAGCCAGACGGGTCGCCGCCGCGGGAGCGGCTTCCAGCAGGGACGCGGCGCTGGCGATGTCCCGGCTGATGGCGAACGTGGCCCGGGCCTCGGCCGTGCGCAGCTCCGCCTCCCGGCGCCGCTCCAGCTGCAGAGCGCTCAGGCGCCCGATCGCGAGGGCGACAACGAGGAACAGCAGCAGATCCAGCCACTCCTCGGACGAGGCGATCCAGAACGTGTAGCGGGGCTCGACGAACAGGAAGTTGTAGGCCAGGACGGAGGCGATCGACGTGGCGACGGCGAGTCCGCTGCCGTAGGCCATTCCAACCGCCACGACCGGAAGAAGGTAGACGATCGTGGCGTCGGGAATGCCGAGCCCGCGCGACAGGACGATCGCCAGGGCCGTGGCCGCGACCAATCCCCCGGCCGCAAGGGCAAGCCCGGCCGCGGGCGGGCGGTGAGGCCGCGGAACGGCAGCGTACAAACGATCGAGCACGATCCAATGGTAGGGCGGCGCCCATAGAATGGCCGGGTGATTGATACGGCCTGGCGGCTCGTGCGGGCGTCGCGGACGCGCCTGGCCGCCTTTGCCGGGCTGAGGTGGCTGCGGATCGGCGAATTCGACCTGGCGGTCCCCGCGGCCGCGGTCCTGACCGTCATCGGATTCGCGGGCCAGCTCGCTGACACGCTCGGACCGCCGGTGGCCGTGCCCTTCGTCCTGGCCTGGGCCGTTCTGGCGGGCGGCGGACTGGCCGGGCTCGCCGCCGCGCGCCGGTCGGCCGGCCTCAGCCGCGCCCTCGACCGGGCCGGCCTCCCCGCCGCATGGCCCGTGGTGGCCCTGATCGTCCTGATCGTCTCGGGCTGGCTGGTCTTCGACCTGCTGACCTGGCAGCGCACGAATCAGCTGTACGACTTCGACGTCTATCTCGGCTCCGCAGGACGGTGGATGGACGGCGGGCAGCCCTACATGACCGCCCCGGAGTCCGCCTGGCCGGCCAGCCCGGCCAACGACTACTTCCTCTACCCGCCGCTTTTGCTGCCCTTCTTCGGCCTGCTCTCCAGGCTGCCCGGCGCTCCGGTGGCCGTCGTATGGGTCGCCTTTCTGATCGTCTGCGCCTGGGGCGCGTTCCGGGCTTTCGGCCTGCGGCCGTTGTGGAGCCTGGCTCTGCTGGCTTTCCCACCCCTCGCCGCCGGGTTCGAGGCGGGCAACGTGGCGCCGGTAGCCCTGCTGCTCTTCGCCCTTGGCTATCGAGCCGGCGGCGGGCTCGTGGTCGCCGGGTTGCTCAAGGTGCAGCTGGGCCTGCCGGCGCTGTGGCTGGTTCGGACGCGGCGCCGGCGCAGCCTCGGGCTGGGGCTGGCGGTCGTCGCGGCGGTCGCGCTGGCCACCCTGCCGATCGTGGGCCTCCACTCCTGGTCCGACTGGCTGGCCGGCCTGGGCTACCGGTCCCAGTCGCAGCCGGCGGTCATCTCGCTGTACGGATTCTCGGTCGCGCGGATCGTGCCCGGCTGGGCGTTCGCGGCGCTGGCCGTTCTGGCCGTCGCCGTCTCGCTGGCGTTCCGCGACCGCCGCGGACTGGCGGCCCTGGGGCTGGCCTCGATCATCGCCTCGCCCGCGCTCTGGCCTCACGGCTTCGCGTTCGCCCTGCCCGCGGTCCTCCTGCTCGAGAGCGGCGCGGCGGTGTGGCTCGTCCTGGGCGCCGGGGCGGTAGGGGCCGACGTGTGGCTGCTGTTCTACGTGGGCTGGCTGGCGGTTCTGGCGGCCCCGCGAGCCCCGGACGCCCTCCACCCGATGGCCGGCACCGCCGGTCCGTGGCCACGGCCGGCCGCCAGCCCGCGCCTCCCCGGCCCACCTGCGAGAATCGGCCCTCAGGGTTCGCACCTACTCGGTTCTACGTACTCAGTTGGCCGCATCGGTCGCCGATACCCGGACTGAGGCGACCGGCCGATGGTCGCCTCGCGTGTGCGCACGCCGGATGTGCGCGGCAGCGGCCAGGGCGGGTGCGAACATGAGACTGTCGATCCGAACGAAGTTGCTGGCAACGGCCGGGGCATTGCTGGCCTTCACCGGCGTCGTCGCCGGCGTCGGCTACTTCGAGCTCAAGGGCGCCGACGACAACCTGGCCGCCGTGTACAACGACCAGCTCCTGGGCTTGTCGCAACTCGCGTCGATGGCCCAGGACACGCTCGAGATCCGGTCCAACGCGCAGATGATCGCGGCCACGCCGGACGCCGGGACCCGCGCCAACCTGGTCAAGGACGTAGAGGCGACGGACACCGCCTTCACGTCCACGCTGCAGGCCGCCTACGCGGCCGACTCGGACGGCCGGGAGAAGACCATCCTCGACCGGGTCACGTCGACTCACGAAGCATGGATGAAGGCGCTCCGGAGCGGCCTCCTCGACAGGGCTTCGACGGTGGGCGCGAGCGTCGGACTCAGCTCGATAGAGGCCTCGAACGCCCTCTTTGCCGACGCCTATCGGGCCCTCCAGGATGCCCAGGCCGCGAAACTCGACGCCGCCGCCGCGACCCATCGAGCCAGCCAGGATGCCGCCGTCCAGGCCAATCTGGTCATCCTCGTGGCGGTCCTTCTCGCGTTCCTGGTCGGAGGGGCGCTGGCGCTGGTCCTTTCACGGAACATCACCCGGGACCTTCATGCGGTCCAGACCGCGCTGACGTCGATGACCGATAACTGCGCCGCGTCGCTCGAAAACGGGCTCGCCGCGCTTGCCCGCAACGACCTGTCATGTGAAGTCCATGCCACGACGGCCGAGATCGAGTCGCACGGAAGCGACGAGATCGGGCAAACGGCGGCGATCACGAACGTGATGCTGGCCAAGCTCAAAGCCACCATCCAGAGCTACGAGACCGCCAGGGCCGGTTTGTCCGACACGGTCGGCCAGGTCAAGGCCGCGGCCGAAGCCCTCGCCCACGCCTCCGATGAGCTCAACTCCGCGGCCACGCAATCCGGTAGCGCCAGCCAGCAGGTCGCCCAGACGATCAGCCAGGTCGCGGCGGGCGCCGACGATCAGGCCCGGGCCGCCACCCAGACGAGCGCCGCCAGCCGCGAACTGACCGACATCATCGAGCGAGTGGGCGAAGGCGCCGCCAGCACCCAGATCCGAGTCGAAGAGGCCACCCGCGCCCTCAATTCCACGACCCGGGCGGTCTCGCGAGCCCTCAAAGCGTCCGACGAGATCGCGCCCCTGAACGACAAGGTCAACGGCGCCCTCGCCGCCGGGCAGGAAGCCGTGGACGAAACGGCCCATGGCATGAACCGGATCAAGTCGACGGTCGATTCGACCGCTGCGACCGTCATCCAGCTGGGCGCCAAATCGGACCAGATCGGCGCCATCGTCGAGACGATCGACGACATCGCCGAGCAGACGAACCTGCTGGCCCTCAACGCAGCCATCGAAGCGGCCCGGGCCGGCGAACAGGGCAAGGGTTTCGCCGTCGTGGCCGACGAAGTCCGCAAGCTGGCCGAGCGCTCCGGCCTGGCCACCAAGGAAATCGCCGCCCTCATCTCCGAGGTCCAGACCGAGACGGACGCCGCCGTCAAGGCGATGCAGGTGGGCGCGGAAGAGGTGGCCACCGGGGCCGAACTGGCCGACCAGGCCTCCGGCGCGCTCAAGGAGATCCGCGAACTCGCGGCAGTGCGCAACCTCGTCCTCGACCAGATCCTCGAATCCGTGGTAGAAATCCGCCGCCAGAGTACCGAAGTGGTGGCCGCCACGGACAGCATCGCCTCGATCGCGGCCGAGACAAACTCATCCTCGGCCAGCATGTCTTCCGCGGCGGACGTCGTCTGCGTCTCGGTCGATTCCATCGCGGCCATCTCCGAGGAGAACTCGGCCTCGGCGGAAGAAGTCTCAGCCGCCACCGAGGAGATGTCCGCCCAGGCGGAGGAAGTTGTCGCGTCCGCAGCGACACTTTCGGAAATGGCGCAGCAACTCGACGAGTTGGTCGCACGATTCAGGCTGAAGTCTTCTGATGCCGTGTCGGGCAACGTCATCCAGCGCCGCCGGGCCAGCGATTGGCAGGCGCCTTCGGAAGCCGCACGTCGGACCGCCTCGGCCTGACGCTCACCATGGCAGGGCCGCTTCCCCCCCAAGCGGCCCTGCCGTCCCTCTCCCCGCTCCCCGCACCGGACGCCCCGGCCGTCCAGGGCGGCGTCGCTGTATCCTCCGCGGCATGACTGATGCCGCCGCTCCGCTGATCGTCGTCACCGCCTCCGACCCGGCCCTCGCGGCCGAGCCCGCCCTGGCCACGCGCAAGAACGAGCTCTACGCCGCGGCCGTCGAGCGCCACGGCGGACGGGCCGTCGTGCTGACCCCCGCCACTCCCCCCGCCGAACGGGCGCGGCTGCTCGCCGAGATGGGCGGCCTGCTGTTCTCCGGCGGAGCCGACGTCGATCCGGCTCTCTACGGCGCCGGGGTGGACGTCGTGGACGCGGCCGACGGCCTGGATCGCGCCCGCGACGATCTCGAGGTGGCGGCCTGGCGCGAAGCCGAGCGGCGCAACCTGCCCGTGCTCGGTATCTGCCGCGGTCTCCAGGCGATCAACGTCTTCTCCGGCGGGCATCTGCTCCAGGACGTGCCCGAGCACGCCGGGACCCCATACAGCAAGGGCCCGGCCCTTATGCACGACCTGGACATCGAACCGGGTTCTCGGCTGGGCCGGGCCGTGGCCGCGGCCGCTCCGGACGGACTGGCGGCCGGCGACGCAACCGACCCGCTGCTGGAGCTGCAGGTCAACTCGTACCACCACCAGGCGGTCAACGACGCCACGCTGGCCGCGAGCCTGCGAGCGACGGCCTGGGCGCCGAGCGACGAATTCGGCCGCCTGATCGAGGGCCTGGAGAGCCGCGACGGCCGCTGGATCGTCGGCATTCAATGCCACCCGGAGCGCACCGAGTCCACCCCGGACGAACTCGAGGGGCTGTTCGAGACCTTCGTCCAGGTCGTCGCCGCACGCTCCTAGCCCGCCGCCGCGTCCGCGCCGTCGCGGCCCCGGCTCGGCTCCGGAACGCTATCGTTGGCAGCCACGGGACACACCGGCCGGGTGCGCCTAGTTGTGGGCGCGCCGCCCGGTCCCGGCGCGCGTGCCGAGGAGGTTTCGGGTGTTCGTTCCGCTGTCCGTGCTGGAATTCCGCGACCGCGCGGAGACGTACTTCGGCGACAAGATCGGCGTCGTGGACGGAGACAAGCACTTCACCTACCGCCAGTTCGGTGAGCGCAGCCACCGCCTCGCCAACGCCCTGGTCGGACTCGGCGTCGAGCCCGGCGATCGGGTCAGCTTCATCACCTATAACACCCACCAGCTGCTCGAGGCGTACTACGGCGTCCTGGAAGCCGGCGCCGTCCTGAACCCGATCAACATCCGGCTCACGCCCAAGGAGATCGGCTACATCGTCGGCCATGCCGGCAGCTCGGTCGTCTTCTTCCACAGGGACTTCAAGCCGCTGGTCGAGGCGATGCTGCCCAACCTGGCCCACAAGCCCCGGTTCGTGATCATGGAAGGGCAGCCGGACGGAGTGGCCGCGGACGAATACGAGGCCCTCATCGCCGGCGGATCGGCCGAGCCGCGCAGCCCCGAGATCGACGAGAACGGCGTCGCCGAGCTGTTCTACACCAGCGGCACCACCGGCTTCCCCAAAGGCGTGGCCATGACCCACCGGGAGCTGTACCTCCACGGCATGTACGCGGAGATCGGCCTTGGGTTCGACCAGGACGACGTGGTCCTGCACGTGGTGCCGCTCTTCCACGTGAACGGCTGGGGCACGCCCCACTTCCTGACCATGGTCGGCGGCCGGCACGTGATGCTGCGCAAGTTCGAGCCGGTGGCCTTGATGACGGCCATCGAGAAGCAGCGCGTCACCCGCATTCTGGGCGTCCCGGCCATCTTCAATGCCGTCCTCAATCACCCGGAGCGGCCGAAGTTCGACCTCTCGAGCCTGCGCCAGCTGATCATCGGCGGCGCGCCGTCGTCCCCCACGCTCATCGCCGGCCTGGAAGAGGCCATGAAGTGCCAGGTGTTCGTGGGCTACGGCCTGTCCGAGACGACGCCGATCCTGACGATCGCCACCCCTCGGACGCACCTGACCGAGGCCGAACCGCCGGAGAAGAGGCAACTCCGCCAGTCGATGACCGGCTGGCCTCTCGTCGGCGTGGATCTCCGGGTCGTCCATTCGGACGGGCGTGACGTCCGCCCCGACGGCGAGCAGATCGGCGAGATCGTAGTCCGCGGCAACACGGTCATGGACGGCTACTACAAGGATCCGGAGTCGACCGAGGCGGCCATACGCGACGGCTGGTTGCACACCGGCGACATGGCCGTCATCGACGAGCAGGGTTACGTCCTGATCAAGGACCGCTCCAAGGACATCATCATCCGCGGCGGCGAGAACATCTCCTCGGTCGAAGTGGAGAACGCCCTCCTCTCCCACCCGGCGGTGCTCGAGTGTGCCGTCGTGGCCGCCCCGGACAAGGCCCTCGGCGAGGCTCCGGTGGCGATCGTCGTGCTCAAGCCGGACGCGACGGCCACGGCCGGAGAACTACGCGAGCACTGCAAGGCGAACCTGGCCCGCTTCAAGGTCCCCCGCGACATCCACTTCCACGAGTCGCTGCCCCGCGGCGGCACGGGCAAGATACTCAAGACGGAGTTGCGCGAGCCGTTCTGGAAAGGCCACGACTCCCGGGTCCAATAGGCGGCGGCCTGGGCGGCGGGGCGGGGCCGAAGCGGCGGGGCGGGGCGAACGGAGCCGCGGGCCGGAGCCGCGGGCCGGGGCGGCCTCGGATCCCCGGGGCGGCCTCGGATCCCCGGGGCCGGCGTGGCGGCGGGGCCTCGGATCCCCGGGGCCGGCGTGGCGGCGGGGCCTCGGATCCCCGGGGCCGGCGTGGCGGCGGGGCCTCGGATCCCCGGGGCCGGCGTGGCGGCGGGGCCTCGGATCCCCGGGGCCGGCGTGGCGGCGGGGCCTCGGATCCCCGGAGCCGGGGCACCGTGGCGAACCTCGGATGGCAGCAACGGAGCCGGTTCCGGTCAGATACTCCCTGGTGGCGTGGTAGATGCCGTTCGGGGCGCCCGAGACGGACTGGGCGACCGGATCCACGCTCGGGATGCCGCCGCAAACAGCCCGAACGCCCATTTGGGTGGCTCAATCTGCGGATACCACGCCCGGTGGGCGTAAATGACGCAACAAGCCCAGCCGCGACCGTCCCATGGGCAGGACCACCGTACGCGGGAGTTGCTATGGGCGATCGCGACCTCCGTCCGCTAACCTGTGCCGAAGGGAGAACCTGCCACAGTAGGAGACCGGCGTGCTGTTCGATCTGCCCCTATCGGAGCTGCGGACCTACAAGCCAGAACGCGAAGAACCGGCCGACTTCGACGCCTTCTGGGCCCGAACGCTAGCCGACGCCCGGAGCCACCCCCTGGCGGCCCGCTTCGAACCGGTCGACGCCGGCCTGGTGACGGTCCAGGTCGAAGACGTCACGTTCTCCGGTTTCGGCGGCCAGCCGATCAAGGGCTGGTTCCTGGCCCCGCGCGACGCGGCCGCCTCCCCCTACGCGAAGAACGGCCGCCTCCCGTGCGTGGTGGAATTCATCGGCTACGGCGGAGGCCGGGGCCGGCCCCTCGACTGGCTCAAGTACCCCACGGCCGGCTTCGCGACCCTGGTCATGGACACGCGCGGCCAGGGCAGCTACTGGCGCCAGGGCGACACCCCGGACCTGGAGGGCGAGGCCGCGGCCACGACCGGCCAGCATCCCGGCTTCATGACCCGCGGCATCCTGGATCCCGAGACCTACTACTACCGCCGGCTCATCACCGACGCCGTTCGGGCGGTGGAAGCGGCCCGGACGAACCCGCTGGCGGACCCGGGCCGAGTGGCCGTGGCCGGCGGCAGCCAGGGCGGCGCCCTGACGCTGGCCGTGACCGGCCTCGTGCCGGACGTCTGGCTGGCCCTGCCGGAAGTGCCCTTCCTGTCCAACTTCCGCCGGGCCACGGAAATCACGGACGCGGATCCGTACCACGAGATCGTCCGCTTCGCCCGGATCCACCGCGCCGACGCGCAACGCATCTTCGAAACGCTCTCCTATTTCGACAACATGAACTTTGCGGTCCGGGCCAAGGCCCCGGCGCTGTTCTCGGTCGGCCTGATGGATCAGATCACGCCGCCGTCCACGGTCTTCGCCGCGTACAACCACTACGCCGGCGCGAAGGCCATCGAGGTCTACCCGTTCAACGGCCACGAAGGCGGCGAGACGCTGCAGGCCGAGAAGATCCTGAGGCGCCTGGCCGAAGCGGCGCGCTGACGCGATGAGCGATCGAGCCGGCGGGGCGATCGGCGAAGCCGGCCGCGGGGCAACCGCCGGCCGCGGGGCAACCGCCGGCCGCGGGGCAACCGCCGGCCGCGGGGCGATCGGCGAAGCCGGCCGCGGGGCAACCGCCGGCCGCGGGGCAACCGCCGGCCGCGGGGCAACCGCCGGTCGCGGGGCAACCGCCGGCCGCGGGGCAACCGCCGGCCGCGGGGCAACCGCCGGTCGCGGGGCAACCGCCGGCCGCGGGGCAACCCGCGCGTTGAGGGCCGCCTGGCCGGCCTTCCTCGCTCTGGCGGTGCTCGCGCTGGTCGCCGTGGCCGCCACGCTGCTTCGCTTCTGGGACCTCGGCACGAACCCGGGCGGGCTGTACGGCGACGAAGCCGCCGAGGGCCTCGACGCGTGGCGGCTCCTCTACCAGCCCGACTTCCACGCCGATTGGGGCGTCTGGTTCACGAGCGACGGCGGCCGTGAGGCCCTGTTCGCCTACATCGTGGCCGCCGTCTTCCACTTCGCGGGCCCGAGCGTCCTGGCCCTCCGCGCCACGGCCGCCGCTCTTGGAGTGGCGGGCGTCGTGGCCATCGGCCACGTGGGCCGCCGCTTCGGGATCTGGGTCGGAGTGGCGGCGGCGGCCTGGGCCGCGGGCTCGCTCTGGCTGGTGGCGATCGACCGCGACGGCATGCGCAACGCCATGGTGCCGCTGTTCGGGGCTGCGGCCCTGTACGCGCTTCTGCGATGGGCCGACCGCCCCGGCCGCGGCTCGGCGGCAATCGCGGGCGCCGTCACGGCGCTGGCTGCGCTGTACACGTACCAGCCGCTCAAGCTGCTGCCGGTGCTCGTCGTCGTGTGGCTGCTGTGGCTCCGCCACTCAAACCGCGCCACGTACGCCCGCCTCCTGGCGACGGCCCGGCCCTTCGTGGCCGCCTTCCTGGTCGTGGCCGGGCCGATGATCCTGGTCGCGGCCACGAACCCGGCCAACTACTTCGGCCGGATCGCCTCCACGAGCCCCTTCAACCCGGACGTGGACGCCGCCACGGACCCGATCACGCACGCCATCCGGACGATCCTGATGTTCGGGTTCACGGGCGACCCGAACGCGCGCCACGACGTGGCGAGCTTGCCACTCCTCCCACTCCCCGTCGCCGCTCTCGCCGCCACCGGCGCCTGGCGGCTGTGGCGGGAGCGGCGCGACCCCGGCCACTCGCTCTTCCTGCTGAGCCTACCGGTGTTCCTCCTGGCCCCGCTGCTGGCGGTGGAAGGGGGCTCGCCCCATTTCCTTCGCGCTCTTGGGCTGGCGGCGCCGCTGGGCGTGACGATCGGCCTGGGCTGCCTGGAGCTGGCCGAGCAGACCCGTCGGCGCTGGGGCGAGGGGGCCCGGTGGCTGGCCATCGGCGCGGTCGCGGCGACATTGACCGCGGTTGCGGCCGCCAGCGGCTGGGCCTATCTCACCAGGCCGGAAGCCGACCGCTATGCGTCCTTTTCCTATCCGATCGTCGCTCTTTCGTCGTACGCCGCCGAACATCCGCGCTCGGCCGCGATCCTGGACTCGTACTCGGCGATGGACGTCGAATTCCTCGACGGCGCGGTGGCAGGCGCGATGCCGGTCGTCGTGACCCCGGGCTCGCTACCGTCCGGGCCGCCGCCGAGCCGCTACCTGGCGATCAGCCTGGACGACGTCCGATCCACGCTCGGCCCTGATGCCGTCGAGCGGGCAGTGCCGGTAGCCTGGGATCCGGCGGGCAACCCGACGGTCTGGGCGATCGCTCCATGACCCCCCGCCGGAGCCTCCGGGCGACGGACGGTTTGGGCTTCGCCCGAAAGGTCGGCCTGGTGGCCGCGCTTGGCGCCCTTCTTCGCCTTCTGCTGCTGGCCCGCCAGCCACTCGGCTACGACGAAGATTTCACGGCCGCCGTCCTGGCCCGGCCGTTCGACCGCATGCTCGACGCCGTGGCCCACGACTCCGCGCCGCCCCTCTTCTACGTGCTTGAGTGGCCCATCGCCCAGATCCTGCCCGGGACCGCCGGGCTCCGACTCGTGCCCGTTCTGGCGGGGATTGCCCTGATCCCGCTGCTGGCAGCGCTCGCCCGCCGAGCCGCCGGCGACGCCGCCGGGTTGTGGGCCGCGGCCTTCGTCGCCGTCGCTCCGGCCACGGTCCTCTCGGCCGAGAACGCCCGCATGTACTCCCTGGCGGGGGCGCTGGTCGTGGCCGCGACGCTGCTCCTCTGGCGGGCGGCCGGGCCGGCGGCGGATCCGGCGGCCCGACGCCGCGTCTCAGGGACCTGGGCCCTTTTCGGGCTCGCCGCCGCCGGCGCAGTCTGGACCGACTACTTCGCCGCCCCGGCCCTGGCCGGCCTCCTCGCCGCCCTGGCCTGGCTCCGCCCGCCCCGCCGCGTGCTGCTGACCGCCGGGGCCGTCTCGGTCGCGGCGGTGGCCACGATCGGATTCTGGTTCCTGGCCGCGCCGGCCCAGCTCGGCCACGCCGGCCAGGGCTTCTGGATCCCGCCCCTGAGCCCGACTTCGGTCGCGGGCACGTTCGGCCAGCTCTTCGCCGGCCCGCCGGTGGACGGGGCCGTCGCCGGGCGCGAGATCCTCGTCGCACTCCAGATAGGAGCAGTTGCCGCCGCGTCCATCGGCCTGCTCGCGGCCGGCGTTGCGTGGCGCGGCGCCCCGGCCCAAACCCGCCGCTCCGCGCTCTTCCTGGTGATCTGCTGCGGCGGCGTCCTGGCCCTGGCCGCCGTGAGCGTCTTCCGTCCGATCCTCGAGGCCCGCTACGCCTTCGTCATGTGGCTGCCGCTCTTCGCCCTGGCCGGGTTCGGGCTGGCGGCCATGCCCCGCCCCTTCTCGGCCGGCCTTCTCGCTGCGACCCTCGTCGCGTCCGTGGCCATCGGCGGCATCGCCACCACCCATCCCGAGACGGAGACGCTCATCCCCCGGATCGAGGCCCAGCTCGGCCCCAACGACCTGGTCGCGGCGGATGGGAACCACTACCTGGTCCTGCTGTCCGAAGGGAGCCCCGGCTTGACGGCCCGGCTGCACCTTCTGGCGGCGCAGGACCCGCCCTGGTATTTCGGCACGGCGGCCTACCCGGACGGGGCCGTGATCCACGCCGTTCCGGCGGAGCTGGCCCGATCCGGCGGCACGATCTTCTGGGTCGCCGACCCGGGTAGCGAACCACCCTCGCTGCCGGCCGGATACGTCCCGCTGTCCCGGGACTGCGGCCTGGGCGTCTGCGTGACGTCATACGGAGCCGGCTGACCGATTCCCGGGGCTTGAATCAATGGCGCGGTGGTTCCGATGGCCGATCCGATGGAGACGGTTCCGGGACCGGACCTGCGGGCTACGTCAGGTGACCTGTTGCCCGGATGCACCGGACTTTTCCGGAGCTTCCAGGGTGCCCCCAGAACGATCCGGGCGAGCCATTGGGGTGTGACCTTCGTCCCATTGTTGTATGGGCCGGCGGGCGGAAACTAGAACAGTTCCGGCCACCATCTCCAGCTGCTCACCAGGACCGCCATGCCATTTCGCAAGAACAAGCAGCCCCGGGCCGAAGAACCGGCGGGATCGGGCGAGGAAACGTTCGTCGTGTCGGACGAAGTCGCCCAGCTGCCGGCCGTCGCGCCCACGCCGCAGGCCTACGCGGCCGCCCGTGCGGCCCTGGCCGCCGAGATGGTCGGTCCGCTGTTCGGCCACGTGGTGGAGCCCGAGCCGGAACAGGTCGCCCGGCCGGAACCGGAGCCGCTGGCGCCCATCGTGCCGATCGCCGCGTCCGGCGCGGCCGTCCCCATGGCCCACGTGGCCACGATGGACTTGCCCGGAGCGGTTGAGAAGGGCGACAAGCAGAAGCACCGACGCCCCCTGATCATCGCCGCTGCTCTGCTGATCGTCGCCGCGCTCGCCCTGGGCACGGAACTGCTGCCGCTCGTTACGAAGTCGCAACCGGGCACGCCCGTAGGCGCGGTGGATCCGAGCGCGAGCGGCTCGCCGACCGGAGCGGGCACGGTGGCCGGCACCACGGAGTCCACCACGGAGTCCACCGCGACGGCCGACCCGACAGACGACCCGACAGCCACTGCGACGGCCAAGCCGACGGCCAAGCCGACTGCCAAACCGGCGGCCAAGCCGACCAAGAAGCCCACTCCCAGGCCCACGGCCAAGCCAACTCCGAAGCCGACTTCCGCGGCCACGGCCACGCCCGCGCCCACGCCTGCGCCCCCGGTGACGCCCGCGCCCCCGGTGACGCCCGCGCCGACGCCCTTCATCACGGCCGCGTGGTCGCCCAGCCCGCCCAGGGCCCCCACGTTCACCGTCGCCACCAGGGCCTCCGCAATCTGCAGGCTCACCCGCACCCGGATCGGCCCGACGCCGGCGCCCACCCCGCAGACGTCAAACAACCAGTTCGTGGCCAATGCGTCCGGCATAGCTACCACGCGTTGGCGGCAGAACGCGGGCCAGACCTACACCTACCAGGCGACCTGCACCCTGAGCGGCCACAGCGCCTCGACGACGGTCGTCACGATCAAGACCTGAGCCCCGCCGGCGAACCTCCACGGCGAGCGGCAACGGACGTCGCGCCGCTACGAAGGGACCGGGGCCAGCGCTCGAGGCTTGGCGCGAAGCCGCTGTCGACGTAACGAAGCGCGGTCAAGCCACCCCTTGGACGATTCGGGCCAGGTCGAAGCCGTCGTCCAGGGCATGGCGTGCCTCGTAGCTCGCTTCGATCGCGGCGATCGTCGGGTCCTCGTCGATGGCGTAGCAGACGGCAGCTGCTGCGCGAGCCAGTCGAAAGGCCGTCTCCCAGCCGTCGCTTCGGCCGCCCGGCTGCTCGTCGTCGAACAGATCCAGATAACGCCCGTCGAGCGCGTCGGCGACTTGCAGGATCTGCGTGCGCATATCCGAATCGACTCCACCGGAACGCATCGCGACCAACGCCCGGTCGAGCGCGGGCGGGCGCTCCGGCTGCGCGTCCAGTGCCGCCGTTGCGACCGCAACGGCGATCGTGCGGCGTTCTTCGGGCGACGCCAACTCGATGGCCCGCTGAATGGGTGGATCCAGGAGCCTGAAGCGTCCCACTTCGCTGATCCGGCTCATCGCCGGCAGCATACCCCTCCCCCTTCGACTGAGTCACGCTCCAGGCGTGCCGGGTCCCAAAGGCGGCCGCAGAAGCCTGGGCCTGCCGCTAAGGGGCCGGGGCGGGCTCGCTAACGTTTATGGTCCATTTGTTGGATTGCTTCCCACTGACCACGACCCAGATCGTGTAGGTCTGATTGCCCGTGGTCAGCGTGGTGCTGTATGTCTTGCCCGTCTGGCCGGTCACGGGGCTCGTCAGATACCACTGGCCGCCCGCGATGTAGTTGCTCCAGGTACACGTCACGGCCAGCGGCGCAGTGCCGGTCGTCTTGTTGCAGGTGATCTTGGGCGTATACGCCGTTGGCTTCGGCGTCGGCTTCTTCGTAGGAACGGGCGTCGGCGCCCGAGTCGGAGTCGGTGTGGGCGAGGGCGAAGCCGTCGGCGTCGGGCTGGGCGAAGGCGACGGCGTGGCCGTCGGCAACGGGGTCGGCGTGGGCGTCGGCGCCAGGGTCGGTGTTGCGGCGGGGCTGGGCGAGTCGGTCGCGATGGCAACCACGTCGGTCGGGTCGTTCGTCGGGCTCGCGGCGCCCATGGAGCGCGGGTAGATGAACACCAGTTCGACAGCGAACAGCAGGACTGCGGCGCCCAGCACGAGCAGGGCCGCGTCCGTCCGGAGCCGGCGCCCCCTCGTCTTGGGCGGCGGGAAGAGCGGCGCGGCGTGGGCGGCGGCGGCCGCGGCGGCCACGGCGGGAACGACCGGAACGGCGGCGGGCCGCGGAATCTCGGGTCCGCGGGGCTCGAACGGCGGTCGGGCCTTGACGGTGGAGCCAGCGGCCTTGGCGAAGCAACCCAGGCAGGTCTTTCGGGCCGAACTCCAGCATTCGGAGCAGACGAACTGCCGGCACTCGTGGCAGAACTTGAAGCTCTGGACGAACGACTGGTAGGCGTCGTCGTCCAATTTGGCCAGCAGCTGGCGCCGGGAGGCGTCATAGGTGGAGCGCAACCCCTCGCGATGCCGGATTGCGCCGCGCAGGGCCATGCCCGTCGCCTTGAGCCTGCCGCCCAGTCCCAGTCGGCGCCGCGACGGCGGCAGCACGAACCTGGTCTTGCAGCGTTCGCAGGCGTACTGGATGAGCGCCGGCGCCTCCTGGGCAGTGCTCATCGACCCTCTCCGATCTGTCGGACCGGGGAAGTTGGCATGAAGACAGAGTGACGGCGCATGGCCTGCCAAGGGTGGTCCCGGCACGCCGCCAAGCCAATAGGACCGTGGTCATGGGGGGTCCCACCGGATGCCACGCCGGAGGCGCATTCGGGCGGCCCCGCCGGCGCCCGGCGCGCGCGCCGCGGGCCGGTCCGGGTGGGTCCGGGACGGCAGGTGCAGCCGTCGCAGGGTAGATTCGGCTCCGGGGCTGAGGACCCGCGATCGCCGATCAGCGCCGGCAGGAGGTGCGAGTTGGACGTCCGAACCGCTCGACGCGGGCGCGCCGTGCTGGCCCTCTCGATCGGGCTCCTGGCCCTGTTCGCCTACGACGGCGTTCTGCGGTTGCTCCTGCTCGGAGTGGTCCGCCTGCCCAGGCTGCCGTCCGAACTGACCCTGCTGACCGCGATCCTCGCCCTGTTTAGCCTGACCCACGCCTGGTACTCGACCGGGGGCCGGCTGACTGCGGTCTTCTTCGGCCTGAGCGCGGCGATCTCGTGGGCGTTCGAACAAGCCGGTGTCGCGACAGGCCTGGTTTACGGCGCCTACCACTACACGGACTATCTCGGCCCGAAGCTGGGCCATGTGCCGCTGCTGATCCCCATGGCCTGGTTCATGATGATCTACCCGAGCTTCGTCATCGCCCGGCTGATTCTCGGCGGCGGCCTCTCCCCCACCCGCCCGGGCCTGGGCCCGCTGCTGCGCCTGGCGGCCCTGAGCGCGGCGGTCATGACGGCCTGGGATCTGGTCGTGGACCCGATCCTCTCCGGTCCGCAGGCGCGAGCCTGGATCTGGGAGAACGGCGGCGCCTACTTCGGCATCCCCATCCACAACTACATCGGCTGGCTGGCCACGACGTTCACCGTGTACCTGGTCTACGTCGCGCTCGAGCGGCGCCTGGGGCAGCGGCCTCTGGGCCCCGTGAACCGCCGCGTGGCGGCTCTCGCGGTCGCCGCCTACGGGCTGATGCTGGCCTCGAACTTGCTGACCGGCGTCGAGCCCGCAGGGGTCGTGGCCATCGGCGGGACCGCCATGGCGGTGCCGCTGCTGCTCGGCGCGCTGGCGCTCCGGCGGTTCACCGACCGCGGGAGCTGACACCCCGCTCGGCCGCCCGCGGAAATGGGACTCTTTGGCTTCCAAACCATTGCCGGGAGGCGAAGGCCCTGAGTACTATCGTCGCGTCTTCAGCAAGACACGGTGGGGGCCGTCGATGGCAGGAGAGCCGGGATCCGCCTCGCAAGACGCGTCGATCCTCCCCGACGCGTCCGGTTCGCCGCCCGACGCGGCCTTCCTGCGGGCGACCCTGGACGGCACCGCGGCCAACATCGTCTTCCTCGACCTGCAGGGACGCGTCCTGTACGCGACTCCGGCCATGCTGCGCGGGCTGGGCCTCGAGGCCGGCGAGATCGTCGGCCGCACGTGGGACCAGATCCCGGCCCTCCTCCCCCTGCTCACCAGCCTCGAGGTCAGCCGCAAGCGGGCCATCCGGACCGGCGAGGCCATGAGCGAGATCCTGGCGTTCGATCTTGGAAACCGCCACTTCGAGTCCGAGTTCAACACCCAGCCGGTGACCGGCGCCGGCGGCGAATGCATCGGCACGGTCGTGACGGCCTGGGACGTCGGCGAGCTGCGCCGCGCCGTCCGCCGCGTTTCCGAACTGGATCGGGTCTACAAGATCCTGGCCGAGACCAACCAGCTCATCGTTCGGGTGCACGACCCGGCGCGATTGATGTCCGAAGCCTGCCGGATCGCGGTGGATCTGGGCGGCTTCTCCCTGGCCTGGATCGGCGAAGTCCAACCCGACGGCGACGTCAGGCCCATCGCCCGGGCCGGCGGCGACGCGGGCTTCCTGGACAGCCTCAAGATCTCGGCGCGGGATGACGAGTGGGGGCGCGGTCCGGTGGGCGAGGCCATCCGGGCAGACCGCCCGGTCGCGATCGGCGATTCTCGAACCGACCCCCGCATGGCCCCCTGGCGCGAGCGACTGGGCGCCTTCGGCTTCCTGACGGCGGCCGCGTTCCCGCTTCGACGGGACGGCAAGCCGTTTGGCGCGCTGGCGCTTTACTCGCCGGCGAGCGGCTATTTCGACGACGAGGAGATGCGCCTCTTCGAAGAGCTGGCCAACGACCTGTCATTTGCGCTGGAGTCGATCCGCACGGAGCGGGACCGGCTGGCCGCCGAGGAGGCCCTGCGGCAGTCGGAGCGCCTGTACCGCGACCTGTTCGAGCGGAACCCCAGCCCGATGTGGGTGTACGAGGTCGCCACGCTGCGCGTTCTGGCCGTCAACGACGCCGCGATCCACAACTACGGCTACTCGCGCGACGAATTCACCGGCCTGACCCTCCACGACATCCGGCCGCCGGAAGAGGTTCCGTTCATGCTCGAGCAGGTCGCCCGTACGTCCGAGAGCGGCTACCGGCCGCGCACGAGGGCACGGCACCGTCGCAAAGACGGGACGCCCATCGAGGTCGAGGTCACGGGCCACGACATCGAGTTTGACGGCCGCAAGGCCAGGCTGATCCTGGCGGCGGACGTGACGGAACAGAGCCGCCTGGAGAAGCACCTCTCCGACGCGACCCGGTTGGAATCGATCGGCCAGTTCGCGGGCGGTATCGCTCACGACTTCAACAACCTCCTGACGGCCGTCAACGGCTACGCCGATCTGCTCGTGGCGGCCCTCGGCGACGACCCGCTCGCGAACGACGCGCGAGAGATCAGGCGGGCCGGCGGTCGAGCGGCGGACCTCACGCGGCAGGTTCTGGCTTTCGCCCGGCGGCAGGTTCTGACGCCTCGACCGGTCGACCTGAACGCGGTCGTGACGGACGTCGCCCAGATGCTCCGGCGGGTCATCGGCGAGAACATCCGGCTCTCTATCGTGGTCGACGAACGCCCGGCGGTGGTCATGGCCGACGGCGGTCAGCTCGAACAGGTGCTGGTCAATCTGGTCGTCAACGCGCGCGACGCCATGCCCGACGGCGGCGTCCTCGAGATCGCCGTGCGCCGGGTCGACGATGCGGACGAGCTCGGCGACGGCTCCATCATCGGACCGGCCTTCCTTCTGTCCGTCACCGACGACGGCATAGGGATGGACGAGTCGACGTGCGCGCACGCCTTCGAACCCTTCTTCACCACCAAGGCGGCCGGCGCCGGCACCGGCCTCGGCCTGTCCATGGTCTACGGCATCGTCAGCCAGTCGGGCGGCGCGGTCTGGGCCGTGTCCGAGCTCGGGCGGGGAACCACGATTTCGGTTCTTCTGCCGTGCGTGGACGAAACCCCGGAGCCGGTCGCGGCGACGCCGGTCCGCGCGCCCAGCAGCGAGGCCAACCACACGATCCTGGTCGTCGAGGACGAGCAGGTCGTTCGCGCACTCGTCGTGTCGGCCCTCGAACGGGTCGGCTACCGGGTCCTGGTGGCCGGGACGCCCCAGCAGGCCGTGGCGCTCGCGGAGGGGACCGACGAGCAGATCGACCTGCTGCTGACCGACTTCTTGATGCCCGACATAAACGGCCGGGTTCTGGCCGACCGACTGAAGGGCGCGCGGCCGTCGTTGCGGGTCATCCTGATGTCCGGCTACGGCGCCAACCCGGCCCCGGACGGGTCGGACCGGCCGGTGAACTTCATCACCAAACCCTTCGGGCTCGATGAACTGACCGGCCTCGTAGCGAAAGTACTAGCAGATAATTAGTGTGGATTCCCACTGTCGCCCCCGCTTCGATGTCATACCCTGAAGCCAGTCGGCGCCGCCGATGAGCGGGCGATGCAGCAGGGAGGGCGTATGCGGGCGCTCGTAGCCGGTGTCGATTGCTCGACACAGTCGACCAAGGTGACCGTCATCGACGCCGACACGGGCGAGACGGTCGGCTTCGGGAGCGCCGAACACGCGGTCGAGGGCACCGAAGGCGTTCGCGAGACGCATCCGTCTGTCTGGTGGGACGCCCTGGCCGCGGCCCTGGGCCAGACCGGCCTGGCCGGCCAGATCCAGGCGATTTCGGTTGCGGGCCAGCAGCACGGCCTGGTGTGCCTGGACGCCGCCGGCGAGCCGCTCCGGCCGGCCATGCTCTGGAACGACACCCGCGCCGCCTCGGACGCCGCGGATCTGGTGGACGCGTTCGGCGGCAGCAGCCACTGGGCCGCCCGGATCGGCATCGTCCCGGTCGCCTCGTTCACGGCCTCCAAGTGGGCCTGGCTGCGGCGCCGTGAACCCGAGATCGCCGATCGAACCGCCGCGATCAGGCTGCCCCACGACTTCCTGACCGAGAAGCTGAGCGGCGAGGGCGTCACAGACCGCGGCGACGCGTCGGGGACGGCGTGGTGGTCCAACGAGACCGAGGCCTACTACTCCGAGGTCCTGGAACTGCCGCAGCTGTGCCTGCCGCCGGAATTGCTGCCCCGGGTCCTCGGGCCCACGGACCAGGCCGGCGTGGTGACGGCGGCCGCGGCGGCGGCGACCGGTCTTCCGGCCGGGGCGGTGGTGGGTCCCGGCACGGGCGACAACATGGGCGCGGCCCTGGGGCTGGGGCTGAAGCCGGGTGTGCCGGTCCTGAGCCTGGACACGTCCGGGACGGCGTACCTCGTCTCCACTACCCGAACGGCCGACCCGACCGGCGACGTGGCCGGCTTCGCCGACGCCAGCGGCCGCTTCCTGCCGCTGGCATGCACCCTGAACTGCACCCTGGCCATCGAGCGGTGGGCGGGCTGGCTGCACGTTGAGTCCGACGACGTGGTCCCGAGCGGCGGGGTCGTGACCCTCCCCTACTTCGATGGTGAGCGGACTCCGAACCTGCCCGACGCCGGCGGCGCGGTCTTCGGACTGCACCACACGACCGATCCACGGGCCATCCTGATGGCGGCGTACGAGGGCGCGGTCGTGGGCCTGCTCGACGCCCTGGACGCCCTGGACTCCACTTCGTCAGGCGTGGACCACGACGCGCCGCTGATCCTGATCGGCGCCGGCGCGCACGGCACCACGTGGCAGCGGGTCGTGCGGCGGCTGTCCGGCAAGTCCGTTCTCGTGCCGCGCGGCGCGGAGCTCACCAGCGTCGGGGCGGCCGTGCAGGCCGCGGCGGTGCTGCGCCACGAGGACCCGCTCCAGGTGGCGGCCCGGTGGAACGCCGGAGCCGGCACTCTGCTCGAGCAGGAACCACGGGACACGGAGACGATCACGCGGCTGCGCAGCGTCCGGCACCTCGCGGCCGCCGCACTCGAGTCGAGGCGGCCGCGAGGGTAGCCCGGCGGCCCCGCGCCGGAAGCACGCCCGGCCGGAAGCGTGGCCCGGCGTTCTGCCCCAGACTGGCAACATGATTGCCATTCTCGGCGGCCTCGGCGCGGCCCTCTGCTGGGCCACGGCCACTCTGACCTCGTCCCGCGCGGGCCGTCTCATCGGCCCCTCCTCCACCGTCGCCTGGATGATGCTGGTGGGCGTCATCGTGGCCACGCCCCTGACGCTGGTTTCTGGGCCGCTGCCGGAGATGACGCCGAGCCTGGTCTTCTATCTGACCGCCTCTGGTGTCGGCGGCGTCGCCGGCCTGTTGCTCGTCTACCGTGGGCTTCGGGTGGGCAAGGTGGGCGTCGTCTCGGCCATTGCCTCGACCGAGGGGGCCATCGCGGCCGCGCTCTCGGTCGCCACCGGAGAGAGCCTCACCCTGGTAGTGGCCGTCCTGCTGGGCTTGATCGCGCTGGGAGTCGCGATCGTGGCCAGGGCGGCCTCCGATCCCGAGTCGGTGGCGCTGCCGGAAGCCGTGCCCGTGACGGCCGACGAGATCGCCTACGAAGCCGCGTCCTCCCGGCCTGAGCGTGAGGGCCAGGACGCTACCCACAACCCGAGACAGGCCGTCCTGCTGGCCATCGCCGCCGCGTTCTGTTTCGGCGTCTCGATCTTCAGCGCGGCGCAAGCCGGCAAGTCCGTATCGCCGGTCGCCGCCGTCCTGCCGGTTCGGATCGCCGGCCTGGTCGGCGTCTTCATCCCCATGGCTCTGACCGGCCGGCTGCGATTGAGTCGAAGTGCCGCGCCCATGGTGATCTTCATCGGCGTGGCCGAAGTGATCGGCAACGCCGCCTATGTCGTGGGTGGCCAGGAGAGCATCGCCATCGCCGCGGTGCTGGCGAGTCAGTTTGCCGCCATCGCGGCCGTGCTGGCGTTCCTGCTCTTCAACGAGCGGCTGAGCCCGCGGCAGCGCAACGGCATCGTCGGCATAGTGGCCGGAGTGGCGCTCCTGGCGCTCGCCCGGGCCTGACCGACGTGCCGGCCGCCCGAGGTGGCAACGGGCGGCCGCCGGGCCGGAGTGGCGGCGATCAGGCGACGAGACGGTGGCGCCGCCACAGAAGCGCTCCGCCGCCGAGGCCGGCCCCCGCCAGCGAGATCGCGGCGAGGATCGCCAGAAGCGTCCCGTCCGGCGCCCCGCCTCCGGGCCGTCCCGAACCGTCAACGGCCGCGACATAGGCCCCGATCTGCATGACCTCGGCCGACTCGCCCGCTACCAGCATCGACGGCTCGGCGCTCGGGCTATCGCTGGGCGACGCCGACGGCGTTGCGGACGGGGAGGCAGAAGCCGTCGGCGAGCCGCCGGAACCGGACTTGCCGCCGGACGACGACTTAGTGCCACCGGACGACTTCGTGCCGCCGCTTCCGCCGCCTCCGCTGCTCCTGGTCCCAGCGCTCGTGGGTGCCGGAGCCTTGGTGGGCACCGCATCGGGGAACGGGGACTTCGTCGGCGGAGCGACCGTGCCGTGAGGACCGCCCCGGCTGAACTCGCACGCATACCAGAAGGTCGAGCCGCCCAGCCAGGCGCCGCAGCCAACGCGGTCGTATGAGCCCAGGATGATGGCCTTGTGGCTGGACGAGCGCATCCAGCCGGCGATGGCGTGGCCGGTGGTGGAGTACGTGTAGGTCTTGTAGGAGCCGTACGCGTAGAGATATTTGCCCGTGCCGTAGCCTCCGTTCACCGCCAGGACCTCACCGACCGAGCCGTAGCCCCAGCCCTGCATCGTCGAGACGAAGAGGACCTTGGAGTCCTGGTAGGCGGGGGCGTCGCAAAGACGCAGGTAGTGGGACATCTGGCCGGTGGATGCGAAGTCGGCGGTTCGGCCGGAGATCGACTTGGCGGAGTCGTCCGGGCATGGAATCGAGCCGTTGGCCGCCTTGCCGGCGAGGTACGTGTCTACGCGGAGAGCGCCCTTGCCGGCCGCGCTCCGCGTTCCGTTGATGAGCCGGACGAGCTCGCTCGCTTCGCCCGAGGCGGAGCCGCCCAGGGCGGCCGGCACCGAGATGAAGAGTGAGGCTGCCAGTGCGGTGGTGGTGAGAAGGGCGGCGACGGCGGGCACAGTTCTGCGGAACGTCATGAGCGGGACCTCCTCTGGCGGCCGAGTCTAACCGCGTTCGGAGATCCGCCCGATCCGCCAACCGCCCAGTGAGACAGGTTGCGAAAGGCTTAATTCGTGGTGCAGGAAGGCAACTCCTTGGACGAGCTCAGTGCCCCGGCGGCCTCGGCGCCCCCGCTCCCCCGGAATCGCCGAACCGGCGCAGGTCGCCCCGCGCCGGTTCGGTCACTGCAATCGAGCGAGGTTACGGCGTGGCGCCGGTCCAGCTGCCGCGGCCGCTGCACAGGTCGAAGCCGACCAGGCAGGAGGCTCCGTTGTTGCCGCTGGTGATGTCACGGAACGTGATCGCCGAGCCGTACACGTAAGCGGAGTTGACCACCACTCCGGCGTCGGCCGAGCGAGCGGCCCACATCGGCGAGGACGCGCTCGTGCCGCCCACGACCCACCAGCCGGACTTGCCGCTGTACTTGGTGCTGTCGTAGACGGACACGCCGGAGGCCGGATCGGCGTCGAGGGAGACGTCCGGCGTGGCGCGCTTGCCGGCGCAGTTGACCTGTGCGTAACCGGAGTAGGCGGCCTGGGCCGCGGTTGCCGTTTCGTACTTGCTGCAGCCGCCGCCACCACCGGACCAGCCGGTTTCCGACGTAAGGTTGCCGCCGGCGTCGAAGTGGAGCGTGGTCCCGCCGACGGAGAGGACGTTCGGCGAGGACGACGGCCACTCCGCCGGAAGGCCGGCATCGCCGGCCGAGACGAAGAAGCTCACCCCGGACTGGACGAAGTGCGAGTCGTAGCTCTTCTCGCCGGACGACTCACTGCCGCCCCAGCTGTTCGACACGTATTGGGCATGCGTCCGAGCGTAGTCCTCGGCCTTCATGAGGTTGCTCGTCGAGGCCGAGCTGGCTTCCACCAGCAGGATCTTCGCGCCGGGCGCAATCGCGTGGGCCCACTGGACGTCCAGGCTGATCTCGAGCGCCCAGCCGGCGTTCGTCCTCGGCAGCCTGGAGCTGCCGGTTTGACTGACCTGAGTGAAGCAGCCGTTGGCCGTCGTGCAGGCCGGCAAGCCGAAGGTGGTGCTGAAGACGGCCAGGTCGGCCTGTGCCGTCGGGTCGTTGTAAGCGTCCACGATGGCGATGGTCTTGCCCGCCCCGGCGGTCGCCGAGGTCGAGAAGCCGTAGGCGGCCTTGATTGCCGCCGGCGAGAGTCCGGTCGGGCCGGTGCTGGCCGCCGGTCTGATGCGGAAGGACGGTTTGGCCCAGTTGTCGCCCGATGATGACGCGAGCGCCGACATCGGCAGTGCCAGAAGCAGCAGCCCCGCCGCGATAACCGCGCAGATGCGCCTCATTGTTCCTCCACGCGACCACCGTCGCCACGTGCCGCCCCGGTGACGGATTGATGCGACGACGGCTACCTTGCAGGTTGTAATGCGTATATGGGACCGAACCGCGAGGACCGCAATCGGTCAATCGACGGACGGCCCACACGGCGGGACGCTCGACGGGATTTAGGCCCGGCAACCCCGGCAGCGGCCGCTGATGGTCACGTGGGTGAGGTCGATCTCGAAGCCCAGATCCTTGCGGAACGCGCCCTCGATGGCGCCCGCTTCCTCGTCCCGGATCTCCCACGTGGCGCCGCAGGCCTGACAGTACAGGTGGCCGTGCGGCGAACCCGGCAGGATGTGGTACTCCTCGCGACCGGCAACGTCGTGGCCGTGGCAGACGACGCCCAGATCCTCGAGAACGTCCAGGGTCCGGTAGACAGTCGAAGGCGTAGTCGTGGGATCGAGGTCGCGGCAACGTTCGATCAGCGAAGAGGCCGACACGTGCCCCTCGAGCGAGCTGAGCACGCCCACGAGGGTCCGGCGCTGCGGCGTCCAACGCATTCCGGCGGCTCGCAGTCGAGTCGGGATCTCGTCCCAGGGGCACGGCTCGGTTGTCGTGGCCGGATGGGTGCGGCTCACCGCGCCGGCCTCGCCGATCCGGCGGCGACGGTGGCTGCGGCAGCGGCGGCCTCCCCGCCCTGGGCCTCTCCGTCCTGGGCCTCCCCGTCCTGGGACTCGTGGGGCTCGTCCCTGGGGTGCGGGTGCGAGTGGAGCACGACCCCGTGCTGGTGCAGGTGTTCGTGGATCAGGTTGGCCCGGAGCAGCAGATCCCGGTCGGCCAGGATCGAGGCCGGCGCGCCGTCCGCCAGAACGCGGCGGTTCTCGCCCAGGACGATTACGCGTTCGGCGATGAGCGGCACGATGTCCAGTTCGTGGGTCGCGGTGACGAGCGTCCGGCCCTCGGCGCCGAGCCGGGCGATCAAGTCCACCAGCACCCACTTCGTCCGGGGGTCGAGCGAGGCGGTAGGCTCGTCGAGGAGGATCACGTCCGGGCGCAGCGACAGAACGGACGCGATGGCGGCCCGCTTCTTCTCGCCGCCCGAGAGTTCGAAGGGCGCCCGATCGGCCAGATGGGCAATGTCCATGGACGCGAGCGCTTCGTCGACGCGGGCCTTGACGTCGTCGCGCGAGAGGCCGAGCTGGAGCGGGCCGAAAGCGACGTCGTCCAGCACTGTCGCGCTGAAGAGCTGGATATCCGGGTCCTGGAAGACCAGGCCGACCTCTCGATGGAAGCGGAACGCGTCCTCGCCCGCCGCCACGGCAGCCACTTCGCGGCCAAGGGCCCGCATCTCCCCTTCCGAAGGAGCGACGATGCCGTCCAGCAGTTTGAGCAGCGTCGACTTGCCCGAACCGTTCGCGCCCAGCAGCGCCACCCGCTCGCCGGACCGGATCTCGAGGTCGATTCCATCCAGCGCCACGTTGCGTTCGGAGTACCGGTAGCGGACTCCGCGAAGCCGGAACAGGGGCTCGGCGATGGGGATGGCGGCGGTCTTGGCGGTCACGGCAGGAAGCTCCCGCCGACGGCGACTGCGGCGCCGACCACTCCGACCGCCGCCAGGCCGAGCCAGTCGAGGGGACGCATTCGATAGTCCGAGTAGGTCCGGACCTCGCCCCCGAAACCGCGCGCGAGCATGGCTGCGTAGACGTCGTTGCTCATCTTGAAGGCGCGGCTCATCAGGTTGCCCATACTGCCCGAGATCCAGCGCCGCTGCTCCCCGCCGCTCGTCCGGCCCACGACGCGGCTCTTGCGCGCCAGGAGCATGCCGTTGGCGGTATGGAGGAAGAGGAATATGTAGCGGTAGGTCATCGAGAGGAGCAGGACGAAGACCTGGGGCACCCGCATGCCCCGCAGGCTCTTGAGGATGTCGGCCCAGGGCGTAGTCACCACCAGCAGCACCGCCACGGATACGGAAACGCCGACCCGAGCCACGAGCAGGACCGCTCCCGCCAGCCCGTTCCACGACGGGGCCACGTGCAGCGGGCCGATCGGAAGGTCGAACACGCGCGGCCCCGGGACCATGAACACGGCCGGGATGACGACGATGCCGGCGAACAGCGGGATGCCGAGCCAGACCCGCTTGACGAAGAAGCCGGACGGGACGCGGCTGGCGCGGGCGGTGGCCAGCAGGACGGCGTACATGGCCATCAGCGCGACGACGGACGACGTCAGGCTGGCGGCGACGATCGCGACGAGCGAACCGGCGACCTTGGCCCGAGGGTCGCGGCGCTGCAGGAAGCCGTCCGAACGGGCGTGCTCCTCGGTGAAGATCGCGCGTTCGATGTTGCCGGCCAGTCCGGCGACCGTCTGCTCGAGCCAGCCGATGCGGCCTTCGGGCGCGGGTCGCCGGCGTAGCGAGAGGACGGTCATGGGCGGGCCGGAACGGACGCTGCCGGTCGCGAGGCGCCGGGCCGGAGCAGCCGGGCGATCAGCAGCATCGCGCCGCCCGCCAGCAGAATCCCGACGATGCCGGTGATCTCGTAGCCGATCGCGGCGTGCCACAGCGGCGCGCTCGCGTCCGAGAAGAACGGTACGGGCAGGTTGTAGCCGGCCAGAGGAGCGCTGAAGAAGCGGGAGAAATCGGCAAGACCGGATGGGACATAGCCGAAGGCAGCCGCCACGTCCTCCGTGCTGCCCTCGCCGTAGGCGAATCCGGGGGCGATCAGGCCGAGCGGCGCGATCACCGCCAGCAACGTGAACACGGCCCCGATGCGCTTGAGGCCGCGCGGCAGCACGAAGTAGGTCAGCGGCACGATCACCAGGCCGATGAGCGCGGTGACCGCGAGCATGCTCGCCACCGACGGCCAATCGACCGCCGCCCAATCCGCGCCGAACATGCGGTTCGGGTCGCCGCCGCCCTCGACCAGGCCGACGGCCGCGATCACCGCCAGCGAAGCGCCAACGGCGAGCAGGCCGAGCTGCCAGAGCGGACGGGGCGAGGCCGCGCCTTCGTCCTGGGCCTCGGGCGCGAACACGTGGCGCAACCCGGTGAGGTACTCGGGGTGCCGGCGCTGCAGATAGGCGACGCCCAGAGCGGTAATCAGACCCTCCACGATGGACGCGCCGAACGCGTGCGCCGCAACCATCGCCGGAACGGCTTCCCGCAGGCCATACGGGCTGTACAGGGCGTGGCCGTTCTGGCTGAACCACAGCGGCTCCACGCCCAGTTCCACGCCGACTGCGATTGCCGACACGGTTATGCCGACGTAGGCGCCTATGCCGGCCGCGATGGCCCGCCTGGTTGACAGCACGGGCGAGCCCGCGGCCAGGACACGGTACGTCGCGTAGCCGACGAAGGGCAGGATGACGGCCATGTTCAGGCAGTTGGCGAAGATGGCCAGAATCCCGCCGTCGCCGAAGAAGAGGGCCTGGAGTATCAGCGCCGTGCTCACGGCGATCACCGCCGCCCACGGCCCCAGCACCACGGCGATGAGCGTGCCCCCAACTCCGTGGGCCGTCGTACCGCCGGGAACCGGCACGTTGAACATCATGATCGTGAAGCTGAGGGCGGCAAAGACGGCGAGCAAGGGCACGGTCCGGTTGTTGAGCACCTTCTTCACCTTCTGGGTGGAGACGGCCCACACGGGCACGGTCACGGCAGCCAGGCCCACGGCTACGGTGGGAGCGAGGTACCCGTCCGGGATGTGCACGATTCGTCCTCCGTCGCTTGGCAGTTGAGAGGCGTCGTTATTGCAATAGCTTGCAACACGTGACTTCCGGACGGCAGCATAGACGACCCACGACGCCGCGGCAACGTCGCAACTCGTCCGTTCCATGGGTCGCGGCGGAGCGATTCGCCATTCAGGCGCAACGCTTCCCGCCCGGCGCCGGCTGAACCCGGGGTCGATCCGGCCGATACCCAATAGGGACCCCCTGACGACTCCGCGACCGTGGTGTGTGCCGGGGGCAGTCGCGGCGTGTGCCGTCCTACGGCTGGTGGTCGAGTGATTCTCATAGTCGACGATGAACCCGGTGCGCTGGTCCTGCTGGAAATGGTCCTCAAGCAGGACAAACACGTCGTGGTCAAAGCCACCTCCGGCAAAGCCGCCCTCAAGCTGCTGGAGCAGGATGCCGCATCCTGCAGCCTGGTGATCAGCGACATCCGCATGCCCGGCATGGGCGGACGCGAGCTGCTCTATGAGATGAGGGCGAATCCGCGCCTGGCCTCCATCCCGGTGATCGTGTGCACGAGCCAGGCAGACCGCTCCACCGTCGTCGATCTGATCGGCCAGGGCATCCGCGACTACATCGTCAAGCCGATCTCGCCCGGGACGGTCCTGGCCAAGGTGCGAGCCATCCTCGCCGAGCAGAACCGCCCGGTTATGGAGCCGCGCGAAGAAACGATCAGCCGCCTCCAGCTCAACCCCCTCGAGTACGTGCCGCTGGCGCAGACCGCAATACCCCCACTGGATGCCGTCGCCGAGGACCTGGCGGCGGCGCTGAGGATCGGCAACGCCAGAGTCGCCCGGGACGCGGCGCTGAGGGTGATCGCCCAGGCGAGGCCGTTCGGGGCCGGCGGCACGATCGACGCCGCCCAGCGGGTTGCCCAAGCCGGCGCGGACCTGGACGCACTCCGCAATGCCGGAGTGCTGATCACCGAACTGGGGCGGTTCCGCTCGGCCCTCGTGAGGACCGGCCTGATCAGAAGGGACGCGGGGGAAAGTGGAACCCCCTGATCGAGCCGGCGGACAGCCGGCTCCACCGGCCCGAACCGCGCCGGACCCGCCCTCGGGCCGGGCCCATCTCCTGATCCTGGCCTGGGCCGGTATCGCGGTCGTCATCCTGGCCGTTCTGTCGGTAGCGAATTCGGGCGGTTCGGGAGGCGTGTTCGAAAGCCTCTACCTGGTGGTGGCTACGGCCTCGGCGGCGATCGCCCTTCTCGTCGTATGGCGGCGGGCGGGGCCGGCAAGGCTTCGGTACGGGCCGCTGGTCTGGGCCGTGGTCGCCGTCGGCGCGGGCACTGCCGTGCTCAAGGTCGAGTCCGGGCCGAACCTTTCGTTCGGCTTCCTGGTCGCCAACGTGCTGTTCATAGCCGGCACCGTCCCGGCGTTCGTCGTCATCATGCCGGCCCTGTACCGAAACCTCGACCGCCGGGACCTGGCCATGACAGCCCTCGACGGAGGCATCATCTGGGCCGCCGGCACGACGCTGATGCTGACCCTCTGGCGAGCCAGCGAAGACCCCGGCGGGCCGGATCGGTTGTTCGCGCCGGTCGTAGCCGCGGCCGTACTGGCCAGCGCGGGAACGGCCGTGATGGCGGCCTTCGCCAAACGCTGGCGGCCCACGCTCGGAGGCGTCTGGTTCGGCATCCCCGGCGTGTTCATCCTGGGTCTGGCGTGGACGTTTTTCGTGGATGCCGGGCTGCACGGCCTGGCCGTGACCCCGGTCACCTACCTGCTCTGCGCCGCGGGCACCCTCTGCCTGGGCTTTGGCTGGACGACGTGGACCGACGACACACTCAGACACGTCCGATACGACAGGCTTGCCGCCACTGTGTCCGACTGGCTGCCGATCGTGGCGGTGCTGCTCTGCGTCAGCGCCACGGCCCTGCCCCACTCGCGCATGCTCGGCGCCGACGTCACCTGGGCCGGCACCGCGACGGTCGTGGTCATGACACTGGTTCGCCAGAGGTTGCTGATCTCGCGCGAACGCGAGGCCACCCGGCGGCTCGTCGGCGAAGAGCACCTGCGAGCGGACAAGGAGGCCGCCGAGGCTTCCGATCTTGCCAAGAGCGAGTTCCTGGCCATGATGAGCCACGAGATCCGGACGCCCCTGAACGCGATCCTGGGCAACGCCCACCTGCTCGACGAGGGCCACCTGAGCGAGGACCAGCTCGAAAGCGTCCAGGCCATCTCCGTGTCGGGGCAGACGCTTCTCTCGGTCATCAACGACGTGCTGGACTTCTCCAAGATCGAGGCCAACCGGATGCAGCTCGAACGGATCGGCTTCCGGGTCGAGGGCGTGGTCCAGTCGGTCGCCTCTCTCTTCGCCATCGGGGCCAGGTCCAAGGGCCTGTCGTTGACCCGCGACATCGACCCGGCCCTTCCGGAGGTGGCCGCTGGGGATCCGTACCGGCTGCGCCAGATCCTATTCAACCTGGTCGGGAACGCCCTCAAGTTCACCTCCCACGGCGGCGTGGCAATTCGAGCCCGCCTCGCCGTATCGGGGCCGGAGTCGAGCCTCGTCCGCTTCGAGATCGCCGATACCGGCATCGGAATCAGCCCCGAAGAGAAGCGCGGCCTGTTCGCCCCTTTCTGCCAGGCCGACGCCTCGACGACCCGCCGATTCGGCGGCACCGGCCTCGGGCTGGCCATCTGCCGGAACCTCGTGGCCCTGATGGGCGGGGAGATCGGCATGGAATCGGAGAAGGGCGCCGGGTCGACGTTCTGGTTCACCGCCCGGCTCGCCTGCCCCACCGAGCTGGAGGTCCTGGCGGCCCGCACCGCGGACGGGGGGCCGCCTCTGCGCTCCGACACCGCCGGAGCGCGCGTGCTCGTGGCCGACGACAACGCAGCCAATCTGCGCCTGGCCGAGAGGCTGCTCGACCGGCTCGGCGTCAAGGCAGTACCGGCCGCGGACGGCCGAACGGCCATCGCCGAAATCGAGGCGGGCGGCATCGATCTCGTCCTGATGGACATCCACATGCCCGAGATGGACGGCCTCGAGGCAACGCGTCTCATCCGGGCCGGAGGCGTCGACGTTCCCATCATCGCCCTCACGGCTGACGCGACGGCACGGGACCGGACCCTCTGCCTCGAGGCCGGCATGAACGACTATCTGAGCAAGCCCATCCGGCAGGCTGATCTAGCGGCCGCGCTGCGGACGTGGCTTCCCTCCTCCGGCGAGGCCAGATCCAGCCTCGGCCCGGCCGCCGGGGGCGAGCCGATCGAGCAAGGCGTGGTCATCGGGAGCCGCCAGATCCTCAATTCTTCCCGCCTGGAGGAGTTGATCGGGCTGGATCCGGACGGCACGGCCGGCTTCCTCGTGGCCATGGTGGATTCGTATCGCGCCACGCTGGCGGAGACTCTGCCGGTCCTTCGGTCAGGAGTGAGCCTGGCGGATTCGGAAATGCTCGAGGAGGCGGCCCACAAGCTCAAGGGAGTCGCAGGCAACATGGGCGTGGGTCGGGTCTTCGAGGCCAGCTCTCAACTCGTCGCCCTGGCCAGGTCGGGATCGATGGACGGCGTGGCGTCCGCCCTGGCGGATCTGGAGGCGGCCGTGCAGCCGGCCGACGTCGCCCTGTCCGAACTGCTGCTGGTCGTCCTCCCGGAAGATCAGGACACTGTTCGCCGGCCGGCCGCCTGACGCAGCGTTCCGGAGCGGCTCCGAACCGTGCTTAGGACCGCCGCGACCTGGACACCGGGAAGTGCGCGGGCACAACGCTTCCGAAGCCGAGCCCCTAAGGAACCGTCGGGGCCCGCCGATGGCTCCGGCATGGACGGCATCAGCCCTATCGGCTCGCTCGTGTCCCGAATGCAGGAGCTGGCCAACAGCCAGCCCGCTCCCTCGATCGCGGACGTCGTCGGCAGCCCCGACCCGACCGGGCTCGAGGCCGTCGATCCCTCGGAGTTCACGGCCAGATACGAGATGGGAATCCTGGCGAACACGCTGCGCGCCAGCGCGGACATGCAGCTGGCCCTGATCCAGATGCTGACCTCACCCGGGCCCGAGCGGGCCTGACGCCGGACGGGCCGCAGCAGCGGCGTCACGGGATTCCGAGGGGTCCGAGAGCCACACCGCGTGGGGGCGCCAGCGCGCCTAGAGGACCAGGAAGGCCTTGCTCTTGGTGGCCTGTTTGCTCTTGTCCTTGCAGGTGACGGTGGCGGTCCCGGTGCCCGGGTCCGGGTCCACGGTCCACACCCAGGCGACCTTGCCGGCCGAATTGGCGGTCTGCTTCTTGGACAGGCCCGGGGCCAGCGACACCTTGCCGGACTGGTATTTGACCCTCGCCGAGCAACTCGCACCGGCCGCGGTCGTGGCCCCCAGGGCGACGTCCGAGTTGGACATGACCGCCGCCGGCAGCGTCGTGATCGCCAGGTAGAGCTCCGAGTCGCCGGCCGTTGCCGCAGGAGTGGGAGTGGCGGGGATCGGCGTCGGGCCGAGCGGCGT
Organism: uncultured Chloroflexia bacterium; assembly: GCA_963711105.1. GTDB lineage: Bacteria > Chloroflexota > Limnocylindria > Limnocylindrales > CSP1-4 > Fen-1039. The sequence continues at coordinate 18,453 of CAVQCV010000005.1, read as the reverse complement.
GGGCGTCGGGCCGAGCGGCGTGGGCGTCGGGCCGAGCGGACTCGCGCTCGACGTGCCGGCGCCGGTCGGAGACGATGTCGGAGTGGATGTCGGAGTGGCGCCGCCCGGTGCCGCTCCGGACCCCGCTCCCGACGCGCCCGTGCCCGACGCGCCCGTGCCCGGGGTCGAGCCGGCCGCCGTCCCGACCGCGCCGCTCGCCTCACTCGCGCCTGGCGAGCCGCCGATCGAGCCGGGCCTGTCGCCGTTGCCCTCCGGCTCGCCCGTGGCGCCCGATTGACTCGAACCGCCTGCCGCCACCTGCCCCGGCCCCGGCGACCCTTCCGAGGCGTGCCCGCCACCGCCGATCCCCGCGGCGATGCCGACCACCGAAAGGACCAGTGAGGCGGCCACGTACATGCCGATGGCCACCTTCATCGAGCGCGGCATTCCGAGGGGGGAGCCCCTCCGCTGCGGCTCGTCCCGCGATGAGGCCGGCGGCGGGCCCGAGATGGCCAGCATCAGGCGCGACCGGCCGCACGCCGCACAGGCGTCCGCGCCCGCCGTTAGGGGGGTCCCGCAAGCGCAGATCTGGCCGCGGAGTCGCGGCATGGCAACCCGCACTCGCACGGCCGCGCCGCCGATTCCCGCCGCTACCTGCTCGATTGAGGCTTCGCCGGCAACGAGCCCGCAGCGCTCGCACTGAGCGGCGGCGGGCATGACCGCGCCGCATCGGGAGCACAACGCGGTGTGCATCTCCGCCACTTTCATAGCCGCAAGCAGCCAAGACACCGCGAGAGTATGAGCCTCCAGGGGCCGGCTGTGACCTGGGTATTTCGGCTCGCCAGCCCAGCGGGGCCTCAGCGACAAAATCACAGCGGATTCGCCAGGCGATCGCGAGCCGCCGGGCCAGGACACCGCCCACCCTCGAGGCCCTAGGAACCGCCGGTTGCCGGGCGCCGAGCCGCCGCGACGAAGAGGCCGCCCATGACCCTGGCCGTCGTCGGGAAGGCGTGAACGGTGTCCGCCAGGACGGCGATCGGCACCTGCGCCTTGATGGCCAGAACTGCCTCGTGGATCGTCTCGGAGGCCGCCGGGCCGGCGACGAACACACCGAGCAGAGTGGCGCTGGACCGATCCACGACGATCGTGACATGGCCGGCCGCCTCGGCCACGTAACCCTTCGCCGAGGTCGCAAGATCGGCCACTTCCTCGAACGCGTCGTGGCCGGCCGCCCGGGCCTGCTCGAGCGACAGGCCTACTCCCGCCGTTTCCGGGTCCGTGTAGGTCGCGTGCGGAATAGCCCGGTAGTCGGCTCGGACGTTCTCGCCCAGTGCGACCCGAACCGCCAGCTCGCCCTGGTAGTGAGCGAGGTGGGTGTGCATCTCCGGCCCGGCCGGATCGCCGGCCACATAGACGTCGGGCGCTGCCAGCAATCGATCGTCCACCACGACGCGACCGTCGCGGACCGTCGCTCCCACGGTCTCCAGGCCGAGCCCGTCGAGGGGTGCGGCACGGCCGGCCGCCACGAGTATCTGGTGCCCTTCGACGCTGCTGCCGTCCGATAGCTCGACGACATGGGCGCCGGCCGAGCCCGCCTTCGGCCGAACGCGGACGACGCGGACGCCTTTGCGCACGTCGACGCCGTCTCGCCGCAGGCCGGCCTCGAGGGCCTCCGAGTTGCGTGGATGGTCGGTCGGGATCAGGCGATCGCGCGAGGCGATGACGGTCGTGGCGACGCCGTAGCGGGCGAACACCTGGGCCAGCTCCACGCCGGTCGGGCCGGCGCCCAGCACGACCAGGCTGTCGGGCAGTTCGCGGGTGCTCGTGGCTTCACGGTTCGTCCACGGCCGCGTCTCGGAGAGCCCTTCGATGGCCGGCATTCGCGGCTGTGTCCCCACGGCGACGATGATTGAACGGGCGGTGAGGGTGCGCGACCCGCCGCCCGCCGGGCTCTCCACCACGACCGTTCCGGGCCCCGCGATCCGCGCCGCGCCCCGAATTGCGACCGCGCCGGCGGCCTCCAGGCCGTGGACGTGGCCGGCGTCGCTGGGGAAGTCGATGCCTTCGCGGTTGATCATGTAGTCGCGCCGCGCCGACGCTCGGGACCAGTCGTAGTCGCCACCTCCGGCGTGGACGGCCGCGGCGTGCAGGAGCGCCTTCGAGGGCATGCAGGCCCAGAACGGGCATGACCCGCCGAACAGCTCCCTGTCCACGATTGCGACCGATGCCCCGTGCGCTCGGGCCAGGTACGCCGCCGCCTCGCCGGCCGGGCCGGCGCCAATGACCACAAGATCGAAGTCGGGATCCATTGGAGGAGCCTAGCCACGGCCGGAGCCGACCGGCCGATCGGCGCCGAATGACCCGCCCAGCAGGACTCACGGCCCGAACGCGGCGACGCCAAAGCTCTCCCCGGGGCATGTAGTCTGTCCGCGTGGACACGTCGATCGGCCGAACCCCGCGCTTGAGGCGGATTCCGCGACTTCGCCGGCCCGACTTCACCGGCAAACGGACCCCCGTGGTCACCCAACGCCAGAGCCAGTGGAGGCTGTTCTTGCTCGGGTTGGCCTCGGCCGCCCTCGCCGTCGTGGCCTGGGCGAGTACGACCCAGACTGTGACGGGGCAGCGGCTCGGCGACACGATCCTCTACGGCCGGGCGACTGTCGATCTCGCGATCCTCCAGGCCGCCAACGAAACCCTGGCCGGAATCGGACTCGCGTTCGCGTTCATGGCCGCCCTGGGCCTGGCCGCCCTGGCCCTCGCCCGCGGCGGCTTCGGTTCGGCGGTCGCGACCGCGGGCGTCCTCGCCGGCGCCAATCTCACCAGCCTCCTCCTCAAGGCGTGGCTCCCGCGCCCGGATCTGCTCGGCGAGTCGGGGTATGGGGCGCCCAACAGCTTCCCCAGCGGAACCGTGACCCTCGTCGCCTCGATCACGCTGGCGGCGATCCTGGTCGCGCCTCGCCGCCTGCGGATACCCATGGCCGTCGTGGCCGCAACCATGACCGCGGTCGTCGGTTCGAGCACCATGATCGCCGGCTGGCATCGCCTGGGCGATGTCGTCGGCGCTGTACTGATCGCGCTGGCATGGACCTGCGTCCTCACCGGAATGCTGGTCCTGACCCGAGGTTGGATGCCCCGGCACACGTGGGGCGGCGGTGGCGGCGGGCGGGTCGCCTCGATCGCGACATTCGGCGGAGCCGCGGCGGCCGTCGCCGGCGCGGCCGGCATCGCCGTAGCTCTGTCGGACCAACCCCACCTGTCGGAGCTGATCGCCGATCAGGCGGCGGAGCCCGGACCCTTCATCGCGGCCATCAGCATCGCCGTCGGGGTCTCGTTCATGGCCTGCCTGGGCTACGTCCTGGCCATGCGCGGCGTGGCCATCGAGCGGCGCGGGTAGCCCGCCAGTCCGGCCCGCCAGTCCGGCCCGCCAGATCGGCCCGCCAGATCACCGGCGAGACGGGCCACCGAACCTGCGGCCCTAGCCGGGTAGACCTCGGTCGAGCAGCCGTTCCCGCTCCCAGGCGGCGTAGTCCGGCGGCGGCATCAGCATCTCCTCCGGCGGCTTGGGCCGCAGCCCGACCGCATCGCTCGCGCAGCCCGTCACGCACAGGCCGCAGCCTATGCATCGGGCCCGGTCCACCGCGTAGACGCCGTCGTCCTCGGAGATGGCGCCGACCTGGCACCGGCCCAGGCAGACGGCGCAGGCGGTGCACGAGTCCAGGTCGATCTCGGCGTAGTAGTTGGCCTGGGCGACCGAATGATCGATGCCCCATTCGTTGATGCCGCGCAGCAGCCCGCAACAACAACCGCAGCAGTTGCAGACGTAGCCCACGCCCTCGGCGACGTTGCTGACGGTGTGGACGAGGCCGATCTTCTCGATTCGATCGAGGAACTCGAGGGCCTCTGCCTGCGTGCTGACGTCTTCGCGATCCGCCTCCACGCTGGAAAACCACAGGCAAGCCTTGACCGGGAAGTCGCACTGGCGATGGTCGAGCAGGTCCTGCTGGACACGACAGACGCAGTCGCCGATCACGTACGACTTTGCGCCGAGCAGGATGGCGCGGACGTCGTCGTACGGAAGCACCCACTCCGACTTGACCGCCGCTCGAGCCGGCACGACGCGCTGCAGCGCCGGCTGGGCCGCCATGCCCAACGCCCAACCGGCGGCGCTGAAGTACTCCTCGATGAGCCGCGCGAACTCCGCGTCCGGGCGGTCGCGCATGTGCGCTTCGTAACTGCCGACCACGAAGGGCGCCAGCCGGAAGCCTCGGGCGCCCGGGGTCGAAGACACCCAGACAAACTCCCGCCTGGCCAGCGCCTTGAGCATCTGGCCGGTTTCGTGGACCTGCAGCCCGGCATGCTCGGCGATCCTGACCACCGGTTCCGGAGTCGCGGTCATCACGGACGCAAGCGCCGCCTCTTCCGGCGAGACCATCTTGCGCAGGATCCGCAACTCGACGCCGGACTCCGTGTGGGGAAACCCACTCGCGAGCCGGTCGAGGGCGTCGGCCAGGCGTTCGTAATCGTCTTTCATGGGTGCGTGGAGCGTAGCACCGCCAATTCCACGCCGATGCCTCGGCGAGGCGTGCCGTCCTGTACCGGCGGGCATGGACCCGGGGGCGATATGATCCACCCAGCGCAACCACCGATGCACTCCAGCTGCCCGGCTCCGGCCAAGAACGGAGAGGGTCAGGCCTTCCCCTGGGGCACGATCGGGTGGAACTCCGCCCCAAGGACGGCACAGCTCATGGAGGCTCGGCGATGACGCAGCGGTGGGAATGTATCGACGGCAACGAGGCGGCTGCGAGAGTCGCTTACGCCGTCAGCGAAGTGATCTCGATTTTCCCGATCACCCCGGCCTCGCCGATGGCGGAGCACGCCGACGATTGGGCCGCCGCGAACAAGCCGAACCTGTGGGGCAAGGTCCCGGACGTGGTCGAGATGCAGTCCGAGGGCGGCGCCGCGGGCGCGATGCACGGAGCGCTCCAGAAGGGCGCCCTGGCAACGACCTTCACCGCGTCTCAGGGCCTCCTCCTGATGATCCCCAACATGTTCAAGATCGCCGGGGAGCTGACGCCCGCGGTCATCCATGTCGCGGCTCGAACGCTGGCCACGCACGCCCTCTCGATCTTCGGCGACCACAGCGACGTCATGCATGCCCGGGCCACGGGTTGGGCGATGATGGCCGCCGGCTCGGTCCAGGAGGCGCACGACTTCGCCCTGATCTCCCACTCCGCCACCCTCCGGTCCCGGGTTCCGTTCCTCCACTTCTTCGACGGCTTCCGGACGTCGCATGAAGTGAACAAGATCGTCCTGCTCGAAGAAGCGGACATGCGGGCCCTGATCCGCGACGAGGACGTCCTGGCCTTCCGCGGCCGGGGTCTCACGCCGGACGCGCCGATGGTCCGCGGTACCGCGCAGAACCCCGACGCCTTCTTCCAGGCCCGAGAGGCCGCCAATCCTTACTACGTGGCGCTGCCGGGCATCGTCAAAGAAGTGATGGCCGAGTTCGCCGCGCAAACCGGCCGGCAGTACGGCCTTGTCGACTACCACGGCGCCCCCGACGCGGACCGTGTCGTCATCGTGATGGGCTCGGCCAACGGGGCCGTCGAAGAGACCGTCGACGCGCTCGTTGCCGCGGGCGAGAAGGTCGGCGTAGTCAAGGTCAGGCTCTTCCAGCCCTTCCCGGCCGAGGAGCTGCTGGCGGCCCTGCCGTCCACGGTTCGCGCCATCGCCGTCCTCGATCGGACCAAGGAGCCAGGCGCCGTCGGCGAGCCGCTCTACCTCGAAGTCGTCGCCGCCGTGGCCGAAGCGATGGACTCCGACAAGCCGCCCTTCAAGTCGACGCCGCGGGTCATCGGCGGTCGCTACGGCCTCTCGTCGAAGGAAGTAACGCCTTCGATGATCAAGCCGGTCTTCGACGAGCTTGCTGCCGGCAAGCCCAAGAAGCACTTCACCGTCGGCATCAACGACGACGTGACCCACCTGAGCCTGCCGATCGACACCGAGTTCCACTACCCTCGCCCGGCCGGCGAGATCCAGGCCATGTTCTTCGGCCTTGGTTCGGACGGCACCGTCGGCGCAAACAAGTCCTCGGTCAAGATCATCGGCGAGGGCACGGACCTGTTCGCCCAGGGCTACTTCGTCTACGACTCGAAGAAGTCCGGCTCCGTCACCGTCTCGCACCTGCGTTTCGGGCCCAAGCCGATCCCGTCCGCGTACCTGGTCGAGAAGGCGGACTTCATCGCCTGCCATCAATTCGGGCTCCTCGAGCGGACCCGGATCGTCGACTTCGCCAAGAAGGGCGCCACGTTCCTTCTCAACTCGCCCTACGGGCCGGACGAGGTCTGGGACCATCTGCCCCGGAACGTCCAGCAGCAGATGATCGACAAGAGCATCGACCTGTGGGTGATCGACGCCTTCGCGGTCGCCGCCGAAGTCGGCATGGGCAACCGCATCAACACGGTCATGCAGCCCTGCTTCTTCCATCTGGCCGGGGTCTTGCCGCCGGCCGACGCGATCGCCCGGATCAAGAAGTTCACCGAGAAGACGTACGCCAAGCGCGGCCAAGCGGTCGTCGATCGCAACTTCGCCGCCATCGACATGTCGATCGGCCGGCTCGGGCATGTGACCCTGGGGCAAGCCGTCACCGGTCAGCCGCCCACGTTCTCCATCCCGGACGGCGCGCCCGACTTCGTCAAGCAGGTGACCGCCGTCCTGATGGCGGGTGAAGGCGACCGGCTGCCGGTCAGCGCCTTCCCCGTGGACGGCACGTTCCCCACCGGAACTACCAAGTACGAGAAGCGCGCCATCGCCCAGTCGATCCCGGTCTGGGATCCGTCGATCTGCATCGATTGCGGCAAGTGCGCCATGGTCTGCCCGCACGCCACCATCCGGATGAAGGTCTTCCCGTCCGCGGCGGCCGAGGGCGCGCCGGCGGGTTACCTGACCAAGGAGTTCAAGTCCAGGGAGCTGACCGACCACCTGCTCACCATTCAGGTCGCTCCCGACGACTGCACCGGTTGCGGCGTCTGCGTGGACGTCTGCCCGGCCAAGAGCAAGTCCGACTCGAGCCACAAGGCCATCAACATGGAGCCCATCGAGGACCATGTCGAGGTCGAGCGCCGGAGCTGGGACTTCTTCCAGTCGATCCCGCAGTTGGACCGCAACCTGCTTGCGCACGATACGGTCAAGGGATCCCAGGTTCTGGAACCGCTCTTCGAGTTCTCCGGCGCCTGCTCGGGCTGCGGCGAGACGCCGTACCTGCGGCTCGCCAGCCAGCTCTTCGGCGACCGGATGATCGTCGCCAACGCCACCGGCTGCACCTCCATCTACGGCGCCAACCTGCCCACTACGCCGTGGACGAAGAACGCCGCCGGCCGCGGCCCGGCCTGGAACAACTCCCTCTTCGAGGACAACGCCGAGTTCGGCCTGGGCATGCGCCTCGGGCTGGACGCCCAACACGACCACGCCCGGCAGCTGCTGGAGCGGCTCGCTCCGGTCGTCGGGGCGGGGCTCGTGCGCGAGCTTCTGGACAGCCCCCAGGACACCGAGCCGGAGATCGAGCTCCAGCGCGCTCGCGTGACGAAGTTGCGCGAGATCCTGCAGCGCGTCGACGGCGCCGACCACGTCGACGCCCAGCACCTGCTGGCGGTGGCCGGAGACCTGGTCCGCAGGGGCGTATGGATCGTCGGCGGCGACGGCTGGGCCTACGACATCGGCTTCGGCGGTCTCGACCAGGCCCTCAGCTCCGGGCGCAACATCAACATCCTGGTCCTCGACACGGAGGTCTACTCCAACACCGGCGGCCAGGCCTCCAAGTCCACGCCGCGCGGCGCCGTCGCCAAGTTCGCGGCAGCCGGGAAGTCGTCCGGAAAGAAGGACCTCGGGGCAATCGCCCGGTCCTACGGCAACGTGTACGTCGCCCAGATATCGATCGGGGCCAACGACGCGCACGCGGTCAAGGCGCTCCTCGAGGCGGACGCCTGGCCGGGGCCGTCCCTGGTCATCGCCTACTCCACCTGCATCGCCCACGGGATCGACATGACCACGTCCATGTCGCACCAGAAGGACGCCGTCAAGAGCGGCTACTGGCCGCTCTACCGGTACCAGCCGAGCGAGAGCGAGTCGGGTCAGCCGTTCAAGCTTGATTCGAGCGCGCCCTCGATGCCGGTCAAGGAGTTCGTGGCCGCGGAGACGCGGTTCGCGATCCTCCAGCGAACCAACCCGGAACGCGCGGCCGAGCTTGCGACGCTGGCCCAGGCCGACGTGGATGAGCGACGGCGCTACTACGAGCAACTGGCGGGCATCCACCGGAGCGTCCCGCACATCGACGAAACGGAGCCGGCCGCGGTGGCGGCGGCCCCGCGCAGCGCTGAGGAGGGCCAGGCATGAGCGTCGACCTTCGCACCAACTACCTGGGTCTCGCGCTGCGGTCGCCGATCGTCGCTTCGGCGTCGCCCTTGACCGGAGAGTCGGACACGGCGCGCCTCCTCGACGAAGCCGGCGTGGGCGCCATCGTCCTGCCGTCCCTGTTCGAGGAAGAGATCGTCAGCGAAGAGATCGGGCTCAACAGGTCGCTCGAGGCTGGCGCCGGGCAATTCGCCGAGGCTCTCGAGTACTTCCCGACGGTCGATGCCATACCCAACGTCGGCGAACGCTACCTGGCTCGTTTGGCCGAAATCAAGGCGCAGTGCACGGTCCCGGTGATCGCCAGCCTCAACGCCACGACGAGCGGCGGCTGGGTTCGCTACGCGACGCTCATGCAGGAGGCGGGCGCCGACGCCCTGGAGCTCAACCTCTACCGAGTCGCGGCCGACCCGAGCAAAAGCGCCGCGGACATGGACGCGGCGGACCTGGACCTGATCGCGGCCGTGCGTGCGGCGATCACCATTCCGCTGGCAGTCAAGCTCAGCCCTTACTACTCCGCGTTCGCCAACTTCGCTCACGCGGCAGTGAAGCGCGGCGCGGACGGCCTGGTTCTGTTCAATCGCTTCTACCAGCCGGACCTCGATCTCGAGACCCTGGAAGTGATCTCCAGAGTCGAACTCAGCCAGTCGGCAGACCTGCGTCTCCCCCTCCGTTGGATCGCGATCCTCCGGCCCCAGCTCGACCCCATGGTCTCTCTGGCCGCCAGCTCAGGCGTCCATACGGGCGCGGACGTCGCCAAGGAGCTGCTCGTCGGCGCCGACGTGGCCATGATGACCTCGGCCCTGCTGCTCCATGGCCCCGGCTACGTCAGCAAGGTGGAGGCCGAGCTGCGAGCCTGGATGACCGAGTGCGAGTACGAGTCGGTGGCTCAGCTCAAGGGCAGCGCCAGCCAGGCCACGGCATCGGATCCCTCCGCGTTCGAGCGAGCCAACTACATGAAGACCCTCCGGTCCTGGGCGTCGAGATCGTAGCTCGCTCGCACTGACCGCAAGCATCGGGATCGGTCCAGCACCCGAGGTCGACCGCGAGTCAGGCTGTGCCGCTCGCCTCCGCTGCCGACTACTCCCGTAGAGGGCGTTTGTAGCCGTGCCCTGTCCGGCTGCGCCCCTACGCGTCGAGGTTTGCTGTGGCCGTTCAGACCGTCATCGACAACGATTCCGCCACCCTCGTATACCACCCGGAAACAGGCGTGGTGCACCACGAGTTCCACAAGTTCATCTTTGGCGAGCCCCTGCGCCAGGTCCTGATGAGCGGCTGCGAGCTCATGGCCAAAAACCACGGCACGAAATGGCTATCTGACGACCGCGGCAACTCCGCGCTCAGCAAGGACGACACCGAATGGGCGCAGACGGTGTGGTTCCCGGCGGTGAAGGCTGCAGGTTGGAAGCATTGGGCCGTGGTACTGCCGGAGAAGGTCGTGGGCCAGCTGAACATGAAGCAGTGGATCGAGCTCTACCGCGGTCTGGGCATCAACTCGCAGGTCTTCTCCGACCCCGACTCGGCCATGAAGTGGCTGATCGCCCAATAGCCGGCGTTGCCGGCGTGCCGTTCCGCCCAGACGGCCGCGGCGCACGAATCGAGAACGGGCCGCCCCCAAAACCCCTCGGGCTCGGCCCGTTCTCCGTCGAGGACTCGAAATCAGCCCTGGCAGAGGCGGAGATTCACGTAGCGAGGCGATCGTGAACTCCTGAGCGGCTTTCTGGCCGAAGCTCCGCGAAGCCGAGCGCTTCGACCCCTGGTTCTCGCGGATCCTGGTCAACGTGTGCCGGAATCGGCTGAGGAGTCGCCCCCAGGTCCGGTGGATGCCTCTACGACGACCCCGAGCTTGTTGGGATGGCCTGCCGCCTGGCGGAATCGTCCGATTCCAGCCCTTCCGTCTCAGTCTTCCTGGATTGGTCGATGGCGCGATGGCCGGCCGATCACGAGGCGCGCATCGAGCGCCTGCGGGTCGCGGGCGTCGATCGGGTGTTCGTAAGCATCGGCGGCTCGGACATGCCCGCACGAATCGCAGTGTTGGCCGAAATGGCCTCTTCTCGAGGCTAAACGCGATCGCCGCCCGGAAGCGCCGCACCCGACCTGGCCTTCGGATCGCGAAATCTGTCAGAGTCTCGCCGTGATCTCCGACGACCCGAAACGCATCTTCACCGGCATCGCGGCGTCGTACGACCGAGTCGCGAGGGTCTTGTCGCTCGGGCAGGATCCGCGCTGGAGACGTGCCCTGGTCGACGCGATCGATGCGCGGCCGACGGACCGCGTTCTCGATGTGGCCACCGGGACCGGCATGGTCGCCCAGGCGCTCCATGATCGTTACGGCTGCGCCGTGGTGGGGCTCGATCAGAGTGAGGACATGCTGCGCGTAGCCCGGACTCGGGGCGGGGTCTACGACGCAGTCGTCGAGGGTCGCGCCGAGCATCTGCCATTCGCCGACGCCGCGTTCGACCATCTTAGCTTCACGTATCTCCTGCGCTACGTGGACGATCCCGCCACCACGATGCGGGAGCTGGTCCGCGTCGTGAAGCCGGGCGGCCGCGTCGCGATGGTCGAGTTCGGCCTGCCGCGTGGCTTCTGGCGCCCACTGTGGTGGCTGTACACACGTGTAGGGCTGCCGGTCGCAGGTCGTTTGGTCTCGGCGAAGTGGTCCGCGGTGGGGGCGTTCCTCGGTCCCAGCATCGAGCGCTTCTACGCCCGCCATCCACTCGCGACCATCGAGAGGTACTGGCGCGAGGCAGGCCTGATCGACGTGCACACGCGCCGCATGAGTGTCGGCGGTGGCGTCGTGATGTGGGCGAAGAAGCCCGGCCCACCGCCCGCGGCCGGACTCTCACCCGCCGACGCCTCCCCTCCCCCGGCGTCCCTGGCGCCAGCGTTCTATGCGGCGCGCGGTCACGGTTGGCGCGACTACTGGACGCTGCTCCATCCGCCCTACACGATCTGGCACCTCTCGTACGTGCTTCTTGGTGCCGCCATTGCCCCGGCGCCCGATCCCATGACCGTGGCCGGCGCGCTCATCGCATTCGGGCTGGCCGTGGGGGTCGGCTCGCACTCGTTCGATGAACTCCAGGGGCGGCCGCTGCGCACGCAGATCCCATCGCCGCTGCTCGTCGCCATGGGCACCGCGGCACTCCTGGTGGCGAGCGCGATCGGTCTCGTCGGGGCCACGATGTTCGGGCCGCTATTCCTCCTGTTCGTGCTCGGCGGCGCATCGATCGTGGTGCTCTACGGCTTCGAGGTGCCGCTGGTGCACTCGGATGTGGGGTTCGCGCTCGGCTGGGGGGCGTTTCCCGTCCTGGCGACCGCCTACGCGGCCGGCGCCCATCCGGTCCCAACGGGCCTCGCGGCCCTCGCGGCCGCTCTGCTCAGCCTGGCCCAGCGGCGGCTCTCAACCCGGGCGCGGTCGATCCGGCGTCGGGCGGTCAGCGTGAGCGGCGCGATCGTCTACGCGGACGGGTCGAGGGAAGAGATCGACGCGCATGCCCTGATAGGCGCATCAGAAGCGGCGCTCTCCATCCTTTGGATCGCGGTTTTCGCGACCTCGCTCGCGGTGCTGCTCCCGCACTGGTTCTGATTCGGACCCGATCCAAGAGGCGTTGGAGCGGGAAGGACCTACCCATTAAGGTAGTCCATGTACAATGCGCGAGACCAGCGAGACCCGCCGAGGGATAGCGGCAGGCACGCATGGCCAAGCACGGCGGGCCACAGGCCCGAGGAGGTCGGCATGCGGCGCGCCGCCATTACCATCACTATGGCCCTGGTGGCCCTCGTGGCTCTGCCGGGGGCCGCGCTGGCGGCACCTGTGGGCGATCTCGACGCCGGCGCCGCCCTCGGCTCCGGCAGGTACACGATGTCGGGTGCCGATGTCACCCAGACCGTGACGGCCGAAACCACCGGCGTGCTGACCGAAATCCAGCTCTACTGCGCCCCCCTATCTGCCGCCAGCGTAGGCGTAGCCGTCACGGTGGGCACGTCTACTGGCGGGGGATTGTGCAACCCATCTGATGACTGGGTCCGGCTCTATGTGAACGTGCCGGTGACCGCGGGCCAGCAGTACACGCTCCACATTAGCGCACCAGGGCTGGCTGGCACGGTAGCGCTGGGCGTTGCGGCCGCCGACTACGCGGGCGGCGCCGCCGCGGAGTCAGGGTCGCCAATCAGCCTCGTGTCGGACTTCGCGTTCGTGTCATATGTCCTCGCTACTTCCTCCACCACCTACACGTGGAATCCGACCCAGGTGCACGCGGGAACGTCGACCGCGGCGTCTCTATCGGCGGCGACAACGTTCCACGAGTTGCCTGTATCGAACTCGAACGCCGTTACTCCCGACGCGGCGCGCCTGCCGGACAACTTCTACACGGTGAAGCTCGGCTCGCTGCCGGCCTGGTTCACGCCCAGCTCGATCACCTGCTCGGCTCAGGTCGCACCGGCCGACTGCACGCTCGCGCAGTTCCAGGCGGGTATTCATCCAGCCGGCAATGGCTCAGCAATGACGGTCACGATCGTGATCGACGGCCTGGCAGCGCCGGCACTGGCCGATGCCGGCAGCGCCGGCAACGCCGCAGGCCGGGCCTGCATTACCGTCCCAGCCGACGGGGATCCTTATGACGTCTGCGACCTGGCACAGGCCGGTCTCGGCGTCAGCGGTCCGGGCGTGACGGCGCCGCCTACGACGACGCTCGGAAGCCCGGCTTCCACGACCGGGTCGGGGGCGTGGCTCCTGTGGGCGGGACTGGCCGGATTGGCCGGTCTCGGGGCGGTGCTGCTGTCGGCGTCGGTTCGTCGCTCGCACATCGCCCGCGAGCCATAGTTCCCAGTTACGTTTGTCGACGGCCAACCGCCCGAATCTTCGGGCGGTTGGCGGGCAGGCCGCAGCACCGAAACGATCAGCAACCTGGCCGCGAGCCTGCTGAACGCCAGGTTCTGGTTCTTCTGGTGGGACTGATTGCGGTTCTGTCTAGCCGCAGGCCCTGGCGAGCCGAAGAACTTCGAGGCGGTACGTCTCCTGCTCGGGTGTCAGCGGCAGGTTCTCGTCCACTCTGAAGAAGATCTCGTTCTCGATCCAGAAGCGATACATGAACTCCTCGAACGTCGATGAGACCCTCCAGATCTCGGGAGTGCCCTGGAATTCGCCGGTCAGGTCGTCAAAGGATGCGACCACCGGGCCGTCTGAGTCGCCCAGGACCAGGAACCAGAAGATGCAATCCTGCTGATCGGTCAGGAAGCGAACGACGTGTCGCCCCAGGGCGGGGACGAAGGCGAGCGACCCATGCTCCTCTGCCTGCATATCAGCGCCCAGGTCTCGCATGGCGTCCACCATCGCCGCCCTGGCGATCACGCCTCGGCCTTCGCCCAGACTCCACCAACAGCCCGTGCTTGACCTGATCGACCATCGGAGCTGGGGTCTGGAGATGAACTCGCGGAAACTGTCAGGCACCACCACCCCTGCTGCATCCGCGGAACGCATGAAAGCTTCCGCATCGTCGCGATCCGAGATCGACCAGGCGAGCGGGGCGTCCACCACCGGGATCCAGTCCCATCTGCCCGTGAGATCCTTCTCAATTGCAGGCAGTCGGTCCAGCTGGACCAGCCCATAAGTGAGCTCGGTCTCAAGACCTGGCAATCCCGACCACCACCAACCCACGGGAACCTGAGCCATCGGGTCTGTCATCGCGTCCTCTTGGGAGTCCCGGTCGGCCCGGCGACCCAGTCGAGCGGACCTCGATCCTAGCAGCCAGCCGGATTCCAGGGACTCCATTTCCGGCCGCGAGCCTGCCGGTCCGCTTCAGCGCGACGCCGGCGATACCGACTTCCCGGACAGGACTTCCAGCGCTCCCACCCGCACAGAATCCCGCGAAAGCCCGTGACGCCATGCTTGACCGCGCAGCTTCGGCTGCCATGAGCAGCCCCTTCTTCCGAAGCGCGGAAAACCCGATCATCACCGCCGATCACCTCCCCTACCGGGCGCATGCGGCCTTCAATCCCGGTGCGACCCGTCAGGGTGACGAGATAGCGTTGCTGGTGAGGGTCGAGGGCTTCCGGGGCCAATCGCATTTCGCCGTGGCTCGCAGCGCCGACGGCGAACACGACTGGCGTTTCGATCTCAAGCCCGCGCTCGAAGGCAACGTCTCGCTCCATCCCGAGGACGCCTGGGGAATCGAGGATCCGCGGATCGTCTACCTGCCCGAGCTCGCCCAGTACGCGATCACGTTCACCTCCTACTCCGAGCAGGGGCCGCTCGTGTCGCTGGCACTGACGGAGGACCTCGTCACGTTCAGGCGGCTTGGCCCCATCTGTCCTCCCGATGACAAGGACGCCGCGCTCTTTCCCAGACGGTTCGGAGATCAGTGGCTCATGCTCCATCGCCCGTACGGGGGCGGGCCGGCAAACATAGTGCTTTCCCGATCGCCTGACTTGCGGACCTGGTCGGAACCCGAGCTCGTCCTTCCGGCTCGCGCCGGCGGTTGGTGGGACGCGGGCAAAGTCGGGCTCGGCCCGCCGCCGCTTGAAACGTCTGCCGGCTGGCTGATCCTCTACCACGGGGTTCGACTGACCGCCTCGGGCGCGCTCTACCGAAGCGGTCTCGCGTTGCTCGATCTCGACGATCCGACCAGGGTGATCGCGCGAACGGACGATTGGCAGTTCGGGCCGGAGGCCGACTACGAGCGAACCGGCGACGTGCCGAATGTCGTGTTTCCGAGCGGCTGGGTGCTCGATCCATCGGGCGAGCGAGTCCTCGTCTACTACGGAGCCGCCGACACGGTGATCGGCCTGGCCACGGCCTCCGTGTCGGACCTGCTCGCGACGCTGGTCGTTTCCGCAGCGGCTTGATATCTCCTAATCGGTGGTTCCTCGGCGTGTCTCACCCGTGATACCATGCCCCCATGCCCGAAGTGACGATCCGTGATCTACGCAACCATGGCGGCGACGTGGTCGATCGGGTTGCCGCAGGGGAGCGTCTGATCGTTACCCGAGACGGCAAGCCCGTGGCCGAGCTTCGACCAGTTCGCACACGTGGAATAGGTGCGTCCATGCTTCTGGCACGCTGGCGAAGACTGCCTCCCGTGGACGGAAGGGCTCTTCGTGGCGAACTGGACTCGACGCTCGATCCACGCCTGTGAGCGACGTCAAGACCGGGCTACTGGACACGAGCACTTTGATCCTGTTGCCCCGCCTCCGGGACGCCACGGCACTCCCCGACCAGCCCCTCATTTCGACGATCAGCCTCGCGGAGCTATCGGTCGGGCCGCTCGTAGCGGCCGACGAGTCCGAACGGGCCGCCCGCCTTGCCCACCTCCAGCAGGCAGAAGCCGACTTCGATCCCCTTCCCTTCGACGTCGAGGCAGCCCGCGCATTCGGCCAGGTTGCGGCTTCGCTTCGACGCTCAGGCCGGAAGACGAGCGCTCGGGCCTACGACGCCATGATCGCGGCCATTGCCCTCGCCAACGGGCTGCCCCTCTACACATGCAATCCGGACGACTTCGCGGGGATTGATGGCCTGGTGGTGGTAGCAGTCGCCCATCCGGACCGTGCGCCCACAGCCGGTTAGCCGCGCGTCCCCAATCTCGAGGCCATGCGTTATCCCCTCGTCCTGGGCGCCGCCGGCGACTGAGCCGGCCGAGGGGCAGGACGGGGCGGCTCAGCGGCTCCCGTCGGCACGGCCGATTGAGCCTCGAACTCGTCGAGCAGCGCCAGGATCTCCGGAGACTCCCACAGGCGGTTGCGTCGCCAGTCGCCGCGAACAGCTCGCAGGATGCCTGCGGACTCCAGACGATCGATAGCCGTGTTGACCGACTGGAAGGTCCCCCCGATCGCCTCAAGTGCGACCTTGACCGAGAGCACTGGGTGGGCCGCGAGACTTCCCATGAGTCTTTCGGCGCCTGAGCCCTTGCGCGGGCGGACGGTCGCCTTCCAGGAAGCCTCGAGTTCACTCAATCGCAAGCCAAGTCGCCGCGACGCAGCTGCAGCATCCGAGAGCGACCTCGCGAAGAACAGGAGCCATCCATTCAGGTCACCTTGACGGTACGCAGTCAAACCGTCGACGTACCGGCTCCTGTTCGTGGCGAGAACAACCGACACCGGCGGCACGATGCGGCTGGCCACAGCTCCTCGCCGCAGAACGATGTGGATTAGGGCCCTGCCAGTGCGTCCATTGCCATCGACAAATGGATGGATGGTCTCGAATTGCGCATGGGCGACCGCAGACTGCACGATGGGCGAAAGGTCGTCGCGATTTAGGTAGTCGACCAGATCGCTCATGAGTCCCGGGACTTGGTCCTCAGGAGGCGGGACGAATTCCGCGTCGCGTGGCGTACTCCCTCGTCCAATCCAATTCTGGACGTCCCGCAGCCGACCAGCGAAACGCCTCTCCCTCGGGAGCACCATCAGGCGATCATGGATGGCCAGGATGTCATCGACAGTCAGAGCGTTCGTCTCCATCGCGATGTCGACCGCAAGTTGCAACGCCGAGATGTTGGCGATCACGCTTCGCGCCGTCTCGTCACGATCCTCATCGGTCGCAAGAGCCCGGGCGATGCGGCGCTGGCTTGCTTCAAGCCCTTCAATCCGGCTGGAAGCGAGAGCTTCGGCTCGGAGCAGCTGACGACCGACGGCTTCGAGTCCTCGGAACGTCGGACTGGACTGGAGTTCTCGCACTCCGACGGCGGCCGCCTCGATCTCGGCAAGGACCGTGTCAGTGACACGAGTTTCGAGCCGCAAGATCGGATCCGGCAGGAAGGCCGAATAGCGAAACGAAGTTCGCGCCGCTCGGGGGCCGTAGGTGTCAGGCGACGCTTCCCATACCCTCTCTTCGAAGCCGGGCATCCTCACTCCACGAGCTACCAATTCAAGCTTAGGCAGATAACCTTGAACAAGGAGCAGCATATTCAAGGATCGCCGGGCACGCAAGCCCGGGTACTGAAAGGCGCTTGGAGGATTTGCCCGAAATCGAGGGCTGAAAGTTGTCCGCTGGTCGACCCGCTGGAGCGCTGTGGCAACCGACTGGAGCCTCCGCGCAGCCCACGCCGTGACGCGGACCTACCGCTTGACAGCCCGCAGGAACAGGAACCACGGCCCTCGCCTCATCCGCTCGTACATAGCGGGGGTGGCAGCGAAGCTTTCGCGATCCGGGGTCGGCTCGTGGATCCGCTCGATTGCGAACCCGGCGTCCGCGAGCGCGGAAACGATGGCGCCGAGCGGCCGGTGGTAGAAACGGACGGTGAAGTCGCGGCCGCCTTTGTTCCAGATGTCGGTCAGCAGCGTCGTGGCGAAGTAGTCGGCAGGCGGATCGGCGATCTCCACGTCCATTACGGGGTGATGCGTGGAAATCAGAAGCGCTCCGTCTGACTTCAGGACGCGGTCGAACTCGCGCAGAGTGGATCCCCAGTCGGCCAGATAGTGGAGCACCAGCGATGCGGTGATCAGGTCGAATGAATTGGACGCGAGAAACGGCATCGGTTCGGCGATGTCGGCGACAAGGAAGTCCGCCCGACCGTTCAGGCGAGCGCGTGCCCGGACGACGAGACGTTCGGTGACGTCAATCCCCACCACGGAAGCACCGCGATCGACCAGCGCCTCGGAAAGCGCCCCGGCGGCGCACCCCACATCGAGTACCCGCCTGCCCCGGAGATCTCCCGCCATCTCCAGCATCGCCGGCCGCTCGTACGATGCGTTCATTGGGTTCCGATCCGCCTCGTCGGCGTAGATGTCGGCCATGGCGTTGTAGTCGTCGACGGTCCGCTCGGAGTCTCCGTTCATGGTTCCGAGCTGGCTCGAAGCCGGATCATGCTGTTCTCCTCATCGGCTGGTCATCCAGGCGGAAGCTGCGGGCACTGAGCATCGTAACAATCTCGCTACGGCCTCCTCGCGCCGAAGAGGCGTCGTGAGCGTGAGGGATGGAGGTGTCCGTCTGGGGTCCCGAGCCTCAGCTGAGCGCTGCAGCAGGCCAGCGCAGCTTACATGCCACTCGCGCCGAACAGGCTGAGTGTCGTGCTGAGCACGAAATGGGGATTGGAGCGGGAGACGGGTCTCGAACCCGCGACATTCAGCTTGGAAGGC
>CAVQCV010000004.1:0-553150 GCA_963711105.1 uncultured Chloroflexia bacterium | reverse complement strand
CGGTGTTGGTCAGGGTGTAGGTGTAGCTGACGGTGTCACCCGCGGCGCCGTAGGTGGCCGGCGAGTCGGCGGTCTTGTCGAGGCTCAGGGCCGGTCGAGCGACCCAGGTAACGGTGGCCGTGTCCTCGTTGGAGGGGACCGGGTCGGTGCCGTAGTAGCCCTGGCCGGTGGCCGTGTTGGTCACCGAGCCGGCGACGACGTCGTCGCCGGTGATGGTGTAGCTGCCGGTGCAGGTGACGTGGTCACCCACGGCCAGGCTGGTCACGAGCGAGTCGCAGGTCACGCTGGCGACGTAGTTGTCGCTGACGCTGAAGGGGGCGATCAGGGTGACGTTGCCGGTGTTGGTCAGGGTGTAGGTGTAGCTGACGGTGTCACCCGCGGCGCCGTAGGTGGCCGGCGAGTCGGCGGTCTTGTCGAGGCTCAGGGCCGGTCGAGCGACCCAGGTAACGGTGGCCGTGTCCTCGTTGGAGGGGACCGGGTCGGTGCCGTAGTAGCCCTGGCCGGTGGCCGTGTTGGTCACCGAGCCGGCGACGACGTCGTCGCCGGTGATGGTGTAGCTGCCGGTGCAGGTGACGTGGTCACCCACGGCCAGGCTGGTCACGAGCGAGTCGCAGGTCACGCTGGCGACGTAGTTGTCGCTGACGCTGAAGGGGGCGATCAGGGTGACGTTGCCGGTGTTGGTCAGGGTGTAGGTGTAGCTGACGGTGTCACCCGCGGCGCCGTAGGTGGCCGGCGAGTCGGCGGTCTTGTCGAGGCTCAGGGCCGGTCGAGCGACCCAGGTAACGGTGGCCGTGTCCTCGTTGGAGGGGACCGGGTCGGTGCCGTAGTAGCCCTGGCCGGTGGCCGTGTTGGTCACCGAGCCGGCGACGACGTCGTCGCCGGTGATGGTGTAGCTGCCGGTGCAGGTGACGTGGTCACCCACGGCCAGGCTGGTCACGAGCGAGTCGCAGGTCACGCTGGCGACGTAGTTGTCGCTGACGCTGAAGGGGGCGATCAGGGTGACGTTGCCGGTGTTGGTCAGGGTGTAGGTGTAGCTGACGGTGTCACCCGCGGCGCCGTAGGTGGCCGGCGAGTCGGCGGTCTTGTCGAGGCTCAGGGCCGGTCGAGCGACCCAGGTAACGGTGGCCGTGTCCTCGTTGGAGGGGACCGGGTCGGTGCCGTAGTAGCCCTGGCCGGTGGCCGTGTTGGTCACCGAGCCGGCGACGACGTCGTCGCCGGTGATGGTGTAGCTGCCGGTGCAGGTGACGTGGTCACCCACGGCCAGGCTGGTCACGAGCGAGTCGCAGGTCACGCTGGCGACGTAGTTGTCGCTGACGCTGAAGGGGGCGATCAGGGTGACGTTGCCGGTGTTGGTCAGGGTGTAGGTGTAGCTGACGGTGTCACCCGCGGCGCCGTAGGTGGCCGGCGAGTCGGCGGTCTTGTCGAGGCTCAGGGCCGGTCGAGCGACCCAGGTAACGGTGGCCGTGTCCTCGTTGGAGGGGACCGGGTCGGTGCCGTAGTAGCCCTGGCCGGTGGCCGTGTTGGTCACCGAGCCGGCGACGACGTCGTCGCCGGTGATGGTGTAGCTGCCGGTGCAGGTGACGTGGTCACCCACGGCCAGGCTGGTCACGAGCGAGTCGCAGGTCACGCTGGCGACGTAGTTGTCGCTGACGCTGAAGGGGGCGATCAGGGTGACGTTGCCGGTGTTGGTCAGGGTGTAGGTGTAGCTGACGGTGTCACCCGCGGCGCCGTAGGTGGCCGGCGAGTCGGCGGTCTTGTCGAGGCTCAGGGCCGGTCGAGCGACCCAGGTAACGGTGGCCGTGTCCTCGTTGGAGGGGACCGGGTCGGTGCCGTAGTAGCCCTGGCCGGTGGCCGTGTTGGTCACCGAGCCGGCGACGACGTCGTCGCCGGTGATGGTGTAGCTGCCGGTGCAGGTGACGTGGTCACCCACGGCCAGGCTGGTCACGAGCGAGTCGCAGGTCACGCTGGCGACGTAGTTGTCGCTGACGCTGAAGGGGGCGATCAGGGTGACGTTGCCGGTGTTGGTCAGGGTGTAGGTGTAGCTGACGGTGTCACCCGCGGCGCCGTAGGTGGCCGGCGAGTCGGCGGTCTTGTCGAGGCTCAGGGCCGGTCGAGCGACCCAGGTAACGGTGGCCGTGTCCTCGTTGGAGGGGACCGGGTCGGTGCCGTAGTAGCCCTGGCCGGTGGCCGTGTTGGTCACCGAGCCGGCGACGACGTCGTCGCCGGTGATGGTGTAGCTGCCGGTGCAGGTGACGTGGTCACCCACGGCCAGGCTGGTCACGAGCGAGTCGCAGGTCACGCTGGCGACGTAGTTGTCGCTGACGCTGAAGGGGGCGATCAGGGTGACGTTGCCGGTGTTGGTCAGGGTGTAGGTGTAGCTGACGGTGTCACCCGCGGCGCCGTAGGTGGCCGGCGAGTCGGCGGTCTTGTCGAGGCTCAGGGCCGGTCGAGCGACCCAGGTAACGGTGGCCGTGTCCTCGTTGGAGGGGACCGGGTCGGTGCCGTAGTAGCCCTGGCCGGTGGCCGTGTTGGTCACCGAGCCGGCGACGACGTCGTCGCCGGTGATGGTGTAGCTGCCGGTGCAGGTGACGTGGTCACCCACGGCCAGGCTGGTCACGAGCGAGTCGCAGGTCACGCTGGCGACGTAGTTGTCGCTGACGCTGAAGGGGGCGATCAGGGTGACGTTGCCGGTGTTGGTCAGGGTGTAGGTGTAGCTGACGGTGTCACCCGCGGCGCCGTAGGTGGCCGGCGAGTCGGCGGTCTTGTCGAGGCTCAGGGCCGGTCGAGCGACCCAGGTAACGGTGGCCGTGTCCTCGTTGGAGGGGACCGGGTCGGTGCCGTAGTAGCCCTGGCCGGTGGCCGTGTTGGTCACCGAGCCGGCGACGACGTCGTCGCCGGTGATGGTGTAGCTGCCGGTGCAGGTGACGTGGTCACCCACGGCCAGGCTGGTCACGAGCGAGTCGCAGGTCACGCTGGCGACGTAGTTGTCGCTGACGCTGAAGGGGGCGATCAGGGTGACGTTGCCGGTGTTGGTCAGGGTGTAGGTGTAGCTGACGGTGTCACCCGCGGCGCCGTAGGTGGCCGGCGAGTCGGCGGTCTTGTCGAGGCTCAGGGCCGGTCGAGCGACCCAGGTAACGGTGGCCGTGTCCTCGTTGGAGGGGACCGGGTCGGTGCCGTAGTAGCCCTGGCCGGTGGCCGTGTTGGTCACCGAGCCGGCGACGACGTCGTCGCCGGTGATGGTGTAGCTGCCGGTGCAGGTGACGTGGTCACCCACGGCCAGGCTGGTCACGAGCGAGTCGCAGGTCACGCTGGCGACGTAGTTGTCGCTGACGCTGAAGGGGGCGATCAGGGTGACGTTGCCGGTGTTGGTCAGGGTGTAGGTGTAGCTGACGGTGTCACCCGCGGCGCCGTAGGTGGCCGGCGAGTCGGCGGTCTTGTCGAGGCTCAGGGCCGGTCGAGCGACCCAGGTAACGGTGGCCGTGTCCTCGTTGGAGGGGACCGGGTCGGTGCCGTAGTAGCCCTGGCCGGTGGCCGTGTTGGTCACCGAGCCGGCGACGACGTCGTCGCCGGTGATGGTGTAGCTGCCGGTGCAGGTGACGTGGTCACCCACGGCCAGGCTGGTCACGAGCGAGTCGCAGGTCACGCTGGCGACGTAGTTGTCGCTGACGCTGAAGGGGGCGATCAGGGTGACGTTGCCGGTGTTGGTCAGGGTGTAGGTGTAGCTGACGGTGTCACCCGCGGCGCCGTAGGTGGCCGGCGAGTCGGCGGTCTTGTCGAGGCTCAGGGCCGGTTCTGGGAGGCCCAGTCACGGTGGCGGTGGCCTCGGCGCTCAGAGGCGTCCCGTGGAAGCTGGCCGTGCCGTGCGCGGTGTTATCACAGAGCCGGCAACGACGTCGGCCGGGGATGGCGTAGTGGCCGAAGTGACAGACCAACGACTCGCCTGGAGCCAGGGCGCTCGGGCGGAGTCGCAGTTCATGCACGCGACTCCGGGGTCGGTATCGGTGATGGTCGGGTCGGTGATCGTGACGTTGCCGGTGTTTTGAGGTCACGTCATACGTGATCAGATCGTTGACGCTGCTGTAGGTCGAGGGCGCAGCGGTCTTGGCCAGGCTGATCGCCGGTGCCGGCTCGGGGCCGGTAACGGTGGCCGTGGCCTCGTTGGAGGTCAGCCCGCCGCCCGAGGCGGTGGCGTGGTTGGTCACCGAGCCGTTGTCGACGTCGGCCGGTGATGGTGTAGCTCGCGCTGCAGGTGACGGTCCCACCAGGAGCGAGGGCGACCGAGGCGCCACAGTCGCAGGTGCTCGCGATGTGGTCGTCGGTGACGCTGTACTGCGTCGCCGGCAGGCTCACGTTGCCGGTGTTGGTGATGGTGTAGCTGTAGGTGATCAGATCGTTGACGCTGCTGTAGGTCGAGGGCGCAGCGGTCTTGGCCAGGCTGATCGCCGGTGCCGGCTCGGGGCCGGTGACGGTGGCGGTGGCCTCGTTGGAGGTCAGCCCGCCGCCCGAGGCGGTGGCGTGGTTGGTCACCGAGCCGTTGTCGATGTCGGCCGGGTGATGGTGTAGCTCGCGCTGCAGGTGACGGTCCCACCAGGAGCGAGGGCGACCGAGGCGCCACAGTCGAAGGGGCTCGCGATGTGGTCGTCGGTGACGCTGTACTGCGTCGCCGGCAGGCTCACGTTGCCGGTGTTGGTGATGGTGTAGCTGTAGGTGATCAGATCGTTGACGCTGCTGTAGGTCGAGGGCGCAGCGGTCTTGGCCAGGCTGATCGCCGGTGCCGGCTCGGGGCCGGTGACGGTGGCGGTGGCCTCGTTGGAGGTCAGCCCGCCGCCCGAGGCGGTGGCGTGGTTGGTCACCGAGCCGTTGTCGATGTCGGCCGGGTGATGGTGTAGCTCGCGCTGCAGGTGACGGTCCCACCAGGAGCGAGGGCGACCGAGGCGCCACAGTCGAAGGGGCTCGCGATGTGGTCGTCGGTGACGCTGTACTGCGTCGCCGGCAGGCTCACGTTGCCGGTGTTGGTGATGGTGTAGCTGTAGGTGATCAGATCGTTGACGCTGCTGTAGGTCGAGGGCGCAGCGGTCTTGGCCAGGCTGATCGCCGGTGCCGGCTCGGGGCCGGTGACGGTGGCGGTGGCCTCGTTGGAGGTCAGCCCGCCGCCCGAGGCGGTGGCGTGGTTGGTCACCGAGCCGTTGTCGATGTCGGCCTGGGTGATGGTGTAGCTCGCGCTGCAGGTGACGGTCCCACCAGGAGCGAGGGCGACCGAGGCGCCACAGTCGAAGGGGCTCGCGATGTGGTCGTCGGTGACGCTGTACTGCGTCGCCGGCAGGCTCACGTTGCCGGTGTTGGTGATGGTGTAGCTGTAGGTGATCAGATCGTTGACGCTGCTGTAGGTCGAGGGCGCAGCGGTCTTGGCCAGGCTGATCGCCGGTGCCGGCTCGGGGCCGGTGACGGTGGCGGTGGCCTCGTTGGAGGTCAGCCCGCCGCCCGAGGCGGTGGCGTGGTTGGTCACCGAGCCGTTGTCGATGTCGGCCTGGGTGATGGTGTAGCTCGCGCTGCAGGTGACGGTCCCACCAGGAGCGAGGGCGACCGAGGCGCCACAGTCGAAGGGGCTCGCGATGTGGTCGTCGGTGACGCTGTACTGCGTCGCCGGCAGGCTCACGTTGCCGGTGTTGGTGATGGTGTAGCTGTAGGTGATCAGATCGTTGACGCTGCTGTAGGTCGAGGGCGCAGCGGTCTTGGCCAGGCTGATCGCCGGTGCCGGCTCGGGGCCGGTGACGGTGGCGGTGGCCTCGTTGGAGGTCAGCCCGCCGCCCGAGGCGGTGGCGTGGTTGGTCACCGAGCCGTTGTCGATGTCGGCCTGGGTGATGGTGTAGCTCGCGCTGCAGGTGACGGTCCCACCAGGAGCGAGGGCGACCGAGGCGCCACAGTCGAAGGGGCTCGCGATGTGGTCGTCGGTGACGCTGTACTGCGTCGCCGGCAGGCTCACGTTGCCGGTGTTGGTGATGGTGTAGCTGTAGGTGATCAGATCGTTGACGCTGCTGTAGGTCGAGGGCGCAGCGGTCTTGGCCAGGCTGATCGCCGGTGCCGGCTCGGGGCCGGTGACGGTGGCGGTGGCCTCGTTGGAGGTCAGCCCGCCGCCCGAGGCGGTGGCGTGGTTGGTCACCGAGCCGTTGTCGATGTCGGCCTGGGTGATGGTGTAGCTCGCGCTGCAGGTGACGGTCCCACCAGGAGCGAGGGCGACCGAGGCGCCACAGTCGAAGGGGCTCGCGATGTGGTCGTCGGTGACGCTGTACTGCGTCGCCGGCAGGCTCACGTTGCCGGTGTTGGTGATGGTGTAGCTGTAGGTGATCAGATCGTTGACGCTGCTGTAGGTCGAGGGCGCAGCGGTCTTGGCCAGGCTGATCGCCGGTGCCGGCTCGGGGCCGGTGACGGTGGCGGTGGCCTCGTTGGAGGTCAGCCCGCCGCCCGAGGCGGTGGCGTGGTTGGTCACCGAGCCGTTGTCGATGTCGGCCTGGGTGATGGTGTAGCTCGCGCTGCAGGTGACGGTCCCACCAGGAGCGAGGGCGACCGAGGCGCCACAGTCGAAGGGGCTCGCGATGTGGTCGTCGGTGACGCTGTACTGCGTCGCCGGCAGGCTCACGTTGCCGGTGTTGGTGATGGTGTAGCTGTAGGTGATCAGATCGTTGACGCTGCTGTAGGTCGAGGGCGCAGCGGTCTTGGCCAGGCTGATCGCCGGTGCCGGCTCGGGGCCGGTGACGGTGGCGGTGGCCTCGTTGGAGGTCAGCCCGCCGCCCGAGGCGGTGGCGTGGTTGGTCACCGAGCCGTTGTCGATGTCGGCCTGGGTGATGGTGTAGCTCGCGCTGCAGGTGACGGTCCCACCAGGAGCGAGGGCGACCGAGGCGCCACAGTCGAAGGGGCTCGCGATGTGGTCGTCGGTGACGCTGTACTGCGTCGCCGGCAGGCTCACGTTGCCGGTGTTGGTGATGGTGTAGCTGTAGGTGATCAGATCGTTGACGCTGCTGTAGGTCGAGGGCGCAGCGGTCTTGGCCAGGCTGATCGCCGGTGCCGGCTCGGGGCCGGTGACGGTGGCGGTGGCCTCGTTGGAGGTCAGCCCGCCGCCCGAGGCGGTGGCGTGGTTGGTCACCGAGCCGTTGTCGATGTCGGCCTGGGTGATGGTGTAGCTCGCGCTGCAGGTGACGGTCCCACCAGGAGCGAGGGCGACCGAGGCGCCACAGTCGAAGGGGCTCGCGATGTGGTCGTCGGTGACGCTGTACTGCGTCGCCGGCAGGCTCACGTTGCCGGTGTTGGTGATGGTGTAGCTGTAGGTGATCAGATCGTTGACGCTGCTGTAGGTCGAGGGCGCAGCGGTCTTGGCCAGGCTGATCGCCGGTGCCGGCTCGGGGCCGGTGACGGTGGCGGTGGCCTCGTTGGAGGTCAGCCCGCCGCCCGAGGCGGTGGCGTGGTTGGTCACCGAGCCGTTGTCGATGTCGGCCTGGGTGATGGTGTAGCTCGCGCTGCAGGTGACGGTCCCACCAGGAGCGAGGGCGACCGAGGCGCCACAGTCGAAGGGGCTCGCGATGTGGTCGTCGGTGACGCTGTACTGCGTCGCCGGCAGGCTCACGTTGCCGGTGTTGGTGATGGTGTAGCTGTAGGTGATCAGATCGTTGACGCTGCTGTAGGTCGAGGGCGCAGCGGTCTTGGCCAGGCTGATCGCCGGTGCCGGCTCGGGGCCGGTGACGGTGGCGGTGGCCTCGTTGGAGGTCAGCCCGCCGCCCGAGGCGGTGGCGTGGTTGGTCACCGAGCCGTTGTCGATGTCGGCCTGGGTGATGGTGTAGCTCGCGCTGCAGGTGACGGTCCCACCAGGAGCGAGGGCGACCGAGGCGCCACAGTCGAAGGGGCTCGCGATGTGGTCGTCGGTGACGCTGTACTGCGTCGCCGGCAGGCTCACGTTGCCGGTGTTGGTGATGGTGTAGCTGTAGGTGATCAGATCGTTGACGCTGCTGTAGGTCGAGGGCGCAGCGGTCTTGGCCAGGCTGATCGCCGGTGCCGGCTCGGGGCCGGTGACGGTGGCGGTGGCCTCGTTGGAGGTCAGCCCGCCGCCCGAGGCGGTGGCGTGGTTGGTCACCGAGCCGTTGTCGATGTCGGCCTGGGTGATGGTGTAGCTCGCGCTGCAGGTGACGGTCCCACCAGGAGCGAGGGCGACCGAGGCGCCACAGTCGAAGGGGCTCGCGATGTGGTCGTCGGTGACGCTGTACTGCGTCGCCGGCAGGCTCACGTTGCCGGTGTTGGTGATGGTGTAGCTGTAGGTGATCAGATCGTTGACGCTGCTGTAGGTCGAGGGCGCAGCGGTCTTGGCCAGGCTGATCGCCGGTGCCGGCTCGGGGCCGGTGACGGTGGCGGTGGCCTCGTTGGAGGTCAGCCCGCCGCCCGAGGCGGTGGCGTGGTTGGTCACCGAGCCGTTGTCGATGTCGGCCTGGGTGATGGTGTAGCTCGCGCTGCAGGTGACGGTCCCACCAGGAGCGAGGGCGACCGAGGCGCCACAGTCGAAGGGGCTCGCGATGTGGTCGTCGGTGACGCTGTACTGCGTCGCCGGCAGGCTCACGTTGCCGGTGTTGGTGATGGTGTAGCTGTAGGTGATCAGATCGTTGACGCTGCTGTAGGTCGAGGGCGCAGCGGTCTTGGCCAGGCTGATCGCCGGTGCCGGCTCGGGGCCGGTGACGGTGGCGGTGGCCTCGTTGGAGGTCAGCCCGCCGCCCGAGGCGGTGGCGTGGTTGGTCACCGAGCCGTTGTCGATGTCGGCCTGGGTGATGGTGTAGCTCGCGCTGCAGGTGACGGTCCCACCAGGAGCGAGGGCGACCGAGGCGCCACAGTCGAAGGGGCTCGCGATGTGGTCGTCGGTGACGCTGTACTGCGTCGCCGGCAGGCTCACGTTGCCGGTGTTGGTGATGGTGTAGCTGTAGGTGATCAGATCGTTGACGCTGCTGTAGGTCGAGGGCGCAGCGGTCTTGGCCAGGCTGATCGCCGGTGCCGGCTCGGGGCCGGTGACGGTGGCGGTGGCCTCGTTGGAGGTCAGCCCGCCGCCCGAGGCGGTGGCGTGGTTGGTCACCGAGCCGTTGTCGATGTCGGCCTGGGTGATGGTGTAGCTCGCGCTGCAGGTGACGGTCCCACCAGGAGCGAGGGCGACCGAGGCGCCACAGTCGAAGGGGCTCGCGATGTGGTCGTCGGTGACGCTGTACTGCGTCGCCGGCAGGCTCACGTTGCCGGTGTTGGTGATGGTGTAGCTGTAGGTGATCAGATCGTTGACGCTGCTGTAGGTCGAGGGCGCAGCGGTCTTGGCAAGCGTGACCTGGCGGAGCCTGACGGTCGCGGTGTCGTCATCGCTGTAGGGCACCGCGCCGAACAGCGCAGAGCCGTGAGCCGTGTTGGCGAAGGAACCGGCGGTGACGTCGGCCGCCGTGATGAGGTGGCTGGCGTGGCAGGTCAAACTGGCGCCCGGGGCAAAGGGCGTCGGGGCCGGGTCGCAGGTGAGCCCGGTCACACCGGTCCCAGGATCCGTGATCGTCGGGGACGTCAGCGTGACGTTGCCCGTGTTTGTCAGCGTGAGCGTGTAGGTGATCAGGTCGTTGGCGGCCGTGAAGGTGTCCGGGGCCGGGGTCTTGGTGAGCGTGACCCCGGGCGTCTGGACCGCAGGGACCTTGACGCTGGCCGGTTTCGAATTGACCACGGGGCCGCTGGCATTATTGAAGTGGCCCAGCGCGGTGGCCGTGTTGGTCACCGAGCCTGCGTCGAGGTCGGCCTGGGTAACCTGGTAGGTCGCCGTGCAGTTGGCAGCCTGTCCGTAGGTGAGGGTGGTGGGGGTGCAGGTGACGGTGTTCGGCGAGGTGATCTTGTCGTCCGTGACAGACACGCCGTACAGCGTGGTGTTGGTGCCGGTCCTCGCGATGCCGGTTGCGGTGACGGCGTACGTGTAGCTAATGGTGTCCGTCGTGGAGTCGTAGTTGACCGTCGGACTCGATTTGGTCAGGGTCAGCGCCGCGACCTGGTAGGCGATGCAGTAGACGGTCTGGCCCGCTGTCACCCCGCGGACGGTTTCGTAGCGGTCGGAGTAGAGGTGGTCGTCGTAGCAGCGGATTCCCGCGAAACCAGCCGAGGTGGGATTCCCGACCTCGGTGACCCAGAGGTCTGCGGGCTGGCTGTAGGTGCTGGTGGGCTGCAACGCAGCCGCGAGCTCCTGCTCATTGAGGAGGATCTCGGTGGGGCCTGCGGCTGAGACATGCGTCCCGATCAGGTCCCCCGCAGCGGGGTTCGTGTAGTCGACGTTCGTCCGCATCTGCCACGTCCAACCGGCAGAGGCCACGCATCCGGCCGGGCGCAAGGCCGCGCCATCGTCGACGGTCGTGCTGATAACCGGACCCAGATCGCCGGTGTGCCCCCCTGTCGCTTCGCCTGGCGGATTTGGCGTGGCGTTGTAGGACGTGTTCGCGGGAACGATTCCGTAGCTGGAGCAGACCTCCGAATAGACGATCAGGCGAACGGTCGTAACGAACTGCGTGAGTGCCGCCGACGTGCCGCCGCCGTAGGACGCGGTGATGGTGTGGTTGCCGGCGCTGGTGAAGGTGAAGGAGCCCGTGGCAACTCCACCGACAAGGGTCCCGGTCGTGGTTGCGCCGGTGGTCGTATCCCTGAAGGTGACCGTGCCGCTGGCGCTCGGGGAGACCGTGGCGGTGAACGTCACCGAGCGTCCGAGGTAGGAAGGATTGGAGCCGGAGGCAAGGTTGATCTGGCCTACAGACTGCGTCAGGGTCGCGGTGCCGCCACCGTAGGAGGCGGTGATGGTGTGGTTGCCGGTGCTGCTGAACGTGAAGGAGCCCGTGGCGACGCCACCGACTATCGTCCCGGTCGTGGTGGTGCCGGCGGTCGTGTCGGTGAAGGTGACCGTACCGGTCGAGCTGGACGGGTAGACCGTGGCCGTGAACGTGACCGGACTGCCGACGATCGACGGGTTCGCCCCGGAGGCAAGGGCGATATTGGTGACGACTATCGTGCCGGCGACGTTCGCCGTTTGGTTGGTGTACGTAGCGCAGGCAGCATCTGAGTATTCGCGGACGTAGAGCGTGAAGCCATCTGTGCCGATGGTGGTCAAACCGCTCGTCTCAACGGAGAAAGACGCGTACGCCGAATTCGAATTGTTGGTCCAGACAGGGACGCACGCGGGAGCAGGATCGGTCGCCAGGCCGATCCCAGCCACCGTGCTGGTGACCGAATACGCCTGGTAGTAGAGCGTGCCGGTGCCGGAGGTCCGGCGGACCGTGAAGTAGAAGGAGGCCGTGTTACCGCGCGCGACCGGGTTTGGGCTCTGGCTGCTCGCCACCAGCGTGAGCTGGTTGAAGTTCGCGGCCGCCGGCGAGGCGATCGCGGGGACGAGCAGCATCGCGACCGTAGTGGCCAGCGCGAAGCGCTTAATCAGGTTCGAAGCCAGATTCTGGACCACGATTGTCCTGCCTCCTGAGACGAGCGGCACAAGTTGATATATGCAAGCCGCAGTGACCTGCTGTGGACTACTCCCCAAAAGAAACCACTGGGACTACCCAACCCAATGGCAGTTGCTACCCATCGTGGCAGCTTTTCCGCGAAAGTGTCTAGGACCTTTGGCTCCCTCTGATAGCCCATGGGGGTGATTACGTTGCAGGCCGGCAACGAATTGACGTCCTCGCCTGTGCGGGATCGGCGAACCGTCCGAGCCTCCTAGGAGCCCATTTCACGCGTGAAACGCATCGAAGCCGCCCCCGGGGCAGTCCGGAAGCGGCTCGACAGTGCGCGAGGGCGGTATTCGGGGCTAGCGTAGATGAGAGGCCCAGCCGTACTGGGACCCTCGGGTCCCCATGGTCCTACGTCGATGTGCTCAAAAAAGCAGAAAGCCGGCGGGGGGACGCCACCGCCGGCTTTCTATCTGGAGCGCGGGCCGCCGTCGCGGCCTCGGCTTAGAGCTGAGTGTTACCTACCCCTGGGAAGGGCTCGGCGCTGGTACTGAGCGGCCGCAAGGCCGAGTCCGCCGAACAGGACCGCGATAAGGAGCGCGAACAAAGGGGTCTGGCCGTTGTCAGATCCGCCGGTCGTGCCGGTGGGCGGAGGGGTGAACTCGGGGGTCGCCGTCTCGCCCTGGAAGGACTCGAACGGGGTATCCGTCGGTTCTGGAGTCACGGTCGGCGTCGGGCTCGGGCTCGGCGTCCACTTCACGGTCCCACTTGGGCTCGGGCTCGGGCTCGGGCTCGGCGTCCACTTCACGGTCGGGCTCGGCGTCGGCGTCGGCGTCGGCGTCGGCGTCACCTTCACCGTCGGACTTGGGCTCGGACTCGGGCTCGGCGTCACCTTAACGGTCGGGCTCGGGCTCGGGCTAGGCGTCGGGCTCTGGCAGGCGTTGGACGTCACGTGCAGGTTCGCCGTCCAACCGTTCGAACCGCTCGGATCGTCCCACGCGTAAACGTGGACGTCGGCGTAGTGGCCGACGTACTTCGAGCCTGCCGAGAAGGTGTTGTTGTAGGTCGTTTGGAAGTCGGTGGTCGACAGGACGGACGAGCCATCAATGGACACCGACACCGTGTTCGAGTCTGAACTCGAGGGCTGATAGTAGGTGAGGTAGACGTGTAGCACCGGAAGGTGGTTGTCACAGCTCAGGTACACCGACTTGACGTGCGCGGTGGTGACCCCGGCGACTCCAACGAGAGCGGCCGCGATCCCCAGCAGCCCCCCGGCCGCCAGAGTTGTGAGTCGACGATGTTTCACGAGAATAGTCCTCCAATCCCGTAGTTGTTTCGTACCCCTTTGGAAGGCCCACTATGGAGGAGTCGCTACCCTAATGTCTAGTTAGTTACTGATATATGTCCCGCCATGCGCACCACCTGCTCGGGTAGGAGCCGTTTCTGGTGTCCGGAGTGGAGCGGAAGCCGGTGTTGAGCCTCCATGGGGGCCCCGCCACCGGACCAGGGCACGGGGCTTCGTTGTCCGGCCGCGCGCCACGGGCTCGGGACGGCGCTTGATCGAGGCCTGTCCGGTGCATGGCCACACCGCGGCTCCTCGACGGTACCCGGTCCCCGACGGGCAAAGAGAACGACGCCCGAGCCACCGGGACGCCGTTCCGAGATAGCCGACTAGATCTCTTCGAGACCAGCGTCGACGCGACCCGAACGGCCGGCCGACCGCGGTCGAGGGAGGCCTCCGCTGGACCTCCCGCGCCGGCTCGCTACGCGTCCTTGCCGAAAGCCCGACGCACGTGCGGCTGGTTGAGGTAGTAGATGATGATGCCGGCGATGACGATGCTGACGACCGTGCTGGACGCAGTGGCTGAGCGGAACTCGAGGATGTCGAGGACGATGCCGGCGATCTCGAGCACGATGCCGAGCATCCACGCCCAGGGCTTCAGGCCCCAGAGGCCGTAGGCCAGTACGAGCTCCAGGACGCTCAGGACGAGCGTGGCCGCGCCGAGAACCGCGACGAGACCCGAGAGCGGGAGGGCGAGGCCGGCCGCTGCCGAGGACAGACCCACGAGGACCAGTCCGGCCAGGATGCCGAGCACACCTCCGATGGCCGCCAGCACGGCCAGGATGGTTACTCCGAGTGGACGCTGCATTGATGTCTCCTCTGTGTTGGTCGACGGGACTCTCCGTCCTGCGTCCGTCCATCATGCCAAATAGATGGGTCCAAACGGCCCGGAGGCTGGGGGGTTCCGCCCACGAGATAGGACGGCTTCAGCCAACGCAACACCGGTCGCCCCAGGCCGATGCACAAACCGCCGTGCCGGATTCGAGTCGGCGGGCACGCGCTGCCAGGCCCCGCGACGCAACCAGGACGTTCCTGCCGCCCCGCGCGTCTCCTCAGCCGCCGGCACCGCCCGGACCCGTCGGCGGCGCAACTCCCTCGGGTAGTTTCGGCGTGAAGCGGAACCCACCGGCCACGCCGGGTTCCGTCAGCTCGTGCGGGGCCAGGAGCTGGTCCAACTCTTCGGCCGTGAAGATCCCCCGCTCGATGACGATCTCGCGGATGGTGCGGCCCTCGCGGACGGCCTGCTTGGAGATGTCGGCGGCCAGGGCGTAGCCAAGGTACGGCGCCAGCGGCGTGGACAGAGCGGAGGAGCGCTCCATCAAGTCGCGGGCGCGCTCGCGGTTGGCCTCGATGCCGGTCACGCAGAACTCGGCGAAGACGCGGCACATGTTGCCAAGGATCGTGAGCGATTCGAGCTGGGTGTGGGCAATGACCGGCATCATCACGTTCAGCTCGAGCTGGCCGGCGGACGCGGCCCAGGCGACGGTAGTGTCGTTGCCGATGACCCGGAAGCAGACCATGGACAGGCACTCGGCCATGACCGGGTTCACTTTGCCCGGCATGATGGAGCTGCCCGGCTGCACGGCCGGCAGGGTGATTTCCGCGAAGCCGGTCATCGGCCCGGACGACATCAGCCGCAGATCCTCGCTGATCTTCACCAGGTCCACTGCGATGCCCCGCAGGGCGGCGCTGACCTCCAGCATCGGGCGCATCGAATGGGTCGCCTGCACGAGGTGCTCGGCGCCTCGTAGTTTGAGGCTGGTCTGCTCGGCGAGATTGCGGAGGACCAGCTCGATGTACTCGGGCTCGGCGTTGAGGCCGGTGCCGACGGCGGTCGCGCCGATGTTCTGCTCGGAGATCGAATTGGCGGCGGCCTTGAGGCGCTCCACTCCCCGGCGAAGCGTGAGGGTGTAGGCCGCAAACTCCTGGCCGAGCCGGACGGGCACGGCGTCCTGCATATGCGTTCGGCCGGACTTGATGACGTCGTCGAACTCGCGGGCCTTCACGTCGAAGGCGTCGATGAGCTCCTGGGCGGCCGGCAGGAAGTCGCGGATGAGATCGAGCGTGGCCACTCGCATGGACGTGGGGAAGACGTCGTTCGTGGACTGGGCCATGTTCACGTGGTCGTTCGGGCTGACGACCGCGTAGTCGCCCCGCTTGCCCGAACCCACGCCGGCGGCGTGCAGCAGCTCGATGGCCCGGTTCGCCAGAACCTCGTTGGCGTTCATGTTGTGGCTGGTGCCGGCGCCGGCCTGGAACGGATCGATGCGGAAGTTGTCGATCAGCTCGGCCTGCTTGGCGGCTCGGGCGGCGGCGAAGCCGGCCTTCATGGGATCGGACGGGCGCTCGACGGCCGATTCGTCTTCGTCCAGCGCGCCCCCCACGGCCATCAGAATCTCGTCCGCCGCTTCGACTATGGCGTTGCCGAGCCGCTTGGGCAGGCGGCCGGTGGCCATGTTCGCCCGGGCCGCCGCCTTCTTGACCTGCACCGTCGCGCGCACGAGGGCCGGATGGGGCCGGCCGCCGGAGATGGGGAAGTTGTGGATGCCGCGGGCTGTCTGGACGCCGTAATAGGCGTTCTCGGGCACTTCGAGATAACCGAGCGGGTCCTTCTCGATGCGGTAGCCGGGCCGGGGTGCGGGCGCAGGCGTGATCATGGCTGTTCGGCTCCTGGCACGAGGTCGAGGTCGAGGTCGCCGCGATTCTATCGCCGGCGCGTCGGGAGCGAGGCGGGGCCGCGGGACGGCTCACCGCGCGACTGGCCGCGGGACGGCTCACCGCGCGACTGGCCGCGGGACGGCTCACCGCGCGGCGCGGCCGGGCCCACTAGAATCGGCCCCATGAGCAGCGCCGAACCCGCGACGACGATCGAATACCGGAATGAAGTCCCGACCACCGCGGATTTCATCCGCCTGTACCGTGGGACCGGCTGGACGGAGGCGTTCGAGGTACCGGACGAGCGGCTGGCGGCGGCGCTGGTCGGGGCCTGGTACGGCGTCATCGCGCTGGCGGGTGGCGAGGTCGTGGGCACAGGCCTGGTCATCTCCGACGGCGTCCTGCACGCCTTGATCGTGGACGTCATCGTCGACCCGGACTGGCGCGGCCGGGGTGTCGGGACGGGCTTGATGCGCCGCCTCGTGGCCCGCTGCGAGGAGGCCGGCATACTTCAGACCCAGCTCTTCTGCGCCCGTGGCAAACGCTCCTTCTACGAGAAGCTAGGATTCGTGGCCCGCCCCGACGACGGCCCGGGCATGGAGCTCGGCGGCCTTCAATAGCTGCTCGCGGCCGTCCGGATGGGCGTTCTCGAGCCCGGGTTCGGCCGCCGGGTCGCCACGTGGAATCAGCACGGGCGGGACGACCGCGGGAGGGAGTGAGTGAGCAAGCAGTTCGTCGTCGGCGAATCGGCCGACAAGATGATCGGGTTTCTGGTGGGTCTGTTCGGCTTCGTCTTCGGCGTGGCGGGCCTGATGGCCGCAATGTACGCTTGGGCGCGCAGCGGCTGCGACGAGGCCTCGCTGGAGCGGCGCCGGCACGCGACGACGGTTTCGATGTGGGGCCTGGCGGGCTGCCTGTGCACGGTTCTGCCGATCATGCTTTTCGTGATGATGACGACGCGCACGGGGCTGTTCGCGCCGTAGTCCGCCGTTCGGAGGGCGGCGCGCGAGGCCCGTCGCGGCTTGCCTTGCCAGCCATGTGGCCCCTGGTTGCCCCGGCTTGTGCGCAACCTTGCCTCTGTGCGCAACCTTGCCGCTGTGCGCAACCTTGCCGCTGTGCGCAACCTTGCCTCTGTGCGCAACCTTGCCTCTGTGCGCAACCTTGCCTTTGTTGACGCATCGTCACCAGGGTCGGAACCGGAAACGACCCGGTTGCGCCGGGCAGGGTCAACGGGGCCTCGCAACGCTCGGCGGGCAGGGTCAACGGGGCCTCGCAACGCTCGGCGGGCAGGGCCAACGGGCCTCGCAACGCTCGGCGGGCAGGGCCAACGGGGCCTCGAGGGGTTCCGTGAGCGCCTCGATCCCTTCGACGGTCGATAAGCCGAAGTTGAGCGCCGATTTAGCCGCCCGGTGTTGACTCGGTGTCCAACGATGCGCGATCCGGCTACTCCCCACGCGGCTACTCCCCACGCGGCTACTCCCCACGCGGCTACTCCCCACGCGGCTACTCCCCACGCGGCTACTCCCCACGCGGCTACTCCCCACGCGGCTACTCCCCACGCGGCTACTCCCCACGCGGCTACTCCCCACGCGGCTACTCCCCACGCGGCTACTCCCCACGCGGCTACTCCCCACGCGGCTACTCCCCACGCGGCTACTCCCCACGCGGCTACCCGCCGCTCCAGGCCCTCAAGCCCCAGCTGGTTGCCTGACGACACCCAGCGGATCCGGGTCCAGCTCGGGTTCTCCATCCGCTCGGAGCGCAGGCGCCGCCGGTTGACTCTGCGTGAGGTTGGGGCAATCGCCGGCGTCGATCACTCGACCGTTCACTACGTCGAGGTGGGCCGGCCGGCCAGCCTGGAGGTAGTCGAGCGGATCGTCAGGGCGCTTCGGCTGCGCCTCGAAGTGACCATCGTGGACCCTCGGCGGCGCGAATTGGGCGCTCGTTCGATCGACCCCGTGCACTCGGCTATGGGCGAGATCATGGCCGCCCATTTCCAGGGTCTTGGATTCGGAGTCGGCGTGGACGAGCCTTTCCAGCACTATCAGCATGCGGGCAGGGCCGACATCGTGGTCTGGTCGCTCGAGCCGGCGATGCTTCTCCACATCGAGAACAAGACGGAGTTCCCGGATCTCCAGGCTGCTCTCGGTAGCTTCAACGTCAAGCGAGCGTATCTAGGCGAGGAACTGGCCGAAAGGCTGGGAGTGAGACGCTGGCTGAGCGAAACCCACGTCATCGCCGGACTCTGGTCGGCCGACGTATTGCACGTGGTTCGCCTCAGAACGGCGAGTCTGCGCGGAGCATGCCCGGATCCGGCCACGCACTGGGCCGAGTGGTGGGCCGGCACGCCGCCCGTGAGCGGCCGCCACTCGTCGATGATCGTCTGGGATCCATTGGAAGGAACCCGACGGGACCGAGATCGGTGGGTGTCGCTCGAGGAAATCGGCGGGGTCCGGCCGAGATACCGAGACTACCGGGACTCGCTCCAGGCCCTGCGAAACGCCCGTCTGGCATGAACGCCGGCGGCGTCACTCGTATGCCCGGCGGCCGGCGACCGGTGCGTACAGTGGCGACTCGCGGCCCCATTGCACGAATTGACAAGTTGTCAACAGGAACGCGAGCCTAGCGCCGATGGCCCGGTTACGAAGCGCTCGGCTCCGGCCCGCGCCCGTGGCAGGCGACCCACAACCCTCTCGGGCGCGGCGCCAGACAGGCCGCTCCACGCAGAACCTGAGCGCCGAGCCCGAGCCGAGAGCGAATCAGGCCGACCGGACCCCTCACGGATCGATCCTGTTGACGAGGCGTCCAAATCCTGGGGGAGCATGGGCGCGAGGAGAGTAGCCGGGGAGCCCAAGCACCTCGCGCCCGTGGACGACCGAGAGCCGGGCCCAAGCACCGCGGGGAGCCGGGGCCAGGATGAGCCGGGCCCAAGCACCGGGGCGGGCCGAGACGAGCGGCTAACCGTTCCAGATCGGCCGGTATGCAGCCCGCCACGTGCGCACCGGTACATTTGCGGCTTTTCGAACCGGTATATTCCGCAGACCGGGCGTCGGCGACCGCAGGCCTGCCCGGACGCGTCGTCCACCGCGTCGGTCGCTCCGCCGCCGGACGGCCCGACAGCATCGCGGCCTGGAGGAGAGGGCGAACGACGGCCTTTGGCCGTGCCACGAACGCCCGGCCGCATCGGAGGAGGTCCCGGTGAGTCAAGCGAAGGCAACGCGCGAAGAGCAGATCAAGCAGGACGTTCACGACCTGCATCGCCTGGGATACGCCCAGGAGCTATTCCGCACCATGGGCGGTTTCTCCAACTTCGCCATCAGCTTCTCGATCATCTCCATCCTTACGGGGGCGGTGATCCTGTACGACTACGGTCTGGCCTGGGCCGGCACCGCCGCCAGCTTGATCGGCTGGCCGCTCGTCACGGTGTTCGTGCTCGCCATCGCCGCCTCGATGTCCGAGGTCGCGTCCGCCTACCCCACCGCCGGGGGCCTCTACTACTGGGCCAGCCGCATGAAGGGCAAGAACTGGGGCTGGTGGACGGCCTGGCTGAACCTGATCGGCCAGTTCGCCATCGTCGCGGGCATCAACTTCGCCGCTGCCTTCTTCCTCAACGACACGATCGTGTCGCCGCTGCTGTCCAAGGCGGGCATCGCCTACGACAACGCCAGCGTCCTGCTGTCCATGGGCGGTACCGCCGTACTGACCGGCCAGCTGCTGACGATGGGCGTCCTGATGCTCATCCAGCTGGCCATGAACATCGCCGGCATCAACCTGGTGGCGGTGCTCAACCAGGTCAGCGTGTGGTGGCACATCGTCATCGTTGCCGCCGTGGTCGTGCTGATCTTCGTGATCGGCAAGTCGGATCAGTCCGGTCTGAGCCTGTTCCAGATCCAGCCTCTCGACCAGTCCGGCTCCTGGAACAACGATCTCGGCTTCGTCAACCTGCAATACGGCCCGGCCATCGGCTACCCGATCCTGGCCGCGTTCATGTTCTCGCTGCTCCAGGCGAACTGGACCTACACCGGCTACGACGCCTCCGCCCACGTGGCCGAGGAGACAGTCGCCGCCCGGCTCTCGAGCGCCTGGGGCCTGTTCCTTTCGGTCGCCGTTTCGGCGGTCGTCGGCTACATCTTCCTTTTCGCGCTCACGACCCACCTGCCGAACCTGAGCGGGCTCTTCCCCGCCACCCCGGACGGGATCGGGGCGGACTCGAGCCAGTACTACTTCGGCAACAAGGCTGCCGTGATCGAGATCCTCAACTACAACCTGGGCCAGATCGGCGACCTGTTGTCGGCGGGCATCGGCATCGCGATGGCTTTCTGCGGCCTGTCGTCGATCGCATCGGCCGGCCGCATGCTCTACGCCTTCAGCCGTGACGACGGTATCCCCGGCTCGGGCTGGCTCAAGCGCGTCTCGCACCGATATCGGACGCCCGCCAACGCCATGGTCGCCATGGTCGTCGTGGCCTGGCTGTTCACGGTCGCGGCCGGCATCGTCGGTGGCGGCACGGCCATCATCATCGTCACCGCCATCTCGACGATCTTCCTGTACGCCGCCTACGGCATCCCGATCTGGCTGGCTATGCGGTCCGACGGCTGGCGGGAGGAGCGCGTCTGGAGCCTGGGTCGCTGGTCGCGCCCTGTGGCCCTCATCGCGCTCTTCTGGATCGTCGTGCTGATGGTCCTGTTCTCGTTCCCCACGTCCGGCAACATTTCGTGGCCGTTCATGGTCGCGGTCCTCGCGTTCCTGCTCGTGTACTACTTCGCGTGGGCTCGGACCCGGTTCGCCGGACCCAAGATGCACAAGGTCGAGGCCGAGATGACCGAGATCGAGGC
This sequence comes from uncultured Chloroflexia bacterium, assembly GCA_963711105.1. Classification (GTDB taxonomy): domain Bacteria; phylum Chloroflexota; class Limnocylindria; order Limnocylindrales; family CSP1-4; genus Fen-1039. Next base: position 532,844 of record CAVQCV010000004.1, on the reverse strand, counting down.
CGAGTTCGAACACGCGGCCGAGGAGCTCGTCTCCGGCTCATAGAGGCGGGCGGCACCACTCAGACGCGACAGCGCGGCGGGCGGAAGCCCGCCGCGCTTCTCTTTGGCGACGTGCCCGGCCGGACGCCGAACGCCGACGCCGAACTCCGGACCGCCGGACCCGGGATCTAGAGGCCGTTCACCGTTCCGTAGAAGGCCCGCAGGACGCCGTCCCTGGCCCAACCGATGATCACGACCTTGCCCTGGGACGTTGCCATCCGGCAGGTCGAGGCGCCGTCAAAGCCGAACTTGCTCACCGCCGGCATCTGCCAGGTCCGCGAGTCCTTGCTCGCCCAGACCTGCCACCCGCCGGCGAAGCCGATGGTGGGGCTGGGCGTGGGGGCCACCGAGCCGGTCGGCTTCTTTGTCGGCTTCGGCGTGGGCGTGTCTTCGGGCGGCGGCGTGGCGGCCGCGCTCGAGGCTGACAGGGAGATCACGGCGATGCCGGTATCCAGGGCGCCCGAGCAACCGCCGCTGGAAGTCAGCTGGGTGTCCTGCCAGCTACGGCCGTCTGAGGACCACCACCAGCTGGTGCCGCTGGCGAAGCTGGCCGTGGTCGCGACCAGGCCGTTGCGCGTGCCGTAAATGCCGGTCAGGTTGGCCGGCAGCTTCCAGGTCGCCTCGCTGATCCAGAACTCTCCATCCGTCGACGTCCAGACGGCGGACTTGCCGGCGCTGTTCGCTCCGGACGCGATCAGGCCGCCGGACCACGAAGCCACGGTCAGGTTGTAGCCGTCGACGCTCGAGAGCGAGGCCGGCTGCCAAGTTGCCCCGTCGCGCGAGAAGAGGACGCGCGCTCCCTGGGCCGTCGAAGCGGTGGCGACGTAAGTGCCCTTGACCATCGCCACGGAGTCGAGGCCGGCCGGCACGGCGTCCCCGGCGCTGATCGCGGCCTGGGTCCAGGCCGAGCCGGAGTACCGCCAGATCGCCGCGGTAGTCGTCTCGCCGTCCTGGGCGGCCACGCTGCCCACGGCCACGAGACCACCCTGACCGTCCTCGACCGCGGCCGCGACCGCCGGAGTGCCCGTAGCCACGGTCGCAACATTGCCGCTGGCCGAGCTCGCGGGAGTCGCGGTCGCGGCGGCGGGCGGAGCGCCACTCGCCGAGCTCGCGGGAGTGGCCGTGGAGCCCGCGATTTGAGCGGCGCTGCCCAAAACCGTCCACGTCTTGCCGTCCGTGGAGGAATAGGCAGTAGCGCCGTTCGAATCGTTGACGAAGGCCACGAAACGGCTCGCGACCACGATGACCGGGCCTAGCGACGCGTTCTCCGTCAGGTTCGGGACCATGGGCGTCGTGCCCTGCTTGAGATCGATCGAGAAGGGCGGCGTGGGTGTCGCTTCGACCTGCGGCGGCGGCGAGCCCAGCGTCACGCTGCCGACCTGGACGGCGAACCTGCCGCTTTGGTCGAAGCCTGCCATCACCAGGCTGCTGCCGAATGGGGCGAGGCGGCTGCGGCTGAGCGGCTCGGCGTCGGTCGGCATGGCCCGCCAGTTGAGGCCGTCTTCCGTTGTCCAGAGCGAGGCATGGACGGCGGGCGTAGGCGTGGCTCCAGGTTCGGTCGGAGACGGCGCCAGGGACGCGCCGGCCGCGATCGCGCCCGGCTGCGATCCCACCGCGACGAGCGAGTCGAAAACCTGGGTGATCGACTCCAGGACCAGCGACCGGTTCCCGATGGCGTTGCTGCGGTACCAGTTGTAGCCGTCCGGCGAGATCCAGGCCGTGGCCACTTCCACCTGCCGGGGCCGGGCGGTCGGCACGGGTGACGCGCTTGGCGAGGGGCTCGCCCCGGAGGCCGCCGGTTTGGAGGTCGGAGTCGGCTTAGGGGTTGGAGTCGGGCTGGTGCTGGGAGTCGGGCTGGGCGTGGGCGTCGGAGTGGCCAGCTCCTCGGCAGTCAGAACCTGGCTGCCCACGGCCACCAGGCCGTTGCCGTAGGCCGCGACGTCCTGAACGCGGAAGCCATCGAGCCTGTCCGGCACCTTGTTCCATTCCCGCCCATCGGTCGAGATCCAGGCCGCCGTGTGCGGCGCGTCGGTGCCGCTGGAGATGCCCAGGATCACGAAGCCGCCCGCCCAGGCCCGCACGACTCGAGGCAAGTAGCCGACGGCATCGGGCAGGGGCATCAGCTTCCAGGAGCTGCCGTCGGCGGAGAACCAGGCCACGCCGTTGCCGGCCGACACGATCTGGCCCGGGCGCGAGGCCAGGCCGATCATCTGGACGTTGTTCTGGAAGTCGATGTTCGCGGCGGTCCAGTTGACGCCGTCGCGGGAGTGCCAGGCCTGGGGCTCGACCATGGCGTCGGAGCCGGTCGCGTCGCCCACGGCCACGAAACCGTCGTTGCCGTCCGAGGCGAACCCCTGGACGACGAAGCGGCGGCCCTCGGCGCTGAACGAGCCGGGCGACGAGAGGACGTCCCAGGTCGAACCGTCCGTGGAAGACCACACGGTGGTGGTCGTCGTCAGGGTCTTGCCGCCGGTGACGACTGCGTCCGTACCGACCATGAGCAGCCGAGAGGAATCGCTCGCGAAGTAGGGCCCGTAATCGAAGGCGCCGGTCGGCGGACGGCCGGCGGCCCTGAAGACGAGGTCCCGGACGCTGCCATTGTTGGGAGCGGCGACGGGTTTGTTGGGGATGACCACGACCAGGGCCGAAACCACGGCCGCGATCAGCACTACCGCGCCACCGACGGCGAAGGTCTGCCTGATCGAAAGGGGCCAGTGCGGCCGATGGAGCGTAGGGCGATGAAGATCGGGCCGATGGAGCGTAGGGCGATGGAAGCTCGGCATCGAGATCGCCGGCAGGGCCGGGAGGCCCAGCGGTCCCGGCGCCGCTTTCGCGGGCTTGACCGGCGCGCCGGGACGCCGGCTCAGCGGCCGGGCTTCGGAGTCCACCGCGTCGGGCTGCTGGGCGCGTACACCGTGAGGCCTGTTCCGCAGGCTCGAGCTGGACCTCAGCGAACCGCCGGAGCTCGGGGTGGCTGGCTTGGCGGTGACGGCGTCGGGCCGGGCGGCCGAAGCCGAAGTCGGGGCGGCCGAAGTCGGGGCGGCCGAAGTCGGGGCCGGGGCGGCCGATGTCGGCGTCGCGCCCGTCCGGGGGGCCGACGGCCTGACGTGTTCGCCCAGTGGAGACTCGGACTCGCGCTTCTCGTGGTCGCCGAGCCAGTCCTCGACATGGTGATTGCTCATCAGGTCAGATTGCCTCTCCAGGTTCGTCCGTTGTCGCGGCGAAGCGCTCCCTCGGGCTGGCGCGGCCTGTCGTGACCGGTCGTCGCGGTCGCCAGACTGAGGAATCTACCCTGCCAACGCAGATCGCGGGTGGCGGGGCGGCTTTCCGTGAGCAGATCGAGGGGCGTGGCGGCGGCGCAGGGGCCACAATACGGGACAGGCGCGCCGCCCTGACCGGCCGGACCGCTGCCGACCGCGGAGGAGATCGATCATGAGCGACCAGCACACCTCTGGCGCCCAAGGCGCTGGCCAGCCCGCACCCCGCCAGCTCGAGGAGCTGCGCCAGATGGTCCGGGACGGGCACGTCGATACGGTCATCGTGGCCCTCACGGATATGCAGGGTCGGCTCATGGGCAAGCGCGTCCAGGCCGAGGCATTTCTTCGCGGCGTCGTAGACCACGGCATTCATTTCTGTACGTACCTTCTGGGTACGGACATGGAGATGAATACGCCGGACGGGTTCAAGCTTATGAACTGGGAGACGGGCTACGGCGATTGGATCGGCCGTGAAGTGTGGGAGACCGCACGCGTTCTGCCGTGGCTCGAAGGAACGGCCATCGTTCTATGTGACGCGGTTGACGAGGAGACCGGCCAGGAGATTCCGGTTTCGCCCCGATCCATGCTAAAGCGGCAAGTGGAGAAGGCCGCCTCGCTCGGTTTCACCGCTAAGGCCGGGACGGAACTCGAGTTCTACGTATTGGCCGATACGTTCGAGGACCTGAGCGAGAAGGGCTACAACGACATCGATCGCGTCGGCTACTACAACGAGGACTACCACCTGCTCCAGGCGACCAAGCTCGAGCCGCTGTACCGGCAGATCCGCAACCAGATGACGACGGCCCGGATCCCGATCGAATTCAGCAAGGGCGAGGCCGCCCCGTCGCAGCACGAGATCAACATCCGCTACGACGACGTCCTCGAATCCGCCGATCGGAGCGTGCTCTTCAAGCACGGGGCCAAGGAGATCGCCTGGCAGAACGGCTACGGCCTCACGTTCATGGCCAAGCCCTACGCTGAGTGGACGGGTTCGTCCGGCCACCTGCACATCTCGCTCTGGGATCGCGCCGGCGAGAAGCCGCTCTTCTTCGAGGAGGGCGCCGAGCCGTACGGCATGAGCCAGACGATGCGCTGGTTCCTGGGCGGCATGATGGCCCTCCAGCGCGAGCTGGCCCTGTTCATCGCCCCGAACGTCAACTCATACAAACGCTACGCGGTCGCGAGCTGGGCACCCGTGAATGTGGTCTGGGGCCGCGACAATCGCACCACCGGATTCCGAATCGTTGGCCACGGCCCGGCTCTACATATCGAAAACAAATTCCCGGGCGGCGACATGAACGCATATCTCGCATACGCAGCCGTCGTAGGCGCGGGCTTGTACGGCATCGAACGCAAGATCGAGCCACCGGCCGAATACAAGGGCAACGGCTACGTCGCAACCGGCTCCGATCGAATGCCGCGCGCCATATACGAAGCCGTCGAACTTCTGGAGAAGAGCAAGGCCGCGGTCGAAGTCTTCGGTCGGGACGTCGTCGACCACTACTTGAATGCCGCTCGCGTCGAGCGCGACACATATGACGCCGCGGTCCACGCCTGGGATCGGGAGAGGTATCTCGAACGAGGCTAGGCGCCGGGCCGTGACGCCGGGCCGTGACGCCGGGCCGTGGCGCCGGGCCGTGGCGCCGGGCCGTGACGCCGGGCAGTGGCGCCGGGCAGTGGCGCCCTTCCTCCGGGATATTCTGCCCAGGACTCTTATGGAGACTCGAGGCGATCCTCAGCGAGTCCCAGTCGTCCGCAGGTATCTCGACAGGCTCAATGGGGCCTTGAATTGGCCCGAATCGGCGCTTCGAGCTCAATTCCCGAGCCCGGCTCGTGTCCCTGAGGCGCGACGAGGCAGCCGGCTGCCGGTAGCTCCTCCATACCAGTCCCCTGGAGAATAGGGCGGAGGAATGGGCGCCAAAAGCAGGATGAGGCCCCGCGTTCTCGTGGGCCTCGGAGTCGCCGTCTGCGCCGGACTCGGTGCCTGGTGGGAAACGCACGTGCCTGAACCGGGGGTCGCGGGCGGGTCGGCCGAGGAGCCGCCCCCTCGGCCATAATCGACGCCCAATCCGTCACGCTCCGCCTGGGGTTCGAATGATCTACGTGGACGCGCTCTCGCGCGTGGTGCCGATCCTGCTTCTTTTCGGCCTGGGCGCACTCCTGCGCCGGCGTCGGCTGCTGCAGCCCGCGACGGTCGACGACCTGCGGCTGATCGTCCTGAACCTCGCCCTGCCGGCGGCCCTCTTCCAGACGTTCCTGCGCGTCTCGCTCGAGCCGAAGTACCTGGTGATCGTGGTGAGCATGTTCATCGCGTGCACGGCGATGCTCGTCGCCGGCCGCTGGATCGGGCGGGCGATCGGAGTCAGCTCGCCGCTACTGCCGGCGCTCATGACCGGTTTCGAGGCCGGAATGCTCGGCTACGCGATCTACTCGACGACGTTCGGGGCCGGCCAGCTCTACCACTTCGCAATCGTGGACATCGGCCACGTCACGTTCATCTTCTTCGTGCTGGCGACCTTCATCGTCCGCGGCGCCACCGGCGACACGCCCTCACTCAAGGCCACGGCGCTCTCCTTCGCGAAGACGCCGGTCATCCTGGCCATCGTCGGCGGGATCCTCGGCAGCCTCATCGGCCTCGGTCGATTCCTCGACAGCTTCTCGCTCGGCCAGGCAGGCCTTCAGACCGTCGCCCTCATCGCCGGCCTGACGACGCCTCTCATCGCCATCGCCATCGGCTACGGGACGAGGTTGAGCCGGGCGTCCCTCGGCGCTCCGCTTCGGACGGTCGCTGTGCGGCTAGCCATCTGGGTCGTCGTGGCCGTCGCCTTCGATGTCGTGGTCGTGACCGGCCTGCTCCACCTCGACCGTTACTTCGCCGCCGCGGTCATGACCATGGCCGTGCTGCCGCCGCCGTTCGTGATCCCGCTGTTCGTGGCCCCGGATTCCCGCTGGGCCGACGAGCGCGAGTACGCCACGAATACCCTCTCTCTGGCGACGCTGGTCACGCTCGGCGCGTTCGCGATCGTGGCGGCCGCCTTCGCCTGAGCCACGCCGGCCGGCCCGGCGCGGGGACGCGGCCTTTCGAGCGGCTGCCACGATTTGAGCCGGATACGTCCACCAGACGTGTTATCCGCAGAGTGAGCCGTTCGAGGCACCGCGCTGGTCGCCAGGACCGGGGCTCGCGCTCGCGAGACCCGCCAATCGGGCGGGAGCGCGGGCCCAGGGAGCCTGCGACGCCCAAGATCCGAGATAACACGCCCACCAGACGTAGCTGACCGAAATCGGGCCGAATCTCCGTCTGACACGCCCACCAGACGTAGCTGACCGAAATCGGGCCGAATCTCCGTCTGACACGCCCACCAGACGTAGCTGACCGAAATCGGGCCCGGCCTCGCCCACGCGCGCCCGCGCCGGCTGCGTCGCCACGCCCGGCCCCCGGCTCAGCCGCGCGGCTTCCCCAGGTACGTGGCCAGCCCCTCGCTGAGTGGCGTGAGTGGCGCCGGCAGTGCCGCCCGCAACGGCCCCGTATCCACATCCGCGGACTGGACCACGAAGTCGATCGAGCCGGGCGTCAGAGGCGGTGACGGCAGCAGGGTGAGTGGCGCCGCCGCGAGCTTCACCAGGGCCACGGGCGCGTGCAGGATGACCCGGCGCCGGCCCAGGATACGAAGCGCCACGCGGATGATCTCGTCCATCGTGAGCGTGTCGGGGCCGCCCACCTCCAGCGTGGCGCCGAGCGTGGCGGCCCCCGCGGGCGAGAGCGCGTCCGCCACGATCCGACCCATGTCGTCGACGAAGACCGGGGCGTAGACCTGGCGGCCGTTGCCTATCTGGGGCACGAACGGCAGCCAGCGCGACATGTTCAGGAAGCGGTTGAGAGCGTGGTCGCCGGGGCCGTAGATCCAGCTGGGTCGGAGGATCGTGAACGGGATGCCGCTGCCGCGGATCGCTTCCTCGGCCCGCCACTTGGCCCGGAACCAGTGATAGCGAGCGTCGGGCGCGGCGCCCGCGCCCGAGATGTAGACCAGCCGCCCCACTCCGGCCGCCCGGGCCGCGGCGACGAGCGTCTCCGTCCCGGCCGCGTCCACCTTCTCGAACGTCTGGCCGCGCCGCGGGGACTCGATCGGCGAGTTACGGAAGGCCAGGGCGATGACCAGGACATCCACGTCCGAAAGCACGCCCGCGACCGTCTCAGGCCGGGTGACGTCCGCCGGCCGGTACTCGACCGCCGGCCGGTACTCGACCGCCGGGCCACCAGATCCGACCGCGCCTTCGGCCGCCCGGGCTCGGTGCGACAGCACCACGACACGGTGCCCCCGAACCGCCAGATCGCGTGCGATCGCCCCGCCGACGAAGCCCGTTCCGCCGGCAACCGCTACGACCGATCCGCCGGTTTCTGTCATGCCTTCACCTCCGCTGCCCCAAGCATAGTGAGAGCCGGCCCCGAAGACCGAGGCCGGCTCCGTGTTGCGTTGGGTGGAGTGGTTACGCGGCGCTATTGCGTCCGGCGGCCTCGCGAGCCATGACCGGGACGAGCCAAACGGCCGCGACCCCGACAAGGACGTAGACGAGGCTCGAGAGGATGCTCGTCGTGCCGAAGGTGTTGCCGGTGATGGCGGCGACCAGGTCGTACTTGGCGACACCGACCAGGAGCCAGTTCACGCCGCCGACGATGACGAGAAGAAGAGCGAGAGCGTTGATGTATCGCATCGAAGTAGAACTCCTTGACCTTTACGGCTTGTTTCTGCCGTTTCCATCCGCCTGTCTGTACAGGCTTCGTCCAGACTTTAGTAAGTTGATCAGGGTTTGTCAAGCCTCCGCACCGTGATATGCTGAACAAACCATGTACACCATCAAACAGGCCTCGGTCCGGACCGGTGTGGGCATTCCCCTGCTCCGTGCCTGGGAGCGCCGCTACGGAATTCCCACGCCCGAACGAACGGCCTCCGGCTACCGCCTGTACGACGAGCGCTCGATCGACCGGGTCCGGCGGATGCACGCCCTCGTCGACTCGGGCTGGAGCCCGAGCCAGGCCGCCCGGTCGATTCTCGAGGCGCCCGAAGACGCGACCACTGCGCCGCTCGCGGCGGACGGCCACTCTCTGGCGGGCGTCCGAGCCACCGCTCTGTTCGACGTGCCTGCCGGCTACTCTCTGGCGGGTTTCCGGGCCGCGGCCGCCCGCCTGGACGAATCGGAAATGGAGCGGCTGATCAACGACGCGTTCGCCACGCTGGGCGTGGACGAGGCCCTGGAACGGTTCCTGCTCCCCGCCGTCGCTTCGGTCGGGGACGCCTGGGCCCTCGGAGAGCTGGACGTGGCCGCCGAGCATGCCGCCACCAACGTCGCCATGCGCAAGCTGGCCGGCCTCTACGACGCCGCTTCGGCCGCCGGGGGCAAGATCGATTGCGTGATCGGGCTGCCGCCCGGTTCGCGCCACGAGGTGGGCGCCCTCGCGTTCGCCGTGGCGTGCCGCCGGGCCGGTCTGCGTGTTCGATACCTGGGTGCCGAGGTGCCCCTGGAGAGCTGGTTGGCGATCGCGCGCGCCCAGCCCCGAGCGACCCTGGTGCTGGCTGCCGTGACTTCGAGCGAGGCTGTGGCCGCCTCCGGCGTGGCGTCGGCGATCCTGGCCGCGAGCCCCGAGACCCGCGTGGCCGTGGGGGGCAAGGCGGCCTTCGAGGCGGCATCTTCGGGCGCCTCGATCCTGGCCGGGTCGTTGCGCGACGCACTCGCTGGAATCGCCTCTATCGGCAGGCGCGGCGCCGGGTAATCTAGCCTCGTCGACGTCCGGCAAGGGCAAAGGCAGTGGAGGCCACGATGCGGCTCGAGGGCAAGGTCTCGATCATCACCGGTGCCGGCAGCGGCATGGGCCGCGTGGCCGCGCTTCGTTTCGCGGCCGAGGGGTCGCGAGTCGTCGTCGCGGACAACCAGCTCGAGGCCGCCCAGGAGACCGTCCGCCAGGTCGTCGTCGCGGGCGGCGAGGCCGTGGCCGCCGGAGTGGACGTTTCGGTCGAATCGGACGCCAGGGCGATGGTCGACCTGGCCGTCGAGAAGTACGGCCGCCTGGATGTCCTCTACAACAACGCCGGCATCATGCCGGAGGCCGACCATTCGGTCGTAGACACGCCGGTGGCAGCCTGGGATCAGGTCATGGCGGTCAACGTCCGGGGCGTCTATCTCGCCTGCAAATACGCAATCCCGCGGATGATCGAGAACGGCGCGGGCTCCATCATCAACGTCTCGAGCTTCGTGGCCCTGCTGGGTTGCTCCGTGCCGCAGGACGCGTACACGGCTTCGAAAGGCGCGGTCCTGGCACTGACCCGTTCGCTGGCGGTCCAGTTCGCGCCGAAGGGCGTTCGCACCAACGCCATCCTGCCCGGTCCGGTCGAGACGCCGCTGCTCATGGACTGGCTGCTCAAGGACGAGAAGGCCAAGCAACTCCGCCTGGCGCGGAACCCCACCGGCCGCTTCGGTAAGCCGGACGAGGTGGTCGCCCTGGCGGTCTATCTCGCCTCGGACGAATCGCGCTGGACGAACGGCGCCTCGATGGTCGTCGACGGTGGCATCAGCGTGAACTACTTCTAGGCACGGGTGGCCGGTCGAACGGCCGGCCCCGAATATGCGGAGGACCGAGTGACGGAGGACCGAGTGACGGAGGACCGAGTGACGGAGGACCGAGTGACGGAGGACCTCAACCCGAATGACCTCGCCATCGGGCTCGATTTCGGCGCCAGCGGGGTCAAGGGCGCGATCGTCGACATTCGAACCGGCGAGCTGGCCGGCGAGCGCCTCCGCGTGCCGACTCCCCAGCCGTCCGTGCCGCGCGAGGTCGTGGGCGTCATGGTCGGGCTGGTCGACAGCCTGGCCGAGCCACTCGGACAGGAGGCGGGCTCGACGCTGCCCGTGGGCGTGGGCCTGCCGGCGGCCATCCGGGGCGGCGCCACTCTCACCGCCGCCAACATCGATCCCGCCTGGATCGGCTTTCCCGCGGAGCGTGAGCTGAGCGCAACCATGCGGCGGACCGTCGTGGCGGCCAACGACGCGGATCTGGCGGGCCTGGCCGAGATGCGCTTCGGCGCCGGCAAAGGGCACGAGGGGATGGTCATCGTCCTCACCATCGGCACCGGCGTCGGCACGGCCCTGTTCATGGACGGGCGCCTGGTCCCCAACACGGAACTGGGCCATCTGGAGCTGGACGGCCACGACGCCGAGGAAAAGGCGGCCGAGTCGGCCCGGTCCCGGTTGAAGCTCAAGTGGCCCGAGTGGGCCGTCGGTTTCGACGCCTACCTGCACCTCCTGGAGCGGCTCTTCTGGCCGGACCTGTTCATCCTGGGGGGCGGCGCCTCGAAGCGGGCGGACAACTACCTGTCGTACTTGACGGTCAAGACGCCCATCGCCCTGGCGGCCTTCCGCAACAACGCCGGCATCATCGGCGGGGCCATCAGCGCCCGCGAACGTCTCGACCGCGAGTCGGTGAAGGCCGCGGGCGAGCCGTCTCTCTAGGGCGACGCGGCGTCAGCGCCGGTCCTTCAACCCCCGGCGGATTTCGCGGGCCGCCCAGCGGTAGTGGTTGGGACCGCACTCGTAGACGAAGGAGGCCAGGGTGCCGCGGCCGGTCCAGGCGAAGCGTGCCGGCGTGAACAGATCCGCCTCGGTCATGGTCTGAGTCAGCGCGATCAGCCGCCGGGAGCTCTCGGTCCAGCCGGCTACCACCTCCTCGATCTCTTCGTCCTGATGCAGCTCGAAGATTCGATCGTTCAGTTCGTCCATTCGAGCCCAGGAGTAGCCCTCCGCCGGAACCGCGGGTGATTCGCCGCGCAGGCCGGCCTCGTACCACTCGCACAGCATCCGCTCCCACTCGGATAGATGAGCGAGGAAGTCCTTGGCCGACCACCCGTACTCGCCGAACGTAAGCAGCTGCTCGCGCGACAGACCCATGAGCAGGGATTGGAGGGCGTCGCGCTCACGGGCCGTCAGCGCCAGCAGCTCCTCCTGAGTTCGCGGGACTGCCATCGGCCGGCCGTCAGTTCGTCTGGGCGCCCCGAAGCTCCTTGAGGCGCGGCACGCTGCCCGAGAGGATCAGCGTCTCCCCCGCCTTGAAGATTCGGTCAGGGGTGGGGTTGGCCTCGTAGCTTCGGGAACCTGTGACGATTGCGAGCACGTAGACGCCTGTGCCCTGCAGCGAGCCGGCGGTCGCTCCGTCGAGCGGCTTGCCGGCCACGACTTCGATCTCCTCCATGGAGAAGGACAGTTCGCCGTGGGACAGCGCGGCGTCGATGAAGTCGACGACGCGGGGACGGGTCGCCAGCTCGGCCAGGCGGTGGCCGGCCATCGTGTAGGGCGAAACGACCCGGCTGGCCCCGGCCTGGATCAGGCGCGTCTCCGCGTCCTCCGTGTTGGCCCGGGCAACGACGAAGAGGCCGGGGTTGATCGCGCGGGCAGAGAGGATCACGTAGACGTTGTGAGCGTCCGAATCGATCGTGGTGATGAGGCCGCGGGCTCGCTCGATGCCGGCGGCGCGCAGCGTGGCGGCTTCCGTGGCGTCGCCCTCGACCTCCAGGAAGCCAGCCCGGCGGGCCCGGCCCAGCGACTCGGGCACGGTGTCGATGACGACGACCCTGAGCCCGGAGTGCACCATTTCCTGGGCCACCGTGGCGCCGACACGGCCGAAGCCGCACAGGATGTAGTGGTCTCGGAGCTTGTCTACCGCGTCGGCCATTCGTCTCGCCTCTCTCCGTCCGCTGGTCACTTCGGTCACGAAGTACTCGGCCACTATCCCGACCGACCCGAAGAAGAGCCCGAAGCCGGTGAGGGACAAGACCATGGTCCAGATGCGTCCGCCGTCCGTGATCGGCTCGACCTCCCGAAAGCCGACCGTCGTGAGGGTGATCACCGTCATGTACAGGGCGTCCAGGAGGCTCCAGCCCGGATCCAGAATCAGGTAGCCGGCCGTGCCGGCGCCGATGCAGCCCAGGATGATCGCCAGCCAGATCCGGACGTGGCTGCTCGTGATGGTCACCGGCGCGGACAGCAACTCCCTGCGCTGGCCGCCGGCCAGTCGTTGAACGGGATCCGGCGCGATCGACTCTTCCGCGTCCATGGCCGCGATTCTAGCCGCCGGGCGGTGGTGGAATGGGCTGGCCGCGGCGCGGGGGCGTGGGGCGCGGGGCGGCCGCGGGCGGGGGCACGGTGTGGGGCGGCACGTGGGGCGCGGGGCGGCCGCGGGCGGGGGCACAGTGTGGGGCGGCGCGTGGGGCGCGGGGCGGCGCGGGGCCGCGGGGCGGCCGCGGGCGGGGGCGGGGGTCGGCGCGGGGCTGCGGCGCGGCGCGGGGCGGGCGGCGCGGGCGCGGGACGCGGGGCGTGGCGCGGGGCGGGCGGCGCGGCCGCGGGACGCGCTCTTGGCCCGAGCCTTACCCCGGGTACCCTTTCTGAACAACTCTCCCCGTGGCGACGTTGCGCGAACTCCGCCCGCTTCCACCGCGTTCCGGCAACCCCGCGGCGGCCCCCACAACGCGCACCGCACCGTGTCCGGCCGTGGATTCGGCCCGAATCGGGGTGTCGCCGCCCCTTCGCGGACCGCGGCCACCCGCCTTGCTCGCCCGCGCCCGGCACGATCCTTGTTTCGTGCCGCCAGTGGCGACATTGTTCAAGAACCAGATCCCGCGCAGCGTGCCGGCGGGGCATTTGAGCCAGTGGCGGACCTCGACCTGGCGCTGAGGGAGCGCCGCCCGGAACGTTGCCTCGTGCCGTTCGATAGTCAGCCGGTGGCCGCGCGTGTCCGGCATGACCAGGAGCGTGCCCACGCTCGCCGCCCGCCACCCAAAGGCCGTTCCGACCAGGCGGGGCACCAGCCTGCACTTGCGGTCGAGGGTCGAGAGAGTGGCCTGGAGGTCCCACAGCCGGCTCTTGATCTCGATGATCAGCAGCGCCGCCCGCGCGGGGTGCCAGGCCAGGATGTCGACCGATCCACGCTCCCCGAAGTGGCTGAACGAGTACTCGGTCATGGTCTGCCAACCGAGATCGGCGAGCTGGCCGAGCATCGCCTCGAGCAATCCGGCATGGGCCTCGTCGAGGAGCCGTTCGAACTCGGGCCCGCGCCACCCGAGACTCACGACCGGCGGCAGTCCCAGGGCGCGGCTGATGGCGCGGAGGCTCGCCACACTCAATCGCTCGGCGAAACCGCGTTCCAGCAGAGAAACGCGTTCGCGGTGCACGTGAGCTCTCGCCGCCACGTCCACCTGGCGGAGGTTCTTCGAAAGCCGGACCGCCCGAACCTGGCGGCCGACCGAAACGTCGTCTGGCATGCGGCGATCATCCGGGAAGCCGCTCAACCGCCGCTTATCCGGCGGCGCCGGGACTCCTCTGGGCAGGTGGGTACAGGTATGATCCGGACGACCTCGGCCGCCCGAAGCCACGCCCGAAGCCACGCCCGAAGCCACGCCCGAAGCCACGCCCGAAGCCACGCCCGAAGCCACGCCCGAAGCCACGCCCGAAGCCACGCCCGAAGCCACGCCCGAAGCCACGCCCGAAGCCACGCCCGAAGCCACGCCCGAAGCCACGCCCGAAGCCACGCCCGAAGCCACGCCCGAAGCCACGCCCGAAGCCACGCCCGAAGCCACGCCCGAAGCCACGCCCGAAGCCACGCCCGAAGCCACGCCCGAAGCCACGCCCGAAGCCACGCCCGAAGCCACGCCCGAAGCCCACTGAGGTGACCCATGCCGGCCCAGCCCAGCGCCTCTCCGCAACTGCTGCAGATGGTCATTGGCGGCGAGCGCGTGCCCGCCATGGCCGGCGAGACGTTCGGGGTCGTGAGCCCTGTGACCGGCCAGGTGATCGCCCATGCCCCCAAGGGCGGAGTGGAGGACGTGGATCGGGCCGTGAAGGCCGCCCAGGCCGCCTTCGACGGCGAGTGGCATACGTGGAGCCAGACGCGGCGCGGCCAGGTTCTGCAGCGCCTCGCCAACCTGATCCGCGACCACCTCGAAGAGCTGGCCCGACTGGAAGTCGCCAACATGGGCAAGCCGATCAGCTCCGCGATCTGGGAGATCGGCGCGGTCGCCAACGTGATCGAGTACTACGCCGGCGCCGCCAACAAGATCCACGGCGAGACGCTTCCCGTCTCCAAGCCCGGCTTCGACTTCACCCTGCGCGAGCCCATCGGCGTGGTGGGCCTGATCGTGCCCTGGAACTTCCCGCTGATGCTGGCCAGCTGGAAGATGGGCCCCGCTCTCGCGGCCGGCAACACCGCCATCCTCAAGCCCGCCAGCTACACGCCCCTGAGCGCGATCCGCTTCGCCGAGCTGGCCCTCGAGGCTGGGCTCCCCGCAGGCGTCCTCAACGTCGTGACCGGCCCCGGCGCGACGACGGGCGCGGCCCTCGCCGCCCACCGCGGCGTGGGCAAGATCGCGTTCACCGGGGAGACGGCCACAGGGCAGGAGATCATGCGGCTGGCCGCGGGCAACATCAAGAAGATCAGCCTGGAGCTGGGCGGCAAGAGCCCCAACATCGTCTTCGCCGACGCGGACCTGGAGCGCTTCGCCGCGGAATTGCCCTACAGCGTCTTCGACAACTGCGGCCAGGACTGCTGCGCCCGGTCCCGCATCCTCGTCGAACGCTCCGTCCACGATCGCGTCGTCGAGCTGTTCGCCGAGGCGACCCGCAAGGTCAAGGTCGGCGATCCGAACGACCCGTCGACCGAAGTCGGCACCATGGTCAGCCTGCGCCAGCGCGACACCGTCCTGGACTACATCCGAATCGGCCGCGAAGAAGGCGCGCGGGTGGTTGCCGGCGGCGGTGTCCCTGAGGGCCCGGCCTTCGAAGACGGGGCCTACATACAGCCGACGATCCTCGACGGTGTCCGGTCCGGCATGCGCGTCGCCCAGGAGGAGATCTTCGGCCCCGTGGTCGCCGTCATCCCCTTCGACACCGAAGAAGAGGCCGTCCGTCTGGCCAACGACACGCCCTACGGCCTTTCGGGGTCGATCTGGACGCGCGACATCGCCAGGGCGATCCGGACGGCGAAAGGCGTGCGATCGGGCGTGATCTCGATCAACTGCAACGCCAGCGTCCACACCGAGGCGCCGTTCGGCGGCTACAAGATGTCCGGCGTCGGGCGCGAGAACGGGATGCACGCCTTCGAGCAGTACACGCAGGTCAAGAACGTCTACGTCGATCTGACTTAGCTTCCGTCCAGGCGGCCGAAGGGGCGCCGCGGCCGAACAATCGGCGGCCGAAGGGGCGCCGCGGCCGAACAATCGGCGGCCGAAAGGGCGCCGCGGCCGAACAATCGGCGGCTGAAGGAACACGCCGACCGAACACTCGGCCGTCCCGGCAGGTCATTCGAAGGAGAACCGCTCGCGAGAGGCCGGACGGGGCCGGCCCGCGCCGACCTATCCGACTGGACTAGACTTCGTTCGAGGATGGAAGGGGAGGCGATGGCTGAGGTGAAGGGACCGGGGACCTGCCCCCACTGCGGCGCGACTTTGATGTTCGCCGGGCAGTCGATCTGCCATCACTGCTCCAGGTCGATCTCGGATCCCACGAGCCTGTTCCGGACGGCCGTCGGCGCAACGGGCTTTGCGCGCTCGACCACCTCCGAGCCTTCCTCGACGCCCGCGCCCGAGTTGCCGGCGGTTCCCCAGCTGCCGAAGGTGCCCTGGAAACCGGAGCCCTGGCCGATTTCTACGGGGCCGGCTTCGACTCCCGTCTCACTGCCGAGCCCGGCCCCCGGCTTGAGTTCCGAGCCGGTCTCCGCATCGCGTTTCGGCCTGAACGCACCTCCACCGCCCTCGTTCCAGACGGCCGCGGCGACCCAGGCTGGCCGCGACCAGCAAGCGAAGCAGCGGGCACGCGACGCCCGCCGCTCCACGTGGCAGGGCGGCTCATCCTCGAAGAGCACCGTGCCCGCCAGAGCGGCCTCCAGGTCGGGTGCCCAGCTGAGCACCCTGGTTGCGATCGGTGTCGTGGCGATCGGAGTCGTGATCGCGATCCTGGCCAGCTCCGGCACCACGCCGGATTATTCGTACGACTGGCCGGCGGACACCTACTCCGACCCGACCTACGACTGGGAGGCAACGCCCGTCCCCACCGAATTCCCCGTGGTCGAAGTCACGCCCGAACCGACGCTGGTAGAGCCCGAGACTGGCGACCCCGCCGTCCCGACGACCCCCCAGTCCAGCTTCTCGGCCGTCAGCCCGCTCGCGTCCGTCCCGCAGGGTCTCGCCGGTGCCCGCGCCGAGCACACGGCCACCCTCTTGTCCGACGGCCGGGTGGCGATCATCGGCGGCGTCTCCTCGAGTAACTCTCGGGACGCCGTTGGATCGATCGAACTCTATAGCCCGAAACTCCAGGCCTTCGTCTCCGGCGGTTACCTGCTCGAACCGCGCTTCAGCCACACCGCGACCTTGTTGCGGGATGGCCGCGTGCTGGTCGCGGGGGGCATGGACAAGCAGGGCGAGGCTCTTGCCTCGGCCGAGATCTACGATCCCGGGACCCGGAAGTCGCGGCCAACCGGCGATCTGGCCGTCGGACGCTACGGGGCGTCCGCGGCTCTGCTGCCCGACGGCAGGGTGCTGATCATCGGCGGCCGCGACCAGAACGGTCTCGTTGACGTTCCTGAGGTCTTCGACCCGAACGCCGGCGCGTTCCTGCAAGGCCCCCCGATCCGCGGCGTCAGCGATCCTGCGGCCGTGGTCGTCGGACGCGACGGACTGTTCGTGCTCGTTGGCCTGGACGGCGACCAGGCCGGCGAAGTCGTGGCCGTCTACGACCCTCGCACGCTGCTCTCCGGATCCGTGCAAGTCACCATCGCCACCGGCCGGCCCGGTCGCACCGAGGCGTCGTCGTGTCTGCTGGCGGACGGGCGGGTGCTGATCGCGGGCGGCAAGACCCGCGACGGAGCATCCGGCCAACTCGAACTCATCGACACGGGCAACTATGCCAGCGTCGTGGATAGCAGACTGCGACCGGCCCTGGTCACGCCGCGCGTGCGCCCGTCCCTGACGGCGCTGAACGACGGCTCGGCGCTCATAGTCGGCGGGGAAGACGCCGACGGCAATCCCATCGGCACCATCGAGCGCTGGGTCCCCGGCGCCGCGACGGCCACCCCGCTCGGGACCATGGCGACCGGCCGGAGCGGCCATACGGCCACGCTCCTCCAGGACGGTTCGGTCCTGATCGTCGGCGGCCGCTCGTCCCTGGACGCATATTTGAGCAGCGCGGGGCTCTACGTCCCGTCCGCCTGAAGATTCGCTCCGCTGCGGAGGAAGCCGGTAGACCGGCGCCATCTACCGGGCCGCGCGGCCGATCCCGGTGTCGAGCCCCGGGTGTCGAGCCCGGTGGTCAGGCTTGTGATGAGACTTACGTCTGCCCCAACGCGCCGACGACGGGCGCCATTCCACACACGAGCCACCGCACCGAACCGCACCGAACCGCACGGGGTCTACATACGTTTACCGGCCTTCATGACCATCGTCCCATTGCCAGCGGGCAACACCATCGGACACTGATGAGCATCCACCACACTGAGGTTTGCGAGAGCAATGGCGAGCGGCAAAGATCCTCGACGGAAGGCATCGGGGCCCTCCGCCGGCCGGGCCGATGGGAGTTCGAGCGAGCCGCTCGGACTGTGGCCGGCAGGCGAGACACCGGACCCTGGGGACGCTCGATCCAACGCTCAGACCCCGAATCCCCACCAGAGAGTGTCCGACGCCGCCGCCGCTGCCGGAGCTGCGGCCGTTGCCGGCGGAACCGGCCCGGAGAACGGCCACGTCGTAGCCCTTCGACACAGAGGGGTCGAATCCCCGGCCGCATCTGCCGCTGCCGCCGCCGCCGCGGACGCGGCCCTGGAAGCCGTCAACGCCGCAATCGCCGCCGCCGCCGTTCCTGCCGGCAAAGGCGGCTCGAAGCCTTCGACAGGGGCGAAGTCCGCCGCCCGCCCGACGCCTTCGCGCGACGCTTCTGCCGCAAAGGCACGCACCCAAAACGCCGCGGCAGCCGCCGCCGCCCGGATCGAGAGTCAGACGACGCCTCCGCCCGAGACAAGCCCGAGGGTCGAAGTCGCGGCCGCGGAGCCTGCCGCCAGGGTCGAAGTTGCGGCCGCGGAGCCTGCCGCCAGGGTCGAAGTCGAACCTCCGCATGCTCTTGTGCCGAGCGTTCGCGGCATCGGCCGAGCGGCTCGGCGCGAGGCGCCCGTCGCCTCGATAGCCGCACCGGTCACGCCGGTCGTGCCGGCCACGCCGGTCGTGCCGGCAGTCGTGCCCGTCCGATTTCGGCGCGCGGCCCCCTCGATGTCGACGAGCAGGGCCTGCCGGTCGTGCCCGGCATCGTGCGGGCCAAGGACGCAGGCAAGGCGCCGCGTCCCGAGGAGGGGCCGCGTACATCGGTGGTCTCGCGAACGAAGGCCATCGGGCCGCTCCCAACCGACGAAATCGGTCTGCCGGTCGTGCCCGGCATCGTGCGGGCCAAGGGCCCGGCCCCGGAAGAGCCGGCCGCTGCCGCTCCGCCTCTCGACGACAGGCCGTTCTTCTCCAACGTGGGCGCCATTCGCGCTGCCACAGCCAACCAGCGTTCGCTCGGGCAGCGCGGCGCGGCAATGGCAAGCGGCGTCGTCGCAGCTCTTGTCGCGGCCGGCACCGCCCTGGGGCACACGGTTTCCGAAAAGCTGGCCAGCCGCGGCGGTTCCGATACCGCGTCCCGCGCCCCTGCCGCACAGGTCGGCCCGAACGGAGCCGCAATCGTCGATCTGCCGACCATGCCCGCGGCTCGGCCGGCGCCGAAAGCCGCCCCGGGCACCGCCTCCGCCGGCGGGCCCAACCCGATTGCTTCGGCCACGGCCGCGGCCGGCGGCGTCCTGGTCACGCTCACCTCGCCGCTCCGGGCGCGCCTGTCCGGCCAGCGGCGCGGACCCGCGATCGCGGTCGGCGGGGTCGCCATCTTCTTCATGGCGCTATACACCGTTCTCGTGATGGCCATGGTCCTGCCGCCTCTGCCAAACCCGCTGCCGATGCACGGTCCCGACGCGTCACAGAACGGCGACGTGGGCGATGTCAGGCCGGGCGCAACGCGCATGAGCGGCAACGGCGCCGCCCATGCCACGGCCAGCGGCGGCGGCAACGTCAATCCGCTGGTCACGGCCGCTCCGACGCCTCGCTGGACCCCGACGCCGAGCGGTGGCGGAACAGCGCCCGCGCCGACGCCCACTGGCGGCGCGACGCCGACGCCAACGCCCACCGGCCCCACTCCGACAGCCACCCCGACACCAACTCCGACGCCGACTCGCACTCCGACGCCCACTCCGACGCCGACCCCAACTCCGACGCCGACCCCAACTCCGACGCCGACGCCTCCACCGGCCACTCCAACCCCAACGCCCGCTCCGTACGCCACGATGTACTCGGCCGTGCCTCCACCAGCGAGCGGCAAGCTCGGCGCCGTATTCATGGTCGACACTCTGCCGCTGTGGTACTGCAAGCTGTACCGTCAGGAACCGGGCCAGTCGCCCACCAACGCGTTCCTGGCAGTGGACGCCAATGACTACGCGACGCAGGTGCACTGGTCCAGCTCCCAGTACTGGCCTGCGGGCACGTACCACGTCTACGCAACGTGCGGCCCAACGTCCGGCAACACCTCCGTCGCCACCTCGCCGGCGGTCCCCATCGTCATGCCCTGACCCGCCACTCCCCCGCCACTCCACAGAACCCCTCGAAAGAGGGGTTCTCGATTCAGCGAGACCACAGACACCCGCCCCACCATGAGTCGCAGGCTCGCCTGGCGTCATCGCCGGGCGAGCAGCCACCAATCGACTGATCGGACGGCGCGTTTCGAACGTATAGGAAGTCGAAGGGCAGTCGCTCTTCGACGAGGTGGAACATGACCTCTCCCCGAATTGGCACATCTGAACAGCGAGGGGCGGACCCGACCGCCGGCCGTGAGGCCGAGCGGGACTTGGGCCGGGACTGGGGGAGCGGCCGCGTGGCCCTGGTGGTGGACGACGAGGCAACCATTCGGACCCTCGTCTCGACCGTCCTTCGGCGCCGCGGCTGGTCCGTGCTCGAGGCGGCGGACGGGTGCACCGCCCTGGACATGGCCCCGGATCGCCTGGACCTGCTCGTGACGGACTACGAGATGCCTCGCATCACGGGCATCGCTCTCGCGACCCGGCTCCGACTCCGCGACGGCGAGTTGCCGGTGCTGATGGTGTCGGGACACGTGGACGTCGAGGCCAGGCTGGCCGATCTGCGCTGGCCCAGGACCGCCTTCGTCGGCAAGCCGTTCGGCGTCGACGCTCTGATTTCGACCATCGGGTCCATCACGCACTGACCGCCGCATCCGGGACGCCGAACTGAGGGCCGGCGCCGGCTCCACGGTCGAACATCGGTCGAATATCGGTCGAATATCCCCGCGCCTCCAGGCCGGCCTTTCGAGGGCCGGTTCGGCGCGCCTCACATCCGCCCCGGCTGCGTCTCTCCCCCGCGGCCGGGGCTTCCCTCGCTCGAGCGGGCACGACTCCCGATTCGGCCCTCTGGCCCGGACCCGGTAAACTCGCGGCGATGAGCAGCCAGATCAAGCGCCGCCGCACCGGTGCCAGGACTTCGCTGACCTTCCGCACCTACCTCGCCCTGGCGGCGGGCAAGGCCGCGGCCCGAGCCACCCAGCTGGCGGGGCGCGGGGGGGAACCGCGATCACAGGCATGGTCGCCCGCAAGATAGACCCGCAGGTATTGCGCAGGGTCGTCCTGGACCGCGGCGAGCCCGTCGTCGCGATCACCGGCAGCAACGGCAAGACCACCACCGCCCGCTTCACCGCCGCTCTCCTGCGCGGCGAGGGTGTGATAGTCAGCCACAACTCCGCCGGCGCGAACCTGGTCCAGGGCGTCACGAGCCTGGCGGTCAGCTACGCCGACATGCGCGGCCGTCTGCCCGGGGGCGTGCTCGTCGTCGAAGTGGACGAAGGCGCGCTGCCGAAGGTCGCCCCGGAACTGGCGCCCCGAGCCCTGCTGATCACGGACCTGTTCCGCGACCAGCTGGACCGCTTCGGCGAGATCTACGCCGTGGCGGACGCCATCGAATTGGTCGCCGCGAACCTGCCGTCCGAGTCGGCCCTGGTGGTCAACGCCGACGACCCGATGGTGGCCACCCTGGCCGCCAAACGAGAGGGCACCCGCATCACCTTCGGCCTGGCCCTCGACCGTTCGACCGACGAGATCACCCGCGCCGCCGATACCATCCGCTGCCCGAACTGCCGGGCGGACCTGGTCTACGAGCACGTCTACCTGTCGCACATGGGCGACTACCACTGCTCGGCCTGCAAGTTCCGCCGGCCCAAGCTGGACGTCGCCGTCACCTCGCTCGAGATCGCCGGCCTGGACCGAACCCGCTTCACGGTCAAGACGCCCCAGGGCAAGCTGGCCATCGAGATCCCGCAGTCGGGCGTGCACATCGCCTACGACGCCGCCGGAGCGATCGCGATCATGCTCGGCCTGGGGCTGCCGCTCGAGCATGCCGCCGAGGCGCTCGCTTCGGTCGGGCCCGCCTTCGGCCGCCTGGAGAAGATCGACGCCGAAGGCCGCGAGATCGTGCTCGCCTTCGCCAAGAACCCCACTTCCTACAACACGACCCTGCGGGCTCTCGCGACCGAAGGCGAACCGCGCCAGCTCCTCATCGCCGCGTCGAACACGCTGGTGGACGGCGAGGACTTCGGCTGGCTGTGGGACGTCGACTTCGAGACGATGGCCCCCAAGGTCGAACGGGCGATCGTCTCTGGCACTCGGGCGGACGAGCTGGCCAACCGGCTCAAGTACGCCGGGGTTTCGCCGCGCAAGATGATCGTCGTCGAGGACCGGCCCGAGGCGCTGGATGCTGCCCTGCACGGGCTGCCGGCGGGCCGGCGGCTGGTCGTGCTGTCCGGCTACACGCCGCTCATCGAGCTGCGCAACGAGATGCGCAACCGGGGCTGGACCGGGAGGTACTGGGCGGTATGACCGAACCGATCGAACCGAAGGCTGCCGCGCCGAAACCCGCGCCGAAAGCGCCGCGGAAGGCTGCCGCGCCCAAGGCTGCCGAACCGAAGCCAAAGGCCGCGCCGAAGCCAAAGGCCGCGCCGAAGCCAAAGGCCGCGCCGAAGCCGAAGGCCGCGCCGAAGCCGAAGGCCGCGCCGAAGCCGAAGGCCGCCCCCACCGCCCTCGCTTCGACCCCCGGTACGCCGGCGGCTCCGCGCCGACGGCGGCCGGAGGAGCGCGAGCACCGACCGCTCCGGATCGCCCACCTCTACCCATCGCTCCTCAACGTGGCCGGAGACGGCGGCAACCTGATTGCCATCCAGCGCCGGGCCGAGTGGCGGGGCATCCCGGTGGAGGTCGCCGCGGTGGAGAAGTCCGAGACGCCGGACTTCCGCAAGTTCGACATCGTTCTGTTCCACGGCGGCCAGGACGTGGAGATGGCCGTGGCCGCGGACGATTTCGCCCGGAAAGCGCCCTCGTTGCGCGAGGCCGTGGGCGAGGGCGTGATGATCTTCGCGGTCTGCGCCGGCCTGCAGCTCCTGGGCCACCGCTACATCTCGAACGCGGGCGAGGAGATGATCGGCGCCGGGATCCTGGACCTGGAGACGCGCGGCGGTCCGCAGCGCTTTATGCAGCACGCGGCCTGCGAAGTCACGATCGACGGCGCCACCGAGACCGTCGTCGGCTTCGAGAACCACTCCGGCCTGACGGAGCTTGGCCCCGGCTGCGAGCCATTCGGGCGCATCATCGCGGGCGCGGGCAACAACGGCAAGGACGGCTTCGAAGGGGCCCGGTCCGGCAACGTCTTCGCCACCTACCTGCACGGCCCGGTCCTGCCCAAGAACCCGTGGCTCACGGACCGCCTGATCGAGATCGCGGTGTCCCGCGCCGAGGGCGAGCCGTTCACGCTGGCCCCGCTCGACGACGAGTTCGAACTGCGGGCCCATCGCGTCGCCCTCCAGAAAGCGATGGCCAACCGCGGCCGCCGGACCGCCCTCGAGCCCGCCAAGCTGGTCCGCGGCCAGAAGAAGTAACCGCCCGCGCCGCCCCCCGGGCCGCAACCGCACCACAGATCGCAGCCCGGAGATTGAACGGTTGGTGGGGCCTCGATCGTAGATCGAGTGTGGAAACCGAGGGAGACCGATGATCGAGCTGGCCGGCGTTCAGCAATGTGACGACGAACGCGTCGCGGAGCTGCTGCTGGCCGGCGTCCCGGACGCGCACCGCCTGGCTTCGTGGGTCCTGCGCGATCCGATCGGCGCCGAGGACGCCGTACAGGAAGCGCTGCTGCGGGCCTGGAGCAAGCGGCGGACCATCCGCCTGGAGCTCGGCGAGCCGCACCGCTGGTTCATGCGGATCGTGCTGAACGTCTGCCGCGACGAGCTGCGTCGCAAGCGACGTCAACCGGCCGCCGGCGCGGAGCCGGTCGCCGACCTCTCTACGGCGGAGCATGACGATCTGGCTCGCGCGATCGGTCGGCTCAAGGCAGATGAACAGATAGTGCTGGGTCTGCGCTTTGGTCGCGACATGACCGTACCGCAGATCGCGGCGCAGCTGGCCATCCCTGAAGGCACGGCCAAATCCCGACTTCATTACGCGCTCGAACATGTCCGCGCCGCGCTCGAGTCCGAGCGTCGGGCGGAGGAGCTGAATCGATGAACGGCCACGACCTCGAAGAGAGGCTCCATTCCTACTACGCATCGCTCGCCCCTCGAGACTCCTCCCGTCTCGTGCGGACGTCGCGAGCGACCCTCGACGAGGCGCGCCTGCCCTACTACCGGCTTGCGCCGCGACGCGCGATTTGGGGTGGCTTGAAGGTGGCCGCCACCGTGGTCCTGGCCATGGTCCTGCTCGCCGTTCTGGTGAGGCCGCGCGTCGGTCCCGATACAGGTCCCGTGGCGGGCCCAACGTACGACCCGGGCGCAGCGGAGCATGCAACGGGCGGCGCGGCCGGTCTGATGCGCAACGGCGGAGTCTGGGTCTCGGCCGGTCCGTATCTCCTTACCTCGACCGACAACGGCTCTTCATGGCGCGCCATGGCCAGACCGATCCAGGACGTCTATGCGCTCTGGTCCCCATTCGTGCTCGATCCGGACCACGCCTGGATCGCGGGCCTTGGCTCGTTCGACGCCGTCAACCCGCCGACGTGGCGCATGCCCATGGCCCGCACCTCCGACGGCGGCCGGACCTGGCTCTACTCCGTCATCTCGATTCCGCAAGGCTGCACTCCGCCGAGCCTGTCGTTCGCGGACGCGAGTCACGGCTTCATGGTGTGCTTCGAGGGCGTCGATCGGACCGTATTGCGGACGGTCGATGGCGGCGCCAACTGGGAGGTAGTAAGCCAACCATACCGCCTCGGCGCGGCGTTCACGGCGAGCGACGCCGTCACGCTGTGGTCGGCCCGCGACCCGTCTGACCAGGGAGGTTCGGAGGCGCCCTTCACATCCCTGGAGCTTCAGGTGAGCAGGGATGCGGGGGCAACCTGGTCGACGGTGGATCTGCCCGGGCTCGCCTCGCTGGCAAGCAAGCAGGGGGCGTACGACCCGGAGCCCAGGATCGCCGGCGGGCCTACCTTCGTCGACGCCGACCACGGTGCCCTTGCCATCAAGGACCTGCGCAACCCGACGGCTGTGGTTATCTACGCGACCGCAGACGCCGGCAGGACCTGGGCACCGGTGGTTGAACACCTGAAGGGAGCCGATCCTAACCTGCTGACCGGGCTGGGGCGCGTGTGGGTACTGGCCCCGGGATCGACGGCGAGCGGGCTGACCTCGAGTCTCGACTCCGGGGCCACCTGGACCGAGGTTCCGGGTATCGGATTGCCGGACGGGCACTTCAGCTGGATCGGCTTCACCGATCGTGACCATGCGGCCGCTCTGGTCGCGTACAACCCGGACGGGGGCTCCACTACGGTGGGGCCGCTGATGCTGTCCTCCGACGGCGGTCGAAGCTGGCATCCGGCGGATTACGGCAACTCGCGAGCCGCCGTGCCGGCCGACGCCGTTCTCGATCCAGACGCCGCGGAATCCATCGCGAGCACATTCGAGGAAATGGACCGGCGCTCCTGGTCGGCCTATAACCAGAATCCGCTCTTGAAGGAAGGCGCGTGGAAGCTTCTGTCGCCTTACTCGCAGCAGGCCTTCGGCAGCTACGCAAACTTCGTATTGGCGGAGCCGTCCGCTGCACACAGTTGGAGTGTCGGGCACGCTCAGCGCAGCCCCGCCGCGCTCAGCGAAACGAACCTCGGAGCGGGCCTGTGGCAGGACCTGGCCGTGCACGCGGACATGGCCCGCGCCTACGTGGTGGAAGTGACCTTCTACGACACGTCGGCCGCTCCGGACAGGCTCGTCGTAGCCCCGCTCTCGAGCACGGGGGAGTGGCGCATCTGGGTTGCGACCCCAGGCGCGTAGCACGAGGGCGCGGGGGATCCGGGATTGCTCGGCCGTCACGAGAGTTCCGTTGCCGTAACGCCGCGTCTCGCGAAAACCGAACGAATTCGCGCTCGCCCGCATCAGTCGTACCAGGAGAGGCACGAAGCCGACCTTCCGAGGGAGACAATGCTCGACGTGGCAGCACCGAGTCGCACCGCGGTCGAGCGCACCGTGCGCGATTGGCTGCTGGCGTGCGTTCCTCGCGCCAACAGGCTGGCGACATGGATTCTTCACGACCACGCAGCCGCGGAGGACGCCGTGCAGGAAGCGGCGCTGCTGGCCTGGGATCGACGCCACAGCCTGCGCGACGCGGACGCGGTCGAGGCCTGGTTCAACCGCATCCTGGTGAACGTCTGCCGCGCGGAGCTGCGCCGGCGGGCCCGATCCGCTCCCGTCCTGGATCTGGAGCCCACTACCGCCGGTGAGACCGAGGTCCTGTCCGAGCGCGATGAGCTGACCCGGGCGATCTGCCGTCTCAAGCCGGAAGAGCAGCTGCTGCTGGCCCTTCGTTTCGGCCGGGACCTCACCGTCCCGCAGATCTCGGCCGAGACCGGCATCCGCCAGGGGACCGTCAAGTCGCGCCTGCACTCGGCGTTACAACACCTGCGCGCCGCCCTCGAGGCCGAACGTCGAGCCGAGGAGTCACACCGATGACCGACGAACGCGAACGCGATTCCGAGCGGCAGGGCGATCTCGAAGACCGCTTGCGGGGTCACTATCGGACGCTGGGTCCGGGTTCGAGCATCCTCCTCACTCGCCGGATCGCCGAATTGCTGGATCGCAGCCCGAGGCGACGCCCCCTCCTCCACCTCCCCACCGGCCGCTGGTCGATCGCCCGCCTCGCCGCCGGCGCGGCTGTGCTGGTCGTGATGGCCCTGCTGGCCGCACCGCTGCTGTTCGGCCCGTCCGAGCCCATGGGCGGGCGGCCGACTTCGACTACCACGCCCAGCCGGACGCCCCTGCCCATAGCGCCGACGGAGTCGATCAGCCCGACCACCATGCCTACGCCGGATCCATCGGTGGTCCTGGCCGGCGCGCGAACTCAGGCCCTGGGGCGGATGCGGCTCGGCGGGGCCTTCTGGGACCAGGACTACACGATCTGGAGGGCGCCCGACGCTTCGAGCACTCGTGGCGACTCCCCATGGCCCCAGTCGGACACGACGCCCCAGGCGATCTTCGTCCTGGACAGGGATCACATCTGGACGATCACCCTCGGCCCCGGATCGAGCAATCCCTACGGCGGGCAGGGCTCCGGATTCGACCATCTGAAGGCGGTCGTCAACCGGAGTGCCGGCAACGGCGCCCCCCAGTGGCGGCTGGCAAGCGTGCCCGGCGATTACCCCGACAGCATGTTGAGCCTTTCTTTCGTGGACGAGCTGCACGGCTTCCTGATGGCCTCGGGTGGTCCCTCGCAGTTCGCCTCCACGATCCTGCGGACCGACGACGGCGGAGCGACGTGGAGTGTCGTGGCCACGATCAAGACCGGTGGGGTCCTGGGAGGCTGGTTCACCGCCAGCGACGACTCGACCCTCTGGGCCGGCGCCCAGGCAGAGGCAAGCAGCCACGGCCATCCGCTCCTGTCGGTCAGCCGTGACGGAGGCAAGACCTGGTCCGAGGTCAAGCTTCCCGGCATGGCGGCATACCCCGGCGGCTTCGACGCCTACCTGGACCAGGCACCCGTCTTCCTCGACTCCAGGACGGGTTTCGTCAGCTGTCGACTACGGCAATGTCGACGGCTCGGGCGTCGCCGTCTTCGTCACCGTCGACGCCGGGTTGACCTGGAGCCGCGTGGAGGCGCCGTCGAAGGGCGTCTCGGTCCAGCCCTCTGTCGACTTCATCGACGCCAGCCATTGGGTTTCCTCTATCGGCTCCTCCGTCGCCTCGACGTCCGACGGCGGCAAGACCTGGAACACGACCGCGGTCGCGCGGCCCGGATTCCGGACCGACGAATGGCGACTGGGTCAAGCTCGTCTTCTTCGAC
Organism: uncultured Chloroflexia bacterium; assembly: GCA_963711105.1. Classification (GTDB taxonomy): domain Bacteria; phylum Chloroflexota; class Limnocylindria; order Limnocylindrales; family CSP1-4; genus Fen-1039. The sequence continues at coordinate 505,142 of CAVQCV010000004.1, read as the reverse complement.
TCGTTGAGCGGCTACGGCCTGTTCGAGCCTGCGGGTCAGGGACTGTCTCCGGCGCCCAGAGTCCGCTACCTGTATCGGACAACCAGCGGCGGCCTGTCCTGGGATCTTGTAAGCAGCAGGTTCTGAACGCCGCGCTTCGGGGACCCGGACCGCGTGCCGTGGCGCGGGTGGACGGCGTGGCGCGGGTTGGTGGCGTGGCGCGTGCAAAAAGGTCCACCATCCGCGACGTGCCGGGCCCCGGTGATGGCCGATCCGAAGCCCGGCGCTACGATCCGACCCGGTCGGGGAGGCTCGGGGCAATTGCGGCCCCTCAGTCGAGCCTCGACCCACTCCCCCGTTGGATGGAGGCATCGGCGATGCGCAAGGTCGAGGTCACTCTCCCGTCCCGTCCCACCGCCGGCCCGGCGTCACGGCTGTTGGCGACCCTGGCCGCTCTGGCGATCGGTGGCGCGCTGGTGGCCGGCTGCGCCGGCTCAACGTCGACGCAGGCTCCGGTGACAACGGGGTCGGGGCCGGCGACTCAGACCTCGGTGGCCACCGCCGCCCCCACGACGGCGGGCCAGCTCACGGCGACGCCCGCCCCCTCCATCGGCGGAGCCATCGTCTTCCAGCCGGCCACGTTCAGCTGCGCCGACTCGACGACCCCACTGACGATCACCTGGACCCTGGGGCCGAGCGTGACCGGCGATCAGCCCATTCTCTACGAGTGGGACGGCTCGCTGGGCCAGGGCGGCCAGGAGCCTACACCGGTCTCCGATGCCGGTTTCGTGCACGAACAGGACGGCACCTGGCAGCAGACCGAGAACACCACCGGATCCGAGCTGTGCGCCAGCGTGGGCCTCTCGGCCGGCGATCACACCTGGCAGGTCGTGCAGGGCAATAGCGACGGCACGGCCGGAGCGACGCTCGCCCAGGGCTCCTTCACGGCGACGCCTTAGGCCGTATTCTCCCGCGGCGTCGAGTGGCAGCACCCGGAGCTTGCGTGTCGCGCCGGCTCAGCCGGCCTGGGCTTCGGGGGACTGGAGAACGGCCGCACATCCTTCCGGCTTATTCTCCCCAGGACTCTTGTGGAAGCCGACCAGCGCGGAGTCCGCCCCGAACGCCAGCGGAGCCCCAAAACGGGGCCGCAGGACGCGTCAGCGGCCCGGCAATGGCGCCGAATCAGCCCAGTGGCCGCCTCGGGGCTCCCGTTGACGGTCTGACCCTTCCATTGGAGTCACCACCTGGATATCTCGGAGGAGTCGCCGCGCGCCCCGCCGGGAACCGCACCGCGCGCCCCGCCACGGCCCCCCCGCGCCGCCGCTACAGCTCCTGGCGCCGGAAGACAAGCCAGGTGGTGCCGAAGAGCACCGGGATCAGGGCGATGTTGAACAGCAGCGGCCCCAGGAAGTTGCCCGCGTCCTCGCCCAAGGCAAGGTGAGCGGCGGGCGTCAGCAAACCCATCGGCGACCATGGTCCGACGGCCGGGAGGCTGGCCACGATGCCCAGCACCAGGAAAGCCACGAAACTGATGCCCGCCGCGGCGATCGCAGAGCGGGTGACTGTGCTGCCCAGCAGGGTCACGGCCGTGAAGACCACCAGGACCAGCAGCATGATCACGCACATGGCCACATAACCGCCGATCGGGAACGGGGACGGATACAGCAGCACGGTGTAGATGTAGGCAAGCCCGCAGCCGAGGAGCACCGCGAATGCCAGGTTCAACGAGATGGCAACCAGCTTGGCCGCCAGGAACGCGGCCCGTGACGCCGGCTTGGTCATGATCATCCCGGCCGTGCCACGGTCCTTCTCCCAGGCGACGGAGCCCATGCCCAGGAGCAATGCGCAGATGATCCCGAACTGAGACAGGTTCTTCATGATCTGAGACAGATCGCCGTTCAGGGTCGGCCCCGGGACGGTGAACGTCATTCCACCGCCCTGCGCGCCGACGGCGTCCAGGATCTCCTTCATGTAGCGGTCCGTGAGCGGACCCAGGACGCCGAACAGGACGAACACGACGGCGACCGAGATCAGCCGGCTGGTTCGGAATTGCTCACGCAGCTCCTTCTTGAGCAAGACGCCGAAGCCCATCATCGCCGGCCCCTCCCATCCAGGCCCCAGGCCGGGACTTCGACGGGCGGCGTCACCGCCGGCCCGCCATCGGCCACCAGGCGCAGGAAGACGTCCTCCAGGCTCGGCCGGCCGCGTTCGAATCGGATCAGCTGCACGCCGCTCGAGACGACGAGCGGCAGGATCGCGGGACCGGCGACCTTTGGATCCTGGACGAAGACGCGTACCTGATCCGAGGCCGTCTGGACCTTCTCCGTCCAGGGCTGGCCGCGCAGCAGCCCGGCCAGACGCTCGATCGCCCCATCCTGCTGCGGCTCGGGCTCCAGCTCGTAGACCGGCTGGGCGTAACGGTCGAGCAGCTCGTCTATCGGGCCCTCCACGACCAGGTGGCCGACGCTGAGGATCGCCACTCGATCGCAGACCCGCTCGACGTCGTTGAGGATGTGGGTGCTCATGAAGACCGTGGCCGTGCCGCGCAGGCCCGAGATGATCTCCAGGACGTCGCGCCGGCCTTCTGGGTCGAGCGCGCTGACCGGCTCGTCCAGGAATAGAACCCGCGGCTGGTTGATCAACGCCTGGCCGATGCCGAGCCGCTGCCGCATGCCGCCCGAATAGCCGCCGATGCGCCGGTGCGCGGCGCCGGTCAGACCCACGATCTCGAGCACCTCGCCGACCCGCTGCCGCAGCGCCGCCCCGTGGAGACCGTGCAGTTCCGCGACCATCGTCAGGAGCTCGCGGCCCTTCATCCAGCCGTAGAACCGCGGGTCCTGATCCAGATAGCCGATATTGCGGGCGAGCTGGCCGTTGGCGTCGCCGATCGTGACCCCGGCGACGGTGCCGGTCCCGTCGGTCGCGGCCGCCAGGCCGGTCAGGAGGCGGAGAGTGGTCGTCTTGCCGGCCCCGTTCGGGCCCAGGAAACCGAAGATGCTGCCCGACGGCACGGTCAAGTTCAGGTGATCGAGGGCCATGATGCCCCGGCCGTAGCTCTTGGTCAGGTTCGTCGTCGTGATCGCCGGCCCGGCCGAGGGCTCGAGGCGTGGCCACGTCGCCATGATCTTCGCGATCGACTCCGCCGGCACCTGCGTGGACAGATCGCCCAGGTCCGCCCCGCGGGACTCGTCGCGGCCCACGAAGAGGTAGATCAGCGGGCCCACGATGTTGACGAAGAAGATCACCGCCGCCCACAGGATCTTGTTGTCGAACAGGACTCGGCGGTCTTCCTGGAACAGGTCGTAGACCGCGTAGGCCATCAGCCCGAGCTGGACGACGATCAGCGGAACGACTACAAGGGCCAGGGTCGTGGCATCCATGGCGCGGATTTTCTCACCGGAAATGACCGGCCGTCATGCCCACTCTGCACCAACCGACCGGCCCGCGAACGAGGTCCTCCGGGGCCGAAATCGCGCCGCCCGAGGGGCTGCGCGTTTGGTGACCGAATTCTGGCGATCTGCGGCCGAATCGGGGCGTCGTCAGCCCTCGAAGGCGCGTCGGAACGCGCTCGGGTCGGGCAGCGGCACGTCGGGGCGGACGCGGGCGACCCAGTCGCACAGGGCGCGGACACTCGTCTCGAAGGCGATCTCAGGCCAGGGGATGGCGTCCGGCGCGAAGGGCCGCGTCTCCTGCAATTCGCGGGTCAGAATGGGCTCTCCGCCGACGATGCGGGCCTCGAAAGCAATGACGACCACGGCCGCCGGGACGCGCGAGTACAGGCCGACGATCTCGCCCGGTTCCACGACCAGCCCGGTCTCTTCGAGCGTCTCACGGACCGCGGCCTCGCGGACCGTCTCGTCGATCTCGAGGAAACCACCCGGCTGAGCCCACAAACCCTTGCCGGGCGCGATGCCACGCTTGATCAGCATCACTTCGCCGCGGTCGGTGACCGGCAGCGTGGTCACGACCAGGCGCGGGTTCACGTAGAACACGAAACCGCAACCGGAGCAGGCCAGCCTGTCGCGCTCCTCGCCCTCGACGGGGCCGAACTCCAGCTTGGAGCCGCAGCGCGAGCAGTACTGGACCAGCGGCTCCAGCCAGGCCGGCACGCCTCCGGGCCCGAGCCTGGGTTCGCTCATGGCTTCGACCGGCCGCGGCGCCGCGGACCCGGCCTAACGGGCATCCGACAGGCCGGCGTTGGCTTCGTCTTCCTCGATCGAGCGCGTCTGGGCGTCCCGGTAGGCCTGCAGGCGGGCCCGGAGTTCGGGATCGGCGAGGGCAAGCATCTCGGCCGCAAGCAGGGCCGCGTTCTCGGCGCCGCCGACGGCTACGGTGGCCACCGGCACGCCCTTGGGCATTTGCACGATCGACAGCAGCGAGTCGAGGCCGCCCGCAAGCGAAGTGGCGATGGGCACGCCGATTACAGGCAGGATCGTCTTGGAGGCCACCACGCCGGGGAGATGGGCGGCCCCACCGGCCGCGGCGATGAAGACGCGGACACCGCGCTCCTCCGCGCCGGACACGAAGCGCTCCAGAAGCTCCGGCGCGCGGTGAGCCGAGATGGCGCGCAGTTCGGAGGCGATGCCGAGCTTCGCCAGCGCCTCGACCGCCTTCTCCATCACCGGGAAGTCGGAGCGGCTGCCGCACACGATTCCAACGATCGACCCGGTCGCTGCCATGTTCACCTCCCGACGGGCGGCCTTCGCCGCTCCTGGATTATGCCGTGCCGCGGGACCTACTTGGTGGGGCTCGGTTTGACGGTCGCCTGGCCGCTCGCGTTCGGGCTGGCGCCGCTCCCAGACGGCGAGGCCTCCGGCACGTACAGCGGTGCCGCCAGGAGGTTGCCGCCTTCGATCCAGAAGAGCGTCGGGTTGGACCCGTTGGCCCCGGTCCGGACGAACATGCCGGTCAACGCCGAGAAGAACGGCGAACTGTCCGGAAGCACGTACTCGCCTACATAGCTGCCGTTGCTCTTGGCGAACGAGACGACGCGCCGGCCTACGCCGTCGTAGGCCAGCAAGTCGCCCTGGTCGGCGGTCGAGTTGTCGGCCGCAAGCCGAGTGTAGAACGGCGTCTTCGGCCGGATGACAGTATCTCCCGGCGGGTTGGCGGTCCAGCCCTTGAGGGTCGCCTGGCCGTTGTCGTAGCGCTGGATGACGCCGTTGTCCGCCAGGTACAGGCTGCCGTCGATGTACATGTCGTCGACCCTGGCCACGTTCAGGTGCTCTCCGGCCATGAGGTAGGTGCTCAGGCCGCTATCCAGGTAGCCGCTGCCGTCCTCGGTCGGCGTGTACTTGAGGATCTGGCCGGCCGACGGAACGACGATGTAGAGGTTGTACTGGCCTCGGCTCGCATCCGTGACGAAGGTGCCGATGGCGCGAACGTTGGAACCCCAGGTGCCTCCGGCGATGTTGATGAGGACGGGTCGGCCCTGGTCGGCCGATGCCGCAACCGGCGGACGGTAGCGCCACATCTGGTTCTTGTCGTCGAGGAAGACCACTTCGGGCCCGCCGACGGTGACCAGCAGTGGGGCGCCGATCGTGACGCCCGTCTGGGGCGACATGCCTTTGAGCGCGATCGGCCTTTTGGCCCGGGTCACCAGGTCTACGCGATACAGGTTGTCGTTGCTGTGATCCAGGACATAGGCGCCTCCGTCGGGCCCCAGGACGAGCCCGGTCAGTTCGTCGCTGCCGAAGGAGACGACGATCTCGGGTTTCAGCACCATGATGTCGTAGGCCCGGTTCAGGCCGTTCGTCACCAGGGTGTCGATGGCCGCCAGCTGCTCTTCCGTGTAGTGGCCTTCGCGGGCCACCTGGAGGTTCCTGTACGCGTCCTCCAGGTAGTCGATAGCCGCTTTCCGGTCGCTCGTGAGCAGGTCCCGGCCCTCGCCGAACACGGCGTTGACGTCGCTCTCGGCCTGGAGATAGGCGGTCTGGGCCCGCTGCTGCTGGTCGACGTTGCTGCCCTTGCTCGTGCCGGCGAGATACCACAGTGACGACCCGACCACGGTCAGGACGACAAGGAGCCCGATGACGGCGCTGGCCAGGCGGCGCTGGCGATCGCGCTGGACCTGGATCGGCGTGACGCGCACGCGCCGGGTGGGCCGGCGCGGCATGTGGTCAAAGAGGCCGTAAACGCTGTGGCGGATCACGCCGTCCGCGGACCGCTGGACCTGTTTGGCGGTGTGCTGCATCGCCGCCATGCCCTCGATCACCGAGTCGGCAAGCGGTATCGGCGAGTGATTCGGCACGCCCGCCAGCGAGTCGTTAGGGAATACGGGCTTGAGCGGCGTGACCTTCTGAGTGACCGGCAGATCCGTGGCCTCGAGGGCGACCATGCCGTCGCCGCCGGCGGAGCCGAGGCCGCCGCCTGTGAGTTGGCGGTGAATCTGCTCGATCGCGACCTGCGGATGGAGTTGGATCACGGCGTCCTGGATGGGGCCGAGCCCGATTCTGCGAGTGGCGTTGGGAGAGATGAGGATCAGGCTGTCGCCGGTCATGAGATCGCCGTGCCAGATCTCGGGATCCTGCGCCTCGTCGTTGGGCAGACCGCTGTTGACCGCCGGTTCCGGCAGGGTCAGGAGCCTGGCGTCTCTCACCAGGTATGCCTCGGCCTCGCCGACCGTGGCGACGTACAACTCGTTGCCCCGGATCACCGCCAGGGCGACGCCGACCGGCCCGCCCGCGCCGGAGACGCTGAGCGGCACCCGCTCAGTGATGCGTAGCTCGCGGTTGGCCGCCTTTATGGCCTTCTGGAGGCAGATGGTGATGCCGGCCGACTCGTCGTAGTAGTACTCGTGCCGGATTCGCTCGGCAACCATGTTCGTGGCAGGTCGAAGCTCGCCGCCGCCGGATCCGGTGACGACCAGGTACAGGTTTCCCTTCGTACGCATGGTCGACCCGATGCTCGGCTCCACCACCAGAACGGAGTCGGGTGAGTCGGGCGGCCTCTGCGACTCGGGTACGAGCCCGAGCTTCATGTGCAAACGGACAGCCATCACGACCTTCTAGCGAGAGCTGAACGTCCTGCCCCGGTTCAGCGGTGGCGATTATACGTGCCGGACCACGACTCTTAGTTGTCGGAGGGGGACGGACACAGCCGAACGCAAGCCCGCCGCCAGCTCGGCGGTGCGCAAGCGGACCTCTTGGCCCACGATCGGCTCGTCCGCCTCCACCGTCACCACACCCTGCGAGAAGGACACGACCCGGCACGATCCGACGGCGGCGGGCACCTTTTGGGCCACGATCCTGTCCCAGGCGGACATGAGCGTGGCCAGCTCCAGTTCCTCTTCCAGGCCGAAGCTCCTGGCGGCTTGAGGCAGCAGATCGCCGATCCGCTGCATGGCGCCGCCACGTTCCGGCTTGTTCTCGTCGGAGGTCTTCATGCCACCGGCTCCTTCCGCGTTCCACGCCACTCTGCAGTCCGCCGCATCAGTCGCCCTCGACTAGCCTGGCCCCGTCGTCGCCCGGCACTACCTGCCACGGCCTGGCACGGCGTCGCAGGTCGGGGTCCAGGTCATCCGGCATAGTGGTAGTGACGAGGGCCTGAGGTAGTTCGGCGATCCGCCGGACCAGGTGGCCTCGCCGGAGCGGATCGAGCTCGCTGAAGACGTCGTCGAGCAGCAGGAGCGGCGGGCGCCCGTCCACCACGGTCAGCAGATCCAGCTCGGCCAGCTTGAGGGCCAGGATGGCCGTGCGCTGCTGGCCCCGCGACGCGAACGTAGCCAGGTCGCGGCCCTCGATCGAGAACACCAGGTCGTCGCGGTGCGGCCCGACGAGGGTCGAGCCGTTCCACACCTCCTTCTCGGCGGTCTCGGCCAGACGCCTCGCCAGGGCGTCCCTGGGCGACTCCCCAGGGAGAGCTGCCGCGTTCGTGGCGTAGCTGAGTGCCAGCCGGCCTTCGGCCGGCGCGATCTCGGCGTGGGCGGCCGCGAGCGGTTCGGCGATCGCGTCGAGCAGCCGCAGGCGCGCCGCCACGATCTCACCGCCGGCGTTGAGGAAAGGCTCGTTCCAGTAGCGGAGCTGGCTGGGATCGGCCTGGCCTTCGCGGATCTGGCGGAGCAGGCCGTTGCGCTGGGCCAGGGCGCGGGCGTACGAAGCCATGTGGGTCGCGAACATCCGGTCATGGGCAGCGGAGAGGTCGTCCAGCGCTGTTCGGCGCAGTCCGGGCGCCCCCACGACGAGAAGCATCTCCTCGGGGGCAAAGAGCACCGTCCGCAGATGCTCGCCCAGCGTCGCCGGCCGCCGGGGGACGCCGTTGACCAGGACGCGCTTGCGGCCTCCCGCCGGGATCGAGACTTCGAGGTTGGTCGGCTCTGGAACGGGCCCCGCCATCGCTCCGGCCTCCGCCTGCGCCTGAGCCTCTCCGACGGTGCCGACGATCCTGACGAAATCGGCGCCCCAGCGAGTCAGCTCGGTATCGGCGGTGGTTCGGTGCGACCGCCCGCGGGCGAGGATGACGATCGCCTCGAGCAGCGTCGTCTTGCCGGCGGCGTTGGGTCCCCAGATGAGCTGAGGTCCGGGACCCAGGACCAGGTCGAGGGAGGCATAGCTCCGCATGTTCCGGAGTGAAATCGACCGGATCATTGTCGGCGCGCCGGGTGCGGTGCCACCCTTGCGGGCCGATAGGTGGCCGTTCCGTGGGCGCTGATGTGGAGCTCCTGTGGTCGTACGGCCTAGGAGGTCGTCTTGACCGGCATAACGACGTGGATGTAGTCGCCGTCATCGACGGGCCGGAAGACGCCCGGAGAAAGTGGGCCGTTCAGTTCGATCTGGAAGCGGTCGGCCGGCACGTTCGCCAGGACGTCGATCAGGTAGCGGGCGTTGAACGAGATGGTGGTTCCGTCGCCCTCCACCGCAGCCTCGACCTGGCCTTGGTTGTCGCCGATGTCGGCGGCCGCCGTGACCGTCACACCGGCGACTGATTCCTTGCCGACGTGAAGCTTGACGATGTTCGCCGTGTTCGAGGCGATGAAGCTGGCCAGCCGGACGGCGGCAAGGAGTTGGTCGCGGTCCACTGTCGCTTTGGTTGTCCAGCTTTTCGGCAACACCTGCTGGTAATTCGGAAACTGGCCGTCGATAAGGCGGCTGACCAGGTCCACGCCCTCGACGTGGAACAAGATCTGGTTGCGAGCGGGCGAGAGCACCACCTGGACTGGATCGTCGGTGTCACCCAGGACGCGGCTCAGGGCGTCGAGCGAGCGGGCGGGGATGACGATGCTGGTCTCCTCGACCGAATCCATGACCTGGATCGTCTTGACTGCGATGCGGTAGTTGTCCGCGGCGGCCAGGGATAGCGTCGTGCCTTCGAATTTGGCCAGGACACCGGTGAGGATCGGCCGGGCTTCGTCCGTGGCGGCTGCGAATGTGACCTGGCTCAAGGCCTCACGAAGGACTTTCTGTGAGATCTGGGTCGTCGGCTGTTCACCCGCGGTGGGGATAGCCGGGAACTCCTCGGCATCGATGCCTTTGATGTGGGTTTCGAACGCTCCGGCCGTGATGTGCAGAGTCTCCTGGGCCTGGAGCTCCAGGGTGACGACCTCATTGGCCGGCAGTCCGGCGACAATGTCGGTCAGCAGCCTGGCCGGCGTGGTGGTAGAACCCCCGACTTCGATCTTCCCGGGAACCCAGTACGTCATCCCGATCTCGAGGTTGGTGGCCGTCAGTTTGAGACCGGCATCCTCGGTTCGAAGAAGAACGTTGTTGAGAACGGGCAGCGTGCTGCGGCTGGGTACCGCGCGGCTCACTACCTGGAGGCCGCGGACCAGGTTCTCCTGCATGACCGATAGCTTCACGTCGATGTCACTCCCCTACAGAGCAAACGAAGGCGGGTAGGGCTGATTGAGTCCAGGTGACGGAGCGTCTCCGTTTGTAGTTGATTGTCTATCTATCTTCTCACTCCGTCATCACAGTCATCATGGTGTGGAGACTGTGGGCGGCCCCACGTGACCGTGCGGAGTGAGTGTGTGGAAGGACCTCCGACTACGGTGGATGAACCAGACCGAAATGGGGAGGGCCTTATGTCAGGTTGCGGAGAACTCCAGATCGATCGGCGAACGAGGCCCTGGCGGACGCGAATTCAAACACCGGCGGAGCCGCTACAGAGGTGGCTTTGTCCACAACCGCCCAACGTTATCCACCGTTTATGGCGGGTTATCCACGGAGGAGTACCGGTTTAGTCGATCCGGCGACGCTCCGGGGCCGATCGGCCGAGCCGCCCGTGAGCGAGGAGCGCAGGCGCTAACGAAGCATCCGGCCGTCCCGAGCCATCACGCTGACGTTCCGGCGAGCCGCAGGCGAGGCAGTGTCCGAGACCCGGAGCGAGCGCGCTTGGATGCCCGTGAGCGAGGAGCGCAGGCGCTAACGAAGCATCCGGCCGTCGGAACGTCAGCCCCTCAGTCCGTGTAGATCAGTTCGCGGACGGCGGCCAACTCCCGCCGCAGTTCGTCGTTGATGCCGATCTCACGGTTGATCTTGTCGCAGGCGTGCAGGACCGTCGAATGGTCCCGGCCGCCCAGTTCCGCGCCGATCCGTAGCAGCGAGACGTCCGTCTCCTCACGCATCAAGAACATCGCGATCTGGCGCGGAACCACGATGGCCTTGTCGCGCTTCTGGCCCTTCAGGGCGTCGATCTGGACCCCGTAATAGTCCGCCACCGCGCGGGTGATCCGCTCCGGCGTGACCTGGCGCTTCTTGGGGTTGTAGAGGACGTTCGACAGGACCGCCTGCGCAAGCTCGATCGTGATCGGCACCGCGCCCATGCTGGCGTAGGCCACGATTCGATTGAGCGCACCCTCCAGTTCACGGATGTTGCTGACGACCTTGCGGGCGATGAACTCCAGCACGTCCGAGCTGACAGGCACGGCCTGTTCTTCCGCCTTGGCCCGAAGAATCGCGATCCGCGTCTCCAGGTCCGGCGCCGTCAGGTCCGCGATCAAACCCCATTCGAACCGGCTGCGAAGCCGCTCCTCGAGAGTCAGGATGGCCTTGGGCGGCCGATCCGACGACAGCACGATCTGCTTGCCGTCCTCATGGATGGCATTGAACGTGTGGAAGAACTCTTCCTGCGTCCGCTCTTTGTCGGCGATGAACTGGATGTCGTCGATCAACAGGAGATCGATCCGGCGGTAACGGGCCCGGAAGTCGTCGATCTTGCCCTGCTGGATGCTGGTGATGAATTCGTTGGTGAACTTCTCGCTGGTGGCGTAGACGACGCGCTTGCGCGGGAAGCGGGCGATGACGGCGTTGCCGATGGCGTGCATGAGGTGCGTCTTCCCCAAACCCACGCCGCCGTACAGGAACAGGGGGTTGTAGGCGTGGCCCGGCCGCTCGGCGACCGACAGCGCAGCCGCGTGGGCCAGGCGGTTGGCCGAGCCTACGATGAAGTTCGAGAAGTTGTAGCGGGCGTTCAGGTTGGTGGAGGCACCCTCGGGCGCTCCAACTCGCGTTGCCTCGAGGCGCACGGGCTGGGCGGATGGGGCGCCCGAACCGTTCGATCCCGTGCCGTTCGATGCGTTGGCGTCGCTCGCGGGCTTCACCATGAACTCGACCTGGACGCTGTAGCCCACGATCCGGGCCAGCGTCTGGGAGATCAGGGAGCGGTAACGGGTCTCCAGCCAATCCTTGGCGAATCCGTTGGGCACGGCGATTCGGAACCGGTTGTCATCGACATCGACGAGGATGGTGTCCCGGAGCCAGGTTTCGTAGTTGGCCGGAGACAGGGAAACTTGAAGTTCCCCGAGTGCTGCGCGCCAGACTTGTTTTGCGTCCATCGAGGCAGGCTTCTCCTGCGAACGAATCCAAAGCGGGTAGCCGAGAACAAGACGGACGCCCGCTTTCGCTATCGCCGTTTGGCGCCGCGAGGGGGGTCGACGGGCCTCTCTCCAAGGATGTCGTCGGTCCTCGCGGTACCCCCGGACCGTGGTCCATTGGGTCGTCTGGCGCCGCGGGCCGCCGAAGAATAGCACCGCCCCGGCGGCCCCGGCAAGGATTCGGGACGTTACGAATGGGATACTCCCCTGGAGTATCGCCGATTCGACCCCTCGGTGACTCTCCACACCGACCGCAACGTCGTTGCCGGCCCCTGGGGTGTTTGACACTCCGCTCGGCGGGTCCATATAATCCGCCGGCAGACGCGCTGAAGCGCTCATCGTGGGCGTGAGGCGCGTTCGCGTGCCTTTCGGGGTATCCTGACCCCGAGGCCGTATGGAGAGAAATCCGCCGTCCAATGAAGCAGACCTTTCAGCCCAAGAAGCGGCATCGAGCAAAAGAGCACGGTTTCCGTGCTCGAATGAAGACCACCGGCGGACGCCGCGTGCTGGCCGCACGGCGCGCCCGCGGCCGCAAGAAGCTGACGGCCTGACGGCGGACCGCGGCCATAACTCGCCGCGGCTGGCGACACTCTCCAGTCCGGAAGATTTCGCCGCACTGCAGGGCCAGGGATCGGTCAGATCCAACGCCCTGTTCGTCGTCCGAATTCGCCGGAACGACCTCGAGGAGACGCGCTTCGGCTTCTCGACCGGACGCAAGCTCGGCGGAGCGGTAGTCCGGAACCGGATTAGAAGGCGGATCCGAGAGGCACTAAGGGTGATGGCGCCCTCGTTCCAGCCCGGCTGGGACGTCCTGATCATCGCCCGATCACCCGTCGTCGCGGCGGACTACCAAGCGCTGACGGGAGCTCTGCACAGCCTTCTCCGCCGGGGAGGAATTCTCGGAGGGCGAACCCTCAGGTGAAACGGGTCGGGATCGGGCTAATCAGGCTCTACCGCCGCCTATTCGCCTGGCGGCCGTCAGTCTGTCGCTACGAACCAACCTGTTCGGTCTACACCGAGCAGGCCATCGCCAAGTACGGTCTGCTTCGAGGGAGCTGGATGGGAATGCGTCGGATCGCCCGCTGCCACCCGTGGAGTCGCGGTGGCTACGACCCTGTGCGCTAGATGAACTCTCGTCTCGGCCGCACCAACATCAGGCCGCGCTGGCTCGTCGCCGGGCTGGGCGCGGCCCTGCTGGCCCTCGCGGTCGTCGCGTGCGGCCCCGTCCGCTACGCGACGCCCAACCCGAACGCCTCCGTGGCGACGGTTGCCCCGACACCGGCGCCGACCGCATTGGGCCAGGCGTCGACGGCCCCATCCCAGTCCCCCGGCGCTTCTCCGAACGCGAACGCCACCCCGACTCCCGAGCCGCTCACCGCCGCGGCGCCGACGGATCCGTTCGGTTTGCTGGCGTGGGCGTTCACCCCGATCTTCCAGCTCCTCTTCATGATCCTGGTCGCGCTCTATGCCCTGACCGGCAACGCCTTGATCGCGATCGTTCTGCTGACCCTCCTGATCCGGCTGGTCACAGTCAAGCTCTCGTCTCGCCAGATCGTGTCTCAGCAGCGCATGATGCGACTCCAGCCCGAGCTGCGAGCCCTCCAGAAGGAGATACAGCACCGCTCCAAGGGAGATCGCCAGGCCGTCTACCAGGCCCAGCAGCAGTTCTACAAGGAACGCGGTGTCAGCCCCACCGCAGGCTGCCTGCCGTCCATCCTCCAGATGGGCATGCTGATCCCGATGTACTCGGTCATCCGCATCGGGCTGACCAACTTCAACCCCACCTCGATGCTCGAGGTGTTCGGGGTGAAGTTGGTTCCGCTGACCTGCCCAAACCCGGCCCACTACGTGAACGGCGTGCTCGACAAGTCGCTGCCGTGCATCAACACCGTTGTCGCCGGCCTGGACATGGGCAAGGAGCAGGTCCTGTTCGGCATCCCGTTCCCGCTGATCGGCACGATCGGGATCAGCGCTATGGCGCTCGTTGCCGTCGCGCTCCAGTTCGTCCAGAGCCGCCAGATGCTGCCGCCGGCCGCGGAGAACGATCCGTCCGCCAGCACCCAGCGAAGCATGATGATCTTCATGCCCCTCATCTACCTCGCCTATGGCGCGGTCCTGCCGACGGGTGTGTTCGTCTACTACATCGTCAGCTCGCTGTTCTCTATCGTCCAGCAGTTCCTGATCGTGGGCTGGGGCCAGATGTTCCCGCTATTCGGCTGGACCCCGGCCTTCGCCCGGAGCTACCAACCAAGGTTTCCTGTCACCATGCCCGATCCCGTGGCGTCTGCCGGCGCTGCGCGGCCGATCAGGGTGACTCCAACGGTCCGGCCCAACACGCGCCGACAGTCGAGTCGGCGAGGGAGACGACGCTGATATGAGTAGCTTCCGCGATGCTTACCGTGAGTTCACCGGAAAGACGCCCGAGGAGGCCCTGAAGGCCGCTCGGGACGAGTTCGGTGTGGGCCTCGATGAGCTCGACTTCGAAATCCTCACTCCGGGCAGCCGCGGCGTCCTCGGCATGGGTGCCGAGCCGGCCCGCGTTCTGGCCGCTCCCCGCTCCGCCCTGGGCGGTTCCACGCCCAAGCGCGAGGCCGCGGCACAGGTTCCGCTGCCCGCGCCAGCCCCGCGCGAGCGCGAGGACCGCCCCCGCTACGACCGTGGCGATCGCGGCCCCGGCGGCGGTGGCTTCGACCGCGGCCCCGGCGGCGGTGGCTTCGACCGCGGTTCGCGCCCGCCGCGTCCCGAAGGTGCGCGTGACCATTCCCCCCGTCCCGGCGGTGGCCGCCCCGACCGCGCCCCGGGTGGTGGTGGCCGGTTCGACCGCGGTTCGCGCCCGCCGCGCCCCGAAGGCGGTCGCGGTGAGGGCCGCCCCGCCCAGCCGGGCCTGACCGCCAAGGAGCTTGCTGAGGTCGCTGCGGCCCGCGTCGCCGCTCCCGTCGAGCGGCCCGAGTCCGCGGAGGTCACGCCCGAGGCGATGGCCGCGGCCAAGGAGATCCTCGAGCAGCTGATGAGCTACCTCGGCTTCGAGGTCCGCGTTGAGGTGAAGGCCGGCGAGACGAACAGGCTCAACGTGGCCGGCGAAGGCGCCGAGAAGGAAAGCCTGGGCGCGCTGATCGGCCGCAAGGGCGAACGTCTCTCGGCCCTGCAGCACCTCGTCAACCTGCTGCTCTCCAAGAAGGTGGGCGAGTGGACTCGCGTCCTGGTGGACGTTGAGGACTACCGTGGCCGCCGCGAGCGCCAGCTTCGCGACCTCGCCAATCGGGCGGCCGACCGTGTTCTGGAGACCGGCAAGATGCTCCAGCTCGAGCCGATGCCCGCCCTGGAGCGGCGCTGGATCCACCTCGCGCTGCGCGAGCATGGGCGCGTCGCCACGCAGTCCATCGGCGAAGAGCCCAATCGCCGGGTCGTCGTCCTTCCGCGCGAGGTCTAGCTATAGCCCGCGTCACCCGGAGGGTCGAACCAGTCCCGCCGGACGGCGCCCGGGAATCTGCCCATACGACGCACGAATTCGGGCCCAGTCCCACCGAGTGGGCCGAACTGGGCGCCGGGGCCGGATCCGCGCATGACAAGAGCCGTTCTTTGGCCGAGAATTGGGCTTGCGTCACAGGGACGCGCGGCCGGCCGTCCATCGTCCGACCCGGCTCCCACGCCGGTTCTACGGCCGTGCCGTCAAGCGCCGCCCCACCACCCAGGCGCGACACAAGGAACGAAGAATGACTTGGGACACCGACAAGCCACGCAGCCGAGCCCGAGGCAAGTCCTCCTCCCCTCAGGGGTGGAACGACCCGGGTTGGTGGGACGAGGCCGCCGCTCCAGCTCCCGCTCCGGCCCCCAGGCCGGCTTCCTCGGTTCGATCATCCGGTCCGGGCATGCTTCGCCGGTCGGCCGACGCCCTGCCCGATGGGGGCGGCACGGGCGATGTGATGGCCGCCCGCCGGACCAGGTCGCGGGGCGGCCTCAAGGCCCGCTCGGCCAGCGGCCTGACGTCCATGCGCTTCGCCCTCGGCTTCGGCGTGGGCATCTTCGGGGCCTTGTTCTTCATTTACGCCGCGACGGCGGCCATGTCTCAGGCCTATGACGGCAAGATCATGCCCGGTGTCCATGCCGGGGAGGTGGATCTCTCGGGTCTGACCCGCGAGCAGGCCATTGCCAGGCTAGACGCCGCGTATGCGTATCTGGGCAAAGGCGAAATCCAAATCGCCACCCCCGGCGGCAAGGGCACCATCAGCTTCGCCGAAGCCGGCCGGGGCCCCGATTCGGCCGCGATGGCGGATGAGGCCCTGGCCGTGGGCCGCGCCAGCGATCCGATCTCGAGCGCCGCACTGACGGTGAAGACGTTTGCGACCGGCGGCAGCGTTCCGATCATCGTCAAGCTCGACCCGATGGCTCTCGAGATGAAGCTCCACGAATTGACCGGCTCCAGCGCTGAGCCGGCTACCGACGCGGCCGCGGCCGTGGATGGCGCCGACTACAAGGTGATCCCCGGCGTCCCGGGCCGCGGCATCGACGAGAACGCCATCGCCCGCAACCTGATCGATCAGCTCGCTGCCGTCGACGCTCCCTCGACCGTGTCCGCCGACGGTGAGTTCGTGGCCCTCAGTCCGAACGTCACCCAGCAGGACGCCCAGGCGGCGATCGATAGCGCCAAGAAGATGTCCGTCGACCTCAAGCTGACGTCCGGCGACAAGAGCTGGACCGTGGCCGCCGACACGGTCCGGAGCTGGATCGTCTTCGGCTATCGCAGCGACGGAACTTACGGCCCGGTCGTGAACCCGGCCTCGGTCGAGACGTATGTGAACGGCCTCGCCAAGGAAGTGAACGTGGCCGCCAAGGAGCCGAAGGTCACCTACAGCAACGGGGCGCCGACCGGTATCCAGGGCGGCACGGCCGGCGTCAGCCTGAACGTGGCCACGACTGCCCAGGCGGTCTCGGCCTACCTTGACGGGTTGTCCACGGGTACGTCTACTGCCGGCACGGGCGTGGAGTTGATCACCGACTCGCTCACGCCGTCCCTGAGCGTCGACTCGCTCAAAGGCTTCGTCATAATCGGCGCGGTTACCACCTACTACTACAACGACGTGTCCAACGGCGGTGGCGTGAACATCGCGCTGCCGGCCCAGCTGCTCAACGGACAGGTCATCGCTCCCGGCGAGCACTTCAGCTTCCTCCGGGCCGTAGGGCCGATCGACGCCGCGCACGGCTGGAAGCCCGGCGGCGTCATCAAGGACGGCAAGAGCAACCACACCGGGGCAATGGGCGGGGGCATCTGCTCCGCGTCCACCACCGTCTTCCAGACAGCGGCCACGGCCGGTCTGCAGATCGACGAGCGGCATGCCCACTTCTACTGGATCACCCGCTACGCGCTCGACAAGCGGACCGGTCTGGACGCCACCGTCTACTCGAACGGCGTCACGACCTGGGACATGCGTTTCACCAACGACACGGACTACCCGATCGTGATCCGGTCGTGGACGAGCGGCGGCACAAAGAAGTACATCCACGTCCAGATGTGGAGCCTGCCCAACGGCCGCAAGACCACGTTCACGGGCGGCTCGACGTCGAACGTCGTCAAGGCGACGGACGCAACCGTGTACGGTGCAGTGCTGGCAGGCGGCGCGAAGTCGTCCCGGGCGGAGTACCCGACCAACGGGTTCGACACGAGCGTCACGCGGACGGTGACGGACAAGGATGGCGTGATCGTCCACTCCGACACCTGGAAGTCCCACTACGGCAAGGTGGACGGCCTGCTCCTGATAGCCGGCACCAAGCCGCCGACGCCTGGGCCGAGCACGCCGGCGCCCACCCCGCCACCGGCCACCCTGCCACCGGCGCCCACCGCGACGCCAACCTCCCCGCGACGGCGGTGGGATCGGGTACCACCCAAGAGCGAACCGTAACGAGTCGCTGAACAGGAGCCGGCGCGAAAGCGCCGGCTCTTCTATTTGCGAAGGGCGTGACTGCGCTAGAGGGTCGAAGCGGCTGCGGGTTCGACGGTCGGGCCGTCGGGGGCGTCCTGGATCCGGTAGCGCATCAGCTCCGGCATCAGGCGCACCACCGCGACCAGACCCAGCAGACACAGCACCCCGCCGGACACGACCGAGAACTGCGGGCCCGCCAGCGCGGCCACCGCGGCAGCCTCGGCATCCCCGAGGCGCGGCCCGCTCGTGACCACGAGCGTGTGGATCGACATCACGCGGCCTCGCAAACGGTCGGGCGTTTCGAACTGGACAATGACGCCCCGTAGGACCGCGCTGACGACGTCGGCGCCGCCCGCCACGGCCAGGCACAGCAAGGCCAAGGGGAAGCTCACGGTAAGGAGACCGAACGCGACGATCGCCGCTCCCCAGCCGGCCACGGCCAATGCCACTCCCCGCCCGGGGCGCCGCAGGTGGCTCGTCCACCCGGTCACGGCGGAGCCGATCAGCGCTCCCACGGCCGGCGCCGCCGTCAGGAAGCCGTATCCCGCGGTCCCGACGTTGAAGACGGTCAGGGCCAGCTGCGGGAACAGCGAGCTGGGCATGCCAAAGATCATGGCGTTGAGATCGACGACGAACGTGGACAGGACGATCTGCCGGCCTCGGGCGAAGCGCAGGCCCTCTGCCACGGAACGGAGACTGGGGCGGGCGGCGTCGGGGTGTGGCTGGATTGGGGCGATGAGCAGGACCGCCACGATCGCCGCCGTGAACGTGGCCACGTCGAATGCGAATGCCCACGGAATGCCTGCCACCGCGGCGAGGATCCCGCCCAGAATCGGGCCGGCGATGGCCACCGTCTCCGAGCTGAGCCAGTTGACGGCGATGGCCGCCTGGAGCCGCTCGCGCGGGACGAGGCGCGGAATGCTGGACGAGCGGGCCGGCATGTCGACGGCCCCGATGCCGGCGGCCACGAACGCGACGGCGTAGAAGGCCCACAGCGGCGGCTCGGGCATGAAGGCGAGGAGCGCGAACGCGGCGCTGGTCGCAGCCAGGCAGATCTGCGTCACGAGCAGCAGGCGGCGGCGATCCACGGCATCCGCGATGGCGCCGCCGCCCAGGGCGAACGTGAGGATCGGGACGAGCTGCACTATGCCCAGCAAGCCGATGGCGAGGGGATTGTGGGTCAGGTTCCACAACTCCAGCGGCAGAGCGACCAGGGTCACCGCGCGCCCGAGGCCGCTGATGAGCTGACCCAGCCAGAGCATGCGGAAGTCGCGGTCGAGGCGGATCGGTTCGATGTCCACCAGGATGGAGCGCAGGCGCTGCCGCCGAGTCATCGGGCGCGCAGGTTCGGCCGGGTGGAGTCGGTCATGGTTCAGCGAAGGATATGCGAGCTTCGAGCGGTCGGCCGGGGGGCCGTCAGCGGTTGCGCCGCCGGACCAGGACGAGAGCCGTGCAGGTGATCCAGAACAGCAGGCTCAGCAGCGACGCCCATTCGAGCAGCGGCACAACCCAGATGGTCGAGCGGGAGAGGATGTGGGCGTCGGGGTCGACCGGATGGTAGGCCGTCGCGTAGACGACCACGAAGACGATGTCCACCGCGATCGACACCACAGCCGGGGCCAGGAGCCAGCGCGGGAAAGCGGGACTCCGGGTGCGCGAAAGCCAGAGGCTGAAGTCGGCCGCGACCAGCCAGCAGGTCAGGAAGAAGAGGTCGGACGCCATCCGGTGCACGGCGTGGGTGTTCATCGGGAAGAGGCCCACCAGGATGCCGCCGACGCCGGCCAGGACGCCCAGGACGGCCAGCCCCATCCTGTGGCGGCCGGTCATCCGCCGCGCCAGCAGGATCAGGAACAGCATGAGAGTGAACCCGCCGGCAACGATCCCGAAGTTGAAGACCACCGCCAGCTGCGAGCGGCCGACCTCGCCGAGTTCCGAGACAAAGTGGTTGAGCGGGGAGTAGCTCCCGCCGGTCCAATCGGTGTACGGGATGGCGGTGGCCAGGGCGCCCAGGAGAATCACGGCGACGCCGGCCAGACCGAGAAGGCCGGCAGTTCGATCGGAGGCGTTCAGGAAGCGGCCGAGAACCCCGGCTGGCGACTTACGCGCGGTTGCCTCAGGCAAGCACGTCTACCAGGGTGCCGGGCCGGGCCAAGAGATCGGCGGCGGCTTCCCGGTACCGGGCGATCGGGTCGGAGCCACTGCGGGCGCGCCGCAGAACGGGCGTTGGATCCAGGGTGAACTCGGCCGCTGGCGTGGGCGCCTCGACCTGCCTGAGGGCTTCGAAGGCGACGTTGGCGCGGCGCATGGCGTCGGCCGCCGCGGGGTTGACGTCCGGGTGGAGATGTCGGACGAGGATCCGATAGGCGCCCTGAACCGCGCCGAAGCCGGCCGACGGGTCGAGCCCGAAGGTCCCGTAGTGATCGATCGTGGACAGCGCCAGGGTCGAGGCCATTCCCACTTCCGAAAAGCGGCAGATTCGTAGATTCCCTGTCCGCCTAGACTAACAGGCCGGCCTCCCCTGGTGATCTGTCAATCGCAGTAACGCGCGTCGCAACACGACTCGAAACCGGTGCGTGGACGCGCCGCCGCGGCGTTTTGAGCCAGTGCGGCGCGTCCACGACATCAGCTTGCTCGGGCGATGGCGACGATCGTGAATTGCGCACCGCCGGACGTGATCAGAAGCAGGTTTCCGGCTACCACGAAGATGCCGGACGTCATGCTGCTTCCGTCGGCGGCCAGCAGCGGCTGCCAGGTACTGCCTCCATCCGGGGAGATCCAGGTAACGCCGTTGCCTGCCGAGTCCGGGCCGCTTCCGAGCAGCTTGCCTGCGAACACAACCACCCAGTCGACTGGCGCCGGCCTGGGGTCCAGCTGGCTCCAGGCCCGACCGTCCGTCGACTTGAACAGCAGACTCTTCTGAGACTGGCTATCCCAGCTCGTGGCGAGGAACGTACCGTTGGGAAGGGCGGCCACGGACGAGAACTCCTGGACCGCGGCGGGGCGACTCAGGGCTTGCCAGTCGAGGCCGTTGGCTGAGAACTGCGTGGGGGGGCCGAGCTCCTTGCCGGGCGAGAAAGGACTGCCGAACGAGACAGAGCCGTCGCTGCAGACGGGGACGACCGTGCCAGCCGGGGCCGGGGTCCACGTGGCGCCGTCGGCCGATGCGAGCAGAACCGGCTTGCCTTGGGCGGCGCCGTACAGGAGGAAGCCGGACTTCGCCACGAACATGGCTCCGGGGATCAAGCCCTTCAGGCTGGCTGAAGCCGGAGCGAGCTGCCAGTGGATGCCGTCGCTCGAGTGCCAGACACTGGCGTACTCAGGCGAATCGGTGAACCCGACGAAGCCGTTGTCGGCCGCCACCCAGCCGGCAGGGCCGTGGACGGCGAACCTGGCGCGGAAGGGCGTCGCGCCGTCCGCGCCGAATATCGCCGCGTCCGGGCGGATAGACCAGGTGAGCCCGTCCTTCGAGGTGCAGGCCTGTCCCACTTCCTCGCCGGAGGGATCGCAGACGCCGACCAGCCCATTCGGTACCGCGAACACGCCGTGCATGAGAGGCGCGTCGGCCGGAGCGGCCGTCCAGGTCAGGCCGCCCGATTGCCACACGGTCCCGAGCGAGGCCGAAGCAGAGGCTGAGGCCGTCGGCGACTGCCCGGGACCGGACGACGCCGTCTCAGGCGCCGGGCTCGTGGGTTCGATACCCGACGGTGAGGAAGCGCCGCCCGCGCAGCCCGATACCAGGAGCGCTGCCAGGGCGACCGTCTGCAGAGAGAAGTGTCGTAGCTCGGCGGGTCGGGCCGTACTCGCAGAGATTCTGAGTCCGAACATGCTCACCCCCGTAGTTGTCTTGATCGGCACGTGCGCCCCGACGGTTCTGTCGAAGCGCACGTGCCCTGGTGAAAAGGACGCGTGGTCGCTTACCTGCGTAACTCGTGCTGGCTCAGCTGATCGAGTCTCCTCCCAGCAGGCTCCCGTTCCCCGCGTCGATGAACACGACGGCGAGCCGGAGCCGGTCCTGTGAATCATCCGCCGGCCTGACCGAGACGACCCAGGCGAGTCGGGCAGTCCAATCCGTCAGAAGGTCGTCCGCGCCGGCCCACCAGTTGTTCGGACAGACCCACATCAGTTGCGTGTCGAGGACGGTGAAGTTGGCGGCGTTCATGCCGGAGTTGCGCATCATCGCCTGGACGATATCCGCGGCTTCGCCGGATGGCATTACGTCAGTCGGCCGATTCGCCAGGTCGTGGAACGTCTCCGACACGGCCCACGCCCGTCCATCCGGCAGGAGCCGAACCTGAGATCCGTCGCCTCTCACCGGCACGCCCTGTTCGAAGCGTCCCCAGCCGAACGCCCAACCTCCCGTGTCGTCCGCCGTGCCGTCCTCGGTTGGGCCGGTGGCCCGCAAACCCAGTCGCTTCTTCAAGTCGTTCGCGAGCTGGAGTGAGCGGGATCGTTCGGGCTTGCTTGAGGAAGCCGGGGGCGCGAAGTCGATGTCGAAGCGCGTGGCGCTGACGAGCTTGCCGTGGTTGTCGAAACGAATCTGGCTGAGCGCGCGACCAGAGTCGTCGGCCTCGACCACGTCGTCGAACTCGCGTCCGGCTCGCCGGTCGATCACGTGCTTGGTGCTGTGATTGCGGCCGCGTGGGAACTTCAACTGGTCCGCTACGTCGCCCTGACGATCCAGAACGACGGCTTCCTGGGCGGGGCTGAGGGCCACGGTCTCGAGCGCGGGCTTTGAGGCCGATGGATCGGTGGATTGCCTGCTGTAGGCGGCGAGACCCGCCGTGGTGACACCGAGGAGTCCGGCCGCCACCACGAGTTCGAGCGCGGACCGGGCCAGAAGCCGGCTTGTCGAAGGAGTACCCCGCCTAGCTGCCATTAGCCTGCCCTCGGGTCGACGGGTTGCCGTACCAGGACGGAGCGAAGGCGTTGTAGACGCCGTCCTCGGCCACGCTTGCGGCAACCGATTGGTACGTCTGCGCCGCCAGGGCGAGGTTGTACCCGCTCGTGAGCGTGTGCGAGACGGCCACCGAGTTGGCGAACAGGTTCCGCTCGAAGTAGTAGGCCGAGGTGTCGTACGTGTAGTTGCGGTAGCCCAGGTACCACTGCGCCTTGGTGGACGTCTTGGTGTAGTGGTAGGCGCTGTCCGAGAAGGCGAATCCGAATGCCCTGGGCATCGTGTTGCCGATGTAGCCCTTCCAGGTCGAGTTGCCCGAGTGGGCATAACCGTCGAGGCCCAGCCGGCACGTTGACATGATCACCAGGTAGTACGGCGGCACGGCGCTGGCCTGGATGGTCGACGAGTAGACGCGATCCGAGCTGCTGCCGCAGCCACTGGACGGGTTCTGGAGAAACGCGGAGTTGACGTTCGGCTTGGTGGCCCAGTAGTTGTCGCCGTGGCTGGCCACGTAGATGCCGAAGGCGGACTTCAGGTTGTTGATGAAAGCGCTGCGGGTGAAGGGGCTGCCGTAGTAACCCTTCGTCGAGTAGCCGAGCTTCTTGTAGTTGGCCATCGCCTGGTTGTACTTGTACGACGGCGCCTGATACGAGCCGCAGCTGCTGCTGAATGACGCCACGTTCTGGTAGACGTAGCCCATGCCGGCGCCCCTGGCGATGGGCGCCGCGATGGTGGCCAGCAGAGCCACCATAAACAGACAGCGGATCAATCTCCTCATGGAGAGACCTCCGGTAATGCGATTCCGCTGGCGGGATGTGGTGACGACTTCCGGCCCCTGCCGTTCCCAGGAGCTGCGGGCGGGCGCGCGTAATTCCCTCACGACTCCGAGGCCTCTCTACATAGGCGCTCCCTTGCAGTGACTTTGGACGGGAGCAGCCTAGCCAGGGCGGCTTATCTGGCGCTTATCTGGAGGCGCGTAAGGTGCGCGGTTGCGTGCAGGGGCTGGAGGCAGGTCTCCAAGAGCGGCTTCCCGGAAACGGAGGTCGAAACGAAAGCTCGCGCTGACCAAGCCCGAGCGATCGCGGTCAGGCGTCGCCGGGCTGGAGCGGGTCGAAAGAGCCGCAAACCTTGTTGGCCGGTTCGAGCCGGTGGTTCCCCTTCGGATTCCCCGGCTCGTAGCAGACCTTCGCATCAGACAACTTGTCGCCGCTGCCGCGCCTCGCGACGCTGGTGTAGGTTCGGCCGCCGACTTCGAAGGTGTATCGAACTTCGAGGACGAGTCGTTGGGGCGTCTTGTCTGGGGCCGTCAGGCTGGGCGTCTCATCGATGATCGTGGCGGGTGCTTCGGCGGTCCGCCTCAGTGACGTCGTGAAGGTCCATCCCAGCAGCGCGGCCAACCCGACGGCCGCGCATAGGCCGATAAGCCGCATCTCGATCCGGCGTGAGATCTCGCGTTCCTGCGCCTCCTCCTCGATCTCCCGCCGCAGCTTATGCCGGGCTTCCTTCTCGAGCCTCTCGCGGGCTTGCTCTTCCTCTTCCTCCGGCGTCAGCCGGAGCCGGGGGCGGAGGCGTGCGGGAAGGCCGCGGCCGTGGAGCTTGCGTGGTCTCGGCCTCGGGATGGCCTCGTCCGATCTGAATGGCCTGCTCACGTGACCGCCCTCGTCCGCCCCTGTCGCCCCCACCGCGGCCGCCTTGCGTTTGCGACCGTACTTCGTGTGACCGGCCCCGCCCTCAGCCCCCGGTCGAGGCGGCGCGGCAGCCGAGAGTGGTGGAGATGGGGGAGAGTCGAACTCCCCGTCCAGAAACCTTCGCCGGAGACCACTACGAGCGTGTCCTATGGTTTGTCGTCGATCGCCCGGGCGGCCATAGGCAGTCTCCCGAACGCTCCAGTCACGTCCCCGGCCGAGGTTGCCCTCGGCTTCGGGCTTTGATCCCGATTACGCGACGCTGGCCGGGATCGCACCTCCCCTCAATGACGCTTCCACAGCCCAGGGAGGTGAGGCTGCTTCCACGCTCACCTTACTGCCTAAGCAGCGAGGGCGAGAGCAGGCTGGCGATTGCCAGTTACTTCTTTTGGGCTCCTTTTTACGAGGCCTGGAGACCAACCTCGGCTCGCGTTCTCCGGTAACCGGCCCCTGTCGAAACCACGCATCCCCACAGGTCCGCAACCGGGCGCCGACGGACGGCCGGTTAGCCGCTCCACTGGCGCCCGCGGATTGTACAGCGACGGCGGCGTCGAGGCCGCAGGCCGCTCCTGTGGCGGCCGTGAGGGCTCAGATGACCGTGTCGTGGTCGGCCCTGAACGGATACGAGTTCTTGCGGGTAACCCAGTCATTGAGCCGGAGATCCTCGCCCGCGAGCGTTCCGTCGGTGTTGAGGTAGAGGGTCATGGTGCACGAGCCGGCCGAGTAGCCTTTTCCGGCCTCCCAGGATTGAGTGAGCGATAGGGTCCAGCCCTTCATTGCGTTCGGCGCGATCTCCGTCACGCACGTCACCGGTAGCGCACGCGTGAGCGGGCCGACTGGACTGCCTCGAGTGGTGCCCTTGACTGAGGCGCCTGGCTCGCTTGGGAAGCAGTCGAAGTAGCTGGGCGAAAGGAACGTGAGCGTCTTGCCAAGGTCCGTACCTCGGATCAGGCGGAACGCGTTGGTCACGGCGTCCTTCGCCGCCGCTTGCTGCGCAGCCGGGTCGGCCGGTATGGGTGAGGGCTCGGGCGACCAGCGCAGGCTGGCGACCATAGCCCTGACCTGCGACTCCGCGTCGGCTTGATTGGGGCCTCGGATCGCGGCCGTGATTTCGTACGTGTAATCGACCCGCTGGGGCGGTGACGTCACCCAGGTGAGGATCTCGTCGGCGCCCGGGATCGTCTCCGGCGACTCCATCTGGTCCTGTCTGGGAGTCGCCTTGGTGTAGGTGTCCGAAGTCGTGCTGGCGAAGAGCGCGGGCACGCCGTCGATGGTCGTCGGCGTGTAGCCCGGCACCGACACCCCGGCCATCGCAGACTCGCCGTTCCAGAGGTACTCCCACGCCTCGAGCTGATCGGTCACATACCAGTTGCGTGCGACGACCCGGAAGCGAATCGCGACGCTACCGGCCGGCAACTGCCACGAGGTCGTGCAGACGATGATGTCTGAGCAGGCCTCCGATGCGATCCCTGTGCCGACGAAGCCGAGGGAGACATTGATTGGAGTCTGCACTCCGTTCTTGAGGTTTGGCCCCGCAGCCCACCAGGGGAGGTGGTATGGATCGAGGACGTCCTGGTCCGTCAGCTTCCAGGCGGCCGGATAGTCGAAGCTCAGATACCACTTGTCGGCGTGCGCGAGTGGGGCGGCACCCGCGGTCGGGCTCGCCGTCACAGGGCCTGGCGAGGTGCCCGGAGTAAGACCGACGGCAGGGGGAGTCCTCGGCGCGTGGAGGAAGGCGAGCAGCCCGACGGCGGATATAGCGGCGACGGCCGCGAGGCTCGCCAGCGCCCCCGCCGCCCTCCAGAAGCCGGAGGCGTGTTTCGGGCGCGGCTCGAGGGATACTCGAACCCGCTCCTCAAAGCCTGGGCCGGTAGGTGGAAGACCGCGGTCCGCCCGCAGGCGCCGCCGCAGCAGATTCTCGATTTCGTCCGAGCTCATCGGTGCTCTCCAGTTCCTTGCGCAGGCCCGCCAGGAGTCGATGCAGACGCGACTTGGCCGTTCCCAGAGGGATACCCAGAGCGGCTGCTATGGCGGGCAGTTCGAGGTCATCGCCGAAACGAAGCGCCAGCAGGGCTCGATCGCCGGCGCTGAGATGGCCGATCGCTCGGTCGAAGGCGTCCCGCGATTCGACGTCTTCGGCTCCTTGCGGCGCCGGGTGCGCGCCGTCCGGATCCAGCGGGACGATTTGAACCGATCGCCTGCGTCTGCTCGTGTCGATTGCGCTGGTGACGACGACGCGACGGAACCAGGCCGACCAGCGTTCGACCTCACGCAGCTTGGGCAAGTCCCGCCAGGCTCGCGCGAAAGCTTCCTGGAGGGCATCCTCGGCGTCGTGAGGCTGGCGCAGGATCGTCAGGCAGAGCCGGTACATGCCGGGCGTTTCGAGCCGAACGAGGCCCATGAACGCGTCGGCATCTTCGGCCATCGCAGCCAGTACCAGATCGTGGCGGTCAGCCATCTCTTCAACTATGACGCGGCGGCGGCCGCCAAACGTTCCAAAGCCGGGCAGTTGGAGCCGTTCGAACCTACCGGCCGGCGCCGAGGTCGTTCTAGTGTCCATTCCACAGGGAGGTGGCGATGCAATCGTCGGCTATGGTGGGTTCAAGTCGGCCGTTTCAAACGGGACCGATCGCGGCGACGGTCTTCGCCATTCCGGCGGCGATCATCGTCGTCGCGGCCGCGCAGGGTTCCAGCTTGCCCGTGCTGGGCGCCAATCGGGGCCTGTTGCTCGGGCTGTGGGTGGTCGGCTCGGTGATGTGCGGCTACGGCATCGCGGCCGCGAAGGCCCGTTTCGGGGCCCGCGGCTTCCTGATCGGCGCACCGTTCGGCATCGTCGCGACGGCGCTGGTTCTCTCGGGGCTGTTCGGTTGGAGCCCGCTGCTTACGCCCATCGCAGACGCCATGCGCGGTTCCGGGCCGCAGGTCTCCCTGGCCCGTGCCGCCGTCGTCGGCGTGGGCGCGATCATGGCCGTGAAGTGGTCCCTGGCCTGGCTGACCTACCTGCCTCGTCGCTAGCAGGCCGCCGCTCCTCCAAGCACGCCGTCGTCAGGCCTGGCCGTTCCACCTTTTGAGGATCAGGGCCGCGTTTCGGCCACCGAGGCCCAGGCTGTTGGCCAGGGCATAGTCGAAGCTGGCCGGTCTTGTTTCGGCCGAGATGTTCAGGTCGCAGTCCGGGTCCGGGTCGCGGTAGGTCGGGATGCCGGGCACGACCTGATCGCGCAGCGCCAGCGCGGCCGTGGCGACGCCCACGCCGCCGGCGGGGCTCATCATGTGGCCGGTCATGGACTTCGTGGCCGTTATGGCGACCTTCGGCGTGGCGTCGCCGAAGACCGTGTGGATCGCCTGGGATTCCCGCACGTCGCCGACCGGCGTCCCGGTGCCGTGGGCATGGATGAGTCCGATCTGGTCCGGTCGGACGCCGGCTCGGGCGAGGGCGATCCGCATCGCTCGGGCTGATCCTTCGCCCCCGACCGAAGGGAAGACCTGATCGAAGCCGTCCGAGCAGACACCGTAGCCCACGACCTCGGCGATGATGTCGGCGCCGCGAGCGACGGCGTCCCCGACCTCCTCGAGCATGAAGCAGACCCCGCCTTCGCCCAGGATGAAGCCGTCTCGGGTGGCGTCGAAGGGCCGGCACGCGCTCTCCGGCCCTTCGCCGGGCCGGGGCAGGCCGAGGCCGCGCATGTTCTCGAAGCCGACCTGGCCGTGCTCGAGCACGGGAGCCTCCGAGGATCCGGCAAGGGCGGCGCAACAGTCGCCCCGCCTGATGGCCTCGACGGCCTCCCCGACCACGACCGTTCCGGTGGCGCAGGCGCACGTCGGTGAGATGTTGTAGCCGCGCAGACCCAGCTCGATCGAGATGATCCCGGCCACCGCGTCCGAAAGGGAGTTGGCGGTGGCGAAGGGACCGACGGACCGCGGGCCTTTGGTCCGCCAGCCGTCGAACACCTCGGCCAGCAATCCCTGGCCGCAGGCGACAGAGCCGAAGAGCAGGCCGATGTCCTCGCAGTTGTCCGGGCAGACCGAAATGCCGGAGTCGTCGAGCGCCTGGCGGGCGACCGCAACGCCCATGTGCGAAGCGCGGTCCGTGCGCCGCGCCACTTTCATGTTCAGCCAGTCCGTGGCGTTGAAGCCCCGAACTTCTCCGGCGAAGCGATGGGTGTAGCCGGACGCGTCGAAACCGGCGATCTCGTCGATGCCGCTCACGCCGCCGACGAGGTTCTTCCAGGCCGTGGCCGTGTCATTACCGACAGGGCTCACCAGGCCGATCCCGGTAATCACCACCCGGCGTGACGGATCCGAGGGGCGCAATCGGGGCATGGCGTCGAAAACCACCGCGACCTCCTCCGTGATCGAGTTGCGCGCGGCCGCGATGCCTGCCCGGCTCGTCCATGACCCGGGGTACAGACAATCCGCCTTCGGGCGCGCGCTCTCGCGGCCCGGAGGCAGGGGCGGCTTGCGTGCTCCGATCGTCGGCCCTCGTCGTACCCCCACAGGGGTCGATTGCATCGGCGCACCGCGATTCTAGGTCTGCGGGCGGTGCTTCCGGACGGGCCGTCTGTACGGTCTTTGGATGACCGAACCCGCGGCCCGGCGGGTCGAACGAACCCCACCCTCTCGGGCGGGGCCAGGCGGCGGCACTGGCCTGCCCGTGGCGGCCGGCTTCGCCCGCGCCGCTAGTAGCGGTTGCGGCGCGCGTCGGCGATGGCCCGCTCCACTTCCCGGCGCGAGTCGCGCTCGGCGATGTCGTGGCGGCGGTCGTGGTGCTGCTTGCCGCGCGCCAGCCCGACCTCGAGCTTCGCGATCCCCCGCCCCAGGATGTACATCTTCAGCGGCACGAGCGTCAGGCCCTTGGACTTGGTCTTGATCAGTAGATTCAGGATCTGGTCGCGGTGGAGGAGGAGCTTGCGGGGCCGCCGGGGTTCGTGGTTGTAGCGGTTGCCGGTGTCCCAGGGGGAGATGTTCGCGCCGATCAGCCAGGCCTCGCCGTTCTCGATACGCGCGTAGGCCTCGGCCAGGCTGACCTTGCCGGCCCGGACGGACTTGATCTCCGTCCCGGTCAGGACGATGCCGGCCTCGAACGAATCCTCTATCGAGTACTCGTGGCGAGCCCTCTTGTTCTGGGCGACGGTCTTGTCCTGGCGCGGGGTCGGGTTGGCGGTGGTGGGCATGCCCACGCTGCTCCTGGTGGCTGCTGCCGGGGTCGGCGGTGAGTGATGAGGGTACCGGAGATGGGCCGGGACGGTCGAGCGGGCCGAAGGGGCGGACGCACGAATGCCGGCCCCGAAGGACCGGCATTCGCTTCGCGGGTATCACCACACCGCGGGGCCGTTCTAGCGAGCGACTCCTCGCGAAGTGGTGATGCGCATCGGTACGCCCATATGCACATCACCTCCTTTCGTTCGGAGCCATCCTATCGGAATCTGCGCCAAAGGCGCAACCGTTGCTCAGCTCGCGCTTGGGGCCGGCGTGAGGGTCGGGACGAGGGACGGCATTGGGGTCTGCGTTGGGGCCGGCGCGGTCGGGCCGCCGCTTGCCTGGGGGCTCGCCGAGGCGGTCGATTCGGGCGGGTAGCCGAGGGCCGCCAGGCCGGCGTCCAGCGTCG
Source organism: uncultured Chloroflexia bacterium (assembly GCA_963711105.1). Lineage (GTDB taxonomy): Bacteria > Chloroflexota > Limnocylindria > Limnocylindrales > CSP1-4 > Fen-1039. The sequence goes on along the minus strand of CAVQCV010000004.1, from coordinate 475,252 downwards.
GGTCGGTGCCGGCTCGGGCGCCGTCGTTCGTCGCAAAGATGTCCGGCGAGAGGCCCTTGCCCTGGATCCAGACCTTGTCCGGCGTGAGCCAGCGGGCCACGGTCAGGTGGATGCCGCCGGCGTTGTTCGGCAGGGGCAGCCACTCCTGGACGATGCCCTTGCCGTATGTGGTGGTGCCGACCACCTTCGCACGGTGGTATGACTGCAGCGCCCCGGCCAGGATCTCGGAGCTGGAGGCCGTGTTCTTGTCGACCAGGACCACGACCTTGATCGCCGGATCGGTCGCCCGCCCGCCCGAAGAGGCGTTGATCGACTCTTCGTGGCCGCGCGCGTCCTGCTGAAAGACGATCGTGCCGGAGGGGATGAACTCGCTGGCGATCTTGACCGCGTCCGGTACGTAGCCGCCGCCGTTGCCGCGCAGGTCGACGATGATCGATCTTCGGCCCGCGGCCAGCGCGTCTCCCAGGGCGAGGTCGAACTGCGAGCTCGCGGGCGGGTTGATGCCGAAGACCTGGATGTACTGGACCGCGCCGCCGGCCAGGACCCGGGTGTCGATTTCCGGCCGGTTGAACACCTGGCGGACGATCGAGAGGTCGAACGGCGCCCCGTCCCGGACGAGGGTCAGGGTGACGGTGGTGTCGCGGGTGCCCCGGATCAGGGCCGTGATGTGGTCGAAGTCGAGCCCGTCGAGGGAGGTGCCGTCCACTTTCGAGATGACGTCCCCGGCTTTGACGCCGGCGGATTGGGCCGGCGAGTCCGGGATGACCGAAACGACGGCCAGCTCGCAGCCTCCGCCCGGGGTCTGGCAGTCGACAGTGCTGCCCTCCTGGACCGGCTGGAGCTGGAGCGTCACGCCGATGCCGACGGCCTGGCCGCCCACGTTCAGGACGGAGTTCTCGAAGTCCTGGGGGTTCTCGTAGTACGAGAACGGATCGCCCAAGCTCTCGAGCATGCCCTTGATGGCGCCCCGAATGAGCGAATCGTTCGTCGGCTTGGGCGAGCCGGCGTACTGCTGCTGGATCAGCGAGTAGGTGTCCCAGAACGGGGCGAAAGCCTGTTCCTCCGAGGCGGGCGTGCCGGGCGTGGTGGAGACTCGCGCGCCCAGCGTGTAGCCGCCGATGAACAGCGAGGCGCCGGCCATGACGGCCACGATGAGCAGGCTGATTCGAGATGAGTCGAATTCGGCGTCGGCGTCGCCCGGTTCGGCCGTCAATTCGGCCGGCCGGCTGGAAGTCGGTTCCCGCGGGCTCCCCCGGGGGGGCTTCGGTCGCGCCCGGTTCGGCCGTCAATTCGGCCGGCGGGGTTTCGCCTCGACTGGGCGGATCGTTCGGAGCGGGCATTGGCTCGAACCTCGAGGATCAGGGTGGCGGCCGGGCGGCGGTGCCCGGTCAGCGGGACAGATAGCTCCTCACAGAGACATACGAACCGATCATGCCGATGCCCACGCCGGCGAGCAGCACGACCGCGGCCACGTTCTGGCCGACCATGGCGCTGGCCTGAACGGGCAGCACGTTGAAGAACTGTGTCAGCACCCGGGCCAGCGGCTCCTGAACCAGGGCCAGCACACCGATCGTGATGAGCGCGCCGAACAGACCGACGAGGGCCCCTTCGAACACGAACGGCCAGCGGATGAACGCGTCCGACGCGCCGACCAGGCGCATGATCTCGATCTCCGGAGCCCGGCTGACGACGGCCAGCCTGATGGTGTTCACGATCACGAAGAGCACGACCAGGCCGACCAGCACCAGCACGACGAGGCCGCCCAGACGAAGGGCATTCATGACCGAGACGAGCTGGTTCACCGTCTGCTTGATGTCCTGGACGCTCTGGATCTGACCCTGGCCGGCCAGGTAGCTCGACACGGCGTCGTAGCCGGTCGGGTCGCGCAGGCCTATTTCGAAGGAGGCGGGCAGCGGGTTCGTCGGCAGCGAGTCGACCAGGTTCGCGACTTCGGGCTGGCGCTCCTTGAAGTTCTGCAGCGCCTTCTCCTTCGACACGTAGGCGACGGTCTTGACCTCGGGCAGGGCCTGCAGTTCGGCCGTGATCTGAGCAATGTCGGCCGGGGTAGACGAGTCCTTGAGGTAGGCCACGACTTCCACTTCGGACTCGACGTAAGTGAGGGTGTGGTCCAAGCCGGATAGCAGGATCAGCAGGCCGCTGAGCAGGGACAGCATCAGGACCATCGAAGCGGTGGCGGCCACGCTCATGAACTTGTTGCGCCAGAAGCCGGTCCAGGCCCGCCTCATGCTGAAGACGATGAAGGCGACCACTCAGTCCTCCCGGTGGTAAGCGGCGCCGGTTTCGTCGCGCACGACCCGGCCCTCCTCGAGGCCGATGACCCTCTTGCGCAGCGCGGTCACGACCTCGGCGTTGTGGGTGGCCATCAGCACCGTGACGCCCATCTCGTTGATGCGTAGCAGCAGCTGGATGATCTCCCAGCTGATCTGCGGGTCCAGGTTGCCGGTCGGCTCGTCGGCGATGAAGAGGCGAGGATCGTGGACCAGGGCCCGGGCGATGGCGGTCCGCTGCTGTTCGCCGCCCGACAGTTCATGGGGCCGCTGGTCGGCCTGGGCGGACAGGCCCACGACGCGCAGGACGCGTTCCACCGCGGGTCCGATCTTGGATCGAGGCGTGCCCGTGACCTCGAGAGCGAAGGCCACGTTGTCGCGGACGGATTTGTTGGGCAGAAGCTTGAAGTCCTGGAAGACGATGCCGATGCGGCGTCGCAAGGCCGGCACTTCGCGGCGCTTGAGGCGGGCCAGGTCTCGGCCCTCCAGCAGCACTTTGCCCTTGGTTGCAAGCTCGTCGCGGATGAGGAGCTTGATGAGGGTCGATTTGCCGGCGCCGGAGTGGCCCACCAGGAAGACGAAGTCGCCTTCGGGGACCACGAGGCTGACGTCTCGCAGCGCCGCCTTGCCGTTGGGGTAGGTCTTGGTGACGCCCCTCAACGCCAGAACGGGCGCCCCCTCGCCGTCGACGTCGCCCCCTCTCGACCGGAACGAGGCGTGGCTTCGGGAGTCGGCCGTCGGCTTGGTCGTTACCTGGCTCACACCGGCAGGCTATCACCGATAGCCCAAGCGGGCTGGATGGCGGCGCAGGGGTTCGTTACAGGAGAGCCAGCCCGGCCGGTAGGTAGCGGTCGAATTGGGCGAAGGGCCTGGTCCAGCACAGCAGGGCCGGGAAGCCCTCCATGCGCAGGCCCGCGCGAAGGAACGCGACCACGGCCCGGTCGTTCGAGCCCGGGACCCAGGCGCTGGCGGCCCCGCGCGGCTCGATGGACCGCAGCAGGTGGCCGATGACGGGTGCGGTCAGGGTCTCGTCCAGGAGAGCGACGGGCCCGAAGCGCCCGATATGCGACGAGTAGCCGTAACCGAGGGGCGTTCCGTCCGGGCCGCGATACAGGAAGCCGGTCCGGCCCTGGAAGCGGAAGAAGCGGTGGTCGGCCTGATGGGCGTAGCCGAGCACCGCCCGATCGATATCGTCGATGGTCTGGCACAGCTCGTCGTTGCCCGGGCCGGCGGGATTGCGGTGGGCGACCAGCTCGGGGGGCTCGAGCGGCACGGCCACCACGCCGTCGGGAAGGCGCGGCAGCGCGGCCGGGTCCTTGACGCGTCCGACGAGGTTGAACACCGGCACCCGGGGCACGATGCCGAGCCGGGCGTACAGGGCGTTGGAGACGGGTTGGACGGTGTCGGCGCACGTGGCGAGGACGCCGAGGCCCTTCTGGCTGGCGTCTCCGGCCGCGTCTCCGGCCGCGTCTCCGGCCGTGGTTGGGTCCGTGGCTTCGCCGACCGGGCGGGGCAGGACCTGGGTCAGAAGCGCCCGCCCCAGACCGTGCCCTTGCTCCGACGGCAGCACATACAGTTGCGATAGGAACCAGACGTTCTCGCGCTGGACCCCGATGCCGAAGCCCACGATCTGGTCGCGGCGGGCCAGGTGCGACCGGACGGCAACTCGGAACAGGTCCGGGCCGGTGTCCAGCAGATGACTGGACAGCTTGATCGCCGGCTCCAGGACCGGCGACGGCAGCGGCCTGCCGAGCCGGGTCATGTAATCGTCGACGGCCGCGTGCCAGATGAGGGCGCAATCCATCAGTTCGTCCGGCTGGGGCGGGCGGTACGTGATGGCGCCGTCCCCGCGGCTCAGGGGGCCGGTCGCGCGGGGCCGCGGGCCGCTCATTCGGACTGCGACGCTGTGGAGCCGGGGTCGACCGTGGGGCCGGTGGCCTCGCGCTCCAGTTCGGCCTGCATGAACGCGTCCAGGTCACCGTCGAGGACCGCCGTGGTGTTGCCCGTTTCGAGTTCTGTGCGGTGATCCTTGACCATCTGGTAGGGGTGCAGGACGTAGCTGCGGATCTGGTTGCCCCAGCCTGCCTCGACGTGCTCGCCGCGCAGTTTGCGCATCTCGGCCTCGCGCTCTTCCACGGCCCGCTGCAGCAGCCGGGCCTGGAGGATCTTGGCGGCAGTCTCCTTGTTCTGCATCTGGGAGCGCTCGTTCTGGCTCTGGGACACGATCCCGGTGGGCACGTGGGTCAAGCGGACGGCGGAGTCGGTCTTGTTGACGTGCTGTCCGCCGGCGCCGGTGGCGCGGTAGGTGTCGATGCGGATCTCGTCCCAGTTCAGCTCGACCTCGACGTCGTTCTCGACTTCGGGCAGGACTTCGACCAGGGCGAAAGTCGTGTGGCGTCGCTTCTGAGAGTCGAAGGGACTGATCCGGACGAGCCTGTGGACGCCGCGTTCGGCCTTGAGGAAGCCGTAGGCGGCGCGGCCGTCGAAGGCGACGGTGACGCTCTTGATGCCCGTTTCCTCGCCCTCGGTCTGATCCAGCACCTCGGTGCCGAAGCGATGCCGCTCACCCCAGCGCAGGTACATCCGCAACAGCATCTCGGCCCAGTCGGTGGCCTCGGTTCCGCCTGCGCCGGCGCTGATGGTCAGCATGGCGTTGCGTTGGTCGTATTGGCCGCCGAACAGCAGCTCGCGGCGGGCCGTCCCGTAGGCGGCGGCGAGCGCCTCGGCCTCCGTCCCAACCTCCGCGACGAGGGCCTGATCGCCGTCGTCCAGGGCCAGGTCCAGCAATTCCAGGGTGGAGGCGGCGCGCGAGTCGAGCCCGTTCCAGAGGGTGAGTTCGTCGCGCAGGGCTTCAGCCTCGCGGAGGACCTTCTTGGCGCCCCGCTGATCGTCCCAGAACGCGGGCTCGGAGACAGCCGCATCCAGCTCCGCCAGACGGGCTTCCTTTGCGGCTAGGTCAAAGACGCCCCGAAGTCGCCTGAACCCGCGCTACCAGATCTCGAATCTCGGCCGGTTCCACTAACCCCGGCCTCGAGCGTCCTGGAGCAGCATGGGTCGGAGCTCGATCAAGCGCAGTGCGCTCTTGCTCCGGGCGACCACGGGGTTGACGCAGGGGCAGTAGCTGCTATGAGGGCATACACCGCAGTTCCCATCGCAATCGAGCGCGGCCGCATAACTGCAATTCCGGCAGTCGCGCTCGCAGGCGATGAGATCGATGAACGCCGCTTCCTCTGCCTGCTTCACTACTCTCCTCGTTGTGTGACGGGCACAACCCCTCGGCGGACCCCGCGCCAGACGACGGGATAACCGCGCGGGAACCTCCGCCGCGAGTATACGGGGTCAATTTGGCGAGGCCAAGGGGTCAATTCTGCAGATTCGCGAGAAATCAACGCCTAGTGCGGTTTTGGGAGTGGATTGACTGTGGAGAGCGATTCGGACGCCTACCCCTGCGGGTCGCCTCCACGCGCCATTCGGGCAGCCCGCGACCCGCCTCGACCCGCCTCGACCAGCCTCAACCCCACGCTTCCGAGAGCCTGCCCGGCGCGGCTCTACGGGTTGGGCTCGGTCCCCGGCGGTGGCAGCGGCGGGCCCTGCAGCAGGAAGGTGTATTCGGCCAGCCCGCCCATCTCGTGCATGAAGGCATCGAAATGCATCTCGCCGGTCGCGTCGGCCGGGCTGGTCGCCGTCGGTGAGCCCCAGGCCTCGATCCCCTGGTCGGCGGCCATGCGTAGCACCCGCAGCATGTGGTTCCGATCCGAGACGAACAGGGCGGTATGGAGGCTGTGTTGGGCGAAGACGGCCCGCAGGTTCTGCATCGACTCGAGAGTGGTTCCGCCCGTGTCTTCGCCGAGGATTACGTCGGCCGGGACGCCGTGCGCGACGGCGTAATTGCGCTCCGTGGCGGCCTCGGTCAGCCGGTCGCCGGGCAGTTTGCCGCCCGTGACGACGAAGTAGGGCGCATAGCCCTGCTTGTAGAGATCGATGGCATGGTCCAGCCGCGCCGCCAGGACCGCCGAGGGCCGGCCGTTGTACTGGGCCGCGCCGAGGACGACGATCGCGTCCACGGGGCGGCGATTGTCATCCTGGCCGGCGGACCAGATTCGAAAGGCGGTGTAGCCGGTCAGGGCCGCGCCGCCGACGACGAAGGCGAAGGCGACGACGGCCAGGTCCAGGAGCCGCCGGCGCCAGGTCAACGGCCGTGGCACTTCTTGTACTTCAGGCCGGAGTTGCACCAGCAGGCGTCGTTGCGGCCCATCCGGGCCCCCGTCGGAGAGTAGCCGGGGCGGAGCGCGCCGCCACCCGAGCGTCCGTCCGAAGCTGCGCCGGAACCGCCGGACGCACGTCCCTGAGGCAGAGTCTTGGGCAGTCCCCGAGCTCCGGCAATGGCACCGGCGGGGGCGGGCGAGCCCGCGGGCCGTCCGTTCGAGGCCGACCCGGCAGGTTGGCCCTGAGCCGCTCCGTTGGCGCCATCGCCGGCCGCGCCTTCGCCCTGGCCCGGCGCGGCTCCACGACCCTCCACGCCTTCCGGCGGCGGGGTCGTCTGGCGGATGAGCTGGACGCGGAAGATCTGGCTGGCGACCTGATGGCGGATGAGGACGCTCATCTCCTCGAAGAGGCCGTAGGCCTCCTTCTTGAACGCGTTGAGCGGCTCCTCCTGAGCCAGGCCGCGCCACTGGATGCCCTGGCGGAGCTCGTCGAGTTCCGTGAGGTGCTCGACCCACACGGAGTCGATGGTGCGGAGCAGGACCAGGCGTTCGAGGATGGGCCAGTCCTGCTCGCCCACTTCCGCGGATCGGGCTTCCAGCTTCTCCGCGGCAACGTCCTTGAGGTTGACCAGAACCGACTCGCGGCTGCCGTAGTCCTCGAGCGCATCGACCTTGGTGTCCTCGCCGGAAAGGCCCATGGCTTCGAGCGCGGCGGCGAGGGCTTCGAGGTCCCACTCGTGCATCGACTCGTTGGGCGGCAGGTAGCGCGCCACGAGGGCTTCCATCTCGGCGTCGAGGAACGACTCGACCGTCTCCGTGAGGTCCTCGTTCTTGAGGACCTTGTCGCGCTCCTCGTAGATGGTCTCGCGCTGCTTGTTGATGACGTCGTCGAATTCGACGACGCGCTTGCGCATGTCGAAGTTGTAGCCCTCGACCCTGCTCTGGGCGCTCTCGATGGTCTTGGACACCAGGCGCGACTCGATGGCCGTGTCCTCGTCCAGACCCAGGCGCTCCATCAGGCCGGCGACCCGATCGGAGGCGAAGCGCTTCATCAGGTCGTCTTCGAGGGAGAGGTAGAAGCGCGAAGACCCGGGGTCGCCCTGGCGACCGGCGCGGCCGCGGAGCTGGTTGTCGATCCGGCGCGAGTCGTGCCGCTCGGTGCCGATGATGTGGAGGCCGCCGGCCACTACGACGCGCTCGTGGTCCTCGTCGCAGATAGCCCTGGCTTCGGCGAAGGCGGCGTCGTAGGTTTCCTTGTCCACCTCGGCCGGGTTCAGGCCTTTGCGCCGGAGCATCTCCGAGGCGAGGCCGGCGGGATCGCCGCCGAGCTTGATGTCGGTGCCGCGGCCCGCCATGTTCGTGGCGATCGTTACGGCGGCCGTCCGGCCCGCCTGGGAGACGATCGACGCTTCTTTCTCGTGGAACTTGGCGTTGAGGACCTCGTGCTTGACGCCGCGCCGCTTGAGCATGTCGGCGAGGCGCTCCGACTTCTCGACGGAGACCGTACCTACGAGGACGGGCCGGCCCTGATCGTGCATGTCCACGATTTCGTCGATGAGGGCCAGGAACTTGCCGTTCTCGTTGCGGAAGACGAAGTCGGCGCCGTCGTCCCGGATCATCGGCCGGTGGGTGGGGACGGCCACGACTTCGAGCTTGTAGATCTTGTGCAGCTCCTCCGCCTCGGTCATGGCCGTACCGGTCATGCCGGCGAGCTTGGTGTAGAGGCGGAAGTAGTTCTGGAACGTGATCGTGGCCATGGTCACGCTCTCGCGCTGGACCCGCAGGCCCTCCTTGGCCTCGATGGCCTGGTGGAGGCCTTCGCTCCAGCGGCGGCCGGGCATCTGGCGGCCGGTGAACTCGTCGACGATCATGATCTCGCCGTCTTTGACGATGTAGTCGCGGTCGCGCTTGAAGAGGGCGTGGGCCTTGAGGGCCGACTCGAAGTAGCGGGCCAGCGACGGGTCGTCGTCGTACATGTTGCGAACGCCGAGAAGCTTCTCCATCTTGGAGATGCCTTCCTCGGTCGGGGAGACGGCTTTGTCCTTGAGGTCGACGAAGTAGTCGCCGCCCTCCTCGGCGCCTTCGGGGCGGGCGACCAGCCGGGGCACGAGCCGCGCGAACTGGAAGTACTTGTCGGCCGACTCCTCGGCCTGGCCGCTGATGATGAGCGGCGTCCGGGCCTCGTCGATGAGGATGTTGTCGACTTCGTCGACGATGGCGAAGTAGCGCTCGCGCTGGACGCGCTGTTCGAGGTCCACGACCATGTTGTCGCGCAGGTAGTCGAAGCCGAACTCGTTGTTGGTGCCGTAGGTGATGTCGGCCGCGTACGCCTCCTTGCGGGTGCAGGGCCGCAGGTTCATGAGGCGTTCGTCGTTCGTGGGGTAGCCGGGCTCGAAGATGTAGGCTTCGCCGCCACCGCTGCTCGTCTTGCTGCCGATGATGATGCCGACCGATAGGCCGAGGAGGTGGAAGGCAGGTCCCATCCACTGAGCGTCGCGGCGGGCGAGGTAGTCGTTGACGGTGACGACGTGGACGCCTCGACCGCTGAGGCCGTTGAGCGCCGCGGCGAGCGGGCCGACCAGCGTCTTGCCCTCGCCGGTCTTCATCTCGGCGATCTTGCCCTGGTGCAGGACGACGCCGCCCATGAGCTGGACGTCGAAGTGGCGCATGCCGAGGGACCGGCGCATGGCCTCCCGCATGGCCGCGAAGACCTCCGGCAGAGCCTCGTCCATGGCCTCCTGGACGCGGGCGTGCTCTCGCTGGAGACGTTCCTTCTTCAGCTCGCGGCGACGTTCGATCTCGGTATGGTGGCGCTCGTCGTCGGAGGGCTCCTCCGGCTCGCTGTGGTCGCGGATATCCTCGCGGATCTCGTCCATGAGGGCGCGGATCTCCTCATCGGAGCGCGCCTCCATCTCGGGTTCGAGCTCGTTGATCCGGTCCACAAGGGGCTGGATACGGGTGAGCTCGCGTTCGTTCGAGTCGACGAACCGGCTCAGGAAGCCAAGCATCTTGTCTCGCGATCGTCAGTTGCCCGCCCGGGGGCGGATGGATTTGGGGATGGGCCGCCAGGGTCCGACCCCTCGGCACTTGCCGACGGCGGTCGGCAGGCATAGCCGGCCACCGGGCGGCAAGTATAGGTCAGGCGGGCCGGGCGGCTCCTCAGGTCGACCGGTCGGACTCCCCCGCGCACCGACGGCTACCGCCAGAAGTGAGATCCGTAGCCGACAAGCAGCAGCACGAAGGTGAGGGCTCCCAGGATCGCCCAGAAGAGAACCGCCGACCTGGTGGACGTGGGGTTCATCTCCGTATTGCGGAGTGAGGCCGCTCGCCAGCGGCGGGACTTGAGCCCGGCCCGCCAGTCCCGGCCGGTCTGGGGCACCGGCCGGAGCCCGCCCTGGCCGTCCGGCCGATGGAGCTGCAATGTCATTCGAGTGTCTCTCCTGTTCTGGCGACGCGGCCTGGGCCGAACCCCGGCCGCGAGTTCGGGCTTCCTGCGACGCGCTCGGCCTCAGCGGCCGCTCAGGTCCGCGGCCTTGAGACGGGCGGCTATGTCTGCCGATCGGCCGTTGGGGCCGGAGCTCGCCGGCACGGCGCGCTCCCGGGCTTGCTCCTCGGATTCCGTGCCGGCGGACCGCGAGTCGACGTCCCAGAGGAGCATTTCCTGGGTGAACTGGACCTCGCTCGTGAATAGCGCCCCGACCGACTGGCCGCGGTGGATCCGCACGATGGCCTCGGCGATGAGCGGCGCCAGGGAGATGATCTTGATCTTGCCGCCGCGCTTCTCGGGAAGAATCGGGATGGAGTCCGTGACGACGACCTCCAGGAGCGAGGACGAGGCGATGCGCTCCACGGCCGGGTCGGAGAGGACGGCGTGGGTGGCGCAGGCGTACATCTCGGTCACGCCCTCACGTTCCAGGGCGTTGACGATCTGGATGAGCGTTCCGGCGGTGTCGATCTCGTCGTCCACGATGATGGCCCGCTTGCCGCGGACGTCACCGATGACGTTGAGCACTTCGGCCCGATCCTGGTTGCCGATGCGTCGCTTCTCGACGATCGCCAGCGGGGCGTCCAGCAGCTCGGCGAAGGTTCGGGCGCGCTTGGCGAAACCCAGGTCCGTCACCACGACGAGGTTCTCGATGGCCCTCTGGCGGAAATGGCTCGACAGAAGGTGGACCGCCGTCAGCTCGTCCACGGGGATGTTGAAGAAGCCCTGGATCTGGCCCTGGTGCAGGTCCACCGTCAGCAGCCGGTTGGCCCCGGCGGTGGTCATCATGTCGGCGATCAGGCGGGCGGTGATGGGGACGCGGGGCTGGTCCTTCTTGTCCGAACGCCCGTAGCCGTAGTACGGCACGACGGCCGTGATCCGGCCGGCGCTGGCGCGCTTGAAGGCGTCGATCATGATCAGCAGTTCCATGATCGACTTGTTGACCGGCCGCGAGGTCGGCTGAACCAGGAAGACGTCCTTCTCGCGGGCGTTGTCTACGATGCGGACGAAGATGTTCTCGTTGGAGAACTCGAAGACTTCCGCCCGGCCGAGGTCCCTGTCCAGGTAGCGGCAGATATTGCGGGCCAGCTCAGGGTTGGCGTTGCCCGTGTATATGTCGAACTGTTCGGCGTTGCCGGTCGTGTGGCGTTCGTTGCCGATCACCTGGTCGCTCCGCCTTCGGGCGTGGGGGGAGTCTCGCCGCCTTCATTGTCCGCCAAGCCGTCGCGATGTGCCAGACCGGCACGGAAGGCGGCGATGCCGACGACACGGTCGCCGGAGTTGAGCCTCATCACGATCACACCTCGGGCCCCGGATGAGTAGCGGTTGATGCTATTCGTCTCGGTCCGTACGACCTGTCCCTGGGCGCTGATGAGCAGAAGCTCCTCGTCCAGATCCGTGACCTGCTGCACCGCGGCCACGGCGCCGGTCTTCTTGCCCTCCAGCGAGATCAGCCGGACGCCCTGGCTGCCGCGGTGCATAGGCCGGAATTCGGTCAGCGGGACGCGTTTGCCGTAGCCGGTCTCGGTCAGTACGAGCAGGTCCGCGGTGGGCTGGACGACGCTCATGCCGACTACGTGGTCGGTGTTGCTGGCCAGGCGGATGCCGATGACGCCCGCGGCCGGGCGGCCCATCGGCCGAACCTCGTCTTCCCTGAAGCGGGCGATCTTGCCCTCGGCGCTGGCCACGATGATGTCGTCGCTGCCGGTTGCCACGTCCACCCAGGCCAGCTCGTCTTCCGGGGCGATGGTGATGGCGATGATGCCGGAGCTGCGAACCTTCTCGAACTGCTCGAGCGGGGTCTTCTTGACGACGCCGTTGCGAGTGGCCATAACCAGGAACCGGCCTGCGCTGAAGTCGGTCAGGGTGATCGTGGCCATCGGGACTTCGCCCGGTTCCACCTGGACGCCCGGCAGGTTGATGATGGCCATGCCCTTGGCCTGGCGGCTGGCGTCCGGGATGGTGTGGACCTTGGCCGAGAAGACCCGGCCGCGGTTGGTGAAGAAGAGCGCCCAGTCGTGGGTGTTGGCCACGAGCAGGTGTTCGACGGCGTCTTCCTCGCGGGTGACGTGGCCGATGATGCCCTTGCCGCCGCGCCCCTGGCGGCGGTAGGTCGCGACTGGCTGGCGCTTGATGTAGCCGCGGCGGCTGATCGTGATGACCACGTCCTCGTCGGCGATGAGGTCTTCGTCCGTCATCTCACGCGACGAGTCGTCGGCGATCCTGGTGCGGCGCACGCCGGCGTATTTGGCCTTGATCGCGCTCAGCTCGTCCTGGATCACGGCCAGGATGCGCGACGGATTGGCCAGGATGTCCTCGAGCTCCGCGATGAGCTTGATGACCTCGAGGTACTCGTCCTCGATCTTCTTGCGCTCGAGCGCGGCCAGCCGGGCCAGACGCATGTCCAGGATCGCCTGGGCCTGGATCTCGCTCAGCTTGAACCTCGTCATGAGGTTGTTGCGAGCCGTCTCGACGTCGGCCGATTCCCGGATGGTGCGGATGACCGCGTCGAGGTTGTCGAGCGCGATCTTGAGGCCTTCGAGAATATGGGCCCGGGCGCGAGCCTTCTCGAGGTCGAACTCGGTCCGGCGGCGGACGACCTGGCGCCGGTAGTCGATGTAGTGCTGCAGGACGGCCTTGAGCGAGAGGGTCTGGGGCTGGCCGTCGACCAGGGCCAGCATGTTCATGTTGAAGGCGGTCTGCATGGCCGTGTGCTTGAACAGGTTGTTCAGCACCCGGTGCGGGTCGGAGTCGCGCTTGATCTCGATGTAGATGCGCATGCCGTCGCGGTCGGACTCGTCGCGCAGATCGGCGATGCCCTCGAGCTTCTTGGAACTGACGAGATCGGCCATCTTCTCGAGAAGGGCCGCCTTGTTCACCATGTACGGCAGCTCGGTGACGATGATGGCCATGCGGTCGCGCTTGGTCTCTTCGAAGGCGACCTGGGCCCGGACGACGACCCGGCCGCGGCCATGGGCGTACATCTCGCGGATCGCGTCGATCGTTTCGCTCTCGCCGGTGATCGGGTTGCGGCGCGTCTCGTAGCGGAAGATGGTGCCGCCGGTCGGGAAGTCCGGGCCGTGGACGTAGGTGCACAGGTCGTCCGAGGTGAGGTCCGGGTCGATGATCAGAGCCCGGGCCGCGTCGCAGACCTCGCCCAGATGGTGGGGCGGGATGTTCGTGGCCATGCCGACGGCGATGCCGGACGAACCGTTGACGAGCAGGTTCGGCAGCCTGGCCGGCAGGACGGTCGGCTCCTTCTGGGTGCCGTCGTAGTTGTCCGTGAAGTCGACGGTGTTCTTGTCGATGTCGGCCAGCATTTCCGCGGCGATGCCGGCCAGCCGGGCCTCCGTGTAGCGCATGGCCGCGGCGCTGTCGCCGTCGATCGAACCGAAGTTGCCCTGGCCGTCCACGAGCGGGTAGCGCATCGAGAAGTCCTGGGCCAGGCGGACCAGGGCGTCATACAGGGCCATGTCGCCGTGGGGGTGGTACTTACCCATGACCTCGCCGACGATGGCCGCGCACTTGCGGTACGACGACGTGGCCGAGAGGCCCATCTCGCCCATCGTGTAGAGGATTCGACGATGGACCGGCTTGAGCCCGTCGCGCACGTCCGGCAGAGCGCGCGCCACGATGACGCTCATGGCGTAGTCGAGGTAGCTGGTCCGCATCTCGTCTTCGATGCGAACCGTTCTGACCCGGCCCAGCTCGTCGGTCACAGTGCGCTAACCCTCCAGGTTCGGTGTGAGGCGGTCGCGGAAGGCGGCCGCGGTGGCGGAAGCTTTCGAGGTCGACGGGGCGCCGGGCGTGCGGCGGATGCCGTCGAGAATCTGCTTGATTGCGGCGGCGTCGGCGGGCGCCAGCTTCACGAGCATGTCGCGCAGGACCCAGGCTCGATGGCCGTCTATCGACGCCGCGGCAACCTGCGCCTCGGCCGTGACGAACGCGGCGACTGCGGCCGGGTCCACGGCGGTGAAGTCGCGGAGCGGCCAGGACAGGGCCTTCTGGACGTCTGGTTCGTCGTCGCCGATCAGCTGGCCGATGAGCCGGAGGCCGCGTTCGACCGTGGCCGGGTTGCGGCCGCCGCCACTCGAGGCGTGGATCATCGCCGCCAGTGTCGAGCCGACGAGCCGGCGCTCCCAGCGCGAGGGGGAGTAGATCAGCTGCTCCACTTCCGGCCAGCGGCGGGCGTCCAGCAGGATGCCCTCCGAATAGGGGTGGGCGAGCGTGTCCACGGTGATCCACTCGTCGGCCGCGGCGGCGGTCCGGCGCAGGAGCTGCCACGTTCGCTCCGGGTCGCCGGCCAGGGTGCGGCTCAGGTTCCAGATGCCGAGCCAGCGCATCTCGCGCCACTCGGCGGCGACGAGGCGATCGGCGACGTCGAGGATCAATGGGCCCGAGGTCTTGCGGGTGCCGCGCTTGAAGGCCTTGTGTATGGCGCCGAGCAGCGGCTGGCGGACGCCGAGCACGGGTCCGAGGCCGGGGGTGACGGACCGGACTCCGTCGGCGTACACGGGATCGGCGAGGGTCCGGAGTCCGGCCTCGAGGGCCGGGACGAAGGCGGACGGGTCGGCGACCAGGCCGGCAATCTGCCGGCCGAGTTCCGCGGCCGCTTCGAGGTGCGCCGCCACGAACAGGTTGGACGCGGCCGTGGTCGGCGAGGTGCGCCGGGCCGGCGCGAGGGCCGGCGCGGGGGCCGGCGCTGGGGTCGGAGCGAGGGCCGGAGTGCGAGCGGGAGCCGGGGCGATCGGGGCCGTTTTCACGCGGGTTCCTCCGCCGCGCGGTCGCCCTGGATGACGCCGTATCGTTCCTTGAGCTCCCTCTTGCGGGTTTCGCCGGCCGCGACGTAGGTTGCCGCGGCGGTGGCGAGTTCCACCCCGGACTCCGCGTCGACGATACGGGCCGCGGTCGATTGGATGCGGCGACGCGACTCGGTGATCCACCCTTCCGCGCGTATCTTCTGGCCGACGCTGATGGGCTTCTTGAAGTCGACGCTCATTCGGGCCGTCACGCCCCAGCTGTCGCAGGCGACCAGGGCCCAGGCCATCACCTCGTCCAGGATCGTGCACAGGATCCCGCCGTGGATGATCCCTTCCCAACCCTCGAACCTCTGGGGTACTTCGAGTTCCGTCCAGCAGCGACCGGTGGTCAACTGGAGCTTCAGATGGAGACCGATCTCGTTCATTTCTCCGCAAGCGAAGCAGGCGTGAGGCCTGATCCGGAAGTCCTCGTAGCGGAGCACGGCGTCCTGGACGGTAGGATCCTGAGCCACCACGTTGGAACCGGCGCCGACGTTGCCCCGACCCGCCGGTGCGCCCCGACCCGCAACCCTGGCCGCCGCCGTCGCCCGATCAGACATCGAGGTTCTGGACCTTGCGGGCTTCGCTCTTGATGAAGTCCTTGCGCGGTTCGACTCGCTCGCCCATCAGCATCGTGAAGACCGCGTCAGCGTCGGCGGCATCCTCGACTTCGGCCCGGAGCAGCGTTCGCGTCTCGGGATTCATAGTCGTGTCCCAGAGCTGGTCGGCGTTCATCTCGCCCAGGCCCTTGAACCGCTGAACCGTCACGCTCTTGACGGCCATCTTCTTGACGATCGCGTCGCGCTCGGCCTCGGATGAGGCGTAGTTGGTGACTTTGCCGGTCGAGACGCGGAACAGCGGCGGCTGGGCGATGAACAGGTAGCCGTACTCGATGACCTGCGGCATGTGCCGGTAGAAGAAGGTCAGCAGCAGGGTCCGGATGTGGGCGCCGTCCACGTCGGCGTCGGTCATGATGATGATCCGGTGGTACCTCAGCTTGGCGAGGTCCAGGCTGTCGCCGATGCCTGCGCCGAGGGCGATGACCAGCGGCCGAATGTTCTCGCTCGAGACGATCTTGTCCAGGCGGGCCTTCTCCACGTTGAGCAATTTGCCTCGGAGCGGGAGGATCGCCTGGAAGCGCCGGTCGCGGCCCTGCTTGGCCGAGCCGCCGGCGGAGTCGCCTTCCACGATGTACAGCTCGCTCTTGGCCGGGTCTCGCTCCGAGCAGTCGGCCAGCTTGCCGGGCAGGGACATGCCTTCCAGGGCGCCCTTACGGATGACCAGGTCGCGAGCCTTTCGGGCGGCCTCGCGGGCGCGCGCGGCCGTCAGCGACTTCTCGATGATGCGGCGGCCGTCGCCGGGGTTCTCGTCGAGGTACTGCCCGATGCCCTCGGCGACTGCTGCCTCGACCTGGCCTTTGACCTCGGCGTTGCCGAGCTTGGCCTTGGTCTGGCCCTCGAACTGCGGCTCGACGAGCTTGACGCTGATGACGGCGGTCAAACCTTCGCGGACGTCGTCGCCCGAAAGATTGGCGTCGGCGTCCTTGAGAATGCTGGCCCGTCGGGCGTAGTCGTTGAGGGACCGGGTCAGGGCGGCGCGGAAGCCTGTCATGTGGCTGCCGCCGTCGACCGTGTTGATGTTGTTGGCGAAGCTGAAGATGTTCTCCGCGTAGGTGTCGTTGTACTGGAGGGCGACCTCGATGGAGGTGGCGCCGTCGCGCTTCTCCACGTAGATGGGGCGGCCGTGGAGCGTGTCCTTATTCTTGTTCAGGTGTCTGACGAACGAGACGAGCCCGCCCTCGAAATAGAACGAACGTTCACGGTCCGTCCGCTCGTCCAGAAGCGCGATCCAGAGGCCCTTGTTGAGGTAGGCGGACTCGCGGAGGCGCTGGACGATCGTGTCGAACGAGAGTTCCGTCGTCTCGAACACGTCCGGGTCGGCCTTGAAGGTCGTGGTCGTGCCGCGGCGATTGCCCTGCGGCGCGATCTTCTTCACGGGCGTGGTTGGGATGCCGCGCGCGTACTCCTGGGCCCAGATGCCGCCGTCGCGGGCCGACTCGACCCGGAGGTACTCCGACAGCGCGTTCACGACGCTGACGCCCACGCCGTGGAGGCCGCCCGAAACCTTGTAACCGCCGCTGCCGAACTTGCCGCCGGCGTGGAGCTTGGTGTGGACCACTTCCAGGGCGTCCGGTCCGCTGGGGTGTTTGCCGACGGGAACGCCTCGGCCGTCGTCCGTGACCCGGACGCTGCCGTCGGCGTGGATGCGAACCTCGACGTTGGTCGCGTAGCCGGCCATGGCCTCGTCGATCGAGTTGTCGACGACCTCCCAGACCAGGTGGTGCAGACCGCGAGCGTCCGTCGAGCCGATATACATGCCGGGCCGGCGGCGCACCGGATCCAGGCCTTCGAGAACCTGAATGCTGGCGGCGTTGTATTCGCTGGATGCCTTTTTCGCCCGCTTGGCGGCGGCGGCTTCCAGGGCGGCGGCGGGCCGTCCGTTGGCTTGCGGCGGAGTCTCCTGGGTCAAGCGTTTCCTCCGGTCAGGCGGTCGAAGAGGCGGGACAGATCCTCATCGCTGTAGAACTCGATCACGATGCGCCCGCCCTTGCGGGATCTGGCCAGCATGACCTTGGTGCCCAGGGATCGGCGCAGGTCCTCCTCCAGTTGTTCAAAGTCGCTGTCGGCCGCCGGCGCGGATTTCGTGCGCGCGGCCGGCACTTCACGGAGCCGTCGAACCAGCTCCTCCGTCTGCCTGACGGACAGGCCGCGGGCCTGGATGGCTTCGACCAGTTGGCGCTGGACCGACGGTGCGGTTCCGAGAAGGGCGCGGCCGTGGCCCTCGGTGATCGCGCCCTCCAGCAGGCTGGCCCGGGCGGCGGGGTCGAGCTCGAGCAGGCGGAGGGTGTTGGCCACGGTGGATCTCGCCTTGCCGACGCGGGTCGCGATCGCGTCCTGGGTAAGGGCGAATTCCTCCGCGAGCTGGCGGTAGGCCAGGGCCTCTTCCATGGCGTTCAGATCGGCCCGCTGGATGTTCTCGACGAGCGCCACCGCCAGCTGGTCTCGGGCGGCCATCTGGCGCACTACGGCGGGGACATGGTCCAGGCCTGCGAGTTGTGCGGCGCGGACGCGGCGCTCTCCCGCTACGAGCTGGTAGCCGTCGACGGTTTCGGTGACGAGCACCGGCTGCAGTACGCCGTGGAGGGCGATGCTGGCGGCGAGCTGTTCGAGCGCCTGCTGCTCGACACGCTGGCGGGGCTGGTAGGGATTGCCCTTGATCCGCGAGATCGGGATCTCGATCGGGGCGGCTCCGGCGCCGGCGGTCTGAGGGATGAGGGCCCCCAGACCCTTCCCCAGGCCCGTGTGCCGCTCCACGGCCGGTGCCATCACCTACCGCCTCCACCGGGAGCGCTTGGGGTTCTGGAGCCGTCCGCTTGCTTGGGGTCGGCGGTTCGGTCGGGCCGGCCGTCCCGCGCCCGGACCTCGGCGGCGAGGGAGGCGTAGGCCTCCGCGCCCTTGGAGTCGGGTCGGTAGAGTGCGATCGGGAGGCCGTAGCTCGGCGCCTCTGAGAGCCGAACGCTGCGTGGGACGATCGTGTCGAACACAGCCGCGCCGAGGTACTTGCGGACCTCGGCGTCCACTTCGGAGGACAGGTTCGTCCGGGGATCGAACATCGTGAGGACGACACCCTTGATCGCAAGATCGGGGTTGAGGTAGTTACGGACCAGATTGATAGTCTCGATCAGCTGCGAAAGACCCTCGAGTGCGTAGTACTCGCACTGGATCGGGATGATGACCGCGTCGGCCGCCGTCAGCGCGTTGACGGTCAAGAGGCCGAGCGAAGGCGGGCAATCGAGCACGATGTAGTCGTACATAGAGACGATTTCGGTGAGGATCCGGGCGAGGCGGCGTTCACGCTGCTGAAGCGGAGCCAGCTCGACCTCGGCGCCGGCAAGGGATATCGAGGAAGGAACGATCGACAGGTTGGCGACGTTCGTCGGCATGACCAGGTCGGGCAGGCGGGAGTCCTCGATGATTGCCTCGTAGACCGAGTGAGAGATCTCGCTGCGATCCAGGCCGAAGCCGCTTGTGGCGTTGCCCTGGGGGTCCAGATCGATGACCAGCACCGATTCCCCTGCGAGGGCAAGGTAAGTCGCAAGGTTCACTACGGTCGTGGTCTTGCCGACGCCGCCTTTCTGGTTGGCGCAGGCGATGATCTGGCCCAATCAGATCCCCATTTCGCTGGTCGGCACGTATGAATTCTAGCATTCGGGGCCGTATTACGGACTACGCCGCGTTTCGGATCGGGCGTCGCGCGGACGCAACGTTGCAACGCCTGGCCCCTGATGTGTGGGCCGGAGCGTACGCGCGGCCGATCACCTCCCGCTTATCCGCCCGATCGAGGGACTGCGGATGGGTTCGGCAGTTGGATGGCGGTTCGGGCGGGCCGCGCTCGCCCGGCCGTCAGGCTCGGCGGGCGTGGTGTTTCACGTGAAACGTTGAGTAGCGCGGGCCTCTGAAGGGTTCGCGCGCGCCGATTTCTGGGATTAGGCGCTCCGGCGTGGTGTTTCACGTGAAACGTTGAGTGGGCGGGCGGGAGGCAACGCCAGGCTGGAGACGTAGGCAGGCGGCGCAGGCGGGCAGCCACAGAACGAATCCGGCGCGGGCGGACGTCCCAGGCGAACGCCGACGAGCGAAGGTGAAAAGCTGCCCGGTCAACCGTGACGGCGTCCCTTACCGCGGCGCCCGCAGCTGCGCCCCCCTCCGGTGGTGCCTGCGCGCACCGCGTCCAGACGCCCACCCCTCCGCCGCCGGGCCCGTTTGTTCAGGATTCGGTCTCGGCCTATACTCCGCAGGTCATTTCGGCTGCGGCCACTTTCGGCCGCATTTCCGCCAGGGGCATCCACAGCTACAGGCCGTTATGGGTCCTATATTCGCCGCCGTGGGCGGCGTCATCGCCGCCGTGTTGGAAGTCACCATCGCGACTCGCTTCCACATCGGCGACGCCTACCCGCAGGTCGTCCTCGCTCTCGCGATCGTCCTCACGGTCATGATCGGCTTCGAGGAGGGCATGGCTTGGGCGTTCGTGGGCGGCATATTCCTCGATCTGCTCGCCTTCCGGCCGCTCGGGACCACCGTCTTTGGCCTGTTGCTCGCCGTCGGGCTCACGGCGGCCACCAGCCCCGCCCTGGCCCGCATCCGCGTCGCGAGCGCGTTGGTCGGTGTGGCGATCGCCACACCGGTGTTCATCGTCGTAACGACAGTAACCACGGGCCTTCTGCGGCCCCCCGCGCCGTCCTTCCACCTCTCGAACGTGGCGGCCGCGATCCTCGCGAACTTGATCTTGACGGCGCTTATTGCCCCACTCCTGGCTGCGGTTCGCCGGCGTCGGGATCGGCAGCGGCGTCTCATCTGGTAAAGGAGCAGCCGTGAACGTCCAGCTAGGGCGGCCGGCGATCGTGTCCAGGAACCCGTACCGGTTCGGCACTTTCGTGGTCGTGATGGTGGTAGCGCTATCCACTCTGACCGCGAGGATGGCCCAGATCCAGCTCGCTCCGGGCCAATCGACCTACACCGTGAGCCAGAGCGAAGCCGCAGCCCAGGTCACCGTGCCCGCCAGCCGCGGCATGATCTTCGACGACAAGAACCACATCCTGGCCCAGAACATCCCCAACTTCGTGGTTCAGATCGTCCCGCGCGACCTGAAGCTCGAGGACAAGGAGACCGTCGTCCTGCGCCTGTCCTCGCTGCTGCAGATGGATCCACTCGCGATCGTTTCGGAGCTGGACGGAGCGACGGGCTCCCAGTACGAACCCGTCGACATAGCCACGGGCGTGAGCGCGGACCTGGCCAGGGTCATCGACGAGAACCGCGACGCCCTGCCCGGGGTCAAGGTCGTGAGCGACCCGATCCGGCAGTACCCGGGCGGGGTGAACTTCGGAAACATCATCGGCTACACGGGCCTCCTGACGTCGGTTACGCCGCAGGCGGCGGCGGAGGGGTATTCGCTGTACGACACCGTCGGCAAGTCCGGGCTGGAGCAGTACTACGAGACCGAGTTGAGGGGCACCCCCGGCAAGGCGGAGGTGGCCCTCGACGACAAGGGCCAGGCAATCCCGGGCGTGGTCTCACAGATCACGGCGCCCGTGCCGGGCTCGTCGCTCCATCTCAGCATCGATGCCACCGAGCAGGCGTACGCCGCTAAGGCTCTCGCCTGGGGCATCAATGCCTCCAAGCTGAAGATGGGCGTGATCATCGTCATGAACCCGCAGAACGGCGAGATCAAGGCCATGGTCAGCCTGCCCGGCTACGACAACAACAGCATCCACAACATCAGCACCGCCGACTACGGAGCCCTGATCAACGACCCGACCGGTCCCACGATCAACAAAGCCGTCAGCGAGCAGTACGCGCCGGGGTCGACTTACAAGCTCGTGACCGGCACGGCCGGCCTGCAGGACGGCAAGATCACCGACAAGACGATCATCCAGACCGTCCCGTACGTGAAGGCGGGCGATCCGCCGCAGCCGTACTACGACTGGAACCACCTGGGCTTTGGGCCGCAGAACATCTACGGCGGCTTCGCCCACTCGAGCGACACCTTCTTCTACAAGCTCGCGGTCATGCTCGACCCGTCGAAAGACGCGAGCCGGCTCAGCTACTACGCCAAGGCCTACGGCTTCGGCGCCCCGACCGGTGTCGACCTGCCGAACGAGGCCAGCGGCATCGTGCCCAACGCGCAGTGGAAGTCAGTCAACGTCGGCGGCACGCCCTGGTACATCGGCGACACCATGCATGCCGGCATAGGCCAGGGCTACGACGCCGTTACGCCGCTGCAGCTGCTCAACGCCTACTGCGCCATGATCAACGGCGGCAAGCTGTGGACGCCCCACATCGTGACGTCGATCACCCACCCGGACGGGACGGTGACGCCGGTTCCGCCCACGCTGCTCAAGAACACCGAGAACAACATGACCGGCATCCTGCCCGTGTCCCAGCACAATCTGCAGGTCATGAGGCTGGCGTCCAGGCAGGTCGTGACCAGCAAGCACACGTATAACCTGGTCGATCTGCCCATACCGGTGGCCGGCAAGACCGGCACCGCCGAGTTCGGCGTCCCGGACAAGGCGGGCGTCCTGCCGTATCACGAGTGGTTCGTCGGCTACACCGTGGGCAACGGCCAGAGCGACAACTTCGCCCGCACCGACTCGAACTTGGCCGTCATAGCCTTCGTGTACGGCGCCAACACCTGGGGCGACGTTTCCACCGAGATCGTCAAGTACTACATGTGGCTGCACTACCACCTGCGGGGCAGCATCTTCAACATCCACAACCCGGGCTATATCTACAGCTGGATCACGCGCCGCACCAACTTCTACAACCTGACCCTGAACCACTGAGCGAACGCACGGCATGAACCTCTTCCGAGCCGAGCCGCTGAAGGTCCGGACCTGGGCGGCCAGGTCCACCCCGATCACCTGGCGCTTCTACGACTTCCAACTGACCGTGTACGCCTTCCTCCTGGTCCTGTTCGGCATGGCCATGGCCTACAGCAACTCGGTGGGAGCCACGCATACGACCCTGTCACCGAATTCGGTCTTTGTGCGAACCCTCATGTGGTCGGTCATCGCCATCGTGGTCTTCTTCGCCGCCACGGCTTTCGACTACCGTTGGCTGCGCACGTTCGCCTGGCCGATCTACTTGATCAACCTCGGTTTGTTGCTGCTGACCCTGCGTGTCGGAACCAACACCGGCGAGGCCGGTACATCCGCCCGCTGGATCGTGGTCGCCAGCTTCCAGATCCAGTTCAGCGAGCTGGCGAAGATCCTCATGATCATCGTCTTCGCGGCCTTCCTGGCGGGCCGCCAGGCCCGCATCAACTCGGTCTCGACGGTCATCCTGGCCGCCGTCATCCTGATCCCGCCGTGGATTCTGATCATGCGCCAACCGGACCTGGGGACCTCCCTCGTGATCGTGGGGACGCTGGCCGGCCTGCTGTTCATGTCGGGCGCAAGCCTCAAGTGGCTAGGCACCCTCGCCGGTTCGGTGCTCGCGGTCGTCCCGTTCGTGTGGACGAACGTCCTCCACGACTACCAGCGCCTGCGCCTGCTCTCTCTGATCGATCCAGCAAAGGATCCGCAGGGCAGCGCCTACCAGCTGCTCCAGGCCCACAGGGCGATCGAGGCCGGTGGCGCCTTCGGCAAGGGACTGACCAACGGGACCGTCTCGGCCAACCTCCCCGTGGCCACGACCGACGCGGTCTGGGGCGTTCTGGCCGAGGAGTTGGGCTTCTTCGGGGCCATGGTCGTCCTGATTCTCTTCGTCGCCCTGGTCACGCGGCTGCTCATCAGCGCCTGGCGTTCGAACGACCCGTTCGGGATGCTCCTGGGCTGCGGTTTGGCGTCGATGATCCTGTTCCAGGTGTTCGTCAACGTGGGCATGATGGTCGGCATCCTGCCCATCACGGGCATCCCGCTGCCGTTCATTACCTACGGCGGCGCGTCGCTGGTAAGCCTCATGGGCGGCCTGGGTCTCATGCAGAGCGCGAACCTGAGACGAGAGCCGCCCGTCTGGTAGGCGCCGCCGATCGAGGGGGCCGACCGCATCGAGGGCGATATGCCCGTATGGGGGGCCGGCGCCCGTATTGCCCGGGTTCCGTCCCGCGCGTACACTCGGCGCCTTCGACCGTATCCCATGCCGCCAGCCCTCGCTGAGCCCGCCGGCAGCATCGACCCGCCACGAGAGATGAGCACCAGCGTGTCCACGTCCCCGCCCGCGTCAGCCCATTACGACCCGGCGGCGCTGCCCGCAATCGCCGTCGAACGGGCGATCATCCGGTCGCGCAAGCCGGGCCGCTACGCCGGCGGGGAGTGGAATTCCGTCGCCAAACCCTGGGCGGACGTGGCGCTGAAGTGGTGCCTGGCCTACCCCGACGTTTACGAGGTCGGGATGAGCAACCTCGGCCTGCGCATCCTCTACGAGATCCTCAACGAACGGCCCGACCGATTGGCCGAGCGGGCCTTCGCCCCGGACGTAGACCTGCAGGCGCGACTCCGGTCCGGCGGCCTGCCACTCTGGAGCCTCGAGACCAGGCGCCCCCTGAGCGACTTCGACGTGCTCGGGGTCAGCATGGGCTACGAGCTGACCTACGCCAACCTGCTCGACATCCTCGCCTTCGGGAGCCTGGCCATCGCGACGGCCGACCGTGCCGGCAACGAGCCGCTCGTCATCATCGGCGGCTCGTCCGTGCTCAACCCCGAGCCGATCGCCGATTTCGTCGACGCCGTGGTCCTCGGCGAAGGTGAGGACGTGGTGCTGGAGATATCCGACGCCCTGGAGCGGATCGGCTGGCCGCGCCGCCGGACCCCCGCCGGAGAGTGGCATCGGGGCGCCGCGCGCCGCGACGCGTTGCGCGAGCTGGCCCGCATCCCGGGCGTCTACGTGCCCTCGCTGTACGCGCCGCACTACCGAGGCGACGGGACCTTCGACCGCCTCGAGGCCCTCGACGAGGCGGCGCCGCCCATCGTCACCGCTCGCATAGCCTCGGACTTCGAGACCCGGGTCCGCGGCGTCCGCCAGATCGTGCCGAACATCGAGATCGTCTTCGACCGGGCCCAGGTCGAGGTCATGCGCGGCTGCACCCGCGGCTGCCGCTTCTGCCAGGCCGGCATCGGCTACCGGCCCGTTCGCGAACGGTCGGCGGAGGTGGCGATCGCGGCGGCCGACTCGATCCTGCGCAGCACCGGCTTCGAGGAGGTCGGGCTGACCAGCCTCTCAACGGCCGACTACACGCACGTCACCGAAGTCGCCGCCGGCATTGCCCGGCTCTACCCCGAAGTCTCGATCTCGCTGCCGAGCACTCGTGTCGACGCTTTCACGGTCGAGCTGGCCGAAGCGATCGCCGGCGGCCGGCCGATCGAAGGCGTCGAGCGTGCCGACTCGCAAGACGCCCGCCCGAATTCGACCGCCGGCGCCGGAAAGCCCGGCCCGAATTCCACCGCCGGAGACGCAAGCCCCCGCGCATCTTCGGCCGCCCGGGCGCCCTCGGGCCGGAAGCCTCGCAACAGCCGCAAGGGCAGCTTCACCTTCGCCCCGGAGGCCGGCAGCCAGCGCATGCGCGACGTCATCAACAAGGGCGTCAGCGACGACGAGATCGTCCGCTGCACCGAGCTGGCGTTCGAGCAGGGCTGGAGCTCGCTGAAGCTCTATTTCATGATCGGACTGCCCCAGGAGACGATGGCCGACGTCGTGGCGATCGCGGACACGTGCCGCCGCGTGCTCGAGGTGGGCCGCCGGATCCAGGGCTCCGGGGTGTCGGTCAAGGCCAGCATCTCGACCTTCGTACCCAAGGTCGCGACCCCCTTCATGTGGACCGGCCAGGACACCGGCGCCGAGATCGAGCTCAAGCTGACCGCCTTGCGGGATGCTCTTCACGGCCGCGGCTTCGACCTCCGCTGGGCCGATCCCAGAACCTCGCTCCTCGAGGCGGCGCTGGGACGCGGTGACCGGCGCGCGGCGCCGGTCGTCCGGCGGGCCTGGGAGAACGGGGCCCATTTCGACGGCTGGGACGAGCACTTCCGATTCGACGCCTGGCAGGCCGCCTTCGTCGAGGCTGGACTCGATCCGGAGTGGTATGCGCAGCGCGACATTCCGCTGAACGAGGTCCTGCCCTGGGACCACCTCGACACCGGCGTGACCCGCGAATTCCTGATCCGCGAGTACAAAAAGGCACTGGCGGCGCGAACTACGGCTGACTGCCACTGGGGTCCGTGTTACAAATGTGGCGTCCCGGCCGCAACCGGTTATCGCTGCGACACCGGTGAGCAGGGACCGCGATCGCTGCGGCGACCGCCGAATCCGGCAACCCGGCCGGACCGGCCCGACTTCTCCGGCGGCGGCGCGCAGGCGGCCTCAGGCCGCAACGACGTAGCGACAGCGCAAAGCGGCCCGGAGGCAGGGAGCACGATGCAGTCGAAGAGCGCGAGCCCGATGGGCCCGACGTCCCCGGTGGTGGCGGCCGGGGGCGAGACTGTGGGATGAGTCCGGCCTTCTCTGCGGCGCTCACGGCACTTTCGACATCTACGAGCAACGCCGCCGCGGCGGCCGGCGCCACGTCCACCGGCCTTGAAACCGGCGAGACGACCCTGGCTCTGATCCGGCTCTTCGTCGTCCTGGTCGGCGTCGCGGCGCTGGTCACGCTGCTGGCTCGGCGGATCAACCTGCCGTACACCGTTGCGCTCGTCGCCATCGGCATCCTGGCCGGGGCCGTCTTCACGCCCCTCCACCTCCAGATCACGCCGGAGCTGGTACTCGTGGTCCTGGTGCCGGCCCTGATTTTCGACGCCGCCTATCGCATCGACTTTGAGAAGCTGCGGCCGTCGCTGCTCGGCGTGTCGCTGCTGGCCGGACCCGGCGTGCTCGTGACCGCCGTCCTCGTGGCGGTGTTCCTCCACTACGGCGCCGGCCTGGCGCCCGCGCCGGCCTTCATCGTGGGGGCGATGCTCGCGGCGACGGACCCGGCCGCGGTCATCGCCACGTTCAAGCGGCTCAGCTCTCCGCGTCGCCTGGCCACGCTGATCGAAGCCGAGAGCCTCTTCAACGACGGCACGGGCATCGTGGCCTTCACCCTTGCCGTCGGCTTCGCGACCTCGGCCGCTTCGCCGCTCGAAGTCGGCTTCGAGTTCGTGTCGGTGGTGGTCATCAGCGCCGCCATCGGCGCCGCGACGGGCTGGATCGCGTCACGCATCCTGCCCAACGTCGGCGACCACCTCATCGAGATCAGCCTGTCGGTCGTGCTGGCCTACGGCACGTACCTGGCGGCCGACGCGATGCATCAGTCCGGGGTCATTGCCACGGCCACCGCCGCGATGGTCCTGGGCAACTACGGCCGCAGCCAGGGCATGTCCAACAGGACCGAGGAGGCGCTCGACACCGTCTGGGAGTTCGTCGCCTTCCTGGCTACGGCGTTCGTCTTCCTGGTCGTCGGCTTCGCCATCCCCCTGCGGTCGCTCGAAGGGGTCGTGGTCTCCATAGGCTGGGCGATAGCGGCCTGCTTCGCCGCCAGGGCGGTCATCGTCTACGGCTTCGTCGGCGGGTTGCGCTGGTGGCGGCGCTGGGTCGCGACCCGCAGGATGGCGCCCGAAGCGTATGGGGGCGCTGACGCGGCCTCGCCGGCTGAGCCTTCGGACGACGCAGAGGCCGAGGCCGACGACGACAGGGAGCGACGCGGTCGCCGCCAGCCCAACGAAGGCGACATGCCCTTCAGCTGGTTGCACGTCATCTACTGGTCGGGCCTGCGCGGCGCGGTCTCGACGGCACTGGCGCTCTCGCTGCCGGTCGACATGCCCAACCGTTCGGAGTTGCAGGCGATCACCTTCGGCGTCGTCCTGTTCACGCTCCTGGCCCAGGCCACCACGGCTGAACTGGTGGTCGACCGCTGGGGGCAGAAGGACCGCGGTGCCGTGATCGGTCGCGCCCCCAGGGCCGAGAAGCCCGCGAGAGTCGAGAAGGCGCTCAAGCCCAAAGTCGAGAAGGCCGGCAAGACGGGCAAAGCGCGAAAGGCGGCGATCGAACCCGCGAAGGCGGACGGCCCTCGGTCAGTCGAGCCCGCGAAGGCGGACGGCCCTCGGTCAGTCGAGCCCGCGAAGGCGGACGGCCCTCGGTCGATCGAGCCCGCGAAGTCGGCGCCAGCGGCGGCGGAGGCGGACTCGACTCCATGAGCGAGTCTCGCCAGCGCTGGCGCCTCGTCTTCAGCAGAGGAGAGGAGGCTCGCTTCCTCTCCCACCTCGATACCGCCCACGCCTGGGAACGTGCCCTCAAGCGGGGCGACATTCCCGTCAGCGTGACCGACGGATTCACCGCCCGGCCGAAGCTCGTATTCGCGGCGCCCCTTCCTCTGGGTATGCTCGCCGAGCACGAGCTGGCGGACTTGATCCTGGCCGAGCGCCTGACGCGGCCGGATCTGCGCGACCGCCTGACGGCGGCCCTGCCACGCGGGTACGGCCTCGTGGATCTGTACGATGAATGGGTCGGGGCGCCGGCCGTGGCCACGCGGCTGGCGGCGGCCGACTATCGCGCCACTCTCCTGGGAGTTGCCGCGGCGCCCCTCGCCGAAGCCATCCGCCGGCTCCTCGCCGCCTCCGCGCTGCCCCGCGAAAGGCGCCGCGAAAAGAAGGTCACGGCCTACGATCTGCGGCCCCTGTTGCTGGACCTGCGAACGACGGAAGTGGATTCGGTCGCGGCCCGGGATCTGACTGCGGCCCCGGACCCGGCCGCCGAGGGAATGCCCGCCGCGGGCCTGTGGATGCGGCTTCGAGCCAGCCAGGAAGCGGGAACGGGCCGGGTCGAGGAAGTGGTCGCCGCCCTGGCCGTCGAGCTCGGGATGCGGTATGACCCCGTGGCCATGGCGTCCGAAGAGCCGGCCGTCGAGGGGTCGGCATCGGACTCGCGCCCCGCCCTGGACATGGTTCGCTCCGTCCGCGAGCGGCTCTGGCTGGCCGAGGAGTTGAGTCTGCGATCGGATGAGACGAGCCCGGGGACGAACCCCGGCTTGCCTCCGAGACGCTGAAGCGCACCCGCGCTCGCCCGCCGTCGATGCGTGACGGTCAGTGCAGCCGTGCCACGATGGCGTTGGCCAGCATTTGCAGCGTCCTGGGCGTCACCTGCAGGATCGCGGAGTCCGTTCCGGCGGAAACCCAAACCCACTCGAACCGGCCCAGATCCTGATCCATGATCACCGGCATGTTCCAGCCGTGGCCAAATGGTGGGATCCCGCCGATCGAGTAGCCCGTCAGTTCGCCGACTTCCCTGGCGGTGGCCGGACGAGTGGCGACCCGGCCCGTAACCGCGGCTACCAATCCGGGGTCGATTCGGTCGTGTCCGGAGGCCATGCAGATGATGGGCCCCAAGCGACCGCCGGGCCCTGGTGCCACGAAGACCACAGTCCTGACTATCTGACCGACAACGGCGCCAACCGCCTCCGCGGCTTCCTCGGCGGTGTGTTCGAAGCCGGGCATTCGCCGGATGTCGAGGGTGACTCCCTTCCGAGCGGCGGCCGCGATCACCCTCTGGATCGCTGATTGCCCGGGGGCCGACAGCGACCCGGGGACGTACGAGGCTCGGCCAGCAGTGAGAGGTATGAGCCCGGCCATGTGTTGCCCTTCAGGTGGCTAAGCAAGAAGCAGGATCGGCGCCGCTGGCACCGATCCTGCGTGGTCTGTCGTTTCTCGCTAGAGGCTTGCGCCTCTACCGCCGGCCGTAGATCAGCGCCAGCCGAACGAGCGACGGCGTCCGCCGAGGCTCCCGACGACGAAGATCACGACGATCGCGCCGACGACTGCGACGATGATGCTGGTGGCGTTGACGCCGGTGACGTTGGCGATCTTGAAGACGTCCGCGGCGAGCCATCCGCCGACGATGGCGCCCACGATCCCGAGCACGACCATCATGACCAGGCCCTCCCGGGACCCGGTGATCAGGCTAGCCAGGAAGCCGGCGATCGCGCCGACGACGAGCCAGGTAAGGAGTGTCATCTGAGGAATGTCCATGGTGTCTCTTCCTTCATTAGCCGTCGCGACCGAAAGCGGCCGACGCGGCTGCTTGCTTCGAGGGCTTGAATCAGTGCCGGGGCCGGGATCAGGCAGCGGCCGGCTCGCGCCGGAAGACCCCGAGGCTCCAAACGATGATCAGCTCGAGGATCGTCCAGCCGACCAGGGCGACCACCGCGGCCACGTCGAGCACGGAGCCTCCACTTGAGACTGCGCTGATGCTCAGGATCCCCTGGAATGGTGCCGTCAACACGCCGCCCAGGTTGTTGACGATCGAGACGAGCAGGTTGCCCGAGCGGGCGTCGAGCAGCGACAGGACGATCCGCAGCCCGATCACGACCTGGATCAGCCCGGCTGTCAGGATGACGATCCGGCGGGCCGTCTCGTTGTTGCTGGGCCGAACGTCGAGCCGGCTCCTGGTCACGGTCCGGTTGGTAAGTCCACCGGACTCGGTGCTAACCGGCGTGTCGGTGGTCACGCTCCGCTGTTCCTGAAATGTCACGGTGGCCTTCTTCCCGACGACGGACGAGAAGCCTGCCTTCGGCATCAAGCCGGAGGGGGTCCCCGATCCGCGATCGAGAGTCGATAGTGGTCTTGCGCGGGCCTTTCGGCGAGGATGAAAACCCTTGGCTCGGCTAGATGGCCTCAGTGGGCGTTGCGGGGAGCCGGCCCGGCGAAGCGGGTTGCGCGATCCGCGCCATGGTCAGCTAGCTCGGCAGGGTTCACATCCTCATAACCAGGCACGCGGTAAGGTCAGACTCGCACCGGGCCGGCTCTCATTTGCCCGAATTGGCCTTTCGAAACGCCCACTGGAGGAAACTCAAATGGCTCGCAACCGCGTGTACGGCAACCCCAAATACATGCTGATCGTCGTGGCCTGCATCTGCTTCGCCATCGCCGTCTTGACGACGGCTGGAATCCTCTCGATCGGCAACAAGATCGACTGGACCAACCTGGGCCTCTTCTTCGGCTTCCTCGCGTTCATCTTCTAGTCCGTCGTGTGCCGAACACGCGGGGCGCGCGAGCGTCTGTGGCTGAGCGCGGGGCGCGGAGCTACGGGCGAGCGGGCTGCGGCGGCTGGTTCGATCGGCGCGGCCGGGACAGGATTGCGAAGCCGAAGATCGACGCGGGAGCCAGGCCTGCCAGCGTCGCCAGGCGTGGGGCACCCGCAAGACGCAGACCGGCGCCCAGACCGATCGATATGGCCGCCATCATGCGCAGCGCAGAATCGGGCATCGTCTGCAACCTCGTCACCGTGTTCTCCGCGCCGGTCCGCATGCCGCCGAACGCTCCTGGGAGCGCCTCCGCGACATGCTCGGCCCGAGTCCGGCCGTTGGCAGCGATCGACGGCACATGCCCGATGGCCGTCGACAACCCGGTTCGCGCCCGATCGATCGGGCTGGTCCCGACGTCGATGGACGTCTGTCCGCCGTCATGGCTCTCCATGGTGAACCTCCAAGGAGTCTGTCGGGTCGCGTTCGATCAGGAGATCTCTCCTGTCACGAACTCGACGACACGAGTCGCTCTTGCACTGGAAGATAGGCGCTGGCTGCCCGTCTCGCGAGGATGGAAACCCGCGAGGCTGCGACCGCAAGGTCGGACTGGGGCTGGAACTGGCTTGCTGGAGTCGCCCCGGCGCACCTCCCGGCGGCACAACCGGAGCCGGTCCGTCCGAGCTTCGGAGTCACCGTGCCACCGCACCGCCCCTATGATGTCGGCATAGTGGCGCGACACGCGGCAATCGGGGAATCCCAGCTCGTCGTGATCGGATCATCGGCGGGTGGAATCGAGGCGCTCACGCGCCTGGTTGCTGGCCTGCCGGCCGACTTCCCGGCGCCTGTCGTGATCGCGCAGCATCTCGACCCCCGCCGGCCCAGCCACCTGCACGAGATTCTGGCCCGTCACGCGACATTGCCCGTTCGAGTGGTGGAAGAGCAAGAGGCCCTCGCCGACGGCGTGATCTTCGTGGTTCCTTCCAACCGGCTCGTGGAGATAAGCCACGGCGACCTCCGACTCCGCGCGGCCAAAGCCGGTTCCGTGGCGCCGTCGATAGACGTGCTCTTCGAGAGCGCGGCCGCCGCATACGGCCCCGGGCTCATCGCCGTGATCCTGACCGGCAGCGGGTCGGACGGGTCGTCGGGGGCCTGGCACGTCAAGAGGGCCGGCGGGGCGGTGGTCATCGAGAACCCCGCCACGGCGATGTTCCCGTCGATGCCGAGCTCGATCCCGCCGTCCCTGGTCGATGCGACCGCCGACCTCGACTCGATCGGATCGATCCTGTGCGATCTCCTGGCGGCGGGCGCGGCGCCGGCCGAGCCGACCGATCGCGACGAGCTGCGCGACCTCCTGGAACGGATCCACGAGCGGAGCGGCATCGACTTCGGCAGCTACAAGCCGGCCACGATCCTGCGGCGCCTGCGCGGCCGGATGAACGCCACGGCCCGTCCGACGCTGGCTGAATACGCGGACTACCTGGAGTCGGATCCCGAGGAGTACGCCCGGCTGATCAACAGCCTCCTGATCAAGGTCACCGAGTTCTTCCGCGATCCGGCGCTCTTCGACTACCTCCGCGAGCAAGTCCTGCCCGAATTGGTCGCCGAGGCGCGGCGGGAGAAGCGGGAGTTGCGCATCTGGTCGGCGGGTTGTTCGACCGGCGAAGAGGCGTATTCGGTCGCCATCGCCGTTGCCGAGACTATCGGCGCGGCTTCCGGGTCGCCGGACGTCCGAATCTTCGCGACCGACATCGACCGCGAGGCCGTCGCCTTCGCCCGCCGCGGGACGTATCCCCCGGCTGTTCTCAAGGGCCTGCCGGCGGGGGCGCGAGATCGCTACTTCGTGCCGTCGGACGGAGGCTACGAGGTAGCCAAGCGACTGCGCGGCATGATGGTCTTCGGCGAGCACGATCTCGGTGAACGCGCGCCCTTCCCGCGCATAGACCTCCTGCTCTGCCGGAACGTGCTGATCTACTTCACGGCCCCGATGCAGCGGCTGGCGCTGGAGACCTTCGCCTTCTCGCTCCGGCCCGGCGGCCGGCTCGTCCTCGGAACGTCCGAGTCGGTCATGGCCCTGCCCGAGCCGTTCGAAG
Source organism: uncultured Chloroflexia bacterium (assembly GCA_963711105.1). Lineage (GTDB taxonomy): Bacteria > Chloroflexota > Limnocylindria > Limnocylindrales > CSP1-4 > Fen-1039. The sequence goes on along the minus strand of CAVQCV010000004.1, from coordinate 442,846 downwards.
AGGAGCAAGTCAGGCTGCGCGTATTCCGCCGGTTGCCGGGCAACTACGCCATCGCGCCGATGCGACCCGCGGTGCTCCGCCCGCGGCGGAACGGGGAGACCCAGCTCGACCGGGCCATCAGAAGCACCCACCGCGAAGTCCAGCGCGATACGGAGTTTTCGTCGGCGGCGGACGACCTGCTGCTCAACCTCAAGGTCGGACTTGTCGTGGTCGACGCGCGCTACTACATCCAGCGCATCAACTCCGCGGCTCGCCAGATGCTCGGAATCCACGGCACGGCCTTCGACCAGGACTTCATCCATCTGGCCGAGGTGCTCCCGCCGGGCGCCATCCGGTCGGCGATCGAGGCCGCCCTCGGCGGCAAGGCCACTTCCTCCTCGTTCGAAGTGGAGCCGACGGACGCCGCAAGCGAGACGACCCGCTTCGTCGAGGTCACAGTCCGTCCCCGCCGTGTCGAGGGCCGCGCCATCGAAGGCGCCGTGATCGAACTGACGGATCTGAGCAGGCTCGAGCATGAACGCCAGGCCGGCGTCCGGACCAAGGACCGGCTCGCGAAGGCAGTCGCCACGAACGGCCGGCTGCTTCGAGCGAACGAAGAGCTGACCGCCCTGGTCGCCGAGCTTCGGGTCGCGAACGGGGCGATGCTGCTGGCCAGCGAAGACGCGCAGGCCACGCGGGAGGAAGTGGAAACAGTCAACGAGGAATTCCAAGCCACGAACGAGGAGCTGGAGACCCTCAACGAGGAGCTGACGGCGAGCGTCGAGGAGCTTCGGGTCGCGAACGAAGACCTCGCCACGCGCACAACCGAGCTGAGCGCCCAAACGGACGCCCTCGGGCAGGAGAAGCGCAGCCTCGAGGAGGAGCACGACCGCCTTCGATCGATCCTGGCGAGCCTGGGCGACGCGGTTGCCGCGGTGGACCGCGACGGCCGGGTTGTCATGACCAACGACGCCTACGACCGCTTCTTCGGCAGGGTCGAGATGGTGCCGGAGGATGCGGCCGGCATTCCGATTCCGGCGGCGGATCGGCCGCAGCAGCGGGCCGCCAGAGGCGAACGGTTTCGCATGGAGTTCGCGGTCGCGCAACCCGGCGGGGCCCGGCGCTGGTTCGAGGCCGTGGCCGAGCCGCTCACCGCCGGCGACCGGAGCTGGGGCGGCGTGCTGACGATCCGCGACCTATCTGAACGAACCATGCGGCTGAGCCTGGAACGCCTGATGGCCTCGGCCGGACACGAGCTCAAGACCCCGGTCGCCGCCCTGCACGGATACCTCCAGCTCGTCGAGCGAAATCTCGGCCCCGAAGATTCCGCCCAGGCCCGCACGTATGCGACGCGAGCGCTGGGGCAGACCCGGCAGATCGCGGAGCTGATCGAACGGCTCCTCGACGTCAGCCGGATCCAGGCGGGCAGGCTGGAGCTGGTCACCACGCAGATCGATCTGGTGGCGGTAGTCCGCCAGGCCGTCGAAGTCGCCGAAGCGCTGCCGAAGGCGCCGCCGATCCACTTCCCGCTTACTCCCCGGCCGATCCTCATCAAGGCCGATGCCGGGCGCCTGGAGCAGGTCGTCGTCAATCTCCTGTCGAACGCGGTGGAGTACGCGAAGGAATCGCCGACGATCGACGTGGCCGTGCGCCGATCCGGCTCGGTCGCTGTCCTGGAGGTCCGCGACCACGGCCCCGGTATCGCCAGGAAGGACCTGCCGCAGCTGTTCCAGCCGTATTCCAGGCTGGGCCAGAAACCGTCGGGCGGACTGGGCCTGGGGCTCTACCTGGCGCGCGAGATAGTGACCGCGCACGGCGGCACGATCGAGGCCGCCTCGGGCCCCGGCGAGGGAATGGCGATCACCGTCCGGCTCCCGCTCGTGAGGTCGAGAGCTCGCCGCGCTCGGGCCGGGGCTGAGGCCGCGACGTGATCCGGCTAGCCATCGTCGAGGACCACCCCGCCATCGCCGAAGGTCTCACGGCGCTGATCCAGCACGAGACGGACGTGACCGTCGTCGGCACGGCCGGTGACGCCACGGGGGCCGACCGGCTCATCGACACCGCCTTGCCCGATGTCATCCTGTGCGACATCCGCCTGGCCGGAGCCGTGAGCGGCCTGGACGTCCTGGCCCGCCATACGCCGGGCCCCGCCTTCATCATGCTGAGCGCCTATTCCTACCCGAGCTACTACGCCGCGGCGGTCGAGCGCGGAGCCAGGGGTTTCGTCTCCAAGATGGCCAGCATCGACCAGATCCTCAAGGCCGTGCGTACGGTCGCCGCGGGCGGTACCGCTTTCCCTGACAGCGTCCGTCGAGCCGCTCGAGCCGCGCTGCGCCCGCCCACTCCCCGAGAGGCCCAGATCCTGGCCCTGGTCGCGGACGGCCGCAGCAACGCCGAGATCGCCGCTCACCTCTCGCTGCAGGTGAAGACCATCGAGAGCCAGTTGAGGCGGATGTTCGATCGCTACGACGTGACGAGCCGGACCTCTCTGGTGCACGTCGCGCAGGGTCAGGGCTGGATCGAGGCGGACCAGTAGCCGGTCCTCCGCGCCGCGCCAATACTGAGTTAGCGCCCGGTCGGGGCGGCGAGGGTTTCCATCCTCGCGCGACCGGCCCAGGAAGCACAGCCTGAGGGTGAAAGAAGGTACCCAATGGAACTCCTGCTCGTAGTCATCATCGTCGTCCTGCTCTTCGGCGGCTTCAGATTCAGTCGTCGCTAAGAGCGACCAGCCCACCTCCGGCGCAAGGAGACTCCCAATGAACACCGCGGACCAAGCTGAAGAGCACCTCGACGCGGTCATCGCCCTGGCCATGGGCGGAGAGTCGCCGGCGATCGATCCGGCGGGCGTGGATGCGCCGACCTTCATACCCTTGCACGACAGCGCCGAGCTTCCGGCCGACTGCCGCGGCGCCGAGGCCACGAGGGCCACGGCCGACGCCTCTCCCGAAGAGCTGACCCGGCACGCCCAGTACCTGGAGTGGCGAGCCGGTCTGCTCAGCGGTGAGGCGACCGCTCTGCGGCTCATGGCGGCGCCCCGCTGACCGCGCCCGGCCATCGCGCCGGCAGGCCCGGCGGTCGCGTCCGGGGCGACATTGGCGTTTGACGCCGGCTGGGCTCGCGCCGTAAACTCGCAATTCGCGCCCCGGCCCGCCGGGGGCGTATTCGTGTCGTGCACTTTGGGGTCTGCATCCGCGCCCCTCACAATTCCGAGGACCAATGTACGCAGTCATCGAGACCGGCGGCAAGCAGTACACAGTGAAGCTCGGCGACGAGCTCGAGGTGGAGCTGCTCGATGCCGAGCCGGGTCAGGAGATCAAGCTCGAGCGCGTCCTGCTGGTCGCGGATGGGGAGACGACGGCGGTCGGCCAGCCCATTGTTGCCGACGCGTCCGTAACGGCTACCGTCCTGCGCCAGGACCGCGGCGAGAAGACCATCTCGTTCAAGTACCGGCCCAAGGCCCGCAACCGGGTGAAGAAGGGTCATCGACAGGACCTGATGGTCCTGAAGATCACCGAGGTCCGGCTGGGCGCCAAGAGCGCCGCCGCCGACGCCAAGGTCGCCCAGGCGCAGGCCGAGACCGAGCGCGAGAAGATCGCCAAGGCCGCCGCCCGCCAGGCCGCCGAGGACGCCGCCCTGGCCGAGAAGCTCAAGGCTCGCACCCCGGCCGCCGCCCCGGAGAAGCCCGCCAGGGCCGGGAAGCCGGCCGCCGAGGCCGACGCCGCGAAGCCGGCCGCCAAGGCTGAGGCCGAGCCCGCGAAGCCCGCCGCCGCGCCGAAGGCCCCCAGGGCCGAAGCCGCCCCCAAGACCGCCAAGGCCCCCAAGGCCGAGAAGTCGGACGCCGAGGCTCCCGCCAAGCGCCCGGCTCGGACCAAGAAGGACGAGTAACAAATGGCCCACAAGAAGGCAGGCTCGAGCTCGAAGAACGGCCGCGACAGCGTCGGCCAGCGCCTCGGCTGCAAGGTCGGGGACGGCCAGTTCGTCACCGCCGGCTCGATCATCGTCCGCCAGCGCGGCATGACGTTCAAGGCCGGCCAGAACGCCGGGCTCGGCCACGACTACACCGTTTTCGCCAAGATCGACGGCACCGTCCACTACGAGCACGAGACCCGCGACAAGAAGCGGATCCGAGTTCAGGCCGCTGCGGGCGAATAGCCCGAATACGTTCCGCGGCCGGACGCCCTCGGCCGCGCATCGGACGACCACCGACGGTCAACCGTTCGGAAGGCGCCCGGGAGATCACATGAAGCCGAAGATCCACCCCCACTACAACCAGGCGACCGTGACTTGCGCGTCGTGCAAGACGACGTTCGAGATCGGCTCCACCGCGAAGGAGCTGCGGGTCGACGTCTGCAGCAACTGCCACCCGTTCATCACCGGCAAGATGACGATCCTCGACACGGCCGGCCAGGTCGAGCGCTTCCAGCGCCGTCTCGAGCGCACCCAGCGCGCATAACCCCGACCGCGCCCAGCGCGCGTAGCCCCGACCGCGCCGCCCGCGGCGCCACATCCGAACTCGAAGCCCTCGCCGGCCCAGGCGGGGGCTTCCTCGTGTCCGGGCCCGGCTCCCTGCCGTCCCTATTACCCAAACGGCGCCCAGGGCGTATAACTTACGGGCGCGCGACGCGCCGCCGGACGCGCCATCGAGAGACCTGGGGAGGGGCGACATGATCGAGGGGCCGGAGGACCACCGGGACGAACCGCAGGAACGACTGAGCGCCAGGGTCACCGGGCCGGACGGACGGGACGACCGCCCGACCGCGCGATCGCGGCAGGCTCGCGCCGCGGCCGCAATCGCCATCGGAATCGTCGGCGTCCTGGCCGTAACGATGATCGTCTGGCCGCGGGCGTTGCCGGGCCTCGCCGACGCACCGGACTCGCCCACGCCCGCCGTCTCCGACGGCGAATCGCCCGGGCCGGATGAGTCGCCGTCCTTCGAGGAGTCGCCCTCCGTCGATCCGTCGCCCTCCGTCGATCCTTCGTCCTCCGTCGATCCGTCGGCTTCCGTCGATCCTTCGGCTTCCGTCGACCTATCGCCTTCGCCCGACGCCTCGCCCTTGCCCGAAGAATCACCCTCGCCTTCGCCCGACGAGTCGCCTTCAGTTTCGCCGACGCCGATGCTGACCCTGGCGCCTGCCGCCGGGACGCCTGGGCCCGCCCCCAACCGGAACCTCAAGCCGGCCAAGAAGATGGCCTGCCCCCGCTACCACAACACGGCCACGGTGCTGGCAGACGGCCGCGTTCTGGTTGCCGGCGGCTGCATGCCCGTCAAAGGGAGCCAGCCGCCCTTCGGCTCGGCCGAGGTCTTCGACCCGGCCACAGGCCTGTTCTCGCCGACCGGCACGATGACCTTCGCCCGAAGCTACGACACCGCCGTGACGTTGCCGGACGGGCGCGTCCTTTTCTACGGCGGCAGCGGCAACACCAACGCCGACAATGTGAGGTCGGCCGAGATCTACGACCCGGCCCGCGGCCGCTTCATCCCGATCGGGAACGGCAGGGCCGTCCGATACTGGGCCCAGCCGGTGGTGCTCCCGGACGGCCGTGTCCTCCTGGTGGGCGGCGACGACTGGCCCGGGACGGCGGAGCTATTCGATCCGGCCACGGACACCTTCCACGCCGCGGGGCCGGTGCAAGGCAACGTGGCCGGTCCGGCCGTGCTGCTGAGTGACGGTCGCGTGCTGAGCTTCGGCCAGGTCAACCTGGAGAGCGACGCCAACCGGATCGCCCAGATCTACGAGCCGGCCACGAACACGTTCACCCTGACCGGCCGGCCGCCCACGGCGCCGGACATGCTGGGCTGCGCTGAGTCGCTGGCCAACGGCGGCGCGGTCCTGTTCCCCGACGACCTCCACGGCACGACCGCGATCTACGACGCCGCCAGCGGCAAGTTCAGGTCCGGCAAGTCGTCGCCCAAACCGATGGACCTGCAGGCCTGCGTCGCGCTCGCCGACGGGCGCATCTTCATGATCGGTACGGTCAAAGGCGAGAAGCAGCCGAGCTACGGTCTCCAGCCGGGCGGGATGCTGATGGAGCGCCGGTCCGCCGGGGGCGCCGACTGGCCGCACGCCAACATGACCGGCCCGTTCAACCTGACCGGCGAAATCTACGACCCCGTCTCGAACCAGTGGACCGTTCTCGGTCACCTGAACGTCCAGCGCTCGTATCCGGCGGCGGTGCTGCTCCAGGACGGCCGGGTCATGATCGTGGGCGGCGCTTCGGATACGGCGGAGTTCTTCGATCCGATGACAAACAAGTTCTACCTGAACAAGTAGAGCGCTCGCGCCGGCCCCGGACGAGCCCAACCGGCCGCACGGTCGCAACCGCGGCGTCGGGTCCGGCGTCGGGTCCGGGCTCGGGGCCCGTCCGGTAGACTTGACCCGATGGCTACTTTTCACTACGGCGGTCAAGCCCTGATCGAGGGCGTCCTGATGCGGGGTCCAAATGCCCTTGCCGTGGCCCTGAGGCACCCCGACGGATCGATCCTGTGGGCGGTCGAACGCCTGGACCTCGGTTTGCGCGCGAAGCGGGCGATGCGCCTGCCGTTCCTGCGCGGCCTGGTTCTCCTCTACGACACGCTCGTCACCGGCACGCGCTGGCTCGTCAGATCCGCGACGCTCCAGGCGGTCGCCCTCGAGCAGCAGGAATTGGCGAAGGACGCCGCGAAGGACGCCGCCAATGACGCCGCGAAGACCGCCGGCCCGGGCGCCGGGGGAGTGGCCGGCACGCTGCTGACCCTGGCCGTGGCGCCGGCCGCTGCGATCGCCGGCCTGTGCGCGGCCTCGTATTCGGATCCGGACTCGACCGCGCCCAAGCCGGAACCGCCGGCCGAGCAGGGCATGGGCAAGGGCTACGCCGTGGCCGTCGGCGGGATGCTCGTCGTCACATTCGGCTTCGCCATCCTGATCTTCTTCCTGCTGCCGCTCTTCCTGGCCCAGATCACCGTCGGTCGGTTCACCGGCGGCTTCGCCTTCCAGCTGTCCGAGGGCGTCATCCGGGTCGTGATCTTCGTGGCCTATCTGCTCCTGATCGCCCGCAGCAAGGACATCAGCCGAACCTTCCAGTACCACGGCGCCGAGCACATGTCGATCCACACCCTCGAGGCCGGCGAGCCGCTGACGGTCGAATGCGCCCGCACCCACCCCACGGCCCACCCGCGCTGCGGCACGGAGTTCCTGGTCGTCGTCCTGATCGTCTCCATCCTGGCGTTCGCGGTCGTGGGCAGCCTGCCGCCGCTCATGCTCATCGCTTCGCGCGTGCTGCTCATCCCGGTCATCGCCGCGATCAGCTACGAAGTGCTCCAGCTGGGCGCGCGACATCGCAGCCACAGGCTGGTCCGATGGATGTGGAGCCCGGGCATCTGGGTCCAGATGATCACCACCCGCCAGCCCTCCGACGACATGATCGAAGTCGCGATCGTCTCGCTCGAACAGGCCCTCGAAGCCAACGGCGCCGAATTGCCGGCCGGAAGCGCCACTTTCAACTGCCGCCCGCTCTCGCCCGGCAAGGACCTGGAATTGCCCGCCGCCGAAGGCGCGAAGAAGGCCGAAGGTTCGGGCGTGGCCGGCGCGACCGGGCCGGGCGAGGTCGCATCCGCCGGATTTGACTCATGATCGACTCCAAGCTCATCGAGATCGCCGCCCAGCTGGACGCCGTCCAGGCGGAGCTGGTCAAGCCGGAGACCCTCTCCGATCCCGCCGCGCTCAAGCGCCTGGGCAAGGAGCTGTCCCAGCTCGAGCCGCTCGTGGGCGCGTGGCGCGAACTGCAGCGCGTCCGCGAGGAGCTGGCCGGCGCGGTCGAGATGCGTGACTCGGGCGACGACTCGATGTACAGCCTGGCCCAGGAGGAAATCCGGACCCTCGAGGGTCGCCAGACGGAGCTGATCGAGCAGATCCGCGTCCTGCTCATCCCCACGGATCCGAACGACGAGAAGAACGTCATCCTCGAGATCAGAGCCGGCACCGGCGGCGACGAAGCCAAGCTGTTCGCGGCCGAGCTGCTGCGGATGTACCTGCGCTACGCCGAGCGGCATCGCATGGGGTCCGAGGTGCTCCACGCCGAGGAGAACGGCATCGGCGGCATCGGCGAAGCCATCGTCGAGATCTCGGCCCGGGCCGCTTACAGCCGCCTCAAGTTCGAGGCCGGCGTCCATCGCGTCCAGCGGATCCCGGTCACCGAATTGCAGGGCCGAATCCACACCTCGACCGCTACGGTGGCGGTGATGCCCGAGGCCGAGGAAGTCGACGTCGAGATCGACGAGAAGGACCTGCGCGTCGACGTCTACCGCTCCACCGGGCACGGCGGCCAGTCGGTCAACACGACGGACTCGGCGGTCCGGATCACCCACCTGCCGAGCGGTATCGTCGTGGCCATCCAGGACGAGAAGAGCCAGATCAAGAACAAGGCCAAGGCGATGCAGGTCCTGCGCAGCCGGCTGCTCGATCGCGAACGAGCCAAGGCCGCCGAGGTGGAATCGGCGCTGCGCCGCAGCATGGTCGGGTCCGGCGAGCGGTCCGAGAAGATCAGGACCTACAACTTCCCCCAGGACCGTCTCACAGACCATCGAATCGGCATGGACCTGCACAACCTGCCGGGGGTCATGGACGGCGATCTGGACAAGCTGATCGACGCCCTGTCCACGACGTACCAGGCCGAGCGGCTGGCGGCGCTGGGCGAGGCCGGGGAAGAGTAGCGCGTCGGTGGCCGGGATCGGTGAATTGCTGGGCGGCGGGACGGCGCGCTTGCGCGAGTCCGGGTCGGAGAGCGCGCGCCTGGACGCGGAGCTGCTGCTGGGCTGGGCGATCGGCGCGGATCGGACGGCGCTGCTCGCGCATCCGGAGGCGCCGGTAGGGGCGGACGCGGCCGATCGCTTCGAGGCGGCGGTCGCCCGGCGCGAGAAGGGCGAGCCGGTGGCCTACATCCGCGGCATCAAGGAGTTCTTCGGTCTGGCGTTCGCCGTGGATGCGCGCGCCCTGATCCCGCGGCCGGAGACGGAGCTGCTGGTCTCCGAGGCCGAATACGAGATCGCCTGGCGGCTGACGTCCGCGCCGCGGCCGGCCGGCACTCCGCCGGTGAGGGTCGTGGACGTGGGCACGGGCTCCGGGGCGGTCGCGATCGCGCTGGCGGCGCAGCTGCGGCGGCGGCGGATGCTGCCCGAGGTCTCGATTCTGGCGGTCGACAGTTCCGCCGAGGCGTTGGGCCTGGCGAAGGAGAACGCGGTCGCACACGGCCTGGCGGACTCGATCGAGTTCGTGGAGTCGGATTTGCTGCCGCCGGGCGCGGCAGGCGCGGCTGAGCTTTCGCCCGGTGGGGAGTCCTCGTCCCGTGTCGAGCCGCCGTCCGTCCGTCCTTTCGACGTCATCCTGGCGAACCTGCCGTACATCCCTTCGGCCGAAGTCGGGAGGTTGCCGGTGGCGGCTTCGTTCGAGCCGAGGCTGGCCCTGGACGGCGGGTCGGACGGGCTGGCGGTGATCCGGCGGCTGCTGGGTTTGCTGCCTTCGGCGCTGGCGTCCGATGGAACGGCGCTGCTCGAGATCGGCTTCGACCAGGGGCCGGCCATGGAGGAAGCGGTGGCCGCGATGCCGGGCGAGTGGTCGTGCCGGATCCAGGCCGACCTTTCCGGGAGGCCCAGGCTGGCCCATATCGAACGGCAGCGGGTCGGGCAGGCGCGGGCGCACTTCCCGGCCTCGTCCGCGGTGGAGAAGTGATGGTCGAGCCGCAGCTGCCCATCCGCCTCATCGCCCTCGACATCGACGGCACGCTCGTGGGCGAGGACCTGGTCATCGCCGATCGCACGATGGCGGCCATCGCCGAAGCGCGGCGGCGCGGCATCGAAGTCGCGCTCGTCACCGGTCGGATGGTCACGAGTGCGATGCCCTTCGCCGAAGCGCTCGGCCTGGACGGGCCCCTCGTCGGCCAGCAAGGGGCGCTGATCCGGGCGATGCCGGCGGCGGGGGCGCGGCCCGGGCGCGTGGGCCGGCTGCTGTACCACCGGCCGCTGCCGCCGGCCACCACCATCGAGATCGTGAAGTGGTGCCGCGAGCGGGACCTGATCCCGCACTTCAACCACCTGGAGTGGATGGTCGTGGCGAAGGACGAGGAGCGGTTGGAGGAGTACCGGCTGTTCGTCGGCGACCGGCTGCGCCTCGTGGACGATGTGCTGGTTCGGGCTCAGCATCCGGTCACGAAGGTCGTGGCCATCGGCGAGGGCGAGCACTCGCTGGACGTGCTGGACGAGGGCCGGGCGCACTTCGCGGGGCGCGCGGAGGTGACGCTGAGCCATCCGCGCTTCATGGAATTCCTGGCCCCGGGCGTTTCCAAGGGGGCCGCGGTGCGATGGCTGGCCCGGCGCCACGGCGTGCCGCTGTCGCAGTGTCTCGCCATCGGCGACCAGTACAACGACCTGGAGATGATCGGCGAAGTGGGCCACGGGGTGGCGATGCCGAGCGCGCCGCCGGCGGTCCAGGCCGCCGCGCGGTTCGTGGCGGCGCCGGTTGGGGAGCAGGGCGCGGCGCGGATGATCGAGAAGATAGCGCTGGACGGGTGGCGGGCGCCGGACGTGGCCCGTGGCGGGGCCGCGGGGTCGGGCCCGGTTGGGCCGGTCGACAGCCTGCGGCGCGGCGTTCAGGTGGAGCGGCGATGAGGGCCGCGGGGGCGGGCCGGTGACGGCGCGGGTGGTCCCGGACGATGCGGCCGGGCGCGCGGAGGCCGTCCGTGCTCTACGAGCCGGCGGGATCGTGGCCCTGCCCACCGACACGGTCTACGGCGTGGGTGTCGCCCTCTCGGCGCCGGATGGGTTGGAGCGGCTTTTCGCGGCCAAGGACCGGCCGCTCGACAAGGCCATCGTGCTTCTCGTTGCGGACGCGGAGCAGGCGGCCGGCGTGGGCGTCCTGATGCCGGCGGCTCGGGCGCTGGCCGATCGCTTCTGGCCGGGCGGGCTGACCCTGGTTCTGACCCAGGCACCGGGCTCGCGGTTGCCCTCGGTCCTGACCGCCGGCCAATCGACAATCGGCGTGCGAATCCCGGACCACGCCTGTCCGCGCGAGCTGGCGCGCGAACTGGGCCCCCTGCCGGTCACCTCGGCCAACCGCTCGGGCGAGCCGGCCGCAACAACGACCGCGGAAGTCGCCGCCCAGCTGGGCGAGCGTATCGACCTGATCCTCGACGGCGGCCCGGCGCGGGGCGGCGTTCCTTCGACGGTCGTCGACTGCTCGGGCGCGGAACCGCGGGTCCTGCGCGCCGGCGCGATCGCCGAGGCGGCGATCCTCGAGGCGACCCGAACTTAGGCCCGCCGGCCCTACGGCAGCGCCGGTAGCCCCATCTCGTCCGTCTTGACCGGAGTGGCCTGCGTCAGGCTGACAGCCAGGGTCGCGATCAACTTGGAGATGCCCTTTCCGGGGCGTGGGGGACGACACAGACTAACATTCACGTATGGTTCGCCCGCGGACGCGGGTATGACCTTCAGAGACGCGACAATGGCCGGAGTGAAGGACGTGCGCAGCATCCTGAGAGATCAAGGGCTGTACGACGAACAAGTGTTCAAGCAGCTCCGCGAAGTCATCCTTCGCAACAGACAAGCGCACCCAGGACGATTCTGATGGTAGACAAACGCAGATTGTTGCTGGAGCAATTGGCGCGCGCCCAGGCTGACCGGCGTTGGGACGAGTTCGATGCTGTTCTGGCCGAGTTGGCGCGGTCTTTTGAGTCCGATCTCGTGGCGCCCTTGCTGTCCGTGCTCGTTGACGATGAGGTTGCTGAAGGGCATGTGTTCGGGGTAGTGCACCTTGCCGAGAGCGCGCCCGACGATCCATACGTAGACGGTCTGGTCGACGTTATGCCCGAGTTGGTGGCCCGGGCGCCTCGGTGGGCCTCCATTCTCCTGGCGCGAGTGCTCCACTCGGCGTCCACGATGGCACGGCTACTGGAAATCCTGCCGTCGAGAACGAGGGTCCAGCGCATGGCGGTGGCGGAAGTTGCAGCTTCGCTCGAAGTCGCGCCGCCCCGGAGAATTCAGCGAACGTCTCGTCCACCTCCGGGAGTCACTGGAAAGGAATAACTGAGGCCGTCCAGCCTGCCGTAGGCCCCCCGAGCCCTTACGGTGACGTCACGGCGCAGGAGGACATGCTGACAAGGCCGATAGCCGGGGTCACCAGGCCGGGGTAATCCGCGAACGCCCGCCGACAGCCTCACCGAAGCCGGTCCGGATCGCTGAGCGCGAAGAGCGCCACCAAGGTGCGGCCGGGTTGCGACATCGCCGACCGCCTGGTCGCGATCACCGCCCCTTCGGGCGTGGTCACGAGCTTCGGCATCGATGTTCTGGGCCGCCACTCGAGCCGGACCGTCGGCACCGAACCGACCGAAACCTACGCCTACCTCGGCACCGGCAACGCGATCATCTCGATCGCCCGTGGCGCCGCCGTCACGCTCAGTGCCATCGACGGCACAGGCGAGCGCGTCGCGGTCGGAACGGGCGGCTCCGCACTGTGGATCGTCAACGACCTCCACGGCAACGTAGCCGCCTCGCTCTCGGCCGACGGCACGAGCTTCGCGACTGCCTACCGCTATGACGCCTACGGTGTGACCGTGGCCGCCTACAGCGCCGGCGGCCCGGCGTTGCCCTGGCGATACCAGGGCCGGATGCTCGAGACCAGCGCCGGCACGCCGGACCTGTATGACTTCAGTGCCCGATCCTACAGCCCATCTCTGGGCGCCTTCACCCAGGCCGACACGTACAACGGCTCGGCCTCCGCCACCGGTCTGCTCAACCACTACATGTACACCGGCGGCAACCCGGTGACGCTCTCGGATCCCGACCGGGCACTGGCCCTGGGACGACGTGGCCAACGGCCTGGCCAACCTCGGCCGGTGGGCCAGCGACACCTGGAACAACGTCACCGGGGCGATCGGCGGCGCCGCCAGCACGGCCGTCAACTGGGGCGCCAACACCCTGAGCTCGGCCTGGAACATAACCAGCAGTGCCTTCGGGAGCGCCGTCCACGCCGTCGCGAGCCCGCTCCTCAACTTCGGCGCGAGCTTCGCAGGTGAACTCAACCGGGCCTGGACATACGCCAGCACCGAGCTAGGCAACTTCGCGACCGCCGCCACCGCGGCCGCCCGAGACGTAAGCGCGAGCATCGGGGTGACGGCCAACTCCCTATCGGCCGCCGGCGGCGGCCTGACTCTCGATGGCCTGGTCTCGATCGGTCTGGCCATGGTGTCCGATCCCCACAGCCTGTTCGCGATGGCGTCGCTGGTGCCCGGTCTTGGCGAAGTGGCCGCCATGATGGACATGGCCCTCTATCTGGCCGAAGGCGACTTTGCCAGCGCCGCCACGGCGGGTCTGCAGTTCCTGCCCGGCGGAGCTCTCCTGGTTCTCGGTGCCGGAGCCGTCGGTGCCCGACACCTGGTCACTCTCGCCCGAGCCGCCCACGGTGCCGAAGGTGGCATCAAGGCGGCCCTGGAGGGCACCCGCGTAGTCCAGAAGCTCGAGAAGGCCGGCGGTGCGGTCAAGTCCGCCGTGGCGGCCGCGGGCTCCCGCATCAAGCGCTGGATCCGAGGTGGCGAGAAAGCCGCGGGCGAGACCAGGGTGCTCGAGCCAGGTGCGTATGGCGGCATCGGCAGTATCGGCGGCAAACGATCGTACTTCGACATAGGTGTCGTGGGGGAGTCCCCAAGCTCACGGAACCTAGGCCGGAACCTTGTGCGGGATGGGGAAGTCCGTCCGGCGGAATCAGCGGGGCATCATCTCTTGCCCGCGAACGAGCCTGGCGCCGCTGCTGCGCGGACCCATCTCGAGCAGGACCTCCGCATCGGTATCAACTCCGGACAGAATGGTTCGTTCCTGCCCAGGTTCTACGCCTCGGCCAACCCACTTGGCCGGGTGGTCCATCCGTTGACGATGACGGACTCGTACATCGCCCGAGCCAACGAGCTCATACTCGGCGCTCGTACCCAGGCTGAGGGGCTCGATACACTCGCCTACATCAAGGATGCGCTAGAGCACGGGAGGCTGCCGTGAGCGAGTTCGATGTCTTCAAGCCGCACCCGCAGAACTGGATTCAATGGGTCCTTCCGGTTCCGCCGGATGCCCGCTACCTGTTCGACCTGCCCGGCACCAGACATGATCTATCTGCACCTCCTGTTCGGGCCTCGGTGCTCCGAGAGCGCAAAGGGCGGAAACTTCGCGCTGTCGACATGCCGTGCATCGGCGCTCCAGCCCTGCCTGTGACGCGAAGGGCATTGGCGGTTCTTGCGCCCGTGGTTGGCAACGATGCCGAGATCCTGCCGCTTGCGTGCGACACGGAGTTGTGGCTGATCAACCCGGTTCACGTCTCGGACGCGCTGGACGAAACCAAGAGCGACGTCGCCCGCGACCGAGGGGGCCGGATCATCGCTGTCATCAATCCAGTCTTCCACCCCGAGATGGTGCGGGATCACTCGCTCTTCTTGACTCGGCAGAACCGTGAGCTATACGTGACTGGCAGATTCGTTCAAGCCGTCGAGGACGCGGCTCTCACTGGATGGACCTTCACGCGAGTGTGGGAAGCCCCAAGCTAGGGTTGTCGACCCCGCCCCGAGCCGCTGCGAAGCCCGGTAGGCGAATGGTTCCGTGCGGCCGGCCAAACCGGAACCACCGTTTGCCGAACGGCTGCGGACCGTCGCCTACTATGCTGTCAACGACGCCTACATTGCACCAGACCAGGAGTCACAGGCACCTACGTACGGCTGCCGTTTCCTGGAGCGCCATCGGAGGAGGGTGGGTGGCCCCATGATCTGGGGGAGGTAGGGCGATGACACTGCGAGATATCCTCGAGCGCTTGGACGCGCTGGGCGATGAGCTAACTATCTATGCGAGAGACTACCCGGAGCTAACTGAGCACTCGGAGGCCGTAGTGGCCTTGGAGCCCGAGGACGGCAGCCTACCGGCCGAGGGCATCGGGATGGCACGTCCTTGAGGTGAGCATGGCCAAGGAGGCGCTCGAGGTGTGGACGCAGTGGCGCGGAGGACGACGCCCCACGCTCGCGGAACAGGTGCGTGCCGTTGCGTACTGCGCTGTCAACGACGCCTACATCGAGCCTGATCAGGACTGACTCCGGACGGGGAGTGCAGCCGCTCAGGGATGTCCGATGATCCCCTAGGAGCCGTTGCCACCGGATCGGGCCTGGGTCGTGGTGTCTATCCGGCCGGAGTCTGACCGACTGACCGGCACCCCGGGTCATCGCCAGTTGCCGCGCCGGCCGGCGACGGCCTGACCCTCGACGCCCTCGCTCCATCGGCCTGGCGATATCGGCAACGGCCTGGCCAACTTCGGCCAGTGGGCCAGCAACACCTGGAACAACGTCACCGGGGCGATCGGCGGCGCCGCCAGCACGGCCGTCAACTGGGGCGCCAACACCCTGAGCTCGGCCTGGAACATAACCAGCAGTGCCTTCGGGAGCGCCGTCCACGCCGTCGCGAGCCCGCTCCTCAACTTCGGCGCGAGCTTCGCAGGTGAGCTCAACCGGGTCTGGACATACGCCAGCACCGAGCTAGGCAACTTCGCGACAGCCGCCACCGCGGCCGCTCGAGACGTAAGCGCGAGCATCGGCGCCGACGGCCAACTCCCTATCGGCCGCCGGCGGCGGCCTGACTCTCGATGGCCTGGTCTCGATCGGTCTGGCCATGGTGTCCGATCCCCACAGCCTGTTCGCGATGGCGTCGCTGGTGCCGGGTCTGGGCGAAGTGGCCGCCATGATGGACATGGCCCTCTATCTAGCCGAAGGCGACTTCAGTAACGCCGCCACGGCGGGTCTGCAGTTCCTGCCCGGCGGAGCGCTCCTGGTTCTCGGAGCCGGAGTCGTCGGTGCCCGACACCTGGTCACTCTCGCCCGAGCCGCCCACGGTGCCGAAGGTGGCATCAAGGCGGCCCTGGAGGGCACCCGCGTAGTGCGGAGCCTCGAGAAGGCCGGCGGTGCGGTCAAGTCCGCCATCTCGGCCGCGGGCCGCAATATCAAGCGCTGGATCCGGGGTGGCGATGAGACGATCTCCAAGGGTCGGGCTCTTCAGCAGAAGGGCGCCAACGGCGAGAAGGTATGGAAGTCCAGGCAGAAACTGGCCAGCAATGAGAGATGGCTCGAGCAGCGGACCATCTACGATGCCAATGGTCGCAAGCTCATCGACAGCACGGACAACATGGGCAGACGGCTAGACTTCGTCAAGATCCGCGACACCGGGAGTGGCTGGCAGGCAGTCGAGGCGTACGAGACCAGCACACAAGCCGAATTGCGGACCGCCGCGAAAGCGCGGCAGATTCTCCGAGGCGATCGACTGATGTCAACGCCGGGTGCGAAGATCAAGGGGCCGGAAGGCAAAGGCTGGATCGATCTCAGCGGGCTGCCCCCCACGATCCGGGCCCCATGGGACTAGGTAGGACAGCGTGAGCGCGATCGACTGGAAGACTCCCGTGTACCGAATGGGCTACATCTGGTGGGGCCGTCACGAGACAAGCCCCTGGGACGCGGAGGCCGTGGAGGCTCTCAATCAGGCTCTCGGAGTTCTTGGGCTCCCCGCCTTGCGACCGGACATGAAGCAGGCGGCCGTTGAGGTTCACCGGCCGGGCCGCGTCGTTCAGGTGCGAACCCGTCCCTGGAAGGGCCGGGCGTTCGATGCCTTCCAATCGGCTGTTGACCCCGACACGGAGGCGATCTTCTGCTCCGTGACGTCGGCACCGCTTCTGACTGGGCCGCCCGATTTCTATTCCGAGCTGTCCTGGACGACAGGGCGTCAGGTAGCCGGAACCCATCCGTTCAGGCCGCCCGAGAATCAGCCCGCTCTTGGGTTCGCGAGCCTTGTTATCGCGCGTGACCTCCTGTCGGAGACCCCCGGGCCCGCTGCCTTCGACTCTGCCGTGAAGGCTCTTGCGCAGACTGTGGGTCCGCATCGAGGCGGGATCCTGGTTGACCAACCCTGGAACCACGGACCGGAGGCCGCGAAGGTCCTGGGACAGGTCGGCCCGACGGGTGCCCGTGGGAATCTCCTCGCCCTAGCTCCGAGGCTGGACGGCGCCAGCGACGTGGATACATGGGCCCCGTCCTTCGACATCCCGCTTGACGTAGTCAAGTGAATCTGCTGGAGATGGATGCCCAGATCTCCGCGGAGATCGAGCAGGCACTGGCCGACGTCTCGTCCAACGGCATCAAGTGGTACGGGACCGGACTGACGGGAACGCCGAAGGACCTGGACCTGATCCAGAGGATGCTCTCAGAGGCCCGGGTCACCCGGAACGACCAGATGGCTCTCTGGGGTCTCGGACTTGCCTTCGGCAACGTGCTGGCCCGCTCCGAGGACTGGGAGTGGGCCGTGGCCGAGGAGGAAGGGACCTACGATCCCGTGCTCATCACTCGCGGATCGAGTGAGGAAGGTGAGGCGTCACTACTCTTCCCGATGACGATGATCTCGCATCGCGTCGAGGATGGCGAACGGGTCGATGTCAGAGAATTGTCCAAGGCGACGGTCAGCCAGATCCGCGGCCGCTGACCTCGACTCGCACCCTGACGAGAACGCCGTGACTTGCGGGGTTCAAATGGCGCTGGGGCGCCCTTCTTCACTGCAAGATCCAGGCATCGTATGCGGCCTGGGCGACGTTGCGTTTGGCGAAGTGCGTCCTCGATCTCGACTCCAACCGTACGTCATGTCAGGCGTCACGAGGCATTCCGCCAGCGCCAGCGGTGGTACCATACGTCCCATGGATAAGACGACAGTCTACCTGCCCACTGAACTCCGATCGGCCGTCAAGCGAGCGGCTCGACGACGGGGGGTCTCGGAAGCGGAAGTGATTCGGGACTCGATCCGCAGCGCGGTTGGCGCTGAGCGGCCTCGGCCCCAGGGCAGCCTGTTCGCAAGCGGCGCACCGATCGCCCGCGAGGCCGACGACCACCTGCCCGGGTTCGGCGAGCGGTGATCGTCGATACGAGCGCGCTCCTTGCGTTCTTCGATACCGATGAACCGGATCACGCGGCGGTCACGGCCGTCCTGGACACCACGACCGAGCCTCTGGTGGTCTCGCCATACGTCCTCGCGGAGCTCGACTACCTGGTCGGCTCACGCCTTGGCGTCTCGGCCGAGCTCGCCGTCTTGCGCGAGCTGGCGGGCGGCGCCTGGGATCTCGCCGCCTTCGGCACCGAGGACCTGGCACAGGCGCGTGCGGTCATCGAACGCTACGCCGACCAATCGATCGGGCTCGCCGACGCGTCCATCGTCGTCCTTGCCGCCCGCTATCAGACACGGACCATCGCGACCCTCGATCGGCGGCACTTCGGCGTTCTTCGGCCGGTCAACGGCGGCAGCTTCAAGATCCTGCCGTAGCGCGTCCTACGAACGCGGTTGGTCTGAGCCTCTCGCCTCGACTGCCCGGGCCGACCCCTCTGACGGGAAGCGGACTTCGGATCAGAGGGTCGGGGGTTCGAATCCCTCCGGGCGCGCCAAAACCACAACATGTTGTGGTCCCGGTGCTAAGCAGCCGCTAGATCTTGTGTTTGGGACGACCTCGTGGGCGACGCCCATGGAGGCAAGATTATGCGGCGAGCATCTGACACCTCGATCCGTGGGCTTCTGATACTTCCGAGTCAAAGGGCCGGGCATCTGATTCTTTGGGTCGGCGCGATGGGAATCTGATTCGTGGGGCGGTCCGCGGGCGCGCTGAGCCCACGGCGCCGGCGAGAATCGAACTCGGCCGGGCGGTCGAACTCTTCTGCGAGGCCAAGACCGCGGAAGGCCTGTCGCCCCGAACGATCCGCTGGTATAGCGACATCCGGAGGTCTACATGTCTGATCCAACTCAAACCCGCCGATCGTTCTTGAAGTGGCTCGGTGCCGCCGGAGCCGGCACGGCAGCACTGTTCGCAGGATTCGTGCCGGAGGCATTCGCCGCGAGGGGGCCAACACGGACTGGGCCACAGTTAGTCGTAACCACCCAGGAGGGCGCATCGCTGAAGAAGCTGGCCACCCAGGCGGTCTCAACGCCAGACGGTGCAGCGCTTGTAGCTCACCTCAAGGGGCTCAAGTTCTCGCCCGTGGGATTGCCGTCAGCCGCCCGTTATGTCCTCCGTGATCGTCCGGACCTGTCGGGATATATAACGAAGGTGCCATTCGTCGACACAATGGGCGAGATGGCCTTGCTCGTCCGAGCTCACACCGATTCGGCGGTGATCCGCGATCGCCACTCGGTTGCGCTGCTCAAGGGTCCAAGCGACCAGCCGAGCGGAACTGACATAATTGAGATCCTCAATGGAGTGCCAACGCTCGCAGAGCAGGGCAGTCTCCAGGGCGACAACGTCACGGTGACCCAGACGTTGACCGGGTTGACGCGCACGGCAGTATTGCCGCCTATGGAGACCAGCGCCCCGTCGAAGAGCACCGAAGTCGCCGGTCCAATGGCCGGCGGCGGCGGGGGGTGGTGCCCGAGCGGCAACCTCTGCCCGCCCGTCTACTCATTCCTGTACGGTCTCGGCTGCGCCGTCACTAGCTTCGTCACATGTTTGGCTTGCGGCGCCACCGGTCCTGGGGCATTTGTGTGCGGGGCGATGTGCGCGATCTTCTGGTACCTGGTGTGCTACCTCGGACTACACTTCCGCTCGCCAGAAGCGTTCTGCATCTACGTTGGAATGTGCTGACGCCAGGTAGATGGGTTGAATCCAGAACATGTACCTGTACTTGACCGGCTCGCTGGTGGGCATTGCTCTTGGCTTCCTTCTGTCACGGCTCGTGTCGAGAGGGTCGCGATCCACGCCCCGGACGCACGAACGCGAGGTCAGCCCGCGATCCATGGCTGCCTTCGGCATCGGCTGGGCTTTCGCAGCGGTCCTGGTACAGGTTCTTGGTGATGGATGGCTCCACGCGAGCCTCGTCGGCTTGCCAGTCGTGTGGTTGATTCTCCTGGCCGGCGTCCTTATCCCCTCTGCAGCCGTCTTCAGCCGACTTCGGCAGTAGCCGGGCTTGTCCGTACGACCGTTCGCTGGCCTTGGGCCCTCAGGCTTCGGCCGTGCGCGTTCCGGCTTGTGAGGGCGGCGTGTCACCCTCGACGGGCGGCGTGTCTTTGCCGAGGTTCTGGCCGTGCGGCCCGCCCTCGAGGATCCCGATCGATTCAAGGAGGCCATGGCCCAGCTTGGGGTGGTACCCGCCGGGTCGTGCTACGTTTGCGATCTGTCGCCGCTACTGACAGGAACGGACCGCGGCCCATTCCACATCGAGCCGATGACAGTGCACGTCCTGACCGCCATAGCCGAGCACAAGGCCATCAGCGAGTTGCCTGCCGGGAGTCGGGTGTCGAAGATCGAGGTGGATTGGGAGTAGGTGCCCGTCTCAGTGTCCACTCAGGACCCACGCACGACGGTTGTCCTCGCGCCATAGAAGTAACCTCCCGACCTAGTTGCGCTCGTCGCTGGTCGGCGTTCGGCGTTCGGCGTTCGGCGATGCTGGCGGTGGGGCGTACAATTCGCCTCTCGTCGCGGGCATCTGAAGGTAGCCGAACCCGCCGTGGGCATCGGACTCTTCCGCGTTTCTGCGATGGGACCAAGACTCTCTCCGGGGCGGGAATCTGACTCACCCGGGAATCGACCGAATCGGCGCCGCCAATGGCGTCGCTCCACGCACGAATCGGCCTGCGCTGCCTGTCCTGACGGGAAACGGACTTCGGATCAGAGGGTCGGGGGTTCGAATCCCTCCGGGCGCGCCACTCTTTCCGGGAGGTTTCCCGAGCACAACCTCCCCCGCGGCGCCAAAACACCTCGTTTGCTGAGTGGCTTGACCCGCCACAGCCGATGTGTCAGATGCCCGGTCCGTCGGCCAGGATAGTCAGATGGCTGCCCCCGACAAAACGGATTGAGTCAGATGCCCACAGCCACGCGCTCGCTACATCGGTGGGGGGCGCCATCGCTCGGACGGCGCGCGGGCGCGCGTCGGAGTCCTTGGCGCGGGCAAGGAGTGGTTCAAGCCCGGCGCACGATCGACGGGCGCGGAGGCAGCTCGCCCGCCTGGCACAGCAGACGCTCAGCGAAACCTGATGTCCAATTCGCGGTTCGCGGCGTCGATGTCGAAAGCCTCCGGATCGAACGAGCCGCCGGCCCATCGGAGCACAGAGTCGTGCTCCGCGTGGCGCGGATCGGCGACTGCCTCGAGGAATCCTTCATAGCCAGGAGTGCCGCCGACATCCTCGGGCGGGCAGGCGCGGGCGCCGTCGACCACTCGCGGGTAACGAGTCCGTGGCCGCGGCGCCAGGACGGCCTCCACGACGATCTCGTGCTCCCAGCCGTCGCCGAAGTCGTACTCATAGACGAATGACTCGCCGACGTTGACCAGCGAGCGCAATGTCGCGCGGCGGTCGTCCTTGAGCGGCACGCCCATCGGTTCGTAGTCGGGATCGGGCTTGCCGTATTCGATATTGCCGATCCGAAAAGCGTGCAGGTGGTAGTCCTGCCAGTCCATCGCGGCCTGGAGTGCCCACGTGCAGCCGAGCAAGCTTGATCTCGGCCGGCACCTCGAGCCTCCGCCAGATCGCGGGCTCAACATCCTGGAGGGTCACCTTGATCTGAGCGATGTCGCCTTCGCGCATTCCGGCCGATTGCTTCACGGTTTCTCCTGCCCTTTGCGCTTCGCCCTCGATCTTGCCGCCGCAGCGGACGCCGACTTTCCCGGGCGTTGCTGCTGGATCTGGAAGATCCCGGCGATCGCCAGTTCACGAGCAGACTTGGGAACGCTCGGGTAGAGGTCGTTGGCTTCCTCGACCGCGTCAATCATGGCCGCGGCGACGGCGCCGATGGTCTCCGTTGCATCGCGTTCGGGGATGCCCCACGACTTGGCCTCCGCCACCAGGTGCTCGCTCCCGATGTCGGTGAGCTTGAACTTGCCGCCGATGGAAAGGCCCAGGGTCGTCTGGCGGGGCAGGAAGGCGATCGTCGGGGCCACGTCATAGAGAGGTGCCAGCCGCACGGCATTTCCCACGTGCAGGATCGAGAGGTTCTTGGCGTGGGAGTCCGCGTTCCGGAGTGCTACTGAGGCTGCCACCTGCTCCAGTAGGCGGATCAACTCGGCGGGGGGATCGACCGCTCTCTCGACCAGAATTCTGGCGAGGCGCGCGAGCGACGGATCTTCAGGGTGCCCCGGTCGAGCGTACTTGAGTCCGACCGGCAGGCCGAGGGCCTGACAGAGGTCCTCCTGATGGATCCGGACGATCCGGTCGCCGGGGTGTTGGCGGTCGTAGCGGGTAACGACGATCACGGGCCGGACGCCGAGGTCTGTCGATAGTTCCGCTGCGGATGCATACGTCGCCGCATTGGCCACGAGGAGCGCCCAGACCTCCGCCGCCGCGAGTCCCGGCCACAGGTCCGGTTCAGGCTTGAGGATGTGGGTGGAGGGGGCTCCATCGATTGGGAGCGCCCAGCCCTGGGCGATGCGGGCGAGGAGCAGCTTGTCCTGCGCGCCACCAAGGGACATGCGGATTGCGTCGTCCGGATCGAGGTCTATGGACGGGAGGGCGTCGAGGCGTTCCGCCACGCCCGCATCGTCGATCGGCTGGTAACTACCCGAGGCGGGCGACCGGCCTTCCGGGAGAACGGCGATGGCGCCGGCGCACTCCCAGCCGATCTCGCCGAGCAGCCCGAACGTGTCCTCGGACCGCAAGCCGAATCTGGCCGCGAGCCGCGTCCGGCGGTCGCCCTCCGGGAGCAGGCCGTCGAACCAATTCCGTGTCAGCTGCGGGGACCAGGTGGCAAGGCCGGAGGTCGCCACCGTGAGCGATGCATCAAGGTCAGGCGAGTAGACGAGGTCTCCCGCGGCCGTCCTCTCAAGCGTTCCGACTCGACGATCGGACATCCAGACCGCAAGAGTGCTTGTCATTCCAGCTTCTCTTCGAGGAGCCTCGTGTCCTTGGGGTGGATGGTGGCTACGTTCCCGAGAATGGCGAGCGCCCGGACCGCGACGTCGACGTTGACGGCGCCCCCGGTCTCCAGTTTGGCCACTGTCGGGCGGGAGACCGAAAGCCACTCGGCGAGGCGCGCCTGAGTCCATCCGCGTTCCTTTCGCAGTTCACGGATGACTGCTCCAAGGTCAGTCGTATTGAAGATGTCTCGGGCTGCCATCGTCCACCTGATCGGAATGTCAACGCTTCTTGACGCGCCGCCTGGCCTGAGAACGGTAAGCTCGGAATGTCAACATTCGTTTGCATCTTACGTCGAGCGAGCGACATGTCAACGGATGTTTGCATCCAGCAGGGCACAGGGCACAGGGCGCAGGGCGCAGGGCGCAGGGCGCAGGGCGCGATCGAGGTACCGGATCGCCCGAGACGGCACGCCCGTGGCCCTGGTCTCCGGCTCGTCCACGACCTACATCGTGTAATGGGCGACTGCGCCGAGCCCAGGCACGTCCACGTCAAGGGCGGTGGCGGCGGCGAGGCCAAGGTCTGGCTGGACCCGGACGTCGAGTTGGCCGCGAACAAGGGGTACACTCCCCGCGAGATGTCGAGAGTGCTGACGATCGTCCGAGAGAACCGTGCGGCTCTGGTGTCGCGGTGGGACCAGGAATGCGCGGGTCAGGGCTGATGCGGGCCGCAGTCGTCTCCGGCGTACGCGTCGACGACCGTGTCATCACGTTCGTCCTGGCCGACGGCCGGGAGCTGTCCGCCCCAACTTCGTGGTCCCGCCGGCTCGCAACCGCCCGGCAAGAGGACCGGGACGCGTGGACGATCGAGGCGGGCGGGCTGTACGTGGAGTGGCCGGCGCTCGACGAGCACATCGGCGTGCGGACGCTCCTTGGCATCCCCGAGGATCAGGCGCTCGAAGCCGCCGGCTTCAAGATGGAGCGCGGCCGGGCGTCCTGAACGGGTACCTGCTGAGCCGAACGAGCCAGACACAAGACATCCGTTACGACCGCGGGGCGTGGAGCGCGGTCCCTTCCCGGGTGAGCCGCCCCGTCACGTCCGACAGTGGAGAGTCTCCAGCGGTCCCACCGGCACCGCCGGTCTGGAGCCAGCGGTTCTGGCGTCCCCTGGTTGACGTCCGTCCTTGCCGCCGCAGGCGCCGTCCGTCGAGCGGGCGGCTACCGTCCCCGGCGGGCGAGCAGGGCAAACGCGGTGAAGTAGGCGTCGAGGGATGCTGCGGTGCTGGCGTAGGCGTTGTCGCCGGCGAGGAAGTCGCAGCTGACTTCGCGGGCCCGGGCGATCTCGCGGAGTTTGGGGCCGCGCCAGCGGGGGTCGTCGAGCGAGAGGTCGAAGAGGTCCAGAGCGCGAGCGAGGGCGCCCTCGAAGCGGCGCTCATCGCTGGCCTCCCTGGCCCGAATTGCACGTCCCACTTCGGCCCCGATGTTGCCGAGTTGTTCGGCCAGGCTCAGGGTCCGCCAGCGACCGGCGGCCAGATCCGAATGAAGCGCCATCAGCCCACCAGCCGATCGACCAGCGCCAGGATCGTCGCGCGAACCTCCGGATCCTCGACGCCCCGGGAGCGGTTGCCCTGGCCCGGGCGGATGTTGATCATCGAGTCGAACTCGACGAAGTCCGGCGCGCCGAATTGGTCGGGGTAGAGGTTGATGCCCCATAGGTCTGCCTGGGCGGAGCCCTCGGCGATGAGCAGGGCCTCCTCGTCTGAGTGAAGCTCGCCGCCGATCACCATGACGCCCAGGCGGACGTCGACCACGGCCTTCACCAGGCCGCCGAACATCTGCTCGGACAGCTCCATCAGGCGCGCGAGCGAGACGGTTGCACGGACGGTTTCCATCAGGCCAGTCGGTCCTCCTCGGCCGGAGTGTAGCGGACTCTCAGCGAAGCCGCCCCCACGCCGATGTGGGACATCACCGTGGCCCAGGCCCACAGCTTCTTCGTGGGCTCCGGCTCGGTGCTGGTGCACAACGCGTGCAACGTCAAGGCCCCTGTGGGCCCTGGCAAGGCCGAGAACTACAAGAGCTGGCCGGATTCGCCCGCTCAGATGGACGAACGGCTGGGGCAGCCTGGGCGCCCTG
Source organism: uncultured Chloroflexia bacterium (assembly GCA_963711105.1). Classification (GTDB taxonomy): domain Bacteria; phylum Chloroflexota; class Limnocylindria; order Limnocylindrales; family CSP1-4; genus Fen-1039. The sequence goes on along the minus strand of CAVQCV010000004.1, from coordinate 417,889 downwards.
TTCCGGACGGCCCCACCACTGCTGGCCGCGGCAAGGTGGAGTGGGACAATCCCAACGGCACCGGCAAGATCACCTACGAGCAACACCAGTACGACATGAACGCTCCGGACTGGCACAAAGGGCCGCACTGGCACTATGACTCGCCTTCGCGACCGCACGATCGTGCACTTCCAGGGGATCCCTGGCCATTCAACTAGCCTGGAGGAACGATGGCCGAGTCGAGCTTCGAGTTCGAGGATCTGGACACCGGCGATATCGCCTTCTGCGGCGTCCGGTGTCTCGAGAACGGAGTGGGGATCGCGCTCTCGCTCCGGCACAACGGCGATCTGTACGTCTACATGAGCCGGAAGAATGCGCAGAGACTGGCAGCCCTGCTGCTTGAGGCCGCGTCCGAGTCGGAAGGGCCCCTTTCGGCGGAGGGCTCCACCAGTTGACCACGCGATTCTTGTCCGTGGCCAAGTTCGCCGAAGTCCAATGAGCCGCCCGAGCCGGCGAGAACGGCATCACCGCGGCTCTGAAAGGTTCCCGTGTCGCCAAGGGTCTAGGTGAGATCGGTCACGCGGTCGGCCGCGTGGCCTCCGCGGTCAAGACCCAGGTCTCAGGCTGGATCAAGGGCGGCGAGAAGGCCCGTGGGCGTCAATAACCCGGATTCGCGACTGACACGAAATCTAGAATGCGCCGATGTTGTTCCTCCTGGGCCTGATCGTTCGCCTGCTCTCTCGTCTACTCGCCGGCTCCTGCGCCGACGATGGGTCGAAGGATCTCGAGATCCTCGGCCTTCGCCATGAGCTGCGTGTCCTTCGACGAAAGACCGGCCCGCCGTCGTTCCGGGGTGTCGATCGAGTGCTACTGGCCGCGGCCAGCCGCTCGATTCCGCGAGAGCGCTGGCCGAGCTTCCTGGTTACCCCGGCCACATTGCTGCGCTGGCACCGCGAGCTCTGGGCGAGCTTGAACCCTCCTTGACGGCCAGCCCCTCGCCGCGCATCCTCGTGGCGATCGGAGGCGTCTAGCCATGGCTGGCCAGCAGCACGCGATAGTGAAAGACCGAGACATCCAGGGCGGTGTTCCCGTGTTCGCTGGAACGCGCGTGCCTGTCGTGATCCTGCTCGACTACCTAGCGGCGGGACAGTCGCTCGACGACTTCCTTGCTCAGTACCCCGGCGTCAGCCGGGAGGTTGCAACCCAGGCCCTCGAAGAGATCAAGCATCTGCTCGTGGCTGTCGCCTAATGCGGCTTATCCTCGATGAGAACCTGCCGGTCGACCTGGTCCGATCGTTCGAGCCACCCCACGATGTGGACCACGTCGAGAGGCTCGGTTGGAAGGGCGTCAAGAACGGCGATCTCCTCGCCCGGATCTCCGGTGACTACGACGCCTTCCTGACCGGCGACACAAACCTCCAACACCAGCAGAACCTGTCCAAGTACGACGTGGCCGTTATCGTCATGCACCCACAACGGAACACGTTGGCCGAGTTCGTTGCGCTCGTTCCCAAGGTGTTGGCGGCTCTGCCCGGCGCGCCCAGGGGCGCCGTTACGGTCGTCAGCACGTAGTTGCGCTGGAAGAAGCTGCCGGCCGTTGGCGACCCCCGAAACACTCTGTCTTTCGCCCCGTGATCAGGTAGTCGTCTCCGAGCGAGGGCGTCAGCGTCGAGGCGTACAACCCTGAATCTCGTCGTGGGCATCTGATGAATGCCGATCTCGCCGAGGGCATCGGACTCTTCCGGGTTTCTGCGATGGGATGAAGACTCTCTCCGGGGCGGGATCCAGACTCACCCCGGAATTGACGAAAACGGCGTCGCCACAGCCGCCGTTCCACGCACGAATCGACCGTCGCTGCTCACCCTCACAGGAACCGGACTTCGGATCAGAGGGTCGGGTGAGCTCGGCTTCCTTCGATTTGCCTGAACGGGCGATGTCCCGACTGTGAATCGGAAACGTGGTGTCGTCCAGCGTGTCGGGACCGGCGGCCGTTACCCCAATTCGTCAGGCTCGTCGCTCGTTCGCTCGGCGGGCAGCGAGGACCTGATGCGGTATGCCCTTGAACGCGGCGTAGAACGCCTCCGCCGCGGCAAGGTACTGCTTGAGCTGGCCCTCGCCGGGTGGAGTTCGGTCGTACTTCATCGCATTGCGAGTGGCCCGGAGTGCCTGAAAGCGGCGAGCATAGATGCCCAGGCCGGGCTGGTACGCCTCGGTGTGGAGCACGAGGCACTCGATGGCTCGGGCGTGAAAGCCGGCCTCGGATCCCAAGAGCTTGTAGCCGTGGGCCAACGCAATCGCCTCGCCGCAAATCATCATCGCCTCTTCGAGGTTGTTCAAGGCTGACGACGTGTGGTTCACGCGACGGCATGGCGGGCATCGTCTAGGTCTTCCGACGCGATGACCAGGTTCGCGGCGATCCTGCTGTACGTGTCCTCATCTGAATCGGAGTCGAGGCGCGCGGAGTCCCGGTTCAGGAACGCCAGAAAGTCAGCCGGCGTCGTTATGCGAGCCACGATCGCCCCCCTTGAGCCAGATGACCGGGCCGGTGAGAACCTTGTTCAGGAATTCACTCCCACCGGCGGCCTCAGCTTGGGTGTAGGTAGTTGCGTTCACCTGCCGACCCGCATGGCCGGCGATCGTCTCGATCTTGCCCAGCAGATCAAAGAGCGACAAGGCCCCTGGATCGGTTGCCACCAGGGCCAGATCGAGGTCGGAATCGGCACGCTGCGAACCTTTGGCGAATGATCCGTATATCGCCGCGGTCACGATGTTTTGATCTTGACCGATCTCTTCGACGATTTCTTCGTAGCCTCCGAGCGTCTTGACCGCGATTGACGACAACTCGTCGAACACGAAGCACCGAGGGTTGGCCCGGTAGCGCGATGTTTCACCTTTGCCGACCTTCTCGACGAAGCCATCGGACACCAACTGGTTCAGGGTGTTGATTGCGGCCCGGCGGTTCACTGAGTCGCGCAGAGCCGCGACGATCTCGATGAGGCGAAACGAGATCTCAGGGTTGATGTAGAAGAGGCCGATCAGCCGCATCGCGGCCGCCGTGCCGAACAGTCCGGACTGGCGCACGTCTAAGGTCCATAGGCAGCGGTGCATCCATAGTGCACTACGTGTGCAGTATGAGTGCACTAAGACCGACGAGTCAACCGCCCTTGAGGATTGCGCCGCGACACAAGGCTGGCGAAACTGGCGCCGATGTCAACCTGCGGACTCACACCGCCTACGACGATCTGGGTCGCGCGTACGAGTCCACCAACCCCGTTGGTGTGCTCAGTCACAATGACTACGACCGCCTCGGGCGCCTGACCGCGGCCACGGTCGATCCCGTCCAGGTGGCCGCGGGCTGCTCGACGGACGGCGCGGGCAACGTGTCGTACACGGTCAGCGCGACCGATCTGGCGGGCAACACCAGCGCTCCCTCGGCCGCCACGATCGTGACCTGCCGGCGGTCGAGCTTCCGCCCGACACGACGGCTCCCTCCACGCCCGCCGATTTCGTCGCCACGGGCGGCTCCGATCGGGTCGATCTGGCCTGGACGCCGGTGTAAGCCAGCTGTAATGGCGTCCACCGGCTGACGTCCGTCCCTTGTCGCCGCAGGCGCTGTCCGTCGAGCCGGAGGCTAGCGGCGTTCACCGTCTGCCTCAGTGCCGCGTCCTCTCGCGAAATCGGCCTGTCGTCAGGCCCACAGGGTGCTGATCGGCGCTGCGACGATGCGATCGCCCAGCGAGTAGGCGCGAGGGCCCGTGTGCAGGACGACGCCGGCAAGGAAGTCCGCGCCCAGTCGATCGCGCAGTGCGGCGAGGTGGCGGGCGTCATGGGCGACAGGAGCCGCGTTGGCCTTGACCTCGATACCTATGACCTTGCCACCGCCGAGTTCGGCGAGGAGGTCGACCTCGAGCCGACCCTGCTGCTGGCGGACGTGGTATAGACGCGGCCGCGAGCCAGAGATGGACGACTCGGCTCTGATCTGGGCCGCGACGAAGGTGTCCAGCAGGCGGCCCAGAACATCGCCGTTGCGCATGACCCCGGCGACATCGAGGCGGAGCACGCTGGCGGCAATCGCGGCGTCCAGAACGTAGCGCTTGGGCATGAGGGTCAGTCGCTGAAGCCGGTTGCTGGTCCAGGCAGGCACGGCCTCGACGACGAACAGGTTCGCCAGAAGTCTCTGGTATGCGGCCGCCGTCTTGCGGTTGATCCCCGCCGCCTCGAATATCGTGCGCTCGTCCACGATGCCGGCACTGTTGAGCGCCAGGACTTCCAGATAGCGCCGCAGCCGGACCGGATCCCTGCCGCCTTCGAGCAACTCGGCGTCCCGGCTCAGGATGTGCTCAACGTAGCTGTCGAGCCAGTGGATCCGGGCGGCCGGGCCAAGCCGAAGCGCCGGCTCCGGGAAGCCACCGGTCATGAGCAGTTCGAGGTACCCGCGCAGGTCGGGCGTGTCGGTCGCGGGCTCGAGCGCATCGCCATCGACGACGCGGTCGACAAACGGCGCAGATCCGAGGGCGCCAACCGTCTCCCGCACGGTCAGGCCGAACATGGGCACGCGGGTCAGCCTTCCGGTGCCCGGCCACAGATCTCCCTGCACGTCGGCCCGAACCGAACCGGTGACCAGGAAGCGCCCCGGCCGAGGGTCTACGTCCAGGGTTCGCTTGATCGCGCCCAGAACTCCCGGGACGAGGTGCCACTCGTCGAGCAGAACCGGCTCGGGCAGGCCTCGAAGCGCCGAATCCGGATCGGCCCGAAAGGCGACCGCCTCGGCCTCGCGATCGAGGTGAACTATCGTCCGAGCATACCTGGCCGCGGTCGTGGTCTTGCCAGTCGCACGGGGCCCGGCCACGAAGATCGCCGGCAGCTCCTTCAGCAGTGACGCGATCTGGGCGTCAACCAGCCGCGCAAGGTACGTCGTCGCCATAGGCGTACGATACCACTCTCACACGGCGGCCGATGCCACTCTCACACGGTGGCTGGTACCACTTGCGCACGGCTGGGACCGAGTGTGGGTACGATGCCGCGAACCGATTGCTCGCGAGCAACTTTGGTTCGCCCTGGGAATCCTGGAGATGGTGGGCCCCGGCTTTCGTGAGTCGCGTTTCTGCAATGCCGCATGTCAAGCCGCAAGCACAGGCCGGCAGATCGGGGGACTTGGAGCGTGGCTCCTCCACGCTGAGCCGTCGCGGCCGTCCGACGGTGGCGAGCCTCTGCCGGTCCCACCGGCACCGCCGGGCTGAGCAAGAGCTTCTGGCGTCCGCCGGCTGACGTCCGTCCTTGCCGCGGCAGGCGCCGTCCGTCGAGCCGGCGGCAAGCGTCCCCGGCGGGCGAGCAGGGCAAAGGCGGTGAAGTAGGCATCGAGGGATGCCGCGGCGCTGGCGTAGGCGTTGTCGCCGGCGAGGAAGTCGCAGCTGACTTCGCGGGCCCGGACGATCTCGCGGAGTTTGGGGCCGCGCCAGCGGGGGTAGTCGAGCGAGAGGTCGAACAGGTCCAGGGCCCGAGCGAGGGTGCCCTCGAAGCGGCGCTCATCGTCGGCCTCCCTGGCCCGAATTGCGCGCCCCACTTCGGCCCCGATGTTACCGAGCTGTTCGGCCAGGCTCAGGGTCCGCCACCGACCGGCGGCCAGATCCGAATGAAGCGCCATGAGCGGCTCGACCGATCGACAATGGTGATCCGCGCATTAGCGCACGGCCCTCGCCGGGGTCTTCTCGACGGCGAGGTCGGTCATCGAGCGGGGTTCGCTGGCCGTCCGCTCAGCCAGGGCGCGCACCTTCCACCAGGAGAGCCTATTGCCCGGCGTGCCTGGCGATTGGCCCGATCGGGATCCTTGCTTCAGGAAACACCGCGGCCACCTCCAGCTCGCCGCCGAGCGCTTCGATGTACTCCTGAAGTGTGGACAGGTACAGGTCCTCCTGATGCTCGAGCCGCGACACGTTCGGCTGCTTGGCCTTGAGGCGTTCCGCGACTTGAGCTTGAGTCATGCCGACCTGTTCCCGAAGCTCGGCGAGACTAAGGGCGCTCTCGATCCCACGCTGGAACGCAAGTCGACGCTCGTCGCGTTCGGTGTCTCCATATCCCTGTCGAATCTGGCGCCAGGGGCGATGGCCGCTCATATCAGTCTCTCCTGCCGAAGTTCCTCGAGGTATGCGTCGTATAGATCGTCGGCCTTCGGCACCATCGACGTGTACCAGGCGTTCCAGGCTCCGCGCTTGTCGCCGCCGATCAGCAGGATCGCAACCTGGCGCGGATCGAACGCGAAGAGCATTCGAATTGAACCTATCCGGAGCTCCTTCATGTTCGGGTGGCGCGATGTCGCCACGTTGTCGACGAGCGGCCTGCCGAGGCCTGGCCCAAGCCGTTCGAGGACTTCGACCGCCGCGTTCACGGCATCCTGATCGGTCTCCGAAAGGGAGTCATACCAGGCGCTGAACTGCTCGGTAGCCTCGACCTCGAACACGGCGGCATGATACCCCTTCCGATATATACCGTCAACGATATGCTGAGCCCAACTCCGGAGCCTCGGTCGTGTCCAAGGCGATCGTGGTCGCGACCGGCGTCGCCGCTGATGGCAACCGCGTCGCGCGCGATGGGTTGCCGCCGGCTCAGATTGAGTATCTCTGGGTAGGCGGTGTTCTGTGTCGCACATGTGCTACCGTGTGCCTCATGAACGTTGGCACGCGTGAGCTTCGCAACAACACCAGGGCCCTGCTCTCGCAGGTCAAGCGCGGAGAGACCGTGACGATCACCGTTGACGGTCAGCCGGCGGCCGCACTCGTGCCGCTGCCGAGCCGCCCCACCTGGATCGGGCGCGACGACCTGCTCGCCCGCCTGGAGGGTCGACTAGCCGATCGGGGCGTCCTCGCGGACCTCGCGATGCTCTCGCCTGACACGACGGACGACCTCTCCATCCCATGAGCCGCGGTCTCGCCGATACATCGTTCTTCGTTGCGCGTGAGGCGGGACGGCCACTGGACGTCCCGACCATCCCAGACGAACTCGCCGTGTCGGCGATCACGATCGGCGAGTTCCGAGCCGGGGTTCTTGCCGCCGAAGATGTCAGCGTCCGAGATCAGCGCCTGTCCACCCTGATCGAGGTTCTACGGCTGACTCCTCTCCCTGTTGATGAGGCGGTCGCAGATGCCTGGGCGAGATTGCGCGTCGCTCTCCGCGATTCCGGGCGACGAATGGACGTCAACGACTCCTGGATCGCCGCCACGGCGATCGCTCATGGCATACCCGTGGTGACGCAGGACGATGGGTTCGTTGACGTCGCCAACCTGGCGGTCATCCGCGTCTGACCTGAACCAGAGATGCGACGGCGCCGGCCGGTGAGCGCGGCCGCTCCCCACTGACCCGCCCGGGTGCGTCCGACGGTGGAGAGCCTCCTTCGGTCCCACCGGCAGCGTCGGGCTGAGCCGGCTGTACTGGCGTCCCCCGGCTGACGTCCGTCCTTGCCGCCGAAGGCGCCGTTCGTCGCGCCTGTTGGCGAGTCTGATCGGGCGTCTTGACACCGCTGCTAAGGTGGGTGGCACCGGTTACATGTAACCGGTTACGCAGGAGGTTGGAGGTTGAGCACTGCGACGATTTGGGACGTTGCGCGGGCGGCGGGAGTGAGCGTGGCCACGGTGTCGCGAGTGCTCAACGAGAGCGGCGTCGTGAGCGAGCAGACGAGGGGCCGCGTTCGCGAGGCCGTGACCGCCCTGGCTTTCACCCCCAGCTATGCCGCCCGCCGGCTGAGCCTGGGTCGGACGCTCACCGTCTCGGTCGTGATCTCCTTCCTGACCCGGCCCCAGGCCGCGGAAAGGCTTCGGGGCGTGGACGCGGTCCTGAGCGACAGCGAGTTCGACCTCGTCATCTACAACGTCGAGTCGCCGGAGAAGCGCGACAAGTACCTGCGCGACTTGCCCCACGCCAAGCGAACCGACGGACTCCTTGTGATCTCGCTCCCGCCAGTCGAGGAGGAGGTCGTCTTGCTGGCGTCCACGGCGCTGCCGGTCGTCATCATCGACGTCCACTCGCCGGCCCTGAGCTCTCTGCCGAGGGTGATCGGCGACGACGTCGCCGGGGGCGAGCTTGCGGCGCGCCACCTTCTCGATCTCGGTCACAAGAGGATCGCCTTCGTCGGCGACGAATTCGAGGGCCCGTTCGGCTTCACCTCGGGCCGGGATCGATTCGCGGGGTTCGAGCGCGCGCTCGCGCAGCGCGGCGTCCCGCTGCCGAGCGATCTCGTCGCCCTCGGCGCCCACAGCCGCTATGAGGCGCGCGAACTCGGCCACCGCCTGCTGACCGCCTCGGAGCCGCCGACCGCCATCTTCGCGGCCAGCGACACCCAGGCTCTCGGAGTTCTTTCGGCCGCGCGCGAGTTGAGCCTCGACGTTCCGGGTGACGTCTCCGTTGTCGGGTACGACGACATCGAGGCTGCCGACTACGTCGGTCTCACGACGATCCGGCAGCAGCTCTTCGAGTCGGGTCGGGCAGGCGCACAACTTCTATTGAACGAGATCGACGGTCGTTCCCTGGTTCCGCCGTCGGTCGAACTTCCGCCTTCGATGGTAATCCGCGCCACTTCGGCACCACCAAAGGAGGGCCGTGGCTGAGGCGACGCCAGCGAAACACCGTTCACGGCAATCACAGGGAGGAGTTGGAAAAATGCTGCATCTCTGGTCAGTGCGAGGAGCGCGAAGGCGCGCTTCGCTAACGCCGATGCTGCTTGTCGCCGGCCTGGTCGCCGCGTGCGCCAGCCCCGGCGCGGCGCCGACGACGGCGCCAACGGAGACCGCCCAATCGACGGCCGCTTCGCAGGCGCCGTCGGCAAGCGCGACTGTCGCGAGCCCCACGTGCGGGACTCAACCCGTAACGCTGAATGCCTACTTCGAGACCGGCTTCGATCTGCCCTTCAAGCTTTCCGAAGAGTTCACGAAGCAGTATCCAAACGTCACCTGGAAGATCAGTCAGGATCAGTTTACCAACCTCATGAACTCGACTCCGAGGCTTCTCGCCGGAGACAACCCGCCTGACCTCGTCCGGCTCCCGTCCATGGTCTCGCTGGTCAAAGACGGTCTCCTCATGAACCTCGACAGTTACGCCACCGCCTTCGGCTGGGATAAGTGGCCGCCGGCCGAACTGCTTCAGAACCGAGTTGCCGCCGATGGAACTCGGGGCTCTGGTTCCCTTTACGCGATGGGCCTGAACTACAGCCTCACCGGCGTCTTCTACAACAAGAAGCTCGCCGCCCAGATCGGCATGACCCAGCCTCCGCAGACGGTGGCTGAGTTCGAAGATCTGCTCGCCAAGGCCAAGGCCGCAGGCCTCCAGCCGATCATGCAGTGGAACGCTTCGGCCAGCGGCGGCGGACTTGCGTTCCCGCTCCAGAACCTCATGGCCGCTTACGGCCCGACCCAGCCGATCAACGACTGGATCTTCGAGAAGCCGGGCGCCACCATCGACACGGCGACCAACCTCACGGCCGCGCAGCACCTCGAGCAGTGGGTCAAGGCCGGCTATTTCCCCAAGGACGTCAACGCCATCGAGTACACGGACGCGAACGCCCGCTTCAACAAGGGCGACGGCGTGTTCATGTTCAACGGCGATTGGCAGAACGCGGACTACGACACGAATAACGCCGGCAACGTCGGGTTCTTCGTCTTCCCGCCCGCGCAGGCCGGCGGCTCGATCGCCGCTATGTCTTCGCCCCTCACCTACGGCATCGCCACCAAAGCGAAGAACGCCGACTGCGCGGCCTTCTTCTTCAACTGGGTCGCCACGAATCCGACCGCGCGACAGATCGACGTGACTGTCGGCGGCTCCAACCCGGGCGGCCCGGCCGATCTCCCCATTCCGCCCGCGGCCGCAGGTTCCGTGACGAACGAGACGCTCGCCGCCGGTGGCCAGGTGGCCAAGAGCAACGGCGCGATGGACTTCATCGCAAACGCCACTGGGTCGATCTTCGCCCAGGGTTGGACGCCGGAGCTGCAGAAGCTGGTCGGCGGCAAGCAAACGGCCGCGGGCCTGCTATCGGCAGTCCAGGCCGAGTACGAGAAAGAACTCAAGCAGTGACCTCTAGCCACTGAGTCGTCCGATGCCTGAGCGAACGATCGCCGAGCCGTCAGGCTCGAACGACAGTGGCCGCGAGACCCGGCGGACTCCTCGGAAGAGGGTCCGCCGGGAAACCCTCGTCGGCTGGCTGCTCGTTCTGCCTGCGCTCCTCGTCTACGCGGTTTTTGTCCTCCAACCGCTCATCCTGACCATCCAGTACTCGCTCTACCGCTGGGATGGAATTGGTCCGGCGACCTGGGCGGGTCTGGAGAACTACGTAACGGTCCTGACCGATCCGGATCTGCTCGAGACGATCGGCAACGCCTTCAAGCTCATCATCTTCTTCAGCTTCATCCCGGTGGTGCTGGGACTGATCGCCGCCTCGATCATGCGGCGCACGGCCACGGGCTCGCTCGGGACCGCGGCCCGCACCGTTCTGTTCCTGCCCCAGGTCATTCCGCTCGTCGCCGCGGGCATCATCTGGAAATGGGTCCTGGCGCTGCCGGGACTCGCGAACCAGATGCTCGGCGCCATCGGGCTCGGAGGCATGGCTACGGCATGGCTGGGCGACTTCGACACGGCCCTGCCCGGCGTCGGCATGATCGGAGCCTGGGTCCTGATCGGACTGTGCACGATCCTGCTTCTCACCGGCATGGGCAAGATCGATCCGGCCTTGTATGAGTCCGCCCGACTTGATGGCGCGGGCCCGATTCGAGAGTTGCTGTCCATCACCGTGCCGAGCCTTCGAAACGAGATCATCGTCTGCCTGACGGTCACGATCATCGCCGCGCTCAGAAGCTTCGACATCGTCTACGTATCGACCGGCGGCGGGCCCGGACTGGCCACGATGGTGCCGGGGCTCGAGATCTACGTGCTCGCCTTCCAGGCGCGCGCGGTTGGCGTCGCCTCGGCGCTGGCCGTCGTACTGATAGCGCTGGTGCTCATCGTTGTCCTCCCAATTCAGAGACTGAACCGAGGAGACGAGTCATGAGGATGAGCCGCTCCGAACTCTATTCGGGCAGACTCGTGCTCATCCTGATGATGGCCGTCACGATCCTGCCCTTCGTGAGCATGTTCACGACCGCGCTCCATCCGTCCGGGTCGCTTCCGCCGGGCCTCGAATGGCCGGCAAACCCGCAGTGGCACAACTTCATCGACGCCTTCAACGTGGCCAACATGAGCGCCCTCCTGTACTCGAGCGTGTTCATCGTGGTCGCGACCGTGCCGGTGTCCCTGGTGATCTCCACGATGGCCGGGTTCGCGATCGGGCAGATGCGTATCCCCGGGTCCGGGGTGCTCCTCCTGCTCTTCGTGTTCGGCCTCACCCTCCCGCTCGAGGGCATCGTGACGCCGCTCTACTACCTGTCGCGACAGCTCGGCATCCTCAACACCCGGTTCGCCATCGTGCTGCCGCTGATCGGCCTGTACATGCCCTTCGCCGTCTTCTGGATGCGGGCCCACTTTGTCGGCGTGCCCTCTGAAATCTCGGAAGCCGCGCGCGTGGACGGCGCCGGAACATGGGATCTGCTGTGGCGAATCCACGTCCCGCTGGCACGGCCGGCGATCACCTCGCTGGGAATCCTGATGGCGGTCTGGACGTGGAACCAATTCCTTCTCGCCCTGGTCCTCGTCGAGGATCCGACCCAAAGGACGATGGCCGGCGCGCTCGGCGCCTTCCAGGGCCACTACGCGACGGACATACCGCTGCTCTGCGCCGGATCGCTGCTGATCCTTCTTCCGACTTTGATCGTCTTCCTTCTCTTCCAGCGCCAGCTGGTCATGGCGCTCCTTCAGGGCTCCGTCAAAGGCTGAAGGAGACAAACGTCGCGGCCTGCAACCGGGCGCGGTTCCACAGGAGTCACGGATGGACTTGAAACCCGGTCAGGCGGAGCGTGGCTACGGGCGCCCTGTCGATGTCTTCGCGGAGGCTCGGGCGAAATGAAGGGCGACGTCCTCGTCATCGAGAGCCACCATCGCCGCGCGGCAGATCAGATCGCGGCGGCGCTGGAGGACGCCGTTCGTGCCGACGCCGGCCGCTTCATCATCAGCGTTGCCGGAGAGTCGGGCTCGGGCAAATCCGAGACCGCGGCCGCGATCGCGGAGCGGCTGTGCGAGAGCGGGTTCGCGTCCGTGATCCTGGGCCAGGACGACTACTTCGCGCTGCCTCCGCGATGCAACGACGCTCGCCGGCGAGCCGATCCCGAGTGGCTGGGGCCTCACGTCGAGGTCCGTCTCGATCTGCTCCAGGCCAACATCGACGCCGCGCGCAAGGGCGCGGGTCAGATCGAGAAGCCCGTCATCGACTACGACGCCGACTCGGTATCCACCGAGGTCGTATCCCTCGAGGGAGTGAAGGTCGTGATCGTGGAGGGGACGTACGTCTCCCTGCTCCGAAACGTCGACCGCCGGATCTTCATCGAGCGGACATGGCTCGAAACCCTGGAGCACAGGCTCAAGCGGAACCGGGGCAAAGAGATGCGCGACCCGTTCGTGGAGGGCTTGCTTGCCGTGGAGCACAAGATCATCGCCGGGCACCGCCAGCTGGCCGATTTCGTCCTCACGGACGATTTCGACGTCGTCCGGGTGGAATGAGGCCGGCCGGATGCAGGTGAAGAGCAAGGTCCAGCTGATCACGTATCCGGATGGGCTCGGCGGCGATCTGAAGAGCCTGAGCCGGGTGCTCGACGAGCACTTCGGGGGGCTCTTCCCGGGCGGGGTACACATCCTGCCGCCGTTCCCGTCGTCGGGGGATCGGGGCTTCGCGCCACTGACCTACGACGAGATAGACCCTCGCTTCGGGACCTGGGACGACATCCGCAAGCTGTCCGATCGGTACGACGTCGTGCTCGACATGATGGTCAACCACGTCTCCAGCCGCTCACCCTACTTCCGGGACTTCCTGGCCAGGGGCCACTCCTCGGAATGGGCGGACCTGTTCATCACCCTGGACAAGGTCTGGCCCGACGGCGTGCCGGTCCCGGCGGACGTGGACAGGATCTTCCTGCGCCGCCCGCGGCCGTGGTCGACGTTCCCGGTCGGGACGCCCGCGGTCCCCACGGCGGTCTGGACGACATTCGGCCATGACGACCCGTCCGAGCAGATCGACATGGACTGGCGATCGCCCTGCTTCCGCTCCATCGTCGAGGCGTTCTTCGACCGGTTCGGCTCGAACGGCGTGCGGATCGTGCGGCTCGATGCGGTCGGCTACCTGGTCAAGAAGGCGGGCACGACCTGCTTCTTCGTCCAGCCCGAGACGGGCGAGCTCCTGGGCTGGCTGAGCGATCTGGCCGAGGCTCATGGCATGGTCGTACTGCCGGAGGTCCACGGACGCCGGGAGATCCAGTGGGACCTGTCCGAAAGCGGGTCGTGGAGCTACGACTTCATCCTGCCGTACCGGATTCTCGAGTCGTTCATCCTCCACTCGCCGGTCCGGCTCGCCGCCTATCTGGCCGACCGCCCGCCCCGCCAGTTCACCGTGCTCGACTGCCACGACGGCGTCCCCGTCAAGCCCGACCTCGACGGTCTGTACGACCCGGCGGAGGTCAAGCGCGTCGTCGAGGTGTGCCTGGCTCGCGGCGGCAACCTGAGCCGGGTGTACTCGACCGAACATCGAGATCCCGACGGCTTCGACGTCCACCAGATCCGCGGAACCTACTACTCGCTTCTGGATCGCGACGACGACGCGTACATCGCCGCGCGAGCCATCCAGCTCTTCACCCCCGGGGTGCCACAGGTCTATTACGTCGGCCTGCTGGCCGGCGAGAACGACACCGAGGCCGCCGATCGAACCGGCGACGGCCGAGAGATCAACAGGCACAACTTCTCGATAGAGGAGATTCGGTCCGCTCGCGGCCGCGCCGTCGTCATGCGCCTCGAGCGCCTCATCCGCCTGCGCAATTCCCACCCTGCCTTCGACGGCGAGTTCGAGGTCCTGCCGTCCGAGCCGGCGGCGCTGAGGCTGTCCTGGCGCCTGGGCGATCAAGCTTGCGTGCTGGAGGTCAACTTCCGGCACCCGCACTCCGTCGTGGAGATGACCGGCGCCGGCGGCGCGCGCGAGAAGATCGACCTCTGACGTGGCGCGCGGCGTGGAGCGCGGCCACTCCCCGCTGAGCCGCCGCGGCGCGTCCGACGGTGGGGAGCCTCCTCCGGTCCCACCGGCAGCGTCGGTCCGAGCCAGCTGTACTGGCGTCCCCCGGCCGGCGTCCGTCTCCTGTCGCCGAAGGCGCCTCTGCACCGAAGGCGCCGTCCTTCGAGCCGCCGGCAGGCGGATCGGTTCCCCCCTCCGGGTCCGCGGGTGGGATTGCGTTGCGCCGAGCGGTTCACCGTCCGACTGGATAGTGGCGTGCGCCACATTTGGCACAGCTGCGGCGATCCGGATCTGTCTGGGATCGGGGGCCGGCCACGCATTGGGAGGAATCATGAAGAGGATCGGGGCACTTCTTGCCGTGCTCGTCGCGAGCCTGGCGTTCGCGGGTGGCGCGGCGGCAGTGGTCATTCCGGGCACGCTGGACCAGCACCAGAACAGCGGTCCCGACTCGGCATACTGGAACCAGAACTACTCCGTAGCCCAGACGTTCACAGCCGGCCTTACCGGCTCCCTGGATGCGGTTACGTTCAATCTGGGCACCGCGCAGCCTGAGGTTGTGCCGGCGGCCGTGGGCGACCTGTCGGTCCAGATCCTGGCCACCAGTGGCGGCGTCCCGTCCGGCTCCCCCCTGGCCACTGAGAACATCACGGGCGCCGTTTCCGGTGGGCTCTACCTGGTCACCTTCACCAGCCCGGCCAGCGTAGCGTCCGGAACTCAGTACGCTCTGGTTCTAACCCCCGGCACTTCGTCCCTGCTGGACTGGCTGGGTGTCTGCGGGTCCGACGCTTATGCCGGCGGGTCCGCGCTGGTCTTCGACTCCGCCAACCATCCCAGCTGGATGACGGTCCCGGCCTGGGCCTCGGCAGAGGAAAGCAATGCCTGTACTCAGGACTTTGAGTTCGCGACGTACGTGACCGAGGCCGCCACCCCGTCGCCGACGGCCACGGCACCGGCGACGGCCACGGCTCTGTCGACGGTCACGGCTCCGCCGACGGCCACGGCGCCGGTGCCGGCCGACACGTCGCGGGGCGAGCCGATGCTCTTGATCCTGGCCTCGGGCCTCGCGCTCGCCGGAGCACTGCTGGCCCTCAAGCGGGTTCGCGCGGTCCGCGGCTGACCCGCGCCTCTCTCGCGATCTAGTGGCGGCGCCCGCAAGGGCGCCGCTTCTCTTTGGCGAGAGGCGGGGCGGGGCGCGGGCCGAGGGGCGAGGGGCGAGGGGCGAGGGCGAACAACCGGCCACGGGTTGGCGCCCTGCTGGGCGGACGGGTTCGCCCGCTGGTCTGGTCCGCCGGTGAGTGCGTCGATCGGCCACAATAGGGCCACGCTCCGGTCGTCGAGAAGACGGCGGAGCGTCTATCGCGACGGGCCATGGGCAGGGCGCCGATCGGCACGAGGCCGGCGGCGAGGCAGGAGGAACGAGGATGACGATCGCACGCCGAGAAGGCATCGCCTGGGCCCGGCTGGCCGACGTGGACCCCGAGCTTTGGGCGGCCATTCGCGGCGAGACCGATCGCCAGCGCTGGAAGATCGAGCTGATCGCCAGCGAGAACTACACCTTCGCCGCGGTGATGGAGGCCCAGGGGTCGCCACTCACCAACAAGTACGCCGAAGGTCTGCCCGGCAAGCGCTACTACGGCGGCTGCGAATTCGTGGACGTGGCCGAGCGCCTGGCCCAGGAACGCGCCCTGGCTCTCTTCCCCGGCGCCGAGCACGTCAACGTCCAGCCCCATTCGGGCGCGCAGGCCAACATGGCTGCCTACATGTCCGTGCTCGAGCCGGGCGACCGAATCATCGGCATGAACCTGGCCCACGGCGGCCACCTGACCCACGGATCGCCGGTCAACTTCTCCGGCAAGCTGTACGAGTTCTTCGCTTACGGCGTAGATCCGGTGACCGAGCAGATCGACTACGACGCCCTCGAAAAGCAGGCGGCCGAAGTCAAGCCCAAGATGATCGTCGCCGGCGCCTCCGCCTACCCCCGAATCATCGACTTCGAACGCCTGGGCCGCATCGCCCACCAGAACGGCGCGCTCCTGATGGTCGACATGGCCCACATCGCCGGGCTCGTCGCGGCCGGCCTCCACCCGACGCCGTTCGGCCCCGCGGACATCGTCACGACGACCACGCACAAGACCCTGCGCGGCCCGCGCGGTGGACTGATCTTCACCCGCGCCGACCTGCCGGCGGAGCTGAAGGCCAACTTCCCCAAGCTCGAAAAGACGACCCTGGCCGCCTCGATGGACAAGGCCGTCTTCCCCGGCGTCCAGGGCGGACCGCTGATGCACGTCATCGCCGCCAAGGCCGTGGCCCTGCACCTCGCCGCCACGGACGAGTACCGCGCCGACCAGCGCCAGACCGTCGTCAACGCCGCGCTCCTGGCCGCGACGATGGCGGAGAAGGGCGCCCGAGTTGTTTCCGGCGGCACGGACAACCACCTCATGCTGGTGGACGTGACGCCGCTCGGGGTGACGGGCAAGGAAGCCGAGCATCTGCTCGACGAGATCGGGATCACGGTCAACAAGAACGCCATCCCGTTCGACAAGAACCCGCCCAACGTCGCGTCCGGCATCCGCGTCGGCACGCCGGCCACCACGAGCCGCGGCTTCCGCGAGCCGGAGATGAAGGCCATCGGCGAGACGATCGTTTCGGCGATCGTCAACCGCGACGACCCCTCCGCGCAGACCAAGCTGGCGGCGCTGGTCCACGACATGTGCGCCCGCTTCCCGGTCCCGGGGTTGCCGGAGGAGTAGGAACGGCCGGGCTGCTTGCAGAGCACGGGCAGCCGAGGATTCCCGAAGACCAGGGGAAGCTGCGGGCGGCCGCGCCGTCGGGCCCGACGAACAGGATCTGGCGTTCCGGACGTTCGTCTCGGCGACCCAACCCAACCCGCCGGCTACCGCCACGGACCAGACTCGCGGCCCTGCCCCCGCCAGTGGCGCCTTACCGCTCACGCTCGCCGGTTTCGCCCTGGCCGCGGCCTACGTGACCGTCCGTCGAGCAGTCGCGGTTCGAGGTTGATCGTCGAGCCGCGCGGACCCGACCCGGCGCGAGCCGCTCGAGGTTGATCGCCGAGCCGTCCGGCTCCGACCCGGCACGATCCGCTCGCGTCCGCCCCGGGCGTCCGGCGTTCCCCAAGCGCAACCGAAATCGGTAACTCCGGCCCCTCAACGGTGGCCGCACGGCCCCCGAACAGGTCCTCGCCACCCGGCCGAGGTGGTCCAAATGGGGGTTGAGCGATACCAGATACCGGCTGGTAAACTCAGGCCCGCCCCGCCAGGGAGAGCATGAACGATCTCGGGAAGGCGTCCGCCTACATCGCCCTCTTCTCGGAAGTCGGGTTTGTACTGCTCATCGCAGTGCTGGCGGGTGTGCTCGGCGGCTACTGGCTGGATCAGCGGCTGGGTACAGTGCCACTCTTCGTGCTGATCGGTTTCGCAATCGGTACCTCGGGCGGGAGCGTTGCCTGCTGGCGCCTCATCGCCCGCTTCCTGGACCGGCTGGACGAAGAAGGCAAGTGATATCAGCGGTTCCTCGGAGCCGCCGGCTAACGGAGCGACCGTGACCACGGGTCCAGACGGCACAACCGCGGACATCGAAGAGCAGCCGACCGAAGGCCGGGACCTCGGCCCGGCGTCGCGGCCGCGGCGGCGCACCGGGCTGGCACCGTTCCTGCTCGCGGCCGCCTTCGTCATCGTTCTGGACGCGGCCGCCTTGATCCTCGTGCCGCCCTTCCCCAAGGAGGGGCAGGCCGGTGAAGGCTGTGACTTCCCGTCGTGCTATGTCCAGAGCGCCATCGAGCTGCCGCCGCCGGAGGTGGTGGTCGATCTGCAGCCGGACACGGCCCCGACTGTGGCGCCAATGGTGTACTTCCACCCCAGCATCAGCTCGACGCTCATCACAATGTGGCTGGTGATGGCCATCCTGCTGCTGGTGTCCTTCCTGGCCACTCGCAGGCTGACCATGCGCCCCGGCCGACTGCAGAACGCCATCGAGTGGGCCTGGGACTTCGGGCTCGACTTCGCCGGAGGCGTTGGCGGTCCCGCGTCTCGCCGCTACTACCCGGTCTTCGCCGCGTTCTTCCTGCTGATCCTGGCCTGCAACTGGAGCGGCCTCGTGCCGCCGATCGGCAAGATCCCGGAGCTTCGAGCACCCACCAGTGACGTCAACGTCACCATTGGCCTGGCTCTGGTGGCGTTCCTGATCATCCAGTCGGAGGGCCTCCGGAGGCTGGGGGTTCGAGGCTACCTCGGCAAGTACCTCCCGATCGGTGAGTTCCGCCACGGTATCGGCGCCGGTCTGCTGGCTATGTACGTGGGCATCATGGAGTTGTTCCTGGAGTTCGTGAAGCCGGTCGTGCTGGCGCTGCGACTCTTCGGCAACATCTACGGCGGCGAGGTCGCCATCGCCGTCGTCTCGGCCCTCACCTTCGCCTTTGTCCCGGTCCTGCTTATGGGCCTGGAGGTGCTGTTGAACCTCATCCAGGCCTTGATCTTCTCAATCCTGACCCTCGTGTTCATCATGATGGCGATCGAGGGTCACGCGTCCGAAGAACACCCCGTCGCCGGAGGCGCCGCCCGCGGCGATCTCTCAACCGGCGATCATCTCCAGCCAGAGGCGGCATGACCGCCCGCGAATCCATCCTCGGCAATGCCGCGGACCAGAGGAGGTAACCATGAACCCGGAGCACATCGGAGCTGGGCTTGCCGCGCTGGGAGTCATCGGCCCCGGCATCGGTATCGGTATCCTGGCCGGTATGTCCAGCAACGCGATCGGCAGGAATCCCGACGCCGCCGGTCAAATCCGCGGTCTCGCAATTCTGCTGACAGCTTTCGCCGAGGGATTGGGCGTGCTGGCGATCGTCGTCGGCCTGCTGGCCCTCTTCATCAAATAGCCGGGATCTCGACGGAGTTAAGCCTTGTATGCGATCACGGCGGTCGGTGCGCTCGCGGCAGCGGGTGTAGCCGCCACCGCCGAATCCACTTCCGACGCCTCGGGCCTGTCGATCAACCTCTTCTGGGTCCTGGTCGCGGCCGGCAACTTCATAATCTTCGCCCTGCTTATGTGGCGGCTCGCCTTTGGGCCGATCTCCAGGATTCTCGACGAGCGCAAAGCCAGGATCGACCAGGGTCTGACCGACGCCGAGGCGTCCCGCAAGGCGCTGGCTGCGTCGCAGGTCGAGCATGAGCGGATCATTCTCGAGGCCCGCCGCGAGGCCAGCGAGCTGATCTCACGGGCGCAGAAGGCGGCCGAGGACCTGCGCGAAACGGACATGGCCGCGACCAAGGTGGAGCTGGACCGCGTGCGTGCCAAGGCGGCCGCCGATATCCGGGCCGAACACGATCGCGTTCTGGCCGACCTGCGATCTCAGGTCGCTGACCTTGCTCTGGCCGCGGCCGGACGCGTGGTCGGCGAGACCATGACGGACGCCCGCGAGCGCCGGCTCGTGGAGGACTTCCTCCGCGACAACACGACCGGCGACGGACGAGCCAACTGATGAAGCGCCTCGCCTCCGGTCGACGCTACGCTCAGGCGGTTTTCGAGCTTGCCGGCGATGCCGGTAAGGTCGATGCCTGGCGCGCCGACCTGGGCCTGGCCTGCGAGGTGGCGAGCGAAGCCGCCGCGAGCCGGATCATCGACAACCCCTCTCTGCCCATCGCCGAGCGGCGGCGGGTGGTCGACCGGCTGCTCGGGAAGCGCGTTGCGCCACAGATCCTCAACCTGGCCTACCTGCTCGCCGAGCGAGGCCGCTTCGCCCTAATGCCCCAGGTCAGCCGCGAGTACGACGACCTCGTCCGCCTGTCGCGGGGCATCGTGGCAGCGACCGTAACGTCACCGACGCGACTGTCGGAGCCGGAGCTGGCCGCCGTGAAGACACGGGTGGAGCAGATCGCCGGTGCCCAGGCGGAATTGTATGCGGAGGTCGACCCATCGCTGATCGGTGGCGTGAGCGTCATGATCGGCGATCAGCAAATCGATGCCAGCGTGGCCAGCCGCCTGCGGCGGCTCCGGCAGGAACTGGTCCAGGGAGCTAGCTAGCGGCGGGGCCGCGCGCGGAAGCCCGCGCCGGCGACCCGGACATCAACGGGCCGCACCGAAAGGCCGAACGGAGAACCAATGGCCATCAGATCCGACGAGATCGTCAGCATCATCAAGAACACGATCCAGAACTTCGACAACGCGGCCGATTCGCACAGCGTCGGCACGGTCGTCGAGGTCGGCGACGGCATCGCCCAGATCTACGGCCTGTCGGGCGCCCTCGCGTCCGAGATGATCGAGTTCCCCGGCGGCATCATGGGCATGGCGCTCAACCTTGAGGAGGAGACGGTTGGCGCCGTCATCCTTGGCGACCCCGCGGGCATCAAGGAAGGCGACCAGGTTCGCACGACCGGACGAGTGGTCGAGGTTCCGGTCGGCCAGGCTCTCGTCGGCCGCGTCGTCGATCCCCTCGGCCGCCCGCTCGACGACAAAGGCCCGATCGTCACGACGAGGACCCGTCCGGTCGAGCGCATCGCCCCCGGCGTGATCACCCGCCAGGGCGTGGACACTCCGGTCCAGACCGGCGTCAAGGCCATCGACGCTCTCATCCCGATCGGCCGCGGTCAGCGCGAGCTGATCATCGGCGACCGCCAGACCGGCAAGACCGCGATCGCGATCGACACGATCATCAACCAGAAGGGCAAGGGCCTGGTCTGCGTCTACGTGGCCATCGGCCAGAAGCTCAGCACCGTGGCCAAGACCGTGGCCGTGCTGGAGCAGCAGGGCGCAATGGAGCACACCATCGTCGTCTGTGCCGGCGCCGAGTTCTCGGCAGCCCTCCAGTACATCGCCCCCTACGCCGGTTGCGCCATGGGTGAGGAAGTCATGGAGGAAGGCGTCGAAATCGGCGGCCGGCTGGTCAAGGACGCCCTGTGCGTCTACGACGACCTCTCCAAGCACGCCTGGGCCTACCGAGAAGTCTCGCTTCTGCTCCGCCGCCCGCCCGGTCGCGAGGCCTACCCGGGCGACGTCTTCTACCTGCACAGCCGCCTGCTCGAGCGGGCAGCCCGAATGAGCACCGAGAACGGCGGCGGTTCGCTCACCGCCCTGCCGATCATCGAAACCCAGGCCGGCGACATTTCGGCCTACATCCCCACCAACGTCATTTCCATCACCGACGGCCAGATCTTCCTCGAGACGGACCTCTTCAACTCCGGCCAGCGGCCTGCCCTCAACATCGGCCAGTCCGTGTCGCGCGTCGGCTCGGCGGCCCAGACCAAGGCCATGAAGAAGGTCGCGGCGCCGCTCAAGCTGGACCTGGCCCAGTACCGCTCCCTGGCCGCCTTCGCCCAGTTCGCGAGCGACCTGGACAAGGCCACTCGCGACCAGCTGACCCGGGGCGAGAAGCTGTCCGAGGTCATCAAGCAGCCTCAGTACCAGCCAGTCCCCGTGGAGCGGCAGGTCGCGATCCTGTACGTCGCCACCAAGGGGCTGCTCGACGACGTGCCGACCCCGCGCGTCAAGGAGTTCGAAGCCCAGTTCTACCGCTTCCTCGATGCCGAGCACGGCGCCGCGATGCGCAAGCTCGGCGAGACCAAGACCCTCGACGACGACCTCGCGGCCGAGCTCGAGGCCGGGGCCAACGACTTCCGCAAGACCTTCCTCGCGTAGCCGGGTGAACCCACTCCTCGCCCGAGGGCGGGGAACGCCATAGTCCATCGTCCGGCGCAGGCCGGGAAAATCAGCACAGCAGGTCAGAGTGCCAAGCCAGCGAGACATCCGCAGGCGCATCAACGCCTCGAGGAACATCAGGCAGATCACCAAGGCGATGCAGTTCGTGGCAGCGTCCAAGCTGCGGCGCGCCCAGGAGTCGACGATGGCCGCGCGGCCGTACTCGCTCCTCATCGACGAGATCATCGCGGACCTGGCGGTCGTGCTGGGCGGCGAGGACCATCCCCTGCTCAGCCGCCGCGACGAAGGCAAGCGCCTGATCGTCCTGGTCACCAGCGATCGCGGCCTGGCCGGCGCGCTCAACACGAACGCCGTTCGTTTCGCGGCCAAGGAGATTGTCGAGAACCAGGGCGATCTGGATCTGATCAGCGTCGGCCGCAAGGGCCGAGACGCAATGCGCCGCGCCCGCGTCCCGATCGTGGCCCACTTCAGCGCCTTCGGCGACCGGCCCCGGGTCGAGGACGTCCTGCCGCTGGCCCGACTGATCACGGACGAATACGAGGCCTGCATCTATAACCAGGTGGACATCGTCTACACCCGCTTTGTCTCGACGCTGGTCCAGAAAGCCGACAGGGTCCAGCTCCTGCCTATTCAGCCCAGCACGGACACCCATGGCGTATCGGGCTCCCAGTTCATCTTCGAGCCGGACCCGGCGGCGGTCCTGGACGGGATATTGCCGCGCTACGTCGTGACGCGGCTCTACCAGGCCGCGCTCGAAAGCACGGCCAGCTTCTTCTCCAGCCAGATGGTCGCGATGAAGAACGCGACCGAAAACGCGGACGAGCTGATCGAAGACCTGACGCTCAGCTACAACAAGGCCCGCCAGGCCAACATCACCAGGGAACTCATCGAGATCGCCACAGGGGCCCAGGTGCGCTAGGCGCCGGCGGCGAAGGTCCGGAACCGGCGCAGGCCGGCGACCGGCGAAACAGGAGGCAGCGAACGATCATGGCGACCGCCGCCAAGACCGCGACCGGGACCAGCGGCCCAGGGGCCGTCGGCAGGGTGATCACGATCACCGGACCCGTCGTCGACATCGAGTTCCCGGCAGGCCGGCTGCCGGGCATCTACAACGCCGTGGTCGTCACTCGTGGCGATGGCGTGGAGATCGTCTGCGAGGTCCAGCAGCACCTCGGCAACAACTGGGTTCGTTGCGTGGCCATGACCACGACGGACGGTCTCGCCCGTGGCGTCGAGGCGATCGACACCGGCGGCCCCATCTCCGTGCCGGTGGGCGAGGTGACCCTCGGCCGCGTCTTCAACGTCCTGGGAGAAACGATCGACGAGAAAGGCCCGGTGGCGGTGACCGAGCGCCTGCCCATCCATCGCGCCCCTCCCGCATTCGACCAGCAGACGACCGAGACTGAGATCTTCGAGACGGGCATCAAGGTCATCGACCTGGTTTGTCCGTTTGCCAAGGGCGGCAAGATCGGCGTCTTCGGCGGCGCCGGCGTCGGCAAGACGGTCATCATCCAGGAACTCATCCGCAACGTCGCCCAGGAGCATTCCGGCTACTCGGTCTTCGCCGGTGTGGGCGAGCGGTCCCGCGAGGGCAACGACCTCATCAAGGAGATGACCGACTCGGGCGTCATCGCCAAGACGGCCTTCGTCTTCGGCCAGATGAACGAGCCGCCGGGTGCCCGCCTGCGGGTCGGACTGACCGCCTTGACGATGGCGGAGTACTTCCGCGATGTCGAAGGCCGGGACGTCCTGCTGTTCATCGACAACATCTTCCGCTTCACCCAGGCCGGAGCTGAAGTCTCGGCCCTGCTCGGCCGGATGCCTTCGGCCGTTGGCTACCAGCCCAACCTGGCCACGGAGATGGCCGCCCTGCAGGAACGGATCACCTCGACCAAGAAGGGCTCGATCACCTCCCTCCAGGCGGTCTACGTCCCGGCGGACGACTACACCGACCCGGCGCCGGCGACGACCTTCGGCCATCTCGACTCCACCATCCGCCTGGAACGCTCGATCACCGAGTTGGGCATCTATCCCGCGGTCGACCCGCTGACGTCCACATCGCGGGTCCTCGATCCGCTGATCGTGGGCCAGGAGCACTACGACGCGGCCCGCGAGGTACAGCGGGTCCTGCAGCGATACCGCGACCTGCAGGACATCATCTCCATCCTGGGCATCGACGAGCTGTCCGAAGAGGACAAGGCCACGGTCGCCCGGGCCCGGCGGCTGCAGATCTTCAACAGCCAGCCGTTCCACGTGGCCGAAGTGTTCACGGGCCGGCCGGGCGCGTACGTGCCGATCCGCGACACGGTCGCCTCGTTCAAGGAGATCCTGGAAGGCAAGGTGGACGATCTGCCGGAGCAGGCGTTCTTCCTGGCGGGTACGCTGGATGACGTCCGGGCCAACGCCGCGAGATTGGCCAAGTGATGGCCGTCGCCACCGCCAGCCTCTGCTTCGCGCAAAGTCGCTGCGCGACTAGAGCGCTTCGCACCCGGCCGCCGGCGTCGACGCCACTGACCGATCGGCCGCGGCCGGCGCGTGGTATAGAGATATAGACATGCCTCTTCATCTGGAAATCGTCACGCCGGAGAAGCGAGCTTTCGAGGGCGATGTGGACGAGGTCATCGTCCCGGGCAGCGAAGGCGAGCTCGGGATTCTGCCTCACCACGCCCCCCTGATCTCGGCCCTCGGCCAGGGCGTGCTCCGTCTGCGCAGACAGGGCCGGGAAGAGGAATTCGCGATCTTCGGGGGCTTCCTGCAGGTGCGCCCCGATCGCGTCGTCGTCCTGGCCGAGACCGCGGATATGGCGTCGGACATCGACATGGAGCGCGCCGAGCGAGCCCGCCGTGAGGCTGAGCGGGTCCTGGAGGGCGCCGCAGAGGCCGACATGGCCGTGGCCCGAGCCGCACTGCAGCGGGCCCTGATCCGGATCCGAATCGCCGAGCGCGGGGCCCGCCGCCCCCGCGGCGCTCACGAGGCCGGCCGCCACCACCCGGTGGGGCAGGGCCAGGAGCCACCGGGCGGCCAGTAGAGCATGGCCGACGCGCGTCCCTTCCACTGGGAGTTCAAGCCCGAGCCGGTGGACCGTGAGGTCTTCCGGATCGAGGGCGGCAGGCCGCTGAGTGGCTCAGTCCGCATCAGTGGCGCCAAGAACGCGGCCCTCAAGCTCATGGCGGCCGCCACTCTGACGGGCGAGCGCTGCCGTTTCACCAACGTCCCCGAGATCGAGGACGTGCGAGTGCTGGCGGGCGTCCTCGCCGACATCGGCGTGACGGTCGACCACCCCGAGCCGAACGTGTACGAAGTCGCCGGCGGCGACGCCGAGTGGTTGTTCGTGCCGCTCGAGGCCGCGGCCAAGATGCGGGCCAGCTTCATCCTGCTCGGCCCCCTGCTGTCGCGGTTCGGTCGGGTGATCATCAGCAACCCGGGCGGCGACCGCATCGGCCGGCGGCCGGTGAACCTCCACGTGGACGCGATGCGCGCTCTGGGCGCGGAAATCGAATACCGCAACGGCTACTACTTCGCCAAGGCGCCGGGGCGGCTTCGGGGTGGCCACGTCACCTTCCCCCAGATCACGGTCATGGGCACGGAAAACGCCATCCTGGCCGCGACCCTGGCCACGGGTCACACGGTCATCGAGCCCGCGGCCCAGGAGCCCGAGATCGACGACCTGATCGAATTCCTGCGGGACATGGGCGCCGAGGTCGAGCGCACGGCCCCCAACCGGATCGAAATCGAGGGCAAGCGCCGCCTGCGCGGGGCGAGTCACACCGTCGTTCCGGACCGGATCGAGACCGGCACATTCGCCGTCGCCGCGGCCGTGACGCGCGGCCTGGTAAGCATCACGGATGCCCCCTGCGAGCACGTGGAGGCCTTGCTGGAGTTGATGACCCGCATCGGGGTGAAGGTCGGCTGCGGCAAGAACACCATCGAGATCGACGCTCGCGGCACGGATCCGGGAGCATTCAAGAGTTGCGACGTCGAGACCGCGCCGTATCCGGGCCTGGCCACGGACCTTCAGCCGCCGTCATGCGTTCTTCTCACGCAGGCCACCGGCGACAGCCACGTGACCGAGACGGTCTTCGAGGATCGCCTCGAGTGGCTCGGCGAGCTGCGCCGTATGGGTGCCCAGGTCGACATCGTCGACCAGCGCCACGCCACGATCCACGGCCCATCGCCGCTCCACGGAGCGAACGTCGAGATCGGCGACCTGCGGGCCGGCGCGTCGCTGATCCTGGCCGCTCTGGCGGCCGACGGCGTCACGACGATCAACGGCGCGCATCACGTTCATCGTGGCTATGAGAAGATCGACAAGAAATTCCTGGATCTTGGGGCCAGGATCGAACGCCTTGCGGAAGGGACGTAGCTACACGGCATGAAGATCGGTATCGACCTCGGCACCGCCAACGTGATGGTGTTCGTCCAGGGCAAGGGCATCGTTATGCAGGAGCCCTCCGTCGTTGCCGTCGACGACGACAACAACATCGTCGCGGTGGGAGACGAAGCCCGCGACATGATCGGCCGTACCCCGGCCAACATCCAGGCCATCCGGCCGATGCGCGACGGCGTCATTGCCGACTACGTCATCACGGAGGCGCTGCTCCGTCACTTCATCACCAAGGTCCAGTCGGACCGGCGCCTGGGCTGGGGCAAGCCCGAGGTGATGATCAGCGTTCCGGCGGGCGTGACCAGCGTCGAGAAGCGCGCCGTCGCGGACGCGGCCATGAAGGCGGGAGCCAGCCACGCCTACCTAATCGACGAGCCCATGGCGGCGGCGATCGGCGCGTCCGTACCCATCGCCGGGGCGTCCGGGGCAATGATCATCGACATCGGCGGCGGCACCAGCGAGATCGCCGTCCTGTCGCTCGGCGCCATCGTCGTTTCGACCAGCCTGCGTGTCGGTGGCAACAAGATCGACGAATCGATTGCCAGCTACGTGCGCAAGAAGTACAACCTCATGATCGGCGACCGCACCGCCGAAGAGCTCAAGATCGCCATCGGGACGGCCCTGCCTCTCGAGCGCGAGCTTACGGCCGAGGTCCGCGGCCGCGACCTGATCGCCGGCCTGCCCCGCACCATCCCCGTGACCAGCTCCGAAGTCATGGAGGCCATGGAGCCGCCGCTGCAGCAGATCATCGGCGCGGTCCGTCTCGTTCTCGAGCAGACTCCGCCGGAGTTGTCGAGTGACATCATCGACAAGGGCATGGTCATGTCCGGTGGCGGCTCGCTCCTCCGCAACATCGACCGGCTCCTCACCCAGGTGACCGGTGTCCCGTGCCACGTCGCCGACGACGCCATGAACTGCGTCGCCCGGGGCACCGGCCTGGCCCTCGAGCACTTCGACTTCTACAAGAAGTACCTCGGCCAGCAGAGCTGATGGCGGAGCCAGGCGCAACCCGGGTGGACGTCGCAGCGCGCGCGTTCATCGACCTTCATTGCCATACCAGCGCCAGCTTCGACTCGTTGGCTCGCGTCGAGTCCGTCGTCCGGGCGGCGGCGCGGCGCGGCCTGACGCATCTGGCCGTCACGGACCACGATCGCATCGACGCTGCTCTCCGCATCGTTGACATTGCCCCGCCGGATCTGACGGTGATCGTCGGCGAGGAGGTCAAGACCGCCGACGGCGACGTCCTCGGCATCTTCCTGCGGGAGCTCGTTCCGCCGGGCCTCTCGGCCGTTGAGACCATCGCCGCCATCCGTGAGCAGGGCGGTCTGGTCGGCGTCCCGCACCCGTTCGACGGCCACCGCGGTTTCGGCCGCAAGTCCGGCACGACGCTCGAATCGATCGCGGACAAGATCGATTGGGTCGAGGCCTACAACGCCAGGGTGGTGGGCGGCTCGGCCAACCAGAGGGCCGCCGAATTCGCGAAGGATCACGGGCTGCCGGGGATCGGCGCATCCGACTCCCACACCGTGATGGAGGTAGGCGTCACCTACAACATCGTCGACGGCGATCCCAGCACGCCGGAAGGGCTGCTCGCCTGCCTGGCCGCTGCCGAGATCCGACCCGGCCGGGCAAGCTTCTACGTCCGAGCATGGACGCCGGCAGCGAAGCTCATCCAGTCGATGCGGGGGAACGGCCGGCGCCGGCCCCAGGCGAGCGGAGGCGCCATATGAGCCACGAGGACCGCCACCGGCATCCCATCGGCCAGCCTCTCGAGCAGGAAGCCGAAGCGATGATCCACCCCGACCTCCAGGTCGAAGTGCCGGCCGCGGAGCAGATGTCGCTGCTGCGCCGGCTCCGCCAGCCCAAGACCATCCTTTCTATCGTGGTCCCGCTGGCAATCCTGGTCGTGGCGGTCTGGCTCAACCGCGACGACATGGCCAAGGTCCCGGGCGAAATAGCACAAGCGAACCTGCTCCTATTGCTGCTCGCCTTCGTCGTCTACTACTGTGGCTTCCCGCTGCGGGGCTATCGCTGGTCCAAGCTGCTGCGCGGCGCGGGCTACAAGGTCAAGCCCCAAGACGCGACGGAGATCCTCTTCATCTCCTGGCTGGTGAACTGCGTCGTTCCGGCCAAGCTCGGCGACCTGTACCGTGCCTACTTGCTCAAGCTGAACAGCCCCGTGTCGGCGACAAAGACCCTCGGCACGGTGTTCATGGAGCGGATCCTCGATCTGATCGCCATCGCCGCCCTGGGCGTGGCCGCCGGCTACATTCGATTCCGCGACGGTCTCAACGCGCTGCCGCAAACCGTGCAGGTCGTGTTCGCGTTGGGCGCGGTCGTCGTGGTGCTCCTCATAGTCGCCCTCGTGGTGATGCGGAATTTCGGTCACCGCGTGATCTCCACGCTGCCGCTGCCCGAACGCGCTGTGGAGATGTACGAGCGCTTCGAGGAGGGCGTCTTCGGCTCGGTCGGCCTGCGCGGCCTGCCGCTGCTGGGCATCCTGACCGCCTTGATCTGGGCGACGGAAGCGATGCGGCTGTACCTGGTCGTTCGCGCCCTCGGCTTCGACGGCGTGACCCTGGGCCTCTCGGGCGCCATGTTCGTGGCCCTGATCGGCTCGCTCCTGACCGCCATCCCATTCACGCCGGCCGGTCTCGGCCTGGTCGAGGCCGGCATGCTGACCATGCTCACGACGATCTTCAACGCGACCAACGTCCAGGCGGCCGCAATCGTCCTCGTGGACCGGGCGATTAGCGTCTTCTCGATCGTCGTGATCGGCGCCATTGCCTACATGCTCTCGTCGAAACCGCGCGGCGGAGGCATGGTGGTCGAGGAATTGCCCGGTCTGGACCCACTGCCGCAGTCCTGAGGGCAACCCGACCGTCGGACGGCGCAGGTACCAAAAGGTCATTCACGGTATGGGGGTGTCCTCCGATAGTTCCTCTATACGGACACAATGCCCGTACCCTCGGAGCGTGAAACGCCCATGGCGGTACAGAACGCACGCGGCTTCAACGACTGGCTGCGGGCTCAGCTCAAAGCGAAGAAGATGTCGCAGCGGCAGCTGGCGCAGCAGTCCGGGGTCGATCATTCGACGATCTCGAGGCTGATCCGGGGGGATCGAATGCCGTCCCTCGGCACGGCTACCAAGCTGGCGCGCGGGTTGCGTGAGATCCGCGATGACGCCGAGGCGCCCCAGTACCTTGGCACGGTCACCGGCGGCACCACCAACCCGACGGCGCGTGTGGAATACGCCCTCCGCGCCGATGACATCCTGTCGGAGCCGCAGGTCCGTCAGGTGATGGAGTACTACCTGGCGGTGCGAATGCGGCGCTTTGGTCGGGGCTACGCCAGCATCCGGCCCGAGGATCGGTCGCTGGATGCCCGCCGCATGGACGACCGCCGCGAATTGCCGGTCATGTCGGCCGTCGGCGGTCTTCATCAGGCCCGGCCCATGGTTCGGCAGCTGCCGCCTCGGATTCGCCCCGTCCGATAACCGCTCAGCCTTGCCGTCTGAGCAAGCGGTTGGCCCGAGGCGCCTCGACTTGGACCCGCCGGCCCGACTGAGCGGGGGCGGCTGCGCCTCCCCGTGCCCCTCGTCTCCCCGCGCCCCTTCGTTCCCCGGGGCTCAGCGCCGGTAGACGCTCAGCCACCTGTCCGGCGCCGGCTGGAACCGCTCTACCAATGACAGGCCGCTCGCTTCGGGGGCGGTGGCGGCCCAGGCGCCCTCTGCGGCACCGCCGCAGTCGTCGACGGCCCGCATGTCGCACAGCACCACCACGACCGACGCGCCAGACGGGTCGACCAGATCGAGGCCGTCCATGACGAGCGGGAACCGGTACGCGTCCGGGTTCATGTCCGACGGAAGGCCCACAAGGGCGATGGAACCACCCGCGGCATCGCTCTCGATGCGCGCCGCGGCCGCCTGAGCCGCTGCCCAGCCGCCGTCCGGGGCGTCCAGCGGCGGCCAGTGGGCCGCGTTCCAGGCAACCGACGCCACCACGAGGATGACGGCGGCGATGCGGCCGATCGGCGCCAGGACCGCCCGCGATGGCCGGACGCGCCACAGCGCGCCGATCGACACCCCGGCGCCGACGACCACCAGCGGATCCACGGTCATGTGGTAGTGCTCGTTTAGCGAGATGTTCAGTTCCGATACGGAGCGCAGTAGCAGGCCGAGGCCCAGGATCAAGACCATCAGGCTGCCGGTCACGAACAGCAGCCCAAACCGCTCGGTCCGCGCGGGGACTTCGCCGCCCGAAACGGTCCGCCGCTGGCGCCAGGCCCGGTAGACGAGCAGGCCGAGCGCGACGTACAGGGCCAGGGCCGTCAAGGCCGCGAGCAAGAAGCCGGCGTGCATTTCGAAGTAGGGCCAGCCGACGAGCGGCCATGCCGCAACCCGGATGGTTGCGAATAGCACTCGCGCCGCGGGGCTGACCGAAACGTAGCCGGGCGGGGCGGCCAGATAGCCCGCTATGCCGGTAATCTCGGGGTGGCCGCTCGTCAGCTCCGTTACGGCCACCGGAGCGTAAATCAGCGCGACGAGCCCAGCGGCCGCAACGCCCCAGCCGATCAGCCGGAGCCTGTACGACCGCGGGGTGGTCGCCAGGTTGGCCAGGAACGCCGGGACCAAAGGCAAGACAGAGAATCATGGCGGCCACGTGTGACTGAGCCGCCACCGCGAAGCCCGCACCGGCCGCCAGCCACCAGCGCCCCCGCCCGGTTCTCAAGGCCTGCCAGGCGCCCAGGAAGGCCAGCGACGCTCCCGGCACGACGAAGGTCGGGTTCCAGACGAACGTGGAGTAGACGACGAAGTCGGCCGAGGTCGCCGCCAGGACCGCCGCCGCCAGGCCGGCAGCCCGACCGCCGATGGACCGCGCGATCCACCACAGCATCGGGATGACGGTCAGGCTCACAACCGCGATCTCCGCCACGATGGCCCTCGGGTCGGAGTGGGTCAGGCAGGCCACGGGCAGGAGCAGGTCGTAGAAAAGCGCCCCGTGGTGGAACGGCGAGCCCAGGGACGTCGCCGAAGGTCCGTATAGCGGCAGGCTGCCGCTGGAGCAGGCGTTCCAGAGGGCCAGCATCTGCGTGCCCTGGTCCACGCTCCAGCCGCTGCCCGAGGGGACGTAGGCCAGCCGGACGATCGCCGCGACGAGAACCGCCACGGCCAGGCCGGCCAGCTCCCAGGGCTTGACGGCCGGACCGGCGCCGGTTGCGGTGCCGCGCTGGTCGATAGGTTCAGCCATGCCGGGCCGGTCCCTCCTGAGTTCGTCGATGGCTCGAAGGATAGCGCCGCCTAGGGGGCCGTCGCGCGCGCGGTAAGGGGACGTCCTTCGGCCATGTCCGCGATCCGCGCCATGTTGACAGCGTCGAAGCCGTCTTCCATGCCCGGCGTCTCGAAGAAATAGGCCACGCCCTTCAGCGCCTCGTGGCGGACAAATCGCGCCAGCCCGGCCTCGCCGATCTGGCCGTCCCCCAGATGGGCATGGCGGTCGTGACGCGAGCCCAGGCCGGAGCTGGAATCGTTGAGGTGGATCATGGCCAGGCGTTCGAGTCCGATCAGCCGGTCGAACAGGTCCAGTACAACGTCGACCTCGTCCGGTTTCGAGATCTCATACCCGGCTCCCCAGAGATGGGCGGTGTCCAGGCAGAAGCGGACGCGCGGACCGAAACCTCGGTCCCGGACGAGCCGGTCGATCGAGGCCAGCTCCTCGATCGTCACGCCGATCCCGTCCCCACCGCCGGACGAGTTCTCGATGACGAGCAGGGGCGACCCGCTGCCGTCCGGCACCCCGGCCAGGGCAGCGGCCAACCCATCCGCCAGCCGCTCCATCCCGGCCTCCAGGCCGGCCTTCCGATGTGAACCTGCGTGTACGTTGACGAAACCGGCACCGAACGCCGGCGCGGCCAGCAGTTCCTCGTGCAGGAGGTCGATGGAGCGCTCGTACAGGACCTGGTCGGACCCGGCCAGGTTGATCAGGTAGGCGGCGTGGATGGACACGGGCCCCAGGCCCAATTCGGCCAGTCGGGCCCGGAACAAGGCCGCTTCCGGCGGGGGCTCGGAGCGGCGGCGCCAGGCCGTTGGGTTGTCGCTGAAGATCTGCAGCGTCCAGGCGCCGATATGGGCCGCCCGCTCGGCGGCCTTGACCAGCCCGCGGCCCGTCGGGAGGTGCGGGCCGGCCCGCCGGCCGTGCGAGAGCGCCCGGCGGGCTCTGGGGCCCGCCACACGGCTGGGGTCTGTCATGCGAGCGGCAAATCCTGGCGCCGCGGACTCAGCCGGCCTTGTGACCGTTCCGCCCGGTCGTGTACTCGCCCGCGATCACGGGTTCGATCAGGCCGTAGTCGCCGCTGTTGCGCTTGTAGAGTACGCACAACCGCTCGGTCTCGGCGTTGACGAAGAGGAAGAACACGTGGCCCAGTTCCTCCATCCGGGAGACGGCGTCCTCCTCGAACATCGGCTCGATGGCGAATCGCTTGGTCTTCACGATCCGGGACGGGCTCGATCCTTCTGCGCCGCTGCGCCCGGCCGGCGGGTCGTCGGGAAGGCTCTCCGACACGGCCTCGGCGGCCAGCCGGGCCTTGCCGGCCTCGGTTCGGCCCTTGCCCTGGTGACGCTCGCGGTAGTCCACGGCCTGGCGCTCGATCTTGTCGATGACGATGTCAAGGCCGGCCTGGTGCGTTGGAGCCGCCGCATGGCTGTGCAGTGGCTGCCCGTCTACGACGAGCGTCACTTCCACTATCTGCGATTCCGCGGCGCTGTGGTGCTGTTCCGCGGAGAGCTCCACCACGGCCTCTGATCGATCGTCCAGGAAGCGCTCGAGGCGGCGCATCTTGCGCTCCGCATACTGCCGAACGTGATCCGGGACGTCGATGTTCTTGCCCTTGACGATCGTCCTCACGGCCTACCTCCGCAACGCGAATGGCCAGCTTTCGGCCGGCCCGACGGCTCGACCGCGGCGCGCCTCGTAGCGCTCCCGCCAGGCCAGTATAGAAGCGGTGTCGGGCCTGGGCCTCTGCCGTTTCCAGTATTCGGCCCACCCCACCCTGGGCCGGCGCCGCGCTCAGCGCTCGCGGGCGACCGTCAGCGCCGACACGGCCACGGCCCCGGCTTCGTAGAGTGGCTCCGCGCATGCCGCCAGAGTGGCGCCCGTGGTGGCCACGTCGTCAACCAGCACCGGCCACCGGCCCGCGACCGTGGCCGCCAGGCCGGGCTTCAGCGCGAACGCGCCACCAACGTTGCGTCGACGCGCTCCGCGGTCCAGCTCGAACTGGGGGGTGGTGTCGCGCGTCCTCTCGAGGGCCGCCAACCACGAGACGCCGAGATGCCCCGACGCTGCGGACGCGAGCAGGACGGCCTGATCGTAGCCGCGAGCCCGGGCCCTGTTGCGGTGCACCGGGACAGGCACGAGGAGATCGCCGCCGGCCGCGGCCACTCTCCAGCGGGCGGCCATGGCCGCGGCGAGCGGCGGGGCCAGACGTCGCTCGCCGGAATACTTGAGGCGGTGCAGCGCCGCCCTCACCGGCCCCGTGAACGCGGCGCACCACTCCAGCTGAGCGATTGCCGGCGGCATGGCCGCGGGCAATCCGAGCGGTACTCCCGGCGCTAATTCCAGACGCGTGTAGAGGGTTCGCCGGCACGCCGCGCAGAACACCGTCTCCTCGGCTCCGCAGCCGGCGCACGTGCCCGGCAGCGCCAGGTCCAGCATCCGGCCGCCGAGCCCGGCCAGGCCCCCCCGCGCGATATCGGGCAGACCGATGGTTGGAGACGCCATACCGGCACGTTACCAAGAGCGGCTCACCCGAGGCTTAGCCGCCGCTTACGCGCGGCTTATCTGCGGCTTATCTGCGGCTTATCTGCGGCTTATCTGCGGCTGGATGGCCCGTCCCCTGCCGCGACCTACGGCGCCTCGATGACGATTTCGTCGCCGACTGCGGTGCCCGAGGTGCCGATCGTGCCGGCGGGCAATTCGAGCACTCCTCTGGCGCCGCGCACGAGCCACACCACGCCCCGCCAGGGTGGCAGTGCAGGCCTGACGGCCACTACGCGACGCGTGCCGTCCTGCCCGCCGTCAGGTGCCGCCACGAACACCGCGTCGATGGCGAAGCGCATGAACAGCATGTGGATCCCGTTCTCGCCGGGCAGCCACAACCCTTCGCCCGCGGCGAGCCCGGCCCGCCCCATGAGGCCCATGAACTTGCCCCACAGTGAAGAAGCGTTCTCGAGGCGCTCGGCCAGAACCGTTCCGCGGCTGGCGTTACGGGCGACCAGAAGCTGCCGGCTCACTTGCTCGGAATGCCGCCGCCTGCGAAGGTCCGGACCAGGGAGATGATCGCCGGACCGAGAATGACTACGAACAGCGACGGGAAGATGCAACCGACAAGCGGGAAGAGCATCTTGATCGGGGCCTTGGCCGCCTGCTCCTCAGCTCGCTGGCGGCGCTCGATACGCAGCTGCTCGGACTGGACCTGGAGCACCTTGGAAATCGAGACGCCGAGCTGTTCGGCCTGAATGATCGCGCCGATGAAGTTGGAAAGCGGCTGGACGTTCGTCCGCGGGATCATGTCGCGCAGTGCGTCTCGGCGGGCCTTGCCGACGCGGACTTCCGCCAGGGCTCGGCGGAACTCGTCCGTGAGCGGGCCGGGCAGCTTCTCGACGACCTTGGCCAGCGCGGCGTCGAAGCCGAGGCCGGCCCGCACTGAGATTGTCAGCAGGTCGAGCGTGTCGGGAATCATCTTGAGAATGACCTTCTGGCGGGCCTTGATCTTGTTGCCCAGCCAGAACTCGGGAAGGAGATAGCCCAGGAAGAAGCCGACCGAGCCGAAGACGAGGCCCTGCGGGAGGTGGCTGACGCTGAACCCGCCGCCGGCCATGACGCCGAGAAGCAGGAACATGATGGCACCGGTAGCGATGCCGACCAGCACCTTCGCGCCCATCCAGTCTGCCAGGCGCATGTCGCCGGGGTTGCCGGCCAGGGAAAGCCGGCGCTCGGCCGTATCGGAGGATGAGGCGCTGCTCAAGCGGCTGCCGATGCGCGACAAGCGGGCGACGAGCGGCCGCAGGGTTCGTTCGGCGAACGGCTGCTGGAGTTCGAGTTCCTCGAGGTTGCGAGCCTGGATATTGCCCAGTTGGGTCAGGCGCGCTTGTACCGGGTCGACGGAAGAGCCGCCGGCCAGGGCGACGAATACCAGCAGGATGCCGATGGCGGCGACGGCTGCAAACAAGATCATCATCGCTCAGACCTCGATCTTGACGATGCGCTGGATGAGCACGAAGCCGATGAACATCAAGACGCCGGCGATGATGAGAATGATGACGCCGGCCGGCAGGCCCACGATGCCGGGCGGGTTCAGGAACATCGGCTCCATGAACTTGGGGGCGATGACGAACAGGACGCCGACCAGGCCGATGGGCAGGAACGCAACCACGTAGCCCGACATGCGCTGCTGGGCGGTGAGCGTTCTGATCTCGCCCTTGATCCGGACGCGCTCTCGGATGGTGAACGCGATCGAATTGAGGATCTCGGCCAGGTTGCCGCCGACCTGGTGCTGGATGGTGATGGCGGTGGCCATCAGCTCGAGGTCGTCCGACCGGACTCGGCGGACCATGTTGTCGAGGGCAACGTCGAAGGCAAGACCGAGGTTGACCTCGCGGACGACGCGGCCGAACTCGACCGTCACGGGCGGCTGGGCTTCCCGGACGACCATCTCGATTGCCTGCAGGAAGGACGAGCCGGCGCGCAGGGCGTTGGCGATCAGGGTGATCGTGTCCGGCAGCTGCTTGTTGAAGGCGTTGAGGCGCGAGGCGCGGCGCCGTCCGAGCCAGAAGCGCGGCAGGAAAGCGCCGAAAGCGGCGCCGCCGAGCAAGCCGAGCGGTGACGCAAGCGGCTTGAACATGAGCCCGAACAGCAGGAAGAGGAGCGGCACGCCGACGATCGAGCCGAGCCAGATGCCCATGAACTCGCCTGGCCGCAGCTTGAGGTCCGCGCGGGCGATGTCGCGCGCCAGGTTTGCGCCGAAGTCCCGCTGCTCGACGATCTTGTTGAGCCGGGTAAGGGCGACGCTCTGAGCGAGCACGTCGCCGATGCCGACGCCGGGTTGAACCGTTGTCGTCGTCGGCTCCGGCTTGCCGGACGCGTACCGTTCGAGGCGGGTGGCGATGCCGGAGCCTCGACCGGACGTGGCCAGCCCGAGGAACATCAACAAGATACCGAGCGCCAGGATCAGCGCGATGAAGATGACCATGACGGCCTCCCTGCCTCCCGAACCCTACGCGAAGCCGAAGAGGCCTTGGGGCAAGTGGATGCCCATGACTTCGAACTTCTCGACGAATTTGGGCCGAATACCGGTCGGGCGGAGGCGACCCTGGATCTTGCCTTCGACGACGCCCGTCTGCTCGAACATGAAGACGTCCTGCATGACGATGACGTCGCCTTCCATGCCCTGGACTTCGGTGATGTTGGTGATGCGGCGCGTGCCGTCCTTGAGGCGGGATTGATGAACGATCAGGTCCACGGCCGAGGAAACCTGCTCGCGGATGGCCCGCAGCGGCAGGTCCACGCCGGCCATGAGGACCATCGTCTCCAGGCGGGCGAGCATGTCGCGCGGGCTGTTGGCGTGGCCGGTGGACATCGAGCCGTCGTGGCCGGTGTTCATGGCCTGGAGCATGTCCAGCGCTTCGCCGCCTCGGCACTCGCCGACGATGATCCGGTCGGGCCGCATTCGCAGGCAGTTCCGGACGAGCTCCCGAATCGGGATGGCGCCGCGGCCCTCGATGTTCGGCGGGCGCGACTCCAGAGTGACCACGTGCTCCTGGCGGAGCTGGAGTTCGGCGGCGTCTTCCACGGTGACGATACGTTCGTCGTTCGGAATGAAGGACGAGAGCACGTTCAGGGTGGTCGTCTTGCCCGAGCCGGTACCGCCGGAGACGAAGATGTTCAAGCGGGCTTCCACGCAGGCGCGCAGGAAGTCGAACATCTCCGGGGTGGCGGTACCGAACCGGATCAGGTCATCCACCGTGAACGGCGATGCCGCGAACTTACGAATGGTGATGACCGGGCCGATCAGCGACAGCGGCGGAATGATGGCATTCACGCGGGAGCCGTCCGTCAAGCGTGCGTCGACCATAGGACTCGACTCGTCGATGCGGCGTCCGATCGGGGCGATGATCCGGTCGATGATGCGCATTACGTGGTCGTCGTTCTGGAAGACGACGTTGGTCAGCTCGAGCTTGCCGCTCCGCTCGATGTACACCTGGCGGGGACCGTTGACCATGATTTCGGTCACGGTCTCGTCGCGGAGCAATGGCTCCATCGGGCCCAGGCCGATGATCTCGTCCGTGATCTGCTCGAGCATCCGGACACGTTCGGCGCGGGTGAGGGCCAGGCCCTCTTCGTCGATGACGCGGCTGAAGATGTCTTCGATCTGCCGGCGCACCTCAACCTGGTTGGCCAGGTCGAGCTTGGGGTCGAGGTCCTGGATGACCCGGGACTGGATCCGGAACTTGACCTCACGCAGCGACTCGCGGACGGGGGCCTGGCTGAGCAACCGTTGGCCCGTCCCGGACGGGGGGCCTCCAGGTCCAGCCGGTCCCGCGGGTGCACCGGGCGCCCCCGGAGTAACGCCCGGTCGGGCGCTTTCAATTCGCTTCAGAAGGGACATCGCCTACACCCCTAGCTGCCCGAACTACTATCTCCAGGCGAAGAGCGATCTGCTCTTCTGCGTCGACTTGTGGTCATCTTCGCTTGTTTCCCGGTCGCCTGTCACTGCCGTAGCGAGACGTAGCACGTCCTGGGAAACCTGCGCTTCGCGATTGCTTATGACGAAGGGTACGCCCCGGTTGAGCGCGTAGACGACGGCGCGGCCGTCGCTGACGATGGTGTGGTCCACTTTCCGGCCGATCGAGTGCTCGACATCCGCCACCCGGATGCCCAGCGTCGTGTCGGCTCGGTTAAGGACCAGCTTGATCTTACCCTCGTAGCCGAGCTTCTCGGCCACCTCGAGGAAGAGGCGGATGTTCTTGATGCTCGTGATCTCGAGGGTCAGAACGGTCAGGACGGTGTCCGCCAGATCGAGGATGCCGAGCGTCGTGTCGTTGAACCAGGCCGAGCAGTCGACGACGACCAGCTCGTAGCGCTGGCGGAGAGCCTCAATCACGCGCTTGACGCCGCCGGGAGTGATCACGTCCGCCATCTCCGGCGACGGCGGAGCGAGGATCACCTTGATGCCCGACGAATGCGAGACGGTGTAGGCGTCGAGGGCCTCCGCCTCCGCGCCTTCCCCTTCGAGCTCGGGCATCAGCTCGAACATCGACTTGTCCTTGGGATTCAGGTTGAGCAGCACCGCTACGTCACCGAACTGAAAAGAGCCGTCCACCAGAACGACCGTCTTGTTCAGCTCGACGGCCGCCGCGACGGCCAGGTTGACGGCGATCGTCGTCCGGCCCACCCCGCCCTTGGGGCCGAACACGGCCACGACCGTGCCTAACGCCGAAGGGTCATGGGACCGGGCGGCCGGCTGGACCGCGATCCGGCCCACCTTGTCCCTCTCACGGGAGTAGACCTGCCGGATCGATGCTGTGAGCTCGTCGCTGCTGAACGGCTTGACCAGGAACTCGCGCGCCCCGGCCAACATCGACCGGCGCAGGTAGTCCGCTTCGCCCTGGACCGACATCATCACCACGACCGCGTTGGGGACCTGAGCGGAGAGACGCTCGGTCGCGGTGATGCCGTCCATGTCGGGCATGTTGATGTCCATCAGGACGACGTCGGGCTGGAGTTTCGTGGCCTGAACGATCGCGTCCGACCCGGACGACGCGGCCCCAACGACCTCCATGTCCGGCTCGAAGCCGAGCAGCTTGGTCAGGTGGTCGCGTGTCTCGGGAATGTCGTCGACGATGAGGACTCTGATCCGGTCAGCCATGAAGGTGTGCTACTCGGGAGCGGAGAGGCCGATCTCTCGGCCTCTCGCGGGGGATGGACGAGCCGGCGTCGCCGCCGGCGTCGCCGGCTACCAGGTGATCTGCTTGGCCAGGTCCGCGGGCAGAATGCCCCGCGGGTCGGGCGGGAGCACGCCGTAGCGCGTGACCAGTTCCCTGAAGGTGATGCCAAGAGTCTTCGCGTCGGGGGAGTCGTTGTCCTTGTCCGAACGGAGAGCCAGGCTGAGGTCGATGTAGTCCTGCGGGGTCTTCTGCTCCTCGCGCTGAGCCCAGCGGATGACTTCCGCTTCCTCAGGCAGCACTTCGAGCACAACGATCATGTGAGCTTCGTTGTTGCTGATCGTCTGAGCGGTCGCCTTGGGCGCCACCGACGGGGTAGGTCCGGTGGCCGCGTTGTTGTTGGTGGTGGCCGCAACGGTCGGTAGCAGCGTCACCAGGACCTTGCGATTCTGGATGATCATCTTGCTCGTGACGTGCTCCGGGTTGCCGAGTTCGTACTTCCACCGCCCGTTGTCCGAGACGGCGGTGAGCTTGACCTCCTCGACCCAGATGGCAAGGACGATGTCAACGTGGTCGCCCGGGACGAGCAGCGTGCCCACTCCGTTGACCTGGTCGACTTCCATCGACACGGCCACTCTACCGGGCGTGATGGCCGAGGCCAGGTCCTTGCCGGCGATGAAGGTGCCGGGCTGAAGGAACGAGCTGTCGGCGTACAGGATCTCGCCCTTCTTGATCGAGCCGCCGGCCACCTTGCCGACCACCTGCCCTGCGGAGCTGAAGGTGGTTCCGTCGAGCGCGTCGCGCTCCGCAACGGTCATCTTCTCGGTCTCGACCATATCCACCGTGATTTTGTCGCCGAGGTTGATGTCTTGCTTGGCGATGACTACGTCAACCTTGGGTTCGGCCGTGGGCGTCGGTGTGCCCTTGGTCCCGCCGGACCCCGTGCCCCCTCCGTTGCCGAGAGCCAGAACTCCAACGAAGGCTACGACGGCGAGGAACACGCCGACCAGGATCAGGAGCCGATTTGAGCGTCTCACTACGTCTCTCCCCAAGGTCATGAGATAGGAACATCACGTTAGCCTTGCGGCGAACCTAAACGCGACTATACCAATGGGCTATCGGAGTAGGAAGCAACCAGGCCACTTCCCCTGCCCAAACGGGCCGAGAAGCGCGGTCCGGCACGATTCCCGGCAGACAGAAAGGCCGCGCCCGAGCGGGCGCGGCCTTTGGTTGTCGCAGCGAAGCGGCTTACAGGTTGGCGCCGATGACGCTGAGGATGGTGTTGATCTGGCCGCTCAGGAAGAGCAGAGCGGTGATCGCGAGGATGGCGATGAGGGCGAGGATCAGGGCGTACTCGGCGAGGCCCTGGCCCTTGGTGCGGAGAAGCATCTATAGCCTCCTGATGATGACGACCCTCCAATGGGAGGTTGGCTTGATTCTGCGAGCCGACCCAGCTTCGGGCCACTAGCCCGATGGTAATGGGACCGGCCCGGACCACCCCGATCCGATACAGCAAAGAACGTATCTTCGGTGCCGCCGGGAACCGCTCATCGGTGGGGCTGGTGCCAGGCGGAAGCGCTTTGCCGTCCCTAGACCTGCTCGGCGATGATGCTCAGGATCGAGGACAGTTGGTCGCTGAAGAAGACGAGCGAGATCACGCACACAACGGCCACCAGCGCCAGGATCAGGCCGTACTCGACCAGGCCTTGGCCTGCCCGCGCCCCGGCCGTCCGGGACGCAACGCCGAGCGTCACTGGACCGGCAGCACCAGGACGAGCTCGCGCCCGTCCTCGCTCAACTCGGCACGGACGCCGATCGTATCGGCGCGCTGCTGGATCTCCCGCCAGGTGGATGCCGGTAGGGCCAGGTTCTGCTTGCGGGCACTCCGAGCCGCCGCCGCGCCGGCCCGCTGTTCCTCGATCATGACCTTCAGCGCCTGCGGGATTTCCACTTCCCCCTTGCCGCCCTTGCCCTTGGCCGGCGGCGGCGCCTCGTCTTGCTCGATCTCCTCGTCCTCGAGTTCGATTTCGCGCTTGGCCGTTATCCGGGCTTCGGCCTTCTTGTCCGTCCACTCGATCTTGATCGAGATCAGGTCGGGCCGCCCGGCGAGGTAGCCGGTGACCGCTTCGTCGATGATCCGGAACAGGGCGCTCTCCACGTCCATCGGCAGACGCCGGTCCGGCCCGTACGATTCGAACTCGATCGGGACCTGGGAGCGGCGGCCACGGTCGCGGGCAACCCGGCGCAGCGTCGGCACGAGCCCGAGGTCGTCGAGGACCATCGGCCGGACGTCGAAGATGAACGTCTTGGTGGCTTCCAGGGTGTGCTGGACCATGCCCACGAGCTGACCGATCTCGGCCTTGGCCTGCTTGGGGTCCCTCTCGAGAAGGCGCTCGACGATCTGAGCCTCCAGCACGATGTTCGTAAGGCTCTGGGCGGGGCCGTCGTGCATCGCCCGAGCGATCTCGCGCCGCATGTCCTCCTGGGCGGCCTGGACCAGCCGCGAGATCGCCGGTGGGAGCGGCGTGCTCATGTCCAGCTTGTCCAGAGTGTGTTGGGGCATTGCCCCGCCCATCGAGGCCCGGTCCAGTTCTCCGCTGTAGTGGCGCAAACTCTCGCGGAAGCGGGTCAGAACTTTGAGCTTGCCTTCAAGAATGTCGACCTGGGCTTCCATGATGGCCGAGCGGCGCGTCAGCGCCATCATGCTTTCCAGCTGCTGGGCGTCGTCGCTGTCGGGGTTGTAGTTCGGGGCGGTCTTGAGCTTGTCGACCGCTTGCGAGCGCTTGGTCTCGTGGCGGTTCGCTTCCGTCCGTGCCTGCTGGACGAGCGACTCGATCTCGCCCATCTCCCGGGTCAGGAGATCGACTTCGCGCCGGGCTCGCTCTGCGATTTCCAGCTGAGAGATCGGTAGGGGCTCGGGGGCGGTCACCGAAGATCAGTCCTCCGGCATTCTGATCCAGCCCTGGCGCATGGCGTACACGACCGCCTGGGTCCGGTCGTTGACGCTCAGCTTGCGCAAGATGCTGGACATGTGATTCTTGACCGTCTGTTCCGAGATCGAAAGGGCGTAGGCGACCTGCTTGTTGGTCATGCCCTGGGCGATGTTGTCGAGGATTTCGACCTCACGCGGCGACAGCGGCGCGAAGATCGGGGCGGCCTCCTGGCCGTAGATCGCCAGCTCGCGGAATTCCTTGAGGACCCGGCTGGCGACGGCCGGCTTGGCGAAGACCTTGTCGTTGATCAGATACTCGCCCGAGGCGACGCGGCGGATGATTGCGACCAGGTCGTCCGGAGCGACGTCCTTGAGGATGAACGCGGCCGCCCCGGCCTTGATGGCGTCGAAGAGCGCGTCCTCGTCTTCGTTGACGGCGAGAACGATGATGCCCGCCGACGGCAGCTCGCGCTTGATCCGCTGCGTGGTATCGATGCCGCCCGGCGCAGGCAGCGAGAGGTCCATAAGGATGATGTCCGGCGACAGCTGCACGGACAGGTCGAAAGCGCTGCGAGTGTCGTCCGCCTCGCCCACGATTTCGAAACCGGGCTCGCGCTCGAGGATGTTGCGCACGCCGACCCGGAAGAGAGCGTGGTCGTCCACGAGCAGGATCGTCGTCTTCTCGCTGTTTCGTGCCGGCGCCCCGGGCCGGCGGCGCTCCGGACCGTTGTAGTCCATCGAACTCATGCGCTCTCCTCTCCCACTGGAATCGACAGCCAGACGACGGTCCCGGCCCCCGGGCGTGAGCGAACTTCGAATTTGGCACCGATGAGCTCTGCCCGCTCGCGCATGAACTGGAGCCCGAAATTGCGGCGGCCCCGCGCGGCGACGGTGGTCGGGTCGAACCCGCGGCCATCGTCGCTGACTTCGAGGATCCACTCAGGCGGGTCGAACCTGGTCACGACCACGGTTCGCCCCGAACCGGCGTGCTTGCGTACGTTCTGCAACGCTTCCTGGACGACCCGAAGGACGGCCGTTTGCTGCCCTGCGTTGAGCTTGTCGCCCGGAGCCCGCAGCTCCGTGGCGACGGTAGCACCGGTCAGGGCGGCCATGCTCTCGACGGCGTCCATGATGGAGCCGTCCAGACCGAGTTCGTCCAGGAGGGGCGGGCGCAACTGGCTTATGAAGGTCCGGACCTCGCCCAGCTCGCGGCGCAGCAGCTCGCGGAGGAAGCGCAGCTCGTTGTGGGCCATCCTTATGTCTTCGTCCAGGACGCGCTCGATGTACTCCACCTGGAAGATGGCGTTGGACAGGGCCTGGGCCGGTCCGTCGTGGACCTCCTGGGCCAGGCGCGAACGCTCGGCTTCCTGAGCTTGGACGATCCGCATCTGCAGATCCGTCGGCAGGCCGGAGTCGGCGACTTCGGCCACCAGGCTGGCGTCCCCGCGCTCCAGGAACAACCAGGCGTTTTCCATGCTGCGTACCGACAGCT
Organism: uncultured Chloroflexia bacterium; assembly: GCA_963711105.1. Classification (GTDB taxonomy): domain Bacteria; phylum Chloroflexota; class Limnocylindria; order Limnocylindrales; family CSP1-4; genus Fen-1039. The sequence continues at coordinate 374,375 of CAVQCV010000004.1, read as the reverse complement.
CGAGCTTGGACAATTCGGTCTGGTGGCGACCCAGATCGCCGGTCATGCGCTCGACGTCGGACCGGATCGCGCGCTGGCGGGCGTCCTCCGCTCCGGCCTCCGCCGCGGCCGCAGCCGCCTCGCCCTCGGGCCCCGGATCGGGGTTGCGATCGAGCGTGTCGACCATGTCGCGGAGGCCATGCCAGCGGGCCAGGGTATCCCGGTACGCCTCGCGATAACGCTCGGTCACAGAGCGCAACGTGTTGGCTCCGTAACCCAGCGTGGACTTCGCCTCGGCGTACAGCTCGTCGAAGCGAGAGTCGCGCGATTCCGTGGCGCCGCGTTGAGCGTCCATACGTGTTTGAGTATACGGGTCGTCTCTCATGGGCAGACGATCAGGAATGCCCGAATTCCTCTCAGAGACGACGTTTCTGTGGGTGTCCCGCCCGAGTTGTCGGTCAGATGGACCTCTCTGAAGCATTTCGCCGCCGCTCCGCCCTCGTCCAGGACGCCCGGCCAAAGTCTCTCGACACCGTCATCGGTCACGAGCACAAGCTTCGAATGGAAGCGCGACGCGAGTGCAAGGACGGCCGCCGGCGATTCGTCCGGTAGGGCCAGGGCGGTGACGTGGGCGGTTTCGGCCAGCCAGACCGGTCTGTCGGTCAGGATCGGCTCTTCATCCGAGAGAACCACGCCGGCCCGCTGGAGGGCGGGGGGCAGCTGGTCGTAGCGATCTGCGGCGTCGCCGGCGCTCCTGTCGATCGAGATAACGGACACTGCCAGCAGGGGCATCGCGACCGCGGTCGCCAGGGCCGGCCCAAGCCAGGCCACCGGGCGCCACCAGTGACGGACCCGATGGAGGATGGCGATCAGGGCGTCGAAGGCGATCAGACAGCTGACGATCAGCAGCACGAAAGTCGCGCCGGCGGCGTGCAGGTACGTGCCCCACAGGGTGCTCACCGGGAATACCAGGCTCGTGGCCAGGAAGGTGGCGACGGCCGCCAGCACGAGCGGACGGAGGGTCCGCAGGCGGGCGTAGCGGGGCAGCATGACCAGCCCGACCAGCCCGATGGGGAAGCCCGGGATCGTCAGGACCATGACCAGGTTGTGGAAGATGCCGGTCAGGCGCATGCCGGCCAGCTCCAGCGGTCCGACGGCCAGGTAGCGGGCGAGCGTCGGCTGGTCCTGATAGGCGTAGATGTCGGTCGGGTGAATGGAAAGGGCGTTGGCGAGGGTCTGGCCGGGCAGGGGGCTGCCGAAGACGAGCCAGTCGCGGACGGCCCACGGGGCGAACACGAGGATGGCGACGGCGGCCGGGACGGCCACCAGGGCCGCCCGAGTGAGGCGCGACGGCCGCTCTCCGGCGGGGGTCCGGACCCAGAACCAGGCCACGATCAGCCAGGCCAGTCCGAGCCAGACCGCTTCGCTGCGGGTGAGCCCGGCCAGGCCGATGAGGACGCCCAGGCCCAGGAGGCGGCGGTCGAGCAGTCGGTGGCCGAACGGTCCACCGCCGAGCGGGTGGCGGCCGAACGGTCGGCCGTCCGGCGGCTCCACCGGTACCGCGATGCGACTCATCAGCAGGCAGGCCGCCAGCGACAGCGCGGCGAACAGGGCCGTGGAGTCGGGCAGGGCTCCGAACACGACCAGCGGGCCGAGGAACGCGGCGACCACGCCGGACCCGACGCCGAGAGTCCGTGCCCGCCCAACCGGCAGACGCAGTTCCGCGGCCACGTCGGCGCCAAGCCGCCACGCCAGGACCGCCACGAACGAGCCGGCGACCACCGACATCACCTGGGCGGCGCGGAACCAGTTCGACGCGCCGGCGATCCAGATGGGGATCGCGGCCAGGAGGGAGGGCAGGGGCATCCAGACTTCGAAGGCGGCCCGCGGCACGACCAGGGGTTGGGTCTGGTAGCTCCACAGGGCGTCGCTGATCAAGCCGCGCCCCTCGACCAGGTTGCGGGCGACCCCGGCGTAGTAGGCCGTGTCCTCGGGGACCGGGAAGGCCAGCGTGGCCGCGGCCACGGTCCGGACGAGCGCGGCCAGGGCGAAGATCGCGGCGACGCACAGCCACGCCTCGCGGCGGCCCGGCGAGAACCCGGGGCCGGGCGGCGCCGCCCGGTTCGGCGCGGCCCGGTTCGGCGCGGCCCGGAGTGGCGCGGCCGCTCACGGCGCCGCCGCCACGCTGCAGCGCTGGTCGTCCGGCGTCAGGCAGATCGGGTAGATCGCCAGCGCCGGCGCCGCGTCCACGTCAGGGTTGCCCGTGTCGGGCCCGGAGAACGGGATCTCGAAGACCGGCGCCCCGATCCAGGCCGGCCGCGCCTTCATCTCGATGATCGGGATGAGCGGCGTGACGACGTGGGCCCGCTCCAGGATGAGCCAGCGGACGCCATAGTCGTCCGCGACCTCACGAACGATTTCGAGCGAGTCGTTCGGTGTCACGACGCCGCCCCGCCCGGTGAAGTACTCGAACCCGCCCGGGTCGGCGCTCAGCAGGAGGTCCGTGGCCGGCGCCCCGAGCCGGTCCAGCGCCGCCGCGGCCTGCTGCCGCATGTCCTTCTGCTGATCCCACGATCGGCCGGCCAGGTAGGCGAACGCCGCCGCATTGAGGATGACCGTGCCCACGGCCGCCACCAGGAACATCCGAGCCGCTCGCTCCACTTCCCAGCCCTTGCGGCGGCGCGCGACCCAGGCCGCGGCCAGCACCACTCCCTCCAGACCGGCGATGTAGGTGTACGGGACCAGGGCCACGGCCGAGTGCATGAACGTGCCGTAGGGCACGTGGACCGCGAACAGCAAGCCGGCGGCGGCGAAGAGCAGGAAGAGATACAGGAAGAACGGCCCGAAATCCGCGGAGCGGCGGCGGACCCACCAGCCCACGACGGCGAACGGCGCCAGCACCACCGTACAGACCAGGACCGAGAAGACCTGGATCGCGGCGACCAGGCCGAGGACCCGGCTGACCAGCAGCGGCCCCAGCCCCTGGCTCAGGAAGGCGCCCAGGGAAGTGTCGGACGTGACGCTGTTCATCTGCTCGTACGTGGCGATGAACAGGATCCGGCCGGACGTCGAGGACGGCGAGAGGCTGCCGAAGACGGCCAGCTGGCGCAGATACCAGGGCCCCATGACGACCAGGAAGAGCCCGAAGCAGGCAAAGGCGGCCCGCCACGGGATGGCCGGCATCCGGCCGCCGTGCGACCGCCAGGCGTGCCAGCGGTCCCAGGCGAAAGTGAGCCCGACCGCCGCGCCCAGCAGGACGCCGTCGTTTCGGGCCAGGGTTGCCAGACCCACCGCCAGACCGGACAGGGCGAAAGACCGGCCGCTGCCGCGCAAACCGCGGGCCGCCAGCCACAAGGCCGCGGTCCCGAGGGGCTGGTACAGGGAGAAGTTGTCCGGCTGGACCATGAAGATGGCCGCCGCCCCGGGCACGGCCACGGCGACGGCCGCGGCCAGGGCGATCCGATCGCCCGCCCCGACTTCGCGGGCCAGGAACCAGGTCATCGGCGCCGCCACCGCCCCGATCAGGATGAACGGCAGCGACGAAGCCAGGGCCGTGGCGCCGAGCAGCCACATCGTGGGCAGCTGGACGAGCGACGCGAGCGGCATCCAGTGGGCGTTGCTGGGGATCGGCAGCATCGGGTCCGCCGGGATCCGGCCGCCCACGTCCACGAACGACCAGATGAAATCGATGTTGAACCCGTGGCCCGCCTGCAGCGCCCGGGCCACGTCCACGTAGTAGAAGGAATCCGGGTAGGCCGCGTCCGGATGCACGGCGAACAGCGCGAACCGGACGAGCAACGCGAAGCCGTAGAGAGCAAGCGGGATTCGCACGTGGCGAAGGTAGCATCGCCGGCGTCCGCGGTCCCGCCCTTTCGGCAACTCGGCGCCGCCGGCACAGGATGTTCGATCACGCGGAGCCCATCGCGATGTCGCCGACGATCAGAACGCCAGCCGCGACAGTCAGTGAACCCGGCCCAGATCGCCACGGACTGGCAGCCCTAGCTCTCGCTTGACGGGCATCGGATCCAGGAGGCAGCGTATTGGCATGAAACGCTCTGCAGCCGCCGGTTTCGCGGCCCTTGTCCTTGTGGCCGGTTGCTCCCTCGCGCCAGCCGGGGGATCGCCTGCTACCGCCGGAGCGTCCGGCCAGGCTCCGTCGCCCTCGACCGCCGAGAGCCCCGGTCGAGCGAGCAGCCCGACAGCATCCGCGCGGATTCCGGCCGAGCCGGGGATCCGGGGTCGGCTGGCCAACCCGGGCTTCGAGAACGAACGGATCGCCACGAGCCTCTTCTTCGCCGGCCAGGCCCGCGATGGAACAGCTCCGTATGGCTGCAACCCTGCCCCGAATCTCGGCCTGTACACGCTCCATCCGAGTGAAGCAAGAGACCTGACCTGGTCGACGGGCACGGCGAGCCGCGACTTCGTGGTGGACCAGATGGTCGGCGCAGGCCTCAACGCAGTCAGCATGTCCTCCTGGGGCCAGGACTCTCTGCCCTGCAGCACCGGATGGGTGCCGGTCGCGCCGATGCAGACCGCCCCCGGTGCGCAGGACGAGTTGTATGCCGCAGCGATGGGCAGGCACCTGGTCATCGTCCCGTTCATCGAGTCGCGCGCCGATTGGGCGATGCGTGACGAGTTCCCGACCGCGAGCGATGGCCGGGTGGCCCCGGGCACGGTCGGCCAGGTCGTCAATTTGATCGATCGATACCTGCGCAACCCGGCCCATCCGGAGTGGGCTCAAGAGTGGGCTCAGGTCTACGACCGCTCGCTGCGGCCCCGCTACGCCGTCGCCCTCATCCACGCCTCCTCGAACCGGCTCGGGCCACGAGACGACCAGGCTTTCGCCGACGGCTTCGATGCGGTGGCTGATGCCGTGCTGGCCCAGACCGGCGTCGAGGTGGGCTTCTTCATCGATCCTCTGCCTCCGAACTCGAACGCCCCGGGTACATTCAGGCCCGGCCCCGAATCGACCGGGCCTGCGCTCGCTCGGACGGAGTCCATCCTGGGCATCCAGTCCTTCATTCCCGAGATCTGGGTCTCGGGCTCCCCGACCGAGGCACAGCTGATCGACTGGAAGCGCGACTACTCCCGGCGATGGTCCGCCACCGGCATTCCGTTCCTTATGGATGTCTCGCCCGGCTACGACGCTCACGTCGTCTTTCCGGGCTCGCGTCTCTACGGCTTCTCGCCCACCTGGCAGGATGCACTGACCTCGATGGTCGCGGACTTCGGCCGGGACGGTCTGGTCTTCAACAGCTGGAACGGCTACACGGAGGGCATGGTCGCCGTGCCGACGATCGAACATGGGGACCAGTACCTGCGCTGGCTCGAGGTGCTGACGAAGGCGTGACCGCGGGCTATGCGGTTCGTGTCGTGCGCGATGAGGGTTACCGGGTGCTCATCGATGCCTCAGCCTGCGCGGCATTGGAGGGGAGTGACGTAGCCGTACTTCGGCAGAATCGGCCGAGTTCTTCGAGCCCTAAGGCAACACAACCGTGGAGCCCGAGTCTATAGCCGCGCTGAGCGACTCGGCGCGATTTACTACTAGTGACCAAACGGCGACACCGAGGGCGAGGATGATGACCGGCACCGGTTCGATCAGCGGCGCAACGAAGAAGAGCCCGGCAGACTCGAAGCTGAACAGCAGGTCGTTCGTACTGCTCGCGTAGTTGCACGGGCCGCCGGAGTAGTCGTAGCAGCCGGCCCCAACGTGCTGGCCCAAGACGGCCGGTATGAGAGGAAGGGCCGCGATCGAAACGGCCAAAGCGACCACGAACGCGACAACCGCGCCGGTGACGAGCATGCGCCGTGCCACTGGGCCCACGACGGTGCCGGCCACGATCGCGGAGATGAAGACTGCGCTTCCGGCCGCCGACCACCGCGCGAGTTGGCTTGCAGCGGGAGCCGGTCCGTAGAACACGACGCCGGTGGTCGTGTCAACGGCGTCGATCGACAGCGCAACCAACGGCCATGCGACACAAGCCAGGAGCAGGGCGACGACCGGTGGTCTGACTGGCGGGGAAAGTTCATCGAGGCCGATACATCGGATGGCACGAGTCAGGACTCCGCCTGTCTCAATTCGTTCCCTGCTCATTCCTCCCCCTCACTCCTTGCGACTGCGCATTCTCGTCGCCGCGCGTTCGTGGAAGATCGTGTGCGCTGCCAGCGAGCCGACGGCCGCCGGCGGACCCCGAGAGTGTATTCGGCCCCGGCGTGACCGCAGGCTATGCGGCGGCGCGGCCCCGCCGTCACGGCAAAGTGGCGGCTCTCATGCCCTACACTCCCGGTCAATGGTCAGCAGCCTTGGAATCGTTCTGCCCGCGTACAACGAGGAGGCCCGTCTCGGCCCCGCGCTGGACGAATTGTTCGGCTACCTGTGTTCGGCCCGGGATCGGCTGCCGGCCACGGTCAACGTCCTCGTCGTGGACGACGGCAGCACCGACGGTACGGCCGAACTGGTCCGGCGGCGCCCCGAATACTCGGACGGCGAGACCGCGCCCGGAAAGGCGACGGCGAAGGCCAAGCCCAACTCCTGCCCGGAGCTGCGCCTGCTGACGATCCCTCACGCCGGCAAGGGCTCGGCCGTTCGAGCGGGAATGCTGGCCGGCGACGGCGACCTGCTGATCTTCGCCGACGCCGACATGGCCACTCCGGCCGACCAGATCCCGCTGCTGGTGAAGGCGCTCGAATTGGCCGACGTCGCCCTGGGCAGCCGCATCCAGCCCGACGGTTCGGACATGCGCAAGTCGCAGCCGCGCGGCCCGGCGCTGGATCGGCCGGTTGTTCCGCTTCGCCGCCCAGGTCTGGGTGACGGGCCCCGATCCGCGACACCCAGTGCGGCTTCAAGGGCTTCCGCCGCGTCCGCCGCCCGCGACCTGTTCGGCCTGCTGGGGTCACCAGCATCGTCTTCGACGTGGACCTCATCTACCTGATCCGCAAGCGCGGCTACAGGATGGTGACGGTGCCGATCGTCTGGAACGACAGGCGCGGCTCCCGGATGCACCCCCGGCCCGGGCTCGCTCTGCGGGTGGCCTGGGACCTGCTGCGCATCCGGTTCATCCACCGGGGCGTGCGCCGGCTGGCCTCCGAGGGCGCGCCGGCCGAGGACGCGCCGGCGGGCGGCTCGCCGGCGGGGAAGTCGCCGGCCGAGGACGCGCCGGCGAAATGAGGGGGCCGCGATGACCACGGTTGACGGGCCGAGGTCGCGGTCGCGGCTGGCGGAAGCGTTCGTGCCCGTAGGCGCCCTGGTGCTGCTGGCGTTCATGGTCGGCCTGATCGGCGCCGTGGCCGGCAAGACGTTCGGCTACGACTTCGAGGCCTACGCCGGCGCGGCCCACCGCCTCGTCTCGGGCGAGCGGCTCTACGACCCGGCCGTGTCGGTGGCCGGCGGCTTCGCGATCTACCTCTACCCGCCGCCGTTCGCGATCGCGATCGTGCCGTTCCTCGCCCTGCCGGACGAGATCGCCCGCGTCTTCTGGTTCGTGGCGATGGCCCTGTGCCTGCCGATCGGGGCGCTGCTGATGCCCGTCCGGCGCGATATCCGGTGGCTGATCGTGATCCTGGGCGCGCTCAACTGGCCATTCCTCTACTCGGTGAAGCTGGGCCAGGTCGGGCCGCTGCTCTTCCTGCTGTTCGCCGCCGCGTGGCGATGGCGGGACGGCCGCGACGGCCTCGGGGCGTCGATCGCGATCGGGACGCTGGTCAAGGTGCAGCCGGGGCTGCTCATCGTCTGGGCGGTCGTGACACGGCGATTCGGGCCGGCCCTGGCGGCCGTGGCGGCGCTTGTCGCCGTCTGTGCCGCGGCCACGCTGATCACCGGCATCGGGGCCTGGTTCGACTACGTGTCGCTGCTGGGCCGCGTGTCCTCGGCCGTGACCACTCCCCACAACTGCTCGCCCGGGGCGGTGCTGTACCAGGCCGGCGTTCCGGAGGCGGCCGCGAACGCCGTCCAGACCCTCTCGACGGTAGCCGCAGCCGCGGCTGTTCTGGCGGCCTGGCGTTTCGCCTCGGACGAGGGCGGCCTGATGGTCACGATCCTGGCGACGCAGCTGCTGACGCCGTTGCTGTGGGACCACTACGCCGTGCTGCTGCTCCTGCCCACGGCCTGGCTGCTGGCCCGCGGCCGGACGTGGGCCGTGGCCTTCCCGCTGCTGGGCTGGATCTCGCTGTTCGACGCCCGCGGCGCCTGGCCGGCCGCGGCCAGCGTTCCGCTGCTGATGTTCGGCTGCCTGGCCGTGCTGCTGTGGGAGGGGCTCCGCGAGGCCGGCCGGATCGGGCGCGGCCACGGCCCGGCGCAGACCTCCCCGGCCTGACCCTCTCGCGCTCCGTTCCACCCGGCGTGACGCTTTCGCGCGGTCCGGTCCCTCGCGGCCCGCGCGCGACAGCGTCCGCACGGCGCAGTGATATGCTCGGAACGTGATCATTCCCTCTCCCACCGAAGGCGGTTTCGCCTTCTGCGCGGTCATGCCATGCCTGCCCAACCCGATGCCGCGCTGACGAAGCCTCCCGCCGGCCCGACCCCCGCGGCCGGACGGCTCGTGGCAGTTCGTCGCGCGTTCGGCTCCATCGCTCCCGAAACCTGGGACGCCCTCGTGGACGTGTCGCCCGCGGCCACGCCGTTCTCGCGCCACTGCGTCCAGCGGGCCTGGTGGGACGCGTACGGGGCCACGGCCCATGACGAGACGCTGGTCGTGACGGACCCCGCCGCACCCGAGCGAGTCAGGGCCATCGTCCCGCTCATGCATCGCCACGAACTCGAGGCCGGCGACTTCGCCGCTCGGACTACCCTGCGCCACCAGCCCGGCCGCGATCTGGCGCCGGTGCCCGATTCGGCGACGGCCGTGTTCTTCGGGGCGTCGTACCACGCGGACTACGCCACGGTCCTGTGCGCGCCGGCGGACCTGACGGCCGCGTGCCGGGCCGTGGCCGAGTACCTCGCGACAGGGGATCCGTCGCGCTGGGACGTCGTGGACCTGCGCCGCCTTCGATCCGGCGACCCTTCCGCCGACGCCCTCTTCGCCGCGTTCGACGAGATCGCGGCCGAGGCACACTGGTGCGTGGACCGCGAGCCCGAAGACGTCTGCCCGGTTCTGACGCTGCCGGCCGGGGCCGATTTCGAGGCCTATCTCGACAGCCTGGACAAGAAGGAACGCCACGAGATCAGGCGCAAGATGCGGCGCGCCGAATTGGCCGGCCCGATCGAGCTGATCCGCTCGGACAACAGCTCCGAGGACCTGGCCGCGTTCGTCGATCTGCACCAGAAGCGCTGGGGCGCCGAGGGCCTGTTCCCGCACACCGCCGGCGGCGCCGCCAGCCGCCGCTTCTTCGCCGAGCTCGTTTCGGACTGCGCACCGGCCGGGTACGTGGAACTGGACTTCCTGAGCGTGGGCGGGCGGCGAATCGCGGCCGGAGTGATCCTCGACGACGGCCGAACCGTTTACTACTACAACGCGGGCGTCGATCCGGATGCCCGGGATCTGTCTCCAGGAGTGCTCATGGTCGCGGCATACATTCAGCGCGCAATCGAACAGGGACGGAGCCGCATCGATTTCATGCGGGGCGACGAGCCGTACAAGTACAGCTGGGGCGCGGTCGACGAGCCGATCGAGCGTTTGCTCGTGATGCGGACGACCGGCGACCGCGAGGAGCGCTGAGATGGGCCTCGAAGACGGCATCGACGAACCCTGTCTGGAAGAGGACGAGCGTGCGCCGCTGCCGGGCGGCCGGGTCAGGGTCGTGGAGGTCATGGCCACCGGCACCAACGGCGGTGCCCAGGAGCACGTCTACTCCCTGACCACGCGGCTCAACCCGGCCCGGTACGACGTCAGGGTCGTGTCGCTGTCCCACGGCAGTAGCGTCCGCCGCTTGCAGAAGGCCGGCATCGAGACTTCTGTCATCGACACCCCGGACGACCGGGAAGCCGTCCTGGCCCTGACTGAGCAGCTGGCCGATTTCGAACCCGAGGTCATCCACAACCACATGTACCGGGCCGAAGTCATCGGCACGCGGGCGGCGCTGCAGCTGGGTGAGAGCGGCTGCCGGCGACCGGCGATCATCTCGACCGTCCATTCGAGCCGCATTCGCTGCGCCGAAGACCGCGACAACCTGCGCGGCCTGACGCCCCTCACGGACAGGCTCATCGCGGTCTCGAAGGCCATCCAGCGCAAGATCGCCGAAGAGGGCCGTGAGGGAGCGCCGGTCAGCCTGATCTACAACGGCGTGGACCTCCGGCGCTACAACCACCAGCAGCCCTGCTGCACCCTGCACGAGGACTACGGCATCGAGGAGAGCGCCCCGATCGCGGGCGTCGTGGCCAGGCTGGAAGCCGAGAAGGGCCATCGGACGCTCCTGACGGCCTGGCCGCTGGTGCTGGCGAAGGTCCCGGACGCGCGCCTGCTTATCGTGGGCGAGGGTTCCGAGCGCGATTCGCTGGAGGAGCAGGCCTCGTCGCTGGGCATTTCCAACCGGGTCGTCTTCACGGGCCGCCGAGAGGACGTGCCGGCGGTGACCGCCGCCCTGGACGTCGCCGTTCTGCCCTCGTATCGAGAAGCACAGGGGCTCAGCGTCCTGGAGGCGATGGCCCTGAGCCGGCCGGTCGTGGCCTCCGCGGTGGGCGGAATCCCGGAGATGATCGAGGACGGGGTCAGCGGCCTGCTCGTCCAGCCGGGGGAACCGGAACCGCTGGCCGCGGCCATCGTCCGGCTGCTGACCGACCACCCCTTCGCCGACATGATCGCCCGGCGCGGCCACGAGCTGGTGCACGAGCGCTTCTGCATCGAGTTGATGGTCAGGGCGGTCGCTGACCTGTACGACGGCTACGCCCTTCGGATGCGCGAGTCCCAGGGGTCGGCAGGCGCGGCTCGCTAGGCGGTCGAGCCTTCGGCCTGGTCCTCGGCGTAGCCCTCGGCCCCGATCAGCGGCACGAACACGCAGTCGCCGAACCCGCGCGCTTCGAAGGCGTCGCCGGCGCGGATCACGCGGGTCAAGACCTGGCGGCGCATCGGCCCGATCGGGATGACGATGTGGCCGCCGTCCACAAGCTGGCGGCGCAACGACTCCGGGACGCGCGGCGCCGCGGCCGTCACGACGATGCCGTCGTAGGGTGCCCATTCGGGCAGGCCCAGGCTGCCGTCGCCGGTCTCGATCCGAATACGGCCCGATAGGCCGGGGGAGGCAAGCTCCAGGCTCGGGTCGGCTAGCGTCCGGCGCGCGGCCTCCGCCAGGCCCCGGTGCCGCTCGACGGAGATGACGTCGCAGCCGGCGGCCGCCAGCACCGCGGCCTGGTAGCCCGAGCCCGTGCCGATCTCCAGGATCCGCATGCCCGGCCTCGGTTCGAGCAGCTCGGACATCAGCGCGACCATGTACGGCTGGCTCAGGGCCTGGCCGGACGCGATCGGCAGGGCCGAGTCGAGGTAGGCGTCCCGGACCTCGGTGGGCTCCACGAACAGCTCGCGAGGCAGCGCGCCCATGACTCGCAGGACGGTCTCGTCGACTATGCCGCGGCCCCGGAGCTGGCGCTCGACCATCTCCGCTCGCAGGCGGCGGGCGGTATCCGCATCCACGGCGCCACGATACGCCCCCGTGGAGGCGGGGTTCGGGGCCCGGGTGAGCCCCGTGGGGCTCGAACGACTCCTAGGAGCCGGAGGGCGATACGCTGGCCGTCGGAGCGACCGTCGGCGTGGGCGTGGCGGGCGGTTCGGTGGGCGGCGGGGCGTACGTCTGCAGGTTGTTCAGCGGCGCAAGCGTGGGCGCGGGCCCGGCCGGCAGCGCCGACACGATCAGCGGCGTAATCAGGATCGCGATGAGACCGAACGCGGCGATCAGCGCGAACAGGGCCGAGGCGCGATCGTCGACGTGGACCCGCTCGTGCGTCGCCTTGACCGAACCGAGAGGGTGCTCCTCTTCTTCGGCGTTCCGTCGCAGGCCGAACCGGCGGCCGCCTTTCGGCTCCTCCGCGGCCCGCGACTTGAGTTCTTCGCCCTCAGGCTCTTCGTCGAATTCCTCTTCGCCCGGCAGGAACTCGGTGTTCTCGTCCTGCTCCAGCGTGTCCTTGTCCTGATCCGACATGCCCTGGCTTCGCTCCTGTGTGGTACGTGTCCCGTGCATGGGCCTGGTGCGGACTGCCCGCACGGCGACTGTTCGGGCCGCAGCCCTCCCGCGGCAGTTTAGCCGGATCGCCCATTTGCCGCGCGGTGGCTGGGCGATCCCCCGGTGCGTGCCGCCCGGTGGAGCGCAATTGGAGCGCGGCAGAGCGCGCGGCACTGCTCAGGCGTCGCGAATTGGCCGCACGGCCAGGCCTGCCAGCCCCGCAACCACGGCCAGAATCCCACAGGCCGCCAGCACCGCCGTCAGGCCCAGGGCTTGGGCCAGGTAGCCGCCGGTCACCATCGCCACCGCCTGGGCCGCGTTCACGGCGGCCAGCCGGATGGCCACGACCCGACCCAGCATGTCCGGCGGGGTCCGAAGCTGGAAGATGGTCTGGCTGGGTATCACGAACATCACGTTGGCCAGGCCCACGATCGCCGCCAGCGCGAGCGCCGGCGGGAGGCTGCCGGCGAAGGCGAGGGCCGTCATGGCCAGGCCCAGCACGACGAACCCGGCGACGATGGCCCGGCCGTTGCGGACGCGGCTCGCGACCGCGCCGATCACGACCCCACCGCCGAGCAGCCCGAGCCCGATTGACATGTCGAAGAGGCCGTACGCGGTCGGCGCGTCCATTCCGCCGAGGGCCAGGCCGGCGACCAGCAGCGGCGAGAGGGCCGTCAGCGCGCCCATGCCGAATTCCGCGATGGCCGCCTGCACCGTCGTCGCGAACAGCACCGTCTCCGATCGCAGGAAGCGCCAGCCCTCCGCCATGTCGGCGCGAAGGGACGGCCCGACCGCGGCCGACGCCCGGGCCGACGCCCGCACCCCGGCCCGCGCGAGCGGCGGTATCGCCACGGCCGCCACGAGAGCCGCCGAGACCAGGTAGCTCGCCGAGTCCACCCAGAACGCGAGGGCCAGGGCTGGGCCCAGCAGGGCCACGAACAACCCGCCCAGCCCGTAACCGGCCAGGTCGCTGAACGTGTCGGCGACCCACATGGCCGAGTTGGCCGTGAGCAGGTCCGCTTCCGGCACGACCTGGGGCAGGGCGGCGGTTCGGGCGGGCCGGAAGAACGTGGACACGCCGGCGACCAGGAACACCACCACCACGACCAGGGCGACGTGGATATGGACCAGGGCCGGAATCGAGAACACGAGCCCCGCCCTCACGAGATCCGAGCCGACCATCGTCCACTTGCGGTCCCAGCGATCCACCAGCGCTCCGGCGACCGGCCCCACGAGGAACACCGGCACCGTCATGGCCGCGAAGACGAAGCCCAGGGCCACCGGAGACGAGCCGGTGGCGTGAGCCACCAGGAACACGAGCGCGATCTGGTGGACGCGATCCCCGAGCGAGCTGATGACCTGGGCCAGCCACATCGCGGAGAACGGGCCGCTGGCGGCGAGCCTGACGTACGGGTGCGACAGGGCCCGGGAAGGGAGCGGCGGCTGCGCCTCGGCGGGGAGGGCCGCGGGGGCGGCCGCCGGGACAAGGGCCACGCGCACCAGCACCGGCGCGCGCACGACGGCCGCGAACATGAAGAAGCCCAGGCCGGCCGCGAGCAGCAGATCGCCGATGGAGGCCACCGATTGGAGCGGCCAGAACGGGATCGCGATGATGTCCGCCAGCGGCCCGGCGTGGGCCAGGAAGCCGGCGTCCACCGGAGCCGGCAGGAGGGTGTGGAAGCTGGAGCGAATTCCGTTCGGGAAGCCGGCCGCGGCCAGGCTGGGCTGCCAGACCGGCATCCAGCCGCCGTTGGCGACGATGGCGACGCCGTTCGCGACGGTGCCCAGGGCCGCGGCCGCCATGCCGGGCAGGTTCCGGTTGGGCAGCAGCGTCAGCGTCAGGAACGCGTAGATCGAGAGGACCAGCCACAGCCTGGCCGCGTCGGGGACGGCGCCGGCGGCGAGGGCCCAATCCAGGCCCAGGCGGGCAATGCCGGCCGCGATGAGCACGTGCAGCCAGCGGAGCCGGACGTCGATCAGGTTGTCGACGCTTCCCCCCGCCGCGAGCCCCAGGCACAATCCGAGGAAGACGCCGATCGGGGCGATCATGGCCTCGCGGCGACCGGGCTACGCGGAGCTTGAGTTTGGGGCGCTCACGCCCGCAAGGCCTTCCGCGGCCTGCCCGATCAGCGGCAGGTCGCGAATGTCGTCATGCCCGGGGTCGCGCAGCCCGGCCGCCCATTTGGTCTTGACGAACGCCTCGACGACCTCCGGATCGAACTGGATGCCGCCGAACTTCCGAAGCTCGGCCAGCGCCTGCTGGGGCGTCAGGGGCACCATGCGGTACGGCCTGGCGGCGGTCATCGCCTCGAACGCGTCGGCGACGTGGAGGATGCGGGCGAGCTTGGGAATGTCGTCACCCACGAGCCGGTCCGGATAGCCCGAACCGTTGAACCACTCGTGGTGGTGGCGAATGATCGGCAACTCCGGCGCGAGCTTCGCGACCGGGGCGATGATCTCCGCGCCCAGGACCGGGTGGGCGTTCATGATCGTGCGCTCGTCCCGGGTCAGGCGCTCCTGCTTGAGCAGCACCGAGTCCGGAACGCCGATCTTGCCGATGTCGTGCAGCAGCCCGCCCCACTCCAGGGCCTCCAGATCCGCGTCGTTGCACTTCATCACCCGGCCGATGTCGACCGCGATCTCCCGCACCCGATGGCTGTGGCCGCTGGTGAACTTGTCCCGCTTGTCCACCGCCTCGGCCAGGCTGGCCACCGTCTGGGTGAACATCTCGCGCACTTCCACGAACCGCTGGTATGCCAGCCTGGTCGTGTACAGCGGCACCGCGAACAGCAGCACCGCCCACCACCCCGCCCGCAGATACATCTGCGCCATCAGCCACGCCACAGGCGCGAGGGCCAGCATGTTCAGCCACGCACCCGCACTGGACCGGACCTGTCGATGATGGACTGGCCGTCCCCCAGCGCGACGATCATTGCGGTTGCAAGAGCGACATTCAGTGTGAATAGGACAGATGCCGCCCACCGCTGCCGCACCGAGGTCAACGAAGCGCTGATCCCCCCAGGGACGGCGGAGAACGCCACGCTCCCAGCCACGGCCGGGATGATTGAAACGCAGCGGTTGGCAATGCTGCCGTACCAGGGCACTTGACCCCGCATCTCCCGAGTGTTGCCGCTGCCGAAGAGAGTTATCCAATGCAGCGGCAGTGGGTCCGCCGAGGGTCATGGCCGCAACAATGGGAGCAAACGCGATGTCGACATAGTGCCGGTCGGGCATCTGAACCGGCGAGCGATGACGCCACGAAAGCTAGCGCAATCCAGAACACTAGGCCCTGAATGACTCCGTCGGGTTGGGCGTTGATGGAAATCCCAGTTGCTATCGTGCGACCGGCGGCAAAACGCCAGCAACGTAAGGGACGCCGTGAGCTACCAGGAGGGCAATGCGCAACCAGTCAGCCGGCTATTTCCTACCTCGCTTCCGATGCGAGGCTAGCTGGCCGGCGATTCCCATACGCCATAAGAAGATGTACTAGAAGGGCCGGTAGCTCGCTCCGCTCGCAATCGCACCCAGCAGGGTCGCTGTGACGGCGTGGAATGCCGCAGAGAATTGGCGACGTGTGGTGGCCTACCAATCGCTTGAGTCACGTCGAACTCTCCCGGGAAAGCAACGCGCGGACGGTCGCACTAAGCGCAAGGTCTCAGCCCAAGTGCCCGGATTCGGCGGGACCATATGCGTCCGAGCATTTCGATGTGGAGGTGTGACGGACACCTCAGACTCACAAGACGGTAGCCAGCCGAAAGTACGGGGGTCAATACGGTACGTTCCGTACGACCTTGCGGCGCCCTACCCTCAGATCTGATCCAGCGGCGGCGGTTCGATGCCCAGCTGATCACGCAGAACGGCTGCATAGTGCGCGTACTGCTCTGCGGCTGCCGCGTTCGCCCCGGTCCTTCGATACAGACGCAGGAGACACAGCTCGATCTGCTCGGCGTCGGGATCTGCCGTCAGGGCCAGCTGGGCAGCGATCAGCGCTCGGTCGAACGCGCCGGCCTTCGTGTCGAGAACGATGGAGCGTTCGACTCGGTCCAGATAGCCGGCATGGAGAGAGTCGCGGAACGCAGCAGCCCAGTCGTCATACGGGAAGTCCTCCGCGAACTTGCCGGTGTACTTGTCGGAAAGCTGGGCGACCAATTCTGGAGAGAAGTCCCGCCGCGTGGCAGAGATGAGCTTCAGGCACTCCCCGCTTCGGCTCGACACAAGAGTTGGGTCAAGCCAGATGAGATCCGCGGTGCAGTTGAGGTATCCGGCGCTCGCATCGTCGCCGCCCTTTGCCTCGAACACCTGGCGCAGGAAGTACGCCGTTTGGTTCAGCGAATTGGCACCCTGCTCCGGCTCCATCTCCGGCCACAACGCATCCATGACCTGCTCTCGGGGTGCGCTGAACTGGGGGCGAGTGAGTAAATACGTCAGAAGCGAAAGGACCTTTCGGCGTATGTCCGTGCTCTTTACGACCCGTTCACCGATCCGGATTTCGACACGACCGAGGTCGTCGACGTATGCCACGGGCGCGAGCTTCTTGGCGAGGGCCAACCCGGCCTCCGGAAGCTTCAGGCCCTTGGCCCGAGCCAGCTTTCTCAAACGGGCGACATCGTCACCGTTGCCAACCAGCTCCAAGAGACTCGCGGCGCGCCGGACGTCCAATGGCTTGAGGGACTCATGGTCCAGCATCTGCCGGATCGCCCACCGCCACCGCTCCGGACGAAGCGTTGCTTCTGAGCGGACGATTTCAAGCGCCGGGGGCCCGAGATCGCCCAAACGCCTTACGACCAGTTCGGCCTGAATAGACAGAAAGGCGCGGTTGTCAGGCGAGAGTGCGGCGAAATGGGCGTTGAGTCGATCTGGAGGAGCGCACAAGGCCGAGGTGGCGCGTATCGCATGGAACCAGAACCAGGCCTGCTGCTTTCCGGCCCGATCGGCTGCGGCCTCCGCATCAGCGTTCAGGCCCTCATCGGATGCGGATTCCATGGCGCGGAGCTGCAGACGCAAGGATTCGCCCGCCCTCCGGAAACCGGGCATTAGATCGTGATGCCCCGGCTCGCCCAGGAGCTCGCGAGATGTCTCTAAGTCAAGGTGGAGCATGGCGACGCGGGCGCGGACGTGACTCACATACGATGACATCGCGTCATCTGGCAGCGGCCGGAGCAGGTCGCAGTCGTATCTCCTCGCGGCAGCTGGATCGCCGTACATGGCCTCCAGCTCAACGACTTCGGCGATCGAGTCTGGGTCGATCGATGCGTCAATCTGCTCAAGGACTTGGTGGGCTAGATCATGCCAATCCACATTCTTCCCGAGATGCGCCAGGGCCATCGCTACATTCATGCGAGCGCCTGCGAGATCCCCTGAGTTGCCGTATCGCTCCAAGAGAGAAAGGGACCACCTGCCTGACTCGACCGCGGACGAAGCGTTGCCACGGGCGCACTCTGTCAGGGAAAGGTTGAGCAAGCTGATGGCCTCGTGCCGAGCATGCCCTCGCGCTCGGCTGATCGCAGCGGTCTCCTCCAATTGCGGCGCAGAGCTGGTCCAGGCTGCCGTCCGCGGACGCTGCGGCCGCGTACTCAGCCGCTCGTCCGATTGCTCCAAGCTCCTCGTCGTCAAACGATCGGAGTTGTCTCGGCAGCTGGAGCTCCACACGGCAGGGTCGCGAATTTGTATGCCGAGGTGGAGTAGGTTGAGGGCGTTAGCCCCGGCCAGAACCTGATCGTCCGGCGCCAGTTCGCAGGCCCTGTCGGCGGCCTTCTGAGCCAGTACCAGTGCGTCCTTAAAGCGCCCCTGCGCGGCGTGTTGCCGGCTTCGAATGATGTCCCGCCATGGGTTGGGCCCGGACTCGGGGCAAAGCGCGAGGAGTTCCTCGGCGGCGGAGCAGTCGCCCGTGCCGATGATCGTTTGGATGGCTGAACAGATGACACGACGGACATCGGCCAGCTCGCCTGCCAGCACCCACTGCCGGGCGGCAAGACGCCACGATCGCGGTTCCAGGGCGGCGGCCAGAAGCCGGTGTAGTTCGGAAATCCGCTCGGCGCCCAATTCGAGTTCCAGGCGGGCGCTCAAGTATTCGCGGACGAGCGGATGGCAGCGCCACAGCCCGATTGCGCCTTCGCTGCGTGACAGGAGCCCGAGATGCTCCGCCTCAATCATGAGCAGGCGCGCGCGCTGGGTTGAGACATCTCCTGCGACAGCGGCAATGGACGGATCCATCTCCTCCAGAAGGGAGACGCGCAGGAGGAAGTCGCGAAGCTTCGGCTCGAGCTCCCCGACGACTTCTTCGGCTAGATAGTCGTAGAGGTCGCCCTCGGCGCCGCTCAGGGAGTGGACGAAGGCGCGGACCTGCGCCGGCGTTCGCCCTTCGACTGCCGTCTTGACCAGCTGCAGCGAGGCGGCCCAGCCATCCGTTCGGGCACTGAGGTCGCGGAGGACGTCGGCCTCAAGCGGCATATGGTAGGCGTCGCGGAACAGCTGCTCCGTCTCCCGCTCGCTGAAGCGCAGATCCTCTCTGCCAAGCTGCGCCATCTGGCCTCGGGACCGGAGCGAGGCGACGCGTAGCCGCGGCTCATGCCGGCTGGCGACGACGACTGCAAGCCCGCGGGGTAGGCGATCGATCAGCCGCTCGGCAATGCCAGTGATTGACGGGTTGGATTCGATGACGTGGAAATCGTCCAGGACCAGAATCGACGGCATGTCGCCGAGCGTCTCCACCTCCGAGAACAGCGCCTCCGTCACATCCTCCTGGCGGAGCGGCTCCAAGGACGGCTCCGTCAGCAGGGCCGAAGTGCGCGGCAGCATGTCCGGATCGACCATCTGGCACGAGGCCACCAGGTACCGCAAGAAGGTGAGTACGTCCGTATCGTCGTCGTCCAGCCGGTACCAGAACGCCCGAAGCCGAGAGCGACGGGCATAGTCCGCGATCAGAGTCGTCTTGCCGAAACCGGCCTCCGCCACGAGGTAGACCACTCGGCTGTCTATGTGCGAATCGAGCCAGGCGAGGAGCCGCTCACGGCTGAGCGTGTCGGGAGGTAGCACCGGCCGCTGGACCTTGCCGTATCGCAGCGGGAACAGCGGGCCAAGTCGCGTGGGATCCACGGCAAGTAGGTTGCTGATCGCGGGCTCGACGGACACCCAGGGCTCCTCCATCCCCACCCGACGGCCTCCCGTCGGCGGCGCGTAGGATAGGAATTGGCGTCCGTGGGTGTCAATCGGATCAGCGGCGGATAGCTGCATGGACGAGATCATGGCGATGCCGAATCACCTGCGGCTTAGCTGCGAACCAACAAGCGCTTTCTTAGCGCCACGATCCGGGCAGCACGCGTGAGGTGACTCATCTCGGTGCCAGATGCGCCGGCCAACGTCGGGCCCGGCTTCGACCGGATGTTCGGGCGGTCAAGGGCAGCGGTTGACCGGCAGGGCCGGAAGAGAACGCATCGGCGCGCGGGTGTTGCCCGCCATTCGCCCTCGGGACGCCCGGGTTGTGCTCCGGATCAGTAGCCCAGCGGGTCCGTCTCCGGGGGCGCCGTATAGCCGGTGGTCCAGGTCGCGGGAACGTAGGTGGGTACGACCTGGATGAAGATCTGGCCCCGGACGAGCGGCACGGGCTGGCCCTTGTTGGGGCCGTCGCGGTACGTGATCACCGTGGGCGCGTAGTCGTTCTTCTTGCTCCACGTGGCCGTGATCGCCTGGCCGTTGTTGAAGACCATGGCGTTGCCGTGGCCTGTGTACTGGACGTCCAGGCGGTGCTTGTGGCATGAGGCCGCCGTGCAGGCCAGCAGGCCCACGTTCATCGTCAGCAGGATGACGTTGTAGGGGGCGATGCGCTGCTGGTTGATCGCGTCCACCTGCGGGATCCGGGCCGAGCCGGACGTGACCAGCGAGACGGTGCGCGGGTAGGTGTTGGTGGTGCGGTCGTAGACGTAGCTGATGGTGTTGGCCGAGTAGCCAACCTGGATCGTGCCGCCGATGGGACGGGTGGAAGGCGGCAGCGCGTCACCGAAGGTGAAGGGAGACGTGTCCAGGCCGGCCTTGCCGCCGAGCGTCTTGCCGAGGGCGGAGAGCCTGGCGTAGTTGGTGTACAGGTTGTGCGGCGCGACTCGGAAGCCGACTCGCCACATGTAGCCGCTCTTGCCGCCGTAGCGGAGGCCGTCGACGTTGTAGATGTACTTCTTGTCGTCTTTGGCGAGCCGGGCCATGGCAGTGGGCGCGCCCCACATGTGCGCGTAGACCGCCTTGTACTCCTCCGCCCAGGCGACGAAGTACTCGCGCGCGCTGCGCACGGGGCCGATGGCCGGCGGGGCCTGGGTCTGGAAGATGGCCATGTAGCGCGGGATGCCGCCTTCGGCCGGACCCTGGTAGACGATGTCGGCCATGGACAGGCCGGACTGCGGCCGGGCGCCCCAGTGGTCGTCGATCATGACGGCGACGGGCTTGCTGGTGGCCACGGCCGCCTGATCGGCGGGCAGCCAGACGCCGTCCGTGGTCGCGGCGACCATCGGTGCCTCGGTGGGCGAGGGGCTCGGCGTCGCGGTGGGCTCCAGCGTGGGAGTGGCGGTGGGTTCGAGCGTGGGTTCGGCCGTTGGCTCGAAGCTGTTCGAGGCCAGGGCGATGTCGGACGGGCTGGGCGTCTGATCGTTCGGGCCGCCCAGGCTCACGTAGGCGACGGTGGTGCCCACGACGGCCACGATCAGAACGGCCGCCACGACGACGAGAACCACGGGCCGGGAGGCCAGATTGCGGCCGAAGCGCACGAGCCTCGACGGGATGGCTGCCACTCCGCCGCCGAGCCGGGAGAGCGCCGAGCCGGCGGACGCGCGCCCGGACGCAAGGCGGGACCGAAGTCCGCCAAATCGAGAAGAGGAATCCCCCGCGTTCATCGGCGAGAGGTTACCACGGCCGCCCGTAGGGGACCGGTGGGGATTGCTGAAAGCTACTCTTCGTACTCGAAGCCTAGCTTCATCAGCACCCGGTACTCGACGATCTGGCCGTCCTCAACCTTGGCGGTCGACTGGACCACTTCCACGTAGCGGATATTGCGGACCGTCTTGGAGGCGACGACGACGGCCTGGCGGGCGGCGTCGCTCCACGAATGCGGGCTCGTCCCGACCATCTCTCGGACGATGATCACGCCCATCGGGCTCCTCCCTTAGCGGGCGGTCCGGCCGGCATCACTGGACCCGCCCTGTGCGTACGAGGCCGGCGCAAGATGTCCGCCCGGCCGAAGCTCGGTTGAGATCAGACCGCTTCGGCGTAGCGCTCGGCGGCGTAGCCGACGAAGCGGGTCTGGCTCTTCTTGAACCATAGCTTGATCTCGCCCGTGGGGCCATTGCGATGCTTGGCCAGGCGCAGGTTGACGATCTCGCCGTCCGACTCGGTTTCGCGGTTGCTCTTGTCGCGATCGCTCTTCTCGCGCCACAGGAACAGCACCAGGTCCGCGTCCTGCTCGATCGCGCCCGACTCGCGCAGGTCCGAAAGGCGCGGTTCGCTCGACTCGCGCATTTCCGGCTGCCGCGACAGCTGCGACAGGGCGATGACCGGGACCTTCAGCTCGCGGGCGAGTGACTTGAGGCCGCGGCTGATCTCCGAAACTTCCTGGACGCGGTTGGAATCGCGCCCGTTGGCGGTGCCCTGCATCAGCTGCAGGTAGTCGACGATGACCAGGTCCAGGCCTCGCTCGGCCTGGAGGCGGCGGGCCTTGGTCCGCAGCTCCATGGTGCTGATGGAAGGCGTGTCGTCGATGAAGATGGGCGCCTCGGACAGGTCGTTCATGGCCGGGGCGATGCGGGCGAAGTCCATCTCTTCGAGGAAGCCGGACCGCAGCCGCTGCGAGTCGATCGAGGCGACGCTGGAGAGAAGGCGCAGCACGAGCTGCTCCTTGCTCATCTCGAGCGAGAACACGCCGACGGTCTTGCCCTCGCGGACGCTGGCGTGCTCGGCGATGTTGAGCGCCAGGCTCGTCTTGCCGACGCTGGGTCGCGCGGCCAGGACGATCAGGTCGCTGGCCTGGAAGCCGGTGGTGAGGCCGTCCAGGTCCGGGAAACCGGACGGGATGCCGATGATCTCGCCGCGGTGGGCGTGCAGGTAGTCGAGGCGGTCGTAGGCGTCGTGGAGGAGCGTGCGCAGCGGGCTGAAGCTGTCGCCCGCCCGCCGCTGGCTGACCGCGAACAGTTCGGCCTCGGCCCTATCGATAGCCTCCTGGACGTCCGAGCCGTCTTCGTAGCCGATGGCGGCGATCTTCCCGGCTGCCTGGATCAGGCGGCGCAGCAGGGCCTTGCGCTCGACGATGCGACCGTACTGGGAGACGTGGACGGCGGTCGGCGTGTCGTTGCCGAGCTGGGACAGGTAGCCCGGGCCGCCCACGGCCTCGAGTTCGGTCGCCCGCTCCAGGGCCTCCGCCACGGTGACCACGTCAATCGGCTCGCGGTGCTCGAACAGTCCCAGCATCGCGGCGTAGATGCGTCCGTGGGCCTGGCGGTAGAAGTCCTCCGGGCGCAGGAAGTCCGCCACCTCGATGATGGCGTCACGGTCGATGAGGATCGACCCGAGCACGGCCTGCTCGGAGTCGAGATTCTGCGGTGGAAGTCTATCGATCACGGTCGTGCCCCAGAGCTGAACTGCGGTGACGGCCTAATGGTGTCCGCCGGCGGCCCTCGGCGGGTCCACGGTTCCGCTTCCGGGAGGCTCCGGCATCCCCGAATTCACGGCGGTGTTGGCGCAATGTGGACAGCCGATTGTGGACAACCCCCTTGCGCGAGTCGCGGAAGGAGCCAACGAAGGCATCGACCGTCTGGCGTTGCAATCCGTCTCGCCGATCCGACGGCCGAGGCCGAGGCGGCGACCGAGCAGATGAGCGAGCGCACTTTCCGTGCGTGAGCGAGTCGCGGAAGGAGCCAACGAAGGCATCGACCGTCTGGCGTTGCAATCCGTCTCGCCGATCCGACGGCCGAGGCCGAGGCGGCGACCGAGCAGATGAGCGAGCGCACTTTCCGTGCGTGAGCGAGTCGCGGAAGGAGCCAACGAAGGCATCGACCGTCTGGCGGCGAGACGCTCAGTCCAGGCGGCGAATGACGCCGATGAGCTTCCCCTGGATACGGACGTCGTTGTAGTACATCGGCTGATACTGGGGGTTGGCCGGCTGCAGGCGGATGCGACCCGCTTCCTTGAAGAACTGCTTGAGGGTGACCGAGTTCTCTTCCACCTGGGCCACCACGATGTCGCCGTTGCGGGCGGTCTCCTGAGGCCGGATCAGCACGAAGTCCCCATCCTGGATGTGCGCCTCGATCATCGAGTCGCCGCGAACGCGCAGGACGTAGGCGTCCCCGCTCGGCGCCAGCAGATCCGGGACGGCCATGCTCTCCGAGGCGTCCTGATACGCCTCTATCGGGCCGCCGGCGGCGATCTCGCCGACGATGGGCAGGACGTGCGCCTCCGCGGCGGCCGCCTGGGGCATCAGCTCGCCCGACAGGCCCAGCCGCAACGCGGCCATGGGGGTGAGCCTGAGCGCGCGCGACTGGGCCGCGCCGCGCTCGAGGTAGCCCTCCCGCTCGAGCATCTGGAGGTGGTGGTGTACGGCGGATGTGGAGGCCAGATCCACCGCCACGGCGATTTCCCGGACGGAGGGCGGATAGCCACGAGTTCGGAGGGTCGCGGCGATGAAGTCAAGGATTTTGCGTTTGCGTTCGGCGTCGTGCTTGGTCACTGGCGCCTCCTTCCGGCCCGAGGGTACAGAACGGACGTTCGAATGTCAAGCTTGGGAGCGGCGCTTGCGGGCGGCATTGCGGGGAGCCCCGAAGTGTCCGGCGGCGAACCTCAGCGGGGCGCGGGGCCGGTCGGCTCGGCTTCGACGAGCCTGAGCATGTCGACCGTGTCCGTGAGATGGCTGTTGAAGAGACGGCGGGCGACGTCCAGCAGCTCGAAGATGTCGCCGTCCCGGACGCGGTAGATGACCGTCGTCCCACGGCGCTCCGTCGTCAGGATGTTCCGATTGCGCAGAACCGCCAGTTGCTGCGAAATCGACGACTCGGGCGCGCCGATCGTCTCCTGCAGCCGCCCTACGCTCATCGGCCCCTGGCGCAGAGTCTCGAGGATGAGGATGCGCATCGGATGCCCCAGCGCCTTGAAGAACTCCGCCTTGAACTGGCGCAGGCCCTCGGGATCGTCCGGCCGCTGGTTGTGGCTCATGACCCGACACTACCCGGCTGCGTACCCGGGCGCAACCCGCGCCCGCCGTCGCGGCGATCCAGGGCCGCGAGCAGGCCGTCGATGAGGGCCTCGGGTCGGGGTGGGCAACCGGGCACGAAGACGTCGACGGGCAGAGTGCCCACCACTCCATCGCGACCGGCGGCTGAACCCGCGAACACGCCGCCGCTGATCGCGCACGCTCCGACGGCAACCACGAGGCGCGGGTCGGGCATGGCCTCGTACGTGCGCACGGCCGCCTCCTCGAGATTTCGGGTCATCACCCCCGTGACGAGTAGTAGGTCCGCGTGACGCGGTGAAGCCACGAAGTCGATGCCGAGGCGCTGGACGTCGTGATACGGATTGAGTAGAGCGGCGATCTCCCAGTCGCAGCCGTTGCAGGAACCGGCGTCGAGATGGCGAACGTGCAGGGATCGACCGAGCCGGCTGACTATCCGAGCCGAAACGTCCGCGCCGTCGACGGCTCGGCCGGGTCGTACTAGTTCTGCCCGCGAGTGTGCCGCAAGCTCGACTCGCGAGCTCATCCGGATTGCCCCGTTGGGGCAGGCGCCGGCGCAGATGCCGCAGAAGATGCATTTCCCGGCGTCGACCGACCAGCCGGCCGGGTCTATCGCCCCCGTCGGGCAGGCTTTGGCGCAGGCGCCGTCGAGGCGGCACAGGTCCGCGTCCAGCTCCGGCAAGCCCCGCGACGCGGGCTGGAGCAACGGTGGACTGCCCGGATATCGAGATGTCTCGACGGGATCTCGAAGCGGTTTGATCAGTCTGCGGAGGACGTCGAGCGGCATGTCAGCGATCCGTGCAGGCGTAGCAGAGTTCGAAGCTCTTGTTGATCAGAGGGAAGTCCGGGACCACGTTGCCGGGGACGACCGTCGGCACGATGGGCCAGTTGGCGAACGAACCCGACCGCAAATGGAGCCTGCCGACCGTGCCCCCTCGGCCCGCGAGCAGGAACAGCCACGATGCGCCTCGTGGGCCTTCCGCCCCGACGACCGTCGAATCCCCGGCCCGGGGATTGCGCGCCGGAGCGCTACAGATGGGGCCGTCCGGCAGGTTGGCGGCGATGTCGCGAACCAGCCCTGCCGATGCCGCCACTTCCATCGCTCGGACGTGGAATCGCGCCGCCACGTCCCCGGCCGCTGCTCCTGCAACCGGCATGTCGAGGTCCGCGTAGCCGTCGCTGGGACGATCCAGCCGCAGGTCGTCGGGCAGGCCGCTCGCCCTGGCGGCGACGCCGGTCGCGCCGAGACGGCGGGCCTCGGCGGGGCTCAAGACGCCGGTGCCGTGCAGTCGGGCCATGAACCCTTCGGAGCGGACCAGCAGGCGGACGATCGACCGCACCTCGTGGTCGATGTCGGCGATGGCGGGACCGAGGCCGGCCAGAGCCCGAACGTCCAGGGGCGCGCGCAGCCCGCCCGGCACGATCGATCCGGTCAGGTAACGATGGCCGGTCAAGGCCTCGTTCAGGCGCAGCAGCCGCTCCTTCTCCCAGCCGAGTCTGGAAGTGCCGAAATGGAAGCCGACACCGGCGCAGATGTTGCCGAGGTCGCCGACGTGGTTGTAGAGGCGCTCCATCTCGGCCAGCAGCACCCGGGCCTGCCGGGCATGGGGCGGCGCTTCGGTCCCGGTCAGCCTTTCCACGGCCCGGCTGAAGGCAGTCGCGTGGGTGACGGTGCACACGCCGCAGGCGCGCTCGAAGACGGGCAGCGCCCGCTGGAAGCTCAGGCCTTCGACGTGCTTCTCGATGCCTCGGTGGGTGTAGAACAGCCGCGCGTCCAGGTGGAGGACCGACTCGCCGACCGCGGAGAAGCGGAAATGGCCGGGCTCGATGATGCCGGCGTGAATCGGTCCGACGGGCAGCTGGTAGACGCCGTCGCCGTGGGCCACGAACGGCTTGAAAGGGCGAGCGGCCGGGTTGGCGGGCACGTGGTCCACCAGGGGCCGGGGATCCGGATGGCCGGCCGGGACGATGCCGTATACGTCGTGCACCTCGCGCTCATCCCACTGAGCGGCGGCCACCAGGGGCGTAATAGACGGATATGCGACCGCCGAGCCGGCCGGGGATGGATCGGGCAGATCGACGCGCAGCCGGACCACCGGCCCGCCGGGGATCGCCATGATCTCTTCGACCGCCAGGCCGGTCTTTCGCGGGATGCTCCGCAGATCCATCCCGACCAGCATCGCGTGGCGGCCGCCCAGGCGGGCGACCACGCCCACGGCCGGGCGCAACTCGTCACCCGAGATGGCCGCCGACAGCTCGTCCGGCGGTCCCGACACTGAGATCGGCCGGCCCAGGCCCGCGGACAGGGCTTCCCGAACTGCGCCAGTCTCAGACATGTCCGCCCCCGAGCACCGCTCGAATCGATTCGAGCGCGGCCGCCAGCGGCCCCGGCGTCCATATGCCCAGCGCCGCCACGGCCAGCAGCGGCAGCGCCAACCTCGCCGCCATCGCCAGGCCGCCCCGGCTCACGTTCGCGAGGCCCGGTGGGCGGCCCCACAGCAGCCGGGTGCCGTGGACCGCCAGTGCGGCGAACGAGAGCGACACCAGGACCGCCGCGGCCGCCGCGGCGAGCGTATAGCCGCGCATCGCACCCCCGACCACGATCGCGAACTCCGTGACGAAGATGCCCGAGGGCGGCAGCCCGCCCAGAAGCACGATGCCGATTCCGAGTGCGCCTCCGGCGAGCGGGACCGTCGCGAGGGCCCCGCGCAACCTCGACAGACGGCTGCTCCGGTATTGCTGGACCAGCTCGCCCGCGGCCAGGAACAGCGTGGCCTTGGTCAGGGCGTGCAGGCCGGCGTGGAGCGTCACGCCGAGCAGCGCCAGCGGACCGCCGAATCCCAGGCCGACGCAAAGCAATCCCATGTGCTCGACGCTGGAGTAGGCCAGGAGGCGCTTGAGATCCTCCTGCCGGACCATGAACGGCAAGGCCACCAGCAGGCTCAGCAGCCCGAAGCCCACCAGCAGATTCGACGAGAAGGCCGGACCCAGTCCCGCGACGGCGACCAGGTGGAACCGAACGAGGGCGTAGAGGGCGGCCAGCAAGGAGACGCCGGAAAGGAGCGCGCTCACGGGGCTCGGCGCCTGGCTGTGAGCGTCGGGCAGCCAGGTGTGGAACGGCGCGAGGCCGGCCTTGGTCCCGTACCCGGCCAGGGCGAAGACGAAGGCCAGGCGCAGCCGGGCCGGATCCAGGCTCGGGGCTATCGAAACCAGGCGCGTCCAGTTCAGGGCATCCGAGCTGTCGCCCAGGACCGGCACGGACGAGGCGTACGCGAAGAGAGTGGCCAGCAGTGCGAAGCCGATGCCGATCGTGCCCAGGATCAGGTACTTCCAGGCGGCCTCGATTGCGTCCGGCGTTCTTGAGATGCCCACCAGGAGGGCCGAGGACACCGTCGTGGCCTCGATCGCGACCCAGAGCAGGCCCAGATTGTCGAGGAGCGGGACCGCCGCCAGGCTGGCCACGAACCAGAGGTACAGCGCGTAGTAGTGGCCCTCGTCGCCCGGCCTGAGGGCCCCGGCCGCCAGCTCGTGGCGGATATACCGCGGCGAAGCCGCCATCGCCAGGGCCGCCACGGTGGCCGTCAGCGCGAGTACGTAAGCCCCCAGGGCGTCGATCGAAACGGTCCCGTCGAAGGCGGAGACTCGGCCCTGACGCAGGGCGGTCAGCACGAGGCAGGCGGCCGCCGCGACCGAGACGGCGAGCGCGGCGACGGCGACCAGCTCGACGCGTCGCCCGCGCAAGCGCCACGCGCCCAGGCCGCCGGCCAGCGGCGCGCCGAGCAAGGCGGCGACTAACAGCTCGTTCATCCGCGCAGGTTCCGCATCTGATCGGTGGACATCGAACCGAAGACGGTCAGCATCCGGCGGGCGTATACGGCCACGGCCAGGACTACCAGCAAGAGGTCGAAGGCCGCGCCCAGTTCGACGACCATCGGCATGCCGTAGGTCAGGCTGAACGCGGTCAGGGCGAGGCCGTTCTCGAAGACGAGCAGGCCGACGACGATCGACAGCCCCTTGCGCCTGGTCATGGCGATCAGCAACCCCGTCAGCACCTCTGCGACGGAGGCCGGCAGGGCCCTGGGGGCGTCCAGCGATCCACCGAGGCTGACGCTGTCGATGGCCATGATGGACCCGAAGACGATCACGATGGCCAGCACGGTGGAGGCCCGCGGTCCCACGAATGGGTCGCGCTCGAATTGGATGGGGCTCCGGTGCAGAATCCGGCCCAGGATCAGGGGCACGGCGATGCCTCGACTAGCCAGCGTCAGCATGCTGCCGATGAGCAGGTGCGTCGCGCCTGTGGCCAGCCCGACGCCCATGGCGGCGACGGCCAGCAGCGTCGCCTGCGCCGCGACCAGCCATATGGATCGGCCGATAGATCGCGTCCCGGCGATGAGTACGCCGATGATCACCACGCCGCCGGCGCAGGCGTCGAGCAATTGAGCGGCGGCAACCGGACTGATTCCAATCACGGCAACAGCACCCGCATGCCCAGGCCCGTGAGGGCAAGCAGCGCCGCCAGGCCCAGGACATCCGGTATGGCCAGGATGCGCATCTTGGCCACGCTCGCATCTACCAGCGCCAGACCCTGGCCGACGACCAGAAGCTTGAGAGCTCCGGCTCCCAAACCGAGCAAGACCGCGGCCGGAGTGAGTTCGGTTGCCGCGCCGAAGGGAAAGAAGGCCGCGCAGAAGACGGCGGCCAGGATGACGAGCTTGAGTTCTGAGGCGAACACGAGAGCGGCCAGCGAGCGACCGGACGCTTCCAGCAGCATGCCTTCGTGGACCATCGTCAACTCTAGATGTGTGTCCGGGTTGTCGATCGGGTGATGGCCGGACTCCGCCAGCAGGACCAGGGCGAAAGCGCCGGCGGCCAGCCAGTGAGCCGGGCGAAAGAGGCCCACGCCGGCCGCGGCCCCGTAGCTGCTGATCGTGCCGAGATCGCTCGATCCGGCGGCGAGCGCCGCCCCCGCAAGGGCCAGCACAAGCCCGGGCTCGGCCAGCGCCGAGATGGCCACGTCGCGCGAGCTGCCCATCCCGCCGAAAGCGCTACCGGAGTCGAGGGCCGCCAGGGCGAGAGCGAAACGGGTCAGGGCCAGTAGACCCACTACCACGAACAGATCGCCCCAGCCCACGAGCGGGGACCGCTGCGTCGCGAGCGGGACGAGCAGGGCGGCCACCAGCATGGCCCCGAGCACGAACGCCGGAGCGTATCGGGCCACGGGCCCGGAGGCGTTGCTCTCGAGGGGCTTCTTGGCACACCACTTCGCCAGGTCTCGATAGGGCTGCAGCAGGCCGGGCCCGCGGCGGCTCTGGAGCCGGGCCTTGGTCCGCTTGATCGTGGCGGCGAGAAACGGAGCGAAGGCCGCGAACGAGACCAGCTGTACGGCGGCCAGGGCGAGCGTCGTCGCCATCTCCGGCCCGGTCATCGAGCCAGCACCAGCAGCACGAGGACGGCTGCCACGCTGTAGGCGATGTAAAGCTGGATGGCTCCGCCCTGCAGCCGCCGCACCACGTTCGCGCTCTTCAGGCTCAACTCATGGACCGGCCCGTAGACCCGATCCTCCAGGAACAGGGTGATGTCGCTCCGATACCTGATCGACGACGGGAACGAGGTCCCGGGGTGGTATTCGACGTGGACCTCGCGCTCCGGGATGAGGATCCGGCGGAAGAAGAGGCGCACCAGCTTGGAGTAGCTCGTGGCCGTGTACTGGAAGGCCGGCCGGGGCGCGATGCCGCAGGTCCAGGTGTCCACGCGGCGGGCTCTCCTTGACGCCCTCGCGACCAGGAACGCCATGGCCACGACGGCGCCCGTCAGGAGCAAAGCCAGCGCGGCCGAGGCGTAGGTCGCCGGCCCATCCGCGCGTGGCGCCGAAGTCACCGCGGCCACAGGTACGGACGCCGTCGCTACGTGCAGGGTCGTTCTCGCCGCGTTCGTAAGACCCCCGACAACCGGACCGGCGGCGAGGCCCAGGGCTACGCACGCGACCGCCAGCAGGCCCATGGCAAACCTGGCCGGGCGGGCGACTTCCGCGGCGTTGCCCGCCGCGGCGCTGCGAGGCAGGCCCAGGAACGTGACGCCCGTCGCCTTCACGAAGCAGGCCACGGCCAGGGCGGCCGTCAAGGCGAGCGCGCCGACGCTGGCCGCCGCCGCGAACCGGACCATCGGCGAGACCGCCGCGCTGCCGGTCACTCCCAGGAGACCCTGGAACGTGAGCCACTCGCTGGCAAAGCCGTTGAGCGGCGGCAGGCCGCTGATGGCCGCCGCGCCCACCAGAAACGCGGCCAGGGTTACCGGCATCCGCCGGCCCAGACCGCCCAGGTGGTTCAGGTCCCGGAGCCCCGTTGCCCGCAGAACCGCTCCGGCGCCCAGGAAGAGAAGCGTCTTGAACACGGCGTGGTTGATCGAGTGGAACAGGGCGGCCGCCAGGGCCAGAGCGGCCAGGTCGCCGGCGCCTCGGTTCTGGAGCAGCAGAGCGCTGCCCACGCCCATCAGGATGATGCCGATGTTCTCGATGCTGTGGAACGCGAGCAGCCGCTTGAGGTCGTGCTGCATCAGGGCGTAGAGGACCCCGAGCACCGCCGAGAGGGCTCCCAGGGCCAGGATCGTCAAGCCCAGCCACTCGGGCGTGCCCCCGGAAATGTCGACGCCGAATTGGACGATGCCGTAGATGCCGGTCTTGATCATCGCCCCGGACATGACGGCCGAGATGTGGGACGGGGCAACCGGATGGGCCCGTGGTAGCCACGAGTGGAACGGGAGCACGCCGGCCTTGGTAGCGAAGCCGACGCAGACGAGCGCCACCGCCGCGTCGCGCGTGAGCGGCGGCAGAGCCGGAGCCGCCGTCCGCCAGGCGTCGAACTGGATCTGGCCGGCGGACGCCGCGGCGAGGATGGCGAAGCCGATCAGGATCGCCGCGGTTGCGACGTGGGTCATGGCCAGATACAGATTCCCGGCGGAGACCACGGCGCGAGTCGGCCGCAGACCCAGGACCAACACCGCCGAAAGCAGGGCCATGGCCTCCCACGCGAACAGGAAGGAGAACGCGTCGGCGGCGCCCAGGACGGCCACGATGCTGAACAGGAAGAGCGGATAGGCCAGCCCTTCCAGGCGGCTGCGTGGCGGGGAGCCGTGACTCCAGATAGAGGCCGCCGTCGCCGACAGCCCGAACGCGACAAGGAAGGCGCCGCTCAGGCCGTCGTATCTGACCGAGAAGGGCTGGAAGCCGAGGACCTGCCCACCTCCCGCGACGAAGGTTTCGGTTCCGGCCAGGAGGGCCACGCCCAGCAGAGTGGCCAGGATCCCGCCCGCCGCGCTGAGGGTCGGCGACAGGACGGCGCCGCGGGGCGAGATCGCCGCGAGCGAGGCCAGGCACAGTGCGGCCGTGGTCCCGATCCACAGGTATCCGAGCAAGGGAAGGGCTGCCTCGAAGACTGTCGGTCAGCGACCGATCGCTTCCGGCGCGCTGCAGTCGGCAGTGTATATCGTAACTACCGGATATTGCATAGAGACGAGGAAAGGGCCGTTGCCCCGCTCTCAGGCCGGCCTGTCGAGCACCTCTCGCACGGAGCGGAGGAGCACCTCTTTGTTGAACGGCTTGGACAGGTAGCCCGAGATAGCCCCGCCGCCGGCAAGCTCCGGAGCATCGTCCGAGTAGCCGGAAGCGACGATGGTCCTCATGCCGGGATGGCCGGCCGTCAGGCGGTCCGAAAGCTCCAGGCCGGTCATGCCGGGCATGATCATGTCCGTGAAGAGCAGGTCGATCACCGGCATGTCGGCCGCCAGGGCGAGCGCCTCGGGGCCGTTGGCGGCGGCGATCACCCTGTACCCGGCCCGGCTCAGGACCCGCTCCACGAATACGCGGACCGCCTCCTCGTCTTCCGCCAGGAGCACCGTCTCGCTGCCGCCGCGCTGTGCCGCCAGGGCCGCGGAGACGTCATCTATCGTGGCCTGGCCCTCGATCCGGGGCAGGTAGATCGCGAAGGTCGTCCCGTGGCCGGGGCTGCTTGCCACGTCTACCACGCCGCCGCTGCCCTGGACCACGCCGATGACCGTCGAAAGGCCCAGGCCGGTGCCCTTGCCGCGGGCCTTGGTGGTGAAGAACGGCTCGAACGCGTGGCTCAGAACGTCCCGCGTCATGCCGGAGCCGGTGTCGACCACGGACAGTCGGACGTGCGGTCCGGCGGTGGCCCCCTCCAGCCGGGCCGCCTGGGCCGCGTCCAGCTCCACGTTGGCGGTCGAGATCGTCAGCTGGCCGCCTTTCGGCATGGCGTCCCGCGCGTTCGTGGCCAGGTTCAGGATGACCTGCTCGAACTGGGCCCGATCCGCCACAACCGCCCCCAGATCCGGGGCCGGTTGCAGGGACAGGGCCACGTCCTCGCCCACCAGGAGGTCCAGCATCGGGGTCAGGCCGGCCAGGACCTCGTTCAGGTCGATCGGTTTGGGCTGCATGACCGCCTGGCGGGCGAAGGCCAGCAGGGCCCGCGTGATGTTGGCGGCCCGGTCCGACGCCTTGAGGATCTCCGCGAGATTGGCCGCTACCGGGTGATCAGGGCCGACGTCGTTGGCGGCCAGCTCCGTGAAGCCGCTGATGACCGTCAGGATGTTGTTGAAGTCGTGGGCCACTCCGCCGGCCAATCGGCCGACGGCCTCCATGCGCTGGGACTGGGCGAGCTGGTCCTCCAGGGCGCGCTCGCGCGAGATGTCCCGAGCGACCTCGACGGTGCCGATGACCGAGCCCGTGGCGTCTCGCAGGGGTGCGATCGCAAGGTCCACCTCGGCCGCACCGCCGTCCTCGCGACCCTCGGTCAGCCTGCCCGTCCAGGATTCGCCTCGCGCCAGGGCCGCGTCCATGTCGGCCAGGACGTCCGGATTGGCGTCCTCGCGCAGGAAGGAAGCCCGCCGGCCGATGGCCTGCTCGGGCGAGTAGCCGGTGATCCGGCTGAAGGCGCGGTTGACGTAGGTGATGCGGCCGGCGCCGTCCGTCGTCACCATCGCCTCGGCGGCCTGCTCCACGGCCGCGGCCAGCCGTTCGCGTTCCGCCACCGCCAGACTGGCATTCTGGCGAGCCGTGACCGCCATCCGAGCGACCACCAGGGCCATGAGGACGCCGGTGGCGGGGATGTGCTGGCGGAGCATGTCCGGATCGTTCCAGGACCGGATCGCCGGCGCGGCGAAGGCGACGGTGACGGCCACGTAGGGAAGCACCGGGACCGATCGCGCGTAGTCCACCAGGCCGCGGAACGGTCGCTCGTCGTCGCGGATGCGCAGCTGGAGGAGGCCGCCCAAAGCCAGCCAGGCCCACGCGCCCGAGTAGAAGAGCCCGGACAGGCCGCCCGGCGTGTAGGTGCCGCGGACCGCCTCCGTTCCGGAAATCATGTCCCCGCACAAGGCGAAGACAAAGCCCGCGGCGCCTGCCAGCAGAGCCGCCTGGGTGCTGGCGCGCAGCCCCCTCCTCACGAGAGCGAGCATGGTCCATATGAGCGCGAAATCGGCGACCGGATACGCGACCGCGATGGCCGTCGCCAGTTCGCCCGCGCCCGACTGGCGGGCCAGCGGGAACATGACGAAGTGCCAGGTCAGGATGAACGCGCTCCAGGCCGCAATGGCGATGTCAAGGGTGAACAGGGCGATGTCGTAGCGCGACCGGCCCTGCCGGGGCAGCATCGAGAGGGCGATCCAGATCACGGGGTACGTCGCCGTCTCGAGGATCGGCGACAGCGGAGCCAGGAACGGGAGGCTCCCCCAGATGCTCGCGAACCTGGCCAGCGTCCCCAGCCAGTAGAGGCTGGCCCCGGCGACCAGCAGCGTCCAGGCGTTTCGGGTTCGGGCGTCCAGGTGATCGCTGCGGCGCATGCGAGCGACGACGGCGATGAGCAGCAAGGCGCCGGGCACCGCCGCCGCCCCCGTTATGTTCCGGACGGGATCTTCGTGGCCGAACCCCATAAGCCACAGAGCCCAGGCGGCAACGTTGAGCGCGCCGAGGGCGCCGACAGCCCAGGTCAGGGGATCGCGCGCGTACGCGGATCTGGCCCCTCGTGGACTCTCGGACGCGGTCTCTTCTGCCAGGATCACTGACTAACGGCCTGCCCCATGCTTGGCGGAAGGCCGGCTCCGGCGCCGGAGGGGCCCTCAGTGTTGGGCCGATGCTACGCCCCGGCCGGGCCGTCGTTGAGCGCCTGAGGTAGGACCATCGGCGGTCCCGCCATGACCCTTCAGTACCGAACCCGGCGCCCGATCCGAGGGCCCGACGAATGGCCCGAGCGTGGCCCTGATAGACTCTCGATTCCCCGGAGAGGCGCCCGATCTGACAGGCGCCCGGCGAGCACTCATGGCGGACGGCGGTCGAGTGGACAGGAAGCCCAGGCGAGGTCGAAGAGGCGGGCTCAGGCGCGCCCTCAAGTGGCTCGCCTTCATCCCGGTCGCCAGCCGCGCCCCCATGTACGTCCGGCTCCTATGGGCGCTGGTACAGGATCCCCGAATCCCGCCCGCCCGGAAGGCCGTCCTGGCGGCGGCAGCCGGCTACCTGCTGCTCGGTCGGGACCTGATCCCGGACGACATTCCCGTCCTGGGCGGGGTTGACGACCTGGCCGTCGTCGTACTGGCGGTCGAAGTATTCTTCGACGGCATTCCAGACGAGATCCTCGATGAGAAGCTCGACGAGTTAGATCTCGACCGGTCCGCGTTCCATCGAGACATGGAGCAGGTTCGAAGGCTCACTCCCGCGCCGGTCAGACGGCTGATCCGCCGCCTCCCGGACTTCATCGAGACGACGGCCGAGTTGGTCGCCAGAGCGGACCTCCTGCCTCGGATTCGATCAATGGTCACCAAACCGTCAACATACACACCCAAACCTGACATGGAGGAATCGATCTCGTGAAGGTCATCCTGACCGCCGACGTCGACAAGCTCGGCAAGAGCGGCGAGATGAGGGAGGTCGCTGTGGGCTTCGCCCGCAACTTCCTGATCCCCCAGAAGCTCGCAGTGCCGGCGGCCGGCGGCGCCTACCGTGCCTGGCAGCACGACATCGCCAGCCGTGAGGAGAAGCGGCGGCGTGAGCGCGAAGAGGCCGAGGTCGCCTCGACCCGCATCGCCAGCACCACGCTGACCATGGGCGTGAAGGTGGGCGAGGGCGGCAAACTCTACGGGTCAATCACCGCCAAAGACATCGCCGACGCGCTTGCCCGGCGCGGTATCGAGGTCGACCGCCACAAGGTCGAACTCGAGGAGCCGCTCAAGGCCCTGGGCACCTACAAAGTCGCCATAAAGGTCTTCACCGGCATGACTCCCGAAGTCACGGTGGTCGTAGAGCCGAAGGGCTAGCGGGCGGGCGGCGGTCGGCTCGCCCGACCGCTCATCGTCGAGCCCATAGGCTTATCTGCGGCCCCGAGGCCGTCAGGGTGTGATCAACCGCCAGTGCAGGCCGCCGTCGCTCGTCGAGTAGAGCCGCGCGGAAGGCACCTGGTCGTACGGGCCCGTCCAACCGTGGGTCGCGTCGACGAACGTGGCCATCGAACCGTTGAACGGCTGCGGGCCCATCAGGGCCCAGTGAGCCCCGCCGTCGGTCACGTAGATCGTTTGCGACGGTCCGAACCCGCCCGAGCCCGACGTCAGCTCCGTGCCGATCCAGACGGTGGGCGATACGAACTTCACCTGCGCCGCCGACAGGTTGGCGATGCCCGGGACGTTGACCGAGTGTTCCGTCCAGGTAGTGCCGCGGTTCGTGGTCGTCGCGTAGTGATAGTGGACGGTGCCGTATTCCAGGGCGCCGTCCGCATTCCAGTTCGTGGCGCTGATGAAGCTGATCGACGAATACTGGAAGTAGTCCGCGCTCAGGGTCCTATGAGTCCAGGCGCCCCAGCCCGTGGTGGCGCTCGAGATGACGTTCTCGTACTCGGCGACTCCTACCAAGGGCGTCAGGAACTGGATTCGATAGATGGAGGGCGAGGTAAGCAAGGGGTCGGGGAAGGTGTACGTCTTCGACGTCCAGTGGGCTCCACCGTCGGTCGTTTCGAAGACGTAGGGGTTCAGGCCGTCCGTTCCGCTGTGCATGCCGATGAACACGAAGGCCGTGCTGGCGTCGACCGGGTCGAAAACGGCGGTCGGGTCCGGCGCGCCCGAGGCGCAGCAGGGATCGGCTATGTCGTGGGCAATCGCCGGCAGCGCCGTGTAGGCCCAGGTCAGGCCCGCGTTGGCGGTATGCCAGATGTAGTACGTGCTGGTCGAATGGCCCACGTCGACCGCGGCCAGGTAGGCGTGGTTGGCGTCCAGGGCACCCAAACCGCGGACGTGAGAGGCGATCAGGCTGTGGGGATAGGCGTTGACCCAGGTCGCGCCGTCGTCGATCGTCTGCCACAGACCGGTCGTGGTCAGGACCCAACCCGTCCCCGGCGAGGTCAGGATGTCCTGCTTGACGGTCTGGCCGTGGGGCCAGGCGACGCGCGCCCTCGTCGGAACGGCCGTTGGCGCGTGAGTGGGGGTCGGGGCGGCGGTGGGGGCCACCGTGTCGGTGGGGGCCGGGGTCGCGGTTGGGGCCGCCGCGTCGGTGGCGGCGGGCGTGTCGGTGGCGGTCGCCGTGTCGGT
Organism: uncultured Chloroflexia bacterium; assembly: GCA_963711105.1. Lineage (GTDB taxonomy): Bacteria > Chloroflexota > Limnocylindria > Limnocylindrales > CSP1-4 > Fen-1039. The sequence continues at coordinate 337,531 of CAVQCV010000004.1, read as the reverse complement.
GGCGCCGGGTGTGTCGGTGGCGGTGTCGGCCGGCGTTGCCGTGGCGGCGTCGACGCTGGCTGATGGCGTCGCGGTCGGGGGCGGGGTCGGCGTGGCCGAACTCGAACAGGCCGCGATCAGAATGGCGATTGAGGCGAGAGCGAAGCAGCCGCGCAATCGTGTAGTCATGCGCTAACTATTACGAACTGGGAGCCCGAAAGGGGTTTGTCGCGGCGGCCGGGCGGAAGTGGAGGCCGCGGGAACATTTGTCGCGGCCGGAGAAACGCGAGTGTCGGCCAGCCGACTCGCGCAGCCTCCGCCCACGCCCCTGGGCAAGAGCGGGCGCCCGAGGCTCCGGTGCCGCCGCCATCTCGCCAGGCGCTCGGTAACGCGCCATCATTCGGCCGTGACTGCCGCCGGGCCTGCGGGATCGCCCCGCCTGCACATCATCCACGTCGATCTCGACGCGTTCTTCGCCGCGGTCGAGCAACGCGACCGGCCGGAGTTGCGCGGCAAGCCGGTGATCGTCGGCGGGGACCCGCGCTCGCGCGAGTACACGCGCGGCGTCGTGAGCACGTGCAGCTACGAGGCCCGCAAGTTCGGCGTTCATTCGGCCATGCCGCTCGCAAGCGCTCTCCGGCTCTGCCCGCCTGGCGTCTTCCTTCCGGTCGACGGGCGCAAGTACCAGCGCGTCAGCCGCGAGGTCATGGCCGTGCTGCGGCGCTTCACCCCGGCCGTCGAGCAGGTGTCGATCGACGAGGCGTTCCTGGACGTTTCGGGGTCCGAGGCGTTGTTCGGGGACGCGCCGGAGATCGGCCGGCGCATCAAGGCCGAGGTGGTGGCGACCGTGGGGCTGACCGTGTCCGTGGGAGTGGCCACGACCAAGCTGGTGGCGAAAGTGGCGAGCGACCTGCGCAAGCCGGACGGCCTGGTCGTCGTTCCGGCAGGCGATGAAGCTGCGTTCCTGGCCCCGCTGGAGATACGGCGCTTGTGGGGGATCGGGCCCAAGACCGCGGAGAGGCTGCGGGCGCTGGGCGTCGCCACGATCGGCGACCTGGCCGCGCTGCCGCTCGACGCTCTCGTGCGGAACCTGGGCGATCACGGCGCCACCCTCCACGACAGGGCCCTCGGCATCGACGCGGATCCTGTAGTGGGCGGGGGCGAGGCGGCGAAATCGGTCAGCCACGAGACCACGTTCGCGGTGGACGTGACGGACGCGGCCGAAATCGAGCGCACGCTGCTCGCTCTGTCCGAAGGGGTGTCGGCGCGGCTGCGGACCGCCGGCATCCGCGCGGGTACGGTCGCGGTCAAGGTGCGCGACTCCGGGTTCCGAACGGTCACGCGGCAGAAGCATCTGCCCGAAGCCACGGACATGACGGACACTCTCTGGCGGGCGGCGGTGGAGCTGGCACGGCCGGAGGTCCGGGGCAAGAAGATTCGGCTGCTCGGGGTGGCCGCCACTCAGCTGGGCGCCCCGGAGCAGATCGGCATGTTCGAGCTGGCGGACGACAAGCGGCGCCGGGTCGTGGCGGCGCAGGACGCGGTTCGGCGCCGCTACGGGGACGGTGCGGTCACGCGCGCGAGCCTGCTCCACCGGGGCTTGCCCGCGCCGTTCGAGCGCGACCCCAACTCGGCCGTCGAGGGCCGGGTCGGCGTTCCGAAGCTCGACGACGAGGAGCCAGGCTAGGCGGTTGGCGGGCGGGCCCGGACTGCGCCTCCGGTTTCGGGCTGCGCCTCCGGTTTCGGGACGATTGCACACCAGGCGTGCACGATTCACGAGACGGACGCCCGAAGCCACATTCCGCCCGCTCTCCGACCGTTTTGGCGCCGGAGATTTGGCCGAAAGGCCCCGTTGCGATCGAAATCGGCATTCTTTGGATCTGAATCGGCGGTCTGCCGGGGCCGCGTGCCCATGGATCCGGTCGCGGGCTCGGCCGTTCTCGACTAATGCTCACCACATGTGCAAAAGACACGAATCTGGGCTGTCGTCCCGCCGCGCCGCCCCGCCCCCCGCCCGGCCCCGCCGCCCAGCCCTGGCCCCGCCGCGCCCCCCGGGCCAAAGCCGGGTTCCGGAAGGCCCGGCAGGGCCATCCGGGGTAACGTTCGCTGGCGCGCCATCAATCGGTCGGGCGGCGCAGGCGGAGGCACCGATGTCGATTTCGGCCCCAGAGACGCGAGCGATTCACTGGCCCTGGCAGGCCTCGTTCGTGCTGGTCGCGGCAACGTGGGGCTGTTCGTTCTGGTGGATAAAGCTCGGGCTGGAGTTCCTTACTCCGCTCCAGGTCGCGTTTGTGCGGCTGGCGGTCGGGGCCACGGCGCTGCTGATCGTCTGCGCCCTGACGGGCACGCGGCTGCCGCGCGGCCTGCAGACGTGGCGCCGCCTCGCCCTGCTGGGGTTCACCTGGAACGCGGCGCCATTCAGCCTCTTCGCCTTCGGCGAGACGCACGTTTCGTCCGTGCTGGCCGGGCTGATCAACGGCGCGATGCCGCTGACGACACTGGCCGTGATCATGCTGGCCTATCGCGAGGAACGGCCGACCGCCGACAAGGTCGCCGGCCTGCTGATCGGCTTCGCCGGCCTGCTGATCGTCGTCGGCGTCTGGCAGGGGCTCGGTTCCGGCGAGTGGCTCGGCATCGGCGCGTGCGTCCTGGCGGTCGTCTGCTACGGCTTCTCGGTACCGTACGCCCGACGCCATCTTGCGGGCTTGCCCGACGGCGGCCTCTCGCTCGTGACCGGCCAGATCGTCTGCGGGGCACTGCTGATGGCGCCCCTCGGGATCGCCGGAGGAATGCCCGGCACGCCGGCGACGCCGGCTCCCGTGCTGGCCATGCTCGGCCTCGGCGCACTCGGATCCGGTCTGGCGTTCGTGATGAACTTCCGGGTGATACGCGAGATCGGCTCCGCGGCCGCCAGCACCGTCACCTACTTGATTCCGCTGTTCGCCGTTCTCGTCGGACTGGCGTTCCTGGGCGAGGCCGTGTCCTGGAACGAGCCTCTGGGCGGGTTGGTCGTGCTGATCGGCGTGGCCTTCAGCCAGGGCCAGGCTCGTGCTCTGGCGGTTCGGCTGACCCGGGTGCTTCGTCGCCCGCCGGAGCCGGCCCTGGATTGAGCGCCGGGCCTAGACGGTCGCGGCCGGTCTCGGCCGAAGGATCGCCGCCCCGATGTTCACGACGCCGGCCAGGACGAAGAACAGCACGAACGCGTCCATGTGCACGCCGCCAAGGGCGCCGCTGCCGGCTATGGTGAGCGCCCCGCCCAGAACGATCGAGAACCATCGGAGTGGCAGACCGGATATCGCGCGAGCGGCGTTGAGGAGCAGCAGCGCGCCGCCGATTCCGGCCACCGCCGCGTACTCGACCGTCCCGCGCGGCATCGCCAGCGCGGCGAAGAGCAGGAACACCAGTCCCCAGCCGATCGCGTCGAACCGCCGCTCGAGATCCCGTTGCCGTCCGTCCATTGGATCGTCTCCTTGCTGCTCCATGGCTCCATCGAGCCGGCCGATAGTTAGACCCCCGTACAAGTATCGAAGTCCAAGGTCGAAGAGAATGGCGGTCGGGCCGTCGCCGTCTCGACCCACCGGCAGCGTCGGGACGCTCATGCCTTCAACCCCCGAGCGAATTGCTCGACCGCCCCGAGTGCTTCCGGGTCGACCGAACAGAGGATGTGCTGGCCTCGACGCTCACACTTGATGAGGCCGGCGATACGGAGTTCCCGAAGATGGTGCGACACGGTCGACAGCGACAGGTCGAACGACGCCGCGATCATGGACACACTCTGGCGGAGGTCGCCGGCCGTGTGCTCGCCGCCGTCGGCGCAGCAGTCCCGGATCAGCTCGTAGATGGCTAGCCTGCTCGGGTCCCCGAGCGCTCGAAAGATGGCCGCCAGGTCGGTCGATCGCGGGGCAGTGGCCACGGCTTGCCTCAGATACTTCGATATCCGTCGTAGTATCGCAGTCTACCAATTCGGCCGGCCCTGTCAACCTCCATAGGCGATCTCGCAGCCCGCAATGGTCGTGACAGCCAAGGTGTCACTGGTGCGTTCCAGCATTCGCATCGCGAACGGCGAACCGCCAAACCCAACGGCTTGACATAGAACGGCCGTTCGCATAGCCTGGCAACAGCCAATAGAACGTCCGTTCTCACGCTCAGTGCCCGAGCGGAACCGACGGCCAGTGAAAGCGAAGAGGAGATACCGCCATGGCCATGGTCCGCATGGAACCGGTCGAAGTCCACGTCCGAGCCGGCTGGCTGGACGGCGCTCCCCGGGAGATCACCTGGGGCGAGATTCGGATGCCCGTGAAGCGTCTGACTGCCGTCCGCCGTGAGACTTCCGCGTATCGGATCGGGGTCGGCCCCCGCACCCTCTTCGAGGTCGAGACTCCCGGCGCCAAGCTGTCGCTGACGTTCCGCCACCGCGGCCGGCGGTGGACTGTGGACGGCGTGGACGACGAGATCTGCCCGGCCTAGGGGCTGCGTCGCGGGCGGTCGATTGCTTCGTTGTCGGTTGCGGTGCTCGCTCACAGGCGTGAAGCCTGCTCGCTCCGCTCCTCGGCTCCGCCTCGCTCTCGACTCGCCGGCTCCGCGAATGCAATAGCGGGTGGCATGGCTGCGTCGCGGGCGGTCGATTGCTTCGTTGTCGGTTGCGGTGCTCGCTCACAGGCCTCAAAGCCTGCTCGCTCCGCTCCTCGCCTCCGCCTCGCTCTCGGCTCGCCGGCTCCGCGAACGTAGTAGCGAGCGATAGGGGCTGCGTCGCGGGCGGTCGATTGCTTCGTTGTCGGTTGCGGTGCTCGCTCACAGGCCTCAAAGCCTGCTCGCTCCGCTCCTCGCCTCCGCCTCGCTCTCGACTCGCCGGCTCCGCGAATGCAATAGCGGGCGGCATGGCTGCGTCGCGGGCGGCTCCCCGAACGTGGTGGCGGGCGGGCCGGGCTAGAGCTTGGTCGCGACGAGTTCGCCGCCGCCGAGTGGTACGACCACTGCCGAAAGGCGTTCATCGGCGAGGGCCTTCAGGCGAAACGTCTCCAGCTGCGAGGCATGTGAAATGAGGTTGTCGGCGACGAGGAGGCCGCCGCGCCTCAGTGCCGGAAGGGCGAGTTCGAACAGGCGAGGGTAGTCGTCCTTCTCTGCGTCGATGAAGACGAGATCGGCCGTACCGGCGAATTCCGACAGCCCGGCGCCACCGTCGGCCTGACGGAGGTCGATCAACGATGCGAGCCCGGCGGACTCGAACGTTCGTCGGGCTCGCGCCACCTTGGCCGGGTCGGTCTCGAAGGTCGTGACGCGCCCGCTCGTCTTCGCTGCCGCGGATGCGAGCCACAGCGTCGAATACCCGGCGCTCGTACCCACCTCGACGATCGTGCGCGAACCCGCGGCCAGGGCGAGCGTCACCAGGAAACGTCCGACCTCCGGCGCGATGGCGCGCAAACGCTCTGCCTGTGGGACGCCGCTTCTGCGATCTGCTTCCTCCTGCGTCTCTAGTTCGGCCATGACAGCCCTGACGGGCGCGGCGATGAGTCCCATGAACCGGATCATGACGTACCACGGCCGGTCGCACCGCCGCGACCCGGCCCGCGCGATACGGGGCGCATGCCGCACGACAAACCTAACTTCACCTGAGCAAAACGCCGATGGCGACGCCGGTCCCTACAATCTGCGCATGGAGAACGCGACGGTTGCCTCGTTCCGTACCCAGACGGTCGCTGAGTTCATCGAGCGGCTGTCTTCCTCCGAGCCCGTACCCGGAGGCGGAGCGGCGTCGGCCGTGGCCGCTTCCCTGGGAGCGGCCCTCGTCTCCATGGTCGCCGGCCTGTCCGCCGGGCGGCCCAAGTACGCCGCCTACGAAGCCACTCTCGAGCGAGCGGACGCGGACGGCAAGCAGCTCGCAAAGGAGCTGCTTGCCATCGCCGACAAAGACGCCGTCGCGTACGCCGCCTACGGTGCCGCTCTCAAGCTGCCACGCGACACGGAAGAACAGGTCGTCGCCCGCAAGGCGGCCATTCGCGCCGCCGCCCGCGTGGCCTCGGACGCCCCATGGGAGTGCGTCGCCGCTTGCGTACGCGTCGTCGCTGCGGCGGAGTCGCTGGCGGGTCGAAGCAACGTCAACGCCGCGAGCGACGTCCTCGTGGCCGCGCTTCTCGCCGAAGCGGGCGCCCGGGGCGCGGCCGAAAACGTGCGAATCAACTTGCCCTCGACCGGAGACGACCAATACTCGGACACGATGAGCCGCCGCCTGGACGAGGCCCTGCACGACATCGCGGCCCTCGCTTCTCGGACGCGAGAGGTTGTTCTGTCCGGCCGGGCGCGAGACCCCGAGTGAGCGAACCCGAACACTCCACTCCGGCCACTCCGGCCACTCCGGCCACTCCGGCCACTCCGGCCACTCCGGCCACTCCGGCCACTCCGGCCACTCCGGCCACTCCGGCCACTCCGGCCACTCCGGCCACTCCGGCCACAGTGGGTCCGCGGCTCCTGGCCGGCAGCCCCATCGCCGCGCAGATTCGCGAGGGCCTTACCGTGGGCTTCGAGGCCTTCAAGCAGGCCCGCGGCTACACGCCGGTTCTGGCGATCGTGCTGGTCGGAGCCGACGCGCCTTCGGCCGTCTATCTGCAGCAAATACTGCGGACGTGCGCGAAGGTCGGCGTGGAAGGCCGGCTGGTCGAAATCGCGGGCGACGTGAACGCCGACGCCCTATGCACCGAAATCCAGCGCCTGAACTCGGATCCGGCCGTGGCCGGGATCATCGTCCAGATGCCGTTGCCGGCCCACCTCCCCCTCCGGACCGTGATCGACGCCATCGACCCGGACAAGGATATCGACGGCATCCACCCCCGCAATGCCGGGCTGTTGTCGCTCGGCTACGAGGGCTTCCTGCCGGCCACCGCCCAGGCCTCTGTCGAGATCCTCAAGCGCTCCGGCATCCCGATCCGGGGCAAGCGCGTGGTCGTCGTCGGCCGATCGAACGTGGTCGGTAAGCCCGCTTCGCAGCTGCTCCTGCGCGAGCACGGCACGGTGACGATCTGCCACTCGCGGACGGCCGACCTGGGCCGGCAGACGCGCGAAGCGGAGATCCTGATCGTGGCCGCGGGCAAGGCCGGGCTCATAACGGGCGACATGCTGAGCCCGGGAGTCGTGGTCGTGGATGTGGGCATCAACGTCGTGCCGGACGGGCAGGGCGGAGACAAGCTCGTGGGCGACGTGGACTTTGAATCGGCGGCGCCCGTCGTCGGTGCCATCACGCCCGTGCCCGGCGGCGTCGGCCCACTGACCAACGCCCTGCTGCTGACCCATCTCCTGCAGGCGGCCACCGCCCAGGCCGAACGCGCGGATCGCCTCCAGGCCCGCGTTGGAGGGAACGACTGAAGTGACCAGTCCCATGCCGAGCAGCCTGGATATTGCCCGTTCGGTGACGCCGCGCCCGATCCTGGAACTGGCGCGCGAACTCGGCATCCACGACGACGAGGTCGAGCAGTACGGTCCGTACAAAGCCAAGATATCGGTCGCCGCCATAGAGCGCCTGGAGGCGGAAGCCGCGCGAACGGGCAAACGCGGCAAGTACGTCGTCGTCACCGCGATCACACCCACGCCCCTCGGCGAGGGCAAGACCACGACGCTCATCGGCCTGGTCCAGGGCCTCAACCGCGTCGGGCACAAGGCCGCGGTCTGCATTCGCCAGCCGAGCCTGGGCCCGGTCTTCGGGATCAAGGGCGGCGCCGCCGGCGGCGGCTACTCCCAGGTGATCCCGATGGAGGACTTCAACCTCCATCTCACCGGCGACAACCACGCCGTCGGTGCGGCCCACAACCTGCTCGCGGCGTTCGTCGACAACTCGCTGACCCACGGCAATCCCCACAACATCGATCCGTTGGGAGTGCTCTGGCCGCGCGTCGTCGACATCAGCGATCGCGCCGTCCGCCGCGCGATCGTGGGTCTGGGCGGCCGCGAGAACGGCTACCCGCGCGAGACCGAGTGGCAGATCACCGTCGCTTCGGAAGTCATGGCCGTGCTCGCTCTCGCGTCCGACATCCACGACCTGCGCAAACGCCTCGGCCGGATGGTCGTCGCGACTTCGTTCGACGGTCGCCGGATCACCGCCGAAGACCTCCGCTGCGCCGGCTCGATGACCGTCCTGCTCCGAGACGCCATCAAACCGAACCTGCTCCAGACGCTCGAAGGCGGACCGGCTTTCGTCCATTGCGGCCCCTTCGCCAACATCGCCCACGGCAACAACAGCGTCCTGGCCGATCGCCTGGCCCTGGCCACAACCGAGATCGCCTGCACCGAGGCCGGTTTCGGGGCCGACATGGGCGCCGAGAAGTTCTTCGACATCAAATGCCGCCAGAGCGGCCTGAAGCCGGACGCGGCCGTGATGGTCGCCACGGTGAGGGCGCTCAAGATGCACGGCGGCGTCGGCCGCATCGTCGCCGGCAAGCCGCTGGACCCCGCCCTCGAGGCGGAGAACCCCGAAGCGGTTCGAAAGGGAGCGGCCAATCTGGCGGCCCAGATCGAGAACGTCCGCCACTTCCACGTCCCCGTCGTCGTGGCGATCAACCACTACCCGGGCGATGCGGCCGCCGAAGTCGAGGCCATCCGGGAAGTCGCCATGGCCGCCGGTGCGCGCGACGTCGTCGTGAGCCGTCACTTCGCCGAGGGGGGCGCCGGGGCGGAAGACCTGGCTCGAGCCGTCTGGGCCGCGGCGGAGGAGGGCGCCCCGGACTTCCAATTCCTTTACCCGGACGATCTGCCCCTCCGTGAGAAGATCGAGGCCGTGGCGGTCCGCATCTACGGCGCCCGAGGCGTCGACGAACTGCCGGCCGCTTCCAAGGCGCTCAAGCTGTACGAGGAGCTGGGCTACGGCCATCTGCCGGTGTGCATGGCCAAGACTCACCTCTCGCTCAGCCACGACCCGAGCCTGAAGGGCCGGCCCACCGGCTTCCGCGTTCCAATCCGTGAGGTTCACCTATCGGCCGGCGCCGGCTTCGTCACCCCGCTCCTGGGCGAGATGCGCACGATGCCGGGCCTGCCTTCCCACCCCGCCGGCGAGAACATCGACATCGACGCGGACGGGAATATCGTGGGCCTGTTCTAGGTATGAGGTGAGGGAACGATGCCGCCCGCCCTGGACGAACTCAACGAAGAAGAAGGTTGTCTGATCGGGGACAGCCTGGACGTCCTGCTGGGTCTGGCGCGGGCTTGCCGCGTTCTCGACGCACACTCGCGAACGCTCGACCCCGAACAACTCGACCGGACCTGGGCCACCTGGCTCGCCACGTCCGAGCCCGGCCCCGCAGCCGCACAGGTCGTGCAGGTCTTCGGTTTCGGCCTGGGTGACTGGCTGGTCCGCCGCCACAACTTCGTCTGGAAGGCGGCCGAAACGTTCACGGCGGAAGGCTCGGAGCGCCAGCTGACGGTGCTGGGCCAACCGGGGAACATGCTGATGTACCCGATCGAGGTCGTGGCGGAGCGCTACCTGGCCGGTCAGCAGGGCTTCTTCGCCGAGGTGGCGCTGCAGATCGAGGAAATCGTCGGCCGGGCACGCTAGAGCCAGAACCGGAGCTGGAGCCGGAGCCGGAGCCGGGAGCCAAAGCTAGCGAGAGGGCCCGTCGGCGGTCGAAGGCGTCCCGGCCCCGGCCTTCTCCCGGTCATCGAGCCAGACCGCCAGCGGCGCGAGAAGCAGGACCGAACTGGTCCAGTAGAACGCGGGCGTGGCGATCGCGGCGCCGAGCGCCCGGCCGAGACGGCGTTGGGTCGCCACCAGCAGCAAACCCAGTGGCGCCCGAACCCACAGCGGCACGGGCACCAGCGGTCCCACCGGCTCACCCAGGCGATGCTGCAGCTGGTCGATCCACTCCGGCCAGAGGTGCAGCCAGGGCAGCGTAACCACCAGCGCGATCAGCGACCACGCCACCACTCCCCCCCAGCGCCGGGGGTCTACCGCCAGTACGGGCGAGAACTTGGCGAAGCTCAGCAGCGTCGGCAGGGCTACGGCTCCCGACCGAAGCGAACCCACGGAACTCGCGCCCGCCCGGACTGCCAGCAAGAGCGCACCGGCCATGAGCAGGTTCACGTTGCCGTTCAGCAGCTCAAACCAGACCGGCGGCAGCCACAGCAGATAGCCGACCCGCAGCCAGCCGCCGGCGACATACCGCAGCGCGAGCACGTTCGCAGCCTCGACGATCAGGAACAGGATCGGGCCCGGCAGCAGCGTCGCCAGACCGATCAAGACCGTGACCGGCGGCGAATACAGGTACGGCTGGAAGTCGCTGTAGACGTAGACCGCTGCGCCCGACCGAAACGCCTCGCCCGCCGGCTGGTAGACGGTCGTGATGTCGAACCCGAAATCGCCGACCCGGGCCGCCCAGAGGAAGACCAGCCCCATCAGCACGTAGCCGAAGGCCGAAATGGCGAACCGGATCATCGCCAGGCGACGATCCCGCGCCGAACGGACGACGGCCCGAGGCCGGCGCGGCAGCCAGTCGAGGACCCAGCTCGAAACCTGCATGCTCGCCAGCATCCCATAGACTTCGACCCATGCTCAACCTGCTTCTGACACGGCACGGCATGACGACCGCGGGCGGCGGGACGATGTTGGGCGGCCAGCTCGACGTCGAACTGTCGAACGACGGCCGAACCGAGGCCGCCGCGCTGGAGCGCCGGCTGGCCGGCGTCCGCGTCGACCGCATCATTTCGAGCCCCATGCTCCGAGCCCTGGAAACCGCCCAGATCGTCGCCGCGGGCCGGCCCGTGGAGGTCGAGGAGCGCCTCCGCGAGATGGATTACGGGCGCTGGGAGGGTCTCCTGTCGGCCGAGATAGACGCTCGCGATCCGGAACTCCGGGCCCGCTGGGAGCACGATCCCGCTGCCACTCGCACGCCCGGTGGCGAATTGGGGGAGGACGTCGCCGCCCGCACTCGCCACTTCCTCGTGGACCTGCTCGCGGCCGAGGCGCCGCCGACACCCGGCGAAGGCCACGCCCGCCGCTCTCCGGACCCGGGCGGTTCGCGGCCCGAAACGACCGAAGCCGCCGCGGAGGCTCAGGGCGAGCGGCGCGTCCTCGTGGTCGCTCACGGGACCGTCAACCGCATCCTGCTGTGCGTGGCCTTGGGCGTGCCGGTCCGCGACTTCCGGCGCCGCTTCCTGCAGGACCAGGCCAATCTGACGCTCCTCCGCTTCGAAGCGGGCGACACTCCGGACGGCGCCCAACTCGTTCTCGCCAACGACGTGGCCCATCTGCGCCATACCGGCCAGGCGCCCTGGGGCTGACACCGCCCGCCTCTGGCGCGGGCAAGCGCCGGCGGCCAGCGCCTCCGGCCCAGGGGTGGCATTCTTGCCCGACCGCGGCCAGCCGACACCTCAGCGGGCCCGCTGCCCAGTGGGGCCAGATGCGCCCACAGCCCATCCCTCCGGAGACCGACAGCACTTGATCCGCGCCGCTTCTGCCTACGTCATCCTGTACGCCGCCATCGCCGCCTGGGCGCCGTTCCTCCAGCCGTACTACCTCAGCATCGGGATCCCGCTGCAGTGGATCGGCCTCCTGGTCGCTTTCAGCTCGGCCATGGCGTTCACATCCGCGCCGGTGTGGGGCGCGGTCAACGATCACTTCCCCCAATCGCGCTGGCTGATCCCATTAGCGGCCGTCTTCGCCGCCACTGGGGCTACCGGCATGTACCTGGCCGGTGCCTCACCCCTGATCGTTCCGGCCGCCGGGTTGTGGGCCGTGGGCATGGCCGGCACCGTGCCCATGATGGACGTGCGCGTCCTCTCGATGGTCAGCGCGAACCGGACCAGATACGGCTGGATCCGGGCCTGCGGTTCGCTCGGTTTCATGGTCTTCGCGCCGATCGTTGGGACCGTCGTCGATGCGCACGGCCCCGCGTCGCTGTTCGTGATGCTCGTGCCGGCGATCGTGCTGGCCGGCGCCGCCTCCACGTCGCTGCCCGTCCGGCCGGAGACGGTCCGCGGCGCGAGCATGCGCAAGGCCCCGGGCGTCGTCCTTCGCAACCGAACCATCTCGCTCTACCTGATCGGCACCCTGGCGGCCTGGATGGCGGTCATGTCCCAGAACTCCTTCTTCTCGATCTACCTCGAGGATCTGGGAGCTCCTGCGAGCGCCGTCGGCTGGACCTGGACGATTGCCGCGACGCTGGAAGTCCCGATCATGTTCGGGTTCCCGTGGCTGGCGAGGAGGTTCGGGTTGGAGCGGCTGATACTCGCCGGCGCGGTGATCCTGGTCGTTCGCCAGCTCGCCAACACGCTCCTGACCGCGCCCGAACTCCTTGTGGCGTGCTCGCTCTTGCAGGGGGCCGGCTACGGGACGGTGCTCGTCGGCGGGATCATGTTCGTGTCCACCCACGCCCCCCGGGGAACGGCCGCCACGGCCCAGGGCATGCTCAACGGCATGACGGGCCTGTCGTCGATCATCGGAGCGGGTCTGGGCGGGCAGATCGCCGGGCTGCTGGGCATCCGCGGGCTATTCGCCATCACGACGGGCATCGGCGTCGTGGCCATTGCGCTGCTGGCCATCGCCGTCCTGCCGGTCGCCCGAGCGAGCGCTACCGCCCCGGCTTCAGAAACCTGGCCTGTGGCGGTCCTTCCCGAATCGCCGGAACCCCCGGCCGCCGCCCCACCGGAACCCCCGGCCGCCGCCCTGCCGGACCCCCCGGCGGCCGCCGAATCCCCGGCCGTTCCGACCTAAATCACAGCCCCAGGCCCTTGATCCTGGCGTGCACCAGGTTCGCGACCGCCTGCGCCCCAAGGCTGTTGAAGTGGAGCCCGTCGCTCGTGTACTTCGACTGATACACGCCGCTCGAGGTGGATAGCGGGTTGTGGATGTCGACGTAGACGACCCGCTGCGAGTTGCAGAGGGAGATGAGCGAGGCGTTGAAAGAGTCGATCTTCGGCGCCATCGACGAGTAGGAGTCGGGCGGAACCAGCAGCACGATGACGGTGATCTTGTGGGCCTTGGCGGCCACGATGATCGCGCGCAGGTTGGATATCGCGGTGCTGGGGCTGTAGCCCAGGCCCAGATCGTTCGTGCCACCCAGCAAGAACATCACGTTCGGCTTGTAGTTGAAAACGTCCCTGTTCAGGCGGGCCTTCATCTGGGCCGTCGTGTCGCCCGGCACGCCGGCGTTGTGAACCATCCTGATCTTCGAATTGCCGGCGTCCAGCCGAGACGGCCACGGATTCGAACTGGGCCAGGCGGTCAGCGAGTCGCCAAGGGCGACGAACGTCCTGGGCACCGGCTTCGCGGTCGGCTTGGCCGTGCGTGGGACGGTGCGCTGCGGGGTGGGCGCCAGCGACGGCCAGGGCGTGAAAGGTCCGCTGGGGCCCGGATCTATCGACTCGTCGTCAGGCGTGGGCACCGGAACGTCGCTGGGATCGGCCGGCTCGATCGGACCGTCGGCTACCGGATCTCCAGTCTCGGCGGTTGTGGCCGCGGGAGCGGCGCTCGCGCTGGCCAACGGCGACATTACGGAGAGGAGCGCGGCGGTTACGACCAGCAGCAACATCGCCACGGCCTCCAGCCGGCGCGGCTCGTGAGGGAGCAGCCGAACCAAGGGCGAACCCAGGGCCCCCAGCCAGGATCGGCGCTCGTGACGCGCCATGTGCCGCGACGACGCGACGGCGTGGGGGTCCATGTGCGCCATCCGCCGCGGCGCGGTGTCGAGGAACAGCATCGAGCGCAGCCAGCCCGGCACTCCGTCCCCACTGTGCGTCGTCGAGGTGTCGCGGCCGGAACGCGATCCGATGTCGCGGCCCGAATGCGGGGCGGTGTCGCGGCCGCGAGTGCCAATGTCGCCGTCGCCGCGTTCCCGAAAGCCGCTCACAGCGCGACCTGTTCCTTACGCGAGGGGCGGGGGACGGGGGCGGCGCTGGGCGACGTTGTCGGTATCAAGGACGCGACTCCGTGACGGTTCTCGCGGCCTCCGGCCTGCCGGTTGCCGCCTCAAGTCTGCCACCGAACGGCCGAATTGCGCAGGCCGGCCCGCTCACCTGCGTCGAGTCGTGCAGGCCGCCGCTCCCGAAACGGCGACTCGGCGCGAGATCAGGCCTCCGTTCCGGCCGAGGATCCCCGCCAGCCAGGGTGCCCCAGCCGCCACCAGACGAACGCCGCCACCGCCGCCACGCAGGCGACCGCGATCAGGAGATCGAACGGCTTGAGCGCGTCGCGAATCTGCGTCCAGTTGGAGCCAAGGATGACGCCGCTGTAGACGAGGGCGATCGTCCAGGGGATCGCGCCCAGGGTGGAGTAGACGATGAAGCGCCCGATGGGCATGTGGGAGACGCCGGCGATGAAGCTGATGACGCTTCGAACGCCCGGCAGCAAGCGGCTGAAGAAGGCCGTCGGCGAGCCCCAGCGGGCGAAGAACGCCTCGGCCTGATCGACCTCGTGCTTTCGAATCAAGAGGTACCGGCCCCAGCGATCCAGGAACGGCCGGCCCAGCCATGCCCCCAGGTAGTAGCCGAAGACCGAGCCGGTCGTGTTGGCCAGGGTGCCGACGATCACGACGATCCAGAAGTTCCAGGGGGCGTGCGTGAGTGGCTCTATCGCCCCGGCGTCCACGACCTTGAAGCCCGCGAAGGGCAGGATCAACTCCGAGGGCAGCGGCAGCAGCGTCGACTCGACGACCATGGCGAAGAACACGCCCAGGTAGCCGACGCTGTCGTAGAGGTGGCCCAGGAAGGGGATGACGAAGGTGTCGATGAACGAGAGCACGCGGCGTCTCCAGTGAGCTTCGGTCCGGCCGAGAGGCGGCGCAGGCGAGGATAGCCGGTTCGGGGGACGTCCGCCGGGCCGCGTGCGGCCGAAGAACCCGCGCTAGGCCAGGTAGGCCTGCTGCCTGGACCCCGAACAGCGGTCGATGGCCTTGCGGACTCGGGCCGCGTCGGCGATGCCGGCTCGCTGCAGGGCCCACAGCGCCGGCAGGAGCCGGGGGTCGGCGGCCTCAGCGGCGGCGTCCAGCTCGAGCTGCGCGACGGCCGGCGATTCGAGAGCTCGGATGAGGTGCGGTACCGCTCGCGGATCGCGGCGAACGGCCAGACCGAACAGTGCCTCCGCGCGGGTCTTGTGGTTGGTGTCGGACGTCCGGGCCAGCAGCGCCGCGCGCACGTCCGGGCCGTCGTCGCCCGAGAGCGTGCCCAGGCCGAACGTGGCCCAGTCGCGGACTTCGGTTTCGTGGTCGCCCGAGAGCTTGATCAGGGCATACCGGGCGTCATCGCAGAGCGGCTCCGGCGAGATCGTCGCGATGGCGAAAGCAACGGCCAGCCTGACGCTGGGGCAGTCGTCCGAGGCGAAGGCGATGATCTGGTCGAGCGGAGCGACGTCGCCGATGTGGCCCAGCGCCGCGACCATCGATGCTCGCGCTCCGGCCTCGCCCTCCTTGGCCAGCGCCCGCGCCAGAGCGCCGAGGGCGGCCGGTCGCGCCCCGGGGTCGATGCCGACGAGCCGGCCGAGCACGTCCGCGCCGAGCGTTCGGCTGCGAGCGTCGTTCTGCGCCAGCAAGTGGATCGACGTCGCCAGAACCTCGTCGGGGCATTCGTCGACGATGCCGCCGATCAATTCCCAGCGGCAGTCGTCGTCCATCGCCCCCAGAGCGGCCTCGACTCGAATCTCGAGGGCACCCATCGCATAACCTCTCATGAGCCCGCGCCCAACACCCTGCGCGAGCAGGTGACGGATCCAAGGGACCTAGCCAGAGACCCAGCCTCCCCCGGGACTGTGCCTTTCCTCGACAGCCTACTCGTTTGCGCGGGAAGTGAGACCGAGTCGCGTCCTGAGGAACGGCCGCCCCACGGTGCGGGCGGAACGGTCGGTCTCGGCGTGGGTCGGTCCGGCAGACGCACTTGGCCGGCCCCAGCGCGGATTCCGGACCGTGGCGTAAAGTTGGCGACCATGGCCCACATCGAAATCGTGGACGTCACCGAGGAAGCCCGCTTCGGCCAGATCCCGCCGTGCGCGGATCCCGGCTTCGACCACCGCAGTTGCGACTACTGGGAAGATGCCGATCGAGGGTCGAAGGCTGCCCGCCTGAGCTGGCTGCCGGCTGCTTCCACTCCGACGGACGGTTCGACTGAAGGTTCGGCCGGTGCCCGCGGTTCGGACGGCGCCGAGCCCCGGTCCACTGCCGGCGGCTCGGACGGTGCCGGGCTCTCGGGTGGCGGCGACTTCAACCCGTTCGCGGCGCCGGCGCGCCGCGAGGCCAACCCCTTCGCCCCGGCCGCGAAGCCCCAGGACAATCCCTTCGCCCCGGCCTTATCCCCGCCGCCTCGGAACCCGTTTCTCGACGACGCCCCCGCCGCCCCGGCCGAGAACCCCTTCGTTCCGCAGCGCCCGGCCCGGCCCGTCGTCCCCGCCGGCGCGCCGCGGAAGCTCCAGCTCCTGGGTCGCGGTCTGGGCATCTTCGGCACCTACGCCAAAGTGCTCCTGCTCGACGGCGAACCCGCGGCTTACTGCCAGTTCGGGCCGCTCTCGGCGTATCCGCGGGCGTTGCGGCTGCGCGAGCTGTACCCCCAGCTCCCCGACGCCCCGCTGCCGGCGGTGATCACGTGCATCGCAACCACTCCGTCGGCGAGGGGCGGCGGCCACGCCCTGGCCCTCGTGGCGGAGGTGTGCCGCGATCTGGCGGGGCGCGGCTTCGCGGCCGTGGAGTCGTACCCAGAGGCGCACGCCGCGGCGGACGCAACTCCCGCCGGCGGGCCGGGGTTCTGGCGCCAGGCCGGCTTCGATCTCGCGGTGGACGACGAGCGCTTCCCTGTCATGCGGCGGGAACTGTGATCAAGCGCCCTCCGGCACTTCCGGCGATCGCCATGGCGGCGCTGCTCGCCGTGCTCGCGGCCGGCTGCTCCTACAGCGTGGTCGTCACGGCGTCCCCGCTGGACACAGGCGACGGGGCCGTGACCGAGGTCCCGATCGGGCCGACGGCCTGGCCCCAGGGCACGGTCGGCCAGTACGGCGTGCGCGTCGACCCGAACCTCTCGGCCAGCCTGCCCTCCTACGTAGGCGGCAACCCGCTCGTCGAGGATCCCATCAGCGAGACCCTGGACCTGGACATCAAGAGCTACGGCGAGGCGCTCGACTCCATCTATGTCGCTCAGGTCGGCCAGGTCACGGACCTCAATTGGGTCCAGGCGACGCTGGCCCTGGTCAAAGGGTCGGCGGTGAGCCCCGAGTTCTACACGTCGTGGCGCGACCAGTGGTTCAAGGGCACGTGTGCCCAGGCGGACGGCATCGCCTCCACGACCCAGGAATCCATCGACGGCTGGAGCGTGGACATCGCCACCTGCGCCGGCGGCCCGCGTGGCTACACCGTGATCCTGAACGACGGCCTCGTGCTGTCCATCGTGGACCTGGGCCCCCGCCAGCTCGGCCGCCAGCTGATCCAGGCCTTGCCGTAACGGTGGGGGGCGGAACATGCTGCGAGTGCATTCGAGCGGGACTTCGCGCGCCCGGACGAACCTAGGTGCTGGAAATGACGGCGAAAGGATTCTCGATCTGGACGCCCGCAATCCGGCGTCCGCCCTGGAGGTCCTCGCTGACGAGGCGCGCCGCTCCGGAGCGCCGGGCGGCCTCGACGATGAGGGCATCCCAGAACGACAGCTGAGCTGCCTCCTCCAGAGTGATCGTGTCGAGGATCAGTGCGGCGTCCACCTGAACGACGGACCACGTCGAGTACAGCGCGACGATCTCGCGAGCCTCGGACCTTTGCATCGGCGGCTTGAACTTGCGGGTCGCGACGACGTAGAACTCCTGAAGAACCTGCGTGCTCACGACGCCCGAGCGGTCCGCCCACAAGTCCTCGAGCAGTGCTCGAGCGATCGGCTGCTTGTCGACTTCGCCGGCGTCGTGGGCGTAGAGAAGTACGTTTGTGTCGACGAACGTCCGCGGGCCTGAAGTCATCGGCCGCGAAGTGCCTCACGGTCGTGCAACTCGTCCCGCGTCCAGCTGCGACTTCCCCGAGGTGTCGCCTTCCTCAGGATCGCCTCAGCACGCTCGCGGGCCAATTCCACCCGCTCGTCCTCGTCCACCAGTTCCCTGAGGCGTGCGGCGGCGAGCGCGCTGACGGACGTCCCGCGTTTGGCGGCCACGATCCGCGCGCGCCTGATCACTTCCGCATCCATTTGCAGGGTGAGATTGGTGCGTGACATCGCTACGCTCCACAGTATTGCTGTGGCCCACAGCTTATCACGGGTCAACCCGGACCCCCTGAGATGGCGCCCTGCGGCCGCCTGACCGGCGCCGTCCCATGACGTCGCGGCCATTTCAGGCGCATAGTGAGGACAACAAGAAGGCGGCGCCCGCAGAGCGCCGCGGCGGGCGGCCGAACGCGCCGACTAAGTCGGCCGGCGCCCAAAGACGGACATCCGCGGGAGGCTTCGATGACGACCGCAACCCCTCGATCCAAGGCGGGACCTCGACCCGTGCGCGCCCCTCGTGGGCCGGAGAAGACCTGCAAGGGCTGGGTCCAGGAAGCGGCCCTGCGGATGCTGATGAACAACCTCGATCCGGAGGTGGCCGAGCGGCCGGGCGACCTGGTCGTGTACGGCGGGACCGGCCGAGCCGCCCGAAGCTGGGACGCCTTCGACGCGATCGTTCGGGAGCTGCGGCGCCTGGAGAACGACGAGACGTTGCTCGTCCAGTCGGGCAAGCCGGTGGGCGTGTTCCGCACGCATGAGTGGGCGCCGCGGGTGCTGATCGCGAATTCGAACCTGGTCGGCAAGTGGGCCAACTGGGACACGTTCCGCGAGCTGGAGCGCGCGGGCCTGACGATGTACGGCCAGATGACCGCGGGCTCGTGGATCTACATCGGGACGCAGGGCATCCTGCAGGGCACGTTCGAAACGTTCGCCGAGCTGGCCCGCCAGCATTTCGGCGGGACGCTGCGGGGGCGAGTGACGCTGACGGCCGGCCTGGGTGGCATGGGCGGCGCGCAGCCTCTGGCCGTGACGATGAACGAGGGCGTGGCGCTGGTCATCGAGGTGGACGAGGCGCGGGCGCGCCGCCGCCTCGACATTCACTACGTGGACCGCCTGACCCACAACCTCGACGAGGCGCTCGCGTGGGCGCGCGAGGCCGCGGCCGCCGGTCGCCCGGAAAGCATCGCGCTGGTCGGCAATGCCGCGGAGATCGAGCCGGAGCTTGTCCGCCAGGGCGAACGGTTCGATGTCCTGACCGATCAGACGTCCGCTCACGACGCGCTCAACGGCTACGTGCCGGCGGGACTCTCGCTCGCCGAGGCGGCCGAACTTCGGCGCACCGATTCCGAAGGCTACGTCCGGCGGTCGATGGCTTCGATGGCGGACCATGTTCGGGCCATGCTGGCGCTCCAGAAAGCCGGCGCGATCACGTTCGACTACGGCAACAACATTCGAGCCCAGGCCCAGGCGGCCGGCGTGGCGAACGCGTTCGACTTCCCGGGCTTCGTGCCGGCGTTCATCCGGCCGCTCTTCTGCGAGGGCAAGGGCCCGTTCCGATGGGCCGCTCTGTCGGGCGACCCCAACGACATCCTGGCCACGGACCGGGCCCTCCTGGAGCTATTCCCGGAGAACGCATCGCTGCGGCGCTGGATCGAGATGGCCGAGGCGAAGGTGCCGTTCCAGGGCCTGCCCGCCCGAATCTGCTGGCTCGGCTACGGCGAACGCTCGAAGGCCGGCCTGGCGTTCAACGAGCTAGTTCGGTCGGGGAAGGTGAGCGCGCCGATCGTCATCGGCCGCGACCACCTCGACTCGGGTTCCGTGGCGTCTCCCAACCGCGAGACCGAGTCGATGCGGGACGGCTCCGACGCGATCGCCGACTGGCCGCTCCTCAACGCCCTGGTGAACACCGCGAGCGGCGCGAGCTGGATCTCGATCCACCACGGCGGCGGAACTGGCATCGGCTACTCGCAGCATGCCGGCATGGTCGTCGTCGCCGACGGCACGGACCTGGCCGCACAGAAGCTGGAGCGGGTCCTGACCACGGATCCGGGCACGGGCGTGATGCGTCACGCGGACGCAGGCTACGAGCGGGCCATCGAAGTGGCGAAGGAGCGCGGCGTCCGCATCCCGATGCTGGAGGAATAGCCGCCGGAGAGGGCTGGGGTCGCCGGGTTCGACGCGCGGCCGCCCGCCGCGGCGGCTACTGGGGCCGCAAGTGCGGGATGTCCACCGCCGAGGCCAGCGACACCGATTCGCGGGGTCGCTCGGCTCCCGCCGGCGTGCCCGCCTTCGCTCCGCCTCCGGTGGCGGCTTCCTCGCCGGCCAGGGGCGGCATCTCGCGAAGCGAGCGGAGAGGCGAGAACAGCACCCACGGCACCGCCAGCACGGACCCGCATGCCGCGATCACCAGGGCCACGCGGACCGGGAAGACGACCGCCAGCACGCCGCCCATGACGGCGCCGATGGGGATCGTGCCCCAGACGATGAACCGCATCGTGGCGTTCATCCGGCTCTGCATCGCCAGGGGCGTGATCGTCTGACGGAGGCTGATCTGGGCCACGTTGTAGACGACCTGGGTGAGGCCGACGACGAACCAGCCGACGAAGAGCGTCAGAGCGGCCCAGGTCAGGTCCGGCGGGGTAAGCGTGATCAGGATGTAGGCGGGCGTGGCGAAGGCGGCCGACACGACGATCGTCGGGCCGACGCCGAGCGTCCGCGGCAGCGAGTTGGACATCACCGCCCCGGCCAGGAAGCCCAGGCTGGCCAGACCCATTACCGTTCCGAAGAACGCGGGCGGCAGCTCCAGTTCACGCCAGATCAGGGCGGGGAAGATGCCGAACAGGGCCGCGCCGAAGAGGTTGGCCGTGCCGGTGCAGGCGGCGATCGGGCGGAGGTATTTGTTACCCAGGACGTATCGCAGGCCGATCGCGATTTCGGTTCGAAGCCGGGGCGGCCGGCCGTCTGGACCGAGCGGCCGTTCGGGCTTGGGCTCGTGCTTTCGAATGGCGCCGATGAGCGTGCCGGAGGCCAGGAAGGTCAGGGCGTCGAAGGCGATGGCGATCGGAGCGGCCACGACCGCGAGCATGTTGCCGGCCAGGGTGGGGCCGCCGATCTGCGCGACCGAATAGCTGAGCTGCAGCCGGGCGTTGCCGTCCACCAGATCCTCCCGATCGATCAGGTCGGGCAGGAACGACTGATCGGCGACGTCGAAGAAGGCGGTGAAGGTGCCGCTGACGAAGGCGACGACGAAGAGTTGGGCCAGGGTCAGGTCGCCGGTGACGTACGCGACCGGGACGCTCAGCAGGACGAGGCCCCGGCCGACGTCGGCGGCGATCAGGACGGGCCGGCGGCGGATGCGGTCCAGCCACGCCCCGGCGGGCAGCGTGAACAGCAGGAACGGCAGCATCTCCACCGCCGCGAGAAGCGAGATCTGGAAGACCGTCGCCCGGAGCATGGTCAAGGCGATGAACGGCACGGCAATCAGCGTGACCTGGCTGCCCATCACGCTGATGGTGGCCGCGGCCCACAGTTTGCGAAAATCTCCGTGTCGCCACAGCGACGGTCTGGCGGCGCCTAGCATGGTCTGGCTACACCTGGCATCGCCCCTCCGTGTTTGGGCGGCATCCTAGCAGCGGACCCGCACCCTGGACACTAAGCGACCCTTCGCATTTCAAGGCTGTGCCACGATAGGTATCGGCTACACGGCCGGGCAGTTACTCTCGTACCGGAGGCAATGTGACCAGGCTTGTCGAGTCGGTTCCGAACTTCAGCGAAGGCCGGCGCATCGACGTCGTGGACAGGCTGTGCGATGCGGTCGAACAGGTGCCGGGGGCGTTCCTGCTCGACCGGACGAGCGACCCCAGCCACAACCGCAGCGTCCTGACGCTGGCCGGCGAACCGGTGCCGGTGCTCGAGGCCCTGGAGCGCGCCTTCGCGGTCGCGGTCGCCGAGATCGACATGGAGAAGCAGTCCGGCGAGCACCCGCGCATTGGGGCCGTGGACGTGGTCCCGTTCGTGCCCCTGGCCGACACGCGTATGTCCGACTGCGTGGACCTGGCGCGGCTGTTCGCGGGTCGGGTGGCGGAGCGGTTCGGCATCCCGGTCTATCTGTACGGCGAGGCGGCTTCGTCGTCGGAGCGCGTGCGGCTGGCGGACGTGAGGCGGGGCCAGTACGAGGGCCTCAAGAAGTCCATCGCGGAGCCGGACCGCGAGCCGGATTTCGGGCCGGCGCGCATGCACCCCACGGCCGGCGCCGTGGCGGTGGGCGCTCGACCATTCCTGATCGCCTACAACATCAACCTGGATTCGGACGACGTGGAACTGGCGAAGCGAATCGCGCGCCGAATTCGCGAGTCCAGCGGCGGCCTGCCGAAGGTCCAGGCGAACGGCTTCTGGATCGAGGAGCTGGGCCGGGCACAGGTGTCGATGAACCTGCTCGATTTCCGGACGACGCCGCTGTGGCTGGTCTGGGAGGCGGTTCGGACGGAGGCGGCCGCGGACGGCGTGGAGCCGCTGGAGTCGGAGCTGATCGGGCTGGCGCCGCTGGCGTCGCTGCTGGATGTGGCCTCGCACGTGGAACCGGCGGGAGCGGCGGGAGCGGCGGAGACGCTGCCCGTCGAAGAGCGACTGGCGACCGCGGCCGCGTTCCTCAAGCTGCGCGACTTCTCCCCGATGCAGGCGCTCGAACTGCGGCTGGAAGCCGCCCGCAAGTGAGTGGCGGCGGCGCTCATGCGGCCGGGCGCGGGCTGCTGATCCACGGGGCGAGTGGCGTCGCCACTCTGGCCGGGGGCCTGCGGCGGGGAGCGGCCCAGGGCGACGCGGCGGTGGTGAGTGGCGGCGTCCCTGGGAGTGGCGCGGTCGCCGGCCCAGACGGCACCGCCGTCGCGTGCTGGGAGGGGAGGATCCTGGCCGTGGGGCCGGTCGGGGAGGTGCGCGGCGCGATCGGGGCGGCCGGCCTCTCGCCGGATGCGTTCGACCTTCTCGATGCTCAGGGCGGTTTCGTGACCCCGGGCCTTGTCGACGCCCACACGCACCTGCTCTTCGCCGGCACGCGCGAACGCGAGTGGCGGATGCGCGCCGCCGGGGCCGGTTACCTGGAGATCCTGGCCGCGGGCGGTGGAATCCTCTCGACCGTGGCCGCGACCCGCGCCGCCTCGGATGAGGAATTGCTGGCGGGTGCGCGGCGGCGTCTCGCGGCGATGCTCGCCAACGGAACCACGACCGCCGAGTGCAAGTCCGGTTACGCCCTGAACGTGGACGGGGAGCTGCGGCTCCTGTCGCTCGCGGCGCGCCTCTCCGGGGAGGGGCCGGTTGAACTCGTGCCGACGTTCCTGGGGGCGCACGCGGTCGCGCCGGAGTTCCGGGACGCGGCCGGGGCGACGGACGCGGCGGCCACGGAACGCTACGTGGCGCACGTGATCGCGGAGCAGCTGCCCGCCGTGGCCGAGCAGGGAATCGCCCGCTTCTGCGACGTGTTCTGCGAGGCCGGGGTGTTCTCGGCGGAGCAGAGCGGTCGGATCCTCCGGGCGGCCGCGGCGCTCGGCCTCGCCGCTCGCCTCCACGCCGACGAGCTGGCGCCCTCCGGCGGCGCGGAACTGGCCGCGGCGCTGGCCGTGGAACTGCCGGAAGCCACTCGCGCGTTCTCCGCCGACCATCTCGCGGCCCCGTCGCCGGAGGGGATCGCGGCGCTGGCCGGCGTCGCCGCCGATGGACGCCCGGTCGTTGCCACCCTCCTCCCCGCAACGAGCTGGTTCCTGGGCAAACACCACTTCGCGCCCGCCCGCCGCTTCATCGACGCCGGCGTGCCCGTGGCTCTGGCCAGCGACCTCAATCCGGGCACGAGCCCCACGCTCAGCTTGCCCCTGGTGATGTCGGTCGCCTGCCTGGAGATGGGCCTGACCCCGGCGGAGGCGCTGGCCGCGGTCACCATCAACGCGGCTCACTCGCTCGGCCTCGGGGAAACTCACGGTTCGATCGAGCCCGGCAAGCAGGCCGATCTGGTGATTTGGGACGTCTCGACCCTCGACCAGCTGCCCTACTGGCTTGGCGCGCCCCTGGTCCGGTCGGTCGTCAAACGCGGCGGCGTGGTCTACGAGCGCCAGCGGCCAGTCGAGGCAATTCCTCCGTCCTAGTCACTCCAGGACTCTTGTGGAAGGCCGGGAAGCGGCAAACCACCTGGAAGCCCGCCCGGACCCGGAATTCCGGCCGGATCCAGGCCGTGAGGCCCGATTCGGCCTCACGAAGGCGAGGCAAATGCGCTTCTGGGCCGGACTCTCTCCATAAGAGTCCTCAGCTGAATAGGCTGGAAGAAGCGCACCCGAATTCTGCCGATGGCCGGGAAGCGGCCGGCCGAGCCCCGCCACCGGCCTGGAACCGGCACCCGAGCACACGTCAATGGCCGTGAAACGGCCGGCCGAGCACCGCCCCCGACCGGAGCCCGACCGAGAGGCCGAGCCCCAACCCGGCTTCCGCGCGCTAGAGCTTGCCGCGCTGCTCGAGGAGGACCGTGGTGACTTCGGCCGGGAGCGCCGATGGCATCAACGACAGCTTGGACTGCGGCGCGACTTCGCCCGAGGTACCCATTTCGTGCAGGAACCTGCGCAGGGCTTCGTCCGAGTCGTTGTCCTCGCAGACGAGCATCGGGACGACCACCTTGGCGTCAAGCTGCGCCACGAGCTCCGCCGCCTGAGCTGCACTCAGGCGCCCGCCGACGGGGATGCAGGCCACGTCTACGCTGCCGATATCGGTCAGCTTGTCTTCCGTCAGGAGATGGCCGATGTCGCCCAGGTGGATGACGTGCACGCCGTCAAGTTCGACGATGAAGCAGATGTTCCGGCCGTGGTTCGCACCCTTGTGGTCGTCGCGCCAGGTCTTCACGCCGGTGATCAAGACGTCCTTGACCTCGTACTCGCCCGGGCCGTCCAGGCAGAACGCGTCCTCGACGCTCGTCGCCAGGACGGTTGAGCCGTCCCGCGAGAGCTTGCCCTTCGCCTTCGGCAGAGGTGCGTCGTCCGGATGGCTGAACGTCACGATGTCCGCGGTCACGCCGCGGCCGGTTGGCCCGACGATCGACTGGTAGGCATCGGCCAGCACGACCGCGTCTTTGCTGCGCATGCGGACGCACGTCCGCCCGTACCAGGTGAGTTCCATATCCCTGATTCTTGCACATGCGGCTCATCCACCGCTTATCGCGGCCGCCGGGATCGGCCTCCACTCGAGCGCAGCCTGCCAACAACGCGAATGGCCGTCGTGCCAGCAAACCGGCAGCCGGCGAGCCAGGCGCCAGGCGGCTGGCGTGGGGCCTTTTCGGCGGACCGACGAGCGCAGGACTAGGCGCCGACGAGAACCGGAGCGAGCGGACTCTGACGTCCGTGAGCGAGGACCGCAGGCGGCAACGACGTCATGAGCCGTCCGGCCGCCGAAAAAGGAGGACCGGAGGCGCCTGCCCAATCGGCACCTCCGGTCGGAGGGAGGGAGGATGGAACGTTCAGGAGGCTCGTCCAGTGTTCCGTCGCCTACTGTAGACCCGCTCCGTGAAAGGTGAACAGTCGGAAGGTTAAGAAACGCACATTCCGAGACAAGATCGCGCGGTTTGGCTCGTTGCTCCGCCAAAGGAGGCTGGTTCAACGGCGGCCCGGCAGACGGGCTGAACGGCGCTGCCCGGGCCGGCGGGCTCAACGGCGAACTCGACCGGCGCCACCGCGATGCGGTGCTGGCACAATGGGTCGCATGAGCAAGCCTCGTTCCCGCCGCCCGGTATTCGGGCGTTTCCTCGCTCCGCTTTCGCTGGCGGCGATCCTGATTTCGGTCGTGGCCTGCGGCTCCGCCACGCCCACGCCGGCCCCGACGCCCACGCCGGCCCCGACCGCCAGCCTGGCCACGACGCCCACGCCGGCCCCGACCGCCAGCCTGGCCACGTCGGCCGACCCCTCCTCCGATCTCGCGACCTACGCCCAGATCGAGGCCCAGGTCCAGCAGATTCGCCAGCTCACGGCCAGGAGCACCGTGACGCCGACGCTCCTGGACGAGCAGGGCGTGAAGGATTGGCTGGCCAAGGCGAACGCGGCCGGCATCGACCACGTCGCGCTGGCGTCGCAGAGCCGGCTGTTCGCCCACCTGGGGCTGCTGCCGGCCGGCGCGTCGCTCGAGCAGCTGGAACTGGATCTCACTGCGGGCCAGGCGATCGGCTTCTACGACCCCACCTCGAAGGGCCTGTACCTGCTCTCCGAAGGTGGGACGGTCGGGCCGGAGCAGAAGCTGACCTTCTCGCACGAATTCACTCACGCTTTGCAGGACCAGAATTTCGGGCTCGACAAGCTGGCCATCGATACGGTCGACCAGAGCGACCGCGACCTGGCCCGAACGGCGCTGCCGGAGGGCGACGCTACGCTCGCGATGTCGCAGTGGGCCCAGGCCAACATGTCGCTGGTCGACCTGCTCGCGGTCAGCATGGGCTCGGCGACGCAGGAGCAGCAGGCCCAGCTCGACGCCGCTCCCGCCATCCTGCGCGAGGACCTGATGTTCCCGTACGTCGATGGGCTCAACTTCATCCAGTCGATCTATGCCAACGGTGGGTGGCAGGCCGTTGACGCCGTCTACGCGAACCCCCCGGCCTCGACCTCGCAGATCCTCCATCCGGACCTGTACCGGAACAACGTTCTGCCCGTGAAGGTGACGGTGCCGGGAGTGCCGTCGGTTCTGGGCAAGGGTTGGAAGCTAACCTTCCAGGACACGATGGGCGAGCTGCAGCTGCGGGTCTGGCTGGCCGGCGAGCATCCGACGTCGGCGGCGTCTGCGTCTGCCTCGGCCGCGGTTTCGGCCTGGGGCGGAGATCGGATCGGGCTCTACGAAGGACCGAACGGGGCCTGGGCGGTGGCCTTGTTCACGCAGTGGCGAACCGGCGCCGGCGCGGAGTCGTTCCGGGCCGCGGCCGCAGAGAAGCTGGGTTCGTTGCCCACGCCGTCGCTCGTATGCGCTTCCGGGAACGGCGTCGTGCTCGTCATCGCCTCTGACGCGGCCGGCGTGGGCGCCCTCGCCACCTGTAAGGCAGGGGAATAGCCGGCGTTCGAAGCCGAGGCCACGCCTGGCGACGGCCGCGCGCGCCGGGCTCTTCCGCTACTGGGCGATGTTCCCGTCGAGGTCCCACAGATCTTCCCAGGGCTGGCCGTCCTTCCAGAGGAAGACCTGGCCCTTGATGAGCCGGCTGTTGCGGTCCGCCCCGGCGATGGCCGTCATCTCGTCGAGAGTGAGCGGCTCGGTCGTGGTGGATCGCAGGTTGCTCAGGTACTCGTTGCGATGGATCGACATCGGGATGGGCACCTGGCCGCGCTGGACCGCCCACTTCACGCAGACTGTCGCCGGGTGAACGCCGAGGCGCCTGGCGGCGGCGACGATGGCCGGCTCCTCGATGTCCACGGCGTCTTCGGGAGTGCGGTCACGGTCGGGGCGTGTCGGCGAGCCGATGGGCGAGAAGCCGATCGGGACCATGCCGTTGTCGATGACGAACTTGAAGAACTCCGGCTGCGGGAAGCACGGGTGCAATTCCATCTCGTTCGCGGCCGGCTTGATGCGAGCATCGCGAAGAACCAGTCTGAGCTTGGCGACGCTCATGTTCGAGGTGCCGATGTGGCGAACCAGACCCCGATCGACGAGCTTCTCGAGCTCGCGCCAGGTGGCCATGTACTCCTCGTGGATGTACGGCCTGGCGTTGGCGGCGCGCGAGCTGACGTCCACTCCCGGCGCGTGGTGGTTCGGGAAAGGCCAGTGGATCAGGTAGAGGTCCAGGTAGTCCAGGCCCAGGTCGCGGAGCGACTTCTCGAACGAGGGGGCCACGTCCGCCGGGGCGTGCATGTCGTTCCACAGCTTGGACGTGACCCAGAGGTCCTCTCGCTTGACTCCGCCCGCAACGATCCGCGCCAGCGAGGCCCCGATCAGGTGCTCGTTGCCGTACACGGACGCGCAGTCGAAATGGCGGTAGCCGACCTCGGCCGCGCCGACCACGGCATTGGCGATGTCTTCGCCCGAGAACCGATCCGACCCGAAAGTCCCCAGGCCGATGGCGGGCATTCGGGCGCCGGTCCAGAGGACTCGTTGGGGAACGAGGCTCGGGTCGACGCCGTCTGCGGCGATGGTGAACGGTGTCTGCTGCGGCTGGTTCAACGTCGAGTCTCCATCTGTTCGGGGGCTTGGTCGCCGTAGGCCCGGGAATGCGGGGGTTGCTCATGCCGGGGCGGCGCGGTGGAATGCCGGGCCACCAGCTCGCTGGGAAGGATGATGCTACGAGGCCCTTCCGGTGCCTTTCCATCCAGGCGTTCCAGAAGCAGTTGGGCTGCTCGAGTCCCTATCTCGTACGCGGGCTGGGAGACGACGGTGAAGAACGGATCCAGTACCCAACCGGGGGGCAGGTCGTCGAACACGACCATCGAGGTGTCGTCCGGGACCCCCATCCCGGCTTCGTGAAGGGCCCTCATGGCCCCGAAGGCTATGAAGTTGTTGGCGGCGAAGATCGCCGTGGGGCGTGGCCTCGCTTCGAGGATCTGGCGAGTCATAGAGTAGCCGCTCGCCTCGCTGAATTCCCCGAAGAGGATCTCGCCGCATTCGCCGTCCGGACACGCTTCGAGGAGCGCCTGGCGGTAGCCCTCGACGCGGTCCGTCGATGTCGAGACTCCCATGGGTCCCGACAGGATGGCGATCCGGCGGTGGCCCAAAGCCGTGAGATGGCGCACCGCCTCGTAGGCACCCGCCCGCGAGTCCGCCCGGACTTCGTCCGTCTCCACTTCGCGAACATGGCGGTCCAGCACGATCGTGGGTATGCCGTGCTCCTGGAGGAGCCGCACCGAACTGGCCCCGCCGCAGGCCGGGACAAGCAGAACGCCGTCCACCCGCCGCTCGATCAGGACGCGAACGTACTCGGCCTCATCCACCTCGGACTCGTACGTGTTGCAGAACATCACCGCATAGCCCGGGACGCGGGCGGTGTCTTCGACGCCGCTGGCGATAGTCGTGAAGAAGGGGTTGCGGATGTCCGTAACGACCAGAGCGATCGTCTTGGTCCGCTTCGACCTGAGCTGCCGTGCCAGGGCGTTGGGCATGTAGCCCAGCTCGGTTATCGCCTCATTGACGCGTGCGCGCGTGTCCTGGCTGATGTAGCCGGACTCGTTGATCACGCGGGACACGGTCATCGTCGAGACGCCGGCCCGACGAGCAACGTCATTCAGGGTGGTCACCGCTTCATCGCCCTGAACGCGAGGGATCCGGACGGTGCAGTCGCCGTTTCGACGCCGGCCTCGGCTCCGCCGCACGGCCCGGCCGACTTGCCGGCGATCCTCCGATGGGCCCTGAGCCGTCGCTTCCGGGGAGGCTAGCGGACAACCGGGTCATGCGTTCGATGACTCCTGACGCTGCGAGGAGGCCCGGGCGGGGGAAGGGAGGTGAAGCCACGCCCGGGCCCCTGCTTTCGATTGCCCCGATACCGTTGACATCAGGGCACCTGTTAACGATATCATACCGGCCGGAGAGGACTGGTATCGCTAACATGTCCCGCCCTGGGATGAGTGGTATCGATAACAGGTCCAAATCGAGCCGAGGCGGGGATGGCAGCAGGAGCATCGGAGATGGCGGAGACAACGGTCGGCTATCCGGGCGCCGAGTACGCGCGCGAGCCCGCCGGTCAGGTCGTCGAGATGGGCCGGCCTCGAGCCGGCTTCGCGACGGCGTCGCCCTCCCGGACGGCCCCGGTTGCCGTGCCCGCTGCCGCGAACGCCGGAACCGGATGTCGAAGGACCGTCCGACTCCCCGCCAGTCCCTCGCCGTTTCATGGCGGGCCGCAGACCCGCTCACTAGCCTCCCAGCCGTCACGTAAAGGAGCGCATGCGATAGGACTGAAGCCCAGGGCCCACTGAAAGACAGGGGTCAACTTTCGCAATCCCAACTGGGATGGAGGAATTGAGCTCATGAAGCGAGTTCTACTTCTCATGGCGGTCGTGGTCCTGGCGGGCTGCGGAAGCAGCACTGCCAGCAACGCGAGCGGAGGCAACGGCGGGAGCGATTCGAACGCCACGGTCACGGTCTGGATCGACCAGGACCGGCAGCCCGCTTACGACGCCTACGTCAAGGCTCATCCGGACAAGGCCAACCTGCTCAAGGCTGTCATCGTCGACCGCGAGCAGCTCCCGGCCAAGGTCCTGCTCTTCAACAACACCAAGTCCGGCTGGCCGGATGTCGTGTTCGCCGAGCCGCGCCTCGTTGCGCGCGTTTCCGACGACGCCCACCACTTCCCGCTGGACCTGAAGGGAATTGTCCCGGACGACGTCATCGCCAACTACGACGGCGAGAGCAACTGCATCTTCGACGGCAAGGTCTACTGCCTCCGCAACGACCTCGCCCAGTTCGTCCTGTACTACAACAAGCCGCTGATGGATCAGTTCGGTTACCAGGTCCCGACGACCTGGGAGGACTACCAGGCCCTCAGCGACAAGGTCGCCGCCGAGCACCCCGGCTACCTCATGGGCACTTTCGGTGACGGCTGGAGCTTCCTGTCTTACTTCGAGGCTGCCAGTTGCCCGTACGCCCAGGTCAAGGACAGCAGCACCCTGATCATCAATCCGGCCGACGGTGGCTGCGTCAAGGCCGCCAAGTTGGTCGATCACATGATCGCCAACAAGACCCTCTGGAACACCGACTACTTCGACGCGAGCTTCGCCGACCAGGCCACCAGCGGCAAGCTCCTCATGGTCCCGATGGCGGCTTGGGCGTGGGGCGTCTTCGACGCCACCTACAAGTTCCCCGCGGGCTCTCTCGGCGTCGCGACGCCGCTCAAGTGGGCTGCCGACTCGGCTCCCGTGACGGCCGCCATGGGTGGCGCCGCCTGGGTAGTCTCGTCTCACGCCAAGAACCAGGCCCTCGCGGTCGACTTTATTCAGTGGGTCACCCAGAACGAGGACTTCTGGAAGGGCACCACGAACTTCCCGTCCTACAAGCCCATCCAGTCGCTCTGGCATGACGCCGTCAAGAGCAACCCGATCTTCGCCAACGACCCGTGGGAGCCCATGTCGCAGGCCGCGACCATGCTCAGCCCCCTGGACAACTGGCCGCGCTTCGACCTCATCGTGCCCCTCAACGGCTTCGTGAAGGACGCGGCTGCGGGCAACCAGACCATCGAAGCCTCCCTGCCCAAGCTCGTCGATACCTTCAAGGCTCTCGCCGAGGCCCAGGGCTACAACGTGGTCAACCAGTAGCGCCGAGTTCTCCGGAAAGCGCGTGCTGCGGGGGAAGGCGACGATTTCGTCGCGCCTTCCCCCGCTCCCTTAGCAAAGGACAATCCTTTGGCCACCCCTGCCTTTCCTGCTGCGGTGCCGTTGACACATCGCTCCCGGCTGTCTCGCCTGGGCGGGCGCGGATGGCGACGGAACCGGACGTCCTACCTCCTATTACTGCCCTACCTCTTCTTCCTGCTCCTATTCGGAGTGGGGCCGGGCCTCTACGCGCTCCTCATGAGCGTCTCGAAGTACGAGGGCGGCGTTCCCACCTACTTCGCGTCGGGCATCGACAACTACGTCACAGCCTTCAGCGACGCGCGGTTCGGCCAGACATTCGGGAACTTGCTTGAGTTCCTGATCGTCTCGGTGCCGCTGGGCATCGCCTTCGTGGTCTTGCTGGCCATTCTGCTGGACATGCGACCCGGCCGTACGGCGTCCTTCCTGCGGCTCCTCTACTTCATTCCCGGAGCGGTGACCGGACCGGCGCTCGTCCTTCTCGCCATCTGCATCCTGAACCCGGACATCAGCCCGTTCGGGCCGGTCTTCCAGGCGCTCGGTTTCAAGAACTTCGACTCGCTCGTGGGCGGTGGGACCCTGCCGTTCATCTTCACGATCATCGGCTTCTTCTCGGGAGCCGGGATGTGGATCGCGATCCAGCACGGTGGCCTCCAGGGGATTTCCAAGGAGGTCCTCGAGGCCGCGGAGCTGGATGGCTGCAACGCCTGGCAGAAGGCGCGCTACATCAAGCTCCCCTTCATCCGGCCGTTCATCGTCTACCAGACGATCCTGATCTTCGCCTTGAACGTCCAGCTCTTCGTCGAGCCCCAATTGATGTCCTCGACCTGGGTCCAGGGCAACGTTCCGCCGCAGTGGGCGCCCAACCAGCTGGCCTACTCCTTCGCCTTTGAGGTCGGCAACTTCGGAGCCGCGGCGGCGCTATCGATCCTGATGCTCGGAATCGGCATCGCCGGGGCGTATGTGCTGGTCCGATGGACCGGCTTCTTCCAGATCGAGGCCTGACGATGACGACCTTGAGCCAGACAATGAACAAGCCGAAGCGCAGCTTGCTGGCGCCGGTGAGGCGATACGTAGGCGATCTGGGGATCATCGGGTACGTTCTGCGCCTGATCATTCTGATGGTCTTCGCGATCTACTTCGTAGTGCCGCTGGTGTGGCTGGTTGTCACGACGTCCCGCACCCCAGCCGATCTGTTCCACAACTACAACCCCCTGTCGTTCGGTTCGATCGACCGGCTGGTCGAATCATGGAACAACATCCTGGCCTACCAGAACGGCGAGATGATGCTCTGGATGGGCAACTCCATCCGATACGCCGTTCTGACTCTGCTCGGCAGCCTGGCCGTCTGCATCCCCGCGGGCTACGTTCTCGCGACCGCTCGTTTCCCGGGCCGGAAGCTCCTGCTCTGGGTGACGCTGATCACGATGATCCTTCCCGTGTCGGCGATGGTCCTTCCGACGTTCCTCGAGCTGAACCTCGTTGGGCTCATCAACACGCAGTGGGCGGTCATTCTGCCGGCGATCTTCTTCCCCTTCGGTGTCTATCTCTCCTACGTCTACTACGCGTCCAGCCTTCCAACGGAGCTCCTGGACGCGGCCAAGGTGGATGGGTGCTCGGATGTCCGCACCTTCTGGCACATCGCCCTGCCGCTGGCCAAGCCGCTGCTCGGCCTGCTGTCATTCATCAGCTTCAATGCCAACTGGAACAACTTCTTCGGACCGTACGTGATGCTCAACGACGACACGCAGTTCAACCTCCCGGTTGGCGTCGCGACCGTCATCAACAGCACGTCGGCCCTCCGGCCCGGGTTCAACGCAACGCCGGGCGCGGTGAAGTTCGTGCAAGCGGATGCCGCGATGGCCGGGTTGTTCATGATCGTTCCGGTGGTCATCGTCTTCATCTTCTCGATGAGATACGTGACCCGCGGTGCGTTCACCGGCGGTGTCAAGGGTTGACGTCACTCCTCAGGTCAGACGGCGCGCAGCGGCGCCGTCTGACCTGCAATCGCGTAGTCGGTTCCCAGTAGTCGACGCCGCGGGCCCATAGCGGAACCGCACAGTCGTGAGGGCCCCGGCCCGCTAGCCTGACCGCCTCCCGCCGCGCCGCCGTCGACCCGGCTGGTCCGTGGTCTTCATTCCGCTTGCCTTCGCGCTTTCGAGCCCAATGCCCGGAGTCCCAAATGCACATGCCGAAGACCCCAATCAGGTACTTCCGCGGCGATCCCTGGACGATCGTCGAGGACGGCTTCGACCCCGCATACCAGCGGGTCTCCGAGTCCGTGTTTTCGCTGGCCAACGAGTTCATGGGCGTGCGCGGCTACTTCGAAGAGGGCTATAGCGGCGACCACCTGCTGGGCAGCTACTTCAACCATCTCTACGAGATGATGGACATCCGCCACGACCAGCTGTTCAAGGGCTTCGTGACGCAGGGCGCGGCGATGCTGAACGCGGTCGATTGGCTGTACACGCGTCTGTGGGTCGATGGCGAGCAGCTCGATCTGGCGAAATCGGCCTACGAGGACTTCACGCGCAGGCTCGACATGCGGCGGGGCGTCCTGAACCGCGATTTCGTGTGGCAAACGGCTTCCGGCAAACACCTGAAGCTGTCGTTCGAACGTTTCACGGACATGCAGTCCACGCGCCTCGGATGCCAGCGGATCGTCCTGGAGCCGCTGGACTTCTCCGGCTCGGTGCAGGTCCGGATGGGCCTGGACTTCAACACCCACTACGAGATCGGCGCCGGTTGGGACCAGACCGGCGGCGGTTCCCGGACCGGCGGAGTCATCAATTTCTGGAAGTGCCTGCGCAAGGCTCCGGTCGATGGTGGATGGGCGATCCAGGCGGAGACTCTTCGCAGCGGCCACCAGCTGTTCTCCGGTTTCTACCTGCAGGCAGATCAGCCCATCCAGACGACACTGGTGGAAGACGCCAAGTTCATCGGCGTCGACTTCGCCTTGACCGTCAGGCAAGGCGTGGCCGCCACGGTCGACAGGATCGCCGTCAACGACTGGGCCAGGACCGCCGACGCGAGTCTCCTGTGGAGCCGTGGAGTCGAGTTGATGGGGCGCCACGCCGGGGCGAAGTACGACAGCCTCATGGCCGAGCACACCGCCTTCTGGGCGCGCGTCTGGAACGTGCTCGACATCGAGATCGAGGGCGACCCGAGTGTGCTCCAGGGTCTGCGGTTCTCCAGCTTCCAGACTTATCAGTCGTACCACGGCGAGGATCCTGACCTGAACGCCCTGTGCAAGGGCATGACCGGTGAGGTCTACTTCGGCTGGGTGTTCTGGGACAGCGAGATCTACACGCATCGGATGATGATGTTCATCGATCCACCGGCCGCGAGGAATCTCCTCCAGTACCGCTATCACCGGCTCGAGCAGGCCAAGATCAGAGCCAAGCAGCTCGACTGCGAGGGCGCCCGCTTCCCGTTCGCGACGATCACCGGGACGGAAGACTCCGGGACCTGGCAGCACGTGGACATCGAGATCCACTCAGACGTCGCTGTGGCCTACGCCATCTGGCATCACGACGTCATTCTTCGCGACAAGGAGTTCCTGTATCGCGAAGGCATCGAGATGCTGCTTCTGATCTCCCGCTACCTGGCAAGCGCCGGCGGCTGGAGCCCATCCCAGGGGGACTTCGGCTTCTACGGCGTGATGGGGCCGGACGAGTTCCACATGATGGTCAACCACAACTGCTACACGAACGTCATGGGCAAGAAGGCGTTCGAGTTCACGCTCCATGTCCTCGACGAGATGCGAACGGCCGCGCCCGACCTGTATCGGGAGGCCATCGCCAGGACCGAACTCAAGCCGGACGAGCCCGAACAGTGGGCCCGCATGGCCGCGAAGATGAGGATTCCTCGGGACGAGAAGACAGGCGTCCTCGAGCAGCACGCCGGCTACTTCGATCTCCCGCACGTGGATCTCGATCACTTCCCGGCGGACCAGATTCCGATCTACAAGAACTGGGCCTACGTCAAGATCTTCCGATACGACATGGTCAAGCAGCCGGACGCCCTCAACCTCATGTACTTCTTCAGCCAGGACTACACGCTGGAGGAGAAGCTCGCCAACTATGAGTTCTACGAGGCGCGAACGATCCACGAGTCGTCCCTGTCCCCGTCGCTTCATTCGATCCTGGCGCTGGAAGTCGGCAAGCTGGAGGACGCATACACGTTCTTCTCGTACGGTGCCCGCATGGACCTGGACAACTACAATCGCAACACCGAGCAGGGTCTGCATGTGACGTCCGCTGCCGGAGTGTGGGCCAGCATGGTCTTTGGTTACGGTGGCATGCGCACGGATGGCGACGTTCTCATCCTCCAGCCGACACTGCCCAGGCAGTGGCGGTCCTACCGGTTCCGGGTCAGATATCGCGGCGCGTTGCTGGAGGTGCGCGTGGACGCCGAGAAGGTTCGCCTGCAAATCGTTGAGGGCGCCGCGCCCGTGACGGTGAAGGTGTACGGTCACGACCTCGAGATAGATGCCCGGGGCCTTGCCGTGGAGCAAAGGCAGCCGGATGATCTGGGCGCCTCCGGTCTGGCCCGACCGGCCGCAGAGACTCAGGTGTCAGTAAACGGGTAGCACGTGCGTCGATCGCACAAGGCCAATCAGAGAGGGTGCGCGGGATGAAGACCCAGCCCTTCGCCATTGTTCAGTAAGGAGCGCGACATGGCGCAGACGATGATGGGAGCGATTCTCCCCGGCAACAGCACGGTTGAACTACGCGAGTTCCCGGTGCCCGTCCCCGGTCACGGCCAGGTTCTGGTCAAGATGAAGGCTTCCACCATCTGCGGGAGCGACATTCGCGCGATCTACCGCGAGCACCTCGGCAAGGGTCCGGAGGGGTATACCCCGGGCATGATCTGCGGCCACGAACCGGCCGGCGAGATCGTCGAGACGGGGCCGGGCATGCGCCGGTTCAAGGAGGGCGATCGCGTCATCCTGTACCACATCAGCGGCTGCGGCCGTTGCCACGATTGCCGGACCGGCTACCAGATCAGCTGCTCGAGCCCGCTCCGAGCCGCCTACGGCTGGCAGCGTAACGGCGGCAACGCCGAGTACTGCCTGGCCGAAGAGGCGGACTGCATCCTCATGCAGGACTCGATGAGCTACATCGACGGCGCCTGCGTCGCCTGCGGCTTCGGGACCTGCTACGAGGCCATCCGCCGCATCGGCGTTTCGGGCGACGACATCGCCCTCGTCGTCGGGCTCGGCCCCATGGGCCTCGCCTCCCTGATGCTGGCTCGCGCTCGCGGCGCGACCAAGGTGATCGGCGTCGACGTGACCGACGATCGCCTTGCTCTCACTGAGAAGCTCGGCCTCGCGGATGTCGTCATCAAGTCCGACGCGAACGCCCTTGCTCGGATTCGCGAAGAGACCGCCGGGCGTGGCTGCGAAGCGGTGATCGACTGCTCGGGCAACACCCACGGCCGCCAGCTGGCAGTCCGCGCGGCGCGCCAGTGGGGCCGGATCGCCTTCGTGGGCGAGGGCGGAACCGTTGAGCTCAACCCGAGCCCCGACATGATCCACGACCAGAAGACCATCTACGGATCCTGGGTCACCAACCTCGGCAACGTCGAGGACCTGGTCGAGCGCATGCCGCGCTGGAACATGCATCCGGATGTGACCTGCACCCACCAATTCCCCCTGGAGAAGGCCGGCGAGGCCTACCGAACCATGGACGAAGGCAAGTCCGGGAAGGTCGCCATCGTCTTCGACTGAGCACTCACCCACAGACGTCACGACGCTGAATCCTCGGACCCCATCGGGCGCTTTCCGAAGTCAGCGCGGAAGCGCCCGGTCGGGGTTGCGTCGTGAACGGCAAGCTCGAGTAATCCGCACCGGCCGGGCCGGGCGCGGCGTGCAGAACGGAGGTTCTCGTGGCTGAGCTGGTCGGAGCGCCGGTTATGGAAGTAGTCGACTTCGCGGGCTGGCCCCGATGCATCCGCCTGTCCAACGATCAGGTCGAGCTCGTGGCCACAACGGCGGTCGGCCCGCGCATCCTCCGCTTCGGTTTCATCGGTGGCCAGAATCTGTTCAAGGTCTTCTCCGAGACCGAAGGCCTCACCGGCGGCGACGAGTGGCACAGCTTCGGGGGCCACAGGCTCTGGCACGCCCCCGAGGTGTTTCCCCGGACCTATGCCCCGGACAACGTCCCGGTCGAGGATTTGTGGGATGGTGCGACGCTGCGGCTCCGCAACTCCGAACCCGAGAACGGCCTCGAGAAGGAGACGAGCCTGACCCTGTCGCCGCGCGCGGCGCAGGTAACGGTGACGCATCGAATCGTCAATCGAAACCCCTGGGCCGTTGAGCTGGCGGCCTGGGCGCTCTCGGTGATGGCGCCGGGCGGTCGGGCCATCTATCCGCAGGAGGAGTATCGGCCGCATCCGGACTGTCTGGTCCCCGCGCGCCCGCTCGTGCTGTGGCACTTCACCGATATGAGCGATCCGCGCTGGACCTGGGGTCGCAAGTACATCCAGCTTCGGCAGGATCCCGGCGCGACCACCAAGCAGAAGGCCGGGTTGCTCAACACTGCCGGCTGGGCCGCATACGTGCTCGGGGGCGATGTGTTCGTCAAGCGCTACGGCTACGATCCGGCGGCGCTCTACCCCGACATGGGCTGCAACAGCGAGACGTATACGGACCCCGATATCCTCGAAGTCGAGACGGTGGGTCCGCTCACCCGGCTGGAACC
Source organism: uncultured Chloroflexia bacterium (assembly GCA_963711105.1). Classification (GTDB taxonomy): domain Bacteria; phylum Chloroflexota; class Limnocylindria; order Limnocylindrales; family CSP1-4; genus Fen-1039. The sequence goes on along the minus strand of CAVQCV010000004.1, from coordinate 299,667 downwards.
GGGCGCGAGCCTCGAGCACCGCGAGTCGTGGCTGCTCGCCCGCGCCGACTTCGGCCGAGACGCGGGGGGCCAGGCGCCTTCGGACGACGAGATCGACGCTCGGATCCTGCCGCTGGTGAGCCAGCTTCCGCCGGTCTGAGGCCGGGCGCCGACATAGGGCGTGGTGCCGGCCCGGGCCCCGATCGCTACATCGATTCGGGCGCGGAGATCCCGAGCAGCGCCAGGGCGTTGGCGAGAGTCGTCTTCGTGGCGTCGATCAGGGCCAGGCGAGCGGCCGAGCGCTCTGGCGCGTCGGCGTCCACGACACGGGCGTCGCGGTAGAAGGCGTGGAACGTGGTCGCCAGCTCCGTGGCGTAGGCGGTGATGCCGTGCGTTTCTTCGGCCGTGGCCGCGTCCTCGACGATCTCAGGCAGCCGCGCGATCTGGCGCACCAGTAGCGCGTCCGGGCCGGCCGAACCACCGCCCGCCGCTCCATCCGCCGCCCTGCCCAGCACCCCGCCGAGGAGCGCACCCAGGTTGGGGTCTCCGGCCGCCGGGGCTTTCATGCCCGCCTCCTCCGCCTTCCGCAGGATCGAGGCGATTCGGGCGTGGGCGTATTGGACGTAGTAGACCGGATTCTCGTTCGACTGCTTCTTGGCCAGCTCGATGTCGAAGTCGATGCCGCTGCTGGCCGCGCGTGACGCGAAGAACCAGCGGGCCGCGTCGACGCCGATCTCGCCGAGCAGCTCGTCCAGGGTGATGAACTCGCCGGCCCGCTTGCTCATGGCGATTTCCTTGCCGTCCCGAACGAAGCGGACCCACGCCGTCAGGATCATCTGGACGTGGTCGCGATCGAAGCCGAGCGACTGAGCCGCGGCCTTCACTCGGGCCACGTAGCCGTGATGGTCCTCGCCCCAGATGAAGACGATGCGCTGGTAGCCGCGGCTGAACTTCTCGACCAGGTAGCCGATGTCGGCCGCGAAATAGGTGGGCGCGTTGTCCTCGGTGGAGCGCAGGATGACCCGGTCCTTGTCGTCGCCGAACTTCGTCGATCGGAAGACGAGAGCGCCGTCCTCCTGGTAGACGTCTCCGGCGGCCTTGAGTCGATCGATCGCCTTGGCGACCCAGCCGTCTTTGTGGAGTGTGCTCTCGGATCGCCAGACGTCGAAATGGCAGCCGAGGTGGTCCAGGCTGGCCTCAATGCCCGAGCGCACCTGCTCGGACGCCCACCGGCCGATGGCCCAGCTGAAGTCCTCGCCCGACTTCTCGGCCTCGGCCAGCACCGACGCCGGCAGCTCTTTGGCCATGTCGTAGACGTAATCGCCCCGGTAGCCGTCCTCTGGGATGTCGCAACCCTCGCGGATGGCCAGGACCGATGCCCCCAGGTTCTTGACCTGTGAACCGAAGTCGTTGAAGTAGTACTCGCGCTCGACCTGGTGCCCGGCGGCGGCGAAGACGCGGCACAACAGATCGCCGGTGAAGGCGCCGCGGGCATTGCCGATGTGCAACGGACCCGTGGGGTTGGCCGAGACGAACTCGACGTTGATGTGCTCCGGGTTCGCAGCGCGGACGTGGCCCCATGTCGCGGGGTCGCGCAGGATGCGGATCGCGGTTGCGGCCAGTGCGGCGTCGGACAGGCGGATGTTCAGGAAGCCCGGCGGGGCCACATCCACGGAGGCAATCGGGCTCGAGGGATCGGTGGCCGTCGTCGCCACGCGACCGGCGATGGCTTTGGCGATGTCCAGCGGGGAGCGGCGATATGGCCGCGCCACTTTTAGGGCGATGTTGCTGGCGAAGTCGCCGAACTTGGGATCGGAGGGCCGCTCGATGGTGACGGCGGCGTCGGAAGGCTCGTTGGGAGCCGGCAGGTCGGACTGCGCGGCGCCCCAGGCCTTCTCGACGGCCGCGAGCACCTGCGCCCGCAGGCTGCCGGCGGCATTGGCGGTCGGATTTGCGGCGTTTTCGGGGGTCATGCCGGAATGGTAGCGAGCCCGGGCGCGCAATGCGTCGCCTCTTGTCGTCGTCCGGCGGTGGCTGACACCATCCGCTCACGAGAATCGTAGTGCGCTGTCCGCCCCGCGACATCGGCCGGGTTGTCGTCGATTGATAATCTTCTCGTGTATCAATGGAGGAGGGTCGAGATGAACGTCCTTGGGCACCGCCTTTCCCAGCGGCAGGCCGCGATCGGTGGGATCGTCGCCTGTCTCATTCTGATCGCCGGCCTGGTTCTGCTCGTGGTGTCCTGCCAGGGCCAGGGCGGAGTTGCGGCCAATTGCACCATCGACGCCGCCCTTGTAGCCGACGTCACCAATCCGGACGGGACCGAGGTCGCTCCGGGCGCTCAGCTGACCAAGACGTGGCGTCTCAAGAACACGGGCACCTGCGCCTGGCTGGACGGCACGAAGCTGGCATACGTCTCGGGCGACCCGCTCGGCGGGCCCGCGGCGGTGGACGTTTCCAGCATCGCCCCGGGCACGATGACCGACCTCAGCGTCGACTTCCTCGCGCCGACGCAGCCCGGCACCTACCAGTCGAACTGGCACCTGCAGAGTTCGTCGGGCGTGCTGTTCGGCCCGGAGGTCCACGTCCAGATCGTCGTGACGGGCGGGGCCACCGCCGCGCCATCCGCGAATCCGACAGCCACGCCTACCCCAACCGCGGCCCCCACGCCAACGCCCGCGCCCGCGCCAACTCCGACGCCCACGCCCACGCCAACGCCCACGCCCACGCCAACGCCCACGCCAACGCCCACGCCAACCCCGACTCCGTTCGGTGGCGGCCACGGCCGGATCGCCTTCGTGTCCTTTCGGTCCGGCAATGCGGACATCTGGACGATGGGCTCGAGCGACCCCGCAGCGACGCGCCTGACCACCTCCACCTCGATTGACGACCATCCGCGTTGGTCGTTCAGCGGGACGAAGATCGCCTTCGAACGGTGGCTCTCCGGCAAGCCGGACATCTTCACCATGAACGCCGACGGTTCGGCCCAGACCAACATCACCAACGACGTTGCCTATGACACCCAACCGGCCTGGTCGCCCGACGGCGGCCACATTGCCTTCGCCTCGAACCGAGCGGGCGGGACGCTGCAGATCTGGACGATGAAGTCGGACGGCACCGCGCTGACGCAACTAACTACGGCGGCCGGCATCAGCTCCGCCCCGGCGTGGTCGCCCGAGGGCAGCTACATCGCCTTCGAGTCGACGCGCACCGGCTCGCGCGAGATATGGATCATGAAGCCCGACGGCAGTGCCCAGACCCAGTTGACATCCAGCAACAACAACTACGCACCGGCCTGGTCGCCGGACAGCAAGAAGATCGTCTGGAATCGGAACGACGGCATCTACGTCATGCAGGCGGACGGCTCCGCCGTGATGCAGCTGACGCACAACATCGGCCCGCTCGTTCTGGATGCCCACGCTGCCTGGTCGCCCAACGGCGCCTTGATCGTGTTCGATGCTGCACGGAGCGGCAACTACGACCTCTGGACGATGAGGCCGGACGGATCGAGCCTCACTCAGCTGACGACAGACGCGGCCGGCGACATGAACCCGGACTGGCGCTGAGGCCGTCCGGATTCACGTCGATCGACCGCAGCGGCCTAGAGGAGCCGTCGCACCGCCAGCACGATCAGCACCGCCAGGATGACTGCGCCCTCGATCGCGAGTGCCAGACGCCAGCCGTGGAGCGACCCGGCCATATCACGAAAGCGTCGCAGCAGCACGGTTGCCACGGCCGCGAGGATCGCCACCATCGCGACGACGATGTCCAGAACGGCCATCAGCAGCAGGAAGATGGCGATCGCGCCGAGAACCAGCAGGAAGATCGCCGCAAAGATCGCTCCGCAACCCTCGCTGAGGTCGGCGCCTTCGAAGCTCCAGCTGCCGATGGGTGCGACGGCGTCTTTGAGCCACTTGTAGCCGCGGCGCAGGTTGTTCCAGGCGCCGGGTTCGACCTCGTCCCCGGCCGGCTCCGAGGGCGCCGGGCCACCGCCGATCCATTCTTCGCGCGGCCGCAACTTGTCCTGATCGTCGCCGTGCCACTGGAGACGATCATTTGGCCACATCCCCATGTTCCCCCTCCCGTGTGGCTCGCGGCCGCCCAGGCGCCCCGCGGTATCGGCCGGACGGCCGCCGGAAGGCGGCCGTCCTATCTCCTGCGGGTAACCTAGTAGGGCCAGACCCAGTCGCGAACCTCGGGGATGTCCTCGCCTTCTTCGCGGGTGTAGGCCCGCGCCTCTGTGCGCTTGTCTTCCATGAGCTGGCGGACATGCGCAGCTGCTTGGCCGAGGCCAGGGATCCGGTCGATGGCATCGATCACGAGGTGGTAGCGGTCCAGGTCGTTGAGCATGACCATGTCGAACGGAGTCGTGGTCGTGCCCTCTTCCTTGTAGCCGCGGACGTGCATGTTGTCGTGGTTGGTCCGTCGATATGTGAGCCGGTGGATCAGCCACGGGTAGCCGTGGTAGGCGAAGACGATCGGCTTGTTCGTCGTGAAGAGCGAGTCGAACTCCTTGTCCGTCATGCCGTGCGGATGCTCGGACGCCGGCTGGAGGCGCATAAGGTCCACGACGTTGACGAGGCGCACCTTGATATCCGGCAGGTGCTGGCGGATCAGGTCCACCGCGGCCAGGGTCTCCAGGGTCGGGATGTCGCCGGAGCAGGCCATCACGACATCCGGCTCGCCGCCCTGATCGTTGCTGGCCCAGTCCCAGATGCCGATGCCGCGGGTGCAGTGCAGGATCGCCTGCTCCATGTTCAGCCACTGCGCGGATGGCTGCTTGCCGGCCACGATCACGTTGACGTAGTTGCGGCTGCGCAGGCAGTGATCCGTCACCGAGAGCATGGTGTTGGCATCCGGCGGCAGGTAGACGCGGATGATCTCGGCCTTCTTGTTCACTACGTGGTCGATGAAGCCCGGGTCCTGATGAGTGAAGCCGTTGTGGTCCTGACGCCACACGAGCGAGGAGAGCACGTAGTTCAGAGACGCAATCGGGCGGCGCCACGGGATGTCGCGGGTGACCTTCAGCCACTTGGCGTGCTGGTTGAACATCGAGTCGATGATGTGGATGAAGGCTTCGTAGCAGTTGAACATGCCGTGCCGGCCTGTCAGGAGGTAGCCCTCCAGCCAGCCCTCGCACTGATGCTCGGATAGGACCTCCATGACCCGACCGTCGACCGAAAGGACGTTGTCCTCGGCGTCCTGGGGGATCACTTCGGCGTCCCAGGCCTTGCCGGTGACTTCGAAGATCGCCTGGAACCGGTTCGAGGCAGTTTCGTCGGGGCCGAACATCCGGAAGTTGTCGACGTTCCCCTTCATGACATCGCGGACGAAGGTGCCGGCGACGTAGGTCGCCTCGGCGGTCGCCCCGCCCGGCTTGGGCACGTCGACGGCATACTCGCGGAAGTCCGGCATGATCAGCTCGCGCAGCAGCAGGCCGCCGTTGGCGTGCGGGTTGGCGCCCATCCGGGCGTCGCCCTTCGGCGCCAGCGCGGCCAGCTCGGGCTTGAGCGTGCCGTTCTCGTCGAACAACTCCTCGGGCTTGTAGCTGCGCAACCAGGCTTCAAGCAGAGCGCGGTGTCCGGCGTTCTTCCTGGCCTCGGCGATCGGGACCTGATGCGATCGCCAGGTGCCCTCGACCGGCTTGCCGTCCACTTCCTTGGGGCCGGTCCAGCCCTTGGGCGTCCGAAGGACGATCATCGGCCACTGCGGCCGGCCGGTCTTCTTGCGAGCGCGCCAGCATGCCTGGATCTCAGCGATCTCGTCGAGAGCCGTGTCGAGGGTCGCGGCCAGTTCCTGGTGGACCTTAGCCGGGTCGTCCCCCTCGACGAAGTACGGCTTGTAGCCGTAGCCCATCATCAGGTCGCGTAGCTCCGCGTGGGGGATGCGGGCCAGCACGGTGGGGTTGGCGATCTTGTAGCCGTTGAGGTGCAGGATGGGCAGGACCGCGCCGTCGCCCACGGGATCGAGGAACTTGTTGGAATGCCATCCGGTCGCGAGTGGCCCCGTTTCGGCCTCGCCGTCGCCGACGATGCAGCACACGAGCAGATCCGGGTTGTCGAACGCGGCCCCGAAGGCGTGGCTCAACGAGTAACCGAGCTCTCCGCCTTCATGAATGGAGCCCGGTGTCTCGGGCGCGACGTGGCTGGGGATGCCGCCCGGGAACGAGAACTGGCGGAACAGCTTCCGCATGCCCTCTTCGTCTCGGGTGATGCTGGGGTAGAAGTCCGTGTAGGACCCTTCCATGTACGTGTTCGCGACCAGGCCGGGCCCGCCGTGCCCCGGGCCGATGATGTAAATGGCGTTGAGGTCGCGGGCCTTGATCTCGCGGTTCATGTGGGCGTAGATCAAATTGAGGCCCGGCGTCGTGCCCCAGTGGCCGAGAAGTCGCGGCTTGACGTCGCTCGCCTCGAGCGGCCGGCGCAGGAGCGGGTTGTCCAACATGTAGATCTGGCCGACGGACAGATAGTTGGCCGCGCGCCAGTAGGCGTCGATCAGGCGAAGCTCCTCGGGGGAGAGCGGGCCCTTCGCCGGGGTGCCGGCGAAGGTCGAACTTTCAGCCATGCGCTGGTCTCCTTCGGTTTGCTGACGACCGGCTGCCCAGGCGTCCTGACTATTGGACGTCGTCGGCGGATTTGGCATCGTCTGGTCCGTATCGGCTGTGCCGGTCAATCTTGAACGAGTCGCGCGGCGTCGTCACGGCCGGATTCCGTCCTGCCGCATTGCAGGACCACGTTGCGCCGGGAGGACGTCCGCGGGTCGCGGGGGTTCTATGATCTAGGGGTTCCGGCGCGCTTCGAGAGGGCTGCGAATTCCCCGGACGACTTGGAGGGCAGCTCGTTGAATGCCAACCCGCCCGCGTCAGGCCTGGGCCAGTTCCCCGGTTCGGCCGCCCTCGATTCCGCGGCCGGCGCGGCCAGCGCGGCCTCCGCGGCCGGCGCGGCCGGCGCGGCCGGTGCGGCCGGCGCTGGCACCGTCGCCACGGCCGTCTCGATGGAGCCGGAGAGGGGCGCCGCATACCTCAACGCCCCCTACTCGGCGGGCGGTCACTCCGCCGCTGATTACGCCTTCGCCTTGCTGCCGCGCGACCCGCTGTCGCCGGCTAACTGGAGCGATTGGGCCTACTACCTCAAGAGCGCCATCAAGGTGGGGGGCGAGCCTATCGACCTTCTTCGACAGATGCAGGGGCGCGGCTGTCCCGAGCAGCCCAGCTACGCCCTGATGAGGGAAGTCGTGGACGGGCTGCACAAGGAGGTCAGACGGGAGCTCCTGCCCGGAGTGGCGCTGCTGGCCCTGGGCCTCGGCGTCACAGTCGTGACGTTCAACATGGCCTCCGGTGGCGGCACCTACTACATGATGTGGGGCCCGGTCCTGGCCGGGGCGTTCATTCTGCTGAGGGGCATCTGGAAATGGGTGCAGCTGCCGCGCTACTGAGATTGCGCGGCGGCGGCATCAACTCGACCTCTAGAAAGGATCCGCCGGTGGAGCTGTTAGGCCTGGCAGTGACCCTGTATCCACTCGCGCTCGAAGGAGCGGCCGTGACCGACCCGCCGGTCACGGGGCCGGCGATCGCTGCCTTCCAGCAGGCGCTGGTCCGGACGCTGACGACCGCGGGCCTGAGCCCGCGCCTGCCCGTCCCGGGAATGCCGGATCTGCCGATCATCATCCAGCCTCGGCTTCGCGTGGCCAACGCCGGCAGCCGGTTCACTCGATATATGTCGTCCGGTCTGGGCGGAGGGGCCCATTTCCTGGTCTTCGCCACCGTGGGTGACGCGAACGCGCCCTTCGCTCAGTTCCAGGCCGAGGGCAAGCGTCGCTTCAGCTGGTATGGCGGAGATTCGATGCCGATGCTGGCCGACGCCGGAAAGCTTGCCGGCGAGCGGCTCGGCGCGCAGATCCTGGTGGTACTCGCGGCCCGCTGAGGCCCTGCTGGGGCGTCGGTCGGCGCGTCGGTCGGCGCGTTCGGGGCACTGCCCTATCAGCTCGATCGGCCGTCGGCCCGCCAAGCTTGCGAAGGAGGCGCCGGTGATCAGGTGGGTTGTCTTCGACGCCATGGGCGTCATCTTCACGGTGGCCGACGACACCAACGATCTCCTGGTCCCGTTCATCTGGGAGCGCAACGCCGGCCCCTCCCGTGATGCCATCAACGAGGTCTACCTGCGAGCCAGCCTCGGTCGGATCGCCTCCCGGCAGCTCTGGGAGGAGGTCGGCTTGGGTTCGACCTGCGAGGCGGTCGAAACCGACTACCTGGACGGCCGCCTGACGGTCGACCCCGAGTTCGCGCCGGTCGCCCGGCGTCTGGGCGAACGCTTCTCCGTCGGCCTGCTCTCGAACGACCTGGCCGAATGGTCGGCCTACCTCCGGCGCCGGCACGCCCTGGAGTTCGACGCGGTGACGATCAGCGGCGAGGTCGGACTGCGCAAGCCCGAATCCGGCATCTACGAGCGGTTCCTGCGCGACGCGCACGCACGCGCGGATGAGTGCGTGTTCATCGACGACCGCGGCAAGAACCTGGCCGCCGCCCGAAGGCTCGGCTTCAAGACGATCCGGTTCGCCCGCCAGCCCGATGTGTTCGACTTCGTGCCCGACGCGACGGTGGCCGGGTTCGGAGAGCTCGAGGAGGCGATCGAACGTCTGGCCGGCGCAGCTCCCGACGGCCACGCATGAGGCGAATCCACCTGTTCGAGTTCACGGACATGGCCTGGTATCCGAGTACGTTCCGCCGTATCCAGACCGACTACCTGCAGTTCGTGGCGACCCGGGGCGCGGGCCACGAGAACCTCGGGCCGCTGTTTGCCAGAGCCCTGCGAGCCGCCGGGACCAACCAGATCGTCGACCTGTGCTCCGGCGGGACCGGGCCGTGGGAGCGGCTTCGCGACCAGTTGCGGCGGACGGGGCTGGACGTCAGCGTCAAACTGACGGACCTGTATCCTGACCCGGACGCGGCGAGCCGCTGGGCGGGGACTTCGACCGAGGGCATCGAATACCTGGCTGAGCCGGTCGACGCCATGGCGGTGCCCGAGAGTCTGAACGGCATGCGAACGCTTTTCGAAGGCTTCCACCACTTCAAGCCCGACCAGGCGGAACGGATCCTGCGCGACGCGATGGAGAAGCGGGCGGCGATAGGTGTGTTTGAGGCGAGTCTGCCCCGGCCCCCGATCGGCCCGCTGATCCTGCTGCTCAGCCCGATCATGACTCTGCTCGGCTACCTCTTCGCCACTCCGTTCATCCGGCCTTGGCGGCTGTCGCGGTTCGTGTGGACGTACATCCCGATCGTGCCGCTCGCGACGTGCTGGGACGGCGTCGTTTCGCTGTTGCGGGTCTATTCGGTACGCGACCTGGAAGCCATGACCGCGGGCCTGGCGTCGCCAGGCTACCGGTGGGAAGCCGGGCGAGCGTCCACCGGCACGCCGATCTTCGACTTCACGTACCTGATCGGGTATCCGGTTCAGGAGAACGCCGGAGTCATTGGAGGTGCCCGGTGAACGATTTTCCGGAGTTCATGCGACGCGCGGCCAACTCGATCCGGACCGCTGACCAGCACACGCCAGGCATCAAGGGCTACATCTTCGACGGCGCTGACGGTAGCCAGATCGCAGTCTGGACGCACGTCGGTCCGGGTGGCAAGGAACCCTGCCTGGACGCGCACGACTTCGGCGAGTGGCTGGTCGTGGTTCAGGGTGAGTACACGCTCGAGATTGGCGGGCGGCGGCGCCTCATGAAGCCGGGCGACGAAGCGCTGATCCCGGCCGGCACGCCACACGCGGGTCAGTGCGGCGAAGGTGTCACCCGGACGATCCACGCTTTCGGCGGCCATCGCGCCGACAGAGAGAATGGCGGGTCGAAAGCGGACACGTGAAGCCGCCGTCCGCCGCCTACTTGTGCCGGTGCTCGCTGAGGCCGCGGAAACTCCGGAACAGCAGCAGGTCGTAGACGATCTTGAGAGTGCCGGCGATGACCAGAGGCGCCCCGCCCGATAGCAGAGCCGCGCCGTAGAGTGGTGCCGCGCCTTGCTGGGCCGCCGCGGCGCCGATGCTGCGCGCGATTCCCGTAACCCCCGCGGCCGCCGAGCGCTCGTCCGGCTCGACGACGGCCATCGTGTAGGACTGGCGGGTTGGGACGTCCATCTGGCTGATCGAGAAGCGGGCCAGGAGCACGATCACCGCCAGCGGCAGCGTCGGCATGAACGGCACCATGATCAGCAGCACGTTCGACGGCAGGTGCGTGAAAACCATCGTCCGGATCAGGCCGATGCGTGCCGCGATCCGGGCCGCCAGCAGGGCCGAGATGCCGGCCAGCAGGTTCGCGCCGAAGAGCGCTCCGCCGATGACCGCGGGGTCGGCGCCGAACTTCAGATGGAACCAGTAGGCGATCAGGCTCTGGACGACGAACCCTCCGCCGAACGCGTCGAGGGCGAACAAGCCCGAAAGCCGGGCGACGGTGCCGCGCGATCGATGGAGACCGAGCCTTCGGCCGACGGTGGCCTCCGAGGCGTCCGGCCGAACCGGATTCTCGACCGCCGGCGACACCAGGCGAAAGACAACGGCCAGGGCCACCGCGACGAAGACATAGCCGAGGACGACGGCCCGGTAAGCGTCTATTTCGGTGCGCCCCGTGTTGATCAGGATCCCGGCCAGGGCTCCGCCGCCGAGGGCGCCGAAGGCGGTCGCGAACGAGCCGGTCAGGTTGAACCAGGCGAAGACGCCGGTCCGCTTGTCGTCTGGGACCGTCTGTGAGAGGGACGCCTGCTCGACCGCCAGGAACGGCCCGATTTCGTTGCCGCTCGGGCTTATCACGCCGATCGTCGCCGCTATCACGAGAACGGCCAGGTTGCTCGTGGCCGCGAAGCCGAGACCCGCCAGCGCCATCAACGCGGCCCCGACCAGCAGCACGCGGCGCCGCCCCACGCGGTCGGCGTGCGTAGTCAGCCACAGCGAGATGGCCGCGTCGCCCAGGAGGGTGAACGTCAGCAGCAAGCCGATCTCCCAGTCGGACAGGCCGACGGCGGCGAGGTACAGCACCAGCACGATCGACACGAACCCGTAACCGAACATGCGCAGGCCGCGGGTCAGGAAGAGGAGTCGGGCGTCTCGGTCAAGTTTCATAGTCGGTCGGCTCCGAGCCCGCCGCTCAGTGGCTGGGCCTCGCCTGTGGAAATGCCACCAACGTGCGGTCCGCGTTGGGCGCGGCCGTGCTTCCGCGGACCGTGAGCGCGGGCCGGACCAGTATCTGTTCGGGCTCCGTTCGACCCATCTCCAACGTGTCCAGCAATATCCGGGCCGAGTTTTCGCCCATCTCCTCGGCGGGGAAGCTGATCGTGGTGAGCGGCGGCGTCGCGAACTCGGCGGCTGTATCGCTGACCATGGCCACTACCGAGAGGTCGTCCGGGATTCGCCTTCCCATTGCCTGGGCCGCCCTGAGCAGGCCGATCACCGACTGCTCTTGAGGGGCCACGAAAGCCGTGATCTCCGGATGCCTCAGCAGCATGTCCTGGGCCGCGGCGGACATCGACTCGGCCGTCAGACCGCCGTGGCACGGCAGGGCGAAGATCCCGTGGCTCCGGCACGCCCGCTCGTGAGCTTGCAGCGCCCAGGTCGTGAAGCCGTAGGCCGTGTCTGCAACGATCGGGTCCTCCGTCAGGAAACCGATCGCGCGATGGCCGAGCCCGATGAGATGCGCCATCGCGATTTCGACGCCGTACTCGATGTCGACATCGGCGAAGCTCAAGCCCGTGTTGTCCATGCGGTGCCCGATCATGACGAAGGGGTAGCCGTTGTCACGGAGGAGTTGTGGTCGCCGGTCATCGGTCTGGATTTCGAGCAGGAGGATCCCATCGACCTGACGGCTCCGGAAGAGGTCGAGCAACTCCCTGTCGCTGAGCGTGCGAGTGATGATGTTGATCGAGTAACCGGCGTCCTCGACGCGCAGCGCCGCCGCCATGATCACGCGCAGGTTCGGCGGGTTGAATTCCGGTGGCACGTGCAGGCCGATCAGCCGCGTCTGGCCGGACCGGATCTGGCGCCAGGCGCTGTGAGGCGCGAAGTGAAACTCGTCCATGACACGCAGGACGCGCTCTCGCGTCGCCGCGGCGACGTAGGGCTTGTCGTTCAGGATGCGCGATACGGTGGCGACGGAGACTCCGCTGGCGGTCGCAATATCCACGATCGTCGTCTTGCCGACCTTCGGACGCGCTGCCACTTGGAGGGCTCCCGTTGCTGCGGTTGCGGAGTCGCTCCGAAGCGTATCTCAAGTGGGATCGGCTGGGGCGCCGCGGGCGGCGTCGCGGGCGCCGTCGCGGGCGCCGTCGCGGGGCCGAGCCTCGGCCGGTCGACGGGCGTCTCGTGGCTGGACCGCCGGCAGCTAGACCTCGAAGCGGTCGCCCTCGGTGACGAGCTGAACCGGGCCGGTGAATAACGCCCGGGCGGCGGCCAGCGTGTCGGCGCGGGATCGGCCGGCGAGGATGTGGGTTAGCAGCAGGCGCGACGCGCCGCACCGGGCGGCGATGCGCGCGGCGTCGGCGGCGGTGATGTGGGCCGCGCCCGGCGCGACCGGCCCCGCCCCGAACGAAGCCTCGGCCAGAAGCACGTCTCCCGGCCGGATCAGGGGCTCCAGGTCGTCGGCCCGGCCGCAGTCGCCCGAATAGACGAGGCCGGGGCCGAACCCGCCCGCCGCGCTGACGCGAAGCGCATAGCTCTCTTCAGTGTGGGCAACCGGCCGCGTCTCGAGGTCGAGCGATCCGATGCGGCGCATACCCGCCTCCGCCTTCGCGAAGTCCAGCGTCACCGCCGCGAATCCCGGCTCGGCCATAAGCCCGTCCAGCCGCTCCTCGAGGCCTGCCGGCCCGATCACCGCCACGCGCCGCGGCGGGTCGAACTCCCAGCGCAAGTAGTGGCGCAGCGGCACGAGGTCCACGAAGTGGTCGGGGTGGAGGTGTGACACGACGACCGCTTGGAGCCGGCTCGGCTCGACCATGGCGGCCAGGTTCGAGAACGCGCCCTGGCCCAGGTCGAGCAGTAGCAACGCGGCTCCGGCACCCGTCGGGCCGTAGTGACCGGCGCTGTCGGGGCCGGTTGCCCCGCCCCCGTTGGCTCGCAGCAAGTAGCCGGACGAGGCGGCCCCCTGGCGATTTGTGTACGCGGGTCCAGCCCCCACAACGATCAGTTCCACCGGTCTAGCCTAGCGAGCCGCGCCGACCCGCGCTGTCGGCTGCGCGTCAGGTTGGCGAGAGGGATCGGCGATCGATGCGCGCGGCAACGGGTCGGCGATCGACGGCCGCGGTGCAGGGCCGGCGCCGGCTGGAGGGCGCCGGCTGGAAGGCGTATTGGCCGCGCGGGGGCCGCACGAGGGCCGGCTGGAAGGCGCCGGCTGGAAGGCGCCGGCTGGAAGGCGCATTGGCCGCACGGGGCCGCGCGGGGGCCGCGCGGGGGCCAGATCTTGGCTAACACGCCTGGTGATGGTGCCATGGAGAGCGACCGATCCGCGCGGCCCTATCGCGGGACCGAAAGCTCTTCCCGCACGGCTCGCCAGGGCGAATACGCACCGAAAAGGGCTACTCAGCCCCATCCGTAGGTCTTCAGTGCGGCCGAATGAGGTCGGTGCACCTTCGCGAGGCCGGCCGGCGTGGCTGGGTCGGGCTCAGGTTCGGGATATCACCATGGTGGGGCGTGTCAGCGCGGAACAACCCGCCCGGCTCGGCCGCCGGCTCGTGCGCCCGGCCCGTGCGCCCGGCTCGTGCGCCCGGCTCGTGCCCCCGGCTCGTGCGCCCGGCTCGGCCTACCGGCTCGGCTGCCCGGCCGCAGCCTACCGGCGGAATTGCTCGGGCAGCACCAGGTCGCCTCGCTCGACCGCCCGCTCGAGCGACAGCCGCGTGAAACCGGCCTGGGCCACGATTTCGGCTGCCTCCTCGAGTCCGAAAGCGAACGACGTGGGCATGTGGGCGTCCGACCCGACGGTCACCCGCTCGCCCCCCAGCTCGCGGAACCGAGCCACGACCCAGGCCGCCGGATACGTTTCGCGCTCCGGGTACCGCAACCCCGACGCATTCACCTCGAGGGCCATGCCGCTTGCGACGAGTGGCACGAGCAGCTTCTCGTACGCGGCCGGGATCGTGGCGAAGGCCGCTGTTGGGAACCACGGCAGGAGCCAGCGTTTGACCTGGTCGAGGTGGCCGATCGTGTCGAACATGCCGCTCCGGATCGCCAGCCCCACTTCGGCGAAGTACGGCGCCACTGCCTCTCCGACGGTCTTGCCCGCGGCAAAGGTGGCGACCCGGTCCCGCGCGTACGGCGAGTCCGACACCGCGTGGACGCTCCCGATGGAGTAGTCGTAGTGGTGGCCGGCCAGATGCTCGCGGATGACGTCCTCGAAGCGGCTCTCGTACGTGATCTCGACCCCGTGCCTGATCCGGACCTTGCCCGCCCATCGCTCGGCCGCCTCGGCGATGACCTTGCGGCGCACCTCGTAGTCGAAGTAGCGGAAGCCCGGCGATCCGGGCAGGAAGTCGATGTGGTCCGTGATCGCGATCTCTCGGACGCCCAGCTCGGCGGCCTGCGCCGCGTACAGCTCCAGCAGCACCTGCGAGTCGTGCGAAAACGCAGTGTGCATGTGGCTGTCGACCGGGAAGTCGCGTGCCTGCCCAAGCGTGCGTTCGGCCTTCTGCTCGAGCGAGCGTTCGGCCGCCTGCGCGGACGTGCGTTCGGCCTGCTGCCCGGGTGCGCGCCCGGCGTCATGGGTGGGTTGGGTCATTGTTCGATTATTGCCCGACTTCGACCGACCCTTCAGGGGCCGGCCTGCCCTTCGGCCGGGGGCTCATCCGCCGTCAATCACCCACCGAACGGGCCTTCCGGCCCGGGCCACGCGCCGGTGCCACGCGCCGGAGCCCAGGCTCGAACGGTTGGAGCGCCACCGGCGAAGCTGGTCAGCCCAGCGTCTGGTCGCCGCTCTCAGGACCCAGACCGTCCCAGTATTGCTGGATCTGCTTCGTCAACACGGTCAGGTCTTTGGCCGGCTGATAGACGAAGGACCGCAGAAAGCTGTCGATGCCGCCATTTCCGGCGAAGCCGGGGCGTGTGTCGCCGTAGAGAGTCTGGGTGATGCGCCCGGCGCCGGTAACGAGCACGAAGGCCTTCCCGGCCAGCCTGTCCAGCGAGGCGGTGTCGGTATCGCCGGCGGTGGGGACGAAGTAGGGCTGGTGAGCGTACATCAGGAGCTGCGTGCTGCCCTTCGCCCAGAACTCCAGGAAGGCCGTGGTATTGGCCAGATCCGCCGGCAGGGTCTGCGACCGTGCCGGCACGAACCACGCGGCCACGGGAGCCTCGACCGTCTTTTCCGCGTCCCACTGGTTCCCGAAATACGGGAACTCGAAGAAGTCGATGTCGTCCACCACGCTCGGGTCGGCGGCGCCGAAGAGCGCGGCCTCGACCAGGGGGAGGTAGTACATGCCCGCCCGATTGTCGGACAGATGGGCTGCGGCTTCCGCCACCGTCTCGGGCGTCAGAGCGTCCCCGGCGGCGTCATGGGGGTAGTGCGGGACGAGCTGGCGCCAGGCCTCGAAGACGGCGATCACCCTGGGGTCCGTCCACTTCTGGTTGCCCTCCAGCAACCCCGTGTGGAACTCGTAGCCGTTGAGCCGCAGGTCCAGCATGTCAAACGTTCCGACAACCGGCCAGCCTTCATTGCCCCCCAGGGCGACCGGGATCAGGCCGTCCGATCGCATCCGGTCGCACAAGGCGAGCGCATCGGTCCAGGTTGTCGGGACGGCATAGCCTTTCGCCTGCCAGAGGCTCTTCCTGTAGAAGAACACCCATGGGCTCGCGTCGATGGGAATGCCGTAGACATGCCCGTCGACGCCGGTCACGGTGGCGGCCATCGCGCCACTGAAGTCGCCCTTCACCCGGTCCCAGGTGTCGTCCAGCGGCGTCAACAAACCGCGGGCGGCATACCACCGCATCTCATGTCCGACGAGCTGCGGGCAAATGCAGGCGTCGTCGGGCGCCAGGGTCAGATACGGACCTTTGAGATCCGGACCCATGGTGGTGTCGGTGAATTCGGGTGTCAGTCCGGTCTCGGCGGCGAAGGCGGCGTTCACTTCCCGGAGCCCGGCCAGACCCATCGCGTGCGCCTTCGCGTCTTGTTCGGCGAAGTAGACGCTGCCGATGCGCAGCCGGCCGGACAGGCCGGGAGTGGCGCTCGGTGACGGCGGCGCGGCGGTGCCGGTGGGGGTCGCCGAGCCCGGTCCGCCGCAGGCCGCCAGGACCGCCGGGAGGGACGCCAGCCCTGCCGGAACGGCAGCCAGCGCCGCCGCTCCGAGCGCGCCCCGCTTCAGAAACTCGCGTCTGGTGACGGCCGTGTGCCCGCCTTCCCTCCCGTTGCCCTGCGCCCCCATTTGTGACCTCCTCAAGCCGGCCCCTCACGCCGGTTCACGCGGCATCGTATCGCACCTGGCGGCCCGCAGATCCCGCCGCCGCCCCCGCGCCCCCCCCGCCGCTCCGACTCCACCGCGTGCCCGTGCAGTCTCGGCGGCGCGCGGCGCGATAAGCTGGTCGCAGACACGCAATCGTGAGGGAGCAAGTGAGCGAGACCGCGTTGGACGGCGTGAGGGCCACTCTCGATCGAATCCTGGCGGATCCGGCACCGCCCGATCTGTGGCAGCTCCAGAAGCAGCTGCTTGCCCTCGGCGGCGAGCAGGCCGAGAAGGCCCGCGCCGTGGCGTGCGGGTTCCACGGCTGCCTCCGCAACATCGAGAGCAAGACCTCGTCCCGCAGCGCCAGCCGCTGGGGAGCGGTTCTGGGCGCGGCCGCCATCGGGAGCACCGGCATCCAGGAGTTGACGGCCAGGCAGAACGGCCCGCTGCGGCGCCTTCTGGAGAGCGGCGTGCCGACGCTGCTGGAGGTCGGTTCGGCCGTGAAGTCGGCTCAGGCATGGGAGGTCGAAGCCCGCCTCGTCTACGACGAAGCGGGCTGGTTCCTCTACGACGAGCTGTGGGACCTGTCCGGCGCCACCCGCCCCCCGCTTTCGGTCGCCGACCGCCAGGCCCAGATCGACCTGCTCCTCAACCCGATCATGGACCCGGCCGTCCCCGACAACGACAAGGCCGGCCTCCTGGTCCATCTCTTCCAGGCCGTCCTGGCCGCAAGGCTGAATCAGATCTTGAGCCCAAGTCACGGTAGCTCGCGGCGCCGGCCGGGGCCCACCACCGCGGAGCATGCCGTGGTGCACCGGCGGACGCCCGGCCGGTAGACTTGGCCCCGGCACGCGAGCGGATGGTGGGCGACGGCCCCCGCGGGCATACGAGTGGCGGGCCACACCGCACGGGGTACCGTCAACAGGCCCATCGGCCGATCAGGAGGAAGGCGCCGTGGCGACCGCCCTGGACCGAATTCGCGATCTCGCGTCGCGGCGGGTCGTGCGCGACCTCGAGGTCGCCGGTATCGGCATCTTCGCGGCCCTCGCCTTCGCCGAGGTCTGGCTCTACCTGCCGAGCATCGACTGGCATCCAGGCTGGGATTTCGACGTCTGTCATGCGACCGCCTCCCGCTTCATGTCGGGTGGCTCGTACTTCCCGGAGCGCCAGCTGGGCGGCCCGTACCTGATCGGGACAACCGACGTTCTGTACCCACCGGTCGCGCTCTGGCTGTTCGTCCCCTTCCTGGTGTTACCGGCACAGCTCTGGTGGCTCATCCCCGCGGCCGTCACGGTCGCGGCCCTGTGGCGGCTGCGCCCCTCGATCACGGCCTGGCTCGCGATCGCCATTCTGATGGCCCAACCGCACTCGGGACTGCAGATAGTGAACGGCAACCCCTCGATGTGGGTGGTGGCGATCCTCTCCGCTTCGGCCGCCTGGGGCGCACCCTCCTCCCTGATCCTGTTCAAGCCGTCCCTCTTGCCGCTGGCGCTGTTTCGAATTCGCGACCGACGATGGCTGTTCGGTCTGGCCGCCCTGGCGCTGCTGTCCCTGCCATTCGCCGGCCTTAACCTGACCTGGGTCCAGGTCGTCATGAACGCACGAAATCCCCTGGGCTGGGCTTACTCCCTGCACGAACTGGCCTTCGTTGCCGTGCCACTGATCGCCTACATCGGCCGCGACCGGGCACGAGACCTGCCACGCAACTCTGGGACGCCGGGAGAGACCGCTCCGCTCGGCATGGATCTGCCCGCATGAATTGACAAGGAGGACTCTTGAAGAAGCCGCCCTTGGTCCTGACGCTGCTGCTCGTAGCCACCGGTGTTGTCTCGGCGGGTTGCGGGTCGTCTTCGCCGTCCCCGGCGCAGGCGAGGCCCAATGACACCCTCTTCCAGTACTCCGACCTGCAGACGCTGATGGCCGGCGTCTACGACGGCGCGCTGACCGTTGGCGAGCTGAAGGCGCACGGAGGTTTCGGCCTCGGGACGTTCAACACCCTGGACGGCGAGATGGTCGTCCTGGACGGCACGGTCTACCAGGTCAAGACAGACGGCGTCGCCTACGTGGTCGCCGACTCTCAGGAGATCCCCTTCGCGGAGGTGACGGACTTCGAGCCTGACCAGACGATCGCGGTCGATCAATCGCTGGACTGCTCCGGAATGCAGGCCTACCTGGACTCCCAGCTGCCCAGCCTCAACGTCCCCTACGCGATCAAGATCACCGGAACCTTCGGCCAGCTCGAGACGCGCAGCGTGCCGGCCCAGACCCGGCCGTACCCGCCGCTGGCGGAGGTGGTGAAGACCCAGACCACCTTCGACTTCACGAACGTCTCCGGGACGATGATCGGCTTCCGGCTGCCGGGCTACATGGGCGGCGTGGGCGCGGCCGGCTACCACCTCCACTTCCTGACGGCGGACCACAAGGCCGGCGGCCATGTCCTTGCCTGCCGGGTCCAGAATGTGAAGGCGGAGATCGACCTCACGGGCGAGCTGGACGTCGTTCTGCCAAGCGATTCGGACTTCTACCACGTCGACCTCTCGACCCCGACGCCGGCCGGCAACGCCAAGACCGAGTGATCTCGCGGCAGCCGCACGAGGCGGCCACGCCAACAGGAGGTGGACCGTGAACTTCGTCTGGGACACCCTGACCGGCATCAACCTGATCTTGTGTATCGCGATCGTCGCGCTCGGTTATCTGGCCTGGCAGCGCACCAGGAGCAACGTGATCCTGCTGGTGGCGGGCGCGTTCGCACTCTTCGGCATCTCGCACCTGGCCTCGCTCTTCAGCCTCAACGACGACCTCGAGAACCCGCTCATCGTCGTCCGCGTGGCCGCCTATCTCCTCGTCACGATCGCAGTCCTCATGGAGGCCCGCCACAAGAAGCCCGCGGCCGAGGAGTAGAAGGTCGAGGGAAGTCGCCGGTCGCCCCGGATGCCCTAGCCCGCGACGAGCCCCAGCTCCTTGCCAACCTTGTCGAACGCGGCGAGGGCGCGGTCCAGCTGCTCGGTGGAGTGCTCGGCGGTGACGATGGTGCGGATGCGGGCCGCGTCGAGGGCCACGGTCGGATAGACGACCGATTGGGCGAAGACGCCCTCGTCGGCGAGACGAGCGCTGAACTTCTGCGCCATGGCCGAATTGCCCATCATCACCGGCGTGATGGGCGTCTCGGATGCGCCGGCGTCGAAGCCGAGGCGGCGCAACTCGCCCTTGAAGTAGATCGTGTTGGCCCAGAGGTGGTCGATCAGCTCGGGTTCGGCCAGGAGGACATGGACCGCGGCCAGGCACGCGGCGGCGACGGCCGGCGGATGCGAGGTAGAGAAGAGGAACGGCCGGGCGCGTTGGGTCAGCATCTCGCGCAGGGCGGTCGAGCAAGCCACGTAGCCGCCCAGCACGCCCATCGCCTTGGACATCGTCCCGACCTGGACGTGGACCCGGCCGTGCAGGTTGAAGTGGTCCACCGAACCCCGGCCGTTCCGCCCCAGCACTCCCGAGGCGTGGGCGTCGTCGACCATGACCGCCGCCCCGAACTCTTCGGCCGCCTCCACGATCCCCGGCAGCGGCGCGATGTCGCCGTCCATCGAGAACACGCCGTCCGTGACGACCAGGATCAGCCGGTACGGCTCGCCCGCGGGCCCGCCGGTCAGCGCCCGACCCTTCTCCCGCGCCTCGCGCAGCTTCTCGCGCAGAGCCGCCACGTCCTTGTGCGGATACACGACCCGGGGCGCCTTGCTCATGCGCATGCCGTCGATGATCGAGGCGTGGTTGAGCGCATCGGAGACGATCAGATCGTTCTCGCCGGCCAGGACCGGGATGACGCCCGTGTTGGCGGTGAAGCCCGACTGGAACGTCAGCACCGCCTCGGTCTGCTTGAACGCGGCCAGCTCGGTCTCGAGCTGCTCGTGGATCGTCATGGTTCCGGCGATCGTGCGAACGGCCCCGGAGCCTGACCCGAAATCGCGCGTCGCGGCGATCGCCGTTTCCTTGAGCCGCGGATGCGTGGCCAGGCCCAGGTAGTTGTTCGACGAGAGGTTGATCAGCTCACGTCCGTCGACGACGACCTCGGCGGCCTGCGGGCTCGAAAGGACGCGCAGCGGCCGGTACAGGTTCTGGCGCTTCAGCTCCTCGATCTCGTCCGCGAGAAATCCGAGCGGGTCGGTACGTGTCTCTTTCGTCGTCATCGGAGCGGGCCTCCTGTCCGATCGAGCTTGTCTCCGTCCCGGCCGACCTCCGGCCGGACTAGCTTGCCTCCGGCCGACCTTTCGACCGAAGTCGTCTTTTCGTCAGCCTTCCTGCGGCAGCAGGACGACTTTTCCGGCGATACCTTGCGCCAGCAGCTCGAAGGCTTCGTCGAAGCTGGCCAGCGGCAGGCGGTGGGTGATTATCGGTTCGACGTCGAGGCCTTCGCGCAGCAGGGCGGCGGTCTTGTACCACGTGCCCCACAGCTGGCGGCCGGTGATGCCGTAGACGCGGACGCCGCGGAAGATGATGGCGTCGTTGAGGTTCAGGGTGATCGGGCGGGACGGCAAGCCGAGCAGTGAGACACGCCCGCCGTTGGTCGTCATTTCGAAGGCCTGGTGGATGGCCGATTCTGCCCCGCTCATCTCCAGGACGACGTCTACGCCCGTGCCGCCGGTCTCGCGCCGGATCTCCGCCACGACGTCTTGCGTGGTGGGGTCCAGCACTGTGTCCGCGCCCATCCGGGCGGCCATCTCGCGGCGGTGGGGCATGACGTCCGTGGCGAAGACGCGGCTCGCCCCGGCGAAACGGCAGATCGCCGCGGCCATCAGCCCGATCGGGCCGCAGCCGAGAACGGCCACCGACGCGGTCGTGATCTCCTCCACGAACGTGGCGAAGACGGCGTTGCCCATGGGCTCCTGGATGGCCGCGATCTCGGGCTTGAGGCCCTCCGAGGGCCAGCAGTTACGCTCCGGCAGGCACATGTATTCGGCGAAGGCGCCGTCGGCGTCGACGCCCAGGATTCGAAGGTTGGCGCAGACGTGCTCGCGGCCGGTCCGGCACTGGTAGCACGTCCAGTCGACGAGATGCGTCTCGGCGGCGACCCGCGTGCCGAGTGGAACCGCCCCGGTGCCGGGACCGTGAGCGACCACGCGGCCGGCCATCTCGTGGCCGAATATTCGGGGCAGCTTGTCGCCCATGCGGCCCTGGGCCCACGGGTCCCAGCGGTAGATGTGGAGGTCGGTGCCGCACAGGCTCACGGCCTCGAGACGGATCAGGACCTCGCCGGGTCCGGGCCGG
This sequence comes from uncultured Chloroflexia bacterium, assembly GCA_963711105.1. Classification (GTDB taxonomy): domain Bacteria; phylum Chloroflexota; class Limnocylindria; order Limnocylindrales; family CSP1-4; genus Fen-1039. The sequence continues at coordinate 278,030 of CAVQCV010000004.1, read as the reverse complement.
GGGACGGGGACTTCGCGCAGCTCCGCGCCGGCTTCGGGGCGGGCCTTGACGAGCGCGCGCATCGTCCGCGGGATCCGGAGGTCGATGGAGGTTGCGCTGGCGATCGCCGCGGCGGAGCTGGGCGAGGGGCCGCTCGATGGGCGGCTCGCGGGATCGGGTCCGGCAGGATGACCTGGATCGCTGACCACGCGTCGATTGTGCCACTAGTCGGGCGGAACGGCGCCGCGGATCAGGCTGGGCGCAAGCGGCGCGCCCGGGCCAGGGAGCCTGCCCCCGAATTCGACCTCCGGCCAGCCCCACCCGCGATCCGACGGGATGGCCGCCGGGTCGTCCGTTGACTCCCGACTCGCGCAAATCGCGGATAAGGACGACTATCCCAGTATGCAAGCTGCCAATCGGGCTGCGGCAGGCGCGAATTGGGCGCGCCCGGCGGAGGTCCCACACGCCCCCAAACCGGCTCGGAGCCGGCGTCCTCGACATGTGCCGGTGCTCTTGCCCGACGGCTCCGCCCTCCGCGGCAACCCGCACTGGTATCGCGACGCTGTCATCTACGAGGTCCACGTTCGGGCCTTCTTCGACAGCGACGGCGACGGCAGCGGCGACTTCCGCGGCCTCACCCAGAAGCTCGACTACCTGCAAGACCTGGGCGTCACGGCCCTATGGATCCTGCCCTTCTATCCGTCGCCGATGCGTGACGACGGCTACGACATCGCCGACTACACCAGCGTCAACCCGGCCTTCGGCACGCTGGGGGACGTGGAGAAGCTCATCCGCGAGGCCCACAAACGCGGCCTGCGGGTCATCACCGAGCTGATCTGCAACCACACTTCCGACCAGCATCCCTGGTTCCAGCGCGCCCGCCATTCCAAGCGCGGCAGCGCCTGGCGCGACTACTACGTCTGGAGCGATTCCCCGGACCGTTACCCTCAGGCCCGGATCATCTTCAAGGACTTCGAGTCTTCCAACTGGACCTGGGATCCGATGGCCGGGGCGTACTACTGGCATCGCTTCTACTCCCACCAGCCGGACCTGAACTACGACAACCCCCGTGTCCGGAAGGCCATCACCCGGGTCATGGACTTCTGGCTGGACCGCGGCGTCGACGGTCTGCGGCTCGACGCCGTGCCGTACCTTTACGAGCGCGAAGGCACCGACTGCGAGAACCTGCCCGAGACGCATGCCTTCCTGCGCGAGCTGCGCCGCCACATCGACGATCGCTACGGCGACCGCATGCTGCTGGCTGAGGCCAACCAGTGGCCCGAGGAGGCGGCCGCCTATTTCGGCCGGGGCGACGAATGTCATATGGCCTACAACTTCCCGGTCATGCCGCGAATGTTCATGGCCCTGCGGATGGAAGATCGGCTACCCATCGTCGACATCGTCGAGCAGACTCCGCCCATCCCGGAGGACGCCCAGTGGGCCGTGTTCCTGCGCAACCACGACGAGTTGACCCTGGAAATGGTCACGGACGAAGAGCGCGACTACATGTACCGCGTCTACGCCGGCGACCCGCGTGCCCGCGTCAACCTTGGCATCCGCCGCCGTCTGGCGCCGCTGCTGGGCAATCACCGCCGCCGCCTGGAGTTGATGAACGGCCTGTTGTTCTCCCTGCCGGGGACGCCGGTCATCTACTACGGCGACGAGATCGGCATGGGCGACAACGTCTACCTGGGCGACCGCGACAGCGTCCGCACGCCGATGCAGTGGAACGGCGACCGCAACGCCGGCTTCTCGACCGCGAGCCGGGAGCGGCTCTACCTGCCGGTGATCACGGATCCCGAGCACCACTTCGAAGCGGTCAACGTCTCCGTCCAGCAGGCCAACCCGCACTCGCTGTTGTGGTGGACCAAGCGCCTGATCGCCCTCCGCAAGCGCCATCAGGCGTTCGGGCGGGGCGACCTGCGCTTCCTCCAGCCGGACAACCGCCACATCCTGGCCTTCGTCCGGTGCTTCGGCGACGAAACGATCCTGGTCGTGGCCAACCTGTCCCGATTCTTCCAGCCTGTGCAGCTGGACCTGGCCGAATACGACGGCCGGATGCCGGTCGAACTGTTCGGGCGCATCGAATTCCCCAGGATCGGCGACCTGCCCTACATGTTGACGCTCGGCCCGCATGAGTTCCTCTGGCTCAAGCTCGAGCCTGTGGGGGCGGCGGCCGAGAGCGGTGAGCCCGGACCGGCCCTGCCGACTCTGCCCGCGACGGGCATCGGCGAGCTGCTGGACGGACACCTGGACGGCCAGCTCACGCCCATCCTGCAACGCTGGATAACCGGTCAGAGCTGGTATCGCGGCCACGGCCGGAGACTCAAGGACGGCGAGATAGTCGATCGGATCGAGCTGGCCCTGGGGCGCGCCACGGCGATGCTGATCGTGCTGCGGGTCTCGTACTCCGAGGGGGAGCCGGACACGTACCTCATCCCGGTCACGACCGCGGCTCTCCTGTACGACTCGCTCGTCTTTGCCGACGGCATGCCCTGCCGGATCGAGCCGCCGGGCCTGCGGATCGCGTCGCTGGCCTCGGTCGAGGGCGTTCCCCGCGGTGGCTTCCTTGTCGACGCCTCGACGGATCTGGGTCTGACCACGTGCCTGATCGACGCCATCGCCAGGCGCCGCAAGCTCCGGGGGGCGCACGGAGAGCTGGTCGGCCGGCCGGATCCGCTGCTCCGGGGTTCGGCCGGCGGAGCGCTGCTCGACAACGGCCGGGTCATCGCCGCCGGGGAAATCTTCGGCACGGCCGAGGGTGCGCCCGACCGCCGGGGCCTCGGCCACATGACGCTTGAGCTTCGACATGCCTACGAACCGGGCGAGGACGCGGAAGCCGAGATGATGCGCTTCCTGACCGGCCACGGGGCGAGCTGGGCACCCCGGGTGTTCGGGGAGCTGGAGTACCGCCCCGCGGGCGGCGTGCCGGGCGAGGCGGCCCTGCTTCGCGAAGGATTGATCCACGACGGCGACGTGGCGGCCATGACCCGCGACTCCCTGCTGGGGTTCTTCCAGCAGGCGGCGACCATGCCCGCACCCGCGGATCCGCCGAGCATCGGAGCGTTGGACCTGCTTCTCGTCGCGGGTGAGGAGCTGCCTCCGCTGGCTCACGAGATGGTCGGTACGTTTCTGGGAACGGCCCACTCGATCGGACGGCGTGTCGGTGAATTCCATACCGTGCTGGCGTCGGCGCCGGACATTCCGGCCTTCGCCCCGGAGTCGTTCAGCCGCCTCGAACAGGCCTCGCTGTACCAGTCGATCGACACCCTGGCCATCCGCGTCGCCCGCCTGATGAGTGCCCGCTCGTCCGAGTTGGACGTATCGGAAGCTATCCATGAGGGCCTGGTACAGGGTCTGCGGCCGGAGCTGAAGCAACGTCTGGGCGCCCTGCTCCACGATCGGTTCACGAGCAAGCGCACGCGCATCCACGGCGCCCTGCGCCTGGACGAAGTGATGCACTCGGAACACGGCCTGGTGATGATCGACTTCGAGGGCGACACCAGCCGGCCCGCCAGCGAGCGGCGGTTGCGCCGGTCCCCGCTAAGAGATGTCGCGGCGATGATCAGGTCGTTCCAGGACGTCGCACTGGGCCGGTTGCGCGAGACGGATTTCGCCGGGGCGTTGAGGCCGGAGGACAGCGAGGCGCTGGATATCTGGGCCCGCCTTTGGTACCTGTGGGTTTCGGCGGCGTTCCTGAGCGGCTATCGAGACGCCGCGGGAGACAAGGGCTTCCTGCCCGCCCACGGTGAGGAGTGGGCTTGCCTGCTGGACACCTTCTTGATCCAGGGCGCGCTCGAGGATCTGTACCACGCCCTGCGCCACGAACCGGAGCGCGTCCGAAGCTCCATCAGGGGGTTGCTCGAGCTGCTCGGCCACTGACGGCTGGGGTCCGCTTCGATGCGCCGACTCAACCTCGACCGAGCCCTCCCGGGCGCTGCCAGCGGCGGCGCCCCGCGCGGCCTCCGGACCCGCTCCCTGCCCCGTTTGACGCTGCCATGCGGTCGAGTCTAGGCTGGGTGGCGCAGGAGTGGCCGACGACGAGTGGCCGTTCCGGAAACGGACCCCATGCCATCAATTCCCGGTAGCGAGTCCCCGAAGGGGCCCGACGCGAGTAGCTATGGGCGACCCCAGCCCGAGCAGGCCACCACCTCGCAGCCCCGCCAGGGCCGGCGTCGCAGGACCCGTCCCGCGCTAGCCCCAGGCCAAGGCAGGATCGTCCTGGTATCGAACCGTCTGCCCATTTCCGTTCGGATGGAGCGCGGCGAACTTGTGGTTGCGCCCAGTTCCGGCGGCCTTGCGACCGGCCTGGCCGGCTACCACGACCGCGGCGAGAGCGTCTGGATCGGTTGGCCTGGCGAGACCTGGCGTCTCAGTCCGCAGCATCACGAAGACCTCCAGAAGCGGCTGACCGAGCTGCGGGCGGTGCCTGTGGAGCTGACCCAGGCCGAGGTCCAGCGCTACTACGACGGCTTCTCGAACGGTGTCCTGTGGCCGCTCCTGCACTACCAGCTGGACCGGCTGCCGATGCGGGCCGAAGGCTGGGAGACGTACCAGCGCGTGAACCAACGCTTCGCCGACGCGGCCGTGTCCGAGTACCGCACCGGCGACCTGATCTGGGTCCACGATTACCAGCTCTTGCTTGTGCCGGCCATGATCCGGGCCCAGCTGCCGGACGCCCCCATCGGCTTCTTCCTGCACGTGCCGTTCCCTTCGGCCGAGGTCTTCCGCCTGCTGCCGTGGCGGCGCCAGTTGCTGGAGGGCATGCTCGGTTCGACGCTCATCGGCTTCCATACCGTGTCCTACGTCCTGCACGCGCTCACTTCGGCCGCCAACGTGCTCGGCTGCGAGACGCGCCAGAACCGGATCACTTACAACGGGCGGACCATCCGCGTGGCCACCTTCCCAATGGGCATCGATTCGGCCGGTTTCGAGGAGCTGGCCGAGTCGTCTCCGGTCCGAGAAGAGGCCGAAAGGCTCCGCAAGTCCGCCGGCGGCGTGGCCCTCATCGTGTCCATCGACCGGCTCGACTACACGAAGGGCATCCCACGCCGGCTGCTCGCCTTCGAGCGCCTCCTCGAGCGCTACCCGCGGCTGCGCGGCCGGGTCCGGCTCGTCCAGGTCGCGTCGCCGTCGAGGGTAGCAGTGGGCGAGTACCGCGAGTTTCGACGAACGGTGGACGAGCTGGTAGGCCGGATCATCGGCCGCTTCTCCACGCCGGGTTACGACCCGATCCAGTACATCTCCCAGACGCTGGCCCCCAACGACCTGGCCGCCTTCTATCGAGCCGCGAAGGTGGCCCTCATCACGCCGCTGCGTGACGGCATGAACCTCGTGGCCAAGGAGTTCGTGGCCAGTCGGACCGACGGTGACGGCGTCCTGGTGCTGAGCGAGTTCGCCGGCGCCGCCGCTGAGCTGACGGACGCGATCCTGGTCAACCCGTACGATCTGGACAGCGTGGCGGCCGCTATTCACGACGCCCTGGAGATGCCCGAGGCGGAGCGCCGGGCTCGAATGGCCTCTATGCGCACGACGGTCGCCGGCCACGACGTCCGCTGCTGGGCCGAGGACTTCATCGCCGGTCTTTCGACCGAGGCCGTGCGCCAGTCGCGGCCCCAAGCCCAGCTGGAAGCCGACGAGCCCTCACGGGTGGTCGACGCGCTGCTCCGGGACGACCCCGCTCGCCTGGCCCTTCTCCTCGACTACGACGGGACGCTCGTGGGACTGCGGCCCTCTCCGGCGGAAGCGAGCCCGGACGCGGATCTCCTCAAGTTGCTGGCCGACCTGGCGCGGCTGCCCGGGGTGGACGTCCACGTCATAAGCGGCCGGCGCCGAGACGATCTCGACCTCTGGCTGGGCAACCTGCCGATCGGGCTGTACGCCGAACACGGCCTCTGGACCAGGCCTCGGGGCGGGCGCTGGCACCGCCGCGAAGTCCGAACCGGCTGGATGGATGAGGTGCGCGAGGCCATGACGGCGCGTGTCGCCACGGTGCCGGGTTCGATGCTGGAGCAGAAGGACGCGTCGCTGGCCTGGCACTACCGCAACGTGCCGGCGGCCCGCGGCTCGAGCGAGGCCTCCAGCCTGGCCACGGAACTGCGCCGCATCCTGGGGCACGGCTCGGCCGCGGTCATGCGGGGCCACAAGGTCCTCGAGGTCAAGGACGTGGGCGTAAGCAAGGGGCTGGCGGTGAAGGAGCTGGTTTCCGACCCGGGCCCGCTGCGGATGCTCGTCGTCGGCGACGACGTCACAGACGAGGACATGTTCCGGTCCGCGCCGCCCGAGGCGGTCACGGTCCACGTTGGACGCGGTCGCACGACCGCAGCCCTGCGCCTGATGGGTCCCGATCAGGTCCGCAACGCGCTCGCCGAGCTGGTCGATCGGCTGTCCGATCGGGCAACGGAACATGGAGCCTCCGCCGGGCACGAGCACGCGCACGAACCGGCAGGGGGGCCGTCCGAGCCGATTCCGGCCGAAGCCGGCACGGCCTCGGGAAGGTCCGCGTCCGGCTGATTCTGGGCCGGAAGGTCAGCCTCCGGCCAGCAGGCCCGCCGCGGGCGATCCGGCCGGCGCCAGGCCGGTCGCGTCCACGACCGGGTTCGTCAGGCGGCCGATACGCTCGACCTCGACCGTCATGACGTCGCCGGGCTGCAGGAAGATCTGCGGGTCCCTGAACACCCCCACGCCGCTGGGAGTGCCGGTCACGATGATGTCGCCCGGATCCAGCGTCACCTCGGCCGAGACGATTGAAATCAGCTCCGCAACGCCGAACAGCATGTCCGACGTGTTGCCGTCCTGCATCTGGAACGGCTTGCCGGCGTCCGGGCCGGAGGCCGGTGTCCGCCACGACCGCACGGCCAAGCCGCGCCCGTCGCCGAGTTCGTCGGCCGTGACGAGGACCGGCCCGAGTGGCAGGAATCCGTCCGAGCCCTTGGCTCGGAGCCACTGGCCGTCGCCCTTCTCGCCCGGCCGGAGCGCCTTCGCCTGGCCCTGCCAATCGCGGGCGGTCACGTCGTTGGCGGCGGTGTAGCCGGCAACGTGGCTCATCGCCTCGGCCGGTGAAACCCTTCTGGCCCGGGGCCCGATGACGACCGCCAGTTCGGCCTCCAGATCCAGGGCGTGGGTGCCCGCGGGGTACCTTACGGGCTCGCTGTCGCCCGCCACGGCGTTGGCAAACATCGAGAACAGGACCGGCCTGGCAGGCTTGTCCATGCCCTGCTCGCGGATGTGGTCAAGGTAGTTGTAGCCGACACCGACGATCTTGCCGGGCCGTGGAACGGGCGGCGCCAGCCGGACCTTGGCCGGATCGAGAGCCACTTTGTCGAGGGCGCCCGGGTTGTTCTGGGCGATTGCCCGCCGGATGGCGTCGCAGGTTGGATCGAGGGCCAGCACCCTGGCCAGGTCGAGCGAGTCGATCTCCTCGGCCAGCGTGTCCGGCGTCAGCTGAGCCAGCGCGACCAGCGGCAAGTAGCGTCCGCTCGGCAGCACGACGGCCACGCGGTCCAGGTACGTGTCGCCCAAATTCGTGTCTGCTGGAACGTAGGTCACGAATCGCATCGACGCTCTCCCCTGATCGGCCCGGCCCGCCCACATCTCCGGACGAGCGCGGTACTGCGTCATTCTCGCACCTGGCGTGAACCGCGCATATGGGGCGGCCGACCGGTTTGACAGGCGGTCTCGGGCGGGGCTAGGGTGGAAGGACGTCGTTCGACCGCCGCCGTGACCGGCGATCGCCCCCGTTCCAGCGCAGAGGACGCCCGTTGGAAACCAGGCCCAGGCGCACTCGTATCGCCGACGTGGCCAGGGAAGCGGGCGTGTCCAAGACCGCCGTCTCCTTCGCTTTCAACAGCCCCGAGCGCTTGAACGCGGACACGGCCGCGCGCATCCGGGCGATCGCGACCGAACTCGGCTACCAACCCCATCCGGTGGCCCGGATGCTGGCCCAGAAGCAGACGATGACGATCGGCCTGCTGACGCCGCACGTCCCGACGGTCCTGTTCGCCAACCCGTTCTTCCCGACGCTGTATGGCGGAGTGGCCGACGTGGCCGATCAGGCCGGCTACGGCCTGCTGCTGGTGTCGCCACTCGGCGGCTCGCTGATGAGAGCGCTGAGCCGCGCGACGGTGGACGGTTTCGTGGCCGTAGGGCTGTCCGAAGACCACCCCGAAGTGGAGCAGATCCGGCGCGCCGGGCTGCCGATGGTGCTCGTGGACGGCTTTGCGTTCCCGGAGCACGGGTCGGTCGATTCGAAAGACGAACTCGGCGCGCGCGGGGCGGCTCGCCATCTGCTCGGGCTGGGCCACCGTGAGTTCGCGGTCGTCGGCGTGGAGCCGCCCTACGTCGTCGCGTCGGTCGACGAGACGCCGGGTCCGGCGGAGTCGGTCGTGTCGCGGCGCCTGGCGGGCTACCGGCAGGGTCTGGAACTCGGTGGCATCCGCCTGCCGGACGAGCGCATCGTCGTGGGGCCCGTGACGTTCGACGGCGGCGCGGCGGCCTTCTATCGCCTCTGGGAAGACGGGCTGCGCCCCACCGCCGTCCTGGTCATGAGCGATGTGATGGCGATCGGCGTCATGGGCGCGGCTCGAGAGCTGGGTCTCAACATACCCCGTGATCTGAGCGTGGTCGGCTGGGACGACCTTGAGATAGCGGCCCACTCGAACCCCGCCCTCACGACCGTTCACCAGCCGATCCAGCAGAAGGGCGAGGAGGCCGCGCGCCTGCTGCTGCGGATGATCGCCAATCCGAACGAACGGCCCGGACACATACTGCTGGACACTCGCTTCATCATCAGATCGTCCACCGGGCTGGCCCCGGGCCGGGCAACGCCCGCGCCGAGTGACGGGCCCGGGCAGCCACGAGGAGCGTCCTGACTTGACCGCGGGCGGGGGAGCCGGTGGAGATCGACCCGACTGGGTGCGCGACGCCGTCTTCTACCAGATCTTCGTCGACCGATTCGCGGCCAGCGAACGAGTGGCCAAGCCCGGCCCGCTCGAACCCTGGGCTGCCCCGCCGACCGCCAGCGGATTCAAGGGCGGCGATCTGCTCGGCGTCGCCGAGCGTCTCGACTATCTGGCCGACCTGGGCATCACCGCCCTCTACCTGACGCCGGTCTTCAAGTCGGCGTCCAACCACCGCTACCACACCGTGGACTACGAGGCCGTCGATCCGTTGCTCGGCGGCGACGCCGCCCTGCGCGAGTTGCTCGACAGCGCCCACGAGCGCGGCATCCGAGTCGTCCTGGACGGCGTCTTCAACCACTCCGGCCGGGGCTTCTGGCCTTTCGACCACGTCCTGGAGACCGGAGCCGCGTCGCCGTATCGGGACTGGTTCCATCTGAGCCCGGAGGTCAAGGCCGGCAAGCGCGGCTTGATCGCCTACCCGGCTCACGCGCGGGAAGAGGCCATCGCTCGCCACCGCCGCGACGGCCGGCCGGGTTCGGCCTCGATGGCGGTGCTCGGATACGACGCCTGGTGGGACCTGCCCGCCCTGCCCAAGCTCAACCACTCCAACCCGGCCGTCCGCGAGTACGTCTACGGCATCGCCGAACGCTGGCTCCGCTTCGGCATCGACGGCTGGCGCCTGGACGTGCCGGCCGAGATCACCGAGCCGGGATTCTGGGAGGAGTTCCGGCGCCGCGTTCTGGCGGTCAACCCGGAGGCGTACCTGGTCGGCGAGCTGTGGGACGAATCCCCGGAGTGGCTGGCTGGCGACCGGTTCCACGCGGCCATGAACTACCCGCTGGCCATGGCGATCCTGTCGTACTGCGCCGCCGGCACGCTGGACGGGCCGCTCGTGGCGGCGACGTACTCGTACTCGCAGCACGTTCACCCCATCGAGGGACCGGAGTTCGGGCGGTGGCTCGACGCGGTCATGGCGAGCTACGCGCCGGCCACGACCCAGCTGCAGCTGAACCTGCTCGACAGCCACGACACGCCCCGCTTCCTCTCTCTGGCGGGCGGCGATCGGTCGGCCTTGCGGCTGGCGACGCTGATCCAGATGACCCTGCCCGGGGCTCCGTGCGTCTACTACGGCGACGAAGTCGGCCTCGAAGGCCGGGCCGATCCGGATTGCCGGCGCGCTTTCCCCTGGGATCCGAGCGACCAGGACGCCGGGCTTCGCCGGTTCGTGCGGGGGCTCATCGCCCTGCGCAAGTCCGAGCCCGCGTTCCGCCGCGGCACCTTCCGGGTGCTGTCCTCAGACGGGCCGGCCGTGGCGTTCGGGCTGGAGTTGGACGGCCGGGCCTTGGTGGTCGCGGCCAACACGGCCCCGTCGCCGGCCCGTCTGGGGGTTCCGCTCCGCGTCGCTCTAGGCAACGTGTCGGGGCTGACGGGGGCTCGGGTCGAGCAGGTAAGCTGGGACGGGAGCGACTGGCCCGTCTCGATCGCTCCCGCGACCGTCCAGGAGGAGTCTCTCGACGTCGGGCTGCCCGCCCGCGGGGGAGTGATTCTCAGAGTCACGCCGGTTCTCTAGGGAGGCAGAGTGCCCGATCTGTCTTTGGCGCCGCCGTCGGCCGCGCTGACGGAGGAGTTCCTCCGGATCGTGGACCCCGACGGCAAGATCCCGGCGGCGCTGGAGGCTCTCGGACCTGTCTCGGGCCAGGACACGCTGGTCCTGGATTCCGGCGAGGGCGCGCTGGCCGCGAGGCTGGCGGCCATGGGGGCGCGCGTCGACACGTTCCCGTTTCCCCTCGGAGATGCGGACGCGGCGCGGCTGACCGGTTGGGTCGGTCGTGCGGACGCGGTCGTCGTGCCCTGGTCGGCGTCGGCCGTGCCCGGATCGCGCTTTCTGGCGGAGGCCTCGGCCCTGCTTCGACCCGGCGGCCGGCTGCTGGTGATCCACGACTACGGTCGGGACGACGTCTGGGCATTGTGGCCGGAACTGCGGCCGCGAATGGTCGACTGGAGCCAGCGCCGGGGCCCCTTCCTGGGCGACGGCTTCCGGGTCAGGGTCATTCACTCCTGGTGGGTCTTCGACTCCACCGAACGGGCCGCCGAGCTGCTCGAAACGGTCTTCGGTGCCGCGGGCGCGGAGCTTGCCTCGAAGATGACGCGATCTCGGATCGCCTACTCGGTCGCGATCTACCACCGCTCGGCGCCTCTCGGGCGGGAAGGCTCGGCCGCCTCGGAAGCCGGCTCTTCGCCGGGGCTGGTACGCTCTCAGGTGCGATGACCAGCAACTCCGTCCGGGGCGGCGCCTCACCCCGAGGCCCGAAATCCGGCGATCCCACTTCCGATACTGCCGCGCCCCCCGAGGCCGCGCCTGAGACCGCGCCTGAGACCGCGCCTGAGACCGCGCCGCAGGCCGACCCGGAGGTTGCGCCTGAGACCGGGCCGCAGGCCGACCCCGAGGTTGCGCCCGGCGCCGACCTTCCGGCCGACCCCGCGCTCGAGTCGGCCGAGGCGCCTGCGGACTGGCTGGCCCCCGTCGAGCCCGCCCCGCCGGCGACCACGGACTGGCTGGCGCCCGAGGCGCCGGTGGCCGACCCCGCAATCGGGCCGGAGCCCGCAATCGAGCCGGAGCCCGGGTTTGAGCCGGAGCCCGAGCCGGAGGCCGGGTTCGCGCCCAGCGTCGAGTCGGACGTCTGGACGGACGGCGTTGCCGAAACAGACGAACTCGAAGATCTCGAAGACGAGGGCGAAGAATCCGACGAACCGGATCAGGCCGAGCAGTCGATCGTGCAACGGCTCAGGCGAACGTCTCCGAGCGTCGTGATCCTGGGCGCTGCCGCCGTCGGCTCGCTCGGACTGCTGGCGGCCCAGATCGCCAGCCACACGGCCCCCATCCAGGTCCTTACGTCCATCGCGGTCGTGACCGGCCTCATCTACGGCACCATCACAGTGGTTTGCGGCGTGGCCGCCTACGGCGCCGCCAAAGCGGGCCGGGCGGTGCGCTCGTACGTTCTTGCCTTCGTCGGCGGCAGCGCCGCGATCGTGGCCTGCGGTTCGTTCGCCGGCGCTCTGCTGCTGTTCCTCGCTCTCGGGTTCTAGCCCCAACCCGACCACGCCGGATGGCCCTCGCGCCTCCTGGAGCCTGTCCCTTTGCTACACTTCCCCATCGCGCCGCGCCCCCATCGTCTAGAGGCCTAGGACACGACCCTTTCAAGGTTGAGATCAGGGGTTCGAATCCCCTTGGGGGCACCACTTGTCGGGCGCACCACGACCGGTAGGGCGGGACCGGTCTAGCCGCGAGCGCCTGATGCGCCCACGTTCGCCTCGGGCATCGGCCGAACTTCAGTCGTTGAGTTCGCCGTACAGCCGCAGCGAGCACTCCGGGCAGATCCCGTGGCTGAACTGCGCCGCCGATCGGGCCGAGATGTAGGCCTCGATCGGGCGCCAGACCGAGCCGTCCCGGATGCGCTTGCATGCGGCGCAGATGGGCAGGAATCCCTCCAGGCTCTCGATGGTGTGGTTGGCCGCATCAAGGCTGGCAACGGTCCGCCGAAGCTCCGCGCGCTGCCGGCGCAACCGGTACTCCTGTGCCCATGCTCTCTCTCGCCTGACCCTGGTGAAGACGTTGCCGACGACGCTGGTGACAAGCGCGGACACGCCGACCAGAAGGATCGCGGATCGCTGCGACTCCTCGACCCGGTTCAGGACCATGCCCACGGCGAAGGTGATGGCTGCCACGGTCAGGAACGCGCCGTGCCATCTGTAGCTCCAGGGAACGAAGACCGAGCAGCCAACCACCGTCACCGCGAACTCACCGGCGATCATCGCCGCGACAACGGGAGTGGTGGTGGCCGCGGGGATGCCCATGGCCATGATCACGATGCCAATCCCAAACGCGGTCAGATGCGGCCTTCGCCGTCCGCCCTTCCGCCAGACGATCATCAAGACAAGCATGGCCAGGGCGGCCCCGGCCGAGGATGCGGCGAACACCGGGGATTGCCAGCCGAGGATGACAGCGTCGAGCACGAATACCGAGGTCACCAGCCAGAACTCGACCCTGATGGCGTCGCGGATATCGCGCCGTTCCATGACCCGGAAGCGCGCCGTGGTCGTCGGAGACGGACCATCCTCGCGGGAACCGACAGCCAGAAAAGCGGACACGCCCTCACCGTTCAACCAGGCGCGGCCCGCGCGGGCGCGCGGAAGATCGCCTTTAGTGGCGTCGGCATCGCGTTGCGCCACGAGATAGTCAAATGTTAGTACTGGAGATGGGCAATCCGGCGAGCGGTCCGGTTGCGGCCGTATCCGGCTAGGCTTTGTGTATCGCGATGGCCGCCCGCAGCCCCGACTCGATCGCCCCCTGGATCCAGGCGTGGTACAGCGAGGCGTGCTCGCCAGCGAAGTAGATCCGGCCCTCCGGCCTGACGATCTCGTCGTAGAGGAGCGTCTGCTGGCCCGGGTCGAAGAGGGCGAAGGCACCGCCGGCGAATTCGTCGTCGTGCCACATCTTGCTCGCGCCCGTTTCGAACGAGCTCCGGATCTGGGGGTGGATCTGCTCCACGTCTTCGAGCGCCTGGACGATCCGGTTCTCCGGCGACAGCGAGCCCCAGCGTTGGGCGTCCTCGGACCAGGTGTAACTGGCCAGGATGATTCCGCGGCCCGTTTCCTTGCCATAGTTCGTGTAGTAGAGGTTCCGGATCGGCAGGTCCGTGACGGTTCCACCGCCGACGATGCCGTCGTCCGTTTCCCAGAAGCGGTCGCGTGTCTGGAAGAAGATCTTGGCCGAGGCGTCGTAGTGGAGCTGGCGGATGGCCCGCTGCTTGGCCCGCGAGAACGGGTGCAGGACCTCGATGTGGCGCAGCACCGGGAACGGCGCCGTCACGATCAGGTAGTCGCCCGCGGCCTCGAACCGGCCGGCTGCCGTTTCATAGTGGACGACCGCCGAATTGGGCGTCTGATCCATGGCGATCATTCGGGCGCCGAAGCGAATGTACGGCCGCAACTCCGGCAGGAAGGCCAGGGGCAGGTTCTCCATCCCGCCCACGATCTCGACCATGTTGGTGTAGTAGTGGCCGGCCTCCTCGCGGAAGCACTCCAGGAACGACGTGTTCATCATCGCTTCCTGGTTCTCCATCAGGCCGAACATCTCGATGGCCCCCTCGGACCATTTGTTCAGCTCCAGGAATTCGCGGATCGAGTACTCGTCGTATTTGGCCGCGATCTCGTCCCAGGCCGCGTCGCCGTCGCGGTCGATCGTCTCGACCAGCGGCTTGATGGCTTCGTCCCAGAGCTGGGACGCGGTCTTGCGGCGCTCTCCCGCGGCGGTTTCGAAGCCGAGGGCGTCCGGGTCCTTGGCCACCTCGGCCAGGCGTCGCTTCACGCCGCCCATGTAGCAGTAGGCCTGCGGATTGCCCATGACGAAGTCCCGGGTCGGCAAACCGAACTTGTCGACGTAGGCGAGGGTCAGGTGGTGGGCCCGCGGGATTCGCATCGCGCCCGCTTCGGCGTACATGCCCGGCGCGAACGGTTCGCGCAGGGTCAAGACGCGCCCGCCGACGCGCTGCCGAGCCTCCAGGACGAGCGGCTCGTGGCCCGCCGCGAGCAACTCATGGGCGGCCACGAGACCGGCGACTCCAGCGCCCACGATCACGACCCGCTTGGGTTGAGCCGGCCCCAACTCCTTGCCGATGCCGTTGCGGATGACGTCCAGGTAGTCGTCGACTCTCTCAGTAGCCACCACTTCACCCCAGCTGACTACGACCGGCGACGGGCTCCAGCCGGCGCACCAGCGAAGGTTGCGTCGAGGCGGACGCGCTGGCGACCACCGGCGCGGACGTTCCGGCCAACGGCGCGGACGTTGCGTCAGGCGCCTCCGAACCCCTCCCGGATCAGTCCGGCCGGCGCTCCTCGATCGCCCGCCTGACCGCCCGCCCGAGCAACTCACGGCTGAAGGGCTTGTCCAGGACGAACGCGGTCGAGTCGAGTGCGGCGGCGTCGCCCTGCTGGGCCGCGAACCCGGACATGAAGACGACCGGCAGGTCCGGCCGTGAGGCCTTCAGGGTGTCCACGAGCCGTCGCCCGCCCATGATCGGCATGACGACGTCGGTCAGGAGAAGGTCGAAGGCGTATCCGGTCTCGCCGGCCAGGGCCAGAGCTTCAGCCCCGTTGGACGCCTCCATCACGGTGTAGCCCAGCCCTTCGAGCGACCGCCGGGCGAAGTCCCGGACGGTGAGTTCGTCCTCGACCAGGAGGATCGTCTCGGAGCCGCCCGGCACAGGGGCCCGATCGGGCACCAGCCCGGCCGTGATGTGGTCGTCGACTCGCGGCAGGTAGATCTTGAACGTGGTGCCCTGGTCGGGCTCGCTGTACAGGAAGATCTCGCCGCCCGACGCCTTCACCGCTCCGTGAACTACCGCCAGGCCCATGCCCGAGCCGCTGCCGGGGTCCTTCGTGGTGAAGAACGGCTCGAAGGCATGGTCGCGAGTCGCAGGGTCCATGCCCGCCCCCGTGTCGGAGACTTCCATCACGACGTAGCGGCCGGCCGGCACACCGGCCTGGCGTGCCTCCGGTCCGGCCTCGAACTCCGCGTTGGCGGTCCCGATGTTCAGGCGGCCCACTCCTGGCATGGCGTCCCGCGCGTTGACCGCCAGATTCAGCACGATCCGCTCCAGCAGGTTCGGGTCGGCTCTGACATGGCCGAGATCGGGCACGGTGCTGGTCACCAGCTCGATGTCCTCGCCCAGGAGCCGTCGCAGCATCGGAACGATGCCGTCCACGATCTGGGCCGGCGAGACGACCTGCGGCCGGAGGACCTGGCGCCGGCTGAAGGCCAGCAACTGCTTCGTCAATTCGGCCGCCCGGTCGGCTGCCAGCACGATCTGCTCGACGTCTTCCCGCGAGGCAGAGCCCGACGGCAGCGTGTCCCGAACGAGTTCGCTGTAGCCCCGGATGGCGGTGATCAGGTTGTTGAAGTCGTGGGCGATGCCGCCGGCGAGCTGGCCTATGGCCTCCATCTTCTGCGATTGGTGGAGCTGCGCCTCCAGGATCCGCTCGCGCGTGACGTCGCGCTTGACGCCGACGTAGCTGACCACGGAGCCGTCGGGATCGCGGATGGGCGTGATCCAGGCGTCCTCCTCGTAGAGGGACCCATCCTTGCGGCGGTTCACGAATATGCCGTGCCAGGTCCGGCCGGACTGCAGCGTGGTCCACATCTCTTTGTAGAACGAGCCGTCGTGCTGGCCGCTGTGCAGGATCCGGGAGTTCTCGCCGAGGAGCTCCTCCCGCGAGTAACCCGACACTCTCTCGAAGGCCGGGTTCACGTAGAGAATGGTCGCCGACTGATCGGTGATGACGATGGCTTCGTCGGCCTGCTGGACCGCCGTGGCCAGTCGCGCCTGCTCCTTCTCGAGCTCTTTCCGGGCCGTGATATCCCGGACGATTGCCAGACCTCGTCCGTCCGGCAGCTCGACGGCGCTGAGTTCGGCCACGAGCAGGCTGCCGTCCTTCCGGCGAAGCGTCCGCTCGGAGAGCACCGTCTCGCCGGTCCGCATTCGCATGAACCGACCCTCCTGCCCGGGGTTGTCCGTCGGTCGCGTGACGTCCGAGACGGATAGCCCGAGCAGCTCATCGCGCGTATAGCCCAGGAGCTGGCAGGCCGCGATGTTGACGTCGATGTAGCGCCGATTCCGATCGGCCACGAAGATCGCGTCCGAGGCCACGCTCAGCAGCGTTCGGTACTCCTGGACCTGCATCTCCAGCTGGCTGTTGAGGGCCTTGACCTCCTCGTTCATCCGCCGCCGCTCGCTGAGGTCCACCCCGACGGACACGAGCCCGATCACACGGCCGGCGTCGTCATATTCGGGCACGATCGTGTAGTTGAGATAGAGGGTCTCCCCCCGCACGTTTAGCCACTCGGTCTCGACATCTTGCGACGCCCCGGTTTCCAGAACGTACCTGGCCGCGGCCAGGTACGTCGCGTCGGATGGCTGCGGATGAACGGCGCCCACCGGTTTGCCGATCACGTCCTCAGCCCGCAGGCCTGTGGCAGCTTCCCAGGCCCGGTTGACATAAGTGCGGTTCAGGTCGGTGTCGTAGCGGACGATCAGGTTCGGGAGGTTCTCGACCAGGGTCCGGAGGCGCCGTTCCTCAACGCTCATGCCAGCGTCGCCGATGGCGAGCCGCAGTCGACTCTCCAGTTTCGGCGGCCCCCCGGCACGACCGAGTGGCGCTCGCATGACACCTCTTGCCTGTGGGTCCTTGGGCCGCAGTATACCGGCGGCCTGCCCCGACGAACGCGCACGGCGGGACTCATCGTTCATCGGTTGCGCCTGTAGCCTCGGCGGGCATGTCCGTCCGTCGACGCGGAGGATGCCCGCCGTACCCAAGGAGTCGGTGGCTTGGATCGTCGACTGTGGCCATTCGCGGCCCTCATTGGCCGCCGTGCGCCCCCTACGGCCGCAATGTGCCGAAGAAGACCTGCCAGGCAAGGAGGGACTTGGCGATCAGGCTGAAGAGCATGTAGGCGCGCTCGCCGTACAGGTAATCGCGCCAGCGGCCGATCCTGCGGTACTGCAGGATCATGTTGATCGCGAAGACGTTGAAGAAGACGAACAGAGTCACGAAGATCGCGATCACGAAGCCGGGGATCGGTGCCGAGTCGGGCTCCGTTGCCGATACCAGGATGGTCGAGAAGATGACCAGCCACGGCACGGCACCGACGATGCAGCCGAAGATGTAGTGCAGCCACTGCGGCCGCTCGCGGCCCTCGTTGGCGATCTCCATGCTCCAGCCGAACATGATCATGGCCGCGTTCGCGCCGAAGATGGCGATCAGCGTGCCCATGTCCTGAACGCCTGCCAAAGCCGCGATGACGACGATCATCACGCTCGAGCTGAACGAGTACTCGATCCAGCGGATGGGGTTCTGGCCGCGGGCGAGGTGCTCCTCATACCAGCGCCGGGCCGGGAATGCCATCGTGAAGTGAGCCAGGGCGCTCATCAGGAAGAACAGGGCCACGGCCGGGCCGATGGGCAGATCCCAGATAGGGCGCTGCGCGGCTACCAGGTGCCTGGTCGCCTCGTCGAAGTGCAGATACGCACCCACGACCGGAGATGTCACCACAGGTGTCTTCGCGAATGAGATAGCCAGGATGGCCAGACCCTGGACCAGGTGGAGAGCGGCCAGCGTCGCGTTCCAGCGGAACAGACTGCGGGAGCGGTCATCGGGGATGGCGCTGGACGCCGTTTCGGAAGTTGCGGGGGCGGGGCTTGTCATCTCTACTCTTCCCTCCGGATTGCGGACGTCACCCTAGTCGGATGCCGCGCCCTACACAATGGGGTGGGGGCTCCCGTTCCGCGGCGTGGGCGGTGCCCCGCCGCCTTGCGCGCCACTGATTGCGCCCGGCCGGCCCTGACCGGCCCTAGCCGCGAATCGGGGTGTCGCGCTAGGATGGGGATGGCTCGGCGTCGCCGTAGGACGTCGATCTGCCTCGACTGAGGACCCTTCCATGCCCACCGTGTTGGACGGCACGTCGCTGTCCATAGAGCGGCTGGTTCGGATTGCCCGAGACAACGAGCAGATCGAGCTGGCACCCGCCGCCCTCGAACGCATCCGGGCCTGCCGCACGATGCTCGAGGCGAAGCTCGCCGCCCACGAAATCATGTACGGCACCAACACCGGCATCGGCGAGTTCTCCGAGGTCGTACTGGACGACGAGCAGGTTCGGCAGTTCCAGCGCTACCTGATCTACAACCACGCCGCCGGCATCGGCGACCCCGCGCCCATCGAGACGGTCCGGGCCGCGCTGGCCGGCCGCATCAACGTCCATGCCCACGGCAATTCGGGCTGCCGCCCCGAGATCACCCTGGCCCTGGTCGAGATGCTCAATCGCGGCGTGACTCCGGTGGTGTGCCAGCGTGGCTCCGTCGGCGCGAGTGGCGACCTGGCGCCGATGGCCCAGGCCGCCCTGTTGCTGATGGGGGAGGGCGAGGCCTGGTACATGGGCGAGCGGCTGCCCGGGTCCGAGGCGATGCGCCGCGCCGGGATCACGCCGCCCGGCCTCGAGGCGCGCGACGGCCTGGCCACCATCAACGGTTCCAACGTTCTGACGGCCATGAGCGCGATCGAACTGTGGGACATCGATCGCTGGCTCCGCCAGGCGGAGATCGCGGCGGCCATGAGCCTGGAAGCGTTGATCGCGAACATGAAGCCGTACGACCCCCGGCTCCACGAACTGCGTGGCTTCCCGGGCGCTATCCGTTCGGCGCGAGCGCTCGCCCTGGTGATGGCCGGCAGCGACCTCACCACCGGCAAGATGCACACCAAGGTCCAGGACGCCTACTCCATGCGTTCGACGCCGCAGGTCATCGGCGCGGCGCACGACGCAGTGGAGTGGGCCTGGAAACAGGTCGAGATCGAGCTGAACGGCGTCGGCGACAACCCCATCTTCCTGCCGGACGATCGCGTCACTCTGACCGGAGCGAATTTCCAGGGCACGCCCGTGGCGCTGCCGATGGACATGGTCGGGGCGGCGGTCACGATGGTCAGCGTGCTCTCCGAGCGGCGCCTGAACCGCATGACCAACCCGGCCATTTCCTCGGGTTTGCCGGCGTTCTTGACGAAGGGCGCGGGCATGTTCTCGGGCATGATGCTGAGCCAGTACACCGCCGACAGCCTGATAGTCGAGCAGCGCATCCTTTCAGCCCCGGCCTCGATCCAGTCGATTCCCGCGGCCGGAGACCAGGAGGATTTCGTCTCGATGGGCATGAACACGGCCATCAAGACGGCCCAGATCCTGGAAGACGCGTACGGCGTCCTGGGCATCGAATTCATGGCCGCCGCGCAGGCCCTCGACTTCCGCGACTTCACGCCTGGGCTCGGCACGCGCACGGCCCACGGAGTGATCCGACGCCACGTCGCCCACCTGGACGAGGACCGGCCGCTCCACACGGACCACACCGAAATGATGCGGCTGGTGAAGTCGGGCGAGATCCTCGATGCGGTCGAGGCCACGGTTGGCCGGCTCGTCTGACCGGTCGGGCTCGGCGCCCGGACGGGCACGGTAGGCGCAAGGCTTCGGCGGCCGCCTCGACCTAGATGACCGGAGCGTCCGGCTGTAGGGCGCCGGGCCCGAAATCGACGGCGACCCGGTTTCGGCCACTTCGCTTGGCGGCGAAGAGGCACCGGTCGGCCCGGGCCAGGAGATCGGACTGAGTGTCCTGCGGCCGCGCAACAGTCGCCCCGATGCTGATCGTTACCGGGGCCCGCTCCGCGTCCTTCCAAACGTGCTCCTCGACGTTCTTGCGGACCCCCTCCAGGAAGTCCGCAGCCTCGTCCACGGCCACGTCGGGCAGCACGATCAGAAACTCCTCGCCGCCCAGGCGAGCCACGAACGGAGAGCTGGAATCGACATCGCCCTCACCGTCGATGCGCGACGCGGCGTCCTCGATACGCCCGACCCTGGCGACCGCCCCCAGCGCGGACTCGAGCACGCCAGCCAGACCCTGGATGACCCGATCGCCGGCGTCGTGCGAGACGGTGTCGTTGATCCGCTTGAAATGGTCCGCGCCGGCGATGGCCACCACGAGCGGCATCCCAGCCGCCGCTTCCCGGATGCGCCGCGGCAACTCCTCATCGACGAAACGCCGGTTTGGCAGCCTGGTCAGTTCGTCGGTGCGCGCCTGGCGCCAGTATCGCTGGGCTTCGCGGCGCGCCTCGGCCGTGGCGAAGAGGGCTTCCCTGGTTCGGGCCGCGGCCTCGTGCTGGCCGGAGAACAGTCTGCTGGACTGCTCGTGGTAGATCCGATACGTCTCGTATGCCTGCTCGAACTGCCCCGACGCGGCCAGCAACTCCGCCTGCTCGCGCAGGATTTCGGCCTCGATCCCCGTCAGGCCGCGCTGGCGGGCGATCTCGCGGCCGCTGTCGAGATCCCGCCGGGCGTCATCCAGGCGGCCCTGTTTGCGGTGGATCTCGGCCAGGGTGAGCTTCAGTTCGGCGGGCGTCACGGCCTGGACGTCGCCGTCCTGGGCCAGGAGTTCCATGGCCGTAACGATGGCCGCCTCGGCCTGGTCGAGCTCGCCAAGCCCGATGTGCAGCCTCGCCAGCGTGTCCTCGAACGCGGGGTTGGACCTGGTTCCGCTGGAGGCCAGGAGGGCGCGCATCTCCGCGGCCACGACCCGGGCGGACTCGAGGTCCCCGGCCACGGTCTCGCTGTAGGCGAGGTTGTTCAGGACGCCCAGCCGGCGCTCCACGTCGCCGATCTCGTCGAAGATCGCGAGCGCCTGCCGGTAGCGCGGCCGAGCCGAGTCGAACGATCCGGTGATGGTGAAGGCGTCCGCAAGGCGGGCCAGGAAGTTGCCCCTCGTTCTCGGCGGAGTGGTGTCGTCGAGGAGCTCGACGCCGCGGAGGGCGTTCTCCAGACAGGACCCCGAGTCACCCACGTTCTCGAACACGGCCGCCAGGACCAGGTGGCTCCGGGCCAGCAGCGACTGCGGGCCGTTCTCGCGCGCCCAGCGGTTGACATCGGCTGCCAGTGCGGCGGCCTCGGCCCCGAGGCCCTTGCGCTGGAGCATGTCGGCCCGAACGAGCCGGGCGCGGAACTCGAGATCGGTCGCGCCGATGCGCGCCGCTTCCGACTCCGCCTTCAGGGCGCCGTCGAGTCTGTACTCCACGTCGACGGCACGGTGGAACTCGAGCTCATCAAGTCGCGCCGAGAGGCGCGCCCTGGCTTCGACGGGTGCGGAAACCGGATCGGTGTGGTTTGTCATGTGACTGGGGTTATCGACACTCTAGGCCCCGGTCGGATGCCATATCCAGCGAACTAAAGTAGTGGCCACGAAGGGCGTTCGATTGGTGCATGACGGCGCCGGTCGGCCGGGCGGCCGGGCGGCCGCATCGCGGCTGTGGCGGGCCCGGCATTCGATCGAGCGGATCGCGCTCGTCTTCGGGTCGCGGGTAGGTGCGCCATGCGATCCGGAGGCCCGTCCGAGTTGACGCTAATCGAGACTCGGTCTAGATCACAGCTATGGTCGTGCTGATAGTCGTTGCCTTCGTCGCCGGCCTGGTGACAGCGGTCTCTCCGTGCGTCTTGCCGATTCTCCCGATAGTGCTCGCGACGGGATCGGATGGCGACCGCCGCCGCCCCTTCCTCGTGATCGCGGGTTTGATCGCCAGCTTCTCCTTCTTCACCCTCGCCAGCGTCCAGATCATCAAGGCCCTTGGGCTACCCGATTCCCTGCTCCGCGACATCGCCATCGCCGTCATCGCCATCTTCGGCCTGACGCTTCTCCTGCCGGTCCTGTCCCGTTACTGGGAGCGGATGTCGGCCCGCATTCCCGCCGTCGGCGCGCGGCTTGCCCGGCCCGGCGTGGCGGGCGGTCTCATCACCGGCGTCGGCCTGGGTCTGGTGTGGACGCCGTGCGCCGGCCCGATTCTTGGGGCGATCACGAGCCTGGCCGTGACTCAGCCCGGGTCGCTGGCCACCGTCGCTCTGGTAATCGCCTACTCGATCGGGGCCGGCCTGCCCTTGCTGGCCATCGCCCTGGGCGGACGCGCCGCGCTGGCGCGGCTGCGGCTCCGCTCGGCCTCCCGCTGGGCAAGCCGTGCCTTCGGCGCGTTGGTGCTGGTCACGGCCGGCCTCATGGCCCTCGGTGTCGATACCGCCATTTCGGCTTCGCTGACCAACGACCTGCCCGATTGGACGGGGACGCTCCAGGGCCTGGAGCGTAGCAACCCCGTGCAGAACGCGCTTCGGGACCTGGTCGACGGGGGCGGTAGCTCCTCCGCCGGCCCGGGCTCGGGGAGCAGTTCCTCACCCGGACCGGGCGCGGTGAGCAGCTCCGGCACACCGGCTCCCGAACTCACGGGCATCGACCACTGGCTCAACTCCCAGCCGCTGACCCTGGCCTCCCTGCGCGGCAAGGTCGTCTTGATCGACTTCTGGACCTACTCCTGCATCAACTGCATCCGCACCCTCCCTTACGTGGAGAGCTGGTACCAAAAGTACGAGGCCGACGGTTTCGTGGTCATCGGGGTGCACACGCCCGAATTCGCCTTCGAACACGACACGGCCAACGTCCAGTCGGCGATCCAGCGGTTCGGCATCACCTACCCGGTCGCCCAGGACAACGAGTTCGCGACCTGGAACGCTTACAGCAACGTCTACTGGCCGGCCGATTACTTGATCGACGCCAACGGCAACCTCCGCCACGTCCACTACGGCGAAGGCGGCTACATACAAACCGAGGACGAGATCCGGGCCCTGCTCGAGGAGGCCGGCCGGTCGGCTCTTCCGGCGGTCACGACCACGGACGCGCCGCCGCCCTTCGTCACCGGAGAGACTCCTGAGACCTACCTCGGGACCAAGCGCGGGTCGGCGTTCGCCGACCACGAGCGGGTTCCATCGGGGTCGGGCCAGTACACGTTCCCCAAGATTTTGCCTCCGGACCAGTGGGCGCTTTCGGGCGGGTTCGACTTCCAGCCCGAATACGTCGTCGCCGGTTCGGCCGGCGACCAGCTGGAGCTCTCGTTCTACGCGCGCGACGTGTACCTGGTGATGGAGTCGGACACGCCGGCCCAGACTCACATCGCCGTTACCGGAGCGACCGCCGGCCCGAGTCCGGACGTGAGAGCCGACGGCGCGATGGCGGTGGGGCCCGCCAGGCTGTACCACCTGGTACATCTCGATTCGCCGGCGCGGGCCACGGTGACGATCACCTTCGACTCGCCGGGCATTCGCGCGTACGCCTTCACCTTCGGCGGCTGACGCGACGCCCCGCCGCCTGCCGGTGGGTTCGACAGCTGGCCCGGCCGGCCGGGTAGACTTGCCTCGGGACCATGCGGAGAGGACCGGTCCGGTTAGGTGAAGGAAGGTCGCGCGGTTCCGAGCCTGAAGGAGAACGGTGGACATCTACGACGAGCCGCTGCCGTACGTGAGCCCGGCGGAGCGGCGGGCCCGGCGCATGGTTCGAGCCGCCGTCGGCGTTGCCCTGGTCGTGGGACTGACTGTGGGCTCGGCGATCGTCGTGCGTGTCGGGGCCGAGGCGATGCTGGGCCAGTGCTCGCCTTCCTGGTTGACCGGGACCGATCCTCAGATCTGCCTCAACGCCGGCGTCAGTGGCCGGCAGCTCGTCGTCTCGGGCAGCGCCAGCCTCGAGGACGGGGCGGTCATCGATATATGGGCCGAAGACAGCGGAACGACCTACTCGGATCACTGGGCGACCGATACGGCGGCCTCCACGGTCGTCGCCGGCGCGTTCGGCCACAAGTTCGACGTTTCCGGCTGGGGAGCGGGCACGATAACCGTCTACGCGGAGTTCCACGTCGACTCGGGGCAGCCGTCCGGCGTGGTTGACCGCTACGGAGACGATGGCGCGGGCTTGAGGGGTCCGGACGTCCAGCCGGACTACCAGGCCGGGAATTTCCCACCGCAGATGGTCCAGGTTTCGATCAACGTGGACTTGTCCGCGGCCTGAGCCCTGGATTCGGGCCGCCAGCCCCGGCCGAACCGCGGCAATCGAACTCGACCGCCATGGCACCAAAGGTCCATTGCCCCGACCGGCAACTCGGGCCAATATCAGCGCGAGGCGCAACCACCGGGTTGCGCCACGTTCGGCCGCGGCCCGTTCCGACCACTACCGGGTGAATGGGCCACCGGCCGGCGAACCGCCGGCCACGTTCCGGAGGCATACCGATGATCAAGAGCCACCGGCACCTGGGCATACTCGCGACGCTGGCGCTGCTCACCGTCTGCGTGCTGCCCTCACCGGTGGCGGCTGCCGCCACGCCGGAATCTCGGCCGCGCGTGCCGGCCACCGGACTCGCGGCCCGGATGGCGGCGACGAGCGCGTCGTCCGGGTTCAGCGCGCGGGCGGTGGTTCTGGACCCCGGAAGCGTCGAGCTCCGGGGCACGCTCGTGGTGAGAGTAGGGGACGACTTCGCCGCGGGCACGTCGACCCTGTCATACGTGCTCGAGAGCGCGGACGGACCGACGCTGCTGATCGTGTCCGGGGCGTTGGACCCGAGGCTGGGCGGGGCGGCGGTACGAGTTCGCGGGCATCTGCTCGAGGACGGCAGCGTGGCCGTGAACGCGGCCGCGTTCACGGTCGAGTGGCCGGCATCATCCAACCCGGACGCGGCGGCATACGGCGTGGTCCCCGCGGACGCCCCCCTGACCCAACCCAACGCCGCCACGCAGACCCGCAAGGTCGCCGTGATCGTCGCCGATTTCACGAATCTGACCGGTTACCCGGTCACCACCACCCAGGCGAACCAGGCGTTCACGGGTGGCACGGATTCGGTCCAGTCCTACTTCGAGACGGCGTCGCGCGGCCGGGTCACCACGACGACTACCGTGCTCGGGCCGTGGCACCTGGGCATCGCTCAGTGCCCCTACGACTTCGATCGCTACCTGAACGCGGCCACGAGCCAGGCGACCGCCCACGGCGTCAGCCTGACCTCGTACGACCACATCATCCTCTGGACCAAGAGCAATCCGTGCGGCGACCCGTCGTGGGGCCGGGGCGACATCTCCGGCAAGAGAATCCATCTGGCCGTCGACTCGAACACGATCCCGTCCGACCAACCGGCGGTGTGGGCCTTCACGGCCGCCCACGAGATGGACCACAACCTGGGCCTGGCCCACTCCGAGGGCTTGCGCTGCACGGACGGCGACGGGACGAACATCCCGCTCGGCGTTCAGGCCAACTGCTTCAAGCTGGACTACAACGACATCTACTCCACGATGGGCTTCTCCGGGGTGAGCGATCATGCCCTCCTGGATGCGGAGCGGTTGAGGTCGCTCGGCTGGCTCGACTCCGGCGAGTACCAGACGATCACGTCTGTCGGCACGTACCATCTCGTGCCGACCTACTCGTCCTCGGCCGGGCTGCGCCTGATCCGTATCGTCCGACCCGCGACCGTCACGACCGGCGCCACGTCCGGCGGCTGGACGCTGGAGCTGCGATCGACCCTCTCAGGAGTGGCCTGGGACCAGTTCTCCAGCCCAACTTTCGCGCCCGTCACCACGGGCGTGACGGTCAGGTATTCGGAGATGCCGACCTACGGCAGGTACGCCTACAGCTACCTGGTCGATAGCATCCCGGACGACGGTGATTACTACAACGCGCCCTTCTTGCCGGGCTCGACTCTCACCGACGGCGCGGGCGGCTTCACCGTCCACATCGATTCGGTCGACGGCACGGGCGCGACCGTCACCATCGGCGACACCGAGGCCCCCTCCGTGCCGGCCTCGCTGCAGGCGGCAGCGCTACCCGCCGGCGGCGCCGAACTCGACTGGCAGGCCGCGGCAGATAACCTGGGCCTGGCCCACTACCGCATCTACCGTGACGGCACGCAGATCGGCGAGGTGTCCGGAACCACGCTCACCTATACGGATCCTCCGGCCGGGTTCGGCGGCACACACACGTACTGGGTCGCGGCCGTAGACACGGCCGGGAACGAGGGAACCCATGCCTCGGCCAGCGCCGACCTTGCGCCGCCGCCCACGAAGCCGCTGAACGTACATGCGGTCGCCGGCAATTCGGCCGCCCAGGTGTCGTGGGACCCGCCGGCCACGGGCTCGCCCATCAGCGCCTACGACGTCGTCTCGAACCCCGGGGAGTTCCACTGCGCGACGGCCGGCGCCGCCAGCTGCGTGGTTGACGGCCTGACCAACTCGTTGGCCTACACCTTCACTGTGACGGCGACCAACACCGTGGGCACCGGCCCCGTCTCGGACCCGTCAAACTCGGTCACGCCCTACGGGGTCCCGGGGCGCCCCACCGGAGCGGCTGGAACAAGCGGCAAAGGCCAGGTCGCCGTGACCTGGACGGCCCCATCGAGCCCTGGCGACAGCGCGATTTCCGGCTACACGGCGACCGCCCACCCGGGTGGCCTCACTTGCAGTACCGCGGCGACCATCGGCTGCGCCGTGACCGGTCTGACCAACGGCCAGGCCTATACCTTCACCGTCACCGCCGCCAACGACCAGGGTCAGGGACTCGCCTCCGACCCGTCCGATCCGGTGACCCCGGCCTCGACGCCCGACGCCCCGGTCAACGTGTCGGCGGTCGGCCGGAACGTCTCGGCGCTCGTTTCGTGGAGCGCCCCGCCTTTCGACGGCGGCAGCCCGGTCACGGGCTACGACGTTATTTCGACGCCCGGGGGCGAGACCTGCCACACCTCGGGCGCGCTCAGCTGTGTGGTCGGCGGCCTGACCAACCGCGTGTCCTACCGGTTCGTGGTCACGGCCTCGAACGCGGTTGGCCCGAGCGACCCGTCCGGCCTGTCCACGGTAGCCATGCCCGCCCGCGGCGCCACCTACATACCGGTGACCCCGAACCGGCTCGTGGACTCGCGCTACCACGTCGGGGTGAACGCCTCGCTACTCAGCAAGTCCCCGGTTGCCTTCCAGATCACCGGCCGATCCTCGGATCCCGCACTGAACATCCCCAGCGGGGCGCTGGCGGTAACCGGCAACCTCACGACGGTCAACAGCAAGTCGGGCGGCTACCTCAGCCTGACACCGACAGACCCCGGCTCCGTTCCGCCTACATCCACGCTCAACTTCCCGGCCGGGGACATCAGGGCCAACTCGATCACCGCCCCTCTCGGCCCCGACGGGAAGATGTGGGTCACGTTCGTCGGTAGCAGCGGCAAGCGCTCGGACGTGATCTTCGACGTGACCGGCTATTTCGTTGGCGACACCGGCGGGGCGACCTACGAACCTGTGACACCCAATCGGATCCTGGATTCCCGATACGCGCCCGACACCTCCAAGCGACTGCTTTCCAAGAAGTCGGTCAGCTTCCAGGTGACGGGCAAGTCTGCCGATCCAACCATGAACGTGCCGGCCGGCGCCGTCGCCGTCGTCGGCAACCTGACGGCCGTCAATCAGCACTCCGGCGGCTACTTCAGCCTTTCTCCAGACAAGCCGGCCGGAGTCCCGCCTACGTCTACCATCAACTTCCCGGCCGGTGACATCAGGGCCAACTCCCTGACCGTGCCGCTCGGGGCGGGCGGAGTGCTGTGGGTCACGTTCGTAGGGACGACAGGCACGACGGCCGACGTCATCTTCGACGTGACCGGGTACTACGTCCAAGACACCAGCGGCGCCACGTACATGCCTGTGACACCCAACCGCCTGGTGGACTCGCGTGGTGGCGCGATCGGCCTCAGCGGTTCGCTCAGGGCCAAGGTGCCGGCCGAGTTCGCCGTCACCGGGCAGTCGGCCGACCCGAACAAGAACATTCCCTCGAGCGCGGTCGCGGTCGACGTGAACCTGACGGCCGCGAACGAGGGCTCGATCGGCTACCTGTCGCTGACGCCGGACCTGCCGGACGGCGTCCCGTCCACGTCGACGCTCAACTTCCCGGCGAGGGACATCCGCGCCAATGCCTTGACGATCTCGCTCCGGTCGGGAGGTACGTTGTGGGTGACGTTCGTGGGCCCGACCGGCTCGAAGGCCGATGCGGTCGTCGACGTGATGGGCTACTTCACGATGGAGTGATGACGCGGGCCGACCGGGATTCCTCGGCTCCGTGCGCCCGAACGACGGCCCGCGCCGAACATCCCACGGCGGTCGGATCAGCGTTTCCGGCGTTTGCCCGAGTTTCGGCCCTCGTCCTCCTCGACCCGCCTGCGCTGGGCGTCGAGCACCTGCTTGAACTGCTTGGCCAGCCCGGTGTTCATGCCGGCGCGTTCGCGGGCTTCGGCGTCGTGATCCCGACGTCTAGTTCTGGCGCCTTCGGCCGCTGAGAGACCGTCTGCCGTTTCAACCGCCTCGGGCTCGACCGGACTTCGGGTCCCGGTGGGATCGCCGGCCGCCGCCCCTCCGGCATCCTGGCTCGGTCTTCCGGCTCGCTTCGAATCCCCGTCTCGCATGCGCAATCGCTCCAAATCCCGGACCGTCCTCGGCCGACCTGCTACGATCCCGGGCAGATGGAACTCTACGGCGTCCGCATCCCCACGATCGTGACCGACAACATCGCCGTACGCTGCGCCGGTTGCGGCGAGCCTATCTCGGGCCAGCCGTGGCGGATCAGTATTCTGGACGTCGTGGCGCCCGAGGCCCCCGTCGACTGGACGGAGAGCGCCGCCATCAATCCCGGGCCGTTCGAATTCCACTCCGATCCGAGCCACGTGCTGGCATGGATGACCGCACGGGGGATGCTCATCTGCCGCCGATCGCAGGTCAGAGCGATCATGCGTCCGGTCTGGCTGCCCGTCGAGCCTCGCCGCCTGGGGCTGTGCGATGGGCTCCACCGCGACGACCACGAGTTCGTCGAGCCGGCATCCGCGTCGGCCGACCGAAGCTGAGGCCACATGCGAGTTAGAAAGGCTGTCTTTCCGGCCGCGGGTTGGGGAACCCGCTTCCTTCCGGCCACGAAAGCTCAGCCAAAAGAGATGCTCCCCCTGGTCGACAAGCCGGTTATCCAGTACGCGGTCGAGGAAGCGGTCGCGTCCGGCATCGAGCACGTAATCATCGTCACGAGCAGCCAGAAGCGCGCCATCGAAGACCACTTCGACTCGAGCCTGGAGCTGGAGCAGCTGCTCGAAGCGCGCGGCGACATCGACAAGCTCCGCCAGATCAGGGCCATCTCGGACCTTGCCCAGATCTCTTACGTCCGACAGAAAGAGCAGCTGGGCCTGGGCCATGCGGTGCTCGTCGCCAAGGAGATGGTCGGTCACGAGCCGTTCGCGGTGATCCTGTCGGATGACGTAGTCGTGGGGGAGCGGCCGTGCGTCGGCCAGCTCATCAACGCTTACCTTCAGACCCACAGTTCCGTCGTGGCAGTGACCGAGGTGCCGCACGAGGAGACGGCCCGCTACGGCATCATCGACGGCCGCCCCGCCGACGGCGGTCTGGATCCGCGCCTGTACAAGGTCGCCGGCCTGGTCGAGAAGCCCGACCCGGACGTCGCGCCGTCGAACCTGGCCATCATCGGCCGCTACGTGCTGACACCGAAAATCTTCGACAAGCTCGAACAGACGCCGCGCGGCGCCGGAGGCGAGATCCAGCTGACGGACGCCATCCAGGCTCTCATGCAGGAACAGGACGTCTACGGCTACGCCTTTGAAGGCGAGCGCTACGACGCCGGCACAACAATGGGTTGGCTCAAGGCGTCCGTTGAGCTGGCAATGCAGCGCCAGGACATCGGAACCGAGTTCCGGCGATACTTGCAGGGGCTAGACCTGAGTTAGCTCGGCTCGCCCGACGGGTTTCCGATGGGCTTGTGACAGGCGCTACCGGCGCCATTGTGCGTTGAGGACTACTTGTGGCGGAAATCGGACAGGTACTTGGGGGCCGCTATCGGCTCGTAGAGCTACGGGGCGAGGATGCCGTCTCGGCGACATTCCGAGCCAGCGACAACCAGGGCAGCGGTGACGTATCCGTCAGGGTGATCGTCCCGGCGCTCGCGGCCGATCCGGATTTCGTGGCCCAGTTCCGGCTGGAGATGCGGGCGGCCATGGGCCTGAGCCACCCCAACGTCCTCGAGCTTTACGATTTCGGCGTCGAGGACGACGAAGCATTCCTGGTCACGGAGCCCCTCAACGCCCAGGATCTCGGCGGCCTGCTCAGGCGCAACGGCCCGGTGCCGCCCCGCCGAGCCGCCACCGTGACCGCGACCGTGGCCCGAGCCGTGGCTACCGCTCATGAGCGCGGCATCGTCCATGCCGGTTTGCGTTCCAGCTGCGTCCTCGTCGCTCGAGACGGCCAGATCAAGATCTCGGACTTCGGCCTCGCCCGCGCCATCGCCGAGTCGGGCGTGTCCGTACCCTGGAGTGTCGAGGCAGCCTGGTACCAGAGCCCCGAGCAAGCCCGCGGCCGCCGCGCCACGGACGCCTCGGACGAGTTCGCGCTCGGCGTGCTTCTGTTCGAGCTGCTGACCGGGCGTGGTCCGTGGGACGGCGCCAACGCGGCCGATATCCAGGCCGCTCGTGCCGCCCAGCCGCAGCCGCTGCCATCCGAGTTCCAGGACGGCATTCCCGAAGAGATCGCCGCCATCGACGCCAGGGCGATCGCGGCAGGCGCTCAGGACCGTTTCGAGTCCACCGGCCATCTTGCCGATGCGCTGGAGGGTGCGGTCCAGCGGCTCGATGCCGCCGCCGCCGCGGAGGCCGCTCACCCCGCGTCGGTCGGAGAAATGCCCGCCGCCGCGCCGCCCGTGGTTCCGCCGGTTGTTCGGCCCGCGGTTCCGCCGACCCGGCCGGTCTTGCCTCCCGCGCCGCCCCGCACCGCCCAGCCGCTTATCCAGCGCCGCCCCAATCCCACCGTCCCGGTCGGCTACTCGCCCGACGACTACGCCGGCGCCGAGACTTTCGAGGAGGAAGAGCCCGTCGTCGAGCCCCCGCGCCGGCGCGTAGCCGCGTACGCGGAGAGCGCGCCCGATCGAAGCCCTGCCCCGGCCGCCCGCGGCCCGCGCCGAATCAACATGGGCGACTCCGCCCCGGATCAAGAGGATGAGGACGAGCCAGTCAGCATGTGGGCCTGGGTGGCCGCGTTCCTGGCCCTGTTCCTGGTGACGCTGCTGGGCCTGACGATCTTCCTTCTCATCAGCCGCAACTCGCCGTCCACCCGGGCCGAATACGCCCCAGATCTGACCAACCAGACTCTCGAGGCCGCCCAGCAAACCGTGTCGGGTCTTGGTTTGCAGGTCGCCGTCAAGGGTTATGAGAAGAACGACGGCACGATGACGGACAACACGATCATCGACCAGACGCCGACTAAGGGCAGCTCCATGAACCGCGGCGACACGATCTACGTGACCATCGTCAGCGGCGCCGGTCAGGT
The DNA here is from genome assembly GCA_963711105.1 of uncultured Chloroflexia bacterium. GTDB lineage: Bacteria > Chloroflexota > Limnocylindria > Limnocylindrales > CSP1-4 > Fen-1039. The sequence goes on along the minus strand of CAVQCV010000004.1, from coordinate 246,374 downwards.
CGTCGTCCCGAGCATCGTCGGGCTCACGGAGAGCGAGGCCATCAACAGTCTTACTTCTGCCCACCTGCAGGTAGGCGACCGCTCCGAGCAATTCGACGACACAGTGCCAGACGGCCAGATCGTCAGCAGCAATCCTCGCGCCGGGATCAGTGTCCTGGAAGGTTCGAAGGTCGATTACGTCGTTTCTCAGGGGCCCGCGCCGACTCCCACTCCGACGCCGACTCCGTCTCCGACACCGACCGAGGCTCCGACACCAACCCCGACGCCGACGCCCACTCCCACTCCGACGCCTGCGCCCACTCCGACTCCGACCCCGGTTCCCAGCGTCTAGCATCTGGCCGGCCACGCCGGTTCATTCTCCGGACGCGGGGCTACTTCGGCGGCGGCCTCAGGTGGTGACGATCTTCGCGGTTGCCGGCACCTGGTCACCGGTGGCCGTGACGACCAGGACCGTGGCCGCGCCGACCCCGGCGGTGGCGCCTGAGATCGTCACCTTCCAGGTTGCCGTCCCGGCCTGGTTGGTCTGGATCTCGGGCGATACGATCGGACCCAGGCCCACCACCGTGACCGTGAACGTGGCTGTCGCCCCCGCCAGCGGCCCGCCGTTCGCGGAGGTGGCCCTTGCGGTCAGGGTGATGGTTGTCGAGCCGCTGCCACGGAAGGTGGACGGAGAGACGGTGAGGTGCGCCGACAGCTTGCCGAAGGCCCGCTTGACCGTGAGGTTCTCGGTGGCCACGTTGCCGGCCAGGTCGGTCGAGGTAACGGTGATGGTGTTGCTGCCCGCCACGAGCCCGATGCTGATCGAGAAACGGCCGTCGTCGCCGACGACTTTGGTGCTCTGCCCGCCGCCGGAGGACTGCTTGTTTCGGATGGCCACGGTCGCGCCCGCGTCCGTCTTGCCCGAGACGACGGCCGAACTGCCGGACTGGCTGCTACCGTCTGCCGGCGCGGAGATCGTCAGGATGGGCGGAGTCTGGTCGAGGATGTAGGCGACGGGCGGTGAAGGCTGGCCCTCGCTCGCCGGCGTGACCAGAGAGGCGACGAAGGTATTCGTGCCTTCAGCCAGGGTGATCGCACCCGTGGTGAAGTGGGTCGTATCACCGACCGGTATCTCGGCGACCTTGGTGCGGCTGCCGTCGGCGGACACGGAGTAGACCCGGATGTAGTAGCCCTCCTTGCCGGTTGCGGCGCCCGGGATCGCTCCGGTGAGTGAAATCGTTGCCACGTTCGTGTAGCCGTCACGGGCCGGCGCATCCAGGGTCGGCGTGTCCAGGGCCACGCCCGACGGTGGCGGAGTGGCCGGTGCCTGGGACGAGACGTGCGAGACGGCGTCGTCAAAGGCGTGGGCCAGCTGCCCCACGACGCCCACGAGTACGTTGGCGCCGACCACGAGCATCACCAGGCCCAGCAGTCCGAAGATGGCCATCGCGCCGAGTCCGAGGGGCGCGGAGCCGCGCCTGCGGCCGGTCAGGGGCTTGTACCGGCGCGCGACGTCCGGGGGTCCCGTCGTGATGTTCACCCGCCGTGCCCGCATCCTGTCGCTCGACGGCGGCAACGGTCTGACGTGAGCCGCCCGTCGTTCCTGCATCGGCATGGACCCATTGTCGCATCTGTCGCCGTGATCGGCGGTGATCGGCGGTGATCGGCGGTGATTGGCGCTGGTGGCGGTGGTCGGCCGGGGTCGGCCGTGGACTGGGGGTTCGGGGTAGTCCTACCGACTACCTACCAGTAGGACTATCCGATTTTCCCGCAGCTTCATCGTGCGCGCGGCGGGCGGATGGATGTACTCTGCTGTAGAAAGCGGTCGTATTGGAACGTCCGCATAGGTGCGAGGCGCATCGGTGGAGGCTCGAAACCCAAAGCCCCAGCAGCCCCGAACCACCGGCTCCGGCGCCGCAGGGGGCCGGGCGGGTGGTGCGCGCGGAAGCTTTGCGCCCCACCCGATGGACAGAACTCGCTGGCTTCCGCCGGGCGCGCCGACTTCGCACATCGCGACTCGGACCGCGCCGCGTCCGATGCCGGTCCGAGGCGAAGTCCAGCCGAGCCGGTATCCGGCCCCCGCCCCGCCCAGAACCGGATTCGGCCTGCCGAACCTGCGCCGCAACGTTTGCCCGCATTTCTACATGACCGGCTGCCGCGGGGCCATCCCGATTCAGGCGCCCCACCTCCTCAAGGCCCTGATCCGCCAGGAGCAGAACGTGTCGCGCTGCCAGGTGCGGGGCGGCGTCCACCTCGAGCAGGGCTACGTCAACGACGTCTGCCTCACGCCGCGCTTCAACCAGTGCGTCTTCTACGAAGACGACCTGACGAAGGATTGACGCCCGAAGCCTCATACCCGGACGCGCTGGCGGCGCTGGCCGTCCGAGGCCGGTTCGGGATCAACCTGGGCCTGGCCCGCACGAACGCCCTCCTGGCTGCGCTCGGCCAACCGGAACGGGAGCTGCGCGGAGCGCTGATCGCCGGCACCAACGGCAAGGGCAGCGTGGTGGCTCTGGTGGGAGCGGCCCTGACTGCGGCCGGGTACCGCGTCGGGCTGACCCCCAAGCCGCACCTGGTCACGTATCGCGAGCGGCTGCAGATCGACGGCGTTCCCGTAGGCGAGGGCGATTTCGCGCGGATCGTGGCCGAGGTGCTGCCGCTGGCCGAGCGCGTGGCGCGGCGCCACGGCAACCCGACGGAGTTCGAGCTGCTGACCGCGGTCATGTTCCGCTGGTTCGTGGAACAGGCCGTCGATCTGGCGGTGGTGGAGGTGGGGCTGGGTGGCCGGCTGGACGCCACTCACGCCTGGGACGGCGGGGTTGCCGTCGTGACGAACGTGGCGCTCGACCACACGGATCGTCTCGGTACGACGGTCGAGGCCATCGCCCGCGAGAAAGCGGCAATCATCATGCCCGGCGACAGGGCCGTGACCGGAGCCACGGGCGGGGCTCTGGGCGTCGTCGAGCGGCGAGCGCGGCGGGTCGGGGCGCCGCTGGCCGTGGTCGGGCCCGCGACGTTGCTGGGTCTTGACAGAGACGGCATCGAGGTGGCGCTCGGCGACCGGCACGTCCGTGTCGGCCTTCGCGGCCGTCACCAGGCCGCCAACGTGGCCGTGGCCGACGCCACCCTCGACGCCCTCGAGGCGGCCGGGATTGCCCGCATTCCCAAGGAAGCCAGACAGCGTGGCTACGCCTCGATCCGTTGGCCGGGGCGGCTGGAGCTGGTCGAGTGGCGCGGGCGGGAGGTCCTGCTGGACGGCGCCCACAACCCGGCCGGGGCGTCGACCCTCGCCGAAGCCCTCGCCGACCTGGCCCCGTTCCTGGCGGCCGGTCGAGCCACGCTGATCTTCGCGATCATGGCCGACAAGGACGTGGACGGGGTCGTCGACGCGCTCGCGGGCACGGCCTTGCTGGCGGATGCGCGGATCATCTGCACCGCTCCGGCGGGCAGCCGGGCGATGGATCCGGAGGCGCTGGCCTCTCACTGGCGGGCGGCGATGGCGCGGCGCGGCGCCGCGGCCGGCCGCGGCGCCGCCGGCCCGGAAGTCGCGGCCACGCCGGATCGGGCCCTGGAGATGGCCCTGGCGGCCGGAACCGGCGTGATCGTCGTGGCCGGCTCGCTGTACCTTGTCGGCGCGATCCGCGCCCTAGTCGTCGACGATCCCGAGCTGCGGCCGGATCCGCCGCTGCCGCCCGCAACCTGAGAGGCCGCCCGTGCCGATCGCAAACCTCGCTCCCACCCGCATCGGGCCCCGCGTCTTCGATTGGGGCCGGCGGACGTACGTCATGGGCATCGTCAACGTCACGCCCGACTCGTTCTCGGGCGACGGGATCCTGGCCTCTACCGCGGGAGCCTACGAGGCAGCAGTCGAGGCGGCGGTTGTCCAGGCCCGGCGCATGGTCGGGGAAGGCGCGGACATGCTCGACGTGGGCGGCGAATCGACTCGGCCCGGCCACGAGCCGGTCACCGCCGAGGAGGAGCGCCAGCGGGTCGTGCCTGTGATCAGCGCGATCCATGCCGCCCTTCCGGACATTCCGATCAGCGTGGACACGAGCAAGGCAACGGTCGCCGCCGCGGCCCTGGACGCCGGCGCGTCGCTCCTCAACGACGTCTGGGGCACGGGGCCGGATGAAGCCATGGCCCGCCTGGCCGGGACGAGGCAGGTGCCGATCGTGGTCATGCACAACCGCGGTCGAGCCGACTACGAGGATTTCGTGGCGGAGTTGCTGGCCGACCTGACCGCCGCCCTCGAACGCGCCCAGCGGCTCGGCGTCCCGGCCGAGAGCCTGATCGTCGATCCGGGCTTCGGCTTCGGCAAGACGCCCGAGCACAACCTGGAGGCGATGCGGCATCTGGCCGACATACGGGCGCTGGGCCACCCCGTGCTCCTGGGCACTTCGCGCAAATCGACCCTGGGCCGTATTCTCGACGGTGCGCCGGTCGAGGACCGCCTTGAGGCGACGCTGGCTACGACCGCACTGGGCATCGCTTCCGGAGTGGACGTCGTCAGGGTCCACGACGTCCTGGCGAACGTTCGCGCGGCCAGGACGGCCGATGCGGTGGTTCGAGGAGGGGTCTGTATGACGGACAGGCTGGTGCTCACAAACATGATCTTCGAGGGCTGCCACGGCGTCACCGCGGAGGAGAGGGAGCACAGCCAGCCGTTCGAAGTCGACGTCGAGATGCACCTCGACCTGCGCCCGGCGGGCCGCTCCGACGACCTCGCCCGAACCGTCGACTACAGCCGGGTCTTCGATATCTGCCGCGAGATCGTCCAGGGGCCCGGTCGCCGCCTGATCGAGTCTCTGGCCGAGGCGATCGCCGACGAGGTTCTCGTCGCAGCCGGCGACACCGCCGAAGAGGTCGTGGTTCGGGTCAGGAAACCGCAGGCGCCGCTGCCCGGCCGGCTGGACCACGCGGCTGTTGAGATCACCAGGCGCCGCGTGTCCTGAGATCCTCCGCCGCTTCGCGGGCGCCGCCGCTTCGGAACTCGAAAGCTGGCCTCAGGCGGCCGGTTCGGGCCTGGTGCCGAGAGTGACGCGAGTCGTGATGTGGGCGCTGCCGCGGAGCAGTTCGAGGCTCACGGTGCGGCCGGGGGCGTAACGGACCAGAAGATCCTCCAGCGGATTGTCCGCGTCGACAGCCTGGCCCTCGATGGCGGTGATGATGTCGCCGGTCTTGATGCCGGCCTTCTCAGCCGGGCTGCCCGAAACGACGGCCTCCAGCGGATTGCCCGCGTCGTCTTCCTTGTGAACCCAGGCGCCGTGATCTACCGGGAGATTCGCCTTGGTCGCGAGACCCGGGTTGATGGCGACGTAGCTGATGCCGATGAAGGGCCGCGACAGAGCCGTGCCGGCCAGGGCCTGCTGCATGATCGGCCGGGCGATGTCGATCGGAATGGCGAAGCCGATCCCCTGGGCGGTGTCGGCGAGGGTCGTCGTGACGCCGACCACCCGGCCCGAGGCGTCGACGAGAGGCCCGCCGCTGTAGCCCGCGCTGATCGCGGCGTCGGTCTGGATCATGCCGTGCAGGCTCGTGCTGCTGCCCGGGTTGGTGCTGCTGCTGACCGCCACGTCGCGCCGAAGAGCGGACACGATCCCGGTCGTGACGCTGCTGGGGTAGTCCCCGCCGAGCGGGCTGCCGATGGCAATCGCCAGCTGGCCGACACTCAGCGTCGACGACTGGCCGATCGGCGCCGGCGTCAATCCCTCGGCCTTGTCGATCTTGACGATGGCGAGGTCTGTAAGGGTGTCCTTGCCGTAGAGGCGGCCGGCAAACGATCTGCCGTCGCCCAGGCGAACCGAAATGGAGACGGCGGCGTCCACCACGTGGCGGTTGGTGAGAATCCAGCCCGCGGCGTCGTAGATGATGCCGGAGCCGTCGACCTCGCCGTCGGCGGTCTTGCAGGCGATCGTAACGACGGACGGTCCGACCCTGGCGACGGCGGCGATGATCGCGTCCGACTCCGATTCGACGGTCACATCCACGGTGAGTGTTGGCGCGGCGCTGGTCGTGGCCGCATTGTCGTCCATCGACCGCAGGAACAGGTAGGTTCCTCCGCCACCTATCACAGCGCCAAACAGGGACGTGGCCATGAGGGCGGCGATCAAGCCCCTGCCGACTCCGCGCCCGGGCGGCGTGGCCTCAGTCGGGGGTTCGAACCATCGTTCCGGAGAACCCTCAGGCCGCAGCCCGGCGTACCACTGGGGATGTGGCTCGGGCTGGGGCTCGAAGTGATTCGGTTCGGTCATTCTCGGATCGGGACTCCGGCAGCGGCATACGAGGTCGGTAGCTGGAAGAAGCGGGCCGATCTCCCGAGGCTACCACCCATCGGGCAGGCCACGCCACTCAGCCAGGATGAACGATGGCGGTTCACATTCCATGCTGGGGACGGTGAAGAATCCGCCACCGTCCTACTGGGCAAGCGGGCCGGCCGGATCCTGGCCGGGCGACGACGGAGGGCCCGATTCTGTCTCGGCGGCGCGCTTGAGGCGGAGACGCCCCGACTTCCGAGCTGATTCGGCGATGCTTCCAGCGGCCCGACGGGCGGCCCTTTCGGCCGCCGCCGCGGCCGCTTTCTCGGCCGGCGGACGCGGGTCGTGAGGCAGTGTGACCGTGAACGTCGTCCCGGACCCGGTCCCGACGCGGCTCTCGACCGCGATGCGGCCGCCATGCATTTCCACGATCGAGCGGGCGATGGCAAGTCCCAGGCCGCTGCCGCTGCCGCGCGCCTCGTTAGCCCGTGAGCCACGGAAGAAGCGATCGAAGATGTGCGGCAGTTCGGCCGGGTCGATGCCGACGCCGGTATCGGACACCTGGATGCGCGCCCCGAGTCGATGGGGCGTCAGCCGTACCCGAACCGAACCGCCCCGAGGCGTGAACTTGAGGGCGTTGCCCACGAGATTCGAGACGACCTGGCCGATCCGAGGTGGGTCGTGGCGCACGACCAGGGAAGCCTCCGGAACCTCCGTGGTCAGGGTCACGCCGCGCCGCCGCGCCGCCGCCTCAGCCTGTTCCACGGCCGATTGCACGGTCGCCCGAAGGTCGTCGGGGCGGAGGTCGAGACGTACCAGGCCGGAGTCGAGCTTCGACAGTTCGAGGAGGTTCTGGGCCAGCCAGTCGAGGCGCTCCAGCTGCTGGGCGCTTGCCTCGAGGAACTCGGCTCGCGCGGCCGGGTCGGCGCCGGCCCTCTCCTGGAGCAGCTCGTTGAACGTGCGCAGGGCGGCCAGCGGAGTCCTCAGCTCGTGCGAGACGTCGGCCAGGAAGTCCCGGCTGCGGTCACGATCGCGGACGATGACGGCCATGGTCTCCTGGACCTGGGCGGCCATCGCGTTGAACTGGCGCGACAGCTCGGATATCTCGGCCGGCCCGGCTCTGGGCCTATCGACCGGCACACGGCGGTCCAGGTCGCCCTCGGCCAGGTCACGAGCGGCCTCGGTGAGCCGCCGAAGTGGGGCGGTGAGGCGCCTCGCCAGCAGCGACGACATCAGGACCGCGAGAACCAGGGCACCGAGCGAGGACAGGGCCAGGAACCCATAGACCACCGAGATCGTGCTGGCCCGGTTCGTGTAGGGCTGGGAGACCGTGACCTCCAGGTACCAGGTTGGCTTGACGCCGTCCTCGTCCGTGAAGCGGAACAGCCTCGTGTAGCGCAGGTCGTCCCGCGCCTGGCCGAGACCCGGCGGGTGGGTCAGGCGGGCCATGAACGTGGACGGCTGGTCGGCTGGGATGAAGGCCGTGCCCTGGGACGTCACCGTGGCCAGGCCGAAGCGTAGCTGGACGTCCGCCAGGGCGACCTGGTTGGCCCAGTCGCTCATCGAGGCGTCGATCGCCTCTCGAACGCCGGGATTGAGAATGCCGGCCGGCGAGACGACGGTCTGGTCCAGCGGATCGCTCGCGGCCGTGGCGTCCGCCTGGGCCTGGACGACCTGGGCGACGGCGTTGGCGTGCGCTTCCAGCGTCGCCAGGTCCTGCCGCCGCAGTTCGCGGTCGATGACATAGACGGTCAGCGCCGACGAAATGCCCACCGCCAGCGCGAACACGACGACGAAAGCGAGCGACAGGCGGCCCTGGAACGTACGCGGCAGCATCTTGGGGAGACGAAGCCTCAGGCGACCACGGCGACGGGACGCCGGCCTGGCCGTCACGGCGGTTCGAGCCCGCGTGTCCCGGCCCGGGTCCGCGTTCGCCTCCGGGTCCGCGTTCGCCTCCGGGTCCGCGTTCGCCTCCGGGTCCGCGTTCGCCTGGCGGTCCGCGTTCGCCTGCGGGTCCCCGCCCGGGCTCGCGGAGGTCATCGCCGCGGCCTCAGCGTTCCGCGAAAGCGTAGCCCGCTCCGCGCACCGTCAGCACGAACCGCGGGCTGGAGGGATCGTCTTCGAGCTTCTCGCGCAGGTGGCTTACGTGGACGTTGATCGTCTTCTCGTCCTGGTCCAAGGCTTCGTAGTCTCGGGTCAGTTCGAGCAGTTCGCGGCGCGAAAAGACCCGGCCCGGGCGCGTCGCCAGGTGGCGCAGGATCTCGAACTCGGTCGCGGTCAGGGGGATGCGACGCTCTCCGCGCTGCACCCGGCGCCGCTCGAGGTCGATCAGCAGGTCGCCGTGGCGGAGCATCCGGCCGCCGCCCGCGTCGGACAGATCGCCGTAGGCGCGGCGCAGCAGAGCCTTGATGCGGCTCATCAGCTCGCGCAACCCGAAAGGCTTGGTGACGTAATCGTCCGCCCCGAGCTCGAGGCCGATGACCTTGTCCATCTCCTCGTCGCGCGCCGTCAGGATCAGGACGGGCGCCTTGGAGCCGGTCACGCGCAGCCGGCGCAGCACCTCGAAGCCGTCGATGCCGGGCAGTCGGACGTCCAGCACGAGCAGGTCCGGCGCTTCGCGGACCGCGTACTCGAGCCCCTCCTCGCCGGAGCGAGCGACAACGACCTGATAGCCCTCCTGTTGCAGGGCGTACTGGATGCCTCGGGCGACGGCGTATTCGTCTTCTACTATCAGGATGGTCGCAGCCACGGGCCGGAATCTACACCCCGCGGCCGATGGGGACCGTGGCGGTGCCTCGAGCGGCGTTCGTGCCGGACTCTACCCGCGGCCGTTCGCGTGGTAGGCTCCTATGCAAATAACCGCGACCATGCAGAGCCGCGACCATCCGAGCCAATCCAGGAAGCCCCGCGACCGACTGTGGGCCGCGTGCCGGCCGACCGCGCAGGAGGACCCAGACGTGAGCCCAGCCCAGGTTGTATTGAAGGCCAAGACACGGACCGAGACCGGCAAAGCCACGGCTCGGCTGCGGTCGGCGGGGCTGCTCCCGGCGGTCGTCTTCGGCCACGGAATGGAATCGATCTCCGTGTCTCTGGACGCCCACGAGTTCGATCGCCTGCGGCACACCTCGCACACCAACGCCGTGCTCGCGCTCGAGATCGACGGCAAAGACAAGCGTCAGGTCATGGTCCACGGCGTCCAGATCGACCCGCGATCCCGGCACCTGCTGCACGTAGACCTCTTCGCCATCAAGTCCGGCGAAGAAGTCACGGTCGAGATCCCGCTCCACACGATCGGGGAAGCCTACGCGGCGACAAAGCTCGGCGGTACCCTGCTGCACACGATCGACCGGGTCAAGGTCCGGGCCCTCCCGGAGAACCTGCCCGACGCGCTCGAAGTGTCGATCGAATCGCTGGTCGACTTCGACAAGGCAATCCATATGCGCGACGTGCTCCTGCCGGCCGGCGTGGTCCTCCTGACCGACCCGGACGAGGTCGTGGTCAAGGTCGCGGCGCCGCACGTGATCGAAGAGCCGGCCGTCGCGGCCGCCGAGGAGGTCCCGGAGGAAGCGGCCGCTCCGGCCGCCGAATCAGGTTCCGCGGAGAGCTAGCAGGCTCGATCTCGGCGTTCCGGACACCCGCGAAGGCAGCGAGCCGGCGGGCGGTACGATGGCGCCGTGTCCAGCCCGCGCCCCAGCCACCGGGGCTTGATCAGGTCCATACCCGTCCTCGGGGCGTTCGTGGTCGGGGCGGTGGCGTACGCGCCGCTCTACTGCTTTCCGTATCTGGCGCCCGAGTTCGAGAACACGTTCGGCGCGTCGCATGAGCTGGGCCAGATGCCCTGGACGATGTTCCTGCTCGTATCGGCGCTGTCGTCGCCGCTGCTCGGCCGCGCCTACGACGTGTTCCAGGACCGGATCCTGCTGCTCGCCGGGACGCTACTGATCGGCATCGGCTGGCTGCTCGCCTCGATGGCCGGCGACATAGCGGTCCTGATCGTCGCCTACGGGATCTTCATGGCGCTGGGGCTGCAGCTCGTGTTCGTGGGCGTCACCACGGCGGTGGCGCGGCGGTATGCCGGGGTGGCGGGCCTTGCTTTGGGAGTCGCGTACGCGGGCCCCGGCATCGGCGTGGCCCTGGCCTTGCCGCTGGCGGCCCAGTTCATCCCGGAGCTGGGCTGGCGCCAGGTGGCGGCGGCTTTCGCGGCGATCACTCTGCTTGGGCTGCCCTTCGTGCTGCTCATGACGACCGGGCCGGCGGTGATCGTCCCGGCGTCCGGCCGTTCTGAAAGGCACGAGGGACGGGCTCAGGAACCGGTGGGGACGGGCCTGCACGAAACGGCCGGACCGGGCGCCATCGCCGCGTCGCAGGAGCCGGCGCCCCCCGGATCTCGGGCGACCGCCGAGGCTCTCCGCCGCACGCTCCGGACGCGCCGATTCCTCATCCTGCTGTTGGGGGCCGTGGGCATCGGCTGCATCGACGAGGGCATCTTCCAGACCTCGTCCCGGCATGCGGTGGCGATGGGTATCGCGCCGGACGTCGCCGCATGGCTCCTGGCGCTGCAGTGCTACGCCTACGTGGCCGGTCAGGTGCTCGGCGGCGGCCTGTCCGACAGGTTCGGCCGCCGGTTCGTCGGTCTGCTGTGCGCCGGCATGATCGCCATCGGCGCGACGGCCATATTCCTCGGCAGCGGTTCCTCGATGGCGCCGGCGATCGTCGGCAACGCCGTCTACGGTTTCGGCATCGGGGCGACGATCGCCATTCGTTCGGCGGCGTTCTCGGACGTGTTCGGCGGGCGCAACTTCGGCGCGATCTTCGGCATCATCGCCGTCGCCTATCCGGCCGGCGGCATCGTGGTCATGAACACGGGGGCGCTGCTGTACGACCGGCTCGGTACGTACTGGCCGGTCTACTGGGTGGCGATGGCGTCGCTGGTGGCCTGGTCGACCGCGCTGTGGGTCGCGGGACCTCGACGCCACGGGTTGCGCCGGCGCCTGGCGCGGGTTCGGGCCCGGCTGCCCGTCTAGCGGCGAATCGGCGCCGCGCCGAACCCGAGGCCGAAAGAGGGTTCAACCGCGATCGCCGGCGAGGCGCCTCATCTCCTCCGCCAGCGTTGCCGTGAACTCCGGCAGAGCCGCCGCCACAGCGGGCGACAGCCCCTCCCCGAAACCGAACCGCGCCCCGCCGATGCCTACGAACACGCCCCGTGGCGTCGCCCCTCGCATCTCCGCGGCCAGCGCGATCATCTGGTCCGGCGGCAGCGCGTGCGACGAAGCCGGTAGCGCTCCGCCTTGCGCCACTTCCTCGAGCGGCAGCACCAGGACCCGTCCCGGTGCGATGCCGCGGACCGCGTCCGCCACCACAACCGCTCCGTCGTCGGGCACATCGAGCAGCACTTCCACGGACAGCTGCCCGACCTCGATGATTTCCGCCCCAAGACGAGCCCCAGGTGGCAGGGCGCGGACCGCTTGGATGGCCGCTCCGTCGTCGCCTCGCAGTGCCTCGCCGCAGACCAGAACGCGAACGAGTGGAGAAGGCCGTGAACTCACAACGGCAGTGTAGCGGCCACGAACCACGCTCCTCCGCCGAGCGCCGGCAGGCCCGGCCGCCAGGGCTCGGTCGTGGCGCCTGGCCAACACCTTCCAAATCGTGGGGCGCGTACGCACCAATAGTCCCTCGCGAGGGGAGTAACCTTCACGCATCAGCCGAAAGGGTGGAGGCGGATTGGCTGTCTCTATGAAACGAGACACGAGCTTCAAGGCATTCCTGTCCGCGTATCCCCCTGTGCCCGAACAGACCAGGCCGATCGACGGCGTCACCCTCGGCGAGAACATCGAGGAGAAGTTCGGCATCCAGGTGCCGAGTTCGCTGCAGCTGTTCTGGCTCCGCGTCGGCGCCGGCTTCTTCGGCGGCGGCGAGATATACCTTTTCGGCGACGCGGATTCGGGGCTGCCCGGGCCCGAGATCGTGTCCTGGAATGCCAAGCCCTGGTGGCGGTCCGTCTACGCCCCGCCCAAGAAGGGCGGCCCCTTCTTCTTCGGCCAGACTCCCTTCGGCGATCAGCTCGGCTTCCGCTGGCACGACAACGTGGCCCTGCCGGAACTCCTGATGCCGGACACCATGGAGGTCTTCCTCCTGGGCAAGGACATCGACGAGCTGCTGTACGAGCTGCTAGGTGCGCCCGGAGCGCTATGCGATCTGGAGCGACTGTACCGGGCCCGGAACCAGTGCCCTGTCGTGCCGCCGGGCCATCACCTCGTGCCGGACGATTCGCCCCTCAACGGCGGCGACGACGACTCGTTCCACGTCGAGTCGCCCGACGCCCACGTGACGCGAGCCATCGCCGCCTGGAACGAACTCGTGCTGCGCCGCAAGTCGGCCGCCGAGGCCGAGGCCGCGCCCGATACCGCGCCCGAGCGGTAGGCCTCGCCGGGACTGTCCGGATGGCAGGTGTCGGCTACGGAGCGGCGCTTTCGAGGAATTCCGGCGCCCCCGCGTGGGCCCGGTAGGCGGCCCGTATCTCGACGACCTGGACGGCCACCACCACCGCGATGGCGAGGCCGAACGCCGGCAAGACGCCCAGAGAGACGAGCGTCGCCGACAGAACCGCCAGGAACGAGGCGAACCCGAGGAGGCCGTGGGTCAGCCCGCGCATGACACCCACGGCCCGGTCCGCTCCCTCCTGCGCATGCGTGAACAGGGCCATCACCGCCGCGATCGTTGGGATAGTTGTCAGCATGCCGCTGATCGTGGCTCCGAAGTGCGGCCCAACGCTGGTGACGAAGACGACCATGGCCGCACCGGCGATCATCCGGGCCGGCAGGTCGGCCAGCGCGCCGCCCCTGCGCCGCGTAACGGGCGGGGCGTCGGGCAGCAGGCGGCGCGAAACGAGCAGCACGCCGGCCGTGGCCGCGAACGCCGGCCAGAGGCCCAGCGAAGCCACCGGGATCATGGCCGCCCAGATCGCCAGGAACGCACCGTAGGCCAGCGCTCCGGAGATCGCCCAGTTGGCCCGGCGGCAGACCAGCGCGTAGACGAGGCAGAAGACCCCGCAACCCGCCGCGCCGCCCAGCGACGCCGCCGCGGCCGACGCCGCGAAGCGCGATCCCTCGTTCAGTGCCAGGAACAGCATGATCGGGCCGCCCTTGGCCGGCACGGCGCTCAGGACGCCGCCGACCGCCGGCCCGAAGCGCTGGCTGGCCAGTGTCACCAGGCCGATCATCGCCACCGGCAGGATCATCTTGAAGAACAGCTCGGTCATCTCGGGCTCCAGGCTAGAGGGACCGGCGGGGTTTCGTCTTGCCGCCGCCCCCATCCGGCCGCGCCGCGCCCGAAACGAAGAACCGGCGGGGCGACTGCCTCCGCCGGTTCGGTGCCGCTAATGCGGCCTGGCGGATCAGTCGCGCTCGATCTCGAGCGTAAGGAAGTGCGTGGCGCAGCTGATGCACGGGTCGTAGGCACGGATCAGCTGTTCGAGCCGGATCGTCGCCTCGGCCTGCGGCATCGAGAGAACCTGCGGCGCAAACGAGGTCAGATCCGCCTCGATCATGCCCTGGTTCTGACCCGTGGGGGCGATGATCTGGGCACCCAGGATGTGACCGTCGTCGTCCACGTCGTAGTGGTGCCAGCAGATGCCCCGCGGCGCCTCGGAGCCCCAGCCCGTCTCGCCGCCCTTCGGCGTCCAGGGCTCGAACGGCCGGGCCGGCTGCTCGTAGGTGTCGACGATGTCGAGCGCCGCGGCCGAAGCGTGGATCAGCTCCACGGCCCGGGCGGCGATGCTCCAGTAGGGGTTGCGGGCGATCTGACCGGCCAGGCCGCTGGCGTCGAGCGCCTCGCGGGCGATGGCGTGGAGTTGACCGGCGTTGAGGGTTACGCGCGCCGACGGCCCGAGCATGTAGGTTCGCCCGTCTGTCGTTCGGGCGTGGAGAGCGTTCGTGCCTTCGTGCTGCTCTTCGCGGAAGGCGTCGCGCCAGCCCCACAGCGGCACGTCGATGCCGTCGCTGGAAACGATCCGGCCTTCGTTGAGGCCGTACTCCATAGGATGCTTCACGGCGACGTAGAGAGGTTCGCGTTCGAATTCCGGCGCGGTGAACGAGCCCACGAGCTCGAGCGTCGCCTTCGACAGCGCCAGGGCCTCGACCAGGGGCTCGCGGAAGGCGCGAACCTCGGACGTGCTCGGCGTTCGCGAGAAGCCGCCGACGCGCATGGCGATCGGGTGGATGGCCCGGCCGCCGATCAGCTTCATGATCTCGTTGCCGGTCCGCTTGAGGCGCAGGGCCTGCTCGACAAGGCCCTTGTGGTCGCGGGCCATGGCGATGGCGCTCTCGTAGCCCAAGAAGTCCGGGGCGTGGAGCATGTAGACATGCAGGGCGTGGCTCTCGATCCACTCGCCCCAGTAGAACAGCTTGCGCAGGGCGCGCACCTGCGGGTCGATCTCGACCTCGAACAGGTGCTCGAAGGCCATCGAAGCCGACATCTGGTAGGCGACAGGGCAGATGCCGCAGATTCGGGCAGTGATGTCGACGACTTCGTTGGGCATCCGGCCGACGAGCAGCTTCTCGAAGTAGCGCGGCGCCTCGAAGATCGAGAGCCTGGCCTCGCTGACCTCGCCGTCGCTGATGCGGAGCTTGAGCGTGCCCTCGCCCTCGACCCGGGCGATGCCCACCACTTCGAAGTTGCGCTCGCCTGTCGGCGCTGCGGCCTTTGGCATGCTGACACCTGGCTTCCGTCTGGCCTTGTCCCAGGGTCCGAGGGTGCGCCATCACCCGCGCATGGGCATAGGGCCGTTTGTCGCCCGGAGCGGGTCCACCCGGTTCCCCCGGTCGAGTGGGTCGCGATCAGCCGCGCGAGCGGCTCAGCCGGTCGATCGCGAGTATCGCCACGGTGGCCAGCAGGGCGACGGCCGCCATCTCGATCAGCCACGGCCGAAGGGTGTCGCTGGCCGAGTGAGAGCCGGAATCGATAGCCAGGAACCGGATGACCGCCAGGGCGGCGATGGCGACCATTGCGGCAAGGCGGGCCATAAGTCGGACCGTTCGACCGTTCATGGGCAGATCATGCCCCAGATCGCCCCGCGGGGCTGGTCG
The DNA here is from genome assembly GCA_963711105.1 of uncultured Chloroflexia bacterium. Lineage (GTDB taxonomy): Bacteria > Chloroflexota > Limnocylindria > Limnocylindrales > CSP1-4 > Fen-1039. The sequence continues at coordinate 231,058 of CAVQCV010000004.1, read as the reverse complement.
AACCCGGCCGTCGAGACGATGCCCGCTCCATCCTCAGTAGGACGGCGACAGGTGGTGCGCCGCCTAGAATCCCGGCCTGGACAACGTTGCGCGGGTGGAGGTTGAGATGGCGGGTATCGGAATGTTCATCGGCATGATCGTCGTGTTCGCCCTGGTGCTCGCCCTGGCCATCCCGCTGCTGCTCCTCTGGGGCGGCGTCTCGATCCTGCGCGCCATCGGCGGCCCCCGCCGGCCGCGCGGTCCGCTCGGCGATCCCGCCGCCGAACAGCTCCGCTACCGGCTTGCCCGGGGCGAGATCACTCAGACCCAGTTCGAGCAGGGCATGTGGGACCTGGGCTACGAGAAGATCCGGTAGCCCTCGCCGCCAGGTGACACCGGCCGGGGCGGGGCCGGGCGGCGGGCTATAGTCCCGCCATGAAGCTGCCGTTCGAGCCGCCCGTCGAGCCCATGCTGGCCAAGCTGACCGAGGCGATGCCCGAGGGACCGGGCTGGCAGTACGAGCCCAAGTGGGACGGCTTTCGGGCGATCGTATTCCGCGACGGCGACGAAACGTTCATCGAGAGCCGCGACCTCAAGCCCCTGGATCGCTACTTCCCGGAGCTGGCCGGGCCGCTGCGGGCGAGCCTGCCCGAACGCTGCGTGATCGACGGGGAGATCGTGATCGCTGGCGCGGACGGCCTCGCCTTCGACTCGCTGCTGCTGCGCATTCACCCGGCCGCGTCGCGGGTGAAGCTGCTCGCGGCCCAGACGCCCGCCAGCTTCGTGGCCTGGGACCTGCTCGCGCTGGACGATCGCGACCTCCGCGACGCGCCCTTGAGCGAACGTCGGGCGCTGCTGGAGCGGGCTCTTGCCGGCGCTCGTCCGCCGGTCCATCTCACGCCCGCGACCGGCGACGTCGCCATCGCCCGCGACTGGTTCTCCCGTTTCGAGGGCGCCGGCCTGGACGGCGTAGTCGCCAAGCGGCTGACGGACCCGTATGCGCCCGGCAAGCGCGGCTGGGCCAAGATCAAGCACGCCCGTACTGCCGATTGTGTCGTCGCCGGCTTCCGCTGGCACAAGAACGGCCCGGGGACCCTTGTCGGCTCGTTGCTGCTCGGCCTGTTCGACGACACGGGCCGGCTCAACCACGTCGGCATCACGGCCAGCTTCACCAACGAGAAGCGCCGAGCCCTGGTCGAAGAGCTGGCGCCGCTGCGCGAGAACGCGCTCGACGGGCACCCCTGGGCCGAATGGGCCGAATGGGAAGCCCAGGCCCGAGCTTCCGGCCAGCGGATGCCCGGCGCGACGAGCCGCTGGAACCGCGACCGCGAACTCACCTGGGAGCCCCTGCGGGCCGAACGCGTGTGCGAGGTGGCCTACGACCATCTCCAGGGCGACCGCTTCCGCCACGCCACCACGTTCCTGCGCTGGCGCCCCGACAAGGCGCCGGACCAGTGCCGCTACGACCAGCTGGAGACCACCGCGCCATTCGAACTGGCGGAGATCTTCGGGCGGTAGGCGCCTCGAGGCCGGCCGGCCGGCCAGCGGGGCGGCCGCCGGGTCGGTTCGGGCGCTCAGACGCGGAGCCGGGAGCCGTTGATTGCGTCCGGTGGGCCCTCCTGTTCCTCGCGCACCGCGTCGAGGACGTCGATCGCCACGCCCATGAGGGCGAGGCCGACGAGCGCCACTACGGCCGCAACTGCCAGGACCGGCGAGTCGAGGATCACGGCCGCCAGCGCGCCGACGACGATCGCGGCCATGAGCAACGTCTGGGTCAGGATTCGGCCGGTGCTGCCGTACGGCCGGCCCCTGCGCGCCGCGGAACGCTCGCGGGCGTCCCAGACGCCCCAGCGCCAGCTGCCGACCCGGCCGATGACCCCGAACGCCGCCACGACGGCCAGGCTGCCCACGACCGTGCGGCCGACGTCCACGAACACGACGGCGGCCACGGCCGGCGCCACCACCAGCGCCGACGCCAGAACCATGAAGGCGGCCATCGTCAGGACGTTGATCGCGTAGCCGAGACCGGTTGCCCGGAATCCTCGGAGGCCCGAAAGCAGGCCCAGGCCCACGGCCAGGACCGCGACGGCCGCGGCTCCGATCAGGAGCTTGTTGCCGACGTCCAGGGCCGAGACCGTCGATCCCGAAAGGAACCTGACCCCGCCGTAGACCACCAGGGCCAGCCCGGCGATGCCCGCCAGATACGGCCCGACGCGCAGGCTCAGCCACAGGCCGCGGCTGAGGATGCCGCCGCGGCGCCAGGGCAGCGGCCGCTCGGGCGGGGCCAGGAGCGCGAACGCGGCCGTGCCGGCGATCACTGCCGCCACTACCCAGACGCCCGCTTCGGCGAGGAAGCGAATCGCCGGGGTGTCCTCCGGATGCTGGCCCCGGACGTAGTCGATCGCGTCGCTCGCGAACCGCGTGCCCGGGATCGCGTTCCAGGCGGTCGCGACGGCATCGCCGAGGCGCAGAACGGAATTGGACCCGATCGCGAATGCCGCCACGATGCCTGAGAGGGGAGCGATCGAGCACGACTGGCGCAGCAGCGACAGGATCGACAGGCGCCGGCGCCGCCTGTTCGAGCGAGCGTCATCATCGGCCGGGTCGCCGAATAGCGACGCCGCGGCGGCCGGGGGCGCACCGGCCGGGGACGCGGCGGCCGGGGGCTCGGTGCCGGCCGGGCGATCGGTGCCATCCGGCTTCTCGAGCAAGCGCAGCAGCGGGATCACGAACTCCTCGTCGTTGTCCCAGTAGCCGCCATGGTCCTCGCTCAGCGACAGCATGTTCCAGGTCGCGTGGCTCTCGATCCGGCCGAGCGTCCGGTCGTCGGGAGGGTTCGAACTCGAAAACCGCAACACGCCGACCGGAGCGGGATCCTGCGAGGCCCAGAAGTCGTCCCAGCGGAGCTTCGGGTGGGCCGCGAAGACGTTGCGGCTCAGGCGCTCGCTCTCGACCGCGGCCCCGTCCGAGCCCTTGCCGTCGACCAGGTTCCAGGCCAGATTGAGCCCCTCACCCAGAGTGATCAGCCGGTCGACGCGCAGACTGTGGGCCGGGTCGGTGAGGGTCATGTATGAAACGATCGCCCCGCCCGAATGAGCCACCACGGCGATCCGATCGCAGCCGGCGAGATCCAGGTCGGTCAGGCCGTCGACCAGGCGGCCGCGGACGCTCGCCGCCTGTGCGGAGTCGCCGAGCAGGACGTACACGTCGCCGAACCAGTCGAGGACGAAGCCGTCGAGCGGCCGGGTGAGGGCGCCGTCCTTGAGCGGGCCGATCGGCACCAGCTTCTCGACGGCGCGCAGCACGCCATACAGGACCAGCAGGAGGGCAGAGAGGGCCCGCAGATACAGGTTGCCCCCCAGGGCCGCGACCCAGCGGGCCAGGGTCGCGAACGGGGACAGGGAGCCCGTGTGCGTGCCGGCGTCGGGTTCCTCCTCCACTCCGCCGGGGCCGATGTGGAGCGGCCGAACTTCCGCCGCGGGTCGCAGCCGTGGATCGCCGGCGCCGCGTTTCGGGGCGATCAGCGCGTCCACGATCCGGGTTATCGCGCCGCCGGTTCCGAGCCAGTCGGCCATCTGCCGGAAGCTCGGCGGCCTGACTCGCTGGGCCCACCACGCCTCCGTCATGACCCAGTGCTGCTCCGGGACCGTCGCCCCATCCTCGGTCTCGATCGCCGGCAGCTGGACCTCGATGAAGCGGCTCTCGCCCGGACCCGGATCGAGCTGGGCGTCGAGCACCGGATCCGCGGCGGCGTGGTGGCCGGCCCGCGCGTCGGACAGCACCCGCACGATCGCCCCGCCCCAGTCGAGCAGCGTCTCGGCGGCTGCCTGCGAACCGATGCCGTGGACGAAGACGATGCCCACATGCGGGACTTCGGGGCCGGCGCCGCAGTCGAGCTTGATGCCGGGGCTTCGGACGCGATGGCGAAGCTTGTCGGATGCCGGCGCAGCAGGTGCCATGTCGAACCTCCCCCGATCGATTCCAACGCCCGAATTGGTCCCGGCGCCCGGGTCGTTCGCCCATGGGCAGAGGACACCGGACCTCGGCCCGTGTCAAGCCACGAACTTCAGCACGCGACGGCCGATTGTTTCAGCGCGGCCGTACCTGCCGCACCGCTGACCGATCAGCCGGCGGTCGGCTTCTTGCGGGGCGCCCGTTCCAGCTGGCCGGAGCGGTCCGGCCACTCGTAGCCGGCCCAGGGGTTGTAGTCGACTTCGAGGGGCTCCTGGAGCGGACGCTCGGCTTCGGGGACGTGCTCGAGGTTGACGCGGATCCGGTACCAGAGCTTGTAGCGGCCGCGCATGCCGTCGACCAGGACGTCGGTCGGCTCCAGGAGTGCGGCAACGCCGGGATGCCTCGACTTCCAGCGCTCGAGCCCCGCCAGCGCCTCGTCCCTCGTTTCGGCGCGGGCAATCTCGATGAGTGGCTTCGTGGACACGCGCCGCCCGGAACCCTCTTTGCGCGCCCGTGACGGCGCGACCCGGTCCGGTTCGCCCGGCGCCTTGGCGTAGTGGGGCGGCCAGGGTGCGTCGCCGAGCCCTTCGCGTTCCTGGCGGGCCGATAGCTCGAGAAGCGCGTCCAGAGAGCCGGCGGCCGAGTCGATGCCGGCGGCGGGGTCTCCAACCGCGGCGAACCGCCCGGGCACGGTCGCCAGCGTGAAATCGCCGAGTTCGCAGGCCGGCAGCTCGTCCCATGTCACCGGCGCCGAAACCCAGGCCTCCGGCACCGGCCGGACGGAGTACGCCGAGGCGACGGTTCGATCCTTGGCGTTCTGGTTGTAGTCGATGAAGACGCCGTGGCGCTCTTCCTTCCACCACTTGGACGTGGCGATCGCCGGGGCGCGCCGTTCGACTTCGCGGGCCAGTGCCAGGGCCGCCCGCCGGACCCTGTCGAACGTCCAGCGCGGTTCGATCCGAACCAGGACGTGGATGCCGCGCGAGCCGGACGTCTTGGGCCAGCCGGCCAGGCCGTGGTCCGCCAGCACGTCCCGCACGACGAGAGCAACCTGCCGGATGTCGTCCCAGGCGACGCCCGGCATCGGATCCAGGTCCACTCGCAGCTCGTCCGGGTGGTCGAGATCGTCCGCCCGAATTGCATGCGGGTTCAGGTCCAGGCAGCCGAGGTTGGCGACCCACAGCAACCCGGCGGCGTCGTCGATGACCACCTCGTCTGCGGTCCGGCCGGACGGGAAGGAAAGCTCGACCGTCCGAATCCAGTCGGGCCGGGACTCGGGCGCCCGCTTCTGGAAGAAGTACTCGCCGCCCGCACCGTTGACGTAGCGCTTGAGGGCCATCGGCCGGCCGCCTGCGCCGCGCAGCGCCCCCTCGGCCACGGCCAGGTAGTAGCGGACCAGGTCGCGCTTGGTAAAGCCCGGAACGGGGAAGTAGACCTTGTCCGGGTTCGTGATCGCGACCTGCTTGCCTGCGACTTCGACGATCTCGCTCTTGGCCGGCATGGCGGAAAGATAGCGCGCCGCGGCGCGCCCGCACGTTGTCGACCGTCGGCCGCCCGCAAGAGAGAACGGCCGCCGGGCGGGTGCCCGGCGGCCGTTCGGGGGAGCGCAGCCCCGAAGCGCAGATCAGGCCGCTTCGGGAAGACCCTCGAGTTGCCCGTCGGCAGTGGCCCCAGCGGCGGCGCGAGCGGCCGGCGCGGGCGCGACGGCCGGAGTGGCCGCGCCGACGACCGAGTCGCGCCCCGGAAGGAGGGCGAAGGCCACGGTCGCGCCGATGACCGCGATCGCGGCTCCGGCCAGGATGGCCACGTCCATGCCATCGACAAAGGCCGTCCGGGCCACGGCCAGGAGCGCGTCGCCGAGCGGCGCCGGCAGGTAGCTCGCCACCACGCCGGCTCCGGCGAGAGAGTCGCCCACCGCCTGGGCTGCGTCGGCCGGCAGGAGCGCCGTGGCCGGCTTGACGCCGTTGGCGTAGATCGGGGCGTAGATGCTGCCCAGGATGGCCACGCCCATCGCCCCGCCCAGCTCGCGAGCGGTGCTGTTGATCGCTGAAGCCACACCCTGCTTGGACCGGGGCAGGGTCCGGACCATGACGATCGTGAGGGGCCCCATCGCCAGGCCCATGCCGGCGCCGACGAGGAGGAGCGTCGCGGCCGCGAAGGGGTAGCCGTCGCTCGTGCCGGCCATCCGGAAGACGAGCAGACCGGCCGCCACCGTCGCCATCCCCACGGCCACGGTCGCTCGGGTCCCGAAGCGCCTGGCCAGCGGCATTCCGGCCGGGCTGAAGATTGCCAGGGAGATCGCCAGCGGCAGGATCGAGACGCCGGTCTCCATCGTTCCGAGCCCGAGGACGCCCTGCAGGTACTGGCTGAAGAAGAACATCGAGCCGAAGAGGCCGAAGCTGGTGAGGAGGACCGCCACGACGGAAGACCCGAAGGCGGGCTGGACGAGCAGGCGAACGTCCAGCAGAGGTTCGGGCGTGCTCAGTTCGCGCACCACGAAGGCCACCATGAGTGCCCCGGCGACCGCGAAGACCGCCAGCTCGCTCGCGGAGGTCCAGCCGTGAACGGGGGCCTCGATGACGCCGTAGACCAGGGCCACGAGGCCGCCGGTGGAGAGGGCGGCACCGGGCAGATCCAGGGCCGTGGTTTCGGCCGAGCGGCCCTCGGGCACCAGGTACAGGATGCCGGCGATCGAGACGACCACGACCGGGATGTTGATCAAGAAGATCGCGCCCCAGGCGTAGTGCTCGAGCAGCCAGCCGGCCAGGACGGGCCCGGCCACGATGCCCAGGCCGGCGACGCCGGTCCAGATGCCGATCGCGCGGGCCCTCTCCTCGGCGGAGAAGACGTGGGCCGTGACCGACAGGGTGGAGGGCACGATAAGGGCCCCGCCGACGCCCATGGCCGCGCGAAGAAGGATCAGCCCATCGGCCGAAGGGGCGAACGCGGAGGCGAGCGAGCCCAGGCCGAAGACCACGAGCCCGATGAGCATCACCCGGCGCCGGCCGAACCGATCGCCCAGGGCTCCGGACGTCATCAGCAGGCCGGCGAAGAGGAGGACGTAGGCGTCGATCATCCACTGCAGCTGGCTCATGTCCGCATGCAGATCGCGGGCCAGGGTCGGCAGGGCGACGTTGATGATCGTGTTGTCCAGGTTGACCGTGAACAGGCTCACGATCAGGACGGCGAGGATCCACCAGCGGCGGCGGTGGGTCGTGGGATCCGGCATCTGTGCTGCGCTCCGTTGCTCTCTTCGGCCTGACGACTGCTTCTTGTACTTTGTACCGGGACGCTGTACTGGTACGCGGTACGATTTGACCTCGCACAAAGTACTGGTACACTGCACGAGTGTCAAGCCCCAAGTTGAGCGGGGAAGAAGGAAGAGCTCGATGAGCGACGATTCAGGCGAGGTTAAGCCGCTGTGGTGGCGGGTCGACAGGCGGGCGGCGCGCGAGGCTGCGCGGCAGGCACGGCGCGAGGAGAGGACGGAGCGTAAGGCCGTTCGAGGCGGCCGAGCGGCCGGACACGAGCCGATAACCCCGGATCGGATCGCCGACGCGGCACTGCGCCTCGTGGACAGCCAGGGTGCCGATGGGTTCACCGTCAGGGCGCTGGCTCAGGAGCTCGGCGTCGGGACGATGACGCTCTACTGGTACGTTCAGAACAAGAACGAAATCCTGGATCTGATCGGCGATCGAATCCTGGCCGAGGTGCCCGCGCCGTCACTCGACGTGGACTGGAAGGAGGCGGTCCGCCGGGGCGCGGTGGACGTCCGGGCCGCGTTTCTCCGCCATGCCAGAGCCGTTCCCATCGTGGTCCAGCAGGGTGCACTCGGGCCCAGCGCCCTGCGCCTGCTCGACTCGACGATCGGCGTCTTTCGGGCGGCCGGCTTCAGCGACCAGGACTCGGTCGACGCCTACGTGGTGCTGTCCAACCTAGTCACCGGCTTCGCCAGCTACGAGACGTCGGAGCAGGGCGGTGGCGGCAGGTCGGACCAGGGCCGTCCCGGAGCCGAGATGTTGCGCCAGTACATCGCCGCGCTGCCGCCCGGCAGCTCCCCCAACGTGGTCGAGACGGCGCCGCTCATGTTCGCTTCGGATCGGGACCGGCGCTTCGCCTTCGCCGTGGACTGTCTGATCGCCGGTTTCGAGGCTCGGCTGAATGCCGGCCGAACCCCGGCCCCGGCACCTGGGACCGAGGCATAGATCGATGAGCACTCCTCCTCCGGCGGCCGCGCGACCTCAGCCCCGAATCAACCGCTACCTGGCGGTCTGGCTCTCCTCTCCGCTGGGCTTCCTGTCCGGAAACACCGTGCTGGTCCGGTACACGGGCCGCTCCACGGGTCTGCGCCGGCAGCTGCCCGTGAACCTGTTCCGGATCGGCCGCGAGTACGCGATCAGCGTGGGGCGGTTCGAGTCCAAGACGTGGTGGCGCAACTTCACGACGCCCCGGCCGATCGAGCTGGTCAGGGGGCGCCGCATCCGTGCTACGGGTGTGGCCGTTGCCGGCACGACGGACCGCGGGCGGGAGATCGCGGCGGAGTACTTCGCCACCCACCGTGGAGCGGCCGTGCGGGCCGGCCTGCCCCGGCTTCGCAAGGGCGAGCGGGCCGCGCCGGAGCAACTTGAAGCCGCGGCCGCGAAGATGATGTTCATCGTCCTCACGCCGAAGGGCCGGGGCGCCGAACCCGCTTCGTAGCGCGAGCCGGCACAGACGCCTGGCGGCGCGGCGAGGTTGGGCAGTCGGGTCAAGATGGGACGATGAGACAACGGCTCTTGCCCCTGCTGACCGGGCTGGCCTTCGTGGCAGCCGCCTGTTCGTCCGCCGCGCCGACGACCCCTCCGGCTTCGGTGCGTGTCATGCCATCCGCCACGGCGGGCGCGAGTGCGACGGCGGCCGGTTCAGCGGCGGGCGCCTCAACCCCGGGCGCGAGTTCGACGGCCGCGGCTACCGCGGCACCGCCGGCGCCGGGCGACTGGCCCGTCTACCACCTCGATGCCAGCCGGACGGCGCTCTCGGCCGGCTTCCCGGCGCCGACCTCCACCCTCGTGAAGGCCTGGGCGGCGAAGCTGGACGGGGCGGTGTACGCCCAGCCGCTGGTCGTGGGCGGTCGCGTCATCGCCGCGACCGAGGGCGACAGCATCTACGCCCTCGACCCCCGCGACGGCTCGGTCGTCTGGCGTCAGAACGTCGGTACCCCGGTGCGGAAGTCCAGCTTGCCCTGCGGCAACATCGATCCTCTAGGGATCACAGGAACGCCCGCCTATGACCCCGCTACGAACTCGCTGTTTGCGGTGGCGGAGGTGACGGGCTTCCACCACGTCCTGTTCGCCCTCGACCCGCAGACCGGGGCGGTGCGCTGGTCCCGCACGATCGACGTAGCGGGCGACGACCCCCGAACACACCAGCAGCGGCCGGCGCTGGCGGTGGCCAACGGCTACGTGTACGTCGGCTTCGGCGGCCTGGCCGGCGATTGCGGCCAGTACCGCGGCAAGGTAGTCGGCGTGCCGGCTTCGGGCCAGGGCGAGACGATCAGCTACATCGTGCCGGTGGCGCGCGAGGGTGCCGTCTGGGCGACGGGCGGTCCCGTCGTCGACGCTGCCGGCAACCTCTACGTGTCCACGGGCAACGGCAGTTCGACCTCGAAGACGCATTACGACGGCAGCGATTCGGTGGTGGAGCTGTCGCCCAAGCTCGAGATGATCTCGCGGTTCGCCCCGTCGGGCTGGGCAGAAGACAACGCCGGCGATGCCGATCTGGGTTCGCTGAGCCCCGTTCTGCTGCCCAACGGCTTCGTGTTCATCGCCGGCAAGAGCGGGACCGGCTACGTGCTGCGGCAGGGCAACCTCGGTGGAATCGGCGGGCAGGTGTCCAGCGCCTCGGTCTGCGGCGCCTTCGGCGGAGCGGCCGCGGACGGCAACGTCGCCTACGTGCCGTGCACGTCGAGCGTCGTGGCGCTGGCCGTGGGGTCGGACGGTTCGATCGACGTCCGGTGGCGCTCGCAGGACGGCGGCGGGCCGCCGGCGATCGGCGGCGGAGCGGTCTGGACCGTCGACACCGGCAGCGGGCGGCTGTTCGCGCTCGATCAGGCCACCGGCACGACCCTCACCCAGATCGCCGTCGGGAGCGTCCCGCACTTCGCATCGCCGTCGCTCTGGGACGGGCTGGTTCTGGTGGGGACGACGAGCGGGGTCGTCGCCGTCCGCGTCTGAACAGGGCGTCGCCGGCCTTCCGAGCACGAGTCCCACTTTCCGAGCACGAGTCCCACTTGTCCGAAGCGCCGGCCCCACCTTCCGAAGTACGTCGACGACTTGTATGCTGTCCGCATACATCCCTGACGGAGGTGGCTGGTGGCGGAGCAACCGGTGCGGGACCCGGGCGAGGCGAGTTTCCTGGCGGAATACGATGCCTCGGAGTTCCAGCGGCCCTCGCTTACCGTGGACGTGGCTCTGCTGACTGCCGCGGACGGCTGGCTCCGCGCGCTCCTGCTTCGCCGGACCCAGCACCCGGACATGGGCAAGTGGGCCCTGCCCGGCGGCTTCGTCGGCATCGACGAGAGCCTGGACGATGCCGCAGCTCGAGTCATGCGCGAGAAGGCAGGCTTCAAGGGTGTCTTCCTCGAGCAGCTGTACACGTTCGGCCGGCCGGGCCGCGATCCGCGAACGCGCGTCGTCACCGTCGCCTACTACGGCCTGGTTCCGTTCGAACGGCTTGACGTGGCCCGGGATGCCGTGGCCGGAAGTGCGGGCGGCGAGCTGGTGAAGGTCGCGCGGCTGCGCGTACCGTGGGAAGGGGAGCGGGGCGGGCCGGTGCAGGCGCTGGACGAGCTGGATCGACTTATGCCGCTCGCCTTCGACCACGCCGAGATCCTGGGAATGACCGTCAAGCGGCTGCGCGGCAAGCTCGACTACGCCCCGATTGGGTTCGAGCTGTTGCCGGAGCTGTTCAGCCTGCGGGCGCTGCAACAGGTTCACGAGGTCATCTCCGGCCGGCGGCTCAACAAGGATTCTTTCCGGCGGAGGATGCTTGCCTCGGGCCAGCTCGAACCGACCGGCGAACGCCGGACCGACGTCGAGTACCGGCCGCCGGAGTTGTACCGGGTTCTCCGGCCCTGACCAGCGTCGCCAGGGGCGACGTCAGGCGGCGCGGTGCTGCTGCCGTGCTGCTGCCTCCGGGCCTCTCTGCCCCGAAGCCTGACATACGCCGCCGGGAGCGACGTTAGGCAGCGTGGCGCTGCTGCCTCCGGGCCTCTCTGCCCCGAACCCTGACATACGCCGCCGGGAGCGGCGTTGGACGCCGAAAAGACCGCGTTCCTCGGCCCATTCAGACCGCGGGAGCCGTTTCGGCCCTCGCCACCAACCTCGCCGAGGCCCAGCGACGGCGACCGTTGGCCTAATGCCGCCCCGGGCGACATATGTCAGCTCTTCGGGCGGCCCGTTGGCCTAACGCCGCCCCGGGCGACATATGTCAGCTCTTCGGGCGGACCGTTGGCCTAACGCCGCCCCGGGCGACATATGTCAGCTCTTCGGCCGGCCCGGCGGCCCGGCCGGCCCGGCGCGCGGCCTCTTCGCCAGGGCGCCATTCCTTGACTTAGCTGCATCAGGCATTTATGCTATGTGCAGCTAAGGTAGCCGGAATGGAGCCGGCAGCCGAAGGCTCGACCGGTCGCCGTTGGGGGCCGGGCGTGAAGGCTCGAAGGGAGGCCGACGATGGCGAACATCACGCAATACCCACTGGTCGCTCACGTCCGAGGTGCAGCGTCGGCCCACCAGCTTCTGTGGAAGGGCGGCCGGCTGCGCCGGTCCGGACGCGGCCTGTCGTTCTGGTTCAACCCCCTGTCCGCGAACCTGGCCGAAGTCCCGCTCGACGACCGCGAGCTGGCCTTCCTCTTCCACGCCCGAACGGCCGACTTCCAGGACGCCGTCTGCCAGGGCGTGATCAGCTATCGAGTCGCCAACGCGGAGGCGCTGGCGGCCCGGATCGACTTCGGCATCGACCTGGAGACGGGCCTCTACCTGGAGGAACCGCTCGACCAGATCGCCGATCGCCTGACCCAGCTTGCCCAGCAGCACGTCTGGGGGATCGTGAACGGCGCGGCTCTGTCGGAGCTGCTGGCCAGGGGCGTGGAGAAACTGCGCGACGCCATCGGCGCGGGCCTGGAGTCTGACGCGGGCCTCCGCGATATGGGCCTGCAGATCGTGTCGATCCGAGTGAGTTCGATCGCTCCGGACGCCACGGTCGAAAAGGCACTCCAGACTCCGACTCGCGAATTGATCCAGCAGCAAGCGGACGAAGCCACGTTCGCGCGGCGGGCTCTGGCGGTCGAAAAGGAGCGCGCCATCGCCGAGAACGAGCTCAAGAACAGGATCGAACTGGCTCGCCGGCAGGCCGAGCTGGTCGACCAGGAAGGCCTCAACGAGCGTCGCAGGGCCGAGGAAACGGCGGCGGCCGCGCGCATCGAAGCCGAAGGTTCGGCCGATCGGGTCCGCATCACCGCCGCCGCGTCCGCGGAGAGCCTGCACGCGGTCGAAGGTGAACGCGTCGCGCTCGAGAAGGAACGCATCACCGCGTACGGCGCCCTGCCGCCGGCGGCCCTGCTGGCCCTCGCGGCGCGCGAGTTCGCCGCCAAGATCGAGCGCATCGAGCACTTGAACCTCTCTCCGGATCTGCTCTCTCCGTTTATCGCCGATCTGGCGGCGGCAGGAGCGGCCAGGCTCAAGGCAGGCCCGGTCGCCTCCCCGGTCGCGGCGGCGGCGGCGGGGGTTGGCGCCGCGGCAGCCGCGGCAGCGGCGACGTCAGGCGCGGCCGGCGCGCCCACGGGCGGCGCGCCCACGGGCAAGCCGCGCGGAGGCAAGTGACATGGGCGCCACTCCCCGGGTAGTCGTGGTCAGCCGGCAGACCGAGTACGCGGCTCTCCTCGCCCGGCACGGCACGCGGGAGCAGGCCAGGTTCTTCCTGGCCACCCGCGGCCGGACGCTCGAGGCGCTCGAGGCGACAGACTCGGAGTTCCGGGCGGCCATGGTCGCGGTCTCGGCCGCGATCCCGGTGGAGTGGCGTCGCACCCGGATCGACCGCGGCGACCTGGACCGGTTCCTCTTCGAGCCGGAGGATCTGGTCGTCGCGGTCGGCCGGGACGGCCTGGTGGCCAACGTGGCCAAGTACCTGTCCGGCCAGCTCGTGATCGGCTGCAACCCCGACCCGGCGCGCAACGAAGGCGTGCTGGTCCGGTACGCGCCCGCCGCCGCGGCGAAGCTCATCCCGGCCGCGGCGGCGGGCGACATCGGCGTCGAGGAGCGGACGATGGTCGCGGCCGCGCTCGACGACGGGGAGCGCCTGCTCGCCCTCAACGAGATCTTCGCCGGGCACCAGAGCCATCAAAGCGCCCGCTACCGGCTGGCCGTCGACGGACGCGAGGAACGCCAGAGTTCGTCCGGGATCGTGATCACGACCGGTACGGGGGCCACGGGCTGGGGACGGTCCATCGCCCTGGAGCGCCACTCCGGCCTGGTTCTGCCGCGGCCGGCGGAGCGGGCGCTGGCCTACTTCGTGCGAGAGGCGTGGCCGTCCGTGGCAACCGGCGCCACTCTCACCGAAGGGCGGGTAGGGGACGACGCCGCTTTGGCGATCAATTCGGAGATGAACGAGGGCGGTGTCATCTTCGGCGACGGCATCGAATCAGATCGTCTCGAGTTCGGCTGGGGGCGGCGCTTGGAGGTCCGGGTCGCGGACGAGCGGCTCCGCCTCGTGACGGCGTAGGTCGCGGCGTAGAGAAACAGCCGGCGCTGATAGAACCAGCACCGGCTGTCGAGTTGCCGCGGAACGGCCGGCCCGGGTCGAGCCCGCGCCAGCCGAGGGAGAGTTACTTCTGAGCCTTGAGGGCCGCCAGGCGAGCGTCCACTTCGGTCGCGCTCTCGGCATCCTGGAGCGACGCAAACTGCTCGTCGAGCGAGTTGGCGTTCACTTCCGCCATGCCGCGAGCCATCGCTTCCTGACGCCGGATCTTCTCCTCGTAATGGCTCAGCTCGCTCGTCGGATCCATGGCGGACACGTTCTTGAGCGTGCTCTGGACCTGCGTCTGGGCCTTGGCCATCTTGGCCCGGGCAACCAGCTCGTCGCGCTTCTGGACCAGCTCGTCGCGGCGAACCCGCATCTTGGTGAGCCCGTCCTTGAGCTGGTTGACGAGGGCCGTCTGCTGATCGACCTGCGTCTGCAGGGTCTTGGTCTGGTTCTCGAAGCTGATCTGGCGCTCGAGGGCGAGCTTGGCCAGGTTGTCGAATTTGTCCGCGTCCGCGGTGCTGCCGGCAGCGCGAAGTTCGTCGGCCTTCTTGGACGCCGCAACTGCCTTGGCGCCCCAGTCGGCTCCGGTGACCGTGGCTTCCCGCAGATCGTCCTCGACCATGCGCAGGTTGCCGATGGTCTGAGCGACGGCCGTCTCGGCCTCGCTCATGTTGTTGGTGAAGTCCCGGATGAGCTGGTCGAGCATCTTCTCCGGATCTTCGGCGCTGTCGAGGAGCGAGTTGACGTTTGCCCGAAGTAGCTGGCCGACTCGTCCGAGGATGGAAGTAGGTGCCATTCGTGGTTCTCCCTTCAGATCTACAGGTTGCTGACCGTTCAGTTCAAATCAATTGCGCCGAATGTTGATCGATTGCGGCTGGCCGCGCCAGACCCGGACTACCAGCCGCCCCCGCCGCCGTGGCCGCCGCCTCCGCCGCTGCTGCCACCGCTGCTGTGGCCGCCGCCGCTGAAGCCGCCGAAGCCGCCGCCGCCACCGTGGCCCCCGCCGCTGCTGTGGCCGCCGCCGCTCCACCCGCCGCCCGAGCCCCAGGAGGAGCCGCCGAAGCCGCCGCCCCGCCGCCCACCGGATGGCGGGACGACGATGCCACCGAAGACCGTGGACCGGCCGCCGCCGTTGAAGCCGTCGAAGTCCGAACGGGCCAGGTCGTAGGCCTGATCGGCCATGGTCCCGGCGGTCATGGCTTCGCTCGTGGCCTGCTGCAGATCAGTCGCAGCCAGCGCCTGAGCCTGAGCGAAGTGGCGCTCGGCCTCCGCCAGCCGGGTACGGGCCTCGCGCCCGACTCCCTCGCGTCGCCCCGAAAGGTAACCCGTGGCCCGGGCGATGCTCGCACTGGCCGAGGTTCGGGCGGTCGTGAACGCGGCCTGGTCGCGCGCCGCCTGCTCGTTCGCCGCTCGCGTGCCGCTCAGCACCTGGTCGATGGACGTGTGCGCGTCCTGGGCCGTCTTCAGTGCGGCGAGTGGATCAGGGGCCGCGGAACCGGCGGCCGCCTGAGCCCGGGCCAGTTGCTGGCCGGCCTGATCGAGCTGAGTGGCGTAGGTCGCGGCGACGGCGCTGTCCACGGCCTTGCGGGCCGTCTCGATGTCCTTCTGGGCGTCCGCCAGTTCGTGGGCCAGCCGATCCTGGGCGTCCTGGAGCGACTTGGCCTGGGACTCGACCGCGTCGAGCAGCAGATTGGCCTGAGCCATCGCATCCTGGGCAGCCCGGATCACGCTCGCGGCCGCGGCGTTGTCGGGCGGCGTCTTGGCCAGCGCGGCCCGGCCTTCCTTGATCCGTTCTTCCACGAAGGCGCCCCGCTTGTCGGCCTCCTCCGGATTGCCCTTCACGGAAGCCCACGATGCGGGCGCGTAGGTGGCCAGAGTCTGGAGGGCGGACGCGATCGATTTCTCGCGCTCCTGCAGCGACTCGACGGCCTTGTCCAGCGCGTCGAGCGCTTGAGGTGCCCGCTTCTCGAGGTCTCGCAGCGTCTGGATTCGGTCGTGCTGTTCGGCCAGCGCGGCGTTGGCCGTCTGGCAGCGGGCGATGATCTCGTTGTACATCCGCTCGCGCGTGGGCGGGTCCTCGGGGATCGAGTCGTCCAGCTTCTGGCGGAGGGTGAAGGCCTGCTTGAGTTCGGCCGAGGCGGCGTCGATCGCCTTCGCGAACGGAGCGCAGTCGGCGTCGCTGAATTCGGCCTGGGCGAAGCCGAGCTCCTGCTTGGCGGATGTGATGGCGTCGTCCGTGCTGACGAGCAGCTGATTGGCCTGCTGGGCCAGGGCGCCGGTTCGCTTGTCGCGCTCTTCCGCGCTCTGGCGGCCGAGCTGCCAGGCGCGCAGCCGGACGATGAGGACGAGGACTAGGATGGCCCCGCCCACGACCCCGAGGAAGATCAGGATGGAGCCGCCCGAGCCGGAGTTGCCGGAGCCGCTGCCCGAGCCGCCGTTCGGGGCGCTCGTCGCGACGGGCCCGGCGCTGCCGGCGACCGAGGTTTCGAGGGCGTCGATGAAGTCGATCACGCCGGCGCCGTAGTCGCCGGCCTTGAAGTTCGGGTCGAGGTTGTCGCTGCACAGCTTGTCGATCCATGGCCCGGAGAGCCCGGTCGCGGCACCGGTGTCGGCGGTGCCCGCCTTGACGCCCTCCCACCAGCCGTAGCGGTGGTCGTTCACGGCGACGAGCAGGACCATGTCGTTGCCGCCGAAACCATTGGATTTGTAGGTCTGCTGGGCCAGATCCGCGGCAGTCGTGCCGTTGCCGCTGGCGATGAAGACCACCCACAGATCGATGTTGTCGCGGTCCGACAGGTCCGATACGGCCGACTCCACGCTGCTCATTTCCGAGCCCAGGACCCCGACCTGGTCGGTCACGTGGTCCGTCAGGAACGGCGGAGCGGCCGCCGCGGCCGGAGCCGTCAGCAGCAGCGATACGCCGACCAGAGCGGCGAAAACGGTATGTCGGAGCCAGGCAGTCTTCTTCATTCGCACATCCTACCCACCGGACGAGCCTCTGGACTCCCCCTTTCGAGCCCGGAGGCCACCAATCGATGAGACTCGCGATCACGTCGAAGGGTTCGGCGGCCCCTCGGCGGCCGTTTGAGCAAGGGCGAACGCTCGGCCGAAGGACCGCCGGAGCCGCCGGCCCGGATGGGGCCCTGCCGTTCGGCAGCCGGGGCTGGTAAGATCGCGGTCGCCACTTCAGGTGGCCTTCGGGCCGACATAGCTCAGCGGTAGAGCAGCTGTTTCGTAAACAGCAGGTCCTCGGTTCAAATCCGAGTGTCGGCTCCACTTCCCTCGATCCACGCTCAGGAAGACCTGCTATCTGGTCTTCCGGTAGGTGAAACGGGACAGCGGGGCTCGCCACAAGGCTCGAAGACCTGCTAACTTGCATCCGGGGTACGCATTACCGGGTCTCTTTGGAGGAGCCGAATGCGCACCCGATCCCCGTCCTCGACCACCTCGTCTGCTGCCCTGCCCGCCGACTTCCGGGCGGAGCTTGACTCGTTTCTCCTGGCCTGCGAGGCGGAGAACCTCGCGCCGAAGACGCGGCGCACATACGAGGAAGCCGTCGCGCTCCTGGGCCGATTCCTCGTCGCGCAAGGCATGCCAACAGACCTGTCGAGCGTGCGGCGCGAGCATGTCGAGGCCTTCATCGCCGACCAGATCGCGCGCTGGCGTCCCAACACTGCCCGCAATCGCCATCTGGCCCTGAAGCGTTTCTTCGACTGGCTGACCGAGGAAGGCCTGGTGGACGCGTCGCCGATGGCTCGAATGCGTCCGCCGCGTGTGCCTGAGGAACCCGTCCCGCTCCTTCGCGAAGACGCCGTGCGGGCTCTCCTGCGCGCCTGCGAAGGCCATCTGTTCAACGATCGTCGCGATGCCGCCCTGGTCCGCCTGCTTCTCGATTCGGGCGCCCGACGGAGCGAAATCGCCGGTCTGACGGTCGACTCGATCGACCTGCGCGAGAAGACGGCAACTGTTCTAGGCAAGGGTCGCCGGCCTCGGATCATCACCTTTGGACCGCGAACAGCCCAGGCGCTCGATCGCTACCTGCGGGAGCGCAGAACCCATCGCGACGCCGCTCGACCGGAACTCTGGCTCGGCCACAATGGCCCGGTCCGGAGCGACGGCATCGGCGACATCCTCGAACGACGATGCGAAGCGGCCGGCTTGGCGCGCATCGGCGCCCACGCCTTCCGGCATCTCTTCGCCCACACGCTGCTGTCCGCCGGCATGCAGGAGACCGACCTCATGCGCCTCGCCGGCTGGCGGAGCCGCCAGATGGTGGCTCGCTATGCGGCCTCCGCTGGTACCGACCGCGCGATCGCCGCCTATCGGAGGATCGCCCCGAGCGACAAGTACTGACGTGAAGCACCGAGCTCGGCCTGGCCGGGCCGATGACCGCGAATGGCGTGGCCGACGCAGTCCGCCGCCGTGGCGCCGCGGCCGGCATCGCCGACGTCCTCTCGCATCGGTTCCGCCACACCTACGCCCACCAATGGCTCGCCGCCGGTGGGCAACGAGGGTGATCTCATGCGCCTGGCCGGCTGGCGCAGCCGGACGATGCTCACCCGCTACGGCGCATCAGCCGCGGACGAGCGCGCAGGAGGCGCACAAGAAGGTTGGGGCCAGGCGATCGGCATTGATGAGGATCGGCGGGCATCAGGTGAGTGGGTGCTTGAGTCAGTTCAAGAGTTGCTGGACAGGCCAGACAAGGTGGGAGATGGGCCTCTCAGTCCACCAACACGCGCCACCATGACCTTGACGGAGGACCCATCCGTGTCACTAAGAGTGTCAAGGACGTATGCCACCGTCTTGCCATCGCCGCTCAACGCCGCATCAGTGACGGTGTAGCCGCGGGGCGCGGCGACCATGGACGACCGGCCCGTCCGAAGATCGCGAATGTACAACTCCGGTTGGTAGAAGGACGTGGAGGCTACGATATTCGTAGCCTCGGAGATGAAGGCCACGTACCGGCCGTCAAGCGATAGCGAGGCGCATCTGCTAGGCCCGTTTGCGGTGCGGCCGTCCAGTCCGGCACTGGCCAGTATCGTGGTCTGAGTGATCGTGTCGCGGACGAAGATGTCCTGGTCTCCGTTTGTATCGCCTGACACGATCCGTGGCGAGTCGGTCGAGAACGCGATGTACCTCCCATCACCGCTGACGGACTCGAGGCGGGAATTCGTGTTGCCCTCCCCTTGAAATCCCTGGCTCACCAGCGAGACTGAGTTATCACCGCGCCGCCACAAGAAGACGTCAACCGAGCTGTTGGTATCGTTGGACACCAGATCGTCGTAGAAGGACTGAAAGGCAACGGTGCTGCCGTCGCCAGAGATCATCACCACGGATTCCTCCGCGAAACACTCCGCACTTCCGTAGCATGTACCCGGCTTGCCGGCCGGCGATCTGTCCACCAGGCGGTCCAGCTGCGAGTTCCCGAAGTCGTCGAAGTACACATGATCGGCCGGGTGACTTAGCGTCAGGTCGGGTCCGTCGACTCCGTTGTAGACGTAGACCATGGAGTTCTCACCGGCTGAGAAGGTGCCCCGACTCAGATGCGAATATCCAGACACCCCGTTTCCTGTTCGATTCCCCAGCATGCCACGGACCAGTGCGGCGACACGATCGGCACAACCGAGGCCTGGCACGGGAGGCCACCTTCCGCTCTGGTGGCCGCCGCCAGCGATCAGTCAGGACTCACCGCGAACTCGACGTAGCCTGTCAAGATCTCGTCCGTGCCCGCAGGGCCACTCACCCAGAGGTCCCGAGTCTCGTTGTCGTTGGGCGGTACAACAGGGACGCTGTAGGCCACGAAACGTCCGTCGTTGCTGATGCCGACAAGCTTGGCTCCTTCTCGAGAGGCGGGGCCGATGAGTGGCTGGGCGTCGTAGCTCGACCAGTCGATTACGAGTGACTCGTCGTTCCCGCTGGATGAAGCTGGCGAGCTGGAGGTGGCGGGAGTGGGCGCGGGCCGAGAGGAACATCCCGGAACCGGCTGCGGCAGCCGCCAACGCTACGACCACGACCGCGGCCAGGAGGATCTGGGTCAGGCGGCGTTGGCGGACGGAACCGGTCTCTTGCCTCCAGTACAAGAGGAGCCAAGCGGCCACGAACAAGACCACATCGATCCCAACGATCGCCAATATCAAGTACGTACGGAAGGTTGGGAAGGCGAGACTGAGACCCCCGCCGATAAGGGTTACCCCAATCGCTACGATTGCGATTACATCCGAGGACGAAGGACGTGGCACCCTCATGCTTTGAATACTACTGTCCCGAACAGCCGCCGGCCGGCAAGCGGAGCATCGTCTGAGCACCGCGGTGTACAGAGCAGCAGCTACGTACTTGACGATGCCTGTTTCCTCAACTATGCTGTTATCACCATGGTTGAGGAAAAGACTCTATCGGTCCCTGAAGCCGCCGTTCGACTCGGAGTGACGGCCGGACGAGTGCGAACGCTCATCGCATCCGGCGAGCTCGTCGCGCGGCACCTCGGGCGCGTTCTGCTGATCGACGCGGCGAGCGTCGATCGTCGAGCGCAGCTCGGAACCCTAGATGGTCGCCGCTTCTCGCCACAGCGGGCGTGGGGTCTGCTGTTCCTGCTCAACAGCCTCGATGCTTCGTGGCTCGATCCGGTGTCTCGCGCGAAGCTCCGGAACTTCATCGCCCACCACGACCTTGCCTCGTTGCGCCCGCGGCTGGTCACCCGCGCCCAACGCCGCCAGTTCCGCGCCCACCCATCGGACCTCGCGTCAATCCGGCGCGAGCCGGAACTGATGCGCACCGGCGTTTCGGCCGCGCGAGACGTCGGCCTCGACCTGGTTCCAGCCGACGAGTTCGACGCGTACCTCACAAAAGAACGCCTCGACGCCCTGGTCGACAAGTACAAGCTGCTCGAGGACCAGCAGCCCAACCTCACGCTTCGCACGACGCCAGCACTCACGCCCGACTGGCCCGCTCGCCCGTTTGCGCCTTCTTCGGTCATAGCCATCGACCTAGCCGACGACGTCGACCCGCGTTCCCAGGAAGCTGCCAGGCACCTGTTCGATCAGTATCAGCGCTGATGGAGCGCCCAATCGTCATTGTCCCCGGCGACGACGCTGAGGAGCGGCTCTGGCGGGTCACGCACGAGATTGCCGATCTCCTCGCCGGGCTGCCATGGGTCCTTATCGGCGGCCAAATGGTCACGCTACTCGAACGCGAGCATGGCGGCCGAACCGGGCGCGCGACTCGGGACGTGGACGCGCTCATGGACGTCCGGGCGCTTACCGGCGCAACCCAAGAGGCCGCTCGGCGGCTGGAGTCGGTCGGGTTCGCCGCAAACCTGACCAACGACGGCCTCAGCTACCGCTTCGTCCGAGGCCACGACGTCGTGGACGTGCTCGCGCCAGAGAACCTCGGGCCTCGGGCAGACCTGACCACTTCGCCCCCAGGCACGACCCTGGAAACCGTCGGAGGTACGCAGGCGCTGCACCGCCGGCGCGAGCTGTCGATCGACGTTCTCGGCGATGTGTTCAAGCTCCCGGTGCCGACGCTGGCAGGCGCGCTCGTCATCAAGGCCAGGGCCGCGTCGAGCAGCTCACTCGCGAAGCATCGGCGGGACCTCGCCCGATTGCTGGTGCTCGTGTCGAACATCGACGAGATGCGGGCCGAACTGACGGCAAAGGAGCGCGGCCACCTGCGTGCTCATCAGGCTCTACTGGATCCGAAAGACGGGGCGTGGCGAGGAATCGCCGGCGCTGGGGACGGCATCATCGCGCTTAGCCGTCTTGCGGCTCCCTGATCCAGCTCGCTGCCAGCTCCTCTGTGAGCCCGCGACTAGTCGCGCCACTGTCAGGCACCACGATACGAGCCTCGATATTAGCGTGCCGGCTAGCTGATTCAGTAGGTTGCCCCTGTCAGTAGCTCAATCGGCTTACCTTCGGCAAACTGGAACGAGCGGAGCCATAACCCGATGTCGTGATCACGATGCCTTTGCTTTCGCCCTCGTTCTGCATCGTGCCGAAAGGTCGCGTACGGCCGATACACCAACGGTGTTCTTGTAGCGCTTGGCCCGGATGACGACCTTGCCCCCGAAGATCGGGCGGGTCGAAGGCCACGCAGTCGACGCCGCCGTCGCGCGACCCTGAGTGAGCCGGGTCTCAGTCCCATCTCGGTGAACAAGTTGTGATCAACGCCTCGAACTCACCCGGGTGAGTTCCATGTGGTTGGGCCTCTGTCGAGCTGCGAGAGCACATCGGTTTCGGTGATAAACCTCGGTCGACCATCTTGAGATCGAGCACCGGTCGCACAGTGGCCAGATCGGCAGGCTCGAGAGACGCAGCGACAGACCCTTCAGGCATGCCGCCGGTTCAACCGCAACCAGGTTGATGTTGTGGAAGACGTCGCCGTGTCCGCAGCGACACGATGCACGGCTTCTGGCGCTGTCCTGTGGCGAGATCGATGGTGTCGACCACTCAGTTGGTACGATCGTCTCAATCTGGCCGCGGCGATCTGCCTCAAAGACCTCATGGACGATCCGATTGCCGACTGAGCGACAACGCTCGTGTAGAGGGCCTTGCGCCTGGCCGCAGTCTCCGCCACGGTTCGATCACGTCGCGGGCCTTGATGTACTTGTAGGACTTCTCGACCGGCACGAGGAGAAGGCCGGCAACTCGTATCGATGGCGAGCAGTTTACTGGAAGGATCGTGCGCCAAAGCGAATCGCTGCGGGAAGCCGTCGAGCCAGACCGAGCGGCTCAACACCATCTCGAAGTAGCTTCGGATGGCCTCGGAGTCGCCGCGATCGAGATCTGCCTTCATGGCGTCGATCTCGGCATGCTGCGCGGTATCTTTGGCCTTGATGTCCGCGCCCCGGCGTCGTAGCAACACGAGCCGCCGCGAGCTGGGCGTTTCTGTTTGCCTCGGCCGCCTGCCAGACACCGAATCGCTTTCAAATGCGCCTGCGCGTCGGCGACCGCCCGGGCGTGCTTGTCCTTAGCTCCGTGTATCAACTTCTGGCCAAAGGTCAACGGCGCGATGTCGTACGCGGGACGATATGGATCTGGTATCGGCTTGCCGAGCGGGCCGGTTGAACGGCGATCTTCGTCTTCTGCTTGAGGATCTCGAAGTCGATGTAATCGTCGACAGTGAGCGTGCCTTCAGGATGCCCTCGAGGTCCTCGATCTGGCCACTGAGGTCCTCGACCATGCCCTCAGTCTCATCTTCCTGGTCCTCGATGTGGTGACGCTTCTGCTCACGCTCATCAGCCATGCGGGCACGCTGGCGGCCTTGACGCGCGCTCTTGCGCCGCGATCGCTCGGGCTTGGGCGCGCTCCTGGCCGCTCTGGACGCGCTCTCTCACGCCTCCGTGAGTCCAAGCCGCATACAACCCGCCCCTGCGTGCCATCGTCCCTCCGTCATGTCGCGTCGTCGACGGCCGACTTCGCCGATCGACAAGTCACTCGAGAAGCATAATCACAGTCAGGCTCTCGTAAGCCATGATTCGGTCTTCTACGAGCTACGGTCACGCCGCCGCCCATGACAATCTCACCCCTCCCATTGCTCCTGCGCTGCGCCGGTCCCCGCTCGGTGGGTGCGGACAAAGTCGATGACCTGCTGCTCCGTCGCCGTGGCCAGGTCCAGCCCGGCGCCGCGGAACCAGCTGACCGACTCGGGCGAGGGCGCGGAGGCGGTCGTATTCCGGTGCCGGGATGACCGCGACGGCCAGATGACCTCGCGCGACGATCGTTCGGACCCGACCCTGCGCCACCTCGCCGACCAGCGTCGCGAAGGCGGCCCGGGCGTCGGATACGCCGATCGTCCGTAGCGGCGAGAGGATCGCCCGCGGCTCCGAGCGTGAGCTTTCGGATCGGTGGCGCGATCGGGCGGCTCGAGGGAGGCGAGGTCAGCGAGCTCGGACGGGTCGGCGAAGGCTTCGGGATACACGTCCAGCGCGTGGAGGGCCGCGAGCGCATCTTCGATCTTGCGCCAGTGCTCGGCTTCCTCGTGGCTGATCATGACCGCGAGGGGCTGTCCGTCCTTGAGACAGACGACCGGATTGCCGGCCTCCACCTTCTCGACGACGACCCGAAGGTTGGCGCGCAGCTCGCGCGTCCCCATGGCTTCGAGAACGCCACCAATGGTCACGACGTCTCCTCCCCGATACCGTCTTCGGCCTCACCGTACTCCGGCTCGGCCTTGCCAGGCAAGGCATTTTGTGCACGAGATTGGAGCGATAACCCGTACAGTGGGACATCTACACGATAACGTACACAATATCTTGCGACACCGGCTGATGAGGGCGTAGGGTCAGAGCCGTTCTCGCTCCGCCTCCTGAACTCGGCCCCAGGCGCGGCTAAGCAGGAGGCGGAGCGAGACGCAGCAACGGCTCGGCGATCGAGCGAGCGCTCGGCTGACCCAGCAGGGCAGGAGCGCACAGCTCGAATCGCCGGGCAACGCAACGGAAGGACAGGAAGCATCTGGAGATGGACGAGGCAGAACGGGCCAGTCGGGCCCTTCGCGGGAGGATCGGTGCACACCGACTCCACGCGACCCACGACCCTCGCGAGACGACCAAGGCCGCCAGGCAGGCCTTCAGGTCGTCGTTCGAGCGAGAGGTCGATCCCGACGGCCTGCTCGAACCCGAAGAGCGCGCTCGACGTGCGGCGCACGCCCGAGCCGCCCACTTCGCCCGCCTCGCCTATCTGTCCGCCCGGGCGCGAGCAGCACGTGCGCGACGACCTCGCACCCTCTACCTGGACGACTCATCTAGCTCGATCCCGAGGATGCGTCCCGATCCCAACCGGAAGAACCCCGACCTACCGCTCGGCCACCCCGAAGCCGAGCGGACTTCCGCATGCCTGCCGCCGGCCGGCCGCGAGCGGCCCCGAAATCTGGCGCGGGATGCTGCATCGGACTGTCGTTGGACGCTGTCGACCCACGACAAGCCCAATGTCGCGGTTTCACGCTCAATCGGTCGGCGGATTGGATGCAACTTACATGAGCTACCGTCCTTCTTCTCCCGCTCATGTTCGTACACGAGTAGACGTCAGCCTGCTCTCGCTCTCCGATCGCGCTTGCCTTCGCCTTCTCGAATACGCCCGCGTCTGCACCGCCAGCCAGCTCGCAACCCTCGTCTATCCATCCCTACGCACCGCACTCCGACGAACACGCAAGCTCGCACTCCAGAACCTCGTCACGCGAGAATCCCTTCCACCCGAACGTGGTGGAATCCCCCTCGCCTATCGACTCAGCTCATCCGGACGACGCCGCATCCACCTCAACGCCTACCGATCGCCCGGTCTCATCACGACCCGCCACTCGCTCGACGGCGTCGAGTTCGTGGCCTCGCTCGTCCGCCACGATCCCGGGCTCGTCCAGCTCTGGTGGCCCGAGTGGCTGATCCCCGGCTACGACTGGGGCGTCAAGCCCGACCACCTCGTCGTCATCGACACCGGCGAAGCCTCGGCGTTCATCCTCGTCGAAGTCGACGAGTCGACCGAACGGCCGCCGGTCATCCGCGAACGCCTTCGAGCCTACGCCAAGCTCTTCGAAGACCATCGCGTCGGCTGGCATCTGCTCTGGGTCGCCAATAGCCGCGAACGCCTTGCCCGCCTCCGCCAGATCGCCGGATCGATGAAGGACGCGATGCTGTCGGGCCGCTGCTGGGGCGTGGCGATCGACGACGTATCCGATCGAGGCGCCGATGCCGAGGTCCTGGCCATCGGTGCGAAGGCCTCGAGCCTCGTCCGCTTCGCGGGATCGCGACGGATCCGAAGGCACGGCGGAGCGAGTACGAGGTTGGCTCGGCCGCCTGGATCAGCCTCCTGGCGAATGGCGGGCGAGAGGACATCGGTCCGCTCTGGCACGGCGTCGAGCGCGAAAAAAAAAAAAAAAAAAAAAAAAAAAAAAAAAAAAAAAAAAAAAAAAAAAAAAAAAAAAAAAAAAAAAAAAAAAAAAAAAAAAAAAAAAAAAAAAAAAAAAAAAAAAAAAAAAAAAAAAAAAAAAAAAAAAAAAAAAAAAAAAAAAAAAAAAAAAAAAAAAAAAAAAAAAAAAAAAAAAAAAAAAAAAAAAAAAAAAAAAAAAAAAAAAAAAAAAAAAAAAAAAAAAAAAAAAAAAAAAAAAAAAAAAAAAAAAAAAAAAAAAAAAAAAAAAAAAAAAAAAAAAAAAAAAAAAAAAAAAAAAAAAAAAAAAAAAAAAAAAAAAAAAAAAAAAAAAAAAAAAAAAAAAAAAAAAAAAAAAAAAAAAAAAAAAAAAAAAAAAAAAAAAAAAAAAAAAAAAAAAAAAAAAAAAAAAAAAAAAAAAAAAAAAAAAAAAAAAAAAAAAAAAAAAAAAAAAAAAAAAAAAAAAAAAAAAAAAAAAAAAAAAAAAAAAAAAAAAAAAAAAAAAAAAAAAAAAAAAAAAAAAAAAAAAAAAAAAAAAAAAAAAAAAAAAAAAAAAAAAAAAAAAAAAAAAAAAAAAAAAAAAAAAAAAAAAAAAAAAAAAAAAAAAAAAAAAAAAAAAAAAAAAAAAAAAAAAAAAAAAAAAAAAAAAAAAAAAAAAAAAAAAAAAAAAAAAAAAAAAAAAAAAAAAAAAAAAAAAAAAAAAAAAAAAAAAAAAAAAAAAAAAAAAAAAAAAAAAAAAAAAAAAAAAAAAAAAAAAAAAAAAAAAAAAAAAAAAAAAAAAAAAAAAAAAAAAAAAAAAAAAAAAAAAAAAAAAAAAAAAAAAAAAAAAAAAAAAAAAAAAAAAAAAAAAAAAAAAAAAAAAAAAAAAAAAAAAAAAAAAAAAAAAAAAAAAAAAAAAAAAAAAAAAAAAAAAAAAAAAAAAAAAAAAAAAAAAAAAAAAAAAAAAAAAAAAAAAAAAAAAAAAAAAAAAAAAAAAAAAAAAAAAAAAAAAAAAAAAAAAAAAAAAAAAAAAAAAAAAAAAAAAAAAAAAAAAAAAAAAAAAAAAAAAAAAAAAAAAAAAAAAAAAAAAAAAAAAAAAAAAAAAAAAAAAAAAAAAAAAAAAAAAAAAAAAAAAAAAAAAAAAAAAAAAAAAAAAAAAAAAAAAAAAAAAAAAAAAAAAAAAAAAAAAAAAAAAAAAAAAAAAAAAAAAAAAAAAAAAAAAAAAAAAAAAAAAAAAAAAAAAAAAAAAAAAAAAAAAAAAAAAAAAAAAAAAAAAAAAAAAAAAAAAAAAAAAAAAAAAAAAAAAAAAAAAAAAAAAAAAAAAAAAAAAAAAAAAAAAAAAAAAAAAAAAAAAAAAAAAAAAAAAAAAAAAAAAAAAAAAAAAAAAAAAAAAAAAAAAAAAAAAAAAAAAAAAAAAAAAAAAAAAAAAAAAAAAAAAAAAAAAAAAAAAAAAAAAAAAAAAAAAAAAAAAAAAAAAAAAAAAAAAAAAAAAAAAAAAAAAAAAAAAAAAAAAAAAAAAAAAAAAAAAAAAAAAAAAAAAAAAAAAAAAAAAAAAAAAAAAAAAAAAAAAAAAAAAAAAAAAAAAAAAAAAAAAAAAAAAAAAAAAAAAAAAAAAAAAAAAAAAAAAAAAAAAAAAAAAAAAAAAAAAAAAAAAAAAAAAAAAAAAAAAAAAAAAAAAAAAAAAAAAAAAAAAAAAAAAAAAAAAAAAAAAAAAAAAAAAAAAAAAAAAAAAAAAAAAAAAAAAAAAAAAAAAAAAAAAAAAAAAAAAAAAAAAAAAAAAAAAAAAAAAAAAAAAAAAAAAAAAAAAAAAAAAAAAAAAAAAAAAAAAAAAAAAAAAAAAAAAAAAAAAAAAAAAAAAAAAAAAAAAAAAAAAAAAAAAAAAAAAAAAAAAAAAAAAAAAAAAAAAAAAAAAAAAAAAAAAAAAAAAAAAAAAAAAAAAAAAAAAAAAAAAAAAAAAAAAAAAAAAAAAAAAAAAAAAAAAAAAAAAAAAAAAAAAAAAAAAAAAAAAAAAAAAAAAAAAAAAAAAAAAAAAAAAAAAAAAAAAAAAAAAAAAAAAAAAAAAAAAAAAAAAAAAAAAAAAAAAAAAAAAAAAAAAAAAAAAAAAAAAAAAAAAAAAAAAAAAAAAAAAAAAAAAAAAAAAAAAAAAAAAAAAAAAAAAAAAAAAAAAAAAAAAAAAAAAAAAAAAAAAAAAAAAAAAAAAAAAAAAAAAAAAAAAAAAAAAAAAAAAAAAAAAAAAAAAAAAAAAAAAAAAAAAAAAAAAAAAAAAAAAAAAAAAAAAAAAAAAAAAAAAAAAAAAAAAAAAAAAAAAAAAAAAAAAAAAAAAAAAAAAAAAAAAAAAAAAAAAAAAAAAAAAAAAAAAAAAAAAAAAAAAAAAAAAAAAAAAAAAAAAAAAAAAAAAAAAAAAAAAAAAAAAAAAAAAAAAAAAAAAAAAAAAAAAAAAAAAAAAAAAAAAAAAAAAAAAAAAAAAAAAAAAAAAAAAAAAAAAAAAAAAAAAAAAAAAAAAAAAAAAAAAAAAAAAAAAAAAAAAAAAAAAAAAAAAAAAAAAAAAAAAAAAAAAAAAAAAAAAAAAAAAAAAAAAAAAAAAAAAAAAAAAAAAAAAAAAAAAAAAAAAAAAAAAAAAAAAAAAAAAAAAAAAAAAAAAAAAAAAAAAAAAAAAAAAAAAAAAAAAAAAAAAAAAAAAAAAAAAAAAAAAAAAAAAAAAAAAAAAAAAAAAAAAAAAAAAAAAAAAAAAAAAAAAAAAAAAAAAAAAAAAAAAAAAAAAAAAAAAAAAAAAAAAAAAAAAAAAAAAAAAAAAAAAAAAAAAAAAAAAAAAAAAAAAAAAAAAAAAAAAAAAAAAAAAAAAAAAAAAAAAAAAAAAAAAAAAAAAAAAAAAAAAAAAAAAAAAAAAAAAAAAAAAAAAAAAAAAAAAAAAAAAAAAAAAAAAAAAAAAAAAAAAAAAAAAAAAAAAAAAAAAAAAAAAAAAAAAAAAAAAAAAAAAAAAAAAAAAAAAAAAAAAAAAAAAAAAAAAAAAAAAAAAAAAAAAAAAAAAAAAAAAAAAAAAAAAAAAAAAAAAAAAAAAAAAAAAAAAAAAAAAAAAAAAAAAAAAAAAAAAAAAAAAAAAAAAAAAAAAAAAAAAAAAAAAAAAAAAAAAAAAAAAAAAAAAAAAAAAAAAAAAAAAAAAAAAAAAAAAAAAAAAAAAAAAAAAAAAAAAAAAAAAAAAAAAAAAAAAAAAAAAAAAAAAAAAAAAAAAAAAAAAAAAAAAAAAAAAAAAAAAAAAAAAAAAAAAAAAAAAAAAAAAAAAAAAAAAAAAAAAAAAAAAAAAAAAAAAAAAAAAAAAAAAAAAAAAAAAAAAAAAAAAAAAAAAAAAAAAAAAAAAAAAAAAAAAAAAAAAAAAAAAAAAAAAAAAAAAAAAAAAAAAAAAAAAAAAAAAAAAAAAAAAAAAAAAAAAAAAAAAAAAAAAAAAAAAAAAAAAAAAAAAAAAAAAAAAAAAAAAAAAAAAAAAAAAAAAAAAAAAAAAAAAAAAAAAAAAAAAAAAAAAAAAAAAAAAAAAAAAAAAAAAAAAAAAAAAAAAAAAAAAAAAAAAAAAAAAAAAAAAAAAAAAAAAAAAAAAAAAAAAAAAAAAAAAAAAAAAAAAAAAAAAAAAAAAAAAAAAAAAAAAAAAAAAAAAAAAAAAAAAAAAAAAAAAAAAAAAAAAAAAAAAAAAAAAAAAAAAAAAAAAAAAAAAAAAAAAAAAAAAAAAAAAAAAAAAAAAAAAAAAAAAAAAAAAAAAAAAAAAAAAAAAAAAAAAAAAAAAAAAAAAAAAAAAAAAAAAAAAAAAAAAAAAAAAAAAAAAAAAAAAAAAAAAAAAAAAAAAAAAAAAAAAAAAAAAAAAAAAAAAAAAAAAAAAAAAAAAAAAAAAAAAAAAAAAAAAAAAAAAAAAAAAAAAAAAAAAAAAAAAAAAAAAAAAAAAAAAAAAAAAAAAAAAAAAAAAAAAAAAAAAAAAAAAAAAAAAAAAAAAAAAAAAAAAAAAAAAAAAAAAAAAAAAAAAAAAAAAAAAAAAAAAAAAAAAAAAAAAAAAAAAAAAAAAAAAAAAAAAAAAAAAAAAAAAAAAAAAAAAAAAAAAAAAAAAAAAAAAAAAAAAAAAAAAAAAAAAAAAAAAAAAAAAAAAAAAAAAAAAAAAAAAAAAAAAAAAAAAAAAAAAAAAAAAAAAAAAAAAAAAAAAAAAAAAAAATTCGTAAACAGCAGGTCCTCGGTTCAAATCCGAGTGTCGGCTCCACTTTTCCCTCGCGGATTAACCCGCCCAGTCGAACCATGCCCGCGATGGATGCAGAACGGGATGCAGAACGCTTCCGGAACCTGCCGAGCATAGGCCGATTGCAGCTACTTCGCCTTGGTCAGAACTGCGTTGAGCGCCTCGGCGGCCTGGCGATCCTGCAGCTCGGCGCCGCTCGTGTAGTTGCGCGCCATCGCGACGGTCGCATGACCGGCCCGGCGTTGCCTTACGTCTTCGGGCACGCCCGCGTCCGCTAGCAACGTCAGTGAGCTGTGCCGCAGTTGGTGCTGAGTGATCCTGGGGAGCCAGCTGCGTACCACATTGCGTACCACCGTCAACGGACCACGGTGGAGCGAACATCTCCCTGTGGTGGAACCGGCCAACAATGCGGAGCGCGGGAGAATTCCTCGACTGTCTCTTCGTGTGCGTACTACATTGCGTACTACCGTCGACTGGCACCGCGGAGCGAATGGCCGCCTGCCGCAACGCATCCCTGAAATCGGATGACGGCATGGGGCCGCTGGCGCAACCGGCCAACAATGCTGAGCGCGGTGGCCTTCCTCGAAGGACTTCGCCAGCTCGTGACGACCGGCGAGTCTGGCCCGATACACGGGGTCATCGGGCGGGTTCGCCTCTTATCGCCGCGATCCGCTCGCAGACGCCCCACTCGGAGCCCGTGGAGGCTGGGCAGTCGCAACACTCGACCGTCGGGGGCGTCCGGATCCCGCTTGTTACGACTTTCTCTACGAGATCAAGCTTCGCCTGAGGGTCCCCGACCGCGTTTATCGATTAGTCACGAGCAGATCAATATCAATCGTTCCAGCATTCCTGAACTTGAGGACCACTGGGAAATGGTCCCCTGCAACTGCGCACGCCTTCAGTCCGGTGAGCCGCAGTTGCCCAGATATGGTGATCGACTCATGAGGACCGATCATCCACATCTTCATTTCGTGGGGGCTTCCGCATGGCATTCCGCCGGGAGCAGCGGAGCAGGAGGATGCCCCTAACATCACGACGTTTGCAGCCGACGGCGAACTCCAACCAAAGAGCGTCTCCTCATTGTTGGAATCATTCGCGATCTCGAGGAATACGGCGAGCTCGTCCGGGTTTGCTGGATTGAGCTCTGCCCGACCATTTGAGACCAATACTCGGCCGTTTGGAATTGCGGAGGCCGCGGAGGCCGCGGAGGCCGCGGAGGCCGTGTCACTCGAAGTCATGGAGGCCGAAGAGCCTGGCGCGCCTTGTGACTGACCTCAACTAAGACGTAATGAAACCACGGCGACTATCGCAATGGCCACGACAGCAAAAAGACTCAGAGACAACGGCCCGTGAGCACTAATACGCGAAGGCCGCCCGTCGTGCGAACTCACCCGACTCTCCTCTCCGTTCTGTACTCCGACTGCCGCCTCAGCGTCCAGACGCTGAAGACGGCGCGTAAAACGATCGTCAAACGTCTGTCGGCTCATCGTCTGCATCCTCCAAGGTTCGCCGTAGCTGCGCCTTCGCGCGGGAAGACCAGCTTCCTACTGTTCCCCGTTTCACGCCCAACACCTGGGCCACTTCCTCTTGCGTACAGCCATCAAGCGTTGTCAGGAGAATCGTTGCCCTCGGTCCTGGGTCTAGGGCGGCGATGGCACGCCATAAATCCGGATCGACGCGGATCGCCCAACTTGCGTCGGATTCATGCAATCCAAGCCATCCCCACCGCCTCCGTCGCCTAAGCTCGTCAACGCCGAGCCGCATGGCAACCGTGGTAAGCCACCTGGCGAGCTCATCCGGCGATTCCCCTGACCATCGGCGAAGAGCTCGTTCGAAGGTCTGATGCGTGAGGTCGCGCGCCTCTTCCGCGTCGCCAATGAGTAGGGTCAGGCGCCGCTGAATCCACGGCAGCTGGGTTCGGTACGCGGCCTCAATGGCTATGGTTCTCTCTGTCATCACCCTCGGCTAGTCCCTTCGTGTTCCGTAGGCCCTCGCTACGTATAACGTCCGGAATGCCTCGATTGTTGCATCTCGCGCCAGAATCAACTCGCCTCGCCGAAATCCGGAGGCAAGTCGCGTTCCGTCTAGGATACCCAGGCTGCCAACCACCTTCGACCTATTGGGCACGAGCAAATTCATGACGCACCGTCAAGAACGGGAGTGTGGTATTCACGCGACGTCGATTTGACGGACGCCGCGCCTTAGGTCGGCGGAAGGGGCGGAAGGGGCGGTAGGGGCCGAGGGAAGCCGACGGAGGAGGTTCGCGTATGCGATATGTTCGTGCGCGCGTCATAGGTCTCGCGCTGGTCTCCGCGCTCATCAGCGTTGGCGTCGCGATGCCGAGGAGTGCGATTGCAGCGTTCAATCACGTTCCACCTTGGGCGGACGTCATGAGTGATCATTGGCAGGATGGCGACGCCCTCGATACGAGAGGCGCGGGCGACGCCGCGGTCAGTGCTCTATCGTCAATTGGCTACAACGCGTTCGACAACAATGGCAAGACCCCGTCAATAGCCATGGGGCCTTCATTCGCGCAGGATGATGCTGTGTGGGTAATGTACGGGCATGCGAATGCGGATTCATTACCCAGGTTCAAGGCGTGCTTCGGGCCGATCCGCGCATCGACAATCCCCCATCCTCGTGTACTAACCCACACGCTTGCATCTCGAACTACTCATCCGCTCAGCTCCACGGCATTCGGTTCATGATGTTCGCCGGT
This sequence comes from uncultured Chloroflexia bacterium, assembly GCA_963711105.1. GTDB lineage: Bacteria > Chloroflexota > Limnocylindria > Limnocylindrales > CSP1-4 > Fen-1039. The sequence goes on along the minus strand of CAVQCV010000004.1, from coordinate 198,588 downwards.
TGCTACACCGCGAACTCCAAGAACGGCTACAGACTGCCGAGTGTGGCCGTGTCAAAGGGTGTCGACTCTGCCATGGGCTGGTCGCACGAGATATGGTTCAACGGTTGGATTGAGGAGTGGTCGACAATCTTCTTCACGCAGGCCGCAGCCCGGACCAACATACTCGACTCTGCGAACATCGCCCAAGAGGTCGTGAGAATGAAGTTAGGCGAGTACGGAGGGACGGACCAGAGTGTGACGTATGGTAATTACCGGCTGAGCCTGTACCCTGCGGCCTACGGGAACTGAGGGACGACGATGACGCATTTGCGCTTTTCACGAGTCTCATTTGCGCTTGCGCTCGGACTTGTCGCGGCCGCTGCGACTGTTGCGACAGCCGTTGCCATGGCGAATCCTGGTGCTCCAACGGATGGCTATCTCCCCTATGATTCCGACCCAGCCCGACAGATAACCGTTTCGCCAAACGAAGCGGCGCAACATGTCCGAGGAATGGTTCAGACTGGTCAGCGAGCGGTCACCGGCCTCCAGTCGGCAATGTCGGGACCGGACACTAGCGACCTTGTCGTCGACGAGCCGACGGACGGCGCACTTGACCGCTACTATCCGGTCCACGGCAAGGCGGTTACCGCCTTCGTTGATGTCAGTGATGGTCACGTTGCGGCGTTCGTGCTTTCGGGTCTCGCGCCCGCCCCCAACTCACCCGCCGCGGTCACCCCGGACCAAGCGCTCGCTATCGCATCCCAGTACTTGGCGGACCGTGCCATCCCGACACGAGGTCTCGATCCATCGGTTCAGCTTGTCGACCGAGGCGCCCTTACAACCTACCAAGTAACGTGGCAACGATCGATCCGGGGAATTGAGGTTCCCGAGGTTCGGATTGTTCGTATCTACGCCGCAACCGGAACGGTTTACGCCGTCATCTGGACCACGCGGGCATTCCAGGATCCGCCGGCACCGAAGATCTCGAAGACAGAGGCCCTTGACGCGTCCTCAGACGCGGTTATGGCATTGCTGCCCGGAAAGATGAACAGCCAGGCCGCCAAGTTGGCAGCCCTGGCTGGCAACGCACGGCTCAGTGTTAGGTTTGCCCCGAACGGGACGCAGCTCCTCGTATGGACGGTTCAGTTTTCAGTAGGCGAAAGTCACTTCCTTGTGGACGTGGATGCTTCCACCGGGGTGGCGAGTGTCAACGGACAAGGCTGAAGTTCCCTTACCGAGTGAACCGCACTAAGTTTGATGGAGGAGTTGGGAGGCGGACGCTCATGACGAATGCCGCCTCCCACCCGCCTTGCTATCACAGAAGCTCAAGTCGCCGAGCACGATAGGGAGTCGCGTTCGTTGTCGATCGCTTCGGTGCGGCGCAGCCCTCTGCCGCACGGAAGGCCAGGCCTCCAATTGCTCCATGTCGCGGAGCTTCCGCTCTGCCGGTCATGCCTGAATCACGGCTACCCCGACTCCTGCCGTTCGAATGGTCGCGGACGGGAGATCCGCATGTCCAAATCGAAAGCGTAACCTCGAAGCCGACCATAACCCAGGGTTCGGCGCCAGTTGGCAACGCCCCGGCAAGCGGGACGCCGATCGGTGGGATGCAGAACGGGATGCAGAACCTGCGCCGCAGAGGGTGTTTGTGACATTTCTGACGTCCCTCCCACGAGCGTATTGAGGGGGCAGAAGGTCGATTCTGACGTTTCGTAAACAGCAGGTCCTCGGTTCAAATCCGAGTGTCGGCTCCACTCCCCTAGTCCACGCTCAGGAAGACCTGCTATTTCGTCTTCCGGCAGCTGAAACGGGGCTGCGGGTCCGGTCACAAAGCTCGACAGCCCGCTAACTCGCTCCCGCCTTCGTCCGCCTGATGCTGGATTCCGGCGCGACCTCGGGAGATGACGCGGCCCCCTGTGGGGACCACCGAGCGAGTCACACGCCGAGGCCACTGGATCTGGGTTGCCGGGTTCTCGTCGACCGAGCCCGGGGCCCGACCGCCTGGATCGTCCAGTTCGACTGCTTCAGTGACCCGAGTCGAGAGTAGTCGCTTAGGCTCGCCTCTCGGTGATGTGCCGGACGCTATGCTGACTGGACAGAGGAGGTTGGATGTCTGGCCAGTGGTACTCGGTCTACCCGCGGTGCGCGCGCTGCAATGCCGCCCTGTTTGGCCCACGGCCGCCGATGGTTTGCCCCAGCTGCGGCGCCTACCTGACTGGAGCGACTTGCCGCCAGTGCGGCCGACTGGGCGGCTGGGATTTCATCAGCGGCCTGTGCCCGACTTGTCACGCCAATGGGCCCGGCGCCCTACCCGTAGCTCCGCCCCCGCCACCCGAGCGACCTAAATCCCCCGTCGATCAGGCCCCGAGCGAACCTCGCTCTCAGGACCGGTGCTCACGCTGCCACACGTTCAAGAAGAAGAGCGAGTACGTCTGCCCCAACTGCGGCCACAAGCAGTGGGGCGACATCGCGATCGTGGGCATCCTGGCGTTGCCCGGCGTGGCGACGGCCTATCTGGGCATGACCTACGGGACGGGCCTCGTCCATGACGCCGCGTTGCTCGCCGGCGGGATATGGGCGGTCCTCTTCGTGGCCATTGCGCTGAGCGATGCGCTGGCCAGGCCCCATTCCGCAACTGCCCAGACAGGCCCGACGTCGGTCTGGTCGAACTCCTCGTACCTTCAGAATCCAGTCAGCCAATCTAGCCCGAGCCTCGTCCGGGTCAACGAAGCCTGGGATAGCATGGTCATGCCATCCCAGAGCGCGCCAGCCGCGCCGGTCCGGCTGTCACCGGCTGAGATTCAGGAGCTGATCGACAGCCTCCCGGCTGCCCTTCAGGAGCTGGTGCGCGCCGCTTTCTTGCCCACTGTCGAGCCTGGCGACCTCGGTCCAGCCTCGGGCTTTGGCGGAGTGCCGTATCTGTCCGATGGCGTGGACCACCCCTCCTGTCCGCGCTGCGGCAAGCCGCTGGCCCAGTTCCTGCAGCTTCGCTTGGCCGACGTGCCAGACGAGGTCAGACCGCTTGGAGAAGGCCTTCTGCAACTCCTCTATTGCATCGAATCGTTGGATGGCGACCCTTGCGAGTTTGCCCTCGAAGCTTTCTCCGCGTTCAGCCCCGCAGTACGCATCCGGATCGTTCCCGATGGTCCGGGTGCGGCGTCGACGGCCGCCGCGGTCTTCACTCCGCGCCGGATCATTGGCTGGACCAGACAGCCAGAACCCCCTGGCTGGGGCGAAGATGCCGCCGAGCTCGGCGATGAGATCGAGGAGGAGGTCCTCGACGAGCTGTCGGACGCCGGCTTGCCCGCGAGTGGAGACAAGCTGGGCGGCTGGCCCGCCTGGATACAAGGAGCTCAATATCCCCAGTGCCGCCTTTGCCAACAGCTCATGAAGTACGTCTTCCAGGTGGACTCCAACGACCACCTGGACTACATGTTCGGAGATGTCGGAACCGGGCATCTGTTCCAGTGCCAGGTTCATCCGGCCGAGCTGGCATTCACCTGGGAGTGCAGCTAGCGACAAGCTTGAGGGCTGGGTAGGGCTCCTTGCCCACGGCGGACGCGAACAGCTGGATGCGCCGTGTTGGCAAGGCGTGGAGAGCGATCCGGCGGCGTTCCATGCCGAAGGGGCTGAGCCAACGGCGGAGAGGATGCCTGCAGAAGTGACGAAGCCCGAGCCGGAGCTGAGGGCGAAGGTCGTTGCCCACTTCGAGACGGTGCCGCTGCGCCACCCACAAAGCTCGAGGGCCTGTTGAGTTGCCCCCCGGCGTCCGTCTCTAGTCGACCGGAATATCGAGCCGAACGATCCCGCCGGCGTCGCCATACGCCCAGACCGAGCCGCCGATGATGGCGAACGGGTCGCCCGGGTAACCGGAAGCATCGACCCGCCAGATCGTCCCCGACGGCTCCCAGGTGAGTGAGTCGATCTTCCGCAGAGTCGCCGTCTCACCGAGGTCGTCCCCGACCAGCCAGAAGCTCCCGCCCTTGATGTCTACCCGGCTCTCCCAAGCGCCGTCACCGGATGAGTCTCGAGATACACCGACGCTGAGGCGCGGACTGGAAAACTCCACTCCTGCATTCCCGATCCGGACGAAGTGGTCCGCGTAGCCGGAGATGTCGAAGTCTGAACCCCCCGGTGACACGCTCCCCCAGCACTCGTTTCCGATTGACGCCAGATTGGGGTAGATGCCCGGTATGGCAAACCGAGCAACGACCGAGGAAGTCGTCGGATCGATGCGTTCGAATGATGTGGTCGGTGCGTCCGTCATCTCGTTTGTCGTGGCCAGCAGCCACATCGAGCCGCAGGCGAAGGCCTGGCCATCCGCCAGGTCCGGCATTTGTCCCTTCTCCTCGCCGGTTCGGGGGTCCAGCATCCGAGCCGGCCTATTCGTTGCATCGGCCGCGGGGTTGATGTCCCGGACCCAGATGTAGCCGAGGCCGCTCCCGGCGAGCCCGACATTCGGAAGGTCGAGGGTGTTCTTGCCGGTCGCGATGTCGAACCGCTCGAGGCGGAAGAAGCCATCGCAGCCACTCCCTACGCAGGCCGAGCCCGGACCGGTTGTCTCGAACCAAAGACTGTCGTTCAGCACGGAGAGGCTCTGGATGTATGTCATCGGCCGCCCGTACCGGTAGATGGCCGTGACCCGGTTCGTTGTCAGGTCAACTCGGGCGACGTAGGGTCCGGTGGACGGGGCGTCTGAACTGGTTGAGGGTTGTGCGTCGCAGACCACGAACAGGTCGTTGCCGGAGACTGTGTAGTCCCAGCCGAGCGGGTTCTGGCAGTCGGGCACACGTGCGACCACTGCCGGGTGCCGAACGATTCGGCTGGTGCTCGCGGTGGGCGCCGGGCTCGAGGTATCCGCTGCCGCAATTGTGGCCACCGCCGCGGTCGCGGCGGTGGCGGATGACGTCGCCTCGGGTGGACGCTCGCTCGCCGGCAGCAAGCCCAATGTCGGAATGGCCACGATCAGTGCCAACGCCGCCACGATCAAGACCAGTAGCAGGCGTCCCCCAACCCTCGTCACTGTCATCCCCTCTACGTCCTGCGGGTTCTGGTGACCGGACTGCGGCCCGTTCATCAAAGACGCACCGTTCGCTGGTCATGCTACGGCCGGCCGGCGCCCTCATGCTAGTGGCGGTCGCGGCCGACGTAGCCGCAGGCGCGTCGTGCCCGGTGGTTGTTGGCTGTGGAGTAGGTCGAGGCCCGCAATAGTGAGCTAGCCTATGGCGGCGCCATTTCACGGGCTCAACGATTGCTACGTTGATGTTGGCCGGCACCCGGCCGACCAGCCACTCGGGAACGTATCAGGGGGGCAGATGGCATCGGTTCCGAGTCGATCTCGGTCACGAGGCCCGGGTGGGTAGGCGGCCGAGGCTACTGGAGATCGCGCTGGCGGCGATCCTCGTCGCTGGCTGCCAGTCGACGCCCGGCCGAACCGCTGCCAGCCAGGCGGCACCAACCGCAACCATCCCGTCGACTCTCCCGGCGCCGGCCGGGTCGGCCGCGACGGCGTCAGTCTCAGCGTCGGCGTCGCACCTTCCATGGCCCGCCATCGAGGTAGTCGCGCTGCCACTCGGATACCGATTCCACTCGATGAGCTCCGAGGGACCGCTCGCGGTACTGGACGAGATTGCGTCCGCAGACGATGGCCTCCAGTCCGACGTTGTCCTCGTCGACCTGGCCCACGCAAGGTGGACGATTCTCGCCAAAGCCGCCGCCGGGTACCACCCTTGGGGCCCGGTGATCAGCGGCGACAACGTGGCCTGGGAGGAGTGGAAGTACTCGGGCGGTTCCATCGTCGGCGATTGCGATTGGCGCATCCTGGTGATGAGCCTGAGTAGCGGTCAATCCCGTCTTCTCGCCTCAGGTCGCACCACCAGGCAGTGGGCCGGCAATGCAAGCTGTCCGTCGTTCGACTTCGACGGTAGCCAACTCGCCTACTCGGTCGAGAACACCGGCCCCGGCCGACCGTTCGGCTGGCTTGTCAAGGTCGTCGACATCTCGACGGGTCAGCTCGTACGAACGGTTGCGACCGCGGAGCAGATCAACTACTTCGCATTCTCGAACGGATCAGTTGCCTACACGGAGGGCGCGGTCGATCAAGCTGGCGGGGTTGTGTACGACACCAGGTTGATGCTCTCCACCCCCAGCGTTCCCCAGCCAGTGCAGATAGCCTCGGGTGCCTACGTGGTGTCATTCCGAGGCGGTCGCCTCGCATGGACCGCGGACGCCGGTGCCAGCCAGAGTGGATCAGGCGTGGCTCTCGGTCAGCGCGTGTGGACCGCGATGGGCCCGTCGTGGACACCCACGCCGGTCACGACCGACGCGCCTCCGTCCGGCGTGGACCAAATCTGGCCCTCGGCTTCCGGCAACTCAGTCTGTTTCACGACGATGGTCTACTCGGGGACCGGCACCATGGACGTATGGATGTGGGATCTCCAGTCTGGCTCGTCGGTCCTCATTCCGGGTTCGGACGGAGGTCTACTCTGCGGACAAGGCGGTGGCTGGGTCACCTGGGCCGGGGGCATTGGTGAGTCCGTGACGGTCTCCGGAGTCGTCGCCCCATGAGGGCGACACGAGCACCACGCGGCGTTTGACGAGGCCGCCGAGATCGACCAGAGAGCTGACTCGCCGCGGAGCTACGTCACTAACCCCAACAGCTCGGCAGCAGACGCGATCATGTGTCGGCTCCACTCCCCCAATTCGTGCTCGGGAAGACCTGCCGGACCGGGCTTGACATCCCGTCGGTCCCCTCGCAGATTCCGTGGCGCAGGCGACCGGGACTGTCGCCCATTTCGAGGGGAGGCGGCTTCGTGAGGGTCGGGGCTTCGCGCCGCGGAGGGACATCTCGGGCTCGTGCGGGAGTTCGGGTGTTCACGGTCGCGCTCTGCCTGTGTTTCGCAGGCGCGGCCTGCCAGTCCACGGAGCCGTCAGCCACGGGACCGTCATCCCCGACCCCGGCGCAGACCCCTTCTCGCACGGCGACGACGCGAACCGCCCCGCCGATTGCCTTTCCCATCCCAACCCCGCGCCCGGGCTGCAGGATCGGTGTGGCCTGGAACAACTCCACCGAGGAACGCGTTCGCGGTTGGTACGAACCCGCAGTCAAGGGGGTGATTGAGGCTGGGGGCGGCAACTACATCACGAGAGACGCGAAGTCCGCGCCGGATGCCCAGACCAAACAGGTTCAGGGACTCATCGACGCCGGCATCGACGCGTTGATCGTCCTGCCGCAGGACCCGAAGCTGATCAAGCCCGCGGTGGACAAAGCCGTCGCGAGCGGCATCCCTGTCGTCGCCCTGGACCGGGCGATCGCGGACGCCAACGTCCTCTTCGTGGGTACGGACCAGGTCATGGCAGGCACAATGGAGGCGGCCGGCCTGCTCCAGTACATGAGCGCCGTCTCCGGCCGGTTCATCGTCATCAAAGGCGACTCGGCCGACCTCGAGTCCAACCTCCTCCGGCAGGGCATGACGCAGGCCGGCCTGCCCGATGCCGGGCAGTCCTCGTCGAGTCTCGTCAACGTCGGCGAGACGTTCACCCCGAACTGGGACCCGACCCTGGCCCAGGCGGAGATGGAGAGGTTCTACCGCGAGAGCGGCGGCAACGTCGACTTCGTCCTGGTCGAGAGCGACGGCATGGCGGACGGCGTCTTCCGGGCACTCGAGAAGATGAACGTCGACATGCAGCCGGCCGACGAAGTCAGCCTGCCCAAAGTGCTGGTCGCCGGCCGCGGCGCCGACCCGACAGGTCTGAATCGCCTTGCCATGGGAACGCAGGTGATCGACGTGTGGGAGAACCTGCCCCTCGTGGGCAAGATCGCCGGAGAAGCGGCCCTGGCGCTTTGCACCAATCCACGCGTCGACGATGTCACGACCTCGGCCGGAAAGCCGAAGCCCTTCGCGGTGTCGGACGGCTCCGTCATCCCCGCGGTGCTCCTGACCCCTGTCGCCATCGACAAATGGGATCTCGAATTCGTTCTCGATGGCAAATGGATCTCCAAGGATGTTCTGTGCCAGGGCGTGCAGCCGAAGAGTCATTTCGATGTCTGCTACTGATCGTCTTGCGAGACGGCGGCGACAATTCGTTCCGCTCCAGTTCGTCCGCACGCTCGGGCTCGCGACGTGTCTGGTCCTCGTTGGAGCGGCCTGCGAGTCGGTCGGGCCGGCCTCTCCGAGCTCGGCGTCCCAGCCAACTGTCGCCGCCAGCGCAAGCGCGGGCGGGGGCTGCACGATCGGCACCTATTGGAACAACTTTGCGGAGAACGAGGTCCAGCCATCGGTCGGTCAGGGAATCCTGGACGCGCTCTCGGACCCAGGCGTCCGCTACGTTGAAATGGACGCCAAATCCTCCGCCACTGAGCAGAGCGCCCAGATCAACCAGGCCGTGGACGACGGCGTCGGCGTACTGATCGTCTTGCCCCAGGATCCCGACCTGATCCAGCCCGCAGTCGAGCGCGCGGTCGCACACGGCGTGCAGGTCGTGGCCCTCGAACGACCCATCATGAACCCGAACGTCCTGTTCGTCGGCCCCGACCAGGTTCGGGTCGGCGCGCTCGCGGCGGGCGCCCTGCTAGCCGCCAGGCCGTCGGGCAGGTTCGTCGTCATCAGGGGGAATGCGATTGGCATCGATAGCCTTCTCCTCCGGCAGGGTATGACCCAGGCAGGCCTCCCGGACGTCGGGAAGAGCTCCGACACGCTCGTCAACGTGGGCGAGACGTTCACGCCGAACTGGGACCCGGCCGTGGCCCGGGCGGAGATGGCGGACTTCCTTCAGCGGAGCGGCAACAAGGTGGACATGGTCTTCGCCGAAAACGACGGTCTGGCAGGCGGCGTGATCGCGGCCCTCCAAGACCGGGGTCTCGCCGGCAAGGTGCTCGTCGCCGGCGCCGGCGGGGACCGGTTTGCTCTGAACCAGGTCGCCCTGGGCCTCCAGATCGTCGACGTGGCAACGGACCGGAATCAGATGGGCAGAATTGCCGGGGAGGCGGCCCTGGCGTTGTGCTCCAACCCGCGGGTGAAGGACGTGGTCACCTCGGCTGGAAAGCCCGCGCCGTTCACGGCCCCCGGCAGCGTCACCATTCCGGCGATCCTCGTTGAGCCGATCGTGTTCGACCGCTCCAACCTCCGAACGGCTATCGATCGGCACTTTGGCGACGCGGTTACGGTCTGCAGGGACGTGCCGCCGGGCACGGTCGACGGCTGCTGACCCGCGATCGGCCGTCGAGCTGACCGCGCGAGCGTCCGCTCAACTCCTCCTGCCGGTCGGGCCCGACCGTGGTTTGGGCTGTCAATTTGCCGACAGATGGGCCGATTTCGGCCGGATTCCGGGCTGATTCGGGTTGAAATCGACGCCGCAACCTTTTCCTCGCGAACCCAAGGTGGCATCCTGGGGTTCTCGCGCAGGATCTCGGCGGTTCAAACGCCGGCCATTGAAAGGGGGAATCCGATGCGAGTTACCCAGCGGGTCGCCGCCGTGGCCGCGGCCCTTGCTCTTGTCGTGGCCGCCTGCGCATCCAGCGCCACCCCGACCACGATCTACATGACTCCGGGAGCGTCCGCCTCGCCCGAGTCCAGCGGGCCGCCGGCCACCGACGCGAGCCCGACGTCCGCCCCATCCACCGGAAGCGACGAGACCGCCATTGTCGCGCCGACGCCAGCGCCCACGGCGCCGCCGACCGCCGCCCCAACGGCCGCCCCGACCGCGCCGCCGACCACCGCTCCAACCGCCGCCCCGACCGCGACTCCGTTGTCCCTCGGGACCATGCACCTGCTCACGCTGGGGCCCATCTACAGCCTGGGCATCCCGGTCAGCGCGCACGGTCTGTATCTGCTCTACCAGACGTCGATTTCGCTGCCTCAGGAGGTCAGCCAGCCGCAGGTCTGGGTCGTGAAGCCGGACGGCACGGCCGCCCGCAAGATCGCCGACGGCATCGCCACCGGGCCGCTCAGCCCTCCCTATTACAACCTCCGGGCCGTCTGGTCTCATGACGGCGCGACGATCCACGTCATCAAGTCCTGCACGCCGGAGATCTCGGACGTCCGCGTGGCGGGCTGGGCGACGACGCCTCGGGCCACCATGACCAACAAGGACGAGGGCTACCTGTGGTCGCCCAGCGGTAGCAAGATCTACTACTGGCACTACAGCGGCTTCGACCAGGTCTGCGAGCAGAACAGCGTGGACTCGACTCGCAACCTGATGTCCATGAACTCGAACGGTTCCGGCAAGTCCACGATCCGCGTCGGCGCTCCGTACGTCGCGACCGAGTGGTGGCCCGACGGGTCCGCCCTGCTGGCCGCGGACGAGGACGGCCACCTCGTGAAGGTGACTGCCTCCAACGGCGCTTCCGCGTCGCTCGGCATAACGAGCTATAAGGCCAAGCTCTCGCCCAACGGCACGAAGATCGCCTGGATCTCGGCCAACCACCTCTGGGTCCGCGCGACGAGCGGAGGGGCGAGCCAGGATCTGGGCTCGGCCACCGATTTCGCCTGGCGGCCCAACGGAACGGCCCTGGCCGTCAGCTCAGGCACGCTCAAGGTCGTGAACGTCACCGGCAGCGTCGCCGGGACGGCCTACACCTTTGGCACCAAAAGCCCGACGTGGTCGCCCGACGGCACGAAGATCGCCTTCATCAAGTCATCGGGTGGCGTCTACGTCGTCCCGGCGGGCGGCGGCACGGTCACGCCGATTCCGGGAACCACCAAGGCCACGATGGTCAGCTGGCAGCCGTAAGGTCGCCCGGTACCAAGCGCCCGGACGGCGAGGGTCAACGTCGTCCGGGCCGTTCGGGGCGGGGCTACGATCGTCAAATGCGAGTGCGATTCCCGCATCCGATGGCCATGGTCGTCTGGCTGATCCTGTCGGCCTCGATCGCGGGCGCCTGCGGCGGACCGTTCGAAAGCCCGGCTTCGGGTCCGCCGGACACGGCCGCCTCGAGCCAGACGCAGATCGTCACCTCGAGCCCCGCTCCGGACCCACCTCCGTTTGCGTCTCCCAGCGCACAAGAAACCGCCCGCTCGAGCGCGAGCCCCAGCGCGAGTTCGAGCGCGAGCGCGAGCCCCAGCGCGAGCCCGAAGGCAAGCCCGAGCCAGCCTGCGACGCCGGCCCCGAAGCCGCCTGCGACAGCCTCGGCGGCGTGCCGTCTGTTCCCAGCGTCGAACGTGTGGAACCGTGACATCTCGAAGCTGCCGGTGGCGGCCAACTCAAAGGCCATGATCGAGGCCATCGGGCTCAACTCGTCCCTCCACCCCGACTTCGACGCCGTTGGCGACGGCATCCCATACAACGTCGTGACCTCGGCCGCGCCGAAAGTGGCGGTGGCGTTCGAGTACGCAGACGAATCCGACGCAGGCCCGTATCCGATCCCGGCCAACCCAAAGATCGAGAACGGTTCGGACCGCCACATGCTGCTGCTGGACCGTGGCGCCTGCCGCCTGTACGAGCTGTACGACGTGCGCAAGTCCGGCAGCCGTTGGAGCGCCGGTTCGGGCGCGATCTGGAATTTGAGGTCGAACGCCCTTCGGCCCGCCGGCTGGACAAGCGCCGACGCGGCCGGCCTGCCGATCCTTCCGGGGTTGGTTCTGTACTCGGACGTGGCTTCAGGCGCGATCCGCCACGCCATCCGGTTCACCGCGCCGCGCACCTGCGGCTACATGTACCCGGCTCGGCACCAGACCGCGAGTCCGTGTTCGAACCTGCCGCCGATGGGCCTGCGGGTGCGACTGAAGGCGTCGGTGGACATCGCCGGATACGGTCCACAGGCCCGGGTCGTACTGACGGCCCTCAAGCGCTACGGCATGATCCTGGCCGACAACGGCTCGCCCTGGTACGTCACCGGCGAACCCAGCAGCAAATGGGACGACGACGACCTGCATCACCTGGGCCAGCTGAGCGGCAAAGACTTCGAAGTCGTGGTCACGAGCGGTCTGGTCAACGGCTGAGCCCGTGGTGCGCGCGCGCGCCACCGGTACTTCCGTGGGAGCGATGGCGCGGGCCCGGGGCGGTAACCTCGCGCCGTCGGTCGAATGGGGTTGACCGACCAGACCGCCACAGGAGCCGCAGTGCTGACCCCATTCATCGGATACGCGCTCGGTCGAAGGTTCATCGGATACGTGGAATGCCAGGGAGAGCGCCTGCCCGAGCTGCTCAACCGCAGCGAATCGATCGTCGTCCACAAGGCCTTTGTCGAGAACTACGAGGACGACACGGTCGTGAACCTGGGTGAAGGTGAGGTCGACCGGTCGACCCTGTACGCGGTCGAGACGGCCGGCAGCCGAGCCAATGGGGCACGCCAGATCCGCCTGGTCCGTCACAGGTTGCAGGTCCAGCTCGGGCCCTACAGCGCCCTGGGTGTTCTGCACGCCAAACCCGGTCAGATGCCGCTGCCCTATCTGGCTTCGACCGATCCGATGATCCCGCTCACGGACGTCACGCTCGGCTACAGCTGCCGCGGCGCGCTGATGTTGCGCGACGTGTCGACCCTGATCGTGAACCGCTCGCTGATGGATTGGGTTCGGGCGGGGGACGACGAGGCCGGGGCGTTTCCGGGAGTGCCATTCGTCCACGACCGCGCGTGAGCCCAGCTCACGGCGTGAGCCCAGCTCACGGCGCAAGCCCGGCCACGGCGTGAGGCTAGATCCCGAAGAGGTCGCGCACCGTTCGCAGGCCGGCCAGCACGTTCGTCGCGTGTTCGTCGAAGGGGACGCCCAACTCCTCGGCTCCGCGCAACAGCTGGTCGCGGGGGACCTGCCGGGCGAAGCCCTTGTCCTTCATTTTCTTGCGGATGGCCTGGGCGTCGACCTCGTCGAGGCTCCGGCTCGGCCGCACGTACGTCACCGCGATCGCGAAGCCGGACATTTCGTCGCAGGCGTAGACCGTCTTCGCCAGCAGCGTCGTTCGGGGCACGCCGGTGTGGTCGCCGTGACCCAGAACGGCCTCCACCACGACTTCGGGATAGCCGAGCCGCCGTAGCTCCTCGGCGCCCCGCATGGGATGCGTCTCGGGGTACCGCTCGTAGTCGAAGTCGTGGAGCAGGCCGGCGACGCGCCAGATCTCCAGTTCCGGCTCGGGGATGGCGAACTTGTTGGCTCCGTACCAGGCGACCGTTGCCTCGACGGCAAGGCCGTGCCTGCGCAGCGCTTCGCCCGGCGTCCACTCCGCCAGGAGCTGCCACGCGTCGGCGCGAGTCGGAGAAGTCATGGAAGCCTCCTTGCCGGGAGCGTACCATCGGCAGGGGCCAGCCGGCCACGTCCGGCCACCCGCCCCTCAGCCTGAGGGAGAACCGCCGTGAGCCGTTTTCGAGTTGCGCTTATTCAGCTGGCCGCCGACCAGGACGTCGCCGCCAACATCGACCGGGCGGTGGACCTGGTGAAGCGCAGCGCCAAGGACCGCCCGACCCTCGTCGCCCTGCCCGAGGCGTTCCTCTATCGGGGCCCTGCGGCCGGCATGCGAGAGTCCGCCTCGAGCGTGCCGGGATCCGTGACGGAGCCCTTCTCGGATCTGGCCCGTGAGCTGGGCACGTGGATACTGCTCGGCAGCATGGCCGAGCTTTCGGCCGATGCAAACCGGCCCTACAACACCAGCGTCCTGCTCGATCCGGCCGGCCAGGTCGGCGCCACCTATCGCAAGCGCCACCTGTTCGACGTCTCGATCGACGGCGGGCCCTCGGATCGCGAATCGGCGCGGACGACGCCTGGCACGGAGACAGTGACGGCGCTGATGCGGGGCGCGGCCGAGGAGGCGGACGTGCGCCTCGGCATGAGCATCTGTTTCGATCTGCGGTTTCCGGAGCTGTACAGGGAGATGGCCGCGGCCGGGGCGGTGGTCATGGCGGTGCCGGCCAACTTCACCGAAGCCACGGGGCGGGACCACTGGGAGGTGTTGCTGCGAGCCCGTGCCATCGAGAACGGGGCGTTCGTCATCGCGCCGGCCCAATGCGGCATCGGCGGCGGCGTGCTCGCCCACGGCCGGAGCATGGTCGTAGATCCGTGGGGCACGGTCCTGGCCCAGGCCCCCGACGGCCCGGGCGTCGTGGTCGCCGATCTGGATATGGACAGGGTGGCGCAGATCAGGCGTCAGCTGCCGACACAACCTGGACGGTAGGGTCCGGGCACGTGGGCCGCAGGTCGGCGGCGGGTCAGGCGGCGCCGAAACGGCGGTTCAGAAGGTCCGTTTCGTCGGCTCCGGCGGCGCCCTCGCCCGGAGCGTCCGGCTCTTCAAGCAGTGAAACCAGTTGTTCCCGGTTGATCAGACCGAGCGGGAACCGGGCCACCACCGCCGGGTCGTCGGTCCAGCGGATCAGCAGGTCCGTCACGGGGATGAACTTGGGGTCGGGAGTCTCGAGGAACTGCTGCAGCGAACCGTGCGCGTGGACGTGCAGGCTGCCCCGCAGGCTGTATCCGGGCAGGACAATCGTGGCCCGCCGCCTCTGCTTCTGGACGACCATGCCGGTCGCGCCGGCCGCGTCCGCGGAGCCACGCTCGGCGACCAGCACGACCTGATTCAGCCGGATCCACATCGTCCCGTGCTGGTGTTCCGGGTCCGGCAGGTTGGCGTGTCCCAGGTGGGTGACCGAAGCCTCGCGAAGCTGGATGAAGCCCGTCTGCATGTTCAGCCAGTCGGAGAGCCGGTTGAAGCTGCCAGTTCGAATCTGGCCCGAAATCTGGAAGCCGTTGCCGAAGACCTCCACGTCGACCTCAGGCCCCATGTCGTCGGGGGACGTGTTCCAGGCGTCGGGGGTGGGTTCGGTCTGCGGTCCGAGGGACCCCCAGACTGGATCCAGGGTCTGGCCGCGCAGGCCGAATTCGGCATCGTCACGCTCTAGCGTGTCGCTTTGCCGAAAGCCTCCGAAAAGCCCTGGTCTACCGGTCATCTCTATTCCTGTGTAGCCTCAAGAAGTGCGACTGCAGCACTCGTGGTAGATGTCGGCAGGGCAAGCCTCTAGGTTGAGTCCCCTATCCGACCGAACAGGTGAGCGATCCACCTGGGAGAATCTTGCCCGCGACCCTGAGCCGGCGCCATTACCCGGCCGTTGCCATGCCTCGACCGTAGGTTGTCGTACGCTGGATGGCGGATCGCGAGCGCAGTTCGTTGACAGCGAGCACTACGCTGCGCAGCGGCGTTGCCGGCGCGCACAACCCCCGGTCGGGTACGCCGTTCGCCGGCCGGCCCAGTCCGCCGCGGGTCCGCCGGCCGCCGCGGGTTCGCCGCGGTTCCGCCGCGGGTTCGCCGGCCGCCCTCGGGCCCGGCTAGCCTTCGTCGGCCGGCGGCTCGCCCGGCATCGAGAGCGTGAAGGCCGCTCCGCGGTCCGCCTCGGAGGGTTCCAGCCACAGCTCGCCGCCCATCGCCGCGAGCAGCTGCCTCGACAGGTACAGGCCGAGGCCCGTGCCGTCGCCGGCTGGCTGCGTCGCGCCGCGCGAGAATCGGTTGAACAGTCGTGCGCGATCCGCCTCCGACACGCCAGGCCCGTGGTCGGTGATGGTCAGGCATAGCTTGCCGTTCGACTCGTCCGGACAGATGCGCACATCGATCCGGCCGTCGTGGCCGCCGTACTTGACGCCGTTGTCGAGGAGGGCCCACAGCACCTGGTCGAGCTGGTCTGGGTCGGCCACGGCCAGCCAGCCGGGCGCATCGTCGACCATATCGAAAGTCGTGTCCGTCGCGTTGAGAGCCTCCCACGCCCGCCGGACTCTGGGCGCCAAAGCCATGACCTCGGGCTGAGCGCGCAGTACGCCGGCCTGGATCCTGGTGACGGTCAGGAGCTGGCGGACCATGCGGGTCAACCGCCCGGACTGCTCGGCCACGATTGCGAGGCGCCGCTCGGTGTCCGCGTCCGGGGCATGCTCGCGGAGTTGTTCCACGTACGCGCGGATGCTCGTCAGGGGTGTCTGAAGGTTGTGGCTCACGCCCCGCAAGAAGTCGTCCTTGGCGGCGTCGAGTTCGAGGAGTTGGGCGTTCTGGCTCTCGATCCGGCCGAACAGCTGGGCGTTGCGCCACGCCACGCCGACCTCACTGGCGAACAGCTCGAGGAGGTCTTGATCGGCGCGTTCCCAGCTGCGGGTCGCGGGCAGGTGGCCCGCGACGAGGCCGAGGGTTTCCGAGCCGGCCCGAATGCGCGCCCGAACCGGGCGTGGGTCGCCTGGCACCCACTCCTCCGCGGGGCTGGCGTCCGGGTCGTCGAGCGTGGCCGTGGCGTCGATGAGGGCAAATATCTGGCGGGCGTCGCGCTCGGCCTGGGCCACGAGCGGCGCCACTCCCAGGCCGGGGGCGTAGGCGGCGATGGCCGTCAGCAGCGCGGCCAGTTCGCCATTGCGACGGGCTACGTCGGCCGCGATGCGGTTGTGGCTTTCGGCCAGCCGCGCCAGCTCGTCGTCGCCGGTGAGCCGGATGGGAGGGCTGGATTCTCCGGCCGCGACCCGTTCCACGGCCAGGGTGATCCGCCGCAGCGGCCGGGTCACGTTCGACACGGCGATGGCCGCGCTCACGACGCCGAACAGGGCCGCCGCGACGATGGCGCCGAACAGCACCGGAGTGACGACCCGGTCGTCGGTGGTGAGGCCCGCGGCGAGCACGATCGCCCCGAAGGCGGCCAGCGGCACGACCGCCGCCACGATCAGTTCCACGGTCACCAGGACTCGGAACGGAATGCCGGCCGAATCGGGGGCTTCCGCTGCCGGCACGGGCGCGGGCGAGGACGCGGACACGGGCGAGGGCGCGGGCGGTTGGGCCGCGGCGGGTTGGGCCGCGGCGGCCGGCGCAGGCGAGAGCGCAGGCTCGGGCGGTTGGGCCGCGGCGGCCACCTCGGCCAGGCGCTCGGCGAGGCCTCCGTGGTGGCCGTGAATCACTTTCGTCGGCGGCGCGGGTTCGGGCGCGGGCGCGGGCTCCGCCGCGGGCGCGGGTTCGGGCGCGGGTTCGGGCGCGGGAGCCGCCGCGGGCGCGGGAGCGGGTCCGGGCTCGGCCCGGCCTTCGACCGTCAGATCGGCCCCGCGGTCAGGCGTCGTCACGAGTCGCCACCAGGCGGTAGCCGACGCCGCGTACCGTCAGCAGGTGAATGGGCCGGCTCGCGTCACGCTCGATCCTCTGTCGCAGGCGGCGCATCGAGACCCAGACGTACGAGGCGTCGGCCTCTTCGGTGGCAGCCCAGCCTCGGGCGAGCAGGGCTTCCGTGGACACGATCTCACCGAGGTTGGCGGCCAGGACGGACAGGAGGCGCGTCTCTGTCGGGGTCAGCGCAACCTCGGTCCCGGCCACGATCGCCAGTCGGTGCCGGAGATCGAGCGTCAGGTCGGGCGCCAGGGCCAGCGTCTGGCGGGGGATGCGGTCGCCCAGGCGGCGCAGCACGCGCTGGATTCGGGCCAGCAACTCCGGGTAGTGGTAGGGCTTGGTGACGTAATCCTCGGCCACCTCGTCCAGGAGATGGGCTTTGCTGTCGGCGGTATCGATGGCCGAGAGGACGATGATCGGCAGGTCCGCGGTGGCCTTGATCTGGCGGGCAAGGGCCAATCCGTCCACGCGCGGCATCATCAGGTCCATGAGAATCAGGTCCGGCCATCCCGCCTCCAGGCGGCGCATCGCCTCCACGCCGTCGCGAGCGGTCGCCACGTCGTAGCCGTCGTCCTTCAGCTTCTCGGACAGAACGACGAGCAGGTTGGGATCGTCGTCCACGAGCAGGATCCGTTGCGGCCGCGGCTCGCTCATGGTGGCGAGTATAGGAGGGGTGGGGACGGGCGATGCGCGATCCCACGACCAGCCCGAAACCCTGACATACGCCGGCCTGGGCGGCGTTATCCCACCACCAGCCCCGAAACCCTGACATACGCCAGCCTGGGCGGCGTTAGGCAGCGACCGGATATCGCGACGACGCCGCCGCCCGTGCCGCCGCGCCGGAGAGGGGCCGCCGCGGCCGGGCTCCACGCTCGGTGGCTCGCGTCAGACGGAGTCGCTGCGATCGACTGAGGGTCTGGCCGGCCGAATCCGCACCCGTTTGACTGCCTGGCTCTGCCTAACGCCCGCCACAGCGCCGTATGTCACAAACGACATGCCGAGGGCGGGCTCCACGGGATCTCGCAGGAGGGCGCGGAACCGGCGAGCCGGCGTCCGGAACCGAGCCCGCAGGAGAGCGCGGTGTTCGGCCGCGTTGCGCCGGTTCGTCCGGGTATCGAGCACGATCAGCCAGGCGCTGACGAGCCGCGGCTGCCAGCCGCGCTCGGCTGCGATCGTCCGGGCCAGACGCACCTTTCGGTCGAGCGTGGCCAGCATCTCGTTCACGTCGGCGAACTCGGTCTTGAGTTCCACGACCAGCAAATGGGCCCGAGCCTCGTGCCAGCCCAACTGGTCCACGGCGCCACGCTCGCCGAAGACCGCGAACGACACCTCCGGTTCGAAGACCCAGCCCTGCTGGCGGGCGGCGAAGTCGCTGGACCGAGAGGCCAGCAGCGAGTGCCGGCGGCTCAGTAGCCGCGAGGCGTCGCCGCCCCGATAGCGGCCCACCAGTTCCACGCGCACGTCCACCGCGGCGGCCACCTTCTGCATGGTCGCGACCGTCATGCTGTCCCAGCTGCCGCATTCCAGATCCGACACCGTGGTTCGGGACACCGACGCCCGCCGGGCCAAGTCCTCCTGGCGCAGCCCGCGCCGGATCCGAACCGCCCGAACGAGGTTTCCGACCTGATCGCCCATCGACACCAGTCTGGCTGCGGCCGCTCAACCCCGGCTTATCTGGGGCCGGACGAGCCGGCGTCACGCAG
This sequence comes from uncultured Chloroflexia bacterium, assembly GCA_963711105.1. Taxonomy (GTDB): domain Bacteria; phylum Chloroflexota; class Limnocylindria; order Limnocylindrales; family CSP1-4; genus Fen-1039. The sequence continues at coordinate 179,866 of CAVQCV010000004.1, read as the reverse complement.
CCAGCCATTGGCCGGACGAGCCGGCGTCACGCAGCCAGCCATTGGCCGGACGAGCCGGCGTCACGCAGCCAGCCATTGGCCGGACACGTATAGTCGCCAGAGGGTTTTCAGAGCCACGGGCGAGACGGGGCGATGGAGGGGCGCATGCCCGCTTTCTGTGGGCACGCCGCAGCCCTTACTCCGCGGCCTTGTCGTAGAAGCGGCACCTGGGCGCGATGGGGCAGCGGTCGCATTCGGGGCGCTGGGCGTGGCAGGTGCGGCGGCCGTGGGTGATCAGCAGGACGTGGGCGGCGAGCATCTGGTCGGGCGCCAGCATGGCCAGGTAGTAGTCGTGCGAGGAATCCGCGTCGGCACCCGGCGGGATCAATCCGATCCGCTGACTGACCCGGAAGACGTGCCGATCGACCGGCATCAGGGGCGTGCCGAAGCTGAACAGGAGCACGACCGAGGCGGTCTTCTTGCCGATCCCGGGAACGGCGGCCAGCCAGTCGCGCGCCTCCAGGGGCGGCAGCGAGCGCAGGAACTCGAGCGAGTAGCCGCCGGCCCCGGCCCGAACCGCGCTCAACGCGGCCTGGACGCGGGGCGCCTTCTGGTTGGCCAGGCCGCCGGGGCGGATGACGTCCGTCAGCTCGTCGAGAGGCGCGGCTTCGATCGAGGCCCAATCCGGCGCTGGTAGATCAGGCAGACCGACCCCTCCCCAGCCGGGCATGTCCATCGGTTCGCGGGAGGCGCCCGCCGGGGCGGTGGCGGACGGCCAGCGATCACGCAGCGCGCCGAAGGCGACCTCGGCGTTGATATCGGCGCTGTTGGCCGAAAGGATGGTCAGGATCAGCTCGCTGATGGGCTCGAGGCGGGGCTTCCAGACGGGACGGCCGTACTCCTCGGACAGCCGGCCGAAAACGAAATCGATGAGCCCAGGGCGCTTCTTCTCGAGCGAGGCGGCCCAGCGGCGGGCCAGCACTTCGGGCGACGGCTTGCGGGCGCGCTTTGAGCCCGCAGTCCTGGCGGTCGACTTCGGTTTGGCGGTCGACTTCGGTTTGGCGGTCGACTTCGAACCGGCGGTCGATTGCGTGGGGCGGGGGCTCATACGGGCGACGCCTCCTTGCGCCCGGCCACCGGCATGACGAAGGCCACGATCCGGGCGAGCCGTTCGGCCGTGGCCGTGACCAGCGCCGGAGCGTCGGCCATCGCCTCGCTCAGGGTCATGGGGCGGTTCACGATCGGGACGGCGACGCAACCGAGGTTCGCCAGGGCCGCCTCTCCCTCGGGCATGGCCGAGCCGGTCACCGCCAGGCACGGCACCCCGGCGGCGGAAGCCCGGCGCGCGACGCCCAGCGCGGTCTTGCCGAAGGCCGTTTGTGCGTCCACCTGGCCTTCGCCGGTGATGACAAGGTCCGCCTCGGCGAGGCGATCGTCGAATCCGATCTCGGCCATGACCAGATCCACGCCCGGCATCAGCTCGAACGAGTGCAACCGGCTCGCCAGGCACATGAGCCCGAATCCTGAACCTCCGGCCGCCCCCGCCCCCGGCCGGTCCCGTGCCGTCATGGCGGCAGCGGCCTCCAGCAGATCCGCGTATCCGGCCAGCCATTCATCGAGAGCCTGAACGTCCTCCGGCCAGGCTCCCTTCTGAGGACCGTAGACGGCGGCCGCGCCGTTCTCGCCGAGGAGTGGATTCGTCACGTCGCAGGCCACCCGCAGGTCCAGCTCGGCCAGCCTGAGATCCAGCCCCGAGAGATCGATGCCCAGCAGGTTCGGGACCGGCCCGGGGAGCGGGGGAGTGGCGCCGTTCCGGTACCGTGCTCCGAGGGCCTGCATCATTCCCGCGCCGCCATCCGTGGTCGCGCTACCTCCGAGGCCCAGCACCACGTGGCGCACGCCCGACGCAAGGACGGCCTCCAGCACTTCGCCCGTGCCTTCGGTCGTGGCGGCGAGCGGGCTTCGGGGTTCGTCCTGCGGCAGGCGCGACAGCCCTGACGCTTCAGCGAGCTCAACTGCCGCACGCCGTCCGTCCGTGGAACGGAGCCAGCGAGCGATGAGCGGCCGGCCAAGCGGGTCGTGGGCGGAGCACTCCTGCCACTCCCAGCCACCGGTTTCGGCCATCGCCGAAAGCATTCCCTCGCCGCCGTCGGCCAGGGGCGCCCGGATGACCCGATCGTCAGGCCGGATCTTCGACCAGCCATCCGCCAGGCAGCGTGCCGTATCCGTGGATGTCAGCGAGCCCTTCAGAGAATCGGGCGCTACCAGGACGGTCAGGCGCCGCGGATCCTTCACGCGGGCGAGGCCTCGCCAGCGGCCGCGCCGCCAGCCACGCCTCCGCCGGCCACGTTGCCACTCCCCGCGCCCGCGGCCCCGCCACTCCCCGCGCCCGCGGCCCCGCCACTCCCCGCGCCCGCGGCGCGCCGCTTCTCGAGATACTCCGGCACGTGGAGCATCGGCGGCCGCTCGCTGTCGGCGACCTCGATCACTTCCAGCGACAGCTTGCCACCGCCGTAGCGGGGCAGCTTCATCGACGTGCCCAACTCGGCGAAGAGGCGGGCACGCTGCCGTGCCTCCAGGCGCTTCATGACGGCCTGCAGTATCACGAAGCTCATCCGGCCCAGGCCTTCGAGTGGCTGGTTGCGGTGGACCCGACGTTCGATGTCCACCTGCCCCAGGACTTCGATGCCGTAGCGCTCGCAAATGTCGATCAGGTGCCCGATCTCGACGCCGTAGCCGGTGAAGAACGGGATCGATTCGAGAAGGCCGCGACGCCCAGCGTACTCGCCGGACAGAGGCTGGATCAGGCCGGACAGCTCGGGATAGAAGAGGTTGATCAGCGGCCGGGCGACCAGCTCCGTGACCCGACCGCCGCCGCCCTCCTTGAGCGCGCCGCCCTCGACGATCGGCCGGCGGTAGTAGCCCTTCACGTACTGCAGCCGCTCGTCCACGATCAGCGGGCCGATGGTGCCGTAGGCCATTCGCGGATGCCAGTTCTTCACGTCCGAGTCGGCCCAGGCGACGATATCGCCGCTCGTCTCGTAGAGGCTCTTCCAGAGCGCTTCGCCCTTGCCGGCGATGGCGCCCAGGCGGGTCAGGACTTGCTGGTGGATGAGGACCCGCGCCCCTTCGGCCTCGGCAATCTCGCGCGTCCGGTCGCTCGAGTTCGAGTCCATGACCAGCAGCTCGTCCAGGAGCGGGAACTGCTCCATCAGATCGTGGCGGGCTCGGGCGACGATCGGGCCGATGGTCTCCTGCTCGTTCAGGGCCGGCAGGACGAGGCTGACCGTGAGGCCGCCCTGCTCCTTGAGCCGGACCAGGCGCTCCATGTCCTTGAACTCCCGGTGGTGGAAGTTCGACTCGCCGAACCAGCGCTCGACTCGCAGCGGCACGGCCCGCGATTCGGCGGCCGCGCGCTCCGCCGCGGCCAGAGAATCCTCGTGCTGCTCGAGCTGGTTGAAGATGCTTGGGTCGATCGGTTCGCGCGTCTTGACGACGATCACCGTCTTGCGCGAGCGGGCCGCGATCGCTTCCGGAAGGGCGCCGAACAGGTACGTCTCCCCGCCGTCGGTGGCCGGCAACGCGGACGCGCCCATGACAACCACGTCCGACTGCTCGGCTTCGTGCATGATCGTGTTCCGGACGTTGGCGGCCTCGGCCACGATTTGCTCAACGTTGCCGTCGGCATGCTGGCGGATGAACCTGGCCAGGGCGCGCCCGGCCTGATCCTTGATGCTCGGCGTGACGCCGGCCGGCACGACGTGCATGGCCGCGACGTGGCCGCCCAGGCTGCGAGCCAGGGCGTCGGAGACGCGCAGGGCCAGCTCGGCGTGTGGGCCGCCACGGATCGGAACGAGGATCCGGCCGGCATCGAGGGGGCCGCCCTGCTTGACCACAGCGATGTCGCACGGCGCGTCCCGGACGACCTCGTCGATGGTGGGGCTGAACACCGGCTGATCGGCACCGGGCTCGGGTTCGTAGAGCTTGCCGCCCCAGCCAAAGACGATCATCTGGGCGTCCAGTTCGGTGGCCGCCTCGATGACGCCTTCGGCCGCCCGGCGCCCGATCCGAACGACCGTGTGGATGGTCACGCCGTCGGGCGCGTAGTCGAGGACCCGCTGGAGCAACCGCCGCGCCTGGCGGGCTCGTGTCGCGCCTTCGCTGAGGGGTGTGCCTTCTGGCACTTCCACGATGCCCAGGACCGTCAGGCTGCCCCCGTCGCGGTCCAGCAGCGCGGCCCCGATCTTGACCAGGTCCTCGGCCGTCAGCGGATTCGCGACGGGGATCAAGATCCGGGAGGGCAGTCGCAGCCGGGTCACTCGTGAGTCTCCTCAGGCTTGCCGTGGCGGCCGGCCTCCTGCCAGTGTTCGACCAGATATGGCTTGAGCAGTTCGAACTCGCGCGACTGGCGCTCGACGCTTTCCTCGGCTTGCTCGCCGGTCAGGCGACGGTTCTCGATCACGAACCGACCGACCCGACCGAAGTAGATGGGCACCAGCGCGGCCACCAGTTTCTCGGTTTCGGCGTCGGGCTGGGCCGACGCGACCATCAGGTCGTAGAAGACGCGAGCCCACAGATCGTCGGGGAAGTGGAACCCAGCCACCTCGTCGGACAGTTCGTCCGTGGAGGGCATCCGGCCGCCGCCCGCCGCAGCCTGGCTCGACTCGGTGCCAAGGCCGAGCTTGTGGGCGGCGGCCGCAGACATCGCCCCGGCCTCTGCCGCGAGTTCCATCACGCTCTTGAAGTTGCCGGGGCGGAGCATCCGGCGCCACGTGTCGGCGAGGGTCAGGGAGCCGCCGTGGAACTGGCTCAGTAGCCGCAGGGTGTTGACCTCGAGCGGCGCCGGGTCGGCGTAGCGCTCGAAGCCGTAGGCGGGCACCTCGTGGCTACCGGTGATCTCGAGCCAGTGAGAGGCGTTGTCGCGGGCCAGTTCCAGGAGCGTGCCCACGACCTGGCGGAACATCGGCCCGAGGTCCGAGCCGGGGTCCTTGGGGTCGTGGATCTTGGTCCCAAGGCGGCTCTGGCAGATGGCGAAGCCGCCCGTGATGGCGGTGGTCGTCATCCAGATGTCGATCCCGAACCGCGACACGTCCGGCGTCCAGCTCTCCTGGGCCAGGTAGTGGCGGATCAGGTCTCCGCTCACGCCGAAGTCACCGCCGATCGGCTGGCGAACGCGCCGGCCGTACAGGGCCCGGGTCACCGGATACGTGACCGTGTTCGTGATGGTGCCGTCGTACTTGTATCGGGCATAAAGCGGGGCGGCGAAGTCGTACCCGCCTTTGAGGATCGGCCCGGCCAGAAGCTCGATCCACTCCGGCACGATTGAGCGCAGGTCCGAGTCCACGACGACGAGGGCCTGGACTTCCAGGGCGGCCGCGATCTCGAAGATGGTCCGAAGGGCTGCGCCCTTGCCGGCCACGCCGTCCACCTCGGGATACGTCAGGCTGACCCGGTCGAGGCGGTTCTTGGGATGGACGAGCAGGATCTGTTCGACGTAGCCGGGGGGCTCCGTCTCGATGACGACGCGCTGCGTCCCGTCCTGCGACCCGGCGTCGGCATTGACGAGAACCGGCCGAAGATCGGGGAAGTACTGGACCAGGCCGGCCTGGGCCGCCCGGACCACGTAGCCGATGGTGGCCGCGTTCCGAAAGCTCGGAATTCCGACCATGATGTCGGCACATCCGAGTCGCGCGATCTCGTTGCGAATGGCGGGAGTCAACGCAGTTGCCGGCATGGAGCCACCCTACCACGGCCCCATGCCATCGGCCAGATCGGCACGACGCCAGCCGGCCCGGTCAGCGCGAATTGATCGAAACCGTGGCCCAGTCGTCCGCGGCGCCGCCGGGATGGTAGCGGCCGTTGGCTCCCTTGTACACCAGCTGCCGAAAGCCGAGGCCGTACCAGCTCTTGGCGAACGAACCCACGGGCGGTCGAGTGAAGGGGGTGATTCTGACTATCTCGCCCACGCGGAGGGCCCCTTCGAGGAGTCGCTTGCGCTCGATCAGGGGCAGGTCCACCAGTGGGGCCTCGTCGATCAAAAGCAGATCCACGGCCACGAACGCGATGGGCCGGTCCGGATCCAGCGCATGGTGCGGGTCCCGGAAGCGTGGCTTGCCCCCGGTCAGCATGCGGGTCATGACCTGGCCGGGAGACGGGACGAGGGGCTCGTCGGCGCGTCCTTCACTCGGTTGAGTGGCCTCCACGGTCAGGTAGCCGTCCAGAATCAGCTCGTCCGCCAGGGCCGCTGCGCCGATGGCGAGAGCCTGTTCGGGGAAGTCCGCCGTCGCATCGAGGCCATCCTCATCGACCATGGTCACGGTCGCCTCGCCGGCGTCGCCGGGGTCGCGAGGCGCAGCCTGAGACGTGGTCGTGCGAGAGACGCGGGCCATGACGCGCACGCCGCCCCAGCCCGGCTCGATGACCGGATCGGCCACCGTCCGGTGACTGCGGAGCCCGAACGCCTGGAGCCGCCACTCGGCGGGTGGGATCGGCGGCGGCGCGGCCTTGCGGCCGCGGAACGGCGACGGCATGTGTTCGCTCTCCCGGCGCGCGGCTGCTACTTCTTGTACCCGCCCGGGTGAGAGCGGCGCCACTCCCAGGCCGAGCCGATCATCTCTTCCAGCGAACCGTGGTTGGGTCGCCAGCCGAGCCGGTCCTGCGCCAGCTTGGCGCTCGCGACCAGTACGGGTGGGTCGCCGGGGCGGCGGGGCCCCATCCTGACCGTCAAGGCCCTGCCCACGACCGCCTCGACGGCATTGACGACCTGGCGGTTGCTGAACCCGGTGCCGTTGCCCAGATTGCAGATCAGCGGCTCGCACGGTCCGTCGGTGGGCCCGGTCCGAGGGTCGTGGGGGGCGGTGGCGAGCAGGGCCAACAGGTGCGCCTGGGCAAGGTCCTCGACGCTGATGTAATCCCGGATGCAGGTCCCGTCGGGAGTGGGGTAGTCGTCGCCGAAAAGCGTGGCTTCCCTGCCGTCGGCCACGGCGGCCAGCAGGACCGGGATCAAGTGCGACTCATCGCGGTGGGCCTCGCCGAAGTTGACGCTCGCCCCCGCCACGTTGAAGTACCGCAGGATCACGCTCCGGAGCCCGTAGGCGCGGCCGTACCAGGCGATCGCGCCCTCCACGACCCTCTTGGTTTCACCGTAGGCATTGATGGGCCGGACGGGGTCGCTTTCCTGGATCGGGGTCCGCTCCGGCATGCCGTACGTGGCCGCGGTCGAGCTGAACACGATCCGCTTCACTCCACCCAGGCGCATCGCCTCGAGCAGCGCCACTCCACCCGCCACGTTCTCGCGGTAGTAGAGGGCCGGGTCTCGCATCGATTCGCCGACAATGGACTTGGCGCCGCAGTGCAGTACCGCCTCGATTCGGTGCTTCTGCAGAAGCGACTTGACTGCGGCCGTGTCGCCGTAGCTGCCGACCACCAGTTGGGCGCCGGGCGCCACTGCGTCCGCATGTCCGGAGGAGAGATCGTCGAGGACGGTTACTTGGTGGCCGGCGGCCAGAAATGCCTCTACCGACACCGAGCCGACATAGCCGGCTCCGCCGGTGACCAGGATGCGCATGCGTCTCCTCTCAGTTGCCTCTGAGCCGGCCGAACAAGCCCTTGCGCCGCCCCTGGGCGGCTTCTGTCTCCTCCGCGTCCGATGCCACGGCCTGCACCTCGCCCGAATCTGGCTCCGCGTCTACGGAACCGCCGTCCCAACCGGGCTCGGCGCTCGCCTCGTCTGTCGGTCGGTCTGATTCATCCGAGGCTTCCTTCCCGGCCGTCGAGTCGGGTTCAACGGCCGTGTCGTCGTTGGCGGCCATCACGGCCGACTCCATCTCAGCCGCGGTGAACGCCGCATTGGCCTCGGCAGCTGACGTGGCCTGAACGGAAGTCCCGGCGACGTCAACCTCGGCCCCTCCCAGAGCGGCGTCTCGTTCGGCCGCATCCAGGGCGGCCGAGTCCGAAATCAGCTGGATCCGCAGAGCCACGGTTTCCGGGCCCAGCGGCGCTTCATCATCATCGTCTGCTGCTGCTGCTGCTGCTGCTGCTGCTGCCGCCGCCGCCGCCGTCGTCGTCGTCACGGGAGCGGTTTCATGGAGTGCGGGCGTCTCGCTGCCCGCGCCCGAGGGGTGCTTGTTCGACGCGCCGGCGGGCGAGCGGCCGTAGTGACGCCGAGGTTCGCTGACGTCGGGTATAGCCAGATCGATCGCGTCGACGGCTTCCACCGCGGCGGCCGTTTCGGCGGCAGCGAACGGGTCAGTGGCGGGGCCAGACAGCTTGAAGTCCTCCGGCATCCGGCGGCGGTGGGCCCGCTCCCCCAGGGCCTGGTGGGCCCGAGGCCGCGTTGCCGGGGCGCGCTGGGCTGCGTCGGCGGCAACCGCGGAGGCGGAGCTCGCAACCTGGCGGCCCGCCTGACGTCGCTCCTTCAGCGGTTCAGTCGGGATCTGCGGCAGATCCGCGTCGGCCGAATGGCCCCGCCCGGCCGACTTCCAGGGCTCGCCCGCGCTCTCCGAACGCCCTGCGGGCTCCTCGCCCATGGTGCGCTTTCGGCCCAGGCTTTCGAGGCGCTTGGCCGCCAGAAGGAGCAGATCGGTCGGCTCCGCGGCCGGCATCTTGTCCGACCCAGTATCGACGGCGTCGAGGATCTTCCTCGCCGAGGTGCCCTCGGGATCGATGGCCAGCGCTTGTACGGCCAGGGTTCGGGCCAGGCGGCGGTCGCCGCGCTCGATCGAAATCCGGGCCAGCCCGGTGACCGCTATCGCGTTTGTCGGATCCAGTTCGACGAGCTGCCAGTACGACCGCTCAGCCTGGTCGAGATCGCCACTCGCCATGGCTCGGTCGGCCTGCAGCAACACCTCGAACATAACTTCCCCGCTATCGGATCGGTTGTGAGCCCGACGATTATCCGTCAGGATGCACTCTCGCCGCGCGCGCAAGTTCCAGAAGTGTGGCCCGATCGTTTAGCGACGGGTCCACTACGGCCCTCTCGGTCAGCTCGTCGAGGATGCGGCCAAGCTCCGGTCCCGGCCCAACGCCCAGTTCGGCCTGCAGGTCGTTGCCGTCGATCGCCAGCTGACCGCGGCCAAGGACTGGGTTGGCCGCCATGACGGCGGCTATGCGCCCGCGCAGCTCCGGCAGGAGCCCTGCCTGGGCGGGCAGGCCGCTGCCGAGGTTGTCCGCCTCGCGCAGTTCGATCAGATCCTCCACGGAATCCGGCCCGATCTTGCGGATGAAGCGGCGGACGGCGGCATCCGACCAGTCCGCGCCGTACGAGAACATGTGGTTCGCGATCAGGTGGGCCACGCCGTCCTGCAGGTCGCGCGTGCAGTGGAGCCGCGAGAGGATCCGGGCGGCGATGACCGCCCCGACGCCGTCGTGCCCGTGGAAGTGGCCGCCGGCCAGAGTGTCGGGCTTGCCGACGTCGTGCAGCAGGGCCGCCATCCGGATCAGCGGCCGGTTGGATGCGGCGTCAACGGTGCGCAGCGTGTGGTCCCACAGGTCGTCGCCGTCGATCTTGTTCTGGGGGACACCGCGCTGGCCGGCCAGCTCCGGCGCAACCACGGCCAGCAAACCCGTATCGTGCATCAGCCGCAACCCGACGCTCGGTCGGGGGGCGGCGAGCAGCTTGCCCAGCTCCGCGGCGACGCGCTCGCCCGAGAGGTGGCTCGCCAGTCCGGCATTGCGCCCGATCGCGGCGAGGGTTTCGGGTTCGATTTCGAAGTCCAGGGTGGCGGCCAGCCTGACCGCTCGAACCATCCGCAGGGCGTCCTCGTGGAAGCGCCAGTCCGCGTCTCCGACGGCCCGGAGCAGGCGCCGCCGCAGGTCGCCGCGGCCGTCGTGAGGGTCGACGAAGCGTGCCTCCTCATCGGGTCCCCCGCCCCATGCCATCGCGTTGATGGTGAAGTCGCGCCGGGCCAGGTCTTCCTCGATGGACTGCCCAAACTCGATCGCGTCCGGATGGCGGTGGTCCGAATACGTCACGTCGCGCCGGAACGCCGTGATCTCGTACTGGGCCTGGTCGTGGCGCACCACGACCGTCCCGAACCGATTCTCATATAGGGAGTGCGGGAACAAGTCCTGAATCCGATCGGGAACCGCGTCCGTGGTCAGGTCCCAATCTGCCGGCGTGCGGCCCATCAGCGAGTCGCGGAGGCAGCCGCCCACGACGTAGGCCGAGTGGCCAGCCCCGTTCAGGGTCTCCAGCAGACTCGCCACCGGTGCCGGCACGGCCGGCGACGGCGTCTCGGGTACGCCGAAGCGGCCACGCTCTGGGTCGCCGTCAGTGGCCAAGGAAGAGGTAGGAGCGCCAGGTCTCGTTGCGCTCGTCGCGGAGATAGGGCGTGAAGACGGAGTAGACATCGCAGCGGGGCTCGAACGGGCGGCGCGCCAGCCGCAGGCGGGCTTCTTCGAGCAGCTTGCCGCCCTTGCGGTGGTTGCAGCCCTTGCAGGCGGTGACCAGGTTGTCCCAGCTGTGGGCCCCGCCGCGATGCCGCGGCACGACGTGGTCCAGCGTCAGGTCGCCGCTCTGGCGGCCGCAGTACTGGCAGGTGTAGCCGTCCCGGGCGAAGACCTCGCGGCGGGTCAGCTTGACCCGCGGCCGGGGTCGCTTGATCTGGTGCTGCAGCCGGATGACGGCGGGGGCGCGGTACTCCGCGCGCGGCGTCCGGACGATCTGGTGGTCGTACTCGAGCACTTCGGCCCGCTCGCCGAACACCATCCGGAACGCGCGCGGCAGATTGCACACGTTGAGTGGCTCATAGTTTTGATTGAGGACCAGGACCACGCCCTCCATGGCCGCATCCTACCAGAGCGGCCGCCAGGGGTAGCCTCAAGACATCACGGGCCCGCCAGGCCGCAGCTGGGAAGCTGCAGGGCGTGCCGCTGCCGCCACGGGCAGTCGGCCGCCACGCCGCTACGGGATGAGGTGGACGGGGTTTCCGCGGATGTTCACCTGCCACGTGGTCAGGTCCGAGGCATGGGAAGTGCTGCTGCCCAGCATGTTGTAGCGGACCTTCCACCAACCGTCCCGGGGGGCGCTGTAGGTCGAATCCAGAACCACGTTGATGGTCAACCAGCAGCCTTCGTACCGTTTCGTGCCGCTGCTGTAGGTCGTGATCACCTGGCCCGATCCGGCGGCGCAGGGCCCGGGCGCTGACGTGACTTTCGTAGTCGTCCAGGTCATGTTGACCGGTTCCCACTTGACCGCTTTGTCCGTTGGCTGGAGGATCTGCAGACTCGAGTCGAGGTACGTGTCGCCCACGTCCCAGAGCCTGATCTGGATCGTCTTGCCCGCGCCGGCTTGGGCGTCAACCTTGGCCAGGTAGAACTCGGACGATACGCCACCCGGCAGCGGGGTGAACATCTCCATGGCCCCGAGGCCGTAGACCTGGGCGCCTGTGCCGGTCGCCCAGATGGAGAAGTTGTTGTAGGCGTTCGCGGAATCCTGGCTCGAGTCGCCAGGATCGGTGGTCGTCCGAAGCCGGTACGTTGCGCCGTCTGTTCCACCTGAGATCGAAGAACTGGTGAGCTTGTACCACGCGTTGTGGTAGTGGCGCGGGTCGCTCGTCGGGTAGTTGCTGGCCGGCCCTGTACACGAGGTCGTGCTCGAAGTGACGTTAGAAGGCGCGTTGGCGGCGGCATCCGAGTACTTGTTGTTGGCGAACAAGGAACCAGAATTGGCACCCGCCACGGGCGTGTGAGCGGCCAGGTCGTAGGGCTGGTTGTTGGTGTTGTACAGCTTGAAGTAGGAGCTGACCGGGGTCACGCCGGTGCCGCCCGGATCGAGGTAGTAGTCCCCGGCGCCGTGCTGATTGTCAGTGGCGCAGAAGACAGGATCGAAGATGTATACGTTGCCCGAGACGCCCGGCGGCATGTAGATACCGTAGTCGTAGTAGTTGACCGTGTCGTGCATCGGGTTCGGGGGCGACATCGAAGTCTGGTTGGCGTCCAGCTTCTTGGGCATATATGCGTCGCCGCTGGCCGCGCCGGCACCCTGTGTCAGCATCGTGGCCCAGAAGCCTTGCGGCTCACTGACGGACTCGCTGTTGGGGCCCTTCATGGTGATGGTCGTGTCCGAAGAGCCGGACTTCATTAGGTAGGTCTTCGGAATCCCGTAGTAGGGATTAGGGCTTCCCATAGGCACGGGCAGGATGTACACGGCCTTCGAGGAGCGGCTTACGGTGAAGTGGTCGACACCGAAGATGCGCATGAAGAAGGTGGGGACACGCGTCGTGATGGAGACATCCATCTGGCGGTCGTTCACCGGATCCTGACTGGCCACGACCGATGTGTTGTTGACGCCGCCCGTATAGCCGTTCTTGTGGGCCTCGTTCGCCGACGCGGTCAATCCGCCCGAGACGTCGCCGGGAAGGTACACGACGCCTGCCAGCGCGGCCGCGTCGGCCGCTCGCTGGATGCGCAACTCCTCGCGCCAGGCGAAAGTCACATCGACAGCGATGCCGACGAGCCCGATCAGGGCCGTCAGGGCGAGGGCGAAGATGGCGATGATCTGGCCCGCTTCTTTGGCCCGCTGGGTCTTCGTCTTGAGCTTGTCCTTGGAGGCCACCGTCTTGTCCGGCCTCGTTCGTCGGAACGCGATCTTCATGACGATGCCTCTCTATTGGCTCGGCTGAAGGGCCATGATGGTGCTGTCCCTCATCGTGATCGTGTCGGTGCCGACGAGGCCCATGATGACCGCCATCGGCGTGATCATGTGGTAGCGGTACGTGATGGAGACGCCCAGCGAATCAGCCGGCAAGGCGCTGCTCCGGGAGCAGGCGTTCCAGCCCACCGAACCCTGGACGAAGTTGAGCTGCGCTCCATCCACAACGGGTCCGGATCCGGCCGAGTACGACCAGACGTTGAAGACGCCTTCGGAGCCGCTTGAGGTGGCTTTGAAGATGTGGATGGAGTCCACCCTGGTGATGTCCACGTTCGAGCCGGGCGAGCGGAGGGCTCGTTCCACAGAGGCGATGATCTGCTGATCCACCTGGGCGCAGGGTACCGTCTTGCCGCCGTTGGTGAGTGATGCTCCCACGCGGGCCCCTTCCCTGGTGGCGAGCTCGAGCGTCATGTTGTTGCCGATCGCCATGCCGATTTCGGCCGTACCGAGCACAAGCGTCAGGATGATGGGCAGGACCAGCGTGAATTCGACCAGGGACTGGCCGCGCCTTCGGGCAGCGCCGTCTCGCAACAGTCTCATTTGACTGGCTCCAGCCGCATCATGTTGGTCTGAACCATCGTGAAGCCGGATCCACTCGCCGATCCGCCCGTGATCAGCCCGGGAAACGGCGTGATCCAGCCGTACTTGTAGGTGATCGAGACGCCGATCGTGTCGATCGTCGAGTGACCGGGGGCGCAGTCGACCGCGAGGGTAACGTTGCAGCGATCCTCGGTTCGATACCCAGTGGCGGTTTGCGTGTAGGGCACCGTCATCGTGGTGCCGGACGGGAAGGTGAACGACGTGGTACCGCCCCGCTTCCAGGTGTTGATGGCGCCGGGGTGCGGCGATCCGTCCGTCTGGGCCCAGAAGATGTCGACGTGGTCGATCTTGTTTCGATCCACCGGAGCGGTGATGTCATTGTCGATCCGGTTGAGGATGACGATGTCCGCACCCGGCGTATTGCCGAGCTCCGCCGCGAGCTGGACCCCGTCGCGGCTGACGAACGAGATCGACAGGTACGACGAGAACATGAAGGCGAACTCGGCGATCGCCACGACCAGAGTCAGGAAGATGGGGATGACCAACGCGAACTCGACGAGGCTCTGGCCGCGGCCGCGAGAGCGGCGCGAACGCGACGAGTTGGGCGTTTGATGGGTCAACCGAGGCATTTGCAGCCCCCGTCTGCGGGAGTGGCACAGTCGTAGGCCATACGACGTAGGACCACAAAGATAGCCCACGGACCTGACGCGTTCACTTACAGAATCGGCTGGTCGGGGCGGCAAAAGTACCAATGCAGAACCTCAGGCTGGTACATGTGGTGCTCGTCGGCCACGCGGGCCTTCCGATCGGGCCCGGCCTGTCTCCGCCGGTTCGGTTCCTGCCGGACCCTCCCTCGGGGTCACGCAAGTCGATAGCCACCGGATGGATCGGTCATCAGATGGACCGGATGGTCCGGATCTGACTCCAGTTTCCGCCGGAGCCGTCGGACCGTAACCCAGACATATGCCGGATCGGCCGCGTCCGAATTGGCCCATACCTTGTGCAACAGTTGGGCGGTACTCACCGACCCGGGCATGCTTGCCGCAAGGGTCGCCAGGAAGCGCGATTCGGTCGGGCTCAGCGAGACACGAGTGCCTCCGACCACAGCCTCGCGGCTGCGCGGAATCAGCGTCACGTCTCCCAGGGCGATCTCCTCGATCGGGATCTGATCGCGCAACCGGCGCAGCACCCTCCTGATACGGGCCAGCAGTTCGGCGTAGTCGTAGGGCTTGCTGATGTAGTCCTCGGCGAAGCGTGCGATCAGGGTCGCCTTGCTGTCGGCTTCGGCCACGGCGGAGACCACCAGGATGGGCAGATCGGCCCGGTCCTTGATGCGCGCGGCCAGGGTCTGGCCGTCCACGCGCGGCATCAGCAGGTCCAGGATCACCAGGTCAGGCCAGGACCGATCCAGGCAGGCGAGGGCATCGCGGGCGTTGGACGCGGCGGTCACCTCGAAGCCGTCCGCGGTCAGCCGCTCGGCCAGGGCATTGAGGTGCGGAACATCGTCGTCGACGAGAAGGAGCCTGGCTTCGCTCACGGGCCTAGTCTACGGCGGAGGCGATCGCCCGCGCCCGATCCAGAACCTCGTCCAGCATCTCGGGCGTAAGCCGGCCGGTGAAGGTGTTCTGCTGGCTCGGGTGATACGAGCCCACCATGGCGATACCGGCCGGGTGCGTCTCGGCAAGGTGGCCGAACCTGGGGCGAGGCGACCGCGTCTCGCCGAGCGCGCGCAGGACGGCCGTCCAGGCGTAGCCGCCCAGTGCGACCACGACCCGCAGCTTGGGCAGGAGGGCGATCTCCCGGACCAGGTAGGGCAGGCACCGGGTCAGCTCGTCGGGGAGCGGCTTGTTGTCCGGCGGCGCGCAGCGGACTGCGGCCGAGATGTAGACGCCTCGGGCCCCCAGCTCATCGCCTCGGCTGGTGGAGGTCGGCTGGTTGACCAGGCCGGCCCGGTGCAGCGCGGCGAACAGGAAGTCCCCGGATCTGTCGCCGGTGAAGAGGCGGCCGGTACGGTTGGCGCCGTGGGCGGCGGGGGCGAGCCCAACGAGCAGGATGCGTGCCGCCGCGTCGCCCCAGCCGGGCACCGGACGGGCCCAGTAGTCCTGGCCCCGAAACCGGGCCGGCGGGTCCTGGGCCACGCTCTCGCGCCACTCCACCAGCCGGGGGCACCGCCGGCAGGCGGCGGTCTCGTCGGAGAGGGCCCGCAGCGCGGTGGCGTCGGTCAAGTGGTCGGCGGCCACGGCAAGCCAGACCTCGGGAAACGGCGCAGGGCCGCGGTCCAGATGAAGAACGCCGCCATGGCCCCGGTCGTATTCATGATCGCGTCATCCACGTCCGTTACGCGGTAGGTGAAGCCTTCGATCCACGAGCCCGCGTACTGTGTCAGCTCGATGGCCGCCGAGCCTGCCAGCGCCGCCAGAAGCAACCGCCACCAGCCGCGCAATGCCGGCCACAGGTACGGGCCGTACACGCCCAAAGGCGCCAGGACGACCATGTTGCCGGCCAGCTGGCGGAACGTGTTGAAGCTCGGATGCGAGACCTGCCAGACGATCGTCGCGAATGGAATGACGTTGTCGTCACTCATGCCCCGCGTCTGGCGGTACAACTCCTGACCCGCGATGGGGATCGGGAAGATCGTCAGCGCGATCACCAGCGTGACGTGGGCCAGCGCCAGTGTGGCCATGAGTCGCCAGGTCTGGTCCCGATCCATGCCCCAGATCCAGCCGAAGAGTGGCAGGGCCAGGAAGACCACCACCAGGCCGGGAATCAGCACGAGTTCGCCGTCAGTGAATGTGAACACGCAACTCTCCCTCTTCGGCCGCCGGTCTCCGAGGACCCGGTCGCGTCAGGATGCCATCCCCGGCCGAAGCGCGCCCGCCGCCGGCGTCCCGGCCGGTGGGCGCTCCAGGCGGCCCGCGCATCGGAGGCGCCGACCTCCACGGGTATAATCGGCCGTGAGTGGACCGGCCCCGCCGCCGCTCGTCCTATCCCCACCGAGAAGGAACTGGATCGAATGACCGCCGAGACCTCCACCTGGGCCACCAAGAAAGGCCTCGCCCAGATGCTCAAAGGCGGCGTCATCATGGACGTCGTGACGCCGGAGCATGCCCGCATCGCCGAAGACGCGGGCGCCTGCGCAGTCATGGCCCTCGAGCGAGTCCCCTCGGACATTCGCGCGGCCGGTGGCGTGGCGCGGATGAGCGACCCGGTCATGATCGAGGGGATCATGAAGGCGGTCAGCATCCCGGTCATGGCCAAGGCCCGGATCGGCCACTTCGTCGAGGCCCAGGTACTCGAGGCACTGGGCGTGGACTACATCGACGAGTCCGAGGTCCTGACCCCGGCCGACGAGACGAACCACATCGACAAGCACCAGTTCAAGGTGCCGTTCGTGTGCGGCTGCCGAAACCTGGGAGAGGCCCTGCGCCGCATCAACGAAGGTGCGGCCATGATCCGCACCAAGGGCGAAGCGGGCACGGGCGATATCGTCGAGGCCGTGCGCCACATCCGGACGCTGATGTCCGACATCCGCCGGCTCCAGTCGATGCGCGAGGACGAACTGTTCGTCGCCGCCAAGGAGTTCGACGCGCCGTACGACCTGGTCAAGCAGGTCCACGATGAAGGCAAGCTGCCGGTCGTCAACTTCGTCGCCGGCGGCATCGCCATCCCTGCGGACGCGGCCCTGGCCATGCAGCTCGGTGCCGAGGGCGTGTTCGTCGGCAGCGGCATCTTCAAGAGCGAGAACCCCAAGAAGACGGCCGAAGCCATCGTCCAGGCCACCCTCCACTTCGACAACGCCAAGATCATTGCCGAGGTTTCGAAGGGCCTTGGTGCTCCGATGCGAGGCATCGCGGCGGCCACCGTCCCCGAAGCGGAGCGCCTGGCCGTCAGAGGCTGGTAGCGCCGTGAAGATCGGCGTCCTGGCGCTGCACGGCGCCGTCGTCGAGCACCTCGCGACCCTACGCTCCATCGGTGTGGAGGGCGTGCCGGTTCGCCTGCCCCAGGATCTGGACGGCCTATCTGGGCTCATCCTGCCGGGCGGCGAGAGCACCACGATGCGCAAGCTGTCCGCCCGCTGGGGCCTGCGCGAACCGATCATGAACCTGGCCCGATCCGGCGCGCCCATCCTGGGCACTTGTGCCGGCATGATCGTCCTGGCCAAAGAGATCGCCGGCGGCGAAGAGCCCGTCTTCCCGCTGCTGGACGTTACCGTCGAGCGAAACGCCTTCGGCCGGCAGCTCGATTCGTTCGAGACGGAGCTGCCGTTTCCTCTCCTGGGGGAGCGGCCGGTCCACGCGATCTTCATCCGCGCCCCGATCATCGAGCGTGTCGGCGACGACGTGGAGGTGCTCGCCCGGCTGCCGGACGGCCGGGTCGTCGCCGTCAGGCAGGGCAACGTGATGGCCCTGTCGTTCCATCCGGAGCTGGCCGGCGAAACCCGCATCCACAGGTTGCTCGCGACGATGGCCGCCGAGTACGCCGAGCCCGGCGAAGGCGTGGCTCTGGGCGGGCTCGAGGACGGGGCCGCGTGAGCGGGCGAGTCCGGCTCGCGCGACTGACTGATCTGGCCGCCCTGGGGGAGCTGTCCCGGTTGTCGCAGCAGGACCATGTCGACGCGCGGTCGCTGGGGCTGCCGCTGAGCGGTCCGCGTATCGGCGTCTTCTCGTTGTTCCGGCTGCCGCTCGGCGCGTTCCGCCCGGCGGACGTGCTGTACGTCTACGAGGACGAGCGGCGCGTCTCCGGATTGCTGCGCGTGGAGCGGGATTCGGCCCGGGACGAAATGACTATCGTGGAGTTGGACGCGATCGGGTCCGGCGAGTCCGGCGACATCCGCTTCCGCCTCGTCCAGCACCTGCTCCGCGACGGCCCGAAGCGCGGCGCCATCCGATTCCACGTCGCCTGCGCGGACGGCCAGGGCAACGTGGAGCTGTTCATGCAGGCGGGCTTCGCCCGCTACGGCCAGGAGCAGCTGCTGTTCCGCGAGCCGGGCTCGCGCCTCCCGCAGCCGTGGAGCGAGGCTCAAGCGCGCGAGGCCGGCATCCGGCCCTGCCAGTCCCTGGACGCGTTGCCGCTGGCGCGGCTCTACGCGTCGATCACGCCGGCGCCCGTGGCGCGCATGGAGGCCTATCGCCTGACCGACTGGGAGCGCCAGGGCTCCTCGACCCGCGTGCCCCGGTCCTGCCTGGCGCCGATCCTCCGCTTCGCCGATGTCGAGGGCTACGTGCTCGAGGATCGCGACGGCGACCCCGGCGCTCTATCGGCGCTGCTTCAGGTCGGCGTCACCCGTGAAGACCACCCCCACTACCTCAAGCTGCTGGCCAGACCCGGCGCCCCCATAGAGCCGCTGATCGAGTTCGGGCTGGGGCTCGTCAGGGGTCGTGTCCAGAAGGGCGGCAGCTGCCCTGACACCGGCGTCCTGTCGCCGGTTCGAACCTACGAATTGCCCATCGATCGCCGCCTGGAGGAGGCGGGCTTCTCGAATCTGGCTACCGTGACGCTGCTCGTCAAAGAAGCCGTGGTCCGAGTTGCCGAGCCGGCACTCGTCCCGGCTGTACGCTAGGCCCAGAGCGCAGGAGGAATTGTGGCTGAACAGGGTCGGGCTGGCAGACGCGAGTCGATCGACGATCTGGAGGTGTTGCTGGCGGCGCTGCCGCCCGACGTCGTCAAGGCCGTTCACGAGCTGACCGATCCGGCGCATCTGGTCGAGGTGGTCATGGACCTCGGGCGCAAGCCTGAGGCTCGCTCCGCCAACAGCGAAATCACGCTCCTGGATCGGGAGATCGGGGAATCGGACATCCAGTACGTCGTGGACCACATCGGCACGTTCGGCGACGACAACAGGGCCGGGATAGAGCGGACGCTCCACCGCATCAGCGCGATCCGGAATCGAACCGGCAAGATCGTCGGCCTGACCTGCCGCATCGGCCGTGCCGTCTACGGGACCATCGAGATCATCAACGACTTCGTCGAGAGCGGCAAGTCGATCCTGATCATGGGCCGGCCGGGCATCGGCAAGACCACGATGCTGCGCGAGGCGGCGCGAGTGCTGGCGGACGACCAGGGCAAGCGCGTGGTCGTGGTGGACACCAGCAACGAGATCGCGGGCGACGGCGACATTCCCCATCCCGCCATCGGGCGAGCCCGGCGGATGCAGGTCAAGACGCCGTCCGTCCAGCACGAGGTCATGATCGAGGCCGTCGAGAACCACATGCCCGAAGTGATCGTCATCGACGAGATCGGGACCGAGCTGGAGGCGCAGGCCGCCCGGACGATCGCCGAGCGCGGCGTTCAGCTCATCGGCACGGCCCACGGCAACAACCTCGACAACCTGATGCTCAACCCCACGCTGACGGACCTGATCGGCGGCATCCAGACCGTGACCCTGGGCGACGAGGAAGCGCGCCGCCGCCGCTCGCAGAAGAGCGTCCTGGAGCGCAAGGCGCCGCCAACGTTCGACGCGATTGTCGAGATCCTCGACCGGGAGAAGGTGATCGTCCACAGCGACGTGGCCGAGACGGTGGACGCGATGCTCCGCGGCGACCCGATCGCGGCCGAGCTGCGCTGGCGCGACGAGGGCGGCGTCCATCGCTCGCAGTCGCGGCCCAAGCCGTCGCCGCGGGAGGCGCTCAGCGGCGGCGAGCGTTTCGGCACGGACCGGTTCGCGGGCCTGGTGGGGGCGGGGCCGGGCTGGCGGACGGAGCCGGGCTGGCGCGGCGCCGGTTCCTACCATCCCCCCGCCGACTGGCGGGACACGGATCGCGGCGGGTCGCGGACGGGCTACCGCGCCGGGGCGAGCGGTGGCTGGCGAACGCCGTCCCGGGGCTCGCGCGAGGCCGGCGGCCCGCGGCGGAGCCGCGCCGGAGGCGCGGCCGGTGCCGGTCCGGGCGAGGCACCGCCAGGCGGCCCCGGCCCCGGTTGGGCCCTCGAGGCCGCGAGAACACTCCCCGGCGAGCGATTCGCGGCCGCGCCGCGCAGCCCGAACGGCGAGCCGCTCGGGGCGTTCAAAGCCGGCGAGTTCGCCGACCGCGGGCCCCTGGAGCGCGGAACCGCGCCTGTCCCGGAGCCACGGGCCCGCGAGCTGCGCGAGCTGGAGCGGCAGCGATCCTGGACCGTGCAGGCGACACGCGCCTTGAACGACTATCGCGCCGACGAAGTCGAAGACGACGAATCGGCGGGTCCGGGCGGTCGTGCCGCCGTCGCGCCGGACGGCCGCGCGCCGGCGGCGGTCGATGCGGAACCCGAGGAGCGGGAGGACCTGGAGGACTTCGAGGACGACGCGGACGAGTTCGATGGGCATGGCGCCGGGTCTGAAGATGACGAGGCGGTCGCAGACGGGGTTCGCCTCCGGGCGGGCCGCGACGCTGAGGAGGCCGGCGAGAGTCGCGTGCTCCGGGTCCGGGACGAGGGCACGATCCTGCCGACGCTGCGCGTGCTGCCGCACGGCATCAGCCGCAAGCGTCTCGATCAGGCGATCAAGGAGCTCCAGCTGCCCGTGATCATCTCCCGCGGCGCCGACGAGGCGGACGTGGTCATGACGCTCAAGAGCGAGTACCGCCAGAAGACCACTGGTCTGCGTGAGGCCGAGGATCGAGGCTTGCCGATCTACGTTCTCAAGAGCAACACCATCGTCCAGATGGAGGCGAGCCTGACTTCTATCTTCTCGCTCGAAGTCGACCCTCGGGAAGCCGCCCTGCGCGAGACCGAGGAGGCAATCGGGCTGGTCATCCACCGCGCCGAACCGGTCGAGCTGTCGCCGCAGAACGCCTACATCCGGCGCCTTCAGCACCAGATGGCCGAACGGGCCAACCTCGTCTCCCGCTCGCGCGGCCGCGAGCCCTATCGCCGGGTAAGGCTGTACCCATAGCGCCTCGACCGCCATGGGTACAACAGATTCTGGCGATCGCCAGCGTCAGTCCTGGAAGTGGATGGTGAGCGTGATCTGGTCGCTCAGCTTCTGCGCCGCCACCTTCTTGCTGCCGATCGGTCCGGCGAAGACGAACATGTAGTCAACGACTCCACGCCCGACGATGGTGCCGATCACGAAGGTGCCGCTCGATTTGGTGTGGCCCATGAACGCTCGTGCCGCCTGTTCCTCGACGGTCGTGTTCCACTCGGTGTCTATGACCAGGTCGAGCTCGCCGGCGTGCTCGTCGAGATACTGCGCGGCAGTCTTGCCTTCGGAAAGGAAGGTGGTCGCCGTGAACGCCCCGGTCTTGGAGTCGGTGTAGAGAGTGGTGCCTTTGCTGGTCGACTTCTTCCAGCCGGCCGGCACGCCATAGCCGACTCCAGCCGGGCTGCCTGTAACCCACTTCCAGGCTCCGATCGGCACCCCAATCGAAAGCCCCGTCTCTTCGGTCACGAACTCAACCTCGACCTCGAGCTCGCATGACTGGGGTTGGCCGTCGACCTTGCGGCTCCATTGGATCGTCGCCCCGAATCCCCAGGGCGTGCCGTCGCCGTCCGCCCAGACATGGAAGCGGGTGCTCTTGTTAGTGGAGTCAGGTAAGTCGAGTCCGAGCGCGGTCCCGACATCGATGCTGTCGGCGGGGGCCTCGATGCGGTGGAGTTGTCGCTGGGCGAAAGTCTTGATGCCGGCGTCACGGTCCGTCGGGAAGCTGGCCAGGATACCGGCGAGGGTCCCCTCGGCAGCCATCTTGCCCCTGTTGACCCATATGCTTCCGTCCCGGCTGGTGTAGCGGACCCCTTTGACCACCCTTTCCTGCGCGGTGAATGAACGCGCACTGATCGCTACCGAGGTATCCCCGGCGGCCGTCAGCCGGACCTGGCCCTCGACCCGGCTGGTGGTGGATCCGAGGGTCAAGGTTCCGGATGCCTCGCCCTTGAAGTGCGGTTTCTTTGACAGGGCTTCGTGCAGGGCTTCGCTGGAGCTGAAGGCGGAAACCGCCGGTTCCACTGGCATCGCGGGCGCTTCGACGGTCGCGTCTACCTCCGGATCCGACGTGTATGTCAGGTGGCCGGAGACGCCCAGCTTATTGGGCCCGACCCCCTGGCTCCAGGAAGCGGTCACCTCGAACGCCGCCGGGGTTCCGTAGTCGTCCACCCAGTAGGTCAGGGTCGCGCTCCCGGTAGTCGCCGGGTCTGAGAGATCCACATCGAAGCTGGAAAGCACCGCAGCACTATCCCGGGCTTCGAGACGATGGAGCTGGCGGCCGTCGTAGTCGGCCAGGCCCATGTCGACGCTATCAGCCGGCCCGGGCCCCGTGAACGAACGTGTCTTCGCCGCGCGGGCGGACTTCTTCCAGGGTCCGTAGTCCGTGCGGTCGTATGTCCAGTCCCCCACGGAGACGCGTTCGACCACGGTCGAGACCCCGCTGGCCGTCAGGGTGCTGATGGACGTATCGTCGCCGTGGCTGAACCGGTATGTGCCCGACACATCTATCTGTGCGATCGGGGCCTCCGAGCCCGCGGGAGAGGCTCCGGTCTGGGCAGCCCTGAAGCCCTGCATGGTCCCGGACACCGTGCCGCCCCATCGAAAGTCCGCGGACTGGACAGTAGCTTTGAACACGTCGGTGATAGGGCCCGTTGGCACCGGTTTGCTGCAGCCGGCGGTTCCCGCCACTACGACCGCCGCGCAGAAGAACAGGGCAAATCGGATTGCGCCCGGCGAGGACCGCCTCACTTGGTTCCACCTCTTTCCCTCTCCCGGCCCATCGGTCGGTGCCAGCCACCTGGCCCCCACAGAATACTCGCTCGGCCTCGGCCGGTGGGCCGTACGCCGGACGCCCACTTCCCCGAAGCACCTGTGGGCTAGACTCGGCGGATGCACGATGGTAGTCGCGGCTTGTTCGTGACACTCGAGGGGCCGGAGGGTTGCGGTAAGTCGACCCAGGTTCGGCTGCTCGCCGATCGGCTCCGGGCGGCCGGGCGCGGCTGCGTGGTGACGCGCGAGCCGGGAGGCACCGCGCTCGGAGAGGCCGTCCGCGGGATCCTGCTCGATCGCGACCTGGCGCCCGTGCCCGCGGCGGACGCGCTGCTCTTCAACGCCGCCCGCGCCCAGCTCGTGGCCGAAGTCATCGGGCCGGCGCTCCGGCGCGGCGACATCGTCCTGTCCGATCGCTTCGCTGATTCGACCGTCGCCTACCAGGGTTTCGGGGCCGGCCGGCCGATCGAGGAGCTGCGGGCGCTGCAGGCGATAGCCATCGGGAACCTCCGCCCGGACCTGACCGTCCTGATCGACATACCGGCCGAGGCCGGCCTGGCCCGCAAGCAGGCCGACGAGATCACGCGCTTCGAGGAGCGGCACGACCTGGAATTCCATCGACGCGTAAGGCAAGGTTTCCTGGCCCTGGCCGCCGAGGAGCCGGACCGCTGGCTCGTCGTCGACGGCGGCGCGCTGGACGTCGAGAGCGTTGCCGGAATCGTCTTCGAGGCGGTCTTGCAGAGGCTCGGAGCCGCAGAATCGGCGCCCGCTGGGGACGCCGGAAGGGGATATTCCGGAGAATCGACGCCATCGAGTGAACCGGAACGCGATTTCGGACGAATGAACAGGTGAGGGACCACGTGGTCTACATCCCGCCTGCGGATATGCCCGAGGGCCCCTCGCAGGGACATTCGGAGGCTGAGCTAATGCGCCAGGTGGCCGCCGGGGAGATCGGCGGACTAGAGACGCTGTACGACCGCTACCACGCGGCCGCATACGCCCTTGCGCTGCGCATCACCACCGAGACCGGGCTGGCGGAAGACGTGGTTCAGGACTCGTTCCTTGGACTGTGGCGAAACGCGGCCCGTTACGCCGAAGACAAGGGCAGCGTCAAGGGCTGGCTGCTGGCCATCGTCCGTCACCGAGCCATCGATTCGATGCGCCGCCGCCGATACGGCGTGACGATAGGCGATGAAACCGAGGAGCCTCTGCCAGCATCCTTGACGCTGCCCGACATCTGGCCTGAGGTGGCCGGACGCCTGGACGCGGAGAAGATCCGCCTGGCCCTCGGCAAGCTGCCCGGGCTGCAGCGCGACGCCATCGAACTCGCCTACTTCGACGGGCTCACCCAGCGCGAGATCGCGGATCGCACCGGCGCCCCCCTCGGCACGGTGAAGAGCCGGATGCGGCTCGGTCTGGTGTCGCTGCGCCGCGAGCTGGCGGAACTGGGAGATGGCGACGGCACGGCCGCTCCCGCCCTCGTTCCGGCTGCCAGCCGGAAAGGCCAGGCCTGAGATGCCCATCTCTTGCGATCGCGTCCGTGACCTGGCCCCCGGCTTCGTGCTCGGCGCCCTCGAGCCTTGGGAGATGGCCGCCGTCCGCGACCACCTGTCCCTCTGCCCGGAAGCGCATGCCGAACTGACCGAGATGGGCAGCGTTCTGCCGTATATCGGCGAGGCGCTCCAGCCGGTCGAGCCGCCCCGGCACCTGCGAACAGCCGTTCTTGCCGCCGTGAAGGCCGAGATGGACGCCAGGCATGCCGCCGACCGTTCGGCCGCCGACGGTCCGGCCGCAGCCGTTGCCGGCCCGGAGCCGGCCTCGCCCGCCGCCGATGCTTCGACCGTGGCTTCCGAGCCGGCCGGCCGGATCGTTTCGCTGACCGCCGTGCGCCGGATCAGATCGCACCGGGCTATGGTCTGGGGCACCCGCGCCGCTGCCGTGCTGGTGATCGTGGGCCTCGGGGGCTACGCGTTCGCCGTCCAGTCGGACCTGAACAAGGCTCAGGAGAATCGGGACCACGCGACCAAGGTCTACAACGACGGCCAGGTCTACGGGTCCAAGTGGGCGGTGCTGACGCCTGAGACGGGCCAGAAGGGCGGCGGAGTGGCCTTGATGCTGCCGAGCGGACACGTGGAAATCAGCCTCCACGGCCTCGTGGCCACGAAGGGCGACGAGGTCTACGGCGTCTGGCTCAGCGCCGACGGCAAGGCCCTGACGAAGTCCGGCACGTTCACGGTGGACGCCCAGGGTGAGGGCTACCTGGAGCTGGACAGCGTTCCACCGTCCTCTTCGCTCTGGGTCCTGGTTTGCCGCGAAGCCAACCGGGACGTGGCCGCCCCAGGCACGTCCGTGGTTACCGGCACGATCTGGGTCTACGCGACGCCCGCGCCCACGCCGACCCGCTGACCCGTAGCCGGGCGATCGGCGCGAAGCGAGCGCCTAGTGCGAAACCGGCGACCCCGCGATGACCCTGCCGCCGCCGCCCTTGCGCGCCTTCTTCATCGCCCTGGAGGCTACTTCGACGAGCTCGTCCGGAGTGCGACCGTCCAGCGGGAAATTGGCCATCCCGGCCGATACGCCAATCTTGCGACCGTCCACGGCGGGCAGGGCATTCACGCCGGCGACCAGCCTCTCCGTGGCGACCATCCCGTCTGGACCAGGGGCCAGGAGCAGGAACTCGTCGGCGCCGTAGCGGCCGACGGTGTCCACGAGACGGACAGATTCCGAGAGCACCTGCGCGACTCGCCGGAGCACGTCGTCGGCGGCGGCGCTGCCGCCGGTACGCTGGATCTCGTCGAATTGGTCGATCGAGAAGAGGGCCACTGACATGGCCGCGCCCTGGCGGCCGGCCCGCGCCACTTCCAGCTCCATGAGCGATTCCACGGTCCGGCGGTTGGCCAGGCCCGTGAGCAGGTCGATGTGGGCCAGGCGGTCGAACCACTCCGCCCGCTCCGAGCCGAGCGACAGCGTGAGGGCCCGTTCCACGGCCACGGCCGCCAGATCCGCGAGTGGCTCGGCGGCGGCCAGCACGCTCGCGTCCGGCAGCGGGCCGGCGAAGCCCAGGGCCATCGCTCCGAGCGTGATCTCGATGCCGTCGCGCCGGACGACGAGCGGCAACAGGTACGCGGTCTGGGCGCCGCGAAGAATCGGCACCCTGTCCGCGTCGTCGACGGGCATGGGCTGGCGCGACCGGGCGACGGTCGCGAGCGGGTCGTGGCTCTGGGCCACGGCACGGACCGACGTCACTTCGTCGGCGATCTCCGGCGCCACTCCGGCGCTGACCACCAGGCCGAGTTCGTCGTTGTCTGCGTCGAGCATGAATATGGCGCCCATGGCGGAGCCGAGATGCTCGCAGGCGAGCCCGAGCATCTCGGCCAGGGCGTCGTCGAGGTCGTCGCTGCGGGCCACGGCCGCCGCGGCCGCGGCGAAGAAGTCCCTATCGGATCGTTCGTGTTTGGACCGATCGCTGGGCACGAAATCCTCCCCGTTGTCACCTACATGCACCGTTCGCGATTGTAGAGCCGGACCATCGGTCGCGCGACACCTGCTCACTCCGTGAGCGTCGCAGCCTATACTCGGCGGGTGAAGCTTGTAGTCGCCGTCGTCCACAACGAAGACGCACGCGGTCTGATCGACGCCCTGCTCGCGAAGGAGTATCGGGCGACGTGGCTGCACAGCTCGGGCGGGTTCCTCAAGCAGTCCAACGCCACGATCCTGATCGGCGTCGAGGAATCCAAAGTCGAGGCCATCGTGGCTCTGGTCCGCGATAACTGCCACTCCAGAACGCAGACGGTCAGCCCCATCCCTCCGATCATGGAGCCCGGCGAGTTCTTCCTGCCGTACCCGCTCGAGGTCGAGGTCGGCGGAGCGGTCGTGTTCGTCGTCCCGGTGGAACGCTTCGAGCGGATCTAGGCGTCGCCCGCCGGCGGGTTCGAGGCCGCAACCGTTCGACCAAGCGCGGGGAGTCGAAGTGAGCCCATTCCGGCCTGACATTGTCGATGTCTGGGTTCTCCGTCTGACGGACGAAGGTTCGAACGGGCGAGACGGCGCGGCCTCCGGCGCCGGTTCGGCCGGCCGGCCGGCCGGCCCTTCGGGCGTCGAAATCCTGCTCCTCCGCCGGGCCTCCGGCCGCATCCTGCCCGGCCTCTGGCAGTGCGTCTCGGGGTCGCTCGACGCCGGCGAATCGATCACCGACGGGGCGCTCCGGGAGCTGGTCGAGGAGACCGGTTTCGGCCGCGCGGCGATCGAGGCGTTCTACGACCTCGACCAGGTCAACCAGTTCCACGAGCCCACGATGGGCGGCATCGTCACGAGCGCGATCTTCGCCGTGCGGGTCGGCGCGAGTGCCGCGCCGGCCATCTCGGCCGAACATGACGCCATGCGCTGGGTTTCGGCGGCCGAAGCGTTCGAGCTGGCGATCTGGCCGGCCTACCGCGAGTCGATTCGGCGGATAGAGGAGAATCTCGTCGATCCGGCGCGTTCCATCTGGTTCGAGCTGACCCTGGAGGGCCGGCGGGCGAAGCGATAGGAGGAGCCTCATGTACGTGACCCTGGTCCACGTCCACGTAAAGCCGGAGCGGGTGGCCGATTTCATCGAAGCCATGCGCCGCAACCACGAGGCTTCGGTCAAGGAGCCCGGCAACCTGCGCTTCGACGTCCTGCAGCTGGCCGAGGATCCCGCGCGCTTCGCGATCTACGAGGCGTATCGAGACGAGGCCGGGGCGAAGGCCCACAAGGACACGCCCCACTACGCCGCCTGGCGCGCCGTGGCGGAGGACATGATGGCCGAGCCGCGCAGCGGCGTGCGCTACGCCGGCCTGTTCCCGGCCGACCTCTAGCCCATGGCCGAGGAGGTGGGCCGCCCCGGCCCGGTCGAGTTCGTCTCGACGCTGCGGCTGCCGGAGATCCTGTTTGGGCCGGGCCGATCGGCCGAGCTTGCCGTGGTGGTGCGCCGGTTCGGGCGGCGGGCGCTGGTGATCGTTCGGGCGCCGGGCTTCACGGAGACGGCCGACTGGGCCCGGCTCTCCGCGGGGCTTTCGGCCGCCGGGATCGAGTTCGAAGTCGAAGGGGTCGAAGGCGAGCCGTCGCCGGCGCTCGTTGACGGCATCGTCGCCCGAGGCCGGGCGGGCAAGCCGTTCGACGTTGTGATCGGCATCGGCGGCGGGAGCGTCATGGATACGGCCAAGGCGGTGGCGGGGCTGCTGGCGTCCGGCGATTCGGTGATGGACTTCCTGGAAGGGCTGCCGGGCGCGCGGCCGTACGAGGGCACCGCGGTGCCGTTCGTGGCCGTGCCGACGACTGCCGGAACCGGCAGCGAGGCGACGAAGAACGCGGTTGTCAGCGAGCGTGGGCCGGCCGGCTTCAAGCGTTCCTTCCGCGACGACCGCCTGATTGCCCGAGTGGCCATCGTCGATCCGGACCTGCTGGCCACGTGCCCGCCGCCGCTGATCGCCGCCAACGGCATGGACGCCCTGACCCAGCTCCTCGAGTCGTACGTGTCCACTCGGTCCCAGGCGACGGCGCGGGCGATGGCGGTGATCGGGCTCGAGGCGGCGCGGGACGGCTTCGAGCGCTGGTTCGACGAGGCGATCGCGGGACGGGGCGGGGGCGACGCCGCGGCCCCGGGCCGGGAGCGGATGGCGCTCGCGGCGCTGTGTTCGGGGATCTGCCTGGCTCAGACGGGTCTGGGTGCCGTCCACGGGGTCGCCTCGCCGCTCGGGGCGCAGTTCCCGATTCCGCACGGCGTGGCCTGCGGGGCGACCCTGGCCGCCGCCACTCGCGTCAACCTGGCGGCGCTCGAGGCGCGCGAGGCTTCATCGCCCGCGCTCACGAACTTCGCGTTCCTGGGCCGGCTGATGGCCGGTTCGGGCGGTCCGGGCGGTTCGGGCGCCGGTTCGGGCGTCTCGTTCGCTTCCGACGCGGAGGCTCGGGCCTGGCTCGTCCGCTACCTCGATCGCCTGACGTCCCACCTCGCCGTGCCTGGTCTCTCGGCCTTCGACATTTCGGAAGCTTCGATCCCGGCCGTCGTGGCCGACTCACGGGGCAGCAGCATGCGCACCAACCCGATCCTGCTCACAGACGAGGAGATCGGCCAGATCCTACGGGCGTCGCTGTAGCCGACGACGCCCGCGGCGCAGCCTATGCGGCCAGGCGCTCCGGGCGGACCGCGTGGCGGGGCAGATGCGAGACCGCCGCCCCGTGCTTCGTCCGGGGCGGCCGGACCGCCAGCCAGAGCGCCGCCAGGACCCAGGCTCCGAGCAGCCAGACCGCGTCCACGGCAAGGTGGAGGTCGCCGGCCTGGGCCATGCCCGCGAGAACAACGGCCCAGGCCAGCACTGCCGGTCGCAGCAGGTAGTCGTGGATCGCGCGGTGAACCCGGTGCTCCCGCCCCCACTCAGGCTGCTGGTCGTCGACGGCGAGCCCTGCGCGGGCCATTGCCGGGGCCAGACGAGAGGTGTCGCGGCGGCCGACCGGCAGCGCGACCGGGATTCCGTCCAGGCGCCACTTGCCGTCTGGCATCTTCTCGATGCTGTCGCCCGGATAGAAGAGCAGCATCTCGCCGTCTCGCCCGAACGCACACTCCCACCAGGTCCGCCGGGCGATCAGCCGGGGCATGACCGCGATTTCCGCGCGCAGCCCGGCCGCCAGTACCGCGACCGCCAGGATCGCCAGGCCGCTCGCCGCGATGGCGACAGGGTCGTCGACGCGGAAGATCCACACGAGCGCCAGAGTGGCCGCCAGCCCGACGACCACGACCTCGCCGGCCGCGAGCGCCAGAGCCCGCCTGTCCGGCACGCCGAACAGAACGATGTCCTCTTGTTCGCGGGAATCGGCGATCGGTGCGGTCTGGTTGTTCATGGCGCGTCCCCAGAACGATGCGGCGGCTACCCATCTGAGGAATTGGCTGCGACCGGTGCCGACTTGCGCCACGAACTCGTCGAATTGGTGGCCCTTTCGGCCTTTGCCGCCAGGACTTGGGGGCGTACCCGGAAGGGGGGCGCGCCAGGCCGGCCCGCCCCGTTCTCCTACTTGAAGGCCGGTAGAACCTCGGAGCCCAGGTATTCCAGGATGTCGAGGTGCGCCAGGCCGGGCACGTCGGAGATGACGATGTAGTCCATGCCGGCGTCGATCAGGCGGCCGTAGGTGTCGATGACCTCCTGCGGCCCGCCGACGATCGCGTGCGACCGGTATTGCTCGAGCGTTTGGTCGCGGCGGTAGGTACGGGTCAGCTCCTCGCCCGAATCGCCCGGGCGCAGCAGGGTCGTCTCGACGTTGGTCGAGCGGATCAACTCGTTGGGGTCGCGGCCGATGGCCTCGCAGTGCTTCGCCACAACATCGAGCTTGTGCTTGTACCAGCCCATGTCGTCGAGGTGGCCGCCGAAGTTGGTCGCGTCGCCGTACTTGGCCGCGAGCTTGAGAGTGACCTGCTCGCCCGAGCCTCCGACCCAGATCGGCGGGTGGGGCTTCTGGATCGGCTTGGGCTCGTTGATCGCGCCGTCCACCTTGTAGAACTGGCCATCGAACGTCGCGTACGGCTCGGTCCACATCGCCCGGATGACCTGGAGCGCCTCGCCCAGCATTCGGAGGCGTTCCGGGGTCGAGGGGTAGTCGTAGCCGTAGGCCTTGTACTCGTGCTCGTACCAGCCGGCGCCGATGCCGAAGTCGAGCCGGCCGTGGCTCATGACGTCCACGGTCGAAGCCATCTTGGCCAGCAGCGCGGGGTTGCGGTAGCCGTTGCACGTGACCATCTGGCCGAGCCGGATCTTGCTCGTGTCTCGGGCGAGGCCGGCCATCGATGTCCAGCATTCGAACGTCGTCTCGAGCACCGGCTTGAAGTACGTGTGGAAGTGGTCGAACAGCCAGAGCGACTCGAAGCCGAGCGCCTCCGCCCGTTGCGCGACCTTCGTCATCGCCTCGTACTGGTCGATCGGGTCCTCGATGTCCACGAGGTCCAGGATCCAGCCTTGCGGGACGAATAACCCGAACTTCACCTTGGCCTTCGACGGCGCCATGGCGCACCTCCTGCTATCGATCGAGGATAACGCGCGGCGGCCGAAAAGGACGCTCCGGTCGCACCCTGCTGCGGTACCCTTAGACGGCAACAGAAGAGGCCGCTCGATTTAGGGAAGCCGGTGCGAAACCGGCGCTGTCGCGCAACTGTGAGCGAGGAGCGGCTGGCCTGGGCTGAGGGCGGGACGTGGAGAGCGGACCGTACCGAAGCGAGCCACGGGGCGAAAGCCCGGGAAGGCGGCCAGCAGCGCAGCCACCGAGAGGTGGCGAGACTCGTAAGTCAGGAGACCTGACCGAACGGCGCAGTGCACCCACCTGCGCGGATCGGTGGGGATCTCCGGCGGCGAGATCCACTCCGGCAGGCGGGCAATGCCGCCGGAGGAACGATGCGCAGACACGTCCTCGCCAGCGCGATACTGGCGACCTGCCTTCTCGTGCCGCTGAGCCTGGCGGCAACCCCGACCGCGGCGGCCGCGCCCACGGATTCCGAACGCGCGACGTCGGCGGTCGAATACCTGTGGTACTTGCAGGCGGCCGACGGCTCGCTCGACCACTCCATCGGCGAGACGGCCGACTTCATCATCGGGACGGCGGCAGCGGGGTACGACCCGGCCACTCTCACGACTTGCCCCTCGACGGCGTCGGGCGGGGTGAGCGCCACGAGCGCCCTGGACTACCTGGCCACGGCCTCGGATGCCGCGAGCGACGACGCGGGCAAGACCGGCAAGGCGGTGCTCGCGATCGTAGCGGCGGGTGGCGATCCGGCCTCGTTCCACGGCCGCAATCTTATCGCTCGGCTGACTGCCCTCTACCACTCCGGCACGGGCGCCTACGGGGACGGCTCGACGTTCGGCCAGTCTCTCGCGATGATCGCGTTGAAGGCCGCCGGCCAGGCGGTTCCGGCCGAAGCGATCGCGGAGCTCAAGGGCCTGCAGGGCCCCGACGGCAGCTGGGGCTACGACTCGACTGCGCCGGCGGCCCGTGCCGGTGACACGAACTCGACCGCGATCGCGCTGATGGCTCTCGAGGCCGCCGGCGACGACTCGGCCGATGCCGCCGGTCTGGCCTACCTGGCCACCCAGCAGCAGGCGAACGGCGGATTCATCTACGCCGCGCTGTACGGGGGTCCGGCGGACGTCGATTCGGATGCGCTCGTGCTCCAGGCCCTGGTCGCGACGGGGCAGGATCCGGAAGGCCCGGCCTGGCTGCAGGGCTCGAATTCGGTCCTGACGCATATTCGGGCGAGCCAGGGCACGGACGGCGGCTTTGCCTACCCGGGCATGGCCGAGAGCGCTTTGACGACGAGCCAGATTCCGGCGGCCCTGATGCGCGTTCCCTACGGCGCGCCGGTCCACTGGACGGCGGGCCACGCGCCGGGCCAGATATGTATCGACACCTCAATCACCGGCACCCCGCCGGCCACTCATTCACCGACCCCCAGACCGACGGTGAAACCGACGCCCAAACCGACCGCTAAGCCGGCGGCGAAGCCGACGCCGACGCCCACGATGGAGTGGGTCTCATTCGAGCCGACGGAGACGGCGACGCCTTCGGCGGAAGGGACGGCAGGCGAGGCGGGACGGACGCCGGCAGCGCAGGCGACGAACCAGGCCTCGGCCCGGACGACAACGCCCGACGGCTCGGAGATCGTCGCGGGCGAAACGGCGATAGGCGGGGCCGACTCGGGCGATGCCGGCAGCCCGGGGCAGGACGGCGGCAGCGGCTCGAACGCGGCCTTGTACGCGCTCGCGGCGCTCTTCGGCGCAGCCGGCGTCCTGGTCGTGGGCTGGGTCTTCGTCGTCCGGCCGGGGCGACGCTGATGCGCACCCTGAGGCTGATTGCCGCCGCCGCGGTTCTGGCGGCGCTCGCTTCGCTCGCGCCGCCCGTGGTGTCGTCCGTGGCGCCGCCCCTCGCCGAACCACTCGCCGCCGCGGGCATCGGCCCCGCCGCCTGCGCGGCCGCCGGACCGCACCACGCGGCGCTGGTCGTGGAACACGCCGACGGCGCCACCGTTACCCGTTGCGTGGCCTTCGCCGCGACTTCGATCACCGGGGAGCAACTCCTCAACGCGTCCGGCATCGCGTGGTCGGGGCAGAGCTTCTCGGGCTTCGGGCAGGCCGTCTGCGCCGTGGATCGCGAGCCCGCGACTTATGCGAGCTGCCCCGGCGCGAACCGCTACTGGGCCGTCTTCATGTCTCGGGCGGGCGGCGCGTGGCAGCTGACCGCGGTGGGCGTCTCGTCCGTCTCGCTCCACGACGGAGATGCAGTGGGGCTCCACTACGTGCCGACTTCCGGGCAGCCCTCGGCTCCACCCTCGGCGCGTGGCGTGTGCGCCGCGGCCGTCACTCCGGCCCCGAAGACCGCGGTTCCCGCGACGACGGCCGTTCCCGCCACCGTGACCGTCGCCGCGACGGCGACCCCGACGGCCACGGCGTCCGGGGTCGGGTCGAGCGGCTCGCCGGCAGCCACGGACGGAGCCACTTCCGAGGCGACCGCAACGGCCCCGCCGCCGGCCGAATCCGCGGCCCCGGCCACGGGCAAGCCTTCGGATCGGGCGCCTTCGCGACCCGGTTCGCCCGGTCCCGACGGCGGCCTCCTGGCCGCCGCGTCGGTGGGCGGCGGCCTGCTCGGCCTGGCGGTCCTGCAACTGGCGGCAGCCAGGCGATCGCGGCGGTGAGTGAGGGCCGGACGGCCCGCCTCGGTCCTCGAGCCTGGCTTGTCTGGTCCATCGCGGCGGTCACCGTCGCTCTGGTCACGGACAATCCGGTATATCGGGGCCTGGTGGCGCTGGTGGCGTTCAACGTGCTGCTGGCCTGGATGCCGCCCGGCCGGCGCCTCCGTCCGCTCGCGTTCGCCGTCGCGTTCGCCGTCGCGTTCGCGGTCGTAATCAACGTCCTGGCCGGCCATACCGGCTCCGACGTGATCTTCCGATTGCCCGATTGGATTCCGCTTGCGGGCGGGCCGATCACGCTGGAATCCGCCGCGTTCGGAGTGGCGGTCGGCCTGGGGCTCGTGGCGGCGCTGCTCGCCGTGGCCCCACTGTCGATCGTGCTCGAGGCCCACGAA
The DNA here is from genome assembly GCA_963711105.1 of uncultured Chloroflexia bacterium. Lineage (GTDB taxonomy): Bacteria > Chloroflexota > Limnocylindria > Limnocylindrales > CSP1-4 > Fen-1039. The sequence goes on along the minus strand of CAVQCV010000004.1, from coordinate 145,958 downwards.
GTGGTGGACGCCATGCCCCACTCTCTCGAGCGGAGCGGCATCGCGGTGGCTTCGTCGCTCAACCTCATGTCGGGCTTCGGGCGGACGTTCGCGGAAGTGCGCGACGCGCAGCGGATGCGGGGCTGGCAGCCGCGCGGTCTGCGGTCGTGGAACGAGGTCCTGGTGCCGACCCTGCTGACCGCGATCGAGGATTCGGTCCGGCTGGCCGAAGCGATGGAAGCGCGCGCGTTCGGGTCCGGGCGGAGGTCCGGCTATGCCGGCTCGTCGACCTCAGCCTGGGGCTTCGCCGTGGCTCTCTCGGCCGTCGGCGCAGTCGCGCTGTTCGTGGGGGCGCGGCTGGCCGGCGTCGAGACCGACTGGTATCCGTACCCGGTTCTGTCGATGCCGCCGGTCAACCCGATTCTGGCCGTCGGCTGCCTGGCCCTGGCGCTGCCGGCCTTGCGAGGTCGATCAGCCGGTGCCGAAGCCGAGGTTCCGGGAGGTCCGGCGTGAGCGCCGTCGCGGTGGCCGGCCGCCCACGGTCTTCGTCGGCCGAGCCGATCGCGGTCCTGGACGGCGTCACGTACATGTACCCGGGCGCGGCCGAACCCTCGCTCCGTCGCGTCGCCCTCGAGATCGGCCCCGGCCTCACGCTCGTGGCCGGCGATTCGGGGAGTGGTAAGTCGACGCTCTTGCGGCTGTTCAACGGCATCGTGCCGCAGTTCCACGGCGGCCGGATCTCGGGGCGGGCTCGGATCGCGGGCCTGGACCCGTTCCGCGTCCCGATCGCCCGCCTCGCCCGGCACGCGGGCCTGGTGTTCCAGGACGTCGAGACGCAGTCGGTCTACGGGATCGTCGAACGCGAGATAGCCTTCGGCCTGGAGAACCTGGGCCTGCCGCGGGCCGAGATGCGCGCTCGCGTTGACGAGGTGCTGGCCCGCTTCGATATCGAGGGCTTGCGGGGCCGGCGCCTCGAGACACTCTCCGGCGGGGAGCGCCAGCGAGTGGCGCTGGCCGCGGTGCTGGTCCTCCGCCCGGAGCTGATCGCCCTGGACGAGCCCACGTCCCAGCTGGACCCCGAAGGAGCCGCGGCCGTCGCGGCGGCCTGCCGGTCGCTCGCGGACGAAGGGCGCGCCATCGTGGTGGCCGAGCATCGGTTCGAGGCGATGCTGCCGGCCGCCGACCGGATCGTTCGAATGGTCGACGGTCGAACGGTTGAAATGGACGCCGGCACTCTGGCGATCCCGCGCGTACCGCGCTCGCGGACGACTGCCACCGGCGCGGTTGCCTGGAGCCTGGACGCGGTGGACGCGGGACCCGCGGACCGGGCGATTCTCCACGGCGTGTCGCTGGAAGGGCGAGCGGGCGAGGTTGTCGTGCTGCTTGGCGCGAACGGAACGGGCAAGACGACGCTGCTCCGAACGCTGGCCGGCCTGATCGAGCCGCTGGCGGGCGACGTACGCCGGCCGGACGGCCGGACGGCGTACCTGCCGCAGAACCCCGGCGCGCTGCTGCATCTGCCCACCGTGCGGGCGGAAGTGGAGCTGACCCTGCGCCGTACGGCGGGGAGTGGCGCCGGGAGTGGCGCCGGCGGTGGCGCCGCCGCCCGCCAGCCGAGTGGCGCCGCCGTCATGGGGAGTGGCCCCGACGCGATGCTCGCGGCCTTCGGCCTCACCTCCCTGGCCGAACGCTACCCCCGCGACCTCAGCTCCGGCGAGCGGCAGCGGGCGGCCCTGGCCGCGACGCTGGCAGGCGGCCCGTCGTTGCTGCTCCTGGACGAGCCGACACGGGGCATGGACGGCGCCGCTCGGCGGATGCTCGTCGAGGCGGTTCGCTCCCTGACGGATCGGGGCGCGGCCGCGGTCGTCGCCACTCACGACGAGGGGCTGGCCGCGGAGCTGGCGGATCTGACGGTATCTCTGGCGGGCGGCCACGCCACGGAGCGGCGCGGGACCGACGCGGAGCCGGCCCGATGAGCGTCGCACTCGTCTCCCTGGCCGGCGGGCTGCTGTTCGTGTGGCCGTTCCTCGGCCTCGGCCTGCCGCCGGATACCCCGGCCCTGGCAGTGGCGCTGGCCGCGGTGGCGTCGCTGGCGATCATGGAGGCCGGCGCCCGGCGCCTCGATTCGGGCCGCCTGGCCTTGCTCGCCGCCCTCGCCGCCATCGATGCCGCTCTCCGGCTCGTGCTCGTCAACGGCATCGGCGGCTTCAGCCCCATCTTCTTCCTGGTCCTCGTCGCCGGCTACGAGTTCGGCGCCTCGTATGGGTTCCTGGTCGGGTCGTTCTCGCTGCTGGTCTCGGCCCTGGTTACCGGCGGCATCGGTCCCTGGCTGCCCTACGAGATGTTCGCGGTCGGCTGGGTTGGCGCGTCCGCGGGCGCCGTGGGTTCGATCGTCCGCCGGGTTCGGCAACCGCGGGAGACCTGGCTGCCGACGTCTTTTGACCTTGGCGCCCTCGTCGTCGTCGCCATCGTGACGGGCTTCGCCTACGGCGCCCTGACCGACATCTGGGGCTGGGTGGCGTTCTATCGCGGCGTCGAGAACATCGGCTGGATGCCCGGCCTTTCGGCTGCCGATACCCTGGCCCAGTTCGGCCGCTACTACGCCGTGACGTCGCTGGGCTGGGACGCCTTCCGTGCGTTCGGCGACGCGGTGGCGGTGCTGGTTCTCGGGTCGCCCGTGCTCATGGCGCTGGCTCGACTACGGGCCCGCCTCGGCTACGAGATCGTCGAGGACGCCGCGGCCTGATCCGGCCGCTCGCCGGTCCCGAGCCGCCTCGCGAAAAGCCACCACAACGCCAGCAGCCCGAGCAGAGAGCTGGACCAGAGCAAAGTGACGATCGGGGCGAGCGGCCCGGAGGCGTGGGGCTCGGCGGCCCAAACGGCGGCCCACACGACGGCCGAACCGAACCAGACCGCGAGCAGGCCGCGGTCGAGGCGGCGCCAGGGGCCGTCTCCGGGCCAGTCCACTGCCAGAAGCACGCCGAGCGCAACCAGCACGACCGACTCGTTCCAGAAGCTGGTCTTGGGTGCGCCGGCCGTGGCGGCGACGAGGGCCAGCCCGAGCCCGGCGGCCGCTCCGCGGCGCGAAGCCAGCGCCGGACGGCCGCGCCACATCACGGCCAGCGTGGCCATAGAGAAGGCGGCGGTCAGGGCCACCATCGCAAGCCCGGGATCGGGGCCGCGCCAGATCGCGACGGTCCGGCTCGTGTCGGCGAGGAACCGGGTCGCGAAGCCGTTGATCGACTGGTTGGTGTAGTAGCCGTCGGGGTCGAAGAGGGCGGCCAGGCTGCCGCTTCCGGCGGCGGCCCAGGGCACGACCAGCGTTGCCACGGCCACGGCGCCCAGCGCCCCGACCGCCACTGCCGCTGCCGCTCCCCACCGGCGCCCCAACGCCAGCGGCACGGCGGTTGCCGCCGGCACGAGCTTGACTGCCCCCGCCAGTCCGAGCAGCAGCCCACCCGTCGCCCGCCGGACCAACCCGCTTCGCCCCGGGCTCAGGGCCAGGATTCCGCCGGCCGCCAGGAGCGGGAACAAGATCAGGTTCGCCTGGCCCATCGCCACCGTCCCGTAGACCGGTGGGTACAAGCCCGCGGCGAAGGCGAGCGTCAGCCTCCGCCGGGCGCGGGGCTGCTCCCAGCCGCACACCCAGCCGGCGCCCAGAGCGACGGTGACCCCGAACAGCGCGAGCGACAGCGCTTCGAACGCGGCCACGGCCACGTCGAACGGCAACGCCCCGAAGGGAACCATGGCCAGGGCAAAGGGCAGGGGATACGAGTATCCGCCCCCCAGGGTGAAGCTGAGGTGTTCGCGCGCCGCGAGTTCGGCCATGGCGCCGGCGTCGTAGGGCGAGCGGCCTTCGAGCAGCAAGCGCGCGGCCAACCAGTAGTCGTGGAAGTCGTTGGGGCCGAGCCTCAGGACGAACGCCCAGAACGCCCAGCCGGCCAGCGGCGGGATGACGGCCGCGACGGCAAGCCGTACGGTTTCGGCGAGGGGCGGGCGCGTCATGGGCGCCATGCTGCCATGATCGGCGGCGCCGCGTTCGGACGCGAGGGTTCGGGCGTTGGGGTGCAGACAGCCCGACGCCCCCCCGGAGGGAGATCGGGAGGGCGTCAGTGGAGCGGGGAGATCGCTCGTGGAGGCTGATTCGAAGTTCGCTCGCTGCTGTCACACCTTTTCGCACTCGAACCCTGGAAGAATCCTGAAAAGGCGTTCGGTGGCGCCGCACCACGGAACACTGGACAATTCCGAACCCGCGAGTACATGCTGACCCTCTGTGTGGCGTGCCCGGGAGTCCTCCAATGGGCGACGCGCGGATCAACTGGCGGATGCATCGCATGGCGAAAGACCAGGGCACCGCGGAGACCAGCAGCGCGCTGATCCCGGACCTGGATCCTGAAACCCGCCGCGTGGCGGGGAGGCTGGCCTGGGTGGGCGTCCTGGGCCTGGCGCCGCTGCTCGCCACACAGGTCGCCGTCTTGCCCGCTTCGACTCGGCTCGTCGTCGTCGCGGCCACCCTGGCCTGCTGCGCGGCCGTCGTCGGCGCGCTGTGGATGGTCCGTATCGGGGGGCCGTGGCGACCCGTGGTTGTCGCCGCGATCGTGGTCCTGGACATCAGCGCGATCCTCACCGGCGCGCTGGCTCCGATCGGTCTGGACGCCGCCGTGGCCATGCCCTTCGTCGGCGGCATGATTCTCGTAGTCGTGCTCCGCGATCCCTGGTTGCGTGTCGGCCTGGCCGGCGGTTGGCTGGCCGGGGTGGTCGGCTGCTGGTTGTCGCGCTCGACCCCGGGGCTGTCGGCTGTGCCGAATGCCACGCCGATCTGGCTGGCGACGGCCTTCACCGCCATGGCCACAGGCCTGGCATACGTTGCCCTGTACTGGGCAGCCGGGCGTTGGCGGGCCGTGGCCGTCGAGGCGCGCGCCACCGCGGAGAGGGAGCGCGTCGCGCTCGAGGCGCACCGCCAGAGCTCTGAACGCGCCAGGGCGATCATGGAGTTCTCACCGCTGCCCATCCTGGCCTTCGATTCCGACGCTCAGATCTACGCCTGGAACCCCGCGGCCGAACGGGACCTGGGCTGGGCGGCGGACGACGTCGTCGGCTTCTCCATCGGCATGCTCGTGCCGGCAGCAATGCGCGAGGCTGTGCTGGCCCGGGCTCGTCAGACGATCGCCACGGGCGAGATTCCGACGCGCCGCGTGGCGGACTTCGTGCGCAAGGACGGGAGCGGGGTTCGCGCCGAGGTCTACGGCGCGATCGAGTTCGACGCCGACGGGAAGCCCATGGGTGTCGTCGTCCAGTTCCTCGACGTTTCGGAACGGGAGGCGGCCACCGAACGCCTGGCCGAGGCGAGGCGCCTGGAGGCCGTCGGCCAGCTTGCCGGCGGTATCGCCCACGACTTCAACAACAGCCTCACGGCCATCGCCGGGTTCGCATCCCTCATCGCCTCGGGCACGACCACCACACCCACAGAAGATGCCCGAACGATCCTCCGGGCCGCCGAGCATTCTGCCCTGCTGACCAGGCAGTTGCTGGCGTTCTCGCGTCGGGCCCCGCTCCAGCCGCAGCTCGTGGACCTGTGCGAGTTCGTAGCCGCGGCCGAACCTCTCGTCCGGAGCCTGGTGGGGGAGACGATCGCCTTGCGGCTTGACGGCTGCCGGACCGGCGCTCTCGTCGAAGTCGACCCGGTCACGCTCGAACAGGCCGTCCTCAACCTCGTCACCAACGCCCGGGACGCCATGCCCCGCGGTGGCGAGCTGACCATCTCTGTCGGCACCTATCCGGCCTGCTGGAGCGGCGACGCGCCGGAACCGGAGGCGCACTGCGCGATCGTCGTGTCGGACACGGGCACAGGCATCCCCGCCGAAGACATGCCCCGGATCTTCGAACCGTTCTTCACGACCAAACCGGTGGGCGAAGGGACCGGCCTGGGGCTGCCCATGGTTCACGGTTTCGTGACGGCTTCTCGCGGCCACGTGGTCGTCACCTCGCCGCCCGGACAGGGCGCCACCGTCGAGTTGCACTTCCCGGCCGCGAGCGGCACGCCGGCGCGGGCGCCGGAGCGAACCCAGGCTGTCGGTGGGGGAGAGTCGGTCCTGTTCGTCGAGGACGACCCGGGCGTAGCCGCGTTCGGGCTGGCCTGCCTGCGGCGGCTCGGCTACGACGTCACGCCCGCGATGAACGGCTCGGAGGCCGTTTCTCTGGCAGCGTCGCGTGCGACCCCGTTCGACCTGCTCCTGACCGACGTCGTCATCCCTGGCATGTCAGGCCCGGAACTGGCGGCCAAGATCCACCGGCACCATCCCTCGACCGCCATCCTGTTCGCATCCGGGTATGGCACCGACCGCGTGAGTCAGGTCGTTCTCGAGCCGCCCGATCCTCTGCTGGAGAAGCCTTACTCGCTCGATCAGCTCGCCCTCAAGGTCCGCCAGGCGCTCGACTTGCGTGCCCGCGACGGCAATGGGTCGGACGGCCCGGCCTGACCGTTCGTCAAGCCGTTCCCTTTGCTATCGTTTCCGGCAGTCACCGCCGTCCCACCGCACCAAGGAACAACCCCGTGGCTTTGCCCCTTCGCTCGATTACGCCCGCACCGCCGGATCCGATCCTCGGCCTGACCGAAACCTTCCGCGCCGACACGCGACCCGAGAAGGTCAACCTTGCCGTCGGCGTCTACGTCGACGACACCGGCGTGACGCCGGTCATCCCGTCGGTTCTCGAGGCCGAACGCCGCCTTCTGGAGAAGGCCGGGCCGAAGGGCTACCTGCCGATCGACGGCCGGCCCGGCTACAGGAACGCCGTTCGCGATCTGGTCTTCGGCGCCGACCATGAGATCGTCGCCAGCGCCCGGTCCGTCACGGCCCAGACGCCGGGAGGAACCGGAGCCCTCCGCGTCGCCGCCGACTTCCTGACCCAGACCGGCTCGTCGCGGACCATATGGATGAGTGAGCCCACCTGGCCGAACCATCCCCAGTTGTTCTCACTGGCCGGGTTCTCCATCCAGACATACCCGTATCTCGACGAGGGCGGGCGCAGCATTGACGTCGGGCGCATGCTCGGTTCGCTCCGCAGCGCCGTGCCGGGCGACGTGCTGCTGCTGCACGGTTCGTGCCACAACCCCAGCGGCGTGGACCCCGACCCCGAGACGTGGGCCGCGATCGGCGAGATCGTCGTTCAGCGCGAGCTGATCCCGATCGTCGACTTCGCCTACCAGGGTTTCGGGTTCGGCCTGCGCGAGGACGCGGACTGGCTGGCCGGCCTGGCCAGGCCGGGGCTCGAATTCCTCGTCTGCTCGAGCTTCTCGAAGAACTTCGCCCTGTACAACGAGCGCGTCGGTGCGCTGACGGTCGTCGCCGCCGACGCCGGCCGAGCGGCGTCGGCGCTGAGCCACGTCAAGATCGCGATCCGGTCCAACTACTCGAATCCGCCGGCCCACGGCGGCGACATCGTGGAGACCATCCTCAACGACCCGGCCCTTCGGGCGCAGTGGGAGAAAGATCTTGCGGTCATGCGCGACCGCATCCTGGGGAACCGCGCCGCGGCTCGTGGACGCGCTGGTCGCCGCTGGCGTGCCGGGCAACTGGGAGCCGATCCGCCGCCAGCGCGGCATGTTCGCGCTGCTCGGCCTTTCGACCGAGCAAGTGGCCCGGCTCCGCGACGAGTTCGGGGTCTATGCGGTCGGCAAGGGGCGGATCAACGTCGCCGGCCTGACCCCGGCGAACATCGGCCACGTAGTTTCTTCAGTGAGGGCGGTCCTGGCTCCGTAGCCGGCCCCGAGGCACCCTCGGAGATCCCTGCGGCATCGGCATCGGCATCGGCATCGGCATCGGTCTGCACTCAGCTGGAACCGCCGCGCCACCTGCCGGCGTCTGGGGCGAAGGTAATTCCATCCGCACACAGGGGACGCCGCTATGTTCACCGGGATTTCGGGCCGATCGCTTCATCTTGCTGCCGGGGCGATGGCCGTGACGGTTCTGATGGCAGGTTGTGTGGGTTCGGCTTCGGGCGGAGGCGGTGACCCCACCGCTTCGCCGACGAGCCAGCCGAGCCAGGGTCAGGTCACGCAGTTCTACCTGCGGGCCTGGCAGACGCAGGCCCTGGCGCCGCAGTACACGTTCGCCTGGCTGCCCCAGGTGACCATTGCCGACGGCAAGTACATCGACGGCCAGGTGGCCGTGCCGGCCATCTTCCCGGGCCCGCTCTGGATTGGTCCTTCCGTCCGGACGATCACCCCCACCGGGATCGCCGCGATCCTGGCCGAAGCCCGAACGCAGGGCCTGCTCGGTGACACGAGCGACTTCAGCGACCAGCAACTCGCCGGAGGCGTGACTGCCCATGTCGAAATGATCGTCGAGGGCAAGACCTACGAGTTGACCGGCAATCCGGATGCCCTCGAGCGCTGCATGTGCACACCCGTTCCAGGCACGGACGCGGCGTTCGCGGCGTTCTGGCAGAAGCTGAGCGGCCTGAACGCGTGGATGCCGGACCAGCTCGGTGACTCGCAGTCTTACGCGCCGACGCGATTGGCGGTCATGGCCGCGGCGCCGTCGGCGGACACATCGGGTATCACCCCCACTGAGGTCGCCTGGCCGCTGACCACGCCGTTTGCCACGTTCGGCACGGCCATGGGCAATGAAGCCAACCGCTGCGCGGTGGTCGAAGGCACGGACCTCGCCACCTTGCTGCCGGTCGTCCAGAACTCGAACCAGCTGACCCGGTTCAAGGACTCGGCCGGCACCGTCGACTCGCTCCAGGTGCGGGTCCTCGTGCCCGGCGAACCCAGCCCCTGCGGCTGAGACCGAGCGAATCCGACACGCGCGACTGCGCGCCGGAGCATCACCTCCGAGCGGGCGGCCGGTCATCCGGCCGCCCGCCCCTGCATTTCCCGAGCGGCCGGTGATCGTCGCACCCGGAGTACGTTGAACGGCCCGCCGCATAGCCCTTCCAGAAGGGTCGAAAGGGGTATTGCCGGGCCTGCCGCGACGGTGAATGCTGGTCTGATGAAACAGCTCCCGCGATCGTTGAAAGCGCTTCGTCCCACCGGAATCCAGAGAGTCCCATACCACGGCGCCGAACTCCTGGAGCGGCCACTGCTGAACAAAGACACCGGCTTCGACGAGGCCGAGCGCGAGGCGTTCGGGCTTCGCGGTCTGCTGCCTGCCCGCATCGCCACGATCGACCAGCAGGTGGGCCTGGAGCTCGAGCACAACCGCTGCAAGGCCGACGACCTCGAGCGCTTCATCGGCCTGTCGTCGCTGCAGGACCGGAACGAGACCCTCTTCTACCGCGTCCTCCTCGAGAACCTCGAGGAGATGATGCCGATCGTCTACACGCCCACCGTCGGCCGGGCCTGCCAGACCTTCAGCCACATCATGCGCCGCACCCGCGGCCTCTGGATCACGCCGGCGGACCGCGATCGAATCCCCGAACTGCTCCGCAACGCCCGCCCCGGGGCCTCGGTGACCGGCGTCGGAGCGGAGGACATCCGCCTCATCGTGGCCACGGACAACGAACGCATCCTCGGCCTTGGCGATCAAGGCGCGGGCGGCATGGGCATCCCCGTCGGCAAGCTGGCGCTGTACACCGCCGGAGCCGGCATCTACCCCGCCCACACCCTGCCGGTGTCGCTCGACGTGGGCACGGACAACCAGGACCTCCTGAACGATCCGCTGTACATCGGCTACCGCTATCCCAGGCTCCGCGGTGCCGAATACGACGACTTCATCGAGACGTTCGTCGCCGCGATCCTGGACGCCTGCCCGCGGGCGGTGCTCCAGTGGGAAGATTTCAAGCAGCACAACGCCATCCGAATCCTGGACCGCTACCGCCACCGAATCACCAGCTTCAACGACGACATCCAGGGCACCGGGGCCGTCGTGATGGCCGGCATTCTGGCGGCGGTTCGAGCCCTCGGCCGTCCTCTCTCCGACCACCGTTTCGTCTTCCTCGGATCCGGGGCGGCCGGCATCGGCATCGCCCGAATGGTCCGGGCGGCGATGGTGGCCGGCGGCGTCGAGGCGGCCGCGGCCAAGCGCGCCATCGCTACCGTCGACAGCAAGGGGCTCGTCTTCGCCGACCGCGACGAGCTCGACGACGACAAGCGCGAGTTTGCCCTCTCGGCCGATGAGCTGGCCTCGTACGGGTTCGCCGAGCTGTCAGCCGCGGCTCGAGTCGACCTGACCGGCGTCATCGCGAAGGTCAAGCCCACTGTTCTCATCGGCACGAGCGGGGTCGCGGGCGCGTTCACCGAGGCGGCCATCCGCGAGATGGCGGCTCACACCGAGCGGCCGGTTGTCTTCCCGCTCTCGAACCCGACCGCCAAGACGGAAGCGGTGCCCGCGGACGTGCTGGCCTGGACGAACGGTCGAGCCCTCATCGCCACCGGCAGCCCCTTCGAGCCCGTGCGTTACAACGGCGTCGACCAGGTCATAGGCCAGGCCAACAACGTCTTCATCTTCCCCGGAATGGGCCTGGGCGCGATCGTCGCCGAGGCCCGCCAGATTACCGACGAGATGTTCCTGCTGGCCGCGCACACGCTGGCCGACATGGTCTCGCCCGAGCGGCTGGCCGTCGGGTCGCTCTACCCGTCGGTGTCCGACCTGCGCAAGGTCTCCCGCGAGATCGCAGCCAAGGTGGTGTGCCAGAGCCGCGATTGCGGGGTCGGCCGGTTGTACCGGGACGATGAGGTCTACGACGCCGTGGATTCGGCGATGTGGTACCCGGAGTATCTGCCCTACGAAGCGGTCTAGCTCCCCGCCGGGCGCTCCTTCGGGCCCCGCCGCGGGCGGCTTTCGGAGCGCGTGAGAGAATGGGCCAACGGCTCCGGTGGCGCGCCAGCGTCCCAACCGGGGCTCCAGGCAGTGGCTGATCGCCCGGAAAGGTCGAGATGCTTGTCGGCGTGCCGCGTGAGATCAAGGACAACGAGTTCCGCGTCGGATTGACCCCCAGCTCGGTTCGGGAGATCGTGTCCCACGGGCACAAGGTCATCGTCCAGTCGGGAGCCGGGGCGGTCATCGACCTCGACGACGCCCTATACCGGACCGCCGGCGCGGAGATCGTGCCCGACGCCGCGGACGTGTTCGCCCGGGCGGACCTGGTGGTCAAGGTCAAGGAGCCGCAACCTCAGGAGATCGGCTTGCTGAGGCAGGGCCAGGTGCTGTTCACCTACCTCCATCTCGCCCCCGACAAGGCCCAGACCGAGGGCCTGCTCGCGGCCGGCTGCGTGGGCGTGGCCTACGAGACCGTCACCGACGAGAGGGGCGGCCTGCCGCTCCTGGCGCCGATGAGCGAGGTCGCCGGCCGGATGTCGATCCAGGCGGGAGCTCATGCCCTCGAAAAGGAAGCCGGCGGGCGAGGGGTCCTTCTGGGCGGCGTCCCCGGCGTTCCGCCGGCGAAGGTAGTGGTACTGGGCGGTGGCGTGGTCGGCATGAACGCCTTACGGATGGCCCTCGGCCTGGAGGCGGACGTGACTGTGCTGGACAGGTCGCTGCCGCGCCTCAAGGAGCTGGACCTCGCCTTCGCCCCGGCGCTCAAGACGCGCTATGCCACCACGGACGCCATCGAAGAGAGCGTCCTCGGGGCCGACCTCGTGATCGGCGCGGTGCTCTTGCCGGGCGGGACCGCCCCGCGCCTGGTGACGCGCGAGATGGTCCATGAGATGAAGCGCGGATCCGTCGTGGTGGACGTGTCGATCGACCAGGGCGGCTGCTTCGAAACGTCGCGGCCCACGACGCACTCCCACCCGACGTACGTCGTGGACGACGTCGTCCACTACTGCGTCACCAACATGCCGGGGGCGGTCGCGAGAACGTCCGCGTTCGCCCTCAACAATGCCACTCTCCCATTCACGCTGGCGCTCGCCGACAAGGGCTGGCAGCAGGCCATGAAGGACGACTGCCACCTCCGCAATGGGCTGAACGTCTGCTGCGGGAGCGTCCATCACAAGGCCGTGGCCGAGGCCCACGGCATGCCCTACGTTCCGGCCGAGAAAGTCCTCGGGGTCTAGGTGCGCTTCGATCTGTATCTCGAATCGGGGCCGCAGCACAAGCGGACCTGGGTCTACGTGCCGTCCCTCCCGGGCACGGTCGCCTTCGGACCCACGAGCGAGCAGGCGATCGAGAACGCGCGCGGCGCCATCCGCGACCGGGTCGCGTTCCTGCGCGCCAGGGGCGAGGACCTGCCGGACCCCGAGCCCATCGAGCTGAACATCGCCGACCACATCATCGAGCGGTCCCTTCTCGGGTTCGGCCAGCAGACGTTCCCCTCGGACCGTGCCCCGCTGGCGCCGGACGAGGCCGCACGGCAGCTCCGCTGGGCGGAATGGGGTCGGGAGGAGTTGGTGGCCCAGGCGCGCGGCGGGGAGCTGCCGCTCGGCGAGCGGCCCGCCGCGGGCGGCCGTTCGGCGGCGGAGATCCTGGCCCACGTCGCCGGCGCGGAGTGGTCTTACGTCAGCGCGAATCTGGGGACGCTGCCCGGCGCGTCCGCTGCCATAGCCGCCATCGAACGGGCCGGCGACGAACCCTGGGACGCTCTGGCGGCGGAACGTGAGGTCGTTATCGCGCGGCTGCGAGGCCTGACGCCCGAGGAGCTGGCAAGGGTGGTCGAGCGCGACGGCAAGCCGCCTCGCAGCGCCGCCCGGACGATTCGCCGAGTGCTCGAACACGAGTGGGAGCACGTTCTGGAGTTGAGAGCCAGACACTGAGCGGGGACAGGGCGCGAAGGCGATAGGGCGCGAAGGCGACGCCCGTGCTGAGGTTGTCCGTGCTGCGCCGTGCCGCGTCGCTATGCCGCTACAGGAGGCCCAGGACCACTCGCGCGATCTCGGCGTCGACCTCTTCCGCCAGCAGCCCGGCCATCCGTTCCGCGGCTTGCTTGGTCACCGGCGTGCCCCAGTTCAAACGCGTGTTGTTCGTGTTGAGGTCGTAGTCGTCTACCTTCGACTGGCTGTAACGGGCCCGGTGACGCTCGCAGCCGTTGACCAGAGCGTCGCTCTCACTCTCGATGCCATGGCCGGTGATGTAGTACGGGCCGGCCTTTATCACGGCCTCCACGGGGCCGGTTCCGTTGGGGTAGAAGCCCATTATCTGGACCGCGTCGTGGCCGAGCCAGGTGGCGATGGCGTCCGCCAGCACGGCCGAGGCTCTGGCCTCCGCCCAGCCGTCGCCACGGACGATCTGGGCGATCGACCGGCCGATTTCCGCAGCTTCCTCACCGCACAGTACGGCAAGGAACTCGCGGTTGAGCGAGACGACTGCCTGGGTCAGGCCCCTGGAGGCCGCCGACTGATTGTTTTGGCTCTTTGGGTCCAAACAAGATACTCGCGCTGTCGTGCCGTGTGCACATCCAAGGTAGATGAGCGGACTTGACCGTCAAGCACTGCCTTCCGGCCAGTCCAAGGGTACTTTCGGTGACTTTTCGATGGGACCTGTGCCAGGAGCGGCGTTGTGCAGGTGTACCGCCGATCCGGGCGTCCGCATGCCTCCGTTCCTGCACTCCCGACCCCCGGACGATTCGAGTGTTCCAGGGTGCCCGTGACCTTCAATCCTAGCCTGCCACGCCCTCCCCCGTCGACCCAAAAACGCCGCGCACGACGGTCTGGGCTTCATCGAGGATTTGGGCCAGGTGATTCTCGCCCAGGAAGCTCTCGGCGTACACCTTGTAGACCTCCTCCGTTCCGGACGGCCGGGCCGCGAACCAGCCGTGCTCGGTCGAAACCTTGACGCCACCTATGGGCGCGTCGTTGCCGGGCGCCCTGGTCAGCACGCTTGCGATCGGCTCGCCCGCGAGCGAGCCGGCAGTGATCTGGGCCGGCGCGAGCTTCGCCAGAATGGCCTTCTGCTCTCGGGTCGCAGGGGCGTCGATGCGGCGATATGCCGGCGCCCCCAACCGCTCAGTCAGCCTGGCGTACGCCACCGCCGGGTCGTGCCCCGTCCGCGCCGTCATCTCGGCGGCCGCCAGACACGCGATCAAGCCGTCCTTGTCGGTGGTCCAGACCGTGCCGTCGCGCCGCAGGAACGAGGCGCCGGCGCTCTCTTCGCCGCCGAAGCCGAGCGTCCCGTCCACGAGCCCGTCCACGAACCACTTGAAACCGACGGGCACTTCGAGCAGCCGCCGGCCCAGCTCGGCGGCAATCCGGTCGATCATGCCGGTCGTGACGAGGGTCTTGCCGACGGCCACGTTCGGCCGCCAGTCGCGGTACCGGTAGAGGTACTCGACGGTCGCGGACAGGAAGTGGTTGGGGTTCATCAGGCCGGCGGAGCCGGTCACGATGCCGTGGCGGTCGGCGTCCGTGTCGTTGGCGAAAGCAACGTCGAACCTGCCGCCCAGGGCGACCAGCCGGGCCATGGCGTACGGCGACGAGGGGTCCATGCGGATGCGGCCGTCCCAGTCGACCGTCATGAAGGCGAAGCGTGGATCGACCGTCTCATTGGTAACGGTAAGGTCCAGGTGGTAGCGGTCCCGAACGGCACCCCAATAGGCCACGCTGGCGCCGCCCAGAGGATCCACGCCGAGCCGTAGGCCGGAACCCCGGATTGCGTCCATGTCCAGCACGGAACCGAGATCGTCGACGTAGACGCCGAGGAAGTCGTACCGGCCGGCGGCCTTCACGGCCTGCTCGTAGGGCAGGCGCTGCACCTCGGCCAGCCCGGCCGCCAGCAGAGCGTTGGCTTCTCGCTGGATGGCTCCCGTAATGTCCGTGTCTGCCGGGCCGCCGTTGGGCGGGTTGTACTTGAAGCCGCCGTCCTCGGGCGGGTTGTGTGAGGGCGTGACGACTATGCCGTCGGCCAGGCCGCTCGTACGGCCGCGGTTGTAGGTCAGGATCGCGTGCGACAGGGAGGGCGTCGGGGTCAGCCCGTCGGCGGCGTCGATCAGCACGGACACGCCGTTGGCGACGAGCACTTCCAGGGCCGATTTCGTGGCCGGGTCGGAAAGCGCGTGGCTGTCTTTGGCGAGGAACAGGGGGCCGTCGATTCCCTGCGATTTGCGGTAGCGGCAGATTGCCTCGGTCGTGGCCAGGATGTGGTTCTCGTTGAACGAGCCGGTGAACGACGATCCACGATGCCCGGACGTCCCGAACGCGACCTGCTGTGCCGGCAAGGACGGGTCGGGTTTGATGTCGTAGTAGGCCGCGATGAGCCGGTCGACGTCGACCAGCATCGAAGGGTCGGCCGGCTTGCCGGCTCGTTCGCTGATCGTCTCCGTCACCCGCGGTTCTCCTTCGCGAATCGAGCTCCCCGCCCGAACTCCGGCCGTCCGGTCTACCGGCCGCTCGTTTGCCGCCGCCTGCGGCCGCTCAACCGAAGTATGGCAACGCGAGCGGCTCTGCCTTCGCCGCGAGGCCGAGGTACGGCATGCCCCACGCGTCCTCAATGGTACGCAACAACGAATAGTGGTTGGCGAACTTCGTGTACCGCGCGCCGGGCGTCATGCCGGACGAGACCACGATCGTGGCCACGTGACCGCCACCGTTCTTGTCGGTGCCGCCCTCGTCAAAGGTGATGAACAGGGCCGAACCGGCGAAGGCCGGGCTGCCGATGATCCGCGGCACGAAGGCCTTCAGGAACGCGTCGCCGGCCTGAACGGAGCTGCTGTGCATGTCGTTGATCTGGTTGGGAACGATGTACTCGAAGTCGGCCGTGGCGGGATCGAATCCCTTGAGCCTGGTGATGTTGGCGCAGCGGGTCTTGTTGCGGCTGATGCTCGTGTAGCTGATGGCGGGGTTGTGCTTGCGGGCGTACTGGCCCGCGGCGCCCCAGCCGTCTGCTCCGCCGCTGGCCACGGAACCCGTGTAGCAGTTGCCCGGGTAGTTCTGGGCGTAGACGTGCCAGGTCCTGCCGGCGGCCTCGATCTGGTCGAACACGTTCGGCGCCGGCAAATCGAAGTGGCCGTCGCTGCCGACACCCTGGATCCCGCCCGAGGTCATGGCGATGTAGTTCGGCTCGGACGGATGGCGGATGCCGTAGTAGTAAGTCGCCAGCCCGTAATTGGCGATCAGCTGGTTCTCGTATGGAGCGGCCTTGGAGCCGACGATCCGGCTGGACTCCTTGTTCTCCATCACGATCACGTAGATGTGATTGAACGCGGGCACAGGCGGTATCGGCGTCGGCGACGGGCTGGGGCTCGGGCTCGGGGACGGCGTGGGGCTGGCTGTCTGGGCCAAGGTGGGGGTGGGACTCGGACCGGCAGACACGCTCGGCGGGGGCTGGGTGGGTCCCGCGGCGCAGCCGGCCAACAGCACCGCGACCGACGCGATGCCGGCGAATCGAACCATGAGCGAGCGCATGTCACAACCTCGTCCGGCCCGGAGGGGCCATCTCATCCGAGGGTACATCACGCTCCCGACGTGACCTCCGGCCGAGCTCGCCGTAACGTGTGGTGCGGCAACAAGACGCACGCGAGGCTCCCGATGGACGACCTGTCCGGATTCGCCGGCGAGCGAGTCAGGCCCCTTGTCAGAACGCGGCAGGTCCGCGAATTCACCGACCAGCCCGTCGCCCGGGCCGAATTGGACGCGCTGGCCGACGTGGCCCGCTGGTCGGGCAGCAGCTCCAACTCGCAGCCATGGCGGTTCATCGTCGTGACGGAGCGCGATACGGTCCGAAAGCTGGGCGATGCCTGCCTGCCTCAAACACGCGGCCTGCTGACCGCCACCGCCGCCATCGCCATCGTCCTGCCGGAGGAATCGGGTATGGCCGTCTCCTTCGCCTACGACGAAGGCCGCGCGGCCGAGCGAATCCTGGTCGGGGCGACGATGCTCCACATCGCGGCCGGTATCTGCTGGGTTCTCAAGGGCAAGCGAGACTCGGTCCACGCCATCCTGGGAATCCGGCCCGGCTGGTTCGTGCGCACGATCGTGGCCGTCGGGCACCCGACCGAAGGGGCGAAACGCCCGAAATCGGAGGTGGGCGCGGCCAGGCTGCCTCGCGCCGACGTCGTCTTCGAGGAACGCTGGCCCAAGGCATAGGCCTTTCAAAACAGAAATCCGGGCGCCGCCTGGGCCCGGGTTTCTTGCTGTTGGGTTCGGCCGCCCTACTCGGCGCCTTCGACCGCCGGCCCGCCGGAGACTGAGTGGACGCCGGAGGCGGCCACCTGCTCGACGTGGAAGTGCGCCCGCAGCGGCACCTCCTTGAGGAGGAGCGTTGTCGCGAGCGACAGCAATGCCGCGCCGACGGCGATCCACATCGTGTTGGCGATGGCAATCGAGAACGCATCGTGGAAGCCGGTCGTCACGGCCGGCAGTAGGGCCGTCGGGATGCCGGAGAACATCCCTCCGCCGGAGTTGCCCACGGCCGTGAGCCCGCCCGGGTCGAACCCGGCCGGCGGCTGGGCCGGCAGGACGCTGGCCGGAACTCCGGCCGGGAGAACCTCGATGATCCGGTTTCGGATGAGGTCCCAGGTCAGGTTGTTCCGGAACAGAGTGAACGCCACCGTCAGGCCGACCGAAGTGCCGATCTGGCGGATCAGGGTCAGGTCGCTCGTGGCCGTGCCCAGCTTGTTGAAGGGCACGTCGTTCTGGACTATGAGCGTGAAGAGGGCCATCGTCGGGCCGACGCCGAGGCCGGCGATCAGCATCCAGAGAGCCATGACTGGGTACTGAGAGTCGCCTCGAAGGTTCACGAAGAGCGCCAGGCCCAGGGCCATGAGGGCCATCGCGGCGGTGATCAGCCACTTGTACCGGCCCGTGCGGCTGACGATGAAGCCCGCGGCGATGGAGCTGAAGATGAGGCCGACCAGGAACGGGCCAAGCAGGTAGCCGGACTCGGTGGTGGTGGCACCCTGAACGATCTGGAACCACAGCGGCAGGAAGATGATCAGGGTAGAGAAGCCGAAGATCGCCAGGAACGTCGCCACCGCGGACACGGTGAAGGTCCTGTTGCGGAACAGGTCGAGCGGGATCATCGGGTCCTCGGCCCTGGTCTCGGCGACGAGGAAGGCCAGCAGGAAGGCGACGCCGACGGCGAACCAGCCGAGGACGTACGGATCCAGCCAGTCGCCGTTCTCGGCCAGGGTCAGGGCGATCAGAACCGGGACCACTGCGGCGGTGAATGTGACCACGCCAGGGATGTCGAGGGTGAAGCGCGCGCCGGCCGTCCTGACCGTCGGCAGCAGCCGTCCGATCAGATACAGCGAGATGACGCCGATCGGCAGATTGACGAAGAAGATCCAATGCCAGGACAGGTTGTCCGTCAGGACTCCGCCCAGGAACGGTCCCACGAGGAAGGCGATGCCGAAGACACCGCCGAAAAGGCCCTGATACTTGCCGCGCTCGGCCGGGGTGAACAGGTCACCGATCACGGCCAGGGAGATGGGGAACAGGGCACCCGCGCCCAGGCCCTGGATGCCTCGGAACAAGATCAACTGTTCCATCGTCTGGCTCAGGCCGGAGAGGGCCGAGCCGACCAGGAAAAGCATGATGCCGACCATCAGCATCGGCTTTCGCCCGAACATGTCGGACAGCTTGCCGTAGACGGGAATGGCGGCGGTGCTGGTGATCAGGTAAGCCGTCACGACCCACGTGTAGTAGTCAGCGCCCTTGAGTTCGGTCGTGATCCTGGGCAGGACGGGGCCCACGATCGTCTGGTCGAGCGCGCCGAGGAACAGGGCCAGCATGATGGCCCCGACGATCTCGAGGCGGGCTCGATGGTTGACTTCGATGGCGGCGTGCTCGGGCGCCCGCCCGGCGATATCCGCTGTCATTGATGCTCCTACTGTCGATGCTGCGAGTTCGGCCCGGACGCCCGAGGCCTTTCCGGCCAGGATTGGGGCGGAGTGTGCAGAACTCGTGAATTCACTCCGGAGGAATCGCGCGTGCCACTCCCGGCACGCCATTCCTGAAAACTTGAGACGCGAATGATACGGGGATCGGCACTTCGGTGCGGCCGGGAGGGCGGCCGGCAGGCGTGACGGTGCGTTTGTCCGCCGAGTGTCCCGGCTAGCGGACCTTGCGGGCCACGAACTCGATCAGGTGGAAGTGGTGAGGCTCCCCGAGAGCGGTCTTCGTGTCCTCTTCCTTGTCCGTCCAGTGCTCGATTTCGAAATCCGACAGCGCCTCCCGGACGCGATCGGGGGCGAGGCAGGTCATCCCTTCTTCGGAGGCCGAATTGTCACGATCACCGAACAGCATGGCCGCGAACCGGCCGCCCACAGGGAGGGCCGCGACGATACGAGACCATTCGGCCTCGAAGTCCGCCGGGGCCAGAAACGGCAGGCACAGGCTCGCGTTCACCAGGTCGCACGGGGGGACCCGGAACGTGGCCAGATCCTCGACGTGAGTGGAGAGGCGGGCCTGCGGCTGCGGGCCGGCGGCTTTGGTCACGGCGTCCGCGGCGATCTGCTCGCGGTCCACGGCCAGCACCCGCCAGCCCGCTCGGAGCAGTTCGCGAGCGTCGCGCCCGGCACCGCAGCCGAGATCGACGGCGAAGCGTTCGCCTGCAGGCGATTCGCCGGAGCGCGCCGCGTCCTCCGCGCGGAACAGATCGATCGCTTTTCGAACCGTCTCCCAGGCGGGCCGTTCGACGGTGACCTCGTAGTATCGAGACCAGTATTCGGTGTCTTCTGCCATGCCCTCAGAGTAGATCAGACGAACGCGGCCGACGCATAGCCCACGGTCCGGCGAGGATCGCCGCCGGCGTCGGCGGAAGTGGCCTTGCCCAGCAGCACGCCCCTCGTCGCGCCCATCTCGGCGACCGCCGCCAGGGCCACCCTGACGGGATCGATGCCGCAAAGCCCGCACAGCAGCCCCGGCATCCGCTCCCGCAAGAGAGTGGTTTCGAGCGTGGCGACGCCCTCGCCGTCGAGGGCCAGGAGCGGCTCGAGCAGCTTCGAGTCCACTTCCTCGCAGATGGCGGCGGGCGGGTAGTGGGCCATGTCGGAGCTCGCGACCAGCAGCAGGCGCTGCCCGCCGGCTCGAAGTTCGCCCAGCAGCCGGCCCAGCAGCCGGCCGGCCTCGGCGTGGGCGCGCAGCCTGGGGCTGACTGCCAGGGGCACGATGCGCGACCCGGGGCAGGCGCGCAGCAGGAGCGGCAGCTGGACTTCGATGGAGTGTTCGCCCCTGAGGTGGGCTTCGTCGTCGGCGGCGAACGGCGGCCCAAGGGCGGCGATGCGCCTGGCCACGTCACGATCCACCGGCACGTCGCCCAGCGGCGTGCGCCACGGGCCACCCATCCAGACCCCGATGCCTTCGGCGGCGGCCTGGTGATCCGTTCCGGCCAGTACGATCGTGGACGGGCGAGCCTCCCCGACGAGGCACCAGCCCAGGGCGGCGATGGCCCCGGAATAGATGAGGCCGGCGTGCGGCACGACCGCGCCGACGACGGCATGAGGGTCCAGGTCCGTAGGACGGGGGACCGCCGCCGCGTCGCCCAGGAGCGCGTCCACCATTCTGTCCAGACGATCCGGCTCGGCCGGATAGAAGCCGCCGGCAACGGCGCTGGGTCGCATTCGCCCCTCGGCGTCCTCCGTCATGACCCTACCTCCCCCTTCCCCGCGCGCCGGTTTCGATCTCGGCCATCCCGACGCCCGCCAGAGAGCGTCCACATCGGCCGCAGCGGCCTTCCACCAGGGCCGCCTTCTCGGCCCTGAAGCCGAATCTCCGGATCAGTATCGTCCCGCAGCCGGCGCAGCGCGTGTCCTCTTCGCCGTCGGCGACGTTGCCCGAATACACGTGTTTCAAGCCGGCCGCCTGCCCGATCTGCACCGCCCGCCGGATGGTGGCTACCGGTGTGGGGTCGAGGTCGGTCAGACGGTACGTCGGGAAGAAGCGGCTGACGTGCCAGGGCGTTTCCGGCCCGAGCTCTCGAGCGATCCACTCGGCCAGGGCGGTCAACTCGGCCGGGTCGTCGTTCAGCGTGGGGATCATCAAGGTCGTGACCTCGAGCCAGATGCCGCGGGCCTTCATGCCGGTCAGCGTCTCGAGTACCGGGGCCAGCCGCGCGCCCAAGACTCTGCGGTAGAAGGCATCGCTGAACGACTTGAGATCGACGTTGGCAGCGTCCGTCACGGGCGCCAGCAGATCCAGCGCCTCGGGCGTCTGGTAGCCGTTGCTGACGAGCACGTTGGCGAGCCCGGCCTCGCGAGCCCGGCCGGCCGTGGCCAGGACGTACTCGATGAAGACCGTGGGCTCCGTGTATGTGTAGGCGATGCTGCGCGAGCCGCCGGCGAGGGCGGCGGCCACGACCTCCTCCGGAGGGAAGTGGAAGGAACGGACGGTGCGTGCGTCTCGAACGGCCTGGGAGATGGCCCAGTTCTGGCAGTGCAGGCAGTGGAAGTTGCAGCCCATCGTCGCGATCGAGAAGGCAACGCTGCCCGGATAGAAGTGGAACAGCGGCTTCTTTTCGATGGGGTCGGCGTTGGCGGCGACGGCCTCGCCGAAGACGGTGGTCACGAGCCGTCCGTCCTGATTCTCCCGAACGTGGCAGATGCCGGCGCGGCCGGGCCGGATCAAACAGCGATGGGCGCAAGCGACGCAGCGGACGGCGCCGTCCGGCTCGGGCAGGCCCAGGACGGCGGGGGTAGCTGGGGCGGCGGCGGCCGGTGGGGTCACGGCGCGCCGGAGCGCCGCAATGGGCTTGGGGTGGCGAGACTCGAGAGTCGTCCGTCGCATGGCGTGCCTCCAGGCCATGCTGGAATTCGGCGTCGCGCCGCGTAAGAGCCGAACGGCCTCAGTCCGCCGCCGGCCGAATTCGGCCGCCGGCCCGCGCGCAACGGCCGAGCCGCAACTGCGCTCCCACCGGGGCGCCGGGGCACGCCGCCCCGCGTCGGGCCTACGCGTTCGGTTCGATGACAACCTTCAGGCCGCGGCGGGTGGCCAGCGCCTCGAACGCCTCCTGCCCGCGAGCCAGCGGGAAGCACTCGGATATCAGGCCTGCGAGCGAGACCTGGCCACGCTCGACGACACGGGCGGCGCGCTCGAGGTCGCCCGGCATCATGCGCCGGCACCACCGGACCGTCAGTTCCTTGCGCCGGGCCGTGGACGCGTCGACGGAGGACCGGGGCGTGGACGGGATGCCAATCAGGACCACGGTGCCGCCCATCCGAACTGTCGAGACTGCCGTCCCGATCGCTTCATCCGAGCCCGAGACGTCGAACGCGAGGTCGACTCCGCGTCCGCCGGTCGCCTCCATGATGGCCGCCCGCTCGGGTCCGCCCTCGTACGGCATCGCCAGCGTCGCGCCCAACTCCTTGGCCCTGGCGATGCGATGCGGCAGGACGTCGGTGGCGTAGATGCGCTCCACCCCGGACGCGCGCAGGAGCGAAATCAGAATCAGGCCGATCGGGCCGCAGCCGTAGACCCCGACCGACTGATCGGGCCGCAGGCCGACCAGATCGATGGCGTGGATGGCGATACCGAGCGGCTCGAGGAGGGTCGCCTCCGCGTCAGTGACGTTCGCCGGCGTCGGCGTCATGCACCGCTCCGGCCAGGCCATGTACGTCCGCAACGCGCCGTCGGTGGTGCCGTGCCCGGCGAACCGCAGCCGACCGCACAGGTGCGGCAGCCCGGCGTAGCACAGGTCGCAGTCCAGGCATGGGACCGCCGGATCCAGCGATACTCGCTCGCCCGCCCGCGGCCCCGCGGCGATCACACCGGCCATCTCGTGGCCCAGCACCAGCGGCTTCGAAAGGGCGGCGTCCCCGATGGAGCCCTCAGTGAACCAGTGCCTGTCCGAACCGCACAAACCCACCGCCGTCATCTTGACCAGCGCCTCGCCCGGCCCGGGCTCGGGCGTCGGCTCGTCGAAAACGGCGACCGCGCCGATCTTCACCAGTCGAAGCGCGCGGATGCCGGCGGGAGCAGGGGAGGCGTCGGTCGTTTGCATGGCGCCATGTTAGGCGACGCGGCGGGGCCCTCGGCGCCAGCCGCGCACTTCGCGCCATTGGACTCTGGCGGCGCCGGCCGGCCCGAACGTAGCCTCGTGGCCATGGCAGTGCAAGTCGAACCGGACGACCGCCGCCGATTGCTCGACCTCGCGCGCGCGACGGTCGAGGCGACCGCTTGCCAGACTCCGCGACCGACGCCTGCGCCGCACGAACTGACCCCGGGTCTGCTCCTACCGGCGGCCGCGTTCGTGACCCTGAGAGAGCACGGCGACCTGCGTGGCTGCATCGGCCTGCTGCGGTTCGACACCTCGCTCTGGATCAACGTTCGAGAGGCGGCCGTGGCCGCCGCCCGGAGCGACCCGCGGTTCCAGCCCGTGACCCAGGCCGAGTTGCCCGGCCTCGAGGTGGAGGTCTCGGTGCTGGAACCGCCGCGGCCGATCGCCGATCCGAGCGAGTTCGTGGCCGGGCGCGACGGCATCATCGTCGAGCGGGGCGGCAACCGCGGCCTGCTGCTGCCGCAGGTCGCGCCCGAGATGGGTTGGGGCGAAGAGCAGATGCTCGAGGGCGTCTGCCGCAAGGCCGGACTTCGGCCGGACGCCTGGCGCGATCGCGCGACCCAGCTCTTCGTCTTCGAGTCGGTCTGTTTCGGCCACCTGCCGGAGCAGTAGCCCGTCTGCCAGGACTTCAGGTTCGATTCAGCTTGCGGCCGGACCATCGGGTCCTGACATGCCGGCAAACGCGCGTCTGATCGCGCAGGAGGTCCAACCCGTGAAGTACCGCGCTCGGCGTTTCGGAGGCCGCGCCACGGCCCCCGTCGCCTTCCTCGTAGCCATCGCGCTCGCCGTTGGGGCCTGCGCCTCCTCGCTCACCGGCGGCAGCGGCTCATTCACGCTGACCGGCGCCGCCGCGTCGACTGCGCCCATCATTTCGGCGGCGCCAGTCACCCCCGCCCCGACGACCGGCACCGTGCCCGCGCAGCTTGCCAATCCCAGCACCGTTTCTGCGGGTAATGCGGTCGCGCTTCAGGACACCATGGTCGCGGTGATCAAGCAGGTCAATCCGGCCGTGGTCCAGATCGAGACGGACACCGGCCTGGGCTCTGGGGTGGTGTACGACTCGGCCGGCCACATCATCACCAACGCCCACGTCGTCGGCACGTCGACGACCTTCAAGGTAACCACGTCCGACGGCAAGGTCTACGACGGCACCCTCGTGGGCAGCTATGCGGCCGACGACATCGCGGTCATCAAGGTCAATGCCACGGGTCTTACCCCGGCCGTCTTCGGTGACTCGAGCAAGCTCAACGTCGGCGACTTCGTGCTGGCCATGGGCAACCCGCTCGGTCTTCAGTCGAGCGTGACCGAGGGCATCGTCAGCGCCCTCAGCCGGGCCGTGGCTGAGCCGAACGGCAACACCCTGCCCGACGTCATCCAGACGAGTGCCGCGATCAACCCCGGTAACAGCGGCGGGGCGCTCGTGGATCTCAACGGTCAAGTGGTTGGCATCCCAACCCTCGCCGCGACCGATTCGCAGATCGGGGGCAGCGCTCCCGGCATCGGCTTCGCGATCTCGAGCAACCGGGCCGTGCTGGTCGCGAATCAGCTCATCGCGTCCGGCAAAGTGACCGCTTCGGGTCGCGCCTACCTGGGCGTGACGATCCGCGACGGCGTCTCCGGAGCGGTGGTCGTGAGCACGGTGGCCAAGGGCCCGGCCGCTACCGCCGGCGTCGTGGCCGGCGACGTGATCCTATCGATCGATGGCAATGCGACGCCCGATTCGAGTTCGGTGGGCTCGGAGATGGCCAAGCTCCAACCTGGCGACGTCGTTCCGGTCCAGGTCCAGCACCAGGACGGCACCAAGGCCACGCTCAACGTGACGCTGGGGCAGCTTCCGGGCTGACGGGCAGCTCGAACCTGACGATCGTGCCGCCTTCGGGCGGCACGTCGGCTTGAATGGTCCCGCCGTGGGCTTCGACGAGACGGCGGGCGATGGCCAGCCCCAGGCCGGATCCCCGCGAATCTGCGGACTTGGCGAAGCGATCGAACAGGTGAGGCAGCACGTCCGGCGAGACGCCCGGGCCGTGATCCGCGACGGAAACCGCAATTCGATCTGAGGCGCCTCCGGCCGGCCGTTCGGCCGCGATCTCTACCTTGGTCTCGGGCGGGGCATAGCGCAGGGCATTGGCAACTAGGTTGCCCAGCACCTGCCGGATGCGCAGCGGGTCGACCTCGACGAGCGGCAGGTCGTCCGGAGCTCTGACCTCGATCCGAACTCTTGCCGCCGCCGCCAGCGTCTCGAAAGCCGTCGCGACCTCCTGGGCGAGGACCGATAGATCAGTCGACTCCGGGTGCAGGGCCAGCGTGCCGGCTTCCGCCAACGCCAGCGTCCGAAGATCCTCGACCAGCCCGGTCAGCATGGCGATGTCGTCGACGGCGGCCGTCAGGTGGGCTTCGTCGGCCGGGTGGATGCCGTCGATCATCGCCTCCAGCTCGCCCCGCAGCACCGCCAGGGGAGTGCGCAGCTCGTGGCTCACGTCGGCGAGCAGGGTCCGGCGCTGGTTCTCGTCCGCCTCCAGGCGGCCGGCCATGGAGTTGAACGAATCGATGAGAGCGCGAAGCTCGCGCGGGGTGTGGCGGTAGTCGCCGACGCGGGCGGTGTAGTCGCCGCTCTCCACGCGCCCGGCCGCCTCGATCAGCGCGGCGACCGGCAGGGCGATGCGGCGAGCCGTATGGGCGGCGCCGGCCACGGCAAACCCGATGACGACCACGATGGCGAAGGTGCCCAGCACGGTCGCCCCGCCCGACAGACCGGCCGCACCGAGAACCTGGCCGACGACGATCAGCGGCCCGGCCACGACCAGGGTGAACAGCAGCGAAACACCGATGGCGAACCGGACGAAGAAGCGCCGCCGCACGCGGCGCCACGGGAACTCGCCCTGCGGTGGCCACGGCTCGTTGTCCGGCCACCAGGGCGGCCTGACGTTGCGGCCGCCCTGGAGTGTCGTCCTCCAGCGCAGCTCCCACGCCGCCCGCTTCATGGCTCGCTTCCCGTTCCGGTTGCGGTGGCGTTCTTCCCACTTCGACCAGTCCCGCGGGCTCACTCGCGCTCCTCCGCGAATCGATAGCCCACGCCGTACACGGTCTGGATGTAGCGCGGCCGGCTCGGGTCCGGCTCCAGCTTGTGGCGGAGGTTCTTTACGTGAGCGTCGATCGCCCTCTCGTACGACTCGAACGCCAGCCCGTGGATGGCGTCGAGCAGCTGCGAGCGGGTGAAGATCCGTCCGGGCTGCCGGGCCAGCGTCGCCAGGAGCTGGAATTCCGTCGGGGTCAGTTCGACGGTCTTGCCTTCCACTTCGACGCGCATCCGGCCGATGTCGATCGAGACGCCGGGAACCTCGATCCTGTCGTTCGGCTCGATCTGGTGGTCGACGCGGCGAAGGATCGCGCGGATGCGAGCCACCAGCTCGCGCGGGCTGAAGGGCTTGGTCACGTAGTCGTCCGCGCCGATCTCCAGGCCCAGGACGCGATCCAGCTCGTCGTCGCGAGCGGTCAGCATCACGATCGGCACGTTCGATTCGCGGCGCAACGCCCGCGCCACGTCCAGGCCGTCCATGCCGGGCAGGCCCAGGTCCAGGACCAGGATGTCGGGCTTGCGGCTGCGGGCCGCCTTGAGCGCGGAAGGCCCGTCGGCCGCGGTCAGGACAGCGAAACCGGCATGCTCGAGGTAATCCCGAGCCAGGTCAACGATTCGGGGTTCGTCGTCGACGACGAGGACTGTCTTCACGGCAGTGCCATGCTACGGCCCCGCGGGCCGGCGGGGTGGTCGAAGATGCGGCAGAGCGAGAGCACGTCGCCCTCGCCCTGCCACCGAGATGTCGCTAGATCTGGAGGCCGGGGCCCGGCCCGGATGCCGCGCCCGGGGTCTGGCCCCAGGTCTGGCCGGGTGTCTGCCCCGTGGCCGGCCCGCCCTGGCCCGCCTCATGAGCCCGGCGATGCCACTCCTCGAACGCGGCCGTCCGGGCCTCCCAGCGGCGAGCGTGCCAGCCGCCGGGCCGGCCGGCGTGCCAGGCCTCGAAGGTCGGGTCGCCGGGCGCGCCCGGGGCCCAAGGCCCTCGGCCGGCGAACGCCCGTCGCCAGAAGATGAAGCTCAGGACGCGGAACAGGATCACCAGCATGAGGATCGTGACGACCAGGCCGACGATGCCCGACATGCCGTAGAAGCCGCCGTGGATCCACGGCGAAGTGCTCGTCGCGCTCGTGCCGGCGCCGGCCACGAACCCGGCGCTGTAGGCCCCGCTCACGAGCGCAGCCACGGCCCCGATCGCGAGCAGGGCGATCGCGAACCGGAACCACCCGTATCTCATCGTTTCTCCTAACCGGTGCGCTCCCAGGTAACCGGCGTCTGCCGGCGGCTGGCCGGGAGCGTCTGACCAACTCGAGACACAGGCTGACGTTCGGCTGTGAAGGAGTTGTGAACCCGGCCCGGAGGACTGATGCAAGTGGAGTCAGCGCACCACGTCGCGGCGTCGCATTCCCCAGGCCCCGATCAGGACGCCACCGACGGCGATGGCGACGCACGCCGCCACGCCGACCATGTCCCACTGGCCGACCATCGGCCGGCCGAGGTGGGTCGTGATGGCAAGCTGATGGAACCAGTCGGGCAGCTTGAGGGGCGGCGCCAGGAGGTCGATCAGGTAGGTCGCCAGAACCACGACCGCGGCAATCTCCGCGGCGAGCGAGGTCCGCCACACGCCGCCCACGGCGACACCGACGCCGATGACGGCGATGGCGTAGATGCCCAGGGCGAAGGAGCCGAGGACGGCGTCGCCCGCGGCCACATTCCCGGACAGGCAACCCAGCCAGATACCGGCGGCGAACAGGACGCTCATCGCCAGGACGGCGAGCATCGCCGCGGCCCCGCCGGTGATCACCCACCACGCCCTCCCGAGCGGGGTCGCGAGGACCATCTCGAGCCGGCCGCCCGTTTCATCGGAGGCCCACTTGGACACGAACGTCGCGGCCGCGAAGCCCGCGGCGATGAAGAAGAGTTCCGCGTACAGCCCCAGCCAGCCGCCGGCCGTGGTCAGGCTCTGACCCGGGAAGATGGTGTTGAACGTGTTGACGAGTGTCGTGTCCTTACCGATCTGGTCCGCGAACGAACCCACGAGAGAGCCGAGGAGGCCGCCCATGATGCCCATGCCAAGGCCCCATGCCAGGGCCCGAGGCATCTGATCGGCGAACGCCCGGCCGAGCGATCCGTGGGTCCCCAGGAGGGAGCCGGGCAGCCCGGGCATGGATAGACCGGCCGTGACGCCAAGGTCCCGCCGCGCGAACAGCTCGAAGCCGGCGACCAGGAAGACGGTCGCGACAACGCCGACGAGGGCCAGGCCGGGCCAGTCGAATTCGCCGACGAGGGCGATGTGGTTCACGGTCCAGTGGAACGGGCTGATCGTCGCTACGGGAGCGAGGGCTTCGAAGCCGCTGGCGATCCAGAGGAAAAGCATGGCGATGCTGGCCACGCCCGCGGAACCGGCCCGGCCGAGCAGCGGTGCCAGCGCGAAGGCGAGCCCGCCGAAGAAGAGGGCGATGAAACCGACCCAGAGCGCGAAGCCGATGGCGTCGAGCGGAGGGATGTGATCGCCCAGCGCGGCGTCGCCGAAGATGTTCGAGCTGAGCGTGATCATGGCCGCCAGGACGACCATGACCAGCCCCAGCACGGTGAGATGGGCGGTGAGCTTCTCGAAGGCGATGCGGCGCTTGCCCAGCGGCGTGGCAGCGACGAGGTCCAGGCTGCCCCTGCCTGCCTCGCCGGCCAGCGTCCCGGACAGGGCCATGATCGACCACAGGGCGGTGCCCAGGGCGAAGACGGCGCCGTACTTCCAGGACATGTAGCCGCCCAGGGTGCCCAGCTTCTCGGGCTTGCCGAAGAGGTTGACCATGGCCGCCGGCATCGCCCCGATCAAGTTGTCGACTGAGAGGCGAGCCGCCGGCGACGGGAAGACCTGGCTGATGGCGGCGCCCATGAAGAGGGCCATGCCGCCGAGCAGGCCGGCCCCGATGATGAAGGCCAGCCGCGAGTCTCTGATGGTCTTGCCGTAGATGGACCCGAAACCGTATACGCGGCTGAAGGGCGTGATCCGGTTGCGGCCCGCAAGGGGCTGCACGTGAGCGGCCATGTCACTTCACCTCGGCCGCGGTGCGGTCGTCCGTGGGCGCCGTGACCGCCTGCTGCCCGTATTGGGCCAGGAAGGTCTCCTCCAGGCTCGGCTCGCGGCTCAGGAAGTCCGTGACCTTGAGGCGAGCCGCGGCCTGGACAACCGGCGTGATCGTGCCCTTAACGCGCAGCCGGATCAGGTGGTCCTCCACGCTGATGTCGCTGACGCCGGGCAGCTTCTCGAATTCGGCTGCCGGCGGCGGGCCGTCGAAGCGCATCTCGACCTGGTGGTGGGCCAGGTCCCGCAGAGCGTCAACCCGTCCGACCTGGACGAGTTTGCCCTCGCGGATGATCGCGACCCGATCGCCGCTCTTCTCCACTTCGCTCAGGATGTGGCTGGACAGGAAGACCGTGGCGCCCTCCTTCACCTGCTCGCGCATGATCGTGAAGAAGGTCTGCTGCACGAGCGGGTCCAGGCCGGAGGTCGGTTCGTCCAGAAGGAGGAGTTCGGGCTTGTGCTGGAGGGCGGCGATCAAGCCTACCTTCTGCTTGTTGCCCTTGGAGTAGTGGCGGAAGCGGCGGCTGGGATCGAGATCCAGGCGCTCGATCAGCTGAGCCCGGTAGGCGGGATCGACGCCGCCGCGCAGGTTGCCGAAGTACTCGAGCGTCTGCCGGCCGGTGAGCCTGTCGTACAGGGTGAACTCGCCGGGCAGGTAGCCGACGCGGCGATGGATCGAGGTCGGGTCGGCGGACGTCTCGATGCCGAAGACGAAGGCCTTGCCGCTCGACGGTCGGATCAGGTCCAGGAGCACCCGGATGGTCGTCGTCTTGCCCGCGCCGTTGGGTCCGAGGAAGCCGAAGACCTCGCCCTGTTGGACTTCCAGGTCCACGTCGACGATGCCGCGGGCAGAGCCGTAGGACTTGGTGAGCTCTTCGGTGCGAATGACTGCGGTCATGAACGCTCCTCTTCAGTCGAACCAGAAATGCAGTGTGGGCGAGTCGATCATTTGGAACGAACTCGGTGGGATGCCAACGATCCTCTCGATGGCCTCGTTGTAGGCCGCGACGAAGCGCTCCACGTCGGCGAACTCGACGGCGCCCGCCCGGCGGGAGAAGAGCAGGCCGGTGACGGCCTGGCCGCTGTCGAGCAGGAGCCCAACCAGGATTTGGGCGGCATGGTCGGGTGAGCCTACATCGAAGGCGCCCTCGGTCTTGCCCTGGCGAAGGATGTCGGCGATGAGGGGCGAGACCCTGGTCAGGCCCATGCTGCGAAGTCGGTCGCGGACGAGGGCGTTGTGGTCCGAGTACCACGCTTCCGCGATGGCCAGCATCAGATCGCTGCGTTCCGCCTTCCAGCGGCCGGCCACCACGAAGACCTGCTGCAGCTTCTCCAGCGGCGACAGGGCGGCGTCGACGGCGATGGGCTCGATCACGGCCATGGCGGCCGTCGTCGTGCGCTCGATCACGCCTTCGAGGATCTCCGCCTTTGAATCGAAGTAGTGGTAGATGGCGCCGCGCGAGACGTCCAGCTCGTCCTGGATGTCCTGGACGCTCATCTGCTCGTAGCCCGAGGTGCGAATCAGCCTCTCGGCGACGTCCAGGATGGCGTCGCGGCGGACCGCGCGAGTTGCGGGATTCAGGGTTCGGACCACGCCGTCCTCAATAACCGACCGACTGTCGGTCTGATTATATGCAGCCGCCGTGTCGAGGCAAGCGGAATCGCTCGCCCGAGAGCCCGTTGCGGCAGGTGGACCCTCCGGCTCTTCGAGTTGGGCGCAGTCCCACTGGACAGGTCGTCTTGCATCCGCAATTGGCCCGCCGTCCAACCCGAACGAGAATTCGCCGATCGCCGATCCGAGCGCGTCCCTTCGGGAAGCGCCGCAGCTTGATCGGTCACGGGGAGGGAAATCCAGATGGACGAGCACGGAGCGGGGAAGGCGCCGCGGCGGCTGTTGCTCTCGGCGGCGGCCTGTGTCGCTCTCCTGGTCGGAGCCTGCAGCGCGGCTGCCACTCCGGGTCAAACGGTAGCGGGCGACACGGCTTCGGCGACCGCCAGCCCGGGCGCGAGCGCGACGGCGACCGCCAGCCCGGCCGCCACGCCCACGCCGGCCCCGACCGACACGCCGGCCCCGACCGACACGCCGGCCCCGACGGCGACGCCCACGCCCACCCCAATACCGACCACCCCGCCGACCCCAAAGCCGACGCCAAAGGTGACCCCACTGCCCGCTCTGGCCATCGGCCTGTGCAAGGCCAATCAGCTCAAGCTGACGATCACGTCCTGGCAGAACGATGGCACGACATCGTACGCGCACGTTACGGCCCAGAACGTTTCCTCGGCCGGCTGCAACATGCGTGGCACGTCCGAGGCCATGATCCTCGACGGCCACGGCAGCTCGATCGCGAGTGCCGGTTCGTCCGCGGCCAAGGTGTCCGTCAGCGACCCGACGTACCCCCTCAATCCCGGCGACTCGATCAACACCATCGTCACCTGGGGTAACTGGTGCAAGTCGGCTCCGGCACAGAAGGTGACCGTGGAGATGGTCCAGCCTTTCGGCCTGGGCGGGTTCAAGGCCAAAGCCAACGGCAACGCGCCCATCCCGACCTGCCTGGCCTCCAATCAGAAGAGCCAGGTCAGCTCAGAGGCATGGCTGCCGTAGCCCCAGTGTGGTGAGCGATCCCAGGAGTTGACCTCCGGTCGCTCGCGCTCACGGCGGACGCCCGGACTGTTGCACTGCCGACGCGCGGCTCGTAGGATGCGCTGGTGTCCAACCGACCGACTGGTCGGTCGGTTGACGCGGATACGCCCGATACAGACGTGTCGGGCCATGCCACACGCAATCCGGAGCAAACGGCAGTGCTACGCCGAACCCGCAAGCCGGCCGCCGATCAAGGCCGGGCCAGCCGCGAGGCCATCCTCGACGGCGCCTTCGAGACGTTCACCCGCAGCGGCTACCGAGACACCGCCATCGACGACATCGCGGCCGCCGCGGACATCTCCAAGGGCGGCATCTACTTCCACTTCCCCAACAAGGAATTGATCTTCCGCGAGCTGATGAGGACCACGGCCGACAAGCTGGTCGGTAAGGTCGAGGAGGCGGTCGAAGGCGAGCCCGATCCGATCTGCCGGGCCGAGGCGGCGCTTCGGACGGTCCTCGAGGTGTTCGCGGGCCACCGGACGATGGCCCGGCTCTTCTTCGAAGCCGGCGGGGCGGGTCGGGGATTCCAGACGGAACTGAACGCACTCCACCAACGGTTCGCCCGACTGATCCAGAGCTACCTCGACCAGGCGGTGACGGACGGCACGATCCCGCCGCTCGACACGCGAATCACGAGCGTCGCCTGGTTCGGGGCGCTGGACGAGGTCGTGGCCCAGTGGCTGGAGGCGGACCGCCCGGGCCGGCTCGAAGATGCCTACCCCACGCTGCGCGCGATTCTGCTCCGGAGCGCCGGTGTATCCGAGTCGCGGATCGGGGCCGAGAGGGGCGACTGGCCGGCCTTCCCCGAGGCGGCGCGGTGACCGTGGCCGGACCGGAGACCCTCACCGCCACGAGCGAGCCTCTCGAGCCGTTCGACCCCATCGCCCTGTACCGCGCGGCCGTCGAAGCCGGGCTCGAGGCGGCCCTGTGGCTCCGGCCGAGCGAGGGTTTCGCGCTAGTCGGAATCGGGCGGGCCTGGGCGGTCGAACCGTCCGGTCCGGGGCGGTTCGCCGAGGCGGCCGATGCGTTCCGGGGGTTGGCCGGCGAGGCGCGGGTGGAGCGTTCGGCGGTCGTCCGTGGACTCGGGCCGGTCCTCGTGGGCGGGCTGGGTTTCTCGGGCCGGGTTCCGGAACGCGACGGCGACTGGGCCGCGTTCGGGCCGGCCTCCCTGGTGATGCCGGCGCTCACGGCCCTGAGGACCCCCGCCGGATCGTGGCTTACCACCGCGTCCGTGGCCGGCGCCGAACCGGCAGAACGACTCTCTCGCGCGTGGCCGGGGCTCCTCGCCCGTGCCGCCGAGCCGGCTTCCCGCGGAGAGACGACGGCCGCCGAGACGCCCCTGACCGTCGCCGCCGAAACGCCGGATTTCGAGCGCTGGCGCCGTGCCGTGGGCCTGATGTCGGGCGCGGTCGGGCGGGGGCGGCTGGACAAGGTCGTACTGGCGCGGCGCCTGGACCTGGCTGCGCGAGATTCGCTGGATGTCGCCGGGTCCTTGCGCCGGCTGGCCGCTTCGGCCCCGGAGAGCAGTGTCTTCGCGTTCCGCCGCGGCGATGCCACGTTCATGGGTGCCACCCCGGAGCGGCTGGTCCGCACCGACGGCTGCTCGTACCGGACCGCGGCGATCGCCGGCTCGATCCGGCGGGGGGCGGACGCCGCGGAGGACGAGGCGCTGGCAGCCGATCTGCTCGCTTCCGACAAGGAACGCGAGGAGCACTCAGTGGTCGTTCGGACGATCCGCCGGCAGCTGACGCCGATCTCGGAGGCGATCGACGTCGCGGCCGAGCCACAGGTTCTGCGGCTGCGCCACGTCCAGCATCTCGCCACGGAGATCTCAGGCACGGTCGTCGCCAATCGCGGCCTGCTCGCCCTGGGCGAGCTGCTCCACCCGACGCCGGCCGTCGGCGGCGAACCGAGAGCGGCCGCCCTGGCGATGATCGACGAGCACGAGGGCTTCGATCGAGGCTGGTACGCCGGGCCCATCGGCTGGCTCAGCCCGGACGGCGACGGCGAACTCATGGTGGCGCTGCGCTGCGGCCTGGTGTGGCCGAACCGGGCGGCGCTCTTCGCCGGCTGCGGCATCGTGGCCGACTCGGACCCGGACCGTGAGTGGGAGGAATCGACGATCAAGATACGTACCCTGGCCGCGGCGCTGGGTCGCCTGGAGGACGAACGATGAGCGGCCCTGGCGGCGCCGGTCCGGCCGCGGCCTCGAGCACCCTGCGCGCCTTCGTCGACGAGCTGGCCCGGGCGGGCATCCGGGACGCGATCGTCTGCCCCGGTTCGCGGTCGACGCCCGTAGCATTGGCCCTGCGCGCTCACGAACGGATCCAGGTCCGGGTGTTGCTGGACGAGCGCTCGGCCGGGTTCTTCGCCCTGGGCCTGGCCCGGACCTCGCGCCGGCCGGTGGTGCTGCTGGCCACGTCCGGGACGGCGGTCGTGAACTTCGCGCCGGCCGTGGTCGAGGCCTCGCTGGGGCGAGTGCCGCTGGTCGCGCTCACGGCCGACAGGCCCGAAGAGCTGCAGGATCGGGGCGCCCCGCAGACGATCGATCAGGACCATCTATATGGATCGCACGCGAAGTGGTTCGCGTCGCTGGACCTCGGTTCGGCGGCGCCCGATGCCGAAGCCAACGCCAGGCTCGTGGCGGCGCGGGCCGTCGCCACCGCCGCGGCCGGTCCCGCCGGGGCAGTGCAGGTAAACCTGCCGTTGCGCGAGCCGCTGATCCCCGCCGGCGCGCTCGGGGCGATCGAGGCCGACGAAGCGGCCCAACCGTTCGCCCGAGCCGTCGAAGGCCGCCGGACGCTGGACGCGGACGCCCTGACCGAGCTGGCCGCCCGCCTTTCGAGCGTGGAGCGCGGGCTCATCGTGGCCGGGCCGCTGGACGACCACACGACCCACGAGCCGATCGCCCGCCTGGCTGCCGCGACCGGCTTCCCGGTCCTGGCCGATCCGCTGTCCGGTTTGCGCGCGGGGCCGCACGACCGCTCGCTCGTCCTGACGCACGCCGATCACATCTGCAGGCCCGGGCCATGGCTGGACGCTCACCGGCCGGGGCTGGTGATCCGCTTCGGGGCGATGCCCACGTCCAAGCCAATCGCCGAGCTGCTGCGCGAGGCTCGGCCCGAACTGCTCGTGATCGACGGCGATGGCGGCTGGCGCGAGTCGACGCTCACCCCCGCCACTTTCGTCCACGCCGACGCGGCCGAGACTGCGTCCGCCCTGGCGGACCGGTTCGCCGGGCTCCGGGCCCACGGCGACTGGACGGGCGACTGGCTCGCCGCCGACTCCGCCGCCGAACAGGCGCTCGCCCGCTGGCTCGACGGTCTGACGGAACCGTTCGAAGGCGCGCCCTTCCGCGTCCTGGCCGACCTCCTGCCGGCAGGCTCGACTCTGTGGGCCGGCAACTCGATGCCGGTTCGAGACATGGACGACTGGCTTCCTTCGCGAACGGCCGCGCTGCGCGTGCTTTCGAACCGGGGCGCCAACGGCATCGACGGCGTGGTCTCGACAGCTCTCGGCTCGGCGTCCGCGGGGTCGGCGGCCGGCGGGGCGGCGGCGCCGGTCGCCCTCGTCGTCGGCGACATCTCGTTCCTGCACGACATCGGGGCGCTCGTGACCGCGCGGTTGACGAAGGCCGATCTGCTGGTCGTGCTCGTGAACAACGACGGCGGCGGCATCTTCTCGCTGCTGCCCCAGGCTCGAACGGCCGCGCCGGAGGCCGGGCTGCCGGCTCATTTCGAGGAGCTGTTCGGCACGCCTCACGGCATCGACATCGGGGCGGTCGTCGAGGCGTTCGGCTTCCGGCACCGAATTGTCGACAAGGCGGCCGACCTCCGGGCGGCGATCGAAGATGAACTGCGGCAGCCCGGCCTGCGCGTCGTCGAGCTGCGGACGGATCGCGCCCGCAACGCCGCGCTCCACGGTGAGGCGGCTGCGGCCGTGACCGCCGTGCTGCGGCCACTCGCCGAAGAGGGGCGGCGCCCATGACCCGCATCGCCGCCGACGGCGTCCACTACAACGTCCGGACCGACGGCTCGGGGCCGCCGCTGCTGCTCATCCACGGATTCACCGGCCGCGGGGCGAACTGGCTGCCACTCCTGCCGGAGCTGCGGCGGGTCGCGACCACGATCACCGTGGATCTCCTCGGCCACGGCAACTCCGACTCCCCGCCGGACCCGGCCCGCCACGCCGTCGAGCGGCAGGCCGCGGACATCGCCGCGATCCTGCGCCGGCTGCGCCTCTCGCCGGCCACGGCCATGGGTTACTCGATGGGCGCGCGAGTGGCGCTGCGCCTGGCCCTGACCGCGCCGGCCGTGGTGTCGCGGCTCATCCTGGAGAGCCCCTCGGCCGGCATCGCCGATTCTGCCGCCCGCGCCGCCCGCCGCGCCTCGGACGAGGAACTGGCCCGGCTGGCCGAGCGCGACGGCATCGAGGCGTTCGTGGCTCATTGGGAGAGCCTGCCCATCTTCGCCTCGGAGGCGGCGCTGCCGCCGGAGACGCGGGCCCACTACCACGCCGCCCGGCTGCGCTGCCGGCCGGCCGGCCTGGCCGCGTCACTTCGCGGCGCCGGCCAGGGTTCCATGGAGCCGCTCCACGGCCGGCTCGAGTTCGTGACCGCGCCGACGCTCGTCATCGCCGGCGAGCTCGACGGCGTCGGGCTCGCCCGGGCCCGGGATATCGCCGCGGCCATCAGGGGCGCCGATCTGGCGGTCGTCGAATCCGCCGGCCACGCCCCTCACCGCGAACGGTGCGCCGACGTGACCCGCCTCGTGCTCGACTTTCTCGCCCGCCCGCCGGCGCCCCCGACCACGACCGCCATTCCGCCTGCCCAGCTGCCCGCCCCCGAAAGGAGCCGCCAATGAGCGCGCCCAAGCCGCCCGCCACACCCCCGCCGGCCGTCACCTGGACGTCCGTCGCCGACTACCGCGACATCCGCTACGAGCATTCGGGCACCGGCATCGCGCTCGTGACCATCAACCGGCCGGAGGTCCGCAATGCCTTCCGGCCCGAGACGGTGGCGGAGCTGATCGACGCCTTCGCCCAAATCCGCGACGACGCCTCGATCGGTTGCGTGCTGCTCACCGGGGCAGGCGAGATGGCCTTCTGTTCGGGCGGGGACCTGCGAGCCAAGGGTCGCGGCGGCTACGTGGGCGGAGACGGTCTGGCACGCCTGAACGTCCTGGACCTGCAGCGCCAGATCCGCTCGCTGCCGATCCCGGTCATCGCCCTGGTCAACGGTTTCGCGATCGGCGGCGGGCACGTCCTGCACATCGTCTGCGACCTCTCGATCGCGTCCGAGAACGCGATCTTCGGGCAGGTGGGGCCGCAGGTCGGTAGCTTCGACGCCGGTTTCGGGATCGGCCTGCTGGCCCGGCTCGTGGGCGACAAGAAGGCCAAGGAGATCTGGTTCCTGTGCCGCCGCTACGACGCGGCCGAGGCCCTGGCGATGGGCCTGGTCAACAAGGTGGTGCCGCAAGAGCGGCTGCTCGATGAAGGCGTTGTCTGGGCGGACGAGATCCTGGCCATGAGCCCGACCGCGATCCGCTTCCTCAAGTCGGCCTTCCTCGTCGCGACCGACGGCCTGGCCGGACTCCAGGAGTTCGCCGGTAACGCCACCGGGCTCTATTACACGACCGACGAAGCGCACGAAGGCTCGAAGGCGTTCCTCAAGAAGCGCAAGCCGGACTTCAAGCGCTTCCCGCGGCGGCCGTAGATGGTCGTGACCCCGGGCGCCCGCCCCTCGGCCGTTCGAACCTGGGTCATGGCCGCCCGGCCGGCGACTCTGCCGGCGGCGGTCGGGCCCGTGCTCGTGGGCCTGGGAGTGGCGTTCGGTTCGGGGGCGGCGTTCCGCGCCGACACGGCGCTGGGCTGCCTGGCCGTGAGCCTGCTGCTCCAGATCGCCGCGAACTTCGCCAACGATCTCGCGGACAACCGGCGCGGCGCCGACACCCCGGATCGGCAGGGCCCCGTGCGCGTGGCCGCCGCCGGCTTCCTCACCGACCGCCAGATCCAGGCTGGGATCGCCGCCGTCGTGGCAGCGGCGGCGCTGATCGGCGTCTACCTTGCCTACGTCGGCGGGCCGGTGATGCTGCTCCTCGGCGCGGCCGCGGTGATCGCGCTCCTCGCCTACACCGGCGGGCCGTGGCCGTACGGCTACAAGGGCCTGGGCGAGCTGTTCGTGTTCGCGTTCTTCGGCCTGATGGCCACCGGCGTGACCGCGTACCTGCAGTCGGGCCGGGTCGAAGCCGCCTATTTGCTGGCGTCGTGCCCGATCGGCGCGCTCGTGACCGCGATCCTGATCGTGAACAACCTGCGCGACATTCCCACGGATCGGGCCGCGGGCAAGCGGACCCTGGCAGTGATCTTGGGCGAGCGGTTCGCGAAGTGGGAGTTCCACGCCACCCTCGTCGTCGCGGCAGTCGTGCCGGTGGCGATGCTGGCGGCGGGCATGGCGCGGCCGACCGTGCTGGTCGCGCTGGCGGCCCTGGCCACGGCCCCGCCCCTGGTCCGCGAAGCCGCCGCGGTCAGCGAGGCCGGGGCCACCGATCGGCGGCTGCTGAACCTCGTGCTGAAGGGGACGGCGCGGCTGTCGCTCGTGTACGGCGTCCTGTTCGCGATCGGGCTCGCGGTGCGATGACGAGTCAACTGATCCACGTTCGCGTGCCCTTCCGGCGGCCGATCAAGACCGCGGCGGGTGTGTGGACGCACCGCGACTCGTGGATCGAGCGCTACGCAGTCGCCGCGAGCCTGCCCTTTCTGGGCGAGGGGCCCACGCCGGAAGAGGCCATCTCGATCGGCTGGAACGCCGAAGACGTCGTAGGCCGGCTCGTGCCGGTAAGTGCGCTCGTGGGTGGCGGGCCGCTGGATGAGGTAGCCCGGCAGGCGCGCAACTCCGCCGCGGCCGGCTTCGGCACTATCAAGATGAAGGTCGGTATGGAGCGGTCGATCGAGGAGCTGCGCGAGAGGGTCGGCGCGGTGCGCAGGGCAATCGGGCCTGACGTGAAGCTGCGGCTGGACGCCAACGGCGCCTGGCGCGCGTCGGACGCCCCGGCGCGGATGCGTTCGGTCTGGGACTTCGACATCGAATTCGTCGAGCAGCCGATCCCCGCGTCCGCCGGACCAATGGCGCTCGCTGCGGTACGCGCCCAGTCGCCGGTCCAGATCGCCGCGGACGAAGCCGTCACTTCGCTCGACGCGGCTCGCAAGCTTCTCGACGCCGGCGCGCTCGACGTGTTCGTCGTCAAGCCGTCCCGCGTCGGTGGCCCCTTTGTCGCCCGGGACATTCTCGACCTGGCCGGCGCCGCGGGCATGCCCGCGGTCATGTCCACGCTCTTCGAAACGGGCGTGGGCATCTCGGTGGCGCTGGCGCTCGCGGCGACGCTGCCCGCAGGCCCGGCCCACGGCCTGGCTACGGCGCATCTGCTCGAATCGGACTTGCTGAAGCGGCCGCTCGAGATCGTCGATGGGCGGATGGTCGTCCCCGAATCGGTCGAGCTGGACGACGCGGCCGTGGATCGCTACACGGTCGAAAGGCGGGGCGAATGGTCGTAGACCCGAACGCGCCGGCGCTTCTGGAGGGCGACCGAGTCTGGACGGCGGTCGAACTCGAGCGCGAAGTCGAGGCCCGAATCGACGGC
The DNA here is from genome assembly GCA_963711105.1 of uncultured Chloroflexia bacterium. Taxonomy (GTDB): domain Bacteria; phylum Chloroflexota; class Limnocylindria; order Limnocylindrales; family CSP1-4; genus Fen-1039. Next base: position 106,681 of record CAVQCV010000004.1, on the reverse strand, counting down.
CTCCGTTCGGCAGGCTTGCGCCCGGGCGACCGAATCGGGCTGACGGCCGAAAGCTCGGCCGCTGAGGTAATCGACTTCCTGGCCTGCCTTCGATCGGGCGTGACCGTCGTTCCGTTCGGTCCCCGGCTGACCGCGTCCGAGCGCGACGGCATTGCGGAGGCCGCCGGCATTCGATCGCGGGGGCTTGGGCCCGATCGTTCGCTCGATCGTCCGCCCCATCGTCCGCTCGACGCGAATCCGCCTGCCGTAATCGTGCCGACGTCGGGGACGACCGCCCGGCCGAAGCTGGTCCGGCTCACGCTCGAGCAGCTGGAGGCCAGCGCGGACGCCTGGGCTGCCGTGCTGCCGCCCGCGACCGGCTGGCTGCTCTCGCTCGGCTTCGCGCACGTGTCCGGGATCGGGATCCTGGTTCGGGCGCGGCGTGCCGGCGTGCCGATCGTGATCCCCGGCGCCGGCGAGGCCTTCCTCGCCACGTTCGCGCGGGCGCGTGCGCACGGGATCGCGATCAGCCACTGCTCCATGGTGGCGGCCCAGCTCGCCCGGCTGCTGGAGAGTGGGGCTGCGGCGCCGCCGGAGCTTCGCGCCGCGATCCTGGGCGGAGGTCCGATCGGGGAGCGGCTGCTCGCCGCCGCCGCCGGGGCGGGCTGGCCGGCACTGCCGTCGTACGGTCTGACCGAGACTGCCTCGGGCGTGGTGGTCGCCGGCCGGCCGATGCCCGGCGTGGAGTTGCGGATCGACGCCGCGGACCGCGACGCCGTGGCCGCGGGCGACGCCCCGGGTGCTCCCGCCCCAGGCGAGATCCTCGTCCGGGGCCCGATGGTCTTCAACGGCCACGAGGGCGACCCGGCCCTGACCGCCGCGACACTCGACCGCGACGGCTGGCTCCACACCGGCGACCTCGGTTCGCTGGATGGCGACGGCCGGCTGCGTGTCTCCGGCCGCCGCGACGAGCTGATCGTCTCCGGCGGCGAGAACGTCGCCCCGGCCGAAGTGGAAGCGGCGCTGGCCGCCCACCCGCAAGTGGCGGACGTGGCGGTGACCGGCGTCCCGGATGCGCGCTGGGGGCACGTGCCGGTTGCGCTGCTGGTCTTCCGGCCATCCGGCCCCGGCGCCGGTTCGCGGCCGCTCGCCGAGGAGCTGCGCGCCTTCGCGCGCGAGCGGTTAGCCTCGTACAAAGTCCCGGCTCGTTACCTGGAGGTGGACCGAGTGCCCCGAACCGACAACGGCAAGCTCGTCCGCCGGCTGCTGCCGGCCCTCGTCGCGGGCGCGGGCGAGCGTTCGATCGCGCGTGAGGTTCGCGTGGTCGAAGCGAGCGACGGCCAGCCCATCGTCTACCGCGAGTACGCGGCGCCGGAGCCGGTGGCCGGGGAGCCCGCCCCGACTCGACCCCCCGCGCCCACCGTCCTCCTCGTCCACGGCACGCTGCTCACCGGCGCCCAGTACGTGAAGCTCGCCTACGCCCTCCAGCCGGCGTTCCGCGTTCTGTCGATCGACCGGCGGGGCAGCGGCGCGAGCCGCATGGAGCGGCCGGCACACGTTCCGATTGCCCGCCACTTGGCCGATCTCATGGCCGTGCTGGACGACGCGGGCGTCGAACGCGCGGTCGTCTTCGGCCACAGCTTCGGCGCGAACCTGAGCCTGGAGCTGGCAGCCCGCCACCCCGATCGCGTCGCCAGGCTGGTCGTGTACGAACCGCCTTACCTAGTCTTCGCCGACGCCACGACGGCGGCCCGTTTCGCGCCCCTGCCGGACGCCGTGCAGGCCGCCTTCGAACGTGGCGGAGCCGCCGCGGCCGCGGAGCTTTTCCTGCGCCGCGTCGTCGGCGACGCCTACTGGGAGGGGCTCACGGAACCTCAGCGCGACTTCTCCCGGGCGGAGGGCGGCGGGGCAGTGGCGGACACGGGCATGGCCGGCCTCGAGCCGGACGGCCTGGCCGGCATCTCCTGCCCCGTGACGGTGGCCACGGGCGGCGCCACGGATCCTCACTACGCGCCCCTCGCCGACGCCGTCGCCGCTCGCATCCCGGGCGCCCGCCGTGTGACCCTGCCCGGCCTCCACCACGGCGCCCCGATCATGGACCCGGCCCCGTTCGTGGAACTGATCGCCGGGCCGCCGTCCCCGAACCGGGGAAGGGGAATGGTAGAGTCGGACCCGCAAGACCCGGTGGAGTGACGAGTGATGTCGGCGACGGAACTTCCCGAGTGGGAACGGCTTCTTCGAGCGGCCGCTCGCCTTCAGGGCATTCTCCCGGACGCGACGCTCGTGGGCGGCACTGCCGCCTCGCTCGAAGCGGGGCACCGGAAGTCGGTGGACGCCGACCACGTCATTCCAGGCTTGACGTCGCGCTTCGACGAGGTGCTCGCCCAGCTTGAAGCCGCGGTTGGCTGGCAGACGTCTCGGTACGAACGGCCCGTCGTGATCAAGGGCCGGCTCGACGGGATAATGACCACTGTTCGCAATCTGCGGCGGAGCGAGCCGCTCGAAACCCGCGAGATCGAGACCGCGGCCGGACCGCTGCGAGTCCCGACGCCCGCGGAGATCCTGCGAATCAAGGCCTGGTTGGTCGTCGATCGCAACGCCACGCGCGATTTTCTAGACGTGGCGGCCGTGACGGCGAAGCTCGGGTTGGAGGCGTCCGTCCGGGCCCTCGCGTCCCTCGATCGGCTGTATCGCCAGGAGCGGGATGCGGGCGCGGTCCGCCAGCAACTGATGCGCCAGCTCGCCGATCCTCGCCCCTACGATCTGGACCAAGTCAAACCGGATCTCGCCACCTACAAGGGCATTGCGCCGGAGTGGCGGGCCTGGACTGCGGTAGAGGATCGATGCCGGGCGCTTGGCGTGGAGATGGCCGAAGCGGTTGCCAACCGGCGTGTCGGCTGGACGGACGTCGGGGCCGGCCAATGATCCACCGTCATCTCACGCACCGACGCCACACTCTGGCCGCGCTCGACGATCTACTCGAGAACGGAACGCTGGCCGACTGGAGGCCTGTTCTGGCGCGCGTTCGGCGCGACCCGGAGGGACCAGTCGCCTGCCGTTTGATCGACCTTCTGAACCGGCGCGACTACCGGGAGTCGGGCGTTCTCTGGCGTGCCTTCATCGAGAAGGCTCGTCGTGACCGTTCGAGGCGCCCTGCCTGACCCTCGATGCCCGACCGTGAGCGTCCGGGCCGAGCGCCGCCACGTTGCCCTGACGACCCGTCGCCCGCACGCCTGGTGAGCGTCAGCACTGGATTCTATTTGCATCCGACTTGCATACCCGATAGGGTAGCCAGGCTCGACTCCTGGTCTGTTTGACGTAGGAGCCGGCGGCGGGCGCAGAGGGTGCCCGAGGTTCGCCGCCACCGTCAGGCGGGGCATGCGGAGGGGGCGCCGGCGGGCGCCTGAGTTGTCGATGCGTCTTGGCCGACTTGTGTCCCGTGCCCTCACCTCGGGCGCGATCGCCGTCTTGCTCACCAGCAGCCTGGCCGTTCCGCCGGGAGTCGCCGCCAAGAGCAACGGAAACGGCAACGCCAATCTCCATCTCAACAAGACGGTCGCGACCGCCGGGGTCAGCCAGGACCTGAGCCTCACTCTGTCCGCCGACAAGTCGAGCGCCCTGCCCGGCGACACGGTCGCCTACACGGCCACGGTCACCAACACCGGCGCCACCCTCACCCTGACCGGCGACCTGACGGCCGGGAACACCAACGCGACGACCGCGACGATCGCGAGCTACTGGGACGCCATCTCCACAACGACCACCGCCCATTGCGGTGCCGGTGGCGACAACAACGGCAAGAACGACTCCCAGTGGCCCGCCTTTGCCGGCGTCTCGGCGGCCCAGCCCGGATATGTCCCCGTGGACATGGCCCCTATCGCCACGGGCATGACTCTGGTCGCGACCGGAGTCGCCGCCGACGGCGTCACCTACCCGGACGCGGCCGCCACCGATCAGATCCTGGGTACGCAGCTCGCCCCCGGAGCGACGGCCACCTGGCATTACACCGCCACGCTGGCGCTCAGCCCCGACCAGGCGGCGTTCCTGTTCGATCCGCTCCAGGTCAGCCGCATTCGTAACAGCTTCCACGCCGAGCCGACGCCGCGCGACCAGGGCGGCAATGGCCAGCCCGCTCGCATCAACACCGAGTTCTGCCAGGTCCTCCGCGCCGGCAATCCCTCCGCCGCCGCGTCCGACGTGCGCGTCGTTCTGACTCTCCCCGACGGCACCACTCGAACCGTGACCAGCGCGACGGTGCCTGCCCTGGCTTCCCTGCGCGCCGGGTCCAGCGCCAGCGTCAACGTCGGCTACGAGATCCCCGTCGCGGCCGCGAAGGGCGCATCCGAAACCGACTCTGCCTATCTGGCCCGCCTGACCGCCCTGGACGCCAAGTCGCTTTCCGCCTCGGCCACCGCCCAGATCGGCGAGATCCAGCCCAGCGCTTCGGCCGGCCCGGTCGCCACGACCGAACGCCTGCCGATCCTGACCCTGGCCAAGACGGGTCCCGAACAGGTCGACGCGGGCAAGTCCGCCACCTACGACCTCGCTATCGCCAACACCGGCTCCGCCCCAGCAACTCCGACCCTGACCGACTCTCTCCCGGCCGGCATCGACATCGGCGTCACGGACGTCCCGTCGACCCTCGCCGCCGGCGCCACCGCCACGGCCCATTCCACTTACGAGGTTCCAGCAACCCAGCCCGCCGGCGACCTGACCGACACCGCCGCTCTTACCTGGACGGACGGCAACGCCAACCCCTACGGTCCGATCGGCGCCAGCGCCACGACCACAGTCAAGGAAGTCAATTCCGCCGCCCATATCGCGCTCAGTCCGAGCATCGCCGGCCCGCTCGCCCTCTCAGCGATCCACGTTCTGGTAGTGGCCCTGACCGACGACCAGGACCAGCCCGTTCCCGATACCGTCGTGATCTTGACCGCCACCGGCGTCAATCCGTTCAGCGTCGAGCTGACCACAGACGCGGACGGCACGGCCAGTTACAGCTACAGCGGCGCCAACGCCGGGACTGACACGGCCCAGGCTCTCGTCAAGCTTAAGCCGGTTGTCTCATCGAACACTGTCACGGTTATCTGGGTCGAGCCCATCGTCCCGGTTACTACGAGCCTGGTCCACGGCCGTTTCTTCCCGAGCGATAGCGTCTACACGGACGACTTCACGGCCACCCCGGACATGACCCCGCTCTGGGAGCAGGACTTCCCGAATATCAGCTTCGATCCCGTCGCCGGCAAGGTGGCCAACGACCACTCGGGCGTCGGCACCGGCACCCGGCCCTTCACCGACGTTACGACGGACCTGGCCGGCAACTACACCGGCACGATCGTGGCCCAGGGCAACGGTTACCAGGCGGGTGTGGGCAGCCTGACCGCTTTCGACGCCGTCTTTACGGGCACCTTCTTCGTCGCCGAGGCAGGCGACTACCAGTTCGACTTCCTCTCGGATGACGGCTTCATCTTCGGCGTGGGCAACGGCGCCACCCCCGTCGATGGCAACGTCATGTATCGGCCGCCGGCCTCGGGTCTGACGGTCTTCGAGAACTACCAGGTCATGGGCTGCTACCAGCACAACACCGGTCCGCTGCCCAACAAGGTCGTCGTCCACTTCCCGGCCGCGGGCAACTACCCCTACGAACTCGACTACCTCGAGGTTTGGAGCGGGACGTTGTCGCTCAACATGACCATGCATTCGACGGGGCTGCAGGTCGCTCCCAAGGGCGTGATCACGCTATCGCCCCAGAAGCCGGCCGCAACTCAGCGGGGTTTCGCCCAGACGTACACCGCTTCGGTGATGGGCGTCGACGGCAACCCCCTTGCCGATCAGACGGTCACCCTGACCATCAACGGCGTCAACAACACCACCGTGACGGCGGTGACCGACGCCTCGGGTCTGGCGAGCTTCACCTACACCGGCGGAACGGCCGGGGTTGACCAGCTCCAGGCCGTCACATACGTGGGCACCGACCAGATCCTGTCCAACGTTGTTTCTCAGACCTGGACGACGGCCGCACCGGTGCCGCTGATGACCGGCGTGACGCCCGCCAACGGCTCCGTTGTCACGGCGCCAACCCCAATCAAGGCCAGCTTCGAGCCGGCCGAGGGCACGACCATAACGACGTGGTCGGTCAAGTACGCGGCCGACGGAGTCAGCGGCACGATCGCGCTTGCCTCCGGAAACGGCGCTCCGCCCGAGACCCTCGCCGTCTTCGATCCGACCGTCCTGGTCAACGGCACCTACACCATCACTATCAGCGTCGGTACGTCCAACAACTCCAGCGAGACCCAGCAGATCTCGGTCATCGTCGACGGCGCCCTCAAGCTCGGCCGTTACCAGGTCACCTACAACGACGCGGACGTCGCGGTGGGCGGCTTCCCGATCCAGGTGCTGCGCACCTACGACAGCTTCGACAAGACCCGCACCGACTTCGGCGTTGGCTGGCGCCTCTCCGTAGCCAACTTCCGCGTCGACGCCAACGGCCCCCTCGGTCAGGGCGGTTGGACTCAGTATCCCACCGATTGCTTCCTGGCCGGCTTGGGCGGCGGCCTGTGCACGATGGCCTGGAAGACCGGCCGACCGCATTTCGTCACCGTCGTCTGGCCCGACGGCCATCAGGAGGTCTTCGACTTCACCCCGACCGGCGGTTCGAACCTGTTCTGGTTCGGGCAGGCTGCCTTCACCGCCCGAGCGGGCTCGACCTCCAAGCTCGAAGTCGACGGTGACGCCACCGTCAACTACAAGGGCACCGGCGACCTGTACGCCGGCCTGACCGGCGGCGCCGTCTACGCTCCGACCCGCTTCCGTCTGACCGCCAAGGACGGCACGGCCTACGTCATCACCACGACCGGCGGCCTCGTGTCCGCGACCGATCGCTTGGGCAACACCGTCACGGTCGATGCAAGCGGCATCCATTCCTCCCTCGGCCCCTCGGTCAGCTTCACCCGCGACGGCAGCGGCCGGATCTCCAAGCTCACCAAGCCCGACGGTTCGGTCGTCGCGTATTCGTATGACGGCTGGACCAACCTCACGTCGGTTACCGACGAGCGCGGCTACGTCGTGGGCTATCAGTACGACTCCGCCCACAACCTGACCAAGACGATCGACCCCAACGGGCATCCTTTCGAAACCGTGACCTACGGTTCGGACGGCCGGGTGATCTCCGTCACCGACGCGACCGGCAACACGACCACCGTCAGCTCGGACCCCTCGCTGCGCACCCAGCGCATCGTCGATCCGACCGGCCGCAAAGCAACGACCTCCAGTTTCAGCGCGGACGGTGACCTGGTCCGGATCGACGTCGTCGCCGACGGCAAGACCGCCACCACCCGCTACGCCTACGACGCCGACCATAACGTCACGGGTCGCACCGATCCGTCGGGCGCCGTCTGGTCCGCGACCTACGACTCAGCGCGCAACCTGACGAGCGTGACCGATCCGTCCGGCAACAGGATCGCTCTCACCTACGACAGCTACGGCTTCCCCCTGACGTGGGCCGATCCCAACGGCGGCGTGACCGCTTACCACTGGAACGCCAACGGAACCCTGGGTTCTGTCGCCGACGCTCTGGGTCACGACGAGACGTACACGTACGACACCGCCGGCAACATGACCGGTCGAACCGATCGCAACGGCCGCCACTGGACCTACGCGTATGACTCGGCCGGCCGGCTGCTGACCAGCACCGATCCGCTCGACCATGCCACGGCCTACACCTATGACGGGGCCGGACGCCTGGCGACGAGCACCGACGCCCTCGGCCACACGACCTCCTATGGCTACGACGCCGCCGGCGATCTGCTCTCGAGGACCGATCCCGCCGGGCATTCGGCCACCTACGCCTACGATGCCCTGGGCTTCCTCGCGTCCACGACCGACGCCGCGGGCAAGACCACGACTTACGGCCGGGACGGCGCGGGCCGCGTGACGAGCGTGACCGATCCGACCGGTGCCCTCACCCACACGAGCTACGACGCCGCGGGCCGCGTGGCCACGACCACCGACGCCGCCGGCAACGTCACCACCTACACCTACGACGGCTTCGGCAACCTCGCGTCAACGAGGGATCCGCTCGGCCGGACCACGACCAGCACCTACGACCTGCGCGGTCTGCTCGCGACGAGCACCAACGCCGCCGGCGGGGTCACTCACTACACCTACGACGCCGCCGGCAACCTGACCCGGATCGTCGATCCCGATGGGCGAGTGAGCCAGACAACCTATGGGCCGCACGGCGAACTCCTGACCAGCACCGATCCGGCGGGCGCGGTCACCCGCTACGCCTACGATCTCCTCGGCCGCATGACCAAGGTGACCGACCCGACCGGCCGGGTCAGCACCACGACCTACGACGCCGCCGGCAACGTCGCCACGACCAAGGACGCCGCGGGCGCCGTGACCACGTACGCCTACGACGCGGCGGGGCGCATGTCCAGCGTGACCGATCCCCTCGGCCACACCACGACTTACGGCTACGACGCCGCCGGGCGAATGACCGGCGTCACCGATGCCCTGGGCAACACCAGCGGTTCCGTGTTCGACGCCGCCGGACGCCTGACGTCCTACACCAGCGCCGCGGGCATCACCACGACCTACGAATACGACGTCCGCGGTCTTCAGACCAAAGTCACCGACGCGCTCGGCCACGCCACGAGCTACACCTACGACGACGCCGGGCGCCTGATCTCGCAGACCGATCCGCGTGGCGCCACCACGACCTATGCCTACGACGTCCGCGGCCTCCAGACCTCGATCACCGATGCTCTCGGCCACAGCGTCGGCTTCGGCTACGACGCCGCGGGCCAGCAGACCGCCATCACAGACGCGAACGGCAAGGTCTGGTCCACGGGCTTCGACGCTCTCGGCAACGTGGCCACCACGACCGATCCCCTGGGCCACGTCACGAGCTATCACCACGATGCGGCGGGCTATCTGACATCGAAGACCGACGCCCGCGGTGTCACCCTCTCATACGCCTACGACGACGCCGGGCGACTGGCCTCGATCACCGCCCCCTCGGCCACCATCAGCACCACCTACGACGCCGCCGGCCGGCGTCTGACCATGACCGACCCGACCGGCACCAGCGCCTACGCCTACGACAACGCCGGGCGTCTGGCGTCGGTCACGAGCCCGTACTCCGCCGTCGCCTACACCTACGATCTCGCCGGCAACCGGGCCACCATGACCGCCGCCGGTCGGACCACGACCTACGCCTACGATGCCGCCAACCGCCTCGCGAGCGTGAGCCGGCCCGACCTGGGCACCTTCGCCTTCACCTACAACCCCGACGGCGCGCCCCTCACTCTGACTCGCCCCAACGGCCTGACCAGCACCACCGCCTATGACGCCGCCGGCCGCGAGTCGAGCCTCACGTACAAGAACAGCTCCGGCACAACCATCGCCGCGTACTCCTACACCCTCGATGCCGCGGGCAACCGCACGAGCGCCACAACCGCCGGTGAAGGCACCGAGTCCTACAGCTTCGATACGGTCGGTCGTCTGACCGGCGTTGCCTATGCCGACGGCACGGTCGTGGGCTTCAGCTACGACGCCGCGGGCAACCGAACCGCGGTGACATCGGGTGGCTCCACCACCACCTACACCTACAACGCCGCAAGCGAGCTAACATCCGCCGGCTCGACCACCTACTCATACGATCCGGCCGGCAACCGGACGAGCTCAGGCTCAGCCTCGTTCACATACGACGACTTCGGCTATCTAGCGAGCGCCACCTCGGGCGCCGCGAGCATCGCCTATACGACCAACGGCGACGGTCTCCGAGTCAGCGCCACATCTGGCGGCTCGACGGCGAGCTACATCTGGGACGAAGCGAGCACCCTGCCGGCACTGCTATCCGATGGCACCACAGGCTACCTATCGGCCGACACGACCCTGCTGGCCGAAACGAGCGCCTCGACCAGCTCCTATCCGATCACCGACGCCCTGGGCTCGGTCCGAGCCAGCGCCGATAGCTCGGGCGCCATAGCCTCCTCCGCCAGATACGATGTCTTCGGCTCGGTCCGTTCGAGTTCTGGTTCGGTCGGCTCTCTTGGCTACACCGGCGCTCTTTCGGACGGCAGCGATCTGCTCTACCTCCAGGCTCGCTCTCTCGATACCGCCACCGGCACCTTCACCAGCCGCGACCCGATGACCCCCGGTGGTCCGGGCATCACCGGCTACAACCCCTACGCCTATGCCGGACAGAACCCGGTCACCTACACCGACCCGAGCGGACGAGGCATGCCTCTGACCTCGTTCTCCATCAGGCTGGGCATCGAAGTCACCCCGGAGGTCCTCGGTGCGGCTCTGGTGAAGACTGGAGTCGTCCTGGTACTCGCGGCGCTCGGAGTGGCTCTGGGTCTTGAGGTAGGGTGCGCGATCACAGGCAGGCCGTGCCCCTTCCCGTTGCCGTCATTGCCGGCAATCCCCACCCCGGCGCTTCCGCAAGCGCCGCCAATTCCAGGTTTCTGGCCGCTGCCGATCCCGTGGAGCGGACCGTCTGCTTGGCCAATCCCGTGGGGCGACGTGACTCAGGCGAGTCCGATCGCGCGAGCGGTACCTACGGAGTGGCCGCGATACATACCTCGTACGCTGGACCCCAGGATCCCTTTGCCCCCGGTCGCCTTCCGCGTTTGGGGTGGGGAAGCAGGCCCCTATGGCCGATACTGGTCACCGCTCGATCCTCGATTGTTCGGTCCGGCAGCGTATCGTTTCTTCGCTGGATTGCCCGATCGCAAGAATGCCGGGACGATGCTGTCCATCGGCGTGATCCTTGATTGGGTGGGCGTGAGAATTCAGACAGCGGCTCAGGTCGGCCCTCCCGACTCGTATGGAGTCTATCCGGGCGGTCTTCCCGAGTACTTCATCCCAGATCCATCCGTTCAGATATCGCCAGTGATCGTAATGCCTCTGATTCCGCCCTACGGAGGCCCACCGTCCGCCTGACGATCGATCCTCGAGGAGGTACCGAGATGCTCCCTAAGAAGCTGGCGGTCCAGCCTCAGCATTGGCTGAGATACCAAGGGGAGAGCGACTCGGTCCGGACGGCTCTGGTGCGGGGTCCGATCGCCATGGAGCCACCACTGGATGTGTCCGAGCCGATTGTTGCGGAGTTGAGCCCGGGTCTGCGTGCATCCGAACCAAAGGCAGTTGTGATCGTGGAGTTGGTCGCGGGGCGCGGATGGGACTCGCTTCGTCAATCCCCGTTGGAGGCAGGCATCTACTCGCTGCCGGAGGGTGTCAAGCCGGGCGGAAGGGTCGCACGTGAGAAGGCGACGCTTCTCCTTACCGCGCTGGTTGCCCACCGCAAGACCGACTTGCCTGCTACGGCGAACGACGCCTTCGATCAGCGTCTGGCAATGCTCGTGGGCGCGGCGGGGAGTCCGACCGAGGTCCTGGAGCCTGGCCTGAGGCTCTTCGTTGAGGAGATGAGGCGCCGCTACGTGCTGACGCGCCTCAACAAGGACGACTTGGACCCGGACTGGGAACGAGCTCTGAATTCCCTGCCAGGGTGGACATGGGTCGAGTCGGAGAGGCTCCGTGGGCTTGACCCTGACGACCTGACGACAGTGACCGAGTTGCTGAGAAGGCCACCTCTTGGGCATCGCTCAGTGTCAGAGAGACGGGATCCGCAGCCCCCATATCCGTCGCTCCGGTTTGAGTTCGCGGGACCTAAGGCCGCTTTGGCGGCCGCGCGGCTCGTGGCGTCGGTGCCATCCGCTCTGTTCTCAGCCCCAGACAGGCGCCACTGGCTGGTCGAGTTCGATCTACCATCAGTCGAGGATCAGTCTCGTGAGTCCGAGCTGGCCGCGGCCCTTGCCGCTCTTGGCGGGCGAGAGGTTGGCCGTGGGCACGTGCTGGGCTAGCCTCAACGGCCAGCGAAACTCGGCGAACTGCGCCAGCTCCTGAACAGGGTCGGTGTGTGGGCGGAGACTCTCGAAGACATGGCGGATGATCGCTCAGCGCAGCTCGAGATCGATCCCGACCATGCCACCGAGGCGGTCGAAGGCTGGATACCTGTAATCTCCATCCTTGGCCCTGGGGCCCTCCTGTTTCGAGACAGCGACTGACTGCGCATCCGGCTGGTTTGGACGAGGGTCGCAGCACCAAGCCTGGACACGCTCGCCGGCAACCGCACGAGCTCAGGCACAGCGTCGTTCACATACGACGACTTCGGCTATCTCGCGAGGATCTGCAGCCACAACGACTTCGTCGACTGCACGTTCGCCGGTCGGATCCGAGACGTCCAGTTCTCGGGTGGCATGAATCCGACGGTCCCCCGAGTGGGGCCCATGCACCCAAACGAGTTCCACGGCAACGACTTCAGCCAGGCACGCCTGATTGCCACCGATTTCACGGGCGGCATCGATCTCGACGCCCAGAAGTTGCCGACCGGACCTGGCTATCGTCGCTTCGACATCCGCCTATACGACCAACGGCGACGGGCTCCGAGTCAGCGCCAGCAGTGGCGCCTCCGGCTCCACCTATCTCTGGGACGAAGCGAGCGCCCTGCCGGCGTTGCTCTCGGATGGCACCACCGGCTACCTATCGGCCGACACGACCCTGCTGGCCGAAACGAGCGCCTCGACCAGCTCCTATCCGATCACCGACGCCCTGGGCTCGGTCCGAGCCAGCGCCGATAGCTCGGGCGCCATAGCCTCCTCCGCCAGATACGATGTCTTCGGCTCGGTCCGTTCGAGTTCTGGTTCGGTCGGCTCTCTTGGCTACACCGGCGCTCTCAGTGACGGCAGCGATCTGCTCTACCTCCAGGCTCGCTCCCTCGATACCGCCACCGGCACCTTCACCTCCCGCGACCCGATGACTCCGGGTGGTCCGGGCATCACCGGCTTCAACCCCTACGCCTACGCCGGCCTCGACACTATTGGGTGTGTGGTCATGACTCCGGGTAGTCGATGACGCCGCCCGCTTCGACGACCAGATGCGGCAGTCCCGTTGCCGGCCATAGCAGTCGCCAGCACTCTTCGGGCGCCTCTTCGCCCTCCATCGGGACGAACCCAAGGTCGGTGAAGGTCTCCAGGACGCAGCCGTCGGCGAAGGTGAGCCGGAGATCGCCCAGATCGCTGATCGTCGCCGACTCGACGCGGTGCGCGTCCTCGCCGTGAGCCACGAATTTTCCCATGAGCTCGTCCCGCCGCGAGCCGCCGTTCGAGCCGGGATCGAAGTCGTCATACGACGCGCCGGTCGGCGGGATCCAGTAATCGGAGAAGCCGGCGAGCACGCGGCCGTTGGCTACGATCCGCCAGGCCGCGCTCAAATGGATTGCCCACTCGCCGACGGTCCTGGGCCGCCCGCGGAAGTCTTTCGTTTCGACCCGATCGCCGAACTGGAACATCTCCATCTCGACGGCTCGTGTCCTGTCCCACAGGTGGCTGCCCTCGAGAGCGGCGATCGCCTTCAGGACCCGTTCCTTCAAGTTGCGTTTCCTCCAAGTCGAACAGATCGAGACACGATCGATTGTGGCTGTGTCGCGTGTCAAGCCTTGAGTGCCCGCACCCCTGACGGGGCTTGCCGGACCGGGTAGGGTGTGAACGAAACGCCCTGAGACAATCGGGCCGGGACGCCTGTGGCGTTACGTCAGCGGAGGAGCCATGACGGCGAGTGGCAACGGCCGGGGGACTGCAAGGGCCGGCGCGGCTGCGGCGAGCGTGGCAGCGGCCGGCGCGTCGCTCGAATTTCGGAATGTGACCAAGCGCTACGAGGCAGGCCACGCCGGGCGCCGACGGGCCGACGCCTCCGGGTCCGCGCCTGGGGCAGTCAACGACCTCTCGTTCAGCGTTCCGGCAGGATCGATCTGCGTCCTGGTGGGACCGTCCGGCTGCGGCAAGACGACGAGCCTCAAAATGGTCAACCGGCTCATCGAGCCGACGGCCGGCCAGATCCTGCTCGACGGCGTGGACGTCATGACCGAGGACGTTACCCGGCTGCGGCGGCGGATCGGGTACGTCATCCAGCAGGTCGGCTTGTTCCCGCACCAGACGATCGGCGACAACGTGGCCGTGGTTCCGGGCTTGGAGGGCTGGCCGAAAGAGCGCCAGCTGGCCCGAACGGACGAGCTACTGCGGCTCGTGGGCCTGGATCCGGAGAAGTACCGGCACCGCTACCCGAGCCAGCTCTCCGGCGGGGAACGCCAGCGCGTGGGCGTGGCGCGGGCTCTCGCGGCCGACCCGCCGCTGATGCTCATGGACGAGCCGTTCGCGGCCGTGGACCCGATCGCCCGCGAGGCCCTCCAGGACGAGTTCCTGCGTCTCCAGCGCGAGCTGGCCAAGACGATCCTGTTCGTCACGCACGACATTGACGAAGCCATCAAGATGGGCGACCTGATCGCGGTCATGGCCGCGGGCGGTCACCTGGCCCAGTTCGGGACGCCGCAGGAGATCCTGGCCCGCCCGGCTTCGGAGTTCGTGGCCCGCTTCGTGGGTGCGGATCGCGGGCTCAAGCGGCTGTCGCTGATCACCATCGCCGACCTCCCGACCGAACCTCTGGGTCGAGCTTCGGGCGGCCGAACGGACGGCCTGCCGAGCTTCCCGCCCGAAACCCGGCTTCGCGACGCGCTCTCGATCCTGCTGGTCGCCGATACCAGGGGTGGCGTGGCGCTCGATGCCGGAGGCCGGCCACGCGGCCTGGTGACGGTCGACGCGATCGCGAGCGCGCTGGCCGAGGCGGAGCCTGAAGGTTCGACTACGGAGGGCTCGGTCGCGTCCGCCGAAGGTTCGGCCCCGGAGGGCTCGCCAGCCGAAGGTTCGGCCGCGTCCGCCGAAGGTTCGGCCCGCCGGGGTTCGGCCGCCGAGGGTTCGGCCCCCGAGGGTCCGGCATGAACGGCGAGCCGCTCTTCCGCTGGGACTGGCTCTTCGCCCACCTGGACCAGATCGCCGGCCGGGTCGAGCAGCACGTCTACCTGACCACCCTGGCCGTGGTCATCGGCTTCGTCATCTCGTTCGGGCTGGCGTCGCTGGCGGTTCGGAGCCGGCGGCTCTACCCGCCGATCACGTTGCTGGCCACGGCCCTCTACACGATCCCGAGCTTCGCCATGTTCGCGGCGCTGGTGGCTATCACCGGGTTGTCCGTGTTGACCGCGGAGGTGCCGCTCGTCCTCTACACGTTGATCCTGTTCGTGCCCAACATGGTCGCCGGGTTCGACTCGGTGTCGCCGGACGTGCTCGACGCCGCGGACGGCATGGGCTACACGCGCGGCCAGCGATGGCGGAACGTGGAGCTGCCGCTGGCGGTGCCACTCATCGTGGCGGGCGTGCGGCTGGCGACCGTTTCGACCATCGGACTCGTCACCGTCTCGGCCATCCTGGGCGACCAATTCGGCGGCCTCGGCTACTACATCCTCGACGGCTACCACCGCAGCTTCCCGACCGAAATCATCGTCGGCGGCTTGCTCTCGATCGGCCTGGC
Organism: uncultured Chloroflexia bacterium; assembly: GCA_963711105.1. GTDB lineage: Bacteria > Chloroflexota > Limnocylindria > Limnocylindrales > CSP1-4 > Fen-1039. The sequence goes on along the minus strand of CAVQCV010000004.1, from coordinate 91,273 downwards.
CGGTGCGGTCGACATTGCCTTCTACCTGGCCCAGCGACGTCTGACGCCCTGGTCGACGGTGCGGGCGGCGGTTCGCTGATGGAAGTCCTGACCGCGACAGCGGAGTGGCTGACCGATCCCGCGCACTGGCAGGGGTCGGACGGCATCCCCGCCCGCCTCCTCGAGCACCTTGAACTGAGCGGCCTGGCCCTGCTGCTGGCGGCGCTGGCGACGCTGCCGCTGGGGCTGTGGATCGGCCACACCCGACGCTTCTCGTGGCTGATCGTCAGCTCGACCAACGCCTGGCGGGCGCTGCCGTCGTTCGCGGTCATCGGGCTGCTCGTCCCGATCATGACCGACTTCGACCCGCGCCTGGGCTTCACGCTCTACCCGACGGTCGCGGCCATGATCCTGCTGGCGGGGCCGCCGATTCTGCTCAACGGCTACGAGGGGATTGCGAACGTGGACCGCGATCTGGTCGAAGCGGCGCGGGGCATGGGCATGAAGGAGCGGCAGATCCTGGTCGGGCTGGAGGTGCCGGTGGCGCTGCCCGTGCTGGCCACGGGGCTGCGTTCGGCGGCGGTCCAGGTGATCGCGACGGCGACGCTGGGCTCGATCTTCGGCTTCGGCGGGCTGGGCCGGTACATAGTCCTGGGCGAGGCGAATCGCGACGACGGCGAGCTATTCGGGGGCGTCGTGCTGGTGGCCGTGCTGGCGCTGGTGACGCTCGGGATCTTCACGCTCGTCGAGCGGTGGCTCACGTCGCCGGGGTTGCGGCGGGCGCGCGCGGGGTAGGGCGGGGTGTGGGGCGGGGTCGGATCGCGGGGGTAGGGCGGAGGTCGCCCGCGTGCCGGCGCGCCAGGGGCCGCGCGGAGGGTCGGTGCCCACCGGGTGGGCATTAGCGACCGGCGGACCGTCGAACAACCGCATCGCGTGTCGATCCTGCCCGGCCGGAACCACAACTTTGACGTTTCGTGGCTGCTGGGAGGCCTGGCGCATCCGTCTGTGTCAAAGCTGCCCACGACGCGGGCACAGCGGCTTCGCGCCGGTCCCTTACGCCCACCTGGTGGGCAGCCAAGCGCCTGGAGTGGGCAGCCGGTCGAGATTGCCCGTCAGCGGAGCGAAAAGCGCCCGGGAGACGCGCCGGGGAGGTGCCCCGCGCAGGCGAGGCGGCTCCACGCCCAGGATGCGGTCGGCACCCACTCGTCGCACAGGCCCGTCGTCAGGCCGTTCCATCAGGAACGCCTGCCGGACGCGTCGATTCGGTCGGATGGCACCGTTTCGTATAGTCGGGGGAAGCCGCAGCGGAACACTCAATCGCTTCGCGCGGCTCGTCACAGGGAGGTGACCCAATGCGGCTACTCCGCATGCTTGCCCTCGGGGCGTCGGTGCTGGTGCTCGTGGGCGCCTGCTCGACGGGTGGGGGCAGCTCGAAACTCGAGCACCACCGTTCGCATCGGATCGGATGGTTTCTACGAAGCCAAGCTGATGGCCGAGATCTACGGCCAGGCGCTGGAGGCCAAGGGCTACACCGTCGATCGGTCGGCCATCGGTCTCGGCACGCGCAAGGTCACCGCCGCCGCACTCGAGAGCGGTCAGTTCGACCTCAAGCCGGAGTACATCGGCAGCGGCCTGGCCTACTACGACCCCGGCAAGTCGACCGGCGACCCCGCGGCCAACGAGTCGGCCCTTCAGGCGGTGCTGGCGCCGAAGGGCATCACCGTCCTCAACTACTCACCCGCCGCCGACCAGAACGCCTTCGTGGTGACTCAGGCGACCGCGACCCAGTACAACCTGACCAAGATGAGCGACCTGACCGCCGTTCAGAGCCAGCTCAAGTTCGGCGTCGCGACCGACTGCTCGACCAACCCGGTCTGCGCCCAGGCTCTCAAGGACGCTTACGGGCTCGACCTGACGAACGCCCTGCCGCTCTCGGCCTGCGACCAGCCGATGGTCGACGCCCTGAAGGCCGGCACGATCCAGGTCGGCGAGCTGTGCTCGACCCAACCGGACATCGCCCAGAACAAGTGGGTCGTCCTCGAAGACGACAAGCACACCCAGCCGGCCGACAACATCGCCCCGCTCGTCCGGGACGACCTGCTGGCGAAGGTCGACAAGACGAGCTTCGAGGCGATCCTCAACGACGTCTCGGCCAAGATGACGACCGCGGACCTGACCAAGCTCAACGCCGAGTATGTCTTCGACAAGAAGGACATCTCGGCGATCGCCAAGGAGTGGCTGACGGCCAACGGCTTCGTGTAGGCGCCGCGGTCACCCGGCCGAACCCGGTCCCGCGCCGGGTTCGGCCGCCGGTCCCGCACGCAACCTGGGAGGCCCGACCATGCCTCCGAGATATTCGTGCCGGGACTCTTATGGAAGGAACAGCCACCCGGACGGGGCCTTCAGCCGGTTCCCGGCACGATTCGATGCCCGTTCTGGCGTGCTGGAGCGTCCTTTCGGCCGCTTTGCGCGGTCGCCGGGCGTATTGGATCGGAATCTGAGAGACATCGCTTCCATAGGAGTCACGGGCTGAATAGGGCGGAAGAATCGCCGCCCGAACCCTCGCCGCCCGAACCCCGGCCGCCCGCCTCGCCTGACGCCGGCCCGCCTGACGCCGGCCCGCCTGACGCCGGCCCGCCTGACGCCGCCCCGCCCGCCGCCCCGACGCCCCCCCGCGCCGCCCCGCTCAAGCGGCTTGGGCGACAGGCTCGTCGTCCGGCGGCTCGGCCGGCTGCCGCTCCGGGTCGCGGATGCCGATGCCGCTCACCACTGCCCCCGCCAGCAACAACCCCGCGGCGATGGCCATCGCGAGGTGGAACGCGTCCGTCGACGACTCGTCGGCCGCGGCGGCCACGACCGGGCCCACCGCCGGATCGGGCACGTTGAGTGGCGCCACCTCCCGCCGGACCTGGGCCGACGTGGTGTCCAGCGACGGCACTCGAGTGGAGAGGTCGGCATAGAACGCCCCGGTGATCGCCACGAAAATGATCGCGCCCGCCAGCTGAGGGCCCACCCGAGAGATCGCGTTGTTGACCGCGGAGCCCAATCCCGCCCGCGCCTCCGGCACCGACGCCATCAGGGCCGTCGTCAGTGGCGCGACCGTGATCGCCAGCCCAAGCCCGAACAGGATCGACGCCGGCAGGAAGTCCGCGAGATAGCCGGCCGAGGGGACCCAGCTCGCCGGGTCGGCCGGGCGCAGGTCCCAGGCGGGGCTGTTGCTCGGGACGCGCGTCAGCCACAGGATGCCCAGGCCCATGAGCGCCGGACCGATGGCCATGAAGCGGCGCGGGCCGAAGCGCGCCCCCAGCGCCCCAATGCGCGACGACAGGAAGATCAGCAGCAGCGCGCCCGGAGTGCCGATGAACCCGGCCGCGGCCGCGCTGTACCCCAGCGTGCCCTGGGTGAAGATCGACTGCTGGTAGCCAACGACGTACAGCGCTCCGTAGATCAGCAGCGTGGACAGGTTCGTGACCGCGAAGTTGCGCGACCGGAAGAGGCCGAGCGGCACCAGCGGGTTCGGCCGGGCAGCCATCAGGACGACGAACATCACGGACGCGGCCAGGCCGGCGGCGATCGAGACCGGACCTACGGCGTTGCTCCACTGGTGCTGCTGGCCGTAGATCGCGCCGAAGCACAGGCCGCCCACCGCCACGGCCACGACCGCGGCCCCGAGCCAGTCGAAGTGCCGGCTCGCATCCTCGTCGCGGCTTTCCACCACGTACCGGCGGGCGGCCCAGAGGGCGATCAGCAGAATCGGCACGTTCAGGAAGAAGACCGCCCGCCACGAGATCGTGTCGACGAGCACGCCGCCGACGATCGGGCCGAGGATGGTCGTGGCGCCGGATGCAGCGGCCCACAGCCCAAAGGCGCGACCTCGTTCCGGGCCTTCGAACGTGTGCGTCAGCAGGGCCAGCGACCCCGGCACGAGCAGCGCTCCGGCCGCCCCCTGGGCGATCCGCAGAACAACCAGGGCCTCGAGGCTGGGTGCCAGCCCGCACAGCATCGAAGTAATCCCGAAGCCGGCGAGCCCGATCACGAAGAGCCGCTTGCGGCCGAAGGCGTCGGCCAGGGCACCAGCCAGGATCAGGAGCGCACTCAGGCTCAGCAGATAGCCGTTATAGACGTACGACTGCCCCTCGAGTACGCCGAAGTAGCTGCTCGGCAGGTCCTGGCCGATGCGCTGGAGGGCGACGTTGACGACGGTCGAATTGAGGAAGACGGCGCCCGAGCCCAGGATCGCCGCGAGCATCGTGCCGGTCTTGGCGTTCATTGGCGGCAGGCTGGCCGGACCGGACGAGCCTGTCAATCGGTTGGCGGCGTCGCCCCGAAGGGTCGCGCGGGCGGGAACGGCGGGCGGTCGCCTGGAGGTTGGCCGTTCAGATCGCCCGTCAGGTAGTGCTGGAGCACCGTAGACACGATGCCGATGACCGTCTCGATGTCGGCCGAAGCCAGGGGCTCGACGCCCACGACGTAGCGAGCCATGGCCAGGCCGATCAGGTGCGACCCCACGAGGGTCACCCGCAACTGGCCGTCTGGTCTGCCGATCGCCTGCCCCGCGACCATGAACGGGCCTTCCGTTAGCAGCTTGCGAAGCATCCCAGCGGCCACAGGATCCGTGGTCGCGGACCGGAGCATGCCCAGGATGAGCGGCCTCGTTTCGGGCGCTTCCCAGACGCCCAGGATCTCGCGCGCCAGACGTTCGCCCAGTCGGCTCTCCGGGCCGTCCAGAACTCGGCCCACCATGGTCGGGAAGTCGAAGGGCAGCTCCATCGCGGCCATGAACAGCTGCTGCTTGCTGCCGTAGAAATGGTGGACCAGGGCCGGATCGACTCCGGCCCTGGCAGCAATGTCGCGGATGGTGGCGCCGTCGAAGCCGTGTTCGCCGAAGGCGGCCCGGGCCGCGTCCAGGATCTGGCCGCGCGTGTCGGCCGAACCCGGGCGGCGGCCCGAATGAACGGGCCGGACCGGCGCGCCGGCCGGCCGCTGTGGCTGGGCGCGCTTCTCGCTCACACGACCTCTCGCCGGATGGTCATCGAGGCGATCGTCGCGAAGAAGACCGCGATCGCGGCCAGCACCACCAGGTCCACCTGGAGGGCGAAGACGCTCAGGTCGGCGCCCCGAATGAATACCTGGCGCAGCCCGTCCACGGCGTAGTTGAGGGGCATGATCGGGACGAGAGGCTTGAGGACGTCCGGCAGGTTGCTGACCGGGAACAGAACGCCGGACAGCAGGAACTGGGGCACCAGCACGATGGGGATGAACTGGATGACCTGCAGTTCGGTTCTGGCGAAAGTGGACAGGAAGATGCCCAGGCTGACGGCGCCGACCGCCAGCAAGACGACAACCAGGAAGGCGAGCAGGGGGCTGCCGGCCATCTGAATGCCCAGGCCGAGCGAGAACGCCGGCAGCGGGCCGACGGCGGGCACGTTGATGCTCGCCAGCGACCAGGCGATCAGCAAAGCCACCTGGATCGTGGCGAACAGGCCAAACCCGAGGGTGTATCCCGCCACGACTTCCCCGCGCGCCACCGGAGTGGCCATCAGCCTCTCCAGGGTCCCGCCCGTTCGCTCGCGCAGGAAGCTGACGCCGGTCAGGAGGTAGACGAAGAAGTAGGCGAAGAAGCCCACGATCGCCGGGGCGTAGTTGCTGATCGGATCGGAGCTCGGCGCGCCGAAGACCGTCTGGTGCTCGACCGTCGGCAGGGCGGCGCCCAGGCTCGAACCCAGGCTCGTGAAGATCGCCTTCTGGACCACGCCGATCTGGGTTCCCTCACCGGCCGGATCCAGGCCGTTGGTGATCACGACGATGGTCCGCGAGTTGGGGCCGAATGCGCCCGGAAGCACGATCGCCAGGGTGGCGGAACCGTCTTCGATCATCGCCCTGGCGGTGGCCTCGTCGGCCGCGGTCGTGACGCTGGAGCCCTGGTTCGTCAGGGCGTCGGTCAGCAGCTTGACCGTGGGCGTCCCGGCAGGCCCCGCCTGGTTGACCATGACGGCGTCGATCGTGGGGGCCGAGCCTTCGCGCAGGATGAACGTCAGCAGCCCGGTGATGACGATGGGGGCGATGAACAGGAGCGCCAGGGAGGGCCGGTCGCGGCGTATCTCCTGGGCGACTCGCTTGAACAGGGCGAGAACGCGCCGGCCGCTCACTGGGCCACCTCCATGTCGCCGCTGAAGAACAGGAAGGCCTGTTCGAGATCGTCCGTCCTGGCCTGGGCGCGGAGCTCCCGGCCGGTCCCGCGGGCGATCACCTTGCCGGCCCGCACGAACAGCAGCTCGTCACAGCGGTCGGCCTCGTCCATCACGTGGCTGGAAACGATCAGCGTCGTCCCGGCCGCGGCCATGGCCCGAAAGCGGGTCCAGAACTGGACCCGCAGCGCCGGGTCGACGCCCACGGTGGGCTCGTCGAGGAACAGCACGCTGGGGCTGTGGATCATGGCGCAGGCCAGAGACAGGCGACGCCGCTGCCCGCCCGAAAGCGTGCCCGAGATCGCGTTCTCGCGGTCCGCCAGCTCCACGACCCGCAGGGCCTCCACGGCCGCGTCCTTGCCGCGCACGCCGTACATGGCGCCGAAGAACTCGGCGTTCTCGCGAACGCTTAGGGCGGGGTAGATGCCGTCGCTCTGGGTCATGTAGCCGATCCGGGTCAGGTTGGGTCGCGACGGCATGGCCACGCCCAGCACTTCCGCCCGGCCGTGGGTGGCCCGAGTCATGCCGGTCAGGAGGCGGATCAACGTCGTCTTGCCGGATCCGTTCGGCCCGAGAAGGCCGTAGATCCGACCCGGCGCGAGCTCGAAATCGATCCCGTTCAACCGCCCGAATGGGTCCGAACGCCTTGACCAGCTCGACCGCTCTGACGGCCGGAGCCGCCTGCGCTGCCGACTGGATTGGCGCCGGACCGGCCGCGTTCACCATGGCACACCCTTTCCTCACTACCCGTGCCGGCCGCTCCGGCTGGCCCATAACGTGCCGGACCTGCTGGCCCCGCCGGCAGCCTTGCCACGATCCGCCGGCCGGACCTGCTGGCCCCGCCGGCAGCCTTGTCCACCATCCGCCGGCCGGACCTGCTGGCCCCGCCGGCAGCCTTGTCACCATCCGCCGGCCGGACCTGCTGGCCCCGCCGGCAGCCTTGTCACCATCCGCCGGCCGGACCTGCTGGCCCCGCCGGCAGCCTTGCCACGATCCGCCGGCCGGACCTGCTGGCCCCGCCGGCAGCCTTGCCACGATCCGCCGGCCGGACCTGCTGGCCCCGCCGGCAGCCTTGCCACGATCCGCCGGCCGGACCTGCTGGCCCCGCCGGCAGCCTTGCCACGATCCGCCGGCCGGACCTGCTGGCCCCGCCGGCAGCCTTGTCGCCATCTGCCGGCCGGAGTTGCTGGCCCCGCCGGCTAATTCATCAGGTGTTGTATTCTACAACCGATGAATTACGGTCCGCAAGAGGGAATCGCAGCGGGTAGGGCCGGTTTCTGCGCAATATCACCCGGGGTGGTTCCCGGGAAGAATCCGGGCCTGTTCCGGCCGGAACGAGCCGCCCGGCGCCGGATCCACGCTGGGCCCGAGCGTGCAGGGAGCCGAATCGCGGTCTCCGCGGCCCAGCAACGCTGCAACTCCTGCTTCGTACCACCCACGGTGTTGTTGAGCAGGAATCGGGGCCCCTGCGCGGGATTGCAGCCGCTACGGTGTTGTTGAGCAGAAATGGGGGCCCCGGCGTGGGATTGCAGCAGCCACGGTGTTGTTGAGCAGAAATCGGCGCTGCGCCCCCGCGCCCCCGCCGCCCCCGCGCCCCCGCGCCCGCGCCGCCCCCGCGCCCCCGCGCCCCCGCGCCCCCGCGCCCCCGCGCCCCGCGCGCCCCCGCGCCCCCGCGCCCCCGCGCCCCCGCGCCCCCGAAACGTCAGGGCAGCGGTCGCCACAAGCGAGCGAGCAGCAAGCCTCCGGCCGCCAGCAGGAACCCGAGCCCGGCGAAGCCGACGCTGATCTCGACCGCCTGATGGGCGAAGATGATGTTCGTCGGCAGCCCGGCGAAGACGCTTTCGAGCTGGTCCGCGCTTTCGGCCGGGTAGTACTTGGCCCCGGTCATGCTGGCGATCTGCTGCAGCGTGGCTTCGTCGATGCCCCGCCGGAAGCCGCCGGTCCGGCCGTTGCCGAAACCGCCGTTCCCGCCCCCGCCCTGCCCACCGTTGCCGAACCCACCGTTGCCGAACCCACCGTTGCCGAACCCACCGTTGCCGAACCCGCCGCCGAACTGACCGCCCGGATCGTTCCCGGCGCCCGGCTCGCGGCCGATGAACTGCGCGGCGCATGACGGCGTCAGCTCGCCACCCTGGGCCGTCCCGAAGCCGATGGTGTAGACGCGCACGCCCCTGTCCACGGCCTGCTGAGCAGCTTCGATCGGATCGGTGCCGGCGTTGCTGGCCCCGTCGGTCAGCAGCACGACGATGTCCGGCGCGTAGTCGCCGGCCGGGACCGGAACCGGGGCGGTGCCCGGATTCGTATCGGTAATGCTCCGCGCCACTGAACTATCGACCGACGAGATGGCGTCGATCGAGGCCAGGATGCCGTCGCCCACTGCGGTCCGACGGCCGGTGGTCAACGTGCCGAGGGCGTCGAGGAGGGCCTGCCGGTCGTTCGTGGGCGCCTGGACGATTTCTGCGAAGCCGCTGAACACGACCAGGCCGATCCGCGTGGAGGCCGACTGGCTGTCGATGAACTGCGCCGCCGCCTTCTCCGCGGCCAGGAGCCGGTTCGGCGGGATGTCGGACGAGCACATGCTCCCGGACACGTCGATCGTCAGGATGATCGTGGTCTTGTTCGTCGGCACCGCGATCACCGACACGGGCCGGGCCAGGGCCAGGACGAGCGGCACGAAAGCGGCCAGCACCAGGACGAAGGGCAGATGGCGCCGTACCCGGGACGAACCTGGCCGGGCCTCACGGACCAGGGACAGGCTCGAATAGCGAACGCCGACGGGGCGCCGGCGCCTCAGACTCCACGCGTACAGAAGCGCGAGCCCGGGCAGGACGGCGAGCAGGAGCAGCAGACCGGGCCACTGGAACTGGATCATGGGAGCCTCCCGAGCCCGACCAGCGACACCATGACGGCCGCCGCCATCAGCAGGGCCGCGCCACCGGCGAAGAGCGACGTCAGCTCCGTCAATTCGGGCTTTGCGATCAGCTGCGTGTCGAGATGGTCATAGATGGAGATGAGCTGCTGGGCATCGGTGGCGTTGTAGTAGGTGCCGCCGGTTGCGTCGGAGATCTGGCGCAGCGTCGCTTCGTCGAGCTGGGTGTGAACCTGGAAGCCGTCGATGTCGAGGGTCGTGCCCGCGGCGCTGCCGAGGCCGATGGTGTAGATGCGGATGCCGCGCTGGGCCGCCAGTTGCGCGGCCGCCGCCGGGTCGGGGTTCTCGTTGTTCTCACCGTCGGTGAGCAGGATGATCACGGCCGGGGCGTGGACCCCGGAGGGGACGGGCGTCGGTGTGGGCGTCGGGGCGGGCGTGGCTTGCGTGTAGTAGTCCGTCCACGGGCCGTTGGCCTGCGCGGCGATGGCGTCAAGCGAAGCCTGGATGCCCCGGCCCACGGACGTGCCCCGCTGCGGCGTCAGCCGGTCGATGGCCGAAAGCACGGTGGACTGGTCGCCGGTCGGCGCCTGGACCGATACGCCCGAGTCGCTGAAGGCCACGACGCCGATCGCCACGCTGGACGGTTGCTTGTTCACGAAGTCCTTGGCCGCGGCCTTGGCGGCGTCCATGCGGGTGGGGCTCAGGTCCGTGGCCGCCATGCTGCGGGACACGTCGAAGGCCAGGATGACGGTGCCCTCTTCGCGAGGTATGGCCACCGTCGCCTGGGGGCGGGCGAGGGCGAGGGCCATCATCAAGGTGCCGCCGACGAGCAGGAGGGCGACCATCCCGCGCCGGACCCTTGCCTCGCGGCCGGTCGCCGATGACGAGCCGCCGTACACCGCCAGCCGGCGCCGCCGGCGCGAGTCGATCAGCCGGAAGACCAGCATCCCGATCGGGATGAGCGCCAGGCTCAGAAGCATCGACGGCCAGATGAACGACATCGCTATCGCCTCCGCAGGCGCCGCAGCGTCGCCATTCGAACGATCGCCCGCACCAGGTCATCCTGCGTCGACAGGTTCCATACCTCGACGCCCGCGCTTCGGAAGGATCGGGCCACGTCGGCCTCGCGCCGTGCCGCCGCCTCGACGAAGCGGCGCCGGAACTTCGCGTCGTGAGTGTCCACGTACAGCTGCTCGCCGGTCTCCGCGTCCTGCAGCACCAGCGGTCCCGCGTCCGGCAGCTCGGTCTCGCGCGGATCGGTCAGCCTGATGGCCACGACCTCGTGACGCCAATTCATGAGGCTCAGCGGCCGCTCCCAGCCCGGGGCGGCGATGAAATCCGAAATCACGAACACGAGGGAGCGGCGCCGGATGGAGTGAACGCCCGCCTCGATCAGCGGCGTCAGGTCCGTGAACGGCGCGCTCTCGAGTTGGTCCTGGCGCATCAACGCGTCCACGAGGAGGAGCACCTGCTCGCGGCCGCCTCGAATCGGAATCGTCCGCTCGACCTTGCTGTCGTACAACACCGCCCCAACGCGGTTGCCGCGCCGGGTCAGGATGCGCGACAGCGTGGCTACGAAGTCGATGAGCACGCCGCGCTTGAGCCGCTCGGTCTCGACGGTGCCGAAGTCCACGGACGGACTCAGGTCCAGCAGGAACCAGGCCGTCAGTTCGCGGTCCTCGAGGTACTCGCGGACATAGGGAGTGTCCAGCCGGGCGGTGACGTTCCAGTCGATGTAGCGGACGTCGTCGCCGGCCTGGTACTCGCGCATGTCGGCCAGGTCCAGGCCGTTGCCCCGGAAGAGGCTGCGGTAGTCGCCCTGCAGCAGGCCGTCGAGGCGGCGGACGACCTGCCATTCGACCCGCTGGAGGATGCGTTCGGGCTCCGTAATCGTTCGGGCCGAGGAAGTGCGCGCCGGGGCGTCCGGAATCCGGTGGCCCGTCGGGCGTCCGATCGAGCTGCCGAGCGGGTCGGCGCCGTCGACGTCGCGCTGCGGCTCCGGCGGTCGATCGGGTGCGCTGAAGACGCCTCCTCGGTTGAGCCGGGCCGGCGGTCAGGCGCTGGCGCGAACACTGCTCGCCTCGTGCGCGGCATCGCGCAGCGGCACCACCGGAACCGGGATGCGCTTCATTACGGCCGTGAGCACGTCGTCCGCGGAGACGCTGTCCGACAGAGCCTCGAACGACAGCACCAGCCGGTGGCGCATGACGTCGCGAACCATGTCCACCACGTCCTGAGGCAGGACGTAATCGCGTCCGCGGACGAAAGCCAGGGCCTTGGCCGTGAGGATCAGGTTGATCGAGGCGCGCGGGCTGGCCCCGTAGGTGACGTAGCGGCCGATCTCGGGCATGCCGTGGAACTTGGGGTCGCGGGTGGCCGTGGCCAGCCGGACGGCGTATTCGATCAGCGCCGAGTCGACGAAGACCTTGTCCACCTGCTGCTGAAGCTCGATCAGGCTCTTCGTCGAGAGGACCTCCGACCACCGCCTCGAGCGGACCGGTCATGCGCTCGACGATCACGAACTCCTCGGTCTTGCTCGGGTAGCCGACCAGGACCTTGATCATGAAGCGGTCCACCTGGGCTTCCGGCAGGGCATAGGTGCCCTCAGTCTCGATCGGGTTCTGGGTCGCCAGGACCAGGAACGGATCGGGGACCTTGAACGTCTCGCGCCCGATCGTCACCTGGCGCTCCTGCATCACCTCCAGCAGAGCGCTCTGGACCTTGGCCGGCGCTCGGTTGATCTCGTCGGCCAGCAGCAGGTTCGTGAAGACGGGGCCCAGGGACGTGTTGAACTCGCCTGTCTTCTGGTTGTAGATGCGCGTCCCGACAAGGTCCGCCGGCACCAGGTCCGGGGTGAACTGGATGCGCTTGAACTCGCCGCCGATGGTCGAGGCGAGCGTCTTGATGGCCATCGTCTTGGCCAGGCCGGGCACGCCCTCGACGAGCATGTGGCCCCGGGCCAGGAGCGCCACCACCAGGCGTTCGAGCATGTGGTCCTGGCCGACGATGACCTTCTTGACCTCGTAGAGGACGCGCTCCATCGGCAGCGCCTGGCTCGTCTCCGCGGACTTGTCCATGGTGAGTCTCCTGCTCAATCTGGCGGAAGGCCGGCGGCACCGCCGGCGACGTCGATCGGCACGGCCAGGCCGATGCCGACGAAGAACGGTGAGTCGGTTGGGTTGACCAGGCCGTCCACGATCCCGACGACCTGGCCGCGGCTGTTGACGAGCGGTCCGCCCGAGTTGCCGGGGTTGACGGCGGCGTCGATCTGGATCAGGCCGCTGAGGACGGTGCCGTTCGGCAGCTGGAACGAACGGTCCAGGCCCGAGACGACGCCGGCGCTGATCGATCCGGTCAGGCCGAACGGGTTGCCGATGGCGAACGCCTCGCTGCCGATCTGGAGGCTGCGCGGGTTGCCGAGAACGGCCGGCACGATGGTCGCGGGCGGGTTGTCCGGCGTCAGGACGGCGATGTCGTGAGCGTCGTCCGCGGTCGCTACGCTGGCCGACGATTTGGTTCCGTCGGCGAAGGTGACCTGGATGGCGTCGGCGCCGGCGACGACGTGGAGGCAGGTCAGGATGTCGCCCGCGGAATCGACGATGACGCCGCTGCCGAGCCTGCCGCCGGTGCCCGGGGAGGCGGTCGGCGCGGCCGAAGGGGCGGGTCCGCTCGGCGCCTGGCTCGGGAGTTCGCTCGCGGCCGGTATGCCGCCGGGCTCGGGCGAGGTGGCCGCGGATCCGGAGACCTGGACTTCGATGACTACAACGGACGGGGCCACGGCCTGGTAGGCCAGCTGGGCGTTCGGTGGGGCGGGCGTCACGGACGCGAGGGCGGTGGCAATGGCCTGATTCACGTCCTGGGGTGAGAGCGGGCGGGGAGCCGGATTCATGGATGCGTACAGGGACGCGACGGCAAGGGTGAGTGCCGCGGTGAGTGCGAACGGGGCCGCCAGGCGGATGCGGTTGCGCAGCCGGAGCCTGGATCGGGCGGCCCTGAGGCTCCGTCCGGCTTGCCTGGCCCGATATCTGGCGACACGTTTGACGCGGCTCGGCCGGACCGGCAGCGGCTGCCGATCCGGCGGGTAGCCATGCGTGGAGTAGGCTCCGCCCGGTTCGTAGGCCATGAGGTGATCGCCCAGACTTCGAGTTACCAGGCGGCCCATGGCGACGGGCGCATGATCCGCCGCCACGAAGGGTCGCCGTGCAACCTGAAGGGTGCATGAATCGTGGGATTCGAGGCGCGGCGGCCCCGGTTGAACCGGCGAGCGGCACAAACCGGCGAGCGGCACGAAGCCGCGAGCGGTCCGAACCGGCGAGCGCGACGGCCGCCGCTGGCCCGCCGCTCGGCCCCGCCGCTCGGCTCCGCCGCTCGGCCCCGCCGCTCGGCTCCGCCGCTCGGCCCCGCCCCTCGGCTCCGCCCCTCGGCTCCGCCGCTCGGCTCCGCCGCTCGGCCCCGCCGCTCGGCCCCGCCGCTCTACACGACGACGGCCTCGATGCCGAGCATTCGCGCGATTTCTACGAGGTGCCCGGTCCAGCGGCCCTGGGCGGCAGCCATGTGGTGCGGCGCGCCGGCCAGGCACCACTCGTTGCACCACTCGTCGATCGGCAGGCTGTCGTGGCGGAAGAGCGTCTGCGGCGCGGAGATGGGCCGCGGCGGGAAGGGCAGGAACTCGCCCTCCGAAATCACGAACCGCCAGCGATTCTCGCCCATCGTCACCAGGGCCAGGTTCGTGACCGGTCCGGGCTGGTAGGCGAACTCGAAGCCCGCACCGAAGCCATGCACGCCCGAGTAGTAGATGGAGTGCTTGACCTTGACCCCGCCCGGCACCGCCAGGGCCGGGTTGCCGTGGCCGTCGTGGGAGAACATGACGGCGTTGTTCTCGAAGTCGATGACGTAGTTCTCGACGGTCGTGGACTGGCCGGCCAGCTCCTGCATGATCAGCTGGGCCACGGTGCAGCCGACGTCGCCCTCCGGCGCGGCCGGGATGCCGAGCTCGCACAGGCGGCCGGTGCCGTACGAAGGAATCACGCCCACGCGCGGGTCGCTCAGCCAGATCTGATCCAGGGCGGTGAAGGCGTCGAAGTTGTTCTCCTTGACGACCGATTCGATCGCCAGGGCCAGCCTGACCGACCGATCGAACAGGGCCGGCTCCATCTCGACGACGAAGCGGGCTCGCTCGCCGGCGACCGTGGCGTCCACCTGACTCTGTGGAATCTCGCCGAAGCGGACGGCAATCTTCTCCGGCTCCAGCGGCCACACGACCGGCCCGATGGACTGCCGCAGCGACAGCCCGTCGTGCATCAGGTCCGTCATGCCCTCGAAGGGGTGGCCGACCATCGCGATTCGGGCGTCGCGCAGGCGCCGCCGAACCGCCGCCGCCTTGATGCCCTGGGCCACTTTGCGCCGGCCCTCGGGATCGTCCAGGCGGGACGTCACCATGGCGAAGTCGCGCCCGGTGCGAAGCAGGACGGCCGTGAGCTCGGGGATGCCGGCCATGCCGGAGTTGAGCATCACGATGTCGAAGCCGTCGCTCTCGCCGAGGCGGCTGATCTTCTGCGCGTTCCAGACCATCACAGGTGCGGTCGTCTCGAGGAAAGCGCGAGCCGGCACGATGCCCTTGGTGTAGGCCAGCTCCATGGCCACGATCACGTCCACGTTGTTGGCGTTGAAGAGGCGAGCGGCGGCAGCGGCCTGGTGCTCCTCCTCGACGAGACCGGCGTGAAAGACCTCGCCGTATTCCCCCAGCAGAGTGGCGATGTCCTGGGCCGCGGCGGTGGCGGCCGTCCGCATGTCGGCGGTCTTGTTGTAGTCGTCCTCGAGCAGGGCCATGACGAGGACGCCGATGCGCGGCCGAGTGGCGGTCATTCTTCACCTGCTTTCTGGCGGAACACGGGGCTCAGCGCGTCGAACAGGTCGACGTAACGGCGGTAGGCGGGGTCGTAGGCGCGATTGGCGGCCGGGTCCGGCTCGTAGCGGTCCTGCGGGTGGACGAAAGCCGCCGACGCGGCGTCAAGGTCCGGGAATAGGCCTGCCGCCACTCCGGCGAGCATGGCGTCGCCACGGGGGGCGGCATCCTCGCCACGGAGCGTGGCCACGGGCAGGCCGCACACGTCGGCCTTGATCTGATTCCAGAGCGGGCTCCGCGAGCCGCCACCGTGCGAGCGAATCTCGGTGGCGGGCGCGCCGGCCGCGGCCAGCATTTCCAGGTTGCGCCGGAGCATGAACGCCACTGCCTCCAGCACGGCGCGGGCGAAGTGGGCCTTGCCGTGGTGGAGCGTGAAGCCGAAGAAGACGCCCCTCGCGGAGGGCTCGTATTCGGGGCTGAACGCGCCCATCAGGTGCGGCAGCATCACCAGCCCCTCGGCCCCGGGAGGAACGGTCGCGGCCAGCTCGTCGAGCAGCTCGTACGCGCTCCGGTCAGTTGCCGCGGCCCGCGCCACTTCCTCCGCCCCGAACCGGTCGCGGAACCAGGTCAGGGCCATGCCTCCGGTGGGGCAGACCGGGCAGTAGAGATAGAGGCCCGGTGCCGAGTGGACGTAAACCGGGATCTGGCGGGTGGCGTCCGCATCCGGCCACGCGACCGTGGCCTGGAGGGTCAGCGCCCCGCCGGTGCTCTCGGACATGATCCCGGATCCCGTGTTGCCGGCGCCAACGGCTCCGGAGCACTGGTCCATGCCGCAGGCCACGACGGAGACCTCGACCGTCAGGCCCAGCTCCGCCGCCGCGTCGGGCGTCAGCGGGCCGGCCACGGACCCGGGCGCGACCAGCTCCGGCAAGCGCGTTTCGTCCAGGCCCACCGCCGCGAGCATCTCGGGCCACCAGCCCTGCCGGGCGATGTCGTAGAGCATGGAGGTGCATTGGACGCTGCCGTCCGTGGCGAACCGGCCGGTCAGGCGCGCCAGGACGAAGTCCTCGACCAGCAGGAACCGGCGGGCCGCCGCGAACACCGCCGGTTCGTTCCGCTTCAGCCACAGGAGCTTGGCGGCCGTCCAGGTTGGGTTGATCTCGGGGATGCCGGTTCGTTCGTAGATCGAGCCGCCGAAGAGGTCACTCAAGTCGGCGGCCTCCTGGACCGCCCGGTTGTCGAGCCAGATCAGGGCAGGGCCGACCGGCCGCCCCAGTCCGTCCACGGGTACGACCGTTTCGCCCTGGCTGCTCACCCCGAGCGCCGCGACGGCCGAAGGTTCGACCCCGGGCGCCGACAGGGCCTCTCGGACCGCGGCCACGGCGGCGGTCCAGTACGTCTCGGCGTCCAGTTCCGCTCGATCCGGAGCGGGGTGGTCGATCCGGTACTCGCGGCTGCCCGAGCCGAGCAGCCGTCCCGAGGCGTCGTAGACGCCGGCTTTGACGGACGTGGTGCCGACGTCCAGGCCGAGCAGGAGGGCCATGCGATCGACGCTCAACCCAGGTGGAACTTCTCGGCCGCGGCTGCCGGCTCGACACCGTTCTTGACCACTTCCTGGAGCGCCTCGAGGAACCGCTCCGGGCTGCGGGCCTGGATGACGTTGCGGCCGAAGACCACGCCCCGCGCGCCGTCGCGAACGGCCTGCGCGGCAAGTTCAAGGGCGTCGACTTCGCGCTCCGCTTTGCGCGAGCCCAGGGCCAGCACGGGCACGGGCGTGGAGCGGACGACCTCGGCGAAACGGGCGCCGGAGTGGAACGTCTTGACCATGTCCGCACCAAGTTCCGCAGCGATGCGACAGCCGATGGAGATCTGCTCATGGCGCTCTTCCGGTGCCAGGTCCTCGTGTCCGGCCGGGTACACCTCACCGATGATCGGCAGGCCGGCGTCTCGCGCCTCGGCCACCGATCGGGCGACCTGGGCCACGTTCTCGGCGTCCACTGCCTCCGAGCCGGTCTTGATCGACATGCCGACCAGGGCAATGTCCGCCCCGAGCGCCGCCGCCTGAGCGGCGGAAATCATCGGCACGCTGCGGCTCTCGCTGTAGTTCCACTGCGTGGCGTACTGCGTGCCCCAGTTGAGCCGGACGACCAGCGCGGGCGCGCCGCGATGTTCGAACACGGATCTGACGTGAGGGACCATGCCCGGGCTGGTCAGGATCGCGTCGGCGCCGCCCAGGCGATCGACTATTGGGGCGAGGTTCTCGAACCCGGGTCGCGGGCCGTTGTACAGGCCGTGGTCAATGGCCACGATGACCGCGTTCCGACCGCCGTCGAACAGGCGCCGCAGTCTGATCTCCGAACCGGTGGTCACGCTCTATCTCCCTTGGACGCCTGCCGGCCGGCAGCCGCCGACCATCGACGATGCGAGCGGACCGCGCACGGCCGGCGCTCGACGGACGCACACAACTTAGCAGGCCGAACCCAGGAATCAACGGTCGGACTGCCGGATTTGGCAGAGAACCACGCGAATCACTTGGTATGAACGCGCGTAGCGCGCCGCCGACGTTCCGTTTGACGCTCGGAAGGTGCGTGTTTATACTCCCGACTGCCCCGGGGCGGACGGGCTGGATCCGCTCGAGTTGCCTTGGAGCGAAACTCAAGGGGCGAGATGCTTGGAACCAGGGAGCGTCGGGCGAAGATCGTCGAGCTCGTTACTCAGAGCGAGCAGATCGACGTAGCCGATCTGGCGCGGCAGTTCCGTGTCAGCGACACCTCGATTCGCCGCGATCTCACGGTTCTGGAGAATCAGGGCCGACTCCGGCGCGTGCACGGCGGTGCCGTTGCGACCCACGTGGCCGGCCGCGACACCATCGTGGCCGTCAAGCAGCGGGAGCATCCCGAGGCCAAGCGGGCCATCGCCGACGCGGCGATGAATCTGATCCACCCGGGCAACGTCGTCCTGTTCGACTCGGGCACGACCGTGGCCCAGGTCCCGGCCCGTCTGACGGCGCCGCTCCGGGCGGCCGGCGCCGTAACGGCCGTCACGCACTCCCTGCTCGTCATCGAGCACCTGGCCTCTCGTGAGGCGGGCGATCTGATCGGCCTGGGCGGCCTCTTCCTGCCCGACTACCAGGCCTTCGTCGGGCCCCAGACGGTCGCCAACCTGCGGGGTTTCTTCGCCGACGTGGCCTTGCTCGGCTGCGACGGCCTGTCCGCGGAGGCCGGCATAACCACGCCGCACGTCCTGATCGCGGAGGTCGGAGCGGCCATGGCGGCGCGGGCGCGGCGCGTGGTCGCGCTGGCGGACTCGTCGAAGATCGGCCGCTCGGGCCTCACGACCATCATCCCTCTGGCCGAGGTGGACGTCCTGGTCACGGACCGGGACGCGAACCCGGTCGACGTCGCGCGCATCCGCGAGGCCGGGGTCGAGGTGATCCTGGCGTGAGCGGATCGGCCCGGCGGGCACTTCAGCGGCGGGACCTTCATTCGCACGCGCGCGGCCGGCTGAGCTGAGGAGCGAGCTTGTACCAGGGCATCGAGCTTCGGGCGCCGATATTCGAGATCGGCCTGAAGGCCTACCTGTACGGCGACGCCGCCGTCGCGCTGGCGATGGAGGCCGAGAAGGCCGGCCTCGAGCACGGCGTCACCGTCATCTTCGACCCCCAGCCGGTCGACATCAGGCCGGTCGTGAGCGCGGCCGGCAGCCTGCTCGTGTTCGCCCAGCACATGGACGCGGTCGCCGTGGGACGCGGCAACGGCAGCATTCTGGCCGAGGCGCTCAAGGAGGCGGGCGCGCACGGCACGATGCTCAACCACTCCGAGCACCGCATCTCCATGGACGAGATCGAGCGGGCCGTGCGAAGGGCCGACGAAGTCGGCCTGGCGACCCTCGTCTGCGCCGACTCGCCCGCGGAGGCCGAGGCGGTAGCGCGCTTCCGGCCGAACATCGTCCTGGCGGAGCCGCCCGCCCTGATCGGCGGCACGACGTCCGTGGGCGCGGCCATGGGCGGTTTCGTGCGCGAGACGCTGGACCGAGTGGCCGCCGTCGATCCCCGTATCACCGTCATGTGCGCCGCGGGCGTTCGAACCCCACAGGACGTGACCGCCATGGTGGAGCTGGGCGTGGCCGGCACCGGCACCACGAGCGGCATTCTCACAGCCCCGGACCCGGTCGCCCAGACCTGGGCCATGATCGCCGCGATGGGAGCGGCGTGGCGCAAGCGGGGAGCGACTCGATGATCGTCCGCCACTCCACCGTGGAATTGCGCAGCCCGCTGCGCAAGCCGATGTTCCACGAGGTTACGGACGCGGCCCTGGCCGCGGTGTCCGCGGCGGGCGTTCGCAACGGCACGCTCACCGTCTATTCGGCCCACACTACGTGCAGCGTCATCATCCAGGAAGAGGCTCACGACACCCTCTACGACGGCACCAAGTTCCTGCTCCAGGACATGCTGAACCAGCTCGAGACGCTGGCGCCCGCATGCCGGCAGGAAGGCCAGTACCTCCACCCCGGGCCCCGGCACATCGAGCACGCCACGAAGAACCTGGGCGAGGAAGCCGTCTGGAGCCTGAACACGGACGCCCACATCCGGTCCGCGTTCATCGGGCGCTCCGAGACCATCCCCATAGTGGACGGCGAGGTCCAGCTGGGCGAGTTCGGCCGTATCTACTTCGTCGACTTCGACGGCACCCGCGAGCGATCCCGCACGGTCCACTTCCAGGTGATGGGCGAGTAGAGGGCGCCCCGGCCCGCGACGGACGAGCCGGACGGGAGCCGGTCGGGCGCGACTGCTGGTAGGATGCCCGTCGGTAACAGCACGGAGTCGCCCGGATTTGATCGAAACACGAGGCCCGCGCCGCGGCTCCAGGAGCGGCAGCGTCCTGCTCATCGCGATCGGCCTGGCCGTCCTTCTGACGGGTCTGGCCGCGTGCAGCGCCGCCGGTCCAACGCTGTCCGCCCTGGGCTCGCCCGCGGGCACGGTGACGTCCGGCGTCGCGTCCCCCAGCCCGACCCTCGATCCGCCGACGTCAACGCCGCAGCCGACCGCCTCGGCCACCTTCACGCCCTGGCCGACGCTGCCGGCAACCCCCACGCCCCGGGCCGTCGGCACCTGGACGCTCAACGTCTACAGCTCCAAGGCGGTGCGCTATCAGGATCCGGATTTGACGGCCTGTGTCGCCACCTCGACCCAGATCATGCTGAACATGTCCGTCCTGTGGTCGGACTACACGCCGCTCGAGGGCGCGCCGAAGCCGGTCAAGCCGGAGAACTGGAAGGTCGACACGACCTACGACAAGCAGAAGGCCGTGCTCGCCTACGCCCGCAAGAACACCACCCAGGTCCTGACGGACGGCGGCGCCGACGCCCACGGCTGGCGGAACGCCCTCAACTACTACGGCTGGGGCCACAACAACGCGCTCGTGTTCAAGGACCTGACCTACACCACGTTCGACGCCGCGGCGAAGGCGGCGGTGTCGTCACTGGCCTTGTACCGCAAGCCCGTCGGCATCCTGGCCTGGGCCGGCCAGCACGCCCAGATCGTCAACGGCTACAAAGTCACCGGCGAGGATCCGCGCAGCGGTTCGACGAAGTTCACCATCGTGGGCGTGTACGTCACGGATCCGCTCAAGTCGGACGGCTACCGCAACGCGTACATTCCCCTGGCTACGTGGCGGTCGGGCGGCAAGCACATCCGCTTCACCACGTACCAGATGACCAACTCGCCCTATGTCGATCCCATCGACGGCCACCAGGGCAACGCCGAGTGGGACGGCAAGTGGACGATCGTCGCCCCCGTCGCCTAGCGACCCGGGTGGCACAGCACGCTCAGGTGAAACGATGGCAGCAATACCCGAAGAATAGCCTATCTCCTCCGGACCGACGTCCTGGCCCACGTCTCGCTGACGGAAGCGGACGGGTCGATTGTCACGCACGTCATGTGGGTCGACTTCGACGGCAGCCACATCCTGACCAGTTCGCCTACGGCGTCGTACAAGAGCCGTGCCTTCCGGCGCCGCCCGCAGGTCGCGATCTCCGTCGTGGACCCCAACGATCCGTGGCGCCGGCTATCCATCAGCGGTCGCGTGACCGACTTCCACGACGACGAAGGCCTGGCCTTCATCAATAAGCTGTCGCAGCGCTATACGGGCCGGCCGTACGCGAGGCCCGGGGCGCGCGAGGTCTTCACGATCGCGCCCGAGAAGGTCCGCGCCTATGAAGGTCGCCGCTAACCGAAGACCGGCGAGCGACCGAAGGCCGCTCTGATGCTCGTCAGGTTGAGCCAGCCGATCACTACCCCGTAGGCGACCAACCCGATCACGTCTGACGTCGTCAAGCCCCACACCACGACCGACAGCAGGTCCAGGCCGACCAGGGCCAGGCAGGCCAGCAGCGCCTGCCGCCATGCCTCGCTCTCCACGGACCAGATCCGTGTCGCGGCGACGAAGACATTGACCGCCAGACCCAGATATGCGAGGGCCAGAGTCATGTCTACGATGCCCCAGATCGCGTCGTCGTAGTCGAACCGCCAGACCATCCAGGACAGGTACTCGCGCGCCACCATCAGGGCGGAAAGGCCGACGATGACGACGCCGATGGCCAGGATGGTCACGCCGGTCGACCGGCGCGCGGGGACGGGCGTATCGGCCATGGCGACCCTCCTGCGGTGCTCCGGGTTCGCGGACGCTCCCCGAAAGGGTAGCAGTCCCCGAGCCGCCCGATGGGCCGACCAACCGACCGGCCGCGAGGCCTCCCCTCAACTGTGCCGTTCGCGGATCCGGTCAGACGGAGCGTTGCGGAACGCCGCAGGCGCCGCCTCGGGCGCGAAGGCGCAGGCGCCAGGCCACCGTGAAGGCCAGCAACGCCAGCGATGCTACGCCGATGATCGGTTGGATGGGACCGAAGATGCCGGCGGCTCCGCTCGCGCCCAGGAGCACGAGCGCGATCTTGTTGCACGTGGGGCAGCCGATGGCCAGAAACGCCGCGAAGCCGCCGATCGTGCCGAGGGTCGTGCCGTCCGCCTTGCCTTTGGCTTCGAGCGCCACCGGCACGGCGGTGGCCACAGGCGGGAGCGGCGCGAAGTACGTAGCCATCACCAGGCCCATCAGCGGGGCCGAGATGAGCCAGACCGCGACCGCGAACGGTTCGGGCTGGATGCCCCGGGCGAAGACCGGATTCGGGATGATCGCCGTCGTGATCCCGAACGCGACCAGCACGACCAGGGTCCAGACCAGCGACCACATGATCAGCGACCGGTCGCGCATCGACAGGCGCACGGCGAAGCAGGTTTCAGACGCGCGGAAGTCCATTTGTGAACTCGGTTGAGGTCCCGGAGCTCAGGCGACCGCGAGCTCGGTCAGGCCGAACAGGCGCTCGAGCTGCTCCATCGGCATGAAGCCGGCGATGCCGCGCGGCTGCTCGCCTGGCTTGAAGAAGGCGATGGTCGGGACGCTGCGGATCCCGAAGGCCGCCGAAAGGCCCGGGTTCGCGTCCACGTCTACCTTGACGATGTCCAGGACGCCCTCGTACTTGGCGGCGAGCTTCTCGAGCTCGGGCGCGACCATCTTGCACGGACCGCACCAGGTCGCCCAGAAGTCGACCACGACGGGCTTCTCGGCCTCGAGGACGAGCTTCTCGAATGTATCGTCGGTCGCGTGGTGGATAGCCATGAAGAGTTGCTCCTGTGCGTTGACTGTGTGACGGGTTCGACGATTGGTAGCGTACTTGCGCAAGTACGCAACTGTCAATACCGTGATACAAGTTCTTTCGGCCGCCACGAACTCGGCCCTTCTTGCGATCCTGAACACGACATCACCACGAGCTGGCAGCGTATCCGCGAGCGCCGCGGTAGACGCAGTAGCGCCGGCCACCACAGAACCGGGAGACCCGATGATCGTTTGCGTGCCTACGAGCCCCGACGGGCAGGTTGGTGGAAGCTGGGGCCGGGCGGACCGGGTCGCCGTCGCCGGCGTCGCCGGCGGGAAGATCGAGAAGTGGGACGAAATCCAGGTCGGCTGGGACGTTCTCCATGACGAAGGCGGCGAAGGCAGCCACCACGCCCGCGTCGCGAAGTTCCTGATGGACAACGGCGTGCAGTGCGTGGTTGCCGGCCACATGGGTCCGGGTATGCACCAGATGCTGACCAAGATGGGCCTCAAGGTGGTCCTGGCCGGCCCTGGGGACGCCCGGGCAGCGGTGGTCGCCGCCGCGAGCTGACCGGCCCCGGGCAGCTGTCGCCCGGCCCCGGCACCGGCCGCCGCAGTGGTGCATCATCAGGTCGGTGAGCGCTTCGCACGGCGTCCGGTTCGGTGGGGGTTCGGTTCGGCGTGTCGTCCGTCGTCTCAATCGCGCCGCGACGGATCCTTCGTTCACCGCTTCCGAGCTGGGTCGGTTTCGCTCAACGGCGGAGGGTTTCGCCTTCGCGGCGGCGACCCTCATCCTGATTCTCCTTGCGGCGGACGTCGTCCTTGTCGCGCCCGGCGTCAGCGAGGCCGGCGTCGCCGCGGCCGCCACGGCCGGACTGCTGGTCGCGGTCGGTTTCGGCGGCCGGCGCCAGCCACCGGTTCGGGTGCGGCCGGTCTTCTTCGTCGAGGCGACTCTGGTCGTAGTCGCGGCGGACCTGCTCCAGGTCGAAGAGCAGCCCACTCGGGTGCTGGCCTTCCACCTGGTGGCGATGGTTCCGGTGGCGGTGGCCGCCTTCGCCCGCTGGTCGTCCAGATGGCACATCGGCTGGCTCGCCTTCGTCCTGGCCGGCCTGGTCGGGATACAGGCGATACCCCTGGTCCTCGGGTCGACCGTGGACACGACAGGCCAATTCGTGACTTCGTTCGTCGCCGGCGCGATCGTGAGCGTGGCGGTTCTGCTGCCCCTGCGGCTCGAGCGGTATCGGTCCCACGTTCTCCTGAGCCGTATCGCCGAGGTGAACCGCCTGGAGGTCCGCGGCAGACACGCCCTCTCGATCTCGATCGAGGAGCTGCGCCAGAGCCAGCTCACCATCAGGAAACTCGAAGGGATTCTGCCGACTTGCGCTTCCTGCGGCCGCGTCCGGACGGACGACGATTCGGAGTGGCTGCCACTGGCGGACTACCTGGTCCGCCGAGGGGCGGTTTCGATGAGCCACGGGCTCTGTCCGGTTTGTTACGCCGAGACCATGAAGGCCGAGTTCGGCGAAGGCTGACGCGGCGCCACCTCGGCCCAGATTGGCCCATGGCGTGGTCGAACAGTCCCGGCGCGCGAGCCTGCGGGGCCGGCGATTTGACGGCGTGGCTCAGCGGAGGAGCATCCGTCTGTCGCGCGACTGCCCACCGGGGTGACCGTCAGGGCGTCGGCCGCAAGCTCGGAGGTCGCTCCCGTGGCCGGTCGCTCCACCAACAACGATTCAGCCGCGGAGGCGTCCAAAGTCGCCGCTCCCAAAGCCGCCGCTCCTAAGTCCGCCGCTTCAGAAGTCGCCGCGCCCACCGAGCCCCAGGTTTCCACTCCAGCCCCACGCCGCCGTTTCGATCGTCGCAAGGCGGCCGTTCTGCTCGGGATCCTGGTCATCCTCGTCGTCGTGGCCGCGGGCCTGTACCGGTACTTTGCCCCGCCCGCCTCCGGCCAGACCATATGGCAGAAGATCACCTCGGCGACCCGGGCGGACGGCACGCTCCCGGCCCAGGCCGCCCTCGAGGCGTTCGCCTACGACTTCCACGTGAGCATCCCCGGCGTGACCATCCCGTCCGGCGTGGAGGGCGGCGACGCCCCGACCGACGGCACCGGACCGATGCGCTGGGTCCAGGCCAACTGGGATTCGCTCACCGCCGCCCAGCAGGCCGTCATCAAGCCGTTCATGGGTCAGGCAGCGCCCGGCAGCCGGCACTACAGCCCAGGCGACCCCGTCGCGGCCGCGGGCGGCGTCCAGGTCATGTCCGCCAAGAAGCTCGCGCCGGCAGGCCCGACCCCCGGGCCCGCCGACTTCCTCAACTGGCCCATCGACGTGACCCAGGCCCCGGACGCGCCGACCGATCTGACCAAAGCCATGGTCCAGGAGATCCTCATAGACATAGCTCACATTGGAAACCGGCTCGGCCTGCCCGTCATCGATGCCGGATACCCGGGCTCGGTGAACATCGCCCTGGTGGTGAGCGACGCCGACGGCGGCGACGCGGCCATGGTTACGATCCCCTGGAATGACGGCGGCCACTACGAGCCCTGTCAGATCACGGTCTACAAGCACTCGTGGGACGGCCAGCAAGTTGACTCCAACGGGGGTGTGTCGCCGCTGCTGCACGTGTGGCTGACCCACGAGGTCGTCCACTGCTACCAGAACGCCGTCGAGGGCGACCTCGCTACCCATAACGCCATCCCCGCCTGGATCTCGGAGGGATCGGCGTTCTACCTTGCCGCCGCCGACACCAACATCGCCGAGCCGCACATGCCGGCGACTTGGAAGGATTACTTCTCCGCGGAGACCGCCCTGACCACCCGCAACTACGATGCCTACGGCTGGCTCGAACTGGTGGCCCAGCACGGCCGCGACATGTGGTCGCTCCTGCCCCAGGCCTGGGCGGCCGCGGCCAAGGGCCCGGAGCGGTCCAACGCCTATATCAAGGTGCTCCAGGGCGACAGCCCTGACATCGTGAACAACTGGGCCGAGTCCTACCTGCGCCGGGACGACTGGGGCGACCCGTGGACCATGCACGGCTTCGGGCTGCCCGACGGATTGCAGGTGGAGCAGCACGACGTCCAGGCTCAACCCGATCCCGGCTGGACCGGCTCGCTGGATAGCCTGGCCAACACCATCCTCAATGTCGCTTCGAGCGGCGGCGAAGTCGTGACCGTGACCACGAACGGCCTGGCCAGCGCGCACGACAACTCCGGCCACAGCCAGGTGGCCTTTCAGACGCAGCGCTTCTGCACCGTGTCTACCTGCTACTGCCCGAACGGCACGCTCCTGGCGGGCCAGGACGTCGCGCCACAGTTCATGCAGATCCCCTTCGTCCTGGCGATGAGCTCGCATTCAGGTGGCTCGAACTACAGCATCGTGTCCAACACCCTCGACGAGCTGTGTAAGCGCCCCGCCACCCCGCGGCCGCAGCCGAGCGCCAACTACGGGCCGTGCGGGCCAAACTGTTCGAGCACCAACGGCGACCCCCACATGCTGACCGTCAACGGCTTCAAGTACGACTTCCAGGCGGCCGGCGAGTTTACCCTGCTGCGCTCTTCGGACGGCAGCGTGGACATCCAGGCCCGTCAGGAACCGTTCGAAGATTCGAAGGCGGTGGCCATCAACACGGCCATCGCCGCGAAAGTCGGCGGCCACAAGGTCGGCGTCTACGCCACGCCATCCGGCCTGCAGGTCCACGTGGACGGGGCCGTCACCGACGTGAGCTCGGCGCCGGTCGACCTTACCGGCGGCGGCCGCATTTCTGCGATCGACAACGGCTTCGAGATCGACCTGCCGGACGGGACCCAGATCTTCGCCCTGTCCCGTGCCAACTACGGGATCTTCGCTCAGATCAAGCCTTCGGCGCTCCTGACCGTGGGTCAGGGTCTGCTCGGCCCCATCGTGCGTGGCGGTTTGGGAGTTCCGGCGCTTCCCGACGGTTCGCTCCTGCCCGCGGCCACGGACGCGCACTCGCGCTTCGGAGTCGTCTACGGTCAGTTCGCGGACGCCTGGCGTGTCACCGACGCGACCTCGCTCTTCGACTACGACTCGGGCAAGACGACCGCGAGCTACGTCATCAAGCCCTTCCCGATCGAGGGCCAGCCCGCGACGCGGGGCGACCTCACGCCCGACCAGCAGGCGAAGGGCGACTCGGCCTGCGCCTCGATCACCGATCCCGGACTCCGCGACGACTGCGCCTTCGACGTCGGCGTGACCGGCCAGACCGGCTTCGCCGACGGCTATACGACCGTCCAGGGTCTGTACGACAGCGGCATCGTGGCCGCGCCTGGTTCGCCCAGTCCGACTGTGACGATTACCCCTGCCCCCGGCATTGTCGCCGGAGCCTGGAATGTGATCGCCGGCTCGTCCGTCTCGGGTCTCGCATTCGGTGAGAACGACACCGTCTACGCCGACATCCAGACCGGCGACAACGTCTTCAGCCTGATGGCTCTCGATCCCGTCAACCAGAAGATCCTGGCCCAGGTCACCGTTCCGGCCGGCACGGACGTTCACTACGCCGCCGGCTCGGTCTGGTTGCCGGGCCTCGAGAAGGATGCCAACGGCAACGTCTGCAGCGTGACCCGTTTCGACGGCCAGACGCTGGCCAAGCAGGCCACCATCCCAGTACCGTGCGGCTACTTCGGCGAACCGGAGATGGTCAGCGACGGTAGTTCGATGTGGTACGTCGACAACTCCAAGTACGACGCGGGGACGAATCTGGGCGCGGTGTTCGTCCAGCTGGACCCCACGACCAACACCGCCGGTTCGACGAGCGTCCCGATGCCGTTCATCAACGGCTACCGGCGGGACTCCCAGGGCGCGTTCTTCTACTTCGGAACGGACAAGACCCAGGGTGTCTACCGGCTGGCAACCGGCGCGACCACCCTGGACCACATCGACGTGCCCGCCTCGAACTCCGTTCAAACTGCCGGTACGGGCATCTGGGTGGACTCCAACAACGGCAAGACGGCCTCCTACTACACGTCGTCGAGCACGGCGCAGGCCTCGTTCTCCATTGACGGCTCGCTTGTCGCGGGCGACTCGAACGCGGCCTACGTCGAGACTTCGGCCGTCGACGCCGGCGGCAACTTCGTGAACCAGCTCTGGAGCTACCCGATCGACGGGTCCTCGCCGACCCAGATCGCCACGGCCCCCACTATCGACGGCCAGACTCTGGACTACTTCGGCGACCCGATGCCGATTCCGAACGGCGACGGCGTCTTGAAGTACTGGCTCGTCCGCGACCCCAACAACCAGTGGCAGGTGCTGCTCAGCTGGATTCCTGCCAAATGACCTTGGAGCCGATAGCCTTCGGGCTCGGGCTCCTCTGCCTGGCGCTCGTATTCTGGGATGTCTTCCAGACCATCGTTGTCCCTCGGCCGACGGCCAGTTCGCTGCGGATCGCCAAGCACCTGACCCGCCTGAGCTGGCGGGTATGGCGACGAGCCTTCGGCGGCATCCGCCGGCCGCTCGTCCGGGAGCGCTATCTCGGGGTCTACGCCCCAGCCCTGGTTCTGACGATGCTGGGCGCATGGCTGGCGATGCTGGTGCTCGGCTTCGGATTGATGCTCTTCGCGTTCGGCGACGAACTCCGACCCCAGGTCCACGACCTGCCCACGGCCGCGTACTTCGCCGGCACGTCCCTTTTGACACTAGGCTTCGGGGACTTTGTTGCGACCGCCTGGCCCGCGCGCGTGGTCACGCTCATGGCGGCCGCAAGCGGCCTGGGCATCGTGGCCCTCTCGATCACCTATCTCTTCTCCCTGTTCGCGTCATTCCAGAGGCGCGAGATCCTGGTGGTTTCGCTGTCCGCCCGCGCCGGCGCGCCCGCTTCGTCCATCGTCCTGCTGGAGACCTACGCCGAGCTTGGAATCGTGGGCGACCTGCCGGTCCTGTTTGCGGAGTGGGAGCGCTGGTCGGCCGAAGTGCTCGACAGCCACGTTGCCTACCCCATCCTCGCCTTCTTTCGGTCCAGCCACGACAACGTCTCGTGGGTCAATGCCCTGGGCGCCGTACTGGACGCGGCCGTGCTCGTCCTGACGACCGTCAAGAACGTGCCCCGGGCTCAGGCCGAACTCACCAAACGCGTCGGCGCGCACTTTGTCGAAGACCTGAGCAACCTCCTCGACCTGCGCGAACAAGGGGCAGGCTTGACCCAGGAGGACTTCGACGTCGCGTACGAAATGCTCGGCCAGGCCGGCTATGAACTGGCGCCGCGCGAAGAGGCATGGCGGCTCTTCCAGCAGAAACGAGCCACGTATTCGGCGCGCCTGGAGGCGCTGGCGCGATACTGGGCCGTACCGGCGACTCGCTGGATCGGCGAGAAGGCGCCACGCTCGCTGGCTGAGCACCATGAGATCGTGGTCCCGGCTACCGGCCAGCCGCTGAGGCCGCAATCCTGATCCACAAAGGGAGTTGGCCGATGGGCAGCATGGTCCAGTTCGATACGGCAGGCGGCAAGACATCCGCGTATCTGGCCGTGCCCGAGGGCGGCAACGGCAGGGGCATCCTGCTCTGCCACGCCTGGTGGGGCTTGAACGACTTCTTCAAGGCCACCGCCGACCGGCTGGCTGGCCAGGGTTACACCGTCCTCGCGCCAGACCTGTTCGACGGGAGCGTCGCCTCGACCGTTGAAGAGGCCCAGGCGCAGATCGGGACGGTCGAAAAGGACGGAGGCGCCACGGCTATCCAGCGCGAGCTGGGCGCACTCGACTACCTGCTCGGTCTGCCTTCCGTTGGCCGTTCGACGGCGGACGGCGCTGGGGCCGCGGGCGGCGAGGCGCGGGTCGCCGCGATCGGGTTCTCGATGGGCGCCGCCTACTGCAGCTGGCTGTCCACGCGCCGGCCGGAGATCGCGGCCGTCGTCCTGTTCTACGGTGGCGTCTGGACGGGCTCGAGTTCCGGGTCATATCCAGAACTGACCGAAGCCGCCCTGCAGGCCCATCTGGCCCCGAACGACGAATGGGAGCCCGAAGAGCCGATACACGAGGTCGAGGCCGACATGAAGGCGGCCGGCCACACGATGGAGCTGTACGTCTACCCCGGCACGAAGCACTGGTTCTTCGAGACGGACCGGCCCCAATTCGAGCCGGCGGCCGCCCAGCAGGCCTGGGACCGCACGCTCGCTTTCCTGAAGCGTTACCTGGGGTAGGGTCGAACAGGCGGTCGAACAGGCGGTCGAGCCGGTAGCCGAACGCGCGGCCGATCCGGCGATGATCCGGGCCGCGATGATCCGGGCCGGCCCGCTCAACATACTCCATTCGGAGCATTGGCCTGGGCGGTTCCGCAGCCGAAAACTCGGGGGTCACCGGTTTCCCGGTGACGCGTCCGGAACCTTGGGTCCATCTCATCCGGGAATTCGTCTGCGCGGGAGGTCCGACTCCACGCGACCAGCACTCGACATCTATTCCGGCGGCGAGCTGCACTACTCGCCGCCGTTCGCCTCGACGGCAGGGCCGACCACCGGACGGTCGGCCCTGCCGTCGAACTCGCGGGACGCGAGCGTCAGGCGAGTTCCATCTCGCCCGCGAGGATCCCATCCCTGGTCGGTCCAGTTCGGGGCAGCCGCGCGATGGCGGCCGGCAGAACCAGGGCCATGGCGGCGCCGAGAGCCACCACGCCGGCCCCGATCCAGATCGCCGGCACCAGGCCGTCCGTGTAGGCCTGCGGCGTCGCGTACGAACCCGTGGCCGAGAAGACGGCACCCAGGACGGCGATCCCAAAGACGCCGCCCAGTTCGCGCAGGGTGTTGTTGGCGCCGGAGGCCTTGCCTTCGTCCTCGCGCGGGACTGCCGACAGGACCACGTTCGCGATCGGGGCGAAGAAGAGCCCCATCCCGGCGCCGGCGACAACGAAGGCCGGCACCAGGCTCGCGTACTGAACCGTGGGCGAAGTGATCGCGGCGATCCAGCCAAGGCCGATCGCCATGAGCGTCATTCCGGACACGAGGATCGGTCGGGCGCCGATGCGGCCGGAAGCCCAGCCTGCGATCGGGGCGACGACGACCGGCGCAGCCGTCCAGGGCAGGATGCGGATGCCGGAGTCGAGGGGGTTGAGGCCCTGCACGATCTGGAAGAACTGCGACAGCAGGAAGATCGAGCCGAACATCCCGAAGGACATCAGGAACGAGACCCCGTTGGCCACGACGGAGGCCCGGCGGCGGAACAGGTGGAGCGGCAGCATCGGCAGCCGGACCCGGGATTCCCAGGCCACGAAGGCGGCCACGAAAGCGAATCCCACTCCGATGGCGGCGAGAATCTCCCCGTCGGTCCAGCCCCGGCCGTTGCCGTGCGTCACGCCCCAAACGATCCCGACCAGGCCGATGCTGGCCAGGGCGACGCCGGGCAGATCCAGGGAGCGATCCGGACCCTTCGTTTCGGGCAGCCGGAGCTGGGCCAGGATGAGCGTCATGATTCCGATCGGGACGT
Organism: uncultured Chloroflexia bacterium; assembly: GCA_963711105.1. Lineage (GTDB taxonomy): Bacteria > Chloroflexota > Limnocylindria > Limnocylindrales > CSP1-4 > Fen-1039. The sequence continues at coordinate 60,324 of CAVQCV010000004.1, read as the reverse complement.
TGACCCAGAAGATCCAGTGCCACGACACGCCCTGGGTGATGGCCCCGCCGACGACCGGACCGACGGCGACGGCCAGGCCGCCGATGCCGCCCCAGGCGCCGAGGGCGAGAGGCCGCTTCTCGGCCGAGACGGCCGCGGAGAGGATGGTCAGCGTCAGCGGCATGGAGATCGCCCCGCCCAGACCCTGGGCGGCTCGAGCCGCGATGAGCCAGGAGCTCGAGGGCGCCAGTGCGGCCGCCGCCGAGCCCAGGGTGAAGATGCCGACGCCGATCGTGAACATCCGGCGCCGCCCGAAGCGGTCGCCGAGGGCCGCGCCCATCAGCAGCAGCGCGGCGAAGGTCAGGGTGTAGGCATTGACCGTCCATTCGAGGTCGCTGAGCGAGGCCCCCAGGTCGCGCCGGATGACCGGCAAGGCCATGGTGACCACGAGGTTGTCCAGGCTGACCATGAACAGGGCGGTGGCGGTTATGGCGAAGGTCCACAGCTGGGACGAGCGGCGCATCGGTCTGTCTCCTATATAAGTGACTACTCGCTAAGTTATGAGCTCAAAAAAGGGGCGTGCCTCTAGCAAGATCCAAAGTCACCTCCGAGCAAGGAGTGGAAGAAGTCCTCCATGGAGGAGGTGTTGGAGATGCTGGCGACCACGTTGATCAGCATCCCGTCGGCGAACCATTGCCGCACGGCGTTGTCGTCGGCACCGGAGATCTCGGCCACCAGCCGCCACAGGGCGCCGTAGTTTTCCGCCACGGCCGTCTGGATGTCGGCGTCGTGGCAGGCCGCATAGGCCTGGAGCTGGAGCTGGAGCGTGCCCCTGTCGGCCATCAGAAACCGCACGTAAGCGTGGCCCATCCCTTCGAGGATCTGAGCCGGCGATGCTCCGGCTTCGCGCAACGGCCGGCCGCTTCGTTCGAACGTCTGCCGGGTGCGCTCGAAGCAGTCGCGGACCGCGGCGATGAAGAGGTCCTTCTTGGTACCGAAGAGCTGGAAGAGGTAAGGCTGGGACACTCCCGAGCGTCGGGCGATCGCGTCGGTCGACGTTCCCGCGTAGCCGGCCACGGCGAACTCGATGGCAGCCGCGGCGACGATCTCATCGCGGCGTTCATCGGCCGTAAGTCGAGTGGAGGCGCTCATGCGCGTAACTTAGTGAGCACTAAGTCAGTTGTCAAGTGGCAGCCTGACGCAGGAAGCCCGGGGCCGCCCAACTCGGGCGGTCTGACCGATAATGGCGCCGCGCGATTGCGGGGGCGCGGGGACTGCCGCATCTGAGGAGGGATGGAGATGGGACACCGGCGAGGGATGGGCCTGCTGGCTGTCGTCGGTCTCGTGGTCGGCGCATCGGGATGCAGCGCGGCCCCGGACTCGGTTCAGGTCGAGGCTAATCGTCAGGCGCAGGCTGCTCTTGCGCGCTGGGAGGCCGCGGTGGCGGCTGGGGTCGGCGGCTCCGGCCTCGTCCTTGCCGGCGACTCCACCCTGTTCGTCGGCGACGACTGGGGCCCGAACCTTGACGGCGGCAACGCCAAGCTGGCGTTGGGAGCCGGGCTCTTCGAACTGGCGAGCCCGCTTCCTTCCGATACGCCCCCGGACGGCACGATCGAGTGGCAGGACGGGACAGCCAAAGCCGCCCCCCTGATCTCGGCCCAGCAAGCGTTCCTGGATCTGAAGGCTTCCGCCGTACAGGCCTGCCCGGATTGCACTCCGCTGCAGATCACCGCCGCCAGGCTGACGACCGCGACGTTCCAGACCAGCCGGGGTCCGGCTCAGGTGCCTGCCTGGGAGTTCAGCTTGAAGGACACGGACGTCAAGCTCGATCAGGTCGCCGTGAGCCGCTTCGCTCCGCCTCCCCGGCCGACTCCGGATGCCCAGGGCAACGAGTTCACCGGGCCCTGGATCGGTCCTCCCGTTACGTCCGCGAGCGTCAAAGCCGACGGCATGACCATCACGGTCTCGTTCGTGGGCGCCCCCGACGGCGGCGACAAGCCATGTGGCGCCGATTACACGGCCGCGGCTGTCGAGTCGGACTCGGCCGTCGTGCTGATGGTGTACGAGCATCGAAACCCCACGCCCGCCGCGTGCATCCTCGTCGGCGCGGCCCGAACGGCCCAGGTCACGCTGGCCGAGCCCCTCGGCAGCCGAACCCTCATCGACCTGCTGGCCCAGCCGGTCTCGGTGGCGCGAGGCGGCTGAGGGAAGGGAGGTCCGGGGCCCGCTTACCGTCCGCTTACCCGGCCTGCGTCTTCCCTGCACAAGCGATGGCCAACCTGGGCCCGGATCGGCGTTTCGCCGCCCGACCGACTTGCTCGGATGCGAAGCGCCACAGACAAGGGGAAGACAGATGACCGCATCACTGCCCGCGCCGGCCGCCGCGCATCGGGAAACCGGAGTCGAACAGGTCGGGCTCGGGCAACGCGTCGTGGCCGTGTTCCTGGTTCTTCACGGGTTGGTTCACCTGGTCGGCTTCACCGTCGCGTGGAACCTCGGCGGCCCGAGAGGGGTGGAGTACTCAACCCGGATCCTCAATCGTTCGATCGAAGTCGGCGACGCGGCGGTCAAGACGCTCGGTGTCGTCTGGCTGGCCGCCGCAATCGCTTTCGTGGTCGTCGGAGTGCTGCTCTGGCTCGGCCGGCCGTGGGCCCGCCGGGCGACCATCGCTCTCCTCGTCGGTTCGCTCGTTCTCTGCGCGGTCGAATTGCCCGGCGCGGTGATGGGGCTCGCCATCGACGTCGTCCTGCTTGCCCTCCTCGCCGTCGCCCCCGACAGGTTGATTCCACGGCCCGGCGTGGAGCGTTGAGGCCGAGATACCGGCACTAGTCGCGGACCGCTGGCGCCGATCCACCCCAGCCGTCGGGCCGTCGGACCGTCGGGCTGTCGAAGCCGCCGCCTTGCCAGAGAAGCGTCGCCCGCCGGGCGGTTCGATGCGTCGAGCGAAGGGCAACCCGTAGAGGGCGTGTCAGACTCGCACCATGTACGGCGACAATGCGGCCCAACCGCCCGACGGGCGAGCGGACGCGTCCGGTGCCGGCCCGAGCGTGGCGCGCCTTCGAACGGGAGGCCGTATCCCGCCTATTCTCTCGGTCGCGCTGGTCACGAGTGTGGTCGGGCTGCTCGTGGGAGTCGGGATCGGGTATCGCCTCGGAGCCGTGCCGGCAGCAACGGCCACTCCCGCCGCCACAGGCGACCGGGTGCAGCGGGCGTTCGAAGCCACCGTGCCCGCCAACTGGGCCGTCTGCGAGGTCGGCGGGGCGGTTGTGTGCCACCAGCTGGAAGCGACCATCGCGAACCCCGGTGTGCCACCGTCCGAATACGGCCTCGGCTGGTACGGTTGGCACTCGCTCACCAACGTCACCGTGAAGCCTGGGAATCTGGTGGTCGCGGGGCGCGTGGGCCACGGCGCCGCGGTCGCCTGGCTGGATCGCATCGGGCCGGGCGACGAGTTCCTGGAGACGATCCGCCTGACGCTTGGCACGCTCGCAACGCAGGGGACGGTCTACCTGGACCTTGGGACTCTGCAGCCGGGGCACTACGTGGTGGAGACGGACTTCAAGGCGGCCGATGCGTTGGAGGCCGACAGCCCGCCCCGGACCTACGCAGTCGGCTTCGTGGTCGCCTGACCGCGGCTGGTAGGGTCCGTCCCGGACGAGGCCGCGAACATGGCCGCGCCGATCGCCCGAGTCAGCGCCTCGGGATCCGAGGCGAGATGCGCCGGGAGGTTGCCACCGATGAGGAGCGTCGCCAGTCCGTGGACGAGCGCCCATGCCGCGACACCGGCTACCTGGACACGTTCCGCCGGCGCGTCGACGAGGATCCTGCGAACCGCTCCGAAAACGATCTCGTCGATCGCCCGAAGTGACGCGGCCACGTCGGGGTCGTCGCGGTCGTACAGGTCCGGCCGGAACATGACCTCGAAGAACGGCCGCTCTTCGATCGCGAACCGAACGTACTCGACCCCCACGTCGAGAAAGCTCCCGCGCCCGTATGCCGCCGAGAGCCGGGCTTCGAACCGCCGGTAGCCTTCCGCCGCGACCGCGGTCAGCAGGCCCGTCTTGTCGCCGAAGTGATGGGCTGGCGCCGCGTGCGAAACGCCCACGCGCCGCGCCAGGTCCCGAAGGCTGACGCCAGCGGGCCCGGATTCCGCGATCGCGACGACCGCGGCCTCGATCAGGGCGCGGCGCAAGTCGCCGTGATGGTACGGGTGAGCCGGTGCTGGGTCGACCATGGGTGGATCGTAGAGAACAATCTTGACATTGACAAGACCGGACTCGGAGGATATCTTGTCGCTGGCAAGATACCTCCATCCAGAGGAGCGAAGATGAGTCGGGTCTATCCGGAAACCCAGAGCCCCCGCGAGCTGCTCGTCGCCGTGGCCGGGAGTCTCAGCCTCCGCGTGCTCTACTGGGCGTCCGGCGACCCGTCCGCCACGTCCGGCGTGGCCCGCGCTCCGTTCCTCCTCCTGCACGGCATCGCCTCGACGGCGGAGGTCTGGGCGCCGGTCGCCGAGCGGCTGGCTGCGTCGGGCCACCGCGTCTACGCGGCCGACTTCCGAGGCCACGGCCAGTCCGATAAGCCGGACGGCGGCTACGACCTGGCCACGTACGCCTCGGATGTGGCGAAGCTGATCGAGGGCCTGGGGCTCGAGCGGCCGGTGCTGGTAGGCCATTCTCTCGGCGCGTGCGTAATCCTCGAGGCCTTCGCACGACGCCCCGAGATGGGCGGGCTCGTGCGCGGTGTAGTCATGGTCGAGGGCGCGCTCGTCGACGCGTCGGTCCAGTTCGCCACGCTGGAGGCCTGCCTGGCTCGAGTGGCCCTGCCGCCGGTGACCGGCACGCCGGCCCCACGGCTGGAGGCTTACCTGCGCCACAGCAATCCCGACTGGCCGGACAGTCGCCTTCGCAGCACCATGGCCGGTCTGGAAGTTCTCCCGGATGGGACGGTGGAATGGTGGCTCACGCCGGCGAGACGTGAGGCGCTGGCGCGGGCCCTCTGGGATCAGCATTCGGCCGGTCTCCTTCCGGCCGTGGACGTGCCTGCCCTCTGGATCGTCGCCGACACGGGCGAGGAGAGCTGGACCGAGGCCAAACGCCGCGCCGCATTGCCGATCGCGGCCCTGCCGGGGGCGGCCATGCCGGGGGCGACGGTCGACTGGCTAACCGCGGATCACGACGTCCACGCCCATCGCCCCGACGATGTGGCGGCGTCGATCCTGGCCTGGAGCGATACCGCCCAGATCCGCTGAGCGACCGCAATGCGGCGGGTGGTATGGTCGTCCCGCCCAGTGCGGAGGGGTGTGGTCCATGATCGAGCCGGGAGGAGACTCAACCGGGGACTCTTGGGCGGGCACGACCTGGTCCACCCCGGAATTGGCCGCGCCCGTGGCAATGGAGGGCGCTCCGGAAGTCATACCTGAGGTCCAGGCGGGCGCGGCGCGGCCGCCTGCCTGGCTCGAATTGCCCAGCCCTCCGCGCGGCCGATTCCGGATCGGGCCCATCGCAGCGCTACTGCTCATCCTGGTGGTAGCGACAGGTGGCTACCTGCTCTGGGTGACGTACCGTTTTTCGAGCGAACACGGTCAGGTCATGTTCACGACGGTCGATCCCGGCGGCGGCAACGGGTGCTACGTGGTCGACCGGGTCACCAGCGTCCCGGCCGGCTCGAACGTCTGGATGGTCGTCGTCTTCGACCGCCCGCTGGGAGACGAGCCGGCCCGAATGGATATCAGCTGGAACGGTTCTCCGTACTGGAGCTACACCTGGCCTCTGGAGGATAGCCAGGGCCGACTTTGCACCTACAGCGAAGACCTTTATTGGCTGCCGTCGGGCCAATGGGAGTTCGCGTTCTACCGGGGCGCCGTGCTCGAGACCTCCGGCACTCTGGAGATCACCGGATCCGGCGCGGCGTTGCGCCCGGCTCAACCACCCGGCCTCCCGGCCGGGCCACGGAGCGATTGAGGTAGCGTGTCTTTCGGACGACGCCGATCGGCGCCGCGACCGAAAGGACGCAACCGTGCCGGCGGTAACCGTAGACGACATCACCGCTCTTCCCCGCATTCCCGAACCCGATCCCGCGGTCGCCCGCCAGAGAGTGGTCATCCGCCTCACCACCGCCCCGCGCGGCTTCGAAGGCGAGGGCTTCCCCGTCCGGCGCGCGTTACAGGGTGCCGAGATGTCGGAAATCGACCCGTTCATCCACATGGATCAGATGGGCGAGGTCGAGTACGCGCCGGGTGAGGCCAAGGGGACGGCCTGGCATCCTCACCGTGGCTTCGAGACCGTGACCTACATCATGGACGGGGTGTTCGAGCACCAGGACAGCAACGGCGGCGGTGGCGTGATCACCAACGGCGACACGCAATGGATGACCGCCGGCGCCGGCATCCTCCATATCGAACGTCCGCCCGAAGCGCTCGTCATCAGCGGCGGCCTGTTCCACGGCATCCAGCTCTGGGTGAATCTGCCTCGAGCCCAGAAGCTGTCACCGCCGCGGTACCAGGACATACGCGCGCAGGAGGTCGCCCTGCTCTCGTCGTCGGATGGCGGGGCGCTCATTCGGGTCATCGCCGGCGAACTGGCGGGACACGAGGGCCCCGGCGTCACGTACACGCCGATGACCTACTCGCACGCCACGATCAGCCCAACGGCCCGACTCGCGCTGCCCTGGCGGCCCGACTACAACGCCCTCGTCTACGTGCTGTCGGGACGCGGCTTCGTCGGCGCGGAGCGCCGGCCGATCGAGATGGGCCAGCTGGCCGTCTTCGGTCCGGGCGACGCCATCAGCGTCGAAGCCGGCCGGATCCAGGACAGCCGCAGCCCGAACATGGAGGTCCTGCTGCTGGGCGGACGGCCGATCCGCGAGCCCGTCGCCTGGTACGGCCCGTTCGTGATGAACACGCGCGAGGAGCTGACGCAAGCCTTCGAGGACTACCAGGCCGGCCGCCTCGGCACGATCCCCGCCATCACCGCGGTCCACAACACGCCGACGACGATCGTCGAGTCCGACGGCAAGTAGGGGCCTCGTCGGAGCTCAGGGGAACGCCGGGCTCCAGGTGACGCGCAGCGCGCCCGTGTTGTAGTCGAGGATGATCATCGCGGTAGTCGCCGATCCCGGGCACGGCCGGCCGGCCGGCACCGAGCCCCCACAATCGGCCGGTCCGAACGAACCGCTGATGCCGATGGCCCAGACCCACTCCTCAGGCGAATCGAAGAGCGAAGGCAGGTCGTTGTAGCGCTCGACGCGGGCGTATACCACGGCCGACTCGGAAACGCCTGGCCCGATAGCTCGGGCGGCCCCCGGAGTCTTCGCCAGGTACTCGTTGAAGGCGGCCAGCGCTTCGCTCAGGGTCAGCCCGCCGGCCGGTGGGACATCGTACGCGGTCAGGGAGGGACCATCCGCTGGAACAAGGGAGGCGGCCGGCGATGCAGACGGCGATGAGGATTCGACGGCCGGAATCCTGGCCATGGTCGGAGACGGAGACGGAGACGGCGGCGGGTCCGTCCTGGGCGCGACTCGATACCCGAGCGCGATGCCGGCGAATAGGCTGATAACCACGGCCAGCGCCAGGACGGGCGGGACCGGCAACCCCCGCCCCAGCTGCTTCGGTCTCAGCCGTGTGGTCGGAGGCAGGTCCCCGATTCGGCCGTCCATCTGTGCTGACTCCCGCTGCGCCGAAAGCGAATTCACCCTGAGGATACGCGCGGCGCGCACCTTGACCACCGGGTTCCAAGGCTACGGGGGCCGGTTCGGGCGCCGGGACCGTCGCGTCCTGGCCGGCGCGACGGCGGAGCTGATGCACCGGAGCTCGGGGCTGAGTTTGCTCTCGCCGGCACAGATCGGCCGCCGGTGCCGCGTCAGTCCGCGGACCCGTCCACTCCCCGCAGAGGATCGGCGTAGCGGCCGCTGAACCGGTCGCCGATCGGCCCGGCAAGCACGAACCACGAGCCCGCGGCTCCTGCGATCGCGACGGCGCCCGCACCCGCGAAGAAGACGACCGGGCCAAATGAGCCGTATACGAAGCCGCCGACCACGCTGCCCACCACCGATCCGGCGCCAAGGGCGGCCGCCTGGAAGAGAACCTGGCCGGTGGCCTGCAAAGAAGGCGGCAGGAGCCGGGACACGAGCAGCACCCGCGTCGCCATCAGCCAGCCGTTGCACAAGCCGGTCACGATTCGCGTGGCGTTGATCGCCGGGGCCGAGGGCAGCACGCCCCACGACGCGACACACAGGCCGTACAGGATCATGGAGCCGACGAGCAAGCGCCGCAGTCCGAGCCGCTGGCCGAGCCACCCGACCGCGAACAGTCCGGGGATCTCGGTCAGGGCCGAGATGCCGAACGAGAGGGCGACATCGGACGGCTGCCCGTGCAGGTCCACGATTCGGACGCCGACGAACGTCCCTCCGCCCTGCAAGCCGGCATACGCGACCGCGGAGACGACGAGCAGAATCCCGAGCCGAGGTTGGACCGACAACGCCCGGCCCGGCGAACCGAGACGGATGGCCCGGACCCGAACCGGTGCGCGACGCGCGTCCTCCGCCGAGTGTTTGGCCCTGGGCTTGGTCGTGCCGTCCGGCACCCGTCCCACGAGCAGGAAGAGACCGATTGCCCAGATCAGGAAGACGAACGGGGCCGCGGCGTATCCGGCCCAGCCGTACACGACGCCGGCAGCCGTCACTCCGAGAGCGAAGGAGAGACTGGCATGCGAGCGCAGGGGACCGTACTGCCGCTCCGGCGCCGGCAGGGTCGCCATCGCCAGGGCGTCGGTGAGGCCGAGGAAGAGGCTCGCGAAGACCGAGAAGCTGGCCAGCATGGCCGCGATCACCATGATCGGCAGATCCAGGAGCAGGCCCACGGCGAATGCGGCGGCGACTGCCGCTCCTATGCGAAACGCCCTGACGCGCCCGACCATCTCGTCGGCAAGGTGACCCCAGGCCGGCACGATGACCGTCGTCGACAGGGCGGCCAGAGCCGCCACTACGCCGATCGAGGCGGGGTCCAGGCCGCGTCCCTTGAGGATCACCGGGACGAAAGGGGCCAGGGACGCCGTCGACAATCCGAGGGCGATGTAGATGCCGCGGAGCGCCCAGGGCGTAGCGGGGGCCGCATCCTTGGCGGCGGACTCGGCTGCGGCAGGGCCGGTGTCAGGTCGCATCCAGCAGAGTATGACGCAGCGCTCCCCGAGGACCGCCGCCTAAACCTATACGCCCTCGCAGCCGAGTTGTCTGACATAGGGGTGTCTGGACGCCAGGTGACATAGTGTCGCAGTACGACAACGAACCGACCATCGCCACTCAGTTGACAATCGAGATGCCAACCGACGATGGGTGGCAGTCCCATCGGGCGTGGATCGCCGACCTGACGAGGCAGGAGTTGTGGGTCGCGCTTGACCGGCGGCTGGCCGCGCCTCTCGACCCCGGCCGATCGGTGCGGCTCGTGCTGAACCACCCGAATCGGCCCATGCAGGTTGCCGAGACCATCGTCTTGTGGCACATCGGCAGGAGCGGCAATCTCGTGGTCCTGAAGCGGCCGCGCCTGTGGGACCCTCCGTCGCGCCGGGAGCACATGCGGGTCAACCTGGCCGTTCCGGTCTACCTCAAGGCGGACGACGCCTCCGGGCCGGTGCCGACAACGAGCACGAGCATCGGAGTCGGCGGGCTCTTCTGCGTCGCCGCGATGGAACTCCGGATCGGTCAGCGTCTTGACGTTGCGGTCCAGCTCACGCCCGACCGCACGTTCGACTGTCAGGCCGAAGTAGCACGGCTCGACGAGGACCCAAACGACCCACTCGGTTTCCAGCTGATGGTCGGCCTGCAGTTCCTGGGTCTCACGAGGGAGGATCAGGTGTTGCTGGCCGAGGCCATCGCCGGTCTGGTGCGGGACGTGGACGCCAATTCCGTCCCCCGTCCCTGGCGGCCAGAGGGGCTCGACCTGCTGATCCACGTCGAAGTCGATACCGAGTCCGGTCAGGACGCCGCGAGCGCCGGCGAGATCGCCTAGGAGGCTGGTCGGGGGCGGAGGCAGCGTCGACGTCATCCCTTCCTCAGGACCCGAGGTTGTCAGGTGCGTCTCACCGACACCGTCCGGTTCGTCCGACCAGCAGTCCGGCTCAGCTGGGGAGTCGTCAACTGGAGGGGACCTCATGCGGAAATGCCTCACGCTCGGGGCGCTGCTGGCTGTGGCTTTCGCGGCCTCGTGCGCTCCCTCCGTACCAAGCCCGAGTCCGTCGACGCCGTTCGATGCTCCGTCGCCGAGCCGAGCGCTCGAAGTCGAGCCCGCCTCTTCGCCGTCCCCTCTATCGCAGGCCACCGCTCGGCTCTCGCCTATTCCGGGCTCAATGACCGGCACATTCACCCCAGAGGTGAAGTTCGCGTACCCGACCCAGGAGTACACCGCCACACTCCTTGACGATGGCAAGGTGCTGGTAGCCGGAGGCGCCGGCAACCCGACCGGAGATTGGAGGCTGGAAACCCTCTCCCTGGCACAGCTCTTCGACCCCAGCACAGCGACGTTTGCCCCCACGGGATCCATGACCTCGGCGAGGCAGTGCCACACGGCCACGCCGCTCGACGACGGCAAGGTCCTTATTGCCGGAGGCTGGACCGCAGGACCGCAGGGCCAGTCACTGTCGTCCGCTGAGCTGTACGACCCCGCGACCGGCACCTTCTCCGGGACCGGTTCGATGACGTCCGAGCGCTGTCGCGCACGTTCGACGAGACTCGCCGATGGCCGCGTGCTGATCGCCGGTGGACAGGATGGCAGCAGCCGGGCCGTGAATTCGGCCGAGTTGTACGATCCTAAGGCCGGGACCTTCAGCCCGGCGGGTGCATTTGCGGTCGACTACGCCACCGAAGGGGCTGTGGACCTCTACTCGCTGACGCTGCTGGGCGACGGTCGCGTGCTCCTGATCGGCAATACGGTGTCGGGCGCTCTGGTCGCTGTTCCGGGTCCGGAGCCGAGAGAGGCGGCGCAGCTGTATGACCCAACGGACAACACCTTTAGGGTGACCGGCACGCCGCTTCTGAAGGACGCGGCGCCGACGCAAGCCGTCCTTCTGGCCGACGGTCGAGTCCTCGAGACCGGCGATGGTGCTGATGTCTACGATCCAGACACCGGCGTGTTCAGCGCGACAGGGACGGTCCACATCGCGGTCATCGACGCCGTGCGACTCGCCGATTCCAGAGTGCTCGTGACCGGTATCGCCCCGCCCGATTTCGAGAGGAGCGTGGCGGAGATCTACGACCCGCCAACCGGTCGGTTCACACCGCTGGCGACCGGGTCGGTGCCAGCCAACCGGGCAATAGACACCGTGATCCCGCTCGGCGACGGATCGGTGCTGTTCCTGAGCGCCAACTTCTTCCAGGTCTTCCGCCCGTAGTCGTACGGCTGTTTGTGGTCGGGGCGAGAGGAGTCGGACCCAGGCTAACCCGCTCGTACTTCACGGACGTCCGCAACCTGGCCCAGGACTTGTACGCTGCCCGACTGACTCTCGGCAGCTGGATCTCGACCGCGGGTCGCGTCCGGGCCGAGGATCAGTACTCGCCCTTGATCACGAAGAACGAACCCCGGATGGTGCCGGCCAGCTTGGACTTCTGCCGGGCGAACTTGAACCGCGAGGCGAGCTCGGGGGGAACCTCCATCCCGTCCGAGAGCTTGAACCCCACCGCCCGTTTGCCGGCGTCGTCGAGCGTGTACAGGACGTTGATCGACAGGCCGCTCTCGTAGAAGACGTAGGCCCACTTGATGTTCTCGACCTGGAAGGTCGTCGCCTCGAGCGGGCGGGACGAGATGACGAGGTCGCGCTCCTCGCGCAGGATGCGGTGCACCCACTCGATCGTCTCTTTGGCCGCACTCGCCGGCTCGACCGTGAAGTCGTGGTCGTACTTGTTCTTGAAGTAGCGGGCCTCGTTCGCCCGGAGGCCGGCGAGCGCGGGAGCCACCGGAGAAGACTCCAGGCCGATGGTCGAGACGTTGGTGAAATCCACGACGTAGGACATGACTCGCTCCTTGTGCCTCCAGCGGCCTCTACCGCGGCAGATCGTAGTCGTGTTGCGGAGATGAGCGTGGCCGCCCGGCCGCCTGATGGGATTGGCGTTCGCTCGCCGCCGGCGGATAGATACTGAACCCATGGCTTCCTCAAGCGCCGGCTCGGTCAGACAGCGTCTCGCCTGGGAGGCCGTCCCATGGTCCGTGCTCTCGATCGCGGGCTTGATGTTCGTGGGCCTGATGGCGGTGGCGGGCTCATATGGCTTCCACGGCGATGAGATGTACTTCGTCGTGGCGGGCCAGCACCCCGCCTTCGGCTATGTCGACCAACCGCCGCTGACGCCGCTCCTGTCCGCCGCGTCGGTCGCCCTGTTTGGGGTGTCGCCGACGGCCGTACGGATTTTGCCGGCGCTCGAGATGGGGCTCATCGTTGTCCTGATCGGGTTGATGGTGCGCGACCTCGGCGGATCGCGACGGGCGCAGACGCTCGCGGCGATCACGGCGGCGCTGTCCGGCTATCTGGGCGCCGGCCATCTCGATACCACGACCGAACCGGACCTACTCGCCTGGACGATCATCCTGTGGCTGCTGGTCAAGCTGCTCGCGGGCGGCGACCGGCGCCTCTGGCTGGCGGTCGGCGTCACGGCCGGGATCGGCCTCGAGAACAAGGACACGCTGCTGTTCCTCGGCGCCGGGCTGGCGGGAGGACTCGTCCTGACCCGCCGCTGGGACATCATCCGGTCGCCGTGGGCATGGGCCGCGATCGGGATCGCGCTCCTGCTGTGGCTGCCGAACCTCGTCTGGGAGGCGATGAACGGCTGGCCGCAGTTCACGATGGCCAGGGCCATCTCCCAGTACGCCGCCGACAACCGCTCCCAGATCGTTCCGCTGCTGTGGCTGTTCAGCGGACCGTTCCTCTTCCCGGTTACCGCGGCTGGTCTGATATGGGTGCTCCGGGCCAGGGCTGCCGCGCAATGGCGTGCGATCGGCATAGCCGCCCTGATCGGGCTCGCCCTCGTCGTGATCAGCGGTGGGAAGGCCTACTACGCGATCGGCAGCATTGCCGTCTTCATGGCCGCGGGAGCGATCGTGCTGGATCGCTGGCTCGCTCGCGGCCACCGCCGTGTGAAGGGCGTGACCTTCACGACCGCCGCGGTCCTCTCAGGCGCACTCATCGCGTACCTGACGCTGCCGATTCTGCCGCTCGCGACGTACGCCACGACGACGCTTCCGGCGACCGTCCCAGACGTTGCGAACACGGTTGGCTGGCCGCAGTACGTCGCGACCGTGGAGGGGGTTGTAGCGGAGCTTCCGGCGGACCAGCGAGCGCATGCCGTGATCCTGACGAACGACTACAGCGAGGCGAGCCCCCTCATCCTGCTTGGGACAGGGCTGCCCCCGGTCTATTCCGGCCACAACTCATTCTGGAGTTGGGGGCCGCCGCCGGCCGACCGGACGGTCGTCGTTCACGTCGGTGACTGGAGACCTGCCGATCCGGGTCAGTTCTTCGTCGGCTGCCACGATGTCGCCCGCATCGACAACGGGCTCGGCATCCCCAACGGCGAGCAGGGAACGGCCGTCACCGTTTGCACGGGCCTGCGCGCGCCGTGGACCACGCTCTGGCCGGAGCTTCGGACGATCAGCTGAGGCGGCCGGACCATTCAGCGGGTGGAGTCCGAGATGTCCGCGAGCCGGATCTCGACCATCAGATCGCCGGCCAGTCGCTCCAGGCCCTGGCGTACGGCCTCAATGTCAACGGCTTCGGGGATGACCACGCGGATACGGGCGTGGAACATCCGGTCCCCGGAATGGGCGGCTGTGGGCCGGTCCGTCACCAGTTCCTCGACGTTGATCCCCTGCGCCGCGAGCAGGGTCGAGATCTCATGGACCAGGCCGGGACGGTCGAGGCCGACCAGCTCGATTTCCATGGTGTGGTGGCGAGGAGGCTCGACGGGCGCGCCCCGCTCGACGACGATCTTCAGGCCGTTGACCTCGAGTCGACCTAGCGCGACCTCGAGCGCCGCCGCCTGCTCCTCGGCAACCTCCACGCGAAGCACGCCGGCGAACTTGCCCGCCAGGTGGGCCATCCGGCTTTCGAGCCAGTTGCCGCCATGGGCGGCGACCACCTCCGAGACGGAGTCGACGATGCCGGGGCGGTCGGGGCCGATGAGCGTCAGCACGAGGTCGATCATGGCGGCATCGTAGCGCCTGGTCGGGCTCGTTGGGGCTTCTTTGACGAGCAATTGGCTTCTCGTGGCGTGGTTCGCCTGAGACGCGAGAACCCGGCGTAGGGCAGGGTTCTCATCCTCGCGCTCGGCCCCCCTTCGGAGCAGATTCACAGAAGCATGGGGCCCCATGCGCGGCGCAAGCGTGCGCGACTTCCGGAGGACCCAGATGGCGACCGCGGTTCCGAAGCTTCGGCCGGCCGGTCTGCGTTCGATCAACCGGCGCCCGGCCAGCAGCCTTCGGCGGTTTGGGACGATCTTCTTCGTCACCGGATCGGTTGCCTTCCTCCTGCTCATCCTCGAGCGAGCCACCACGCTGGTCGGCGCCTTCGGCGGGATCGTCATCATCTGCTTCCTCGCCTGGCTGCTGGCCTTCATCGTCAGCCCGGTCGTCGACGAGGCGGCCAAGCGCATGCACCTTGGACGAGGCATGGCTGTCGGGCTCGTCTACGCCTGCGTTGCGATCACCCTTGTCGGTCTCGTTCTCGCGGCCGGTTCTATCGGCCTCACCGAGGCGACGAGTCTCGTGAATCGACTCGACGAGGGCGCCGCGACCATCGGCGGCAGTCTGGCCTCGCTCCAGGCGAGCCTGGGAATCAACACCGAGACGATCGACCTGGCGGCCCTGTTCCGTCAGGCAGAAGCCAGGATCCTGCCCGATATCAAGGCGACCCTGGGAACGCAGTCTGGGGCCATCGCCGGGACCGGAGCCTCGATCGTAGGCACCCTCTCGATGATCCTGATCCTGTCCATCTTCATCGTCTCCGACGCTGACGGCCTCCAGGCCAAGTGGCGCCGGGTGATCCCAAATCGCTTCGAGACCCAGCTCGATCTCTTCGATCGGTCGGTCGGCCGAGCCTTCAGAGGGTGGCTCTGGTCGCAGGTGATCCTCATCGCCATCCAGGTCACGCTGACGATTGTCGTCGGTCTGATCTTCGGCCTCCCGTATCTGTTCCTTATCTGCCTGGTTGCGGCGCTTTGCATGCCCGTCCCGTTCGTAGGTCCGGGCATGGCTCTGCTGCCGCCGATCTTCATCGCCGCCGCTTTCGTGCCGGGTGCATTCATCCCGGTCGCCCTCGTGCTCTTCTTCGGCCAGGCACTGATCATGAATTTGGCGGTGCCGCGGCTGATGAAGAGGACGTCGGGAGTTCACCCGCTCGTAACCATCCTGTCCGTCCTGATCGGAGCGCAAGTTGCCGGGATCTGGGGCGCGCTCTTTGGGTTGCCGGTGGCGGCGGTCATCTCCATGCTGGCCAACTACGTCATCAACATTCAGGCGGTTCAGGAAGTCGAAGGCATGGACCTGCTGGAGGTCACGACCGCGATTCGAGCGGCCTACCCTGAAGCCACGCCGGAGGAGGTCCTGGCCGAAGCGGCCGACCAGGCCGAGGCCATCTACGCCACTCAGCGCGAAGAGAGAAGCGTCACATAGTGTCTGCTGTTCGCCGTGTTGCCCTGGGTCGGCTCGACGTCGGAGGCCGACGCGCGAACGATCGGCGCCGGAGGGTCAAGCAGCCCGGCGGTCGGGCCGGCCCTCTGTCGCAGAGCGTCCAGAGTGGCGCGCCCGGCCTCAGCCCTGTCATCTAGGAGGCAACATGGCCACGGTCATTTGGTTCTTCGATCAGCTGTACGTGCCCGGGGAACTCAAATTCGATGACGTCGTCGTTGTTCCATTGCACGCCGAAGACGCCGCCTTGCACGAAGCCGCGAAATCGTTCGCCGCTTCATTTGGTGGAGAATTCCAGTTCGCCAGCTGGCAGACGCCCATCGTGGACATGGTGGCCATCGTCCAGAGGGGGGTCCAGGCGTCGGCAATCGAGGAGGGAATGTCGGCCACGGCGCCCAGGGCCATGGCGATCGCGTCCGCTCTCGTCTACAGCCAGTTTGGCCGCGGCAGGCCGCTGGGGGCGTTCGTTGACCTTGGAAACGGCGAGTACGAGGCGAGGTACTTCGTCTCGGACTATCGGAAGATAACGAACGTCCCCATCGTCTCGGAGCAGGCGGAACTGCTCAGAATGCTCGACGCCTTCGCCGACCGCCCGCAAGCGAAGGTGTTCGCCGATCTCTTCTCTGAAGCGTGCGGGGACGCGAACCCGTCCGCTGCCATCGTTCGTCTCTGGGCGATCCTCGAAGCGCTTGCCGAGCGCTTCCCCGGCCGACAGCACCAGAAGGTGGCAAGAGCTCTGGCTCATTTGGGCATCGCCAATCCAGTCGCCAGGGGCGGAATGCTGACCCGACGGGCCTACAAGGCTCGAAACAAGCTGATGCACGAGGGGAAGCTCGACGCCTCTCGCGCGGCCCTGGGGCTCCAGGCCGAACTCGCGGATATGGTGTGGTTCGCGCTCCGCCGCTCGGGTTTGCGAGAGGTTGATCCGACCGAAACCTACTTGACCTGACAGGCCGAGGGAGCAGGGCAGACGCGCATACCGGGCCCGGCTACTCGGGAGACCGCCGCCTGAGCAAGCCGACCAGGCGGCCTGGCCAACCGTCGTGGCTCGAACTGGTCATCTCAGCGCCGTCGTCGGCCTCGATCGCCGTCTCGTCGAGCGGGCCACGCGGCATGTTCCACTCGTCCCCAGGTCCGGGTTCGCCGGGACCCAGATAGAGGTTCTTGACTATGTTCACGGCGTAGGCATAGTCGCTGTCGTAGCCGAACAGGACCTCGTTATAGGCCTTATCTCGTCGATCCAACGGCCCATCCTCTTCCGGCCGGGCATCCGGGCCCAAAAGCGACTCCAGTCGCCAACCCTGATCAGCTCCGCGAAGGGCGTCCCATTCTATTCCGCCGAGGCCGGCTTTCAGCGCGAGACAGCGCGCCACTACACAGTTCGTGCGGCTACTTGCCCGTCCGACGGGCCGCCCAGTCCTCGATAGACCTGAACGTGCGGAGAGAAGAGCCCGATGAGTAACGAACCGGTGGCACATGAGACCAAGGGCGTTACGGTGGAGTTGCTTGCGACGGTCGACCTTGGCCCCGAGATCGAGGGCATGGCAGGGCGCCTACTTCGAACGCGCATGGTGACCTTCGAGCCCGGGGGCGTCTTCGGTCCGATCCACGATCACAAAGGCAGACCGGGCGTCGTCTACGTCCTGGCGGGAACGATTACCGACCATCGCAACGGCGTCGATACGGACTATGGGCCCGGAGTGGGCTGGCCCGAGGATCGGAGCACGGTTCACTGGCTCGAGAACAGGGGAACGATACCGGCGGTGGAGATCTCGGTCGATATCGTCAGGCAAGACTGAATCGGGGCCCTGCCGCCGATCGACCTCGCGCCGGGTGGCGGGGGTCCCGGCGACCGGTGGATCCCGCGCCGGACTGCGATAAGGTTCTCAATCGACAGGTTGTTTCGGGCCGACGAGTACTGGGAGGGTGCCATGAGGGGGTTGCGGGCCGCGCTGGCGTTGGGGACGATCCTGTGTGTGGCGTCGCCACTTCCCGCCGCCGCGTCGACGGGCTACGTATCCTTCCAACCCCCGTCGGCCTAGTTGGGCCAGACGGTCACTGTCGTCGTCGACTCGTTCAACTGCCCCGCCGTCGACAAGAACGCAGCGTCTATTCGAATGGTCCTGTCCGGTCCGGATGCGGCGCCCGGCGCCGGCCCCGCCCACGACGTCCTTATGTCGCGCACCGGCGATGGCACGTACAGGTTCAAAGTTCCCAATCTGCCCGCCGGACGATACTCGGTCTCGATGGCGTGCTTTCCCGACGGTGGCCTCGAAGGGATGGTGAATCCAGAGGGCGGGGAAGACGGCTTCCTCGTGCTCGGAGCCGCTCCGGCCACGTCCACCGGTTCCGCCCCGCAGTCGGCCCCTCCGGCCACGTCCACCGGTTCCGCCCCGCAGTCGGCCCCTCCGGCCACGTCCACCGGTTCCGCCCCGAGCCCGACCCCTGAGCCGCAGCCGGCCCCTGAACCGCAGCCGGGCCCCGGTCCATGGCTCGTGGCCGCACTTCTGCTCGTCTGCGTGGCCGTCGCGGTCGGCGTCTCGATCTTGATGCGCCGCTTGTCCCGGCGTGGTTCAGCCGGCGGCTGACAGGCCCTCGTCGCGTCGATCTCCGGCCACGCGGCCGGACCCGCCGCCTCCCGCGGCCGCACCGCTCCCGCCGCTACTCGCTCCGCAATGAGGTCGGACGTGTCAGGCCGTCCACCGCCGGCAACGTCGCCATTACGACCGCCATCGCCGCTGCCAGGCTGACTCCCAGGACGCCGACCAGGGACGGGTCGGGCATCGGCACTTCGGCCACCGTCGACATCCTCAGAATGGCTTGCGCGACGACCACGCCCAGCAACGCGCTGCAGCCCGAGACGACGACGAGCGGTACGCCCGCCTGCAGGAGCACGAGCACTCGCAGCCGCGAGACCGGCATCCCCGCCGCCCGCAGGAAGGTGTACTCGCGGCGCCGCTCGAGCAGCCCCGTCATCGTCGCCACGGCCAGGCTGCAGCCGGCCAGCAGCAGCGAACCGATCAGACCCAGGGCGACGATCCGGGCCACTTCGGCGAACTGGGGGACAGAGCTGATCTTGCCGCTCGCGATGAATACCCAGGCCGTGGGGTCCGCGGCCTGGATTGCCGCCCTGACCCGCTCGCCGCTCGCCGCCACGCCATCTGTCGTCACGTACAGCCGCGTCACGGGGAAGCCGGCTGCCGAGTTGCCTAACACGATCGGATCGAGGATCACGTCCGGCAACCCCTGGACGGTCGAGGCATCGGGCACGAGCGGCGCCACAGCACCCGGATCCACGCGGAACTCCACCGGCGGCAAATTGACGCCCTGATCGTCGAAGGCCTGCGCCACGTACGAGGATGCCAGCGAGACGCCCGGCGGCAGGACCGTGTGAATGTGCGCACCGCCGCACGAAGCCCCGGGGATGGCCATCGCCGCCATGAGCGCGTCGCACGGCACCACCCAGGCCTGCATCTCATAATGGCCGCTCGAATCCCCCAGCGCGACTTCTCGGACGGCCAGAACCGACCGCACGCCCTGCACATTGGGCAATCGAGCCGCAACCGTCTGAGCGGAGTTCACGCCATAGGGCACGGCCTGGACCACGCCGGGCCGCGTGGGCGCATCGAAGTCGCCCGCGTGCGCCGTCGCATAAGCCTCGAACGTGAAGAAGGCACTGGCGACGAAGACGGCCATGATCACGCCGGCGATCGAACCGAACGAACCCCGCGGGTCGTCGGCCAGGCGCCGCCCGGCCAGCAAGGTGGACGGCCCGCGGGCGATCCGACCGAGTACACGGCCGACGAGCGCGGTCAGCCATGGCCCGGCGAAGGCGATGCCGATGATGATGGCCGCGAATGACCCACCCGCGATCGCCAGCGGCCCGATTTCGCCGCTCGAGTTTCCGAAGGTGTTGAGGCTCACGAGAAGCACGACCATGCCCGCGAACGTGGGCACGAGACGCAACGCACTCGGTCGCGGAGGCGTGACGCGCCTCTGGACGCCCAGCGGCGACAGGGCCAGCCGCCGCATCCCCGCCAGTGCCGCCAGGGCACCCACAACCTGCACCGCGACCATGAGCGCGAGAGCTTGGGCGAGGGGCGGGACGATCGTGTCCGGCCACCAAGTACCCCCGTCCAGCGGGATCTGCGCGACCAGCGGCCGCGTAAGAGCGAACACGAGAATCCCCGCCGGGGCGCCGATCCCCGTGTAGAGCAGCGCCTCCACCACCGCCAACCGTGCCACCTGCGCGGGAGTGGCACCGATCAGCCGCAGAGCGGCCAGCCGCTGCTCCCGACGCGTGGCCGCCAGACGAGTGGCCGTGGCCACGAACACGGCCACCGGAACCAGCGCACCGACGACCGCCAGAACAAGAATCAGGAGCGCAACCGGGGGCAGGTTATGCGGCTCCGGTTCGGTGCGGAAACTGACGACCGGGCTTGCCCATCCCCCGAGCTGGGTGGGATCCGCTCCCATGACGGCGATCAATTCTTGCGGGGAGCGGAGCCCCTCGGGCCCGATGGTCCCCACGACGGTCCCGATCCGCGGCGCCAGCTCGTCGGCGGGGGTGTGGGCCAGTAGATCGGCAAGAGCCGGCGAAACGTAGGCCTCGCCTTGCGCGGGCAGCTTGGACAAACCCGGCGGAACCGGCGCGTCCGCGGCAAACGGGGCGTTCGCCGTCAACGGCGCCAGGAAGACGCGGACCAGCGTCTGACCGGCGTATTGATCCTGGCGCACTGCCATGCGCAACCGCGCCTGGGACGCATCTTCGACCTGCACAGGCGTACGCCACGCCGCCCGAGAGTCGCGTTCCTCGAGCGCCGGCATGAACGAGACCGCGAACAACATGACGCCGGTGCCGATGGCCACGGCCAGCGCCGTCAGCCCGAACGCGATCGCGGATCGCCGCCCATCCGCCAGGGCCAGCCGCACTCCCAGCCGGATCTCCGAGAACCTCATCGAGCGGATCCGCTGACCCGCCCGTCGCGGACGACGATCTCGCGCTGGGCGAAGGCAGCCACGCGGGCCTCATGCGTGACCAGCAGGACGCTCGTGTTCTGGAGAGCCGCCGCCGAGGTGAGCAGTTCCATCACCTGTTCGCCCGAGATCGTGTCCAGGGCGCCGGTGGGTTCGTCGGCGAAGACGACGCTCGGTTCCGTGACCAGGGCGCGGGCGACGGCCACGCGCTGAGACTGGCCGCCGGACATCTCGCCCGGACGGCGCCGCTCCATCCCGTCCAGCCCAAGGCGCGGGAACCACTCCGCGGCCGCGGCCTCCGCGACGGACCGCCGGACGCCGTTGAGGAGGAGCGGCAGTGAAACGTTCTCCAGGGCCGATAGTTCCAGCACCAGCTGGCCGAACTGGAAGACGAAGCCGAAGGCCGTCCGCCGCAGCCGGCTTCGATCGCCCTCGCCGAGGTTGTCGATTCGCGCGCCATCGAACGCGACGCTGCCTCCGTCCGGCGTCAGGATGCCGGCCAGGCAATGGAGCAGGGTGGATTTGCCGGAGCCGCTGGGGCCCATGACCGCGACCACCTCGCCCCGCCCAAGGCTGAAGTCCACGCCCCGCAGGGCTTCGGTCTGGCCGAATTGCTTGACCAATCCGGAGGCAACCAGGACGGCGGGTGCGGCGACCTCGATCATCGGTCCTCCTTGACGGTGAGAATCTGCGCCCGTAGCTCATCGACTCGGGCGGCGGTGACATCCAGCCAGCGCAGGTCCGCTTCGAGGTGGAAGAGGCAGTAGTCGGCCAGCAGGGCGACCTGGAGCGCGCCGGCTCGACGGATCGCGGTCAGTTCACGCATTCGCTCCAGGTGAGCGTGGCGCTCGGCGTCCACCAACGGTTCGACCGGTCGGCCGGACAGGATCGCCAGAACGACCTTGGTGAACAGGGCCGCCTGGAGATGCGGCTCCGGCACGAGAGGCTCGTTGAGCCAGCGCTCCAGCTCAGCCTGCCCATCCATGGTGATGGCGAAGCGGCGGCGATCCGGCCCATCCACTCGCTCCACGCCTTCCAGCCGCACCTGCCCCCGACCCTCCATGCGGGCAAGGGTGGAGTAGACCTGTGCATAGGCGAGCGGCCGGTCGGGCGCAAAGTAGGCGTCAAAGAGCCGCTTGAGGTCATATCCGTGATGCGGCTCCCGCTCCAGGAGCCCCAGTAAGGCGTGTGGAACGCTCATGGGCGTCACTATACACTCAGTTTATAGTGACGTCAACGAACCTCCGGCCGGTGGGGACCCGTCGAGGATGGCGCTGGCGTTGAGAAATGCGGGGTAGACAAGACCACCGGGGGCATTCGACGGCTGGCCGCCCGATCGCCCGGAGGTCATCTTGCCGGCTCTGGCCCGTCTTGCCGCTACTCCGGCAGCCGGTATGATGGCGCCATGGGGATGAAGGGGAAAGGGACGCTGTTTGCAGGCCTGGCCGCCTGCGTTGTCCTTTCGGCCGGCCTGATCGTCGTCCTCGAGCAGCGATCGTCGCCAGGCCCCACATCGTCACCGATCCGCACCGGCGTGCCCGCACCGACCGGGACCATCGGGGGCATCACGTGGCACGCAGGCGGCTCGCTCCCGGGCGGGCGCCGAGTGCGAGCGGTCGTTCCGATCGGTGACAGGCTCTTCGCCTTCGGAGTCGTCCGCGTCCCCGGCCGGGACGAGAGCGCGGCGGTTTGGTCGTCGACGGACGCCGTGAGTTGGAATCTGCTCACGAAGCCCGATTCGTTCTCGACAGATTGGTCGTACGTCCTGAGCGCTGCGGCCGACGGGCGTGGTGGGCTCTTCATGATCGGGTCTATAACGACGGCGGGCAGCTCCGTCGAGGCGCTCTGGCACTCACCGGACGGAGTGACCTGGACGCGCGTCACCGTGGATCAGTCGCAAGACCCAAGGTACCTGACGATTGCGGCCGGAAACGGGATCGCCGTCGTCACCGGACAGGTGCCAGAACTGCAGCAGGCGAGACGCTATGCGTGGTACTCGACCGACGGACTGACCTGGACCCGGGCGGCGCTGCCGGGGGACCAGAACCCTGGTTGGAGCGGTCCGGCGCTCATAGGCGGCGGCGCGGGCGGTTTCGAAATCCTTTCGCCGACGGCGGAGGCCTGGCACTCGGACGACGGACGGACATGGGTGCAGGGGGAGCCGCCGAGCGCGGAACCAGTGGGGGCCTTCTCTGCCTTCAACCCTACTACCCTGCTCGTCTCGAATGGCACGGTCGTGGCGATGGGGCACGACGGTCGGGACGGCGGACCTCCCTCGGCCTGGACGTCGGTGGACGGCCGCACATGGTCGCGGTCCACGATCGACGAGCCGAGCCCTGCATTCGGGTGCGAGGCTGGTTGTGATCCCGCGGTGGTGACGCAGATCGGGAGCGCCCTCGTCGCGGTTGGCTATCGAACAGAGGGCAGTGGAACGTTGCCGGCCACCCTGCCCGTCGTCACGTGGGTGTCGACAGACGACGGGCGAACGTGGCGCGTGCAAGACGCTGGGTCGCCGGCAGTTCTGCCTTCGGCCCTCGCCCCATTCGGCTCCCAGCTCGTCGTGCTCGGCGATCAGCTCAACGGCGGCGCGGTCGTGCGCTCAGCCCTGGGAGCGATCGCCTGGCAGGCCGTCGAATCGCCACCGTCCCAGCCATCAATCGGGCCGACACCTTCGGCCACGCCCCATCCGGGCCCGTCGCTCATACAGGGACCCATTACGTTCAAGCAGGCAACGCCGCCGAAGGTGTCGGCCGAGCCCGGGTCGGCGGACACGATCTGGTACGTGAACGGCCGCTTCTACAGCGTCTTCAACCGGACCCATGGCCCGCTCATCTGGGAGTCCGATGACGGCGCCGCCTGGCGCCAGCTTGCCGACCAGACCCAGTTCAGCGGCGGGGGGAAGCAGGCATGCGGATACATCGCGGCGCTCACCGGGGACGGCAACGGAGGGCTCGTGGCGGTCGGCGAAGTGCAGGGGGACTGCGTCCACGGGGTGCCAATCACCGCAGCCGCCTGGCGATCGCCCGACGGAGTCACGTGGCAAGAGGCGACGATCCAGGGCCCGCGACCGGACCTGCTGTCGGACGTGGCCTATTCAAGTGGAAGCCTCGTCGCGGTCGGCAGCGACGGGGACGTGCTGCATTCGGCGGATCACGGCCAGACGTGGCAACCGGGGCCCCTCAGCGGGCCCTCTCAAGGGCCCCTCGAGGTGGAGCCATGGCACGACGGATTCATCGTTGTCGGTGACCATGCCTGGACGTCGAGTGACGGCCGCGCGTGGCTTCCCCTGGGGATCGCGCCCGGGGGATTGGTGGCCGTGGGCGGAACCCTCGTGGGGACCGCGGGGGACCTCTACTGGTCTGTCGATGGTGCCTCGTGGACGGCCGCGACCGGGACGACGGTTGAATCGTTCGACTGGGCAAGCGTCCGCGGCGACGGCAGCGTCGCGATTGCCGTGACGTTCGAGGGCGAGATGTGGATCACGACGGACGGACGGACATGGCGGGACACGGGCTCCAAGTTCTTCCGTGGCGCGGACGCAGGGGAGCACAGCGGGGCGTCGCCGTTCTGCATCGGGGCGGGCCGGCTCGTGGCGATTTCCGCTGACGGCAGCCAGACCCGCGTCTACTATGCCGATTTGTACGTGGCGGGCTGATCGGCCGCCGCTCGAGGCGCTTGGCTGGGACAATCTACATACGATCCGGTGCTACTCACGCCGTCGGAACCACGCAGGGATCTAGGAGAACGGATGGCAATACGGTCGAATTGTCCGCGTCACGCAGGCCGCAGCCTGACGACTCAGCTTGGTCTCGCGCTGGTAGCGCTTGTCATGGCCGCGTGCGGCACCTCGCCCGCGACGGGCACGCCGGGGACCGTACCGTCCGCCAGCCCGTCCGCCAACGTCACTGCCAGCGGCGGAGCCGCACGGCCGTGGCTCGATACCACCATGACCGTGGATCAGCGAGTGACGGCCCTGCTCGCCCAGATGACGCTGGACGAGAAGATCGGCCAGATGACCCAGATCGAGATCAACACCCTCAAGCCCAACCCCGCACAGGTCGCGACGGGCTTGCTGGGCAGCGTCCTGTCCGGGGGTGACGGCAACCCCAACGGCGCCAACACTGCCGCCAACTGGTACGACATGGTCGACGGCGTCCAGAAGCAGGCCCTCGGGACGCGCCTCGGAATTCCGCTCCTGTACGGCGTCGACGCAGTCCACGGCGATGCGCACGTGACCGGGACGACGATCTTCCCGCAGAACATCGGTATGGGCGCCACTCATGACCCTGCCCTCGTCAAGCAGGCGTGCGCCGTCACCGCGGCCGAAATGAACGCGACCGGGGTTCGCTGGACGTTCGGCCCCACCGTCGCGGTCCCCCAGGACGTCCGCTGGGGTCGCACCTACGAAGGATTTGGCGAGAACACCGATCTGGTCAGCCAGCTGGGGACCGCGTGCCTGCAGGGCTTTCAGGGCACCAAGCTGACCGATCCCAACACGGTGGTCGCGGATCCGAAGCACTTCCTCGGCGACGGTGGGACAGCTTTCGGTAGCTCCACCGCCCAGGGACCGACCGGCCCGTATCTGCTCGACCAGGGTGTCGTCAAGCTCGATGACGCCACCATCGAGAAGCTCTACCTGCCGCCCTACAAAGACGCCATCGACAACGGCGCCCGGATCATCATGGTCTCGTTCTCGAGCATCCAGGACGAGGGCAAGATGACCGGCAACTCCCACTGGCTGACCGACGTGCTCAAGACTCAGCTCGGCTTCACCGGCTTCGAGGTCTCCGACTGGGGGGCCATCGACCAGGTCAATCCGGACTACACCCAGGCCGTCAAGCAGTCGATCAACGCCGGCATCGACATGGCCATGGTGCCTTCCGACTGGAAGAAGTTCGAGGCGACCCTCAAGGGCCTGGTTCAGAGCGGCGACGTCACGCAGGCGCGCATCGACGACGCGGTCACCCGGATCCTGCGCGTCAAGTTCGAGATGGGCCTCTTCGAGAACCCGATGCCGCCGTCGGGCCAGGCCGACAGCGTCGGTTCGGCGGCCAATCGGGCCGTCGCCAGCAAGGCCGTCAGCGAGTCGGCCGTGCTGCTCAAGACCGGCCCGAACGTCCTGCCCGTCAAGAAGGACCAGTCGCTTCTGCTGGCCGGTGCCGGCGCCGACGACATCGGCATCGCGGCCGGCGGCTGGACGCTCAGCTGGCAGGGTCAGGCGGGCAACGTCACCAGCGGCACCACCCTCAAGGCCGCTCTCGAGTCCACCCTGGGCGGCAAGCTCAGCTTCAACCCCGGCGGCGATTTCGGCTCGGATGTTCACGCGCCCGTGGGCGTCGTCGTCGTTGCGGAGCGGCCCTACGCCGAGGGCGTCGGAGACTCCGCCGATCTCACTCTGCCGGCGGACGACGTAGCGCTCATCGCCAAGGTCCGGCCGCATGTCGACAAGCTGGTCGTGGTCATCATCTCCGGCCGGCCGGTGATGCTCTCGGGCATCGCGGACAAGGCAGACGCGGTGGTTGCGGCGTGGCTTCCGGGCACGGAAGGCGAAGGTCTCGCCGACGTCCTTCTGGGGACCGTGGCCTTCACCGGCACCACGCCCTACACGTGGCCCAAGACCGCGGACGACGCCCCGCGGGCTGGCAAGAGCGCGTGCCAGGGAGCGGTGTACCCATACGGCTACGGTCTCGACGCCACGGGCAAGCTCCTCGGGCCTGCCGCCTGCTAGCGCCGACCGACGTGGGTTTGAACCTTCCGGACCATGGAGGGCGGAATGTCGACTGAGACCCGAATCTGGCGCCGGATGGCCGCAGGGCTCGCGATCGCGGCGATGGTGTCCGCCTGCGGCGAGTCGCCGGCAACGCCGGCCCGGACGCCCTCGCCGGGGCCCACCGTGGCGCCCACGCCGACCGCCGGGCTTTTCGTGGACGCGAGCTCGGACGAGGGCCCGATCAGCCCGCTGGTCTACGGCAGCAATGTCGGGCCGACGCTGTGGGCGCCGTTCGAGCTCCAGCCCCAGGTCCAGGCCGCCGGGCTGACCACGCTCACCTTCCCGGGCGGCAACTACGGGGACCAGTACGACCTCCAGACCTACCAGATCGATCTATTCGTCAACTACTGCCGCACGCTCGGCGCAGAGCCGCGCCTCGTCGTCCGGCTGAAGGGCAGCACTCCGGCCAGGGCCGCGGAATTGGTCAAGTACGCGAACGTGACCATGGGCTATGCGGTCAAGTACTGGGGCATCGGGAACGAGGCGGATCTCTACCCCAACGACGACCCCAGCTACACCGTGGACAAGTACAACGCCGAGTGGCGTGAGTTCGCCCAGGCGATGCGGGCCGTCGATCCCTCGATCAAGCTGATCGGTCCCGACGTGAGTCAGTTCACCGCCAACCCCACCGACCCGTACTTGAAGGCCCGCGTCGCCTGGCTGTCCTCGTTCCTGAAGGCGAACGGCGACGTGGTCGACATCGTGTCGATCCATCGCTATCCGCTGCCCAAGGACATCAATACGCCTATCACGGTCGACGACCTGCGGGCCGGCGGCAAGGAGTGGGATGAGATCATTCCGGCCCTCCGGACCCTGATCAAGGCCCAGACGGGCAAGGACCTGCCGGTCGCCGTCACCGAGATCAACTCGAGCTGGGTGGCGAACAGCGGCACCGATTCGTCGATGGACTCCCACATGAACGCGATCTGGTTCGCGGACGTTCTCGGCCGGCTGATCGAGCAGAAGGTCTTCATGGTCGACCAGTTCGCCCTGGCGACCCAATATGGCATCGTCGGCGGCCTGGGTGTCCACCCGATCTACTACGACTACCTCATGTATCAGCGCTTTGGGACGGAGCTGGTTCGATCGGCTTCGGACGATCCTACGGTGAGCATCTACGCCTCGAAGCGGTCGGACGGCACGCTCGCCGTCATGATCGTCAACCTGTCGGCGACGCCTCAGACGAAGCAGATGACGATCATCCGTTGGGGAGGCGTGGCCGCGGAAGAGTGGCTCTTCGACAAGACCCACAACGCCGAGAAGGTCGGGACGGTCTCGCTCGGCAATGGCAGCATCAGCATCACGCTGGCGCCCGAGTCCGTGATGCTCCTGATCGTGGAGAAGCCGAAGCCGGGCGTCTAGACCCAGTCGAGAGTCAGGCGCCGCCGGCCCGGCGGAGGCGCTCGAGTTCGCGTCGCAGACGCTTGCCGGGCCGGCCCTCCCCGCGGATGCGGACGATCCCCGGCATCCCCGGCACTGGTTCTGGTACGACCGGTGGGCTGTGGTCCACGTAGCAGGTCGCGGCGGCGGGGGCCCCGACCCGCGACTCGATCGGCCGAACGACCTCGACGATGCGCTCGCGCTCCGCGATGAGAGCCTCCACCCGATCGCCCGCGCGAACCTTCGTTGACGGCTTCGCCGGCGATCCGTTCACCAGGACGTGGCCGCCCTCGCATAGCCGCGTCGCGAGAGGACGGGTCTTCACCAGGCGCACGGCGCACAGCCAGCGGTCGATGCGCGTCTCGGCGGCGGTGGGATCGGTCACGGAATCAATGATACGAGCGAGATCGCAACAGCCCATCTCGGCGCTCCACCGACCGGCCCGGACGTGCTTACATTGCCGCGGTGACGAGTCCCGGTGGAAGGCGTGGGCAGGAGGATGCGTAGGTGGTCGATCGAAGCGACCCACTCGTAGCCGGGCAGGCGCGACCAGAAGGTCCTGCGATTGCCGCTCGCGGGCTGGGCAAGCGGTTCGGTGATCGGGTCGCGTTCTCGGACGTCTCATTCGAGATCGGCTACGGGGAGGTGTTCGGCTTCCTGGGCCCGAACGGCGCAGGCAAGACGACGACCGTCCGGACGCTCGGGACGCTGCTCGCGCCGACATCGGGTTCGGCGACCGTGGCGGGGTTCCCGCTGGCGCCCGAAAACGCCGTCGAGATCCGGCGCCGAATCGCGATCATGCCCGAGGCTCCCGGCCTCTACCTCAAGCTGACCGTCGTCGAGAACCTCGAGTGTTTCGCGGACCTGTACGAAGTCCCCGATCCGGGTGCTCGCATCGCGGCCGCACTCCAGGCCGTAAATCTCGGCGATCGTGGCCGCGATACCTGCGGCACCCTGTCGAAGGGGTTGCGCCAGCGGGTCGCTCTGGCTCGCGCGCTCCTGAGCGATCCGGAGATTCTCTTTCTCGACGAACCCACCGCCGGGTTGGATCCCGTAGCGGCCCGCGAGGTCCACGAGCTGATCGATGGGCTTCGCAAGCGAGGCGTGACGATCTTTCTCACGACTCACCGCCTCGAGGAGGCGGAGCGGCTGTGCGATAAGGTCGCGATCCTCAATACCACGCTCCGCACGATCGGCCGCCCGGACGAGCTCCGCGACCAGCTGTTCGCCAGGACCATCGCCGTCAGGACGCTGAAGCCCCTCACCGACCCGGGCAGGGTGTTCGGCGGTCTGGATGGTGTGGACGGATGGCGTGCCGATGGGGCGGCCGGCAGCTACGTTCTGGCGGTGTCGGACCCGGCGGTCGCGGCTCCGGCCGCAACTCGGGCGTTGGTGGCTGCAGGCGCGGACGTGCTCTCGATCGCCGAGTCGCACCATTCGCTCGAAGACGTGTACCTCGAGCTGATTGCCGAGGATCCCGAAGCATCTCGGAGAACGGCATGAGCAGGCGGCGGATATGGGCCATCGTCCGCAAGGAAGTCCGGGAGTATCGTCGCAACCGTTCGGTGATCTACGGCATGGCGATCCTGCCGCTGGTCTTCGCCATCCAGCCGCTCATCGCGGTCCTTCGCTTGTCGAGCGGGGCGGCCGGGGGCCTGGCCCATGAGCACGTGCTGCTCTACATGCTCGGCATACCGACGCTTGTGCCCGTGTTCGTGGCCGCGTACTCCGTCGCCGGAGAGCGTCAGCAAGGCACCCTCGAGCCGGCCCTGACGACGCCCATCCGGGGCGAGGAGTTCCTCATCGGCAAAGCCCTCGCCGCGCTGCTGCCGTCGCTGCTGATCGCATATGCGGTCTTCGCGCTCTTCGTCGGTATCGTCGAGGTCAAGGCCGCGCCGAACGTTGCCGCATCGGTCATGCAGCCGGTGGACCTGCTCGCCCAGCTTCTCTTCACGCCGCTCCTGGCCTGCTGGACGGTCTGGGTCGCCATCGCGATCTCGACGCGGTCGAGCGACGTCCGGGTGGCCCAGCAGCTTGGTGTTCTGGCGAGTCTCCCGCCCGTGTTCGTGACCGTCATGATCGCCCTCAACGTGATCGAGCCGACGCTGCAGTTGGCCGTGGGCTGCGGCGCCTTGCTGATCGTCCTGGACGTATTCGGCTGGCGGCTGGTCTCCGGGCTCTTCGACCGCGAGCGACTCATCTCCGGCGGCCACTGACGCGGCCCTGGGGTTCGACCGGCCGAGCAAGTCCGAACTAACCGATGTCCCGCCGTCTCAGCCCGACCAGGCCGCCAAGGACGAAGACCGAAGCGAGCACCGTCAAGAGCGCGAGAGGCAGGGCTTCCAGGCTCGCTGCGGGCAGCGCCGGGATGTGGTCGAACGGAGACAGCCGCTGCACCCAGTCGGGCAGTCCGATGACGACGCCGAGCAGGGCGACGACGAAGCACGCGGCGAGGATGGCCCAGGTCGCGTCCACCCAACGCGGCGCGACCCCGAAGACGATCACGGCGAGCGACGTCAGCAGCCACATCGCGGGGGCATACACGAGCGCTGCGGCAAGAAGGCGGGGCACGCTGTCCCACGGTCCGCCGACGATGGCGTAGCTCAGGCCTGTCGCCAGGCCGGCGACGGCCAGCAAGGCCAGACTCCCCGCCAGGGCGATGACGAGGTGGCTCGCCGCCCATCGCCATCGCGACACCGGGGCGGCCAGCAGCGGTTCCGCTAGCAAGGCCGACTCCTCGCCGCGCAGCCGGAGGGCCGATTGAATCGCGAACCCCGAGGCGATGAGGGCCATGATTCGGAAAGACGTGGCGAAGTATGTGTCGGTCAGGCTGACCGCCCGCGCTCGCCATGAACTTGGCTATCGTCGGGTTGTCCGCGACGAAGCTGTCGATGGTGGGGGCGATCCAACCGTATGCGATCCCGACCACGAGCACTGCCGCACCCCAGCCGAGCACCATGCCCCGCTGCAGCCGTATCGCCAGGCCGAAGGGATGTCCGAGGCTCGGCCCCGCTGAGGCCGGCCCGGGACGCGGCGCGATCAGACCCGCGCCGTGATCGCGCTTCGCTGCAAGGACCGACGCCACGGCGATCAACGCCACCGCAGCCGCGAACAGGGGCAGCAGCAGCCACCAGCGTTCATCGGCGTAGGGCCGTGCCTTCTGGGCCATCCCGATCGGCGAGAACCAGGAGAGGGTCCCGTCTCCGACGTCGCCGACCGCTCTGATCAGGTAAGCGAGGCCGAGCAGGGCCACGCCGGAGCCGTAGACGGCGCGGGTGTTCTCCGTTACCTGAGCGGCCACGAGGGCAACTCCCGCGAAGAAGATGCCCACGGCGGCATAGGCGACGCCCAGGACGAGCGACCCGGTGGCCGGCAGACCGGCCGCCACGAGGGCCATGGAACTGAGCGCGGCCACGACGACGTTCATTGCGGCCACGGTCAGCAGCGCCGCGACGGTTGGAGCATGGACGCCGACCGGCAGGGACCGCACGAGCTCCAATCGTCCGGCCTCCTCTTCGCCGCGCGTGAGGCGGCCTATCGTGAAGAGGCTCATCAGGGCGACGATGACCATGCCCATCGCGCCGACCTGGAAGGCGACCTCGCCGCCCAGTGTGTCGAGGCCCTGGGCCGGGCCGTTGAAGGCGATAACCGCCGCGTTGTTCTGGCTCGCGGCGGCCGCTAGATCGATCGATGCCTGGGTCGGGAACAGTCCCGCCACGCCGACCGCGGTCAGGAGGACGAGCAGGGCGATCGAGGCTACCCAGATCAGAATCCAAACGCGGTTGCGCCGCAGGATCAAGCCCAGCAGCGCGACGGTCCCGGTAAGAGTTGTGGTGCTCATGGCCGGCGCTCCGGTTCGTTCGCGAGTTCGTCGCCGTAGTGGCTGAGGAACAGCTCCTCCAGGGTTGGCGGATGGCTCTCGAGGCTCTTCACGCCTACCTCTCCGAGCCGGCGGAGCACGGCGTCGAGCCGGCTCGAGTCGACCTCGAACCGAACCTGGGACTCCCGGACCTCCAGGCCGTGTACGCCGGGCAGCCCGTCGAGGCCGTCGGCGGGTCCCCGAAGCTCGGCCTTGATGGAGGTCCGCGTCAGGTGACGCAGCTCCTGCAGGGTTCCGCTCTGTACGGTGCGGCCCAACCTGATGATGCTCACCCGGTCGCACAGAGCCTCGACCTCGGCGAGGATGTGGCTGGACAGGAGCACCGTTCGGCCCTGGGCCTTGACCTCGTGGATGCAGTCCTGGAAGACGGCTTCCATCAGAGGATCCAGGCCGGACGTGGGCTCGTCGAGGATGAGGAGCTCGGCGTCCGAGGCGAGCGCCGCGACCAGGGCAACCTTCTGCCGGTTGCCTTTCGAGTATGTCCGGGCCCGCTTCCTGGGATCGAGCTCGAAGCGCTCGAGCAACTCGTCGCGTCGGCGCTTGTCGAGGTCCCCCCGCAGGCGGCCGAGCAGGTCGATGATTTCTCCGCCCGACAGGTTCGGCCACAGACTGACCTCGCCCGGCACGTAGGCGATGCGGCGATGCAGCTCGACCGTGTCCCGCCAGGGATCTCCTGCCAGCCGCTGCGGGCGGTCTAGCGTTCGGTTGCGGCGGGGAGCAGGTCCGACATGGGGACGGCCGGATCGCGGAACCGCTCCGCCTCGACCAGGGTCTGCTCGGTGACCAGGCGCTTGAGAACCTTCGAGTCATCCGAGTCGTTGGCCTGGAGTCCGGCGGCGGCTCGCCCGGCGGCGATCCAGAGGGCCGCGAACTGATCGTCGCCGCCACGCCGGATCGCGATTTCGCCCTGGTCTCCGGGCAGCCCGAACGCCTCCATGCTGAGATCGAACTGGTCCGAGTAGAAGTAGGGGAGCCGGTCGTACGGTGTCTCGCCTCCGAGCATGTTGAGCGCCGCGACACGGCCTTGCTGCCGGGCGGTGTCCCAGTGTTCGAGGCGAAGGTTCCGCCCGTAGCGTGGGTGCCACGCCGCCGCGACGTCACCGGCGGCGAAGACCGCCGGCGCCGAGGCCCGGAGCAGCGAATCCGTGACGATGCCGCCGGAAACGCTCAGGCCGGCGGTCCGGGCCAGTTCCAGGTTGGGCGAGGCGCCGAAGCCCAGGACGACCACGTCGGCCCGGACGCGGTCGCCGTTCGAAAGCAGGAGCCCGCGACCGCCGGAACCCGCAACCACTTCCGTGACTCGCGAGCCCCGCGTCACGCGCACTCCGTGCCGCTCATGCAGCCTCGAGTAGATTGCCCCGACAGCGCCACCGAGATGTCGCTCGAGCACCTCCTGACCCGGAACGACGAGGGTCACGTCATGCCCGAGCTGTCGCAGCGAGGCCGCGACCTCGGCCGCGATCCAGCCGCCGCCCGCCACCGCCACGCGCTCCGCGTTCGCCACTGCGGCGCGGAGGCGGTCCGAGTCGTCGATCGTGCGGATGACGTGGACGAAGTCGAGGTCCGCCCCGCGTATCTGGGGGTGGATCGCGGACGAGCCGGTCGCCAGGAGCAAGCGCTCGTAGGGTACCCAGCGGCCGTCGTCGAGACGCACGCTTTGCCGGGCGATATCGACGCTCGTGGCTCGCCGGCCCTTCAGGAGTTCCGTTTCCGCGGACGACCAGACATCTGGGTCGGCTGCCGCCAGCTGGTCCGCCGGCGTTTCACCGCGGAGGTAGTCCTTCGAAAGAGGCGGCCGGTCATACGGCTCTCGGTCTTCCGCCGCGACGACTACCACATGCCCGCCGTAGCCCTCCTTTCGGAGGGTCGTCACCGCGCGCCCCGCAGCGAGTCCGCCCCCGACGATCACAAGCGGGCGCGTTTGGTTATCGTCCATTGCTCGACTCCTCGAACGCATACCGGAGGAAGAGGTGGTCGCCGGCTCGACGCACGGTGCGCAGCCGCAGCCAGCGAGGGTTGTCCGGCCAGAGAGCCACGCCCTCGAGCAGCGACAAGCGGCGCGAGCCGACGTCTCGGCCGGCCAGTTGCGGCGACAACGTCAGGAACAGCTCGTCGATCGCGCCCACCGATACGAGCTGAGCCGCAAGATGCGGGCCGGCCTCCGAAAGCACGAGCCTCGCTCCCAGGCGTGTGACGACCGCGGCGATCGCGGCCCCGATGGGGCGGTGCGCCGGCAGCCGTTCGATTCGAACGCTTGCCGGGACGCCGGCCGAGCGGAGTCGAGCCACCGCCTCCTCGGGCGCCGCGATTACGGCCGGCGCGTCGGGCGCCGCGAAGGCTTCGTGGCGCCAGTCGACGTCGCCGCCGCGCGTCACCACGAGGGTCGACGGATGCGGCGTCAAACCGAGGCCGGCCCGGAGTTCCGCGAACGCCGCCGCGGCGGCCGGGAAGGCCGCCCCCGCCGTCCGCGGCCCCGTGTCGGAGCTCCTGAGCGTTCCCGCTCCGATCACGATCACGTCGGCGAGGGCTCGCAGTAGAGCGATGACGAAGCGATCGGCCGGGTTGAAGCCGCTTACGTCTTGCCCGCCCGACCTTCCGGCATCCATCGATGCGACTCCATCCAGCGTCTCGACGAGGTTGGCGATCATCGTGGGCCGGTCCGAACGGAGCGGTACGAAGAGCTCACCGCCGTACCGCCGGGCGAGGCTGGGGCCGAGCCCGCCACGCAGGTCGGCGCTCCGGTTCGGCGTCGCGTCCCACAGCAGCTCCAGGTTGGCCGCGGCGACGGGATGGACGGCGATCATCGCGCAGGCGCCCCCAACGCGATCGCCCGAAACTCCGACCTGAGCGTCGCATCCGACTCGAAGATGCCGCGGTAGGCCGTCGTCCGCGTCATCGACCGGTGTTCGCGAACGCCACGCATCCGGACGCACATGTGCTCGGCTTCCACGAAGACCGCGACGCCGTGGGCGTTCGTCAAGGCCACCAGCGAGTCCGCGAGCTGGTGGGTCAGCCGTTCCTGGACTCCGAATCGGCGGCTCAGGACATTCACGAGCCGTGTGAGCTTACTGATCCCAAGGATCTCTTCATGCGCGACATAGCCAAGCCACGCCTGGCCGCTGAACGGAAGGGCGTGATGTTCGCAAAGACCGGTGAAGGCGATGGGCCCTTCGACGATCTGCGCTTGCTCGCAATTGGCGCCGCCCCTGCACTCGGTCGGAAACGCCGTGATCAACTTAGGATCGCCCTCATACCCGTCGGTCGCGCGGACCAGCGCCTCGAGGAACCGGCGAGGCGTCTCGCGGGTGGAAGGGGTGTCGACATCCATCCCGAGCGCGGTGAGCATTTCACCCAGCAGCCGTTCGAATCGGCGCCTGTCCACGTCTCGGATCTGGGGCCGGCCGGGCGCCAGATAGGCCGATCGGGCCGGCGGCAAGGACGGGACCTCGGGGGCTTGCAGGGTGTGCACTCGCATCGTCGTTGACCTCCACTAATAACGCTAGTGGCGATGTATGAAACTGTCAAGGCTTTACACTAACAGCCATTAGCTATAATCTCGGACGGTGCGTGATTCGATCGACCGGCTTGCTCCGCTTGTGGAACCGGCGCGGCGGCGTGTATTCGAGATCGTCGCTTCGGCGGACGAGCCGCTGACGCGCGAGCAGGTCGCGGTTGCGTCCGGGCTCTCGCTCTCGCTGGCGACGTTCCACCTGGAGCGGTTGCTCGAGTCGGGTCTGCTCGAGGCCAATGTTGAGGAGGTCGCGAGCGCGCGGCCGGGTGGTGCCGCCGGCCCCAGGCGGCAGCGCGGCAGGCCGGCCAAGCGGTATCGGGTGGCACGTCGGGAGATCGCCGTCACGGTCCCGGCTCGCGACTACCGGCTCGCCGCCGAGCTTTTCGCCGACGCGCTGGCCGCCCACGAACGGCCGCCCTCCCTCGACGAAGCCGCCCGCGAACGCGGGCGCACGATGGGCGGAGCCGTATCCGGTCGGGCGGAGTTGCTCGACGTCCTGGTTGGGATTGGGTACGAGCCGCGGTTGGTGGACGGAGATGCGGTCACGCTTCGTAACTGCCCCTTCGACGGCTTGACCGCTCGGCATCGCGACCTCGTCTGCCCTACCAACCTCGCCTTCCTCGAAGGGCTCGTCGCGGGCGCGGCGGCAACGGGGCTGGAGGCTCGTCTGGAACCGGGCGACGGACGTTGCTGCGTGGTGCTCCATCCGGTGGATCGCGATCACCGGCCCGCACCCTAGCCGGCAGATCGCGGGTCGAGGGCGAGCTGGAGCGCCGCCGGATGGGACCGTGGTTTCCGCCGGGACTCGCGTCTCGATAAGGGGTCTTGGAGCGGCGGGCTCGAGACGGCCGCTCCGGGTGCTTGGGCGATCAGCCGCCCGCGCCGGGGACGGTGACCGGCAGAAGCCGTTCCAGGCCGTCGAGCAGCAGGTCCAATCCGAAGGTGAAGTCGGCTACGGCCGCGCCGGGTGACGTCACGACCAGCTCCGCAATGGCCGCCAGGTTCCGGTAGCCATCCGGCGGGAGGCCGTCGGCGAAGGCGCCGGCTGCGTCCGCTGCGCCATCTGCGTCGAACGGCCAGGCCAGCTCCTGGAGCACGAAGCCGTAGGTGTGGCTGTCGAGGGCCATGACTGCCTGCAGGACGATGGGCATGGGAAACCCTGCCGTCGAGAGCGTCCCGATCACGGCGTCGAGGTAGCGGAGGCGGGCCGGCCCGACACTGCTGCGCGACTCCATGAGACGGCTCGCCCACGGGTGGGCGAGGAGAACCCCCCGGGCGGAGACCGAGCTCCGCCGGATCGCCGCCTTCCACGGTTCGCTTGCGGAAGGGACCTCGAAGTCGGCACTGACCAGGTCGACGATGCCGTCGAGGATGTCGTCCTTGTTGGCCACATGCTTGTAGAGCGACATCGCCTCCACGTTGAGAACGTGGCCCAGCTTGCGCATGGAGATGGCCTCGAGGCCACCCTCATCCGCGAGCCGCATCGCGGTCCGCAATACCTGATCCCGGCTGAGCGGCTTCCGGCCCGGGCCGCTTGCGGCGGATGTGGCGGTCGGCATTGTCATCCTGCGCTCTCCTTCGGGTAGCCGTTCCCGACCTGCTTGACAGGCTTACAGCGTAAACATAGGATTACAGCGTAAGGCTTACAGTGTAGCAGACAGGAATGGAGGCAACGTCATGACTCAGCTGGTAATGCTCGTCGGCGGGGCTGTCGCGGCTCTCGGTGTGGTAGGACTTGCGATCGTGGTCGGGTGGCGGACCAGATCCCCGCTCCTGTTCAAACCTCTCATTCGGCTCCAGCGCACGGTGATCAACCCCCGCCAGCTGCAGTCCGCGGGCCAGCCCGGTTCCTACGCCTCCGTGATTCGGCACGTGGGTCGCGCATCGGGCCGGCCATACGTAACACCTGTGGGTGCCGTCGCGACCAGCGACGGGTTCGTGGTCGCGCTCATGTACGGCGCGGGGTCGAATTGGCTCCAGAACGTGCTGGCGAGCGGATCCGCCACGGTCATCCACGATGGGCAGACTCAGGCGGTGGACCGGCCGGAGGTAGTCCCGATGCGGACGGTCGTGGCGCAGTTCGGAGCGAGCGACCGGCGTGCCTTCCGAGTCCTGGGCGTCGACCAGGCCCTCCGTCTCCGCAGGGTAGAGCCGGCGGGAGTTGCCACAGGCGAAGTCTGACGGACAACAATCGTCAAAGCACCAGGCGCCTCTCGCGGCGTATTCCGTGGCTGGCTCTCTAGTTCTCGTCCAACGGCCAGAACGGACGGAGTTCGAGGCGTCCGGTGTACGCCATCGGGTGGTTCGCCGCGATCTCGATCGCCGCGTCGAGGTCCTTGCAGTCGAGGATGTCGAAGCCCGCGATCCATTCCTTCGATTCGGTAAACGGCCCGTCGGTGATCAGTAGCTCGCCGCCTCGAACGCGGACCGTCGTGGCATTGCTCGCCGGGCGCAGCCGGTTGCCGGTGACCCAGGCGTTTGCGGTCGTCGCCCGCGCCAACCAGCTCTCGATCGATGGAGCCCGAGCGGCATCCTCGGCGGTATGGTCCGGGTCCACGGCTACCAGCATGAGGTACTTCATCAGATCTCCGATCTCCGGGTTGGGCCCGGCGAGCATACGGCGAACAAGAACGACCGAATCCGACACCGGCCGCACCGTTCCGGAATCCCGATCAGGGCGCTCAGACTGCATGGTTCAGGCGACGCTGCAGGTCGGCGTCCATGGTGAGTTCGGCGCCGACGACACGTGGCTGGGCGCCACTCGGCGACATCGCCAATTCCTCGCCGAATCGCTGCGGCAGTATTGGCCCCGGCGGACCCGCCGCGACGGCCGGGGAACGAAATCGGAGGGCTGCTCGTCGTTTCGGGCATGGACACTAGCTCTGAGAGGATCGCCATGGCTGATCGGCCGGCCGGACTGGCTGCCGGCGACCGGGACCGGACCTTTCGCGAACTCTCGGCTCGTCACGTCCAATCCGCCTATCGGCTGGCGTGGGCGATCCTCGGCGACGACTGCGACGCGGAGGACGCCACGCAGGACGCGTTCATGTCGGCCTGGCGGCAGCGGGCGACGCTGCGCGATGCCGTGCCAGCGATGCCGGTGCCGTTTCGGGCGACCCTGCCGACCAGAGCCGGGAGAACCTCGGCAATGCTAGGGCAGCCGAGGTGACGGCTGGTACAGCTCGGCCGACGCAACCGCCGCCGCAGCACCATGTTCCGTCTGGCCCCCGGCGATGAGGACCCTACCGTCCGGCAGAAGTGTCGTTGTGGCCCCGAGACGAGGGACACTCATCGAGCCCGCCGGGCCAAAGGTCTTCTTCGCCGGGTCGTACAACTCGGCCGTGGCGAGATCTCCAACTCCACCGAGGCCGTCGTCGCCGGCACCACCGACGACAAGAACGCGGCCGTCAGCCAGGAGCGTCGCCGTGGCCGACGCTCGTACGCCGCCTAGTGGGCCGGTTCCACTGAAGGTCCTCGCGATTGGGTCGTAAAGATCGCTCAGGGACTTGTACCCGTGCTGACCGATCCCGCCGGCGATAAGGACGCGGCCATCCTGAAGGAGAGTGGCAGTGTGCCAGTAATGGTTCGCCGTCATCTCGCCAGTAGCAGTGAACTTGCCGGTCTTCGGGTCGTACAACTCGGCCGTGGCAAATGATTGGATGGGGGCGGAAGCGTCCGATGGGCGACCGCCCGCAATCAACACGCGGCCGTCCTGCAGGAGAGTGGCCGAGTGGCCGTCTCGCCCCTGCGTCATCGACCCCGTCAGATGGAAAGTGTTCGTCTTCGGGTCGTACAACTCGGCCGTGGCGGCCGCCCGGAATGACCCTCCAGCGATCAGGACGCGACCGTCCGGAAGCAAGGTCGCAGAGTGACCGAGTCGATAATAGGACGTGCGTCCGGCAGGGCTGAAGGTCCCCTTCTCCGGATCATAGATCTCGGCTTGTTGAACGAAATTGCCATCCCATGTTTGCCCTCCAACCACAAGGACTCGCCCATTGAGAAGCAAGGTGGCCGTGGCGTTCAGGCGAGGGTTGGCAAGCTGGCCTGTGGAGGCGAAGGTTTCAGTCGCCGGGTCGAACAACTCAGCCGAACCCAGCGCTGTGCCCTTGTTCGCGCCTCCCGCAATCAACACTCGCCCGTCTTGCAGTCGAGTTGCGGTGGCGCCCATCCTGGCCCAAGTCATCGAGCCGGTCAACGTGAACGCGGGCGCCATCGTCGGCGATGCGGACGGGCTCGGCGTTGGCTCGGCGCTTGAGCTCACCAGTACGGACGGAGTCGCTCCGCTGGGGTCGGCGTAGCTGGCGGAGGGAAGTGGCGTGGTCTTGCCCGTCGCGCCGCAGCCCGCCAGCACCACCATTGCAGCTACCCATACCACTCGCCGGAAGGCGCGTTTCATCGTTTCCTCTCCACTCTCAGACCACCTCGGATCGCATCTACACGATACGTGATCGTGCGCGAGGACTACTCATCAAACCCGCGTCGATTGAGGGCTTACGCATAGCGCTGCCAACGTCAGGCTTCGGCAGTACGTGTTCCCGCTTCGGAGGCCGCCTCGTTACCCTCCGCAGGCGGCGTGTCCGCGAGCACGCGGCCGCTGAGCGCCGCGAGGACGATCATCAGCGCGAGCAGGATCAGCAGGGCAATGCGTAGTGAGAACGCTCCGCCCACGGCTCCGATGACGGGCGGACCGATGAGCCCTCCGGCGTAGCCCATCGTCGAGACCGCCGCGATGCCCACGGACGAAGGCACGCCGGGCTGGTTACCGCCGGCCCGGAAGTAGCTCGGTACCACACCCGCCAGGCCGAGCCCCAGGAGGGCGTAGCCCACGAGCGCAAGCGGCAGCCACTGGGGCCCCAGTACGAGCACGAGCCCGACGGCGCCCATGGCCGAACCGCCGGCCACCAATCGTCCGGTGCCGACGATCTGGTTGAGCCTGTCGCCGATCAATCGAGCGCCGGCCATGCAACCCGTGAAGACCGTGACGCCGATGCCGGCGGTGCCCTCATCCACACGCATGTCCAGGGTCAGGTAGGTGCCGCTCCAGTCGGTCGCCGACGTCTCGGCGAGGAGACCGGCGGCGCACAGCCCGCCGATCACCAGCAGCCTTCTGTTGGGTAGCTGGAACGCGGGCCCATCGCCGTGGTGCCGGTCATGGATCAAGGTCCGAGTCATCGCCGCGGCCGCCAAACCGCTCAAGCCGAATATCGCGGCGAACTCGGGCAGCACGGCCACTCCGAGAGCGGCCGATTGGGTGCTGATCAGGGCTCCGAGGAAGGCGCCGATGCTCCACATCGCATGGAGCCGAGAAATGATCGGTCCGGCCCCTGCTCGCTCTACCGCCACTCCGTTGGCGTTCATCATCACGTCCATCGTGCCCTGGGCGATGCCGAAGCAGAGCAGGGCGACGACGAGGCTCCAGAAGTCCCACGCGATGGCAACCAGGACGAGCGATCCACCGCAGCTGACGGTGGCGAT
Source organism: uncultured Chloroflexia bacterium (assembly GCA_963711105.1). Taxonomy (GTDB): domain Bacteria; phylum Chloroflexota; class Limnocylindria; order Limnocylindrales; family CSP1-4; genus Fen-1039. Next base: position 19,691 of record CAVQCV010000004.1, on the reverse strand, counting down.
CGGGGCCATCACGTGCGAGCCGAGCTTGCCGCCCAGCCAGCCGCCGACGCCCATGGTGAGCACCGCCCCGAACGTCCCGAAGATGAACGCGAACCCGAGTTCCCCGACGCTCAGGTGGGTCTGCTCTCTGACCAGGGGAATGCGGGCGAACCAGGCCCCGACGATGATCCCGTTCATGAGGAAGATCGAGGCAGCCGCCATGAACTGGATGCGCAGGGTGGTGGATTTCACGAGGCGAGGTTACCAGGCCGCGTAATGGGAACTCACTGCAGCGGCAGCCCTCAGCGATCGCGATCGATCCGTCTGACGGGCGCCAACCCGTGCCCCAACTGCGAGGTGGTGATGCGCCTCCTCATCGTCCGGCGGATGCTCTGACCGGACGCTTCCACGCGACTCCTCCAATGCCGCGAGCGCGACGAGGATGAGGACAAGGCTGACGCCGAACAGGAAGTCCCCGGACATCGAATGGGGGTCGAAGCGCTGGACGAACGAGGCGTGGGTCAGCGTGGTGCCGGTGGTTGTGGCGTCGGACTGGAGCCCGAAGACGCCCAGACCGGCGAGGAAGAACTCAACGCAGACGGCAGGCGTTGTCGCGGCCCAGTCAGCGCGCGATGACCGGCAACGCATCGAGGACGGCCGCCAGCTCGAGAGGCTTCGTGAACATCGGCCAGTGCCCGGTATCGATCTCCTCGTAGTCCCATCCGGGTGTCTCGGGCGTAATCGGCGACCAAGCGTCCGCCGCGGCGCGGATGTAGGTGCGGTCGATCGTCGTTGCGGCTGGATTGCCGAGCGACAAGCGCTCCCGATAGGTTCCGATTGGATGTGGCGTTCCGCGCGTGGCCAGAACCTCGAACAGCCCGCCGTCGACGCCGTGCGCTCCGTAATAGAGATCGAGCTCCGCCCGCCCGATAACCGGCAGTCGGAACGGATCACCCGCAGCGGCCGCACTGGCCTCCATCCCCGCCTGCGCCTCAGGACCGATCACATCGAAGAGCGACAGGCCATCCGGCAGCACGACGCCGGCCACGTACACGAGGCGTGCAATTCGGTCCGGGATGCGGTCGGCGACCCCGGTGATCACGGCACCGCCGTAGGAGTGGCCAACGAGGATGACGTCGCTGAGGTCGTCCTTCTCGAACAAGGAGACGACGTCGTCCACGTGAGTCGTCAGGTTCGTCTCCGGCGTCCCTTCGCTTGCGCGCTCCGCCAGGCCGCTGAGTGTCACCGGGCGGACTTCATGCCCGCGACGACGAAGGTCGGCGGCGGTGGCCTCCCACGCCCAGGCACCGAGCCAGGCCCCGGGGACGAGAACGAATGTGCTCATGGTTGTCTCCTTCGATTGGCGCGTCCGCTGATCGCGCTTTGGCGTCCACAATGCCACCGAATGAGGTCCGATAGTGTCCTCATTCTCAGTATCCTTCTGGCTATGGCCGCAACCCTTCGCCTCTTTGCACTCCTCGACGTGCTTCAGGGCGGCGGCTGGGTCTCCGGACCTGAATTAGCGAGGCGACTCGAGGTCGACGCCCGGATGCTGCGCCGCGACCTGGTCCGTCTCGGGGAGATCGGCATACCAATCGAGTCGGAGCGCGGCCGGCATGGCGGTTACCGCCTCCGCCCCGGCTACCGCCTGCCACCGCTCATGCTCACCGACGACGAGGCCGTCGCAGTCACCCTGGCGTTGAAGTCGGCCCGCGAACTTGGGTTCGCGACTGCTGCCCCTGCCATCGAGACCGCCAGCGCGAAGATCCATCGTGTCCTACCAGTGCCGTTGCGGACGCGCGTGCAAACGCTCGAGGAAGCACTGGGGCTCGCGGCACGAGAATCCGCAGGCGGAGGGGCACAGGGCGGAGTGCTCCTGGAGCTCGCCGAGGGGATCCGGCGACAGCGTCGGGTAGTGTTCAGGTACGCCTCGCCGGGCCGCGAGTCTCGCGAACGGGAGGTGGATCCCTATGGGCTGGCGGTCATTGGCGGACGCTGGTACCTGGCGGCGCTGGACCACGGCAGCGCGGAGATTCGGATCTTCCGCGTCGACCGCATCCTCAGCGCGAAGCTGGGGCCGGAGCCCGCCGTCGTACCACCCGAGTTCGACGCCGTGGCATTCATCTCTCGCTCACTCGCGCGCGTGCCCTGGCGATGGGAGATCGAGCTGATCGCCGATGCGAGCATGGACCAGGTTCGAAGGGACCTCCCGGCCACGGTCGCGGAGATCGAGGAGCGACCCAACGGCGTGTTGGTACGCATTCGTGCCGAGGACCTGTCTGGTGCCGCCCGGATGCTTGCCGCCGTGTCGTGGCCCTTCGTTATCCGCAAGCCGGCCGAGCTACGCACCGCGCTTCGAGAGCACGCCCAGGCGCTCCTCCAGAGTTCGAACCAGTAGCACGGCTCCAGATGATCGTGGGCTCGACCTGAAGGAGAAGCCGGCCAACACCACAGTCCAGTGCGTGCGCCCAAGGACGTTCAGGTCGGTCGGCTCAGGATCACCCCCGGACAGGCAGGTTCACGCGGTTCGCCGGAAGGCCGGCGAAGGCAGGGAGCGAGCTGAAAGGGAAGCCCTGACGGCGGACCTACTCGAATGGTCGGGGCGAGAGACCTGGCGGCCGCACTTCCCATTCCGCGCGTCATCGCGCCGCCGCCGATCGAACTCGCGTTGACGCAGGCAGGATGAGTCGGGCCGATCACACTGCGGAGGTGACGGAGGACGCCGACCGAGCGTCGTGGATCGCGACGATGGCGACGGTGTCCGCCCCCTCGTCGAGGACATAGACGATCAACATCCAGGGCCATGGCCCGATGATCACCCGGAGGCCGCGCCAGCGACCGGCGAGCCGTTTGCCGATGCTCGGGAACGAGGCGAGCTGCTGCAGAGAGGCCTGCACGCGGGCTGGGGTGTCTGGAGGGAGACCGCGGGTCCGGGTGAGCTGGTCCAGGTCCGTTCGCGCGCGTTGCGCGACGACCACCCGCGCCATCGACTAGAGCTGGTCGAGGGGGACGACGCGACCGGCCTTGATGTCGGCGAGGCCCTCCTGAGTCCGGTCCCAGGCTCCCGGGATCGCGTCCAGGATCGCCGCAATTGTGGTGGCGTCGGTGTCGACCTGGTCGATCGCGGTCGAGAGTAGTGAGCGCGCGATCGTGCCGGGCTGGACGTACATTCGGGCCGCCATCTCGTTGAGCCTCGCGGCGTGCTCTTCATCGAGCACAACGTTGATGCGTCTGCCCTGTTCGTGGGCCACGGCGGACCTCCTTGGGCTGGGCTACACAGTTCGTGTACCACAGTGTAGTCGTCGGGAGGGTCGTGATCAACCTCGTCCCCGGGGATGTAAGACAGCACCACCGGCCTGTACTACGTTGTGGCCCTGGCGACGCCGGCCTGGTTGGCCTGGTGGCCAGGGCCGTTCGGCCGCTACGTACAGAAGTCGCGGAACACCCCGGCCCTTCTACATGAGCCGGCTCCGGCCGCCTGTTCGATCAACATGGCAGCGCCCGGCGACGATGCCGTCGTTCGGTCATGGCGCGCTATAGACCTCCGCCGAATCGAGCGTCGTCGAGCCGCCGTAGCCTCCGTCCCGCGGATTGTCGTGCCGCCGGCGATCGATTGGGCGCTCAAGAAGGCGGGCTGAGGACCTTGGATTTCCCGGCGCCAAATCCAAGGTTATGGGCCCAGCCTTGGATTCTGGGGCGCCGCTCTCCAGTCTGAGGCCGCCACCTCTCCCGATCTACTCGTAGTGCGTCCAAATCCTGAGCACCTTCACGGTGCGCGCATCGTCGAGGACCTGGCAGACCAGGCGGTGCTGAATGCTGATGCGTCGCGAGTACGCCCCGGACAGATCGCCGACGAGCTTCTCAAACGGGGGCCGCGTCCGGTAGGGGTTCTGTTCGAGGATCGCCAGCAGCGCTTGCGCCTTAGGTTTCAGGCCGGCTGCGGCGAGCTTCTCGGCGTCCTTCTGGGCCCGCTTCGTATAGACGAGCTTCCAGCTCACCAGCGGAGCTCAGAGTCGAGTTCCTCCGGCGGCGTCGCCATGCCCTCGATGATGGACTCGCGCATCCCCGGAATCGACACGAGGAACAAGGTCTCCTGGACGGCGCGCCAGTCATCCTCGCCCACAAGCACCGCATTGCCGCGCTTGCCGGTGATCTGGACCGGCTCATGGGAGTCGGACACGTCGTCCAGGAGCTTATAGAGCTGCTTGCGCGCTTCGGTTGCGGTAACGGTAGTCATGCTGGGGCTTTCCTCGTACGTACGTAGTAGCGTACGCTCCCCAAAGGGGCTGGTCAAGCGGCATCAACGCCAATGGAGCGAGGGTGGAGCGAGCCAGGACTTGCCGGGAGCCGCGGACACGGGTAGCGGCACCTAATCGAATGGTCGGCGCGAGAGGTCTGACGGCTGCACTTCCCGTCCGGCTGATCATTGTGCCGGCGGCAATCGCGTTCGCGCTCAGGTAGGCGAGCGGAGAATCTTGGATTCCATGTAGGGCAAATCCAGAGTGATCCACCTAACAGGCTCGGATGAGGCCCTACCTGCTCAAGCTTCCTACTGCTTCCGGGCCCACTCCGCGACGCGTCTGGCTCCCTCCGCCGGGGAGATGTCCTCGACGCGGGTCATGATGGTCCAGCGGACGCCGAACGGATCGAGGATGGATGAGAACCGGTCCCCGCTCACGAACGTTGCTGCCGGCGAGTTCAGCTTCGCCCCGGCGGCCACGGCCTTTGCCGTGACCTCGTCCACGTTCGGAACGTACAGCGCCAGAGAGTAGGTCACCGGGCCGGCAGTGGGTGCCGCCAGCCCGAGGTCGGGGAGCGGTTCGCCGAGCGTCAGCCACCCGCAGCCGAAATCGAGCTCTGCGTGGGCCACTGCCCCGTTCATCTCGGTTACGTCGCCCACCTTCGCACCGAAGGCCGATCGGTAGAATTCGATCGCTTGCCTCGCCGGCGAGACAACGATGTGCGGCGTCAGCGAGGTACGTCCGACTGGCGTGCCATTGTTCGCGTAGGTGCCCGTGGCCGGGCTCATCTCTTGCATGTGACCAGTCTTCGGAAGCTCGGGGTAGCCGTCTTGCACGAATCGGACAGGACACCACCTGGCGCAATCGACTCGCGCGGACACCTGAACCCGGGCGACGCCGAGGTCGTCTTCCGTCGCTTCTCGTTGGGGCTCGACGATCTCGTCAGGCACGTGTGGATGGCTTGGTGGAATGTTCCAGCCGGCGAAGTACGGCCACAGCGAGTCCTCACGTACCCAGCCTGCAACGCCGTCTTCCTGCCCGAGTCCGCCATCCTGCATGGCCCGAAGCGGGGGCTCTACGTCCAGAGGCTGTCGGGCCGCGGCTGGGTCGTAGGCGTGATGTTCCAGGCCGCTGCCGGTCCTCTTCTCACCCGAACGCCGCCCGTCAAGCTGCCCGAGGCCGGCGAGCGTCTGCCTGAGTCGCCACACGCCGCCATCGTCGAGGCTATGGAAGAAGGCGTGGCCAACGACCGGACGATCGAGCGCGTCACGGTACTCCTGACATCCTGGCTCGAGCCTCTGGCCGGCCGCGTCGACACAGCCGGCCGGATGGCCAACTCAGCCTGCCGCCTCGTCGAGGAGAGTGGTGACATCCTCCGGGTTGCCGAGCTCGCGGCGAGGCTCGACGTCGCCCCGCGAACCCTCGGGCGCTGCCTGCGCCGGCAGCTCGGCGTGAGTCCGAAGTGGCTGATCGAACGCCGCAGGCTGCAGCGAGCGGCGACGACGCTATACCGCGAGCCGAAGACCGATCTCGCGGACCTCGCGGCCGAACTCGGCTTTACCGACCAGGCCCACTTCACCCGTCGCTATCGATCGGTCCTGTGCGAGACACCGGGCCAGACGCGCAAGGCTGCCCTACAGCACCGTACCGGAGGATAGTCGGCCGCCAGCTGCGGCTGTCGGGAAGGCGTGGCCATAGGCTCTGTAGGTAGGTCTTGCCTCCTCGAATGGTCCGGGCGAGAGGAGTCAACCCGCACCCACCGACCTGAATGTCCCATTGGCGCTCTCGTGCGAACTCATCGGTGCAGGCCGGTGGTCGCAGGCCATCGCCGGATGAGCGAAGGCAACCGCAGCCTTGCGCGCCCGCGGCTTCTGGCCCAACCTTGCCGACATGGAGATTCTGCGAGCCCAACGCATCCTCGTCGTCGATGACGAGCCGCCGCTGGTCGAGCTAGTGCGCGGCTATCTGGCTCGCGAGGGGTTCGAGATCCTGACGGCCGCCGATGGGCCCGCCGCGGTGCAGATGGTCCGCGACGAGGCGCCCGATGTCGTCGTCCTTGACGTGATGCTTCCAGGCTTCGACGGTCTCGAGGCGTGCCGGCAGATCCGCGCGTTCTCGGACGCATACGTCCTGATGCTGACCGCTCGCGGCGAGGAGATCGATCGTGTCGTTGGCCTCACGGTTGGCGCCGACGACTACCTCGTCAAGCCGTTCAGCCCGCGAGAGCTGGTCGCCCGAATCAAGGCGCTCCTGCGGCGCCCCCGCACCGCGGGTGCGGACCCGACCCGGCTGCCGGCCGGTCTCGCCTTTGACCCGGACCGTCATGAGGTAAGCGTCGATGGCTCGGCAGTCTCCCTGACGACGACCGAGTTCGACCTACTCGCCGCGCTCGTCGGCGATCCCGGGGTCGTCATCGCGAGGTCGCGGCTCCTGGATCGAGTGTGGGGTGCGGAGTTCGTCGCGGACGACCACCTGGTCGACGTCCACGTCGGGAACCTACGCCGGAAGCTCGGCGACGACCCCGCGGCCCCGAGATTCATCGAGACGATCCGCGGCGTCGGCTACCGCCTTAGGACACCGTGATGCGCCTCCCTCGCTCGCTCCGCGTTCGCTTGCTCATTGCCAATCTCATCGTCGCCGGCGCCGCCTTGGGCACCGTGGCGGTCGCCGTCAGCCTCGTTGGGCCGGGCTATTTCGCCTCCGCGATGGGGCACAGCCCGAGCGACACGATGGGCCAGATGATGAGCGACGCCACCGCGGCTGCCTTCGTGGATGCCGTCCGTAATGCGCTTATTGCGGCCTCTCTCATTGCCGTCCTGACTGCCGTCGTGGTGAGCCTCGCCGTCTCGGGTCGGATCGCGGGACCTGTGCGCCGCCTCTCGACCGCAGCTCGTCGCATCGCCGGCGGCCACTACGCCGAACGGGTGCCCGAGACCGGCGAGGGTGAGATCGGCGATCTCGCCCGGACATTCAACGCGATGGCCGGCTCTCTCGAAGCCACGGAGCGCCGCCGCCTTCGCCTGGTCGGCGATGTCGCGCATGAGCTGCGTACGCCGCTGGCGACGCTCGACGGCTACCTCGAGGGCCTCGAAGATGGGGTCATCGAGTCGAAGGACGAAACCTGGCGCTTGCTTCGGGCCGAGACGGCTCGACTGACACGGCTCGTTGACGAACTGGCCGAGCTGTGGCGTGCTGAGGCACATCAGCTCACGCTCAAGGCCGAGCGCGTCGATCTGGCAGAAGTCTGCCTCGACGCCGCCGAACGCTTCACGATGCTCGCGGACGAGCGGCAGATCACCATTGCCCTCGACATCGCGCCTGCCGTCTCGGCTCGAGCCGACCGGGATCGCGTCTCCCAGATCGTGGCCAACTACCTCTCGAACGCCATCCGATATGCCCCGCCCGGATCGTCCGTCGGTCTCTCGGCCCGTATTCGCGGAGGCAAGGCAGTGCTGGCCGTGACCGATGAAGGTGCAGGGCTCGCCGAAGATCAGCTCGAGATCGTATTCGAGCGTTTCTACCGGGTCGACCCATCTAGAAGCCGCGCTCTTGGCGGATCCGGGATCGGGTTATCGATCGTTCGCGCCCTCGCCGGCGCGATGGGCGGCCGGGCCTGGGCTGAGAGCGATGGCCCGGGGCTTGGATCGCGCTTCCTCGTGGAGCTGCCCGCCGCCTGAGGGCACGGGGCCCTTGACCCAATCTTGAGCCAACGCAGAGGCTCCCTCCATGGATTGCGCGCCCGGCCGGATCCATAGTCGAGTGTGCCGGACGAACGCCCGCAGGGCACCCGGCATGGAGGTCCAGACGATGGGTCCAGGCTGGGAAATGAACTTCGGGGGCTGGGTCTGGATGGGAATCTGGATCCTTGCGCTCGTCGCGATGGTCTGGTTCATCACCCGATCCCCCGACACTCGCCGTGGCGCGCAGGAACCCCTGGAGATCCTGCGTACCCGCTTTGCCCGAGGCGAGATCAGCCAGGCCGAATTCGAGCAGGCTCGTCGCGTGCTCGATCCCGAGAAGGAGTCCACCAAATGAGCCGTGACGTACACATTCCTGTCTGGGTGGCCGCGGCCCTTGCCGTCGTCGCCCTTGCTGTCGGGGCAACTGCTCTGGGGGCCGCCGCGTTCGGTCACTCGGGCTGGCCGGGCAACATGATGGGCGGCGGCAACTATGGCAACGGGGGATACGGAAACGGCGGACCCGCGGGCATGATGGGTGGCGACTACGCCAACAACGCCTACGGCGGCATGATGGGCGGATGGGCCGGGAACAGCGGGACGCAGCCCGGCGCGACAGGCTTCGTCGCCGGCACGACCGCATCGCCCCGGGTTATCCAGATAGTCGCCGGCCCCGGCTATACCTTCACCCCGTCGACGATCTCGGTTCAGCGCGGTGAAACCGTGACGTTCGTCGTCACGACCGTCGGGCCGCTCGTGCACGAGTTCATGGTGGGTCCCGCCGACGCGGTCGCGGCCGACCGCGAAGGCACTCCCGAGGTCGCCGACATCGGGATGATGCAGTCGAGGTCGCTGACCTACACCTTCGACGGCTCCGGTCCCTACGCCTATGCCTGCCACGCCGACGGCCACTACGAGGCCGGCATGCGCGGCACGATCACGGTCGTCGGCTGACCCTCAGAGCGCCAGGAACCGTCACGACATGCTCGACTCTGCCCCAACGGGCACCAACTGTGGAGCGGCATTCCATGGCTAAGCGACGCACCTCACGGCTTCGAGCGGGAGATCCTCCGGCCAGGACATCGGGCGCAAAGCCGGTGGTGACCCCGCGGCCGAGCAAGCTCCGGGCGCTGGCGTTCATGGTCGTTGCGCTGGCCATTCTCGGCGGCGGCATCTACCTTGCCGGCTCCGTCTTCATGGGCCAGCGCGACAAGCCTTCGACCCCGGGTGCGTTCGCGATGCGGATCAGCATGGATGGCTTCGACCCCACCCCGATCACGGCCAAGCCAGGGGAGACCCTGACCATCGACTGGTGGAACACCGACGCAGCGATGCACCTCACCAACGGAGTGCACACCCTGGTGTCGGACGCGCTCAAGATCGACTTCGCGCTCCCGGCCGAGTCTCGCAAGACGATCACCATCACCGCCCCGACGGCTCCGGGCGACTACGACTTCTGGTGCGACTCGTGCTGCGGGGGCAAGGACAACCCCAAGATGCACGGCACGCTCCACGTGGCGGCCTGAGCGATGAACCAGCGACTCGACGCCAGGACCTGGATCTCTCTCGCGACGGCCGACGGCCGTCTCCCCCTCACGGCCGTCGCCTTGTTCGCCGGTCTCGCCGGCGTGGCCATCGTCGCCCTGGCGACCGTGGCCATCGTTCCGTTCGAGACCGCTCGCTTCGGCGGCCTGACCGCTCCCATCGTTCTGGGCTCCGGCTTCGCCGATGGCTTCAACCCCTGCGCCTTCGCGCTTCTGGTTCTGTTCGCGACGTACACGCTGACGCTCGTGAATGCGGTCACCGCGGACGGATCACCGACCCCCTCGGCGCGCCGGACTCTGCTATGAAGGACCTTCGAGCAGCTGTTGGTGAAGGCTAGCCGGTGCGCGAATCGGCCGCCGGCACGTACAAGTGGGAGTTCAAGGCCCGATTTCGGCGCCATGCGTTCGGTTGGCGGTCGCAGCCGGCAATCCTGCGCGTGAAGCAAGCGGTGGCCGAGATCAAGAAGGTCGCGCGGAAGGATCCCATGCTGGCCGCCGAGGGCGCGGTCAGCTTCATCGAGCGTATCTCGCCCGCGATCGAGCAGGTAGATGGCTCGTCGGGCGCCATAGGCACCGCGGTCAACCATGCGCTCACCGACCTCGTGCCCGTGATCGCGAACGCGCCCGCCGACGTAGACGTTCGCGATGCCTGGCAGGACAGGCTGCTGGAGGCCGTACAGGCGGACGAGATGCCGTACATCGAAGGGCTCGGCGACCATTGGGGCGAGCTCTGCGCGTCGGAGGAGCTGGCGTCGAACTGGGCCGATCGTCTAGTCGGCGCGACTCGCCTGGCTCTGAGCCCAGACTCGAAGGTTCGCGGCCACTTCCAGGGGACCTCCGCGTGCCTGAGCGCGCTCTTCCGCGCCGAGCGCAATGAGGAAATCGTGGAGCTGGTCTCCGGCGAACAGGTGATCTGGCCATACAAACGCTGGGCGCTAAGGGCACTCGCGGCGTCCGGCCAGAAGGGCGAGGCCGTCAGGTATGCGGAGTCCTGCCGCAGTCCGTGGGCTTCTGATGAGGACATCGACTCGCTCTGCGAGGAGATCCTCCTGTCGAGCGGGCTGGTCGACGAGGCGTATCGTCGCTACGGCATGCGCGCCCATCGAGCCGGGACCTACCTGGCCACCTTTCGCGCGGTCACGAGAAGCTATCCGCACAAGCAGCCGCACGAGATCCTCGCGGACCTAGTCGCGACGACGCCCGGCGACGAGGGCAAGTGGTTCGCTGCCGCCAAGGATGCCGGCTTGTACGAGGAAGCGCTGGAACTCGCCGGCCGCGCGCCTTGCGACCCCCAAACCCTCACGCGAGCGGCGCGCGACCTTGCCTCCGACCAGCCGGCGTTCGCGGTGGCTGCCGGACTGTTGGCGATTAGGTGGCTGTTGGAGGGCTACGGCTACGAGATCACCGGCGCCGACGTCTGGGCCGCCTACGACTCGACCATCAAGGCCGCGGAGAAGAGCGGGTCATCGGTCGAGGTACGCGCCCGCATCGCGGCCCTCGTCAATGCGACGCCGGCTGGCCCTGTGGCCAAGATCCTCGGAGCGCAGCTCGGGCGGTAGGGAGGCAGAAATACCGCGGCAGTCGAACAGGGAAGCTGTCGGGGTAGGGTGGGGCCTACTCGAATGGTCGGGGCGAGAGGGATAGGGCCGAGACACCGTCACCATCGTTGCTGATCCCGGCCACGAACGTACCGAGCCAAAGTGGTCGGGTCCCGAAGACTGCTTAGGGGAGTTCCTTCCAACCGCTCGCGACCAAGCAATCGGCAGGCCTGCACGTCGTCGCCGCGGGACCGTCGCGACCTTCGCCGCGAAGTCCCGCGCCCCGAACCTTCCACCGGAGGACTATCTGACCGGCCACCCGTGGAACTGGCTACACGAGAGCGTGTCCGCGCCGCTACCCTTTGAGGCAGTCGCCGAGTAGGAGCGGCGACACCAGGGAGGACGAGATGACGAAGTCGCAAGAGCAGCCGACCGGCGGTGCCTCCGGGACCCAGCCCAAGCCGCGCAGCGCGCTGCAGATCGGGTTGTTCAACTACGTCGGTGACCGCTGGGGACCCAGGGACCCGAAGGCAAGGTTCATCTTCGACATCGCCATCTGGGTCCCGCCGCTTCTTCTTGTGGCACTCCTGGTCAAGCTGTCGCAGGGGTAGCGGCCGAGCGTCGCCCGCTCCGGACCTGACGCTGGGTCCCAGGGCGTGCGCGCTGAGAATCCCACCGGCTACGGGCTCCGCTCTGGCGGACCTTCAGTCCGCTGATGGCCATCCCGGCCGTCAGCCGATTTCCTCCGACGCGCGCTGCCGCAGCACGATGCGGGTGAACGGGATTCGGATCTCGGCGAACACCTCAGTAGAGACGAGGAATCCTGCAAACAGGAATGCGACTCCGAGAAACTCCCCGACGAAGAAGCCGCTCGTATTGCCGAACCGGCTCATCCCACTTGTTATCGCCGGGATCAAGCCTCCCAGGGCGATGAGAAGCGTCGCCGGAACTCGGCTGTTGAGGCGTCCTCTGAAGCTATCGCATCCGGCTCTTCTTCGACGGGGTGACCCGTGAGGGGTTCGCAGGCTACCTCGCGGTGCTGAAGGGCGCGGGCTTCGCGCTCAAGGGCTACGTCCTCTATTCGGACAGCCAGGGCGAGCAGGACGCGCAGGCCCGCGCCCAGCGTGGCGACATCGATGAGGTCGTGGCCATCAAGGGCCGCTACGAGCTCACGATTAGCGCCCCGGGCTCGGACGGCAGCGTCTCGTTCGACGCCGACGGGTTGACCGAGGCGGAGGCCAAGGCGATGATCGAGGTGACCGTCATGATCCACGGCTCGCCCGACTCGATGATCATCGCCGCCACCGATCAGAGCTGACAGGGAGGGCCACGTGGCAGACCGCTCGATCCGGGACTTTCAGACCTCGTACGCGGTGGCGCCGATCGCCGATGCGTGGGCCGGGCAGAATGGCTTTGCGCTCACCGAAATGGAGCCGGACGGGAGTCGTCACTACGTCCGCGGCTCCGGATTGCTGACCGGCCAGATGGTGTGCGTCGTCCGGCAGGCCGGCCCGCACGTTCGCATCGAAGCACACATCCACGCCCGCCTGGCGGCCCGCATCTCCGCCCTGTTCCTGATTCCCGCGGACAAGTCCATCGAGCCGGGAGGCTTCGTGGGCGCCTTGCCTCGAAAGATCTGCCGGGACGCAGTCGACAAGCTGCTCGCCCAGCTTGGGCAGCCGCCGATCACCGCCGCCGACAATGCCGGGCCGACGATCGGCGTTGCGCCGCCGTCCGCGCCGGTCGCTCCGGCCTTGCCTGGCGTCCCGGTTCCGACCGGCGCCTCGAACGCGGTAGCTGCCGGATCCGGCTATCTCGCGACCGCCGCTCGTCCGCTCGGGATCGCCTGCCTGGCAGTCGTCGAAGCCGTCAACGGAGTGATCTGCCTGACCGTGGTCAGGGAGTTCTGGTGGGGCTTCAACTACCGAACGTCCTATGACGAGATGAACTGGGCGGCGCTGGACCTGGTCATGGTCCTGACGTATCTGGCCCTGGCCGGCGGCAGCCTCGCCGTCGCCTGGCGGCTCTGGTCGATGCGGCGCGATGCCTGGCTTGCGGCGATCCAGCTGAGCGCGGGCATGCTGGCGGCGACCGTGGTCTCGGGCCTCATCTGGGGGCTTGAAACCAACGGCGTGGTGGGCATCGTGGTCCATCTGGGGATCCTCGGGTACCTCAACCTGACCGGCGTTCGAGCCCTGTTCGGTCGCGGACCCCTGACGGCGAGCGCTTCGTAGGCACTCCGACCGCGGTCCTAACGTCGCCAATCTTCGCATCCTTGCGATGACCACCCCTGAGGCCGCCGGCAAACGGTACCTGGCGTTGGCCAACGGACCGACGATCAGCTTCCTCAGACAGGACAGTGTCGAAGGTAGCGTCAGGGTATCGCAGGGCTTCGACATCGGCTTGGCGAAGGTCAGCATGGGGCCGCTCCCGGGGACGTTCGGGTCGGTCGGCTCAGCATCACCCTCAATCGGGCGGGTGCGAGCGGTCATGCAAGTCGATGGCAAAACGCCAGATTCGAGCGTGAAATCCGGCGGCTCGATTGTCACCTACCCGAATGGTCCGGGCGAGAGGTCTGGCGGCTGCACTTCCCGTCCCCCGGATGATCGTGCCGCCGGCGATCGAGCTGGCGCTCCGGAAGGCGGGTTGAGGCTCTTGGATTCCTTGGCGCCAATTCCAAGGTTGCTGGCCCAACCTGGGATTCTCAGGAGGACCCAGGAGCTCCCGTCTCTGGGCCCAAGAGAAAACCCGACGGGCGGAACCGCCGGGGTGGTGAAGGCATACTAGCGCGCCAGCCTCCGGGTCAGACATGACACTCGCAACCGCCCAGCTGTCGGCCCGAGTCGTGCTCACCATTGACAGCCCGGAGAGCGAGGCCTACGATGTGCGCACGTTGTTGGTACGAGAAGAGTGGCGGTAAAGAATCATGGATGCGGCACAAGTCCGAGCGAACCCAGTCAAGAACTCGGATCGCAGAACCACCAAGCCGAAGGCTGAGCGGATTGCTCTTCGAGTCAGTTCGGAAGAGCACAGCCTTCTGGAAGAGGCTTCTCGTGCAGAGGAGCGGACATTGAGTGCCTTTGTACTCGATGCGGCTACCCGCCGGGCCGAGGACGTACTGGCCGATCGACGCTCCTTCAGACTGCCTCCCAAAGAATGGGCTGCGTTCGTTGAGATGCTCGATCGCCCGGTAGTCGCCAAGCCTCGTCTGGCCGCCTCTATTCGCGCCGCAAACGCCTTCGACGACAGCGACCAGTAGTCGACCTACAGCGTGCTCGGCTTCGCGTCGCCCGTTCCACTAACGGCCGAACACGAGCTGGACGACTTCGATTGCGGATCCCCCGCACAGACAGAGTGGCTTTCGCGCCATGCCCGCCAGGCACAGGCCGCTGGGACAGCCCGAGTCTATGTCTCTGTTCGGACTGGCACCGGCGCTCCGGTCGTTGGCTACTACGCCCTCGCGGCCGCTTCTGTAGAGCCGAGCGACGCTACCGGTCGGACACTCAAAGGGACCGGACGCCATCCCATCCCCGTCGTCCTCCTCGCCCGACTCGGAGTAGACAAGTCTGCTCACGGTTCCGGGCTCGGGCGAGCGCTGGTGATGGATGCCCTCAAGCGGACGATGCAGGCGTCGGACGTGATCGGCGTGCGTGCGCTTCTCATCCATGCCGAGTCCGAGGCAGCGAAGAACTTCTATCTGCATCTCGGCGAGTTTGAAGAGAGCCCCACTGATCCTCTGCACCTCATTCTGCTGATGAAGGACCTTCGAGCAGCTGTTGGTGAAGGCTAGCCGGTGCGCGAATCGGCCGCCGGGAGCGTATCTCGCCCGCGATCGAGCAGGTAGATGGCTCGTCGGGCGCCATAGGCACCGCGGTCAACCATGCGCTCACCGACCTCGTGCCCGTGATCGCGAACGCGCCCGCCGACCTATACGTTCGCGATGCCTGGCTCGAGCGGCTGCTCGAGGCCGTGCAGGCGGACGAGATGCCGTACATCGAAGGGCTCGGCGAGCCGCGCTCTGCTATCCATGGCTACGTTGGCGCGCGGGGAGGCTGCGATCGAGGCCGCAACTATGCGACGACGATAACGACGTTCCCCAACTTCTGGCTCGCCGATAGCTGAAACTGCGGTCCGGTCTCAGGGCCTCCAGCTCGCTTTCGCGATCAGTCCTTTGCGCCGAGGCCGGTCGCGAGGAAATCAGCCGGCCCCTGGATGGGATAGTCGCCAGCCAGCGCGAGCAGATGCCCATCACCGCTGACGAGTTGCGCTCGTTGCTCGGCTGCCAGCGCGAGCAGGTAGTCGTCGTCGGGGTCGGCCGCGTAAATCGGCGAAGGGGCGGCCGCATCGCGGACCAGGACCGCGGACCGCGACAGCCAGGCCACGAAGGCGTCGGCATCCGCAGGCGGGATGAGACGCTCGAGCTTCGGGTACGCGAGCGCCCGTCGAAGCTCGGCGAGAAGCGCCGGCGAGACGATCAGTTCGAACCGGCCCTCCTGCCAGGCGAGCAGGAGCCGAGCCGGGCCACCGGAGGGGGAGATCAGCGCCGAGATCAGGACGTTGACATCGAGGATGGCGCGCAACGGGCTACGGCCGCGGCGGACGAGTCGAATGCTGCGCCTCGACGCCCAGGGCGAGCGCCTCATCTTCGGCGAGCCTGTTCGCTGCCCAGACGCGATCGAGCAGCTCCAGGCCGAGGTCGCGCCGTAGGGCCTCCTCGATGACCTCGCTGTCGCCCTTTCCCGTGCGCGCCGCGCGCACCTTGACGGCGCGCAGCAGGTCCGCATCAACCGTCAGTGTAGTCCGAACTTTTGCCATGCTTGCATCATAGCATCATGATGCAGGAGAACAAGCCAAACGGAATGGAGTCAAACCAATGGGAAAGGGGGTAGGCGACAACCTACCTGAATGGTCGGGGCGAGAGGATTAGAGCCGACACACCGTCACGAATCATGCTGATCCCCGTGACGAACGTTCCCAGCCACGTCCATCGGGCATTGGTAACCGCTTAGAGGGTGTTCGCCGAGGAGCCTGCGTTCGTATTCGCGGCCGGGAGACAGAGACGGCTCGCGGGTCGGGTTCCCTGCCTCAGAGCTCTCGCACGAGATCCTTGAGGGGTCGTCTGGCCGCTCCCGGCGCGGACTTTGGCTGTCGTGCAGCCTCCGTGGGATGGCCAATCGAGATGATCGTCCGTGCGAACGCCGGCCGGGTCAAGCCCAAGAGCTCAGCGACTTGCGGCTGCACTGGCTCGATCGCCCACCCAATCGCGGCTCCGAGCCCTAGTGCGGTCGCAGCAATCAGGATGCGGTCCGCCGCACGGCCCTCGTCACATTGCGGAAGGGGATGCCTATGCCGGGTTCAGCGGTTCAGGTCCGGGCGCCTAGCGGGCGAGGCGTCCTGAACAACATCTGGCCTGAGAAATCCACCCAACCAGGCTGCAATCGATTCGGGAACGCCGCTTTGAGTGCCTCGGCGTAGGATTTGCCGTCGTTTGCGGCGGCATAGCATTCCTTCGCTTTGCGCAGGTAGGCAATCGTCCCCTCAACTCCGGGCTGATCTGTGGGCACGTCATGGCCCATCAGAATCTTGTTGTAGCCATCAGTCTCCTTGAGGTCGTCGAGCGTACTGATCCAGTGGTCGAAATGCCCGGCAAGCGTGAACAGATGATCCTCGGCCGGAAAGATGAGATCGAAGGCAAACATGACTCGTTGATCGGGCATCAGAGCCAGGAGTTGGAGATCGGATTCGACATCCCGAAGCTCCCTGAACTCGAAGCTCACTCCGGCAATTGTTTGGTTGCCCAACGTGAGCGTTTCGTTGGGAATCGTCGGGCGTGCGGCGATCCTATCCCCGTAGATAGACCTGAGTCCCGCAAGCGCGATCGCTCCATAGGCGCGGATTTGTTCGGCTACCCCAGGAAGCGCGGAGATAGGCGCAGATGGGAACCGTTGTGCCAGGACTTCGAGCCCCGCCCAATCATCCGGGTGGCCGTGAGAGACGACGATCCGCTCTACCGGCTTTTCCAGGTGACCTACGTAGTCGGCAACTTCGGCTGCGTGTGTGTTCAGGAGTTGGCCATCGAAGATGACGAGACTCTTGGGGCCTTCGACAACTTGTGTATTCACCAGCCAGCCGTCGGGTGGACTCACATAGGTGTGAACCCGAACGCGCGGGTACTCGGACTGGAAGATGGTCATTCGATGGTTCCCTTGCAAGACAGCTTGTTGTTGTTTTCCCAAGAGCGGCATCAAGTTGTCGCCTTCTTGTCGTGTCCTCGCGCGGTGTCCTCTGGGTGCAACTGGCAGGCGCCACGAGCGAGTCGTTGGTGCCAGAGACGTGGACTACTAGCCATGCTCACGGAGGCGTCGACCATGGCACCGCGATCGCGTGTCGTAAAGGGATGCGAGCCCGACGCATGCCGTTTCGGAGAAGAAGGCGCCGGAAAATGGCCGAGCGGCTCGCCCGAGAACGGCCGGTAGCCCGGCGCCCTCCACGGCATCGCCAGTGGATCTGGATGATCAGCGCCTGGTTAGCTCTACGCGGGCAGCCTCAGCGATCTCGGCGCGCGTGTAAGCATGACCCCCTACCCCCCAGCCACCTTCGGGCGACTCGACGATGAGGACCCAGGTGCGATCGACGAGCGAAGGGTCATCGGCGGCTGCAGCGACGATATCGGTCAGTTCCCTGACCACGCCCAGCTGCTTGGCTCGGTCGAGGGCTCCAACCGGCGTCAGGACCTGGACGCGGACGTAGTTTGTCTCGCCGGATACGTTGCTAATCGTGGCCGGAGCCTGGTCGTGAATGAATGCGGCCGTGTTGTTCTTGAAGAGCGCGATCTCCGGGACGCCCTCCCACCGCATCACCGCGGCCGCCATCTGCCTCGCCAGAGACTTCTTGTCGCCGAATGTTCCCGCTGTCGCGTATACGTCGATCATGGGCATGGGACGCTCCTTCGTAGACTATGATGGTCGTCATACAGATGATCCTAGTCTATGACGAGCGTCATAATCAAGGAGTGGCCCAATGAGTTCCGGTAGCCGGGCCAGCATGGTACGGAGCGCCGCATCACTGATCCGCACCCGCGGGGTCAGTGCAACTTCATTCTCGGACGTCCTGGCCGATAGCGGCGCTCCACGGGGCTCGATATACCACCACTTTCCGGCCGGAAAACAGCAACTCGCCGGGGACGCGATCCGCTGGACTTCCGACCGAGTGCTCGCGCAACAGCGGGCCTGCCCTGCGAGGACGGCGTCAGGCGTCCTGGGATGGTTCATCGACATGTGGCGCCAAATCGTGCTGGCCTCCGGGGGTGCGGCTGGCTGTGTCGTAGCCGGCGTTGCCATCGACACTGCCGCTAACGAGCCCGGCCTCATGGATGTCGTACGCTCGACGTTCAGGTCTTGGGTCGATCTGCTGGCCGACCAGCTCGAAACGGCTGGCGTACCCGCCGACCGAGCCAGGCCGATCGCCGTGGCCGCCGTGGCCGGGATGGAAGGTGCGCTCATCCTGTGCCGCGCAGAAGGCGGGAGCGGACCGCTGGAGTCGGTCGCTCATGAATTGATGCGACTCCTACGTCCGGAGGCACCCCAGAAGGAGAGCGCGCGCCCTGACCCAACGGATCGCCGCGAGTCATCCTCGATGCAGTAGAGAAACTCGTCACAAGCGGAACAGCGGCAGCCGCCAAGTTGCTTGTCGTCCGCGACGGCGTTAGCGTGACAATCGATGACCGAACCAATCGCAACCGCTGAGGACCTCGCCCGCGAGCTTCTCGCCCGCTTGCCCGATCGCCTTGCGCACACCGAAGGCGTCGCGCGGAAGGCGGAAGAGGCTGCCGCCGTTGCATACGTCGGGATGTCGGCCTAGGACGGCGTCTTGGCATCAATCAACCGATCGATCCACTCGACGACAGAGCCTGTGCACTCGGCCGCACCGGCTGCGAGCAGCTCTTGTGCGCTGGCGAGCATCGATACAACTCCGACGCCTCTCACACCTGCGCCGGCGGCCATTCTCACGTCGTCGAGCGCATCGCCGACGTAAACCGCGTCATTGGGGTGAACGGCGCCGGCCAGTTCCAGCGCCATTTGCAGAGGCTCAGGGTCGGGCTTGCCCGCCACGGTGTCGTGGCCGTAGACCCGGACCGCAAAGAGCCCATCGATGCCGAGCCGAACGAGTTGCGGCTCGACCTCGGGTCGACTGCCGCCGGTCACGAGCCCAAGCATGTATTCGGCCGCCGCGAGTCGAGCCAGCGCATTCTCGATGCCAGGGAAGGGTTGGGTCTCATCTGGGTGGAACGTAGATTCCCAGACCTGTAACGCCTCGTCTGTTCTCTCATTGGGAATACCGAGGGCGCGGTACATGAGCCGCCAGTTTGGCGAGAAGGTCCGTCGGAAAATGGACACGTCGAATGGCACGCCGATCTTTCGGCAGATGGCGGCGTCGGTCTCGAACAGCGCACCGATCGAGTCCACGATAGTCCCGTCCCAGTCGAAGAGGATCGCCCGCATGAGGCCCATCGTACGGTCCACGTCGACCGCACGACAGGCCTGCGCGCAGAATTCGGCGGCGATGCCCAGCTGCGCAGTCAGCCGCGCGTGGGGTGCCACTCTTCGGTTTGAGGTCGGCGACAGCTGGCCGTGTCACGCTCGAGGTTGGTGATCGCTCGCGTGCCGGATCATCCACCTTGTGGGTAGGCCTTACCTACCTGAATGGTCGGGG
>CAVQCV010000003.1:0-129988 GCA_963711105.1 uncultured Chloroflexia bacterium | reverse complement strand
GGTGGGGGTGGACCTTGTCCCCCAGGCCGGCCGCGATGCCACGCTCCCTGACCGCCTGAGCGACGCCTGAGTCGGTAAGCCGACCCTTCGTGCCTAACCAGAGCCAGGGCTCCGCAGCTGCCACGTGCTTCGAGCGCAGTCGGAGATATCGATCGAGTGCCCGGATGGTTCGGTTGCCGATGGGCACGACTCGCTCGCGGCGGCCCTTGCCCAGGACACGGATGAGGCCCTGCTCGAGATCAACGTCGTTCGCGAGATCGTCGGTCAGGCTGAAGCGGAGGTTGGCGATCTCCGAGCGGCGGGCCCCGGTGTCGAGAAAGATGCGGACGAGGGCCGCATCTCGGACTCCGGCGTAGGTCTTGTCGGCTTCGCATATGCCGATCAGCGCCTTTAGTTCGGGGTCGCGCATGATCGCCGGGGGCGCCTCGGGGAGGCGCGGTGGCTTCATCCGCGCCATCGGCGACTCCTTGACCAGACCTTCGTCGAGGACCCAACGGAAGAATGCCTGGCAGCCGCGGTAGCGGTTATGAGCTGTACCGGGCTTGAACCGATCGAGCTGGTCGGAGATGAAGGCCTCGATATGCTCGCGCCGAATTGCGTCGACATCTGTCGGCATGCCTGAGGCGGCGAGGAACAGCGCGAGCTGCGTGGCGGCCTCGGTGTAGGTTTCGATCGTGCGGGGCGACAGATTGGCCGCGCGGCAGTGCCTTGAGAAGCTCTGCACGTCCCCGAGCATCGGCGATGTTGTATGATGCGCCGCGCTGGCCGGAGTTCCACCTGGCATTGAAAAGACCTGTAACTGCGAACCTGAACAGTCTCAGTAATAGGCTCTTCAAGCGGTCAAGTCAAGGCTCAAACCAGTAAGACGCTCTTCTTGAGCGTGATTTCGTGGGGCTATAGCTCAGCTGGAAGAGCGCCTGCATGGCATGCAGGAGGTCCAGGGTTCGAATCCCTGTAGCTCCACCATTTGATTCCTCGAGCTGAACCGGCGCCGGCGCGGCGCGGCCCGGCGCGCGAATCCTCGGCCCCGCATCCTCAGGTCCCCCGCCTCGCACTCCACCGCGATAGCGGCCGCCCCGGAGATCCGGATCGCACACGCACGCGACCTATCCCATCGGGTGGGTCACATGCCACCCGTTGCGGCAGGTCGCCCCACCAGCGTCGATACTTGACTCCGATCGGCCGCTGCAGTCGGTGCTCTGCCACGGGACGACGCCGATCGCAGGTGAAAGGATCGCTTCATGACGATGGAACTCGAAACGCGCCCCGCCGGACTGCCGCGGCTGAACGAGCCGGCGCCGGCATTCGAGGCGGTTACGACCCAGGGCACGCTCACCCTGACCGACTTCGAGGGCCGCTGGCTCATCCTGTTCTCTCATCCGGCCGACTTCACGCCGGTGTGCACGACGGAGTTCCTGGCCTTCGCCGAAATCTACCCGGAACTCCAGAAGCGCGGCACGGACCTGCTGGGCCTCTCCATCGACAGCGTCTTCTCGCACATCGCCTGGGTTCGCAACATCGAAGAGAAGACCGGCGTCCGGATCCCCTTCCCCGTGATCGCCGACCTGAACAAGGAAGTGGCGACGGCCTACGGCATGTTGATGCCGGGCGAGAGCAAGACCGAGACGTCTCGGTGCGTCTTCTTCATCGACCCCAAGGGCATCCTGCGGGCCATGATCTACTATCCGCTGTCGCTCGGCCGGAACATGGCCGAGATCCTGCGGGTCATCGACGCCCTCCAGACGGCCGACAAGAACGGCGTCGCCATGCCGGCCAACTGGAAGCCCGGCGACAAGGTGATCGTCCCGGCCCCCAAGACCCAGGAAGACGCCGAGGAGCGGGTCAAGGCCGGCTACGAGTGCGTCGACTGGTATCTGTGCAAGAAGGACCTGTAGGTCATGCCGTGCACCAACTCCGACGGAGCCCTGACCGCGGCGGCGCAGGCGATCCTGAAGGCGCTCCAAAAGGATGCGACTGCGGAGCAGGTCGCATCTGAAGCCGAGCTGCCCCTGTTTCGCGTCCGTAGCGCGCTGAGGGACCTCTCCGAGATGGGGCTGGTGGTCGTCGCCGACGGCCGCGCCGCCCTGACCGAAGAGGGCCGCAAGCGGGTCTAGGCGCCGGACCGGGCTGAACCGGCCGGACCGGACCGAACCGAGCGATCGGCCGCGTCGAGCTGCCGGCGGGCTAGCTTTTCGCCTCGCTCGCCGGCAGCTCGATCCAGACCCGGGCGCCGCCCTGCGGCCGATTCTCCGCCCCGACGCGCCCGCCCTGGGCTTCTACCAGGGCGCGCACGATCGAGAGCCCCAGACCGCTCGTCCCGGTGCGCCGGTCGCGGGCCGGATCGGCCTGGTAGAAGCGGTCGAAGACGTGGGGCAGATCTTCCGCCGCGATGCCCCGGCCCGTGTCTTCGACGGCGATCCGAACCACCTTCCCGTGGCGGCGCGCCACCAGGTCCACGCTGCCGTCCCGGGGGGTATGGCGGATGGCGTTGTCCAGCAGCGCCGCCAGACTCTGGCGCAGGCGCCCTCCGTCGGCCTCGACTTCGCAGCCGGGCTCGACGTCGGTCGCCATGGCCAGGCCCTCCGCGGCGGCTCGCGCCTCGAAGGCGGCCACGCTGGACGGCCCGGTGACCGCGAGATCGACGGTCTCCCGTTCCAGCGTCAGCTCGCCGGCTTCGGCCAGGCTGATCGTCCGCAGGTCGTCGACGATGCGGCTGAGCACCTGAGTCTGTTCCCGAATCTTGCGCATCTGCCGGGCATCGGGGGCGAAGATGCCCTCCTCGATCGCTCCGGCCGTGCCCTCGATGACGGTGAGTGGCGTCCGGAGCTCGTGGATCGCATCCTGGATGAAGTGGCGCCGTTGCTCGTCCGTGCGCCGCAACTCGTCCGCCATCTCGTCGAAGGAGCGGCCGACCTCGCCGAACTCGTCGGACCGCCCGGCCAGACCCGACTTCCGGCCGAGGTCGCCGGCGGCGACCGCACGAGACGCCAACGCCAGCCGGCGCAGCGGCCGTGCCATCCAACTCGCCAGAACGAAGCCCACGACGGATGCCGCCAGGGCCGAACCCAACGCGACCAGGATCAGAGTGCGCTCCGTCTCGTCCTGGATCTGCTGGGCGTACGTCCCTCCTCCCGGCCCAGGTCCCCGCCCCTGCCCGCGCAGGGCTTCGGCAGTCGTACCCGACTCGAGCTGGGCGAAGCCGTGGCCGATGATGGGCGGAGCGGCTATGGCGACCGCCGCCGCCGTGGCCAGCGCGACGCCCGCGAAGCCGAGGGCGATCTTCAGGCGCAGGCTCATCTAGCCGCCGCTCCTCGGGGCCCTGTAACCGATCCCGTGGACCGTTTCGAGGTAGGCACCCCCGTCCGGGCGCGGACCGAGCTTGGCCCGGAGGTTCTTGACATGGCTGTCGATGGTGCGGTCGAGCGATTCGAATGCCTGGCCGAAGACCTGCTCGCCGATCTGCTCGCGACTCCAGGCCCGCCCCGGCTGCGACGCCAGTGTGGCCAGCAGGTCGAACTCGGTGCGCGTGAGAGGCATCAATTCGCCGCCGCGCCGGACCTCGCGGGCGGTCGCGTCGATAGCCAGATCGAAGTGCTTCATAGACGCGGCCTGGACCGGCCGCTCGAGCCGCCGCAGAACCGCGCCCACGCGTGCCACCAGCTCACGCGGCTCGAACGGCTTCACGACGTAGTCGTCGGCTCCCAACTCGAGGCCGGCCACACGATCGATCACGTCGTCGCGGGCGGTCAACATGATCACCGGAACGGTAGAACCGCTCGAGCGAAGGGCCCGGAGGACGTCGAAGCCGGACCGGCCGGGCAGCATCACGTCCAGCACCAGCAGGTCCGGGTGCGTCTCCTCGGCCAGCACGACGGCGCGGTCGCCGTCCTCGGCGGTCACGACCTCGTAGCCTTCCCGTTCCAGGTAGCCGCGCACGAATTCGAGGATGTCGGCTTCGTCGTCCACGACCAGAATGCGAGCTTGCATGGCGTCACGATAGAACGAAGGCCGGTCCCAAGTCTGGGACCGGCCTTCGCGTGGGGGAGCTAGCGGTTGCCGCGCCCGTGAGGCCCATCGCCGTCACAGGTGCCGTCGCCGGCGCCGTTTGCGCCGGAGCCGTCCTGCGCGCCGTTGCCGTTACCGTTGGGTCCGGCCCCGACTGCCGCGCCGCGCATCCCGCCCGGCTCGGTGCTGGAAACCATGTCCTGGGCCAGCGTCTGGAGCTTGGCCTTGAGGGCCGCAGCCTCGGCGCTGGTCAGGGCGCCGTTCGCCTGGCGGACGTTGATACGGTCCGCCCAGCGTGCCACCAGCGCGTCGATGACCTTCTGGACCTCGACCTTCTGGCGCTCGGCGATCTGAGCGATGCTCTGGCCGCCGTCCCGTAGCTCGTGGAGCTGGCTCTGGCTGAGTCCCAGAACCTGGGCGACCGTGCCGGTCGTCGCACCGTTTCCGTACGGGGGAGTGGTTGGGCCGGCCGCGAACACGGCCGCAACCAGGAACAGCGAACCGAACGCGGCGCCGCCAATGGCGGCAAGGATCTTGCGCATCTGCGCCTCCGACGATGCGGCCCCTTGCGGGGCCCATGGCCGGCCGACCTGGCCGGCTCGATGACCAGACAATCGGTCAGAGGCGTGGACCGGTTATGGACGGGGCGGACAGGAATTGTGGAGCGGGCCGCGTTTGGCCGGAGCCGGAAGGGGGCCGGCGGGGCGGCCGGCAAGCCTTTCGAGACGAATCATAGGGGGCGCCTTTCGGCGCCCCTTCGATGCTCAGTGCGATTCAGGTCGCGCGAGCGGGCCCCTCGAGCGAGAGGCTCAGGCGGCCTTCTGGTTCTCGATGAGCAGCTCGCGAACGTGAGCCTGTTCGGTGATAGCGCGCAGGAAGCGCGCAACCGGGCTCCCGCCCTTGGGCTGGTCCCGCAGCGAAATGCACTCGAGCCAGACGTTGCCGCCGCGGCCGGTCGGCGAGGTCGGCTCGCCGCAGCTGCAGAACGGCTTCGCGCGCTCAGCGTGCTCGATCAGGTCAATGGCTGACTTGTTGTCAAGCATGTCAAGGATCCTCCTTGATTTCTATACGATCCGTTCCGTATCATACGTGCGTGGCAGATCCGTTACAAGACGGTCCGTATCGCAATTCGGTTAAGGAACCGCAACGCCACGGGACGCGAGGACGCCCTCGGAGCGATCGAGTCCACCGTGCGATCCTCGATGCGGCCCGTGAGCTGCTGATCCGAGACGGCTACACGCGGCTCCGCCTGGAGCACGTGGCGGCCGCGGCGGGCGTCGGCAAAGCCACGATCTACCGCCGCTGGCCCTCCAAGGAAGACCTGGCCCAGGCCCTGGTTCAGGATCTGGCCGCGCCCCACCTGGGCATCGAGGACCTCGGCGACACGCGGGCCGAGATGCTGGCCGCGGTCACGAATCCGATGCGGGCCATCACCGAGACGAACTTCGGCCCCGTGATCCGGGCCTTGATTTCGCAGATCGCCGGCAACCCCAAGCTGGGCGACCCGTTCCGGGAGACGGTCGTGCGGGGCCGCCGCGAGGCCGTGGCGGCGATGATCGAGCGGGGCATCGCCAGGGGCGACCTGCGCCCAGAACTGGACGCCGTCGTGGCCACGGAACTGCTCGTCGGCCCGGTCTACTTCCGGCTCATCTTCGGCGGCCAGCTGAACGACGAGTTCGCCAACAAGATCGTGGACAGCGTCATGCGCGGCTACGCCGTCAAAACCCGCTAGCCGCGCGGCCGGCTCAGGCGGTCTGCGGCGCGGGACACCGAAACCAGGAGACCAGCCGACCGGGGCGACCGAGTCTGGGCCCGCGGCGCCGCATTACGGGCCGTCATGACGACCCCATCCGCCGCCCCCACACTACCCCCGCAGGCGCGTGCCTGACGCTTCTACAACTCCCGGCAGGGTTGGCTCCAGACGGGCTCCGACCCTGCCCCTCAGTCCCTCTGCATGTCCAGGAGATCACAGCGTGAACGATCCGCTTTCCGCGGGGATGCAGAGGGTCGCCGACGACGCCGCGCGCAAAGGCGTGACGTTCGACATTCGGCTCATGCGGGCCTCGACGCTCACCGATGAGGAGCTGGCGGTCGCTCTGGGAGTTGCGCTCGGTCAGATCGTGAAGACCGTCGTGTGTCTTGCGCCGCGACCCGGAGGTAGGGTGATCCCGGTGGTGTGCCTCGTCTCGGGCCGGAATTGCCTCGACCTCGCCCTGCTCGCCGCGGTCACGGGCGAAGCTCGCGTCCGTGAGGCCACGGCCCAGGAAGTGGACGCGCTGTTCGGCTGTCCCCGGGGCGACGTGCCGCCGATAGGGCACCCTCAGGGTGTCCGGATCGTGATGGACCAGAGTCTCGGCCGCTCGTGGCTTGGTCGGTCGGCGCCCGGCTCGGGCGTCCTCGATCGCTCCCGACCCTGGCCATGCTGTCCACCGCTACCGACGCGCCCGTCGCCCATGCTTCCTGGATGCGTTCGCCCGAGCCGACCGGATCGGCCCATTTCCTGCCGGAGGCCTGATCCGGCGCAGCCCGCACACGCGACGACCCCGCTCCGGGGCGACACCGTTATGACTACGAGGAGCCGAAACTGACATGAAGGCATCTGCAACTCCGCCGACAACCGGGGTCTGGATCTCCGCATCGTCTGCCCTCGTCCTGCAGTGGGGCCCGAACGGGCTCGCCGGACGTGAGAAGATCAAATCCCTCATCGCGGGTCGCCACCGCTCGACCGGGCGGCCGCCGACCGCGAGCCATCCAGCGGGCGAAGGTCATCGCGACGAGGGGATGAGGCTCTATTTCGCCAGAGTCCAGGCCGCCGTGCCGGTCGAAGACGACGTTCTGCTTGTCGGCGACGGAGAGGTCGTAGAGCATTTCGCCGACCAGATCCGAGCTCAGGACCTGGGCCTTGGCAAGGCTCGGCGCATCGGGATCCGGAAGGCGGGCGGGATTTACTCGGTCGGTCGTAGCTTGCAGTTCGCCGGAGTCGCGAACCGTCAAGGGACTGTAGAAGCGAGGCTTACCAATGACAACGAAGACGGGGACCGCGACCGGAAAGCGCTTCGTCGACGACCAGATGAACGAGAAGTTCCACTTGCTGCTCCGCGAAGCGGCCGAGCGGCGCGAGCGCAGACAGCGTCTCTCGGCAACCGAGGACACCGAAGCGACCGGCCGGGAGTCCGCCGACTTCCTGGCCCTCGCGCGGAAAGCGCCGGGCAAGACGGCCGCTTCCGGCCGCGATCGAACGTAGCCGGCCTCCGGCACGTCCGCGCCGGATTGATGCGGGCCGCAATGACCAGTTCTCCCACCTGCCCAATCAGAACTTGCCGTCGGCTTCTGCTTACCCTTCTTCAGCGGGATCGGCTCGTCGGAGACGGATCCTGCGCCGACGCTCCGGAACGCGTTTCGATGCTTGCCCGGCCTCCCTGGGGTAGGGGGACCGTCCGGGGCGTGACAAGAAGGCGCTGCTCAGATGTCCAATCCCCGCCTGTCCCCTGACCCTGATGGCATTCGTCATGCAGGAACGCCGCTGCCTCTGGGCCGGCGCCCGCTCGCCCTCGTCGCCGACGACCAACCGCTCATCCGCCGTCTGGTCTGCGCCGTCCTGGAGAAGCAGGGCTGGCGCACGACCGAGGCGTCGGACGGAGCGGAGGCGCTCCGCTCGAGCAACCGGGAGAGGATCGACCTGCTGATCACCGACTACGACATGCCTGCGATCCGGGGCCTCGAACTTGCCGACGCGATCCGCCGGCGCACGCCGGAGCTGCCAATCCTCATGATCTCCGGGCTGCCTGCGTTCGCCCAGGTCGCCGCTGACCACGGCTATCGATTCCTGGCCAAGCCGTTCACGCTTACCGATCTGATGTCGCTGGTCGCGACCCTGACGGAGACTCAGGCCGGCGCCCCAGAAGCCCGGCCGGGCCCGGAGCGGCGACTATGGTCGTCAGCCGGGCCGGCGGGGGTGCGCCGCGCCGCGGAAGCTGACCCTCCCCGCAACCACGACCGGCCGACGTGCCGACTCGCCCGGGGCAGGCCGCCGCGCAGGCAGCCACGATAGACTAGGGCCTCCGGACGGGCCGCTCAGGAGGCGCCCGCTCCACCAGCCATGGAGAGGTCCACAGTGTCAGCGCCAGAGGGCACCGAGCGCACCCGCATCGATCGCTATGAGCCCACGGCCATCGAGCCGAAGTGGCAGCAGCGCTGGGCGCAGCTCGGCCTCTACGACACGGACCTTACCGACGACTCACGACCTAAGTTCTACCTGCTGACCATGTACCCGTACCCGTCGGGCAACATCCACATCGGGCACTGGTACGTGGCCACTCCGACGGACGCCCTGGCCCGCTTCAATCGAATGCACGGCCAGAACGTCTTCCTGCCGATCGGCTTCGACGCGTTCGGCCTGCCCGCGGAGAACGCCGCGATCAAAAACAAGATCAATCCGCGCGACTGGACGATGTCGAACATCAGGAACATGCGGCGCCAGCTGCGGCTGATGGGCGCCACGTTCGACTGGAACAGCGAAGTCGTCACCTGCGAGCCGGAGTACTACCGCTGGAACCAGTGGCTGTTCCTGCGGTTCCTCGAGGCGGGTCTGGCGTATCGGACGGCATCGCCGGTCGACTGGTGCCCCAACGACGGCACCCTGGCCCGCGAGCAGGTCGAAGGCGCGGACCGCCACTGCTGGCGCTGCGGGGCGCGCGTCGAGAAGCGCAACCTGGACCAGTGGTATCTGCGGACCACGAAGTACGCCGACGAATTGCTCGACTTCACCGGCCTCGAGTGGCCCGAGCCGATCAAGATCATGCAGACCAACTGGATCGGCCGCAGCGAAGGCGCCGAGGTCGATTTCGCGACCGAATTCGGCGACACCCTGCGCGTCTTCACCACCCGGCCGGACACCCTGTACGGGGCCACGTTCATGGTCCTCGCGCCGGAACACCCGCTCGTGTCCAAGCTCACGACGCCCGACCGAAAGGCCGAGGTCGAGGCCTACGTCGAGGCTGCCGGACGCCAGACCGAAATCGAACGGATGTCGACCGAGCGTGAGAAGACAGGCGTCTTCACGGGCTCATACGCCATCAACCCGGTCAACGGGGCGCGCATCCCGATCTGGATCGCCGACTACGTCCTGGCCGGCTACGGCACCGGCGCGATCATGGCCGTGCCCGCCCACGACGAGCGCGACTTCGAGTTCGCCCGCAAGTTCGATCTGCCGATCGTTCGCGTCATCGCCGGCCCCGAAGTCTCCGACGCCGAAGTCGCGGCCCCACTGGAGACCGCCTATATCGCCCACGGCGACGCCGACCGGATGGTCAATTCGGCCGAGCATTCGGGCAAACCGGCCAAGAGGGGCTTCGCCGACATAGTCGCCATGCTCGAGAAGCAGGGCCGGGGCAAGGCCGCGGTCAACTACCGCCTGCGCGACTGGTTGATCAGCCGCCAGCGCTACTGGGGCACGCCCATCCCGGTCGTCTACTGCGACAAGGACGGCATCGTGCCCGTGCCGGACGACCAGCTGCCGGTTCGGCTGCCGGAGACCGTCGATTACGCCGGCAGCGGCAGCAACCCGCTCAACTCGGACGCCGCGTTCCTGAACACGACCTGCCCCAGGTGCGGCGGTCCGGCGCGGCGCGAGACGGACACGCTGGACACGTTCATCGACTCGAGCTGGTACTGGTTCCGCTACCTCTCGCCGAAGAACACCGACGCGCCGGTCGATCGGGCGCTGGAGGAGGCCTGGTGCCCGGTCGCCCAGTACACGGGCGGGGCCGAGCACGCGGTCATGCACCTGCTCTACTCCCGCTTCTTCACCAAGGCCATGGCGGACCTTGGCCTGGTCCACGAGCGCGAGCCGTTCAAGCGGCTGTTCAACCAGGGCCAGATCCTGGGCGCCGACGGCGAGCGGATGAGCAAGTCGCGCGGCAACGTCCAGGATCCGGACGAGCTGGTCGCCCGGTACGGCGCCGACTGCGTGCGCCTGTTCCTGATGTTCATGGGGCCGTGGGATCAGGGCGGTCCGTGGAGCCCGACCGGCATCGGCGGGATCTGCCGGTTCCTGCACCGAATCTGGACCTGCGCCCTCGACCCGAACGGCGTCGAAGCGGGCGATCCGGAAGCGGGCGCGCTGCCGGCCGGCCAGGACGCCGAGGCGGCCGCGAAGGCTCTGCGCAAGGCCGCCCACCAGACGCTGCGGGTCGTTTCGGACGAGTACGCCGGGCTGCGCTTCAACACCATGGTCGCGCACCTGATGGAGCTGTCGAACCTGCTGATGCGCTACCGCGGCACGGCAGTGGCGGGCGGCCCGGCCTGGGACGAGGCCGTCGCGGCTGCTCCTGCTGATGCTCGCGCCCGCCGCGCCCCACATCACCGAAGAGCTGTGGTCGCGGCTGGCGGCCGCGCGGGGCGAGGCGTGGACGTCCATCCACTCGCAGACCTGGCCCGCCGTGGACGAGGCCGCGGCCGCCGAGAACGAACGCGAGGTCCCGGTCCAGGTCAACGGCAAGCTCCGCGACCGGGTCATGGTCCCGGTGGACATCGCGCCCGCCGATCTGGAGAAGCTCGTCCTGGCCCGGCCCAAGATCGTGGCCGCCCTGGAGGGCAAGGCGCCCCTCAAGGTGATCCACGCCGGCGGCAGGCTGGTCAACATCGTCGTCCGGTAGCTTGGAACCAAACGATCGGTCGGGCAGAAACGTACGTGGCGGCATGCGAGACGTCGTCGCGGCCGCGATCCAGGCCATCCAACGCCGGAGACTTCTGGCGGCGGCGGCCGTGGTCGTCTCCTGGAGTGCGTACGTCATCTCGGGCACGTGGCTGGGCGCGAGCCGAGAGGCCGCATATCTCCTCTATATCGCGGTCACACTGATTCTGGCCGCCGTATTCCTGTTCGACCTTTGTCGGAGACCGAAAATCGGCTCGCCCGACACGTTGATCGGGACGTATCTGCGCGTGATCGCAACCTACATCGTTGGAGCTGCGATCCTCGGCGCCGTGGCACTGGCGGGCTACATTGCGTTGCTGGTAGCAACGGTCGTGTCCCTGAATGCCGCCGCGGAACAGAACTGGCCCGTGGATCTGGCCTCGCTGAGTTCCCTCGGAAGCGGCGTAGGCTTCGTCGCTGCGGCTGTGGCGGGCGCGCTTATCGCACCAGTCCAGTTACTCGTCGTGCCCGTGTCGCTGGCCGAACGCGGAGGGCCCTGGTGGACCCTCAAACGAGCCTGGAGGCTCTCGGAACCAGACCGCACAAGCGTCTGGCTCCTACTCGGCGGCCTGACGCTCTCGGCCTGGATAGTCGAACTACCGTTCTCAAGCGGACCGCTGCTCGCTATCCGGTCCGGATTCGCCGCGCTGGTCGTTATCGCCGACGCCGCCCTGGCGGCGGTCCTCTACGGCAGGCTCGTCGACCTCGCCCCAATGCGCGCCGATCCGTCGAGCGCGGACCCGCAGATCCGGTCGACCCTCGTGGCCGCGGCCGGTACGTACAAGCAGCACGGGCACTCGGGGAGAGCCCACAAGCGACGCAGATAGCAGTGCCGCCGTCAACCACCGTCAACCGCCGTCAACCGCCGAGTGGGAGGCTGAAGCCGACGCCCCCTATGGCGAGCACGCTCATCACGACGATGAACAGAACCAGAAAGCCAAGGCCGAAGACGAGGATCCTGGGCCAGCTGAACGCCTCGTCGTACACCTGCTCGGCCCAGGTCCGAGGGCGCGGATGGTATGGCGGCTCTTCGTCCGACTTCGTCCAGTCGAGTTCCAGCTCGGGCAGAGGCTCGGATTCCTTCTCGTCGCCGGCCATTCCACTCCTTCGCCTGCTCTCGTTGACCCCCGGCGATTCTAGCCGCGTGGCATGACGCCGCCGGATCGAAATATCGCGGCACGGTTCAACCTCGGAATCCGGGCCGGCGGCCCGTACAATCGCTGGCGGGTTAGTCGAGCCGCCACGCGACGAACGAGATCCGCCGGACCTGGGTCCGCCGCATCGTCCCAACAGGAGCGCGCCACGGCCCGCTCCGGCGGTGTAATGTCAAGCGAGTGAAGGGCCCTCGCTTCCTCCTGCTCGCGCTGATCATTACCCTCGCAGGCGGGGCCTGCGGTCAGTCGCAGAGCACCAGTGCCCCGGGCGAGCGCTCCGCCCCGACGACTCACTCCCCCAGTTCCAGCCCGCCCCCCGCCGGCGGACCGGTCGACCTGCGGCGTTCGGACATTGCCGCGGCGATGAGGCGGGTCGCGGACTGGCAGCTCAAGGCCGCCGAAGGGCACTACGACATCGACTGGACCAACGCCGTCCTGTACGACGGCCTTCTCGCCGCCTCGAAGACCACTGCAGACGCGAGGTACCGCGACAAGGTCCGCCAGGTTGCGATCGACAACGACTGGGAACTCGGACCGCGGTTCAGCCATGCGGACGACGAGGCAATCGGGCTGGCCTACCTGGAACTCTACGGTGACGGTCGCCGACCGGACGAACTTGCGCCAACCCTTGAGAGCATGAACGAGCTCCTGGCCCGGCCTGACGATTCGGGCAAGAATTTGTGGTGGTGGTGCGACGCCCTCTTCATGGCGCCCCCGGTTCTGGCTCAACTGTCGCTGACAAGCGGAGACGAACGCTACCTCGACTTCATGGATCGGGAGTGGCGGCTGACCTCTGCCTCGCTCTACGACGCGGACGAGCACCTCTACTACCGGGACGACCAGTTCCTCGCGAGACGCGAGGCCAACGGCCAGAAGGTCTTCTGGTCGCGCGGCAATGGTTGGGCTCTCGCCGGATTGGCACTCGTTCTCGGGCGCATGCCTGATGCGTATCCAGCCCGCGCCGAGTACGTGGCCCAATTCCAGGAGATGGCCGGCCGGATCGCGGCGTTGCAGCCGACCGACGGCGTCTGGCGTGCAAGCTTGCTGGATCCCGCTTCGTACCCGGATCCGGAGACGTCGGGCACGGCGCTATTCACCTATGCCCTGGCGTGGGGAATCAACGCCGGCCTTCTCGACCGTCAGGCATACCTGCCCGTTGTCGTCAGAGCGTGGAACGGGATGCTCGCCCACGTCACCGCCGACGGCAAGCTCGGCTCAGTTCAGCCCATCGGAGATCAACCGGCCAGATTCGACGCGTCGGCCACGGGCGTCTACGGCACCGGGGCCTTCTTGCTTGCCGGCTCAGAGTTGTACCGGGCGGCGGGCGAGTAGGCCGGTTCCACGTCGCGCCACGGTATCTTCTCCGAATTCGCTGCTGCGGCCCGTACAATCCCTGGCGGGTGAGTCGAGCCGCCACGCGACGAAGGGAGATCCGCCATGGAGCCGAGCCAGCCGGGGACGAGCAAGCCGGTCGCGAGCGGACCGGGATCCGCCGGGACGTCCTCGCAGGAGCGCGCTGCGGCGCTGGCGAGGATCGTCGAGGCCGCTGCGCGGCTGGGCGTGGAACTCGACGAAACAGAGGCCGCGGACTGGATGGCGGCCATGGAGACGGAAGCCCGGGGCGGCGACCTGACCGTGGACGTCAACACGGGCGTGTACGGCCACCGGGCCACGATGCTCGATTTCTCCTCGGGCGACCTGGCGCGCTTCCGGGAGATAGGCGCCATAGTCGGTTTCGACGACCGCCCGCCCAACGTCCTGACGGCCCTGGCCATCTCCGGCTCGGCGGCCCAGAGCAAGATCAACACCTTCCCGGCCGACTGCGACTTCTTCGAGCGCATCCACATCAAGGCGCCGACCCGGGAAGAAGCCTGTTCGATCCTGGCCGACATGATTCGGGACAAAGCCCTCTCGAAGATGAGCGGTCCCGGCTACAAGTTCACCGAGGTCAAGTTCGGCCAGCATCCGGCCGAGGGCAAGAAGGATGGCAAGCCGGTCGGCGTGAAGTCGCCCATGTCCTGGACGCCCGACGAGGTCAAGGCCGGCCGGATGTCGGTCGAGTTGCTCGACGGTTCGACCGCGGTCTACACCTGGGCGGACGCGACTGCCGATCCGGGCTGGTGCAAGCTCGACTGGGTCGTGGCCGACAAAGAGCGCGGCAAGGTCGCCTATGCCAGCAACGTGCTCGACCCCACCTGGGAGGGGCCCGACGGCACGATCGTGCCGCTCGACGGCTTCCTGGACCCCTACTTCCAGGAGGTCTACCTGGACACCGAATCGGTTCCGGTCTTCACGAAGCTGGTGAAGGAGCTGGGCGCCGACAGCGTCGACGATTACGTCAAAGCGCTCGAACACGAAGTCTGGAAGTACATGGTCGAGCACCCGAGCTACGGCAAGGTTGCCCGGCGCCTGTACAACATCTTCCGGATGAGCGGCCGCTACGAGCAGGCGGCCTTCATCCGCGAACTCTTCGACGAGCCGATCACGGCCCTGTATCAGGTCGCCGCGCTGGTCGAGACGCTGGGCGACGCGGCGTCGTCCGGCGAGGACTTCGACGCCGAGACGATGACCGCACAGGTCGATCAGCTGATCATGTCGGCCATCCAGGCGCTCGACGGGCCCGAGGAAGCCGAGATGGTCGGCCACCTGCTGCGCCTGCGGAACTCGATCGCCACCCGAGGCGAGGCCGCCGGACGGGCGGAAGACATGGCCGGCATCTCGGACGCGGCTATGAAGGCGGTCAACGACTACTTCGAGTGCACGCTGCGCTCGGTGCCAGAGATCGACGCCTACCTGCAGGACGTCATCAAGCGGGCACCGTAGGGTGGACGGGCGAATGGAAGCGGGTCCGAAGATCGAGGACACCAGCCGCGCCAGGCTTCAGGCATCTCCTGAAGGCGTGCGGCTGTTCCGGGAGTCGGGCTATGGCCTCTCCGTCCACTGGGGCCTCTACTCGCTTAGCACGAGCGGCAACGAGTGGATCTACTACGCGGACCGGATACCGCTGGACGAGTACCGGCGGCGA
This sequence comes from uncultured Chloroflexia bacterium, assembly GCA_963711105.1. Lineage (GTDB taxonomy): Bacteria > Chloroflexota > Limnocylindria > Limnocylindrales > CSP1-4 > Fen-1039. The sequence goes on along the minus strand of CAVQCV010000003.1, from coordinate 115,110 downwards.
GCGGAAGCCTTCAACCCCGTCCGCTTCAACGCGGAGGAATGGGCCGACCTCATGGTCGAGGCAGGCCATAGGTTCCTGGTGATCACCTCGAAGCACCACGACGGCTTCTGCCTGTGGCACTCGGAGCAGACGAACTTCACGATCGCCAACACGCCGTTCAAGCGCGACGTGCTGGCTGAGCTGGCGCGGGCCCTGGCGGACCGGGGCCTGGGCCTCCACTTCTACTACTCGCTCGTGGATTGGACGCACCCGGCGTACCGCCGCGACTGGCCGGCATACGTGGCCTACTACCAGAACCAGGTCCGGGAGTTGTGCACCAGCTACGGCAAGGTCGCCGGGTTCGTCTTCGACGGCTACTGGCCTCGCGGCAACTGGATCGACGAGGACCCGGTGGCGGCTCAGTACTTCCGGGCGCGCGGTCCGTGGGACCTGGCCGGCACATACGACCTGATCCACTCGCTCCAGCCGGACGCCGTGGTCGCGAACAACACCCACGTCCTGCCGTTGCGGGGCGAGGACTACCAGGTCTGGGAGCTGGATCTGCCCGGCGAGAACTCGATCGGGTTCAACACCACCGAGATCGGCGAGCTGCCCAGGGCGTGCTGGTGGAACCTGAACGCCGGCTGGTCTTACCAGCCCTGGAACCACGCCGTGAAGAGCGCGGATTCGATCCACGAGACCTACCGGGCCGTCCGCGGCCGCGAGGCGGTCTTCTTCTTGAACGTGGGCCCGCGGCCTTTCGGCGACATCCATCCGGAGGAGCAGGCCGTCCTGCGAGAGGTCGGGCAGGCCATTCGCCGCGAGCGGAAGTAGCGGACCGGCCGCCGTTGCCGCCCGCCGGATAGGCCGCACCGCCGTCCGCCGGATGAGCCGCGCTGCCGCCCGCCAGATAAGCCGCAGATAAGCGGCGCCTGATACGGTTCGCGCCGCACCCGCCAGAACGTTTCGATCGGAGTATGCCGGTGGATACGAGTGCGCCCTGGCGGGCGGTAGAGATGACCGAGGGAGCTTCGGGCGGGGCCGGGCGCACGGCCGAGGGCCCGGGGCTCGCCGGTCATCGACTGTTGCTGCTCGCGGCGGTCATCGCCGCGGTCGGAACCGTCGTCGCGGCCGTCGCGATGCAGAGCGCCGGCGGCGGCGAAGTGGCAGTGCTGCAGACGGCCGATCCGACGGTCGCCGCGGCCGCCACTCCGGCCCTGCTCGTCGTCGACGTGACGGGCGCGGTCCTCCACCCCGGGGTCTACTCGCTGCCCGCGGGATCCCGGGTTGCCGACGCGATCCAGGCCGCCGGGGGCTACTCCCCGGACGTGGACCCGCGACAGGCGGAGACGCAGCTCAATCTCGCGGCCAAGATCGCGGACGCCCAGCTGATCCACGTGCCACGGCGGGGAGAGGAGGGCTCGCCGGCGGCCTCCGGCGGGGCCGGGACGAGCGGCGGGCTCGTGAACCTCAACACCGCCACGGCCCAGGAACTCGACACGCTGCCGGGCGTCGGCCCCGCCACCGCAGCCAAGATCATCGCCGCTCGGGAGCAGCAACCGTTCAAGAGCGTCGACGATCTGGTCACGCGCAAGGTCGTCACGGCGGCCACCCTGGCCAAGCTCCGCTCTCTCGTCACCGTCTGACGATGCTGCCCCGCCCGGCCTGGCTGGCCGCAGGAGTCGTGGCCGCTGCGGCGGCCACCCAGTTCATCGGTTGCGTGGCGGCCGCCACCGCGGTGTCGGGAGTCGTGGCCGCCGCCCTGGGCGCCGAGTGGCTGGGACGGCGCCGCGCCGCGCAGCTCCTCGCGGTCGTGGCGCTCGGCGCGGCGCTCGTGGTGGCGCGGGTCGCGTTGGCCGGCGGCGCCGGTGGTGGCGGCGCGCTGTTGGTAGCCCCGGGCGGCTCGGACGGCGGCGGGGCTGCGGCCGCGCCACTCCCCGGTGAATCCGGCACGTGGCGGGCGCGAGTGGCCTCCGTCCACTCGTCCCGCGGGCAGCAGATCGTCACTCTCGCGGTCGAGGCGCCGCCGCTCACCTGCTCCGCGAACTTGCCGGCCTTTCCGCCCCTCGCCGCCGGCGACACCGTCGCCTGGTCCGGGCGGTTCAGACCGCTGACCAATTCCGACTACGACCGCTGGCTTGCGTCGCAATCCATTGCCGCCCGCTGCGAGGCGGACGAGGTCGCCCTGGAGGCCCACGACGAGTCGCCCGGCGGGTGGCTCGAGCGGCTCAGGCAAGCGTCCGGCGATGCCCTCGAGCGGGTGCTTCCGGAGCCTGAGGGAGGCCTGTCCGCGGCCATCCTCGTCGGCCTCCGCGACCGCGTGGACAGGTCCGTCGCCGCCGACTTCACCGCCGCCGGGGTCAGCCACATCGTCGCCATCTCGGGCTGGAACATCGCCATCGTCGCCGCCACGGTGGCGGCGCTGGTCCGCGGCCGGCTGTCCAGACGGGGCCGGACGGTGGTCACGGCGGCGGCGATCGTCGCCTACACGCTCTTCGCCGGAACCTCGCCCTCTGTCGTTCGCGCCGCCGTCATGGCCGGTGCGGCGCTGCTCGCAGTGGAAAGCGGCCGCGGCACCCGTGTATCGGTCACACTCGCGTGGGCGATTGCGCTGATGCTGCTCGCCGATCCGGCGACGGTCTCGGACGCGGGCTTCCAGCTCTCGGCGGCCGCCACGGCCGGGCTCGTGGCGTGGGCCTCGCCGCTCACGCACAGGCTGGGCTCGGCCGCTCCGTGGTTACCCGGCTCGATCCGCGAGTGCCTGGGGGTGTCGCTGGCCGCTCAGGCGGCGACGCTGCCGATCGCCCTGGCCACGTTCGGACGCCTGGCCCCGATCGCGCCGCTCGCAAACCTGGTGGCCGTGCCGCTGGTGCCGCCGGCCATGGCGGCCGGGGCTGTCGCTTTCGGGGCGGGGTTGGTCGGGGTGGTCGGCGCTCCCGGCTGGCTGACGGGTTTGGTGGCGATGCCGGCCTGGGCGCTCCTGGCGGTCCTGATCGGCCTGGTCCACGCGGTCGCGTCGATCCCGGGCGCGAACGTCACGCTGCCCTGCCCGGCCAATCTCGGCGCGGCGGCCGGGGCGGGCCTGATGCTGGTGTGGGTGCACTCGCAGCTGCGCGGCGCCCGCGGCACCGCAGCCAGTCGCACTTACCGACGCTCCCCCGCCGACCAGGCCCATGCCCACAAACCCGACTCGCGCCCGCGCTCGGGCGCTCCCTCGAAGCCGCGGATCGACCGCCGCCTGGCAGCGGCGCTGGCCGGGTTGGTCGTCATGTCCGGCCTCGTCATCGCCGCCCGGCCGGACGGCGCGGTCCACGTGATCGTGCTCGACGTCGGGCAGGGCGACGCGATCCTGGTCGAAGGCGATCGGGGCAGCCGCATGCTCGTGGACGGCGGCCCGGACGGCGCGGCCCTGGTTCGGGCCCTGGACGAATTCGTGCCGGCCTGGGATCGGCGGCTGGACGTGATCGCGTTGACGCACCCGCACGACGATCACTCGATCGGGTTGGCCGAGGCGGTCCGGAGGTATCGGGTCGGGCGGGTATTCGAGTCCGGGCGGCCTTCGGATGCGCCCGGCTATCGGGCCCTGGTCGACGCCGTGGCGGGCGAGGGCATGGAACTGGACCGGCTTCGGGCGGGCAACTCGATCCGCCTGGACGGCTGCCTCTTGCGCGTGCTCTGGCCGGACGACGGCACGATACGGCCAGCCGAACTCGACCCCAACGCCACCGACAACCGCAAGACCAACGACGCCTCGGTCGTGCTGTTGGGCGAGTTCGAAAGCCGCCGCTTCCTGCTGATGGGCGATACCGAAGACGACGTCGATCCGATCCTGCTGGCCCGGGGCCTGCCTCACGTCGACCTGTTGAAGGTCGCCCACCACGGCAGTGCCACGGCAACTTCCGGGGCGTTGCTCGAGGCGATTCGGCCGGCCGTCGCGGTCGTGTCAGTCGGGGCGGACAACACCTACGGCCATCCCGCGCCATCGACGATGACCCGGCTGAGGGCCAGTTCCGGCCGCGTGCTCAGGACGGATCAGGATGGCTCGGTCGAGGTCACGCTCGACGCGACCGGAGTTCGGGTCGCACCCAACCGGCAGGTGACCGATCGGCAGGCCGCCGACCGGCAGGCGAGCGACGGTGTTCGGTTCGGCGGCGGCGCCGGTTTGGGCAGCGCCGGCCCGGGCCGCTCCGGTTTGGGCGGCCCCGTCTGGACGCCGGCCCGCGCCGAGACGGGCGGCGGCCGCGCGAGGCTCCCGCTCCTGTACGATTCAGCCGATGTCCGTCCCCAACCGAACCGCCAGCGCATCTCTCCTGCTTTCGCTCGATCCGCCGGCCTGGCACTTGCGCCACTCCTGCGCCGTGGCGGAGGCGGCCGGCTGGCTGGCGCGCCGGGCCGAGGCTCGGGGGCGCTCCCTCGATCGCCACCTCGTCGAGTCCGCCGCGCTCCTCCATGACGTCGACAAGCTCGCGAGGGTCAAAGCCGAAGTCGCCGGTCTATCCCATGCGGAAGGTTCGGCCCGATGGCTCGCCGACCGTGGATACCCGGAGCTGGGACCGGTGATCGCTGGCCACCCGCTGCCGCGACTGGCGGACGACCGCTGGTTCGAGACCTGGATCGCCACGGCGTCGCCGGAAGCGTTGATCGTCTCGTACTCGGACAAGCGGGCCGGTCAGCGGCTGGAGTCTCTGGCCGATCGATTCGCCCACTGGATCAAGCGCTACCCGCCGCAGGAGCGGACTTCGGTCCTTGCCGGCGGCTGGTCTTCCGACACGTTGGCCCTGGTGCGCGCCCGGTCGGAGCAGATCGAGCGGATTGCCTGCGAGCTGGCCGGCGTCGCGCCCGAGCAGGTGCGGCGTCTCAGGTGGACGGGCGCCGCGATACGGGGCGCACTCGCCGCCGGCCCAGCCGCGGCCGCCGGCCCAGCCGCCCCCGGCTCCCCCACTCGCCCGGACGTCCGAAGGAGCCGCCCGTGACCGGCCCGTCCGCGCCTCTCGGCTACTACTGGGGCGACGACGCCTACAGCGTCGGCCGGGGTCCGGCCGGTCTCGCGACCCGTCTCTCGACGGACGGCCTGCCACTCGAGCGCGTCCGCCTGACCGGCGCCTCCACCACGGTCGCGGAGATAGAAGAGCGCGTGGCCACGGCCACCATGTTCGGCGGCGGAACGCTCGTGGTGGTTTCGGAGCCGGGGCCCCTCGTTGCGAACAAGGCGCCGGCGGCCCGCCTGGTCGAGGTCCTGCGGGCGGTGGCGGAGGGCAACGGCCTTGCCTTCACGGATCTGGTGGACGGCACCGGAGGCCGCCGGCCGGCTTCCCTGGAGGCGCTGCGCAACGCCGTGGCCGCAGCCGGCGGTGAGGTTCGCGAATTCAAGTCGCCCACGCAACAGGGCATGGCCCGCTGGATATCCGACCGGGCCGCCGAGCGGGGCATCAAGATCGCCCCTCCCGCGGCGGCCCTCCTGGCCGAGCGCGTCGGGGCGTTCGTCCGCGAGGGCGACATCGACCGCCGCCGCCAGGGCGAACTGGCCGTGGGAGAGCTGGAGAAACTCGCCCTGTACCGGTTGGACGCGCCGATCGGTCCCGACGACGTCAAGGCGCTCGTGACCGACACGGTGCCGGTCTCCACGTGGGCATTCCTCGACGCCGTCGGCATGCGCCGCTCCGCGGAGGCCGCGGAACTGGCGGACGGGCTCTCGGACATGCCGGGCCCCCTGCTGATCACCCATTTGCACCGCCGCATTCGGGAACTGATACAGATCGCGGACCTTCTCGCCGCCGGCACGCCCGCGCCGGCCCTCGTGCGGATTCTGAAGCTCAACCCATACCGGGCGGAGATGCTGGCCAACCAGGCCCGTAACTGGACCCTGCCTGATCTGGAGGCCGCGCTGGCCGGGCTGCTGGAACTCGACGCCACGCTCAAAGGGCACGATGGAGCGGGCGAAAGTCAACGCCGCTTTGCCGTGAGCATGTGGATCGCCGAACGGGTCAGGCGAGTGCGCTAGGCGGGCTCGCCTGGAACCGGGGGGTGCGCCGTTGAGGGTCGGGGCGAGAGGACTGACGGCGGCACGTCCCGTACCGCTCTCCGGCACCCCGCAAGCCGACGACGAACCGCCGCCGCGCACCTACTCCGGCAGATGACCTTGTGGATCGGGCTGAGACATCAGCAGGCGGCGAGCCAGTCCCAGCGTTATGAACGCGACGCCCGACCCGATCACCAGCCAGCCGATCACTCCCAGAAGAATCGAGATCGAGTCGGACGTTACGACGCGATAGACGAGAAGCAGGCCGAGGGCGACCATCAGCAAGTCCAGCCCCGCCGAGACCCAGCGGGCATCGCGCGCTTTCTCGGACGGCCGGGTAATCCACAGGCCGAGGAGGCCGTAGGCGAGGAGGCCGACACCCAGGACCGCCCGGACGCCGACCACTGTGATCTGCCCGGTGGCAGAGAGGGCGATCACCGGAAGGCCAACCACTATTCCAATCGCGCCGCGAACGAGCGTCAGATCGCGCAGCTGGCTGCGCTTCAGGCTGAACCCGACACGCCACAGGCGCACGCCGTCCAGGATCAACGCAGCAGAGATGGTCGCTCCGAGAATGAACTCCGCTCTCTCACCGTCGGTCAGGAAGTAGATCCCTGCCAGGATGAGCAGCAGGCCGATGGCCACCGCCACTATCCAGCTTGCCCGAAATGGGCTGACGCGAGCGAGAACCGCATCGCCAATCTGAGTCATCACACACTCCCGGCCCGGCGCTGCGGGCCCCATCTATCCTATCGCTCTCTATTTTCAGCCTTTTTGGGCGGCGACGTCCGTCGAGCGTCGTGGTGTTCCCGGCCTGCGGATCGTCGGCGACAGGGGGACACAAAGAGGCCCGGTGGCTGAGGCGCAGCAACCGGGCCTGCCGGGCCGCCGTATGGGCGGCCGCCGGAAGATTGGCTGAGGTGTACCGGACGCTTAGTGGAGCCGTAGCCCCATGGCAACTGAAAGCCCCATGAGCGCCTCAATCGCGGCCAACCCGAGGCAGAGGCGAGCCCACAGGCGATCTCTGGCACGGGCGACAGCTTCCGCTGCGCGCCTTGAGCGTGCCCACAGTGCTGCCGCCCCAGCGATGGTCAGCGGGACCGCAAAGAGGAAGACGCTCAATGAGTCGATCATCGCTTGGACCTCGCTAGCACCCGATGTTGTCGGGCCCGATGATCGGCAGGTTGATCGCCACACCGTGCCGATCGCAGAAGGTCGTGTCGACCCAGTCAATCACCGGCCCGGTAGAGCCCCCGACCAGCTCCCCCCGGAGACACGGCGCTACCGACGTGCTTTGACACGTTATCAACTAATATTTGACTAACACCATAAGAATTCTGCCCTAGCGATCAGCCCGGTTGGGCCCAGGGCTTCGTTGGCCGGCGGCAGGTAGACCGCGAGCAGCTGGAGCACCTGCAAGCCCTCGGAGACGCGCGGCGGCTCGCCGAAAGGGGCCGCCGGGGTGCGGCGCCATCCGCCGGGCGCGACGCAACCTCGGTTCGAAGTTCGGGATCTCGCGAGAGGTGCCCGGTTCGCCTAGTCGGCGCTGGACCAGGCCTGCTCCTGGACGACCAGGTCGCTCTCGATCGCGAAGACGCACCGGCCCTGGCCCAGATCGAGCAGCTCGATCAGCTCGGGGTCGATGTAGAGCTGATGGCAGTCCTCGCACAGCCCGCCGGGGATGCCGAAGCAGAGCCGCTCGCTACGATCCGGGAGGCGGAACGTGGTGTCGAAGCGCGTGCTTACGAGTCGCCGTCCACAGCGCGGGCAACGTTCGCGGGCCCGAGACATCGCATTCGACCTCAGACTGCAGGGACCTTGTGGTCGCCTTGAATACTGCGACTCTAGGGGCCGCCGACGATGAGGCATATGACTCACTCGTACCGTCCTCGGGGTACTGAGGCCGTAGTCTCCTTGGAGGGGTCCGGTGGTGGGATCGGGCCTACTCACAACGGCAGAGTGCACCCTGTCAACGACCATGTGCCAGGGCGCACCGGCCTGCGCAGAAGGCCGTAGGCAGGGCCCAAACCGTGGCCAAAACCCCGTTCGTCGCCGCCTGATAGCCTTGCGCGAATGGACCGCCGTCGCGTCGTTGGCATAGCCCTTGGGGCGATTTCCGGCGTTGCCTACGGCACGGGGCCGCTGTTCGCCAAGAGCGTCTACCACGCCGGGCTCGACTGGATGGCCCTGCTCGCCTGGCGGTTTTTTTTCGCCCTGCTGGTCAGCTGGGCCTGGCTCCTGGCCCAGCCGCGGGCTCGAGCCGAGCTTCGGGCGCTCGATCGACGCACCACCGGCCGCCTCCTCTTCACCGGAGCCACGTTCATCATGACCGCGAGCGTGTACTACGCCGCGGTAGAGCTCATCCCGACCTCCCTGGAAGCGTTGCTCATGTACGCCTATCCGGCCGTGGTCGCGGTGCTTTCGCTGCGGCTGGGATATCCGTTCCGCGGCCCGCTGGCGTGGGGCTCGCTGGCCATCGTCATGGCCGGCGGCCTTCTGACCATCGGTGGCATCGAGGCCGGAACCAATCACATCGGCGTCCTGATCGGAGCGTTCTCGCCGCTCGTCTACGCCATTTACATCATCCTCGCGGCCTGGATGGCCGGCGAGCGGCCAGGGCAGACCGCCGACATGCGGTCGCAAGGCAAGGGCGCCGAAGTATCGCCTCCCGTGGCCGGAGCGGTGATGATGACCGGCACCTGGTTGACGATGTTCGTCATCGCCGCCGTCGCCGGCGAGCCGCTATCGCCGACCCAGGTTCCAATGGAGGCCTGGCCCGGGTTGTTCGGCATCGGCCTGTTCGCCGCGGCGATCGCGATCCAGGCGTTCTACGCGTCCGTGGCTCGCATCGGCGCGGCCCAGGCCTCGCTCATGGCGACGGTCGAGCCTCTCGTCGTGATCGCCCTGGGCGTGGGGCTGCTGGGCGAGATGCTGACACCGCTGCAGCTCGCGGGCGCGCTGCTCGTCCTGGCGGGCGTTCTGCTGGCCCAGGTGTCGACGCCACGGGAGGCCCGGCCCATCCTGCTCGAAGAGGTGTAGCGAGGCTGGGCTCGCTCGCAGCCGGCTACGGCCTCCACCGATTCGATCGTCGGCGCGCTCGTAGGCCTCCGCATCGCCCGCGGCCTCCGCCTCGACTTCGAGTAATCTCTCATTGCCGGCCGACACAGCGGTCGAGGAGGAGAATGACCAGGGATGCCCGTTCTCTACGCTCAGGTTGAGCGTCTGCGCGTGTCGCGCGACCGTCTGGTTCGCCTGCGCAACAAGCTCGAAATGACCCCGCCCCCGCCCGAAGACCTGCCGCGCCAGCGCCCCTGGGTCGCGCGCGAGGTGCTGGCCCACATCGACGAGATGCTGCCGTACTGGCAGGGGGAGATCGAACGGATCATCGCCGCGCCGGAAGAGCCTGTCCCCTTCGGCCGCACTACGGTGGACCTGATCCGGACCCTCACCGTCGACCGAGACCGGTACCTGCCCGTGTCCGAGCTCTACATTCGGTTGGACAGCTCCATAGAGAAAGTCGTACGGCGGCTGCTCGAGCTGGACGAGCGCCAGTGCAACCGGCGAGGGGCGCACAAACAGCGGGGCGAAATGACGGTCAGGCAGATCGTGGAGAGCATGCTGGTCGGCCATCTCGAGGAACACTGCGACCAGATGGCGGGCGCGCTCGAGGGCTGACGCCGCCCGGTCAGTGGCCCCGGATTCGCCTGCCCTCTTCCTTCGCGATCGCCCGGACCATGAAGGCCACGTTGGCCGGTCGCTCGGCCAGGCGGCGCATGAAATACGGGTACCACTCGCCCCCGAACGGCACGTAGATCCGGACCGTGTAGCCGCGTTCCACCAGGGCCCGCTGCAGATCCCGTCGCACGCCGTAGAGCATCTGGAACTCGAACCGGTCACGCCCGATGCCCTGCTCGTCGGCGAACGCCATGGCCCTCCTGATGAGCCGCGGGTCGTGAGTGGCCAGGCCGTGGTACTGCCCCGACGTGAGTAGCCGCTCCATCAGCCGGGCATAGTTGGCGTCCACGGCGGCCTTCGTGGAGTAGGCCACGCTGCCCGGTTCGTCGTAAGCGCCCTTGCACAATCGGACCGAGCCGCCGGCGCTCACGATACGCTCGACGTCCGCGGCACTTCGCTTCAGGGCCGACTGGATCACCACTCCCGTCCGCGGGTACACGCGGTGGGCTCCCTCCCAGATGTCCAGGGTGGCGTCCGTCCGGGTGTGGTCTTCCATGTCGAAGCGGACGAAGCCGTCGTGGGCGCGGGCCGCGTTCAGGATGCGCGCGATGTTGTCGCGGCAAACGCCGGCCCCGATGTCCAGGCCCATCTGGGTCAGCTTGAGGCTCACGTTGACGTCGAGGCCGGCGCCGGCCAGTACCGGAATCGTCTCGACGTAGCGGTCCGCCGCCGTTGCGGCCAGTTCGGCCGACGTGACCGATTCGCCGAGCACGTCGACAGTCGTACGGAGCCCCGCCTTGCGCAGGGCCACCAGCGCCGGCAGCGCCGCGTCAAGGGTTTCGCCGGCGACGAAGCGCGCCACCACCGGGCGCGTCAGCGGGCTCCGAACGGCCATTCGGGCCAGCGACCGGCGGTGGGACAGAGAGATGAACAGCGACCGCATCGTCCGATGCGGCAGGACTCGAACGCTATCGGCGACGCTCACTGCTCAGACCTCGGGCGCATTCCCGCCATCAGAGGCTCAGACCTCGGGCGCATTCCCGCCATCGGAGTCTTCGGCTGCGTCGGCCAGGCGCGCGAATTCCGCCACCCTGGCGGCCTCATCGCGCTGGAACGCCTCGAGCTTCGAGCGGCGGTGGGCGTCCACGGAGGCTCGAATGGCCTCGATCGGAGGCGACCCCACGACCTGCCCATCCGCGGCCCGGTACATCCGGCAGCTGATCGCGATCGGCAGCTCCGGCTCAGGCACCACGTCGTCGCCGTTGATGCGAATCGTCGGCGAGCCCTGGAAGCCCAGGAACTCGGCGTCGTCCGGGCCCGAGACGAAAATCAGCTGGATCGGCACCTCGATGATGCCGGTGCGCAGGACGGCGTCCAGATCGCGTTGCGCTCTCTCGAGGTGCGGACAGCCCTCGACGGCGAGCAGTTCGACTCGAAGATCGGCCACGAGGCCAGCCTACACCGGGTCGCGGGAACCGGCCGAACGGACGCGGTCGAATCTGGACAGGCGCGACGACCGCGGCCGTCGCCGGCTGTGATCTCACTGGAGGTGGCGAGTCGAAGGTGCCAGCCCGCGGTCAGACACCGCTCCGGGTCGAACGAAGCCAGGGCGCGATGAGCACGTCTCCGGACTTCTCGTCCAGGTGGTCTCCGAGCAGGAGGGCCACCGCCGCGTCGGCCAGAGCCGGCGCCGCCTGACGCCGCATGTCGGCCCGGCCCATATCGTTGAATGAGTAGAGCCAGGGGCCCGTGGGGCTTCGCGTCGCCCACTGGGTGGCGGCCTCTCGAACCTGCCCCAACCTCTCCGTCAGCCCGGATCGGGCCGCGGCGGCGGCGGCGGCGGTCCAGGCCCGCTCTCGAGCCCGAGGATCCGTGCGTCGCCAGGTCGCGTGGATCTCGAGCAACTGAACGTCCAGAAGCTCGTCGAGCGATTCGAGGAATTCCTCGACGCTGTCAAGCCGCGCGTCAACGTCTCCCTCTCCGGTCCGCCGACGGCCCGATGACATTCCCCACCTCCACTGGTGCCGATCAGGCAGAAGGATGCTCCGGTCCTCGGGCTTCGCGCAATGACCCAAGAAGAGTCTCGCGCGTCCGAGCGTCCAGCCGATCGCCCAGCGCCGCGGCCAGTGCCCCATCGACGATCGCCTCGGCGGCCTCGATCTTGGCCTCAATCCAGGTTCGGTCGTCGGGCAGCAGGTAACCGGGCCGGTTGCTGCCGCGGCTCGTCCAGGCCAGCGCCCGTGCGCGGACCCTATCGAGATCGCGGCCCAGGCCGTCGCGCGCCGCCGCATCGCGGACCTGAGCCCACGCCGCCTCGTGCTCTTCTTTGGAGATGGCGTGCCAGGCCGCGCCCAGCCGCTCGAGTTCGCCGAGGTCGAGCCGGTCGATCGCGTCGAAGAAGGCCTCGAGAGCCTCCGCATCCAGCTTTGCCGGCCCGCCCCCGCTTCCGAACATGCCACCTCCCGTCGTTCGATCGCGCCCGGCCAAGCTAATCCTCGTCAGTCTGTTCGAGCAAGTATCGCTTAAGGAAATCCAGGCACCGCTTCCAGGCGTCGCGCCGGTTCTCCCGCTTCTGCCAGCCGTGCGGCTCCTCCGCGTACCAGTGAACCTGGTGGTGCTTGCCTTCGATCTCCAATGCTTCGACCATCTTCTCGGTCATGAGCGGCACGACGCGCTTGTCCTTGCGGCCGTGAAGGATGAGGAGCGGGGCCTCGATGCGCTCGGCCCGGAACAGCGGCGACCCGCGCCGGTAGGCGTCGGCGGCGGCGGCATCCTCCGGTCTGCCCATCATCCGTTCCAGGTCCATCCGGCCCAGCCGGTCGCCGTGGCGGTAGCTCTCGGCGATGTCCGAGTCGCCGTACAGGTCGATGCCGGCCTTCCACAGCGACGGCTCCTCGGTCAGGACGCACAGCGTCATGTAGCCGCCGTACGAAGCCCCGTAGTGGGCCAGGCGCCCGTCGCACCATGGCTGGGACGCCGCCCAGCCGGCCGCGTCGATGACGTCGTGGGCGTCGGCGTGGCCCCACTCGCCCCTGTTGGACCAGCGGAACTCGCGGCCGTAGCCCGTCGAACCTCGGAAGTCCACGGACAGGAAGGCCATGCCGGCTTCGACGACGAGCTGGCGGAAGGGCAGCCAATCTCGCAGGGCCGACGAAGAGGGGCCACCGTGAGAATGTACGACACACGGAACGCGAACCGGGTCGTCGCCGGCGGCGGACGCCGGCAGATAGAGCGTGGCCTCGATCCGACGGCCATCGCGCGCCTCGAAGTGGATACGGCGCGGAACCGCGAACCGGGAGGTGTCCACGACGGCGGGGAGCGACATCGTCAGCTGCCGCGGCCGCGCGCCCTGGTCCGCAGCTTCGCCGATGGGCAGCAGCCACAGGTCGTCGGGGTTGCGATAGCCGCGGCCGATGGCCGCGATCGCGGAACCGTCAGGCAGCCAGCCGATGGCCTGCCACACGCCTTCGAACGGGTTGACCAGAGCGGCCGACGGGGCCGACGGGGCCGACGGGGCCGACGGGGCCGACGGGGCCGACGTGGCCGACGTGGCCGACGTGGACGATGCGTCAGACACGGAGGCGTCCAGCTCGCGGACGACCAGATCCACGAGGCCGTCGTGAACCTCGACGTGGACGAAACGCCGGCCGTCCGGCGAAGGCAGGGGAACGTAGCCCCAGCCGCCGCCCGGCTCACCGTGGTCGAGCCGGCCGGACGTGAGAACGCGACGCTCGCCGCTCCCGATCTCCACGTGGACCACCTGGAACCAGCCGTCGCGATCCGAGACGAAGAGCAGGCCCGAGCCGTCCGGCAGCCAGCGCGGCCCGGTTTCCCAGGCCCCCTCACCGGCGATCTGACGCTCGACGGAAGTGACGGCGTCGACCAGGTGGATTTGCGACGTGAGCAGATCCGGGCCGCGCTGGGAGGTGACGGCGAGGGTGCGGCCGTCCGGCGACCACACGAACTCGTCCACGTCCACGCCCGGGGCCGTCATGGGCACCGCTTCCGGGGCCCTGGGTCGGGTCGCCGGACGGCCGCGCCGGGGTACCGGGGCGTCGATCAGCCACAACTGGTCCCAGCCGCGCCGCCGTGAGATGAAGCCGATCTGGTGGCCGTCCGGGCACCAGCGGGGCGATCGGTTGCCCGCCGGATGCTGCGTCACCAGGGCCTGGTGCGAGCCCTCGACGTCGATCATCCAGATCGCGTCGTCGCGGACGAAGGCCAGCCGCCGGCCGTCCGGCGACCACTGCGGGTCCGAGACCGATCGTTCGGTGGCGGTGAGCTGCTCGGGGTAGCCGCCGCGGGGTGACAGCACGAAGATCTGCCGGGCTCCGGCCGCCTCCGCCGTGAACGCCACCCGGCGCCCATCCGGGGAGAGACGGAACTCGCGCGGCCATTCGATCGCCGCGGCCTGCTCCACGGTGAGGCCGTCGCGGGACGCCTTCCGGGTGCGACTCGCCTCCTGGGTCGCTCGCGCCGCCTCGGCGACTTCGCGCGGCGTCAGCGCTCGGGCCGTCTCGTCGGACGTGGCGTCGGCGCGTCGCGGTCCCTCACCAGCGCCACCAGGCAGGGTCATCGCCGCGGGTCCCAGTCCAGCCCGACCGGACGATCCTCCCTTTCGCCGGCCGCCGGTTCCGGGTACACGCGCACGAACGTCTCGTGACCGAACATCTGGCTCAGCCCCTCCCGGACCTTCGGATCGTCCCAATCGCGGCCGCGCATCTGGCTTTCGTGGCAGGCCAGGGCGGCGAGCTTGCGGTCCAGGACCGGTGCGATGTCGAGGATCGTGGTGATGTCCTCGTCCGGCCGGGCCAGGCGGGCAAAGGCTTCCTGCTGGCGCCGGTCGTCTTCGGTCGGGGGCGTGGTGTTGCCCGAGGCTCGCTGCTCCTCCTCCATCGCGGCCGCCATGGCCCGGATACGGGATTTGGGTAGCGCCTGGTGGTAAAGGGCGATGGGTCCGCCCGGCTCCGCGGCCGCCCGCCGGAACGCTTCAGTGGCCACGGCCGAGCACTTGACGTGATCTGGATGACCGTACACGCCGCCCGGGTCGAAGGTGGCGATGACGGCCGGCCGCAGCCGCCGGATCACCTCGAGGATCCGCTCGATCGCCTCCTCCGGATCGGCGCGATCGAGCGAGCCTTCCGGCGCGCCCCAGCCTTCCATCCCGGAGTCCCGGTAGCCCAGGAATATCGGTTCGGCCACGCCCAGCGCTTCGCAGGCGCAGGTCAACTCCGCGCGCCGAATCTCGGGGTCCAGCGAATGGTCGACTTCCACCTCGCCGGGGCGGCCGCCCTGGTCGCCGTTGGTCAGGCACAGCACCCATACCGGATTGCCTGCTTCGGCCGCCAGGGCCATCAGCCCGCCCGCGCCGAAACTCTCGTCGTCCGGGTGGGCGAAGATCGACAGCAACCCGCGCGGGACCGCGGGCGTCCCGGGACCGGCCACGCTAGCGAGGGATCCTTCGACCCGCGCCGGACCTCGCCCCGTTGCCGGCTCGGCCGTCGGCCCCATCCTCGGGCGCCCCTTCGTTGAGGCCGAGCCCCTTCTCGAGATCGGCCCCGAGCTCGACCGTGCGCCGGTAGGAGGCCCAGACCGCTTCCGAAAGAACCGTTCGCAGCCGCCCGGACTCCAGCTCGTGGATCGCCGCCGCGCTGGTGCCGCCCGGCGACGTGACCATGTTTCGCAGGACCGCCGGGTGCTGGGCCGTGGCCTTGGCGAAGGCCGTGCTGCCTTCCAGCGTCTCGATCACCAGGTCGTGGGCGACGTGGCGCGGAAAGCCGAGATGGACGGCAGCGTCGATCAGCGCTTCCATGACCAGGAACACGTACGCCGGCCCCGTCCCGCTGACCGCGGTGGCCATCTCCACGAAACGCTCGTCCTCGACGCGGAGGTCCGTGCCGAGCGCCTGGAGAAGCACCCTGGCCTGGTCGCACTGCTCTTCGGTGGCTTCGGGCGTGGCGTACCAGACGGTGATCCCGCGCCCGATCTGGGCCGGGGTGTTGGGCATGCTGCGCACGACCTGGCGGTGGTCGAGCAGCGACGTCAGAACCTTGCACGTCGCGCCGGCGACGATCGAGACGACCAGCTGGTTGGGGCGCAGCCGGCCGCCCAGCTCGTGCCCGACCTTGGTCAGCGTCTGCGGCTTGACCGACAGCAGGATCACGTCGGCCTGGCTCGCCGCCTCGAGGTTCGAGGCGACCATGCGCACGCCGTACTGCTTGACGAGCTCGTCGCGCCGTTCCTGGCGCGGCTCGCTGCCGACGATCTGGCTCGCAGCCACGAGCTTGCCCCGCAGCAGGCCGGCGATGATGGCCTCGGCCATGACACCGGAGCCGATGGTGGCGACGGTTTTGGACGAAAGGGGCGACATGCGGCCGAGTATAGGCGCGGTTGAACCGGCATATCGGCCGTTTCCGCGCGAATATCCCGTGGAGGTCCCCCGCCCCGCGACGCAGCCCCATCGGCCGCCCGGCGACGCAGCCCCGCCCACCGCTATTGCATTCGCGGAGCCGGCGAGCCGAGGGCGAGGCGGAGCCGAGGAGCGGAGCGAGCAGGCTTTGACGCCTGTGAGCGAGCATCGCAGGCGACAACGAAGCCATTGGCCGCCCGCGACGCAGCCCGAGGCGCGCGCTTCTCCCCAGAAAGACGAGAGCCGGTCGCTTGGGAGGGAGGATCAAGCGGCCGGCTGTTTTGACTCGTCTCGCCCGTACAGCGGAGGGAGGAGGAGAGCTGACCCGGATATTGGGCCCGCAGGCTGAAGTAATCCTGAAACCGGGAGGAGACGGCTCATAGTTTGCCGATTTTCCAGCCGCAAACCGGGGAGACACAAGCGCCCGGCCTGGGGCCGGGCGTACATCAGAAGCGCCCGGCTTTGGGCCGGGCGCTTGATGTTCCGTTGAGTCGGGATCAGGCGGGCTTGAGCTCGTCCACCATCGCCCGGGCCGCGGCCTTGTCCTGATACCAGAGGGCGTTGACCTCGGTGTACTTGGCCCACTCGGGCGGCAGCGCATCCTCGGTGAAGATGGCGTTGACCGGGCACTCGGGCTCGCAGGCGCCGCAATCGATGCACTCGTTCGGGTCGATGTAGAGGGTGCGGTCGGCGCTCTCCTCCTCGTGGATGCAATCCACGGGGCAGACGGACACGCAGGCGCGATCCCGCGTATCGACGCAGGGCTCGGCGATCACATAAGCCATCGGGTTCTCTCCTGGTTTCTAGGTTGGCGATCGTCAGCTAGGAGGCGCAGTCGACACTCCGCACCGTCCCGGTGAGCGTACCACGACCCGAGCCCGAAAGCGCCGTTTCGGCGGCGGTGCGAAGGCTACCGATGGCTCCTTCCCGGGCCGGAACGTCTACATACTGGGCTCGTAGTTGGGGTCCAGGTACTTCTCCGGGTCTTCCTCGAAGTCGAGCTTGCAGCCGCGGCCGCAGAAGTAGTAGGTCACGCCTTCGTATTCGAACTTGAGGTCGGTATCCGTATCGACTTCCATCCCGCAAACGGGGTCCTTCGCGCTTGCCATCGGCTCTCCTTGGTTTGCCGGATCGGGTCAATCGAGCGTCGGGCGGGAGCCGGTTCGCCGTTTGCGCCGCCTCAGCCCGAACCTGGAGATCAGTCTAGACCCGGCGCGCCGCCTTGCCATCTACCCGGGCCGGCGGGCGATCCGCTGTCTGATTCGGTCCCCGGGACGCCCGTAGAACGCCCGATTTTGCCGACAAGCCCTCTCCGACCGGCGTACGATGCTACGCATGGACGCTCAAATCGTCGATCAGGCCCGCCAGGCGCTCGAATCCGAGCGTGCCCGCATCCGGCTCGAGCTCTCCGAAGAGGTCGAACATCCGCGCGTCGCTCACGGTGCCCAGACGGCCGCCGCGACCGAGGTTTCGGAGAGCCAGCGTGGCCAGCAGCTCCGCGAGCGGGAAGAGCTGCACCTGGGCATGATCGAGGCCGCCCTGCGGCGCATCGACGCCGGTGGCTTCGGGACCTGCGAGGTTTGCGGCAAGGCGATCAACCCGGACCGCCTCGAAGCCCTGCCCTGGGCCACCGACTGCGTCGACTGCCACTCCAAGAAGCGCCGCTGACGAATCAGGCGGCGCGTCGGGACAACACTCGGGCTGGCCCCTGAGACAAGCGCGCCAAAGCTGCCCCGGCGGGTTACTGTGCCGCGATCCGGGCTCCATGGCCCGGGCTCCCAAGTGCAGATGAGGCCGGCTTGAACCTCAACGTCGTACTCCCGCTGTGCTCGTCGGTCGTCAGCCTGACCATGGCCGCGATGCTCTTCGGCCAGTGGCGGGCGAGACGCCGCTCCTACCAGGCGGTGTGGACGCTGGGCATGCTCTGGTACGGCCTTGCGGCCGGCACGGAGTTCCTGGGCGGGGCGTTCGGCTGGTCTGAGCCGTTGTATCGAGCCTGGTATCTGATCGGCGCCATCTGGGTGGCCGGCTGGCTCGGCCTGGGGACGGTCTTGCTGATGAGCCGTACCCGCTTCGGCTATGCCTACGCCGTTTCGCTCTTCCTGGCCGGCCTGTTCACCTCGCTTGCCGAGAAGAAGTACGACTATCCGGACGCCGGGATCTCGGCCACCGTCTACTTCATCGTGGCCGCCCATGTCGCCGCCCTCATTGCCCTGGACACGTATCGTGGCGGCTCGCATTGGCCCCGGTTGGCCGCCGGAGCCGTGGTCGCCGGGACCGTCGCTTCGGTCGTACTCATGGCCTTCGCGACCATCCCGTCACCCGGCTGGGCCGTCGATCCGGCCACCGGCATCCCCACGGGCGACCTGATGCCCGGCTACCTTCGCCTGCTCGCCCCTCTGTTCAACATAAGCGGCGCCTTCGCGCTGGTTCTGGGCGGGCTCTACAGCGCATACATCTTCATGCCGAAGCGGCGCGTCATCCGGTACACGCTGGATCGAGACGGTTCGCGGACCGCCTACGCCCGAAACCTCGCGATCGCCCCCGTCGCGATCGCGATTAACCTGGCGGCCTCACTGCCGGGCGCCGCGGGCGCCCTCGTCACCGGTCGCCTGAACAGCCGTGTCCCGGCCACGCTGCTGATCGCCGTCGGCGCCTTCGTCCCGGCCATGACGAGCGGCCTCAATCGCTTCGGCGACACCAGCCCGTTCTTCGTCGGCGAGCTGCTGGGCGTGATGTTCCTCTTCGCCGGATTCCTGATTTCGGCGGAAGTGTTTCACGATGTCCGCGTGCCCTTCACCGCGCCGTCCTGCGCTCGAGCCAGGCGGAGTAGCGGCCCGGCACCCCTCCTGGGATCGAGACACCCTACGGTCTGGCCGCCCTGGCGGCGGACAGGACCTCCTCCGCGAACTCCGTCACCAGGGGATTGCCGTACTCCTGCCGCCGGCTCCCCAGTCGGCGTAGGTTCCGCGGCTGGCGACCCGATCCGACGTGGTGGCATTGCGGTACTCGAGCGGGAAGCCGCCGTCTCGGAGCCGTTTCGACTCCAGGAGCGCGAGGGCGTCCCGGCAGCGGGGATCGTGGATCCGCCCCATCTCGGCCATGACCTGGAGCGAGAACAGAACGTCGTAGAACTGGATCGGGAAGTGGATCAGATCGAACGGCCCGCCCCAGTCCGGCGCAACGAGAGACCCATCCGTCCGGCGCCAGAGCAGGCGGCGCGACAGGAGCAGTTCGGCGGCTCGATCGGCAGCCTTCAGGGCCGGGTCATAACCGTGGCGTTGCCCGTAGGCCCACAGGCCTCGAGCCGGGATGGCCGTCTCCTGGAACGACGACGTCCGGGCGCCCGGGCGGCGGTCGCAGTTCCAGCCGCCGTCGGGCCACTGGCAGCCGATCAGCCGATCGACCAGCCGGACTGTTCGTTCGGTCTCCAGCCCCAGCACGATCGCGTACCAGATGGCGTTGCCTTCCTGGGAGGCGCAGCGCCGCACCCGATCATCCTGGCCCGGGATCGTGGTGGTGCCGGGAGGGTTCATGTGCTGCCGGTGGAATAGCCACTCCTCGACGCTCGCCATGAGCGACCGGAGCGATACGTCTCCAGCCGGGTAGCCGATCGTCGCCAGCCCCACCAGTGTCCAGTGCGGCCCCTGCCACTTGCGATAGGCGTGGCAGTACGCTTTGCCGTCCATCGCCTCGGGGTCGCGCCCCTTCAACAGTGCTTCCGCGAGGGCGGTCCTGTCGAAGGGCGTCATGCCGCCCATGGTATGCGCGCCGGCGGGAATCGGGTAGGGGCCGAGGTCAACCCGGCCCCTCCCACACCACCGGACATGCGGGTCCGCATCCGGCGGTTCGCCAGTGCTCCCGGAGACGACGGACACGAACACCGATCGGCAGAAGACCAAGGTCGGTCCAGTAGCTGATCGGCATGGCCCAACTGAGCGGAGGGGAGGCCGCCAGCCGCCAGTAGCCCTTCCGGCTGGCCGCCCACTGGCGAGCCAGATCGTCAGGGATGCCGAGCGATCGCAGGTTGCGGCGCTTGGCGCCACAAGTCTTCCACTCCTTCCAGCGCACCTGCCGCAATCTGCGACGGAGCCACTCGTCGAACTCCTCGAACACCGAGGGCGTCTCGGCCAGGGCGAAGTAGGCGGTCCAGCCTGCGATGAACCGGTTGAGCTGCGCGATCCTGATCGGCATGGCAATCGAGCGGTGGCGGTCGGTGAGTTCGCGTAATCGGGCCCGCAGACGAGTCTTCGTCTTTGGTCCGAGCCTGACTCTGATCCGCCCGTCGCGCCCAAAGAAGCCGAAGCCGAGCAGACCCCGGACGGTCGCCGGGGATACGCCACTCTTGGCCGGGTTCACTTTGAGATGGAGCCGCCGCTCCACGAAGACCGTGATGCCTTCGAGCACCCGTTGAGCCGCTCGCTCGCTTGCCACGTAGACCCGGAGGTCGTCGGCATAACGGACGAAGGCATGGCCCCGTCTTTCCAGCTCGTGATCGAGATCGTCGAGCATGACGTTCGCGAGCAGCGGTGAGAGCGGAGACCCTTGCGGGGTGCCCTCTTCTGTCGCGACCTTCACGCCGCCGACCATGACATCTGCGTCGAGGTAACGGCGGATCAGCTTCAAGATCCGTCGGTCGCCGACCCTTCTGGCCACGCGGGCCATGAGGGCATCATGCTGGACCCGGTCGAAGAACCGGTCCAGATCGACATCGACGACCCAGCCCTGCCCGGCCTCGATTGCCCGCCGTGCGGCTTCCACCGCCTGGTGAGCGCTCCGTCCGGGTCGGAAGCCGAAGCTTCGATCCGAGAACGTTGGTTCGAAGACCGGAGAGAGAACCTGGCTCAACGCTTGCTGGAGAAAGCGGTCGATCACCGTCGGCACGCCTAACTCACGCTCACCGCCACCGGGCTTGGGGATCGTCACCCGTCTGGCTGGGCTGGGTCGGTATGTGCCAGCGTCGAGTGATTCGCGGAGACTGGGCCAGGCGGTCTTGAGATACGGCCGAAGCTCAGCCGTGCTCATGCCGTCGGGACCCGGAGCGCCGCGATTGGCCTCGACGCGCCGCAACGCCCGGGCCAGGTTCTCTCGCGAGAGGAAGACCTCCCAGAGATCATCTGCTCGGGCGGGGTGAGGGCTGGATTCGGGAGACGCCGGGTCGGCGCTGCGCTCTGCCGCTGCGTCTGAGGGCTTCACCCTCTCGCCTCAACGGCAGGTCCATCGCAGGGATGGAGTGGCTGCGGTCGATGCGCCGATCGCGAGTCCGTCCGGTTCGACCCTCGGACTGACGTTTGGCCCTTCTCGGCGTCATCGATCCCCGCCGGTACTATGGCCGCTGCTGACTCCTGACCGGTCCGGCGCCACCTCGCGGGGGCGACGGTCGGACGAATCCAACACCCGATCAGGTCTCCCCGGATAAGAACGGCCGCCTTCGCTCTAGCCCCGCCGCATTTACCTGACAGCCCCTTGGTGGTGACGGACTTCACCGTGTGATGCCGGCTCATCCAGGCTGCCAGGCCTTGTATGCGGTTCGTGTTCCTCGGGTCAGAGCTTCGCCTCGGGCTTCCTTCCGACCCCACCTCACCGTGGCGCCGTTGCCTTTGGCTAGCAGTTGGCACCACCGCCTCCTGCAGAGGACTTTCACCTCCGGGCTGCCGCCCATGCCGGGCGTACATCACGAAACCCGGCCGAGATGGCCGGGCTTCAGGTTTCGGCGTTGGTTGCGGGGGACGGATTCGAACCGCCGACCTTCGGGTTATGAGCCCGACGAGCTGCCGCTGCTCCACCCCGCCCGCGAAGAGTAGCCGTGCAACCCCATCCAGTCAAACCGGCGCCCTTGGCGGCGGAGCCGGGCGCGGGGCGAATCGGGGGCGAGCCTGGGGCGGCCGAGGTCGAATCGGGGCCGAATTGGGGGGCGCGCAGGTGGCCCGAACTCCGGCGCTCAGCCTCCCGCGCGGAACCTCAGCGCCTCTCGCCAGGCGGACACCGCCTCGGGCCACCAGACGTCCATCGGCGAGTCAGTGCCGTACCACGGCGCACCCGCACCGGGGCCGTGGATGGCGTCGTCAACGACGACCGCCCGCGCCCCCGGCAGCATCGCCGAAACGAGCGGAACGAGCCCATCGCCCTCCGTCCCGGGCGTCGCCGCGCGGCCGATGACCGAGCGGTACAGCACGTACGCGGCCCGTTCGCGGCCGGTGCCCGCCGGATCGCCGCGGACCGCGCGGGAGGCCACCGCCACGTAGCCGATCGACGGGGAGTGGCACGTCCCGGGCGCCGCGGCGTCGGCCACGCCCGCGATCGACGTGTTGAGCCGTTTCCCGATCCCCTCCCCGCGCGCCATCACGTGCGGCGTGCCCAGCGTCACGATGGCCCCGATGCGCGGCGCCGCCCCGAATCGCCTCCCCGGCAGTGGCTCCGGGGCGGTCAGGATGCGCGCCACCAGGCCGCCGGCCGAGTGGCCGACGACGAGCACCGGCGCCCCTCCGGACAGCTCCGCGGCCATCTCGCCGGCGGCGAGCAGGGCGCGGCCAGAGCGGGTCGCGACCGCGGCGGGG
This sequence comes from uncultured Chloroflexia bacterium, assembly GCA_963711105.1. Lineage (GTDB taxonomy): Bacteria > Chloroflexota > Limnocylindria > Limnocylindrales > CSP1-4 > Fen-1039. The sequence continues at coordinate 92,471 of CAVQCV010000003.1, read as the reverse complement.
CCCCGGGCGGCGACGAGGAGCCAGTCCGGGGTCCAGACCGGCGCCACGACAACTCCGGCCACTCCCCGGCGAAGGAGCCGCGCGGCGAAGGCCCGGTACAGCGGCGGCAGGGTCAGGAAGCCGCCGAGGATCAGGACGGTGGGGCGAACCCGGGCCACGTCGCCGGCCCATGAGCGGGTTCGGCTCCCGGGTCTGCCGTTCGATTCGGTCGAGTCGATCGCGTTCGCCATCACGTTCCCGCCCGCTACGGTGAAGTCCGCATCGCCGCAGTCCGCATCCTACCCCGCCGCGCCGGGCGTCCCCGCCGGCCCGCGAGCCGGACCCGAGACCGGCAACCCGGCCCGGTCGGCTCGGGTGCGCCATCATGTGCGTACCAACCAGGAAAGCGAGAGCGGCAGTGAATATCGACGACAACGAACCGAATCCGGCGGACGGGCCATCCGGAGGCCCGGCCGACGGCGATCAGGCACTGCCTTCGGGCTCGGATGCGGAGGCGAACGCTCAGGCGGCCGACCCGAACGCGACGGACGCACGGCCGTGGGGACCGGCGCCCGGGGCGGACAATCCATTCTGGCCGTCCGGGCAGCAGTCGGGCTGGCAGGCGCCCACCGGCCCCGGCTTCCAGAATCCGCAGAACCCCTACTGGCCACCTGCTCAGCAGCCCGGCTGGGGCACGCCCTCCGGCCCCGGTCCCGCCCCTTCCTGGCCGCCCGCTCAGCAGCCCGGCTTCCAGAGCCCGCAGCCTTCCTGGCCGCCCGCTCAGCAGTCCGGCTGGGGCACGCCCCCCGGCGCCGGTCCCGCACCTTCCTGGCCGCCCGCTCAGCAGCCCGGCTTCCAGAACCCGCAACCTTCCTGGCCGCCCGCCCAGCAACCTTCCTGGCCGCCCGCCCAGCAGTCCGGCTGGACGCCCGGGCCGCAGCCCTGGCAGTCGCTCTCGAACCTGTATCCCGAGCCGTCCGGGCGCCGCAGGAGTCGCCTGCCCGCCATCGCCGGCGTCGTCGTCGCCGCCCTGATCGCGTTCTCGTTGGGCATGGTCGTGGATCGATCCGTCGTCGTGAGCGCGCAGCCGCAAACGCAGACCTCCGGCCCGCTCCAGGGCTTCTCGGTGTACGAAGAAGCGCTTCGGGACATCAAGTCCCAGTACGTCGGCCGCGCGTCGATTACCGACCAGCAGCTGCTCTACGGCTCGATCCGGGGAATGGTGGACGCGCTCGGCGACACAAACCACACCCGCTTCCTGACGCCCCAGGAATTCAACGACATGACCAGCCAGCTGAACGGCAGCGTCGCCGGCATCGGCGTCTACCTGACCACGGACAGCGGCGCGTTCGTGATAGATCGGGTGATCTCAGGGTCGCCGGCGGAGCAGGCCGGCATTCTCACCGGCGACGAGATAACCGCCGTCAACGGCAAATCGGTCGCGGGCCAGACCTTCGACCAGCTGGCCGCCCAGGTCCGAGGAACGCCCGGAACGCAGGTTACCCTGACGATCCTCCATGCCGGCTCCACCGTGCCCGTGGACATAACGGTCACGCGCGCGACCATCAAGGCTCCGCTGGTCGACTGGGGCATGGTGCCCGGCACGACAGTGGCGGACATCACCCTGTTCGAGTTCGCCGACGGCGCGGGCGACCAGATCAAGACAGCCATCGACGGGGCTACCAAAGCCGGCGCCACCGGCATCGTCCTGGACCTGCGCGGCAACCCGGGCGGGCTGGCCAGCGAAGCTCGCAACGTGGCCAGCGAATTCCTGAGCACCGGCACCATCTACCAGGAGGAGAACTCCTCGGGCCGGCGAACCAGCATCACCGTTGACACCTCCTGGACCGCCACGAGCCTGCCCATGGTCGTCCTCGTGGATCACAACACCGCCAGCGCGGCTGAAATCGTGGCCGGCGCGGTGCAGGACAACCTGCGCGGCAAGATCGTCGGCCAGACCACCGTGGGCACCGGCACCGTCCTCCAGCCGTTCGTTCTGTCGGACGGTTCGGCCATCCTGCTCGGCGTGGCGGACTGGCTCACGCCTTCGGGCCACCGAATCTTCGGCGTGGGCATCCAGCCGGACCAGACAGTGGCGCTGCCGGTCGGAGGCCAGCCGATAGACCCGATCAAGCTCGACAAGATGACCGCCGCCACCGTGAACTCGTCGGGCGACAGCCAGCTGCTGGCCGCCCTGACCCTGCTCGGCCAGACGCCGCACTAGGCGACGACGCCACTCCAGAGGCGAAGGCCGGACCCCAGAACGGCCCGGCCTCGGCGTGACGTGGCCGTCGGGGGCAGGCTACTATCCGGTCGCACGGGTCGAACGCACCGTCAGGCCGCTATAGGGCGCACCGTCGCGGCGCCGCCGGCCGGCTGCGTTCCCGTGGCCTTTCCGGGGCCGTTAGCTCAGCGGTAGAGCCGCCGACTTTTAATCGGCTGGTCGTGGGTTCGAATCCCACACGGCCCTCCAATTTCACGCTCAGATGAGCCCTTCTGAGTCTCGCTAGCCGGCACTTGCGCGAGTATGGCCCGATGCGCCGATTGAACGAACGCGAGGGGATGGTCGCGTGCTCGCATCGCGACACCGCGAGAGCCTTGCTGCCGTGGCTGGCGCTCATCGCGATCGTGGGTATTGCTCTAGGTCTGCGGATTGATCACCTGTCTGCCATGAGCGGCTACTACGGCGATCAGGGCCGCGACTCGACGATCGTCGAGAACATGATTAGCAACGGCAGTTTCCCCCTTCTCGGTCCCACCGCGAGCACCGGGACCTTCCATCGCGGGCCTGTCTGGTACTACTTGTTGCTTCCTTCGTTCCTGCTATCGGGCGGGGATCCAATAGCAGGAGCCCTCACCAACGTGATCGCAGACGTCCTGGCTGTGCTGATGCTCGTCCTCGTCGGACGGAAGGTCGCTGGTTGGGCCGCGGGCCTCACGGCCGGTGCATTTTGGGCCACCAACGGTGTGACCGTTGGCTACGCACGAATGGAGTGGAACCCGCAGGTAATCGCCCCGCTCGAGATGCTGGTTCTGCTGTGTCTGTTCGCCCTCTCGAAGGGCCGCTCGAAATGTCTGCTCGTGCTCATGCCAGCACTGGCGATGGCCTGGCAGATGCACGATCAAGCCCTGCTCCTCCTGCCGATGATCGCGGTCTGGTGGGCGATTGTCCGTCCTCGCGTATCGCTTCGCCTGGTGGCCGCATCACTCGGCCTCGCAATCTTGGTCACTGCCCCCTTCCTGGTCTACGAGCTGTCACACGACTTCGCGAACTCGGCAGCGATGGTGGCGGTCGTCCTCAGCCATGGCAGCGGGAGCCCGGGGCCAGCACCATCGAGCCAGCTCGGAAGCATTATCGAGATCGCTGGCACGTTCATCACCGGGCCTGCCGGGTTCGCCATCTGGCTCGCTGCGGCCGTGGGTTTCATCTGGGCTGCGAGACGGGCAGCATTCGGCGAGAACAGGCCCACGCTCCTCGCCGTCATCCTGCTCGTACCGACGATGCTGCTCTACGCGTTCTGGCCCGTGGCGATGCAGGACTACTACCTGTACATCCTCGCCCCGGCGCCGCTTCTCTTCGCTGGCTTTGCCCTCGCGACCACGCGTGAGCGGCTGACCTCCTGGAAGCCACAGGCCACGGGCGTGCTGAATACGGCCACTGCCATCGTGATCGTGGGTATCGTCGCGGTCGGCGGCGGCTCGCTGCTCCTGGCGGCGAGATCAGCGCCCGTCGATCCGCGGTCTGTGGCGAGCATGAAGGCTCAGGTGGCGGCCATCGAGTCGGAGGCGCGTGGGGCGCCATTCAGTGTTCGGCTCGTGACGAAATGGCCGTATGAGTCCTGGGACGCGCCGTACCGGTACATCCTCGAGATGACCGCCGGTCCATCGTCGGGGCGGGTGGACGTACAGACGTTCGTCATCTATGACTCACCCGATCCGACGATGATCGACGGCCAGCCCGTGAGCGGAGCGCGCATAGTGGCCTATCCGGCACCAACGACCGGCCCCGATCTAGTCGGTGACGGCCCGCTCTCTCGCCTTGACGCAATCTCGGCCGATCCGACTGGCGCCAAGACGGTGAGCCAGAGCCTGTCGGTGGCTCCCGCGAACCAGTACATGGTCCGGTTCGAGTACAGGTGCCCCCTTGCACGCGGCGACTGCGGGGTCGAGGCGTCGGTTCCCGATGCTCACGGCGCGGCGCTGCGCACAGTCAGGACGTCGACTCAGCCGAGCGCCTTCGGGGAGCCGGAACCTTCCGGCTGGAGGATCGGTTCTCTGGCCATCGACCAGCCGACTGGAGCCACATCACTCCAGGTCATCCTGACCGACGAGCGGTCCGTCCAGAATGACTTTCGGAATGTCAGCGTCGTAGAGATCATGTCGCCGGAGATTCCGGGCGGGTTTGTCTACTAACGCAGTCGACCTGCGTTTAGTCGCCCGTGCCTGTGCTTCTCGGGCGTGCCATACGGAGTATTCGACCGGGTTCCCGCGGGCAATCAACAGAGAAAAGGCGCGGTGGCAGGATGGGCCGAAATTCCACTAGGGCTGGAGAATGGACGGGGGCACTTGGTGGAACGCGCCTTAGCAGCGCATCGTCGGCTCGGCATCCGGGATCGGTATTGACCTGGGGCCGAGGGGTCGCCCTGGTCTCAGTCGAATTGGCTGGTTGCGTCCGTCCATTTCAGCAGTCCGGTTAGTGGCTTGCCGTGCAAGAAGGCCACGAAAACCGCGCGTGCGTCTTCTTGCGTGAGCACCTGATCGTTCCGAACCATGACGCGGGCAGCGCTGGTCTGAATTGCCGCCGTACCCCGCGAAAACAACGCCCGGACGGCTTTGGGGGTCCCCTTGCCTCCTACGAAGTGCTTGAAGTTGGTGCCCGAGCCATTGCGCCACTCCACCGTCAGCCTGTCCGCCGCGCCTGCACACTGGACGTAGCCTTTGTCGGGCGATTCCAGGATCGCGAAGGAAGGGCCGGCTGAGTTCAGCATGCTCAGGGCCGTGCCGATCTGCTCGTCTGTCGGATTTGCGATTGGTGAGCGGCCCTCGACCTGCAGCACGCACCCCGTCGACTGATTTCGCTTGCTATGCGCCGGCACGACCCGACCGCTTGACGGCAGCCACACTTCTTCCTCTTGTCCGCTCACGTCGAAGAACCCGACACCGTGCTTTCCTGCCAGCTCCCGAAGGACGGAGTAAGCCTCCTGGGCCCGCGACCAAGCAAAGGCCACGTACACGACTTGCCTTCCGATGGAATAGTCCGCCGGCACCGACTCGTCCTCCGGTAGCTTCGGTGGCGCCAGCGGGCCATTCAGCGCCGGGAACCGAACGACGAGGTCCAAGAGAAGGGCACGAAGGCTTGGCATACAAACGGCCGGATCGTCGTAGCCATGGGGTTCTTCCCACTTGGTTTGATCTTCGTACCACTTCATGAACTCGGCGTGCCCTGAAGGCGCAGCGGCTGGGTCGAAGACCATCAAATCGTAGCTCATCGCTAGCCCGACTTACCGCCCGAAGACTCGCCGTCTGAGCCGGCGGCGAGTGCCGAGTCCCCGTCTTCGGCCGGCGGCGGCTCGGGCTTCTCGGGTTGGACGGGGAACATCGTGACGACGACGTTGCCGACCTGGAGCTGGCCGGCGGGGATCTCGACTTCGCCGCGGATCAGGCTTTGCGCCCCCCACGCGTCCACCAGCCGGGTGGCCTTGAAGGCGTCGATGTCCTGGACCGCCCAGCCAAGGCCCCGACGCTCGATCGCGGCGTGTCGCTCGCTGACACTGTGGTCCGTCACGCGAATCTCCGCCTCGGAGTCGCGCCCGACGAGCAGCCGCCGACCCGGCTCCACGAGCAACGTACTGACGTGCGGCCCGTCCGCCACGACGACCCTGCCGCGAGCGCGCATCTGGGCCACGACGACATCCGGCGGCGGCTCGCCCACGTCGTCCGAGCCCGCGAAGGGCGACGCCGCGTTGCCCCTGTATCCGGGGGCGATGTAGGCCGGGGTCATGAAGCCCGGGGTCGGGTACACGGCCGGGCCGTAGGACGGCGGCACATAGCCGGGCGGCACCTCGCCCCGCCGGATGTAGTCGACCCAGGCATCGGGTTGCGGCGGAATGAAGCCGGGCGGCGCGACGGGCGCGGGACGTCCCCACGGGCTGCGCCGGAAGGGCGGCGGCTTCTGGGTTTCGTTCGGGGGCGCGAGCAGGTGGATGGCCGACATCGCCGTGCCGAAACCGGCGCCCACCAGCCCGATCCAGAAACCGGCATCCAAGCCCGTCGTCATGGGGTTCGAGAAGACGCCGGACAGGTCGCCCGAACTGCTGGACCCCACGATCAGACCGACGCACGCACCCAGCAGCGCGACCGCGAAGCCACCGACGCTCAGCCACCTCGGCCAGGGATGCGTCGGCCGGAAGACCAGCTCGGCCAGGGTGCCGATCAGGGCCACTCCCATGCCGTAGGCAATCGGGATCAGCCACCCCACCCCCAGATCGGAGGCCTGGCCTCCGTGGAACAGCGTCCACAGGCTGAACTCGTTCACGACCTGCGAGTCGCCGCCGCTGCCAAAGCCCCAGTAGATCCAGGGCAGGACGAGGGCGTCCAGGCCCAGCACGATCAATGTCGCGAGCGCGGCCAGCATCTCACGCGCCGGACCCGGCCGGCGATCGTGGGAATCTGGGTCGGCCCCCCAACCCGACCCGGGCCATTCGGACATTGAAGCCCTGACCTCCACTACTGCCCACTGCCGGTTGCCGCGTGGCCACGGGCCGCTACCGCTATTCTGCCCGGCGCTGGGTGCGAACGCCGAGCGTGGACCGCCGCGGCGGCCGGGTCGGGTCGATCGAGTCGGCCGAACGAGGTTGCCGCCGCCGGCTGGAGCGGGCTGCAACCGACTACTGGGGCTGGCACCATCTCGGGCATGCGCGCTGGCCCGCTGTTCTAACTCGTCCGCCCCGGCTAAGGTCTAGCCATCATGACGACTTTTCGCGCTCCGTTCCCCGGAGTCGAGGTCAGACCCCGCTCCATCGTGCGCGGCTTCGTCCTGTCGCCGTTCGACGCGGCCTGCTGGCGTGCCGCCGGCTCGATCGTGCTGGGCTTCTTCGTCAGCGTCTTCTCCTTTGGCTTCATGGCGGCCGCCTTTTCGAGCGGCGGTTCGATGCTCGTGATCCTGGTCGGCTTCGCCATCATCGGCCTCGGCATCGAAATCGCCCGATTCTCGGCCCGGATCGAACGCTGGCGGATGACGCTCGTGGACCCGCGACCTCTTCGGCCACACACCTACCGGGCCCTCGAGGGTGGCCTGCGCGGCGTGGCCGAAGGCGAATTCATGGACGCGAGCCGCTGGCGCGACGTCATCTACGTGCTGATCTCGTTCCCGCTGACCCTGCTCGAGTTCTCCGTCCTGGTGGTCGTGTGGGCGATCAGCATGGGCCTCCTGTTCCTGCCGCTCCTCTATTACGAGATCACCAACGTGGCCGGCGACCACCTCTACATCCCCACCCGGATCCAGAGCGCCATGCCGGGCCTGCTGACCGTGCTGTTCATCGCCGGTCTGGTGCTGATCCCCGTCTGGTTGTCGCTCTCGAAAGGCCTGATGAGCCTGCACCGGGCCGTGGTGCAGGGCTTGCTGTGCACCAGCGAGACGGCCGAACTGCGGCAGAAGGTCGAGAGTCTTCGCGACAGCCGTTCGGCAATGCTGCAGATAGAGGCGTCCGAACTTCGGCGGATCGAACGCGACCTGCACGACGGCGCGCAGCAACGCCTGGTCATGCTGGCCATCGACCTGAGCCTGGCCAGCGACAAGGTCGAATCCGATCCGGCCGCGGCCAAGCAGCTGATGGGCGACGCACGCGAGCAAGCCCGCCAGGCCCTGGCGGAACTTCGGGAGCTGGTCCGCGGCTCGGCGCCGGCGATCCTGCTGGACCGCGGCCTGGTGGCGGCGCTGGGGTCCGTGGCCGGCCGATGCCCCGTGCCGACGATGGTCGAGAGCACCCTGGCGCCCGGCGAGCGCCAGCCCCACGCCGTCGAGCGGGCCGCGTATTTCGTGGTGTCCGAGGCGCTGACGAACGTGGCCAAACACGCTCAGGCCACTCACTGCGAGATACGCTGCAACCGTCGGGGCGACTGGCTGATCGTCGAGATCTGGGACGACGGCAAGGGCGGCGCGTCCCTGGCCGAAGGCGGCGGGCTGGCCGGCCTGCGCGATCGGGTCGAAGCCCTGGACGGCCGCTTCTTCGTCAGCAGCCCCGCGGGCGGTCCCACCGTTCTGCACGCCGAGTTCCCGGTGGGCGGGCCGGCTCAGTAGTTCGCCGCGGCGCGGCGCGGGGGCGGCGGGGGCGCGGCGCGGGGGCGGCGGGGGCGCGGCGCGGGGGCGCGGCGCGGGGGCGCGGCGCGGGGGCGCGGCGCGGGGGCGCGGCGCGGGGACGCGGCGCGGGGGCGCGGCGCGGGGGCGCGGCGCGGGGGCGCGGCGCGGGGGCGCGGCGCGGGGACGGGGCCCCCAGATTCGTCCGGCGGCCCCAGAACCCTCCGGCTTATCCACGCCAGGACTCTTATGTAAGGAACCTCTCTCGTTGCGCTGCCCTGGGCACCGCTAGAGCCAGTTTCGAGCCGTGCGAGGGGTCCTGTACGTCTTTCGGGCCCCACCTAGCGCCCTGACTCGCGCCCGGCTCGCCCTCTGGCGGAGACTCCTTCCATATCAGTCAGGGAGCGACGGAATCAGGAAGAAAGAGGCCCCGGATCCTCGCGTCGCCGGCGCGCGTGGGCGTTCCGGCGGCATCGGATCATCGCGTCGCCGGCGCACGTTGGGCGTTCCGGCGCGGCTCTGGTTGGTGCATCATCCTTTCTCGTGGAACGCAAACAGCTGCGCGTGGTCATCGCAGAGGACTCGGCCCTCATCCGTGAGGGCCTGGCGCGGCTGATCCAGGAGAGCGGCAACATCGTCGTCGCCAAGGTCGCCGACGCCCCCTCGTTCGTGGCCGCGGCCGTGGAGCACAAGCCGGACGTCTCGGTCGTGGACGTGCGCATGCCGCCGACTCAGCGCGACGAAGGACTGCGCGCCGCCATCGAGGCCCGCCGGCTCGTGCCCGGAACGCCGGTGCTGGTGCTCAGCCAGTACGTCGAGCGGCAGTACGCCACCGAACTGCTCGCGGACGGCGCGGGCGGGGTCGGCTACCTGCTCAAGGACCGGGTCGCGGACGTGGCAGAGTTCATGGATGCGCTGCATCGCGTGGCCGGCGGCGGTACCGCCCTCGACCCGGAGGTCGTAAGCCAGCTGATGGTCCTGCGCCGCCGCGACGACCGGCTCTCGTCGCTCACGCCGCGCGAGCGCGAAGTCCTGGCCGCCATGGCCGAAGGCCGCACCAACCTGGGCATCGCCAACGCGCTCGGCATCTCGGAGGGCGCCGCCGAGAAGCACATCAGCAACATCTTCGGCAAGCTCGATCTGACCGAAACGGAAACGGCCCACCGCCGCGTCCTGGCGGTGCTGGCGTACCTGGGGTCTTAGCGCCACCACGGCCGGCACCACGGCGGCCGGCACCACGGCGGCCGGCACCACGGCGGCCGGCACCACGGCGGCCGCACCACGGCGGCCGGCACCACGGCACCACGGCACCACGACGGCGGCCGTCGCCACCACCGGTCACTCAACCCAGCTGACGAAGGCCGGCTCCCGGACCCCTGGCAGCGGAAGTGACGCCGCCTCCCGCTCGACCGCCTCGCGCTCTAGATCCGAGAGCGGGCGCCAGGTACGGATCGTCACCGCCCTCCCGGCCCGCCGCCACGTTCCCACCACTTCGTTCCCGACGAGCAGCGCGCCTGGCCAGACGGCAGACGTCCAGAGCTCGCGACGGCGTTCGGCCTCGGGTACGAGGAGTTCGCGGTCCCGGCCGCCGTGAAACAGGAAGTACGCGTCGCCGCTGGGTAGGAGTCGAGCGCCGGCGATCGTCCCTGCGGCGATCGTCCCGCCGGCGATCGTCCCTGCGGCGATCGTCCCGCCGGCGACAGTCCCGGCGGCGACGCCGCCGCGGAACGACTGCTCGTCCTCGGCCAGGATCCACCCATCCCCGATCGGGGTCCGTACCGGCATGACTGACGCAGTCAGCGACGCGAATGCCGTCCGGGCTCCAGCCGGCTTGATCCCGGCCCACTCGGCGAAGGTGGCAGGCGTCCCGGGGCCGAGAACGTGCAGGTAGCGGCGCGCCAACTCCAGGCGTGCGTCGCACCGATCGACACTGGGAGCGGGCACCGTCCAGATCGTCGGCCGCCCGGCGCCCTCCCAGCGGATCAGCACCCTGCCTGTCGGGGCAGCGTACCGGAGCATATTCGGGTTCATGCCCAGCGCTCGCCCGGCCTCGCCGTACTCCATCGTCCTTCCGTCCAGGAACCCCTCCAGGCGGGAGGCAAGGTCCTCGCAGAAGCGCCGGCGGTCCGGATCGTCGGAGAGCCTTCCAAGCGAGAAGACAGGGACGTCGACGCCGGCCACGACGTAGGCGCTGAAACGCGGTCCCCACAGCTGCACCAGGGACGGGTCTTCCCAGGCCGAAGGTGTGGTTCCTGCCATGCGGGCGTGGATCGAGTGAAGAGCCGCCCGAGGCACGCTGTCCTGCAATCCAATCCAAGCGGCTCGCCGAAGGGACGCCGGGCCGGGTGGGAGTCGGTCGTCGAGCGCGCCGGCCTCGCGGCGGTGGGCCAGTATCTGGTCCCGCGTCAACTCAAGACGGGGACCATTTGCCTCCAGATTCGTAGCTGCTGACGCCGCCCTGCTCACAGGCTTCAGACTAATTGCACGCCGTCTGGCGATCCACTTCCGACCCGCACCTCGGTCCCGGCGCGGGGCCTCGGCGCTCGATCGGTGCGGCTGACGGGCCGGCCGCTTGACCGGCCTCAGGCCGGAGTTGCCGCTTCCTTCCGGGCCTTTCGAGCCAGCTCGACGAACGGCCGAAGCCGCACTGCGATCTCCGTCCTGGTGCGCCGGAAAGCCTCCAGCCTGGCCGCGTCGTCGCCTTCCACCTCGGCCGGGTCTTCGAGACCCCAGTGGAGCGTGTTGTGCTCGCCGGGGAAGACTGGACAGCTCTGGCGGGCTCGGTCGCAGACGGTTACCACGTAGTCGAGCGGCTGGCCAAGGAACTCCGTCGCGGACTTCGATCGGGCGGCCGACCAGTCGATGCCGATCTCCTCGAGGACGCGGACCGTGTACGGGTTCACGCCCTTGGGCTCGGTCCCGGCCGAGAAGGCGGCGAAGTCGCCCCCGCCGAAGTCGCGCAGCAGGGCCTCGGCGATCTGGCTCCGGGCGGAGTTGCCAGTGCAGACGAACAGGACGCGGATGGGATCGGGAGACATGGCGCTGCCCTCCTTGCGGCGCCGGGCACGCCCGGCGGCCTGGATTGTGATTTCGAGGTCTGTTAGTTCAGAGTCGAGCCGGTCCAGATCGGCCCTCTGGCGGGCGATCGCGACCCGCTGGCCGGCAACGACCGGCGCGAGGTCCCTGTCGATCTCGCCGTGCTCCAGGCAGAGCCGGGCCATCCTGCCGGCATCGACCGGCGAAAGGCCGAGCCGCCGCAGTGTGACGACGAGCCTGAGCCTGGCGAGCGCATCCTCGCCGTATTCCCGGTATCCGTTGTCGCGCCGATCGGCGGCCGGCAGCACGCCCCTCTCCTCATAGAAACGAACGGCGGAAGGGGCAATGCCGGCCCGACTTGCGAGTTCGGAGACTCTCATGCCGCGAGGCTACACCTTGAAGTCACTTGAAGGTCAAGAGGTGAGACGCGCCGCCCGCCGGCGTCGGGATACAGATGGCGGGCGAGCGAGGATCAGCCGTCGCCGATGCCGTTGGCCGGCGGTGACTTATCGTTCCCATCCGAGAGGTTCCATGGATCGTGCAACCGAGCACCTGGGGTGACGCGGATGACGGAATCGAGGGCCGGGGCCGGAACCACCCCAAGTGCGGCCAACCTCGCGGCGCTCGCCCACGTTCGGACGATCGCGGAGGTCAACCGCGTCCGCGACACCGCTCGCATTCGCCGCGTTCTGGGCGCCGCCTCGATCGCGGTGGATGTGGACGGTCTGTGTGCCGGTCTGCGCCGCATCGGCGTCGCAACCGTCAACTTCCATCCCGACCGGCTGGCGCCGGACGGTCGTTCCGTCGCCGAAGCTCTTGCCTCGGGCGGGATCTATCGAAGCCAGTTCGAAACCGGGATCTCGAGCGGCGGTCTTACGGCCTACCCCGGTGGAGATCGCGATCGCTGGGAGGACGCCATGTTCGGCGGCGCATACCAGGCCCCCGGCATCGATGCCGGCGAACGACCGCGATACGGTGGCCTGGACCTTTTCGGCTTCGCCAACGGTGCCTGTCCGCGCTTCGGCTCCTGCCACCTCCGCCTTCGCGCCGCGGCGTTGGATCGCTCGACGTTCTTCGTCGGCGACAGCGTTCTCGAGCCCCAGGACGGCGGCGTGATCGACCGACTCGAACCTGTGCTCGCGGGATTGCTGGAGCGCGCCGCCCGCGGCGGAGAACTCGGGGTGTCGACGACGGTCGGCTCGCTCGTGGATCGCCTGATGGCCGCAGACCCCGGTGCGCCGGGTGCCGCAGGGATGAACCACGCACTCGATGGCTACGTCGAGACCCAGGTCCACGGCCCGATCGCGCTCGCATCCGATGTCGAAGCCGTGGTGATCGATCCCTCGTTCCACGGGACTTCCGATGGGCAGAGGCTTCTGGACGCCGCTCGACGCCACCATCTCGGTGTGGCGTGGCACGACGGTCTACGTCTCGCGGCCGACGAGGTCCCGAGCGACGTCCCGGCTGGGGCCGAAGGGTTCCGCTGGGGTGAGTTCTGCGGCGATGGGCGGGCTGCGAAGCTGGCCCGCCGCCTGGTCCGCGACTACGCGGCCGATCGACGGCACATCGACGCCGCGACACTCGGCCGGGCGGCGGTGACGGTCGTCAAGCGGCCCAATGAGTGGCAGCCCTGGACCGACGTTGAGGATCCGCTGACGCGGATCAAGGACCTATGGCACATCCTGGTTGTCTACGGGCGACCGGCCGCACAGGGCTCGTAGCCCTCTGACGGCCACCTCGGGGCGCCGCGAATCGCCGGGCTAACCCTTGCCCAGCAGCGCCAGCGCCGCCGCGGCCGTGGTCTCGTCCGTAATCAGCAGGTGGAGCAGGCCCGTGCGCGCGCCGGCGATGATCGTCTCCACCTTGTTCGAGCCGGCGGCGATGCCCACGACACGCCCGGCACGGCGCAGCGTCTCGACCGGGATGGAAATCGTGCGGCGCTCCCACTCGTCGGCGAGGAACGAGCCGTCGATGCGGACCAGGTGGCCGGCCACGTCGCCCACCGCGCCTCGGGCCGTCAGCCGCTCGCGCCCGGCGGTGTCCAATCGGTCCATCACGGTGCCGTAGCCGGGGACGTACCGCGGCGCGCCGCTCATGCCCACGAGGGCCAGCCGCAACTCGCCCCAGAAGCGGGTCGTGGCGGTGACGGCGGAATCGGCCAGCAGCGCCGCGGTCGTGGCTTCGTCGTCGAGCAGGCCCGGGGCGTGGAGCAGGCGGACCTGGGCACCCATGCGCTCGGCCATACGGCGGGCGATCTCGTTGCTGTTCAGGTGCGGGTTGCTCGAGTCCCAGCCCCCGACGAGCGGTACGACGACGGCGCGCGGCCGGGCCACGGCCGGCATGGCGGCCACGAGCGACTCCACGGTGTAGCCACCGGTCAGGCCGATGGCCCCGTCTTCCGGCAGCTCGTCCGCAAGTCGTGGCGCGGCGGCGACGCCGCACAACCGGGCAGCGACGGCCGGAGTCGAATCCTGGCCGGGCGTGATCCAGACTTCGACGCCCAGGGCGGCCGAGAGGGCCTGTTCGATAGGGGTCGGTTCAACCGGCGTGCCCTCGACCGAAATCCGGACGATGCCGGACGTTCTGGCGGCGGCGAGCAGGCGCGACACCTTCGAAACGGAGAAACCGGTGAGCGTCGCGATCTCCGGCTGGCCCAGGCCGCGCACGTAGTACAGCTCGGCGACAAGCCTCATCATCTCGCGCTGGCTGACAGTCGAACTCTCGGCCGCCGGGACTTCGGCCGCCGGGACGTCGGCCGCCGGGACGTCGGCTGAACCTCGAGCCGGCGGCGCCTCGACGGGCGGTCGATCGGATTGCGAGCTGCTCAACCGCACGGCCTCCACTTGACAGTCCGAACCATGGCCCCGACTATACTGGCAATACTACCACTGCAAGTAGTTGCGTGATAATAGTTGCAGGCAGAAATAGCGGCGGTCGCGACGCCGGTGGCCGAGAGACAAGCGACCGAGAGACAAGCCCAGGCGAAGGAGCCTCTGGAGAACCAGTGCGCACGTTTCGGATCGTAATCGCAGGTCATGGGGCCCTGCCGTCGGCGCTGTTGTCCACGGCGGAGTTGATCTGCGGCTCGATTGCCGACATCGCGGCCGTTGGCCTCCAGCCCGCCGACACACCGGACCACTACGCCGAGGGGCTGCGGGCGGCGATCGGCCACGACGACAAATGCGTCCTGGTTCTGGCGGACCTGCTCGGCGGCACGCCCTACAACGTTTGCGCGGCCATCGCGGGCCGTTCCGCGCGCGTGGTCTGCGCGGCCGGCGTGAATCTGCCGATGGTCGTCGAGGCCGCGCTGGCGGACGGCGATCTCGACGACGCCTTCGTCGAGCGGCTGCTCGAAGTGGGCCGCTCCGGCATCGTCGAAACGGAGCGCCACCGCGCTCGCCGCGCCTCCTGACGGCGGCGGTACCGGCATTGGCAACGCGGCTGGACGCATGAGCCTGCGACTGATTCGCATCGACGATCGGCTGATCCACGGTCAGGTCGTGGCCGTGTGGCTGCGCGCCCTGGGCGCGGACCGGATCGTGATCGTGGACGACGCGACGGCCCGGGACGAGTTCCTGCGCGACGTGCTGGTCATGGCCGCTCCCCCCGGCGTTCCGGTGGAAGTGCTGAACGTGGCCGAGGGCGCGGTCCGGCTCATCGAACTGGCCGCTACCCCGGAGCCGGTCATGGTCCTGGCCCGCAAACCCGGCACCGTGCTTGCGCTTCGCCACGCCGGCGTCCCGATGGAAGTAGTCGACGTGGGCGGCATGGGCGCGGGCCCCGGCCGCAAGCGACTCCACAAAACGATCTCGATCAGCCCCGAGGAACTGGGTGAGCTGCACGAACTGGAGCGGCTCGGGACGATGGTCCAGATCCAGATCGTGGCCGACGACCGGCCGATCCCGCTTCGCTCGTTGGATCGCGGCTAGACCGCACGCAACGCGGCCAACCGCGCCCGTCGCGGCCGGCCGCACACAGGTGGAGGAGACCAGATGCTCAGGAGGTTCGCGGCGGTCGCAGGCGGCGCGCTGCTGTTCGCGGGGCTCGCGACGATCGCGGCCGTCATGCCCGCCACGGCGTTCGCCGCCAGTGGCGCCGGCGCCACGTCGGCCATCGCAATCGCCCCAACCGCGGCCGGGCCCACGATCTCCGTTTCCGCTTTCCAGGCGGCCCTGATCGCGATCGGCTACTACCTGGCCAATTCGCCCTGGCTGTTCGGCCTGGCTTACTTCACCCTCTACCGGCCGCTCGTCGCCGGGTTCCTGGTCGGCTGCATCCTGGGCGACCCGGCCCAGGGCACGCTCATCGGGGCGGCGATCAACGTCCCGTACCTGGGCTTCATCAGCGCCGGCGGCAGTCTGCCCGCCGACGCCGGGTTCGCCGGTTGGGTCGGAACGACGGTCGCGCTGGCCGGCCACATGAGTCCCGCTCAGGCAATCCCGATCGCCTTCGGTCTCGGCCTCCTGGGGACGATCATCTTCTACAGCCGCATGTCGGTCGACGCCGTCTTCGCCCACTGGGCGGACGCGCGAGCCGAGAAGGCGGACATCTCCGGCGTCGCCCTGATGAACTGGCTGCCCGGCCAGGTCTTCCTGTTCGTCGCCAGCTTCGTGCCCGTCTTCCTGTTCGCCTACAACGGGCCGCAGTACGTCCAGGACGCACTCAACCAGCTGCCCCAGTGGGTCGTCAACGGGCTGATCATCGCCGGCGGCATCCTGCCCGCCATCGGCATCGCGCTGAACATGCGCTTCATCTTCCGGGGCGCGGTGGTCCCCTACTTCTTCATCGGCTTCATCCTGATGACGATCTCCGCGGGCTCCATCTCCCTGGTCGTCGTCGCCGCCCTGGGGCTCGCGCTGGCCTACCTGCATCTGAGCTTCTCCGGTTCGACGGCCATGACGGCCCGAGGCGCCGAAGCCGCCGAGGAGGTGCCGGCCCAGGCCCGGCCCGCACCCGCGTCGCCCGAGACGCCAGCGCCCGCCTCGCGCCTGACCCGCGGCGACCTGGTCAAGTCCTGGGCGCTGTGGACGTTCTTCGCTCACGCCAACTACAACTACGAGCGGCTG
The DNA here is from genome assembly GCA_963711105.1 of uncultured Chloroflexia bacterium. Classification (GTDB taxonomy): domain Bacteria; phylum Chloroflexota; class Limnocylindria; order Limnocylindrales; family CSP1-4; genus Fen-1039. Next base: position 76,094 of record CAVQCV010000003.1, on the reverse strand, counting down.
CAGGGCACCGGCTTCGCCCACGCCATGACGCCGATCATCAAGCGCCTCTACAAGACCGAAGACGAAATCCGGTCCGCACTCAAGCGTCACCTGGTCTTCTTCAACACGGAGCCGAACTTCGGCAACATCGTCCACGGCACCGTCATCGCCATGGAGGAGGAGCGGGCCAACGGCGCCCCGATCGACGACGACGCCATCAACTCCGTGAAGTCGGGGCTGATGGGCCCGCTGGCCGGCATCGGCGACACCCTGAGCCAGAGCACGATCACGCCGATCCTGCTGGCCCTGGGCATCGGCATCGCCGGCGGCAGCGCCACGGGCACCGCCGTTCCGACCCTCAGCGGCACAGGCAATCTACTCGGCCCCATCATCTACACCGTTCTCGTGGCGATCGTGATCGTGGCCATCGGCTACACGGCCTGGATGCAGGGCTACCGGCGCGGCCGCTCCCTGGTCACGGACATCCTCCGCTCCGGCACCATCGACCGCGTCCTGGTCGGGGCGGGCGTCCTGGGCAACATGGTCCTGGGCGCGCTCGCCGCCAAGTTCGTGACCGTCTATCTCGCGCCGACCGTCGACATCGCGGGCGCCAGGCTCAACATCCAGGCCTCGGTCCTGGACCCGATCTTCCCCGGCGCGCTCGCTCTCGGCCTGGTCGTCATGACGTGGTGGCTGCTGCGACGCGTCAGCCCGCTCAAGCTCCTGGTCGTATACCTGGTCTTCGCGATCCTGGCCGCGTTCCCGTTCTTTGGACCGGGACAGCAGGGCCCGAACGACTACTCGTACGAGGCCTGCACCTCGTCGCTGCTGCACCAGTACTACCCGTGCGGCGCCCCGCCCGAACCGACCGTCGCGCCCGCACCCGCGTCGCCCGCAGCCGCCGAGCCTTCGGTGACGCCGGCCCCGTAGTCCGAACTAGGGCCCCGGGCCGCTCCCCGGCTTCTTCGCGAAACCCCGGGGGGCCGCCCAGTCGAGCAGCCCTTCGGCCTCCAGGCGCTCGTGGCGCCAGGCGTAGAGCTGGTCGACGGCCAGGCCCGGGCTGGAGAACAGGTACCGGTCGATCTCGTTGGCCCGCCCCACGTACTTGCCGGTCGTGTCGCGCTTGCGCAGCCGGACGACGCAGTCGTGGGCGGCGCCCGAATCGCCCATGAGTAGGTGGGCATAGGCCAGCGTCTCGAGCCAGGGCACGTCGCCGTGGGTCGGGAGGCGGTTGAAGGCGACCCAGCTGTCCGTGTTCTGCGCGCCCCGCCCGATCGCCCTGGCGTAGCCCTCCACCGTGCCCGGGCCCTCGAACGCGGCCGGCCACTGCGCGTTCACGGCGGCCACCAGTTCGTCGGCCACCTTGTCGCCGGCCCCGGGGCCGACGGGCCAGCGGTGGCGGAACGCCGACATCGCCGCAAGCAGGCCGCTTCGCTTCACGCCGATGTCCAGATCCGGGGCCATGGGCCGCCACAGCGCCACGAACCGGAAGCCGACGAGGGCGCTCTTCTCGCGCTGAAGATGTGCCGGCGGCGAGACCAGGACGAGCGAGCACTTGATCCACTCGATCGGCGTGGCGACGAACTCCACGGGGCAGACGAACGCGTCGTCCGAAGGTTCAGGCCAGGACTGCTCGCGCCGCTTCAGCGAGGGCAGCCGGGGCTCCAGGCATGTCCGGGCGAAGGTCTGTAGATCGTTCGGATTCAAGCGGCGCTCACTCCGCGGCTGATCGGGAGCCTATTGTCGCCCAGGAGGGCCGGCCGGCGTGGCCGCTCTCCGGTCGGTCGATCATTCTGCCGGCGATCCGGTGGCGCGTCCCTGTAGCCCCCGGGGTCGGCGGTGCCGCTCGCCGCCCGGCCGGCTTCGATTACGCCGCCAGCGTGGCTTCCATGAACGGCAGCATGCCGTTGGCCATTCGGTCGCCGAGGTGGTCGGCGTGCCCGCCCTCGAAGGCGTGCTCGGTGACTTTCACGCCGGCGTTGGCCAGGAGGCCGGCGAAGTAGTGGCCGCCGTTCTTGATGAAGGGCTGCTCTTCCCGCGTGCCGTATTCGACGCCGAAACCCTTGAGGGCCTTTAGCGTGGCGGCGTGTGCGTTGATCTTGGCGGCGAGATTGCCGAAGCCGGCTTCCCACGACGCCAGGGCTGCCTGGTCGCGGGCGGCCTTGCCGCCGGCCAGCTTGAACGGCCAGTCGAGCAGAAGCGGTGCGCCGGGGTTTGGGGCGAAGGCGGCGCCGTAGCCCAGGGCGAACTTGATGTCCGAACGCTTGCCGCTCGCCTGGTCCACCAGGCCCTTACCGCGATCCGCCGCCGGCAGCGCGGCCAGCCGATCGCCGATGTCCAGCACGGTCTGGATCGTCATCGGGTCGCCGGTGTCGCCGAACCTGTCGTCGAAGCCGTCGGCGTCGAACAAGCCGGCGCTGAGGGCAAAGATCGCCCCGAACCGATCCGGCCGGCTAATGCCGATGTTGATAGCCCCGGCGCCGCCCATCGAGTGGCCGGCAATGCCGCGCGCGGTCGCCTTCGGCACGGTCCGGAAATTCGCATCGACGAAGTCCACCAGGTCCGTGGCCACGGCGTCGGCCCAGTTGCCGGTCACGCTCGAGTTCGCGTAGAAGCTACCGCCCAGGCTGTTGGTACCGTCGGTGAAAACCAGGATCAGCTTGCGGCCCGAGGACGCCGGACCGAGATTGCGAAGCATGTCCGAGGCGACGGAATCGCCGCTGTCGCCCCAGCCGGCCAGGATGTAGACGACGGGATAGGCGGTCGTGGTCGCGTCGTAGTCGGCGGGCAGCAGGACGGCCGACTTCAGCGTCGCGGGATCGCCGAGCATGTTGTTCGCAAGGGCCGGCGCAGCCACCGAACAGGTGAGCCGGATGTAGCCGGCCGAGCCGTCGGCCGCTCGCCGGCAAGGCCCACTCGGCTCAGGCGTCGCGGCCGGCGTGGCCGCCGCACTCTGCGTCGCAGTCGTCGTGGGGCCGGCGGGCGGCGTACTCGGCGCGCCCGTCCCCGACTCGTTGGCGCAACCCGTGATAGCAGTCGCGGCCAGAACCAGAACGGCAACAGCACGCCAGTTCATGATGCTCCCTCGCTCTCTGCCGGGACGCCGCCCACATGATGACAGCGGGCGTGGTGCTCGTTCAAGCGGGCGAGGAATCCCCGTACCCGGCCCCGAAACGGTCCGTCTCGGCCAGGGCCGAGACGGCCATCGGCCTACCTGCCGGTTTCGGTTGCCGGTTCGACCGTTTCGGGTGGTGGGCGGCCCTCGACCGGCTGGATACCATCTGGTCGTGACCGGCTACTTCGACATCGACCGGGCCAACGCCCTGCTACCTCAGCTCACCGACACTCTGCTCCGTCTCCGCGATCTGCGGGCGGAGGTGGTCGACCTGCGCGACAGGCTCGTCGAACTCAACGACCCCACGGCCGCGGGCGGCGCCCCGACCGGTGGATCCGGTCAGCCTCAGGCCGCCCGGGCCGAGGTCCAGCAGGAGTCGCGGCTCCTGCACATGAGGCTCCAGGGCAGCTTCGACCAGATGCAGGCGGCCGTGGCCCAGATCGACGAGTGGGGCGTGCAGCTCCGCCAGATCGAGACCGGCCTCGTGGACTTCCCGGCGCTCGTGTCCGGCCGGCCGATCTTGCTGTGCTGGCGGCTGGGCGAAGAGTCGGTGGGCTGGTGGCACGAGATATCGACCGGGTACGGCGGGCGGCAGAGACTGGAGGACCTGGTCTGACGGCTGGTCAAGCGGGCTTCGATTTCGGGGAACTCGACTCGACCGGCACGTCCGGCGATCGGCCCGGCACGATCATGCAGGGCGATCGGCGCAAGGCCTACCGGCCCATACCTCCGGATCGGCGCCGCGAGGCTCTCGAGGCCGGCCTGGCGGCCTACGCCCGGGGCGACTTCTTCGAGGCCCACGAGCTGCTCGAGCCGGCCTGGATGGGCACATCCGATCTGGCCGAACGGGCGCTCTACCAGGGCCTCATCAAGCTGGCTGCCGGCTACGTCCATGCCATTCGCGGCAACCCGGTGGGCATGGCTCGCAACCTCGAAGGCGCCCGCAAGCATCTGGCCACATCCCTGGACCTGGATCCCGGCTGGGGCGAGCGAACCGGCATCGACCTGCCGACGCTGCTCGGCGAGATCGACGTCCGGCTCGACTCGATCCGCACGGCCGTCGCGCATCTCAACACCAATCGCTCCGCGATGCTGGATCTGGCGGAGGCGGCGCCCCTCATCAGGTAGGGCCGCGTCTCGAACGTCCCGAACGGCCCGCGGCCGAACGGCCGAACTAGAGAAGGACCTCCAGCTCCACGGAGCCGGGCCGATCCAACCGGAACTGCGCGCCGCCGGACCGACCGCCGGGCGCGGCGCCGCTAGGGCCGGCCGTGAACTCGTACTCGCCCAGGAAGCCGCTCAGCCCGATCCGCCCGGACTCATCCGTCCGGACCGTGGTCGGGGCCAGCCACCACTCCCCCTTGACCAGACCGAGCAGCTCGTCGTAGGCGGGCTTGGGCGAGGCGTCGGTGCGGATCAGGCCGCCCGGCGCGCCGAGCCAGACGCCGTCCACCAGATCCCACCACGTGGCGGCCTTGACCGACGGCTGCGAAAGCAGCGTCTTGTAGTGGCGCACGACTTCGTCGGCCTGGCGCTCTTCGCCATCGGGCGTGGTCGGCCACTCATCCGCCCGGTAGTCGTTCAGGTCGTCGAACTCCGGAGGCATCAGCTCGCCGGACAGGATCGTGGTCTCGGTGAAATGGATAGGCAGGCCGTAGCGGGCGAAGCGATCGACGATGGCGAGGGTCTTCTCCTCGCCCCAATAGCCCTGGTGCATGTGGCTCTGCAGCCCCAACGCGTCGATCTTCACGCCGGCTTCGAGGACGCCCTCGATCAGGCATTCGTAGGCGGTCGACATGTCGAAGTCGTTGAGCAGCAGAAACACGTCCGGGTTCGTCCGGCGCGCTTCATCGAACGCCATCCGAATCGTCGCGATCCGCCCGTTCGCCCGGCAGATCCTGGTGATGCCGTTGTCGTACCGGTCGAACACCGGCATGATCACGGCCTCGTTGACCACGTCCCAGGTGTCGATCACGCCCCGGAAGTCTCCGACCTCGCGGCGGATGCGCGCCTTCTGCTCGGCCAGGATTTCCTCGTTCGAGAGCGGCAGCAGCCAATCCGCGCAGCTGGTGTGCCAGAGCAGCGGGTGGCCCTTGACCGGGATGCCCCGCTCGGTGAACCAGCGGCTCGAGGCCAGGATTCGGGCCGTGTCCGGCTTGCCCCGCTCGGGCTCGAACCCGCCCCAGTAGAACGGCAGGGTCGCGAAGTTCATGAGGGCCAGCCAGCGTTCCGCGATCCGCTCCACTCGCTCGCGCGCGGCGGTGTGGTCGTCGCCGGCCAGCTCGCCGTTGACGTATGGGATGACGTCGAAGCCCGTCGAGCCGAACAGGAACGCGTGGGCGCGCTGGGCCACGGTCAGCTCGATTCCGGCGGCAGGCCTGCCGTCCGGGCCGAAAACGGTGACCGCCGCGTCGGCCGTGCGATGGCTGCGGATCGCGGACTCGAGCGAGCTGGACGCGATCGAAGGAATGACGGCCGTACTCGCGGCCGGAAACGACTCGACGCCCATGCACGGCCTCCTGTGGGGTGGGCCTCGCAGCATAGCGCCCGCCGGGGATGTGCCGGGCCTGGACAGTCGAAGCGGGGGCTTCTAGGTCTAGGCCACGGCGTCGAACGACCGGGCAGCTTCGGCTTCGGCCTGGGCGAGGGCGGCGGCGAACGGGTCGATCCAGCTGCCGAGGAAGCCGGACGGGTCGGCCACGTCGCCGGGGTCGGGAACGTAGTTGAAGTGGGGCACGTCGGCGGCAGGCTCCACCGCGGCCGGCTCCACTTCGCCAGCAGGGTCGGCGGGGGCCGACTCCAGTTCGGCGGATGGTTGGCCCGCCGGTTCGGACGTCGGATCGGCAGCGGCGACTGGTTCGGACGTCGGACCGGCCTGTTCGGCAGCGGTCACCGGTTCGAGCCAGAGGTTATCGGCCGGTCCGCCCCCGCTTTGCTCGAGCCGTCTGACCATGCGCAGCACTTCGTCCGCTTCGCTGAGTCGTAGCTCGCCGGTCTGGAAAGCCGACATCAGCATGAACCGGCGCTCCTCCGACGGCGTATGCAACAGGCACTGGACCATCCGATCGCGCCTGCCCTCGACTTGCCTTTGCGTGAAGATCGGCATCGCTTCGCTCCGCGGGGCCCGTCAGCATCGGGCCGTTCATCAGAGGTAACGGCTGGCGCCGGCCAAGAGTGCAGCTATTCGGCCTGCGCCAAGTACCAGCGGCGATAGCTATAAAGACTCTCTGGCTCGGTCGAATCCGATGCCCAGAGGACCCAGACCTTGCAACGGAGCTAACCAAAGAGGGCCCCGGCGCGTAGAAAGGGCTCGTCTTCGGGGCCGCCAAGGGTTAGGCTCACCGAGAACGTCCCGCCACCACCGTGTAGGGAGGAGCCCCAATGACCCAAGCCAACCAGCCCGCCACGTCGGCAGGGCCCGGACTGGCGGACTGGCTCCTGGCCAACGCCAGGCGCTACCGCAACTGGTTGCCGTTCCCGCTGCCGGAGATCGTCGCGGGAGCTGCGGCGCTCACGATCCTGACCTTCGTAGTCATGGTCATCGCCGACTAGCCGAGGACGTGTCGGCGCGGTCCGGAGGAGGACCGCGACGCTAGGAGAAGGGGTCCGCACATGGCGACAGCCAAGCATTTGTATCTCTACGGAGTGTCGGCCGCCAGCCTCGTCATCGGGCTGCTGGGCGCGACGATCCTGTTCCAGGTCCTGGTCAACAACCTGCACGTCGGTAATCAGTTCCCGACGGCCGCCCAGTCCACCGACATCGACCGATTGTTCTTCAGCATAGGCTTTGGCCTGCTCGTGGCCGGCCTGATCGTCTGGGTCTTCCATTGGGCCATCGTGGAGAGGATGGTCCGCGGATCGAGCGACGAGGCCGCGGGAGAGCGGCGCTCCATCGTCCGCTCGCTGTACTTCGTTTGGGCCCTCGGCGCTTCACTGCCGATCGCGTTGTGGGCCTGGACCACCCTGATTGCGAAGATCGTCGCCGACCGAGCCCAAGCCCCGGCCGTGCCGGGCGAAGGGGCCGGAGATCAGGCGGCGATGGTCGCCGCCCTGCTAGCTCAAGTGAATCCCTTCGCGGGCGACTCCGGGACCCTCGCCATCGGAGTGGCGGCGACGGCGATGTTCGTCTACCACGTCTGGATCCGAGACCGCGACCTCCGCGAGACCGATCTCATTTCCGGAGCCGCAGCCTGGCTGTCCCGCTTCTACCTCTACGGCGCCGCCCTGGTAGGGCTCGTCGTGGCCCTGATGGCAGTCTCGAGCATCGTCGAGATCTTCGCCGTCCAGTGGGCCGCGGTTCAGTCGGTCGCCGGCATGGATGCCACCGATTTTAGCCGGCACGCCCCGCTCGCGGCAGCCAAGGTTCCCACGGGCGCCGATTGGGTCCGGCCGTTCACCGAAGCCGCGGTTACGGCGCTGGCGTTCGGGGCAGCGTGGTATGGCCACTGGCTGTACTCGCTCCGACTGCGCGACGCGAAGACGCCGCAGGGCGAGGCGGAGCGAATCTCCAAGGTTCGCCTGGCCTTCCTGGCCGTGGTCGTCCTGTGGGGCGTGCGCGTCGTTATCGAGAACGTCGGTTTCGGCGCGGGCCAGGTCGTCGCGTCCTTCACGGACGTGAAGAACACCGAGCCCACCTGGTACCTGGTTCTCGTCCTGCCGATCATGGCCATCCCCGCGGGCGCGGCCTGGTGGTGGCATCGGAAGGTCGCCATGGACGAGGAGCCGACCGGTCCAGTCGGTCTGTCGGCGACGCGCATAGTGCTCTACGTGACGGCTCTGGCCGGCCTCGCGGCCGCGTCGCAGGGCGCGTTCAAGGTCATCGACTCGGCCATCGTCCAGATCTTCTCCAAGGTCCCGGCCGACCTGTGGAAGCTTCCGGTCGCCTTTGGCATCGGCGCCATCGTGGTTGGCGGCGCGGTCTGGTACTACATGTGGCGCCAGGCCGAAGTAAGGATGGCGGCCAACCGGGCCACCGATGTCACCGCGTGGTCGCGGATGTACTACCTGTACGCGATCCTGGGCGCGTCGGCCGTGGCTTTCACGGCCGGTCTGGCCGTGTTCGTCTGGCAGTACACGGAGGCCATCACGGGACCCAAGCCGGCGCCCGTGGCGAGCATTGCGGGGATCGCGATCGGCCTGCTGGTCGTGGCCGGCGCGCTGCTCCTGTACCACAGTTGGATCTACAGGCGCGACGCCGCCACGCCGGAAGGGCAGGCGCTCGTGCTGCCCATGCGAAACCCGGCCGCTCCGGTCGCCACGTCGGCGGCCGGCGGTCGAGGCAGAACAAGTGCGAAGCCTGATGCAGCGAAACCAGCTGCTGAGAAGCCGGCTGCGGAAGAACCGGCAGCGGAGAAACCGGCGACCGCGAAGGCCGCAACCGCGAAGGCCGCAACCGCGAAGCCCGCGCGGAAGCGGACGCCCCGCGCCAAACCGTAGCCTCAGAACCGAGTCCAGTTCGAAGGCGGCCCGCGAGGGCCGCCTTCTTCGTGCCGAGCGGGCCTCGTTGGTGGCTTGCGCCAGGGCCACTCGGGTACTGCGCGCAGACCGTACAGCTGGCTACGGCATGAGCTAGGCTCCGCCCGAACGGCAGCGTCGTGCGTTCTGCTACTGGAGGGGCTCCATGTTCGGGAGAAGCAAGCACAGCGATCCGGCCAATCCAGGCGATACCTCGACTTCCGAGCTGGCCGCGCCGGAGATTCCGGCCGCTCCCGAGAACGCGGCTATTCCACCCAGGCCCCAGTCCGGCCCCCGGCGGCTCGCCGGATTCGGACGGCCTGCGGCTTCGCCCGTCGCCGCCATCGTCATCGGCTTCGTCATCTTGACCGTTCTCACCACATCGCTCGTGTTCTTCGGCGGCGCGAACGCATCTACGCCGGCGGATGGATCGCCCGCTCAGACTCTGCTGGACTGGGCCCGGGCGCTGCAAAGCCACGACACCGCCACCGCGGATTCCTACCTGTCCGCGAGGCTGCTCAGCATGGGCGAATCCTCGACCCATCTCGGCGCGGGCCTGGGGCTTGGCATCGATCTGGGCAGCGACTACGCAGAGCCGGTACTGCAGGTAACCGACACGATGCCCAACGGCGACCGGGCATCGGTCTCCTTCTCCGAGCAGCTCTCCTCGTACGGCGTCGACGTGTCCCTCAAAGGCCATGCCATGCTGATCAACGAGGGCGGCCGGTGGAAGATCGACAGCATAGTCTTGGACTACTAGCAGGGGCATCCGCCTGAAGGGGAACGACGAAATGGCGACAGCAAAGCGCCTGTACCTTTACCTGGTTTCGGCCGTCGGCCTGGCCATGCTGCTCTTCGGCGGCGGGGACATGCTCCGCCTGCTGCTGGTCAAGCTCGGAGTCGGGCCGCACCCGTTCCCATCCGCGTCCGTTTCGACCGCCGACAAAGAGACGCTGGCCATGGCGATGGCCATCGGCGTCGTCGGACTGGCGCTCTGGGCAACGCACTGGCTGTTCGTCGAGCGGATGGTCCGCGGCGAATCCGATCCAGCCGTTGCGGAGCGGCGCTCGGTCATCCGGTCCGTCTATCTCGCCCTGTGGCTCTACTTCAGCATCGTCGCAGCCGGCCTTCTCGCCGCCGCGAACCTGGCCAGAGTGGTCCGCGGCCTGACCGAGCCGGCGACGGGTGATTTCGGCTTGATCTTCTCGATCAACCCGTTCGCCTCCCTCGACGACGCCACCGCGCTGGCCGTCATCCTCCCACTCGCACTCGCCTGGGCCCTCCACGCCTGGGCCCGAGACCGGGATGTCCGCCGCGGCCCGGCGATCCGCGGCGCGGCCGCCTGGGTGTCCCGCATCGCTCTGTACCTCACCGCCTGGTACGCCGTCGAGCAGATCGCCGGCTCCGTGGGCGCGTACGGCAACTACGTCCTCATCGGCCTGACAACCTCGATCGGCGGGTCTCAGTACCTCGGTGAGCTGCTGGCGACCCTGGCGGCCATGGCGATCTGGGTCCCGATTCTGCTGGGGTACTGGATCTATTCCAACCGCCTCAGGTCCGGCGACGGCGAACAGGCCCAGAACGAGCGCGCATCTCGCGTCCGCGCGGCATTCTTCATGCTGATCGTCCTGGACGCGGCGTTGACGCTGGCGACCCAGTTCTCCACCTCACTGAGCACCTTGCTCCTATGGGCCTTCGACCTGCGCACCGGAGACACGTTCTCCGTCTGGTACGAGGTGCTCGCTCCGGTCCTGACTGCCGCCCCATGGCTCGTGGCCCTCTGGTGGGCGCGCCGTCGCGCCTTCTCCGAAGCCCCGGTCGGGCCGGCCGGCGTCTCCCCGTGGCGTGTCTCCGGCTACATCGCAGCTCTCGTCGGCGTCGGCGCTCTGGCGCTCGGCCTTGTCGAAGCGCTGGCCACCATCCTGGGCCAGGTTCTGTCCAAGTCGTCCAACTACGACTACGGGCCCCAGTCGGGCTTGATGGGGTCCATGTGGAAGGTCACAGTCGTGAGCGGCATCGCCGTAGCCCTGGTCGGGCTGGGGCTATGGATCTGGGCCTGGATCCCGGCTCGCTCGCGGCGCCACACCTCGTGGGCCGACGAGACGAGCTCATCGTCCCGGGGCTGGTACTTCTACCTGGTGTCCGGGGGCGCGATGGTGATCCTGGCCGTCGCGGCGGCGATGCTGCTCCTGCCCATCCTGCGGCGCATCTTCGGCCTGCAGATCGCGGACTTCGGCGCGGACATCGCGGCACCGCTCGCATTCGTCCTGGTGGCCGGCGGCCTGGTGGCCACTCACCTCTGGACGCTGCGCGGCGATGCCACTCCTCCGGTGCCGCCGACCTGGCCCGGAATGCCCTACCCCGGCTACCCCGGCTACCCCGGCTACCCTGGCCAGCCGTGGCCTCCGATGCCCGGGCAGCCCGGACAGCCGGGCAACTGGCCGCCGGCCGTGCAGCCGCCGCCGGCCGTGCAGCCGCCGCAGGGTTGGCCTCAGCCGCCGAGCGGTGCGCCCGCGCCGGACGCAACCGCAGCCGAATCCGAGCCGGCCGCCAAGACGGACGGGCCTGCGCAGTCTTGATCGGCTGAATCACGGCCCGGGTCGAGGCAACTCGATCCGGGCCTCTCGATCCGGGCCTCTCGATTCCGGGGCCGAGCGCAAACGGCCCGGGCCTAGCCTCGGTCCACGACTTCGACCCCCGCCGCGCCACCCAAACGCCGGCGCATCACCGCGATCGCGTCCGGGTTCGAGTCCACGAGCAGGAAGCGCCGTCCCAGTTCCAGCGCCGCCGCGCCGGCGGTGCCGCTGCCCGCAAAGAAGTCCGCGACGACGCCGCCCGCCGGGCACGACGCCGCCACGACGCGACGCAGTACGGCCACGGGCTTCTGGGTGGGATAGCCGGTCCGCTCCTTGCCGCCGGGAGGCACGATCGTCTGCCACCACGTATCGGTCGGCAGCTTGCCCCGGGCCGCCTTCTCCGCGCCGACCAGCCCGGGCGCCATGTAGGGGATCCGCTCGACCGCGTCCGCGTCGAAGAAATAGCGCTCCGGGTCCTTCACGTACACCAGGATGTTGTCGTGCTTGGCCGGCCAGCGCCGTTTCGTTCGGGCGCCGTAATCGTAGGCCCAGATCACCTCGTTGAGGAAGCAGTCCCGGCCGAATATCGCGTCGCACAGCACCCGGGCGTAATGGACCTCGCGCGGGTCCAGGTGCAGGTAGAACGAACCGGTCGGCCGGAGCACCCGCCGCATCTCGACGATGCGCGGCTCCAGGAAGTCGAGGTAATCGTCGTGGACGTCGAGGTAGCTCTGCGACCCGAGCTGGATCGTCCGATAGCGCCGACCGCCGAACCCTGTTCGATCGCCTGCCTCTTCGTCGTGAACCGTGCGTAGCCGGCGCAGCGTCTGACGCCGGCCCGTGTTGAAGGGCGGATCGACGTAGATCAGATCGACGCAGTCGGCCGGCAGCGAGGCCAGGACGGCCAGGTTGTCCCCGAGCAGGATTCGGCCGGCCGAACCTTCGAGGATGTCGACCGAATCGCTCACCCGGTCAGGTTACCAGCCGCTCAATCCCTGCCGCCCGCCATTGCATTCGCGGAGCCGGCGGGTCGAGGCCGAGTCGGAGGTGAGGACCGGAGCGAGCGGGCTTTGACGCCTGTGAGCGAGGACCGCACGTCAGGCTTCGCCTGACGCGGCGACAACGAAGCCATCGGCCGCCCGCGACGCAGCCCTATCGCTCGCTACTACGTTCGCGGAGCCGGCGAGCCGAGAGCGAGGCGGGCGGAGCACCGGAGGCGAGCGCACTTGAAGGTGCGTGAGCCGAGGAGCGCACGCCCAACGAAGCTATCGGCCGCCCGCGACGCAGCCCTATCGCTCGCTACTACGTTCGCGGAGCCGGCGAGCCGAGAGCGAGGCGGGCGGAGCACCGGAGGCGAGCAGGCTTTGAGGCCTGTGAGCCGAGGAGCGCACGCCCAACGAAGCTATCGGCCGCCCGCGACGCAGCCCCAGCGACGCAGCTCTAATTCTTCGGATAGGACCCCGTGAGCTTCTTCCACATCCGGTGCGGCGCGTGGAAGGCGGGCGCCCCGGCCAGGAACATGTACGGGCAGAGGCCGTCGACATGATCCAGCCCGTTCTCGTCGCACAACGCCTTCGTGGCCTTGGAGGAAGCGCCCGGGGCCATACCGCCGTACAGCCAGACGTGCTTGATGCCAGCCTCCGCGCACTCGCGCACGATCTGTTCCGCGTCGGCGCGGTCGGTCATGATGAGGGCGCCCTCGACCGGTGGTTTGATGTCCTTGACGCTCGGGTAGCAGGGCTGGCCGTCGATCTCGGTGGCGTTGCGGTTGACCGGTACGGCGTCGTAGCGGCGCTGCCTGAACTCCTCCCACATCGTCCGGTTGAAGTGCTTAGGGTCCCGCGAAACCCCCACGACGGCGATCCTCTTGAGTGCCAGGAAGTCCTCAACCTGCTTGAGCGTGGTCATGGGCGTGCTCCTCGTAGCGTCTCGTTCGGGTCGCCTTCAGTCTTGACCGGGGCGGTCCGGGCAGGAAGGGCTGTATGTCTCAATCCTGGGCCGAGCCCGTTTCGGCGCCGTCATCCCCGCGGGTGATCCGGCATCGGACCAGCGGGTGATTGCACGGCGCCGGGCCCGGACCGATCATCGACGCGTTTCATCCGCGCCCGTCAATCGAGGAGGAAGCGGCATGCCCCGCGCCGTGGTCGTCTATCGAAGCCGCACAGGTGTCACTCGCCGCTACGGCGAGGAGATAGCCGCCCACCTGCGAGAGCGCGGGCTGGACGCCGGCGTCGCGTCGGTCGGCGACGCGGACTTCGCCACCCTGAGCGGGGCCGACTACCTCTTGCTGGGTTGCTGGACGAGCGGACTGTTCGTCATACGCCAGCACCCCGACGAACCGTGGCTGGCTTTCGTCCGCGACATGCCGCCGGCGACCCGCCCGAAGGTGGCCCTGTTCACGACTTTCAAGCTCGCCACTGGCAGCCAGTTCCCGAGGATGCGGGCCGCGCTCGCGGGCAAGACGGCCGCGCCGGCGCTGGAGTTGAAGTCGCGCAGCGGCCATCTCTCCGACGCGGATCGGGCCGCGCTCGACGCCTTCGTCGAATGAGAAGCCGCCGCCCCGGGGGGCAGGGGCGGCGGCGTGAAGGGCCGGGACGAACCCGGCTGGGTGAGCTCGGCCGGGGGTAGACGGCCGAGCGGGAATTCGCGACTAGGGGTGGCCGACCAGGAGGACGGCGATGATTCGCGCGTCGGTGCCGGCCTTCCAAACGTCGAAGCTCGCCTGCCACGACTGCTTGACGGACGCGGCCAGAACCGGATCCGCCTTACCGGCCTTGAGCTGGGTGAGGGTCAGGCCGAGGAGCTTCGCCGGCAGCGGGCCGACGAGGTTCTGGGCGTCCGTGAGTCGAGCGTTCATGTCGTCAAGGAACTGCTGCGCCTTGGCGGTGTCGACACCGGAAGGAGCCGCCCCGATCTGACCGGCCAGGTCGGCCGCCTTCGTCTGAAGGGCCGGGATCTTCGCGATCAGACCTTCGTCCATGCTCAACACCCGGACCTGGAGCACGATCGCCCGGACCATGACTTGATCCGCCTTGAGGGCCTTGAGTTCGTCCGCGGTGGGCGTCCCGTTTGGTTCGCCGCCGATCTGGGTCTCGAGGGCCTGCAACTCGGCGACGGCCGAGTCGATCTCATTGGCCAGCGCTGCCTTCTGGCCCGAGTCGAGACCGGCGATCTTGGAGGCGTAGGTCTTCGTGTCTCCGAGCGTCGCGATCAGGGCCGCGACCCGGCTGTCGACGCCCTTGACGAGCGTGGCCGGCTTGCAGTCCTTGAGCTTGCCGTTGTCGAGGTCGGCGAGCCAACCGTCGCCCATCCGCCAGCCCCAGGTCACGGTGCGGAGGCCGCCCGCTCCCTTCACGCCGGACGTGTTCGCGGGCGGCTGGGCACTGGCCAGGGCCGAGCAGTCGACCTCGGGCCGGGTGGCCTTGGGCGAACGCGACGGCAAAGGCTTATGGCTGAAAGACGGTCGGCTGCTCGGGTCGAGGACGGGCTTGAAAGAACCGTCGGGCCGGCCGGGGCCGGCATGCGCCAGGACTGTGGCGCCCGAAAGGACGAGCAGGCCTGCGGCCAGCAACGCGGCAAAGGCGTAGCGGCCTCGGTTTCGGTTCGTCATTTCTTCCTCCGCTGGTGGTACTCGAGTGGTGGATGGCCTGGTGAGCTGGTTTTCTGCCCGCTTGCTGCGGGTGGCCTGGTGCGCTCTAGGGCAGCGCCGCCACGGCTGCAATCGACAAGCCGTCCGTGGCCCGGCCGTCGAGGGCGATGGCTCGCCCGGTGGGTGAAATGAGCAGGTGCGCAAATGAGCGCACGCCGCCGGCCGAAAGCAACGCCGGCTGCCCGTTGGTGTCGAGCAGCAGCGGTACGCGGCCGCTGTCGAAGATGTAGATCAGTTCGCCGTGGCGCGAGACGAACGCCCGTCCCGGTCCCGCGAACTGCGGGTCGAGGGTCGAACTCGAGCCGCTCCAGCGGAGCAGGCCCGCCTTGGACGCCGTGGCCAGCTTGCCGTCGGCGAGCCAGCCGCCGTTGCCAGTGGAAACGGACGACCCGCCGGCCAGATTGACCAGGACTCCGGAGACGAGCAGCGAGCGGCCGTCCGGGCTGAATTCCGCGTCAAATCCGAAGGCCGATCCATGGCTGCCTGCGCCGGCGCGGATGGACAACCTGCGGAACGAGGCGATCGCCTCGAGCTTGGGCACCGACACGATCTCGAGCCAGCCGGACGTCGCGCCCGAATTGACGACTCCCGGGTGCAGGACGGCGAGCCTGGAACCATCCCGAGAGAATGCGATCGGAACGCCGTCGCCAGAGCCTGCCCGCGACGCGGATCGACCCGAGCCGACCCACAACTCGAAACGCCAGCCCGAGCCCGGCCTCTGGGCCGCGACCGTGAACGACCCGGCGCCACTGCCCAGGAGGATGCCGCCGGCCACGCCGCTCCACTGGCTATACGAGTCCGGCAGCTCCGTCAGAACGTTGCCGCTGACATCGGCCAAGCGGATGTCCTCGGACCGCGGGCCTAAGCCGGCGGCCGTGACGACTTCGCCGCCGCCACTTCCGGGTGAGGCCGCCGGCAAGGCAACGACCTTCGGTTCGGCTCCGCCCCAGTGAACGCCGGACGGATGGGCCTGCGACCGCGACGCCGTCGCGGTCGGCAAGGGCGACGGCGACGCGAGGGTTGCGGATGGGCTTGCGACCGCCGTCGGGGGTGGGCCAATGTCCGCACGAGTGGCGAAGACGATCGTACTGGAGCTGACCCACGCCGCCGAGTCCGCCGTAAGCAATCCGGTCAAACGGCCTGCGGCGGTGCGGATCTGGACCGTGCGTCCCCCATTGATCGAAACCAGAAGGTGCGTTCCGTCGGGCGACCAGCCGATCGGCGAACCGGCAACCCGGGCCAGCGACAGCGCGATCGTGCTGGGCGTGGCGGGTGCTGCGGACGAGCCGCTGCCGCCGCCGACCGTCCTGATCGCGGCCGCCGACCCGGTGGCGGCGGGCGTCTCGGTAGCGTCGCTCGCCGGTGAATCGGTGGCGGCGGGCGTGCCGGATTCGGTCGGCGACGCGGCGGCCGCCGGCGAGTGGGTGCTCGATGATGGGAACGTGACCAGGCGAGGCAAGCCCAGCGCGGCGGCTACCAGCGCCACGACCGCGAGCGCGGCCAGGCCGGGCGCCAAACGACGGGCGTTGAGGCCGCTCAACCGATCGAGAAAGGCCGGCCACGGCGCGATCCGCACCGGCGCGGACTCCGGCAGGCGAACCTCCCGCCACTTCGCCGACAGCAGCCGATCGGTCAGCCGGTAGCCGCCGTAGAGCTGCCGGCAGCTCTGGCAAGTCAGGACGTGGGCCCGCTCGGAATCGCGGAGAGCGGACAGGTCGCCGTGGGCCGCGGCGGCGCCGAGACGATCGGAGGCGACATGGCCGCTCACGGCAGGTCCCTTTCCTGCGCGTACGAAGCAAGCTTCTCGGCCAGGTGGCGCCGGGCCCGGTGGAGCAGCGTGGCGACCGTGCCACGGGTGACGTTCATCACGGCCGCGGCCTCAGCCTGCTCGTACTGGAGGCCGTAGACGAGGAGGACCACCACCCTCTCCCGCTCGGGCAGGCGGGCCACGGCGGCCGAGACGTCGACGGAGATGGACGGGTCGGTCGGGACGAACGCAATCTCGGGCAGCTCCGAGTCCGCATGGTGCTGGCGCCTGAGGTACTCGAAGGTCCGGCGAGCGGCGATACGCCGCAGCCAGGAGCGGAGTTTGGTGTGGTCTCGGAGTTGCTCGTGGCGTTCGCGGGCATGGAGAATCGATTCCTGGGCGATGTCCTCTGCGCTCGCGCCAGCGCCGAGCGCCCGGCAGAGCGTCGTGAGATCCGCGAAGAGCTGGTTGTATTCGGCATCGACCCTATCTCGTGCCCCCACGAGTACGGAGACTCCCTTCACCTACATAGGAGGGCCCCAAGACCCTCCGGTGTTGACACGTGCTGAAAACTGCCTGCGGCGGCGCCGGAGACCCGACCGGGAGACAGTACCGCGCACGGCCGTGCGGGCTTCATTTCGCCGGATGGCCACAGGCCCACCGAATCAGAAGCCCGGGACGGTCGTCGGGCCCCCGAGGGCTAACCGACCGACGTCAGCGAAGATTGTGGCCGCGAATACTTACACCAAAACCGTTAACGTTGGCCCACATTCCCATCGAGTCCTGGAGTCCGTGCCAGAATGGAGCGGTTCGCCACCGACACCGCCCTCTGAGGATGAAGAAGATGCTCGGCCGCAATCCAAAAGTGCTGTTGCTCTTTGCGCCGCTGCTGCTGGCGGCCTGCTCCGTCGCCGCCACTCCTCCCGCCGGCGGGCCGACGGTCACCGCCGCAGGGACCACTCCGGCGACGACCGCCGCTACCGATGAGGCGACGTCGTCGGACGAGACTATGCCGACCGAGCCGACGGACGTGCCGACCCAGCCGAGCCCGCCATCGCCGCCCAAGGACTTCAAGGCGGTCGCCCAGGACGGGTCGACGGCCTGCCCGAGCCCCAACGCGGAGACCGGTGACTTCTGCAAGGAAGTGGACCTGAGCTGGACCTCCACTACACCCGGCACATGGTTCCGTATCTACTCCTACTGGACCGGCGAAGGCGACGTAACCTGTTCCGACAAGGACCTGGTCCTGCAGGCCCAGCCCATCCTCGAAACCGACCCGGACGCGACGAGCGCCAGGCTGTACAACTCCCTGGCCACGGGCGGCGGAGCCCAGTGCCTGTGGATCACCGCCAACAGCGACGCCGGGGAGTCCGATCCCCTCGCCCCGGCGGGGCAGTAAGCGCGTGAGGCACGGACCTCGGCGAGGCGCGAGCACGGGCCCGGGTTGCGTGGAGCGGTCTCGCCCGTTACTCGCGGTCTCTCTCCCCCGTCTCTGCCCGGTACATGACCATCAGGTGAGTGCGCCAACGCACTGTTCCACTACTCTCGTACTCAACAATCGGCAGCAGTGAGCGGCGGGATGTCGAGGGAAGAAATCGATCTGGTAGACCAGATGTTCGGCGGAGAGAAGGTCTGGCGGGAGTCATGGGGCATGGACGCGCCGGAACTGGCGGGGTCCGGCGCCAAAACCACCGGCAGCCCACCCGCCTCGACGAGCGAAGAACCGGCCGCGTCGGAGGCCGTGGTCCCCGGAGCCGCCGAAGCCGCCGAAGCCGCCGAAGCCGCCGAAGCCGCCGAAGCCGCCGAAGCCGCCGAAGCCGCCGAAGCCGCCGAAGCCGTTGAGGGTGCCCGCGGTACTTCCTTGCGTCACCGCCCGCATCTCCCCCACTCGCTGTCGCTGCCGCGGTTTCCGCGCCCGTCGCTGCCGCTCCGACGCCACCGCGGCCGGGCCTCGGCCGTCGATCCCGCCCTGCCCAGGAGCCACAGCCGCGTCCGCGCCGCAGGCTGGCTGCTGATTGCCTTCGGCCTCGGCGTGGCTGCATGCCTGGCCATCTTCGTGGCAGTCATCCTCGTCGTCGACAGTGCCTACTCGGACAAGACTGCCCCTGGGGTTCATGTCGGCTCTCTGGACGCCTCGGGCCTGACCCGCGACCAGCTCGTGGCCCGGATCGAGGCCGACTACGCCTATGTAGGCCAGGGCACAGTAACCATCGCCACGCCCACCGGCACGGCCACGATTTCGTTTGCCGACGCCGGTCGCGTGCCCGACGCCGCGTTCATGGCCGATCAAGCCATGGCCGTCGGCCACACCGGCAACGCCCTCGACGACGCTGTCAACATCGGCCGGGCCGCGATCAACAGGTATGACGTCCCGCTGTCCGTCGGCGTCGATCCCGAGGCCGTCGCCCTCAAGGTCCGAGCCCTCTTCGATTCGACCCGGATCTATCCCGCGAATGCCGCCGTCACGAATCTCGGCGGCGTGTTCAGCGTTTCGCCGGCGATGGACGGCCGAATGATCGACGAGACGGCCATCGAGCGGGCAATCGTCGACCGCCTCGCCCAGCCCGACGCGACTTCCAGCTTCGAAGTCGGAGCGGCGCTGATCACCGTGCAGGCCGACGTGACGAATGCCGACGCGCAGGCAGCCATCGCCAAAGCTGAACGAATGGCGGTCGAAACGACCTTGAGCTGGGACCCGACCGCGGCCCAGCTTGCGGCGATTGCGGCCTCTGCCAGCCCGACCCCCAGCACCCTGGCCGCCACCGCGGCCGCCTCGAAAAGCCCCGCTCCGCTCAAGACCTTCACCGTCGACGCGGATACGGTGCGGACCTGGATTGTCTTCCAGCGCTTCCCCGACGGGAGCTACGGTCCGACGCTCGACGAGGGCATGATCGAGACCTACGTCTCAACGCTCGCGGCCTCCGTCGCCACCAAACCGGTCGAGCCCTCGGTCATCTGGGATTCGCAGAGCAATCCCGTCGGCCTCAAGGGCGGCAAACCCGGCACCACGATCGACGCAGCCGCGTCGGCCCAGGATTTGGCCGGCTATCTCGAGGCCCGGGGCAGTGGCACCGCCCCGGCCGGGGGCGTAGCACTCGCCTCCCAGGCCGTCCCGCCGAGCGTCACTCTGGACAGCCTCCAGGGCATCAAGGTCATCGGACAGTGGACGACGACCTTCTATCCGGACATCAGCAACGGCAACGGAGCCAACATCCGCGTCCCTGCGGCGCTCCTAAACGGCCAGCTCGTGCCGGCCCGGGGCCACTTCAATTTCCTGAACGCGGTCGGCCCCATCGACAGAGCCCACGGGTACACCCTGGGCGGCGTGATCAAGAACGGCAAGAGCGACCACACCGGCGCCATGGGCGGCGGGATCTGCTCCGCATCCACGACGGCGTTCAACGCCGCGATGCGAGCCGGCATGCAAATCGACGAGCGCCACGCCCATGCCTACTACATCAGTCGTTACCCGGTCGGCCTGGACGCGACCGTCTTCTCCAACGGCTATACGACCTACAACATGCGCTGGACCAACGACACGGACAACCCGATCATCATCCGATCCTGGGCCACCACGGGCCGGACCAGCCACATCACGATCCAGCTGTGGAGCCTGCCGACGGGTCGGAAGTTCGAGCTCAGCCCCGAGTTCAAGGCCAACGTCGTCAAGGCCACCGACAAGAAGAGCTACACCACGTCCCTGGCGCCGGGCAAGACGGCCCGAGCCGAGTATCCGACGGCGGGCTTCAGCACCTCCCGCACCCGGACCGTGACCGACGCCAACGGCAAAGTCATCCACAAGGACACCTGGAACTCCAGGTACGTCAAGGTGGACGGTTTGCTCATGGTCGGAGCTCCGCTCGCGACCACGCCCCCGACCGCGGCCCCGACCCCCGCGCCGGTGTACCCACCGGCCGCACTGGAGCAGACGCCCGGCGCAGTCGGGGACGCTCCCGCCGACTGGTAGACGCCCGGAAGGCCGAGGGGTCGAAAGCCGTCTCAGGCCCGCGACCAACCCTACTCCTGGGCAATGACTCCGATGGAGATGCGGAAGCCGGCCCGGCGATGCAGCGGTGGCATCGTCGTGCCCTGGCCGATGGGCGTGTCGATGGGGAAAACCTTCAACCATTCCTTGTTGAAGGCATCGAACTCAGACGGATCGCGGAGCGACCAGTTGGCCCAGACGATCTTGTCGAGCGAGCTGCCCGCGTTCCTGAGCGTGGCCTCCAGGTTCGCCAGGCACTGACGGGTCTGCTCCTTGATGCCCCCGGGGGCGAGCAGCCCGGTCTTCGGATCGATGGGGCCCACGGACGACACGTAGACCATGCCGCCGGCTTTGGTCGCCTTCCCGGAGGATGAGCGAAGCAGCGATGGATCGATGGGGGCAGCCCCCTCGCCACCCGCGAACCTTGCCTTCTCAGGCCGGGCGCGGGTGGGCTTGGCCGGATCCTCGGGCGGGATGCCGTATTCGTCCGGCGGCAGCGCGATGCCGTATTCCTTGAACTTGCGCATGAATGTCGGTCGGATGCCCATCGGCTTGAGGTCGCCCTGGACCTTGCCTTCGACGAGACCCGTCTGCTCGAACGAGAAGATGTCCTGGGTCAGGATCTCGTCGTCCTCGATCCCGTAGACCTCGGTGATGTCGACGACCTTGCGGGAACCGTCCTTCAGGCGGGCGGTATGGACGATGAGGTCCACGGCTGAAGTGATCTGCTCGCGGATGGACCGCAGCGGCATCTCGTAGCCGGCCATGAGCACCATCGTCTCGAGGCGGGCGAGCATGTCGCGCGGGCCATTCGCATGGCCGGTGGACAGCGAACCGTCGTGGCCGGAGTTCATGGCCTGGAGCATGTCCAGCGTCTCGCCGCCGCGGCACTCGCCGACGATGATGCGGTCCGGGCGCATGTGGAGGGCGTTGCGCAAGAGGTTGCGGATGGTGATTTCGCCCTCGCCTTCGAGGTTCGCCGGCCGCGACTCGAGGGTGATGAGATGCTCCTGACGGAGCTGCAATTCGGCCGCGTCTTCGATTGTCACGATCCGCTCGTCGTTGGGGATGAACGACGACAGCACGTTGAGGAACGTTGTCTTGCCCGAACCGGTGCCGCCGGATACGAAGATGTTGAGTCGAGCCTCGACGCAGGCCTTCAGGAATTGGAACATCTCGGCCGTCGAAGTCCCGAACCGGACGAGGTCCTCGACCGTATACGGCTTGGTGGAGAACTTGCGGATGGTGATGACCGGGCCGATGAGCGACAGCGGCGCGATGATCGCGTTGACGCGCGAGCCGTCGGGGAGACGGGCGTCCACTCGCGGGCTGGACTCGTCGATGCGCCGGCCGAGCGGGGCAATGATGCGGTCGATGATATGCATCACGTGCTCTTCATCCCGGAACACGACGTTGGTGAGGATGAGCTTGCCCTTGCGCTCGATGTAGACCTGGTTGGGGCCGTTGACCATGACCTCGGTGATGGTCTCGTCGTTGAGGAGCAGCTCGATCGGCCCGAAGCCCTGGATCTCCGACATCACGTCGTCGATCAGGCGCTGTCGCTCATCGCGCCGGATCACGAAGCCATTCGTCTCGAGGACGCGGTCGACTATGCCTTCAACGCCGCCTCGAACGGCCGAGTCCTCGCCCGTGGTCAACGATTGGGCGCCGATTACCTGGTCGAGCAACCGCCGGCGGACGTTGTTCAGATAGTCCTCGCGGTTCGAGACCATACCGTGAGAAGCCGCTCCGAGGGTCTGGCGCGCCCCAACGGCTGGGGGCGCCTGGGTCGGCGCGGCTGGAGACGGCGGCGCGGCAGGCGGGCCGCCGGTGGGTGGCGCCTGCCCCGGAAGCGGCGGCCTATACGGGGTCGCAACCCCCTGCGACTGCTGATTGGCTTGCTGGGCGCGCTCGATGCGCTTGAGGAGGCTCACGGCTCAACCTCATCGCAAAAGCGCGTTCGTCTCGCCGTTTGGCAATGGCGCCAACCGACCGACGATGGCGGGCACCCGAAACGGTGTCAACGCCGTCCTGGACAGCCTCCGCGTCGGGGCTGGATGCCCGCGGCGCGGCAAACAACAGCCACATGGCCCGCATACCTCCGAGGGGAATGTACCGCCATTGGTCGGGGACCGCGAGGGGTACTTGCGGGCGGACCGTCGTACTTAGCCTTTGTATCCGCGCGGGCGCACCACCCGCAACGCCCCGCCGAAAACGCGGGAGGAGGCGAGGCCGCAACGTGGCCTCGCCTCGGAACCCCCGTCTGGTGAGATTGTTGCTCAGGCCAGGCTGAACGGCGGGTAGCGATCCGTCACCAGCAGGGCAACGTAGGCGTTGACCCGCAGGCCCCAGCGCATCACCCCGACGATGAAGTCAAAGATCGCGAGTGGGTAGCGTCCCGTGACCAGGATCGAGATCCAGGCCACGACGAGGGCGAAGAACGCCACGATGCCCACGAAGAAGAGGGCGATGTAGTGCGGGATGGCCAGAAGCCACTTGAAGAGTGGCAGCCAGCGGTTCAGGTCGGTCTGGGCGTTCGGATAGTCAATCTCGGCATGCACCGACTGTTCGTCCTCGGTGGACGGGTAGATGTCGGTGAGCAGGAGACCGTAGGCCCCAACGCGGAGACCGAAGCGAGCCAGTTCCCGGGAGAAGTCGAACCACCAGCGCGGATAGCGCCGCCGGAACAAGATCATCAGCCCGGTCGCGAAGGCAATGCTGCAGGACAGCGCGCCCAGGACGATCCCGATCGGGATCATCAGGATCGGTCGAAAGAACGTCGTCAGCCGGCTCAGCTGACCTGGATAGTCGACGGCCAGCCTGGCCGGGTAGGTGTCTGCTGTTGCGGTCACTTCGGGTCGCCTCTCGATGGATTAGGACGACCTGAAAACTAGGGCACGGCGGACGAGCAGTCGAACCGGCTACCCGGCGAAACCGGTATCGGGTTGGCCGGAGCCCTGAGCGGCGGCCAGCAGGTGGCGCGATCGGCTCGGGCTACGGGAGCCGTGGCAGCACCAGCTTCATCAGCTGCGTGGCCTTGTCCTGCAGTTCCGCTTCAGGAATGGTGTGCGTGGCGTTGTCGCCAACCAGCACGAGCTCGACCTGAAGCCGTCCGGGGCAAGCCACCACGTGGCCGGTGCTGGCAACATCCGTATAGGTCCACGCCGCTTCCACGCCCAACCCGTCGATCGGGGTGCTCCTGCCGGTCTGGCACGGCAGCGTGCCGGGCAGTGCAAGCAGGTGAAGGTCCGCGGTGACGAAGTGCACGTCGGTACGTTCCCAGTTGCAGGAATTGCTCGTGCTGGGTACGCCGTCCTGGACGGGGTGGCCGAGGACGCCCGAGATCTCGTCCTTGGTAAGCAGCGAGCAGGCGTCGGGCAGCGCTCCCACAGGAGCCTGCGTGGCCGCATCGGACATCGCGGCCTGGGTGGGCGTTTCCGTTCCGCCGGCGCCGGGGCTGCCTTCGGTTCCCCCCGTGCCGCTCGAGCTCCCACAGCCGGCCATGGCGATGGCCAGAAGACATACCAGGAGTGTGGTAACGCGCCGCATCGTTGCCCCCTTGCTGAGTGCTTGACAGGGGCAGATGCTAGCCACCGGGCGAACGGCCAGGCCGATCGGACCGTTTCGTACCGCCTTGCAGGACAGGGCCCTCTCCGGCCCCGTCGCCTGGCGGTTCCGGTTCGACTTGCCGTGGCTACAATTCGAGCGGGGAACAGGGCGCGATTGCGCCCCCGCCTGTATCCGGTCGCCGCACCGTCATCGGCGTCCGGCTCAGCCAGGACGAGCAGAGGGAGACCGGGATGCTCAGCCAGTGCCCGAAGTGCGGAACACCGCGCGCCGGCGACGAGTCGACTTGCAGGAATTGTGGGTCTGAACTGACGCCGCTTCCGGCCCCGGCCGCGCCGCAGGGCGAGCCGCAGTGGGGCATGCCCGCAGCTCCGCGGGGCGAGCCGCAGTGGGGCATGCCCGCAGCTCCGCAGGGCGAGCCGCAGTGGGGCATGCCCGCAGCTCCGCAGGCGCCCGCGCCGGGCGCCATGCCAACCAATTGCTGGCGTTGCGGTGCGCCCCTGTACCCCGGCTACCGAATCTGCGCGAACTGCGGGCTCGACCTGAGCCCGGCGTGGGTCCAGACCCCCGCGCGTCGATCCAAGTTGCCGATCCTCGTCGGCCTTGCCCTGGTAGCGGTAATTGCCGTCGTGGGTGGGTACCTGCTGCTCAACCGCGCGGACAGCTGGCAGCCGGATGCCGAGGCATCGCCGCGGAGCTCGTGGAATCAGTTCACCAGCCCGGATGGATCGTGGAGCGTCATGTTCCCCGGATCCGGCGACCCGCAGACCATGAGCCAGTCGATGGACACGATCTACGGGTCCCTGAACCTGAAGATGTACATGTCGCTGGACGGCGGAACGGTCTATGAGGCTGCCGCCATGGATCTGCCCAGCTCTGCATTGAATGGCGACACGAACGCGTTGCTCGAGAGCATCGATCAGGGCATCACGGCTGTCGGGGGCAAGATCAGTGGCTCCCGCTACTTGACCTTCAAGTCGTGCCCGGCGCGTGAGATCAAGTTCACGGAAATGTCGCTGGACGGATACGCCAGGTACTGGGTCGCCGACCAGCGCTTCTACATGCTCATAGTCATGGCCAAGCCCGGCGCCACCATGTACCCCCAGCACTTCTTCGAGACCTTCAACATGAACTGAGCCGGCGCGCTCGGGCCAACGGCGGGCAGCCGGCCAGTCGCACTACACCGGCATCATCCGGGCTGCTATCTTTCGCGCGTCCGTCGTCCGCCGCTCGAAAAGAGCCCGATGAATACCGCCTATCTCATTCTGGCTCACAACACCCCCGAGCACTTGTCGAGATTGATCTCGGCGCTGCGGACGGATTCGGCGCACTTCTTCGTCCACGTCGACAGGAAGGCGCGCCTGTCGGACTTCACGGCCGCCTCGAGCGACAGAGTCCACTTCACGGCGAAGCGGGTCTCCGTCTACTGGGGGGACTTCCGGCAGGTCGAGGCCATCCTCGTATTGACGCGAGAGGCGCTTGCGCACCCGGCCAACTTCGACCGTTTCGTCCTGTTGAGCGGCGCCGACTATCCCGTCCGATCGGCCGGCTACATCGAACGCTTCTTCGAGCGCAACTCCGACAAGGAGTTCATCAATGTCGTGCCCATGTCCGACGCGATGGGCAAGCCGATGTCGAGGCTGACCGGATACAGGCTCCGGCCGAGCACTCCCCGACCCATCCGGGCCGTCCAGCGACTGCTCCTGATGGCCCGAGTGTTGCCGACCGAACGAGACTACAGGACCAGCTTCGGCGGCCTGGCGCCCTACGGCGGCTCGACGTGGTGGGCCCTGTCTCGCGCCGCCTGCCAGTACGTATCGGACTTCGCGATCCGCAACCCAGGGTTCGTCGAGTTCCACAAGCACACCAGGAACCCCGACGAGTCGTTCTTCCAGACCGTTCTGGGCAACTCGGAGTTCCGGCCGCGGATCGTTCGGAATCTCACGTATGCGGATTGGAGCGGGGGCGGTCGCAGTCCGGCCAACCTGACCGACCGTCACCTGGATTTCCTGGCATCCAGGCCCCGATTCCGTGACGACGACCAGTACGGGCCGGGAGAAATCCTGTTCGCCCGCAAGTTCACCGACGACGGCGACGAGCTCGTCCGTGAGCTGGCGCGACGAATTCGCGAGAACGACGAGGTTGAGCGGGCGCCCGATCCAGGCACCGACTCGCTACGCTGAGGCGCGCGCGTAGGGGGCCACTTGCTGGACCGTCGTCCGCGGCGGAGTTCGGCGGGCCCGGATGCCGACCGGGCTCTCGGGCCAGTCGCGATAGCCTAGACTTGGCCCAGGATCCCAGCGCGGGCAGGCCGCGTGGGCCATCGCGGAGAGACCATGCGCGCGATCCTCGTCGGCGCCGGCGGCATCGGACGGGCCGTCCTCGAACGCCTGGGCGAACACTGGAACGTCACGGCGATCGACGTCGAGGCCGATCGCCTTGCCGCGCTGGCCGACAGACGCTCTATCCAATCGATCCACGGCGACGGCTCGAGCCGCGTAACCCTGGAGCGCGCGGGCCTCGCGGGCGCGGATGCCGTCATCGTCGCTTTGCGGGACGACGAAATCGCCCTGGAAGTGTGCCGGCTGGCCCGGGCGGCAGGCGTGCCGCACGTCGTGGCGATGGTAGTGTCGGCGGCTCGGATCGCGGAGCTGACGCATCTGGGCGTGACCGCGATCGCGCCCGATCGCCTGGCTGCCCGGCAGGTTGAGCTGACCCTGGAGCCACGCCGCGTCGCTTCCGCCGCCTTCGCCGACGGCCGGGCCGAAGCCATCGAGTTCCGGCTCGCGCCGGATTCGAAGCTGGTAGGACGCAAGCTCCAGGATCTGGGCCTCAAGGGCTGGCTGGTCGCCGCCGTGCTGCGCGAAGGCGAAGTGACGGTCCCCCACGGCGGGACGATCCTGGACGCGGGCGACCGTGTCACGGTCGTCGGCCCGGCCACGAACCACGCCGACATGGTCCGGGTGTTCACGGAGAGCCAGGCTCGATTCCCGCTCTCGTTCGGCCGGCGCATCGGTGTGCCGCTGAGCCGCGAGCACGACGACGTGATCGCCGAGGCCAGGGCCTTCTTCCGACTGACGGCCGCCGATGCTCTGGTGGTCATCCATCCACGGCGTTCTCGCCTCGACGCCGCGGCCACGGCCCAGCTGGATGAACGCCTGGAGGCCATACGCGAAAGCGGCCCGGGTGTCGAGTTCGCCGAGGGCGACGGAGAGCAGGTCGGCCTTTCGGATCTAGTTCGCATGCGCGAGTCCCAGCACTTGGGCTGCCTGGTGGTGCCGCGAGCCCGCGGCCTCAGATCGGCCGTCTCCCTGCTGGGTCGGCTCGTCCAGACCGGCGTCCCGAGCCTCCTCAGCGCCGGAGTGGCCCGATACGAACAGCTGGTCATCCCTGCTCGGGCGAGTCAGGGTGCCTGGGAAGCGGCCTGGGCCGCCCTCGATCTCGCCGCCCACAACGGCCTGCCGGTCGAGGCGCTCGGGGCGAGCACGCCTCGCTTCCTCGTGACCGACGACGACGAGGCGGCGGTCCGGGACGCGGTGACACGACTCCGAGACGAGGGTTCGGTCCGGATGGTCGATGTCACCGGGCGAGTCGTCCGGTCCAATCCGGTTCGCCTCTTCAGGCAGGTCCCGCCCGCTTCGTTGCTGGTCTTGAGTCACAGCGGCGCGCCCGGCAACATCCTGCGGCCGTCGTTCACGGCGGCCGTGGCAGCGGGCCTGGAAGGCTCGCTGCTGGTGGTGCCGCCCGACCCCGGCCGGCGCCGATGAACGACTCCAGCGCTCTGGTCGTCATCGCGCTGGCGGCACTGGGATTGCCCGCCCTGGCCGCGGCCGTGCGCCTGCCGGGCGTGGTCCTGGAGATCCTGTTCGGGATCCTCGTCGGCCCGGTGCTCGGCGTCTTCAAGGCCGACGCGCTGGTCGAGTCCCTGGGCGAACTCGGCTTTCTGCTGCTGCTCTTCCTGGCCGGCTTCGAGATCGATCTCCGGCTGCTGGAACGTTCCGGACCGCGCCCTGTACTGCGAGGGACCCTGCTCTTCGGCCTGACCCTCGCCCTGGCGGCGGTCGGGGCGCTGGCTCTCGGTCTGGGTGTCTTCATGACCCTGGTCCTGGCCACCACCTCCGTCGGCCTGGTAGTCCCGACGCTGCGCTCGGGACGGACGCTCTCAACGCCCCTGGGCCAGGACATCCTCATGGCCGCGCTGATCGCCGACTTCACCACCCTGGTAGCGGTTTCGCTGATCTCTCTCGTGCTGCGGGTCGGAGTGGACGCGCAGCTGCTGGCCTTTCCGCTGTTCCTGGCTCTCGTGGCCGTGTCGTTCGCGGCCCTGCGGGCGGCCGCCTGGTGGTGGCCGGACGAGTTCAGCCGCTTCTTCGATTCACGCGACCCCGAGGCGCTCGGCGTTCGCTTCGCCATGGCCATGGTCCTGGCGTACGCGGGCCTCGCTTCGGCCCTGGGGATAGAGGCCGCACTGGGCGCGTTCCTGGCCGGCACCGGCGTGGCGACCGTGTTCCGCCATCGCGGCGAACTGGACCACACCCTGGACGGGCTGGCCTACGGATTCCTCATCCCCATCTTCTTCATCGGCGTGGGCCTGAGCTTCAGCCTGACAGCCGTGAGCGACCCGGCGGCGATCGGCTTCGTGGCCCTGATGATCGTCGTCGCGTTCGCGGTCAAGCTGATCCCGTCGGTCGCGGTCCTGGGCCGGCGCCACGGTCTGCGCGGCGGCGCCGCCGCCGGCATGCTCCTGTCGGCGCGGTTGTCGCTGATCATCGTGGTTGCGCGGATCGGCGTCGAGCTGGGCGTGATCGACGCGGATCTGGAGGCAATGATCGTCCTGCTGGCCGCGGCCAGCGCCACGCTCGCCCCGATCGGTTACCGCCTGATCGCCAGAGCCACCGGAGGCAAGCCGGCGGCGCTCGCCGCCTAGGCCCGACCGGGCGCCCCGGAAGAGCCGCGCCGCTCGAGCGGGGCCGCGTCGCCGGTTCGCGGCAGGCCGGCCGCATCCATCTCGGTCCGCAGCCTCGGCAAAGACCCCGGCCGGCTGGCGTTCAAATAGGCGATCAGCTTCTCGCGAACCAGGCAGCGCAGGTCCCACAGCGCGCTCGAGTCGGCGGCGCTCAGGAGGGCCCGGACGGCCACGGTCCGTTCGGTCGCCTCGGTTACCTGGACGCCCGACGAGGCGCCGTCCCAGAGGCCCGATTCCTTGAGGATGCGGTCCAGCTCCGCCCGTATGTCGTCCACCGAGGTCGAGTAGTCGGCATAGACCGTGACCGTGCCGATCAGGTTCGTCGACTTGCGCGTCCAGTTCTCGACCGGCTTCTGGATGACGTCCGTGAGAGGGACGATGAGCCGGCGCAGGTCCCAGATCCGAACCACCACGTAGGTGGTGTTGATCTCCTCGATGCGGCCCCATTCACCGTTGATGACGACGACGTCGTCGAGCCGGATCGGCTGGGTCAGCGCGATCTGGACCCCGGCGAGCAGATTCGAGAGGACCGGCCCGGCCGCCATGCCGAAGACGATGCCGGCCACGCCCAACGATGCCAGCAGGCTGGCGCCGATGCTCATGCCGCCGGGCAGCGTGAGCAGCATGATCGCGAAGGCGACCAGGACGATGATCGCGGCCAGGACGCGGCGCAGGATCGAGATCTGGGTGAGCGTTGACCGCGCCCTCAAGGTCTCCGTGTCCTTGCCCTCGAGATGGGCCAGGAAGAGGTCATCGGCGATCCACGTCAGGGCCACGAGCAGCCACGCCGTGCCGGCGACCAGGCACAAGCCCAGGAAGTAGCGGAACGGAGTCGCCACGTCCGGCGGGAGTGGCACGAGCGGCATGGCCAGGAAGACCGCGGCCAGCGGCATCAGCACGCTCACGGCGTTGCGGCTGTGTTCCACCACGGACTCGTCGATCGTGCTGACGGTTCGCCGGGTGGCGCGATCCGCCACGGCGAAGAGGAGCCAGTGCAACACCAGGGCCGCGACGACGGCCAGCGCGAGCTCGCCGATCGCTATCAGCCAGTTCTCGAGGGCGGGTTCGAGTTGGATCATCGGCTGCCTCCTGCCTCGCTGTTCTGGGTTGCCTTCGGAAACTCAGGCCGGGGTCCGGTCGACCACTCAAGATCGCCCCGGCCCGCCAGCGACTTGAACTTCACGAGAAGCTGGCGAGACGCTCCGCCAGCAGTGCCAGCCCGTGCCCGAGGTCCATGTCCGTGAATTCTCGCTGGCTGCCGACCGCTTCATCGATCAGGCGGCGGCGGCGCTGAATGACGCCTTCTCGCGTGCTCCGGCCCAGGGCCGTGAGAGATACCAGCATCACCCTCCGGTCCCGACCGTCTGGCGAGGCTTCGACCAGACCGTGAGCCTCCATTCGGTCGATCAGCCGGCTGGCCGAGGGAAGGGAAATGGCGAGCCGATCGGCGACGGCGCCGACCCTTACCGGGCCGTGCCCAAGGATCACCAGCACCCGCCACTGGGCGAGTGTGAGCTCCTTCGATCGACCGGCTTCATTGAGTGCGAGCGCCGTCATACCGACGGTCGCGAAGGCGAGTTCTTCGAGCGAGTCCAGAAGATCAGGCTCGGGCAGCGGACGGGCGGATTCGGACGACATCTCTCCGACTCAACGGGATTAGTTGTCATATGCTAACCTTAATGGCCAGGCACCGCCGGTCCCTGCAGCAATCCCGACGTATGCCGAAGTCGCCTTGCCTTCGCTCAGCGAGGCTGAGACCTGCTTCGGAAGGAGGCGCCATGCCCTCTATCACCGCGCGTGCAGCAAGCCGCCTTATCGAAGACCGCAAGCGACGCGGCCTGGCCGAAACCTACGAACCCAGGTTGTCGCGCAAGGGCGGCAAGATCGTGCTCGGCTTCGCCACGGAACCCGCCGCGGAAGACCTCGTCGCCGCGGGCCGCGGCATTCGCCTCTTCGTGGCCCCGGATGTCACGGATGATCTCAACAACGCGGTCGTGGATCTTCAGAAGCGCGACGACGGCGAGCGCCTGATGCTCCTCAAGCCCCGTGCCAGGGTGAGCCAGAGCTAGCCGCGGCCCGCCGGCAGCGGACCCGCCTGCCCGGCAACGTTCACTGCGACGCGCAGGTCCGCCGGATTTGAGCCACTTCCTCAAGCACGGTGCGCGCTACCGGGTGAGCGATTCCCGCCAGCCGAGCTTCGATCTCGTCGCAGGTGGCCACGGCTTCGCCGCATCTGGCAAGCGCGGCCAGGGCCTCGGCCTTGTTTGCCATGACCGTGGCAATGCTCGGGTTCGAGTAGCCGGCATTGCCGCTGAGGCGAATCGCCAGGCACTCCTCATAGTCGGCGAGCGCATCGCCCCAGCGCTCGAGCCCGGAGAGAGCCGCGCCCCGGTTGTTGAGCACCAGGCTGCGAGCCACGGCCAGCTCCGGCGCCGGTGGATCGCCCAGCTGCGCGAGGGCCATTTCGTAGCACTCAATGGCCTCCTCGAACCGGCCCCGGTCGAAGAACGACAGCCCCTTGCCCGACAGGGCCTCGGCGGTCAGTTCGGCCAGCGAGGGATCGGGCGACTGCATTGCTCGATCCGCGATCCAGTGGAGCGCAAGGTCGTACCCGGCGCACGCTTCGTCGTAACGGCCAAGTTGGGCGAGCGCCGCCGCCCGCTCGACCAGGGCCTTGCCCACCACCGGGGCCACCGACTCGTCCACCGTGGCGCCGAACCGATCGATCAACTCCTGGTGGGTTGCCAGCTCTTCGTCGCGGCGCCCTTCCCGGCCCAACGCATCGGCCTTGAGCAGGAGGAGGATCGCCACCTGGCCGTCGAGACGCGTATCCCCAAGGTGGGCCAGTCGAGCCAGAGAGTCGTCCGCGACGCGGATTGCCTCGCCCTGCCGACCGGAGTCGAGCAGGCTCAGGACAATGCCTGCGCGCGCTCTTGCGACCATCTCGCGGATGAACGGCGAAGGGCGCCCGCCATCCACCCGCACCACTGAGCGGAAAGCGGCCAGCGCCTCGTCAGGTCGGTTCAGCCGCTCGAGAGCGACGGCCCTCTCCAACCGGCACCACACGACCAGGTCCCGCTCTGCCCTGTCTTCCCCGAATCGCTCGATGGCGTCGTCGAGGACGGCCAGGGCCTCGTCGGCTTTGCCGGCACGGCTGAGTTCGCCACCTTCCCTGAGCAGGCCGAGGGCCGAATTGGCCGCGACGGTGTCGTTGCCGGTTCGTCCGAACGGGTCGATCAGATGCGAGAACAGCTTCATCGAGGGGCGCCGGCTCAGCCCGGTTGACCGGACGACTTGATCAGGGTCGTCAGTTCGCGGTGCCAGGCGACATCGCGCCACATGCCCACGAACTGCGGCTCGCAGAAGTTGCTCGTCGCCATGGCCGCCCAGCGACCGGTCTCGACCGCGGTCCGGACGCCCAGCTCGCAGAGGTCCTTGATCAGAGCCCAGTCCAGGCCGGGCAGGTCCCGCCACTCGACCAGGGCCCAGCATTCGGTCGTCACGACCGGGCAGTCGAGGTCCACCGACAGTTCGGCCGTCTCACGAATCAGCCGGACCAGTTCCGCCCGCCAGTGGTCGCGCTCGGCGTCGTAGAGGGGCCGGGCATGCTGCTGCAGCATCCGGTAGCCACCCAGGCCCTGCGTCGGGTAGTCGTAGCCGATTCGCTCGTAGTAGTCCGATGCCTGGACCATCCAGATGTGCGGCTCCAGGAAATCCATGAACCCGAGATCCCGGCGCGCCCAGCCCCGCATCGGCAAGACCGAGAAGGTGATCGGCAGGCCTCGGGAATGCGGGCGGAAGGCCTCGATAGTGGCGCGCATCCAGGCCATGGCCGGCTCGGTGCTCCAGTCCTCGTGCTGGGCGCCGGCGGGCTGGTCCTTGAAGAAGGGGGCCCAGGCGGAGTGCGGCCATTCGTTGCACAGGTCCACGTAGAGCAAGGCGTCCAGCAGGCCTTCGGCCTCGAACAGATCGAGCGTGCGCGCCCAGACGGCCGCGTGATCCTGGGGTGATGAGATCCGCAGGCGAGCCTCCGTGGCGTCCGGAGGGAACCACGTCGAGAGCCCGACGGCGATGCCCCGGTCGCGGCAGCGGCGCGTGAAGTCCGCGAGCGCGGGCCACGGTCTGGCTGTGACCGGCAGAGGCGCAGCCCAGTCGTGGCAATCGGCGCCCGGCAGGAACTCCCATTCGGCGTCCGGATCGACGGCCAGCATATGCGGGAAGGCCTCGAGCCGGACTGCGTCGTAGCCCCGCTCCATCAGCTCGTCGAGGGCCTTGTCCCAGTCCTCGTAACCCGCGCCGGGCCAGCGCCGCAGAAGCCAGGAGATGTCCCACATCGTGATCGCACGGGGATGACGGAGGTCCAGGGCGGGCATCGTTTCCTCCGCTCAATGGGGCCGGGCCGGCGCGGTCGGTCCGCGGCCGGATGCCCGGACGTCTGGGCCGATGCTACTCCCAACGTGAGGCGGCGGAGACGTCCGGCGGTCGGGCAACCGGGCAAACGGCGTCTTCGGTAAACTCGTCAGACCCACATCGCCGGAGCAGCCAATTGAGGACCCCCGGATTCTGGAATCGCGTTCCCTTGTTGAGGCAGATCCCCGCCAAGGAGCCCTCCCCGCACGAGACGCAGGCCAACGCCGTGCTTCGTCCGGTTGTCTTCGGGGCCAATGACGGGCTGGTCAGCAATCTGGCCCTGGTGATGGGCGTGGCCGGCGCGAATCCCGCGGCCGGGGTGATCGTTCTCGCGGGCGTGGCCGGGCTCCTGGCGGGCGCGTTCTCAATGGCTGTCGGCGAGTACATCTCCGTCCGATCGCAGCGCGAACTCCTGGACCACCAGCTCGCGTTCGAACGGTCGCAGATCCGCGACACGCCGGATCAGGAACGCGCGATCCTCGCTCGGGTATATCAGCAGCGCGGGTTCACGGCGGAAGAGGCGAGCCACTTCGTGGACCGAGTTTTCTCCGATCCGGAGCACGCGGCGACGTTGCTCATATTCGAGGAGGTCGGGCTCGACGCCCGGTCGATCGGATCGCCCGCGGCGGCGGCGGGAAGCTCGTTCGTGGCGTTCACGATCGGCGCGCTCGTGCCGCTCATCCCGTACGTGCTGCTCACCGGCGGCGGGGCCTTTGGGACGAGTCTCGGCTTGAGCCTGGCGGCGCTCGCCCTGCTCGGCTTCGGCATCAGTCGCCTGACCCACAAACCGGCGCTGTTCTCGAGCGCTCGGCAGGTCCTGCTCGGCGGAGCCGCGGCTGCGGTCACGTTTGCCGTCGGCAGCATCATCGGGGTCCAAACCGGGGGCTGACCGGCCCAACGAGGAAGCGTGCTTGGCCCGGATTCCGCGAGCGAAACCGCCTCCCCGCTCGCGTTTCGGCTACGAACCGGCGTCAACTCAACTAGAGTGGACGATATTGAGAAAGACAGAGGTCAATCGCCGATGCGCATGACGGACCTGAAGGCCGGTTGGGAAATCGTCGGGAACGACGGGCACCGCGTCGGTTCCGTGCACTCGGTGGGCCAGAACTACGTGCTCGCGTCGAGAGGCATGCTCGCCACCCCCCTCTACGTACCCGCATCGGCAATCGCCAACGTCGAGCACCACGTGGTCCACCTGAACCTCGCCAAACGCGAGGCGGAGCAGATGGGCTGGGAGGAGCCGCCCCGCATGTCTGACGCGCCCGGGGACACGGAGGACGCCGACCAGCTGCATCGGCACTTCTGACGAATGGACGCCGGCGAATTACCTGAGTAAGCCAGGAGGGCGTTCGTGAGAGTCCTGTTTGTCGGTGGCACCGGTCTCATCAGCACGGCCTGCACTCGCCTGGCGCTGGAGCGCGGCATAGAGGTCGTCCATCTAAACCGCGGTGGCGGCGCCCATCCGGTCGAAGGCGTGACCACCCTCGTCGCCGACGTCCACGACGAAGCCGCCGCCGGGCGGGCTCTGGCCGGCCAGACGTTCGATGCCGTCGTGGACTGGATCGCCTTCGGCCCCGAAGACGTCGAGCGAGACATCCGGCTCTTCCGCGGCCGGACGGACCAGTTCGTCTTCGTCAGTTCGGCGAGCGCATACAAGAAGCCGCTCGGCGACTGGCTGACCAGCGAGGACACGCCGCTGTCGAACCCGCTGTGGGATTACTCCCGTGGCAAGATCGCCGGCGAGGAGCGCTGCCTGCGGGCGCTGCGCGAAGAAGGCTTCCCGATCACGATCGTGCGGCCATCGCATACCTATGGCGACTGGTCGATGCCTCTCGCCCTCGTGAGCTGGTCGCACCCCTACAGCGCAATCGCCCGCTGGCGGGCCGGCAAGGCGAACATCGTCCCGGGCGACGGGCAGACCCTCTGGACGGTCACGCACAACACCGACTTCGCCGTGGGGCTCGTGGGTCTGCTCGGCCGCCGCCAGACCATCGGCCATACCTTCAACATCGTTTCCGACGAGGCACTCACCTGGGACGAGATCCACCGCCAGGTCGCGGCGGCGGCCGGCGTCGAGTGCAAGATCGTCCACATCGCGACCGACTTCATCGTCGCCTGCCGTCCCGACACGGAAGGTCGGCTGGCCGGCGACGCCTCGAACACCCTCGTCTTCGACAACAGCAAGATCAAGCGGTTCGTGCCCGACTTCCGGCTGACCGTGCCGTTCTCCGAAGGCATCAAGCGGACCATCGCCTGGTTCGACGCGGACGGGGCCCGCCGGACCGTGGACACGGAAATGGACGAATGGATGGACCGCCTGATCGCCGTCTACGAGCGCGGCCTGGCGGGCGCGAAGGCGGAGTTCGGCCGCTGAGACAGCGGCGTAGTGGCGCGCCCTGAGGGCTTCCGTCTACCTGAGGGACGGCGGCAGAAGCGGCGGCGCCGCCAGCACTACGACCCACTTCCCTGACCACTCCGCCCTGCCGATCTGGCCGTCGATAGGGTCGCGATAGGGCGAGTCGGTCTGCAGATACTCCGTGAACCGAACGGGGTCCGAACCAGACTTCCATCTCGCCAGCGTGACCCAGGTGTTGGGCCGGATGCCGGTGACCTCGCGAATCCCGCCGTGGTTGATGAATGACTTGCCCAGCAGGGGGTCCGTGAGATAGATGCCCTCGACCGTGAAGTCGTCGCTGTAGGCCGGGTTCTGGCCGTGGGCTTTGTAGCCGGTCACGACCTGCGAGTGCTCGCCGTACCAGGTGAAGATGATCGCCGGCTTGCGGGTCCGGGCGATGGAGGCCACGATGGCCTTGGCGGCGGCCTCGAACGAAGGCTCGGCCACGTCGGAGTAGACGCCCGCGTAGATCGAGCCCCAGCCGTAGTAGTTGAGGGCGTTGCGCGTGCCGTGCGGATCCGAGCCCACGCTGGACAGTCTCATCGTCATATGGGCTCGCTCGTAGGTGAGGATCGTTTCCTGCATCGAATACGCCGTCGTGGGCTTCCACTGCGGGAGGGCGCCGTCCATGGCGATGAGGTTCAGCGACGTCTGAACCGCCGCGGCCGTGCAGGCGTAGAGATCGGGATACTGGCGCCGAATACCGGAGGAGCGGTACAGGTTCAGGGCCCACTCGGTCTGCATCGAGCCGGCCGGCGTGGGGCTGGCGGTCGGCGTCGGCTCGACGGTCGGCGATGGCGTAGGGGCGACCGTGTCGGTCGGCGTGGGATCCGCCGAGGCCGTGGGCGTGGGGCTGGCCGGCGCGGTGGCAGGGGCGGCCGAGCCCGTGCTGCCGGCGCAGCCTGTGCTGAGCGCGACCAGGGCGGCACCCAGTGTCAGGGCTCCAAGGGCTCGGAGGCGGCTGGATGAAGAGTGACGAGCGATTCCCATGGTCCTATTCAGCTGCGGCTGTCGGCGCCCGCCGGCACGACCGATCGAACGGGGCTCCGGGCAGTATGCACGAGTAGGCGTCGACCTTCGTGCGAGCGGCACCCGCACGCCGGGCGACCGCGCTCCCAGGGCCCGAACCGCTATGGCTCCCCGGCGGTCCTGTCGGCGAAACCTCGGACGAACTCCAGGAAACGGTAGACGTCCTCGAATGTCGAGACGATGCCGAGCGAGACCCGCACCGCGCCGGTGCTCTTGTCGTCGATGCAGCGGCGGAACTCGTCGAGGGCCAGACGATCCCGCGCACCCGCGAAGCACGAAGCCAGCTCCTCGGCGGAAATCCCAAGGGCGAGCTCGCCACCGCCCGGATTGCAGAAGCATCCGGTGCGCAAGGAGATGCCGGCCTGGTTGGCGCTGGTCTCGACGCCGCGATGGTCCACGAAATGGCCGTCCGGGTCGTACAGGTTCAGCGCTACCGTAGCCCCGCGTTCGATTGCGTCGGCCGGCCCGTAGATGCGAACGATCGGGCGCCCGTTGGCGTGATGGAGCGATCCCAGCTCGCGGATCAGCCACTCGGACAGGCATTGGACGCGGGCGTGGATGAGATCGAGCCCCACTCGTTCGATGTGCCGCAGGCCGATCTCAACCGCGGGCAGCGATAGATAGTCGAGCGTTCCGTCCTCGAACCCTTGGGCGCCATCCTGCAGGTAGAAACGATCCCCCTGCACCGAGGCCACCGTGATCGTCCCGCCCGCGAACCAGGGCCGATGCAGCTTGCGCAGCGCGCTCTTGCGGGCGATCAAGGCGCCCACCCCGGTCGGATATCCAAAGATCTTGTAGAAGGAGATCGGGACGTAGTCCGGGTGCCAGCGGCTGAGGTCCAGCCGATTGGTCGGCACGAAGGCCGCCGCGTCGAGCAGAACGTCCCAACCGCGGTCTTGCGCACGCGCAATCCAGTCAAGGGAGTGCTGCACGCCGGAGAAGTTGGATTGGGCCGGGTAGGCGAACAGGTTGCCCTGAGCCGCGCTCGCGTCTTCCAGGCAGGCCGCGAGCCGATTCTCGTCGATACGCATGTCCGGCGGCAGCACGGGTGCGTACGTCACCCGAGCCCCCTTCGCCCGCGCGAACTCGCGAACGCCGTTGACCGAGTTGTGGTTGTCGAACGTCAGCAGGTACTGGCCGGCCGGGGTGAAGGGGTAGGCCTCGCCGACGAGCCGCAGCGCCCCGCTCGCGTTCTGCGTGAAGCAGACCAGGTACTCGTCGGGAGAAGCGTTGAAGAACTCCAGGACGGACGCCCGGGCGCGCTCGATGAGGTCCGTTATCGCGACCGACGCGGCATTGGTTGAATGGGGGTTGCCGTACACATTGCCGGTCAGGAACTCGGCGTGATCGCGGATCTGCGAATCCGCGTACATGCCGCCGGCGGTGTAGTCGAGGAACACACCGCCATCCCTATCGAGCCTGGCGTACTCGGCGGAACGGAGGTCATCGAGGCGGCCGGTTGTGACGTAGGCCGGATATTCGGCCTCGAACCGGGCCCGTGCCACCGCGCGTGGAGACTGCATTCGGGTGAGCTTCGCGCCTGAGCGCTGGAACGTCAAACGCCGGCCCGGCCGCGGGACCGCCGATTCGGCCGGCC
Source organism: uncultured Chloroflexia bacterium (assembly GCA_963711105.1). GTDB lineage: Bacteria > Chloroflexota > Limnocylindria > Limnocylindrales > CSP1-4 > Fen-1039. The sequence continues at coordinate 37,625 of CAVQCV010000003.1, read as the reverse complement.
TCCTGAGGGTCCCGGTCGGCGGCGGACGGCACCTCGGCCCGGCGTTCCTACGCACGGGGCGTAGGATGGGCTCATGCGCAGTCTCACTCGGGCAGTAGCCACACTCCTTCTGGTTGGGTCCGCAGCGGCCTGCATCCCGGCCTGGCCACCATTCGCGGCTGATACTCCCACGCCCACGCTCACCCCCACGCCGACTCCCCTGTCGACGCTGGACGCCTTCAAGGCGGCGATCGCCAGCAGCGACTTCGGGGCCCAGGGTTCCGTGAGCGGGTCCGTCACGGCCAAGCTGATCCTCGGCTCCGCCTCGGGAAGCGTCACGGGAACGTTCAAGGTGAAGGGCCCGGACAGCGACGTCTCGATCGCTTTCAAGATCCTGGGCACCAGCGCCACGTACGACAGCATCGTCGCCGACGGCTGGTCCTATACGCGATCGAACGGAGGCAGCTGGACGAAGACGCAGGCCTCCGGCAAGAGCCTTCAGGAATTCGTGAGTGGCGGCGTCGGCCTTGCCGATGCGGGCGTCGAAACCAAGTTCGGCCGGCAACTCCACCACCTGGTCGTCGCCGACCCGGCGAGCGTGGATCCCGCCACATTCGGCATCGCCGCGGGGGCCGGCCAGGAGAACCTCGCCCTCAGCGCTCTGTCCTTCTGGGCGGAGAACGACGGGACACCGGCCGGGGTGAGCATCGAGGCATCCCTCGATCAGAAGATCCTGGGCACGAAGGCCCACGAGACGGTGACGCTGGACATCGCCATCGACTCGCTATCGGGTGTGACGATCAGCGCGCCCGCGAATTAGGCTCCGAGCCGGGGTTTGTATCCATTTCGTCTCGAGCCTCGTCCTTGTGGTTGAAGGCGGTAGAACAATCCGCCTCGACCAAGGAGCACCCTCCCGTGAAGCTTCAGATCAACGAACACCCCATCGATCGCGCAGCCCGCATCGTCCTCGGCATCGCCCTGCTGGCCGGCGGCGCCACCGGGTTGATCGTCGCGCCGATCCTCTACGTGACCAACTTCGTGGCCGCGATCGCGCTCATCACCGGCGCCGTGGGCTTCTGCCCGTTGTATGCCATCCTGCACCTCAGCACGGCCCGCGCCCACAGGTGAGCTTGTGACCCAAACCCAGTCGGCGGCTCGAGCCGGCGAGAACGAGGCGGATGCGTTCGCCGGACTTCTTGCCGCCGAGCTGCCGCGCCTGGTCGGGCTCGCGACGCGCCTGCTGAACGATCCCGACGTCGCCGAGGACTGTGCCCAGGAGACGATAGTCGGCGCCTGGCGCCGCCGCGACCAGCTTCGGGACGCGGCCGCTCTGCCGGCCTGGCTGCGGCGCAGTCTCGTCAACCGGATCATCGACCGGTCCCGGCGCCGGCACGACGAACTTGACATCGAGGAGATCGAGTCGGCCTGGAAGGACGATGCCTATTCCGTCCAGCCCGATCTCGTCATCGAAAGGGCCGAACTCCGTGACGAACTCGAGGACGCCCTGGCCCGCCTGCCGGTCATCTATCGCCTGCCGGTGGTCCTGCACGACGCTCTGGGCTGGACCGGCATCGAGATCGCCCAGGCGATGGACGTGAGCCTGCCCGCAGCCAAGCAGCGGCTCCGGCGCGGCCGGATGATGCTCGTCACCGCCCTTGCTTCCTCCGACGGGCGCCGCGAGGCGAGCCTGGCCCAACCGATGCGATGCTGGCAGGCCCGGCGGCACGTGTCGTCCTATCTCGACGGTGAACTGGACGACGCCACCAGGTCCATGGTCGAAACGCACCTGTCGGGCTGCCCGACCTGTCCGCCTCTGTACACGAGCCTCGTGGGGGTCCGAGCCACGATGGGCGAGCTGCGAGACCCCGACGCCGTGGTCGAAGACGGCATCGCCACGCGCATCCGCGAACGGCTGGCCGTCGAGTCGGCGCCCTCCGGCCGCTGACCGTCTGCCGCTGACCGTCTGCCGCTGACCGTCTGCCGCTGACCGTCTGCCGCGGCGCAACGGCCCGAACTAGCGGAGGAGCGCCAGGATTCCCTGCGGAGCAGAGTTGGCCTGGGCGAGGATCGCCGTGCCGGCCTGCTGCAGGATCTGGGTCTTGGTGAATGTGACCATCTCCGACGCCACGTCGAGGTCCTTGATGCGCGACATGGAGGCGTTGAGGTTGTCGGACGCGACCGAGATGCTGGCCGTGGTGTGCTCGAGGCGGTTCTGGACCGCGCCGAGGTTGCCGCGAACCTTGCTGACGTAGCCGATGCCGGTGTCCGTCGCGGTGATCAGGGTCTGGGCGGCAGCGACGATGCCGCTGCCGGAAGACGTGGCCGTAACGAAGGCGCCGATGTCCGCGGCGAGCGTGCTGTAGCCGTTGGCGGCGTCGGTGTTGCTCGTGCGGGCGTCCTGGAAGCTGACCTTGAGGAAGTCAGAAGCGTTGGCGCCGATCTGGAAGTTGGCGGCGGAGCCGGAGCCGGTGGTTATGGTGCGCGGCGCCCCGGCGCTGCCGGAGCTCGTGACGACGATGGTGTCGTTGGCAGGCCTGAGCAGGTTGGACACGATGGCCGCAGCGGACATGCCGTTGGCGTCGGAAGTGAGCGTGAAGCTGATGTTTCCGAAGGTCAGCGTCTGCGTCGCGTTCGCCCCCATGTCGCCGACTGCCGCGGTCGCCGCCCCATCCGGCCCGGTGAGCGTGAGTGAGCCCGGTCCGCTGGAGGTGAAGGTGTATGTTCCGCCGCCGGTCGTGGGAGCGGAGGTCATGGCGCTGACCGTCGCCGTGCCCGGTCCGGCGACGAAGGTCATGGACGAGCCGGTGAAGTCGATGGCCTCATCCGCAAGGCTCGCGGCGGTCGCGGATTGATGGTAGGTCATGGTGATCGTGTTGCCCCGGCTGCCGGTCAGGACGATCGTGTCGGAGTGGCCCCGCACGAACGGCGCGAGATCGCCAGCGAAGCTCTCCCCGCCGAGTGACCCGGTGACGTGCCCCAGGGCCGTGACGGAGAGTGTGATCGTGCCGGCGGTTACGCCGGTCGAGGCAACGGCGGTTGGAGGGGGCGCGTCGATGGCGCCGAACGGGTAGAAGCTGACGCCCGACACCGCAACCGGCGCCGTGTCCGTCTGGCTGATCGTGTCGCCGTTCACCAGGTCCGTGCCGGACGCGCCGGCGATGGCGGACGCCAGCGTGCTGGCCGTCGTCGAGAGGTCCGTCGCGAGTTCGTCCGCCGTCTTGGCCGCCTCGCCGACCACGGTGATCTTCACACCGAGGTTCCCGAAGTTGATGACTTCGGTGCCCGTGGCGCCGATCGCGCTGAGGGTCACCTGCTGGCTCAGGCCGGCGCCGTCACTGAGGGTGACCTTGCCGCCAGTCTGGCTGGTGAGGGTGTACGTGGTGCTCGCCTTGGTGCCGGACACGTCGACCGCGGCGATGGTCGCGTTGTGGCCCGTGTTGAGCGCGGTTCCAACGGCCGCCGTGCCGCCCGACTGAGCGACGCTCAGGGCGCCCGTGGTGAGGTGCTGGCCGTTGAACGTGGTCGCGCCGGCGATCCGGTTGATCTCGTCGCGCAGGGCCGCGATCTCGGTGCCGACGGAAGCGGCATCGGCGGAACTCAGCGTGCTGTTCGCGGCTTCGACCGCCAGCTCGCGGATGCGCTGCAGCATGGAGTGGACTTCGGTCAGGGCGCCTTCGGCCGTCTGGACCATCGAGATGCCGTCCTGGGCATTTCGCCGGGCCTGGTTGAGACCCTTGACCTGGGCGTTCAGCTTCTCGCTGATGGCCAGGCCGGCCGCGTCGTCGGCCGCTCGGTTGATGCGCAGGCCGCTCGAGAGCCTCTCCACGCTCTTGGCCAACACAGAACCCATCGCGCTCAGGTTTCGCTGAGCGTTCATCGCCTCGATGTTCGTGTTGATACGAACAGTCACGGATCCAGGCCTCCCGGCCGAGTTCTGCGCGCAGCCCATGCCGCGCCCGTCGGTCTAGACCCGGGAGATGTCGGACGAGCCCAGTTGCGCCTCAATGCGTCGCGACGTTCGACCGGGAATCCCTAGGGGAAGTCCCTATCGGGGCGGCGCCGCCCGCCCGCGCACCTAATCGGCGATCAGCTCCGCCAGCAGGAACTGGGCCTGGAAGAGGTTGACGCCGCTCGCGATCAGATCCAGCAGCGCGCGCATCGTGCGCTCCTCCTCGACCTGCTCGTCGATGAACCACTGGAGGAACTGCAGCCCGCGGTGGTCAGCGGCCGCGGTGGCGGCCGATGCCATGGCATTGAACTGACCGGTGACCTTGATCTCGCTCGCCAGTGCCACGTTGACGGCGGCGGCCGCCGACTCGAAGTGCGTCGTCGCGGACGGCAGGCCCGGCAGATCGAACTCGACATCGTTATCGAGCAGGAAGGCCATGATCTTGGAGGCATGCTGCGCTTCCTCGACCGACTGGTCGCGGAAGACCTTCGCCCAGCTGTGGAGGCTCTGGCGCTCGAAGTACAGCGAGATTCCCAGATAAACCTGGTGGGCGCCCAGCTCGCTCGAGATCTGAGCGATGAGAAGCTTGGCGAGCTGCTCGCTGATCATGTGTCACCTCTTGCGGAGCGGGCCGTCATGTGCCTGGCCGTCCGTCTGGCGTGCCGGCGGCACCTGAGAGGACTATAGGCTACCGGCGCGATCCCGGGACCTGCCGTCGCGAATAGCACCCGTCCGAGCGAAGCCTCCCGCGCTAGACTCCCACGGAGAGAGCATGGTATCGGCCTAGTTTGAGGCGACATGGCAGGGCATCAAGCGGACCGAGGCGTGGTGCGGCTGGTGCGCAGACGTCCTCGCGCGGCTGCATTCACACCGGACCCGGCGTGACCGCCAGTTCCGCGCTGGGCGCCGCCCCGCCGGGTCCGCTCACGCGGCTCTGGGGCGCGTCCGCCTCACCCAAAGTCCTGGCCGATTACCTGGACCCCAGGCGGCTTGGCGCGGTTTGCGCGCCCCCCATAACTCAGAACAGGCTGCGCGAGATCGCCCCCGGGCTCCGAGAGCGGGCGCTCGCGGATCTCGACCGGCCCTGGCCCCAAACCCGCGCCTCCGATTACTCGCGGTATTTCCGCGACGGCGATCGAAGCGCGTACGAGACGACCGTGCGCGCTCGCCACGAGCGCCTGTCGCGAGCCGTCGTGATGGCGATGGCCGCCGACAGCGAGCGTGACCGAACCGCCTGGCTCGACGAGGTCGCCGATGGGGTCATGGTGTTCTGCGAACAGAGCACGTGGTGCTGGGCTGCGCACGACGACGTCCGCAGCCGACGCGGCCACATGCTCCCGGACGTCACGTCGCCCTTCCTCGACCTCGGCGCAGGCGAAGTCGCGGCCCAATTGGCCTGGGTCGATCTCGCGCTCGGCGACGCCCTGGACGACCGCTTTCCGGGCCTGCGTGAACGAATCCGCTTGGAGGCGGCCGAGAGGGTGTTCGACCCGTTCCTCGGGCGCCGGGACTGGCACTGGCTGGGGCTCAACGGCGACGTCCACAACTGGAATCCGTGGATCCACGGCAACGTCATCGTCGCCGCGTGCGCCCTCGCCGACGCTGCGGCGACGCGAGCCCGCATCGTCGCCCTGTCAATCGATGGAATCGACCGCTACCTGGCCTCTCTTCCCGTCGACGGCGCGATCGACGAGGGCTACGCGTACTGGTGGAACGGCGCCGCACGCGCCCTCGAGGCCCTCGAGACGCTCGAGATCGCGACCGGGGGACGTCTTGCCGCGACCGGCCTCGACCTAGTGCCCGCGCTCCTCCGCTTCCCGCTCGGCATGCATGTGGCGGGGCCGTGGTACGTCAACTTCGCGGACGCACCTGCTCGACTCTTGCATCCGGTGCCCTGGCGGACGCTGGCTCACTGGGGCCGGATCGCCGGCCAGGATGCCGTCGTGGCTCACGCCCATGAACAGGCGGCGGCGCTCGAGCCCGCCGGCGAAACAGTGGGCCTCGGGCGCCTGTTGTCCGCACTGGCGGATGCCAACTGGCCGCCGGCTCCGGCACGGGCGCCGGCGGCTGAGCCCCCGTCGCTGTGGCTGGGGTCCGTCGGCGTCATGGTCGCCCGCTCCGACGGGGAGCGCGTGATGGTCGTGGCCGCGAAGGGCGGACACAACGCCGAACATCACAACCACAAGGACGTGGGCTCGTTCATCGTGGCGGTAGACGGAAGGCCCGTGCTTGTCGACGCAGGCCAGCCGACCTATACGGCTCAGACTTTCGGTCCCGACAGGTATTCGATTCGGGCGATGCAGAGCGGCTGGCATTGCGCTCCCGGACCGTGGGGCCTCGAGCAGGCGCTCGGGCGTGACGCCGCCGCAGCGACCCAGTTCCACGACGACGGCTCGATCGCGGAGACGACGTTCGACCTTTCGGCGGCCTACCCTCTGCCCGATGGATCGCGCTGGACCCGCACGGTGCGGCTCCGGCGCGCGGACGGCGTCGCCGTCATCGAGGACACGTGGCTGCTTCCGCGCGTCGATCCCTCTCCCTACGACGGAGTCCTCATCCACCATCTCTTGCACGGCGAGGTCGTCATCACCGGACCGTCGTCCGCAGTCGTGCACCCGCCGGACTCGAGCCCGGACCGCCGCTCCGTCGAGCTGCGGTGGGACGGGGCCGCGGTTCAGATGCGGGTCGAGATGTGGGCTCTCGAGGATCCGCTTCTCGAGCGCGTCTGGGGCGACCATCTCACGCGGTTGACCGTCGCCGTCGAGGCTCCGCCGACCGGCGACCGTGACGCGGCATTTGAAGGGGCGGTCACGCTGGTCGTGTCGACAAAGCCCTAGCGGTCGACGCGCGCCCCGCCGCCGCGTGCGAGCTTCACGACCTCCGCCCGGGTCGCCATCGACGTGTCGCCCGGTGTCGTCATTGCGAGAGCGCCGTGGGCCGCGCCGTATTCCACCGCCGTGGCGAGATCCTCGCCATCGAGAAGGCCGCAGATGAGCCCGGACGCGAACGAATCGCCGCCGCCGACGCGATCGAGGATCTCGAGCCCGGGGCGTTCAGTCGCCTTCACGATTCCCGACGGCCTCGACCAGGCGATCGCGCCCCAGTCGTTCGAGGTCGCCGACCGGACCGCGCGCAGGGTCGTGGCGACCACCGCGAAGTTGGGGTAGGCCCGCCCAACCTCCTCGATCATGGCCGCGAAACCCTCCACCTCGACGCGCTCGAGGCTCGGATCGCCGCCGGGCACCTCGAAGCCGAGGCAGGCCGTGAAGTCCTCCTCGTTACCGATCATCACGTCGACGTACGGGGCGATCTCGCGGTTGACCTCTCGGGCCCGCTCCACCCCGCCCTTCTCCTTCCACAGGCTGGGACGGTAGTTCAGGTCGTACGACACGATCGTTCCGTGGCGCTTGGCCGTCTTGACCGCCTCGATCACCGTCCGAGCGCTGGACTCCGAGAGCGCGGCGAAGATGCCGCCCGTGTGGAACCAGCGCGAGCCGAGCTCCCCGAGAAGGTGCTCCCAGTCGACGTCCTCCGGCGTCATCTGCGAGGCTGCCGTGTGCCCGCGGTCGGACACGCCGACGGCGCCACGGACGCCGAACCCGCGTTCGGTGAAGTTCAGCCCGTTTCGGGATCGCTCTCCGACCCCGTCGAACGGCACCCACCGGATGAACGCGGTGTCGACGCCGCCGCGGAGGATGCAGTCTTCAACGAGCCGGCCCACCGGGTTGTCCACCAGGGCGGTGACGATCGCGGTGCGATAGTCGAAGGCGCGGCGCAGCCCTCGGACGACGTTGTACTCGCCGCCTCCCTCCCATACCCGGAAGCTTCGCGCGCTGCTGATGCGCGCCTCTCCGGGGTCGAGGCGAAGCATGACCTCGCCGAGGGCAACCGCATCGTAGCGGCCCTGCCCCGCCGGCTTGATGGCGAGCGTTTCCATCGTATTCACTCCCTTCGCGCTAGGTCGCGGCGGCGGCCGTCGCGACCGAGGCGAGAGTCAGTTCGCGGATCCGGTCGAAGTCACCGTCGGCGATCGCCTTCCGCGGCACCATCCACGATCCTCCGACCGCGAGAACGCTCGGCAGTCTGAGGTACCCAGCACAATCGCTGGCATCGATTCCGCCCGTAGGCACGAACCTCACGTCGCGGAAGGGCGCCGAGAGAGCCTTGACGGCCTCCGCTCCGCCGGAGGCTCGCGCGGGAAAGAACTTGAGCGTCGTGAGCCCCATCTCCAATGCCGCCTGGATCTCCGTCGCCGTGACCACCCCGGGCAGGACCGCCACGCCACGCTCCCGGCAGCGGTCGACCACCGCCCGGCTCAGGCCGGGCGACACGACAAATCGCGCACCCGCGTCGACGGCCAGGTCCACCTGCCCGGGCGTGAGGACCGTCCCGGCCCCGACGAGGGTATCGCCCCGCACCGCCATGATCGCGATCGACTCCCGCGCCGCGTCGGTGCGAAGCGTCACCTCCGCGACCGGCAGGCCCCCGTCGACGAGGGCCTGCGCGAGCGGTCCGGCGTGGACCGCGTCGTCGAGCACGACTACCGGCACGAGGCGATGGAGTCCGAGTGTCGCCAGAACGTCGCCGTTACCGGGCAAGCCAGCCTCCGTCCACCGGGATGATCGCACCGTTCACGTAGCGGGCCGCGTCCGAGGCGAGGAACACCACGATTCCCTGGAGATCCTCAGGCGTGCCCCATCTTCCCGCGGGGATGCGCGCCAGGATCTCGGCGGAGCGCTTCTCGTCCGCACGGAGTGGCGCCGTGTTGTCCGTCGCGATGTACCCAGGCGCGATCGCGTTCACCGTGACACCGCGGTTCGCCCACTCGTTGGCCAGTGCCCGGGTCAAACCTGCGACCCCGTGCTTACTGGCCGTGTAGGACGGGACGTTGATGCCGCCCTGGAATGACAGCATTGACGCGACGTTGATGATCGATCCTCGCCCGGCGGCGAGCATCCGCCTGCCGGCGGCCTGCGACAGGTAGAACACGGCGCTGAGGTTGATCTGGAGAACATCGCCCCAGTCCCCGGCGGAATGCTCGACCGCCGGCGCCCGCCGGATGATCCCGGCGTTGTTCACGAGGATGTCGATCCCGCCCAGGGTGTGGACTACCTGCTGGACGACGTCGTCGAACCCGGCGGTGTCGCAATCGAGGAGGTCGATCTCGAGCGAAAGCGACGCGCGACCCAGGGCGGCGATTTCGGCGGCCGTCTCGGCGGCGCCAGAGCGGTCCAGCACCGCGACATCGGCGCCCGCCTCGGCGAGTGCGAGGGCGTAGCTCCTGCCGATCCCGCGGCCGGCGCCGGTAACAAGGGCTTTCTTACCTTCGAGCGAGAAGGAGTCGAGGATCATCGCCGCCCCCTAGTGTCCAAGCTCGCGAAGCATCGGCACTGTGCGGCTCACCCAGCCGAGCTTCGCGTCCTCGACGGCTCCCTGGGTTCGATGCTCTCCGCCGAGGACCCACAGGTAGTAGGTCGTGTAGCCGGGGGCGCTCACCACGGTATGGTAGCCCGACGGCATCATGTGCATCCCGTGCTCGCGCACCGTGAAGTTCTCCTCGAAGCCATCGTCGGTGTACATGCGGCAGATGCCGAAACCGTCGGCCGGGTTGACGCGGAAGTAGTACATCTCCTCGTGGCGCGCCTCGCCGGGGAGTGCCTCGTTGGCGTGGCGGTGCGGCGGGTACGTGCTCCAGTTGCCCGACGGGGTGTATGTCTCGCCGACGATGAGGCGACGCGCTGGAAGGTCGGGCTGCGCAATCTCAGTGAGGATCTGGTGGAAGGTGCGCGAGAAGTTGGCGGCACCCCATCTGCCGGTCGCGACCTGCTCGGGACGGATCACGTACGGATCGGTCGTGAGGTCCGAGGGCGCCGACGGCATCGCAACCTCGAGGTTGGTCCGTGCCGTAATCGTGTAGTCCGATCCCGCCGGGATGTATACCGAATGCGGCTTGCCCGAGAACACGTTGGGCCGCCCGCCTACCTTCTCGAACGACGCGGAGCCCACCTTGAAGTCGGCAACGCCGCCGAGGACCACCGCCAGGATCTCGCGGTCGCCGGAGTCCGCGGCGTACGACTCACCCTTCGCGAGTCGCAGGGTCTGGAAACCCAGGATCTGGCACGGGTTGAAGGGAAGCACGTTGACGCCGCTCTCCGCGGGCAGATAGCAGTGGTTCTTCAAGTCATTCCTTCCTTCCATCGAGGCTGTGCAGGGCCGGAGTCAGTTGTCCTTCTGGAGGCGTCATCTCACCGCGGCCCCTCCACTCGGTTGGCCAGTGTCCCCACCGCGCCATAGGTGACGGCGACGATGTCGCCGGCTTGCATGAAACGGCCGAGCGTGCCGATCTCGGGGATCTTGCCCGGCGTCCCCGTCGCGATGATGTCCCCGGGCTCGAGCGTGATCACCGAGCTGAGATACGAGACCAGGTATGCGACCGAGAAGATCATGTCCGCCGTGGTCGAGCGCACGGTGACGGTCTCGTTGGACCGGACGGTGATTTCGAGCGCCTGGGGGTCGGGAATCTCGTCCGCGGTCACGAGCGCAGGGCCCATCGGGCCGAAGGTGTCGAAAGACTTGCCCAGCACCCACTGGCTGCCCCGCTTCTGGACGTCGCGCGCGGAGACGTCGTTGACGATGGTGTAGCCGGCGACGTAGTCGAGCGCGCAGGCCACGGAGACGGCCGACGCCGTTGCCCCGACGACGACCCCGAGTTCGCCCTCATAGTCAACCGATTGCGAGACTCGGGGCAGGCGGATGGCGTCATCCGCGCCGATGACTGTGTTCTGAGTCTTCGCAAAGACATCCGGGTATTCGGGGACATCCGCGTCCGAGCCCGTGCCGTGGCCGCGATAGTTGTAGCCGATGCACAGGAACTTGCCCGGAACGGGAACCGGCGCGTGAAGGTGGACCGAGCCTCGCGCAAGGAGTTGCCGACGGCTCGATTCGTCCGACGCGGCACGCACCTTCGCCATCGTCTCCGATCCGCCGCGCAGCAAGTCGATGACCGAGGAGGGAAGGTCCGGGTCGGCCGCGTGAAGGTCGACGACATGCTCGCCCCCGTCGACGAGCACGCCCGGGCGTGCGCCTGCTCCGGCGCTGAAAGTCACGAGTCGCATCGTGCCGCCCCGCCTTGCCGTCGCCTCACCAGAACGACGCCCAATCGGGAATTGCGATGCGCACCAGAGACTCCAGATAGAAGTAGTCGCCCCAGAGGTTGCCCTCGTCAACGCCGACGTTCTTCGGTGCGTCGTAGACGCCGCGGTCTATGAGAGCCCGCCCGCCGGCAGCGCCGCCGGTGGCGTAACCCGTGATCAACGCGTCGAGGATCCCCAGCGCCTCTTGGCGATATCGATCCGCGTCGGCGGCATCGAGCATCTGGGCGAGCTCCATCAGGCCGGTCACCGCAATCGCCGCCGCCGAGCTGTCGCGCGGCTCTCCGGCTCCGTGTGCGAGGGCGAGATCCCAGTACGGAACCCCGTCTGCGGGCAGGTGACGCAGGAAGTAGTCAGCGCAGCGCCGCGAGGCCTCGAGCAGCGTGGTGTCGCCCGAGAGCCGGTAGTTGATCGCGAATCCGTAGATGCCCCACGCCTGACCTCGCGCCCAGCAAGAGTCGTCGGCGTGTCCCTGCTCCGTGGCGCCCCGCAGCGGCTGCCCGCTCTCAGGGTCCCAGAAGAACGTGTGGAACGTCGATCCCTCGTCCCTCAGCATGTGGTCGCGTAGCTGCCGGGCGTGGCGGCCCGCCGCGGTGGCGTATCGCGCGTCGCCCGTCTCGGTCGACGCCCAGTACAACAGCGGGGTGTTCATGAGGCTGTCGATGATCGTCCGGCCTCGTTGCTCCGGTTTTTGGAGGTCGCCCCACGCCTGGATGATGCCGGCCGGCTCCAGGTACCGGGTCATGAGATGGTCGGCCGCGCGGAGCGCGGCGTCACGCGCGTCGCAGTCACCCGTGAGGCGCCAGGCGACGACGCACCCGAGCGTGTAGAGGAACCCGAGGTCGTGCGTGTCCAGATCCACGCGCTCCTCGAGGCGGCGCGCGTAGCTCGGAACGAATCGCTCCGCCGCGTCCCGGTACCTCTCCTTGCCGGTTACCTGGTGGGCGAGCCACAGCATCCCCGGCCAGAAGCTCGTCGTCCAGCCGATATTGGAGCCGTCGGACGCCCCCGGCCGCGCCCGGACGGGATAGATCCCGCCGACGGTGGTGTCATCGGGGAACATGGTCGTGAACAGGGTCATGTTGGCGTCGATCGTCTTGAGCGCGTCGGCGATCGCGGCCCGCACAGCCTCCGACGCGACCAGCCTGGACTCGCCGACCAGGGTGGGTCCGCTCTTCACCGCCGCCGGCAAGTCGGGCACGGCGCCCGTTCGTTCTACAAGGGACTCCCCGCTCATTCGCTCACCACCGACCGGGCCGAGATCGGGGCGATCGACAGGAGCGACTGCCGGCTGTTCGTCCACGCCACGTAGAGGACCGGGCTCGCCGCCAGGCCCACCCCCCAGGCCGGCATCTCGTAGATGAGCGAGATGAGGATGAGGAGCCCGAACAAAGACATCAGGGTCAGGTACCAGCGGCGGACGGAGAAATAGAGGCAGGCCTTCCACAGCGCGAAGGCGCTCTTGGCCTCGACGCCAACAGCCATACCTACGAGGACGTGCAGGGCCGTGGACAGCAGCAAGACCATCAGCATCACGAACATCGGCACGGCAGCCACGCCAATCGGCGTGCTCGACACGACGGCGACGTCAACAGAGAGGACGAACATCCCGACGCCGGCGAGGAAGCCCGCCGTGCCGGCACGCCGCGCATGCGTCGCGCCGGCACGAACGAAACCGCGCACGACGCTGACCGTGCCATCGACCGTGTAGCGCTCGAACACTGAGAACGCCGCAGCGAGCGAAATCGCGAGGAACGGCGTGAGCAATACCGTCGGTAGCCACGCCGTGCGCAGGTCCGCCGCGACGAAGAAGAAGAGAAGCGGCAGATTGGCCACGGCGAGCAAGAGATTGATCATGAAGGCCATGTAGACCATCTCGCCAATATGGATGTAGGCCGTGTAGAAGCCGCGCATCCGTCTAACCCTTGATTCCGGTCGTCGCGATGCCCTCGATGAAGTAGCGCTGGCCGAGGGCGAAGACGATCGCCACGGGGAGGACGGAGATGACCGCGCCCGCCATGATCAGTGCGAACTCCGTGTTGTACTGGCCTACGAACGATTGGAGGCCCAGCTGGATCGTCCAGATCTTCGGGTCGCGCAGATACAGCAGGGGCCCGAGGTAGTCGTTCCAGGTCGTGACAAATGTCAGCAGACCCAGGCTCGCGATCGCCGGGATCGACAGCGGCAGCATGATCTTCCGGTATATGCCCAACTCGGACAGCCCGTCGATCCGCGCCGCCTCCGTGAGCTCGTCCGGAATCGTGTCGTAGAAAGTCTTCATCAGGAACACGCCGAACGCTCCGAACGCCTGCAGGGCGATGATCGACCAGAGGGTGTTCGACAGGTGAAGCCTCGAGAACAGGATGAACTGAGGGATCATGTACGCCTGCCACGGCACGGCGATTGTTCCTATGTAGGCAAGGAAAAGTACTTTGCGGCCCGGGAAGCGCCCTTTCGAGAACCCGTACGCCGCCAGGCTCCCCGTCAGCACCTGCAGGAACGTCACGGCCACCGACAGGATGAGGGTGTTCTGGATCCACCTGCCCATGTCCGCCTTGGCGAAGATGTCGACGTAGTTGGACCACTCAACCGGGTTCGGGATCCACTGGATCGGTACCGTGAAGACGTCGTTCGTCCGCTTGAGCGAGGAGATCACCATCCACGCGAATGGGACCAAGATCGCGACCGACACGGCGATCAGCGCGACGTAGCCAAGAACGCGGCCCAGGAAGGTAAGGTACGACTTCCTCTTCTTGCCCCGGCCGACAGGTTGCGCCCCCCGTATGGCACGTGTGTCCGTGGTCATTACAGTTCTCTCTGTCTGTTGGCGACGTACTGGAAGACCGTGGCGCCCAGGGCAATGAAGAAGAGCACCACCGCGGCGCTCGAGCCGTAGCCGAAGTCGTTGTCGATGAAGCCCTTGTTGTAAATGAACTGCGAGAGGACGAGGGTCGCCTGCCCCGGCCCTCCGCCCGTCATCACCAGGACGAGCTGGAATATCTTGAGGCTCTGGATCGTCAGGATGACCATGACGAAGAACGTTGTGGGGCGCAGCATCGGAAGCGTGATGTTGGTGAACCGCTGCCACGTGTTGGCGCCGTCTGTCAGCGCGGCCTCGTATAGCTCCTTCGGCACCGTCTGGAGGCCCGCCAGGAACAACAGCATGTAGTAGCCGGCCTCCTGCCACGTGCCAACGATGATCACCGCCGGCATCGCCCACGTCGTCGACGTCGTCCAGCCCGGCGGATCGGCGATGCCGATAGACCTGAGAACCTGATTGATCACGCCCGTGTCCTGGCTGAAGAGCATGTTCCAGGCCGCGGCGACGGCCACGATCGACGTGATGTAGGGGAAGAACGCCGCCGTGCGGAAGAACGGCAGCCCCCGGATCTTCGTGTTGAGCAGAAGAGCCAGGCCAAGCGACAAGACCAGCGTCAGCGGGATGTGGAACGCGGCGTAGTAGGCGGTGTTGACCAGGGCGGTTTTGAAGCTCGGGTCACCGATGAGCCGCGCATAGTTGTCGAGGCCGATCCACTTCCAGCCGCCGAAGATGTTCCACTTCGTGAAGGCCATGAAGAAGAGGATGAGGACCGGCACCAGGGTCAGGATCCCAAAGCCGATGAAGTTGGGGAGGATGAACATCCACCCCGTCATCGCGGACATCCTCTTGCGAGCCTGGACCCCCCTTGACGCGACAGTCATCGGCCTTTCTCCAGCGCAGTTGAGTTTGCCTGGTGCGCGGCGTCAGAACCGCGCACCAGGCACTTTGAAGGGAGGACGGGGTTCCAGCTAGCTGCCAACCTCGGCTTTGAACCGAGACTCGGCCGCGGCGATCGCATCGGCAACGGACGAGCTCTCGGACATGATCGCCGTGTGCATGTCGCCCAGGATGCCCTGGACCTTAGCGGTCTTGGCCGACACCGGGTTCTCCGGCAGCGTCTTGTGCGTGCCGAACGCGAACTTCGACAGGTCGTCCGTCGGAAGACCGACGAAGGCTGCCGTCACTGCGTCGGAGGAGTAGGCGGGCACCAGGCCGAGCTTCGCGAGGGCCACGGCCGCGTCCTGGCCACCGACGAACGCGAGGAACTTCTTCGCGGCGTCCACCTTGGACGAGTCGATGGCCGGGTTGATCCCGATTGCCGTCGGGTCGCCGAAGGTTACCGGCTCGCCGACGGTGCTGGAGCTGAACTGCGGAACCGGGGCGATGCCCCACTTGAAGTCAACGGCGTTGCCGCTCTTGACGTTGGCGAGGTAGCTGGAGATGTTCCAGCTACCCATGATGAGCATGGCGGCCTTCTGCTTGCCCCACTGGGCCTGGTAGGTCAGCTTGTTGGTGGTCAGGGTGTTGTAGGTCGGCTGGTCGCCGGAATCCTGCATCTTGATGGCGCGGTCGTAGAACGACTTCATGTAGTCGAAGTTGCCGCTCAGGATGTCGGCTCCGGGCGTCTGCGCGTTCGCGAAGCCCTGAACGGTCGACTGCCAGCCGTGCTGGTACGCGGCGTACACGTCGCCACCGCCTATGGCCTTCTGAATCTTGTCGGCGGCCGCGGCGTAGTCGTCCCACGTCCACTTGCCGTCCGGGTAGGCAACGCCGGCCTTGTCGAACATGTCCTTGTCATAGAACAGGAGCCAGGAGTCCTGACGGTAGGGAATCGCGAAGGCCTTCCCGTTGACCTGGTAGAACGACAGGCCGCCCGTATGACTGTCCAGGCCTGCCGCGACATCGGACACATCCAGCAGCTGGCCGCCATCTTCGTACGTGAAGAAGTTCTTCAGGTTCTTGAGGATGTAGAGATCAGGGGCCGAGCCGGCGGCGAGGTCCGCGATCATCTGGGTGTCGTAGTCGTTTCCGGCCTTGTACTCGATCACGTTGATCGTGATGCTCGGGTTGGCCGCGTGGAACGCGTCCGCGAGGGTCTGGAATTCCGGCGTCTGGCTCAGCGACCAGCCCGCCATCGTCAGGGTGACGGGCGCAGGCGTGGGAGTCGGCGCCGGGGTGACGTTGGGCGGCAGAGTCGGGGTCGGCGCCGGTGTGGCCGTCGCCGAGCTCGAGCAGCCCGACAACACCAGGGTCGCGACGGCCGCCAGGCCGAGGCCCCAATTCGTTCTGTGCTTCACGACATCATCTCCTCACATCTCTCGTGCTCTGATGACCGATTGATGGCCCGATTGTGCGGACCGCATATCCCCCGCCCTCGTCCGAGCCCTGGGCGGGCAGGCTCCGTGTGAACGGCGTGACGGTGCGGACACCGTCGGGCCACGAGACTGCCACCTCATTGCCGCGCACCTCGGCGTCGAAGGACGCCACCGTCGACAGATCCGGCGCGGTTCCACCCCACGGCCTCAAGCCCGAGAGCTCGACCATGGCGCATACCCAGTCCCCCGACCGCACCGGGTTAAGAACCCACGGAACGAGCGCTGTGGGACCCAGCGGGCTCGCCTCGAATACGGAGGTGATCGACGCCGTCGCACCCGCAGTGGCCGCGTAGACACGCGAGACGAGCCTGTCTGTCTTCGCCTGCGCTATGGGCCTCGGGGACGCGATCACGGTCGCGACGATCTGGCCGGCGTCAGCGACGGGCCAACCGGCGATCCTCAGGCCGACGGCGCGCTCGAGGCCCGCGTCGGTGAGATCCGTGACGCGGGCGAGGCGCGCCTCGTAGGCTCCTCGAACGAGCGACATGACGGTGAGGGTCCCCGCCTCGACTGCGCGGCCGGTGAACCCGGAGCCGTGACGCTGCTGGACGTCGTCCGCGGCGACCCAGCGAACCCGCGACTCGGATACGGCGACACCGACGACGCCGTTGCCCCGGCCGTCGACGCGCAGCTCGCGGACCAGCATCCCCGAACGGTGCGTCGCGTCGCCCGAGGCATCGACCAGGCAGACGGACTGATCGAGCGGGCTTCGCCAGCTCCGTTCGTCGAGAAGCGGCGACGTCGCCGTCGAATAGCCGAGACGCGCGTACAACGGTGAGTCGGCTCGGCGATCGCCGGGGCTGGTGTGATCCGTGCCATGGTTGATGACCCGCACGATCCCGTCGTCGCGCGTTCCGGAAACGATCCAGCCCGGCGCCTGGACCTCGCGCAGGACATCGCCCTGCTCGACCGGCAGCGGGACCTCCGCGTCGGACCACACCGGATGCCCGGCGTCGAGAGCCAGGCCGAGCATCCCCTTGCTCGCCCAGTAGGGAGACCCGGGGCCCGAGTACGCCTGGGCGATCGCGGGCCAGGAGTGGTGCCAGCCGATAGTCAGGAGGTTCTTCTCGTCGGGCGAGCCGTTCGCCGCGAAGTGATCGATGATCGCAAGGGCGGCGTGGCGGAGCGCGCCGGGCCGATGGTTCGGCACGCCGGCCATCGCCCCGACCCAAAACGGTGCGGCGGCGGCGAAGCGGTAGGTGAGGCTGCGGCCCTGAAGCAGCGGGGAGCCGTCGGAGCCGACGAGGGCGAGCGCGTCGGTCAGATACCGGTCCAGGCGGTCTCGATCGACGGTCCCGCGTGCGGCGGCCATCGCATCCGCCCCCTGCATTCGAGCCCAAAGCGTTGGATACAGGTGCAGCGCCCAGCCCGTGTAGTGGTCGTAGGAGCGTTCGTCGCCGTCGGCGAGCCACCCGTCGGCACGCGCAAACGTGTCGTGGGTGGCGAGGTCGGCCTCCATGTCTGCCGCCGAGTAAGGCCCCCCGACGGACTTGAGGAACGTCTGAACGACGAGGCGGAACCAGACCCAGTTGATCCGCGGGTAGGTCTGGTCCCCCACGGCGGGGCTCAGATAGTCGATCACCCGACGCCGGGTCTCGTCGGAAAGCTCGGCCCAGATCCAATCGCGCGTCATATCGAGGATCAGCGCAATGGACGCCGCCTCGACCTTCGCCTGGGGCGATTCATCGAGCCGCGGCCAGCGTTCCGGGGAGTCCGGATCGACACCGGTGGCAATGCCCCGCGCGTACCACTCGGCGGCGTCGCGGCCTTGCTCCCCCGAGGATCCCTTGAGTACGAAACCCGCCAGGAGGAAGGTTCGTGCGAACCCCTCGAGTCCATCGACGGCCCGTCCGTATCCGCCGACCGGCCCGTCGAAGTAGATGCGGGAATGACCGCGGGTGCCGCGCGCCATGGCGGCGTCCAACATCGCCTGTGCCCGTTCCAGCAGCTGCCCACGTGTCAGGATCCGCGGAGCGGCGGTGACTGTCATCGCCGCTCGCCCGCCAGAGCTGGGCGCGGCAAGGAGTCGCCACGGAGGGGCTCACGAACTGAATCGACCAAAGCCTGGGTGCTCCCTCTTCCTGGAAGTCGCGCTGCCCCGCGGAGTGACGGACGGGACCGCGCGACCGCTATTGAAGCCAATATGTTCGGCTATGTCAATACCGGAAATCAATGTGCTATAGTCGATACAAACCGATCATATACGTTCATCTACGCAGTGGCAGCCATGCTGCCGCTGAAGCGAAGTGACGCGCAAAGGTGACCGATGCCGTCCGTTCGGCGAATAATGTGGTCACAGTGAATGCCGATCGAAGAGGTGGCGATGAAGCGGTCCGCGAAGGCGTGGCCATTCGGCGAGACGAGACGGCAGGCGATCCTGGACGTCCTGCGCCGTGACGGTGCGGTCCGCGTTTCCGATCTGACTGAGTCCACCGGGGTCACCCCTGTCACGATTCGCCGCGACATCGCCCAGCTGGAGGAGGAGGGGATAGTCCGGCGCGTCCATGGCGGCGCGATGCTGGTCCAGGGTCGATCCGCGGAGCAGCAAAACGGCTCGGAGGCGGTGCCCGCCGGCTCGGGGCGGATCGGAATGCTGGTTCCCTCGCTCGACTACTACTGGCCCGGCGTCATCGAGGGCGCGCAGCAGGAGGCCGCCAAACACGGGTTCACCGTCGTCCTCCGCGGCTCCTCGTACGAGGCCGACGACATCCTCCCCCACATCGACTATCTGCTCAGTCGAGCCCAGGCCGCCGGTCTCATCCTCGCCCCCAACATGAAGGCCACGCACTCCGCCGAGGCCCTCGAGTCGCTGGCGACGAGCGGGGTACCCGTAGTGCTCGTGGAGCGGACGGCCGTCGTAGGTCCGTTTCATACGACAGTCGAGTCGGTCGTCTCGGACCACTCGCAGGGTGCCGCCATCGCCATGCGCCACCTCGCCGGGCTCGGGCACCGTCGCATCGGCCTCGTGATCAGCGGTGACAGCCCAACCGCCCCCCACCTGCGGCAAGGCTGGCTGAGGGCACGCCAGGAGCTGGGGATCGACGATCTGGAGGTCGTCGACGAGACCGTGGCCAGTTCGCGGGAGTCTTCCTGGGGCGCGACCGTCGACGTGATCCTCGACAAATGCCTCGCCATGGGCACCACAGCCCTGCTCGTCCACGCGGACCAGGCGGCGGCGTCCATCACGCAACGATGCGAAACCCGAGGTCTCAGCGTCCCCGGAGACCTGTCCGTGGTTGCCTACGACGACGAAGTGGCCGAGCTCTTCACGCCGCCGCTTACCGCGGTAAGGCCGCCGCGCGCCTCCCTTGGCCGCGCCGCGATGAACCTCGTCGCCGAGCGCATCCGAAACCCCGATCGTCCCGCGCACAACATCGTGATCTCGCCGTCGCTGCGCGTGCGTGAGACGAGCGGCAGCCCCCGCTGAGTCCGCCAACGCACCCGGTCCTCAGGCGCCGCGGTCTTCTGACGTGGTCTCGAAGCGTGGAGGACCCGCCAGGACCCGCCGCCGGAGGTCGGCGACAGACCCCCGCGAGGAATTTATCCGTTCGGTCCACCACGTTGCGCCTGCGTCCGCAAACTCCCGGGTGATTCTTGTCGCTGCGGGGTCCGGCCCCTGAGTGCTGCCGGCTACCTGGACGTCAAAAGGCTTCGCGGCCGAAAGACCCGCATCTGAACGCTCCTCGGCAATCCGGCCGCATATAGACGCAATGTCCTCCGGCGTCAGCGGCACCCTGGCCCCGTCGATCGCCGGCTTCAACGGCCACACGCCATCCAGCTGGACTGCCCTCCGGAAGGGCGCCCGGGCCGGCCAGGTAGCACCAACCCAGATCGGTATCGACGGCTTCTGGACTGGTCGGGGCAGGAAAGTGACATCGTCGACCTCGTAGAAGCGACCGTGGAAAGAGAATGCGTCGCCCGACCACAAACCTCGGAGAATGTGGAGGCCCTCGTCGAGCATCGCCGCCCTGGTCCGAAGATCGGCCGCATCTCCAAACGCCGAGAACTCGTGATCGCGCGATCCGTTTCCCAACCCGAGCGTGAGCCGGCCACCCGACAATTGATCCAGCGTCACCGCTTCGCGCGCCAGGTGAGCAGGTCGCCGGCGCGCCAGCGGGGTGACCATCGGGCCGATCCGGATCCTCTCGGTCGCAAGCGCGGCGGCAGTGAGCAGCATCCAGGCGTCTGCGTGCGGTTCGCCCGGCTCTCGGAGGACGTGGTCCCAGATCCACAGCGCATCCCAACCGGATGCCTCCGCGTCGCGAGCCAACTGGACGATGAGCCGGCCGTCTGCGAACTCCCCGGAGTTGGGTATGTCGATGGCGTATCGCATTGCGACCTCCTCCAGCGCCCAGAGGAGTGTAGCCACTTCGTCCTGCCGATCACTCCACCGCCCACGGCCAGGTCGGGGAAGACGGAGCTGAGGCTCGTATATGATGGCCCCACATCGGGCGGCGTCTCGGTCGAAGGGGGTGGGCTCGTGGCCGGCGCAAGATCGAATCTGGTCGCAGGCATCGTTGTCGTTCTCGTGACCGCCGCGGGATGCGGACCGGGGCAGGCGACCGGGCTGGCGACGGCGCAGGCGCTCGCGCAGGCGACCGCCTCTCCGGCAGAGACGATCGAGAATCCCATTGGCACGCCATCGCCCAGGGACTCTTCTGCCGTGACGATTTCGGCGCTGCCGGCAGGCCCCGTCGCGATTGCCGCTTTCGGGGACAGCCTGACCGCGGGTGATTGCGACGATTCCGGGCGCGGCTATCCCGCCAGGCTGCTCGCACTGGTGGACCGCCTTCGACCGGGCAGCACAGTCGTCAACGTCGGCCATTCGGGCTGGACTTCGGGCGACCTCGCCAACACGGCCAACGACCCCTCCACCGATATCGCCCGGGCGATCGATGCGAGGCCGGACATCGCGCTGGTCTGGATCGGCTCAAACGACCTGTGGGCCCTCTACGAATTCGGGCCTGAGCCCATGACATCTCAGGCCGAGCAAGACGATCTCGTCGCCTACGAGGCCAACCTGGACGCGGTCCTCTCCAGGTTGAAGGACAGTGGCGCGGCCATCTACATAGCCCTGCTGGACGACCAGTCGAAGCGCCCGGTCGTCGCCGCTCCCCCGGATCCGAGTCAGCCCGCCTTCTCGAACACGACCTCCGCGGATTTGGCGTCGATGTCGGCACACGTCTCCGTCTACAACGACATCATCCGGCGCAAGGCCGCCCAGTACGGCGCGACCACCGTGGACTTCTTCCAGACAACGATCTTCACGACCGGAGCGACACTCTGCAGCGACGGCAACCACCCCAATGAGAGCGGCTACGACGCCATAGCGGCTCGCTGGTTCGCGGCGCTGGAGCCGGATCCGCGATCGCGGGTCAGCCGGGACGTCCCGGGCGCCGGCCCCTAAGCCCCGGGCACCTTGACGAGTGCGGCGGCAAGCGCCACGAACTGGGCCTGGGTCATGCCCGACCCGACCATGAGGTAGGCGGGATGGGCGGTCGTGCCGACGCGGAGTGTGTAGGCGCCATTGTTGAGGTACAGATCTCCATTCAGGCCACCGAACGAGGCAGTGCCGATCTGCGGACCGACGGCGACGCAGGCCTTGCCAGGCGGGCACCAGGCGCCCTCCCACAAACTGAAGTCCCCTCCGGAGCTCTTGTACTCGACCTCGAGGAAGCCGCCGGAGGACCCCGTGTACGAGCCGGATTCGATCCACCAGTTAGACGGCACTACGGCGCAGTAGACGTCGAAGTGGAGCACGCCGACGGCGGCGACGAAGAACGCCTGGTTCTTGGCCGTACCGGTGCAGGCTGCGGCCTGCGAAGTGGGGCTTGAGGTAGGAGTCGGGCTGGGCGGAGGCGTCGGAGTGGGAGTCGGCGCAAGCGTAGGAGTCGGCGCAAGCGTGGAAGTCGGCGCAGGGGTCGGCGTCGGCGAGGCCGGTTCGGGCGTGGGAGTCGGGGTGGGCGAAGGTGAGGCCGGTTCGGGCGTGGAGGTCGGCGTCGGGGTCGGAGTCGGGGTCGGGCTTGCCGCCGAACATCCGGCCATTGCCAGCGCGATCACCAGGCACAGCATGGTCTTGGGGAGCAGGTGAACAGGTACCGTACGACTCAGCATCGCCCAACCTCCGTCTCTGCCTTGCTCTATGGCGCCCAGCCTAGGCGGCGTCGGTGCATTCGCGCAACATCACCCACGCGCCGTTCCGAGTTGGCATCGGGCGCAGGAGAACGAATGTCACGAAGTTCGCGAACCGGTCCGCTGGTATCGCGACGACCACGCTACGGAGCTTGGAGGCACGAAGCGACGGGCTTGTCCATAGCTAAACGACTACCGAAATCTCCAACCACCACCCACACGGGTACGAACGACGGGCCGCTCTCCTCCGGCCCGTCGTTTCTGCGTCCCGGTCGTTGGGGAGCCGGACGACCGCAAGCTCGCCGGGCCGCCGTTCAAGCCGACCTGCCCCCGGCCGACTTCCTCTGTGTAGCCCCGCGGCGCCGTGCCGGCAGCCGCCTCCCGCCTGCCCGCAGTTGAAAGCGAAGGATCGACGTATGTTCCGGCTGGCTCCGTCGCGCAAGATCTTCGTCCTGGCAACCTTGATCCCGGCGTCCGCCATGGCACTGACAGGGATCGCCCTGCTGGACGGCGATGCCTTGCTCATCCCGTGCGCGCTCGGCTTCAGCGCGGCCGGCATCGCCCTGGGCTGGTACATCTCCAGGAGCATCGTGAAGCCGTTCGTGATCCTCGCCGGGGCGCTCCAGAACTTCGCGCGGGGCAGCCTCAACCGCGACATCCCGATCGAGATCAAGCTCTGGGTGATGAACCAGGCCGGCGAGGCGGGCCAGGCCGGCCAGGGACTCAAGGCGGTCGAGGAGTACCTCCAGACGATGGCCGAGCTGCTCCAGAGAGTGGCCGACGGCGACCTGACCGTCGAGATCACGCCACGCTCGGAACAGGACGAACTCGGGATCGCCGGCCAGCAGATGATCCGCAGCCTCCGCGCGATGGTCTCCGACGTGACGTCCTCGGCGCACGCTCTCTCAGAAGCGAGCGCCCAACTCGACGCCTCGGCAGCTCAGGCCGGCTCCGCCTCATCACAGATCGCCCAGACGATCACCCAGGTCGCGTCCGGGGCAAGCGAACAGGCCAGCGCCAGTGCGACCACTTCGGCCTCCATCGCCGAGCTGACGGCTACCATCACGCAGGTCGGCGACGGAGCAGCCCGGACGATTGAAACCGTCAACGCGGCGGCCGCGGCCACGTCCCGGACCAGCGCGGCCATCGCCAGATCGGACGAGGCGACCGAGAGGATGAAGCCCCTCACCGCCCAGGTGGCAACCGCCATCGGCCGGGGTGGCACGGCCATCGAGGCGACCGGCACGGGCATGAGCAGCATCAAGCGCGCCGTCGACGCGGCGGCAGGGCAGGTTGCCGCCCTCGGATCCAAGTCCGAGCAGATCGGCTCGATCGTGGAGACGATCGACGACATCGCAGAGCAAACGAACCTTCTCGCGCTGAACGCCGCGATCGAGGCGGCCCGCGCCGGCGAGCAGGGCAAGGGCTTCGCCGTCGTCGCCGACGAGGTTCGCAAGCTCGCCGAGCGCTCCTCGCTGGCCACCAAGGAGATCGGCTCGCTCATCGCCGAGGTTCAGCGCGATACCGAAGCCGCCGTGGAGGCCATGCGGGCGGGTTCGGCCGAGGTGGACGCCGGAGCATCGCTGGCGTCGGAGTCCGCAGCTGCGCTGGCCGACATCAACGACGCGGCGGCCCGGCGCGACGTCGCCCTCGACGACGTCTTCGACGCGATCGTCGCCATCCGCGGAGCCACCATCGAAGTGGTCAGCGCGGTCGACGCGATCTCGACGATCGCCGCCGACACCGATCAAGCGGCGGTCCGAATGACTTCATCGGCCCGGTCGGTCTCATCGGCCATGGAGTCCATCGCCGCCGTCTCCGAGGAGAACTCCGCCGCGACCGAAGAGGTCAGCGCCGCGACCGAAGAGATGTCGGCCCAGGCCGAGGAGGTCGTCGCGTCGGCGGCCACTCTCGCCGGCATGGCCAGGCATCTCGACGAGATCGTCGCCGGCTTCAGGCTCGAGGCCACCGATCGGCCGGCCGCATTCGAAGACCACTCCAGGTCGATGACTCCCCGCCGCCGCCCGGCCACTGAAGGAACCGAGGCAACCCGGCAAGCCGCCTGAACGATAGGTGCAAGAGCCGCCTCGTCCGCCCAACACGGCCGATTGCCACTTCAGGCGTCGCGACCACCCACCAGTCTGAAGGAGCTTGGCATGAACCTCGGCGTCCCGACCCACCTTCCCCGGACGAGGTTGTCGATTCGCGCCAAGGTCCTGGCCGCGATCCTGGTCGCGACGGCGCTGATGACCGCCACCTGCCTCATCACGCTCGTGGAGTTCAACTCGACGGTCGAGGGCTACTCGGCCAGCGATGTCCTGCACGCTCAGGATGCGGCCCTGCACAGCAGTCAGCTGCGATCGGCGTTCCAGATGCAGCATCAGGATCTGAAGGACCTGCTGCTGCGTGGAGCCGACCAGGCCTCCTACGACAGGTACCTCGCCACCTTCCAAACAGACGGCGCCGACGTTCTGACGCGCTACCGGCAGCTCTCGGCCGAGATCGCCTCCATCGAGGACGCGAAGGCACAGGCGAGCCTCGACGCCTTCTACTCGGGCTACGAGAACTACGTCGCCAGCTTCCAGCGGGCGCTGCCGCTGCTTTCGCCCGAGGCCTTCGACCAGGCCGGCGCCGACGCCATCATGAACGGCCAGGATCGCGCCTCCCAGGCGGCCCTGGTCGATCTATCAACGGACCTGACCGCCCTGGCCGCCGATCGCGTCGGAGCCCAGGCCGAGCGCGCCCACAGCGCTCTCGCGGTCACGGTCGCGATGATCCTCGCCGCCTTGCTGATCGCGGTGGTGATGGCGGTCCTGTTCAGCGGCCGCATCTCGAGCGGCATGAGTGCCGTGGCGGATCACTTGTCCGCCATGCGAGCCGAGGTGGGGCGCTTCTCAGGCTGTCTGGCGCGTCTGGCCGAGAACGACCTCAGTGCCGACTTCGATGCCCGAGTCAAAGTGCTCCACTACGCCTCGGGTGACGAGATCGGGCGGACGGCTGCCCTGAGCAACGAGCTCGTGAAGGAGCTCAATGCCATGGCAGACAGCTACGAAACCGCGCGAGCCAACCTGACCGCGACGCTGGGTGAGGTCAAGAACGCGGCCGAGGGCGTCGCCCGGGCGAGCAACGAACTCACCGATGCCGCTCAGCAGGCCGGGACCGCTTCCACCCAGATCGCCCAGACGATCAACCAGGTCGCCGCTGGGGCCCAGGATCAGGCCCAAGCGGCATCTTCGACGAGCGAGGCCGTTGCGCAGCTCACGACGGTGATCGAGCAGGTAGGGTCAGGGGCTGCCGAGACGACCCAGAAGACCTCGGACTCGTCGGCGGCCGTACTCCGCCTCGGCGCCGCCATCAAGGCAGCGAGCTCGGCATCCGACGAAGTCGGCGACGCTTCGACGCAGGCGGCCGCGGCCGCGTCCGACGGCCTTGCCGCGGTCCGCAAGGCGGTCACGGGCATGGCTCGGATCAAGGAAGCCGTGGATGCCAGCGCGGCCAAGGTGACCGAACTGGGCGCGACATCGGAACAGATCGGGTCGATCGTGGAGACCATCGACGACATCGCCGGGCAAACCAACCTCCTCGCCCTCAACGCCGCCATCGAGGCCGCCCGAGCCGGCGAACAGGGTAAGGGCTTTGCCGTCGTGGCGGACGAGGTCCGCAAGCTTGCCGAGCGCAGCGGGCTGGCCACCAAGGAGATCGCCGAGCTCATCTCGCACGTCCAGCAGGAAACCGAAGCCGCGGTCACCGCCATGCAGTCCGGAGCCGCCGAGGTCGCTGCGGGCACGAGCCTTGCCGATCAGGCGGGAGTGTCCCTCGAGGCGATCACGGAGACCGTACTGGCCACCCGGTCGGCTGCCGAGAGGATCACGACCGCCGTGGCGTCGATGGGCGAGGCGAGCCAGGGTGTCATCGTCGCGACCGATGCGATTTCTGGGATTGCATCGCAAACCAACGAAGCCGCCTCCCGAATGACCAGCGACGCCGAATCCGTCTCCAGCGCCGTCTCGTCAATCGCCGCGGTCTCGCAGGAGAACTCGGCCGCGTCGGAGGAAGTCTCCGCGACCACCGAGGAGATGTCTGCCCAGGTCGAAGAGGTCGTCGCCTCCGCCGCGACGCTCTCGGAGATGGCGAGCCAGCTCGACGGCCTTGTCGGCCGGTTCACGCTCGCCGGCAACGCGGGCCTCGCCGCTCAGGTCGAGGTATTCAAGAAGGCCCACGTGCGCTGGGTCCAGCGCGTCCATGGGCTCCTGGAGGGCAGCGACAAGTGGAGCGCCGCCGACGTCCCGGACCACCACTCGTGCTCGCTCGGCAAGTGGTATGAGGGCGTTGGCCACGCCAGGTTTGCCACTCTGGCCGCGTACCATTCGATCGAGGGCCCACACGCGAGCTTCCACGAGGCTGTCAAGTCAGTGATCGACGCCTTCGACCGGGGCGATCGGTCGTCGGCTCAGAGTGCTTCTGCGCGACTCGCGCAGACCTCGAACGAGGTCGTGCGCCTCCTCGACGCCCTGGCCGCGCAGGCAAGCTCAGGGGGTGGAGTGGTGGGGATCGGCACCGCGAAAGGCGGGAAGCTCCGAGCCGCGTGACGTCACGCGCGGTCATGGCGGCGACACCAACGGCCGGCGCGTCGGCAAGACTCGGGCGCGTCGCCATTCCTCATCGAGAGCGGCCCAAAGTTGACACGGCGAATCGCTAGACTTGGCGGGGTTGACGGAGGGAGGTCTCGTGGACACGCCACTTGTCGTCTTCATCGCGGCCGTACTCATCCGGGTATTTGTATTCAAGGGGAGTTGGTTCGGACCACTCGGCCGTCTGGTGGGCTTCGCCGTCAGTCCGATAATGGGCAAGGTGATCGGCCCCAGTGGCATGTGCCCCCATTGCGGCTTCCTGGTCGGCGCCCACGCGTCTTCATGCGCCAAGTGCGGCCACACCCCCAGCCTTGCCAGGTTGGCAGCCGCGACGCCGGCCCCGTCGGTGCGGCCGGCGCAGACCACGAGAACGGGCCCGATCGTCCCGATGGGGCAATGCCCCAACTGCGAGGACATCATTCCGATGTCCTCGCAGTCCTGTCCGGTTTGCCGCTACAAACCGGAGTCCCAGGGCTGGGGCCCGGCGTAGGCGCTGCTTGGGCCTGGATAGCCGCAAAAGCGAAAGGGGACTTCGATGAGGTGGCTTCTCCGGTGGCGTCGGGGGACGAAACGCGACGCCGGTCCCAAGTGGTTGCAGGGATACGATGGCCAGACGACGGCCGAGCTGATTGAGCTCGAGGGCAGTCATCGGCTCGACTCTCTCGTCCTGGCGTTCGAGCAAGCACTGGAGCAGAAAGTCGCGAGTGATGGGCTGGCGATCCGGTCGGAACCGGAGCGGGTCATCCTGGCGGTCGAAGCTATTGAGCGAGAGGTCAACAACGGCGGCTACGACCAGCTCTTCCGCAACCCGTCGAAGGACCTGACTCCCTACTTCGTCTCGTCACTTCAGGCGATCGGGTGCCCGGTGGTTGCCCGGGTAACGGACAGGGCCATCAAGGCTCTGAAGCTGCCCGGGCCCGTCACGGCTGAGTCAATCGACGCCGTGATGGCCAAGGACGATGAGCGCCGAGACGCGCGCCTCGAGAAGTGCGACGAGGAGTATTTCGAAGGAGCCGGGGATCTCGCCGGCCCATTATTCGCCTACATCAAAGCCAACGCTGACAGGATCAGCCTGACCTAGCACCGACATGCTGACTCTCAACCCTCGATCGCCAGGCAGTCAGATGGCGTATTCACGCTCAGTCGGTGGGGGTTGGCGTGGATCAGGCGTCCAGTGTCGACCGTTTGACAGACAAGCGGCCAGCCGCCGGGTCAGAATGGCGCTGACAGATCCGTCGGAGAGGCGGAGGTGTCAGGAGGGAAGTGCACTATGTCCAGTCCGATCCGTTTGGGGGCGACCATGATCGCCCTGCTGGCCCTGCTCGCGGCTTGCGGCCAGACGACCGACAGCCAGTCGCCGGAGGTGACCGCCGCGCCGACCGCCACGATGGCACCGACGCCCACGATGGCGCCGACCGCCACGATGGCACCGACGCCCACCATGGCGCCGACGCCCACCGTAACCCCCGCACTGCCGACGGCCCCAACGAACTTCAGAATCGCGCGGTTGCAGGGTCAACCCTGCCCCAGCGACGTGCCGGCGGAACAATTCGATACCTGCAACGAATTCGATTTCGCCTGGCAGTCCGCTGACGGCCCGGATGTCTGGTTCCGCATCTTCAGCGCCGCCACCGGGGAGGGTGGTAGAACCTGCAGCGACGTCCAGGCGAACAGCGAATACTTCCAGCTGCTGGAGACCGCACCGGGAGCCCGGGACGCCCACCACTTCCAGAATGGAATAGGCACCGGCGGCGGCACCTACTGCTACTGGATCGTGGCCATGAATTCCCAGGGCTCATCCGCGATGGTGTTCGGGTCCGGCTGGCAGTAACCGGCCCGCCCGGCGTAATTCGAGCTCTCAAAGGGGAGTTGGCGCCCGGAGCGGCTTCCGCGCGGGAGAACAACTTATGCCACGACCCGGCGCCGAGGCGTCGGGCACGAGTAGCCGCGCAGCCGGTACCCTTGAAGCGCTATGCCACCGGAATTCATCTACACCTCGTACAAGCTTGCCCGGCACTACCCGCCCGATCGGACCGTGCTCGAGGACATCTCGATCTCGTTCTATCCGGGCGCCAAGATCGGGGTCATCGGTCCCAACGGCGCCGGCAAGTCCAGCCTGCTCAAGATCATGGCCGGGCTTGACGACGGGTTCACCGGCGACGCACGGCTCACGCCCGGCTTCACGGTGGGCTACCTGAGCCAGGAACCGCAGCTGGACCCGACGAAGACCGTCAAGGCGAACGTGCTCGACGGCGTCGGCGAGGTCGCGCGCCTCATCGACCAGTACAACGCCGTGATGGCGAAATGGGCCGAGCCGGACGCCGACTACGAGGCCATCGGCGCCGAGCAGTCCGCGCTCGAGGACCGGATCAACGCGGCCGACGGGTGGAACCTGGAACGGAACGTTGACATCGCGATGGATGCTTTGCGCTGTCCGCCGGACGATGCCGACGTCACCGTCCTGTCCGGCGGTGAGAAGCGTCGCGTCGCCCTGTGCCGGCTGCTGCTCTCCCACCCGGACCTGCTCCTGCTGGACGAGCCGACCAACCATCTCGACGCCGAATTGGTCGAATGGCTGGAGCGCTTCCTCGGCGAGTACGAGGGCACGGTCGTGGCGATCACCCACGACCGCTATTTCCTCGACCATGTGGCCAAGTGGATCCTGGAGCTGGATCGCGGCCGCGGGATCCCGTTCTCCGGCAACTACTCGAGCTGGCTGGAGCAGAAGCTCGCGCGAATGGCGATGGAACAGAAGACCGCCGACGCGCGCCAGCGCACGCTCGCGCGCGAACTCGAATGGGTTCGTCTGTCGGCCCGCGGACGCCAGGACAAGGGCAAGGCCCGCCTCAAGGCCTACGACCAGCTCCTAGCCGAAGCGCAGAACGACAGGGGCGTCGCCCGAGAACTCGAGATTGCGATTCCGCCGGGCCCTCGCCTGGGCGACACCGTCATCGAGACCTCGCACCTCCGAAAGGGGTACGGCGACAAGCTACTCATCGAGGACCTGACGTTCTCGCTGCCGCGAGCCGGCATCGTGGGGATCATCGGGCCCAACGGCGCGGGCAAGACGACGCTGTTTCGAATGCTCGTAGGCCAGGAGAAGCCCGACGCCGGCGCGGTCACGATCGGCGAGACAGTGCAGCTCAGCTACGTGGACCAGGGCCGCGACGACCTCGACGCGACGAGGACCGTGTTCCAGGAGATCACCCAGGGCGCCGAGTTCATCAAGGTCGGCCAGCGCGAGATCCCCGCGCGGGCGTACGTGTCGAGCTTCAACTTCCGGGGCACGGACCAGCAGAAGCTCGTGGGGACGCTGTCCGGCGGAGAGAGGAACAGGGTTCACCTCGCCAAGCTGCTCCAGTCGGGCGGCAACGTCCTGCTCCTCGACGAGCCAACCAACGACCTCGACGTGGACACGTTGCGAGCGCTCGAGGCCGGGCTGGAGTCATTCCCCGGATGCGTCGTCGTCATCAGCCACGACCGCTGGTTCCTCGACCGCATCGCGACCCACATCCTTGCCTTCGAGGGCGACAGCCAGGTGCGCTGGTTCGAGGGCAACGTGAGCGACTACGAAGCGTTCCGGCACAAGGAGTTGGGCACCGCCGCCGACCAGCCGCACCGCATCCGCTACAAGCGCCTCGCGGGCTAGAGAAACGGGCGGAGGGCCGCAACCGCCGCGTCTGCGGTCGAGTTGTCGCCTCTGAAGCCCGGCGTCGCCCGGGCGGATCCGGGAACCGCGCTCCAGCCTGGCGGAACGTCGTACGGCGGCGGACGCGCCGACCCAGGGTCGGGGCGTATCGTTTCCCGGACCAACTAGTAGTGCGCCGCTGCACAAATCGACAACGGGCACGCCAGCGGAGGTGAGTCCAATGGCGATCAACCACCGGCTGCCGGCCGGCCTCCTAGTCGCCGCGATCGTCCTCGCGATCGCCGGCTGCTCCAGTCCAGGCGCGACCGTCGCGGGCGCCACAGCCTCGGGTCCGGCCGCCACGGCCGCCACGGCCACGAGCGACACGGGCGGATCGGGCGCAGACCCATACGCCAACGTGGACGTCTGCAGCCTCGCTACCACCGACGAGATATCGGCCGTCATGGGCGTTGCGGCCCACACCCCGTTCGCCAGCGGCATGGGCCCCGGAGCCTCGATCGACGGTGCGTACGGTTGCACCTGGCCGCTGGGCGATTCGATCGATCTGTTCGACCTGTGGATCTACCCGGCCGCCTCGATGGATCTGACCTCCGCCATGAAGACGTTCTGGGATGGCTACGCGATCGAGCCGCTGTCCGGATACGGCGACGAGGCGGTCGCGGCAGTCTGGCGAGGCGATCCCGCCGTCCGAACCGTCGGCCAGGTCGCGGGCGTCGGCGTCCGCCAGGGTGACAAGGTCGTCCTGATGTCCACGCTTCTGATAGGCACCGACTACACGGATCCCAAGCCGGCCGCGGCGCTTGCGGTCAAGGTCCTGGGCCGCTTCTGAGGCGGCGCCGGAGCGGGCCGGTTCGCGGCCGGTCAAACGGCGGATTCGCGCCGCGGCAGGATGCTCCGGTATAGACGAGCGCCGCCGCCGAACGCCTGGATGGCCGCGAACATCGCTCCCGGCCTGGCGACCGCGAGCGGCGCCGCACGGCCGGCGGTCGCATCGCCCTCGGCGGTCCCGCCGGGAGATGCGGCGGAGTACCAGGCGGGAACGAAGGTCGCCTTCGAGCCTTGCCCGTGCTCGAGCAGATCGGCCGTTCGCCCCAGGAGCTCCTCGATGTCGCGCCGGAGCCCGAGAGCCACGCCCCACACGAGCGCCTGGTCGGGTGTCTCCAGTGCGAGCAGCTCGTTGACGCGCACTTGCCATTGGACTACTACTTGAATGCGGCGATCGACCCCGTACAGGGAACTGTCTACGTCCAGAGAGTCAGGAAGGACTGGATCTCCTGTCACTTCACGGAACTCGTTCCGTTGTACGTTCTCGGCATCACTTGGTGCGGCGTCTACCACAGCGGGTACGCTCAGGCCGAGCCTGGGATGAACGGATCGGTGCACTCTCTCCCATGGGAATCGAGTTCCTGAGGAGCTGCTACCGGATAGCCGCGACAGCCGCGCGAACGGGCCGGAATCCATAGCGCTCCGAGCAGGGGTTTCTGGATGGGCTGGCGCAATCAGCCGGGCGGCAGCGATCCGAGCACGATCGGAAAGCCCTCCCGCTCGGCGGCCTGGGCGAGTCGCGCGTCCAGCGTCACGAAGGGCAGGCTCTGTGGCTGGTCTTCCGATCCAACCAGTGCGGCGGCGAGTTGGAGGGCATCCGCCGCCCGAAGAGGATGGACACGAATCAGGCGGATGGCCGCCTGACGGACACGTGACACAGGCTCGATCTGGCGCCAGGATTGGGCCAGGGCTGTCAGACGGTGGAGCGCTTGGGACATCGAGGGCGCGTCGATGTTGCCGTCCCGTTCGAGGCGCGCCAGTGCGGAGACGCACTCGACCTCGCTCCCCCACCAGACCAGCATGTCTGGATCCCGTCCGAACTCCTCAGCGGCGTCCCGGGTCGACGCCTCGCCCACAAGCAGCGGAACGATCGCGGAGCTATCCCAGAACCTCACCGGCCGATCCGCCGCTCGTCCACGAGCGCTCGGGCAGCACTGACGCCGGGCTTGAGGCCGGGCGGAGGAGATGCGACCAGGTCGGCAGGTGGCGGCGTGGAGCCGGACCGGGCTAGCCCAGCTCGCTGCAGCCGCGCCATTCGAGCAGAGGCGTCGGCCTCCCCCTGAACCGGTTCCAACCTGGCCACGGGCCTACCTCTGTCGAGGATCAGAACGCTCTCCCCGGCCTTGACGCGGTCGATGAGTGCGCTCAGGCCATTTTTGGCTTCCGTCACAGTCGCGATTCTCATATGGCTATTCTAGCCGTTGCGGATTGGCTGGTCAAGCCATTATGTGCGTCCCGGGCGATGCGTCCCCCGACGGCGTTCCCTACCCGAGTGGGTGGCGCGCCCGGAGGGATCGTTCGAACCCCCGACCATCTGATCCGAAGTCCGTTTCCCGTCGGGTCGAGCAGCGAGAGTCGATTCGTGCGTGGAACGGCCATCGCGAGGACGCCGTTTTCGTCGATTCCGGGGTGAGTCTGGTTCCCGCCCCGGAGAGAGTCTTGGTCCCATCGTGGAAACCTGGAAGAGTCCGATGCCCTCGGCGGGTTCGTCTTATCTTCAAATGCCCACGAAGAAGGCCGGATCATACGCCTCGACTTTGACGCCATCGCCGCCACACGATCATGCGATCGAGCTCGGCAGGGGCGACTTGAGGTTCATCCTCCCGTTCAGAGAGTCGCCGCGCTCGGTAGGGCGATGAGCGCGACGGCGACCTGATCCTGCTCCCCTCGGCCGATGCCGACCGAGCTGGCCATCGAGCGCCATTCGCTCATGGCGTCGGCCACATCGGCGATGACGGCCCTCGCCGACTTTTCACTCAACCCGAAGAAGGAGCGGACGTCGAGCACATCCCCCGCTCTTGGCGAGGCCACCTTGCCGTTGACCGCGGTCGCGTGCTCGCGCATCTCTCGCGACGGGTTCATGTCGAATGCCGGCGCGAGTCGCCACCCGTCCGCATGGCGGAGGAAGCCATGGTTGCGCAGGTGATCGTCGCGATTGCCCGCGAGCACGTTGAAGGTCATCCGCCGGTAGAGCTGCACGAGGTCCTCGCGGACATGATCTGGCCCCACGTGGTCGGTGATCGCCTGGACGATGTCGATATAGTCGGCGCCGACCGTGTCCGTCCGGCCAGTCATCGTCACAGCGGAGGCGTAGAGCCGCCGGCCTTCGGGCGTTCGGTCGAAACGGCGGGTCGCAAACGTGCGCATTGGCCCAACGACGCTGACGAGCTCCGTCTCGGCGACCTCGATTCCGGCCACCCGCGCCAGGTTGGCATACACGTGCTCCCAGGCAGCAACGTCACGCCGGTCGGTCTTCGACGGAAACTTGGCGATCCAGAGGCTGCCGTCGGGCGCGACGTAGTTGGCCTTGGGTCGAGCCCCACCCAGGGACGAGCCGGGCGCAACGAGCAAGGCAATCTCGCTGGATGTGATCGAGTCAGGGTCGTCTTCGAACCGACGGGCCATTGCCTGCAGCTCTCGCAATCGAGTGAACGGCGGAACGGCTGGCTCGCGATCGGCGATGAACGGGCCCGCGACCCCGCGCCGGAGTCGCAGCGCCCCCATGCGGGTCTCGTCGGCGACTCCCACCATGAACTCCCAGGCGTCCAAGTCGCGACCCTCGCGACGGACCATGAGCGCCTCGCCCCACTTGTCTGGGGCGGTGTCGGCGAAGATGCCCGGCACGCGGCGGCCCGGCACGGTGTACTGGGCCTCGCTCAAGGGCAGCGCCGGGTCGATGGGGAAGTTGCGACCGACGTCGTCGAGCCAGGAGCGCGCGTACCCGAAGGCGACCGACAGGATCGCGCCTGGCCAGCGGGTCAGCACGCCGACGGGGCGGGCCTCCCCGAGCTCGGGTGCGTCAAGGACGACGACGAGGTCCTGACGCCTAGAGTTCATCGGCGAGGCCTCGAGACTTGCGGCGGCGCGGGCGGCCGAGCCGCTCGTCTGCAATGAGGGCACCGGGTTCGTCGTGCTCCGCGATGCGGTCAAGGTCGGACGCGAGTCCAAGGACCTCCAGGTAGCGGGCGAGAACCGCGGCGCTGACAGTAAGGTCGCCGTGCTCGAGGCGGGCGATGGTCGGGCTCGACGCGACCACGCGTGCACCCATGTCCGCGATGCTGATGCCACGCCGTCGTCTGGCGAGCCGCAGACGGCCACCGAGTTCGGCTGCCTGCCGCTGAGTCGCCGGGAAGACGGCGCGCGTTGTTCTGCCCATGAGACATACTATTGGGCATAGACCGATCTATCGTCAAGAGTATAGTTCTTGAGGGAATGGTCGGGCGCCGGCCGTTGAGGAAGGGAGACCAGGGAATCGCGAGTACTACGGACTAGCCGCATGAGCGAATCTGGGTCTTTGACCCCCACGCGCTGGGTTAGAAGCTCTTCCAGTTCCTCCGGTTTGGCAGTGTGGTTTGCCCTGGGCAGCCCAGAGTCTCCATCAAAGCCAGGGCGAACCACAACGACCACAGCGACGGGGCATAGATGTCCGATCGTGTACCGGCCCGGGTCCGGCTCGCGGCGGCGAGCTGCTGGCACAGGTGGACTTGGACCGGAGCCCGCGTCTCAACGAGATCGCGCAGTGCTGCGACTATCTGGACGTCCAGGTCAAGCTCGTCCACCCTCGGGTTATCGTCGCTCTGGGGAGCACGGCCGTACGTTGTCTGCTCGAGCCGGCCGCCTTTGTGGGTACCAGCCGCGGCCCGGACACTGGACCGCACAAGGACTGCGCGACGGTTCAGCACAGCCCGCGAGCGCGATGCTAGTCTGGCGTGCGAGCAGAGACGACGCCCCGACTCGACTCAATGTCGTGACGCCTTCTCGACTAGGCGGTCGCCGCAATTCGCTCGACTCGGGAAATGCCTTGAAGCAGTCGTGAGATTCAAGCGCTCGGCGGACAGGCCAAGGAGGCGAAATGCCACTCGTGAAGTGCCCAGACTGCCAACACGACATCTCGGATGCGGCTCCTTCGTGCATCCATTGCGGCCGGCCCATGGCCGCACCAACTGCTCCGATGGAAGTGTGCGAGGTCGCACTGAAGCGTATCCATGGGCTCGGCCTGGTCGGTGGAGCACGCTGGCTGCTAGAAGCGCAGGTCATGAGTCCACAAGGGATCCAGATTGTCGGCAGACGTGAGTACAGCTCGGACAACGAACTAGCGAACTTCCAGGGCTCGAAGAAGCAGTTTCATCGGGCCAAAGAGGCGATCACTGAGGATCTCCTCCACGCCGGTTGGGAGCCGATTGATAGCGTTTCCGGTGGGAGCGGGATGTCCTTGCCGCGGTTCCAGCGGCGGGTTGGTTATGACCGAGATAGGCTGCTTTCGACATCTGATCCGAGTGCCTGTGGCGCCACGATTAGAAAAAGCGGACGACGGATTCGTGACACCTGGAATGTCTATGTCGACGGAGTCGGATGCGCGAAGCTCAAGATGACGAGCTTGGAACGGATCGACGTACCACCCGGGCGCCATCAAATACAGCTTAGCTTCGCATTCCTCAAGTCCGAACTCTATGACGTGGACGTCCAGCCCGGTATCTACGTGGATCTTGTGTGCGGCCTCACCCCAGGGTTGTTGACGAACAAGCTCGTCCTGCGTCGCGCCGACGGAGGCCGTCTATCGGCATCGGATAACGGCAAGCCGTTCATGTAGCGACGATGAATCGCCTGGGAAATCTCGCCGGTTCGGCCGCAAGGACCGGGCCGACCTCGGACCACGACCACAAGGTGCTAGTTCGGCAGATCGCGAGGGAACGCCGGTAGCCAACGAGCTGGCGCGAACGGTTCTGCGGTGCTTGGTGGCCTCGTCGATCTCCAGCGCGAGGACGGCGGCTTGCGGCCACCGGTCATCTGCGGCTCACCTCACAACCACCTGGCGCTGGGCGCACGCCCGCAGATAAGCCGCAGATAAGCCGCAGATAAGCGGCGCCCCCTAAGATCGCCTACCGGTGGCCGGGTTACGCGACGTGACCTATGGCGGCAGCTGCGGGACGCCTTCTACCGTCTCGCTGGGCACCGTCTGAAGTGCGGCCACGCGAGAGGAGGACTTCATGAGATATCGGCACCCCATCAAGACCCTGATGGCGCTAGCTGC
Organism: uncultured Chloroflexia bacterium; assembly: GCA_963711105.1. Lineage (GTDB taxonomy): Bacteria > Chloroflexota > Limnocylindria > Limnocylindrales > CSP1-4 > Fen-1039. The sequence continues at coordinate 862 of CAVQCV010000003.1, read as the reverse complement.
GGCCGTGGGCTTAGTGTTGCCGTTGTCAACTGCAACCGTACGGGCCGCAACCAGAACCACAACCACAGCCGCAACCACAACCACAGCCACAACCACAGCCACAACCACAACTACAACCACGACCGTCAAGATCGACCGATCCACATGCGCGGATCTGATGGCGATGGTAGACGCGGTCTACCGTGATCCTGTCTATGGGCCGCAGTTGCGAGCCGTGATACCGTCGAGCGAACGGGCCAAGCTGACGGTCGACGACTGCACCCTCCGAACGACGACGGTCTCGCCTAGGACCTCCAAAACGGCCTCTACCAACATTTTGCGACCGAACAGTTACGGCTCGGGGGATATAGGCAAGCTACGTGAGTACTGGCAGAACATCGGCCTCTACCAGGGTCCCTGGAACTACGCGCAGTTTCATGTGAACGTGGGCATCATCTGGCACGCGGCCCGGAGCTATTCCGTCGACTGGGGTCCCGACTGCTATCTGACCAGTATCCCCGGGTTCATGGGCGGATACGACAGCGGAGGCTGGTGTGGGGTCTACAACCCGCGCCTTGATTGGATCGCGCAGCCGGGCTCCAATTTCTGGTTTGGACCTGTCCCGGGGGCCTACAAACGGTGGGCCTGGATGCGCTACTACGCCTATTCCAACGGGTCCACTCCTGGGGTCTATGGCGGATTCTCTTGAGAGTCGGAGGTGTTGAGCATGCTGGGTGCAACTGACTTCTTGCGCGAGCATCGGGTCGCCCTTCTGCTCGTTCTGCTGGCCATTCTCCTTCTTGTTGTCGTGCCAATCCTTTGGGTTGCGACGTCGACAATCCACTAAGCTCAGCGCCGCGGGTCGTCGCGCATCAGATGGGCG
>CAVQCV010000002.1:0-40817 GCA_963711105.1 uncultured Chloroflexia bacterium | reverse complement strand
GGCCCGGTGAGCTGACCCTGGTCACGCTGGCGCCGCTCACCAACGTGGCTCTCGCCGTGCTCGAGGAGCCCGAGCTGCCTCGCCTGCTGCGGCGGGTCGTCATCATGGGCGGCTCGTACCGCTCGCCGGGCAACACGGCCCCCACGACCGAGTGGAACGTCAGCTGCGACCCGGAGGCCGCGAAGATCGTGTTCGAGGCCTTAGGGGATGCGGCCGCGCCAGCCAGGCCGGTGGCGCTGGGCCTCGACGTCACCGAGCGAGCGAAGATGCTGCCCGAGCACCTGGCCCGCCTGGCGGCGTTGGCCGGCTGCGGACCGGACGGTTCGGTGCCGGGCGCAGGTTCGGCCGGGCGCTCGAACCCCGCCGGGGGCGCAGGTTCGATTGGCGGTTCGACTCCCGGGAATGCGGTCGTACGCTATCTCGCCGACGCGCTCCGCTTCTACATGGAATTCCACAGCCGCTATGACGGCTTCTACGGTGCGTTCATCCACGATGCCCTGGCGCTGGCGACGGCCCTCGACCCGAGCCTCGTGCGCATCGAGGCGGTCGCCGTCGACGTGGAGCTGGAGGGCAAGCTGACCACGGGCGAGACCGTGGCCGACTGGCGGCGGGTGTGGGGCAAGCCGCCGAACGTCGACGTGGCCGTGGAGGCGGACACCGAGCGCTTCTTCGAGCTGTTCGTCACGCGGGTGGCAGCGCTGGCACGGACGCGCGCGACCTGACCGCCTGCCGATACTGCCACCCGGAACCGTCGGGCTGACGTAGGATTCGAACGCGCGGCACCCGAGCATCAAACCTGGCCGCGTTCCCGATCTGGGACGAAAGCTCCATTGGCAGGAGAGCAGGAGAGATGACTCGAGTCCAGCGCTGGGCCGCCCGCCAGTTCACCACGCGAGTGGTGGTCCTGATGCCGGTGGCGATCTCTATCAACATCGTCCTGGGCTACTCGGTCCAGAGCGGCCTGAGGCTGCCGATCTACCTCGATTCGATCGGCACGATTCTCGTCGGCGTCCTGGCCGGGCCCCTCGCCGGCGCACTCACCGGCGTCCTGTCGAACCTGATCTGGCAGTACGCGCCGGGCATCGGCTCGGGCTCTCAGATCGGCCCATTCGCCATCACCGCCGGCGCGATCGGCCTGCTGGCCGGCATATGGGGCCAGCTCGGTCTGTTCCGGCCCCGCCGCGGCCATGCCCTGAACCTCGCCGCCGCCGTCGTCGCCGTCGTCCTGATCGGAGCCATGGCGCTGTACACGTACGGCCGCGCCTTCGCCAGCCCGGACCAGTTCGCGAACGCGACGTACATGGACCCCGCCCTCTTCGACCAGTCGCGCATCTTCTTCCTGGCCGTGATGACCGTCTTCGTCGGCCTCGTCGGCTGGGCCCTGGTCCTGCGCCGCGACGTGGGCGCCGTCTTCGCCATCAGCGCCGGACTGGCCACGGGCATCGCCGCCGCGGTCATCTCCGCGCCCGTCTACGCGTTCTTCTACGGCGGCGTTTCCGGCAGCGGAACGGACGCGATCGTGGCCGCGTTCCGGGCCGGCGGCGACAGTCTCTACCAGGCCACGCTCAAGCAGGGCCTGCTCTCGGACCCGATCGACAAGATGATCACCACGTTCGTGGTGTTCTTCCTGGTCGGAAGCCTGTCCCGCCGCTTCGTGGCCCGCTTCCCGAACGGCGAGAGGGTCCTGGGCCCGGACTCCCCGGCCGAAGCCCCGGCCGCGCCGGCCGCCTCTGCCGAAGCCCCGGCCGACGTCCAGAGCGACGGCTGAGCAGCCGGAGTTGACCGGCATCGCAACTCCGGCCGGCCCTGCGAGTCTGCCCGATTTCGTGGCCCGCCGGCCGAGCGGCTTCTATCGCTCCCTGAACCCTGCGACCAAGCTGGCCGTGGCCGTTCTGGAGGTGGCGGCCGCTTTCCTGATTCCGGGCTGGCTCGGCCCGGGCCTCGTTCTGGCAGCCGTGGTCGCCGTGGCCGCGGCCTCTCGAACGTTGCGGGGAGTGATTACGATCGGATTGGCCGCCCTGCCGCTGGTGATCTCGATCTTGATCGTGAACCTCTTCCTGTTGCCCGGCGCTTCGGACCGGATCCTGACCCTCGGCCCGATCGGGCCGACCTGGAGCGGGCTCGAGTTCGGCCTGCTCACGTCGGCGCGGCTGCTGGCATTCTCGTCGGCCATCGCGCTCGCCTACCTGACCACGCCGCTGGACGACCTGCTGGCCGACCTGTCGCGCCGCGGTCTGGGCCGGAGAGCATCGTTCGTGGTCGGGGCCGGTTTCCAGATGGTGCCGCGGACGCTGGCCCGCGCCGGCGAGGTCATGGATGCCCAGCGGGCCCGGGGCCTCGATTCCGAGGGCCGCATCTGGCGCCGCTTCCGAGGCATCCTGCCGCTGGCCGGGCCGCTCGTCCTGGGGGCGCTGTCGGAGGTGGAGGAGCGGGCCATGGCGCTCGAAGCCCGGGGCTTCACCGCTCCCACCCGTCCGACCCTTCTTCGCCTGCCGCTCGACGCCGTCCCAGATCGCGTCCTGCGGTGGGCGGCACTGGTCCTTCTGGCCGGGATCGTGACCGTCCGCGTCGCCGGGTGGGTGGCGTAGCCATGGCCCTCGAAATGGCCGGGGTGGGCTATCGCTACGCCGGCGCCACCGTTTCGGCCCTGGAGAGTGTCGACCTCCGAGTCGATCCGGGCCGCGTCCTGGGGGTTGCGGGGGCCAACGAATCCGGCAAGTCGACGCTGTGCCTGGTGGGGGCCGGGCTGGCGCCGGCGGTGATCGGCGGCCGGCTGAGCGGCACGGTCCACGTCGATGGCACCGACGCCGCTGGCCTGGCCACGCACGAGCTGGCTCAGCGCTGCGGACTGCTCTTCCAGCACGCCGCCACGCAGCTGAGCCACACCACCGCCACCGTCTTCGAGGAAGTGGCCTTCGGGCCGTGCCATCTGGGCTTGCCGGCGTACGAGGCGGTCGAGCGGGTTTGGGCGGCGCTGGGCGACGTGGGCATCGGCGATCTCGCGCCCCGCGATCCCATGCGTCTCTCCGGCGGGCAATCGCAGCTGGTCGCGCTGGCGTCGGTTCTGGCGATGCGGCCGCGCTACCTGATCCTGGACGAGCCGACGAGCGAACTCGATCCGGCCGGGACGCGGCTGGTCGCCGGCGCGCTGGCTCGCCTTGCCGCGACCGGGACCGGGATTCTGCTGGTCGAGCACAAGACGGACGTCCTGGCTCAGATCGCCGACGAGGCGATGGTGCTGGCGGGCGGCAGGGCCGCCATGTCCGGCCCGGCTTCGAAGGTTCTGGGAGATCCGCGCCTGGCCGAACTGGGGGTCGATCCGCCGGCTTCCGTTGGGCTCGAACGAGCCGTTCGATCGGCCGGACTCGAGTGGACGCGCGGGCTGGCCGAGGCGGCCGAATGACCGGCCGGGGTGGCCGGGGCGCGCCGGCGCCTTCGGGCGCGGCTCCGGCTTCCGGCGCCCCCACGATCGAATGTTCGGCCGTTTCGTTCGTCTATCCGGACGGGACGGCGGCCCTCCACGACATCGACCTGCGCATCGAGCCGGGCCGGTCGGTCGCGATCGTCGGCCAGAACGGCTCCGGCAAGTCCACGCTCGTGCGCCACTTCAACGGCCTCCTCCGGCCGACGTCGGGTCGCGTCCTGCTCGACGGCCGGGACATCGCCCGCGTCCACGTCGCCCGGCTGGCGGCCGTGGTGGGCCTGGCCTTCCAGAACCCGGACCGCCAGCTGTTCGCGGGCAACGTTCGAGCCGAGGTGGAGTTCGGCCCGCGTAATCTCGGAGTGCGCGGCGCCGCGCTGGAGGAGCGTGTCCGAGAGGCTCTCGACGCGGTCGGCCTCGGCGCCGAGATCGACACCCATCCATACGATCTGGGCTTCTCGCGGCGCAAGCTGCTCGGCCTCGCCTCGACGCTGGCGATGCGGACGCCGATCCTGGTCCTCGACGAGCCCACCACGGGCCAGGACGCTCGGGGAGTGGCGCGGGTCCGGGCCGTCGTGGCGTCGGCCGCGGCCGCCGGACGGACCGTCATCGCCATCACCCACGACATGCGCTTCGTGGCCGAGTGCTTCGGTCGCGTGGTCGTGATGCGCGATGGCCGCGTCGTCCTGGACGGGCCGCCGGCCGAAGTGTTCGGCGAGGCCAACTGGCCGGTACTGCGGGCCGCGAATCTGGAGCCGCCACTCGCCGCCGCGGTGGGGGCGCGGGCGGGACTCGGTTCGACGCCCACGGCCGCGAGCCTCGTGTCGGCGCTGCGGAGCGGGGCCGGACGCGCACGGGGACCACGGAACCGGTAGCCTACTCGGCGATGCGCGTACTCGTTCTGAACCCGGGTTCAAGCTCGCTCAAGTCCAGCGTCGTGGACACGGCTTCGCCGGCCCTCGATCCGCTCGCCGCGATCGACGTCGATTGGGGAGTGGACGCGACCGCCGGCACGGCACCGGCGGACGACATCCGCCGCCTGCTGGCCCGCTACTCCGAGGCCGGCATCGACGCCGCCACGCTCGGGGCCGTCGGCTATCGCGTGGTGCACGGCGGGGAGCAGTTCCGCGATCCCACGCTCGTAACCCCGGCCGTGATCGCGGGCGTCGAAGCTCTGCGGGTCCTGGCGCCGCTCCACAACGGCATCGCCGTGGCGACGATGAAGGCCGGCCTGGCCGCGATCCCGCACCTGCCGCACGTGGCCGTGTTCGACACCGCGTTCCACGCCACGCTGCCCGAAGACGCGTACCGCTACCCCGTTCCCGAGCGCTGGTTCGAGGAGTGGGGCGTGCGCCGCTACGGGTTCCACGGCATGTCGGTCGAGTGGTCGACCCGGCGGGCCGCGGAGCTGCTGGGCCGCACCGCAGCCGAACTCGGCCTGGTGGTGGCGCACCTCGGCAGCGGCTGCTCGGTGACCGCCGTGGAGGGCGGCCGGTCCGTGGCGACGTCGATGGGCCTGACGCCGCTGGAGGGCCTGATGATGGGCACCCGGAGCGGCTCGATCGATCCTGGGATCTGGCCCTATCTGCGCCGGGGTGGGCGTTTGACGGACGAGGCGCTGGCCGAGCAGCTGGACCACGACTCGGGCCTGCTCGGCGTGTCCGGCCGGACGTCGGACGTGCGCGACCTGCTGTCGCTGGAGGCGGGCGGCGACGAGCGAGCCGCCATGGCCCTGCGGATGTTCGTGCGCCGGGCGGCCGAATGCATTTCCGCCGTCGCGACCTCGCTGGGCCGAATGGACGCCCTCGTGTTCACCGGCGGCATCGGCGAGAACGCGTCCGCTCTGCGGGCTCGAATGGTCGAGCGGCTGGCGGTGCTGGGCCTCGCGCCGATCCCGGCCGCGGCCGTCGACGAGGACGCGATTTTGAGCGCCGCGGACGCGGCGCCGGCCGTGCTGCGGATTCAGGCGCGAGAGGATCTGGTCGTGGCGCAGGCCGCGGTGGGAGTCGTCTCGGGTCGCTGATCGAAGGCCCGGTGAGGGCCCCGCCGAAGGCCCGGTGAGGGCCCCCGCGAAGCCCCGGTCGCCCTTCAGGGCTCCCTGTTCAGCTGGCTGAAGGCGCGGCTGAGAGCCTGGCGCGCTGAAGCCGGCGGGAAGGGCGACATCGGCAGCGCGTCGGCAACGGAGCCGCCGTCGAAGCTGACCCTCCGAGCCAGCTCCGCCAGGGCCGATAGATCTGCCAGCTGCCCCTCGACGAAGGCCCGCGTCGTCACCTCGCCGTGCCCGGGCACGACCGCCCCGTCGACCATGTCCAGCATCCGCCCCAGCGTCCCCGGCCAGTCGAGCGGGAACGAATCCTCGAACGAGGGCGGGCCGCCTTGCTCGACCAGGTCGCCGGCGAACACGACCTGCGCGTCGGGGAGGACGACGACGATGTCGTTGTCGGTGTGGCCCCGGCCCAGATGCCTGAGGTGCACGACTCGATCGCCCAGATCCAGGTCCACGCCGTCGCGGAACGTCTTGTCCGGCGGCGTGATCTGAGTCTCCACATATTCGGCCGCCACCTCCGGCATCGCGGCCGCGAGCGCGAACTGGGCCGTGCGGCTGTCTTCCCGAAGCCGGGTGGCGCAGGCCTCGTGGGCCCATATCTCGGCCGGCAGGAAGGCGCGGTTGCCGAAGGTGCGGTCGTAGTGGTGGTGAGTGTTCGCGACCCGGATCTGGCCGGGCGCGATCCAGCGGACCTCGTCCACCAGCTCCCGGCCCTGACGCTCGGATGCGCGCGTATCGACGACCAGGGACGACTCTTCCCCGACGATCAGGCCGATGGTGATGTTGAAGTCCAGGTAGCGCCGGATGTAGACGCGGTCGGCGATCTCTCGCCAGTACCTGGTTGCCCGGCCGGCCGTGGAGCTTCGCTGGCTCACGACGCGCAGGCCGGCCGGCAGGCCGGCCGAAGCCGAGCAGATGGATCAGTGACGCTCACGCGGAACCGGCCCTCACGCAACAGGTGGAGAGACTGGGCAAGGTTACGTCGTTGCGGCGGTGCGTGGACACGAACTAACGGTCCGGGGTGCCATAGGCCGAGCGGGTCGACGCCGTTCCCGGTCCGCCAGCGTGCACAGGTGCCCCGCCGCCATAACCACAGCCCTCGAATTTGCCGGCTCCGCGAACCTTTTGGGGCTGCCGAACGTCGGTAGTCATCCGGTTCGCCCGGCGGATGAACCGCCCGGACACGACAATCACCGGTGATGGGGCATCGAATGGTCGCAGCGACAGTTGCGGACGGCGTCGGGAGAGCCCGCTCGCTCGACGCCTTCGAAGCTTTGAGCAAACGCTGCCTTGAAGAATTGTATCGGCTGGCGGCAGTCGTCCTGGGCGACCAGGTCGAAGCGGAGGACGTCGTCCACGACGCCGTACTGCTCGGCTGGCGCAGGTTCGGCAGCCTGCGGGACCAATCGAAATTCGAGGCCTGGTTCGGGCGCATCGTTCTGAATCTGTGCCGCGATCGTCTGCGCGAACGTCGAAGAGGGGCCGTACGGGAGGCGGCCCTGGGCGCCGAGATCGAACGGCGGCGGAGCGACGACTACGGCCAGGTCGCCCGCCGGGACGTCATCGCCGCGGCCTTCGCGAAGCTCGACCCGGATTTCCAGCTGGTTGTGGCTCTGCGCTACTACCGCGATCTCCAGCTCGACGCGATCGCCGATCTGCTGGGCATACCGATCGGGACGGTGAAATCCCGCCTGCACACCGGGTTGCGCCGGCTCAAAGCCGAACTGGTACGCCTTGGCTGGGAGGGTGAGTGATGTTCTCCTCGACGTATCGCGACGACGCACTGGATCCACAGACCGAGCGGGACCTCACAGAGTGGCTGCGCAGTCGAGAGCCGCGAACCGTCTCGCCGACGCTGTGGCTCCGGGCCTGCGCCGACCTCCGCGAAGCCGCCCTCCCGGCGCCACGAATGCCGCGCCTCGCAGGTTCAATGGGCACCTTCGCCTCCATCGCGGCCACGGCATTGATCCTCGCCGTCGTCACCGGCCTCGTGGTTGCCACAGGCATGTCTCACACCGGGAGTGCGGTGGAGCCACTGGTGCCGGCCATCCCGCACCCATCTGACAGCGGAGGCGACCAGAGCCCGTTCCTCCGCGAGCTTCTCATCCTCGTCGTGGGCATGGCCGCAGCCGCTGTCCCGGCCCTCTCCCGCCGCGCGCGCGGCGCCACGAGGAGGCTGGTGTGGGGCACCAACCCGACCACCCCGCCCGCCCCTCTGCCGTGGTTGAGGCCGCTCCGGTCCGTGTCCCGGTTCGTGTTGCCCTTCACCCTGCTCGCCGCCACCGGCGGCGTCCTGTACGCTGGGTCGCTGCTCGATTTCAGCGCCGAAATCCCGGCCTCGAAGCTGGCGCTCTGGTCCGTATCGACGGTTTGCGGCCTGGTGCTCCCGGTCGTCGTGGCCTGGCGATATCCGTGGTCGCATCGGGCCTCGAAGTGGCTGATCGTCGCCACCGGAACCGCGCTCGCCTACTACTCGATCGTCGGCGTCCCCTACCGGCTTGGCCTGTCGCTGCCCTATCCCCAGTGGACAGCGATCGATTCAGGCGTGGCCCTCGTCGGCGCGGCCGGCCTCGCGGCCGGGATCGCCGGCCGGGCGGGTCTGGCACGGCCGCCCTCGGTTCGAGTTGCGGCCGCCCTCATGGCCCTCGCGTTCGTGCCGGTCGGCGACCTCCTCTTGTGGGGGGACCGCCCGGAGTACGTCCTCTATGCCGCCGTCGCCTGGGTCGCGGCAGCGTCGTGGCTGTCGATAGCCTACGTCGGCCTTGGGGCGCTCCGGTCGCGACCGTCGCTCGCCTGGGCGCTCCTGGCGGTCGCCGCCGTAGCCTACGTGGTCGACCGGCTCGGCGGCGCGATCCTGGAGATGTCCTTCAACCTCTCGGGTCCCGGGCAGTCGCTTATCCCGGACGACGTCTCGATGGTCCTCAGCAATTCCTTCGAGATCGTCAGATCGCTCCAAGGGCCGCTGCTGCTGGCAGCTCTCGCGATCGGGTTGCGGCCGGTCTTCTTCGACGGCCGCGAGGAATTGGCCGAAGCAGAGGTGGACTCTCCGGAGGTGCCGCTTGAATCCGACTGAACTGCGGCGTCAGCCTGCGGAGCCCGCGTCGGCCGGATAGTCGGCCTTGTCTTCGGCCGCGTCCGCCAGGGCATGGGCGACCGTGTCCAGCGAGAGCAGCGCGCACTTCAATCGGGCCGGGCTGATCTCGACCCCGATCAGGTCCAGGACGTCGTCGGGGGTCAGCTTCTCGACCTCCTCGACGGTCTTGCCCTTGATCTCGTCAGTCAGGAGCGAGGCGCTGGCCTGGCTGATGGCGCAGCCCCGGCCGGTGAAGGCCACTTCGTCCACGACGCCGTCCCTGATGCCGAGCATCATCGTGATGCGGTCGCCGCACAGCGGGTTGGAGCCTTCGTAGCTGGCCGTCGGCGCGTCGAGCACGCCGAAGTTGTGGGGCCGCCGGTAGTGTTCGAGGATGTAGTCGCGGTACAGGTCGTCCATCGGTTCGAGAATACGCTACCGGTCGAAAACGCGGACGACCTCGCGCAGGCCGGCCGCCAGCGCGTCGATCTCCCCGGGCACGGTGTAGACGTTGAAGCTCGCCCGGGCCGTGGCCGCCAGGTCGAACCGCTCATGGAGCGGCATGGTGCAGTGGTGGCCGGCGCGGACGCAGATGCCGGACCGGTCCAGGATCTGGGCCACGTCGTGGGGGTGGATGCCGGGCAGGTTGAACGACACGACGCCGCCTCGCCTGTCCGCGTCCGGGCCGTACAGCTCGATCCCGGGGACCTCGCGCGGCAGAACCTCCAGCGCGTAGCGGGCCATGGCCTGCTCGTGATCGCGGACCGCTTCCATGCCCAGGCCCATGAGGTAGTCCGCGGCCGCTCCCAGGCCGATCGCCGCGGCGATGTCCGGCGTCCCGGCCTCGAACTTGTGAGGCACGTCGGCCCACTCCGAGCGGCGGAGGTGGACCTCGCGGATCATGTCCCCGCCGGCCATGAAGGGCGGCATCGCCTCGAGCAGCTCGCGCCGGGCCCAGAGCGCGCCGGAGCCGGTGGGCCCGAGCATCTTGTGGCCGGAGAAGACGTAGAAATCGGCCCCGATTTCCCGGACGTCGACCGGCATGTGCGGCACGGCCTGGGCTCCGTCGACGAGGACCAGGGCTCCCGCCGCGTGGGCCATCTCGGTCATCTCGCGGACGGGATTGATGGTCCCGAGCATGTTCGACACGTGGGTGAAGGCGACGAGCTTGGGCCGGAGGTGCAGCAGGACCTCGAAGACCTCGAGCCGCAGGATGCCGTCGTCCGTGATGGGCACGAACTCGAGGTCGCCGTCCTTCTCCTGGACGAGCAGCTGCCAGGGCACGAGGTTGGCGTGGTGCTCCATCTCGGTCAGGACGATCGTGTCGCCGCGGCCGATGTTGCGCCGGCCCCACGAATAGGCGACCAGGTTGATCGCCTCCGTCGCGTTGCGGACGAAGACGATCTCGTCCGGATCCGGGGCGTTGATCAGGCGCGCGACCTTGTCGCGGGTGCCTTCGTACAGCGCGGTCGCTTTTTCGGCGATCTCGTAGATGCCGCGATGGATGTTCGCGGTGTAGGCGGAGTCGTAGGCATTGACGGCGTCGATGACGGCCCGCGGCTTCAGGCTGGTGGCAGCGCTGTCCAGGTAGACGAGGGGCTTGCCGAAGCGATTGGTCGTCGAAAGGATCGGGAAGTCGGCCCGAATCCGCTTCGAATCGAGAGCCGTGCCCGGGGCGGCGGCCGGCGCGGTCCCGGCCGGACTTGACGTCGTGGCGAGGTTCGTCATCGCTCTTCCGCCCTAGTGGGCGGCCTCCACCGGAGCGGCCTCTTTCGCGTCCTCGGTGGCCTCATCGCCGGCATCGATGTCCAGACCGGCCTCGGCCAGGATGGGCGCGTAGCCGGCCTTCTTGAGTGTGAGGGCCAGATCGCGGCCGCCCGTCTTGATGATCCGGCCGGCCGCCAGAACGTGGACGACGTCCGGCTTGATGTAGTCGAGCAGGCGCTGGTAGTGGGTGATGAGTACGACGCCCATCTCCGGGTTGAGCATGGCGTTGACGCTCTCGGCCACGATGCGCAGGGCGTCGATGTCCAGGCCCGAGTCGGTTTCGTCCAGGATCGCCATCTTCGGTTCGAGAACGGCCATCTGGAGCATCTCCAGGCGCTTCTTCTCCCCGCCGGAGAAGCCCTCGTTGACGTACCGGGCCGCGATCGACTCGTCCATCTTGAGCAGGGCCATCTTCTCGCGCATCTTGCGGCGGAACTCGCCCATGGGGATGCCGCCCCGGGCAACGTCCGTCGGATCGACGCTCGGATCGGCGTTGAGGCCCAGGCGGTGGGCGTTGATGGCGGAGCGAAGGAAGCTAGCCACGGACAGGCCGGGGATCGCCATGGGGTACTGGAATGCCAGGAACATGCCCAGCCGGGCCCGCTTGTCGGCGGACAGCTTGAGCAGGTCCTGGCCCTGCCACAACACCTCGCCGGACTTGATCACGTAGCCGGGGTGGCCCATCAGGGCATAGGCGAGGGTCGTCTTGCCGGAGCCGTTGGGGCCCATGATGGCGTGGACCTCGCCCGGTCGGACCGTCAGCTCGATGCCCTTGAGGATCTCATGGTCGGGCTTGGCCGCGGGGGCGACGTGGAGGTCGCGGATGACGAGGTCTTGTTCGCTCACGGTCGTTGCGATGCTCCTTGGCTCGGGGTCGATCAGTTGGCGATGTCCGGCCGGCCAGCCAGTTTGGGCAGCCTGGGCGCCGGCACGAACGGCTCCACGCGAGCCGCGGCCGGCACGAGGTCGGCGAGGGTCATCGAGTCCAGCGCGTCCGATATGGCGTCGCGGACCCGAACCCACATGAAGTTCACCGTGCAGTAACCCGTCCGGGAGCAGGTGACGTGGTCCGGGTCGTCCGAGGCGCAGATCATCGGCGCGATGGGGCCCTCGAGGGCTCGCAGGACTTCGCTCATTCGAATTGCCTCAGGCGGCCTCGTCAGCTCGTAGCCGCCGTGGGCGCCGCGGGTGCTCTGGACCAGCTCAGCGTCGCGGAGGCTGATTACCAGCTGCTCGAGGTAGGCTCGCGGCAGGTCTTCCTGCTCGGCGATGTCGGTCAGGCTCGCCGGCCCGTGGCCGTGGCTACGCGCCAGCTGGGCCATCAGGCGCACGCCGTACTCGCCCTTCGTGGAGAAGGACACCGCGCCGGTGCTGTGATACGTCCGACCAGCCAGCTTCGTGCTCCTTGGCGGCGGTCCGGGGAGGGTGGGACGCTCGCCGGCACCTTGCCGCGGGCTCTCTCTAATTCCGACCTAAACCGTCGGAAATGAGTATAGGAGTGGCGTCGGGGAGCGTCAACGAAGGTAGCGCGCGCCTCTCCGTGCGGGCCTCTGGTCAAGTGGCCGCTGCCCTGAACCGACCCCTACGGGGAGCGCTCCCCGAAAGGACGGCCGATTCGACGTGGCTCGACGCACCGGCGCACCCGCATCGAGGGGCCGTGCCATGCCCTCGACCGAGGTCGGGCCCCGCGATCGCCAGCCGTCCAGGCTTCCGCACCGTCTGGCATCCGGGCACTCCGCTCCGACGCACCACCCGGCCGACGACTACCTCAGTCCCGACGAGCGGTCGCCCCAGGCGCCTTCGCCGGAGCCGGCGCCCGCGACGCTGCCGGAGCTGGCGCCGGACACCGTGTCCGATAGCGAGCGCCGCTTTCGAACCTTGATCGAGCAAGCCGCCGACGGCATTCTGGTCACGGACGCTCACGGCCACATCACGCTTGCCAACCACCGGGCCTGCGAGCTGACCGGCTATTCGGCCGCGGAGGTCGTAGACCTGGACCTGGTCGAAACGTATCTGTCCGAGGAGCGCGATCTGGGGCGCCGCCGCGTGCAGCTGATGCCGCCCGGGACGATCGACCGTTTCGAACGTGACCTGCTGCGCAAGGACGGCAGCCGCCTGCCCATCGAAGCGAGCGTCGCCTGGCTGCCCGACGGCGAGCGCCAGTCCACCTTCCGGGATATCGGCGTCCGCCGCCTGGCCGAGCGACGGCACCGTCAAGCCGAGGAAGATCTGCGCCGGATGACGCACGAGCTGGAGGCCCGCGTCCACGAGCGGACCCATGAGCTCAGGCAGTCGAATGCGGCCCTCGAAGCCGCCAACGCGGACCTGCACGCCTTGCTGAGGGAGCAGGAGCGGTTGCAGGCCGAGCTGGCCTATCGGGCCATGCACGACCCTCTCACGGGTCTCGCCAACCGGATGATGTTCACCGAGCGTCTCGACCACGCCCAGCGAACGAGTGAGCGTGGCGTCGCCGTCGTCTGGATCGACCTGGATCGCTTCAAGGAGGTCAACGACATCTTTGGCCACGATGTCGGCGACGAGATGCTGGAGGCTGCCGCGGACAGGCTGCGCGAGGTCGTGCGAGACACCGACGACATCGCTCGAATGGGCGGCGACGAGTTTGCGGTCGTGCTGCCGAACGTGGTCGAAACGGAAGCCGAAATGGTGGCCGATCGGGTACTCGGCGCGCTTACAGACAAGGATGCGTTCAGGCTTCAGGTCGGCGCGAGCGTCGGCGTGGCCTGGCAGACGCCCGGCACATGCGACGGGCCCGGGCTGGTGCGTCGCGCCGACGAGGCCATGTACCTCGCCAAAGCCGCCGGCGGGGGGCGTTCGGTTATGGATTGAGCGTGCAAAACACGCACCGGAAGCAGTAGACAGAGCGCGCGCGATGCGTGTACATTCCGCCGGACGGGTTAATAGACCCCGGACCCCGCGGCTGCCACGATCGCTCCTCTCAACGGTTCTCGGCGAGACAGACGTGTCGCTGAGGCCGCATGAGCAAGGAGCGTTCTTTGTACACGACGGACAAGACCCTGGTTTGCCAGGACTGCAACCAGGAATTCGTCTTTAGCGCGAGCGAGCAGGCGTTCTTCGCGGAGCGTCAGTTCAGCGAGCCTCGTCGCTGCCACCCGTGCCGCACGGCCCGCAAGGCCCAGCGCGGCGATTACGGTGGTGGTGGTGGCGGTGGTGGCATGGGCGGCGGCCGCGGCGGCTACTCGTCCGGCCCGCGCGAGATGTTCACGGCGACGTGCTCGGGTTGCGGCCGCGAGGCCCAGGTCCCGTTCCGCCCCAGCGGCGCCAAGCCGGTCTACTGCAGCGAGTGCTTCAGCGCCCGCCGCGGCTAGTCCCACTTCCGAACGCAGTAAAGAGCCCGGCTCTCGCCGGGCTCTTTCGATGTACGCCCGGCATGGGCGGCAGCCCGGAGGTGAAAGTCCTCTGCAGGAGGCGGTGGTGCCAACTGCTAGCCAAAGGCAACGGCGCCACCGTGAGGTGGGGTCGGAAGGAAGCCCGAGGCGAAGCTCTGACCCGAGGAACACGAACCGCATACAAGGCCTGGCAGCCTGGATGAGCCGGCATCACACGGTGAAGTCCGTCACCACCAAGGGGCTGTCAGGTAAATGCGGCGGGGCTAGAGCGAAGGCGGCCGTTCTTATCCGGGGAGACCTGATCGGGTGTTGGATTCGTCCGACCGTCGCCCCCGCGAGGTGGCGCCGGACCGGTCAGGAGTCAGCAGCGGCCATAGTACCGGCGGGGATCGATGACGCCGAGAAGGGCCAAACGTCAGTCCGAGGGTCGAACCGGACGGACTCGCGATCGGCGCATCGACCGCAGCCACTCCATCCCTGCGATGGACCTGCCGTTGAGGCGAGAGGGTGAAGCCCTCAGACGCAGCGGCAGAGCGCAGCGCCGACCCGGCGTCTCCCGAATCCAGCCCTCACCCCGCCCGAGCAGATGATCTCTGGGAGGTCTTCCTCTCGCGAGAGAACCTGGCCCGGCGTTGCGGCGCGTCGAGGCCAATCGCGGCGCTCCGGGTCCCGACGGCATGAGCACGGCTGAGCTTCGGCCGTATCTCAAGACCGCCTGGCCCAGTCTCCGCGAATCACTCGACGCTGGCACATACCGACCCAGCCCAGCCAGACGGGTGACGATCCCCAAGCCCGGTGGCGGTGAGCGTGAGTTAGGCGTGCCGACGGTGATCGACCGCTTTCTCCAGCAAGCGTTGAGCCAGGTTCTCTCTCCGGTCTTCGAACCAACGTTCTCGGATCGAAGCTTCGGCTTCCGACCCGGACGGAGCGCTCACCAGGCGGTGGAAGCCGCACGGCGGGCAATCGAGGCCGGGCAGGGCTGGGTCGTCGATGTCGATCTGGACCGGTTCTTCGACCGGGTCCAGCACGATGCCCTCATGGCCCGCGTGGCCAGAAGGGTCGGCGACCGACGGATCTTGAAGCTGATCCGCCGTTACCTCGACGCAGATGTCATGGTCGGCGGCGGAAGGTCGCGACAGAAGAGGGCACCCCGCAAGGGTCTCCGCTCTCACCGCTGCTCGCGAACGTCATGCTCGACGATCTCGATCACGAGCTGGAAAGACGGGGCCATGCCTTCGTCCGTTATGCCGACGACCTCCGGGTCTACGTGGCAAGCGAGCGAGCGGCTCAACGGGTGCTCGAAGGCATCACGGTCTTCGTGGAGCGGCGGCTCCATCTCAAAGTGAACCCGGCCAAGAGTGGCGTATCCCCGGCGACCGTCCGGGGTCTGCTCGGCTTCGGCTTCTTTGGGCGCGACGGGCGGATCAGAGTCAGGCTCGGACCAAAGACGAAGACTCGTCTGCGGGCCCGATTACGCGAACTCACCGACCGCCACCGCTCGATTGCCATGCCGATCAGGATCGCGCAGCTCAACCGGTTCATCGCAGGCTGGACCGCCTACTTCGCCCTGGCCGAGACGCCCTCGGTGTTCGAGGAGTTCGACGAGTGGCTCCGTCGCAGATTGCGGCAGGTGCGCTGGAAGGAGTGGAAGACTTGTGGCGCCAAGCGCCGCAACCTGCGATCGCTCGGCATCCCTGACGATCTGGCTCGCCAGTGGGCGGCCAGCCGGAAGGGCTACTGGCGGCTGGCGGCCTCCCCTCCGCTCAGTTGGGCCATGCCGATCAGCTACTGGACCGACCTTGGTCTTCTGCCGATCGGTGTTCGTGTCCGTCGTCTCCGGGAGCACTGGCGAACCGCCGGATGCGGACCCGCATGTCCGGTGGTGTGGGAGGGGCCGGGTTGACCTCGGCCCCTGCCCGATTCTCCGGGGGCTTGCGCCCGCCTACTTGGGTATCGCCGAGTAGATCGTGCCGATGCAGGTCAGCGGATTGATCCAGTCCGCGTTCGACAGGACAGCGATCGTGATCTTCGAGTTCGGGTAGTAGGCGACGCCCGACCAGAAGCCGTCGACGTGGCCGCGGTGCCCGATCGCCACCTGGGCGTTCACGGGTAGTTCCTCGAACCCGAGCCCGTACAGGAGGGCCGGCTTGTAGGGAGCGGTAGCCGTCACGTCCAGCAGCGACGCCATCGTCGCCTCGTCGAAGAAAGCGCCGTCGTACAGGGCCGTAGCCCAGATCGCGACGTCGCCCGCGGTCGACACCATCCCGCCGCCCGCGCCGGCGGCCGTGGCTTCCGAAACGAACGGGATCAGCGACTGCCCTTTCGAAATGTCGCCCGGCTTCGAACTCGGCTTCACGTAGCCGTGCGCGAAAGTTCCCTTGGGTGTCTCCTCCCACTGCAGGTATGTGTGAGTCAGGCCCAACGGTACGAGGAAGTCGGAATGGACGAGGGAGGCCAGGCTCTTGCCGGTCGCCTTTTCGATCACCTGGCCCAGGACGATGTAGTTGGTCGTCGAGTAGTGGTAGTTCGTCCCGGGCGCGAAATATGGTGAACCGACAAGGGCCAGGACCTTGTCCGGCGTCCATCGGGTGGAGCGGTTCGCGTCGAAGTGGGCGAAGATCTTCGCGTCGAAGATGTCGCGGATGCCGCTGGTGTGATTCAGCAGCTGCCGCAGGCTGATCTTGTCGCCGTTCGGATAGGTGGGCAGGTACTTGGACACGGGATCGTCCAGGCCCAGTACGCCCTGTTCGACGAGTCGCAGGGCCATCGCGCTCGTGTATGTCTTGCTGATGCTGCCGATAGCGAAGAGGGTGTCGGCATCGACCTTCGCCGCGGGCGAGATCACGCCCGAGCCGGCCTGGCCGGTCCACATGGAGCCGTCCGGGAAGACGACGGCAACGGACAGCCCGGGGATGGCGTACTTCTTCTTCACGGCATTGACGGCGCCCTGGAGCGCGGCCGCGGACGCGTCGTCCAGCTGGGCGCCAAGGGTGGCCGGCAGGCCGAGTCGGGAAGTCGGCACCGGGTAGATGCTCGGCTGCGGCGTGGGAATCGGTGTCGGCGATTCGGTTGGCGTGGCGCTCGGGATGGCACTCGGGAACGCCGTGCCCGAGCCGGTCGGGGTGGTCGGCGTGGTGTTGCCGCAGCCGGCCACGACCAGGGCCAGCATCGCGGCGGCGATCGGGAGTGCCCGGCGGGCGATGGCGTTCAGGGCACTGTGGTGACGGTGCTTCACGCGGTCAATGATGCAACAGCCCGGGCGGCAGCGCCGATTCCCCGGAAACGACGATCCCGGCCTCGGGGCCGGGATCGTGGAATGGCTGAGCGATCGGGAGATCAGCGGCGGCCGCCGCCGAGCAGGCGGAGCATCAGCAGAACGAGGGTGATGAACTCCATGTAGAGGAGCAGCGCGCCCCAGATCGCGGCCTTCTCCATCGAACCGGTGATAGCCGCGAAGCTGCCGCGCTGGATCTTCTGGATCGTCGACGCGGTCAGGCCGGCGTAGATGACCACTCCGACGGCCGAGATGACCAGGGTCAGCATCGAGCTGCTGAACAGGAAGTTGAGCATGAACGCGATCGCCAGGCCCCAGGTGGCCATGGCGCAGATGGCAAACGTGCTGCCGAGGTCGCGCTTGGTGACGGCCCCGAAAAGGGCGGCGCCGCCGAACATGGCCGCCGCGCTGGCGAACGCCTCGACCACGGTCAGGCCGCTGCCGGCGGTCGCGTAGGCCAGCACGATCACGCCGAAGGTCAGGCCGTTGAGGGCGGCGAAGACGAAGAACAGCAGCAAGGCCGTGGTCGCGCTGAGGCGCTTCATGCCGGCCTGGATGCCGATGCTCAGGCCCATCTCCGCCAGGATGAAGACGATCCAGTAATTCACCACGGTCTCGACGAGACCGGTATTCGACTGGACCAGGAACGCGACCAGCGCCGTCAGGAGCAGGCCGGCGAACATCCAGAAGAAGGCCTGCGAGAGAAAAGCGGTTGAAAGCCGAGCGGCCGGCCTGACGCCGAGCTGCTGGCTCGAGTAGTCGTGGGTGTATCCGGGGTTGTAGTTTTGGTTCACTTGGGACTCCAAGACATGGGCCGCGCGCAAGGCCGGCGGCCCTGAGGTGCGTCTCCGGCCGATCGACCGGTTCGGTCTGATCGTACCGCGGAACGGCCTGCTCGACCCGGTTCCGCCGCACGGTTTCGCCTCGGGCCGCTACTCGGACGTGGGTCGCCTTCGCGCCGCTAGGTTAGGTCTCGAACCCGGTCCCGGGCGGGGACGGCCGATCGCGCTTCGCCCTGTTCGGCGGCGCGGGCCAGGATCCAGAGCAGATCGGCCAGCCGGTTCAGGTAACGGAGCAGCTGGTCGCCGGCCGTGGGTTCGGCCCGATCGCCGCAGCGGATCGAGACGGCCCGGCGTTCGGCTCGGCGGGTGATCGTCCGGGCCAGCTCCAGGGCGGCCGAGAGGCGAGTCTGACCGGGGACGACGAATTCGGACGGCATCTTGACGGCGGCTTCCATCTCGGCCAGCAGCGCGTCCAGGCGCTCGACCATCTCGGCGCTGACGCGGGTTTCGCCCGGCTTCTGCCGGCCTTCAGCCCCGGGCGTCGTGGCCAGCTCGGCGCCAGCCACGAACAGGTCGCGCTGAACGCTCAGGATCACGTCCGGCAGGCGGTCGAGTATGCGGGGCACAGTTCCGTACTGGGCCTTGAGGGCCAGTTCGGCGCGGGCCAGTCCGAGCGCGGCGACGGCCTCGTCGATCGTCCCATAAGCCTCGGCCCGGGGGTCGTCTTTGAAGATGCGCTCGCCCCCGAACAGGAGCCCCGTGGTCCCGTCGTCTCCTCTGCCGGTCGCGACACTGGACCGCCGATCGCTCTTCTCTCTCATCTCGACCCCTCGGCCCCCAGGCGGCTCACCACATCAGGCCGGCTTCTCTCGGGTCCCATCTTTCGGCCAGGACGGTGACCTTGACCGTGTGCTCCAGGACCGACTCGGCGGCGTCCTTGATCTGCTGGACCATCGACCCGGCGTACGGGCAGAACGGCGTCGTCAGGACCATCTTGATCTCCGACGACTCGGCTCCGACGATGATCTGCCTGATCAGCGCCAGCTCAACCACGTCCATCCCGAGCTCGGGGTCCACGACGGTGCGGAGCGCGTCCAGGATGGCGAGTTCGGTGGCCCGTTTGGCCATGTCGAACGGCTGGTCCTCGGAGGCATTTGGGCCGGCGGAAGAAGCCTGGCTGGGGGAACTGGTGGTCTCGGCCTCGACGGCCTGAACGGGTTCTGTCATAGCCTGGATATCCTACCAGGCTTGTCGGAATAGTCGAATCTCAGGCGGTCGAGTTGTCCGGGGCGCAAAGCCCTGCCGGCCCTTAGGACCTGGACGTTCGCCGGACCTTCGCGTCGACGACCACGCCCGGGATTCGCAGCTCCGGCGGCAGCGTTACTGCCTCCTCGGCGTTCAGGCCGGGGCCGGCAAGGGCGCCGTCGCGGCCGAAGAACTCGCCGTAGCGTTCCTTGTTCTCCGAGGCGTATCGATAGGCGTGGGCTATGCCGACAAGTTGCAACTCGGGATGCTCTGTCATGAGGCGGGCGGCGTCGTAGCCGTTGCGGCGCAGCTCGAGCAGCTGGCGGACGGTCAGGCGGGTGCCGTAGCAGAACGGCTCGCCGCGCATGACCAGCGGATCGGCTTTCACCCACTTGATCGTCACGACTGCCTCCGGTCCACGGGACGCGTAGCTTCGGCCGCGGGCGCGGCCGGTTGGGCGGTCATACGCCGCGATAGAGCCACTTGAGAAGGGCGTTGCGCCGGTGCCCGTCGCCGCCCAGTCGACCGTTCTTGCGCAGGACTTCCACGGCCGCATCCAGGGCCCGAATCGCGGCCACGGCAGCCGGCTCGTCCAGGCGCGGCCGGACCACGTCGCGCGCAGCCGCGCAGACGGCGGCCATGTCCCACAGCGATTGGCGGCGACGCCGCAGCACCGGGCCCGCCCACTCGGCGTACTCGGCCATGAGGCGCGGATCGTCGGCCCCTACGGCCATCGCCAGCCGCTCGACCATGACCTCGGTATCGGCCAGGAGCAACCGCAGCCGGACCTCGCCGAGGCGGCTCCGGAAGTCCGAGTCGGCGACGGCGGTCAGCGCCGCGGCCGCGATCTCCGACCGAGATGCGCGCAGGACGTCGGCCGCCGCCGGGAATCCGGCCTGCAGATCGACGGGCGGGCGGCCCAGATTCGGGTGCCAGTGGTCGGGCTCGACCGGCGCGGGTACCGGCCTGGCCGGCCGCCCTCGCTTGGGCTTCGGTTGGGGTGTGGTCTCGGTCACGACCGCAAGTCTAGCGGCATGCTGCTCGCGCCGTGGGCGGCGTCGCGGTCCGATGCGGACAGGGGGCCCGCGCGGTTGGAGGCGAGGCGAACTCGAGCTCCCGCGATCGAAACGTCGTCGATGTAGCGCTCGCGCGCTTGCCGCAGGGCTGTCGTCCAGGGCCCCGGCCGCCCCTCGCCGATGGCTCGGCCGTCGAGCGAGACGAGCGGTATCACGCCGCCGATGCTGGCGCAGATCGCCATCTCGTCGGCTTCGAAGGCGTCCTGCGGACGCAGGTCGCATTCCTCGACCGCCAGGCCGGCGGCTGCGCCGTGCTCGACCAGCCAGGCCCGCGTCGTGCCGGCCAGCAAACCTGTGCCGAGCCGGGGAGTGGCGCAGGTGTCGCCGCGGATCAGCAGGACATTGGAGGTCGTCGCTTCGGTGATCCGGCCGTCCGTGGTGAGGAAGATGGCGTCGTCGGCGCCGGCGCGCTCGGCCTCGATGCGGGCGTATACGAGCTCGGCCCGAGACACGGTCTTGACCCCGGCCATGGGCGACTCCGGGTCGCGGTGGATGCTGCTGCAGATGAACCTCTCGCCCCGGGTCAGGGCCCTATCCGTCGGCGGCGTGAACGGCCAGGCCTGGATCGCGACCGTCGCCCGGGCGTCTGCGGCGGGTGGGACGCTGCGCGTCGGGTCGAAACCCCGGCTGACGGTCAGTCGGATGACCGCGTCGCCCGGCCCGGCAGCGGCCTCGCCGCCCGGTTCGAGTGGCTCGACCTCGTCCAGACCCTCGGCGGCAAGCAGCTCTTCGATGCCGGCGGCGATTTCCGCGTCGTCGAAAGGCAGGTCGAACGCCATGGCGCTCATGCTGTCGTGGAGCCTGGCCAGGTGGCCCTCGAGTTCGATGGCCACGCCGCGTTTCGCCCGCAGCGCTTCGAACACGCCGTCTCCCAGCTGGAAGCCCCGGTCGTAGACCGAGATGTGAGCCACCTCGGACGGCACGAGCCGGCCGTCTAGCCAGACGTGAGACGCGGCGAGTCCTGGCATTGGCCCTCCCACGGGTACAGATCGGGGTGAAGGGCGGGGCGCCCAGCCGAGGGGGAAGCAGGGCGCCCCAGGAGACGGCATTGGGCCCGGGCCGATCGCTGCGTCCTGTCTCGCCGCCGGCGCGATGCCTGCGGCACTGGCTTGCTCCGTCGAAAGAATCATAGGGGCAGCGGGAAGCGGAGTGCACGACGCGGGACCAACTGTTGCCGGGGACAGGGAACGGCCCCGCGGGAGGGGGCCGCGGGGCCGTTGAGGAGAGCGGCGGAGGCGAGGGAGGGGGAGACCTTCGCCGCCGGGATGTTCGGGTTAGGGGCTGGCTAGGCGGCCACTCCTTCGAGCTCTTCGAGACCCGAGTCGCCGAGGTCGCCATCGCCGAGGGCCGCCTCGGGCTCGCCTTCGATGGTGATCCGGGGAACCCAGCTCAAGAAGCGGGGCATCCACCAGTTCCACTCGCCCAGAAGCTTCATCAGCGAGGGCAGCAGCAGGCTCCGCACGAGCGTCGCGTCCACCAGGATCGCGACCGCCAGGCCGATGCCCAGCTCCTGCATGATGGCCAGCTGGATCGTGAAGAAGGCGCCGAAGACGCAGACCATGATCGCGGCGGCGCTGGTCACTGTACCGGCGGTGATGGTGATGCCCTTCACGACCGCGTCGGTGGAGGGCAGGCCGCGGTCTCGAGCCTCCTTCACCCGGGTCAGGATGAAGACGTGGTAGTCCATCGAGAGCCCGAACAGGATCGTGAAGATCATGGCCGGAGCCCAGGCTTCCACCACGTTCGGCCGGATGCCGGTGATTTCCTTGAGCCAGCCTTCCTGGAAGAGCAGGACCAGGACGCCGAATGCGGCGCCGGCCGACAGCAGGTTCAGCAGGATGGCCTTGAGCGGGATCACGATCGAGTGGAAGGCCACGAGCAGGAGCAGGAAGCTCATGCCCAGGACGAAGATGATGACCAGGGGCATCTGATCCCCGTACCAGCTCGCGTAATCCATGGTGAACGCCGCTTCGCCGGAGACGTAAACCCGCGTGTCCGCGAGGCTGCCGAAGTAGCCGGGGGCGATCGTGTCGCGGAACTGGCGGGCCAGGTTCCAGTTGGCCAGGTCGTTGGGTCCGCCGGTGATCGCGGCCGAGATGTCGGCCACGGTACCGTCGCCGGCCACGGAGACGCGCACCGAGGTCGGGTTGACGCCGGGAACCTTGCCGTCCTTGATGGCCGCCGCGTAAGCCGCGATGGCGTCCCTGGTGGCCGGCCGGTCGGCGTCGGTGACGATGACTTCGATGGTCAGGTCGCGACCCTGGGGCCACTTCTGCGAGATCAGCTCCCAGGCCCGGACGCCCTCGACGCTGTGGGGCAGCGTGGTGACGTCGCTGGTCGTGGAGCCGAGCTGCAGCCTGGACACGGGGAACGCGACCGCGAGCAGAAGCACCGCGGCGGCGCCGGCGGCGACGATCGGTCGAGCCGTGGCGGCGCGCACGATCGTGCCCCAAATGCCCCGGCCTTCGCCGCGATCGCGAGCCAGAACCGGGATGCCGAAGCGCAGGACCCAGCGATCCAGGATCGCCAGCGTCGCCGGCAGGAAGGTCAGGCTGCCCAGGACGGAGATCGCCACGACCGAGATCGAGCCGATGGCGATCGACTTGAAGACCTCGTCGTTGATCAGGAGCAAGCCGCCGAGCGAGATCATGACCGCCAGGCCGCTGAAGAAGACGGCCCGGCCGGCCGTAGAGCTGGCGACTTCGATGGCGCCGAACTTCGTGCGGCCCTGGCCCTCCTGCTCGCGCAGGCCGGTCCGCATGCCGCTCCAGCCGCTCGAGGCGGTGCGGGTCAGGATGCCGAAGAAGCTCACGTTGCCACCGCCACGCTCGGTGCGGTAGCGGGAGATGACGAACAGCGAGTAATCCACGGCCACGGCGAGTCCGATCAGAACCACGATCTGGCCGACGTACTGGCTGACCGGCGCAACCGCCTGGCTGTAGATGCCGACGAGGCCCATGGCGCCCGTTATCGCGCTCATGGCCAGGACGACCGGCACCAACGCCGCGACGAAGGATCGGCAGGCTATCAGCAGGATGAGAATGGTGACGAGCAGCGTGGGCAGCAGCAGGCTGTCCAGGCTGTTGTTGACGTAGTTGCCGAAGTCCTCGTTGATTAGGCGGTTGTTGAAGGGGTAGATGGTCAGGCCCGGGTAGGCCTTCCGAAGCTCCTCGACGAGGGGCTTGATGGCCGGGGCCTTGGCGGTCGCCTCGTCATTGCCGCCGGAGATGTCGGCCGTGATGATGGCGGTCGTGCCGTCGGCCGAGAGGACCCCGGGCGCCTGATCTGGCGCGGCTTCAGCGAGCGCGAACGGGTCGACGACCGCGGGCATCTGGCCGGCCGGGTTCTTGTAGAACACCGGGATCGTGGCGCCGTCGTAGCTGACCGTCAGCTTGCTCAGGCGCTGGGTCATGGCCGCGACCGCCGCCTTACCCTCGGCCGTGTCCAGCCGGCCGTTCGGGGCCGACACGATGAGGTAGAAGAACTCGGTGTCGACGTGGTTGGAGACGTTGGCGTTGGCGTCGTTGTAGACGTTCCAGCCCGTCTGCGAATCGCCGATCGTCTGGCCCTTGTCCATCACGGACTGGGAGCGCTGGCCGCCCAGGACGGATGCTCCGAGCATCAGGCCCGCGATCAGGACGAACCACGCGGCGAAGACGGGGAAGCGGTGTCGCGCGCTCCAGACCGCGACCCTGACCGTCCAGGGCTCGCGCCTCAGGATCGGCCCGCCGCTGGCGAATGGCCTCTCCATTTGGCTTTCCTCCTCTCATCCCCTCTGGGGAAGTCGCGGCGCCCGGTGAGGGGCGCCGCGGGTGGTTCCTTCGTCAGGCGACGGCCTCGCCCGTCTGGGCGGCCATCGCGGCGTTGAAGCCGTAGTCGCGGATCCGGCCGTCGCGCATCCGGATCGTCCGGTCGCAGGCGTCCCCGACTTCGGAGTCGTGGGTAACGAGCACGACCGTCTGGCCGTGCTCACGGTTGAACTCGCGCAGGAGGGCCAGGACTTCGGCGCTGCGCTCGGAGTCGAGGTTCCCCGTCGGCTCGTCCGCCAGCAGGATCTCGGGCTTGTTGACCAGAGCCCGGGCGATGGCCACGCGCTGCTGCTCGCCGCCCGACAGTTCCGCCGGGCGATGGTTGGCCCGCTCGGCCAGACCGACGAGGCCCAGGGCCTCGATCGCGGCCTCCCGGGCCGTCTTGCCGTGGACGCCGGCGTAGTCGCAGGCCAGGAGCACGTTCTCGATGGCCGTGAGGGTCGGCACCAGGTTGAAGTCCTGGAAGACGAAGCCCATGCGGCGGGCCCGGATCCTGGTGCGGGCGCCGTCGGAGAGAGCGGCGACGTTCTCGCCGGCGAGGTAGAGCTCCGGGGCGGGGCCGTGGTTCGGATCGGGGGCGTGGAGCAGGCCCAGGATGTGCATCAGGGTGCTCTTGCCGGAACCGGACGGGCCCATGATCGCGACCATCTCGCCCTGCTCGATCGAGATCTCGACGCCTTTGAGGGCTTCGACGGTGTTCTTGCGGCTGAGGCGGTAGGTCTTGCGGAGGTTTCGTCCTTCGAGAATGGCCATCTGGATTACTCTCCTTGTCTCTGGTCGCCAGGCGGGCGGACCATCTCTTCGTTGCCGTCCCCGGTCCTCGCTCACGGACGTCTGAAGTCCGCTCGCTCCGGTCCTCGGCGGCGCCTCGATCTGGCCTCGCCGGCCAGGCGACGTGGAAGTTCGGTAGGTCTGTCTGCTACTCGTAGCGGAGGGCCGCCACGGGGTCGAGGCGCGAGGCGCCCCAGGCCGGGATGAAGCCGGCGATCGCACCGAGTCCGGTCGAGAAGGCCAGCGCAGTGAGCGCGGTACCGAGCGTCAGGTCGAACAGGATGTTGCCGGATGCGCGGCCCAGGTCGTTGAACAGGGTGGTCATCGCAGCCCCGATCCCGAGGCCGATGAGGCCGGCGATCAGGCCGATGGCGCCCGACTCGAGCACGATCTCGAGGCGGATCCGCCAGCGGGGGCAACCGATGGCCCGCTTGATGCCGATCTCACGGGTTCGCTCGGCCACGGACATGGCCATGGTGTTGATCGTGGACAGGCCGCCCACCAGCAAGCTCAGCATCGCGATGCCGGTCAGGACCAGGGTGAAGATGGCGCTGAAGCTGCCGAGCATGGCATCGAAGTCCGCGCCGTCCATGACGGTGTACGAGGTGCCGAGAGCAGCCTCGAGGCGCTCCTTGAGGACGGCCGGATCGACGCCCTTGGCCGGATAGACGGTGATGCTGGTGGCCAGGTCGGAGGCGTTGACGTTGGCTCGGATGATCGGGGGCAGAGTGTCCACGAAGAGCTTCTGAGCCGTCGCGAGCGGCATCATGGCGTCCTTGTCCGGCGCCGTCAGGGTCGGGGCGAGGATGCCGATGACCTCGAACTCCTGGTCGCGGATGGTCACCTGGCCGCCGACGGAGGCGTTGAGCTTGCGGGCCAGATCGCTGCCCAGGACGACCACGTTGCCGCTGTCGCCGGCCTGCAGGTTGCGGCCCTGGGCGATCGTCGTCGTGAAGCTCTCGAGGCCTTTGTCCGCGCCGGGGACGGAGCCGGAGATCATCTCCGGCGTGCCCATCGTCGCCGTGGTGCTGTCGTCCAGCATCATCTCGATGCTGGGAGCGGCTGCCGCCACGCCGTCCACGGCCTGGATCTTGTCCACGTCCGAGAGGGAGAGCGGCTGGAACGAGCCGGTCATCATGTTGCCGATGGTGACGATGTCCTTGTCCGCGTAGTACTTGGACCCGCCGCCGATCAGGGCGTTCATCTTGTTGGCCATCGAGCCGAACACGACCAGGGCCATGATGCCGATGGCGATGCCGCTGATGGTCAGGGTGGAGCGGAGCTTTCGCCGTCCGAGGTTTCGCAGAAGCTTCACTGGTCTCCTTCTCCGGTCTTGCCGGGGCTCTTTGGCTTCTTCATTCGAGGCGCTGTCGAGGCGCTATCTCGCTGTGAGGAAGCTACCGGCCGAGGAGTTCCGCTCCGTCGTCCGGGACGCCCGATCTCAGTCGTCCGGGCGGCCGAAAGGACGGTCATTCCGCAGGCCCGAGGCGTCATTCCCAGGGATGACGGGTCGTACACCGGGCGGTGCCGCGCGTCCCTTCTGGACGCCCCCGCACCGCGCCCCCGCGCGGCGGGCCCCTAGACCAGGCCGGTCTCGTAGGCAAGGATGACCGCCTGGACCCGGTCGCGCAGGTCGAGCTTGGCCAGAACGCGCGAGACGTGGGTCTTGACCGTCGTTTCGGAGACGACCAGCTTCTCGGCGATCTCGGCGTTGGACATGCCTCGCGCCACGAGCTTGAGCACCTCGAGCTCGCGCTCGGTCAGCTCCGAGAGAGCCGGGATGCCGCCCTCCTGGGCCGATGGAAGGCGGCTGGCGACGCGGTCGAGGAGCCGCCGCGTGATCGAAGGGGCGAGCAGGGCGTCGCCGGCGGCTACGATCTTGATGGCCTCGACCAGATCCTCTGGCGGGGCGTCCTTGAGCAGGAACCCGCTGGCGCCGGCCCGGAGCGACTCCACGACGTACTCGTCCAGCCCGAAGGTGGTCAGGATCAGGACCTTGATTGGGTTCTCCACGCCCGGCCCGGCAAGCGCCCGAGTGGCCTGGATGCCGTCCATCCCCGGCATGCGGATGTCCATCAGGACAACGTCGGGATTGAGACGCCGCGCGGCTTCGACCGCGGCGGCACCTTCGCCGGCCTCGCCAACGATCTGGAGATCCGGTTCGGAAGACAGGATCATCCGAAACCCGGTCCGTAGAAGCGGCTGGTCGTCTACCAGCAGGATCCTGATTGTCACGGCTCTTCGCTGCCCGTCCTGGACGCGCTGCCCTCGTCTGGCGGCTGGGGCTGCGTGCGAGCCTGAGTCTGACGTGTCCCGCGTGGCGTTGCAGGCCGCTGCTGACGCCCTGGCTGGAGGTGGGGCGGCACGACCCGCCCGATCAACGGCGGGATCACCCGCGGCCGAACCAGATCCGGCGGAGAGGTCGGCTTGCCCGCTGAGGCGTGGCCGCCGCCCCGCGGCTCCCGCTCCCGCTGAGCCTCATCGGCCGCCGCCGGCGGTTCAGGCCGGGGCGGCGCGCTCGCGCGACCAGATTCGAGCGGGAAGCTGGCGTGGACTCGGTAGCCGCCGGGGAATAGCGGCCCGGTTTCGAGCTTGCCGCCGTAGAGGGCGACCCGCTCTTGCATGCCCACCAGGCCGTGCCCGCTGTCGTCCTCCTCGCGGTTCAGGAGAGGGGCCGCCGCCCCCCGGCCGTCGTCGGAGACCTCGATGTCGAGAGTGTCTTCAGCGTAGCGAACCGCGACTCTGGCCGAGGCGCGCCCGGCGTGCTTGACGACGTTGGTCAGGGCTTCCTGGATGATTCGGTAGGCGGCGAGTTCCATGCCCGCCGGGAGCGGTCTGGCGCCGCCGTCGACGGCGATTTCGACCGGCAGGCCGGCGTCGCGCACCTTCTCGGCCAGGCGGTCCAGGTCTCCCAGGCCAGGCTGGGGTCCCATCCCGGCCGTCTCGGTCCGGAGGACCTCGAGCATCCGTCTCATCTCGGCCAGGGCGGTTCGGCCGGCTTCCTCGACGGCCGCCAGAGCCGCCCGCGCCGTGTCGGGCTCCTTGTCGCAGATCCGTCGGGCCGCGGCCGCCTGGACGACCATGACGCTGATGTGGTGAGCGACGACGTCATGCAGCTCGCGGGCGATGCGGCCCCTCTCTTGCGCCACGGCCAACTCGGCTCGTTCTTCGCGCTCACGCTCGAGGGCTGCGGCCCGCTGCTCGAGCTCTCTGGTGTAGGCACGGCGAACGCGCAGGTTGTCGCCGACCAGCCAGGCCATCCCGAACGAGGCGTACGTGCCGACCAGGCTGGCCGGAATGCTCGTGATGGAGTTGAAGGCGATGTAGGAGGCGAAGCTCACGGCGATGCCGCCGGCGGTGATGATCGCGGAGATGGAAGCCTGCCGCCTCGTCTCGTGGGCCGCCACCGTGTAGAAGGCCAGCAGGACGCCGAGGAAGCCGGCGGTCGTCGGGTACCCCAGGACGCTGTGGAGCGTGATCGCCGAGCCGGTGATCAGGAGAACTCGGATCGGGTTGCGGTGCCGGAACGCTACGGGGAGCGTCTGCAGCAGCAGCAGCGAGACGCCGAGCACGTCCATCGACGCGCCGGCGTAGTACGCGCCGACGACCGACGCGGCCGCGATGGCCACGCCGACCAGCAGGTCGACGTAGTCCTGATTCCAGGGGGGCCGGGCCGGATTCCGGGCCGCCGCGGCAAGAGCCTTTTGCATAGGCTGCAAGTTACCCTTGGCTCGCGTCCACCCGCATCGGTCTCAGGCAGGACCTCGACTGCACCCTTGGGCGGAGTGAGGGTCCCATGTCGGGCTGCCCCAAGTTGGGGATGGCGCCACGGAACTGCGTGGGGCTAGAGCAGGTCGCCCTTGTGCCAGCCGGTCGGCTTGCCTTCGGCCGGGCGCGGCTCCTCGCCGGGGCCGTACACGAACTCGGGCTCGGGGGCGCGCTTGGAGCGCGCCGGACCTTCGGGCGGACCATCCGGCAGCGGCGGCCGGGCGCCCGGCTCCAGGGCGTTCACCGGGCTGCCGGCCGTCCCTTCGATCGGTCCGACGCCGTAGGGAACCCACTTCGACGGGTCCTGGAGCCGGTGAGCGGCGACGTTGCCGCGCCGGTGAGTCTCTTCGAAGCCGTTGGGCTCGATCCAGAGCCGGTCACCGTCGAGCAGTCCGGTCACGCCGAGCTGGCCCGGCTCGGAGCGCGGGTTCCGGCAGTACGAGCAGTTGGCCTTGTCGTGCGGCTCGTAATGGGCCGGCTCTTCGTAGGTGGTGATGTAGCCCTCGTAGTTGCGCAGCACCACCTTGTGGTCGGAGTAGCTGATCAGGTAGTTCGGCATGACCGGGATCTTCCCGCCGCCGCCGGGCGCGTCGATCATGTAGGTCGGAACCGCGTAGCCGCTGGTGTGGCCGCGCAGGCCCTCCATGATCTCGATGCCCTTGCCGACCGGCGTCCGGAAGTGGCCGGAGCCTTCGACCAGGTCGCACTGGTACAGGTAGTACGGCCGAATTCGGAACTCGACGAGCTTCTGCACCAGCGCCCGCTGGATGTTCACGCAGTCGTTGACGCCGGCGAGCAGGACCGACTGGTTGCCGAGCGGGATGCCGGCCCGAGTCAGCTTGTCGCAGGCACGCGCGACTTCGGGCGTCAGCTCGTTGGGGTGATTGAAGTGGAGGTTCATCCACAGCGGGTGGTACTTGGCGAGCATCTCGCACAGCTCGTCGTCGATCCGCTGCGGCATGAAGACGGGCACTCGCGAACCGATGCGGATGACCTCGACATGCGGGATCTCGCGCAGGCCTCGGATCACCGACTCGAGAAGCTTCGGGGCCAGGGTCAGGCCGTCGCCGCCGCTGATCAGCACATCGCGGATCTGGGGTGTGCGGCGGATGTAGTCGAGCTGGGCTTCGTGCTCGGCGCGATTGAAGTTCTGCGACGGGTCGCCCACGATGCGGGACCGCGTGCAGTAGCGGCAGTAGCTCGCGCACTGGGTCGTGACCAGCATGAGGACGCGGTCCGGGTAGCGGTGTACGAGGCCCGGGACCGGCGAGTGTCGATCCTCGGCCAGCGAGTCTTCCATCATGGCCGTGAAGGCTTCGTGCTCGCAGTCGGTGGGGATCACCTGGCGGCGGATCGGGTCGTTGGGGTCGTCAGGATCGATCAGGCTGATGAAGTAGGGGGTGATGTCCACCCGGAACTTGTCCGGGGAGCTGAGACCGGCACGCTCGTCCTCGGTCAGGTTCAGGATCCGGCCGATCTCCTCGACCGTGTTGACGCGGTTGGACAGCTGCCAGCGCCAGTCGTTCCAGCGGTCGTCGGGCACATCCGCCCAGATCGGCGCGCGCCGGCTGACGGCGGGCCTGCCGTCAGGGCCCAGGGCGCGGGAGGGATCGCGCAGGTTGACGAACGGTCTGTCGTCGAGGTGGGCCAATTCGAGGGCGCGCTCGTGGGCGTTCGGGTCATGCGGGGTATGCGCTGGCGAGCCCGGCCGGGATGCCTGAGGAGCTTTCGGCGAGCGTCCGGCGAGTTCGTGACCGCCGCTTTCGAGAATGGCCATCGCTCGCCTCCGGGGTTCTTGCCGCCACGGCCGAGTCGGTCGGCGGGCGGATTGGGACGCATAAACCCTATGCAGCCTGCATGCGAACTGATCATACATCCGCCCGCCCGAAATGGGCCCCGACCCATTCAGGGGAGCCGATTGGACCGGCAGGCGGGCCGCCTCGCAGGTGGTCCTTGCTGGTCGCCTAGGCCTGGCGGTGGGCCCGCTCCAGGGCGAGCGTCTGGAGTGCCAGGACCGACATCGCGTCGGGGATCTCGCCGCGGCGGATCATGGCCATGCACTCGTCGAACGGGACCCAGCGCATCTGGAGCTGCTCCGTGCCCTCAGGCGTGGCGACGCCGTCCTCCAGGTCCGTGGCGACGAACAGAATCGTGATCTCGTCCGAGACTGAGTTGGACAGCTCGGCGCGGCAGATCTCGCGCCACGTGCCGCCCGAGTAGCCGGTCTCCTCCGCCAGTTCGCGCCGCGCGGCCGCCTCGGGGTCTTCGTCGAAATCGCCGCCGCCCTCCGGGATCTCCCAGGAGTAGTGATCCATCGTGTAGCGGAACTGGCCCACGAGCAGGACCCGGTCCTGCGCATCCAGCGGCACGACGCCGATCGCCAGGTGCTTGAAGTGGACCACGCCGTAGATGCCGGGCTTGCCGTCCGGTCGGATGACATCGTCGTGGTGGATCGCGATCCAGGGGTTGTCGTAGGCGAGGCGGCGCGACACCCGGCGCCAGGGGTTGCTCTCGGCTGACGTCATGGCGCCATCGTAGCGGCCGGAAGCGCCCGCGGGCATGGAGTTCGGGAACGATCGCGGCCGCCGCCCGACGGGAACCGGTCGCGCCACCCCGGCGTCTGGCAGCCATAACGCCGCATCGGCAGGGCGACCGTACGCACCGGGCCCGCGGACAGACGCCCGGGGCCATGAGCGCCCGAGGGGCACAGCCAGGAGATAGAGATGGACGACGAGATGAACCGAAAGCAGAGCCTCGCGCCGGTGGGCGCGTCGGGCGCCACTGCCGCGCCTGCGCGCCCCGGCCTCATGGCCGTCGGCCGGGTCACGACCGTGGTGGCGGCACTCGCGCTGATCGTGGGGGTCATTCTCGGGCCGATCATCGCCGACAACCACGCCAGCGCGGCCGACGCCACCGGCACGCCGGAGCACCTGATCGCCGTGACCGGCTCCGGCGCAATCAGCGTCTCTCCCGACACCGCGGACGTGTATCTCGGCGTCAGCGTCACCAAGACCACCGCCAAGGATGCCCGCTCGGCCGCCGCCACTCAGATGACCGCCGTGGTCGCGGCCATCAAGAAGCTCGGCATCGCCGACAAGGACATCGTTACTTCCGGCGTGAACCTCAACCCGGTCTACGACTACAACAATGGGACCGCCCGCCTCACCGGCTATCAGTTCAGCAACAACGTCAAGGTCACCGTGCGCGACCTGAACAAGGTTGCCGGCGTCATCGACGACTCCGTCGCCGCCGGCGCCACCACCGTGAACGGCGTGTCGTTCCGGCTCGACGACCCCAAGCCCGTCGAGGCTCAGGCCCGAGCGGCAGCCATGACCGACGCTCGCACAAAGGCGGACGCGCTCGCGAAGGCCGCAGGCGTCCAGATCAAGGGCGTCGCTTCGATCAGCGAGACTTCGGCCTCGTCGCCGGTCTACTACGCGGCCCCCGCCCTCGATGCGATGAAGGCGGCTTCGCCTTCCACTCCCATCCAGACCGGCACCACGGACATCCAGATCCAGGTCACGGTCTCGTATCTGATCTGAGCTCCTCGAACTCACAGGTGCACCAGAGAGCGGTCGCGAGTCGGCCGCTCTCTTGCTTATGCGGCGCCTCCGACCCTTTCGCGGCTGAAACGCCACCTGAAATGGTACGGATTCGGCCGGGCGTCACCCCACGGCAGGACCAACGGCAGGGTCTACACGCGCCCCGCGCGCGCACTATCCTGTGGACATGCGACTCGATCTGACCAAGCGCAGCGACTACGCGATCCGGGCGATGCTGGCCCTGACCATGGCCAAGAGCGGACTGCTCAGTAGTCGCAAGATCGCGGAGGAGATGAAGATCCCGCCGCGCTTCCTGCCGCAGATCATGGGCGACCTCACCAGGGCTGGTCTGGTCGCTGCCCACCCCGGTCGAGCCGGTGGTTACAAGCTGGCCAAATCGGCTTCGACGGTGACGCTGCTGACGGTAATCGAGGCGGTCGAGGGCGACCCGCACCGCCAGATCTGCGTCATGCGCGGTACGGCCTGCGGCGCAGACGGGGAGTGCGGCGTCCACGACGTGTTCTACGCCGCCGAGAGCGCGATCCTCGAGCGCCTCCAGAGCGCGACGCTGCAGGGCATCATCGACGCCTACGAGGCCAAGCAGGCCGCGGGCGCCGCCGCCGCCGAGTAGAGGCCCAGCAGACCGCGGGCGCCGCCGCCGAGTAGAGGCCCGGCGGCATCCACCGATGGCTCAGCCGAGCTTCTGGCGTGCCTCCCATTCGGACGCCAGGATGCTCATGTGGATCTCGTCCCAGTAGCGTCCGTCGCGCAAGATCGCCTGCCGCGCCCGACCCTCTTCGATGAACCCGACCTTCTCGTAGGCTCGGATGGCGCGCGGATTGAATTCGAATACGGTCAGCGCAACCCTGTTCAGCTCGAGCCGCGTGAAGGCGTGGTCGACCATCAGGGCAGTGGCTTCGGTGCCGTAGCCCTGGCCCCAGGCGTCGTGCTCGCCGATGGTGATGTGGAACAGCGTCGACCCGTTCTGCCCGTCCAGCTGGCTGAAGGCGCAGGTCCCCACCAGCCGATCCGACTCGCGGATGTGGATCGCCATCGACAGGAAGTCGGCGCCCATGATTCGGCCGTAGAAGTAGCGCTGGATCTCGTCCGGCGAGAGCGCCCCGGGCTGGTATCGGGTCAGGCGAGCCACTTCCGGATCGGCGTACCAGCGCATGAAGGCCCGCAGGTTCTCACCGCGGTGGCGCTTGAGGATTACGCGCCGGCCGACGATGGCCGACGGATGCCAGGCTTCGCGCTCAGTCGCGGCGGCCATGGCCACCCGCCCTCATTCGACCGGACCGGATGCCCAGTTCCATCGGGTCAAGGTACACCATCGCCGCGCCGGACCGGCGTTGGCTGCGCCGTGCCCGACGCCCCACGCGAAACGCCTTGCCCCTCGACACGATCGTCTCGCGGGCCGGTTATACCATCGCGACCATGCGAGGCTGGAGCGAACTCGCGGACCGGGTGTGCGCCACCACCCGGACGTCGGAGAAGACGACACTGCTGGCTCGATACCTGGCGCAGCTTCCATCCGAGGAGCTGCGTCCTGCCGCCGTCTTCCTCACGGGCCGCCCCTTCCCCGAATCCGATCCCCGGTCTGTTGGGCTGGGCTGGGCCGCGATCGCGGCCGCGGTAACTCGGCTGGCGGGGACGACGGCCGGGGCGCTCGGCGAGGCCTACGACCGCTCGTCGGATCTTGGCCAGGCCGTGGCCGATGTGCTCTCCCTGCGCGATTCGCCCCCGGATCCGGAAGCCTCTCCGAGCGTGGCCGAGGTTGCGGCGGCTTGTGCAGCCATGGAAGCCGCGTCCGGCCCTGCCGCCAAGGGGGCCATCTTGCGCGACCTCCTGGCCCGCTGCGACTGCCGGACCGCCAAGTACGTCGTCAAAGTGCTGACCGGCGAGTTGCGGATCGGGTTGCGCGAAGGGCTGCTGGAAGCGGCCATCGCCGAGGCGTTCGACCGCCGCCGGGTCGACGTCCAGACGGCCGGCATGCTGAGCGGCGACATGGGTGAGACGGCCGTCCTGGCCCAGCAGGGCCGTCTCGACGAAGCCCGCCTGCGCCTCTTCCATCCCGTCAAGTTCATGCTGGCGTCCCCGGCGGAGGATGCCCACGACATCATCGCCCGCCTCGGTCCGACGGTCTGGGTCGAGGACAAGTACGACGGCATCCGCGCCCAACTCCATCGGAGGGGATCGAAGGTGGCGCTGTTCTCGCGCGACCTGAACGACATCAGTGGTCAGTTCCCCGAGATCGTTGCCGCCGCGAGGCACCTGCCCTGGGACGGAGTGCTCGACGGCGAGATCCTGGCCTTCGCCGGCGGCCACGTCATGCCGTTCCTCGCGCTCCAGGCTCGACTGGGCCGCAAGGAACCGACCGAGGAGCTAATGGCCGACGTGCCCGTCGCCTACGTCGCCTTCGACGTGCTGGCTTTGAGCTCTCCCGCTCCCGGTGTCCGCGACCGCGACCGCGGCGGCGGCGACGGCGACGGCGACGGGCCCGGCGGCCACCCGGGCGAGACCCCGGCCGGAATGGTCGAAGCGCTGCTCGGCGAGCCGCTTCGCGAACGGCGTCGACGCCTCGAGAGCCTGGCCCTGCCTTCGGTCGAGGAGGGCGGCCGCTTCGCCCTGTCGCATCTCGTGACGGCCAATTCCGCGGAGGAGCTGGACCGCGTCTTCGGCGAGGCGCGGGCGAGGCGCAACGAGGGCCTGATGGTCAAGAATCCGCAGAGCGGCTACACGCCCGGGCGTCGTGGCCTTGGCTGGTTGAAGATGAAGCGCGCCCTGGCCACGCTCGACTGCGTCGTCGTCGGGGCGGAGGTGGGGCACGGCAAGCGCCACGGCGTGCTGTCCGACTACACGTTCGCCGTCAGGGACCACTCGGGACGGCTGGTCACGATCGGCAAGGCATACACGGGTCTGACCGACGCCGAGATCGCGGCCATGACGCGCTGGTTCGAGGAACACACGGTCCGGAACATGGGCCGCTTCCGGGTGGTCGAACCCACGGTCGTGGTCGAGATTGCCTTCGACGTCATCCAGCGATCGAAGCGCCACCAATCGGGCTTTGCCCTGCGCTTCCCCCGGATCGTCCGAATTCGAACGGACAAGACGGCCGCCGAGATCGATACGCTCGAAACGGTCGAACGGCTCTACACGGACCTGCAGTTCGGAGCCGAATACCTGATCACGGCCGAAGCCCGACGCCCACCCCGCGACTAGGCACCGGCTCGAGCGGCCCTGGCACGCGGTTGCGGCAGGCCTCGCGGCCGGGGCGCCCAAAGGCCGGTCGGGGTAGCACTGACGGGCCATCGCGCCGGCGCCACTCGGGCAGGTATCCTGGCCGGCATGTTCACCGAGTTCTCGCCTCTCATCGAGCTGGGGCTGACCGTCGCCACAGACTCGATGATCATTCAGGGCAAGCTGACGACGCGTCGCACCCGGCTGACGGATCTGCTCAACGATCCGAACACCGACTACCTGATCCTCAACGACCCGACGTTCATGGAGTTGGGCAGCCGCAGGGCCCTGGCCCAAGGCGCGGTCGCTCAGGTCCGGGTGAGCGACGTGCTGTTCGTCCACACCACCGAGAAGCCCGAGTCGGACGGCGCCATGCGCATGCCCAAACAACCGGTCGAAGCCACCCTGCTGCTGCCGCCCTTCACGATCAAGGGGACGATCTTCCTGCCATACGAGTCCGATTTGAAGATCGCTCTGGCGGCCTACGGCGACAAGTTCGAGCCGGTGACCGATGCCCGGTACTGGGCCTACGCCGTCGCCGAGACGCCGTGCGCCGTCGACTTGCTGGTGTTCAACCACGCTCGGGCCCACTTGACGGTCGCCGCCGGTGTCGAGTGGCAGACCGAAGTCGTCGACTCCGGCACGGAGTCAGGTTCGACCGGCTGGTAGCGGCTCAGCGCTCGATCGGCGGATCGAGCCGATCGCCCAAGGCGTGGCAGCCACGAACCCGAACTGCGGAACGTGGGCCGGCGGCTCTTATCATTGGGGCATGGTTGGCCCGTTCCTGCCCGACGATCAGAAGATCCCCGCGATTCGCGAGGCTTTGCCCGCCACGGCCGCGGGCATTTACCTGAACACGGGCTCGGCCGGGCCGCTGCCCCGCGAGACCGCCCGAGCGATGGCCGAGATGGAGGGCATCGAGCTCAACACGGGTCGCGCCGATCTGGCCTACTGGGAAGACTCGATCGGGCGCATGAACGAAGCCCGAGGGGCCGTGGCCGCGGTCCTGGGCACGGATCCTCGCCGGATGGCGCTGACCCACGCCACAACGGACGGCATGAACGTGGCGACGTGGGCGATCGACTGGCACGCGGGCGACAGGGCGGTCACGACCTCGCTCGAACACGCCGGCGCCCTCGCGCCGCTGTGGGCCGTACGCGAACGGCTCGGGGTCGAGGTTGCGGTCGCCGACGTCGGCGACGGGGGCGATCCGGCCGCGGTGCTCGCGGCCCTGGAGCGGGCAATCACGCCGGGCACGCGGCTGGTGTCCGTATCGCATGTGACGTGGGCAACGGGCGCCGTCCTGCCGGTGGCCCAGATCGTGGCCCTGGCCCATTCGCGCGGCGCCCTGGTCGCGATCGACGGCGCCCAGGCCGTCGGCGCGATCCCGGTCGCCGTGGAACAGCTGGGCCCGGACTTCTACTCGGTCCCGGGCCAGAAGTGGCTGCTCGGGCCCGAGGGCACGGGAGCCCTGTACTGCGCGCCGTCCGTGTTCGACCGGCCCCGTCAGACGTTCGCCGGCTACGCCGGCTTCGAGTCGATGAGCCTGTCCCTGGAGGGCAAGCCGTGGGCCGACGCCCGCCGGTTCGAGTCGTCCACTTTCCACCAGCCTTCGGTCCTGGGCTTCGCCCGAAGCACGGCCTGGCTGACGATGTATATCGGCCTGCCCTGGATCTACGACCGAACCTCCCGCATGGCCGCCGACGTGGCCGCCTCGCTGGCGGCGATCCCGGGCGTGACGGTCGTCACGCCGCACGACAACATGGCCGGTCTGATCACGTTCCGAATTGCCGGCTGGAAAGCCGCCCCGGCGCTCAAGGAGCTGCAGACGCGGACGCACTGCATCGCCCGAACGATCCCGCCGCTGGACGCGATCCGGATCAGCGTCGGCTTCTTCAACACGGAATCCGAAATGCGCCGTTTCCACGAGGGCGTCGAGCTTGTCGCTCAGAACACGCCGGACACGATGCCGCGGCGGCCCAGGATCGAATTGCTCCACGGCGGCGTGGAGTAGGGGACCGGCGGGCGTTCGGAGGCGAGCGCGCGGGCGTTCGGCGCGGGCGTTCGGCGCGGGCGTTCGGCGGCGCTAGTGCGGCCGGTTCCTCGGCGGGCGGTTGACGGGCCGGCCGAGGGTCGGGTCGGCCATGACCCTGCGCAGCGCTTCGGCCTCGGCGGCCAGTCGAGCAGCCGGGTAGGCGACCCTGGGCCCGGCCGGATCGTTCACCTTCTCGAGCTCCACTTCGTCGAACTCCCCGGCCGCATACGAGCCTTCGCCCGCGGAGTCCGGATGGCGATGATCGAGATGGACCATGTAGACCCGCGTAGGGCCGCCGGGACGGCGCGCGATCCTGGGCGTCAGTGAGGCATCCCAGCCACCGGCGTTCACGGTTCCGGCCTCGCCCTTGGCCCATGTCGCGAACGCTCTGACGCGGACTCGATCCCCGGCCTGGAAGCCGGGCTCGGGCATCGGCGTCACCAGCTCGATGGCCTCCGGGTCGAACCATTCGGCGTCCGTCCGAAGACCGAAGTAGACGCAGTATTCCGGTCCTGTCTCCGTCTGCCGCACCCACGGCCGGCGGGGTACGCCCATGCCGTCGTAGATGACACCGACCTTGCCGGCCCGCTTGCCGCCGCGCACCCGGACCGTGTCCCCCTGCGAGAACCGTTCGCTCATGGGCCTACTCTACCGGCCAATCCGGCCCTTGTGTGGTGTACGATCCGGTCGCTCGGGGGAGTAGCTCAACGGTTAGAGCATGGCTCTTATACAGCCCCGGTTGGAGGTTCGAATCCTCCCTCCCCTACCAACCCCTCTCAGACTGCCGAGCTCCCATGCGCGCCGACGGCGCGCGCCTCAGGCCGGTCGCAGGCCCTCAGCGCCGGGAATCGGTTCGACGCCGCCAGCGCGAGCGCCGCAACCAGAATCGACAGCCACCAGCCGTAGGGGTTGTAGCGGGCGACGATCACAGCCAGGGCGATGGCCAGGTCGCGCCGGATCGTGAGCAGGGCGGGCAGCAGGAAGAGCATGCCGTAGCCGTGGATGCTCGGGGCGGCGACGAGGAGCGCGATCCCGACCCATGCCCCGGCGTCGCGGCCACGCACGAAGAAGACCCCCAGGACCGCCGCCGCCGTTGCCGCCAGCGCCGCGGGCCGCCCGACGATGAACGCCAGCGGCGCTCCGGCCGGAGCCCATGACGGGTCCGCCGCCCGGCCGAGCTGATCGAGCCAGTCGCCGTAGATCGCCACGCCGGTGAACGGCAGAGTGGCGACGATCACCGTCACCAGCGCCGCCGCGGAGGCGACCGCCGCGCGCCACCGCCGCCGCAACAGCCACGCGACCGGGAGCAGCTGGCTGTACTTCAGCGCCCCCACGCCAGCCGCGAGGAGCCCGTCGGTCGCGTCGTCTCGAACGCGGCCACCGGATGTGCGGGCCGCGGGTCTCCACGCGCCGCCGGGCACGTAGAAGAGGGCCGCGAAAGCCGCGAGCTGCCAGAGCTGGACGTTGCCCGTAACCAGGCCCTCGGCGAACGGAGGCCACAGCAGCACCAGCGGAACGGCAAGCCACGGAATCGACAGCCGCCGGCACGTCCAGGTGGCGACGAGCAGACCCGCGGCCAGCCAGGCGCCTTCTACGACGCCACGAGGGAGGCCGGCGAACGGCGTCAGCAGCGGCAGCAGCCAGGGCGGGTAGAGGAAGGGCAGGCCGGAGCCTTCGATTTCGGCGAAAGAGGAAACGAGATAGGGCTGCCCGCCGCTCGTCCAGCGCGAGGTCGCCCGCAGCGGTATGTCGAGGTCCACGGCGGGGGTCCATGTCACGAAGCCCGGCAGCGCCAGCGCGATCGCCGCGAGCAAGACGATTCCTAGGCCGAGCACGAGGACCCGGTTT
Organism: uncultured Chloroflexia bacterium; assembly: GCA_963711105.1. Taxonomy (GTDB): domain Bacteria; phylum Chloroflexota; class Limnocylindria; order Limnocylindrales; family CSP1-4; genus Fen-1039. The sequence continues at coordinate 1,751 of CAVQCV010000002.1, read as the reverse complement.
GCCGGGCTCGTCTGGTCGAAGACCTCCCGGATCGGGGATCGGCGCGCGGTGGAAGTCGTCACCCGGCCACTCTAGCGAGCGCTGCCGCCCTCAGCGCGGCCGCCTCGACCAAACCCGCGGTACTCGCCAGCGCGGAACTCGCTAGCGCGGCACCCGAGGATGAGCGGCGAAGAAGTCCACGATGAGCCCGGCCGCGTCGAAGTCGTCCGCGTTCGTCGGGGTCGCGTTGCCCGACGCGACCGGCCACCAGTGCCACCCGCCGTTCACGACCCGCATTGCCACCGCGCTCCCGCCGCGGCAGGCCCAGGTCGTCGTCGTCGAGTTGCCGTCCGTCATGTCGACGCCGTCGCCCGTACAGCCGTCCCAACCGCGCCACTTCGCGATCACGTCCAGGAACGGCGAGAACGGGATATCGGTCGTCCCTCCCGCGAACGGGATGCTGGCATCGGCTGTGCCGTGGATCGCGTAGACGGACACGGGGCCGGCGAGATGGCACGGCACGTCGGCGCTGCCGTTCGCGGTGGCCATGTTCCCGGCCACGGGCGCGATCGCGGCCACTTCCGTCGAGAGTTTGCAGCCGATGTAGTACGTGCCCAGGCCGCCGCGCGAGAAACCGGTGACGTAGACGCGGTCGGGGTCGACCCCGTCCGACGCTTGGAGCCGGGCGATCAGGTCGTGGATGAAGGCGACGTCGTCGGCGCCGGGGTGGTCGCCCCAGGTGGTGGGGCCGCTGCCGAAGCCGCCCCAGCCGTCTAGGACGCCGTCCGGATAGGCGACGATCCAGCCCATTCGCTCCGCCTGCGCGTCGAGGTGCGACTCGGATTCCATGACGAAGCCGTCGCTGAAGACCGGGTGGAGGGCAATGACGAGGGCCGGGTGCTCGAGTACGACGAAGGGCCGGTAGATGCGATAGGTCCGGTCGACGTCGACGTGGATCGTCGAAACCTGGACGCGGCCCTTGAGCTGGGCGTCCACGACGGGCCCGAACCGGCCCAGGTAGCCGTCCGAGATGGAGATCAGGCCGGCGACGGCGACGGCGGCCAGGATGTACGAGGCCAGCCGGCCGGGCCTGGGAACGGCCGGCCACTCCAGGGTCGAATGGAGGCGGTCCGCGACGAAGGCGGCCAGGCCCGAATGCAGACGGACGAGCCAGGCGCCCAGCACGACCGACCAGCCGACGGCGACTGCCTCGACCGGTTCCACGGACCACAGCTGGGGCTGGCGGGCGCCGACCGAAGCGCTCCAGACGGCCAGGGCCGGCCCCAGCCACAGGATGTTGATGGCTGCGACGGCCGAAAGCCAGGCCAGCAGCGGGGCCGAGCGCGAGACGGCGAGCCCGGCCAGAAGGAGGCCCACCGGCAGCGATATCAAGAGGACGATGGCCGCCAGGCCGCGGCCCTCGCTGATCTCGTAGAGATACGGGCCGGCCGGGGCGAAGAGCGTTACGGCCAGCCGTGCTCCGGCGGCCAGCAGCAGGACGGCTCCGGCGGCCAGGGCCACTCGCGGCCTGTCGGCGCGCGACCACAGGCCCGCGACCAGCACCAGCCAGGCCGCCACCGCGGCCGCCAGCAGGAGCAGCAGGATCGGCCGCGCCGTGGCCTCGCTCGCCCCGAATAGCCGTTCCGGGCGCGACACCAGGGAGTGGCTCAGGACCCCTTGCCGGACCTCGAGCCCCAGCCCGACCAGCCACAGCGCCGGCAGAGCGAGGCAGCAGGCGGCGGCTCGGAGCCTGGCTCGCGCGGGGTCATGGG
>CAVQCV010000001.1:0-317045 GCA_963711105.1 uncultured Chloroflexia bacterium | reverse complement strand
TAGATCTAACCGCCGCGCCCGAGTCCATGTAGCAATCTATGTAGCAATCTCGGTGCCGAATCATGCCGTTCGGTGCCCCTCAGCCTCGAACAAACGGACTGTTTCACGAGGGAAAGTGGCGCGCCCGGAGGGATTCGAACCCCCGACCCTCTGATCCGAAGTCCGTTTCCCGTCGCAAGGGTCGCAGCCAGCCGATTTGTGCGTGGACCGGCGCTCTTGGCAACGCCGATTCTGTCGATTCCGGGGTGAGTCTGGATCCCGGCCTTGGGAGAGTCTGGATCCCATCGGGGGAACCTGCAAGAATCCGATGCCCAGGGAATGCCTCGCGCATCAGATGCCCATGACCTCCACAACCCGACACGGTGCCCACGAGGTCGTCCCGGAGGCGCAGACGCCGGTCCGAGAAGACTGCAGACGACTCTCCAATAGCATTGCTGATGACCTCCCGACGGCACTGCTAATGACCCCTTGACGAGCTTGACCTGAACGGAGCCACGGGCCACAATCCGAGGGCCAAAAAGGCGAGCCGCCGGCAACGAGATGTGAAGGACCGAATGCCCGAGTATCGACCGCGCATAGTGGACTCGGAGCTACGCGAAGCGCTCGCAAGCGTTGGCGCCGTGCTCGTCGAGGGGCCCAAGTCGGTCGGCAAGACCATGACAGCCAGCCAGATCGCCCGCAGCCAGGTGCGCTTTGATGTCGATGCCCAGGCCCGTGCCGCAGCCGAGCTCGACCCATCGCTGGCTCTTGTGGGTGACAATCCCCGCCTGATCGACGAGTGGCAGCGAGTCAAGGACGTCTGGGACGCCGTACGGAGAGCCGTCGATGACCGCGGGGCAACTGGCCTTTTCATCCTGGCCGGCTCAGCCGTCCCACCTGACGACGAGACGCGACATGTTGGCGCCGGACGATTCCTGCGGCTGCGGATGCGTCCGATGACCCTCCATGAACTCGGGCGATCGACCGCAACGGTCTCGTTCGCCGAAGTCCTGGCCGGGGCACCCGTCCGTGCGGGCGACTCGGGGCTCACCATCCGCGACATAGCGGAATTGGTCTCCAGGGGTGGCTGGCCTCAGCTGCTGGAACTCCCGACCCCTCGAGCGCTCCGGGCGATGCGCGGCTACGTCGGAGAGATTGCCCGGGCCGACGTCGACCGAGCGAGCGGCGGCCGCCAACGCGATTCGGCGCTCGTCCGGAAGCTCCTCTCGTCCTACGCCCGACACGTCGGGTCCGCGGCGTCGTTGAACACCGTCACCGCGGACGTGAACGGCTCCGACGGTACGAGAAAACCGGAGACCGTTTCAGGCTACCTCGACACGCTCGCGCGCCTGATGGTGATCGACGAGCTGCCGGCCTGGAGCCCGAACCTGCGTTCTCGTAGTCGGTTGCGGGGAGCACCCATTCGGTACTTCGTCGATCCATCTCTCGCGGTCGCCGCACTCGCAATCAACGATGAGGCTCTCCTGCGCGATCCCAACACGCTCGGGTTCTACTTCGAGAACATGGTCATCAGGGACTTGCGCGTATATGCCCAGGCGATCGAAGCCTCCGTCTTCCACTACCGCGACAACACCGACCTCGAAGCAGACGCGGTCATCGAGCTCGCCGATGGTCGCTGGGCCGCCTTTGAGGTCAAGATCGGCCTCAACCAGGTCGATGAAGCCGCCAAGCACCTGCTTAAGCTCGCCGACGAACGCGTCGATACCTCGAAGATCGGGCCGCCGCTCGCGCTGGGAGTAATCACTTCCACCGGCTACGCCTACACGCGACCCGACGGGGTGCACGTCTTTCCGGTCGGATCTCTTTGCCCATGAGGGCTTCTTGGTACGGGGTCCCCGGTCACCAGCGGCACCCGCTCAGCTAGTGACAGATCGTTCGGACCGCAGTCCGCTGCGCTCACAGGCCGACCTCGAGCGCGAGATCGATTCTCTCCGGGCGGAGAACGCGCGGCTTCGCGAGATGGTCGGAACGCGCGCCGACAAGGTCGATATTCCACCTCCGCCGTGGACTCCGGAGCTCGCTGCCGGCGGCACGACCCTTTTCGGCGACGGTGACGTCGCTCGCCTTCCAAAGCTCGATGCCAGGTCATCGGCCAGAGCGAAGATCGGCGTGTTTCGAGCCCTGTTCTGCGGGCGTGACGATGTCTACGCCACTCGATGGGACAACTCTCGCACGGGCAAATCGGGTTGGAGCCCAGCCGTGGTGGGTGGGCCCGCCAACGCCCGAGAACCGGACCGCGCATATCTCCCGCTGACGGACGAAGTCATCGAGGCCCATCTGTCTGGCCGCATTCACGTCGGTTTGTATCCGCTGCTGCCCAATGACAATTGCCGCCTGCTGGCGTGTGACTTCGACGGGTCGACCTGGCCGCTGGACGCGCGAGCCTACCAGGACGCCGCCCGGGCGTTGGGGTTCGATGCCGCGCTCGAGCGCTCGCGTTCGGGTGACGGCGCCCATGTCTGGATCCTATTCGCCGGAGCAGTCCCGGCATCTGCCGCACGCAGGATCGGTGCCCACCTGCTGCGAGAGGCCATGACGGTCCGAGGCGAACTCGACCTCGCGAGCTACGACCGCCTGTTTCCAGCCCAGGACTTCATGCCGAAGGGATCGTTCGGCAACCTCATCGCGCTTCCACTCCAGGGCACCTGCCGTAAAGGCGGCACGACCGTGTTCCTCGACGACTCGCTTACCCCGCACGACGATCAGTTCGCCTTCCTCTCGGATCTCCAACGGGCCCCGGTGAGCAGCGTGAACCTCCTCGCGCAGCAGCTTCGCGAGGTTGCAACCGGCCCGGTCGAACCGACCTACCGTCGCCCGTTCCGCGGGGACGGGCCGAAACCACCCGACAGAATTCTGGCCGTGGCCGGTGCGATGCTGACGATTGATCGCATCGGCCTACCTCCTGCGCTCGTCGCGGCTCTCAAGCATCTGGCCTCTCTCCACAACCCCGAGTACTACGAGAAGGAGCGCCTGCGCCTCTCGACCTGGAACACGCCGCGGCTGATCCGCTGCTACGAAGAGTCGATCGACCAGCTTCTGCTGCCGCGGGGCCTGCGTGAGGCTGCTGTGTCTCTTGCCGTCGAGGCCGGTAGCCATTTGGAAGTACGCGAAACCGCCTGGGCTTCCCGGACCATCGAGGTTCGACTTGGCGCTGTGCTCGACGCCGACCAACAAGTCGCGTTCGATGAGCTACGCCGTCACGAGCTCGGCGTTCTTGTCGCACCGCCGGGCACCGGCAAGACGGTCGTTGGCTGCGCCCTGATTGCCCATCGGACGACCAGCACGCTCGTGCTCGTTGATCGCCAACCCCTCGCCGAGCAGTGGCGCGAGCGCCTTCAGGAGCATCTCGGTCTCAAACGCCGCCAGATCGGCACGCTCGGTGGCGGAGCTGGCCGTCTGCGGGGCATCGTCGACGTCGCGATGGTGCAGTCGCTGGCGCGCCGGGAGGACATCCGCGAACTGACCTCTGGATATGGGCTCGTGATCGTCGACGAATGCCACCACGTCCCTGCCGTTACCTTCGAGCGCGTGGTCCGCCAGATCGGCGCGCCGGTCTGGTTGGGACTGACCGCCACGCCGTACCGCCGAGACGGGCTCGAGGGACTGATAACCATGTACTGCGGGCCGGTGCGACATCGGATGAGCGGGGACCCGGGCGCGACGGCGGGCGTGGAGCGCACGCTAGTCATCCATCCAACCAACCACGGTAGTCCGGTCACCGGCACAAGCGAGGTGCCTCCCACCATCCAGGCCGTCTTCCGCGCGCTGGTTGAGGATGACGCCAGGACTCGCCAGGTCTGTGGCGACATCGCTACGGCCGTGCAGTCGGGCCGCAACTGCCTCGTTCTCTCTCAATGGAAGCAGCATGTGGGCCTTATCCGCGATCGACTTGAGGAAATGGGAGTTCACCCAGACGTCCTGGTCGGAGGCGTCGGCAGAAAAGAGCGACGAGCGATCGTCGATCGACTCGCGGCGGCACAGCCCGGCGATGGCGTAGTCCTCGTGGCCACCGGCAGTCTCCTGGGCGAGGGTTTTGATTGTCCGCCCCTTGACACGCTGTTCGTAGCGTTTCCGATCGCCTTCCGGGGCCGAATCGTCCAGTACGTCGGCCGCGTGCTCAGGCCGGTCGAGGGCAAGACGCGGGTCGAGGTGCATGACTACGTGGACTACAGGATCCCCGTCCTGGCGCGGATGCAATCCAAGCGGACCGCTGCCTACGCCAGCCTCGGCTTCGACCTTCGAGGTGCCGCGGACCCTTCGTAACCGCGCTCGCCGGCTACTGACGACCGGATCACACAGAACTAGCGCGGTCACGCTATAAGCGACGCCGCGCGAGAAGCCGCTCTGGCCCTTGGCGCCCGGCCGTAGGCCGCAGCGACGGGCATCTGACCGCCCGTCCGCAAACACCGACGGGCATCTGACTCCAAGGCAGCACACGACGGGCATCAGATTCAGGCCTGCTTCACGAGGGATCGAGCCCACCTGAGGCTACTGATGCCCCTCAGGTTGGCGCGCCCGGAGGGATTCGAACCCCCGACCCTCTGATCCGAAGTCAGATGCTCTATCCACTGAGCTACGGGCGCGCGATCCTTCGACGTTTCCACGCTCATTTGGATCATCTGATCCGCCTGGCGAGGCCCTTCTTGAAGTCCGGACAGAGCATGTAGAGCATCTGATTCGGCTGAAAGGAAAGGGCCGTTTTGGAAACCCGAAGTCGCGACATAGTAACTCTTCGTAGCCTTCGAGGTAGTTGGGAAAGGGCCCTGAAAGCGCGCAACCGATCGCCCCGGACGATTCGCAGCTACCTCGACTCGCTCGACGACCTAGCCGACTTTCTCGAGTCCTCCGGCATGCCGACGGGCATCACGTCGATCCGCCGTGAGCATATCGAATCCTTCCTCGTCGCCCTGACCGAGCGAGGCTTGAAGGCGACCAGCCTTGCCGTCGCCTACCGCTCGATCCGGCCGTTCTTCCGCTGGCTCGTCGACGAGGACGAGATCACCCGCAGCCCGATGGAGCGGATGCGCCAGCCCACGATCCCCGAGTCGATGGTGCCCATCCTGTCCGAGGATCAGCTCCGGGCCTTGCTCGACACGACGCGGGGGCGCAGCTACGAGGACCGACGGGACAGAGCCATCCTCATGATGTTCATTGATACCGGTGCCCGGCTGTCTGAACTCGCCGGACTCAAGGTGGCCGACCTCGATCTCGACCGCAACAACACCGCGCTGGTCATGGGTAAGGGACGTCTACCGAGGGCGATCGCCTTCGAGTCTCAGACCGCCATGGCCATCGATCGCTACCTGCGCGTGCGAAACCAGCGGCCGGATCGGTCGGCACCCGAACTCTGGATCGGCAAATACGGACCGATGAAGGCGAGCGGCCTCGCCCAGATGGTGAGGCGCCGGGGCGAGGAGATCGGGCTGAAGATCCATCCCCACATGTTCCGCCACACCATGGCCTACAACTTCCTCGCCGATGGCGGAACCGAGGGCGACCTGATGTCCCTGGCCGGCTGGAGGAGTCCCGAGATGCTGCGGGTGGATCGCGTCACTCAGCGGCGGTAGCGCGGAGGTTTGCGCTGACTGTCCGGTGGTTTGTACCGCTGTTCCGGGATAGGATGCGGGAAGGAGGGGCTTGAAGTGAAGATCCTGTCGATACCGCGCAGGTGGTTCGCTCTGGCGGGAGTGGGCATCCTGGTTGCGTCGGTCCTCACCTTGACGATGGGCGCATCGTTGATCTGGCCGGACAAGCCGTTTCCGAAGGCTTTCGCGGCCTACGTCGAGCCCGCCCGACAAGCGGTCCACGACCATCTGGACGGGATTCGGTTCGTTCATCTGCGCCTCGCGGACGTGCGCTGTCGCGAGGACGGCGGATTCGCCCTCCTGTTCGATCAGATCGAAGCCCCATATCTGCAGACGCGGTATGCGGTCGCGATGACGGGAGCACAGGCTCCGACCGGGTGGAGTGTGGGAGTCAGTCTCACCGAACGCGAGGACCCGGAGCTGCTGTACTTCTTGGGCGACCGAGAGGTCTCCTGTACAGGCTGACCAACAGCGGCTATGCCGGTCGGCGATCACCTTGCCAAGTGGACCGCGAGTCTGCCTTCAGCGGAAGCGTCCTCGACGGACCGCTCGGCGCGGCTCGCCCCATCCCGGGTGCAGGGGTGGCAGGTCGGACAACTCGGGATCCGGCGGCATAGGCTCCTCGCCGTCGTCGCCGTCCCAGCGCCGGCGATATTGGTCCGGCAGGTCGCCCCAGCCGAAGAACGGCAGCGGGAAATCCGGCACGATGCCAAGCGCTTCGTGCGGACCCACGCGCTTGGGCCCGACCGTGCACAGGTGCATCCAGCTGTCGCCAAGGTCGAACTCGTAGACGAACTGCTCCCCGGCCGAGAGCCGGCTCAACCGGGTCCGTCGGTCGTCCGCGACCGGACCCAGCTCCTCCCAATCCTCGTATGGCGTCGTGAGCCTCATGCCGTCCGCGAGCTCGAACTGGTGCAGGTGCGCGCGATCCCATCGCCCGAACGCGTCGTCGATCGCTTTGGCGAGCTGGGCGAAGCTGTGGGTCCGTGCCGCGACGAACAGCCGCCCGGGACGCGGCCACAGGATCTCGCCGTGACCCTGAATGAGATCCACCCGGATCGAAAGCCAGGTTCGCGCCATCACGCCATCTCCCCCTGCAAGGAGCGCTATGCCGCTCGGCCTATCACCTGGCCGACCTGCTCACGCGTCGCCCCGAGCCCCAGCAGCGACTTGACGAGGAGATCGACGGACACGGACGAGTCCGCCGCTTCCATCTTGGCGAGACGCGACTGGCTGGAACCGAGACGCTTCGCCGTCTGGGCCTGCGTCAACCCCTGCTGCTCGCGGACGTCGCGAAGGAAGTGGGCGAGGGCAAGCTTCAGTTCCACGAACGCCGCTTCCTCGGGCGTGAGTTCGAGGAACCCTTCAGCGGTCCCGACGCGCCAGCCGGCAGCTTCCAGGCGATGCTTCTTGCTCTGATCCATCTCAGGTCACTCCCTTCCGCCGACGATGTCGTCGTATCGGCGGAGTCGGCGTTGGCAGGTCTCGATCACGTCCTTGGGCGTTGCCTGCGTCTTCTTCTTGAACACGTCCGCGATCACGATCGCGTCGTCATCGATCCGGTAGATGATTCGCCAGGTGGAGTCCTCGTCCACGATTCGGAGTTCGTGGCACCGCTTCCCGATGGAAGGCATCGGCCGCGAACCCGGCAGTCCGAGCGACTCGCCGCCCTGCAGCCTCCGAAGAAGCACGCCGGTCTCGACGCGTGCCTCGCGAGACAACGGAGGGGTTCTCACCTCGCCGTGTAGCCAGACCAGCGGCTTGTCGCCTGCGCTCACGGATCGAGTATATGTCCGATCTGACATACGGTCAACTTCGGTAATAAGTCCACGGCGGCGTGCCGTTCGGAGCATCTGATTCGGCTCAGAATGCATGCCCGTCCAAGCGTGACGGACAGGGCATTCGTCGGAACAGTCCGAAGTCAGATGCTCTATCCACTGAGCTACGGGCGCGCGGCGTTCACGAGTGGTTCCACGCGCATCGCGACCATCTCGTCCGGCGACGAAGTCACTCGGCTTGGAACCCGGAACCGCGATATGGTAACCGCTTGGAGCCTCCGTGACAGTCGACTTCGGCAGCTGGCTCCGTGGCTTCTCCCCCGCTACTTGACGGTGACGCCGCCGTACGCGATCAGGTCGGAGGCCTTCTCGGCGATCATTACCGTCGGGAAGAACGTGTTCGACGTCGTGAGAATCGGCATCACCGACGAGTCGACGACGCGCAGACCCTCGATCTCGCGGACTCGCAGATCGGTGTCCACGATCGAATCCGCGTCGGCGCCCATCCGGCAGGTGCCAACCGGGTGATACGACGTGCGGCCGTAGCGGCGGGCGTATTCCTCGCAGTCGGCCTGGCTCTGGACGCTGCGGCCGGGCAGATGCTCGGCCTTGATGAACGGCTTGAATGAAGCCTGGGCCATGATCTCGCGAGAGACTCGCAGACCCTCCACCGAAGCCTTGATGTCGCCGGGCTCGGCCAGGTAGTTGGTGTCGATCGCGGGTTTGGCCAGCGGATCGGAGCTGCGCAGCGTCACCGAGCCGCGGCTCTGCGGCCGCAGGAAGTACGAGTTCATGGTGCAACCGTTGCCCGAGGGCACGGGTGCGATGCCGGCCTCGACGCCGGCACCGTTGAGGAAGTGGAACTGCAGGTCGGGTGCGATGCCGGGCCGGCTGTGCCAGAAGGCGCCACCTTCGACCACGTTTGACGTAACCGGGCCCTTGTGGAACAGCAGGTACTCGAAGCCGGCCCACAGCATCCAATGGGGCTTGCTGTAGTGATCCAGGCTGAACGGGCCCTTCAGGTCGTAGATGACGTCCACGTCGTAGTGGTCCTGGAGATTGCGCCCAACCCCGGCTCGGTCGGCGACGACGGAAATGCCATTGCCGCGCAGTTCGGCGGCGGGTCCGACCCCGGAGAGCATCAGCAGCTTCGGCGAACCGATCGCGCCGGCGGATACGAGTACTTCGCGGTCGGCAGGCTCGTAGTAGACCCGCTTCGAGGTCCCTCTGACGTACTCGACGCCGACTGCTCGGCCATTCTCGATCCGGATCTTCGTCCCGAGGCAGCCGGTCTTGACCACGAGGTTCGACCGCAGACGGGCCCGCTTCAGATACTCGACCGAGCTCGAGCGGCGGCCGCGGCGGGTGTTGGTCTGGTAGAACCCGCAGCCTTCCTGTACCGGCCCGTTGAAGTCGGGGTTGTAGGGCATGCCCATTTCCTGGCAGGCTCGGACGAACGCGTGCGACAGGAGGGTCGGCGTGATCAGGTCCGAGACGCCGATCGGTCCGCCGACGCCGTGATACGGGCCGGATAGGCGGTCGTTGTCCTCGGCCTTGCGGAAGTACGGCAGGACGTCGTCCCAGGACCAACCGGGGCACTTGCCGGCCGTGGCCCAGTCGTCGTAGCTGGCCGGCTGGCCGCGAGTCAGGACCATGGCGTTGACGGAGCTGCCGCCTCCCAGGACGTGTCCCTGGGCGTACGGGATCTCGCGGCCGTCGGCATGGGGCTGCGGAGTCGTCGCGTAGGGCCAGACGAGCGGACCGCCGGTCATCTTGTAGAAACCGACGGGCATGTGGATGTACGGGTTCGTGTCCCGCGGCCCGGCTTCGAGGAGCAGGACTCGGACCGCTGCGTCCTCCGACAGTCGCGCAGCGAGCACGCAACCGGCCGCTCCGCCGCCGACCACGACGTAGTCGAACATCAACCGTTCCTCCTGGTCCCGTCCGGGCTCTGCCGGGTCGCGTAGTCCGCGACCGAAAGGTAGGTACGCTCGTCCGCGAGCCGACCCAGATAGATGGCCAATTCCCGCAGGTGGTAGTCGCCCCACATCACCGCCTCGCCGCTGGGAACGGACCGGCCCGCGGGTGTCGCGTCCCAGCCGCGCGGGCGGCTGTAGATGGAGTGGAGCAAGAGGCCCTCGTGGTCTTCTCGCTCGCTCAAGTAGGGAGCTTCAAGCAGACGGGCCGCGATCGTCAGCCCGGCCTGCCCGTAGCGCGTGGCCGCGTCGGTGTCGCCGCGCGTTTCGCAGACGCGGCTCAGGCGCAGCAGACCCTGCGCGGCGATCGCCGCAGCCGAGCTGTCCACGGGTTCGTGTGGGTTCAGCGGGTCTGCGGCCCTGTCCAGATATCCGGGCATGGCCGCGAGTCCGGGCGCGCCGGTGTCCCAGTAGGGGATGCCGTCCGTCGGGGTCATGTCGATGTAGTAGTCCGCGACCGCCCGGGCCGCGTCCTCGAATTGCGCGGTCAGTGCCTCGCGGCCGCCGTCCGGCGCAAGCGTCGCGTCGTCGAGCAGGGGCAGGGTTTCGAGGATCTCCGGGAAGCCCAGGACCGCCCAGGCGAGGCCGCGCGTCCAGGTCGTGAACGGCGAGTAGCCCTGCTGCGCGCTGGCGCAGCGGTATGTGCCGCTTGCGACGTTGAAGAGCGATTCGTGAGCGACGCGGCCGCGGACGTCGTAGATGTCGCGATTGCGGCCGTAAGACACGCTGAACTCGGCCGTCGTACGCGCGTGGCGGATGGCCCGCGTGGCGAGCGAGATGTGCCGGCCCTGCTCCGCGAGCAATTCGTGGCCCAGCAGGTGGGCGATCAGGAGGACGCGCACGGTGCGAATAGCGTCCACAAACAGCGAGTGAGCGCCGTTGAACGAGTAGATGTACCCCGCCCCGGCGCCAAGGTCTGTCCAACGGCTCGCCTGAACGGCGCCGCTGACCTTGAGGCAGACCCGATACAGCTCCTCCTCGACCGGTTCCACGCCCGTGCGGCCTTCGACGGCGAGCCGCAACAGGTTGCCGAACGTCGAGACGGTGTTGAAGGCGTGGTCGTGGACGCCGGTGTCGGTCAGGCGGGCGACGATGTCGTCGAGCGAGCGGCGCCGCCCAAACTCGAGAAATCGGCGATCTCCCGTGGCGTCGAATTGCAGGATCGCCGAGCCGTACCAGAAGCCGCGCGTCCAGTCGGTCCATTCCTGACCCACGTACCGGCCGTCGCGGGTCAGAACGGGGGCGCCCGGATCGTCGGACCAGCGATCGTTCAAGCGCGCGAGTTTCGCGGCGGACGCGGTCCACAGGCGGTCCAGGCGCGGCCGAAGCGTCGCTACGTCGATGGCCCCATCGATCTTGATCATGCGTCCTCCGTTGCGGCGTGACGGCGCCGGGATGCCCGGGGCGGCTAGCGGGTCGTCAGGACCGAGCGCAGGGTGAGGGTCTTGGTCTGCATGAATTCGGCGAGGCTCGTCCCGAGGCCCTCGCGAACGTTGCCGCTTCGTTTGTAGCCGCCCCAGGCGACGGCGTCGGTGCGGTACAGGCCGGTGCCGTTGATCGAGATGTGACCGGTCTCCATCTGCAGCGCCACTTGCATGGCCCGGGCCAGGTCCGTGCTGAAGACGGCGCCGCTGAGCCCGTAGATCGAGGCATTCGCGATCTCCACGGCCTGGCTTTCCGACGAGAACGGAATGATGTCGAGGACGGGGCCGAAGATCTCGAGGTCGTGCGAGACGTCCGCGGCGGCTTCGGCATCGACGACCACGGTCGGCGCGAAGAAGGCGCCATCCGGCCGGCCGCCGCCGCACACCAGGCGAGCGCCCTGGTCCAGCGTGTGGGCGACCTGGTCTGCCACGTTGATCGCCGCGCTGCGGCTGATGAGCGGGCCCAAACCCGTTTCGGCCTTCAGCGGATCGCCCAGGTGAAGTCCGCCGAATGAGGTCCGGAAGCGCTCGACGAGCTGGTCGACGGCCGCGGCCTCGACGAGGATCCGCTTGTTGGCACAGCACACCTGGCCGTTCGACAGCGACCGGCCCCAGACCGCTTCCGCGACCACGCTGTCCATGTCGGCGTCGGCAAAGACGATCATGGCGTCGTTGCCGCCGAGCTCCAGGGCCACGCGCTTGAGCGTCTTCGCCCCGGCCGTGGCGACGCTGATACCTGCCTCGGTCGAACCGGTCAGGCTGATCGCGGCGGGGATCGGATGCGAGGCGAGGGCGTGGCCAAGCGCTTGATCGCCGTTGAGGATCTGGACCACGTCCCGAGGCACGCCGGCTTCCCAGAGCAGCTCGATCTCGCGGATGACGGTGAGCGGGGCCTGGCGGGACGGCTTGACCACGACCGTGTTGCCGGTCGCGATGGCGGGAGCCACCTTCCAGGCGTTGAGCTCGGAGGGGAAGTTGAAGGGCACGATGGCCGCGATCACGCCCAGCGGATCGTGGTGGGTGAACTGGATGTCGCCCTCGTGGCCGGCCTCGGAGTCGAGGAAGCGCGCTTCCTCCTCCCAGGCGACGATCCGTTCCGCGCACCCCTGGAAGATGCGAATCGTGGTCTCGATCTCGCCCCGCGCCTGGTCGATGGGCTTGCCGTTCTCCCGGCACAGCAGCGTGCCCAGCTCGTCGCGGTGGGCACGCAGCAATTCGGCGTAGACGCGCATGACGGCCGATCGCTCGTGGCGCGGCACGCGGGCCCACGTCTTCTGGGCCGCCGCCGACCGAACGAGCATGGCGTCGAGATCCGCCACGGTGTCGAGCGGGATGGAGGCGAGGACTTCGTCGTTGGCCGGGTTGAGTACCTGATAGGCGCCGGCGGGCGCGGGCGTGGTCATTTCCTTCACCTCTTGGCGTCCCAGGCCTGCAGCAGATGCGTGGCGACCGCCACGAGCTGGCCATCCTGGTTCGTGATGTGAATGCTGGCGGTGGTTCGGCGCTTGATCGGGTCGAAATCGGTTATCTCGTAGTGGACGACGATCGTGTCGCCGATGAGAACGGGCTTGATGAATCGAATGCGGTCGTACCCGGCGGAGACGACCTGCTGGGGCGTTCGCTCGGCGAGGGCACTCGATGCGGCGGAGGCGTAAGCGACGAGCAGCGCCCCGTGGGCAACGCCGCGGCCGAGCCCTGTCGCCCGCGCATACTCGGGGTCCACGTGTTGCGGCGCGAAGTCGCCACTCAGCCCTGCGAAGGCGAGGACGTCGTGCTCGGTCACCTCGCGCTCGATGTCGACCGCCTGGCCGACGAGCGTCGCCAGCGGGTCCACCGGTTCGACTGCCAGCTGGGGATCGGGAGTCGACGGCATCAGGGTCGCCTTTCTGCGCTTGCCCGAACGGGCTCGGGTCCTGCGCTCGCGTCGATCGCCAGGTCATCGGGGAAGAGTGCCGCGTCCATGATCCTCAACGGCCGTGCGACGGCCGGCCGAAAGGCCATGTGCGCGAGCACGTCGCGCTCGATATCCAGGCCGGCCGCCATTTCGACCAGGACGGGCCCTTCGTCACCGAGTTCGAAGACGGCGCGCTCGGTGACGTACGTCACGCGCTGGCCGCGAGCCCTGGCCTGGGCCGCGCTGAAGGTCATGTGCTGGACCTCTTCGACGAACTTGCAGTGGCGGCCCTCGCGTTTGATCGCGATCCGGCCTCCGCCGACGCGTACGGCGAGCCCACCTGCCGTGAGGGTCCCGCAGAAGACGACGCGGCCCGCGGACTGGGAGATGTTGATGAAACCGCCGGCGCCGAAGACCGTGTCGCCGACGCGGGAGGCGTTGACGTTGCCATGTCGGTCCACCTCGGCGAAACCCAGGCAGGCGATGTCGAGTCCGCCGCCGTCGAAGAAGTCGAACTGGGACGGCGCGTCGATCACCGAGTCGGGGTTCCAGACGGCCCCGAAGAGAACGCCCTGGGCGGGGACGCCGCCGCTCAAGCCCTGCTCGACGGTCAGGACCACGTCGTCCAGTCGGCCCTCCGCCAGGAGCACCGCCGGTACTCCGTCGGCCATGCCGACGCCGACGTTGACCACGGCCCCCGGGACGATCTCCGCGGCCGCTCTCCGGGCGATGACGGCCCGCTCGCCGGCCGGCAGCGCCGGGACAGCATCCATCGGGGCGCGGAACTCCCCAGAGAGTCCCGGCTGGTAGCGGCCGATGATGGTCTGGCGCTGCTCGGGCACGACCACCACCACGTCCACCAGATGGGCCGGCACGACGACGTCGCGGGCTCTGAGCGAGTGGCCGGCGGCAAGGCGCTCCACCTGAGCGATGACCTTTCCGCCGGAGTTGTGGCAGGCCATCGCCAGCGCCAGGACCCCGAGCGATGCAACCTCGTGCTCCATCGTGAGGTTGCCGCGCTCGTCCGCGGTCGTTGCCCGGATGAAGGCGAAGTCGATGGGGAGGGCTCGATACAACAGCCAGTCGTCGCCCTCGATCTCGATGACCCGGACCAGGTCGTTCGTTGGACCGGGGCTCAGGCGGCCGCCGTCCAGGCGAGGGTCGCAGAAGGTCCCGAGCCCCACCTTCGTCAGAACGCCGGGCCGGCCCGCCGCGACTTCGCGATACATCTGGCTCATCGCGCCCTGAGGAAAGTTGAAGCCCTCCACCTGGCCGCTCGCCACGAGCGCGGTGATCCCCGGGTTCATCCCGAAATGCCCGCCGATGGCGCGCCGTAGCAAACTCGGCCGAGCCAGGTTGTCCAGGCCGCTGCCCTGCTTGTCGCCGATCCCCGCGCAGAAGTAGAGCGTCAGATCGCGCGGCTCGCCCGACCCCTCGCTCCGGGCTCCCAGCGCCTCGAGCAGCGCCGTCGGCTCGATCACGCCGCCGCCGGAGCCCTCGACGGCCAGCGTGGAGCCAGACGTGACCAGGTTGGCTGCCTCCGCGGCCGACAGCAGCGCCGGATGAACGTCGGGGCGCAAACGGCGACCGGCGGCCGATGCCGTCCTCACGATTCGGACCCTCCGTATCGAGCGGCGCGGAGCGAGATGTCCGAGGCGGCGGCCTTGGCCAGCGGCGCCAGGCGCTCGATCATGCGATCCATCCGCCAGCGGCTCGCGGGGGCGCCTACGCAGACGGCCCCGAAGGCGCTGCCCGACGCGTCGAGAATTGGGGCGGCGACCGAGCGGACGCCGGGCTCGCGCTCCTGGTCGTTGACCGCATAGCCCAGCTCGCGCACGCGGGCGAGTTCCACGGCCAGGTCCTCCACGCGGTCGATCGTATTGCGCGTCAGCTTCGTGAGCGTCAGGCGGGCGAGAATGCGCCCGGCGTCGGCGGGACGGAGGAACGCCAGGATCGCCTTGCCCTGGGACGAGGCGTGGATCGGCAGCCGGACGCCGGGTCGGCCGCCCAGCCTCAGAGTGGCGTCGGCGACGATGCAGTCCGTGATGACGACTTCATCCGAGTCGAGCGCCGCGAGGAAGACCGTTTCGTTGGTCTGCGCCGCGAGACGCTCGAGGATCGGACGCGAGACGACCTTGAGTCGCTCGCCGCCGGCCATCTGGTTGGCCAGCGCGCTGATGCGCGGCCCCAGCGCGTAGAGCTTGGTGACCGGGTCCTGCAGCGTGAAGCCGGTTTGCACCAGGGCCCGGAGCAAGCGGTGGATCGTGGGGGCGGGCAGCCCGGTCTCGGCAGCGAGATCGGAAAGCCGCACGCCGTCCGGATGGGCACCAACCTGGATGACGAGCTCGAGTGCCCGCACGACTGCCTGGGGTCCGTCTGCCACGCCTATTTTCACCATATGGAATGTGCTTCCATTATTGTCCCGACGGCGGTATCCTAGTCGTCGGACAGTCCCAAAGTCAAGGCGTCAGAGGATGCAACGGATGCGAGAGCCCTCGATGACCACACTCGCCGAAGCCGAGCGCAGGGTGGCCCGATGAACCGCGCGATGGTCCTGGTCGAGCGCGGGCGCTTCGACTGGGCGGACCTGCCCGATCCCGAGCCGGCGGCCGGCGAGGTCGTCGTGAGGGCGTTGTTCACCGGGCTTTGCGGGACGGACCTCCATATCGTCGAAGGCAGCCACCCACGAGCCCGCTTCCCGCTGGCCATCGGCCACGAGATAGCCGCTCGCCCGGAAACCGGGCCACTCGCCGGCCGGCTGGTGCTCGTCGATCCGCTTCTTCCGTGCGGCGAATGCGCCGCCTGTCTGGCGGGCGCCTCAAACGCGTGCGCGCGGCTGCGGCTCATCGGCATCGACCGCGACGGCGCTCTCGCCGGACGGTTCGCGGTGGCGGAGAGCCGGCTCCACGCCGTCCCGGACGGGATCTCTCCCGAGGCGGCGCCACTCGCAGAGCCCCTGGCCGTCGCGGTGCACGCGGTCGGCCGCGTGCCGGATCTGGCCGGCCAGCGGAAGCCGGGCTCCGGCGCCCGGCTCGTCGTCGTGATCGGGGCGGGCCCGGTGGGCCTGCTGATCGGGCACGTGGCCCGCCGCGCCGGGGCCCGAGTCCTCTTTGGCGAGCGGGCCCCGGCGCGACGCACGGTCGCGGCCACGCTCGGGTTCGAGCTCCTCGAACCGGACTCCCCGGCCGAGAGCCTGGAGTCGATCACCTCCGGCGCCCTCGCCGACGTCGTCTTCGATGCCGCCGCCGCCCCGGCAGTCGCCGCGAGCCTTCATCGGTTCGTCCATTCGACCGGCGTCGTGGCCATCGTCGGAGCGTACGGCGGTCTCGTCCCGCTCGACCTTCAGGCGGTCATGTTCAAGGAGCTGAACATTCGTGGCCACCGCACCTACCTGCCGGCCGACATCGACGCCGGGCTGGAACTGCTGCGCGCGGACCTCCCAGCCCTCAAGCCGCTCCTGAGCGGCGTGGTCCCCGCCGCCGACGTTGCCGACGCGATCGGCGCCATGCGCCGGGGCGAGGGCATGAAGTTCGTAGTGGAGTGCCCGGCATGATCGGTCTGGTCAAGGTCGCCCATGGCAATTTCGAGCTGGAACTGCGCGAGGTCGCACTCCGGGAGCCGGCCGAAGGCGAGGTCGTCGTCCGCGTCCGTTACGCCGGCATCTGCGGCACGGACGTCCACATCGCCCGCGACGAGTTCCCGTCCTGGCCGCCGGTCATCCTGGGTCACGAGTTCACGGGCACGGTGGAGCGGCTCGGGCCGGGAGTCGACCCCGATCTCGCCGGCCGCCGCATCGTCTGCGAGCCTCACGCCAGCGCCTGCCACGTCTGCCACCTCTGCCGGCGCGGCCACCCCGAACTGTGCGCGTCGAAACGGTCGCCGGGCTGGGGCATGAACGGCGCCTTCGCCAGCCACGTGGTCGTTCCGGCCTGGCTGCTTCACCCAATCCCCGCCGGCATCCCGGATGAGGTCGCGGTCCTGGCCGAGCCGATGGCCGTCGTCATGACCGCGCTCCGCCGCGCTGCCCTCGCCGCCGGCGACTTCGTCCTCGTCGTCGGCCCCGGGCCGGTTGGTGCTCTCGCCGCGCTCGCCTGCCGGGCTGCCGGCGCGTCCAACGTGGTCGTCGCCGGGCGGACCAGTTCGCACACCCGCCTCGGGCTGCTGTCGGACATGGGCTTCACCACGCTCTCAGGCGATGTACCCGACGCCATTCGCGCCATCACCTCGGGCCGGGGCGCCGACCTGGTGGTCGAGTGCAGCGGATCCGCCCAGGGCATCGCCATCGGGATCGACGCGGCTCGCCGGACCGGCCGGATGGCCTCGATCGGGCTCAGTGGCCAGCCCATCATCGAAGTTCCGTGGGACCTGGCGACCTCGCGCGCGCTCGACGTCGCCTTCTCGATGAGCTCGAGCTTCGAAGGCTGGGAGGCGGCCATCCCGATCCTGGCCCGCGTCGCCACGGACGCGGTGCGCCTCCCGACCATCTTCCCCCTCGCCTCCTGGCGCGAAGCCTTCGCTGCGCTCCAGTCCCGAAGCGTCGTCAAAGCAGTCCTCGATCCGACCGTACTGGTGGAGTCGGCGGCGCCGACATCGGCCGCCCGGGGCAACTCCTGATGGGCCTGATTGTCATCACCGACTGCGACCACCCGAACGTCGACATCGAGCGGTCGATCTTCGAGTCGGCCGGTCACCAGGTTCGTCTCGAGCAGTGCCGCAGCGCCGAGGACGTGATCGCCGCCGGCCGCGGCGGCATCGGTCTGCTGGCTCAGTACGCCCCGATCGACGAATCGGTCATGGCCGCGCTGCCCGGGCTCCGAGTGATCGGCCGCTATGGCGTTGGGCTCGACAACATCGAGCTGCCGGCCGCGGCCAGCCGCGGCATCCCCGTCCTCAACGTTCCCGACTACTGCGTCAGCGAAGTAGCGGAACATGCCCTGGGTCTGATCCTCGCGCTCACCCGTGGCCTCGTCTTCCAGGATCGCGGCGTCCACTCGGGCACCTGGGACTTCCGCCTCGGCGGCGCGGTTCGCCGCGCGTCTACGATCCAACTCGGCATCGTGGGCCTCGGCCGCATCGGCCGGGCGCTCGCCCAACGAGCTGCGCCGCTCGGTTACCGGGTCGTCGCCGCCGACCCGCGCCACCCCATCGTGGCAGGCGTCGAGCTGGTCGAGTTCGAGGAACTCCTGGCCAAGAGCGACGTCGTGAGCATCCATTCCTGGCTGGACGACGCGAACCGCCATCTGTTCGACTCCCGAGCCTTCGGCCTCATGAAAGCCGGCGCCTTCCTGGTCAACACCGCTCGCGGAGGTCTCGTGGACCAGGCCGCTCTTGTCGCGGCCCTTCAGTCCGGCCATCTCGGCGGCGCCGGCCTGGACGTCCTGGAGCAAGAGCCCATTCCACCCGGGGACCCCCTGCTCGCCCTGCCCAACGTTATCCTCACCCCCCACGCCGCCTTCTACAGTCGCGAATCCCTCATCGAGATGAAGCGCAGGGTCTCGGAAGGCATGGTGGGAGCGCTGTCGACGAATCTCCCTGGGTGACGCCGTCGACACGGCGATGTTCCGCGGAGTCGACGCAGCGGTGGATCTCGACCTCGATTCGACGGCAAATTCCGGAGTCAGGGTGTTCCTCGCCGCCTGCGCCCCCGTCTGATACCGCATCTGGATCCGGGAGCGCTTCGTGCACGGCATCTTCCGCGGGTCAACTTATACTTGACCACGATTCCGGACCGACCTACCATCGGCGCCGTGGCCGCCGTTCGTGGGAGGCCCGGACTCTGACATTCGTTCGCGACAGGCATGCCTGCTGCTTGGGGGGAGCAGGCATGCCAGGACGAGGAGAGCCGCCCTGGAGCGGTCCGCATCTGCATCACACCACATCATCGCTAGGGCGTGGTCGACCCTCGTCGACTCGCTGCCGGACGCCGTCCTCGTGCTGGGTCCGGAAGGACGAATCGTCGCCTTCAACGCCTCGGCGGCCCGATTGCTGGGTATCCACGAAGAAGCAGTGGGCCAGTTCTTCGACCGGGTAGTGCTCGAGCCCCAAGAGCTCGTCGCGATCTGCGGGGGAGCCGGCGACCAGGAAGTCGAGATCGTCGTGCCGCCGGCGACACCGCAACCGGTGGTTCTCGACGGAAGGGCGATTCCTGCCCCATCCGAGCGCCGTCTGAGCGTCCTGGTGACCGGCATCGACGACGATTCGGGAAGCGAGGCCGCGAGGCTCGTGGTCGTGCGCGACGTAACCGAGCATGGTGCCCTCGAGGACGAGCGACGCGCGGCCGGCAACCGTGAGCTCGAACTCGCGTCTCGGATGGGGCATTCGGCCAGGATGGAAGCTATCGGGCAGCTGGCGGGCGGCGTGGCCCACGACTTCAACAACCTCCTGACGGCCATCCGAGGGTTCGCCGAACTCCATCTCGCGGAGCACGCGCCGGACGATCCCAGGAAGGACGACATCGTCGAGATCCAGCGTGCCGCCGAGCGCGCAGCTCAGCTAACGCAAGGGCTGCTTGCGTTCAGCCGCCGAGCGGAGGTGCGCCCGGAGAGCCTCGATCTGACCGAGGTTGTCGGCGACGCGGTGGCTCTTCTGGGCCGTCTCGTCGGGGAGAACATCGTCGTCCGGCTCGACGCGAGCACGGAGGTGCCGTGCGTCCTTGCCGACAGGGTCCAGATCGAGCAGGTCCTGCTCAACCTCGCCGCCAACGGGCGCGACGCGATGCCCGCCGGTGGCGTGCTGGGCGTCGCGGTGAGACCCGCCACGCTCACCAGAAGCTTCGCTGCATCCCACCCGGGGGCGCAAGTGGGCCGCCACGTCCTGCTGGAGGTGTCGGACACGGGCGTTGGGATGGATGAGGCCACCCAGCGGCACCTCTTCGAGCCGTTCTTCACTACGAAGCCCCCAGGCGAGGGCACCGGGCTTGGGCTCGCGAGCGTGTATGGGATCGTGAAGCAGGCCGGCGGCTACATCGACGTCGAGACCCATCCCGGTGGGGGCAGCGTCTTCCAGATCTACCTGCCGGCGCTCATTCGGGCAATTCCGGAGGCTCGGGCCAGGACCACCACCGGTCCGATACGCACCGACGGGACCGAAACGGTCCTTCTGGTCGAGGACGATGCCGCAGTCCGCCGCTTTGCGCAGCGCGTGCTCCAGAGATCCGGCTACAGGGTCGCCGCCTTCAGCGATCCCGGCGTCGCCCTCGAGGCCCTGATGGCCGATCCGGCTTCGTTCGACGCTCTAGTCACCGATGTCGTCATGCCGACCATGAGCGGGCCGAACCTGGCCGACCGGATCGAGACGGTCCGGCCCAGGCTGCCGACCCTCTTCATCTCCGGCTACGGATCGGAGGCTCTCCTTGCCGGCGCGCCGGCGCAGCTCGCGAAGCCATTCAGCGGAGGCGCCCTGGCCGAAGCAGTGGGTGCCCTGTTCGGGCGGGCCGCCTCAGGATCGGCCCAACCCCACGCCAGCCTCGAGTGGTCGGCTGTGGGCGGCCCTAGATCGACAGGGCCTCACGGGTGAGCTCATAAGCTCGGCGGTGGTCTCCGCTCTCGGCCAGCATTTCGGACCAGGCACCGAGCACCTCACGGATCCGGCCGTGCGAGCCGGAAGCGCGAGCCAGATCCGCGGCTCGAGTGAAGTCCGCCTCCGCGCCTTCCCGCTCCCCGCTCTGCCGGCGGATCTGAGCCCGAGTCACGAGCGCATCGATGAGCGCCTTCTGGTTGCCCGTTAGCTCGGCGCCCTCGATCGCTTGCTCAACCAGTTTCGAGGCCTGCTCGAAGGACGATGAAGCAAACGAGATCTGGGCCTCCGTGTCGGCGACGTGAGCCAGCCAGCGGGCGTCCCGAAGGGACTCGAACCGGTCTCGGGAGCTCGCCGCGAATTCACTGGCCCGGGCCAGGTTGCCCAGCTTGAGGAACGCCAGAGCCAGATCGTTCTCGAGAGCCGCGGTCTCCGACTCCGCGCCCATGGCCGTGAAGAGCGCCAGGCTGGCGTACCCGGCCCGCACGGCCGCTTCGTAGTCGCCGGTCTCGCGATAGCTGTAGGCGAGGTCGAAGAAATACGTCGCTCTGCGGCGGTCGTCGAGCTGGTCGGCAAGTCCCCGAATCTCGGATAGATACGCCAGGGCTCGGTCGTACTCGCCATCGCGAGTCTCGACCGCCGCGAGGGCAATCACCATTCGGAGGTGAAAGTCGGGCTCAACGCGCAGGCCGGCCCGCACCCTGGCGAGGATAGACTCGATCAAGCGGCGCGCCTCGTTCGCGTTGCCCTGGATGTACTCGCCATTGGCGACCCAGTACCGCCCAAGTGCGGCATCGGCCTCGCGGCCCTCGCGATCGAAGATCTCGGCGGCCTCAGACCCCGCCGCTATGGCTTCGGGCCCGCGGTCGAGCCTCGAGAGGGCTTCGGCTCGTCCAAGAAGCAGCTCAGCTCGCTCACCCCCACACGGCGTTTGAGCGAGATGGCTGTCGTAGACATCCAGGGCCTCCTGCCAGCGGCCACTGGCCAGGAGGACGTCGGCTTCGAGCCTGCCCCAGCGGTCCGCATCTCCGGCCATCAGGCCTGCGGAGGTGACGCCCAGGCGGCTCGCGAGGTAGTTGAGCGCGGCCATCGAAGGCTTGGATAGGCCATTCTCGAGCGCACTCACGTACGCCTTCGTGTATCGCTCACCTGCGAGCTGCTGCTGGGTCAGGCCGGCCTTGAGGCGCGCTTGACGGATACGCGACCCGATTGAGCGCGCCAATGGCTGGTCATCGACTGTGACTCGGCGGCGCGTCGTTGCTGGCATGAAGCCAAGTATATGTATCCTGCCCAGTCCATTCCAGCTGATCAAGAAGTACTGCCACCGGCACGCCGAGACGCTCCGCCATCTGCAGCAGAGCTCTCAGGGACGGCAGCGTACGCCCGCGCTCGACCGCGGAGATGAACGAACGCGTTCTGGGCGAGCCCAGTTGCGTTTGGGTCAGCCCGGCCCGAACCCGGAAATCACGGATGCGAGAACCCAGTAACGCGGCAAACGGCTCGTCGCGCCGGTCTCTATGTTGATAAATACTTGACAGACTCATGCCGCAAGTCTAGCTTGCCCCCATGCTCCCGTCGAGAGGAGCTTCTGGAGGACAGCAACATGTTTCGCAACCAACGCTTGAGTCTGCGCCTACTCGCCGCGACAGTGCTCGCGATCATCGCCACGGCCGCCATCAGCGTCGGGACGGTTCTTGCGGGCGGAGGCGGGGCGCCGTTCCCACGCTGACGTCGCGGCCGACCCTGCGCCACCCGGGTAGGGCGACGCGGTCCCGTTGACACGTTCGATCACGAAAGGTCCGGCTGGCCGGGGCCGTCGGCGCCGAGGCGGATACCCACGGCATCTCGTCCCGCATAACTGAGAGGGGGCGGCCGGACCGCGCTCGCACAGGGCATCCGATCCCATCGATCGGATGCCCATTTCGTCGTGGCGCTCTGATCTGATCACCCGCGGTGACACAGATGCGGCCCGACCGCAAGGCGAGGTAGCCCTTCGTCTGGCCCACCTCGGACGCCATCGCCTCGATCGGCCGAACCCTGACCTGCGAATCGCGGTCTATTCGGTTAGTGGACCGGACTAGAATGGCGCGGCCAGCGTCGTCGTGGCGTTCGGAGCCCGGCGCGAGGGGAAGGGAGATCCGTCGACAGTGCTGCACATAGACCTCGGCAACCTCGTGTTCGCCATCGCGATGATCGTCGCCCTGGTTCTGCTGCTGGTCACCGTCGTCCTGGACGACGTTGTCAGCGGCGTGCTCGACGGCCTTCACATGGGCTTGGACATCGGCGGCGTTTCGATCGCCCCGATCGCGCTCGGCTTCATGGCCATGTTCGGCATCGGCGGCCTGTTCGGCACGACGGTCCTGGATCTGGACTCCAGCCGGGCCTCCCTCATTGGAGCCGGCGGCGGGTTGGTCGGCGCGCTGCTCGTGTACGGCATGTTCAACGTGCTGACACGCTCCCAGGCGCCGGAGGCCTATTCCATGGAGGACATGGTCGGGGTTACGGCGCGCGTCGTCGTCGGCATCCCGGCAGGCCGGCACGGCGAGGTCATCGTCTCCTACGGAGGCACGAGCCAGAAGCGAGCCGCGACCGCGGACGTCGACATCAGGTCGGGTTCCACGGTCACCGTCACGGGCGTCGCCGGGTCGATCCTGATCGTGGCTCCCGCCCAACCCGGGACCCAGTCGCCAACCCAACAGTAGAGCACCCGGCCAAGGAGGGGCCATTCAGATGCCAGATATCGTCACATTCGGCGGCGCCGGTGCGCTCCTCGTTCTTGCCGCCGTCCTCGTATTCGTCCTGCTGATCGCGTTCGCGGCAAGCCGCTATCGGGTCGCCAACGCCAACGAGGCCCTCATCGTCGCCGGCTCGAAGGGCGCCAAGGTTCGCGACTCGTCCGGCCATCAGATGGCCCCGGGCGACCAGGGCATCCGCGTCGTCGTCGGCGGCGGCACCGTCGTGTGGCCCCTCCTCAACCGCGTCGGCCGGCTGCAGCTGACCGCCCGCCAGATCAAGATCATCCTCCAGGACGCCATCACCAGCCAGGGCATCAAGGTCCACGTCGAAGGCGTGGCCACGTTCAAGATCGGCCGCGACGTGGAGTCCATCCGCAACGCCGCCGAGCGCTTCCTGGGCACGGATCCGAGCTACATTGACGACATCGTCAAGAACGTCCTCGAAGGTTCGCTCCGTTCCATCGTGGGCACGCTCACGATCGAAGAGCTGATCATGGACCGCGAGAAGCTGCTCCAGCGAGTCCAGGACAACGCCAAGCTGGACCTGTCCACGACCGGCATCGAGATCGACGCCTTCACGATCCAGTCGATCGAAGACGAGTCGGGCTACATCACCCAGCTCGGACTCCAGAAGCTGGCCCCGGTCACCCGAGACGCCAAGATCGCCCAGGCCCTCGCGGATCAGGAATCCGCGGTCAAGCAGGCGGACGCGGAGCAGATCAAGATCGGCGCCGCCCGAGACGTGGCCCTCCGCCAGGCCGAAGCCGAGCAGGTGACCGCGGCCGCCAAGGCCCGCGCCGAGCAGGCCGGACCGCTGGCCCAGGCCCAGGCCCAGCAGGAGGTCGTGCGCAAGCAGACCGAGCTGGCCGTCATCGAGGCCGAGCGCCGCGAGAAGGAGCTGCTCGCTTCGACCATCAAGCCGGCCGAGGCGGATGCCGCGGCGGCCGTGAGCCGCGCCCAGGGCGACAAGTCGGCCCGCATCGCGCTGGCCGAAGCCGAGGCCCGCCGCTACCAGCTGGCCGGCGAGGCGGAAGCGACCGTGGTCCTGACCAAGGGCAAGGCGTTTGCCGAGGCCCTCGCCCTCAAGGCCGAGGCCTACGGCAGGTTCAACCAGGCGGCCATTCTGACCGCCATCCTGGAAGCGATGCCGGCGATTGTCAGCGCCGCGGCCGAGCCCATCGGTAACATCGACACGCTGACCGTTCTGTCGACGGACGGCGCTTCCCAGGTCGTCCGCACGACGACCGATACCGTGGCCCAAGCCAATGCCACCATCAAGAGCCTGACCGGCGTGGACCTCTCCGCGCTCATCGGCTCAGTTGTCCCGACCACGACCGTGGTGCCGACCTCGTCCTCCGGTGACGCCGGCAAGGGCAAGGGCAGGGGTCTGCGGCTGACCCACCATCTCGACGAAGAGCCCGACAAGAACGCGCTCGAGGCCGAGGAACTGGTGGACGTCACGGCCGATCCGTCACTCGACGTGACCACTCAGCTGAGTGCCGGCAGCAAGGCGCTGAAGGCCCAGGCCCCCAGGCCGAAGGCCGAACCCGCGCCCGCGCCCGTTACCCCGGCCCCGGCACCCGCTCCGGCGGCTCCGGCCGCTCCGGCGGCTCCGGCCGCTCCGGCGGCTCCGGCCACTCCGGCGGCTCCGGCCACTCCCCCGGCTCCGGCCACTCCCCCAGCCCGGCCCGCCGCTCCTTCCGCGCAGGAGGCGGCCGCGACGGCCGCGGCTGCGGCGGCCAAGGGCGTGGCCCCCAAGACCGCCCGAGCGGTGGACGCGGCTCTGCACACGTTTGCCTACAACATGCGGCGAGTGCCGGGCATCAACGACCCGAGTATCCGCGGCATGACGCTCGACGCCCTCAGCGTTCGGGCGCCCGGCCCGGTCCGCCAGATCTGGGACCGCTTCGCGACGGACATCCCGGACGCGTACCGCGGCCTCACGCTCGGCCAGATCCTGGATCGCTATCCGGACTGACCCAACCCGCAGCCCCGAAACCGCGAAAGGCCGTCGGCTCCGCCGGCGGCCTTTCGCTATGTCAGAGCAGGTCAGCGGCCGGGTCGACCGGACATGGCGGACGGCAGCGGCAAGGGAAGGGCGGCGACGGCACCGCTCGCTCCGACCGCGGCGCCGATGGCAGCCGCGGACATGGCCGGGCCGGCCCGGAATTCGCCCGCGAGCTCGCGGAAGCGAGCTACCGCTTCGGGATTGATCGAGTACCAGATCCAGGTCCCTCGGCGTTCGGCCGTCACCCAGCCGGCAGAACGAAGGACCTTGAGGTGGTGCGAGACGGTCGGCTGACCGACCGTGCAGCAGTCGCCGAAATCGCAGGCACAGACTTCGGCCTCGGCGCTGAGCTGGCGCAGGATCGACAGTCTCGTCGGGTCGGCGGTGGCCTGCAACAGCAGGACGTCGGGGTCTGTGGCGCGCTTCATGCGGGTCATGATATCGATTGCTTTCGATATTGACAAGTATCGATAGAGTGCATACTCTAGTCCCGAAAGGAGATCGATAAATGTCGATGTACTACAACAGTCCCGAGGTCGTCAGAGCCCTCGTCTGCGCCCGCATCAGCGACGCTCGCGGCAGGTGCGTGGACGGTTTCGTCTTCGAGCAGCCCCCGCGCGGTCCAGGCGTCGTTTCCCGCCTGCGCGCCCTTCTGCTCAACCGCCCATCTTCCCTTGAATGCTGCTGAGGTCCGAGAATGTCCGACATCCGCGAGACCGTTCGCTCTCACTACGCCGCCGCGGCCCTGACCGTCCTGGCCTCCAACCGCGGTTGCTGCGGCGGAAGCTGCGGCGAGCCGGCCGGTGACGGCTCGGCGTCCTACTCCGCCGTCGAACTGGCCGAGCTGCCCGAATCGGCCGTCCTGGCTTCTCTCGGTTGCGGCAACCCGGTCGCCGTGGCGGAGCTCCACGAAGGTGAGAGAGTCCTCGACCTCGGTTCCGGCGGCGGCATCGACGTCCTTCTGTCCGCGCGACGCGTCGGCCCGACCGGCCGGGCCTTCGGTCTGGACATGACCGACGAGATGCTGGCCCTCGCTCGGCGCAACACGGCCGAAGCCGGGGCCACCAACGTGGAGTGGCTGAAGGGTCAAATCGAAGCCATTCCCCTGCCGGCCGGCTCGATCGACGTCGTCATCAGCAACTGCGTCGTGAATTTAGCCGCGGACAAGACCGCAGTCTTCCGCGAGATCGCCCGGGTCCTGCGACCCGGCGGCCGGATCGGGATCTCGGACATCGTCGCCGACGATCGGCTGACTCAGGCAGAACGAGCGGAGCGCGGGTCCTACGCGGGCTGCATCGCCGGAGCGCTGTCGGTGTCGGAGTACCGAGCCGGGCTGCAAGGGGCGGGCTTC
Organism: uncultured Chloroflexia bacterium; assembly: GCA_963711105.1. Lineage (GTDB taxonomy): Bacteria > Chloroflexota > Limnocylindria > Limnocylindrales > CSP1-4 > Fen-1039. Next base: position 290,779 of record CAVQCV010000001.1, on the reverse strand, counting down.
ACGGACGTCTCGATCGAGATCGCCAACGAAACGGCGGACGGGATATACAGCGCCATCGTGCGCGCGACGAAGCCCGTGGACGCACCCGTCGAGCCCGTGGCCGAGGCCTGACCTGGCGCCCGCCTCCGGAGCCGGGCCGGCGCGCCTATGATGGCCCCATGAATACGATCCAGGCGCCAGCGGCTCCCGGCAGCGCGGAACTTGTCGCCGCGCTGGAGAGTTCCGGCTATCGCATGACGCGTGCCCGTCGGGCCGTGGCGGATCTGATCGCCGGTCGTGACGGAGCGTTCGAGACGGCCGACCTCGTCGCCGACTCGCGGCGTCATCAGACCCGCGTGGCCCGGGCCACGATCTTCCGAACCCTGGAGCTGCTCGTCTCGCTGGGTTGGATCGAGCGGTTGGATTTGCCGAGCGGCGCCCACTCGTACGTCCGCTGCGAGTCGACCCGCCACCATCACCATCTCGTGTGCTCGCGCTGCCAGCGCTCCGTGGACCTGGAGTGGATCGGGATGAGCAGCATCGTGGCCGAAGCCGAGCAGCGGACGGGCTACCGAATCGACTGGCACAGGGTCGAACTGTGGGGCCTCTGCCCGGCTTGCCAGAAGCTGGCCGCTTCGGAGGGCTGACCGCCGGAGGCGACCGGCGGCACTAGTCCGCGGCGAGGAGCTCCGGCCGCCGCACCCGGGTGGCCACCGCCGATCCGACAAGCATCAGGGCGAAGACGGCGGTCTCCACGAGGACGATCGTCGCCCCGCTGGCCGAGTTGATCCAGAAGCTGACGTAAAGCCCGACGACCGGGCAGACGATTCCGATGAGCCCGGCGATCATCACCAGCCTCCCGAAGCTCTTCGAGATCAGCTGAGCCGTGGCGGCCGGCGTCACCAGCATGGCCACGACCAGGATGATGCCGACGGATTGCAGGCTGATCACGATCGTCATGGCGATCAGGGCCAGGAGCAGGTAGTCGAGCCGGCCGACGGGCAGCCCGGACGCAGCCGCGCCGAGGGGGTCGAACGTGGCGTAGAGCAGCTCCTTCCAGAGCAGCACCGACAGCGCCAGGACGACGCCGGCGAGGATTGCCAGCGAAATCAGGTCCCCTACTCCGATGCCCAGCACGTTGCCGAACAGGAAGCCGAAGAGATCGCCGACGTAGTTCGGGATCGTGCTGAACAAGAAGATGCCCAGGGCGAACATCCCGGCGAACAGGACGCCGATGGCCGTGTCGCTGCGGACCTTGCCTTGCCGCGTGACCCAGCCTATGGCCAGGGCCGTGGCAACGGCCGCAACCGAAGCCCCGAAGTAGAACGGAACCTGGATCAGGTACGCAACGACCACACCGGGGAAGGCAGAGTGGCTCAGCGCGTCGCCCATGAACGCCAGGCCCCGCAGAACCATGTAGCTGCCCACCGTCGCGCACACGAGGCCGACGATCATGCCGGCGATCAGCGCCCTGTCGAAGAAGCTGAACGCGAGTGGGTCGAGAAGGTAGCTGGTCAGACTCACCGGCTGCCTCCTTCCTCATGGAAGTGGCGCTCGCGTCCGGCCGGGTCGTCATGGTGGTGCGAGTCGTCCAGGAGCCCCAGGCCCTGACCCAGGATCAGGAGGTGATTGCCGTATGTCCGGGCCAGAACGTCCGGATCGGTGATCAGCGAGGCCGGGCCCGACGCCAGGATGCGGCGGTTGATCGCCACGACCGAGCGGAAGTGGCGGGCCGTGGCGCCCAGGTCGTGCGTGGTGGCGACGACGGCCTTGCCGCGCTCGGCCTCCGCGCCCAGAAGAGCCATGATCGCCTCTTGAGTGGGGACGTCCACACCGGTGACCGGCTCGTCGAGCAGGTACACGTCGGCCTCCGCGGCGATGGCGCGGGCCAGGAACGCGCGGCGCCGCTGGCCGCCGGAAAGCGCCCCGATGGGGCTCTTGGCCCGATCCGCCATACCGACCCGCTCCAGGGCCGACGCCACCGCGTCGTGGTCGACCCGGCCGGGCTGGCGCAGGGGTCCCAGGCGCGGGTAGCGGCCCATCATGGCCACGGTCCAGACGTTGACGGGGAACGACCAGTCCACGAGCTCCGCCTGCGGCACGTAGGCCACGCGGCGGGCCTCACGCCCGGGTGGTGCGCCGAGCACCTCCACGGTGCCGGTCCACGGCTTGAGCACGCCCGCGATCAGCTTGAGGAGCGTGGACTTGCCGCCGCCGTTGGGGCCGACGACCGCGACGAGCGCCCCGAGCGGGATTTCGAGGTCCAGGTCCTCGAGCGCGACTCGCCGGCCGTACCCGGCCGACACTCCGCACAGGCTGACGGCCGGGGCGGGATTGCCGACCGCTTCGAGGCGGACGCCGGGTTTGACCGCCGGCGGGACCGCCTCTATCGGGCTCGCGACCAGAGGCTCCACGGGGCCCGACGGAGGCGCCGAGCGTCCGGAAGTGTGATGGTCCGAGTGAACGTGGGTCATGCCAGTCCCTGCACGAGCTGTGTCGTGTCCCAGCGTATTAGCTCCACGTAGCTTGTCACGGGCGGGTCGCCGAGAGAACCATCGTAGAGGTTCGCGTAGACCTTGCAGCCCGTCTCGGTCGCGAGCTGGTCGACGATCTGCGTGGGGAACTGGCTCTCGCTGAAGATCACCTTCACGCCGGCCGCCTTGATGGCCTTGATGAGCTCGGCCGTGTAGCCGGCGCTGGGATCCTGGCCGGGCGCCTGGACTGCCACTCCGACGATGGTGACGCCGTACCCGCGGGCGTAGTACGGGAAGGCGTCGTGGAAGGTGACGAGCTTGCGGTCGGCCTCCGGTATCGTCGCGATCTGAGCCCGGACCCAGGTGTCCAGTTCGTCCAGGCTGGCCTTGTACGTAGCCGCCTGCCGTTCGTACGCCGACGCGTGTGCCGGGTCGGCCGATTCGAGCGCGGCGGCGATCCGGTCGACATACAGCTCGGTGTACTTGACGTCCATCCAGAGGTGCGGGTTCTGAGTGCCGGACGTGTCTCCCGGCAGCAGGGTGACCCCGGGCAGATCGACGGCGAGTTTGACCAGGGGTGTGCCCTCGGCGGCCGCGCTCGTGATCGTCTTCTCCAGCCAATCGTCCAGGCCGAGCCCGTTCATCACCAGCAGCTTCGCCTCGGCGACCATACGCATGTCCGACGGCTTCGGCTCGAACGTGTGCACGTCCGCGTTCTTGGGCACGAGGCTCGTCACGGAGACGTAGTCGCCGCCCACGTTCGACACGAGGTCCGCAAACACGGTGGTGGTCGCAACCACGACCAGCTTGCCGGAACCCGACGCCGTAGAACCGGCGCAGCCGAGAACGGCCGTCGCCAGGACGATCCCGGACAAGACGGCGAAGATCCTGCGGCCGAATCTCGGCCTCGCCAGGTTGTTGTTCATCAGTGTCGCTCCAGGTTGGGCCCAGGTGTCTTCCATTTCCGGCCGGGCCTCGGGAAGCATATCCCCATTGAGACTGAGTCGCAATTAGCGACCGAAGGACGTCCGCGGACAAGGTAACCGGCCGGTGCGTGAAGCGCCGGCCGGCCTATCGCCCGGGGAGCGTGTCGCAGGGAGTGCTAGCGCCCGACCGGCTCTTTGACCAGGATCACGGTCACGCGGCCGGGGCCCCATTCGCCGTTGAGGATCAGCACCTTGTTCAGCGCGGTGTGGCGGCCGTAAGCCTCCTGCATCGAAATGTCCTCGAGAGGGACCGCGTACTCGTCCAGGCGGCGGAAGGCGGTGTCCAGATCCGGCACGATCTTCTGCGAGCCCACGACCAGGATGACCCGGCCGGCGCCGCTTGCGATCGGACCGAGCTGGCTGCCCGAGGCGGACCCGACGACGATTCGCCCGTCCTCCGTCACGGCCTGGACGCTGTTGAGCTGGAAGTCCGGGGCGGCGCCGAGCCTGCGAATCTCAGCCATCTGCGTGGCCCGGTCCATGGCCCGGGTGCGCGGTCGTACGGCTTCGTAGCGGCCGCTCTTCTCGACGACGTCGGTTACCCCGATGTCGGCGAGCGTCTTCGACGCGCCCTGGCCGACCTCTGCGCCATCGGGCACCAGGCTCAAGACTACGTCGCGCGCGGCGTCGCCGTTCTCGACTATCCGGACTTCGAAACCGTGGCCGCGGAGGGCCTCGGCGGTTCGGTCGATCGCTGTTTCGCTGGCGGGCCGAGCGAACTGCTCGTTGACGCGCGGGCGCTCGATAATCTGGTTGGCGGTCATTTCCTGAGATACCTTTCCCTGTCCCGGCTGGCGGTCTTCCGGCTTGCGAACCCGTCGGATCGTCGCGACTCTGACGACGACCGTTGGCCCGGGCCTTCCCGCCAATTACCTTGAACTAATACATGATCACTGTGGTAAGCTTACCGCGGAGATAATACCAAGGGCGATAGTGAATGTCTACAGCATCCTCGGGCGGCGCGGGCCGACCCGCGATCGGCCCCCAGACTGAGGCGGCACCCGGCACAGCCGAGTCGCAGTCGCCGGACGCCCTGGCCGCGAAGGCCGTCGCGTTCTCGGCCGCGTTCGGGCGCTGGAGCGGCCGGAAAGCCGTCGAGGCCGGCGCGACCGTTCCGCGGCTGCAGCTCATGTACGCGGTTCATTGCCACGGGCCGCAGAAGATGGCGGACCTGGCGGACGCGCTCATGGTCACGCCCCGCAATGTCACCGCCCTAGTCGACGGGTTGGAGGCCGAGGGCCTCGTTCGCCGCGTCCCCCACTCGACGGACCGACGCGTGACCCTGGTGGAGCTGGCCTGCGAATTGAGCCGGGTGGCGAGCCAGTTCGAGACCTACCAGGCCTCGGTGGCCGAGCTATTCGCCCATCTCGACGATGCGGACCGAACCGCTCTCGCTCGACTGTTCGAGACGCTGACGGCTCGGATTCACGCCGACTGCCCGCCCGCGGAAGAAATGACGGATGCCTGAGATCGCTGATTCTCGTGAGCCGGCCGAGCGCCTGCCGGCGATCTACCTCGGACACGGCGCGCCGACACTGCTGGACGAACAGCAGTGGCCGGCCGAGCTGGCCGCATGGGCGCGCGAGATCCCCCGCCCGAAGGCGATCCTGACCGTCAGCGCCCACTGGACGTCGGCCCCGCTCTCGCTCGGGGCCACAACCAGAGTGCCGCTCGTCTACGACTTCTACGGCTTCCCTGAGCGCTACTACGAAGTGCGGTACGACGCGCCCGGTGCCCCGGAACTGGCCGCTCGAGTCGCCTCGCTCATGCCCCCGCACGAGGAGGTCGTCCAGCGCCCCGACCGCGGCCTGGACCACGGCGCCTACGTGCCGCTCATTCCGATGTATCCGGATGCAGACATACCGGTCCTGCAGATGTCCATGCCGGACCTGCGACCGGAGCATCTATTCGACATCGGCCGGCGCCTGGCGCCGTTGCGCGACGAGGGCGTGCTGATCATGGGCAGCGGCTTCATGACCCACGGCCTGCCGTTCGTCCACGACTACTTCGACGGCCGGCCCGGCGCGCCCGAATGGTCGAAGGAATTCGACCGCTGGGCGGAGGAAACGCTCGCCTCGGGCGACCTGGACGCCCTGTTCGACTTCCGTAACCGCGCACCGGGCATGCCCTACGCCCACCCGACGGTCGAGCACTTCGCGCCCCTGTTCGTCGCTCTGGGCGCGGCCTCGGAACCGGGAGAGGCACCGGAATTCAAGATCGAAGGCTTCTGGCTCGGCCTGGCCAAGCGCTCGTTCCAGGTTCGCTGACGGGAAATCCGGTGCTTGACTGGGCGCCGGACGACCCGATACCATCCGGCCGTAATCCTGAGTAACTTAGTAGGGATTGCCGCCGCGGGCGCGATCGACCCGGCAGCGCGAGAGGTTCGATGAGTTTCGCCCAGACCGTGGTTCTGGCCGCCTTCGCGGGCGGCACGATCTTCCTTGGCCTCCCCGTAGGCAGGCTGGGCGGGCTCTCCCCGAAAGTGCGCGTCGTCCTGGTGACGGCCGCGGCCGGCGTCGTCCTGTTCCTCATCTACGACGTCCTGGCCCAGGCGGTGGAGCCGGTCGATCTGGCCCTGCAGCAAGCGCGGAACGGGGGCGGCGTGGGTGACTTCCTGCTCGACGCGGGCGTACTGGCCGGCAGCGTCGCCTTCGGACTGCTGTCGGTCACCTACTTCACCCAGCGGATGAATGGCCGGGCCCAGCGCCTGGCCCTGGAGCCCCGCCAGATCGCACTCGGCACGGCAGCCGGTCTTGGGCTGCACAACTTTTCCGAAGGCCTGGCCATCGGGCAGTCGGCCGCGACCGGGGCCACGTCCCTGGCCCTGATCCTGGTCGTCGGGTTCGCCCTCCACAACGCCACGGAAGGCTTCGCCATAGGCGCGCCCCTGGGCCTGGGACCGCGCCCGAGCTGGGGCTTCCTCGCCCTGTCCGGACTGGCAGGCGGCGGGCCGACGTTCCTCGGCGGAGTCGTGGGCTACTCGTTCGTCTCGCCCCTGCTGTCGATCGCGTTCCTGGGCCTCGCGGCCGGCGCGCTGGTCTTCGTGTTCAACGAAGTCATGGCCGTGTCGCGCCGATTCGCCTTGCCCATGATGACCGGCGCGGCCTTGATGACGGGTCTGATCGTGGCGTTCGGGACGGACTTCCTGCTCTCGGCGGCCGGCGCCTGAGACTCGGCGCTCGGGCGCTCGAGCGCGTCAGGGAGCGGGCGGCCGCTCGGGTCCGGGCGGGTACAGAGCCCGGTAGACGGTCTGGGCCAGCTCCGCTTCTCCCCGGTCGGTCAGGTGCAGACGGTCCCGGGCGGCGAACGGAGTCTGGAGGCGCCCGTCCCGATTGGCCAACACCGTGAAGACGTCGATGCAACGGACGTGCTCATCCGCGGCCAGCTTCTTGATTGCGGCGTTCGCCTGGAGCATCTGGCGGCGCTGCCACGCGTAGAGCGAGTTGCTGGGCGGGATCGTCAACAGCACGACCCGGATCCCTCGCGCCTTGGACTGATCCACGATTTCGCGCAGGTTGCCCACGATGGTGGCTACCGGAACGTACGCGCCGATGTCGTTGGTACCACCCATCACGAGCAGAGTGTCCGGCGAGTAGGCGAACACGTCGCGGCGGAGCCGGGCCAGCATCTGCCCGGTCAGGTTGCCGGGCACCCCGGCGTTGTGGACGAGGGTCAGATGGTCTGTCAGACCGGCGAGGAGGGCTGGCCACGTGCCGCTGGTGGAGGGCGTGTGGCTGCCCGGCGCGAAGACCCAGGCCGTGAGCGAGTCACCCAGGGCAACGAAGGTGCGCGGCGTTCGCTCCGGCCCAACGTCCTGGATCAGGGGCGTGGCGTCGGAATCGCTCACCCCCGCGGCCGAGGCCGGCGCCGTCGACGGATCCGCGCTCGACACATCGGGGGTCGGGATGGAACCGGGTGTAGCCGCGGGCACGGCCGTCTCGCCCGCCGGCGGCGTGGCATCGGGCCCGGCCGCTTTCGCGTACGGCGCGCCGGCGAGGTAGCACGCGGCCATCAAGGCCACGGCCGCGGACACAAGTATCCGACTGGGAAGTGGGTTCGCGGACACGTTCCTCCGCCGAGCGAGTGAGCGACGTATCACCGCGGCAGGGACGTGCGCGGGGTGAAATCAATGCTAGTCATGATTTCCGCCGCCTTGCCTGAAAGACAAGCCTGACTTTGGAGGGGAAATCGACACGGGACCCGCCCGTTCGGGCGGCTGCGTGGAGCGGGCGGCGGCGCCGGGCGGGCGGCGGCGCCGGGCGGGCGGCGGCGCCGGGCGGGCGGCAGCCAGAGGCGGGCGCGGGTCAGCCGATGACGGGCTCGAGCGGATATCGGAAGAGCGACTCGGGTCCGGTCGCGGTCAGCCGGTAGGCGTCCTCGAAACGAACGCCCCCGAATCCGGGCACAGCCAGCACGGGGTGGCCGATGGTCACAACCATGCCTTCCACGAGCGGCACGTTCTTGTGGGGCGGGATGATCGTCGGCGCCGGCGTCTCCTCGAACCGTAGCCCCAGGCCGTGCCCGATGCCGTAGACGTGATACGGGCCGAATCCGCGCCCTTCGGCCACGGCCGCCACTCGCTCGTCGAGCTGCCCGATCGTCACTCCGGGGCGCATCGCCTGCCGCACCTCGTCCGCGGCCGCCAGGTACGTGGCGATCAGCTCGGTCTGGCGGTCGTCCGGCTTGCCCATCACGAAGGTCCGAGCCAGGTTGGCGCAGTAGCCGACGAATTGGGGGGTCAGATCGATCAGGACGAGCTGGCCGGCCTCGAGCGGCTCGGGGCTGATTCGGCCGTGGAGCATGCACGTCTCGACGCCGAAGTTGACATAGATCGGCGTGCTCGTGCCCTCGGCTCCGGCGCGCCACATCGTCGAGAGAGCCTCGGTTGCGACCGCGTGGGCCGAGACCCCGGGGCGCAGCATCTCCCGGGCCCGATCCATGCCCAGGGCCGCGACGCGCTGGGCCTCCGTCATGGCGGCAATCTCGTCCGGATCCTTGACCATCCGCAGCGGGTCCATGACTGGGTCTGACGAGACCAGCTCGATCTGCGGATTGACCTGCCTGAACAGATCGACCAGGAAGGCCGGCGTGCCAAACCACATCTGCATGCCGACCTTCGGCCGCCCGCCAGCCGCCCGCGCGCCGAAGGGGTCGGCCGCCGCCAGATCGCGCAACCGGCCGACCACGTCGTGAATCTGCCCGCCGACGCTGCCGAAGACGCGGACCTCGCCGTTCGCCAAAGCCGCCCTGAGTTCGGGCTCCTCGCCGGTGAAAGCGATCAGCTCGGGCGGGCCTTCGTACGGGACGATGGCTCGAGGCTGGGCTCTGTCCGTTCCGAACAGCCAGCGGTAGTCGTCGTGGTTGAGGATCACGAGGGCGACGAGGCCGTGCTGGCGCATGCCCGCCTGGACTCGGGCAATTCGGTCAAAGCGAACGTTCAGCTTCGCGACCATGCTGCCACTCCTTCGTCGGCCCGCGGCTCTTCGTCGCTGGACGCCCGGGCGGGGGCACCGTGTCTATCGGACGAGCTGGGCGGGCGGCGCTATCGGCGCGACCAGCTGCCGCAGCCCAACCTTACCCCGGCTAGATGGAACTGGCGCAGGCCCGGCACTTCGTGGCGTCGGCGGGAACGGTCTCCCGGCAGTACTGGCAGACCTTGGTCGGCGCGGCGGGCGCCTCCTTGGCCGGGCGCAGCACGATCGTCGAGACCACGTACACGACGAAAGCCACGATCACGAAGGAGATCACAACGTTAAGGAACGCGCCGTAACGGATGGCAACTTCGTCTGTGGCCGTCGCGCTGGAGGCCGACTTGAGGACGACCTTCAGGCTCGAGAAATCGACACTGCCGAGGGCGTAGCCGATGGGCGGCATGATGATGTCGTTGACGAGGGAGTTGACGACGTTGCCCATGGCGACGCCGATGATCACGCCGACGGCCAGGGCCAGGGCGTTGGTCTTGAGCAGGAAGGCCTTGAAGCCCGACATCTGTTACTCCTCGCTCCGTTCACTTGCAGGGCGCGAAGAACTGTGCGCCGGGCGCCAGCATAGCCCGGCCGCGGGTCGCGATTTGGGGTGACCTCGCAGGATGCCGCGCGCGGCTGCTCAGAGACCCAGAAGCTTCCGCTTCGCCGCCGTGAACTCGTCGTCCGTGAGAGAACCGCGGTCGTGCATCTCAGACAGGTCGCGAAGCGCGGCCAGGCTGTCCGGCGAGGTCGAGGCCGACGCGCTGGTCGCGCCGGACGGCGCCCGGAAGAGGCCCACGACCAACCAGACGGCCAGCAACCCGAGGCCCACGGCAATCAGGAGTCCGAACGGATCGAACCAGAAGAAGCCGTAGTCTCGATAGCCGCGCATGGGTTGGAAATCGCCGAGGCGCGGGCCGGCCGGGGCGTTCATGCCGACGTGATACGCCACGGCGGCGACTGCCGCGATGACCGCGATGCCCAGGATGACTATCAGAACGCGTTTGAGAATGGTTGCACTCATTTGAACTACCGGTGCTTGGTTGACTCCCGGGAGTCTGGCGCCGCGGGCTGAAACCAACCTGAGAGAACTCCTTCGCCGGGCAGCCGAGGTACGACCGGCGCTGCTACGATGACGATCCGAGACGGCCGATCCGGCGGGTAGAAGCCCGAACGCTCGGCCCGGAGGCGGTAGGGCGATGGTCCAGGACAGCGGGAACGATCCCTTCGGCACCGATCGAGGGGACGAGGGCGCCAGCACGGCGCCCGAGCAGCCATGGCCGGCGGAGCTCGGCTCGCACGTCTCAGATTCCGGCGGAGCCCAACCTTGGAGCCCGGCCGACATGCCGCCGGACCAGTCTGCCGCCCAGCCGGCGCCTGCCTGGCCGCCTTCGCAGACTCCCGGCTGGCCGCCTTCTCAGACTCCCGGCTGGCCGCCGGCACAAGCTCCCGGCTGGCCGCCTTCGCAGGCGCAGGCCCCGGGCTGGCCGCCGGGCCAGGCGCAGGCCCCGGGCTGGCCCCCTGCTCAGGCACAGGCCCCGGGCTGGCCGCCGGGCCAGGCTCCCGGCTGGCCGCCGGCGCAGGCCCCGGGCTGGCCGCCGGGCCAGGCTCCCGGCTGGCCGCCGTCTGCCCCTTACGGATACCAGCAGCCCGCCGCCGGCATGGCTCAACAGGCATCGCCCTGGACCCACGTCCAGTTCGGGCCCGCGCCTGGACTCATCTGGGGCGACGTCGGGGTCCGCGTGGGTGCCATGGTGATCGACATGGTCGTCTACCTTGGCGCACTGATAGTGGCGGCCCTGGCGGCCGAGGCCTTTGGGGTCCAGCACCATGGCAGCACCCAGGTCCTCTCGGCCGGCGCTCGGGCCTGCTACATCGTGTGGTGGATCTTCGCCGTGGCCTACTTCCCGACGTCCTGGTGGGCCTTCCAGGGCACCCTCGGGCAGCGCCTGCTCAGGCTCAAGATCGTGCGGGGCAGAGACGGAGGGCCGATCGGTGTCGGCGAGACCACCATCCGCTTCCTGCTCTTCGCCGTATGCATGGGGTTCTTTCTGATCCCGGCGATCATCGCGGCCGTCCTGGCCGCCGACAACCCGGCGCGGCGCACATGGTGGGACGACGCGGCCGGAACGATGGTGGTGCGGAAGGTCTGAGCGGGTCCGACCGCGCCCCCCGCACCAGAGTGGAGCGAGCGCGGCGGATGGGTCGGGTCGCCGCGCTCACACGAGACTCGAGCTAGCTGCCGGTGATGGTCACGTCAGTCGCGGTACGAGTGTCCGTGCCGGGACTCGCCGACGCCTGGCCGGACGAGCCGTTCCCGTTCGCGCCGCCGCCGGTCGTCTGAACGAGGACCGTCTGACCCGCGGCCAGGTCGGAACTGCTGCCGGACGTCTGGGCGTGGTAGGTAGTGGACGAGCCCGTGGCAATGGTGACCGTGTCGCCACTGGCGAGCTTGACGGTGAAGGAATTGGCGCCGACGCTCACGACGGTGCCGCTGACCGACTGAGTGCCGCCGAGACCGCGGCCGTTGCCCAGGCCGGCGGGCGCTCCGCTCCCGAACGGGATCTGCCCAAGCCCATTGCCGTTGGACGCGCCGTTGCCGTTGCCGGTCGTCGTGTCGCTCGACGTTGCAGTCGTGAACCGGCCCATCGCGAAGCCGATCCCTCCCACAGCCACGATGGCGGAAATGGCCAGCATGACCGTGGTGGAACTCGTCCGGCGGTGGTGGAGCTTGGGCTTTGGCAGGCCGGCCATCGGGGAGGCGATCGCGTCCACGGGCTCGGCGTCCACGGGCTCGCCGGCCACCGGCACGGTGTCGGCCGGCTCGGGCTCCGCCAGCGCGGCGGCGTCCCAGACGGGCGCCTCCGCGGAGGTCGCGGGTGTGGTGTCTTGGCTGGCCATCTGACTTCCTCGAGTGCGGAGTGTCGCCCGAGAATGGCTCGTCCTGGCTTTCGAACGGATTACGGCGCGCCGGCTCCGCGGGGTCGCTACGTGGCGCGCGTCTCGTGGCGTCCGGCCATCGCCCGCGGCCACGCAACGGACACGTCCGCGCCGCCGAGCGGGGAGCCGCCGATGCTCCAGCGGCCGGAGGTAGCCCGGACGATGGCGTCGGCGATTGCCAGGCCCAGGCCCGCGCCGACGGGCGTTTCCGAGGCCCGATGGAAGCGGTCGAAGACGCGCCCGCGTTCCTCCGGCGCAATACCGGGACCGGAGTCGGACACGCCGAGCCGCACGCGGCGGCCCTCGACGACCGTCACCGACACCGCGATCTGCCCGCCCTCCGGCGCGTACTTGCAGGCGTTGTCCAGCAGCACGGCCAGCAGGCGGTCCAGCCACTCGGCCGGGGCGCTGACGATAGCCGGCTCCGGATCGGCGGCGACCGTCAACTTCTGGCCTCGAGCCTCGGCAACGGCGGCGAATCTGTCGGCCGTTTGCCCAACCAGAATTGCCAGATCGACGGGCTCCGATTCGGGCTGCCCGGCTGTGGCGTCGAATCGCGCCAGCCACAGCATGTCGTCGACAAGCCGCCGGGTGCGCTTCAGCTCGCCGTCGATTCGAGCGAAGGCGGCGCCGTCCCATGCGCCGTCCCGGGCTCGGCCGATAGCCAGGCTCGTCTGGGCTTCCATGACCGAGAGCGGAGTGCGCAGCTCGTGCGAGGCGTCGGCCGTGAACTCGAGCTGGCGAACACGCGTCCGCTCGATGGGCAGGGCGACCCGTCGTCCCACGGCCAGCGCGCCGAGGAATACCAGGATCAGGAGCGCGCAGCCGGTCCCGAGTTCGGCCACGATGAGGGTCGATTCGGTCTGGCCGACGCCGTCGAGAGCCTGCCCGGCGATGAAGCGTCCGGATCCGACGGTAATGCCCGCCAGCCGGTAGCTGACGCCGTCGATCGAGACGGTGGTCGGATCGGTCACGCCGGCGTAGGCAGTCGGCAGGTCGACGTTGGTGAGGCCCTGGCTCTCGATGGCGCCGTTCGGGCGCACCTGCCAGAGCAGAACCGGCACGACCCTGGGATTGAGCCGGCCCGGGTCGAAGCCGGGCCCGGCCTGGCCGTTGCCCTGGACGTTGTCCTGGCCGCCGGGCAGATTTCCCTGCTGGACATTCACCTGGAGGGCCTGGTCCAGATGCCGGTCCACGTCGGCCATGAGATTGCCGGACACGACGAGCGCCACCAGAACCGCGATCGCCACATAGGCCAGGCCGACGATCGCGGCCGCGGCCATCGCGACCCGGATCGTCAGCATGGTCACCGACGGATGCGCCGGGCCGCCGTCTATCGCGGCGCTCCCGTCGGCGGCGGGCGTGCGTCCGAACGATCGACCGAAGACTCTCATGCTTCCTCCAGCCGGTAGCCGGCGCCGCGAACGGTCACGATTCGGACTCCCGCTGACGGCAGCTTGGCCCGCAGGCGGCTGAGCTGGACGTCGATGGCGTTCGAGCCGAGCGGATCCGTTTCGTCCTGCCAGCCGTGCTCGGCGATCGCCTTGCGATCCACGACGGCCGGGGAGCGGCGCATCAGCAACTCCAGGATGTTGTACTCGGTCGGAGTGAGGGTCAGGGGCCTCCCGGCGACCGTGGCTTCGCGCCGAACCGGGTCCAGCGCGAGCGCGCCGCGGGCGATCACGGGCGCGTCGACGCCACGGGGCCGGCGCTGCAGGGCCCGGATGCGGGCCAGCAGTTCGCCGAAATCGAACGGCTTGACCAGATAGTCGTCCGCGCCCGCGTCCAGGCCGGCGATTCGATCCGGCGGTGCGTCTCGGGCGGTGAGCATCAACATCGCCGTAGGCTTGCCATGCTTGCGGGCCCAGGCCACGACTTCGATGCCTTCTTTGCCGGGCATGCGCCAGTCGATCACGGCGACGTCGTAGTCGTAGAACTTGAGAAGGTCGATGGCGTCGTCGCCGCGCCCGGCCGCGTCGACGCGATAGCCGCTGTCCTCGAGGCCGAGGACCAGGACTTCGCGCAGGCCGGGGTCGTCCTCGGCAACCAGAACGCGCATCGAGTCTCCCTGCTCACGAAGGCCTCGGCCTTCGTGCGTGGTCTGCGGGCGCCCGTGAGGCAGGCGTCCGGGCCCGCCGATGGCCCGTTTCTGCTCAGTAGCACCGGGGATAGTAGGCCGGGCCCGCCGATGGCCCGTTTCTGCTCAGTAGCACCGGGGGTGGTAGGCCGGGCCCGCCGATGGCCCGTTTCTGCTCAATAGCACCGGGGATGGTAGGCCGGGCCCGCCGATGGTCGGTTTCTGCTCAATAGCACCGGGGATGGTAGGCCGGGCCCGTCGATGGCCCGTTTCTGCTCAATAGCACCGGGGATGGTAGGCCGGGCGAACCATCCTTCCGGAAGCCGGCGCGACGGTCTTGAGTCCGGGCCGCCAAGCGTGAGCTCGAACCGAAACGATGTGCATCGAACCTGGTTCCGGACTTAGTTCGCCTTTCGGACCACCCGGGGTGATGTTGTGTGGAAATGGCCAGGCGTGCAAGACGGCGGGCAGCGGTCCCGGCGCTCATGCTACTGCCCTCTGCTCCGGGCCGGCCTGAAGGGTGCGGTGCCGCCGGCCCGGAAAGTGGATCGGACCAGCGGCACCGCGGCTGCCATGCCTGGCGTGAGGAGGAGCATGGGCCGAGCTTGAGCCGGCCTCTCTTTCGAAAGGGTTACGCAAGCGGTCGCGACCGAGGGGCCGCGCCGGGCGCCGACCCGCCGGGCGCCGACCCGCCGGTCCCCTACGCCGCTCCGGCGCAGTCGTAGAGTGAGGTCGAGCCGCCGTAGCTGACGGCCTTGCAGGTGCTCGCGACCCACGAGCTGATCGAACTCGAGTCGCCGCCGGTGGGGCCCCCGAAGCCACCCCCGAAACCACCCCCGAAGCCGCCGCCGGTGATGACGAACCGGAGTTCGCCGGAGGCAACGTAGCCCTTCAGCTCATCGAGGGTCGGTGTGGGATCTGAGCCGGTGAAGCCGCCCATGGCCATGACCGGCAGGCCGGTCGCGATCTCGATCGAACCCGCTTCCTGCGAGCCGTTGACGGCCACGATCCATCGGGCCGTGCCGCGGTTGCTTTCGAGGTACGACAGCAAGGCCGAGTCGCCGGTGTTGCCGCCGATGCCGCCGCCGTCGCCGGGCAGGCCGGCTCCGGCGCCGAGACCGCCAGGATTGCCGCCGAGCCGGCCGCCCGGACCCGCCCCAAAGCCACCGAAGCCACCGAAGCCGGAGGCCGTGCCGGGGCCCGGATGCGGATCGCCGCCGCCGTAGGCATTGCTCATCGTGTCCACCGCGTAGGCCGCCGGGGCGATCAGCGTCGCGGCGATGCCCAGGCCGGCCGCTACCACGGCGAACTTCCTGGCCACGGCGCTCTCGCGAACCGCGGCTATCGACAGGACCGCGAGCGCCGCCAGGGCGGCACCCGCCAGGACGATGGAGGCGGCGCCGAGGCCGGGCCAGAAGTCCGGCGTTCGGTCGAGAAGCGTGGCTTCGAACCAGGCTGAGCCGAGCGCCGCGGCCCCAACCGCCAGCCCGCCGAGCCAGATCCGGGCCCGCGACTTCCACAGGTCCACCAGCCCGGCGCCAACCAGGGCCGCGACCGCGGGAGCTAGAGCGACCGCGTAGTAGGAGTGAATGACACCCGACATGTACGAGAAGACGACGACCGTCACGGCCAGCCAGCCGCCCCAGAGCAGATAGCCCGCCAGGCCGATGTCGGTCCGGCGCGCCCAGCGGCGCCGGTACAAGCCCACGACCAGGCAGACGATGGAAAGCGGAATGAGCCAGGCGATCTCACCGAACATCTGGCTGTCGAAGAGCCTCAGCAGGCCGACGTCGCCGCTGAACCCGCCACCGCCACCGGCTCCGCCTCCGCCCCCGCCGGGTCCGCCGTTGCCGAAGATCCGGCCCAGGCCGTCGTAGCCGAAGATGAGATCGAGGGCCGAACCGGTCGTGCTGCCGCCGATGTACGGCTTGCTGGCGGTCGGGAGCATCTCGACGATCGCGACCCACCAGCCGCTCGTGACCAGGACGACGCCCAGTGCCAGCGGCAGGCCGAGAAGCCGGCGCCGCAGAGGAGCGTTGGCGGCGAAACCGTAGACGAGCGCGAAGGCGGGCAGGACCAGGTAGGCCTGCAGGTACTTGGTCAGGAAGGCTAAGCCCACGAGCGTCGCGGCCAGCGTCATCCAGCGGTAGCCGCCGTTCTCGAGCGATCGGAGCAGCGCCCAGGCGCCGGCCACGAGGAGCAGCGTGAGGAGCGCGTCGGGGTTGTTGAACCGGAAGATCAGGACCGCGGCCGGGGTCAGGGCCATGACCAGCGCGGCGATGACGGCGGCCACGGGCCCGAAGGACCGCTTCACGGCCACGAACAGCACCCCGACCGTGGCCACGCCGGCGGCCGCCTGCGGCGCCAGGACGGTCCACGAGCTCAGACCGAACAGCCGGACCGACAGCCCCATGACCATCGTCGACAGCGGCGGCTTGTCCACGGTGATGAAGTTCGAGGCATCGAAGCTGCCGAAGAACCAGGCCGACCAGCTCTTGGACGCAGCCAGCGCCGCGGCCGAGTAGTAGGTGTTGGCATACCCGCTGACGGTCAGGTTCCAGAAGTAGAGAACCGCCGCGAAGGCCAGCGTGGCCAGGAGCGCGGGGCGCACCCAAGCGGCCTCGTCGAACGCGCCCCGAAGGAGAGCCCGGAGGCTCTCGAGCGGACGCAATCGCGGCGCGAAGAGGGGTCGGGACAGGGTGGTCATCCTCGGTTCCTTTTCGACTCGGGGAGCGTACCCGCTGCGAGGGTCATCGGGGCGGGGCAGGTTCGGCCCCCGTCGATCGCGACGCGCAACAGGACGAAACGGACGACGGTGGCGGCCGCGTTCGCGGCCACGAGCACGGCGATCTCGGTGAGGCAGCCGCGGTGCGGAGCCAGCAGGTCGAGGACGCCGAGTGCGGCTGAGGTGAGAGCGAGGGCCACGGCCAGCGAGAGCAGCCCCGCGGCGTGGTCGCGGGCAAGGCCGCTGCGACCCTGCACGCCGAAGGTGAGCCGCCGGTTGGCGGCCGTGTTGCCGAGCGCCGTGAGGACCAGCGCCACGACGTTGGCGGCGGGGGCCGGAGCGACGGTTCGGACGGCGGCGAAGATCGCCACGTAGGCGGCGGTGCTCACGACGCCGATGGCGCCGAAGCTGGCCAGCTGGCGAAGAGCCGCGTTATCGGCGATCGTCTTGAATGCGCCGGGGTCGCCGACCCGGCGAAGTGCATTGGCTGTCATGGCCGCACTTTCGGGCGGGCAGCCTTTCGATCCGGTTACGCGGGCGTGCGGCGGACGCGACGGGCTCCGGCGGACGCGACGGGCCTAACGGACGATCGGCCCGAAGACGTGGGCCAGCATGCCCCGGACCTCGTCACGGCTCGGCTTGTCGTCGTCCGTGTCGTAGGTCCCCTTCCCCCCGGCGGTGACGATGGTGATCTTCAGATAGTCCCTATCGATGCCGTTGTCGTCGTCTCCGCTGCTGCGCGTCTTCTTCTCGACCGTTATCGAACTCACCTGACCCGGGCTCAGGGCCCAGTTCCCCGGCGTCTCGGCCAGGATGACATCAGGCGCCATGGCCCGGTACCGCTGCTCGAGGGCGAAGCTGACCTTGATCTGGGCCCCCCACTGGCCGAAGAAGCCGGCCCCGCGTGCCTTCGCCTCGGCCCTGGCCTGCGACTGGATCTGCTTGAGCAGGTCGCCGCTCATGCGGGCTCCGATCAATCGCTGGTCGGTGATCACGAGGACCCACTGCTCCGACTTGAACATGCCGGTCTTGATACGCGCGTCGGGGATAGCCCCCAGAATGGTCTCGGCCACGATCGCACCTCGGATTGATTGAGCCGGCGGCCCCCGGCCGGCCGGTACTTCGAACCCGCCCCGACGGCTCGCCCCCGACGGGTGATCCGGGGCGATTCTAGGGCTATCCGGTCCGCGAAATGCAGGATTGTGCACCATCCATATACTTCATGCCATGCGGAATATCGTTGATGCACGAAATAAAGGTCAGGAGGCTGCCCGGTCCTCCGCCGACGCAGCTGAATTCGCGCCCGACGCAGCTGAATCTGGGCGCGACGCGGCCGGCCTCAGGCGCGAGCTTCTGGGTGAGTTGACGGCCTGGCCGGCGGGCGATCGAGGCGGCGCCTTCAAAGCCTGGCACCGCCACGCGTTGAGCCTCGTCCACCTCAACGTCCTGACCCTGATCGAGGCGGACGGACCGCTACCCATGCGCCGCCTGGCCGAGTCGATGGACGTGTCCGACGCCAGCGCCACCGGCATCGTCGATCGCATGGAGAAGCGCGGGCTGGTCGAGCGCCGCCGCGACTCGGCCGACCGGCGCGTCGTTCTGGTTCACCCGACCGACACCGGCCGGCGGGTGTTCGAGGACATGGCGGCCCGGCGGAGGGAACGTCTCTCGGCGGTCCTCAACGAGCTGTCCGAGAACGACATGGCCTCGCTCCTGAGCGGGATGCATGCTCTTCACGCCGCCCGCCAGCGGGTGATGGCCGCCCTGGCCGGCGCGCCCGCAACCCCCGGCGACGAGTCGAAGCCGCCCCAATCCGCCGCCCCCGCGCCGCCGCCGGACCACAGCGGCTGAGGGATCGCCACTTATCCGGTCGACGTTCACTGCCTCTTCACATTCTCGAACGACCATTCCCCACAACGTCAGCTATCAGAGGAAAGCGAACAAATGCGCAAGCTGTTGCCAAGGTATCTGTGGCCGTACCGGCTCTACCTGGCGATCGTCACGGTCCTGGTGTCGATCCAGGCCCTGTCCAACTTGTATCTGCCCAGCCTCAACGCCGACATCATCAACAACGGCGTGATCAAGGGCGATACGGACTACATCGTCCGCGTCGGCAGCTACATGCTCCTGATCACGTTCCTGTTGGGCATCGCGTCCATCGTGGCCGTGTATTTCGGGTCTAGGACGGCCATGGGTCTGGGCCGGGATCTGCGCAGCGACATCTTCCGCAAGGTCATGGATTTCTCCCAGAAGGAGACCAATGTCTTCGGAACGCCGTCACTGATCACCCGCAATACGAACGACGTGCAGCAGGTCCAGATGGTCCTGGTGATGCTGTTCAACGTGATGCTCATGGCCCCGATCATGTGCATCGGCGGCATCATCATGGCCCTCCGGGAAGACGTGCCGCTGTCCGGCCTGCTGGTGGTCATCATCCCGGCCGTGGTGATCGTCATCGGGATCATCGCAATCAAGGCGCTGCCGCTGTTCCGCTCGCTCCAGAAGAAGACCGACCGTGTCAACCAGGTCCTGCGCGAGACGCTGAGCGGCATCCGCGTCATCCGCGCCTTCGTCCGAACCGGATACGAAGAGCGCCGCTTCGACGCCGCGAACCGGGACCTGACTCAAACCCAACTGCAGGTCAACCGCCTCTTCGCGACCATGATCCCGTTCATCTTCCTGATCATGAACCTCTCGATGGTCGCGATCGTGTGGTTCGGCGGCCTGCGAGTTGACTCCGGCGGCATGCAGATCGGCAGCCTGTCGGCCTTCATGCAGTACGTGATGCTGGTCCTCTTCTCGGTCATGATGGCCGCCCTGATGTTCGTGATGGTGCCGCGCGCCGCCGCCGCCGCAGAGCGCATCAACCAGGTCCTGACCACGGAGACCGACCTGTGCGACCCGGACGAGCCGCAGGAGATCTCGGAACCGCGCGGCCTGGTGGAATTCCGCGACGTGGAGTTCGGCTACCCGGGCGCCGAGGATCCGGTCCTGTGCGGCATCAGCTTCACCGCCGAGCCCGGTAAGACGACCGCAATCGTCGGTGGTACCGGATCCGGCAAGTCCACGCTCCTCAACCTCATCCCGCGCTTCTACGACGTTACTTCGGGGAGCGTGCTCATCGACGGGGTGGACGTGCGCAACGTCCGCCTGGAAAGCCTGTGGGGGATCATCGGACTCGTGCCCCAGAAGGCGTTCCTCTTCAGCGGCAGCGTGGCCGACAACCTGCGTTACGGCGACGAGTCGGCCGATGAGACGGCCCTCTGGCACGCCCTCGCGGTCGCCCAGGCCGAAGGCTTCGTCAAGGAGATGGCAGACGGCCTCGAGTCGCCGATCGACCAGGGCGGCACGAATGTCTCCGGCGGTCAGCGCCAGCGACTGGCCATTGCCCGGGCGATCGTCAAGCGGCCCAAGATCTTCGTCTTCGACGACAGCTTCTCGGCCCTCGACTTCAAGACGGACCAGATGCTTCGAGCGGCGCTGAAACAGGAGACGAGCGACGCCACGGTGATCATCGTCGCCCAACGCGTCGGCACGATCCTCCACGCCGACCAGATCGTGGTCCTCGACGCCGGCTCGATCGTCGGCACCGGCACCCACAAGGAGCTGATGGAGAGCTGCGAAACATATCGCGAGATCGTGTTCTCGCAGCTCACCCAGGAGGAAGTGGCGTGAGCGGGCCGATGCGCACCTCCAACGGCAACGGCGGCCCGAAGGGCCAGACGGGCCCAGCGGGCGGACCGGGCGGACCGGGCGGACGCGCGCCCGGCGGCGCCGCTTTCGGCCCGGGCGGGCGGCGGCGCGGCGGCCCCATGGGCGGTCCCATGGGCGGTCCCATGCACGGCCTGATGGCTCCGGCCGAGAAGGCCAGGGACTTCCGGGCCACGTTCCGGCGCTTGCTCGGCGAACTCCGGCCTGAGCGCAAGAAGATAGGGCTCGTGGTAGGCGTGGCCTTCCTCAGCACCGCCGGCCAGATCTTCGGCCCGAAGGTTCTCGGCAACGGCATCAACAAGCTCATGGACGGCCTCGTCGGCAAGACCATGGGCGAGTTCCTTCCGGCCGGCACGACCCACGACCAGGCCGTCCAGATGCTCCGCGACAGCCACAGCCCGCTGGCCGACCTGGTCGCGTCGACCGCCGCCATCCCCGGCGTCGGCGTCGACTTCGGCTCCCTCGCGCAGATCCTGCTGGCCCTCGTCGGTCTGTACGCGCTGTCCAGCATTTTCGCCTTCGTGGCCTGGTACACGATGGCCGGCGTGGCTCAGCGGACGGTCTACCGGATGCGCCGGGACGTGGACGAGAAGCTGGCCCGGCTGCCCCTCAAGTACTTCGACACGCACCAGCGCGGCGACACCCTGAGCCGCGTCACCAACGACATCGACAACATCGCCAACACGCTCCAGCAGAGCATGACTCAGATCATCACTTCGCTGGCCACGATCATCGGCGTGCTGGCGATGATGTTCTGGATCAGCCCGATACTGGCCGCGATCTCCCTCCTGGTGATCCCGATCGCCGCCATCTCGACAATGTTCATCGCCAAGCGATCGCAGAAGCAGTTCGCCGAGCAGTGGCAGCACACCGGCGTGCTCAACGGCCACGTCGAGGAATTGCATACCGGCCACGCGATCGTGAAGGCCTTCGGCCATCAGGAAGATGCGATCCGCCGCTTCGACGAGGAGAACGAGCGCGTCTACCAGGCCAGCTTCAAGGCCCAGTTCATCTCGGGCATCGTGATGCCGACGATGAACTTCGTCAGCAACCTCAACTACGTCGCCATCGGCGTCATCGGCGGCGTGCAGGTTGCCACCGGCCAGATGTCGCTCGGCGACGTCCAGGCCTTCATCCAGTACTCGCGCCAGTTCACGATGCCGATCACCCAGGTGGCGAGCATCACGAACATCCTGCAGTCCACGATGGCTTCGGCCGAGCGCGTGTTCGAGCTTCTGGACGAGGCCGAAGAGATCCCCGACCCGGTGGAGCCGGCCGTCCTGGAGCATGCCCGCGGCCATGTCGCCTTGACCGACGTTGCCTTCCGCTACGAGCCGGACAAGCCTCTCATCGGCGACCTGACGGCCGACATCCGCCAGGGCGAAGTGCTGGCCATCGTCGGACCGACCGGAGCCGGCAAGACGACGCTCGTGAACCTGCTCATGCGGTTCTACGACATCGATTCCGGTGCGATCAGCGTCGACGGCATCGAGACCAGGCGGATGAGCCGCGACAACCTGCGCCGGTCGTTCGGCATGGTCCTTCAGGACACCTGGCTGTTCGGCGGCACGATCCGGGAGAACATCGCCTACGGCAAGGAGGACGCCACCGAAGAGGAGATCGTGGACGCGGCCAAGGCTGCCCACGTGGACCACTTCGTTCGGACCCTGCCGGACGGGTACGACACCGTGATCGACGACGACGCTTCGAACCTGTCCTCGGGCGAGAAGCAGCTGCTCACGATCGCGCGAGCATTCCTGGCCGATCCGGAGATCCTGATCCTGGACGAGGCAACCTCGTCCGTGGATACGCGCACCGAGATCCTGGTTCAGCAGGCGATGGCCCGGCTGATGAAAGGCCGCACGGCCTTCGTCATCGCCCACCGCCTGTCCACGATCCGGAACGCCGACGAGATCCTGGTCATGGACCGCGGCGCCATCGTCGAGCAAGGCAGCCACGACGAGCTGATGGCGAAGCGGGGCTTCTACTACGACCTCTACAACGCCCAGTTCGAAGAGGCCGTGGCCGAAGTCGTGCTAGCCGCTCTCCGTTCGCGGGTTCAGTGGCGCCCGGGCAACCGGGCGCCACTTTTTGTCACGGGATGAAGACCTGCGGCTTGACGCTCTTGCCGCCGGTGATCAGCACCGTTCCGTTCTGGAGAGTCGTGGCCGTCGGCCAGGCTTTCGCCCACGGCAGCGACGGGCCGAGCGTGAACGTGCCGGTCGCCGGGTCGTAGATCTCCGTGGTAGCGACCGCGTGGTTGCCGTTCTGGCCGCCGACGACCAGCACGCGCCCGTCGGCCAGAAGAGCCGCGGCCGACGCGCTCCGGGCGACTTTCATCGATCCGGTCGCCGTGAACGTGCCGGTCGTCGGGTCGTACAGCTCGGCCGTGTCGAGGGCAGGGGTTCCGGCGGCGTTCCTGTAGCCGCCTGCAACCAGGACCTTGCCGCTCTTGAGCAGCACCGCCACGAACCCCTCGCGCGGAGTGGTCATGGCGCCCGTCGTCGACGCCGCGGCCCCGCTGGCGTCGTACAGCTCGGCCGAAGACAGAATTGTCGTACTGCCGCCCAGCGGCCCGCTGTCGCCGCCGATGACGAGCACGCGCCCGTCGGCGAGCTTCACGGCCTGAGCCTGGGCCCTGTCGTGGATCAACTTGCCGGTGGGGCTGAAGCACTTGCAGCCCGGGTCGTAGAGCTCGGACATGTTGGTGGTGCCCGGGAACACCCACCCGCCGGCGATCAGGATCTTGCCGTTGTTCAGTGGAGCGACGGCGAACGTGCCGACGTTCGGTCCGCCCGGGTCTCCGCCCGGCGGTATCCACGAACCGGCATTTGCGACGGTGTCGCCCGCCGGGTCGTAGACCATGGCCACGATGGTGCCGTCGAAGAAGATCGGCTTGCGCGCCAAAGGCAGGAGCAGCGCCTTCTCCACACCGCTCAGACTCGTCAGCTTCTTTGAAGCCACGAACGACTTGGTGGTCGGGTTGTACAGCTCCGTGTCCGGCAGCATCCGGCACGTTCCGGTGCTCGAGCATTCGCTGCCGCCGGAGAACATGACCCGCCCGTCGTCGAGCAGGACGGCCTCGCTATTGTTGAAGAGCATCGACCCGGCCGGGACGAGATGGCCGACTGAGGCGGTTCCGCCCGGCGTGGGCGTCGGCGTGGGCGTGGCCGCGGGCGTCGGGGTGACCGTGGGTTCGACCGTGGTGATCTCGGTGGGCAACGGCGTCGCCGATGGAGCCGTAGTGTAAGTGGCCGTCGCGGATGGAGCCGGGCTCGGCGTGGCGGCGATGTCGCAGCCGGCGATCGCGGCGAGCGAGACGACCGCGAGACCGGCGGCGACGGCTCGCGCGCGGCCGGACACGGTCCTGGACCTGGATAACGTCATGGAATTCCCTCCTCTGTCCGCGATAGCATGACTCCGGAGGGCGGGTCGTGTCACTAGGCAAACGTTGCTACGCGGTTGACGACCCGGCCCGGGCCGCCACGCTGGGGTACGCTCCGCGAATGCATCCCTTCCGGTTCGCCGTTCAGCAGGGGTTTGCGCCGTCCGCCGAGAAGTGGGTCGGGCTGGCGCGCCGGGCCGAGGCACTCGGCTACGACCTGCTGGTCATGCCGGATCACCTGAACCGGCAGCTCTCCCCGTTCGCCGCCCTGGCCACGGCCGCGGCGGCGACCACCCGGTTGCGGGTGTCGGCGTTCGTCTTTGCCATCGACTACCGCCACCCGCTGATCCTGGCCCGGGAAGCCGCCACTCTCGACCTGCTCTCCGGCGGGCGGTTCGAGATGGGCATGGGCGCCGGCTGGATGGTGAGCGACTACGCGAAGCTCGGCTACCGCTACGACCCGGCGCCGGAACGGATCGATCGGCTGGAGGAAGCGGTCCCGCTGGTCAAACGCTTGCTGGCGGGCGAGACGGTTTCGGCGCCGGGCCCGAACTACCCGCTCGAAAAGGCGACCACCGGCGTGCCGGTCGCCCAGGCGCCTCGGCCTCCGCTGGCCATCGGGGCCGGCCGACCTCGGATGCTCCGCCTGGCCGCCCGCGAGGCCGACATCGTCGGGCTGACGCCGGGCTTCAACGCCGCCGGTCGACCGCTCGTTCGGGAAGCCGGCGAGTCCGCGCTGGCGGCCAAGGTGGCGATCGTCCGTCAGGCGGCCGGCGACCGATTCGAGCGTCTCGAACTCAACCTGTGGCTGGGCGACGCTGCCCTCGTCGGCAGTGGCAGCTCGCCCCTCCGGTCAGCCTACGCCGCGGCCGGCTGGGCGGCGACGCGTGTCTACGACTCGCCGTACGTGCTCTTCGGCAGCCTGTCCGCATGCCGGGAGAAGCTGCTCCGCCGCCGCGAGCGGCTCGGCATCAGCTACTACACCGTGCCCGCCCACGCCATGGAGGGAGTGGCGCCGCTGGTCCGGTCTCTGGCGGGGAAGTAGAGGCACCGCCCCTAGGCGCCGCGCAGCCCCGCGCCGCCGAGCGCGCTACGATTTGCCTATGCCCGACGACCGCTCGATCCCCGCGACTCGCTATACCGAACGGCTGGCCGCGTGCCGCGAAGCGATCGCCGAGCGGGGCCTGGCGGCGCTGATGATCGGCGTCGGGCCGGACCTGCGGTATCTGACCGGTTTCGTCGGCGAACCGATGGAGCGGCTGACGCTCCTGATCGTGCCTCGCGAAGGATCCGTCTCGTTCCTGGTGCCTCGCCTCGAGGCCGAGAAAGCCGGTTCCACGCCCCTCGTCCACGGTGGGCATGCCGCGGTCGTGCCGTTCGACGAGACGGACGACGCCGCCGCGCTGGCCGCCAGGCTGGCCGCCCCGGGCCGCGCCGCCCCACTCCCGCGAGGGGCTATCGGCATCTCGGACCGGCTGTGGGCGATGCACGTCCTGCAACTCCAGGAGGCCCTCCCCGGCCGCCAATTCGGGCCGGGAAGCACGGTCATGCGCGACCTTCGCCAGATCAAGGACGCCGACGAGGCCCGGCTTCTGGCGCTGGCGTCGGAAGCGGCCGATCGCACCATCGACGCGATCTCCTCCGGCCGCCTGATCGGCCGGACGGAGGCAGAGGTGAGCCGCGAGGTCCGGCAGCGGCTGGTGGACGAGGGCCACGATCTGGCCGATTTCGTCATCGTCGGCTCCGGGCCCAACGCCGCCTCGCCCCACCACGACGCCGGAGAACGCGTGATCCGGGCCGGTGAGCCGGTCGTCCTGGACATCGGCGGCACCCGAGCCGGCTACATGAGCGACACGACGCGCACCGTCTGGATCGGCGGCGAAACCGGCATCCAGCCGGAGCCCGAGTTCCGACGTGTCTTCGAGCTGGTGCGCGAGGCCCAGGCACGGGCGACGGCGGCGGTGAGGCCGGGCGTAGCGGCCCAGGACGTCGACGCGGCCGGACGGTCGGTCATCGACGCCGCGGGCTACGGCGAGTTCTTCACTCATCGCATCGGCCACGGCATCGGCCTGGAGGTCCACGAGGACCCCTACATGGTCGCGGGCAACGCGACGCCGCTCGCCCCGGGCATGGCCTTCAGCGTGGAGCCGGGCATATACCTGCCGGGTCGCTGGGGCGTACGTCTCGAGAACATCGTCATGTGCGGCCCGTCCGGCGCCGAGGTACTCAACCATTCCAGCCTGGATCTGCGGGTCGTCCGGGGCTGACGGACCGCCCGCGGACCCATTCCACTCAGGAGGTCATGGCATGAAACGCACTCTCGGCCGAAGCGGCATCGAAGCCTCCGCCATGGGGATGGGCTGCTGGGCCATCGGCGGGCCGTGGCTGTTCCTGGGCTCGCAGGCCGGCTGGAGCACGGTCGACGACGCCGAGTCGATCCGGGCCATCCACGCCGCCATCGACGCCGGCGTGACCCTCTTCGACACCGCGGCCAACTACGGCTGCGGCCACAGCGAGCGTGTGCTCGGGCAGGCCCTGGCGGGGCGTCGTGGCGAGGTCGCCGTCGCCACCAAGTTCGGCTACGACCTGGATGAAGTCGCCAAGGCCGCCAACAGCTACGGCCCGGTGGAGGCCGAAAGTGACGTCGCGCCCCACGTCCGCGAAAACCTGGAGGACAGCCTGCGGCGGCTCGGGACGGACTACGTCGACGTGTATCACCTGCACGTCTGGGGGCTGACCGTCGAGAAAGCCCTGCCGGTCCGAGACGAGCTGGAGAAGCTCGTGGCGGAGGGCAAGATCCGGACCTACGGCTGGAGCACGGACCGCCCCGACGCGGTGGAGGCCTTCTCCGCCCTGCCCGGCTGCGGGGTGGTTCAGATCCAGCTGAACCTCATGGACGACAAGCCCGAGCTGCTCTCGATTGCCGACCGCCTGAACCTTGCGGTCCTCAACCGCGCCCCTCTCGGCATGGGCATGCTGACCGGCAAGATCACGCCGGAGCGGACCTTCAAGGAGGACGACGTCCGGAAGCACGCGGAGTGGTTCGAAGGCATCAAGGACGGCCGGCCGAACCGGGCCTGGCTCGACGCCCTCGAATCGATCCGCGAGATCCTGACCTCCGGCGGCCGAACTCTCGCCCAGGGAGCTCTCGGCTGGATCTGGGCTCGCAGCGACAGGACGTTCCCGATCCCGGGGTTCCGGACCGTCGCCCAGGTCCAGGAGAACGCCGGGGCGATGGCCTTCGGACCGTTGACCACAGCTCAGATGGCCGAGATCGACCGCATCCTGGGGCGGTAGCCTACTTTCAGCTCCGGGCCGCATCCAGCCTGACCCGGGCCAGCGCCCGTTCGGCCTGGAGGCGGTGGATCCGGCTGTGGCCGGCCTGCATCCGAAACATCAGCTCGAACGACTCCGGGCCCCGCTCGGCGTGGATCCCGACCCTCGTCCGCTCGGCTTTCGAGGCCCGCTCCCAGAGGGCGGCGTTGGCCCGGCGGAGCGCCGCGAAAAGGTCCAGCAGGATCGCCGGGTCGTCCGTCGAGTGGTCCAGCCGCTCCGTCCAGGCCTCCTGGTCGTAGCCCTGGAGCGGCGGCTCCTCCTCGGCCAGCACCCAGCGGTAGCGCGCCGACGTGACCAGCTCAGAATTGGTGATGTGGCCGAGGCACTCAACGACGGACCACTCCCCGGGCTCCGGGCGGCGGCGCACGTCGGCGCCGGCCACCGCGATCAGATCGCGCCACGCAGCCGCTTCGGCCTTCTGGGCGGCCAGTGGGTCGTCCATTCCAAGGGCGTCCAGAACGGGGCGCCGGTACGCCTCCGCCTCCGAGTCCAACATCCGAGCCATGAAAGCACCTCCTGCCGGCCGTCCGTCCGCGTCCGGCGACAACCTGGAGCCAGATTAGCGAGGCGTCCGGGCCGTGTCACCGGGCGTCCTGATCCCGCGCGGCCCCGGCGCGTGCCACGCGGCGGCGGGCCGCAGGTCGGCCCTGGCGCGGCCGCCCGAGAAACGCATCCAGGCTGGACTGGGCCGGCGCCCGGGAGTATCGTCGGTCGGCCAACCCACCGGGTATGAGTCGGACGCTCAGCGCATGAACGGCCCGGGATTGGCCCGCTGGCGCACATGCCATACACGCCGCCCGATCCCGCCATTCTCCTGGCCGGACTTCAGAAGTCCCCTTGCTGCCCTGCGACGACGACCGGGGAGCAGTTCGAGCGCGCCCTGGCGAGCCCGGCAGAAGTGGTTCTGATCCTGCGGGCGAACGGCCTCGAACTCGCTCCGTTCATAGCCCAGGCCCACAAGATCGGCAAGCTCGTCGCCGTCCACCTGGACCTCGTTTCCGGGCTCCGGGCCGATCGCGCCTCGGTCCAGTGGCTGTCGGAGTCGAGCGTCGATGCGGTCGTCAGCGCCCGAGGCCACCTGATGGCGGCCATCAGGCACGAGCGCATGACGGCTATCCAGCGCCTGCTGCTGGTGCGAAGAACCCAGCTGGCCAGCGGCATCGCGTCGATCCGGCGGTCGGAGCCGGACATGATCGAGGTCCTGCCCGGGATCGTGCTGCCGCAGGTTCTCCACCTGCTGCCTGACCTCGGGCGGCCGCTGCTCGCCGGTGGCTTCGTTCGGACGGTCGACGACGTCCGGGCGCTCCTGGGATGCGGCGCCGTTGCGGTCACGACCAGCAAGCAGGAGCTGTGGAGCTTCTCCGGTGCCTGATCCCACCGCACTTCGCCTCCCGCGCGTGCTCGTCGCATCGGACGGCCGGGCCGAATGGCAGCCCCCGGAATCGAGCGAAGTCGGCCTCCTGCTGCGCAACACCACCCTGGCCGCTCTGGTTGCACGCTCCGGACGGCCATACCCCGTGGCCGTCGACATCGACAGCGTCGAAGGGCTGTCGGACGACAATGCCGCGTGCGAGTTCCTGGTTCGCCGGCTCGGGTTCTCGATCATCCTGGCGCACCACGCGGCGGCGGCCGGCCACATAGCGGACCTGGGCGCTCTAGCCCTGCTTCGTGTATTTGCCGTCGACAGCAGTGGCCTTCGAACGTCGCTCGAGAGCCGTCCCACAAGCGATCGCATCGGCAGCGTCGTCTCGCCCGGTCTGGTCTTGCCGAATCTCGCCGATGACGACCTGGCGATGCTGCCGAGACCCATCCTGGCGTACGGCCTGCTGGACCGCCCGGCAGACATTGTGGCCTGCATGGGCCGCGCGGATTCGGTCGTCCTCAGTGGACAAGTCGTATCTGCATTGTCGACCGCCGGCCACGCGGTCTGGCCACGGGCGGCCGCACGCTTGAAGACGGCGCCGGGATGATCCGCCCGGCGAGAACCTGACGCCAGATCGAGCCCGTGGCGGGGAATAACGCTTGACATTCCCATGCCCGGCCTGTATTCCATTACCGAGCCAGATCCGGGACAGGATTCTGATAAGCCCCGCCTCAGCCCTTGTGGTTGACGTGCGGGGTTTTTTGTTGCGCCGGACGGCTCCGAGTTTCAGCTGCGGCGTTGCAGCAGCAAATATGGAGGAGTCACAGGATGGCGCAGCAGAACAAGCCCGTCGACTCCGTGCCGGACATCACCCGCGAGGCGGTGGCCGGCCGGAATGGGCCAACCTCTTGGAGATCGTGGCTCCGGGATCCCGCCAAGGTTTCTCTCGCCGTGGCGGTGATCCTGATGCTGCTGGGAAGCCTCCTGGCCACATGGGCCAACACCGGGGCCGGAGCCGCCACGGTAACCGAGGTCACGATCTTCGGGGCCGACGGCCACCAGATCAGTGCCTACGTCTACACCCCCAAGACCGCCACAGCCCAGACCCCGGCCCCCGGGATTCTGATGTTCCATGGGCTGAACAACCAGAAGGACTACATGGACAACACCGCGCTGGAGATGGCGCGGCGCGGTTTCGTGGTCGTCTCGGCCGACATGACCGGCCATGGCTCTTCTGACGGCGCCAACAACGACGTCGGTTGCGGCGGACCCGATGGGCTGGCGTACCTCACCAGCCTGGGCGTCGTCGACAAGACGCGCATCGGCCTCATCGGGATGTCTCAGGGCGGATTCTGTGCCGTCACCTCGGCCGCCCTGGCGATGCCGAATTCGTACAGCTCGATCTTCTACATGGAGTCCGAGCCCAACCCGCCCGGCGTCCCCGTCACCAAGCCGTACGAGGGCCTGAAGAACGTCGCCTTCAACATCGGATCGTGGACAGAGCTCGGCGGCATGATCTTCGTCGACAGGGGCTTGCAGGCTCCGACGTCCATGGTCATGCAGCCCCTCTTTGGGACCCAGGAGCCGATCGTGCCCGGCAAGGTCTACGGCTCCATAGCGGACGGCACGGCTCGCATCCTCTACCAGCCCTGGGAAGACCACGCCCTGTCGACTGATTCGACCGGCGCGATCGGCAATGCCATCGACTGGATGCAGCGGACGCTGTCGCCCAGCGGCGCAATCGCCCCGTCCGACCAGATCTGGCCGTTGAAGCTCCTCGGTACGACGGCCGCTCTCTTCGGCTCCCTGATCTTCCTGTTTGCGGCCGGTTCGCTGCTGCTCAGGACCCGCCAGTTCAGCACCCTCGTGCGGCCCATTCCCGAGTACAAGGGTCTGGCCGGGCCCGGGTGGTGGATCGGCGCGCTGATTACGACCGCCATCGGACCCCTGCTCTATCTGTGGGTCTGGAGTGGCATGTTCTTCGATGGATGGCTCGCACCGTCCACGCTCTGGCCGCAAACCTTCACCAACATCTACATGGTGTGGGCGGTATTCGTCGGCGTTATCGCCTGGGCTCTGATCGCCCTCGATCACTTCGTGTTTACCAAGAAGCAGGGAGCTTCGCTGGAGAGCTACGGCCTGACTGAGCCGAATTCCGGCTTCGACTGGCGCGCCATCGGCAAGACCCTGCTCTTTGTCGTCGCGGTCCTGGCGCCTGTGTACATCCTTCTGGATGTGATCAAGGCGGTCTGGCACGTCGACTTCCGTATGTGGGTCGTGGCGATGATGCCGATGTCCGCCGCTCGATGGAGCGCGTTCTTCGGCTATCTGATCCCCTTTGCCTTCTACTTCACGGCGCAAGGAATCATCTTTGCGGGTTTCCTTCGCTGGAGGAAGGGGCAAGCCAGCCTCGGCCAGGAGATGCTCGTCAACTCCGTGGTCATGACACTCGGTGCTCTGGTCTGGCTGCTCGTGATGTACGTTCCGCTCCTGAGCGGAGGCAACCAGATTCTCGGGACCGGGCAGCTCGGACCGACGGCGGCCGGCCTGGGCGGGATCTATTACATCCCGCTGCTCGTTCTCTGGCCACTCGTGGCCTGCCTGTACACGTACTTCTTCCGCAAGACGGGTCGTGTATATGCGGGCATCTTCATGGTGGCCATCTTCATCGTCTGGAATCTGGCCGCCTTCGGTGACTTCGCAGTCTGGCCGATAGTCGGCTGAACCGACCGGACAGACTGAGGTTCGAGAGCGGCAGGCCCGCGAGACCGGCGCTCCGGTTATCCGACGGCCGGGCCGGCGGGAACTCGACGACCTGCCGCTCAGAACCTCAGATGCGGCGATCCGGCGCCTCGGCCGGACGCCCTGTCGGCTCGACCCAACCAGGGTAGATTCAGGTCGAGGCCCGGCTGACTCCCGGCGTGCCCGCACGACGGCCGCCGGCTTTGTTTCCGCTGGCTGGATAGCCGGCGCCGACGCGCGCGGAGAACCACTATGCGCAAGTACATTGGGGCGCTGGATCAGGGCACGACGAGCACTCGGTTCATGGTCTTCGACCACTCGGGTAGCGTCGTCGCGACCGACCAGCGCGAGCACGAACAGATCTATCCGGGACCGGGGCTCGTGGAACACGACCCCCTGGAGATCTGGGGCCGCTGCCGCCAGACGATCGTCGGGGCGCTGTCCAAGGCGGGTCTGGCAGCCACAGACCTAGCCGCGATCGGCATTACGAACCAGCGCGAGACGGCGGTGGTGTGGGACCGGAACACGGGCGCGCCCATCCACAACGCCATCGTCTGGCAGGACACGCGGACCGACGGGATCATCGCCGAGCTGGCCCGCGACGGCGGCCAGGGCCGATTCCGCGGCAAGGTGGGCCTGCCCCTGGCGACCTACTTCTCAGGGC
Organism: uncultured Chloroflexia bacterium; assembly: GCA_963711105.1. Classification (GTDB taxonomy): domain Bacteria; phylum Chloroflexota; class Limnocylindria; order Limnocylindrales; family CSP1-4; genus Fen-1039. The sequence goes on along the minus strand of CAVQCV010000001.1, from coordinate 258,932 downwards.
CGAAGATCCGCTGGCTGCTGGACAACGTCCCCGGCGCGCGCGCTCGAGCCGAGGCGGGCGATCTCATCTTCGGCACGATCGACAGCTGGGTGATCTGGAACCTGACCGGCGGCGCTGGCGCCCGACCTTCCGGGGCCGGCGCGGGCTCGAACTCCGGCGCCGGCGTCCACGTCACCGATGTCTCCAACGCCAGCCGGACGATGCTGATGGACCTCCGAAGCCTCGATTGGGACGAGGACATGCTGGCCGTCATGGGCGTGCCCCGGTCGATGCTCCCGTCCGTTCGGCCGTCGAGCGAGGTCTACGGTGAAGCGGTGGGCGAGCTGGCCGGGGTGCCCATCGCCGGCGACCTGGGCGACCAGCAGGCCGCCCTCTTCGGCCAGACGTGCTTCTCTCCGGGCGAGGCCAAGAACACCTACGGCACGGGCTGCTTCATGCTCCTCAACACGGGCACCACACCCGTGGCCTCGAAGTACGGGCTGCTGACGACGCTCGGCTACCAGATCGGGTCGGCGCCGGCCACGTACGTGCTGGAGGGCTCGATCGCCATCGCCGGGGCCCTGGTCCAGTGGCTGCGCGACAACCTGGGCCTCATCCGCGATTCGGCCGAGGTCGAGACGCTGGCGCGGACGGTCGACGACAACGGCGGCGTGTACTTCGTACCGGCCTTCTCGGGGTTGTTCGCGCCGTACTGGCGGGCGGACGCGCGCGGCGTGATCGCCGGCCTGACCCGTTACGTCAACCGCGGCCACATCGCCCGCGCCGTACTGGAGGCCACGGCCTGGCAGACTCGCGAGGTCCTGGACGCGATGAACGCCGACTCGGGCGTGCCCCTCACGGCCCTCAAGGTAGACGGCGGCATGGTGGCCAACGAGCTGCTCATGCAGTTCCAGGCCGATGTGCTGGGTGTGCCCGTGATCCGGCCGAAGGTCGCCGAGACGACAGCCCTCGGCGCCGCCTACGCCGCCGGCCTGGCGGTCGGCTTCTGGAATTCCGTGGACGAGCTACGGGCCAACTGGATAAGGGACCGGGAATGGCAGCCGAAGATGGAGCCGAGCGAGCGCGAGCGCGAATACAGGCTCTGGAAGAAGGCGGTCGGTCGAACGTTCGATTGGGTGGAGGGCGAATGAGCAGCGGGACTTCGGCTTCGGGGGCTGGCGCTTCGATGGCCGGTTCGGGCGCCCTGGACGCCTCGGGCGGGCCGCCCCGCTTCGACGTCCTAGTCCTCGGCGGCGGCATCAACGGCACCGCCATCGCCCGCGACGCGGCCATGCGCGGCTTCACCGTCCTGCTGATCGAGAAGGACGACATCTCCAACGCGACCTCGGCCTGGAACAGCCGCATGATCCACGGCGGCCTGCGCTACCTCGAGCACTACGAGTTCGACCTGGTGCGTGAGTCACTGCGCGAGCGGGAATGGCTCCTCCACGGCGCGCCGCACCTGGTCAAGCCGCTGCCTTTCCTCTTCCCGTTCCAGCGCAGCAACAAGCGCAGCCCGTGGCTGCTGCGGATGGGCATGCTCTTCTACGACGTGCTCTCGTACGACAAGTCGATGCCGCACTTCCGGCTGTATTCGAAGGCGCGGGCGATTCGGCGGGCCCCGGGGCTCGACCCGGCCCAGCTCCGTGGCGGCGCGCTCTTCTACGACGCGCAGGTGGACTTCGCCGAGCGGCTCAGCGTCGAGAACGTCGTCTCGGCGCGCGAGTACGGGGCGCAGGTGCTGACGCACACCCGGGCCACGCGGCTGGTACTGGAGGAGACACGCGTCGTCGGCGTGGAGTACCGCGACGAGATCACCGGGGCTGAAGGAACGGCCCAGGCCGCGGTTACGGTCAACGCCATGGGACCCTGGGCGGACGAGCTGCTCGAAGGGCTGCCGGGCCACGACCGCCCGCTCATCGGCGGGACGAAGGGCACCCACCTGGTCGTCGATCCATTCCCGGGCGCGCCCGTGGAGGGCGCGGCCATGTACTACGAAGCGGCCTCGGATGGGCGCCCGGTGCTGGTGATCCCGTGGCAGGGCCGTTTCCTGATCGGTTCGACGGACCTCCGTTACCACGGCGACGCCGGCGACGTCCGGGCCGACGACGCCGAGATCGACTACATCCTGTCCGAGACGAACGGGCTCTTCCCCGGGGCCGGGCTGACTAGAGACTCGGTGCGGTTCCTGTATACCGGGGTCCGGCCGCTGCCCTACGACCCGAACGACGACCCGGCCAAGATAACCCGGCACCACATCGTAAAAGACCACGCCCCCGCCGTTGAGGGGCTGGTGACGATCGTCGGCGGCAAGCTGACGACGTTCCGGAGCCTCGGCCAGGATGCGACCGATCGGGTCCAGCGCAAGCTCGGAGTCAAGCGCAAGTGCCTGACCCGAAAGCTGCCCCTGCCAGGCGGTCGAACCGGCAACTACCGGGCCTGGGCGGTCGGCTTTCGGGCTGCGACCAGCCTGCCCGGCCAGACCGTGAAGCGGCTGGCGTCGCTCTACGGAGTCAGGGCGGCCGAAGTCGCCGAGCTGTCCCGCGCCCGGGGCATGGCCGTCGTCGTGGACCCGCGCAGCGGGGCCCTGGCCGCGGAAGTCGTCCATGCCCTGCGCGCGGAGGGCGCCCGAACCCTGACGGACGTGCTCATGCGGCGAACGATGCTCGGTCTTGACCCGGAGCTGCCGGCCAAATCGGTCGAGGCGGTCGCCGAAGTCATGGCTCGCCACGAGGACTGGCCCCGCGGCCGCGCCAATCACGAGATCGACGCGTACCTGAAGTACTCGGAGCGCTTCCGGCTGGCTTCCAACAAGCTAGGCTGAAGGGGTATGGCAGCCCCGATGCCTCCCACCCCCGCCGCTCCGGCGCACCCCCGCCTGCTCGTAGTCGGCGGCGGGGCCGTGGGCTCGTTCCTGGGCACGCTGCTGGCGCTGCGGGGCTACGACCTGACCCTCGTCCGGCCGTTCGGGCCGGGCAGCGGCAAGGGACCGATCGCCCTGGTCGCCCCCGACGGAGCCCGGCGTGAGGTCGTCGTCGATCGAGTGGCGCGCGCGGAAGACGTCGCGTTCGAACCGGACTTGATCCTGGTCGGCGTGAAGATGCCTGTCCTGCGCGAAGCGCTGGCTCCAACGCTCCGCTGGCCCAACGTGCCGACCCTCACGGTCCAGAACGGCATCGGCGCGGAGGGCATCGCGGCGGAAGTCCGGCCGGACGCGCCGCGGCTGGCCGGTTCGCTGACCGCGCCGATCCGGCTCACGCGGGACGACGTCGTCGAGTGGCTGGGTCGCGGCGGTATAGCGCTGGCGGCGGTGACGCCGTCGGCCGAGCCGTGGGTCGGTCGGTTGGTGGAAGACCTGGGGCGGGCCGGCCTGGGCTCCGCCGAGCTGCACGACGCCCGCTCGATGAAGTGGTCCAAGCTGACGGCGAACCTGATGGCCAACGCGACGGGCGCAATCCTGGACATGGACGCCGTGAAGATATACGGCCATCCGGGCCTGTTCCGGGTCGAGAAGGCCCAGCTGCGCGAGTGCCTGGCGGTCATGAAGGCCCAGGGCCTCGGACCCGTCAGGCTGCCTCGCGCCGCCGTCCCGTGGCTGGCCCGAGCGGTGCGGCTGCCAGATTTCCTGGTGCGGCCGGTGCTGGTGCGAATCGTCGGCAGCGCGCGCGGCGACAAGCTGCCGTCGCTGCGACTCCACATGCAGTCGCTGCGCGGGGCCGCCGCCACGGAACCCACCGAGGCGGAATGGATGAACGGCGCGATTGCCCGCGAGGGCGGGCGTCTGGGCGTCCCGGCGCCCGTGAACGAATTCCTGGCCGGGCTGGTCCGGGACGTGGCAGAGCATCCGGACCGCCGGGAATGGTTCCGCGGCAACCCGGATCGCCTCCTGGCCGAGATGTTGCCGATCCGGCGTTGAGACGCTAGGCCGCTTCAGACGGACCCGCCTCCACGCCGGATTCCACCACCCTATACTTCCCCATCGATGCAAACCCTCGACTTGATACGTGTTGGTTTCGCTCTCGTCGCCGGATTTCTGCTGGGAAGCATCCCCTTCGGGATCATCGTCCCGCGGCTGATCGGCGGCCCGGATCCGCGAACGATAGGAAGCGGCCGCACCGGCGGCGCGAACGTGTCGCGCGCGGTCGGCTATCGCTGGGCCGCGGTGTCGGGCCTGCTGGACGTGGCCAAGGCTTCGGTGGCGGTCCTGCTCGTCATCGCCATCGGCGGCGACGAAGTGGCGCGGGTCGTGGCGGCGCTGGCGGCGATCGTCGGCCACGGCCGCTCCGTCTTCATCGGCCTGCGCGGCGGTCGGGGCGTCGCCCCGGCCGCGGGCGGCGCGCTGATCATCGCCCCCCTGATCCTGGCGGTCATCTTCCCGGTCTTCGTGATCACCATCCTCGTGACGCGCATCTCATCCGTCGGCTCACTCTCGGCCAGCCTGGTCGGGGGCATCGCCATGATCGTCGTCACCGCCGTAGCGCCACTCGCGCCGGTCTACTACGTCTACGGCGCCGGCGTTCCGGCCCTGATCTGGCTCTTTCATCACGACAACATCCAGCGCCTTCTCAACGGCACGGAGCGCCGGCTCGGTCGCTCCGAGAAGACCGACTGAGCGCCCTGAGCCGACCCTCGCCCGGCCGTTCGACGATCCCTTCGACAGCCGCTCCGTCCCGCCCGCCGGTACGGCCACCTACCCCTTAGGCGACCACCCGTTCGGGGGTTCCGCCGTACGCACTTCGCGTCCACAACTACCCCTAGCGGCGTATCTTCCTTGGGACTTTTCGACCGACCACTCGCGTAGGAGATTCCCAGCATGCCCCAGCAAAAGGTAGGGGAAGCAATGGCAACGAAGATCGAATTCGTCGGCTTTTCCGACGACTGCCGGGTGGATGGACGGATCGACCTCAGCGACGCACGACTCGCCGATCTCCTGAACGACAACAAGACGATCAGGGTCTACGACGTCACCCTCACGAGCACGACGGACGGCCACACGCAGGCGTTCGACCAGCTCGACATCAACCGCGATGAGTTGGAAATCGTCGTAGCCAGCGGTCCTCGGGGCGACCCCAAGCGGCGCCTCGCCACCAAACCCAACGGCGTGACTGTGAAGCTCGGCCCCTATTGCGCCGAAGGTTTCATGCATGCGCCGCCGACGGCGAACCCGGTTCGAAGCCTGAACCGCCGCCCGACGATGGTCGCCATCACGGACGCAGTGCTCGAGTACGAGTATTGCCAGCAGCCGATGTCGCAGTGGTTCCGCACGCTGCTCGTGAACAGGGAGATGGCCCTCTCACTCCGGTCCGTGACCGGAGTGACCGTCCAGCCCGGCGCCGCCTAACTCGACCGAACCCACCCGGCCGCTCGTGCCGGGTGTTCGGCTGCCCGGAACGGCCGCGGCGAGCCCTCCTGCCGCCCGGTCACCTAGGTCCAGGCGCGCCCCCGCAGCCGCCCCGCAAGTTCCCTGACCGTCTCGGCGTCGGTGGCGGCAAGCCCCGCCTCGGCGAGTGCGCGCATCTCGGCGTCGTCCACCCCTGACAGCGCCAACCTCACCTCGTCCAGAGAGCCCGGATCGGCCGACAGCTCGTCCACTCCCAGGCCGGCCAGGACCAGCGCCCCGGCCGGATCGCCGGCCAGTTCGCCGCACGCCGCCACGGGAATGCCGGCCGTGGCCGCTCCGGAGACGACTGCGGCGATCATCCGCAGAACCGCGGGATGGAGCGCGTCCTGCATCCGGGCCAGGGCCGGGTTGCCCCGATCGGCCGCCAGGACGTACTGGGTCAGGTCGTTCGTGCCGATGCTAAAGAAATCGACGAGCCCGGCCAGATCCGACGCCAGCACCGCCGCCGACGGCACCTCGATCATCACGCCCGTGACCATGCGCTCCGGGCACGGCTGCCCGCTCGCAACGACGCCCGCTCGAGCCTCGTCGCGCATGTCCAGCAGCAGCCTGACGTCTGCCACGGTCGCGACCATGGGGGCCATCACGTGCGGAGTCACGCCCGCCAGGCCCCCGGCCCGCCAGATCGCACGCAGCTGGGTGACGAGCAGATCGCGCGATCCGTGGGCGAGCCGGATAGCCCGCACTCCCAGGAAAGGGTTGGGCTCTTCGGCGAGGCCGAGATACGGAGCCAGCTTGTCGCCGCCGATATCCGCCAGCCGGACCACGACCGGCCGATCCGGCCCGAACACCTCCATGGCCCGGCGGTAGGCGGCCACCTGTTCGACTTCGGTCGGGGCAGACGTGCGGTGCAGGAACAGGAACTCGGTTCGGAACAGGCCCACTCCCTCTGCGCCCGCGGCCAGGGCACGTGGCGCATCGTCGGCGTTGCGGATGTTGGCCAGGAGGCGTATCCGGCGGCCGTCTCGGGTCGTGGCAGGCCGTCGCCGAAGAGACTCGGCCCGCCGACGACGCGCCGCGCGCGCGGCTCGGAGATCCTCGAACCTCGCGACATCCGCTTCACCCGGATCGAGCACGACCTCGCCGGTATCGCCGTCCACGGCCACGCGACGAGAAGCGAAGTGCGCCCCGGCCCGGTCGTCGAGCAGTCCGGCCAGGCCGTCCGCGGCGACAACCGCCGGGATGCCGAGGCCGCGGGCCAGGATGGCGACGTGGGCCGTCGCCGAGCCCGCCGCCAGCACGACCCCGGTGATCGCGCCCCTGGGCGCCTCGACGAGCACGGACGGCGCCAGATCCACGGCCACGGCGACGGACGGTTCCACGGGCGGCGCCACTCCAACGCCGGCGGCGTTGCGGGCAATTCGCGCGGCCACGTCGCGAACGTCCGCGGCGCGAGCGGCCAGCAGCTCGTCTCCCAGCTCTTCCAGCGTCCGGGCCGCGATCTCCGCCGCCTCCACAATCGCGCCGACCGGGCTCCGGCCCTGGGTCGTCAACCTCTCCGCGGCGTCGAGCAGGACCGGATCGGCCGCGATCAGCGCCTGGGCCTCGAGGATCTCGCCCTCGCCGGTGCGCTCCATCGCGCCCAACTGGGCCGCCAGGGCGTTCAACTGCGCCGCCGCCTCGACCGCCGCCCCGCGCAGACGGTCGCCGGGGGCTCGGCCGGCGGTTGAGTCCGCGATGGCCGGCCGCGTCTCGGGCAACCAGACCGGACCGACGGCGATGCCCGGCGCGGCGGGGACACCGGACAACCTCTGGCCCGTGGCGCCGCGACCGCCACTCCCCGAACCCGCGGCCGAATCCGAACCCGCGGCCGCGACCGCCCCCGCGCGCCCCACCGACGCGGCCGGCGGCGCAACCCCGTCCAGCAACGCCCTGACGGCCGCCAGAGCCTCCTCCTCGTCTTCGCCGTCGGCCCAGATGCGCACTCGATGTCCGCGCTCGACGCCAGCGGCCAGGATGCTCGTCAGGCTCCTGGCGTCGGCGGCAGGGCCCGGCACCGTCCTGTTCTCGAGCCCGATCTTCGAGCGGAACGCCGCCGCCGTTCGAACCAGGTCGGCAGCGGGCCTGGCATGCAGACCCTGCTCGCTCCTGATCTCCAGTTCGAGAGCCTTCACTGCCGACTCCTGCACCTTGCCTGGGCCCGCGCGAGGCGCCGCCCGAACCTTATCGGGATCTCCCCGAGCCGGCGGACGGGGCCGTCGGTCCTCGCCGGGCGACCCAGCCGGCGTCATCATGGACGGCACCAATCGCGGCGCTCCGCTATCGTAACCGCCGCACCCACACGGCCAGTCTGACAAGATGGGGCCTCCAGCGGGGGGCAAGGTGGGAGTACCAGCTCTGTCGATCGATCGCGGCTCTTCTCACGCCGACGTCTCGGAAGTACCGTCCGTCGCCGGTCTGGCCGCCCTGCAAGAACTCGAACCGCTCTTGCAGGGGTACCCGGACCTCAAGACCAGACGCAGCATTTGCAGCCAGGTTATGGAAGCCCGTCGCAGGCTGCTCGGTACCGAGCACCCGGCAACGCTCGAGGCTGAGGGACGCCTCGCCGCGCTCAGCCTGGAGATGGACGGGTTCGCTGCGGCGAAGGACCAGTACGCCATCCTGCTCGAGAGGTGCGAGCGCGTCTTCGGTCCGCGGCATCTCGACACCCTGTCGGCCGCGCACGGGCTTGCCGTCGCGCTTTCGTATCTGGGCAGGTACGAAGACGCCCGGCCGCTCTACGAGCGCGTCGTTTCCGGGCGGCAGAACTCCCTGGGCCCGGACCACCCGGCCACGCTCAGCGCGCTCCACAACCTCGGCCTGACCCAGCGTTCCCTGGGGGACGACCTGGCCGCCCGGCGGTCGTTCGAGACGCTCCTCGAGGCCCAGCGCAAAACCCTCGGCGCCGACAGCCTGGCGGTCATTCGGACCCTGGCCAACCTGGGCAGCGTCCTGATCGCGATCGAAGATTACGGCCGAGCCGGCCAGGTTCTGGCCGAGCGGGTCGACCGCAGCCGGCGCGTTCTGGGCCCGCGCCACCCCGACACGCTCGAAGCCACCCTGAGCCTCGCCCGCGCGATCGTCGGAACGGGCGACGAATCGGCGGGCCGGGAACTGTCGGCCCAGGGCCTCCGGGCGACCGTGGCCGCACTCGGTTCGGACCACCCCGCCAGCCTGGCCGCCAGAGGCCAGCACGGCCGGCTGCTCCTCAAACTGGACGACGCCCCGGCCGCGGTCCGCGTCTACGATGAACTCTTCCGCCGACTCAAGAGAACCGTCGGACCGGAAGAGACGTCGACCCTGGACGCGATGGCAGGCCTGGCCGACTCCCTGGCCCGCTGCGGCGAGCACGCCAAGGCGCGCAAGCTGGACGAGGAGCTGCTCGAGCTGCGGCGCCGCGTGCTGGGTGACGACCACGCCGCGACCCAGTGGGTGCTCGGCGACCTGGCCTGGAACCTGGAGCATCTGGGCGAACTACAGGCTTCGGCCGATCGTTACCGGCAGCTGGCCGAGAGCCGGCTGCAGACCCTCGGGCCGGAAGCGCCGGACACGATCTGGGCATTCTCCGGGCTGGCCCGCGTGCTCGCGCGCGCCGAATCGCACGAAGCCGCGCTGAAGGCATGCCAGGATCTCTACGAGATCCAGGTGGGGGTCGTGGGCCCGGAGAGCGAGGAAGCCCTGGCCGCGCTCGAAGGCCTGACCTGGGAACTCGGCAAGCTCGGTCAGCTCAAGAAGGCCCGCGCCCACTGGCAGGAGCTGGCCAACGCGTACGAACGGAACCACGGCTCGCGTTACGAGCGCACGCTCGAATGCCTTCTCTGGCTGGCCGAGACGCATGAGCTGCTTGACGAGCACCACGCCGCCCGAGCCGCTTTCGAGCGCATCGCCGGACCGTACGGGCCGCTGCACGCTGAGAGCCGCAAGCAGCTCGGAGCCGACGACCCGCGCACGCTCAGCCTGGCTCACAACCTGGCCCTCACCATGGAGCGGCTCGGCCAGATCGAGGCGGCTCTGGCGATGTACCAGTCCGTCATGGACGGCTATCTCCGGACCCAGGGCCCGAAGCACCGCAAGGTGGCGGATCTACACACTCACATCGGCGACGTTCTGCGGGCCCAGGGCAAGCTCGACCAGGCTCGCGAGCGCTACGCCCAGGCCCTGGCCCTGCTGCGCAAGATGCCCGGCCCGAACGACACGGACACGCTCGAAGTCATGCTCCGCGACGCCGAGATCCTGGCGGCTCAGGACCGCGTGATGGCCGCCCGAAACGAGGTCCGGCGGGTGGTGGCCGTCTACCAGCGAACCCTGGGCCCGGACAATCGCCTCACGAAGCGAGCCGAGAAGCAGTTCCAAGGTCTCATGGCCCGGCGTGTCCGGCCCGCCCTCGCCGAGCCGGCGACGGAGGTCCCGAGCCCGCCGGCGACGGAGGCCCCGAGCCCGCCTGCGACGGATGTCCCGGCCGGAAACTCGAACGCGACCGCCGCGACGACGGCACCGACCCCCAAGGCCGCGACGGCTCCGCCCCTCCGGCCGCAGTCGCCCACCAAGCGCCGCCAGGGGTCCGCTGGCTAGCCCGAAGGGTGGACCAGGGACCGCCCGGCCTCCATCCGCCGAGTCGACCCGCCCGCCTGCCGGCAGGACCTAGAGTCCGGCCAGGGCCTGGTCCAGGTCCGCGATCAGGTCGGCCGCCGTTTCGATGCCCACCGAGAGCCGGATGACATCGTTGCCCGCGCCCGCCGCGTCGCGTTGTTCGTCGGTCAGCTGGCGGTGCGTCGTGGAGGCGGGGTGGATCACCAACGAGCGCGTGTCGCCGACGTTTGCCAGGTGCGACCACAGTTCCAGCGACGCCACGAGCTTGATCCCGGCTTCATAGCCGCCCTTCAGCCCGAACGTGAACACCGACCCACAGCCGAGCGGCACGTACTTGGCCGCGAGCGCCGCGTACGGGCTGGACGGCAGGCCGGCGTAGCTGACCCAGGCCACCTTGGGGTGAGCGGCCAGAAACTCGGCCACGGCACGGGCGTTGGCGCAGTGCCGCTCGATGCGCAGCGGCAGCGTCTCCATGCCGGTCAGGATGTAGAACGCGTTCTGCGGCGACAGCGCCGGGCCAAGGTCTCGCAGCGCAACCGCGCGCGTCTTCATCGCAAACGCCACCGGCCCAAAGGTTTCGTAGAAATCCAGGCCGTGGTACGCCGAATCGGGCTCCGTCAGGCCGGGGAACTTGCCACCTTCCTCCCAGTCGAACCGGCCGCTCTCCACCACGATGCCGCCCAGCGACGTACCGTGCCCGGAGAGGAACTTGGTAAGGGAGTGGACGACGATGTCCGCGCCCCATTCGAACGGCCGCCACAGATACGGCGTCGCCAGGGTGTTGTCCACGACCAGCGGAATGCCGGCCTCATGGGCAATCGCGGCCAGCCCTTCGATGTCGGAGATGACGCCGCCGGGATTGGCCAGGCTCTCGGTGAAGATGAGCTTCGTCCGCGGCGTCATGGCCGCCCGGACGGCGTCCATGTCGCGGGTGTCCACGAGCGTCCCGTGCCAGCCGAGCTTCGGGAACGTGCTCGAAGAATTGGGTGACCGAGCCGCCGTAGAGGAAACGGGAGGCCACGAAATGGTCGCCCGGGGTCATGAGCGTGAAGAACGTGAGGAACTGGGCCGCATGGCCGGAAGCCGCCGCCACGGCCGCGGATCCGCCCTCCAGGGCCGCCACACGCTCTTCCAGCGCGGTCACGGTCGGGTTGCCCAGACGCGTGTAGATGTAGCCCGCCTCTTCCAGGTTGAACAGCGACGCGGCGTGATCGGCGTCCCGGAACACGTACGAGGTGGTCTGGAAGATCGGCACGTTGCGGGCGCCGGTCGTGGGATCCGGCACTGCGCCGGCGTGCACGGCCCGCGTCTCGAAGCCGAGGGTTCTGGCGGGGCGGCTGGGTCGATCGGCGGCAGTCATCGGATCTCCCGAACGGCGGGCGCCCTGACGGGCGGCTGTGGCGATACGGCTAGCTTAGGCCAGCGAGAGATCGCGCAGAGGACGCGGAAGCCGAGCGCCTCTCGGCGAATGATGTACGGCTGGTGCGTCAACGAGAGTTCGAATGGGGCTTGTGAGGAAAGCGGGCGGTGGTCTATAACCCAGCGGTCGGGCACACGTTCGAGCTGCCGCTAGCGCCATGTGGCGAAGCCGAACAACTCGCGGCCCGCTCTCCGGCTCCGGAGGAGGTGGCCGGAATCTCGAGGAGGGTCCCCATGCGTCGCTGGCGGGTTGTTCCGATTCTGCTTGTCGGCCTGCTCGGATCGAGCCTTACTCCGCCTCTGGCGGCGCCGGCCAGAGCGGACACGCCGGCAGGTGGCACGATCAGCGGAGTGGTGACCGACCCTGAGTCAGGGGCGCCACTTGAGGGCATCGGGGTCGACGTATGCCAGTTGTGGTTCAACGGGTGCGCGTGGGTCTTCACCGCGCACGACGGCACCTACACCCTCGAAGTCCCGACCAGCGAACCCTCGGCCATCTACATGTTCGACCCCAACAATGCGTATGCCACGGGCTTCTGGGGGATGAAGGGCGGCCTGACCTTGTTCAACAACGAGGCCGTCCAGATCACGGTGCCAGCCGGGCAGGTCGAAACCCTGGACATGTCCGTGCCCGGCGCACGCACCATCAGCGGCACCGTATCCGCCCCTGACGGCGGACCGGCGTCGAACGCCAACGTGGGCCTGTGCAAGCTCGACGGGGACTGCTGGTCGCTCGGCTGGACCGCCACCGACGCCTACGGCCGGTACACCATCTCCTCGGTGCCGCCCAGCCCATACCTGCTCCTGGTAAGCGGTGGCAAGGGGGCTCCCTACCCGAGCGGCTGGTACAGCACAGCAGGCCCGGGCAACTTCACCATGGACCAGGGAGAGGCGACGCCCGTCGCACTCCAGGATGGCGACGCCACAGTCGATGTTCGCTTCCCGCCGACCTACGGCATCAGCGGCCACGTGACCGGCGACGGCGGCCAATGGCTGGCAGGCATCCACGTCGAAGCGGACGGCCCGCAAGGCGAAGCCGGCAACTGGGGTAGCGCGACCACCGATGAGAATGGCAGCTACACCATCAGCGGGCTCCCATCGGACACGTACACGGTGTACTTCAGCGACCCCGATGGGAGGACCTACGCGAGCGGATCGTACAGCTCATCCGGGTTCACCACGTCTTCGCCGACGCCGGTTGTACTGGCCACCGGCGAGGTTGGGGGTATCGACATCTCGCTCCCGCATGGCTACTGGATCAGCGGCACGGTCAATGACCCAGACGGCCATCCGCTGGCCAACGTGAGCGTGAGTTCATCTGGTGGCGGCAGCGATTGCCGGTCCGCCATCACGGATGACAACGGCGTGTTCCACCTGGGCGGCTTCCTCGCTGGCTCCCACACGCTGGTGTTCAACGCAGGCGGCGGAGGAGACTACGCCTACGGCTTCTACAGCGAGTCCGCACCCGGGCATTTCACGCCGAATCCGGACGAGGCCAGCCCGATAACCATCGTTGACTCAGGCTTCGAAGGCATCACTGTCGCCCTACCGCCGACGCACGGCCTCAGCGGCACCATCACCCATCCCGATGGAACCAGGGCGTACGGAGTGGACATATCACTCTGCCGCGAGGGGAGCGACTGCACCTGGGCGGGCAACCCCGGGAGCGGGAGCCCCGAGCTCTACGGGCAATACAGCTTCGCCGTGGTCCCGGGCGTCTACAAGATCTACGTCACCGAGAACCAGGGCGGCCTGGATGTCGGCGAGCATTTCCCCTCCGGGTACTACAGCAGTGCCACCGGCCTGACGCCGTATCGCAGCCAGGCTACGCCGGTCGATCTCACCGCGGGCGACGCGACGGTCGACTTCACCATTCCGGACGGGGTCGAGATCAGCGGACGCGCGGTCGGGCCCGATGGCCAGACCGGCTTGGCCGGGATCGGGGTGGGGGCCAGGATCGCCAGCGACACCGCTCCGGAGGCCTTGGGCGGTGCTCCGACGGAAGGCGATGGGGACTACTCCTTCATGGTCCTCCCCGGTTCCTATTCGTTCACCGTGCAATTCGGCGACCCTAGCGGCACCTACATGTCGGGTTACTACAGCTCCGAGAACGGGCCCGCCAACTTCATCGCTCAGGACACCGGCAGCGGGAGCGAGATCGCCTTCTCCGGACAGCCTATCAGCGTCCCGCAGGTCTCCATCCCGATGTCGGGCTCCCCCGCCGCCGTCTGGACGTCGGGAAGCGGCACCAACTACCTCGTTCCGCCGATTGGCAGCTCGGTCAGCGTGCAGTTCGCCTCGGTCGAGCAGTCCGGGGCGACCTCGGTCCATGTCTCGGCCGATGGCCCGGCTCCGTCGGGCTTCTCATTCGGGACGGTCGGGGCCCCGCTCTACTACGACCTCTCCACCACCGCGGCCTATAGCGGCCCGGTGACTGTCTGCCTGGCCTACGACCCGGCCAGCTTCACGTCACCTCATCTGTATCACTACCACGACGGAACCTGGACCGACATTACAGCCTCACCTCAACCGGCGCCCGGCACGATCTGCGGGACGGCGACCTCACTCTCGCCATTCGTCGTGGGGCAGCCACTTACCCAACCCCAGTCGATCACCTTCGAGGCGCTACCGAGCCAGACGTACGGCGCCGCCCCGATCGCCCTGACCGCGACTGCGTCGTCCGGCCTGGCGGTGAGCTACGCCGCCAGCGGCCCGTGCGCGGTCTCGGGGGCGACGCTGACGATCACTGGGGCAGGTCTCTGCTCGGTCGCGGCATCGCAGTCTGGCGATGGCTCCTGGGCGCCAGCCGCGCTGGTTACTCAAAGCTTCACCATCAGTCCCGCCCAGCTGACGGTCACGGCCGATCCGGTATCGAAGCTCCTGGGCGCGCCAAACCCAAGTCTGACGGCGACGATCGGCGGCTTCGTCAACGGCGAGACGCTCGCCACCTCGGGCGTCACCGGTAACCCGGACTGCACCACCACGGCTGCGACGACCAGCCCCGTCGGCTCGTATCCGATCAGCTGCGCAGCGGGAACACTGGCGGCCTCGAACTACACCTTGACCTTCGCTCCGGGAACCCTGTCGATCACGTACCGCTTCGACGGTTTCCTCCAGCCCATCAACGACACAGCCCACTCGCAGACCTGTGACTCAACCTGCCCGGTCAGCGTCTTCAAGGCCGGCAGCACGGTCCCCGTCAAGTTCCAGCTCAAGGATGCCAACGGCGTCGTCGTGCAGTCGGGGTCGGTCCCAGTTTGGGCAACACCCGTGAAGGGCAATGCTATGACTCTGCCCATCGACGAGTCGACCTTCGCGGAGCCAACAACCAGCGTCGAGACGTTCCGCCGGAACGGCTCCCACTACATCTACAACTGGAGCACGAAGGGCCTGAAGGCCGGCTACTACTACCGAATAACGGCAATCCTCGACGACGGCGCGACCGAGTCGGTCTACATCGGACTTCGCTAGCAGGCCCCGAGGCGGAGGGCACCGCCGGGCGGGCACGCGTGCGGGGCCATCCCGGGCAAGCGTCTGCGTCTCATCGCCGGGGCGGCGCTGCGGCACGCGCAACGACTTGCGCAATCCCCGGTCATGCCCCACAATCCGGCCTCAATGAACGCCAGCACTTCTAGCCGCCGGGAGAATTCGCGCCAGGCCTCGAGCGAAGGTACTTCGCTTGGCCTGCGCGGTTCCATGATGGTCATGCCCGGGCGGCCCCGAAGTGCGGAGGATGGGGTCTGAGGCCAACGCTCAGCTGAGCGCAGCCGAAGATCGGTCCCGGGGCCGCGGTTCGATGGAACCGCGGTTCTTTGTTTCTCCGAGGTGAGGCGAAGCTTCACACCAACACTTCGGCAGCCGCCCAGACAGCGCCCCACCCCAGGGCTCCCCGGGACCAACCGATCAATCTGCCTGCCGCCGCACCGGCGGCGCGTCCCGAGGAGAACCCCGTGTCCGAACCAACTCCTGCCTACCGCCCCGAAACCCTGGCCGTCCACGCCGGCCAGAACGTCGATCCCACGACGAAGGCGCGGGCGGTCCCGATCTACGCGACGACGAGCTACGTCTTCGACAACGCCGACCACGCCGCCCGCCTCTTCGGCCTGCAGGAGTTCGGCAACATCTACACCCGGATCATGAACCCCACCACGGACGTCTTCGAGCAGCGCATCGCCGCCCTCGAAGGCGGGGTGGGAGCGCTGGGCGTCAGCTCCGGCCAGGCGGCCGAAACCCTGACCATCCTCAACCTCGCCCGCGCCGGGGACAACATCGTCACCAGCGCCTCGCTGTACGGGGGCACGTACAACCTGTTCCAGTACACCCTGCCCAAGTACGGCATCGACTTCAAGTTCGTCGACGGCTCGCGGCCGGAGCAGTTCGAGAAGGCGATCGACGCCCGAACGAAGGCCGTCTACCTCGAGACCATCGGCAACCCGCGCCTGGACGTCCCCGACTTCGACGCGATCGCCCGGATCGCCCACAAGGCGGGCGTCCCGGTCATCGTCGACAACACCTTCGCGCCGCTCCTGTGCCGGCCGTTCGACTTCGGCGCGGACATCGTGGTGCATTCGGCCACCAAGTGGATCGGCGGCCACGGCACCGTCATCGGCGGTGTGATCGTCGACTCGGGCAAGTTCGACTGGGCGGCTTCGGCTCGCTTCAAGACGGACTTCGTCGACCCGGATCCGTCCTACCACGGCATCAGCTATACCGGCGCGTTCGGGAACCTGGCGTTCATCCTGAAGGCTCGCGTCCAGGGCCTCCGGGACCTGGGCGCCGCGCTCAGCCCGTTCAACTCGTTCCAGCTGCTCCAGGGCCTCGAGACGCTGCCTCTGCGGATCCAGCGCCACTCCAGCAACGCTCTGGCGGTGGCGAAGTGGCTCGAGCAGCACCCGGCCGTCGACTGGGTCAGCTACCCCGGCCTGCCCTCGCATGCCGCTCACGGACTGGCCAGGAAGTACCTCACCGGCGGCTACGGCGGTGTCGTCACCTTCGGCCTCAAGGGCGGCGTCGATGCCGGCCGCAAGCTCATCGACTCGGTCAAGCTGTTCAGCCTGCTGGCCAACGTCGGCGACGCCAAGAGCTTGATCATCCACCCCGCCTCCACGACCCACCAGCAGCTGTCGGCGGCCGATCAGGTCGCCAGCGGCGTCACGCCGGAGCTCGTGCGCGTGTCGGTGGGCATCGAGAGCATCGAGGACATCGTCGCCGACCTCGATCAGGCGATCGAGGTCGCGACCGGCATCCGGTCCGGCAAGGCGGCCGCCGCAGTGCTGGAGGCCGCCCGCTGATGGTCAAGACCCCGTCGATCAACTGGGTCTCGGAATCGCGCGGCGTGGACGCCAGAGTCCAGGCTGCGCCGACCGAATCCGGCGCCGGAGTCGTAGAGAGTCAAGTCGAGGCCGCGGCCGCTACCCGAAACTCGGGCCGGTCGCGGTCTTCGGCCTTCATTCCGGCCGATCCCGGCGTTTCGACCGCACGCGGCGCCTCCGGTTTTCGTAGCGTTAGCGACGTGGAGCGCATGCAGGACCCCCAGGCCGGCAAGATCGTCTCGCGCTGGCTCGGACGGTTCGTGCTCGAGTCCGGCGCGGTCATTCCGGATCTCGTGATCGCGTATCGCCATGACGGCGTCCCGATCGGCGAAGGCCGGCAAATCCTGGTCGTTCACGCCCTCACGGGTTCCGCCGACGCCGCGGGCGACTGGTGGGCGCCACTGATCGGCCCGGGCCAGACGTTCGACACGAACAAGTACGGCGTCCTGTGCATGAACCTGCTCGGCGGCCGCTACGGCACGAGCGGCCCGACTTCGCGCAATCCGGTCACGGGCAAGCCCTACGGCAAATCCTTCCCGCGTATCACCGTGCGCGACCAGGCCCGGGCCCAGTGGCGTCTCCTGGACGCCCTCGGCATCACCAAGCCGGCCGTGGCGGTCGGCGGTTCGCTCGGTGGCATGGTCGCTCTCGAAGTGGCCCTCGAGCGGCCGGGCGAGATCAACAGGGTCGTGCCGATCGCGGCGCCGGCCCGCATCGGCCAGCTGGCCGTGGGCTGGGACCACATCCAGCTCGAGATCGTCGAGAAGCTCGGCATGGAGGGCCTGGATCTGGCCCGCCAGCTGGCCATCACGACCTATCGGAGCGAGCTCGACTTCGAGCAGCGCTTCTCGGGTCGGGCCGAGGTGGACGGCACGCCGTCCGTGGTCAGCTACCTGCAGCATCAGGGCCGCAAGCTGCTGGACCGGTTCGACGACGAGACGTACAAGTGCCTGGTCCGGGCCATGGACACACACGACATCGGCCGCGACCGGGGCGGCGTCGTGGAAGCGCTGCGGCGCCTGGCCGTGTACGGGACGCGGCTGACCGGCGTCGGAATCGAGGGCGACATCCTCTACGGCACGAACCAGGTCAAGGAGATGGTCGAATGCGGCACGTCAGGCGGGCATGGACGCCGCCTACCGCGAGGTCCGCTCCACCAAGGGCCACGACGCCTTCCTGGTCGAGTGGGATCAGATGGCCACTCTCCTTACCGAGGCGCTCAAGTAAGAAACGTCCGGCCGCGGCCGTTCGCGGGCCGGCCGCCGCAACTACCCCAGCCTCGCGATGGCTGCCTCCGACACCGGGCCTAGTCTGGCGTCACGGGAATCTACCCGGGGGGATGCCTCACCGGCATCAGCATTCGGAGGCAAGAGGTGGACCGCTCCACAAGCAGTCGTTCAGTCCGCATCCGTTCGACACTGATCGCCCTGGCCGTGGTCGCGCTGGCCGGATGTTCCGCGTCCGCAACTCCGACTCCGATCGCCACGAGCCTTGCGAGCCCGACGGCAACCGCCACTCCGGCGCCTGCCACGCCGACGGCGACGCCCGCCCCGACGGCGACGCCCGCCCCGACGGCGACGCCCCAGCCCGCCCACTGGATCGCAACAGCTTCGATGAGCAAGGCGCGCCTGCTGTTCCCGATGGTCACCCTGCAGGACGGCCGCGCCCTGGCCCTGGGCAACGGCTACAACGTCTGCTCGGGCGAGTGTTCCGGTTTCCCGGGCCCGGATCAATCGGCCAGGTTCGCCGATCTCTACGACCCGAGCAGCAACACCTGGACGGCGACGACCGGCCTCAACCTGGATCGGTCCGCCTACTCGACGGTCCTGCTGAAGGACGGCCGGGTTCTGGTGTCCGGTGGTTATGCCGACCCACCGAGCGTCTGCTTCTCGAGCGCCAAGCTGTTCGACCCGGCCAAGAACGCGTGGACGCAGACGAAGTCCCTCATGAAGGACGACCGCTGCGACCCGGCCGGCGCGCTGATGGCGGACGGCAAGGTGCTTCTGGCCGGCGGGGTCAACTACAAGGGCAAGGCCCTGTCCAGCGCCGAAGTCTTCGATTCGTCGAATCAGAGCTGGGCCTTCGTCGCCGCCATGCCGGGGGTTCGAATCGGCGGCCAGGCGGTGGCCCTCGGCAACGGCGAGATCCTCGTCGCGGGCGGAACGGACGGCAACCAGAACGACCTGGCCAGCTCGTGGCTGTACGACCCGGCGGCCAACAAGTGGTCGACCGCGGGTTCGTTGAGCCAGGCCCCGAAGCAGGGCCGCCTGATCGCCCTGGCCGACGGTAGCGCCCTGATGGTCGGCGACGGCTACTACAGCGGCGGCTCCTGGCACAAGGCTCCGTCCGAGCGCTTCGATCCCAACACGTCCACCTGGACCAAGATCGCGGACATGACCACGTCACGCCATCAGGCGTTCGTCGTCCTCATGTCCGACGGCAAGGTGATGGTGGCCGGAGGCTCGATCAAGGTCGGCTCCGGCAAATCCGGCCGGATCACCACGCTGACTAAGACGGTCGAGATCTGGGATCCGGGGACGAACACGTGGACCGCGACGGTGGACATGCCGAACGTGCGTGAAGCCGGCGCGGCCACGCTCCTCCAGGATGGATCCGTACTTCTGGCCGGCGGCGACCTGGGCGAGCAGGGCGAACTGGCCATTCCGGGCGGCTACCCGATCAAGGTCCTGGCCACGGCAGTCCGATACATTCCGTAGCCGCGGCTCGGCGCGTGACGGCACCGGACGGCGCCTACGGCACCTCCAGCCAGCCCTCACGAATGGCCCGGGTCGCCAGCTCCGTCCGAGACGCAACGTCCAGGCGACCGAACAGCCGGCGCAGGTGCGCCTCGACCGTCTTGCCCGCGATCCCCAACGCCGCGCCGATCTCGTCGTTGCTGCGGCCTTCCACGACGAGCCGTACGACATCATGCTCGCGGGCCGTCAGGGCCGGCAGGGCCGCCGGATCGGGCCGGCGGCCGAAGGCCATGCCGCCGGCGGCAGCCCTGCGAATCGCCTCCACCAGCTCCGCGACCGGGGCCGTCTTGACGACGAAGCCCGCCGCCCCCAGGCGCAGCGCCGCAGCCGCGTACTGCGGGTAGTCGTAGGCGGTCAGGACGACGATGGCCGGCCGGGTGGCACCGAGGTTCGAGTCGAGCAGCGTCAGCCCGCTGTCGCCGCCGAGGCGAATGTCCAGCAACAGGACGTCGACCCGCGAGCGGTCGAGCAGCGGGCTCGCCTCCTCGATCGAGCTCGCCGTCCCGACCACCGTCAAGCCCGGCTGGACCTGGAGCAAAGCGGCGGTGCCGTCCCGAACGATCGGGTGATCGTCGACGATGGCAACCCGGATCTGGGTCGGCGAATCGGTCATGCCGGCGACGGAGACAGGACCGGGGCCGGAGCACCGTCCCGATCCCAGACCAGCGACACCCTGGTGCCGCCGCCCGGACGCTCGCGGATGGACAGGTTCGCGCCGACGGCCTCCGCGCGCTGCGTCATGTTGAGAAGACCGAGGTGGCCGGTCTGCTCGGCCGCCTCGGGCGCACCGGCTTCGATGCCGGACCCGGCGTCGTCGACTTCCAACTCCATCCACGCCTCGCGAGCCCGGTAGCGAACGACGATGGGCGGCGCGCCGTGACGGACCGCGTTCGACAGCGCCTCCTGGGCGACGCGGAACGCGGCCAGTTCGACATCGACGGGCAGTCTGGCTTCGCCGCCGAGCCGGTCGAGGACGATCGGGTCGGTCCCGGCCGATAGCCGGTCGCACAACCACTCGAGTGCCGGGCCTACGCCGAGATCGTCGAGGACGGGCAGCCGCAGGTCCCCGCAGATGGAGCGCAGCCGCTCCGCGACCTCGCGCGCAGCCTGGGCGTTGGCCGCGTCGCCTCCGGCGTCGAGCCGGCGCACCAGCATCGTCAGGTCCTGGAGGGCGAAGTCGTGAATGTCGGCCGCGATACGTGTCCGTTCGGCTTCCGTGGCCGCGACGACGAGATCGCGTTGACGGACCGCGGAGGTCGCCAGCCGGCCCAGCGGCCGGACGATCAGCCGGATGGCGATCGGCAGGCCGGCCAGCCAGAGCACCAGCGGCCCGATCTCGAACGAGTATGGCGAAGTCAGGCAGATCGCGGCTATGCCGGGCGTCATCGAGGCCAGGAGCAGGTCCGTCCGTTCGACCAGTGCCAGCGGGCTCGGCTTCGACGATGCCGCGGCAGCGGCGCCGATCCTGCGCGACCACCGAGACGCGTAGGGCCCCGGTACCGTCGCCACGGCGCCGGCCGCGATCCGCCGCCACCAGCCGCGACCCCAGCCCGATCCCGATCTCGATGCCGACTCCGAGCGGTGGAACGGCCGCGCCGCGACGAGGCCGGGGACGAAAGGCACACAACCCGCCAGGAACGCCCGCCACACATACATCGCCAGGGACGAGGTCGGAGTCAGCAGTCCGCAGATCGCCGACCCGACCGCCAGGCCGAGGGTCGCCAGGCCGACGAGCGCCCGCCGCCGGCGGCCGTCGATCCGGCCGAGGAAATCGATCGCGAGCGGGAACATGGCCAGCGGCACCAGGATGGACCCGGCCACGAGCGCGGCCGGCGAGGGGTAGCGATCCATCGGTACGGCGAGCAATGGCATGGCGGTGGCGAGCGGCAGTGTCAGGGCGTACGGCCGCAGGGCGGATCCGGCCCAACCCCGGCCGACGAAGAGCCAGCCGAGCAGAAGGATCGCCATGCCCAGGACGGTCGCATCGCTTCCGCGGCCGTAGGGCAGCCACATGTAGTCCGAGTACCAGGCATCCGACGGATCGAAGTAGCCGTAACTCGGGCCTGCCGACGGCGAGGCCGACCCCAGGACGCAGAACTGAGCGCTCGCCGCCGAGGTCACCGGGAAGCTTCCAGTAGGGGCCGGTTCACCGGGCTGGACGCTGATCTGACTCCCGTCTGTGCCCATGCACAACTCGCCCCCATCCCAGGACCAGTAGATCATCTCGAGCCATGTGCTTCCGTCCGGTTCGGTGTGCTGGCGGAACGGAGCGCAAGAGTTGTCGAGATAGCAATCCGGCACCGGGTATGTCTCTGGGTTGGCGAGCCACGGAAGGTCGCTCTGTCGCGCCACCCCGACCAGCTTCGTGTAGGTGGCCAGGTCCGCGCCGATCTGGTCTCGGCCGGTCGTCATGAGCATCCTGACCGGCTCCGGAGAGGCGGCGATAGCCCGCTTGTCCTGATCCGACATGGCCAGGACATAGCGATCGTTCAGCCACGACACGACGGCTCCGGGATGCAGCCCGGTCAGTGCCGCCGGACCACCGTAGTCCACGGACTCAACGACGACCTGGCCGTCCTCGTAGCCCAGGTGGAACCCCGGCCCCGGGTTGGGCGCAACGCCTGCCGCCACAGACGCGACGACCGCCGTTACGGCCAGCGCGGCCAGCACCAGCGTTCGAGCGGAGTGGCGTCGAATGACCTTCATGGCGCCGAACGGTAGCACCCGACGACCAACCCGAAATGGCGGGGAATCCCTCAACGGATAGGCGGGATTTACGGCCGCGGAGGAGTGCGGCCGGCCCGTTCGGCCCACCTTCCTCATTCGCTCTGCATACTTACATGCATAGTTCCTCTATTCACTCTGTATATTCGTCGAGAAGGTTGCGCATCAGGTACACGGTGGTGCATAATCCACCGGCAATGCTCGACAAACCGTTCGCCAAGCCCAAGACCAAGCGCTTGCGGCCCTGCCGGGAGGCAAGGTCCTAGGGCTCGACGGCGGCCGTCACACGGCGCAAGCGGGGCCTGGGCGAGGCTCCGAGGGCCGCGACACCCACAGTTGGTGCCGCGGCCTTGCCGTATCAGGGGCCGCGGAGATCGGGCGACCAACGGGTCACCGGAACATCTGAGTCAGACAACCGATACAAGGAAAGGCAAGGAGATGCTGAGCATCGTCGCCGGCGACGGAGCCATGGGCCGAGCGGTCGCGGCCGCCCTGGCGGGCCGCGGCATGCCGCCCATGTCGATCCTGGGCATGCCGGCCTCGCCTTCCGGTCACGCCCCCGAGGCTTTCCGCGGCGCTCAGATCGTGTTCGAGTTCAGCCAGGGCGACTCGGTTCTGCGGAACGTGAACGCAGCCCTGGAGGGCGGCGTTCGAGCCTTCGTCATCGGCACGACCAACTGGGCCGAGGACCGGTCCGCCGTCGGCCGGCTGCTCGAGGAGCGCCAGGCCACCGCCGTAGCCTCCGCCAGCTTCAGCCTGGGGGTCATGCTCTTCGCCCGCCTCGTGGAGGAGGCCGCCCGCTTGTTCGGCCCGTTCGCCGACTACGACCCATACCTGGTCGAGTGGCATCGCCGCACCAAGGCGGATCGTCCGTCCGGCACCGCCATCGAGCTGTCACGCCGGCTGATCGCCGCCCATCCCCGCAAGACCCGAGTGGCGCAGCCGATGGCCCACGGCGCCCCCTCGCCGGAGGAGCTGGACGTATCCGTCATCCGCGCCGGCGCCGCCCCGGGCATGCACCTCGTCGGCTTCGACGCCCCGGGTGAGAGCCTGGAGATGCGCCTGACCGCGCGGGACCGATCGGCGTATGCGGCCGGCGCCATGACCGCCGCCGACTGGTTGCTCGCCGGGCCGCGCAAGCCGGGCTTCCACGCCTTCGACGAGGTCGTCGACGCCGTGATCGCCGCCACCAAGGCAAAAGCCTCGCCCACCGTAGTGGGCGAGTGACCCAGGACCACCTCCAGCGGCGGGCCGCCAGCAGGGCCCTCCGCACCACTCCATCAGGAGCACCCAGATGCCCGCAATTCGACAGATCAGAGGGGCGCTGACCGCCCTCATCACGCCCTTCACCTCGGACGGCGAGATCGACCAGGACGCGTTCCGGACCCTCGTGCGCCGCCAGCTGGACGCCGGCATCCACGGCCTCGTGGCCTGCGGCACGACCGGCGAGACGCCCACCCTGAGCCACGAAGAAGACGAGTGGGTGATCGGCACTACCGTCGAGATCGCCTCCGGCCGCCCGAGCCGCGGGAGGGTCAGGATCGTCGCCGGGACCGGCTCGAACAGCACCGCGACCGCGATCCGTTCCACGCGCCGGGCCGCGGCACTCGGCGTCGATGCCGCCCTGGTAGTGGCGCCGTACTACAACAAGCCCGACCAGCGGATGATGGAAGCGCATTTCCGCGCCGTGGCGGACGAGGGCGACCTGCCGGTCATCGTCTACAACATCCCCGGCCGCACCGGGGTCAACATCGAGATCGGCACGCTCATGCGGCTGGCCGAGCATCCCCGCATCGTGGCCGTCAAGGAAGCGTCCTCCAACATGGACCAGATCCAGGCCATGCTGCGCGAGCGGCCGGCCGACTTCGCCATCCTGTCCGGCGACGACAACTGGACCCTGCCGCTGCTGGCCATGGGCGGCGACGGCGTCATCAGCACGACGGCGAACGAGATCCCGGGCGAGATGGCCGAGATGTGCGACGCGGCCTTCGCCGGCGACTGGGACCAGGCACGGCGCATCCACGACCGCTTCCTGCCGCTGATGAAGGCCAACTTCGTCGGTGGGCCCAACCCGGTTCCGGTCAAGGCGGCGATGTCAATGCTGGGCCTGTGCTCGGACGCGCTCCGGATGCCGCTCCTGCCGCTCGAAGAGCCATACCGATCCCGGCTGCGGACGGTTCTCGAAGCGACCGGGCTGCTCGATACACAGGGCCAGACGGCGCCTTCGTCCTCGGCGCGCGAGACCGCCGTGGAGGCCGGCCGGCGATCGAGCCCCAAGCTGGCCATCGTTCCGAGCCCCTCACCGCGCTGATGAGCGATTCCGCACCGGCCGGCAGGCCGGGCGGGCGCCGTTTGACGCGTTCGGCCAACTCGCTCTTGAAATCCGCGCGATGATGACACCGTGAACGACCAACGGACCGTGGCCGCCGATTCCCTGGCCACGGCAACAACCGCAACGATGGCCGCCACGCCATCCGCACAACTCGTCTCCGACCTGGACTCGGGCCGGGTCCGCGCGGCCGAGCCGGACGACTCCGCGCCGAGTGGCTGGCGCGTCAACCCCGCGGTCCAGGAGGCGATCCTGGGGCTGTTCGCCAACCGCGAGACCCGGACCTGGGACCTCGACGGCGCGCTGCAGTTCCGCGATCGCGTGGACCTGCCCCCCAAGAACCTGCTCGACTCGCCAGAGGCCCAGGCGGCCATGGCGAGCGGCAAGCCGTGGCGGGTCGTTCCGGGCGGGACGTCGGTTCGCGCGGGGGCGTACCTGGCTCCGGGCGTGACCATCATGCCGCCGTCCTACATCAACATCGGGGCCTGGGTCGGCGAAGGCACGATGGTCGACTCGCACGCCCTGGTCGGCTCGTGCGCTCAGATCGGAGCGCGGGTCCACCTCTCCGCCGGGGTACAGATAGGCGGGGTGCTGGAACCGGCCGGGCGGCGCCCCGTGATCGTCGAGGACGAGGTCTTCGTCGGCGCCCAGGCGGCGCTACTGGAAGGGGTGCTGGTCCGGCGTGGAGCGGTGATCGGGGCCGGCGTCATCCTTACCGGCACGAGCCGCCTGTACGACCTGGTGAACGAGAGGGTGCTGAGCGGGACTTTCGAGGAACCGCTGGCCGTGCCCGCAGCCGCGGTCGTGGTCCCGGGCATCCGTCGGGCCGGCGGCGTCTTTGCCGAGAAGAACGGCCTGGGCCTCTCCGTGGCCATCATCGTGAAATACCGCGACGAGCGCACCGACGCGCGAGTTGCTCTCCAGGAAGCGCTGCGATGAGCCCGCGGCTGTCCCTGCGCCACCAGAAGCGGGACGACGACGCCGAGCCCGAAGAGCCCTGGAAGGTCGCGCCGGCTCCCGAGCCCGATGGGGCGGTCGCACCGGGGCAGGCGGTGGAAGCTGCGCCCGAACCCGAGCCTGCGGCTGCGCCCGAACCCGAGCCTGCGGCTGCGCCCGAACCCGAGCCTGCGGCTGCGCCCGAACCCGAGCCTGCGGCTGCGCCCGAACCCGAGCCTGCGGCTGCGCCCGAGCCCGAGCCTGCGGCTGCGCCCGAGCCCGAGCCTGCGGCTGCGCCCGAACCCGAGCCTGCGGCTGCGCCCGAGCCCGAGCCTGCGTCTCCCCTGTCTCCGACCGCACGGGCGGCGCTGAAGCAGCTCGCCGAGCTGGCTTCGGCCAGCCCCGATCCCGCATCGGCCGGCCCCGATCAGGCCGTCGTCGGTGTGGCCGACCAGCCGGCTCCGCCGGCCCTGCAGCTCGACAGCCTCTACTACGACGGCCTGCTGGCCGGCATGGACGCCGAACGCCTGGCCACCGATTTCGGGACGCCCCTGTTCGCATACGACCTGGATCTGATCGGGCGCCGCATCGACGCCCTGGGCGCCGTGCTCCCGTTCGGTTTCCGCCTGGCCTTCGCCGTGAAGGCCAATCCCGCCCTCGGCGTCCTGGCCCACATCGCCGGCACCGGCATCGGCGCCGACATCGCCTCGGCCGGGGAGCTCGAGGCCGTGCTGCGGGCCGGCTTCGCCCCCGTCTCGATAGCCATGACCGGGCCCGGCAAGCGTGACGAGGAGCTGGCCGCGGCCGTGACCGCTTGCATCGGCGCCATAACCGTCGAGTCTCCAGCCGAGCTGGAGCGACTCGACGCCATCGCCGCGCGGCTGGGCCGCCGCCAACCCGTGATGCTGCGTTTGGGCGTGAGCGGCGACGCAAAACTCGAGCGCGTCCGCCTCATCGGCGGTGCCGAGGGCAAGTTCGGGATGCCGCTTCCGGATCTCATGGCCGCAGCCGTGACGGCCGCGGCGTCGCCCAATCTGGAGCTGCTCGGCGTCCACGCCTTCGGCGCCTCGAACATCTTGGACGCGAACCGCATCGCCGACCACATCGCCGAGCTGGTCGAGGTGGGCAAGGAAGTGGCGGCCAAGGCCGGCATCCGGCTCCGGTTGATCGACGCGGGCGGAGGATTGGGCATCCCTTACGCCGACAACGAGCCCGCCTTGGACCTGGCGCTGCTGAAAGGGAGGCTGGACGAGCTGCGAGGCCGCTGGGACAACGACCCCGACCTGCGCGAAATGGAGGTCCTGCTGGAGCCTGGACGCTACCTGGCGGGACCGGCTGGCGCGTTCGTGGCCAGAGTGGTGGACGTCAAGGGCACGCCGGAGGCTCCGGTGGCGATCGTGGACGGCGGCATCAACCACCTGGCCCGTCCCGCCCTGGTGCGACAGGAGCAGCGGGTGGTGCTGCTCGGCCCGGACGCCGCGGAGCGGCCCATCGTCCCGAGCCTGATAGCCGGCCCGTTGTGCACGGGCCTCGACGTTCTGGCCCTGAAGTCACGGCTGCCGCGCCCGCGAGTCGGGGATCTGGTGGCCGTGCTGGACGCCGGCGCCTACGGTTTCACCGAATCGATGCCGTTCTTCCTGTCTCACGCGAGCGCGGCCGAGGTGGCCGTCAAGGAGGGCCAGGCCCGGTTGATCAGGCCCAGTCTGACGCCAAACGAGCTGCTCGACCGCGAGATCGCCCCGCGTTGGTAGGGCGCGCAGGGCGGCTCACCGGCTGAGCGACCGGGCGATCGGCCAGCCCGACGCCGCTACGGCGCCGGTTCGAAGTAGCCGGTGACGTCCAGAACGATGTGAGTCGACGATCCCGCCTTGGTGGCTTCGTAGACGATAGCGATCGTTCCATCCGAGTACAGGCGAATGTAGAAGCCGTTGGCCCGGTTGTCGTTGACGGGGAAGTTGAGCGTCGAGAAGCCCGGGGTGACGCCCGGGTCCAGATGCGGAGCCACGGCCAGGTAGCCAAGGTAGGTCTGTTGGGTCACCGTAAGGTTGCCGCTGATACCCGTCGCGGACCCGGGAACGCGAGCCCTTCCCGCAACCTGGATCTTGATCGGCGAGGCTTTGCCGACCGGACCCAGCAGCGGCAGATTGACGCGCGTGTCGATGAGCCTGATCGGATCGAGGGGCACGAATTTGGAGCCGGCCGTGCCGGCCACGAAGTAGCCGGTTACGTCGAATATCAGATCGGTGGTGGAACCGCTGGTACCGACCCACACCGCGGACAGAGTCCCTCCCGAACCTAGCTTGACCGTCACGCCGTCGGCGCGCGTATCGCCCGGGACGGCGTTGATGGTCGAGCAGTTGAGGCTCTTCGGGTCGGCCGGAATCGACGGGCCGACGTAGGCCCAGCCCTTGACCGTGGCGTTGACGGCGGTCAAGTTGCCGGTCACGGCGATCGCGTCGGACGGCACTCCGAACAACCCGGTCACCTGGAAGGCGCGGGCCACGCCGGTCTTGAACTTGCCACCAACGCCGACTCCATAGCGGCTGTCCATGATCCGTCCCGGGTCGACCGGGTAGTAGGTCGCACCGGTGTCGTCCGCCGTGAAGTAGCCCGTGATGTCGAGAATGGCGTGGGTTCTACCGGCCCCGACATAGACCACCGACAGGTAACCGTCGCCGTCGAGCGCCACAGCCACGTTGTTGGCCCTGTTGTCTTTCTGGGAGAAGTTGAGCGTCGAGAAGCCTGGGGCGCTCGTATATACCGGCCCGAGAGCCAGATAGCCCAGGGCGGTGGACTGGGTGGTGGTGAGGATGCCGGTGACGGCGATCGCGCCGACAGGTACGCCACCCTTGCCGGCCACCTGGAACCGGCGTGGCGTGCGGTTGTACAACCAGCCGCCGTTGCCCACTCGTGTGTCGAAGATCCGTGACGGGACGACCGCATGGAACGTCGTGGAGGGGTAGGTCGCCGGAGCCGCCGGCGGCGCGAATAGTTCAGACCAGGACGTGAAGGCCGAGGCTTTGTCGTGGCCACCCATGACCAGCACGCTGCCGTCACCGAGAGCGGCGGCCGAGTGATAGCGTCGCCCGAGCATGAGCGAGCCAGTGCCACTCCAGCCGCCGGTTGTGGGATCGAACAGTTCGGCGCTGTTGAGCGCGTCGGTCGGGCCGCTGGCGTAGCCACCCGCGGCGAGGATGTATCCATCGCTCATCTGAGTCAGCGTGAAGCCCGCTCGTGCGGCGATCATGTAGCCGGTGAGGGTCCAGTGGCCGGTGCTCGGGTCGTACACCTCGGCCGTGTTCGTCGCGACGCCGCTGGCGTCGGTTCCACCCGCGACGAGGACGCGTCCGTCGGGCAACTCGATCGACGCCGCATCCACCCTGGTCCTGCTCATCGATTCGGCCGCCGCCCAGCCCACACCGGGCGTGAAGACGTAGGCCGACTTGAGCGCGGAGGTCGGGCTCAGCGAGCCGTCGTTGCCGCCGGCGACCAGCACCCTGCTGCCTGCCATGGACGCGGCCGTGAACGCGTAGCGGCCGCCGCTCGGTAGCGCTGGCCCGGCGCTCCAGGTCCCTCCCAACGCCGAGTAGATGTCGACCCCTCCGGTCAGATACGAAGGGCCGCCGTCGTAACCGCCGACCACCACGACGTCACCGTTCGACAGCGACGCAGCTGCGCCGTAGGCATGGGCGTGAACCATAGCCGGCGTCTGGGTCCAGTGCCCGGTCCCAGGATCGAACACGTCGCCGTGCATGTAGTAGGAACTGTCGTCCGCGCCGCCCGCGAACAGGGCCTTGCCGCCCGGCAGCGGCGCCGCGACCTGGCCCGCGACCGCCTGGCCGATGGCTCCGGCGCTCGACCAGGACCCGCCCGAGTAGCGCTCGGCTGTGGCAGTGAAGGATGAGCCGTCCGTCCCGCCGGCGGTGATCACCGATCCGTCGCCGAGGGTGACGGCGGGAGCGAAGCCTCGGGCCTGGTCCAGGCTGTCGGTGACGGACCATGATCCCGGGATCGCGGCCGCCCCAACGGCCGGAGATACCGGAACGATGGCCACGAGGCAGACGACCATCACGGTGCTCAGGACCCGGCGTACGAGGCTGGCTCGGCGCATGTTCAATCTCCCATTGGGGCCCGGCGCGCGGCCGATGCCCACGGCCGATGCCCTTCGAGGCCGGCACGTGACGAGCCGGCGACTGGCCGAGACTCGCGTGAGCAGCGAGCGTCGGCCGGTTCAGTTTGCGCCCGGTGCGCCCGATCGCGCAACCGCGCCCATAGTCCCAGCCTGCCCGCCGGTACCTTGCGGCGCGCGGGCGGTGCCCGGCTGGAGGGCGCTGGGCACAACCAACGTCAGGGTGGGCTAGTACGTGCCGCCGAGTGACGGGGCGTCGAATCCGTGCTAGAAGAACATCGCATGGACTGGTTCGACGATTTGGCGGAGTCCGCCGAGGCTCGCGCGAGTGCACGCCGGAGCCTCGGAGCGACCGGTCGTGACGGGGCGCGCGGTGTGGCTGGAACCCGCCCGAGGCGTCGCCGGCGGAGAATCGTTTTGGCCGGCGCGGCCATCCCGCTGGCGGCTCTGGTCGCCGCAGTCGTCCTCGGCTCCGGATCGATTCTGCCGTCCGCCGTGGGGTCGTCCTCCACGCCATCGCCGGCAATTGCGGTGGTCGCCACCTCGACACCGGCGGACGAAGCCATGGCCGCGGCGACTCCCTCGCCGATTCCCAGCGGCACGGTCCTCGACGTCGGGCCGACGCCGAGTCCGACGCCGCCCCCGCCCACGCCTCCGAGCCAGCTAACGGGCTACGTCTGGCCGCTCGACAAGGCCAGTCGCTACACCATCACTCTGACCTTCGGGCCCAGCGAGGAATGGGGCGAGTTCCTCGTGGACGGCGAGCTGTTCCACGACGGCCTGGACATCGCCACCAACTGTGGGGACAGGGTGAAGGCAGCCCACGACGGAGTGGTGCTGACCGCCGGTCGTGACTACGTCGACTTCCTCGGCTGGCAGGGCGACCTGACGGCGTTCAAGAAGCGCTTCTCGACGCCGAAATGGAAGTCCGGGCTGCCGATCGTGATCGTCATCGACGACGGCAACGGCTACCGCAGCATCTATGGCCACGAGAGCAAGGTGGCGGTGAAGGCCGGCCAGCACGTCAAGGCCGGCCAGGTCATCGGCTACGAGGGCGCGACTGGCCACGCCACCGGCTGCCACGTGCATTTCGGCCTGTTCAGTCCCCTCGAAACCGCCACCTTCGCCAACCTGCCTAAGTACATGGCCTATCCAGATCGCCTGCCGGCGACGATCACTGCTCGAGTAGACCCGCTGCTCGTGCTGCCATATCGAAATGACATTGCCTCGATGCGAGTCCTCCGCCCGGACGAAGCCGCCGCCTGGGACCTGGCTCACTCCTGACGCGGACGGGCGGCCCCGGCTCGTCTTGAAGCTCAGCCGATCCTGACGTAGCGGCGGGCTACCAGTGAGTAGGCCGGCAATCTGGCGAGCGACTGGCTGAGGGGCGCGGCCGGCCGGCCATCGCGGCCGACCACCGCCAGGAGCGAGTCCGTTTCCGTGGCCTCGGCAGGCCGGGCGTCGATCTCGGCGAGATCTACAACGACCCGCCCCGGCTCCTCCGGGCCCAGCTCGCGTCGCACCGCCGCGATCGCGGCCTCCCGATCCGCCGCCTCGTACGTCCGCCGGACCTCGATCTCGGCCCGCCAGCGCGGCCGGCGCAGGAGAATGCGCCGCCAGACCCGGCCCACCTCCCGCCGAACCGTGCCGTCGGCAGGGGACGGCTGCTCGGACAGGGCCTCGCCTCGGGCCCACAACGCGGCCTGGTGCAGCAGAGCGTACTCGTCCAGGTCGGCGTAGTGGCCAAGGTCGTCGGCCGGCGAGGCAGGGCCGAAGATGGCCTGGATGCTGGGCCGGAAGACCTCTGCCATGTCGAGGTCGATAGCTCGGACCGAGCGGTGGAAATAGATCTGCTGGTACATGAACAATCGCGCCGTGAGGAACATCTCGAGGGCCCCCAGGGCCGGCTCGTAGAGAGACAGGCCGCGCGGCCCCACGAAGCTGTAGCGCCGCAGCCGCTCCACGTCCACGGGCCCCACGGACACACCGATCATGTACGAGTCGCGCCTGACATAGTCCAGGTTGTCCACCGTGAATACGCCGGACAGCAGCGGCTGGAGCCAGCGGACCCAGAGCGGCATCGCCGGGTCGGAGAGGGGTGGCTTCGAGATCAGGAAGGAGACCCAGCACGGGTCTATCCGCTCGTCCGGGCGCAGGGCGTCGCGCTCGGGCACTTCGCCGGGGGCGCGCCGGATGGCGGCGATGGTTTCGCCGAGCTCATGCTCGATGATCAGCTGCGACAGATCCTCGTGGGTCAGCTTCTTGGCTCCGACGCGGCGCGGGTCCGCTGGGGCCGGAAAGTCGCACAGGATGTGCCCGTCGAAGAAGTGCGCGAACGGACCGTGTCCCACGTCGTGGAGGAGGCCGGCCAACCGCAGAGTCTCGACCACGAGCCCCTCAGACGGCGGAGCCTCGACTTGTCCCGCCTCGGCCAGCGCCGCCTGCAGGCTGGGGTAGAGGTGGCGGGCCCACAGGCCGGCCTCGTGCATGACGCCCAGGCTGTGGGTGAAGCGGCTGTGCTCGGCCGTCGGGAAGACCCAGCGCGCGCTCTGATCCAGGCTGATCCGGCGCATCCGCTGCAGCCAGGCGGAGTCGAGCAGGTCGCCTTCCGCGGCTTTCTCGGGCTCCAGGCCGAGCTTTCGGGCGTGTTCGGCCGTCAGGCGCTTCGTCAGTTCGATGTAGCCGTGGATCGGGTCGGCGACCAGGTTGACCGCCCACATGAGCGGGTGGGTCGCGGTAGAACCCGAAGCCCCATCCGGCAGATCGGGCAGATCGGGTAGATCGTCGGCGGTCGAGTCGACTTGCATGCCGCAAGCCTAGTACCGAGCCGCTGCCGCGCGCAGCGTCGCCGCGACTTCGTCGCGCAGCTCCGGCGGCGCCAGGACTTCGACCTGGGCCCCCCACTCCATGATCCAGCGCCGAATCTCCAGAGTGCCGGGCACGCGGCAGCGCCACAGCACCGAACCGTCGGGCTGGCAAACGACCTGCTGGGCAGGATGCCAGGTCGTCTCGGTCACGAGCGAGGCGATGCCGGGATCGAAGCGCAGCTCGACCTGCACTTCCTCCTGGTCGGCGATTACGCCCCAGGCCCGCTCCAGCCCCTCCTGGACGAGCGCCGGATCGGGCGGCTCGAACGTGTCGAGGGTGAGTGTCAGGTCCAGGATCCGCTGCAGCCGGAACGTCCGCACGGCACCTCGCGACTCGTCGAAGCCCATCAGGTACAGAGCCCGCGTCGTGGCCGATGCTTCGAGCAGATACGGCCGGACGCGCGCCCTGCGTGGCGGCCGCCCCGGGCTGTACGTGGCGACGTCGTACGTCAGCTCCACGACCCGATGCTCCGCCCAGGCCCGAGCGAGCGAGCGGAGGTGGCGCGCCAGCCGCTCGTCGAGTGGTCGGCTGGCCAGCACGTCGACGGTCCGCTCCAGGTGCTGGGCCACGACCGGCGGCAGGATCTCGGCCAGCTTCTGGAATGCCGCGCCGGTATCCGGGTCGTAGCGATCGGCGAACTGGGCCGTGAGGCGCGCGGCCAGGAAGAAGGCCACGGCCTCGTCGAGGGTCAGGCGCAGGGGCGGCAGAAACGCGCCCGGGACAACGCCCCACTTGCCATCCTCGCTCCACAGCGGGATGCCGATCTCCGCCTCGAGCGCCTGCAGGTCGCGATAGACGGTCCGCCGCGACATGCCGACGAAACCG
Organism: uncultured Chloroflexia bacterium; assembly: GCA_963711105.1. Lineage (GTDB taxonomy): Bacteria > Chloroflexota > Limnocylindria > Limnocylindrales > CSP1-4 > Fen-1039. Next base: position 225,685 of record CAVQCV010000001.1, on the reverse strand, counting down.
GCCACGGCGTCCGGCGTCGCCCCTTCAGGATGGGCGGCCAGGAAGCGGACGACTTTGTAGAACCGGGCCAGCCGGTCGCGCTTGGCCGAATTGCGGTCACCGCCCGGCAAGAGGCCAGCGACCGCGTCGCTCCCAGGCTCGAGAGGCTCGCCACTTCCCGCGGCGCGGCCCGAACCGGTCATGGCGGCGGGGCGATTGTGATCCGGGAGTCGCGGTCCGTGGCGGTCAGTCTGACGTTGACCGTGGCCTGGAGCCCGTGCGGCAGAATGGTCTGAGCGTTGCCGTTGACCGAACCGGTGACCATGCCGACCTCACCGTCGCCGAAGACCCAGTAGTCGAGTTCGCCGCGCCAGGTCGTCAGGCTTGCGTCTCGGGTCAACCACACGATCTGGGGGAACGAAGCCTCGAATATCTGCCCGTCCACCGCGACCCGACAGTGGCGTGCCCGCGCACCTTCAACGTATTCGAGGCCGTCGTCCTCGGCCGTGGCCCGATTTCCGGGCGAAAGGGCGTTGGCCAGCACGTTGGAGTCGAGCGTGTCCGTGGCGACCGATTCCGGATCGACGGACTGCCAGGTCTTGCCGGGCTCCTGGGCCCAGGCGTTGTGGCCGATCCTCGTCTCGCGAAACTGCCCGAACAGGTCGCTGCGGACGACCTGGGCCATCCACGAGAAATCCTCGTTCAAGCGACGTCCGGACAGGTCGACGGTCCCGATCGAGCTGCCGTCGACGTCGCCCCACAAGCTGAGGTCGAGGATGGCCGTCCAGGCCGGCTGAAGCGGGAGATCGCACGCCGGCGGCGTCAGTCCGGCCGCCGTCGGCCCGAAGCGCGAGCTGGCCGCCGGCCGGTCCCTGAGGGCGGCGTCGTCGGCCAGGGCTGCTCCGGCGAACGTGCCGCCGATCAGGATGCTGGTGACCAAAGTGAAGGCCACGGAAGCGGCCAGACGCCGCCTGCCCAACCCGATCTCTGGAATCAGCTTGCGGCTGAGGCCCAACCCGGCAAACAAAGCCGTCGCCACCAGGGCGACGCCGAACGGATAGACGACTTCGGCGGAAGGCAGGAGCTCCTGGGAGCGTCGGGCCAGGATCTGCGACGCGACGGAGGCGATCGAAGGCACCAGCAGGAGGCCGGCCAGCAGGCCGATCCAGAACACGGCCGCCGACGCCCGATTGCTGGTCACCAGGGGTGGCGAGACTACGGCCGTCGTGGACACCAGGAAGGGCAGCGTCGCGCTCACGCCCACGGCCAGGTCCCATGGGCCCCCGGGGCGGAAGCCGACCAGGACGACGAGGCCTCCCGCCGCCCACAGCACTGTGAGGGCGATCGCCAGAAGCCGCAGCTCGAAGAGGCGGACGCGCACGCCCGAAGTCTAGCCGGACGGGGCAGGCCTACGTAGTCGACGTAGAGGGCCTACCGCAAACGCGTAGTCCGAAAGGACGACCTGTGGCGCGCAAGTACCTGGGGCGTCTAGGCCGAGCGAGGTATGGAGCGGCCCTCCGCCGTCACCGACGACCCCGGTACGACCGCTCCATCGTGAGCGGCGAAGCGAACGGGGCGGAGCAGGTTCGATGACTGGCGAAGACGACTACGACGATCGACGAAACGGGGATGACGCCGAAAGGCGCCCGGCACGCCCGCGAAGCCGCGCTTCGAGTAATTCGCGCTCGCGCTCCGTTCCCATCGGAATCGATTCGACCGGCACGGTACCGGACCCGATCCACGGCGAGCGGCGCGCCCCGGCGATGCCCGCCCTGCCGCCTGATGTCCTGCCGCGGCTGGTCAACACTCAGGTGGCGTACCGGCAGCTCGTGTCGAGCGGCCTGACGGGCGCCGAGGCGGCCGGCCTGATCGGCTTCGTGTCGGGCCTGGCCCCGAATTCGACGCGCTGGACGATGTCCCAGATCAACCGGATGCTCTTCCTCCGGTCCCTGTATCACGACGGTGAGTGGGGCAGGGCGGAACGGCAGGCCGCTGTCTGACCAATCCGAACCGAAGTCGCTTCGAGGCCTCCCTCCTCCACCTCGAAACGATGTCGAACGAGGCGGCGCTCCTCTCTCCAGGGCGCCGCCTCTTCGTTTGTCCGGGCGCGGGCGCCCCCGGCCGCGGGCGCGCCATCAGCGAGCGCGTCGTCCCAGCTCAGAACCGGGAGAGCGTCTCGAGGGCAAAAGGAAACGCCCGAAGGAACCTTCTCGCTGCGTGTGCATTGATGTCATCGCCGCTTCTAGCAGTCGCTCGACCCCTTCGGGCGTAGGAAATACGCTATCAACCGAAACGCCGCCTGCATATCGGGTTTTCCACCTAGATCCCCTTTGGTCAGGCGACTTATCCACCTTCCGTCCACCGTGCGGGCGGCAGCGCACCGTCAGAGGACCGGACTGGGGAAAGCGGTGGTGAGGCGCGCGCCTAGGCGGACGAGCCGCCGGTTTCGAAGCGCAGGCGCGTATCCAGGCCAACCGCGCTCGGGATCCAGGGCTCCTCGGCCACCGGCGCGACCAGAGCGTTCGACAGGACGCGCAGCGTGCCGGGTGGAACGGGGAAGACCGAGGTATCGGTTCCGGCAGACGCCCAGACGACCGGATATGGGCACAGGTCCTGGTCCATGACGACTCGGACATCGTGGCCGTGGCCGAAGGGCGGAATACCGCCGATGGCGAACCCGGTCATGGTCCGGCATTCCGCGGCCGTGGCACGCCGGATGGCAGCTTCTCCGGCGACGGCGGCCAGAAGGCGCAGGTCGACGCGGTTGCGGCCGGACACCAGGCAAACGATCGGGATCAGCCGGCCCCCGGACCGGGGGGCGACAAAGACGAGCGACTTGACGATCTGGCCCAGATCGGCGCCGACCACGACGGCCGCCTCCTCGGCGGTGTGCGTGGACTCGTCGAAGATAGTGATGTCCAGCTTCACGCCCTTGCGGGCGGCCGCCTGGATCACTCGCTGAATTGCCGGGTGCGAAAGGTCGCTCACGGTTCCTAATCTACCAGCTGATTTGTCGCGGACTATGTGAGTATCGTGGCCCGGGATTAGATCTAACAGTGGGAGAACCGGGTCCCCCGATTGAATGACCCTTGTCGGGTGCCTTTGGTTCCCCAGAGTCGGCAAAAGGCTCCAGAACGGATACGCAACGGCGCCTCGTTTGGATCGCCTGTACTGAATCCGATCTGCGGCGACCCTGAACGCCACATCAGACGCGCGATCCGTCGACATTGGAGCGGCGGTCGGACCCGTGCCGCCCGCCGGGCGCTAAGAGGCGGCCCGGTGGCGTCCCCGGACCAGGCCGAGTGCCACGTAGACGACCAGAGCCGCCGCAAGGGAAGGCAGCGTCCCGCCCAGCCAGCCGACATAGGTGGTCTCGACCAGATAGACGGCCACCCCCGACGCCCAGGCAAGCATCGCCGCGGGGTTCACTCCGGTTCCGAGCCAACCGCCGTTGCCGCTCGGATACAGATCGTCGCGGTCGTAACGCCGTCGCCTCAAGATGAAGTAGTCGGCGAACAAGACACCGAACAGCGGCGTGAACAGCGAGCCGACCAGATAGAGGAAGTCCTGGAACTGGCCCAGGTCCACCGTCAGGGCGATGGCAACGCAAACTGCGGCGACTACGGCGACGATGCCGCGGGTTGGCACCGCGGGGACGACGTTCTTGATCGAGATCGCGCCGGAGTAGACGTCGGCGAAGGCGTTGTCCGTCTCGTCGCCCAGGAGCAGAGCCAGGCCGGCGGCGCCGAAGGCGACCGAAAGGATCGACCCGATCAGGTCGTCCGAGGCCAGGACGAGAATGAGCAGCGCGCCGAGGCCGTAGCACAGCATGTTCGACAGCCCGAAGCCGGCGACGGTCCCGGCGAAGGACGAGCGCGAGTCGCGGGCGAAGCGATTGAAGTCGGCGACCAGCGGCAGCCAGCTGATGGGCATGGCCACTACCAGGTCCACGGCCTGGGCGAAGCCGAGGCTGCCGTCACCGGGCGCGGCGGCCAGCTTGGGGAAATCGGCGTTGCCGAAGGCGTACACGGCGATCCAGCCGACGGTGATGAATACCAGCCAGATACCGAACTTCTCCAGCCACTGGCGGACGACTACGAGCGGTCCGCCGAGCGCGAGCGCCAGCACCACCGCGCCCCAGATCAGGACCCAGACCGTGTAGGTCGCGGAGCCCAGGACCGAGCCGGTCAGCCGGGCCGAAGCCTGGGCCATGACGACGATCTCGAACGCGCCCCAGCCGACCAGCTGGACGACGTTGACCAGGCTCGGCAGGTAGCTGCCGCGACGGCCGAAGGCGGGCCGCAAGCTGACCATCGACGGAATGCCGTTGTCGCTGCCCACGACGCCCGCCATTCCCAGCATCAAACCGCCGACGACGGTACCGATTGCGATGGCCGCGAACGCCTGCCACAGGCCCAGCCCCGGGACCAGCGCCGACCCTGCCAGCAGCACCAGCAGGCCCACCCCGAGGTCCGCCCACAGGACGAAGTGATCGAGGAAGCCGAGGACGCGATATCTGGCGGGGACCGGCTCCACGCCCACGGTGGCGGCGCCCAGGTCGTCTCGTGGGGCGGCGAGCGGTTGTGCTTCGGCGGTCAACGAGGCCTCCTCTAGAAGGCGGTGTAGCCCGTCGCGGCGAGCCGGTACGGGCGGCCGGACAGCTTGAGCATGACGGCGCCGCCGGAGCGGCGTTCCAGGACATGGCCCACGACTACGGGCCGGCACCCCGGCCGCAGTGCGGCGACGACCTCGTCGAGACGGGCGGCCGGAACGGCGAACAGCAACTGGTAGTCTTCGCCGCCGCTCAGAGCGAACTCGCGGGCTCTGCTCCGGACCGAACAGCGCCACCGCCTCGGCCGAAAGCGGCAGGGCATCGACTGCCAGCTCGACGGCCACGCCGCTCGAACGGGCGATGTGGCGGGCCTCGCTGGCCAGGCCGTCGCTGACGTCGATGGCGCAGCGCACGCCGAGTCGAGCCAGGGTGGAACCGGCTTCGAGTTGGGGGAAGGGTCGGTGGTGGGCGGCCAGGAGCGGCGCCGCATCGGGCGACGCAGGGGCCTCCCCGCCGTCGAGCAGCACTTGCAGACCCGCCGCCGAAGCGCCGATGGGTCCCGTGACGACCAGCAGGTCCCCCGGCTCGGCCGCGTTGCGCAGGAGCAAGCGGCCCGGATCGGCCTCGCCGAAGAGGGCCACGTTCACGATGAACGGCCCGGGCGTGCGGACCGTGTCGCCGCCGACGATCTGAGTGCCCGTGGCCACCGCCAGGTCGTGGATGCCCTCGTACATCTCTTCGGCGAGGGACGCCTGGCCGGGCTGCAAGGCCAGCGAGATCAGGGCGTGGCCGGGCCGGGCACCCATGGCCGCCAGATCGGACAGGTTGACCGCCAGGGCCTTCCAGCCGAGGTCCCGCGGCGTCGTCCAATCGAATCGGAAGTGGATGCCTTCGATCAGCATGTCGGTCGTGGCGACGGCCAGCGTGCCGGGCGCGGGCGTCCAGGCGGCGGCATCGTCGCCGATGCCGAGACCCTCGACCGGAGGATCGAGGCGGCGGGCAAGTTCGTCGATCAGCTCGAATTCGCCCAGCTTCGTCACGACCTGCCTCCCGCTTCCCGCCGGTTCGGGGACGGCGTGTCCGCCCGCACCGCTCCCAGCGCCGCCTCGACCGCCCGCAAGAGAGTGGCCGCCGCGGACCCGGGATCTGCCGCCCGCGTTACGGCGCTTATGACCGCCACGGAATCGGCCCCGGCCTCGATCGCCAGGCCGGCGTTCGTGGCGTCGATCCCGCCGATGGCCACGATCGGCACACCTGTGGCCCGCCGCGATGCCTCCAGCAACGGCAGTCCGGTCAATGTCGCGTCCGTCTTCGAGCCCGTCGGAAAGATGGCGCCGACGCCCAGGTAATCCGCCGCGGCCGCATCACCGGCCTCGAGCTGCGACGCCGCCGTGATCGAGAGCCCGATCAGCGCGTCGCCGCCCAGCAGCTCCCGCGCCACGCCCAGCGGCATGTCCTCCTGGCCCAGGTGGACACCGTCCGCCCCGCAGGCCAGGGCGATGTCGATGCGGTCGTTGACGATCAGCAGGGCGCCGGCCTTCCGCGTGGGCTCGCGCAGGGCGAGGGCGACTTCGAGCGCCCGACGAGCCGGGCCGTCCTTCTCGCGGACCTGAACCACTCGCACCCCGGCCCCCAGCACCGCGAGCGCAACGTCCTCGGATCGCCTGCCGGCGCTGAGCGACTCCTCCGTCACCAGGTAGACGCCGGCCGCAGCCAGGACTGCTCGGCGGCGTCGGCGCTCGGCCGAGGGCTCGGAGAAGCCGGGGCCGCTCATGCCGGCAACTGATCCGCCATCTCGGCGTTGGCCCGGGCAAGGATCGTGGCCCGGTCCAGGCCGGCGACGGCATCGATAAGGTTCGCGCGGAACGTACCCGGTCCGGCACTTATGGCGGCGGCCATCTCGCCGGCGATGCCGAAGGCGATCATCGCCTCGGCGGCGGCCAGGAACGGGTCGGTTTCAACCGCGGCGAAGGCCCCGGTCAATGCGGTGGCCATGCAGCCGGAACCGGTGATGCGGCCCATGAGCGGGTGGCCGTTGCGTATGAGCGCCAGGCGGTTCGCTCCTGCGACGTAGTCGATGGCGCCGCTGGCGACGGCGGCTCCGCCGGTCCGCCGCGCGACCGCCCGAACTGCCAGCTCGGGGGTGGCCGCAGCGACCGAATCCACTCCCCGGACCTTGCCTTCCTGGCCGGCGATCGTAGCCAGCTCGCCTGCGTTGCCCCGGATTACGGCCAGGCGGATGCTCTCGAGCATCCGCTCCACGGTCGAGGTGCGCAGCGGCGTTGCGCCGGCCCCGACGGGGTCGAGAATGACCGGCACGCCCAGCTTGTTCGCCTCTTTGCCGGCGACGAACATCGACTCGATCCAGCTGTCCTCCAGCGTGCCGATGTTCAGCACCAGCGCGCCGGCGTACGCGACCATGTCGCGAACCTCGTGGATGGCGTGGGCCATGACCGGCGAGGCGCCGATTGCGAGAAGCGCGTTCGCGGTGTCGTTCATGACCACGAAGTTGGTGATGTTGTGGATCAGCGGCGTGCGCTCGCGGATCCGGTCCAGCGAGTCGGCGGTCAGGACGGCCAGATCCGGGCCGCCGGCGGCGTGGTCAGACATTGGTGGACCTCCACAGGTGGTTGACCGGGCCGCGGCCGTGGCCCAGCGGTTCGGCGTTTTCGATGGCACCCTGCAGGTACGTACGCGCCTCCCTGGCGGAATCCATAGGCGATCGGCCGCGGGCCAGGCGGGCGGCGATCGCGGCCGAGAACGTGCAACCGGTGCCGTGGGTGTGGCGGGTGGCGATCCGTCGGCCGGTCAGGACCTCGAACGTCCGCCCGTCCCAGACCAGGTCGTCCGACGTGTCGCCCTCCAGATGGCCGCCCTTGACGACGACCAGCCGGGGGCCGAGATCGAGGATCCGCCGCGCGGCCTCGCGGGCCGACTCCGGGTCCACCACCTCGACGCCGGAGAGAACCTCCGCCTCGGGCGCGTTGGGGGTCACTACCGCGGCCAGCGGCAGGAGCAGGTCCCGGAGCGCCTTGACGGCATCCTCACGCAGCAGCCGGTCGCCGCTCTTGGCCACCATCACCGGATCGACAACCAGGTTGTCGACGCCGTGAAACCGCAGCCGATCCGCCACCACGGCGATGATCTCCCGGCTCGACAGCATGCCCGTCTTGGCGGCGTCGGCCCCAATGTCCTCCATGACCGCGTCGATCTGGGCGGCCACGATCTCGACCGGCACGTCGTGGATGGCCCGAACGCCGACGGTGTTCTGGGCGGTGATCGCAGTTATGGCCGAAGCCCCGTACACGCCCAGGGCGGCGAACGTCTTGAGATCCGCCTGGATCCCGGCGCCCCCGCCCGAATCCGATCCGGCGATCGTTAGCGCCCTCGGCCTTCGACCGGCCGCAGCCTGGGCCGTCATCGTGGCACCGATCCGAACATGTTCGACCTCTCGAGACAAACGACACCGCACTCCGCGGGGAGTGCGGTGATGAGCGGTCGAGCCTGCTTCCTTCGCTGGTATTGCCCAGATCAGGTACGGCGGGTCTGCGGCTGGGGGCCGCACTCTCAGCGCCAACGGCGCTCCCCGGAGGCGTATTCGGTTGGCCCGATCCTAACTCGTCTGGCCGAACCGCGTCCCGGCCCCGGCGCGCCGTCCCGCCGGCACAGGGCAGGACAGACCGCAACCGGGGCTCCCGTTTCGGCCCGACGCTGCTAGCCTGGCCACATGAACGAGATACCCACCGTGGGCGGGTTGGCCCCCGATTTCGAGCTCGCGGACGACGAAGGCCGGCGCCACCGGCTGTCGGACCGGCGCGGGCACTTCACCGTCGTCTACTTCTACCCGGCCGACGACACGCCCGGCTGCACCAAAGAGGCGTGCTCGTTCCGCGACAGTCATGCCTCGTTCGGCGACGCCGACACCGAGGTCTGGGGCCTGAGCCCGCAGGGGCCCGCCAGCAAGGCCGCATTCCGGGCCAAGTACGGGCTGCCCTTCACGCTGCTCGCGGACGAAGGCCACGCGGTCGCGGATCTTTACGGCTGCTGGGCCGAGAAGCGCAATTACGGCAAGACCTACTGGGGCGTGGCGAGAACGAGCTTCCTCGTCGGCCCGGACGGAAAGGTTGTGCGCGTCTGGACGAAGGTCAAACCGGAAGGGCATGCCGACGAAGTCCTCGCGGCCCTCCGAGAATTGCACGCCGCCTGACCCGATCCCGGCCCGGCCTCCGGGTACAGAGAGAGGCCTCGCCCGTGGGGGGAGACGAGCGAAGCCTCGGCCGGCATGATACCGCGACACGGCAGCTGCCCGCGACCCAAAATGCCATGCTCAGGTGGGCTGACGGCGCCCTCTGTTGCGGCGCGGCAACATAGTGTCGGAGGCAAAGCAGCTACCTTTTCAGAATTCCCATGCAAGCAGGATCGAGTGATGATCGACGAGAAACCGGCGGCCCACGACTGGCGTCCAGAGCGCTTCATGGTGATAGTCGCCCACCCGGACGACGCCGACTTCGGGCCCGCGGCAACTGCCGCCGCCTGGATCGACGCCGGCTCCGAAGGCTGGCTGGTGTGCTGCACTTCCGGCGACGCCGGCAGCGACGATCCGGAGGAGAACCCGTTCGAGCTGGCCCAAACCCGCGAACGGGAGCAACGCGAGGCCGCGCGCATCGTGGGCTACAAGGGCGTGACCTTCCTGCACCAACCCGACGGAGCCCTGGCGAACGATCTGCCTCTGCGGGAGATGCTGGTCCGGGAGATCCGCACGTTCAAACCGGACGCGGTCCTCTCCGGCGATCCGGACGTCGTATTCCACACAGGGGGCGGCATCAACCACACCGACCATCGGGCCGCCGCCATGGCCGCAGTCGACGCCGTGTATCCGGCCGCCCGAAACCCAATGGCGTTTCCGTGGCTGCATCGACAGGGCCGGCCGGCGCACCGGGTGGGGCGCATGTACCTGATGTGGTCCAACTCCCCCAGCGTGTGGATCGACGTGTCGGCCACCGCCGACCGCAAGATCGAGGCCCTGCGGGCACACGCCAGCCAGCTGCGAGACCCCGAGGCGGTGTTCACACGAGTCAGGACCAGGCTGGCCGAGCAGGGCCGGCACATCGGAGTCGCCGCCGCCGACACCTACCGGCTTGTCGTCATCGACGCCGAGCCTTCACGCGAGGCCACCGGCGACATCCCCGTTGGCGTGGCGGAGGCGGAGACGCCGGCTCAGCGCGGCTCTCGCTAGGACCCGGGCGCAGCGCCGGGCGCGCCGAAACAGACATCGTGCCCGCCCGAAGGTGCGAGACCGGCGCCCGATCAGCCCTTCGCGGCTCCGGCCGTCCGGCGACCGCGATTGGTGCGGCGTTCGGGCGTGAGGAGGCCGACCAGGAAACCGTCGCCGTGCTTTCGGACGGCGATCTCGACATTCTGTTCCGCCGCCACGCGAAGCAGCCGCTGCCGAATGGTGATGGGCTTCTCGTTTGCGTCGAGCCGAACCGAGAACACCTGCTCCGGACCAGTGAGCTGCGAGATCAGCCGCTTGAATTGGCGCTGCTGCTGCTCTCTTTCTCTCGCGGCAGGGCTCAACTCGCGGTTCGGCCTGGCCGCTTTGTCCATGAGCGCAGGATCGGCCTTGCGAACTGTGACCATTCGTTTCCTCCCAGTCCTCGAGCCGAGACATATGTCGCCGCCGGCGATAACGAATTGACTATACGCCTTTGGCCGCGATACGTTGGACTCTCGCATGTTGTCCAGGGGTGTTGGGAGGCTGGCATTTGCGGTGGGTCGATCTGTGAGACAGGACCGCATGCGGCCTTCTCGTATGTGTGAGACCTGACAAGCTGAGCGGGTAGTCGAGAGGAGACCGGCCGGCGCCGTCCCGCGCTATCGCCATGACTTCTCTCGGCCGTTTCCGGGGGAACCAGGGGTAATCCAGACCAGGCGGTACGCACGCATGTGCGCGCCAGGCTAGACTTCGGGCGCGTCCCGCTGGGCGCTCCTGCCTCGTTCCGGCGGTTGATCAGCGTGCAGCAGCAGGTATGACGATGAAAGTTGGCGTAGCCAAAGAGACCTACCCCGACGAGCGGCGCGTGGCGCTCGTTCCGGAGTCGGTGCAGAAGCTACGGGATGCGGGCCTGACAGTTTTGGTGGAGCGCGGCGCGGGCGCCGGGGCATCGTTCCCGGACCAGGCCTACATGGACGCAGGAGCCAGGGTCGTCACCACGGCCAATCTCTACTCGGGGGCGGACGCCATCCTGCGCGTCCACAAGCCGAATCCGGAGGAGGCCAAGCTCCTCCGAGAGGGACAGGTCGTGATCGGCCTGCTGGCGCCGCTCCTGGATCCTCAGGGGATGGCAAGTCTGGCCCGCAAGAAGGTCACCGCCATAAGCCTCGACGCCATCCCGAGGACCCTGTCGCGCTCTCAAGCCATGGACGCCCTGTCGTCGCAGGCGAACGTGGCCGGGTACCGGGCCGTTCTCATCGCCGCCAACGCTTTCGGACGCTACTTCCCGCTCCTCACGACCCCCGCCGGCACGGCCAAGCCGGCCAACGTGCTGATCCTGGGTGTGGGCGTGGCCGGGCTGCAGGCGATCGCCACAGCCCGCCGGCTCGGCGCCGTGGTCAAAGCCTACGACGTGAGGCGCGACACCAAGGAGCAAGCGGAATTGCTCGGCGCCCAGTTCGTCACCCTGAAGTCCGCCATCGAGGCCAGCGGCCAGGGCGGCTACGCTCGAGCCCTCACGCCCGAAGAGCAGGCCGCCCAGCAGGCCGAGCTGAATGCCGTGATCGCAGCCTCCGACATCGTGATCACCACGGCCCAGGTGCCGGGCCGCCGTCCCCCACTCCTGGTGACCAAGGAGGCCGTCGCGGCCATGAAGCCCGGGTCCGTCGTCGTCGACATCGCGGCCGGAGATCTGGGCGGCAACTGCGAACTGTCCAAGCCCGGCAAAGTCGTGACTTCGGCCAACGGCGTCGATATCCACGCCCCGTCGAACCTGCCGTCGTCAATGCCGGCCGGGGCGAGCACTTTCTTCTCACGCAACATCTCCAACCTGCTGCTCACCTTCGTGGCCGATGGCGAGCTGCGACTGGACTTTGAAGACGAGGTCACCGCCGCGACAGTGATAACCCACGGCGGCCAGGTCGTCCAGGCCGCTACGCAGCAGCTCCTCGCGACGCCCAAGGGAGGCTCCCGAGCATGAACATCGCCACGCTGATCCAGGACCTGACGGTCTTCACACTGGCGATCCTGCTCGGCTTCGAAGTGATCAGCCGCGTCCCGGCCACGCTTCACACGCCGCTCATGTCCGGCACGAATTCGATCCACGGCATCGTTCTGGTCGGCGCCATCGCCCTGGGCGCGACCGCCGACAACCCGCTCACCGGGGCCCTCGCGTTCGTCGCCGTCGTGTTCGCCGGCGCCAACGTCGTGGGCGGCTACTGGGTCACGGATCGGATGCTCCAGATGTTCAAACGTCGCCCGGTCCCCAAGGCCGACGAACCCGCCGAATGACGAGGAGCCGGCCATGAACACCACCGACCTGGGATACATAGTCCAGTTCGCGTTCCTCATCGGCGCCGCCCTGTTCGTGCTGGGTCTGCACCAGATGAACTCCCCGGCCACTGCTCGGACTGGCAACCGGCTGTCGGCGACCGGCATGACGATCGCCGTCGTGTCCGAGCTGGCCTACGTGGCCAACGAGGGTCCCGGGGTCGGCAATTGGCTGATCATCTTCGTGGGACTGGCCATCGGCGGCGCGGCCGGCCTTCGAATGGCCCGCACCGTCGCCATGACTTCCATGCCCCAGTTGGTCTCGCTGTTCAACGCCGTTGGCGGAGGCGCGGCCACGCTCCTCGCCCTCGACGAATTCATACGCCTCAGCGGTCTGCGCACGCCGGAGGGCTCCCTGGCCGGCCTGGACGGCTGGCTGATGCTCTTCATCGTCGTCGACGTTGTCATCGGCTCGGTCACGTTCACCGGCTCGCTGGTCGCCTCGGCCAAGCTCATGGGCCGGTTGCGCGGCCAGCCGATCGTCCTGCCAGGCGGGCGGTTCTTGTCCGCGATCGCGGCAATCCTGGCGGTCAGCTGTTCGATCGTCCTGGTGCTGGCGGGAACGGGCCTGTTCAACTACGACACCCTGGTCCTGCAGTCGCTCCTGCTGGTGGCTTTTGCCGGAGCGCTCGTGTTCGGCATCACGATGGTCCTGCCCATCGGCGGCGCGGATATGCCGGTCGTCATCTCGCTCCTCAACGCTTTCACCGGCACGGCCGTCTCGATGGCCGGTTTCGTGGTCGGCAACGTGATCCTGATCGTGGCCGGCGCCCTGGTCGGCGCCTCCGGCGGGATCCTCACCAAGCTCATGGCCGACGCCATGAACCGCTCCATCGCGAACATCATGGTCGGCGGCTTCGGCGCGGGCGAAGGTTCGCAGGGCGCCGCCGCGACGGAAGGCGGGGCCGTCCGCGAGGTGTCGGTGGACGACGTGGCAATCCAGCTCGCCTATGCCGGCAAAGTCGTGATCGTGCCCGGCTACGGCCTGGCCGTCGCCCAGGCGCAGCACGCCGTTCGGGAACTGGCCGATCTGCTCGAGGCCCGCGGGGTGGACGTTTCCTACGCCATTCACCCGGTGGCGGGCCGAATGCCGGGCCACATGAACGTGCTCCTGGCGGAGGCCAACGTGCCCTACCCCCAGCTGCGCGAAATGGAAGAGATCAACCCGGAGTTCGAGCGCACGGACGTGGCGCTGGTCATCGGCGCCAACGACGTCACCAACCCGGCCGCTCGGAGTGACCGCTCCAGCCCCATCTTCGGTATGCCCATCCTGGACGTGGACAAGGCCCGCTCCATCGTCGTCATCAAGCGATCGATGGGCCGCGGCTACGCCGGCATCGACAACCCGCTCTACGTGAACCCAAGGACCGGCATGTACTTCGCCGATGCCAAGGCCGGCCTGGCCAAGCTCATCTCGGCCGTCAAGGCCCAGTAGCCGGGCGGCTCACTCGCAGCCAGCAACCCGCCGTCGCGCGCTGCGGCGGGCCGACACCGGCCTCACGGTCGGCACACTGGGTGCATGGTCCTAATGGACCATGCATTCCTGCGGTTATGAGTGCGAATATCAACATCGGCTCGTGGTGGCAACTGATTCCGCGTACCCCGCGACCGGCCAGGCGCAGACAGCTGGGCTCGTACCTAACCGGGTGATCGATGTCCCGTCCGGACCGTAGAGGCACAGCACGAACCGGGAAGAGCCCGGATGTCGTCCTCGCGACGACCGACGAGCGAGGCTGCGCCAAGTCCGGCAGCGCGGCCGCGGAGGAGCTGACGAATCTCCCCGCCGAGCAGATCGTCGGCCAGCCCGGCTCCCCGCAGGGCAGCTCAAGCCGGGGCGAGGCGGCCCCGACCGACGAGCGCGCCGCCTTCGTGGAGGCGATCATCGCCAGCGCCGGGGGTGGCATCATCGTCTACGACCGCGAGCTGCGAATCCTGGTCTGGAATCCCTTCATGGAGGAGCTGACCGGGATGGCGGCCGGCCACGTCCTGGGCCGGCCGGCCCCCGACGTGTTCCCTGAGGTGATGGCCACCGGAGTCATCGACAACCTCCGCCTGGCACTCGCGGGCGGACCAGCGACGTCCCGGGAATTCGAATACAGGGTCCCGTCCACGGGCCGCCGAGGCTGGGTACTCGGCGAGTACAGGCCTCTTCGCGACCATCGCGGGAATGTCGTCGGCGTGGTGGCCTGGGTTCTCGACATCAGCGCCCGCCGTGACGCCGAAAGCGCGCTGGCCCTGTCCGAGTTGCAGTTCCGGACCATCTTCGACAGCATCGGCGATGGCGTCACGGTGGTCGAGCCCGGCGGCAACTTCCTGGAGGTGAACGCGGCTGCGTGCGAGCGCCTCGGATACACCCGGGAAGAGATGCTCGGGATGTCCACTCGAGACATCAACCAGCCCCAAACCGCAAGTCGGATTCGCGATCGCGCGGCGGCGATCATGTCCGGTCAGGTCGCCGTCTTCGAGGCGACACACACCCGAAAGGACGGAACGACGGTACCGACCGAAGTCACCGCCCGGCGGATGATGTTCGCCGGGCGGCCGGCGATTCTGTCGATCGTCCGCGATCTGTCCGAACGCAGGCAGGCCGAGACCGCCCTCAAGGAGCAAGCTCGGTACCTGCAGCAGCTGGTCGACGCTATCCCGATCCCGATCATCGCCAAGAACCCGGATGGCACCATTCGCATCGCCAACTCGGCCTTCATCGACATGGCGGCCCACATCCCCGGCGACGTGGTAGGCAAAAGGACCGACGAGATCGGTATCGCCGAAGCCGACCTGCACGGATCTCACGACGAAGCCATCCTGCGAGACGGCTCGGTTCACACATATGAGTATTCCGCCGACGACCACGGCGAGGTTCGCCGTATCGTCATGACCAAGGCACCCCTGAGGACCGAGGACGGCGGCATCGACGGCATCGCCTCCGCGGCGGTGGACATAACGGAACGCTACGAGGCCGAGCAGGAGCTCCGGCGCTCTGAGGCGCGGTTCCGGAGCCTGTTCGAGCATGCCGCAGACCCTATCTACATCGCCGACCCGAACGGCACAATCATCGACGTCAACCGCGCCGCCATCGACCTTACCGGCTACGGCAGGGATGAGCTGGTCGGAAGGAACCTGGCCGGGATCGACGCGCCCGGTGCGGCGGCGCAGCTGCCCGAGAGGCTCGAGCGCCTGACGAGCCAGGGAGGTCTGTCGTTCGAGACGGCTCAAGTTCGCAAGGACGGAACCGTCGTTCCCCTCGAGATCAGCGCGACGGTGATCGAGTTGGGCGGTCACCCGGCCATCCTGGGCATAGGACGCGACATCTCCGAGCGAATGCGCGCCGAGGCCGAACGCACCGCGTTGCAGGAGCAGCTTCAGCAGGCCCGCAAGATGGAGGTGATCGGCCAGCTGGCCGGAGGCATCGCCCACGACTTCAACAACCTGCTGACCGCGATTCGGGGGTACTCCACCCTGGCCCTCACCGAGGTCCCGCCGGACTCACCTGCGCGAGAGGACATCATCCAGATCGAACAGGCAGCCGACCGGGCGGCGGCCTTGACACGCCAGCTGCTCGCCTTCGCCCGCCGGACCGTCTTCAAGCTGGAGGTGGTCGACCTCGCGGCCACGGTCCGCAAGCTCGAGCCTATGCTGCAGCGCCTGTTGGGCGAGGACGTGGAGCTGGTCGTGGACGCGGACACCGCGCGCGGCCGGGTGATGGCAGACGCCAGCCAGATCGAATCGGTTGTCCTCAACCTCGCGGTCAACGCCCGCGACGCGATGCCGGACGGCGGCGTGCTGACCATCCGGGTCGCCGAGGTCGATCTGGACGAGGCATTCGTCCGCCTGCACAGTGCCGCGACCATCGGCCGGAACGTCGTGCTGACCGTCTCCGACACCGGCACGGGCATGAGCGAGAGCACGATGGCCCACCTGTTCGAGCCGTTCTTCACGACCAAGGGGCCGGGCAAGGGTACGGGCCTCGGACTGGCCTCCGTGTACGGCATCGTCAGCCAGTCACTCGGCTTCGTGGCGGCCGAGACGGAACTCGGCCGGGGCTCTTCGTTCTCCGCATACATGCCCTGCGTGAATGTCTCGGCCGACGAAGAGGGGCAGGGGTCCGAGAACCCGTCCGGGCCCGCGGCGATTGGGCGCACCGGGACGATCCTGGTCGTTGAGGACGACTCAGGCGTGAGGGGCTTTGCCTCGCGAGTCCTCGAGCTGGCGGGGCACACTGTCGTCTCCGTCAGCACGCCGGCCCTGGCCATCGAGCACGATCCTGCGGCTATCGACCTGCTCCTTACTGACGTGGTCATGCCCACAATGAACGGTCGCGAGGTCGCCAACCGGCTGCTGCAGCGGCGACCGGATCTGCGGATCCTGTTCATGTCCGGGCATGCCGACGAGACGATCGTCCGCCACGGAATCCTCGACGCGAGCATCCGTTACCTGCCCAAGCCCTTCACCGCGCAATCGCTGCTCACAGCCGTCGACGAAGCCCTGGCCGGCTCTCCGGATCCGGGATCCGGCGAACGGTCACCATCCCGGTAGGACTGGGGCACGGCGGCGGCGCGTCCGCGACCTTGAGCCCACTCGGCCCGACTCGGCCGGCGATCGGGCTTCCTCGATCCGTCTAGCCTGGCATCCGCAGACGGCGGGGGCCTTTTCGGCTGATCCAACCGGTACCTCGCCGGACCGCTGTGCGGTACCCCAGGTACGGACGAGCGATTGCGCTGGCATGGTATTCACGTCCATAGTTGACACCGCTGCACGCGGTCTGCGCGGCATCGTCGGAAAATCGAAGAGATCCCGAGGCTAGACGGAACGGGAGATTGCCAGATATGTCTTTCCTGCCATGGCTGATTGAGATCCTGGGCCGGCGCTGGTTCTAGGCCGGCAACACCAGCAATGAGAAACCCGGGCCGCTAGAGGACCCGGGTTTCTTGGTGCCTGGGGAGGATCGGCGGAAGGGCTACTGGTGCTCGGTCAGGCCGAGCCTGATCGCGGCCGCGGCGGCTTCCACGCGGCCCGAGACGCCGAGCTTGGTAAGGATGTTGCTGACGTGGACGGCCACAGTCTTGCGGGTGATGTAGAGCTCGCGGCCGATCTCGGGATTGCTGCGACCCTCGGCGATCAAGGCGAGTACCTCCAGTTCGCGCTTGCTCAGGCCGAAGTCGCGCTGGATCTGGGCCCCTGCCTGGGAGGCGAACGCCGCGCTCCAGCCCGGCCGACCCGAGCCGGAGGCCACACCGGACTGCCCGCGCCAGGTCAGCGGGTCCGCGCCGCCACCACCCGGAGCGCCGTAGGCCGAACCGGCCGAACCTGCCGGGAACTGATCCGGCCGCCCGCCGCCGGATGGACGAGCTTCGCCGGACCTGAGCATCCCCGAAGGCGTCTCCCGCCGCAGCTCGAGGGCGGCCTCGACGGATTTCGGGAGCGGCAGCATCGCTCGCCGGGCCAGTTCGGAAACAGACCGGAGGAGCGGCCATGCCCCCAGCTGGTACGCGCCTTCCGCGGCCGCCGACAGGGGCTCTCGGGCCGTCGTTCGCGTGGAACGGCCGCGGGACCGGTCCAGCAACGCCTCGGCCTCTCGCCAGCGAGCCCGGGCCGCCTCGTACGGATCGCCCAGCTCGACCCAGGCCTCAGCCAGGCCGGCCCAGGTCGCGGGGTCGTCGTGGCCTTCGATCCTGGCCCGGAACGCACGGGCGGTGCGAACTGCCAGGTCGGCCTGGCGCCGTGAACCGAAACTCTCGGGCACGCCGCAACTCGCCACCACCGCCTCGGCCTGGAGCACCACCGGCAGGCTCCGCTCCCGAGCCGCCGCAAGTGAGGCCAGGTCTCGCACCCGATGAGCCTCAGCCGACACCGCGGCATCGACTTCCAGGCAGGTGGCGGCCATGCGGGCCATGAGCAGCCAGTCTTCGGTATCGATGACCTTTCGCCAGCCCCGCTCGGCGGCCCGGCGGGCCTCCACGAGATCCTCCTGCCACAGTGCGTAGGCCGCGGCGAGCTGCTGGGCTGGAACCGCGAACTGGGGGTCCTGGACCGTCTCGATCGCCAGAAGGACCTGGCCCAGCAACCTGCCGGCCTGCTCACCGGCGTTGACGGCGACTTCGACGGTGGCCAGGGTGTGGAGGGGCGAGAGGAACCAGATACCGACCGGGTTCCAGCTCAGAGCGTCCAGGCAGAGGCGCCGTACCTCCTGCCATCGACCCATGAAGAACAGTGACTCCGCGGCGTTGGCCCGCAGGAAGTTGCCGTAGACGGTGGCCTGCCCCTCCCTCTCGGCCTCGGCGATGCCCTGGTAGGCAATGGCGATGGCTTCGTCGCGCCGGCCCAGGAGGTCCAGAACCGTGGTCAGGTTGGCGTAGACGCGGAAGAGATCGTCCAGCCTGCCGTTCTCCGCCGCCTCGACGAGCAGACGGCGAAGCATCTCGACAGCGGGTTCCGGCTTGTCGCCCCAGGCCTCGGCCACGGCCAGCGTGCAAGTGGCGTGGAGCAACTCCTGCCGGGCGGCAGGACCTACCGCCCCGGCAACGTCGACGGCTTCCTGGGCAAGCCGGCGCGCCTCCGAGAAAACGCCCTCCAGCATCCGGAACTGCGCCAGGGACGCCAGCGCGCGAGCGCGCGCCGCCGTGGGCTCGGCCGGAATCAGGTCGACGGCCCGCCGGTAGGAGGTGAGGGCTCCGTCGTGATCGCCCGAGGCGCGCCGGTACCGGCCAAGTTGTTCCATTACCAGGCCCAGGCCCAACCGCTCCGACGGTGCGTCGAGCAACGCCGCGGCGGCCTCGCTGTAGGCCGATGCGCGAGACGGATCTCCGGCCGCGAACGCCGCTTCCGCCGCCCGGCCGTACAGGTCGGTCAGGGGTGGCCCGCCTGCGGGCGGTCCCGCGATCTCATACAAGCCCAGGGCCGTCTCGTAGTGAGCAAGCGCGTCGGCGCCCGCGTCCAGTTCCTCCGCTCCAGCGGCGGCCGCCAGTGCCGCCTCCTCAGCCTCAGGTAGCTGGTGGGCCGCCAGATAGTGGCTCAGAGCCGTGGCCGCGGGAAGCGGCGTGGCCGTGCCCGATGTCAGCTCGGTGGCACGCGCGGTGGCCTGGGCCGTGGCGGCGGAGTAGGGCGCCGTCGAGGCCCTGGGGTGATGTCCTGCGCGCGGAGGGTGCTGCGATCCGGCATGTGGCGCCCCCAGGCCATTTCCCGTCCAGGCCCCACTTTCGGGCGCGGCACGGGCTGAGCTATCCGTGGCCGCGACCCTCGGCCTGGAGGCGGCCGCCAGGGCGGCGTGGTATCGGCGTCGCGTGGCCGGCAGCAGATCCGCGGCGATCGCCTCGGCGATCAACTCGTGACGGAAGCCGATCCGGCGCTCGCGTCCCTCCGGCATCGGCCGGCCATCGGCCGTCTCGACCAGGAAGCCGTGCTCCAGACCCTCGACGGCACCGGCGATCATGTCGCCGTCGAGCGTTTCGGCGCGATACGGACCGCTGGACGAGCGGGGGGCACGGGTCGGGGCGGAGCGTTCGAACTCCGCGGCCATGGCCAGCAGCATCGGCCACGTGACGGAGCCGCCCGCCAGCGACAGCAATCGCAGGACGCGCCGGCACTCGATGGAGCGCAACGCCGAGCGCGCCGTGACCAGACGCTCGAATGCGCCGGCCAACGACACCCCGGACAACTCCCGGCGAGCGGCCAGTACCTCTTCCGCAATGAGGGGATTGCCGTGAGACCGTTCCGCGACGAGGAGCAGCGTGGTGGAGGAGGGCCTGGACCCTTCAATGGCTTCGATCAGCTGGCCCAGCTCCGTTCGATCCAGCGGAGCGAGTTCGGCGTTCACGACGGAAGGCGTGGTCGCAAGCGACGCCAGGGTGGCCCGCAGGGGATCGGTGCGAAGCAGTTGGTCGGACTGGTAGGTCAGCACCATCAGCACCCGCTGGCCCCGTGAGACCCGGGCCAGGAACGTGGTCAGGCCGCGCGTCGCGGCATCGGCGTGGTGCATGTCTTCCAGCACCAGCACCACCGGCTGCTTCTGCCCGAGCCTCTCGAGAAGGCCGAGAACGGCTTCGAACATGCGCGCTTCGCGCCACTCGGTGGCGACCACGCGCAGCCGCGCCGGCAGAAGGTCCAGCTTCTGCATCCTGGGCCGCAGTTCGGGAACCAGCCGGGCGATGACGTCGCCCGTCGGGCCGACCAGCTCGGCCAGCGTGGCGTCGTCCACCGGCAGGAGCAAGTTCTCGAGAGCGGCTCCGATCGGAGCGTAGGGGACCCCGGAGGTGGCCGGGGTGGCGACGCCGCGGATCGTCACGAAAGGCTCGTCGAGGGCGGCGATGCGCCGCTCCGTCTCGGCCATGAGCCTGCTGAGCCCCACCCCGGACGTGCCGGACTGGATCAGGGAGTTGGGCCGGGCGTCCGCGGCGCCCTGGAGGCCGAGCGCGATTCTC
This sequence comes from uncultured Chloroflexia bacterium, assembly GCA_963711105.1. Taxonomy (GTDB): domain Bacteria; phylum Chloroflexota; class Limnocylindria; order Limnocylindrales; family CSP1-4; genus Fen-1039. The sequence goes on along the minus strand of CAVQCV010000001.1, from coordinate 205,194 downwards.
TCCAGGCTTCTCTCGCGGCCGACGAACCGGTCGCTCCAGAGCCGCCTGTGCCCGGACCGGCCTTCATGGCCCGGCCCGGCACCGTGATCGCTCGTCATCCGAGTCCCCCGTGAACGCGCAACCCACACGAGGGCCACACCGTTCCCCTCGGCCTGCGTAGGGTAACGGGTTGGAGCACTTTCCCGGAAGCTGGTTCCGCATCCGGCCCCAGAGCGCCCACCGCGCCTGCTAGGCTCGCGTCGTGAGCCCGAAGCACCCGGCTAACACACTCAACGAGCTCTCCGGTGAGGAGTGGCTCTATTTCACCAAGTCGGTCTGGGGGACGGCTTACCCCTCCGAGCTGGGGCATGAGCTGCGCAAGAGCCACGGCGCGAACAAGCCGCCCCGGCTCATGGCCAGGCTGATCGAGTTCTTCACCCGAACCGGCGAACTGGTGCTCGATCCGTTCGCCGGCGTGGGCGGCACCCTCCTGGGGGCGGCCATCGCGCGGGGGCCACGGCGCGCCGTCGGCATCGAAATCGAGGCTCGCTGGGTTGAAACCTACAGCGCCCTGATCGCTTCCCTGCGAGCCGAACGCGACGGTCTGGGGCCGCTTCTGGCCGACATCGGCCAGACCGACCCGGGCGGCTGCCGCTCCTTCGATCCGTCCGGGTGTGAGATGCGGCTGGGCGACACACAGCTGCTGCTGCCGGAGATGGAGCCGGCCAGCGTCGACTTCGTCGCCACGGATCCGCCCTACAACATCCAGTTGCCGATCACGATGGCCGGGGGCAAGCTGGCCGAAACGCATTCGAACCGGCGCACGGATTACTCGATGGTCACCAACCACCCGGGCGACCTGGCCAACAGCGCCGACTACGAGACGTTCCTGGATCGGATGGAGGGCGTCTTCGTCCAGCTGGCGAGGGTCCTTCGGCCGGAGCGATACGCGGCCGTGATCGTGCGAGACGCCTACCAGAACGGCCGCTACATCTTCACCGGAGCGGATCTGGCGGCGCGGGCTACGGCAGCCGGATTCACGCCGAAGGGCGACATGGTCTGGTACCAGGCGGGTACGCGGCTCCGGCCCTACGGCTATCCGCGATCCTTTGTGCCCAATATCGCCCACCAGCACGTCCTGATCCTGCGGCTGGAGCCGGGCCGCCGGAAGGCGCGCCGAGCTTCGTAGCCGCGGCTACGAGGGTTCGGTCGGGGCCTCGGGGTTCGACTCGGAGTCGGGCTGGACGTCCTTGTCGCCCGCCGGATCGATCATCGGCTCGAAGATGGGAAGGTCCGCCAGGGCGGGATCGCGCGGCGCCTGCACGGCGAATCCGGCTTGTTCGAGGTAGTCGCGCGCGCGGGCGACGGCCAGCTCGGCCGCGGTCGGACGCGATGACGCGGCTTCGACCGGCTCGACGGCGACGGCTTCGGCTTCTGCGGCGGCTTCGGCTTCTGCGGCGGCTTCGACCGGCTCGACGGCGACGGCTTCGGCTTCTGCGGCGGCTTCGACCGGCTCGACGGCGACGGCTTCGGCTTCTGCGGCGGCTTCGACCGGCTCGACGGCGACGGCTTCGGCTTCTGCGGCGGCTTCGACCGGCTCGACGGCGACGGCTTCGGCTTCTGCGGCGGCTTCGACCGGCTCGACGGCGACGGCTTCGGCTTCTGCGGCGGCTTCGACCGGCTCGACGGCGACGGCTTCGGCTTCTGCGGCGGCTTCGACCGGCTCGACGGCGACGGCTTCGGCTTCTGCGGCGGCTTCGACCGGCTCGACGGCGATGGCTTCGGCTTCTGCGGCGGCTTCGACCGGCTCGACGGCGACGGCTTCGGCTTCTGCGGCGGCTTCGACCGGCTCGACGGCGACGGCTTCGGCTTCGGCTCGGCTCGAGCTTCGGCTTCGGCGGCTTCGACCGGCTCGACGGCGATGGCTTCGGCGACGACCGGGGGCTCGGGGTGAGCTTCGCGGGCGTCGTGAGCTCGCCGGTAGGCGGTCAGGAAGCCTTCGGTCAGCGTGTCGGTTTCGGCGGCAAGAGGCTCGGCCGGCGCCTCCGCCTCGGATTCGACCAGCGCCGCCCGGTCGATGTCCGACACCTCGATGTCAGGCATGGGCTCGGGCTCCGGGTCGCCATCCGCCGGATCGGACAGCGTCATGCGATGGACCCAGCCGGTCCGCCCGTCCGGGCACAGAACCCGCCAGTAGACCCCGTAGCGATCGAGCAGCTGGACCTCGTCGCCGCGATCGAGGATGCCGATCTCGGCAGCCCTCACTTCATCCGGGGCGTCGAGGAGACGAACCAGCCGGTATCCGATGCGGCGGCGCTCGCGGCTTTCCAGCGGCCGCACCCCCGTCCCCTCGAACGAGAGTGCCGGAGCCTCGTCGACCTGCCGAAGCGGGTCAGCCTTGCGCGCCTGCTGGAGCGATGGCCGACGCCACCTCGGCATCATGGATTCGTCCACGGCATTGAGCCCCTGTGAAGCACCGGTTTCACCGCCAGCCGCGGTCGCGGCGGCGAGCTGCGGATTCAGATTATCGTCATCCTCGTCGCGGCGTCTCTTGCCGAACAGCACGAACGCGGCCCACGCGGCCGCGCCGGTCGTTGCGGTGGCGATCGTGGGCAGCAATTCCACCACAAGCGTGGCCAGCGGCACGGGCCGGTAGGGTGCGCTCGGATCCCGCCGCCCGGTCTCACCGCCACCGGGTCCCGCGATGATGCTGCCGCTCAGGCTCTCCCCGCCCCCGGCTGGCCCCGCGCCCGCGGACAGCGCCGAGGCTCCGCCGCCCTGGGGCGACGGTTCGAGGGTCTCAGCCTGGACGACCCTGACGCTCGCCGGTGGGGTCGCTGACGGAATCGACCGCTGGGTACTCGCTCTTGCGGTTGGAGCGACTGACGGGGCGGCAGGTGGAGCGTGAGATGGAGCGCTAGAAGGAGCTGCACCGCCTGACCCCGGCGGATCCTCGTCGTCTGAGGCGCCCGACAACCTGGTGCTCGGGGCCGCCCGCGGCGGGTTGCTGGCCTTGGGCTCGGAAGTGGGCCCCGGCGTGGCCGTGGCTACGTTGACCAGGACCCGACCACCGTCGACCCTGCTTCGGTTGCCTCTGTCGTCCTTCGCGTCGAAGCGGACTTCGTGACGGCCGAGGGCCGGCCTCGCGGTGGCCACGAACTCCACTCCGGCGACGAAATCGACGGACGTCGCGGTCATCGCCACGGACCGATCACCGATCCACGCCACCACGGAGGCCGGGGCGAGGCCGCTCCGACTCGAGTACGTGACGGCCAGCGATATCTCGGAACCAGCCACGACCGTGCGCGGCGACACTTTCGGCTGGGACAGGGTGCCGTGGTAGTCGGCCGCAGCCGCGCCGGCCGCCAGAAGCAGCATCATCAGGGCGAGCGGTCCGACGGCCAGCCAGCTCGAGTGGAGGCCACCGGGGTACCGTCTCGACAAATCAAACCTCCGCGAGGATGCGTTTCCGCCGCTGCTCGGACAATGGGACGGCCGGGGGGAGCGGGCAATGGTACGCCCGTCCTGCCGCGGTTGAGGGGGGCTCGGCCGCGCCTGCCCGCGACCTTGCGGGCCGAATTACAGACTCCGGACGTTCCGGAATCTCGACCTCACCGCAGCACACCGCTCCGCCCCACTGCTGCCCTCAGCGCCCCGGTAGGCCCACCGGCTACCCCTTACGTGCGGCGTTGCCTGAACGCACCGGCCGGTAGGACGTGGTGCGCGAACGCACCTGGACACCGCACCTAGTGCGTCGGCAGGGAGGGAGGAGCATGCTCTCGTCCTGATGGACGTCATGACTCGAACTTCACCTTCGCCACTCCACCCGCGCCGCGAGCCCGCTCCGCCCTCCGGCCGCCGCGACGACGCGGTCCGCCTGACCTGGTTGCCCTCGCGCCAGAGCGGCATCCTTGTCGACATCTACGCCGCCCTGGTTGCCACGCCGGCCGGCGAGAGCTCCCGGCCTTCGCTCCGAGTGCTCGAGCCGGGCCACATCTTCCGCTTCCTGGCCGGGCAGGAGGAACCCGCGACCTGACCGGGCCGAGAAGCCTGCGCGTCTGAGGCTGCCGGCGACCGGCTGCGGCCGCCGCTTCGCTCGCCTCGAAAGCAGCCTCGACCCCGATTCTGTTAGGCCGCGACGCCGGAACTGCCGCGCCGGCAAGGCTGCGGCCCGGATCGGACTTTCGGCCCTCGTCCCGGACCGGTTCGCATGGGACCTAAGGCCCGCAGGGCGCGCCCATTGGCCCTACTCGCCCCACGGCCGATCCGCGAAGCTCCCGACAGACCGCGAACGTGCGACCCGCGCCCCATGGCCGCGCCTCCGCCTAAGGACCTCCGCAGGGCCCCCAAACAACGAACGAAGGTGCAGCATGAGCATGACCTACACATCCCGCAGCATCGATGTAGTCCTACGCGACGGGTCGTCGGTTCGCATTCGAGCCGCCGGACCGGCCGATGAGGGCGCGCTGAAGGCGTTCGTAAAGGGCCTGTCGGAGGAGTCGCGGCGCCTCCAATTCCCCGGCCGGCCAGTAGACCCGGACGGCCTGGCCAGGCGCTGGGCCGGTGTCGAGGGCTGCGAGGACTGCTGTGTCGTCGCCGTCCAGGGCCAGAAGGTCGTCGCCCAGGCCAGCTATGAGCGGATCGCCGAGGACGCGGCTGTGGGCGGCAGCCGGGCCGAAGTCGGATTCGCGGTCGCCGACGCATTCCAGGGTCGGGGGCTGGGCACGCTGCTGCTCAAGCGCCTCGCCGAAACCGCCGACGTGGACGGCGTGGCCGTCTTCGAGGCGGACGTGCTGCCCGAGAACAACCGGATGCTGGAAGTGTTCCGCGAGAGCGGTTTCGGCATCACGATGAAGAGCGAGCCCGGCAAGGTTCGGGTTCAGTTCCCAACCTCGATGACGCCCGAGGCGAGAGCCCGATTCGAGGCCCGCGAGCAGGTCGCCGCCATGAACGCAGTCCGGGGCATGCTCGCCCCGCGCTCAGTGGCGGTCATCGGCGCCGGCCGCAAGCGCGGTTCCATCGGCGGCGAGGTCTTCCACAACCTGATCGACGGCGGGTTCAACGGCCCCGTCTACCCGGTCAATCCCAGCGCCGAGGTCGTCCAGTCGGTCAGCGCCTACAAGTCCATCCTGGACATTCCGGGCCCCGTCGATCTGGCCGTCATCGTCGTGCCTCCGAAGGCAGTCATCGCCGCCGCTCGCGAGTGCGCCGAGAAGTGCGTCCACGGAATGGTCGTCATCACCGCCGGCTTCGGCGAGACCGGCCCGGCTGGCCGCGAACTCCAGAAGGAAATGATGGCCGTCGCCCGAGAGGCCGGCATGCGCGTCATCGGGCCCAACTGCCTGGGCGTAATGAACACCGCCGAAGACGTGCGCATGAACGCGACGTTCTCCCCGAACAACGCCATGCCCGGCAACGTCGGCTTCCTGTCGCAGTCGGGCGCCCTGGGCCTGGCGGTCATCGAGTACGCCAACAGCCTCTCCCTGGGCCTGTCGTCGTTCATCTCCGTCGGCAACAAGGCCGACCTCTCGGGCAACGACTTCATCCAGTACTGGGCGGAAGATCCGGCCACGGACGTCATCGCGCTCTACCTCGAGTCGCTCGGTAACCCGCGCAAGTTCGCCCGCATCACCCGCCGGGTTGGGCGCCAGAAGCCGATCCTGGTCGTCAAGAGCGGCCGCTCCTCGGCCGGCGCGCGCGCCACCTCGTCCCACACCGGCGCCCTCCTTGGGGCTTCGGACGTGACGGTGGACGCCCTGTTCAAGCAGGCCGGCGTCATCCGAACGGACACCCTGGGCGAGTTCTTCGATGTGGCCACGCTGCTGGCCAACCAACCACGACCCAAGGGCAACCGCGTCGCCATCCTGACCAACGGCGGCGGCCCCGGCATCCTGTGCGCCGACGCGTGCGAGGCCGACGGTCTGGTCGTGCCGCAGGTCCCGGACGAGATCAAGGCCCAGCTGGCCGAGTTCCTGCCGGCGGAAGCGGGCCTGAACAATCCGGTCGACATGATCGCCTCAGCGCCTCCGGAGAGCTTCCGCAAGGCGCTCAAGATCCTGGCCGGGTGGGATGGCATCGACGCCATCATCATCCTGTACGTCCCGGTCCTGGTCACCAACCCGGTCGGGATCGCCGCGGGCATTCGAGAGGCGGCCACGGATCTGCCGCGCGAGATCCCGCTGCTGTCCGTCTTCCTCTCCAGCGAGGGCACGCCCAAGTCGCTGCAGAGCGACGGTCTCTCGATCCCGTCCTACCCGTTCCCCGAAGACGCGGCCCGAGCCCTGGCGCACGCCGTTCGGTACGGCCTCTGGGCGGAAACCCCGGAGGGCGTCGTGCCCCGGTACGAAGACATTCGCGCAGCCGAAGGCAAGGCCCTCATGGCCGACGTCCTGGCTTCGATCGAGAAGATGGGCGAGGCGTCGCGCTGGCTCCTGCCGGACGAGGTCGCCAGCCTGCTGGGGAGCTACGGCGTGCCGATGGCCGCCTGGCGCCTGGCGCCGACGCCGGCCGAAGCGGGCGCGGCGGCCGTCGAAATCGGCGGCAAGGTCGCGCTCAAGGCGGTCGCGCCCAAACTGATCCACAAGACCGAGGCAAAGGCTGTAGTCCTCAACCTGGAGGGTGCAGCCGAAGTCGAAAAGGCGGCCACGGAAATGGCGGCCCGGATCGCGGCCCAGGGCACGACCGTCGAGAAGTTCTTCATCCAGAAGATGGTCCCCGCCGGCGGGGTGGAGATGCTGGTCGGTGTCGTGCACGACAAGCTGTTCGGCCCGGTCGTGGCTTGCGGCGCCGGCGGCACGGCAGTCGAAGTCCTCAAGGACGTCAAGGTCCGGATCACGCCGCTGACCGACCGCGACGCTCACGAGATGGTCACGACGCTGCGAACGTTCCCGCTCCTCGACGGCTTCCGCGGTGCGGAGAAATGTGACGTGGCGGGCCTCGAGGAACTGCTCCTTCGAGTCAGTGCGATGGTGGAGCAGCATCCGGAGATCGCCGAGATGGACTGCAACCCGGTCATCGTCAGGCCCGAGGGCGCCGTCATCGTGGACGCTCGGATCCGCGTCGAGGCCGTCGCGGAGTAGCGAGGCCATAGCCTCGGCGGCCGGCCGCCGAGGCGCCGGCCCCCAATCGAACGCCGACGCATGAAGGCCGCCCGGTTTCGGGCGGCCTTCGACTGTCGCTTCGCGCCGGCTACCGGCTCGGTGTCAGCCCTGCTGGTCTTCCGCGTCCAGATGCGGGAATTCGATCTTGAGCGCGCCCCAGCGACCGCCGAACTTGAGTGGGTACTCGTAGGTCTGGCCGGCCTCCACTTCGATCTCGACCGTCCGGGCATTGCTGCCCAGGATCACAGTCAGGCTGTGCTTCCCGGCCGAGGCAGCCAGCTCGAAACGGAAGCCCTTGCTTACGTCACCGGGGCAGTACACGTCCCTGTCGAGGGCGACGAGCGCCGCCGGGGCGACCCCGGTGTACGACTTCCAGTGCCAGCCCGGGAAGACGAGCACCAACCGTGCCTGATCCGGACCGACGACGACCGAATTGTTCATCTGCGCTCCTGCTAAGCGACGACCAGGAGACCGTCGGCGGCGGCCTCCCCGACGTCACGCCCGAACCGCGACCTTTCGGGCGCGACCGGACTGCGAACGCGGAGAGACCGCCGACGAGATCGGACGGCATTGGGGCGGCGGACGGGCGCCGCCCCCCCAGCCTGAGCTATGGGCGTCGGATGAGCCTCCGGCCATCGACCCAACCGCGCCAGCCGTTGACGGCCCTGACCAGGGCCCACGCACCGGCGTTGTTGTCGATAACGAGCTCCAACCGCTCCGGCAGGTTGGCGATGGGCGCCTGCGACGGGTCGGGGGTGGACCAGGCGGCCATGCCGCCCGGCGGAACGAGATAGATCTGGGTTGGGTGCGGCGCCGGAGCCACGGCCGCGGGGGCCGGAGGGGGTGCGGGTACCGGCTCGGGAGCTGGCGCGGCTTCCGGTTCGGGAGCCGGCGCGCGTTCCGGTTCGGGAGCCGGCTCGGGTGCGGGTTGGGCCGCCGGCGCGGGTACCGGTTCGGGTGCGGGTTGGGCCGCCGGCGCGGGTACCGGCTCGGGGACGGCAACCGGAGCCGCGGCCGCGGCCGGGGCCGGGGTCGGGGCCGGCATCGGGGCCGGCATCGGGGCCGCCGGGGTTACGGCGGGTGGCATTACGACGGCGCCCGGCATCGGCTGATATCCCATCGCGACCGCTCCGGGCATCGATACGGGCGGCAATGCCGCCAGCTGAGCGCGGATCTGCCTGATCTTCTGGCGCTGCGCCTCCAGGGCCGGATCGGTCAATGAGTCGACCCGGCTTCGGACCATGGCGTATCCGATCTGGGCCGACTGCAGTTGGCCCGTCAGCTTGCCGGCCATCGGACCCCGGGCGCGCGAGGCGGCGGAGCGGGCGCCTCGACGCGCCCACAGGCTGCCGAGCGCCGCCATCTCGGGCTCGAGGACGACCTGGGAGTCGGGCTCCCCGGCCACGATCGCCCGGAATGTCGCCGACTCGCTCCGGGTGGCCATAAGGACCATCAGCACCAGAAGGATGAGGAACGGCGAGCCCTTCAGGGCACCGTACTCAACCCACTGGGCGGTGCTGGGCATGTCGCCGCCGGACGTCTGCAGAACGGTGAGCATCCAGGGCGAATCCCAGAGGGCATGCGCACCGGCGCCCGCCGCGATCATCGCGACGAAGAAGAACAGACGCTTGTTGAAGCTTTCGGCCTTGCGGGTCACGAAGTAGGCGAAGCCGATGCCGATAAGCCCGGCGAATAGAACGTGGCTGTACAGCCCGCCCGCCACCACGCGGATGAGGAACGTGTCCCAGACCGGGCCGGTGGCGTCGCCGGCGCCGAACGCGGCCGTCGATCGGATGAAGTAGGAGACGTCTTCCGAAATGGTGAAGCCGAGCCCGATGAGGGCCCCGTAGACGAACCCGTCCATGAGGCCGTCTATCTCGGCCGGGACGATCAGGAAGATGATGACGACACCGACGAGCTTGAGCGTCTCTTCCGTGAAGGGCGCCACGATGGCTGCGCCCCAGTCGGACACGAAGTCCGCCGGAGCCACCTTGCTGAGCACCGAGAGCCAGGCGTCGTTGGCGTAGCCGGCCAGCATCACGGCCACCACCCCGCCCCACAGCAGCGCGGCGACGAGCATGAGCTTGGGCTCGCGCTCGAACAGGTCGAGCCGGTAGACGAGCAGGAAGACCGGGACCGCGTACAGCAGCACCAGCCCCCAGGACAGCGCCAGGGCGTTAGGCCAGTTCGCAAAGATCGATTCTTCCTGGATGAAGAGGTAGCCGCCGATCGCGAGCAGGGCGGCGAAGAGCCAGAAAGCCGGCCGGCTGGGCTGGATGATGGAAGCCTGGACGCCCCAGCGGGGGGTCTCGCTCGAAGGGGTGGACGTCACGGTGGTCATTGCCCCACCTCAATGCTGTCGGCCATGGCCTTGATGTCGTCTGCGACTGAGTCGAGCGACCCGACCGGCCCGACGGCGAGCATCTGAACGCCGTCGGGCGAGACGACCATGCCGATCACGACTCCGTCGATCGTCCCGCCTCCCGTTCCGCCCGAACTGGAGACCACCGCTTCAAATACGCCCACCGCCGTTTCGTGACCTCCCCAGGTCGTGTCGACGATGTCGTTGAAGTTGGCCTGATCGAAAGAGCTCTTCAGTGCGTCTTCCGTGGCGGTCACGATGTCTCGGGCCGTACCGGCGAAGGAGCCGGCGCTGGCGACGAAACGAACGTTGCCCTTCTGAAGAGTCACGATGGACGAGTCGCCCGTTTCGACGAGCACCCAGCCGGCTGCGGCGGTCATGGTCGCGCCGCCGCCGATGCTGATGTTGCCGAGGGTGGGCGCGGCTACCACCTTGTCGAGGCCGATGCCACCCAGGACGACTCCGGCGATGATCGCCGCGACGAGAACGGTCGGCGCGAACTTCCTTTGCCCGAAGGTAGGTCGGGGCCCTGCCGGCGCTTGCGGCCAGCCCTGCGGGGCGGCGGGAGCCTGACCCCAGGCCGGCGCCGGGGCGGATGGCACCGGGGCAGCCGCGGGGGCAGCGGCCACCGGAGTGGGCGCTGGGGGCGGGGCGCTCGGCTGCCCGGCCCACGGCGGCGGGACGGCCGGCGCCGCCCAGCGCGGCGTGTCGCCTGTCGCCGGCGGCTCACTGCCTTGAGGTTGAGGCGCTCCTGGAGCGCCCGGTGGAAGCGTGCTCATCTCGGCGAACTCTCCCATCTGCCCAGAGCCAATACCGGTGTCAGCCTCTCGCCATCGAGACCCGGCGCGGTGTCCGTCAATCGTACGGTCCGTGGTCGCTGAAGGCGAGCCCGAAGCGCGGCGGGCAGACCGCGAGATAGCGGCGGGACGAAACGAGACAAGGGTATCGGCGCGGCGGTGAGGCGACGGCCGGCCCGGGCCGCCCGTGGTCCCGCCTGCGCCCCAGGCGTTCCACAGGCACAATGACCGGGCAGGGACGCCCGCAGTCGGAGGGGACCACAGTGCCACGAACCTTGCTCTCGGCATCCGCCGACACCACCCATGACCCCGCGCGAGCCAGGCTCCGAGCCGCCGCCTGCTGCCTCGCTCTGCCGGCGCTGTGGCTGGTCGGGCTGGGGCTCGAGGTCCGGCAAGGGGTCCTGAGCCACTCCCTGGTGTCGCGCCCGGAACGGCTATTCGGGGCGAGCGAGGCCACGGCGCGGCCGATCCTGCTGCTCCTGCTGGCGGCCGCGGTGGCGGCCTGGCTGGTGCTGGTCGCGGGCCTGTGGTCGCGCGCCGACAGGCCGCGAGTGGCCCTGGCCGCCGGAGCCGTCCTGCTGCTGGCCGCCGGAGCACGGCTGGCCGTAACGCTCTTCGCCCCGGCCGGCCCGTATCTCTACGAGATCAGCGAGGGCCGCGGCCTGGCGGCCATCGTCCTCTTGATATCGCTGCCGGTGGGCCTCCTTCTGGCCGGGCTCGCCGTCTCGCGCTCGGCCCCGCTGCTGGCCTGGCTTTCGGCCGTCGCAGCCATCAACATCCTGTGGCTGGGGCCGGCCCTGGCCGTCTGGAGCGCTTCGGTCGGCGCCCGCCAGCCCCAGCTGTGGTCCGTGGAACCGGTCGAGGCAGTCGCCGTCGGCTGGTCGGTCGTGCTGGGCGCCTGGCTCGTCCGTCTGCATTCGGGCCTGGCCGCCTTCGTCGCGGACCGCCTCCATTCGACCCTGGAGTGGCCGGCCGTTCCCAGGCCCGGCCGGCTGGCCTCGTACATCCTGGCCGCCGTCGCCGTCGCCGGCCTGATCTCCATCTCGGACGGCTACCTGGGCCGGTTCGGGCCCGTCGTGGACGCCCAGCTCAAGGGCCGCGTCCAGGTTTCGACGATCCACGTCGACGTCGACCGGACCTATCGCATCTACCGGCCCTTCGTCGTACTCGAGCACCCGGCCCTCGTCATTGCCCTCCACCCGGTCTTCAGCGACGGCTTCGTCATGGAATCCGAGTCGCACCTCGACGCGCAGGCGGAGCGAATGGGCTGGATCGTCGCCTATCCGGACGGCGTCCTAGACGGCTGGGACGGCTTCGGCAGCGGCCCCACCACCTGGGGCGACCACCCCGGCGCCGACGACGTCGCCTTCATCCACGACCTGATCGCCCGGCTCCAAGCGTCGGACGGGGTCGACCCCGACCGCGTCTACGTCACCGGTTTCTCGCGCGGCGGCCTGGGCACGTACTACATCGGCTGCAAACTCTCGACGGAAGTGGCCGCGATCGCGCCCGTGGCCGGGAACATGGCCACCGCGAACGGCAGCGCCGACGTGCCGTGCCATCTCGCCGGCCCCGTGTCCGTCTACGCGATCCACGGCACAGCCGATGCCAGCATCCCGTTCGCGGGAGGGACGACCGATATCCCGTTCTCGCCGTTCCTGGACGTGATCGCGAAGTGGCGCGGTTGGGACGGCTGTACGGGCGACGGCGTCGACATGACGGACGGCAACTCGACGACGACGACCTGGGCCTGCCGCGGCGGGAGCGCGGTGGCAATGCGGGTCGTGAACGGCGGGTGGCACTGGTGGCCGGTCGCGTCGGGCAACGCGACCCCGACGAACGCGGACGACTTCGACGCGGCCGGGCTCATCGTGGACTTCTTCGCCGCTCATCCTCGGGTGCCGCGCTAGCGAGTTCCGCGCTGGCGAGTACCGCGGGTTTGGTCGAGGCGGCCGCGCTGAGGGCGGCAGCGCTCGCTAGAGTGGCCGGGTGACGACTTCCACCGCGCGCCGCCGGGCTCGGCAGTCTGAGAGGGGTTGGTAGGGGAGGGAGGATTCGAACCTCCAACCGGGGCTGTATAAGAGCCATGCTCTAACCGTTGAGCTACTCCCCCGAGCGACCGGATCGTACACCACACAAGGGCCGGATTGGCCGGTAGAGTAGGCCCATGAGCGAACGGTTCTCGCAGGGGGACACGGTCCGGGTGCGCGGCGGCAAGCGGGCCGGCAAGGTCGGTGTCATCTACGACGGCATGGGCGTACCCCGCCGGCCGTGGGTGCGGCAGACGGAGACAGGACCGGAATACTGCGTCTACTTCGGTCTTCGGACGGACGCCGAATGGTTCGACCCGGAGGCCATCGAGCTGGTGACGCCGATGCCCGAGCCCGGCTTCCAGGCCGGGGATCGAGTCCGCGTCAGAGCGTTCGCGACATGGGCCAAGGGCGAGGCCGGAACCGTGAACGCCGGTGGCTGGGATGCCTCACTGACGCCCAGGATCGCGCGCCGTCCCGGCGGCCCTACGCGGGTCTACATGGTCCATCTCGATCATCGCCATCCGGACTCCGCGGGCGAAGGCTCGTATGCGGCCGGGGAGTTCGACGAAGTGGAGCTCGAGAAGGTGAACGATCCGGCCGGGCCCAGGGTCGCCTACCCGGCTGCTCGACTGGCCGCCGAGGCCGAAGCGCTGCGCAGGGTCATGGCCGACCCGACCCTCGGCCGGCCCGTCAACCGCCCGCGAGGAACCGGCCGCACTAGCGCCGCCGAACGCCCGCGCCGAACGCCCGCGCCGAACGCCCGCGCGCTCGCCTCCGAACGCCCGCCGGTCCCCTACTCCACGCCGCCGTGGAGCAATTCGATCCTGGGCCGCCGCGGCATCGTGTCCGGCGTGTTCTGAGCGACAAGCTCGACGCCCTCGTGGAAACGGCGCATTTCGGATTCCGTGTTGAAGAAGCCGACGCTGATCCGGATCGCGTCCAGCGGCGGGATCGTTCGGGCGATGCAGTGCGTCCGCGTCTGCAGCTCCTTGAGCGCCGGGGCGGCTTTCCAGCCGGCGATTCGGAACGTGATCAGACCGGCCATGTTGTCGTGCGGCGTGACGACCGTCACGCCCGGGATCGCCGCCAGCGAGGCGGCCACGTCGGCGGCCATGCGGGAGGTTCGGTCGTAGATCCAGGGCAGGCCGATATACATCGTCAGCCAGGCCGTGCTTCGGGCGAAGCCCAGGACCGAAGGCTGGTGGAAAGTGGACGACTCGAACCGGCGGGCGTCGGCCCACGGCTTGCCCTCCAGGGACAGGCTCATCGACTCGAAGCCGGCGTAGCCGGCGAACGTCTGACGGGGCCGGTCGAACACGGACGGCGCGCAGTACAGGGCTCCCGTGCCCTCGGGCCCGAGCAGCCACTTCTGGCCCGGGACCGAGTAGAAGTCCGGGCCCAGCTGTTCCACGGCGACCGGGATCGCGCCGACGGCCTGGGCGCCGTCGATCGCGACCAGGGCGCCGCGCGAATGGGCCAGGGCCACGATCTGGGCCACCGGCAGGACGGCGCCCGTTGCCCACGTCACATGCGATACGGACACCAGCCGCGTGCCCGGCGTGATTGCCCGCTCCAGGGCCGCGAGCACCGCGGCCGGATCGCCCCCGTCGCCGACGTCGGCGACCGCAACCTCGACCCCGAGCCGTTCGCGTACGGCCCACAGCGGCGCGAGGGCGCCGGCGTGTTCGAGCGAGGTCGTGACCGCCCTGTCGCCCGCGTGCCAGTCGATCGCCCACGTCGCCACGTTCATGCCGTCCGTTGTGGCGTGGGTCAGCGCCATCCGGCGAGGATCCGTGCCCAGGACCGCGGCCACGGCCCCTCGGGCTTCGTTCATGCGCCCGATCGAGTCTTCCCAGTAGGCCAGATCGGCGCGACCCGTGTTGAGCTCGATGCCCTCCATCTCGGCCATCGCTCGGGCGGTCTCGCGGGGCAGCGGCCCGGCCGAGCCCGTGTTCAGGTAAATGCCCGCGGCCGTGGCGGGCAAAGCCTCGCGAATCGCGGGGATCTTCTGATCGTCGGGCAGGAACGGGCCAACCATGCCCCAATGATAAGAGCCGCCGGCCCACGTTCCGCAGTTCGGGTTCGTGGCTGCCACGCCTTGGGCGATCGGCTCGATCCGCCGATCGAGCGCTGAGCCGCTACCAGCCGGTCGAACCTGACTCCGTGCCGGAGTCGACGACTTCGGTCTGCCACTCGACACCGGCGGCGACCGTCAAGTGGGCCCGAGCGTGGTTGAACACCAGCAAGTCGACGGCGCACGGCGTCTCGGCGACGGCGTAGGCCCAGTACCGGGCATCGGTCACCGGCTCGAACTTGTCGCCGTAGGCCGCCAGAGCGATCTTCAAATCGGACTCGTATGGCAGGAAGATCGTCCCCTTGATCGTGAAGGGCGGCAGCAGCAGGGTGGCTTCGACCGGTTGTTTGGGCATGCGCATGGCGCCGTCCGACTCGGGCTTCTCGGTGGTGTGGACGAACAGCACGTCGCTCACCCGGACCTGAGCGACCGCGCCTTGGGCCAGGGCCCTGCGGCTGCCCAACTCCATGAACGTCGGGTCGTTGAGGATCAGGTAGTCGGTGTTCGGATCGTTGAGCAGATCCGTCAGCCGGGTGCGACGCGTCGTCAGCTTGCCCTGAATGATCATCGAGTCTGTGGCGACGGTCAGCCCCAGCTCGATGAGAGGCGAGAACTCGGTGAACATGCCGGCCAGGATACCTGCCCGAGTGGCGCCGGCGCGATGGCCCGTCAGTGCTACCCCGACCGGCCTTTGGGCGCCCCGGCCGCGAGGCCTGCCGCAACCGCGTGCCAGGGCCGCTCGAGCCGGTGCCTAGTCGCGGGGTGGGCGTCGGGCTTCGGCCGTGATCAGGTATTCGGCTCCGAACTGCAGGTCCGTGTAGAGCCGTTCGACCGTTTCGAGCGTATCGATCTCGGCGGCCGTCTTGTCCGTTCGAATTCGGACGATCCGGGGGAAGCGCAGGGCAAAGCCCGATTGGTGGCGCTTCGATCGCTGGATGACGTCGAAGGCAATCTCGACCACGACCGTGGGTTCGACCACCCGGAAGCGGCCCATGTTCCGGACCGTGTGTTCCTCGAACCAGCGCGTCATGGCCGCGATCTCGGCGTCGGTCAGACCCGTGTATGCCTTGCCGATCGTGACCAGCCGTCCCGAGTGGTCCCTGACGGCGAACGTGTAGTCGGACAGCACGCCGTGGCGCTTGCCGTGCCCCACCTCCGCCCCGACGACGACGCAGTCGAGCGTGGCCAGGGCGCGCTTCATCTTCAACCAGCCAAGGCCACGACGCCCGGGCGTGTAGCCGCTCTGCGGATCCTTGACCATCAGGCCCTCGTTGCGCCTCGCCCGCGCCTCGCCGAAGACGCGGTCCAGCTCCTCCGCGGAATCGGCCGTCACGAGATGCGACAGGGCGAAGCGGCCGCCCTCCTCGACCGAAGGCAGGGCCAGGCTCTCGAGGCGTCGACGCCGTTCGCGAAGCGGCTCGCCGAGCAGCGCTTCGACCATTCCGGCCGGGATCTCGCCCGGGTGGCCGCCGGGCCCGTCGCCGTCGCCGTCGCCGCCGCCGCGGTCGCGGTCGCGGACACCGGGAGCGGGAGAGCTCAAAGCCAGCACGTCGAAGGCGACGTAGGCGACGGGCACGTCGGCCATGATCTCCTCGGTCGGATCCTTGCGGCCCAGTCGTGCCTGGAGCGCCAGGAACGGCATGACGTGGCCGCCGGCGAAGGCAAGGATCTCGCCATCGAGCACGCCGTCCCACGGCAGGTCCCTCGCGGCGGCAACGATCTCGGGGAACTGGCCGCTGATGTCGTTCAGGTCGCGCGAGAACAGCGCCACCTCCGATCCACGGCGGTGGAGCTGGGCGCGGATGCCGTCGTACTTGTCCTCGACCCAGACCGTCGGACCGAGGCGGGCGATGATGTCCTGGGCATCCTCCGCCGGGGACGCCAGCATGAACTTGACGGGATGGAAGAGGCGCAGGCGGGCCTCGTCGAGTCGGCCCTGCTGGGCCAGGACGGCAGTCTCGCCCATGTCGCCGCTCAGCATGCCGGCCGTCTGGACGTCGCTCCGGGGGCGGCCGAACGCCTCGGCGATGGCCGCTTCCAGCAGGCCTTCGCGCAGCCCGATCCGCAACTCGCCGGTCAGGACTTTGACGACGTACTTCGCGGTCCGGCAGTCGCAGCGGGCCAGCAGGTCGCGCAGGATGGCCCCCTTGGCGGCGGGCCCCGACGCGGTTTCCATGGCCGCGCATGCCGCCGCAACCTCGGCCACGCCGGGAGAGACTTCCGGATCCGGGGGCGCATCGCGCAGGGAGAGCACGTCGGCCACGGCCTGACCAAGATCCGACGAGCGGTCGTAGGCCTCGCCGAGCGCCCCGGCCGTCGTCCCCGCCAGCTGAGTTACCGCGGCCGCGATCGTGGCCCAGCCCAGCCCAACAGACCGCGGGATCGGATTCGGGGAAGGGGCGGCCCGTTAGGAAGACGGCAGCAGGACGCAGCTCCTCGGATGGAAGCTGCGCCAGGTATCGAGCCAGCAGTGTCGTCTTCTCCGACGTCCGGGTGGTGGCGCACACCCGGTCCGCGAGTTCGCTCCAGCCTCGCATGGTCGCGATGGTATAACCGGCCCGCGAGACGATCGTGTCGAGGGGCAAGGCGTTTCGCGTGGGGCGTCGGGCACGGCGCAGCCAACGCCGGTCCGGCGCGGCGATGGTGTACCTTGACCCGATGGAACTGGGCATCCGGTCCGGTCGAATGAGGGCGGGTGGCCATGGCCGCCGCGACTGAGCGCGAAGCCTGGCATCCGTCGGCCATCGTCGGCCGGCGCGTAATCCTCAAGCGCCACCGCGGTGAGAACCTGCGGGCCTTCATGCGCTGGTACGCCGATCCGGAAGTGGCTCGCCTGACCCGATACCAGCCCGGGGCGCTCTCGCCGGACGAGATCCAGCGCTACTTCTACGGCCGAATCATGGGCGCCGACTTCCTGTCGATGGCGATCCACATCCGCGAGTCGGATCGGCTGGTGGGGACCTGCGCCTTCAGCCAGCTGGACGGGCAGAACGGGTCGACGCTGTTCCACATCACCATCGGCGAGCACGACGCCTGGGGCCAGGGCTACGGCACCGAAGCCACTGCCCTGATGGTCGACCACGCCTTCACGCGGCTCGAGCTGAACAGGGTTGCGCTGACCGTATTCGAATTCAATCCGCGCGCCATCCGAGCCTACGAGAAGGTCGGGTTCATCGAAGAGGGTCGGGCGCGGCAGGCGATCTTGCGCGACGGACGCTACTGGGACGAGATCCACATGAGCATCCTGGCGTCCGAATGGGAGGCACGCCAGAAGCTCGGCTGAGCCATCGGTGGATGCCGCCGGGCCTCTACTCGGCGGCGGCGCCCGCGGTCTGCTCGGCCTCTACTCGGCGGCGGCGGCGCCCGCGGCCTGCTTGGCCTCGTAGGCGTCGATGATGCCCTGCAGCGTCGCGCTCTGGAGGCGCTCGAGGATCGCGCTCTCGGCGGCGTAGAACACGTCGTGGACGCCGCACTCCCCGTCTGCGCCGCAGGCCGTACCGCGCATGACGCAGATCTGGCGGTGCGGGTCGCCCTCGACCGCCTCGATTACCGTCAGCAGCGTCACCGTCGAAGCCGATTTGGCCAGCTTGTAACCACCGGCTCGACCGGGGTGGGCAGCGACCAGACCAGCCCTGGTGAGGTCGCCCATGATCTGCGGCAGGAAGCGCGGCGGGATCTTCATCTCCTCCGCGATCTTGCGGCTGCTGAGCAGTCCGCTCTTGGCCATGGTCAGGGCCAGCATCGCCCGGATCGCGTAGTCGCTGCGCTTGGTCAGATCGAGTCGCATGTCCACAGGATAGTGCGCGCGCGGGGCGCGTGTAGACCCTGCCGTTGGTCCTGCCGTGGGGTGACGCCCGGCCGAATCCGTACCATTTCAGGTGGCGTTTCAGCCGCGAAAGGGCGCAGGCGCCGCATAAGCAAGAGAGCGGCCGACTAGCGACCGCTCTCTGGTGCACCCTGTGAGTTCGAGGAACTCAGATCAGATACGAGACCGTGACCTGGATCTGGATGTCCGTGGTGCCGGTCTGGATGGGAGTGGAAGGCGAAGCCGCCTTCATCGCATCGAGGGCGGGGGCCGCGTAGTAGACCGGCGACGAGGCCGAAGTCTCGCTGATCGAAGCGACGCCCTTGATCTGGACGCCTGCGGCCTTCGCGAGCGCGTCCGCCTTTGTGCGAGCGTCGGTCATGGCTGCCGCTCGGGCCTGAGCCTCGACGGGCTTGGGGTCGTCGAGCCGGAACGACACGCCGTTCACGGTGGTGGCGCCGGCGGCGACGGAGTCGTCGATGACGCCGGCAACCTTGTTCAGGTCGCGCACGGTGACCTTGACGTTGTTGCTGAACTGATAGCCGGTGAGGCGGGCGGTCCCATTGTTGTAGTCGTAGACCGGGTTGAGGTTCACGCCGGAAGTAACGATGTCCTTGTCGGCGATGCCGAGCTTCTTGATGGCCGCGACCACGGCGGTCATCTGAGTGGCGGCGGCCGAGCGGGCATCCTTGGCGGTGGTCTTGGTGACGCTGACGCCGAGATACACGTCCGCGGTGTCGGGAGAGACGCTGATTGCGCCGGAGCCGGTCACGGCGATCAGGTGCTCCGGCGTGCCGGTGGCGTCGGCCGCGCTGGCGTGGTTGTCGGCGATGATCGGCCCGAGGATGACCCCCACGATCAGCGCGAGTGCCGCCACCACGGTCGTGACCCGGCCGACGGCCATGAGGCCGGGGCGCGCAGGCGCGGCAGTGGCGCCCGACGCGCCCACCGGCGCGAGGCTCTGCTTTCGGTTCATCTCGTCGTCCATCTCTATCTCCTGGCTGTGCCCCTCGGGCGCTCATGGCCCCGGGCGTCTGTCCGCGGGCCCGGTGCGTACGGTCGCCCTGCCGATGCGGCGTTATGGCTGCCAGACGCCGGGGTGGCGCGACCGGTTCCCGTCGGGCGGCGGCCGCGATCGTTCCCGAACTCCATGCCCGCGGGCGCTTCCGGCCGCTACGATGGCGCCATGACGTCAGCCGAGAGCAACCCCTGGCGCCGGGTGTCGCGCCGCCTCGCCTACGACAACCCCTGGATCGCGATCCACCACGACGATGTCATCCGACCGGACGGCAAGCCCGGCATCTACGGCGTGGTCCACTTCAAGCACCTGGCGATCGGCGTCGTGCCGCTGGATGCGCAGGACCGGGTCCTCCTCGTGGGCCAGTTCCGCTACACGATGGATCACTACTCCTGGGAGATCCCCGAGGGCGGCGGCGATTTCGACGAAGACCCCGAGGCGGCCGCGCGGCGCGAACTGGCGGAAGAGACCGGCTACTCGGGCGGGACGTGGCGCGAGATCTGCCGCGCCGAGCTGTCCAACTCAGTCTCGGACGAGATCACGATTCTGTTCGTCGCCACGGACCTGGAGGACGGCGTCGCCACGCCGGAGGGCACGGAGCAGCTCCAGATGCGCTGGGTCCCGTTCGACGAGTGCATGGCCATGATCCGCCGCGGCGAGATCCCCGACGCGATGTCGGTCCTGGCACTCCAGACGCTCGCCCTGGAGCGGGCCCACCGCCAGGCCTAGGCGACCAGCAAGGACCACCTGCGAGGCGGCCCGCCTGCCGGTCCAATCGGCTCCCCTGAATGGGTCGGGGCCCATTTCGGGCGGGCGGATGTATGATCAGTTCGCATGCAGGCTGCATAGGGTTTATGCGTCCCAATCCGCCCGCCGACCGACTCGGCCGTGGCGGCAAGAACCCCGGAGGCGAGCGATGGCCATTCTCGAAAGCGGCGGTCACGAACTCGCCGGACGCTCGCCGAAAGCTCCTCAGGCATCCCGGCCGGGCTCGCCAGCGCATACCCCGCATGACCCGAACGCCCACGAGCGCGCCCTCGAATTGGCCCACCTCGACGACACCCCGTTCGTCAACCTGCGCGATCCCGCCCGCGCCCTCGGCCCTGACGGCCGCCCCGCCGTCAGCCGCCGCGCGCCGATCTGGGCGGACGTGCCCGACGACCGCTGGAACGACTGGCGCTGGCAGCTGTCCAACCGCGTCAACACGGTCGAGGAGATCGGCCGGATCCTCAACCTCACCGACGACGAGCGCGCCGGTCTCTGCCCCCGGACAAGTTCCGCGTGGACATCACGCCGTACTTCATCAGCCTGATCGATCCTGACGACCCGAACGACCCGATCCGCCGCCAGGTGATCCCCACCGACTGCGAGCACGAAGCCTTCACGGCGATGATGGAGGACTCGCTCGCCGAGGACCGCCACT
This sequence comes from uncultured Chloroflexia bacterium, assembly GCA_963711105.1. Classification (GTDB taxonomy): domain Bacteria; phylum Chloroflexota; class Limnocylindria; order Limnocylindrales; family CSP1-4; genus Fen-1039. The sequence continues at coordinate 184,603 of CAVQCV010000001.1, read as the reverse complement.
CCCCGGTCCCGGGCCTCGTCCACCGCTACCCGGACCGCGTCCTGATGCTGGTCACGACCCAGTGCGCGAGCTACTGCCGCTACTGCACGCGGTCCCGGATCGTGGGCGACCCGTCGCAGAACTTCAACCGCGCCGAGCACGAGGCCCAGCTCGACTACCTCCGCCGCACGCCCCAGGTCCGCGACGTGCTGATCTCCGGCGGCGACGGCCTGACGCTCGCGCCCGAAGCTCTCGAGTCGATCATCCGCGGCCTGCGCGAGATCCCCCACGTCGAGATCATCCGCATCGGCTCGCGCGTGCCCGTCTTCCTGCCGCAGCGGGTCGACGACGAGCTGTGCGAGATGCTCGCCAAGTACCACCCGCTCTGGATGAACCTCCACTTCAACCACCCCAACGAGCTCACGCCCGAGGTCGCGCGCGCCTGCGACAAGCTGACTCGGGCCGGCATCCCGCTCGGCAACCAGTCGGTCCTGCTCGCCGGCGTCAACGACTGCGTCCACATCCAGCGAGCGCTGGTCCACAAGCTCGTGCGAGTTCCGGATCCGTCCCTACTACATCTACCAGTGCGACCTCGTCGAGGGCTCCGGCCACTTCCGGACGCCGGTCGGCAAGGGCATCGAGATCATGGAGGGCCTGCGCGGCCACACCTCCGGCTACGCGGTGCCGACCTACGTCGTCGACGCGCCCGGCGGCGGCGGCAAGATCCCGGTCATGCCCAACTACCTGATCAGCTACTCCGACCACAAGGTGGTCCTGCGCAACTACGAGGGCTACATCACCACGTACGAGGAGCCGACCGAGTACGCGCCGCACGACAAGGCCAACTGCTGGTACTGCCAGCACCCGCGCCCGGAGCCGGGCCAGGGCGGCGTGACGGCCTGCTCGACGGCGACCGGCTGTGGATCGAGCCGTCCGGCTTCGAACAGACCCACCGCCGCGGCAACGTCGGCCGCACCGCCTCCAGGATCCGTCGAAATGGGTGCCGTACGGGGTCGGCGCGATCGAAGGGACGGCCGGCACGGCGGGTGAACGGGCGACGGCGGGCGGCCGGCCTGCGCTGGCGCCGGGAGCTCCGCCCGAACGGGGCGCTCAGGGAGCCACCCGAACCCAAGTTCGTATACGCCCCCGGCGAGGAGCCGCGTCCCCGAAGGCGAACCGACGGGCTGGCACAAAGGTGACCTGCTGTAGCCCCACGCCGTTCCGTGGCTCCGCTCCGTGGCTCCGTTCCGTGGCATCAATGGTCACGGGCGTGCGGGACCCTTCCGCCGCGGCCGGATCTCAGTCCCGTCAGGGTTGGGCGGCCGGCAGATCGGGCCTGAGCGGCCTCGCCAGGTCGTAGACGAGCAAACCCTCGTCGGACTTTACCAACTCGTAGTTGCCGTTCAACAGATCGTACGTGCCCTCCCACTTGTCAGCCGGGAAGGCGATCACGAAGTATCGGCACCCGTCGGAAATGAACTGCTTCAAGATTTCCGGGTCGCTCGGCCAGGCCGTACCGATCAGCGCCTTGTGCTCCTTGTCACTTTTGGTCGGCCACGCATCTACGATGAGCCGGCTGTAGTACATCAAAGGCTTGCCGTAGTTGGGTCCGAAGTAGGCCACCTTCGTTCCCGGTATCAGCTGCTCCCCCAGCGCCTGGTCGCGACTCTGCTCCAGGTTGATTGCCGAGTCGCTCCAGACGACATAGTCCGGATTCAGCCGATACGTGATGCCCCAGGTCAGGGCCATCCCCAGGATCAGCGCGGCGGCGCCGGCGACCTTGAGGAGGTAGCCTCGCCCGCTGAGCGAGGCAGCCAGTTTCTCGGTCAGACTCGCGAGCCCGATCGCGACCATCGGCATGAGGACGATGTGGTAGTAGTCGTGGCTCTCGGTGTTGTGCGTGAAGATCAAGCAGTAACCCGCATAGGCCACGCCGTAGGCGATCGTCAGTGGCCACAGACGGCGGTTCAGGGCCAACCCCAGAACGGCTCCCGCAACCGTGGGGATGCCCAGGACTTTCACCGCCCAAAGTGCTGTGTGGTAGTAGTGGCTGGGCCTCAACAGGAGCTCGGGCACAACCTTGTCGCCGACCTGTCCCGGGATCAGGAGCGCCGTGTAGACGAATGCCGGCAGGCATGCGGCGACCAGCAGGATTTCCCAGGCGAACGAGTCTGCGGCTGTCTCGAAGTGAACCGGCCGTGGCGGCCGAAGCGATGAAGAGCATGCAGACGAACGGCAGGAGCAAGCCTGGCTTGACCAGGCCGGCCATGGCGCCGAGTGCGGCGGCGGCGTAGATGCGACGACCGGAGGTCACGTCGCCGCTCACGGAGGCCCACACGACCGACGCAAGCGACAGCATCAGAAGAGCCTCGGGCTCGAATGCCTGGCTGATGGTGACGGCGAACGGGGCAAGCAGTATGTAGGCGAGGGCGGCCACGCCCCCCCAGGTGCCCGTCAGCCGCTTGGCGGCCACGTAGACAAACGGCGCGCTCGCAAACCAGAAGGTCACCGTGACATACCACGAAACCCAGGGCCGTTCGACGCCGTCGGGCAGGTAGGCCAGCATGGTCAAGAACTGGGTAACCGGCGGCTCGATGAAGCGCCCGATGCCGCTGTCGAGCCAGGCTTGCTGCCAGGCCTGCGAATGGCCCGTCAGACTGAGAAACATGGTCCGGACCGAGTTGGCCGAGTCGCAGGGAATGGTCAGGCTTCGTCCGGGGAACGTACCCACATGAACCAGACGAATCGCGAGGGCCAGCCCGATCACGCCGACGACGGCAAGCGCCTGCCAGGCGGACGCGCCGGGCGGATATAGGCGCCCGGGGCGCCGCTGGGAAACCCTCACGTCGGGGAGTATAGCCCCGCCATTCGCCTCGTGACCCGTCCCCCTACGGCGCTGCTTCGTGGTATGGCTGCCCGAGCGGATAAGCCGCGGCGGCCGAACGCGGCGCCTTCAGGAGGGACGTGCGGTTGGGCCTGAGGAACGGCCGGCGTGGAAGATGTCGGCCGGCCGCCATCCCCAACTTGGGGCAGCCCGGCATGGGACCCTCACTCCGCCGCAGGGCGCATGGAGGGTCCTGCCTGAGACCGATGCGGCGGACGCGGGCCAAGGGTAACTTGCAGCCTATGCAAAAGGCTTTGCCGCGGCGGCCCGAATCCGGCCAGGCGCACCTGAAGCAGACTACGTCGACCTCTGGTCGGCGTGGCCATCGCGGCCGCGTTGGTCGTCGGCGCGTACTACGCCGGCGCGTCGATGGACTGCTCGGCGTCTCGCTGCTGCTGCTGTAGACGCTCCCCGTAGCGTTCGGCACCGCAACCCGATCCGAGTTCTCCTGATCACCGGCTCGGCGATCACCCTCCACAGCGTCCTGGGGTATCCGACGACCGCCCGCTTCCTCGGCGTCCTGCTGGCCTTTTCACGGTGGCGGCCACGAGACGAGGCGGCAGGCTTCCATCTCCGCGATCATCACCGCCGGCGGCATCGCCGTGAGCTTCGCCTCCTACATCGCCTTCAACTCCATCACGAGCATTCCGGCCAGCCTGGTCGGCACGTACGCCTCGTTCGGGATGGCCTGGCTGGTCGGCGACAACCTGCGCGTCCGCCGTGCCTACACCAGAGAGCTCGAGCAGCGGGCCGCAGCCCTCGAGCGTGAGCGCGAAGAACGAGCCGAGTTGGCCGTGGCGCAAGAGAGGGGCCGCATCGCCCGCGAGCTGCATGACGTCGTCGCTCACCACATCAGCGTCATGGTCGTCCAGGCGGCCGCGGCCCGACGGATCTGCGACAAGGAGCCCGACACGGCGCGGGCGGCTCTGGCGGCCGTCGAGGAAGCCGGCCGAACCGCCCTGGCCGAGATGAGACGGATGCTCGAGGTCCTCCGGACCGAGACGGCCGGGATGGGACCCCAGCCTGGTCTGGGAGACCTGGACCGCCTGGCCGAGAAGGTGCGCGACGCCGGCCTGCCGGTCGAAATCGCCGTCGACGGCGGCGCCAGACCGCTCCCGGCGGGCATGGAACTCGCCGCCTACCGAATCATCCAGGAAGCCCTGACCAACGTCGTCAAGCACGCCGGGCGCGCCTCGGCCAGAGTCGCGGTTCGCTACGCTGAAGACACTCTCGACATCGAGGTCTCCGACGACGGCCGGGGGGCGGCGGCCCCTCTCCTGAACCGCGAGGAGGACGACAGCGGGCACGGCCTGGTGGGCATGCAAGAGCGGGTCGCCCTCTACGGCGGCAAGCTCGAAACCGGGCCGCTATTCCCCGGCGGCTACCGAGTCCACGCCAGCTTCCCGCTCGAATCTGGTCGCGCGAGCGCGCCGCCCCGGCCTGAACCGCCGGCGGCGGCCGATGAGGCTCAGCGGGAGCGGGAGCCGCGGGGCGGCGGCCACGCCTCAGCGGGCAAGCCGACCTCTCCGCCGGATCTGGTTCGGCCGCGGGTGATCCCGCCGTTGATCGGGCGGGTCGTGCCGCCCCACCTCCAGCCAGGGCGTCAGCAGCGGCCTGCAACGCCACGCGGGACACGTCAGACTCAGGCTCGCACGCAGCCCCAGCCGCCAGACGAGGGCAGCGCGTCCAGGACGGGCAGCGAAGAGCCGTGACAATCAGGATCCTGCTGGTAGACGACCAGCCGCTTCTACGGACCGGGTTTCGGATGATCCTGTCTTCCGAACCGGATCTCCAGATCGTTGGCGAGGCCGGCGAAGGTGCCGCCGCGGTCGAAGCCGCGCGGCGTCTCAATCCCGACGTTGTCCTGATGGACATCCGCATGCCGGGGATGGACGGCATCCAGGCCACTCGGGCGCTTGCCGGGCCGGGCGTGGAGAACCCAATCAAGGTCCTGATCCTGACCACCTTCGGGCTGGACGAGTACGTCGTGGAGTCGCTCCGGGCCGGCGCCAGCGGGTTCCTGCTCAAGGACGCCCCGCCAGAGGATCTGGTCGAGGCCATCAAGATCGTGGCCGCCGGCGACGCCCTGCTCGCCCCTTCGATCACGCGGCGGCTCCTCGACCGCGTCGCCAGCCGCCTTCCATCGGCCCAGGAGGGCGGCATCCCGGCTCTCTCGGAGCTGACCGAGCGCGAGCTCGAGGTGCTCAAGCTCGTGGCGCGAGGCATGTCCAACGCCGAGATCGCCGAGAAGCTGGTCGTCTCCGAAACGACGGTCAAGACCCACGTCTCGCGCGTTCTGGCCAAGCTCGACCTGCGCGACCGGGTCCAGGCGGTCATCCTCGCCTACGAGACCGGCCTGGTCTAGGGGCCCGCCGCGCGGGGGCGCGGTGCGGGGGCGTCCAGAAGGGACGCGCGGCACCGCCCGGTGTACGACCCGTCATCCCTGGGAATGACGCCTCGGGCCTGCGGAATGACCGTCCTTTCGGCCGCCCGGACGACTGAGATCGGGCGTCCCGGACGACGGAGCGGAACTCCTCGGCCGGTAGCTTCCTCACAGCGAGATAGCGCCTCGACAGCGCCTCGAATGAAGAAGCCAAAGAGCCCCGGCAAGACCGGAGAAGGAGACCAGTGAAGCTTCTGCGAAACCTCGGACGGCGAAAGCTCCGCTCCACCCTGACCATCAGCGGCATCGCCATCGGCATCATGGCCCTGGTCGTGTTCGGCTCGATGGCCAACAAGATGAACGCCCTGATCGGCGGCGGGTCCAAGTACTACGCGGACAAGGACATCGTCACCATCGGCAACATGATGACCGGCTCGTTCCAGCCGCTCTCCCTCTCGGACGTGGACAAGATCCAGGCCGTGGACGGCGTGGCGGCAGCCGCTCCCAGCATCGAGATGATGCTGGACGACAGCACCACGGCGACGATGGGCACGCCGGAGATGATCTCCGGCTCCGTCCCCGGCGCGGACAAAGGCCTCGAGAGCTTCACGACGACGATCGCCCAGGGCCGCAACCTGCAGGCCGGCGACAGCGGCAACGTGGTCGTCCTGGGCAGCGATCTGGCCCGCAAGCTCAACGCCTCCGTCGGCGGCCAGGTGACCATCCGCGACCAGGAGTTCGAGGTCATCGGCATCCTCGCCCCGACCCTGACGGCGCCGGACAAGGACGCCATGATGCCGCTCGCGACGGCTCAGAAGCTCTTCGTGGACACTCTGCCCCCGATCATCCGAGCCAACGTCAACGCCTCCGACCTGGCCACCAGCATCACCGTCTATCCGGCCAAGGGCGTCGATCCGGCCGTCCTCAAGGAGCGCCTCGAGGCTGCTCTCGGCACGTCGTACACCGTCATGGACGGCGCGGACTTCGATGCCATGCTCGGCAGCTTCAGCGCCATCTTCACGCTGGTCCTGACCGGCATCGCGATGCTGAGCTTGCTGGTGGGCGGCCTGTCCACGATCAACACCATGGCCATGTCCGTGGCCGAGCGAACCCGTGAGATCGGCATCAAGCGGGCCATCGGTTGCCCCCGCTGGCGGATCCGCCTCGAGATCGTGCTCGAGTCGGGCGCCATCGGCCTGATCGCCGGCCTCATCGGCCTCGGGATCGGGGCTGCGATGACCACCCTGTTCAACGACCTGGGCCGCGCATCCGGCAACATCCTGTTCGACCTGACGCTCGGTACCGCGCTCACTGCGCTGGCCTTCTCGACCGGACTCGGTGCGATCGCCGGCTTCATCCCGGCCTGGGGCGCCTCGCGCCTCGACCCCGTGGCGGCCCTCCGCTACGAGTAGCAGACAGACCTACCGAACTTCCACGTCGCCTGGCCGGCGAGGCCAGATCGAGGCGCCGCCGAGGACCGGAGCGAGCGGACTTCAGACGTCCGTGAGCGAGGACCGGGGACGGCAACGAAGAGATGGTCCGCCCGCCTGGCGACCAGAGACAAGGAGAGTAATCCAGATGGCCATTCTCGAAGGACGAAACCTCCGCAAGACCTACCGCCTCAGCCGCAAGAACACCGTCGAAGCCCTCAAAGGCGTCGAGATCTCGATCGAGCAGGGCGAGATGGTCGCGATCATGGGCCCGTCCGGTTCCGGCAAGAGCACCCTGATGCACATCCTGGGCCTGCTCCACGCCCCCGATCCGAACCACGGCCCCGCCCCGGAGCTCTACCTCGCCGGCGAGAACGTCGCCGCTCTCTCCGACGGCGCCCGCACCAGGATCCGGGCCCGCCGCATGGGCTTCGTCTTCCAGGACTTCAACCTGGTGCCGACCCTCACGGCCATCGAGAACGTGCTCCTGGCCTGCGACTACGCCGGCGTCCACGGCAAGACGGCCCGGGAGGCCGCGATCGAGGCCCTGGGCCTCGTCGGTCTGGCCGAGCGGGCCAACCATCGCCCGGCGGAACTGTCGGGCGGCGAGCAGCAGCGCGTGGCCATCGCCCGGGCTCTGGTCAACAAGCCCGAGATCCTGCTGGCGGACGAGCCGACGGGGAACCTCGACTCCGAGCGCAGCGCCGAAGTCCTGGCCCTCCTGCGCGAGTTCAACCGTGAGCACGGCCAGACGGTCGTGCTCGTTACCCACGACTCCGAAGTCGGGGACGCCTGCGACCGGACGATCCGGATGCGCGACGGCCGGATCCGCGACTACGGCTTCAACGCCGCGATGGCCGCCCAGACGGGCGAGGCCGTCGCCTGACGAAGGAACCACCCGCGGCGCCCCTCACCGGGCGCCGCGACTTCCCCAGAGGGGATGAGAGGAGGAAAGCCAAATGGAGAGGCCATTCGCCAGCGGCGGGCCGATCCTGAGGCGCGAGCCCTGGACGGTCAGGGTCGCGGTCTGGAGCGCGCGACACCGCTTCCCCGTCTTCGCCGCGTGGTTCGTCCTGATCGCGGGCCTGATGCTCGGAGCATCCGTCCTGGGCGGCCAGCGCTCCCAGTCCGTGATGGACAAGGGCCAGACGATCGGCGATTCGCAGACGGGCTGGAACGTCTACAACGACGCCAACGCCAACGTCTCCAACCACGTCGACACCGAGTTCTTCTACCTCATCGTGTCGGCCCCGAACGGCCGGCTGGACACGGCCGAGGGTAAGGCGGCGGTCGCGGCCATGACCCAGCGCCTGAGCAAGCTGACGGTCAGCTACGACGGCGCCACGATCCCGGTGTTCTACAAGAACCCGGCCGGCCAGATGCCCGCGGTCGTCGACCCGTTCGCGCTCGCTGAAGCCGCGCCAGATCAGGCGCCCGGGGTCCTCTCGGCCGACGGCACGACCGCCATCATCACGGCCGACATCTCCGGCGGCAATGACGAGGCGACCGCCAAGGCCCCGGCCATCAAGCCCCTCGTCGAGGAGCTTCGGAAGGCCTACCCGGGCCTGACCATCTACCCCTTCAACAACCGCCTAATCAACGAGGACTTCGGCAACTACGTCAACAACAGCCTGGACAGCCTGCTGCTGCCCACGCTGCTCGTCACCATTCTCATCCTGCTGATAGCCTGCCGATCCTTCGTCGCGGCGTTGGTGCCGGTCGTCCTGGCCATGAGCGCGATAACGGGCGCCATGGGCCTCGTCGGCATCTACAGCCAGGCGGTTGCGCCGGTCAGCCAGTACGTCGGCCAGATCGTGGTTCTGATCGGACTCGCCGTGGCCGTGGATTACTCGCTGTTCGTCATCTCCCGCTACCGCACCGAGCGTGGCGGTGGCAACGTGAGCTTCTTCGGCATCCTGACCCGCACCGCCTCGAGCGGCTGGAGCGGCATGCGGACCGGCCTGCGCGAGCAGGAGGGCCAGGGCCGCACGAAGTTCGGCGCCATCGAAGTCGCCAGCTCTACGGCCGGCCGGGCCGTCTTCTTCAGCGGCCTGGCGGTCATGATCTCGCTCGGCGGCTTGCTCCTGATCAACGACGAGGTCTTCAAGTCGATCGCCATCGGCTCGATCTCGGTCGTGGCGATCTCCGTCCTGGGCAGCCTGACCTTCCTGCCGGCGACGCTGGCGATCCTGGATCGCTGGGTCCTGCGCTTCGGCATCCCGGTTCTGGCTCGCGATCGCGGCGAAGGCCGGGGCATTTGGGGCACGATCGTGCGCGCCGCCACGGCTCGACCGATCGTCGCCGCCGGCGCCGCCGCGGTGCTTCTGCTCGCGGTCGCGTTCCCCGTGTCCAGGCTGCAGCTCGGCTCCACGACCAGCGACGTCACCACGCTGCCCCACAGCGTCGAGGGCGTCCGGGCCTGGGAGCTGATCTCGCAGAAGTGGCCCCAGGGTCGCGACCTGACCATCGAAGTCATCGTCACCGACGCCGACCGGCCGGCCACCAGGGACGCCATCGCGGCTTACGCGGCGGCCATCAAGGACGGCAAGGTTCCCGGCGTCAACCCGACCTCGGTGCGCGTCTCCGTGGCCGGCGACGGTACCGTGGCCGACATCTCGGCCGCGATCACCGGCGGACCCAACGACCTGGCCAACTGGAACCTGGCCCGCCAGTTCCGCGACACGATCGCCCCCGGCTACTTCGGCAGCCTCGCGGACACGCGGGTTTACGTCTCCGGCGAAGCGGCGTTCACCATGGATTACGCGAGCTGGTACGGGGATCAGATGCCCCTGGTCATCATCTTCGTCCTGGGCATGAGCTTCCTGCTCCTGCTCGTGGCCTTCCACTCGATCGTGATCCCGCTCAAGGCCATCCTGCTGAACCTGCTGTCGGCCGGCGCCGCATTCGGCGTCCTGGTCCTGCTCTTCCAGGAAGGCTGGCTCAAGGAAATCACCGGCATCCGGCCGAACGTGGTGGAAGCCTGGGCTCCGGCCATGATCTTCACGATCCTGTTCGGGCTCTCGATGGACTACCACGTCTTCATCCTGACCCGGGTGAAGGAGGCTCGAGACCGCGGCCTGCCCTCCACCGACGCGGTCGTGAAGGGCATCACCATCACCGCCGGTACAGTGACCAGCGCCGCCGCGATCATGGTCTGCGTCTTCGGCGCCTTCTTCACGATCCAGCTGGCCATCATGCAGGAGCTGGGCATCGGCCTGGCGGTCGCGATCCTGGTGGACGCGACGCTCGTGCGGAGCCTGCTGCTGCCCTCGCTGATGAAGCTTCTGGGCGAGTGGAACTGGTGGATGCCCCGCTTCTTGAGCTGGGTTCCCCGGATCACCATCGAAGGCGAGCCCGAGGCGGCCCTCGGCGATGGCGACCTCGGCGACTCGGGTCTCGAAGAGCTCGAAGGAGTGGCCGCCTAGCCAGCCCCTAACCCGAACATCCCGGCGGCGAAGGTCTCCCCCTCCCTCGCCTCCGCCGCTCTCCTCAACGGCCCCGCGGCCCCCTCCCGCGGGGCCGTTCCCTGTCCCCGGCAACAGTTGGTCCCGCGTCGTGCACTCCGCTTCCCGCTGCCCCTATGATTCTTTCGACGGAGCAAGCCAGTGCCGCAGGCATCGCGCCGGCGGCGAGACAGGACGCAGCGATCGGCCCGGGCCCAATGCCGTCTCCTGGGGCGCCCTGCTTCCCCCTCGGCTGGGCGCCCCGCCCTTCACCCCGATCTGTACCCGTGGGAGGGCCAATGCCAGGACTCGCCGCGTCTCACGTCTGGCTAGACGGCCGGCTCGTGCCGTCCGAGGTGGCTCACATCTCGGTCTACGACCGGGGCTTCCAGCTGGGAGACGGCGTGTTCGAAGCGCTGCGGGCGAAACGCGGCGTGGCCATCGAACTCGAGGGCCACCTGGCCAGGCTCCACGACAGCATGAGCGCCATGGCGTTCGACCTGCCTTTCGACGACGCGGAAATCGCCGCCGGCATCGAAGAGCTGCTTGCCGCCGAGGGTCTGGACGAGGTCGAGCCACTCGAACCGGGCGGCGAGGCCGCTGCCGGGCCGGGCGACGCGGTCATCCGACTGACCGTCAGCCGGGGTTTCGACCCGACGCGCAGCGTCCCACCCGCCGCAGACGCCCGGGCGACGGTCGCGATCCAGGCCTGGCCGTTCACGCCGCCGACGGATAGGGCCCTGACCCGGGGCGAGAGGTTCATCTGCAGCAGCATCCACCGCGACCCGGAGTCGCCCATGGCCGGGGTCAAGACCGTGTCTCGGGCCGAGCTCGTATACGCCCGCATCGAGGCCGAGCGCGCCGGCGCCGACGACGCCATCTTCCTCACCACGGACGGCCGGATCACCGAAGCGACGACCTCCAATGTCCTGCTGATCCGCGGCGACACCTGCGCCACTCCCCGGCTCGGCACAGGTTTGCTGGCCGGCACGACGCGGGCCTGGCTGGTCGAGCACGGCGCAGCCGCCGGCCTGGCGGTCGAGGAATGCGACCTGCGTCCGCAGGACGCCTTCGAAGCCGACGAGATGGCGATCTGCGCCAGCATCGGCGGCGTGATACCGCTCGTCTCGCTCGACGGCCGAGCCATCGGCGAGGGGCGGCCGGGGCCCTGGACGACAGCCCTGCGGCAAGCGCGCGAGCGCTACATCGACGACGTTTCGATCGCGGGAGCTCGAGTTCGCCTCGCCTCCAACCGCGCGGGCCCCCTGTCCGCATCGGACCGCGACGCCGCCCACGGCGCGAGCAGCATGCCGCTAGACTTGCGGTCGTGACCGAGACCACACCCCAACCGAAGCCCAAGCGAGCGCGGCCGGCCAGGCCGGTACCCGCGCCGGTCGAGCCCGACCACTGGCACCCGAATCTGGGCCGCCCGCCCGTCGATCTGCAGGCCGGATTCCCGGCGGCGGCCGACGTCCTGCGCGCATCTCGGTCGGAGATCGCGGCCGCGGCGCTGACCGCCGTCGCCGACTCGGACTTCCGGAGCCGCCTCGGCGAGGTCCGGCTGCGGTTGCTCCTGGCCGATACCGAGGTCATGGTCGAGCGGCTGGCGATGGCCGTAGGGGCCGACGATCCGCGCCTCATGGCCGAGTACGCCGAGTGGGCGGGCCCGGTGCTGCGGCGTCGCCGCCAATCGCTGTGGGACATGGCCGCCGTCTGCGCGGCTGCGCGCGACGTGGTCCGGCCGCGCCTGGACGAGCCGGCTGCCGTCGCCGCGATTCGGGCCCTGGATGCGGCCGTGGAAGTCCTGCGCAAGAACGGTCGACTGGGCGGCGACGGGCACCGGCGCAACGCCCTTCTCAAGTGGCTCTATCGCGGCGTATGACCGCCCAACCGGCCGCGCCCGCGGCCGAAGCTACGCGTCCCGTGGACCGGAGGCAGTCGTGACGATCAAGTGGGTGAAAGCCGATCCGCTGGTCATGCGCGGCGAGCCGTTCTGCTACGGCACCCGCCTGACCGTCCGCCAGCTGCTCGAGCTGCGCCGCAACGGCTACGACGCCGCCCGCCTCATGACCGAGCATCCCGAGTTGCGGCTTGTCGGCATAGCCCACGCCTATCGATACGCCTCGGAGAACAAGGAACGCTACGGCGAGTTCTTCGGCCGCGACGGCGCCCTTGCCGGCCCCGGCCTGAACGCCGAGGAGGCAGTAACGCTGCCGCCGGAGCTGCGAATCCCGGGCGTGGTCGTCGACGCGAAGGTCCGGCGAACGTCCAGGTCCTAAGGGCCGGCAGGGCTTTGCGCCCCGGACAACTCGACCGCCTGAGATTCGACTATTCCGACAAGCCTGGTAGGATATCCAGGCTATGACAGAACCCGTTCAGGCCGTCGAGGCCGAGACCACCAGTTCCCCCAGCCAGGCTTCTTCCGCCGGCCCAAATGCCTCCGAGGACCAGCCGTTCGACATGGCCAAACGGGCCACCGAACTCGCCATCCTGGACGCGCTCCGCACCGTCGTGGACCCCGAGCTCGGGATGGACGTGGTTGAGCTGGCGCTGATCAGGCAGATCATCGTCGGAGCCGAGTCGTCGGAGATCAAGATGGTCCTGACGACGCCGTTCTGCCCGTACGCCGGGTCGATGGTCCAGCAGATCAAGGACGCCGCCGAGTCGGTCCTGGAGCACACGGTCAAGGTCACCGTCCTGGCCGAAAGATGGGACCCGAGAGAAGCCGGCCTGATGTGGTGAGCCGCCTGGGGGCCGAGGGGTCGAGATGAGAGAGAAGAGCGATCGGCGGTCCAGTGTCGCGACCGGCAGAGGAGACGACGGGACCACGGGGCTCCTGTTCGGGGGCGAGCGCATCTTCAAAGACGACCCCCGGGCCGAGGCTTATGGGACGATCGACGAGGCCGTCGCCGCGCTCGGACTGGCCCGCGCCGAACTGGCCCTCAAGGCCCAGTACGGAACTGTGCCCCGCATACTCGACCGCCTGCCGGACGTGATCCTGAGCGTTCAGCGCGACCTGTTCGTGGCTGGCGCCGAGCTGGCCACGACGCCCGGGGCTGAAGGCCGGCAGAAGCCGGGCGAAACCCGCGTCAGCGCCGAGATGGTCGAGCGCCTGGACGCGCTGCTGGCCGAGATGGAAGCCGCCGTCAAGATGCCGTCCGAATTCGTCGTCCCCGGTCAGACTCGCCTCTCGGCCGCCCTGGAGCTGGCCCGGACGATCACCCGCCGAGCCGAACGCCGGGCCGTCTCGATCCGCTGCGGCGATCGGGCCGAACCCACGGCCGGCGACCAGCTGCTCCGTTACCTGAACCGGCTGGCCGATCTGCTCTGGATCCTGGCCCGCGCCGCCGAACAGGGCGAAGCGCGATCGGCCGTCCCCGCCCGGGACCGGGTTCGAGACCTAACCTAGCGGCGCGAAGGCGACCCACGTCCGAGTAGCGGCCCGAGGCGAAACCGTGCGGCGGAACCGGGTCGAGCAGGCCGTTCCGCGGTACGATCAGACCGAACCGGTCGATCGGCCGGAGACGCACCTCAGGGCCGCCGGCCTTGCGCGCGGCCCATGTCTTGGAGTCCCAAGTGAACCAAAACTACAACCCCGGATACACCCACGACTACTCGAGCCAGCAGCTCGGCGTCAGGCCGGCCGCTCGGCTTTCAACCGCTTTTCTCTCGCAGGCCTTCTTCTGGATGTTCGCCGGCCTGCTCCTGACGGCGCTGGTCGCGTTCCTGGTCCAGTCGAATACCGGTCTCGTCGAGACCGTGGTGAATTACTGGATCGTCTTCATCCTGGCGGAGATGGGCCTGAGCATCGGCATCCAGGCCGGCATGAAGCGCCTCAGCGCGACCACGGCCTTGCTGCTGTTCTTCGTCTTCGCCGCCCTCAACGGCCTGACCTTCGGCGTGATCGTGCTGGCCTACGCGACCGCCGGCAGCGGCCTGACCGTGGTCGAGGCGTTCGCCAGCGCGGCGGCCATGTTCGGCGGCGCCGCCCTTTTCGGGGCCGTCACCAAGCGCGACCTCGGCAGCACGTTTGCCATCTGCGCCATGGCCACCTGGGGCCTGGCGATCGCGTTCATGCTCAACTTCCTGTTCAGCAGCTCGATGCTGACCCTGGTCATCTCGGCCGTCGGAGTGGTCATCTACGCCGGCCTGACCGCGTCGACGATCCAGAAGATCCAGCGCGGCAGCTTCGCGGCTATCACCGGTTCGATGGAGAAGGCCGCGATCTGGGGCGCGCTGCTCCTCTACATGGAGTTCATCACCCTCGTTCTGCTGATGCTCCGCCTGCTCGGCGGCGGCCGCCGCTGATCTCCCGATCGCTCAGCCATTCCACGATCCCGGCCCCGAGGCCGGGATCGTCGTTTCCGGGGAATTGGCGCTGCCGCCCGGGCTGTTGCATCATTGACCGCGTGAAGCACCGTCACCACAGTGCCCTGAACGCCATCGCCCGCCGGGCACTCCCGATCGCCGCCGCGATGCTGGCCCTGGTCGTGGCCGGCTGCGGCAACACCACGCCGACCGCCCCGACCGGCTCGGGGACGGCGTTCCCGAGTGCCATCCCGAGCGCCACGCCAACCGAATCGCCGACACCGATTCCCACGCCGCAGCCGAGCATCTACCCGGTGCCGACTTCCCGACTCGGCCTGCCGGCCACCCTTGGCGCCCAGCTGGACGACGCGTCCGCGGCCGCGCTCCAGGGCGCCGTCAATGCCGTGAAGAAGAAGTACGCCATCCCCGGGCTGTCCGTTGCCATCGTCTTCCCGGACGGCTCCATGTGGACCGGCCAGGCCGGCTCGGGCGTGATCTCGCCCGCGGCGAAGGTCGATGCCGACACCCTCTTCGCTATCGGCAGCATCAGCAAGACATACACGAGCGCGATGGCCCTGCGACTCGTCGAACAGGGCGTACTGGGCCTGGACGATCCCGTGTCCAAGTACCTGCCCACCTATCCGAACGGCGACAAGATCACCCTCGGCAGCTGCTGAATACACCAGCGGCATCCGCGACATCTTCGACGCGAAGATCTTCGCCCACTTCGACGCGAACCGCTCCACCCGATGGACGCCGGACAAGGTCCTGGCCCTTGTCGGTTCACCATATTTCGCGCCCGGGACGAACTACCACTACTCGACGACCAACTACATCGTCCTGGGCCAGGTGATCGAAAAGGCGACCGGCAAGAGCCTGGCCTCCCTCGTCCATTCCGACTTCCTCGTCCCGTTGGGCCTGACTCACACATACCTGCAGTGGGAGGAGACACCCAAGGGAACTTTCGCCCACGGCTACGTGAAGCCGAGTTCGAAGCCGGGCGACATTTCGAAAGGGCAGTCGCTGATCCCGTTCGTTTCGGAAGCCACGGCCGCCGGCGCGGGCGGCGGGATGGTGTCGACCGCGGGCGACGTCGCGATCTGGGCTACGGCCCTGTACGACGGCGCTTTCTTCGACGAGGCGACGATGGCGTCGCTGCTGGACGTGACGGCTACCGCTCCCTACAAGCCGGCCCTCCTGTACGGGCTCGGGTTCGAGGAACTACCCGTGAACGCCCAGGTGCGATCGGGCACCGCGGCCACGTCGACGGCTTCTCGTCGGGCGTCGCCTACTACCCGAACTCGAAGATCACGATCGCTGTCCTGTCGAACGCGGACTGGATCAATCCGCTGACCTGCATCGGCACGATCTTCTCGGCAATACCCAGTAGGCGGGCGCGCGGCGCCATGGAGAATCGAAGAGCCCGGCGAGCCGGCTCTTTCTCGTTTCGAAGTAGATTAGCCGCCGAGCAGCGCTGAAGCACTGCGCTTCAGGTCAACCGACTTCGCGCCGCTTGGGCGGAAGGGGACCTGGGCCTCGCGGCCGCAACCCGAGCACGTCGCCGTGAACATCTCGCGCAGGCCGGACGATAGCCGCCGCGGCCGCCGCCATGCCACCACCGCCGCCGCCGCCGTAATCGCCGCGCTCGGCCTTGCGGGCCGTCCGGCGCGGTCGACAGCGACGAAGCTAGCTGGACTGACGCTCTGCCAAGAACGCCTGCTCGCTCGCGCTAAAGACGAATTCCTGGTTGCAATCCTGGCAAACCAGGGTCTTGTCCGTCGTGTACAAAGAACGCTCCTTGCTCATGCGGCCTCAGCGACACGTCTGTCTCGCCGAGAACCGTTGAGAGGAGCGATCGTGGCAGCCGCGGGTCCGGGTCTATTAACCCGTCGGGCGGAATGTACACGCATCTCGCGCGCTCTGTCTACTGCCTTCAGCTGCGTTTCGCGGGCTCAATACATGACCGAACGCCCCCGCCGGCGGCTTTGGCACGGTACATGGCCTCGTCGGCGCGACGCACCAGCCCGGGCCCGTCGCATGTGCCGGGTGGCTGCCAGGCCACGCCGACGCTCGCGCCGACCTGAAGCCTGAACGCGTCCTTGTCTGTGAGCGCGGCGAGTATTCGGTCGCCAACCATTTCGGCTTCCGTTTCGACCACTTCGGCAGCACGACCGCAAACTCGTCGCCGCCCATTCGAGCGATGTCGTCGGTCTCGCACGACCTCACGCAACCTGTCCGCGGCCGCCTCCAGCATCTCGTCGCCGACGTCGTGGCCGAAGATGTCGTTGACCTCTTTGAAGCGATCCAGGTCGATCCAGACTACAGCGACGCCGCGCTCACTCGTTCGCTGAGCGTCGCCGAGACGCTCGGCGAACATCATCCGGTTGGCCAGACCCGTGAGCGGGTCGTGCATGGCCCGATAGGCCAGCTGGCCTGCAGCCGCTCCTGCTCCCGCAGCAGAGCGTGGAGGTCGGCATTCACGGCCTCCAGCGCCGCGTTCGACTGCTCCAGTTCGCAGGTTCGCTCCCGGACGCGGACTTCCAGTTCGGCTGCCATCAGGCGAAGCTCGTCCTCAGCTTGACGGTGCCGTCGCTCGGCCAGGCGGCGGACGCTGATATCCCGGAAGGTGGATTGGCGCTCGCCGTCGGGCAGCCAGGCCACGCTGACTTCGACGGGCAAGCGGCGGCCGTCCTTGCGCAGCAACGCGCGCTCGAAGCGGTCGACCGTCCCCGGCGGCATGGGCTGGAGCCTTCGCCGGCCCAAATCGCGCTCCTCGGGCAGGTATCGTCTCGACCAGATCCAGACCCAGGATCTCCGCGGCCGAGTAGCCGGTCAGTTCTCAGGCGCTGGCGTTGGCGAGCGCGATCCGGCCGTGGCCGTCCGTGACCACGATGCCGTCCGCCGCTCGCTCGATCAGGGTTCGGGAGCGCTCCCCTCCGATGCTGTCGGAGCCGCGCTCGGGGCGGCCGCTCCGTGGATCGGCTGGGGGTGGCCCGCTGGGGGCCTGTGGGGCAGACGAGCCGGCGGTCGACAACGCGGAGCCGCTTCCTCCGGCGACGGCACGGCACGACCCCTTGTCGCGGGTGCGCCGGTGTGTGGAGCCACGTCGAAATCAGCCGTCCTTTCAGGAGCGCTCCACGTAGGGGTCGGTTCGATAGGCCGGCCACTTGACCGACGCCCCTCGACTGGCCGCAGCCGTCCTTCCGACGACGGGGCAGCGGCTAGAGCGGCGCAAGTTTGCCGGGGGTTCGCTCCGTGCCGGAATCAACCGTGTCGCTCAGGCTGCCACGGGCGTGCCCATCCGCCCGCAAGAGCGTGGAGATGAGCTCGTCCACCTCCCCCGAAGCCAACAGCCCGCCTGGGCCGCGGGGCGCGCGATGTCCGTGAAGGGCGACTCGCCCCGGGGAGAACGGACGCCCCGCCATGGACCTTCCGTCGGACTTCCCTCTAGGTTCATTTGCAGGGCGGACAGAGCACTCCTGGCGTCGACGAGCGTTCCCAGACGTTGGTCGCTTCTTCGTTTTGGAGACGCGCCTCTTCCGCGTCGATGGCGCCATGTAATCGGCCAATAGACGTTCTCTGGCGACCTGCCGCCGGGCGCTTCCCGCGGCCGGGGAGGGGCCCGGCGCGGCGCTGCCGCCCGGCATCGGCGAGAAGCCCACCCCATCTGCCTCTGCGTGTCTGGCCGCCGCGGCGTCTTGGGCCCAGCGCCAAACAAACGGACCAGCGCAAGACCCATCAATACGGCTTCCCAGCCGACAATCACCCCTACATAGACCGCCCAGCCCAGCAACAGATAGCCCACCAAGTACGGCAAATGGACCTGCATGGCATTCAGGCCGATGCTCAAACGCACGCGGATGTCATGCCCTTCCAACCCAACGGACGCGAAGACCACCCCCCTCCTGTTCGGAAAAACAGGTCCTGGTGCAGCAACCCCATGGCGAAATTCGTCATGGAGTAAAGGACAATGCCGCTCGCGACAAGCCAGGCGTAGACAGCCAGGGTGGTGCGGCCAAACCGAACTACGCCAGGAGGGCGGCGGCGAAAACCGAGAATGTCCCGAAAGCGTATCCCACCAGATTGCTCTCAAAGCGGGGAATATGTTTGTTGATGATGACGTCAATGAACCGCGGCCCGACGACATTCCGGCGGCCGGGGATGCGGAACTCGTCCGCCTCAACTCCTAACGCTTCGATATTCACACCGCCCAGCCGCGCCATCAACCCCGCCAAGAGCGGCAGCCTGTTCTTTGCCCCGTCCTTGCCGAAGGACGAAACCAGACCGACCAGGAATTCAATCGAACGCGTCATGATCAGGTGCGGGTACTCCATGGCGGTAATCGTCTTATCGGCGATCGGACCAAAACGATAATAGGCCGTGGGCATGTCTTCGCTGTCGTGCACAATCTCAAGGTTGTCTTGATCCATGTTCCTTGGATCAGCCAAGGCCGTGCTCTTCGGATCGGGGATGACGTAATTCCACACAACACAGAAGTCATCCGCCATCATGTTGATGACGGTGTCGCTGTTGTCCTGGACGAGCGGAAAGAATTTCTTCCTCTTGAAATCCGCATTCAACGTTCGTCCCGCATAACGCGCGCCACCTCGCGCGACCTGCCAGAGGGACAGATTTCGCTCTTTGGCCTCGTCGACTTTGGCCGAAGACCCGGCGCAATCACGGTCAAATGGAACGGGCTGATCCTTCCTTCATAGAGCGGGTGGTCCTTCGACGGCACGATCATGCCATGCAGTTTTGCGCATTGAACAGCCCTGGGGTTGGCGGGGTCGATTTCTATGCCGGCCCAAAACACCCCCGGCGCACCCTCTTTCTCGCAACGGGAACTTGATCAGGGGCTCGGAGGAAACTCAATGCCGTCTTCCGCTCTGCAGCATGGCGTCCTTTTCCGTTGTGATTGCCCACCAAGCAGCCCCATTCGTATCGTACCTGATGGCCGTCAATAGTCCCATCGTGACCAGTGAGATCACCTGCAATTGACGGGCGATCTCATCGCGTGCACCCTGTCCGGTTTCTGCGCTTCGGCGTACATCGTATTCAGCAATGCAACCACAGCCGGCTCGATCGGCTGCCCTGCATTCATTTCAATAATGAGGTTGTCGCAAATGCTCGCGAATGTTGGGACTCTCTATTCTCCGGCAGTTGAAATATCTCATCGATCACCTTGCCGATGGCGTCCTCGTTGGGAACGGAACCGGCGTTGAGTGTCTTCCATAAGTCCGTGCGTTGATCAAGGACTTTGTCAGCAATTCGAAAGGCCAACCCCAAGAACGCCGGCCGAGGAATAGGCGGCGCCGTTATGCTGTTTAGGATGACATGCAGGGCTAGACATATCCCCACAACAGATCGGCGCGATCGGGCGCAAATAGCGGTCCTAAGGTGCCGGCACAGAGACTTCTGTAGACTTTCTCTTGTCGGCATCGCTCGCGCACGCCTCTGTAGCGAGCTTCGAACTCGGAGATTGAGGTTTCTGCTCGGTGTGTGGATGGACCGCAGCCCATGCGGCGCGAAGGCGCGTCGGGGTTGAAGATAGGACGCACGACGACTTCGGTGATCTCCCGACGACGCCCGCAGTTGGCTTCCCGAGCCACATGCGAGTAACGCGGCCGCCCGGGTCGCGATCTCACGCAGGTGCGGCTCACGTAGAGATCGAGCGCGGGCCGATCGTCAGTCGACACGAGACGCCCTCCCCACCGGCCCCACTTTTCATTCTGGTTCGCCCGGTAGCTCTGCGTCCGAAGAGACGACTATACCGACGTGACTGCTGGTTCGAGCGCTTCGTCGCGCGCCAAGAACAGGACGCGGCGCCCTCGACGGGCCCTTCGTTGACGCTAACCGACGCAACTCCTATACTCATTTCCGACGGTTTAGGTCGGATTGGAGGGCCGGGCCAGGTGTCGAGACCGTCCCACCCTCCCCGGACCGCCGCCAAGGAGCACGAACTGGCCCGTCGGACGTATCACAGCACTGGGGCCGTTTCCTTCTCCACGAAGGGCGAATACGGCGTCCGGCTCATGGCCCAGCTGGCCCGGCCACGGGCACGGGCCGGCGAGCCTGACCGACATCGCCGAACAGGAAGTCCTGCCGCGCGCCTACCTGGAGCAGCTGGTCATCAGCCTCCGCGACGCCGAGCTGGTCCAGAGCACCGCGGCGCCCACGGCGGCTATGAGCTGACCAGGCCGCCCGAGGCCATTCGAATGAGCGAAGTCCTCGAGCCCTCGAAGGCCCCATCGCGCCGATGATCTGCGCCTCGGACGACCCCGACCACGTCACCTGCTCCCGGACGGGCCATTGCACCGTGAACTTCATGTGGGTTCGGGTCCGGGACGCCATATCGGACGCGCTCGACTCGATGACCCTCGCCGACCTCGTGCCGGCCGCGGCCCGCCTGGATCCGACCGTGCCGGCGCCCGCTTCCCAAATCCGGCTGGCCGGCCGGAGATCGCCAACTGATCGTCCCCCACGCCGACCCGGCGCCGCCGCCCGCCAAGGAGCATCGCAACGACCGTGAGCGAACAAGACCTCGTCATCCGCGACCTCCACGTCGCCCCCGCGGCCAAGCCCGACCATGAGATCCTCCAGGGCATCGAGCTCACGGTCCGACCGGGCGAGGTCCACGCCATCATGGGCCCCAACGGCTCCGGCAAGACGACCCTCGCCTATGCCCTGATGGGCCACCCCGGCTACGTGATCAAGTCCGGCGAGGTGTTGTGGCAGGGCCACGACCTGCTCAAGCCCTCCGCCGACAAGCGGGCCCGGCTGGGCATGTTCCTGGCATTCCAGTACCCCATGGCGATCCCCGGCCTCTCCGTGGCGAGCTTCCTTCGCTCCGCCATCAACGCCCACCGCCTGGGCCTCAACGCCGACCCGAGCGTCGATCCGACGGACGTTGCCCGGGGCGGCATCCCCATGGGCGAGTTCCGCCGCAAGATGCGCGAGAAGATGGCCCTGCTCAAGATGGACGAGTCGATCGCGGCCCGGTACGTCAACGAGGGCTTCTCCGGCGGGGAGAAGAAGCGCCTGGAGATGCTCCAGATGGCCGTCCTCGAACCCAAGATGGCGATCCTCGACGAAACCGACTCGGGCCTGGACATCGACGCCCTGCGCATCGTGGCCGAGAGCGTCAACGCCATGCTCAACCCGGAGATGGGCGTCGTGCTCATCACCCACTACCAGCGCCTGCTCGACTACATCAAGCCGGACGTCGTCCACGTTCTGGCGGCCGGCCGGATCATCAAGACGGGCGGCCGCGATCTGGCCCTCACGCTCGAGAAGGCCGGCTACGCGCCCATCCTGGCCGAGGCCGGTCTGGACTCGATGCGGGCGATGAGGCCCCCGAGGACGCGAAAGAGGCCGCTCCGGTGGAGGCCGCCCACTAGGGCGGAAGAGCGATGAGAACCTCGCCACGACGCCAAGTCCGGCCGGGACCGCGCCGGCCGCCGCCCCGGGCACGGCTCTCAATTCAAGCGGATTCGCGCCGACTTCCCGATCCTTTCGACGACCAATCGCTTCGGCAAGCCGCTCGTCTACCTCGACAGCGCCGCCACCAGCCTGAAGCCGCGGGTCGTCATCGACGCCGTCAACGCCTACGACTCCGCCTACACCGCGAACATCCATCGCGGCATCTACGAGATCGCCGAGAAAGCGACCGCGCTGTACGAAGGCGCCCGCGACAAAGTCGCGCGCCTCATCAACGCCCCGGATCCGGACGAGATCGTCTTCGTCCGCAACGCGACGGAGGCGATCAACCTGGTCGCCTACTCGTGGGGCCGGCGCAACATCGGCCGCGGCGACACGATCGTCCTGACCGAGATGGAGCACCACGCCAACCTCGTGCCCTGGCAGTGCTCGTCCAGGAGAAGGACGGCGACCTGGAGTTCGTGCCCATCACGGACGACGGCCTCCTGCGGCTCGAGGTCTTCGAGGTCCTGCTGCACCTCCGGCCCAAGCTCGTCGCCTTCACCCACGTGTCGAACATGCTCGGGCACCATCAATCCCGGTCCGCGAGATGACCGAGATGGCCCACGCGGCGGGAGCCCTGGTGCTCGTCGACGGCGCCCAGGCCGTGCCGCACATGCCGGTCGACGTCCAGGAAATCGGCGCCGATTTCTACGTCTTCTCCGGCCACAAGATGCTCGGGCCCACCGGCTCCGGCGCGCTCTGGGCGCGGCGCGAGCTGCTCGAGGCGATGCCGCCGTTCATGGCCGGCGGCGACATGATCCGCGAGGTCCATCTCCGCCGCTCGGAGTGGGCCGACGTGCCCCACAAGTTCGAGGCCGGCACGCCGGACATCGCGGCGGCGATCGGGCTGGGAGCGGCCGCGGACTACCTCATGGGCCTGGGCATGGAAGCGGTCCGCGATCACGAGCAGGCCTGGCCCGCTATGCGCTGGAGGTTCTGCCGCGCGAGGTCCCGGGATCGAGCTGTACGGCCCGGACGCGGACAGGCGCGGCGGCGTCGTGTCGTTCAACCTGCCCGGCATCCACCCCCACGACGTGGCCCAGTTCCTGGACCGGTCCGGCATCTGCGTCCGCGCCGGCCACCACTGCACCATGCCGCTCCATGAGCACTTCGACCTGGCGGCCACGGCCCGGGCGAGCTTCAACGTCTACACCGTGCCCGGGGAGATCGACGCGCTGGCGGCCGGCCTGCGTGAGGTCGTCCGCATCTTCGACCGGTAGGGTATTCTCGAACCGATGGACGACCTGTACCGCGACTACATCCTCGAACACTATCGAAGGCCCCACAACTTCGGCGTGCTCGACGCGCCGACGGCCAGCTACGAAGGCTCCAACCCGCTCTGCGGCGACCGGATCACGATGATGCTCGGCATCAAGGACGGCGTCGTGGACGAAGTGGCCTTCACCGGCCGGGGCTGCGCCATCAGCCAGGCCAGCGCCTCGCTCCTGACTGACGAGATCAAGGGCAAGACCGTCGAGGAGGTCGAGAAGCTGACCCCCGACGACGTCCTGGACCTGATCGGGGTCGAGATCAGCCCGGCCCGATTGAAGTGCGCGCTGCTCTCGCTGGACACGGTCGCCCATGCCCTGGCGGACGCGGCCGAAGACAAGGCCGACTATCCGGCCGACGCAGCGGCCCGGGCTAGCCGACCCGCTCGGCCTATGGCACCCCGGACCGTTAGTTCGTGTCCACGCACCGCCGCAACGACGTAACCTTGCCCAGTCTCTCCACCTGTTGCGTGAGGGCCGGTTCCGCGTGAGCGTCACTGATCCATCTGCTCGGCTTCGGCCGGCCTGCCGGCCGGCCTGGCGTCGTGAGCCAGCGAAGCTCCACGGCCGGCCGGGCAACCAGGTACTGGCGAGAGATCGCCGACCGCGTCTACATCCGGCGCTACCTGGACTTCAACATCACCATCGGCCTGATCGTCGGGGAAGAGTCGTCCCTGGTCGTCGATACGCGCGCATCCGAGCGTCAGGGCCGGGAGCTGGTGGACGAGGTCCGCTGGATCGCGCCCGGCCAGATCCGGGTCGCGAACACTCACCACCACTACGACCGCACCTTCGGCAACCGCGCCTTCCTGCCGGCCGAGATATGGGCCCACGAGGCCTGCGCCACCCGGCTTCGGGAAGACAGCCGCACGGCCCAGTTCGCGCTCGCGGCCGCGATGCCGGAGGTGGCGGCCGAATATGTGGAGACTCAGATCACGCCGCCGGACAAGACGTTCCGCGACGGCGTGGACCTGGATCTGGGCGATCGAGTCGTGCACCTCAGGCATCTGGGCCGGGGCCACACCGACAACGACATCGTCGTCGTCCTCCCCGACGCGCAGGTCGTGTTCGCCGGCGACCTGGTCGAGCAAGGCGGCCCGCCCTCGTTCGAGGATTCGTTCCCGCTCGACTGGCCGGGGACGCTGGGGCGGATGCTGGACATGGTCGACGGGGCGGTCGTGCCCGGGCACGGCGAGGTGACGACGCGGGCCTTCGTCGAGGGGCAGCTGGCAGATCTATCGGCCCTGGCGGAGCTGGCTCGGAGGGTCAGCTTCGACGGCGGCTCCGTTGCCGACGCGCTGCCGATGTCGCCCTTCCCGCCGGCTTCAGCGCGCCAGGCTCTCAGCCGCGCCTTCAGCCAGCTGAACAGGGAGCCCTGAAGGGCGACCGGGGCTTCGCGGGGGCCCTCACCGGGCCTTCGGCGGGGCCCTCACCGGGCCTTCGATCAGCGACCCGAGACGACTCCCACCGCGGCCTGCGCCACGACCAGATCCTCTCGCGCCTGAATCCGCAGCACGGCCGGCGCCGCGTCCGCGGCGCTCAAAATCGCGTCCTCGTCGACGGCCGCGGCCGGGATCGGCGCGAGGCCCAGCACCGCCAGCCGCTCGACCATTCGAGCCCGCAGAGCGGACGCGTTCTCGCCGATGCCGCCGGTGAACACGAGGGCGTCCATTCGGCCCAGCGAGGTCGCGACGGCGGAAATGCATTCGGCCGCCCGGCGCACGAACATCCGCAGGGCCATGGCGGCTCGCTCGTCGCCGCCCGCCTCCAGCGACAGCAGGTCGCGCACGTCCGACGTCCGGCCGGACACGCCGAGCAGGCCCGAGTCGTGGTCCAGCTGCTCGGCCAGCGCCTCGTCCGTCAAACGCCCACCCCGGCGCAGATAGGGCCAGATCCCAGGATCGATCGAGCCGCTCCGGGTGCCCATCATCAGGCCCTCCAGCGGCGTCAGGCCCATCGACGTCGCCACGGACCGGCCGCCCTCCACGGCGGTCACCGAGCAGCCGCTGCCGAGGTGCGCCACCACCAGGCCGAGTTCGGCTGCGGTGCGGCCCAGCAGCTCCGCGGCCCGCCGGGTCGACCACTCGACCGACATGCCGTGGAACCCGTAGCGGCGCACGCCCCACTCCTCGAACCAGCGCTCGGGAACGGGGTAGCGGTACGCGTCTTCGGGCAGCGTGGCGTGGAACGCGGTGTCGAACACGGCCACGTGCGGCAGGTGCGGGATCGCGGCCAGGCCGGCCTTCATCGTCGCCACGGCGATGCCGTTGTGGAGCGGCGCCAGGACCCGCAGAGCTTCGACGCCCGCGATCACGGCCGGGGTTACGAGCGTGGGATCGCGGAACTGCTCCCCGCCGTGCACCACGCGATAGCCGACGGCCCCGAGCGTGGCGGCGTCGATGCCGGCCTCGGAGTAGCGAGCCAGCAAGCGGCGGATGTCGTCGGCCGGTGCCGTGCCGGCGGTCGCGTCCACTCCCCAATCGACGTCGATCGCGGCGAGCGGATCGAGGGCCGGCGAAGCCGTGTCCACGACGCTGGACTTGAGCGAGCTTGAACCCGGGTTCAGAACGAGTACGCGCATCGCCGAGTAGGCTACCGGTTCCGTGGTCCCCGTGCGCGTCCGGCCCCGCTCCGCAGCGCCGACACGAGGCTCGCGGCCGTGGGCGTCGAACCGAGTCCCGCCCGCGCCCCCACCGCGGCGGCGAGTGGCGGCTCCAGATTCGCGGCCCGCAGTACCGGCCAGTTGGCCTCGCCGAACACTTCGGCCGGCGGCCCGTCCAGGACGACGCGGCCATCGCGCATCACGACCACGCGACCGAAGCACTCGGCCACGAAGCGCATGTCGTGGGTGATGGCGATGACGGTCCGTCCGGCGGCCGCGGCCGACGCCACGACGGCCCGGACCCGCGCCACTCCCCGAGCGTCCTGGCCCGTGGTGGGCTCGTCGAGGACCAGGATCGGCGTCCGCATCGCCAGCGTCGAGGCGAGGCCGAGCAGCTTGCGCCGCGAGAAGCCCAGATCGTATGGATGGGTGTCGATCTCGGCGCCGAGGCCGACCGCGTCGAGAGCCTCTCGGACACGCTCCTCCAGCGCGGCGCCGCGCACTCCGAGATTACGCGGGCCGAACTCCACCTCGGCTCGAACGTTGCCCGCGAACAGCTGGCGGTCCGGGTTCTGGAAGGCCAGGCCCACCACGGCCGCCAGCCGGGCGACGTGGACGCGGGCGATGTCCCGGCCGTCGAGCAGGACGCGACCCGACGTCGGCCGGAGGAGGCCGTTGAAGTGGCGCACGAGCGTGGACTTGCCGGAGCCGTTCTGGCCGACGATCGCGACCGACCGGCCCGGCTCGATGCGCAGGTCGATGTCGTGGAGGGCCGCCGTCCCGTCCGGATAGACGAACGAAACGGCCGAACATTCGATCGTGGGGGCGCCGGAAGCCGGAGCCGCGCCCGAAGGCGCCGGCGCGCCCCGGCCACCCCGGCCGGTCATTCGGCCGCCTCGGCCAGCCCGCGCGTCCACTCGAGTCCGGCCGATCGAACGGCTCGTTCGAGCCCAACGGAAGCCGGCGGATCGACCCCCAGTTCGGCCAGGCGCGGATCTCCCAGAACCTTCGAAGCCGGGCCGGACATGGCGGCCCTGCCGCCCGCCAGCACCATCGCCTCGTCGGCGATCTGAGCCAGGACGTCCGTCTTGTGCTCGACCAGCAGAATCCCGGTCCCGGTCGCGGCAAGGCGAGCCAGCGCGCCGGCGACCAGCCGCGTCCCGGCCGGATCGAGTTCGCTCGTCGGCTCGTCCAGGATCAGGTAGCGCGGCCGCATCGCCAGAACCGACGCCAGCGCGACCAGCTGCGATTGCCCGCCGGAGAGACGCATGGGATCGCGGGGCGCGAGATCGCCGATGCCCACGTCGCCCAGCGCCGCCCAAACCCGCTCGACCGCCTCGTACGCCGGCAAGCCCAGATGGCACGGCCCGAAGGCCACTTCCTCGAAGACGGTGGCGGTGGTGTGGCTCAGCTGCGTGGCGGCGTGCTGGAAGAGCAGTCCGCAGCGCTGAGCCAGCTCGTGCGTGGCCAGGCCAGCGGCGTCGGTGCCATCGACGTGGACCGTGCCGCTCAGCCGGCCGCCGATCACCGCCGGCGCCAGCCCGGCCCCCACCAGGCACAGCGTCGACTTGCCGGATTCGTTGGCCCCCGCAACCCCCAGGACGCGGCCCGGATCGACTCGGAGGTCGACACTCTCCAGGGCCGAAACGGTGGCGCCGGCGTAGCGATAGCCCACCCCGGCCATTTCGAGGGCCATGGCTACGCCACCCACCCGGCGACGCGGACGGTCACGATCCCGGCCAGAAGGACCAGTGCCGCCCACCGCAGGACGCGATCTGGGACGGCGTCGAGCGGCAGGCGAAGAAGGGTCGGACGGGTGGGAGCGGTGAAGCCCCGGGCTTCGAGCGCCATGGCCCGCTCCTCCACCTCCGACAGCGCCCCCAGGACGAGCGGCCCGGCCAGCGGCAGGATGCCTCGGAAGCGGCGCCAGATGCGGCCCTCGGAATCGAGGCCCCGGGCCCGCTGGGCATCCATGACCTCGCCGGCGCGGGCCAGCGTCCGCGGCACCATCTGGAAACCGGCCCCGACCACGAACGATGCTCTCCGGCCCAGACCGCGGCGCGACAGGTCGGCCAGCAGGTCGTCCAGCGGCGTGGTCAGGTAGGCGAGCGCGATGGCCGACGAGAATGCCAGCAGCCGCGCCGACGTGAGCAGGCCGAACTCGAGCCCGCTCCAGGTCGGCCCGATCGGGCCGAGGGTCAGGATCCGGTCCGAAGCGCCGGGCAACAGGAAGAGGTTCACGATCAAGATCGAGATCACCAGCGGCAGGGCGGCCAATCCGATCGTAATCACTCCCCGCAACGTTCGAGAGGCCGCGGCCACGGCGACCACGGCTGCCAGAACGAGGCCCGGGCCGAGCCAGCCCGGAATCAGGAAAGCGGCCGCCACCTCCAGAACGGCCACGGCCAGCTTGGTCGCAGGGTTCAGGGAGCGATAGAAGCCGCTCGGCCGGCGGGCCACGAAATCGGGCAGACTCGCAGGGCCGGCCGGAGTTGCGATGCCGGTCAACTCCGGCTGCTCAGCCGTCGCTCTGGACGTCGGCCGGGGCTTCGGCAGAGGCGGCCGGCGCGGCCGGGGCTTCGGCCGGGGAGTCCGGGCCCAGGACCCTCTCGCCGTTCGGGAAGCGGGCCACGAAGCGGCGGGACAGGCTTCCGACCAGGAAGAACACCACGAACGTGGTGATCATCTTGTCGATCGGGTCCGAGAGCAGGCCCTGCTTGAGCGTGGCCTGGTAGAGACTGTCGCCGCCGGCCCGGAACGCGGCCACGATCGCGTCCGTTCCGCTGCCGGAAACGCCGCCGTAGAAGAACGCGTAGACGGGCGCGGAGATGACCGCGGCGGCGATGCCCGTGGCCAGTCCGGCGCTGATGGCGAAGACGGCGCCCACGTCGCGGCGCAGGACCAGGGCCCAGCCGACGAGGCCGACGAAGACGGTCATCACGGCCAGGAAGAAGATGCGCGACTGGTCGAAGAGGGCGGGGTCCATGTACGTCGCGTTCGCGAACTGGTCCGGGCTGGCGAAGGCGCGGCCGTACGTGTACAGCGCCATGGCTCCGATCAGGACGACGGCGACGACGGCGGCGGCGAGGTTCAGGGCATGGCCGCGGCGGGGCCGGAACAGACCGAGCTGGCCCCATATGCCGGCCAGCAGGCCGATCGCGCCGGCGGTGATGGCGAATGGGCCGATCTGAGAGCCCGAGCCGATGCCCGGCGCGTACTGCCAGATCAGGTTCGACAGGACGCCGGTGAGTGCGCCGGCGAGGGGCCCGGCCAGGACGCCGACGAGAATCGTGCCGATCGAATCGAGGTAGATCGGCAGCCTCAGGCCGCTCTGGACCGAGTAGCCCAGGACGATGTTGATAGAGATCGCCACCGGCATCAGGACCACCACTCGCGTGGTGAACTGGCGGGCGGCCCAGCGCTGGACTCGAGTCATCTCTCCTGCTCTCCTGCCAATGGAGCTTTCGTCCCAGATCGGGAACGCGGCCAGGTTTGATGCTCGGGTGCCGCGCGTTCGAATCCTACGTCAGCCCGACGGTTCCGGGTGGCAGTATCGGCAGGCGGTCAGGTCGCGCGCGTCCGTGCCAGCGCTGCCACCCGCGTGACGAACAGCTCGAAGAAGCGCTCGGTGTCCGCCTCCACGGCCACGTCGACGTTCGGCGGCTTGCCCCACACCCGCCGCCAGTCGGCCACGGTCTCGCCCGTGGTCAGCTTGCCCTCCAGCTCCACGTCGACGGCGACCGCCTCGATGCGCACGAGGCTCGGGTCGAGGGCCGTCGCCAGCGCCAGGGCATCGTGGATGAACGCACCGTAGAAGCCGTCATAGCGGCTGTGGAATTCCATGTAGAAGCGGAGCGCGTCGGCGAGATAGCGTACGACCGCATTCCCGGGAGTCGAACCGCCAATCGAACCTGCGCCCCCGGCGGGGTTCGAGCGCCCGGCCGAACCTGCGCCCGGCACCGAACCGTCCGGTCCGCAGCCGGCCAACGCCGCCAGGCGGGCCAGGTGCTCGGGCAGCATCTTCGCTCGCTCGGTGACGTCGAGGCCCAGCGCCACCGGCCTGGCTGGCGCGGCCGCATCCCCTAAGGCCTCGAACACGATCTTCGCGGCCTCCGGGTCGCAGCTGACGTTCCACTCGGTCGTGGGGGCCGTGTTGCCCGGCGAGCGGTACGAGCCGCCCATGATGACGACCCGCCGCAGCAGGCGAGGCAGCTCGGGCTCCTCGAGCACGGCGAGAGCCACGTTGGTGAGCGGCGCCAGCGTGACCAGGGTCAGCTCACCGGGCCGGCGGCGGGCTTCCTCCGCGATGAGGCTCCAGCCCGATCGAAGCGAAACCGGCGTCCGGGCGGGGGGCAGCTGGGCGTAGCCGATGCCACGCGGTCCGTGCGTCTCAGGCGTCGTCACGAGCGGCCGAGCCAGCGGCCTGTCCCTGCCGAGGGCTACTTCGACGTCGGCGCGGCCTGCCAGCTCTAGGATCGCTCGCGTGTTCTCGCCAACTTGGGCCAGGTCCACGTTGCCGGCGCTGCACGTGACGGCGACCAGCTCGCAGTCGGGCGACGCGGCCGCGTACAGGAGGGCCAGGCTGTCGTCGATGCCGGTGTCGCAGTCGACGAGTATCGGAATTGGCGGGGCCGCCCCAGGGTCGCTCACCGGCAGATCGTAAGCCATGCCGGCTTGCCGGAGGCGCTCCCGGCCGCCGGCTTCGCGCGGCCGAGCCCACCAATCCGGGCCGGCGGCCGGTCCGCCGAGATCGTGCTGCGCACCGGCCGATTGGCACTCTGGAGCCCCCTCCTCCAGGACTGGCTAGACTTGGCGGCACCGCGCCGGTTCGGGGCGGTGCCGGGAGGTCCGGGAGAAATCGTGGAAAGGTGGCGCGCGGTGCGTGTGTTGTCGCGAATGGCGGGCGTGGCGCTCGTGCTGGTGATCGCGGCTGCGTGTGGCAGCGCGACCCCAACGCCCAATCTCGCGGTGCCGACGCCGCAAGCTACAGCCACCCCGCCGACCGGTCAGTCCGCCCCACCCAGCGGCGAGGCCACGACCCCGCCGATCACCGACGGCAAGTTCACGCTGACCGGCAACATGGTTACCGCCCGCCGGTCCGACACGGACACGCTCCTGCAAGACGGCCGCGTCCTCGTAATCGGCGGCCAGAACGAGACGGGCGCGACGCTTCTGTCGGCCGAGATCTACGACCCGTCCACCGGCACGTGGAAAGCGACGGGCAACCTGGCCGTGCCCCGATGGGGTCACACGGCCACACTCCTGCCGGACGGCCGCGTGCTGGTCGTGGGTGGCCAGAACGAGGACGACACGCCCCTGGACTCCACTGAGATCTACGACCCGTCGACCGGCAAGTTCACGACCGGCGGGCGGCTGAGCGCCGGGCGGGTCAACCACACTGCCACGATGCTCCAGAGCGGCAAGGTCCTGATCGCCGGCGGCATGGATGAAGCCGACAACGGCCTCGATTCGGCCGAGTTGTACGACCCCACGACCGACTCCTTCAGCCCGACCGGGAAGATGACGGCCGGCCGCTGGGGCGGTACGGACAGCCTGCTGCAGGATGGCCGGGTGCTTCTGGCGGGCGGCATGAGCGGCGACACCATCTATGACTCGGCGGAGTTGTACGACCCGACCAGTGGCACGTTCAGCGCGACCGGCCAGATGGGCGGCCCCAGATGGGGCCAGACCGCGACGACTCTTCGGAACGGACAGGTGCTGATCGCCGGCGGCCAGGACGACGGCGGCGCCCTTCTCCAGACGGCCGAGCTGTACGACCCGGCCAGCGGCACGTTCAGCGGGACCGGCCAGATGACCACCATTCGGATCGCTCAGACCGCCACGCTGCTGCAGAACGGCCTGGTGCTGATCGCCGGCGGCGTGGACGAGAGCGCCAACGGCGTCGCCTCGTGCGAGCTGTACGACCCGGCCAGCGGCACATTCACCGCGACCGGCTCGCTCAACGAGGCACGCGGGAACCACACCGCCACCCTGCTGAAGAACGGCCAGGTGCTGATCGCGGGCGGCGCGGACTACGACTCGATCTACAAGACCGCCGAGCTCTACACGCCGTAACGCCTTCGCCGGCGCCCGGCGTCCACGGGAAACTCCCCCGTCTGCCGGCGCGCGAACCGTCCGGGGTGCACAGGAACGCCACCCAGGCCGGAGTGGGATAATCCGGCCATGGCAGACTCGCTCGTCGAGGTGGTCGTAGAGAGCGTCCGGGTCCACATGCTCTCGAGCCAGCACGTCGTGCTGTTGAAGGAGCAGGGCCGGGACCGCTATCTGCCGATCTGGATCGGGCCGTGGGAGGCCAACGCCATCGCCACCCGCCTCCAGGGTGTGACGCCCGAGAGGCCCATGACGCACGACCTGTTCGCCGCCACTCTGTCCACCCTGGGGGCGACGCTGCGCCGGGTCATCATCTCCAGCCTGGCCGACGAGACGTACCACGCCACGCTCGAGGTCGAGCTGGACGGGCAGACGTTCGAAATCGACGCCCGGCCGTCGGACTCCCTCGCTCTCGCGGTCCGTACGGGCGTGCGCGTGTACGCCGCGGAGGCCGTGCTCGACAAGGCGGGCGTCGAGCCGGACCGCCAGGTCGACGAGAAGCTCGAGGTCTTCCGCGAGTTCGTCAACTCGCTCGACACGGACCTTGAAGAGGGCCACCACGAAGGCCCGCCCAGGGAGTAGGGCGGGCTGCGTCGCGGGGGGTCGATGGCTTCGTTGTCGGTTGCGGTCCTCGCTCACAGGCGTCAAAGCCTGCTCGCTCCGGTCCTCACCTCCGCCTCGCGCTCGACCGCCGGCTCCGCGAACGTAGTAACGGGCGGAAGGCTGCGTCGCGGGCGGCCGATAGCTTCGTTGGGCGTGCGGTGCTCGCTCACGGACGCGGGCGGATCGGCCCTCAGCCGACGAGGGGCTCGCCCCGCTTCATCGCCCCGGAGCGCCCGAACCACAGCCGGAACCGCAGGCCCCAGAAATCGCGGACGGCCCGGAAGACCACGCTCGGCTTCGCGCCCGTTGGCGAACCGGCGGTGCGAGCGTAGTGAGGCACGCCGACTTCGGCCATCCGCCGGCCGTTGAAGCGGAGCTTGATCAACATCTCGGCCGTGAAGAAGGCGCCTCCAGACGAAACGAAAATGCCGTCGAGCGCCTGACGCTTGAATAGCTTGCAGGCGCAGTCGATGTCCCGGACTCGAACGCCGAAGAAGATCCGGTTCGAGAGACGGTAGATGCGGGCGTACCAGCGGCGGATCGGCGGATCGGCGCGCTTGAGCCGGTAACCGACCACGACATCCGGGTCGTCGGGCTGCTGCATGCGGGCCGTCAGGCGGCCCACGTCGGCGACTTTGAATTGGCGATCACCGTCGATGAACACGATCTGGCCGTACCGGGCCGCCTGGAAGCCGGATCGAAGGGCAGCTCCGTAGCCGAGGTTCGTCGGATGATGCACGACGCGGAAGACGTCCGGGTGGCGCTTCGCCAGTTCGTCGGCGATGACCGGCGTTCGGTCCTTCGAGCCGTCGTCGACCGCGATCACCTCGAACCTGGCCGCAAGAGAGGGCAGCGTGGCCAGGGCTTCGTCCACCAGGGCCTCGAGGTTCGCTTCCTCGTTGTGAGCCGGGAAGAAGAACGACAGCTCCGGAACCCGGACCGGAGGGGCCGGGGCTTCCTGAGTGCCTGTGTCATGAGGTGAGCTCACGGCTGACCCTTCTTGCTGATTACCTGGGCGATGGAGTTCCCATCCGGGAGTGGGTAGTCGCTCATCTGATACTTGTTCCTGAGCGCGTCCATGCCGTCGTCGCCGCCCGAGAGGCGGTCCAGGAACACGGGCCGCTGCCCCAGGTACTTGTCGATGACGTCCCAGACCTGCATCAGGACGACGCCGTTGTCGACGCGATCGCTGTCGTCCACGATCAGGATGTCCGGGCGGAGGCCTTCGACCTTCTGGCCGTACCACAACGTCGTGGAGTCGCTCCACCATGCCACGATGACCGCGTTGGGCGGAAGACCTCCCTGGTCGGCCGGGGCAAGCATAGATTCCATCCAGTCCTGGCGGCCGTAGTCTTCGGCCATGCTCACCTCGGCCGGATCGCTCCCAGCGGGAGTCTGCCGAATCGGAACGATGGTCAGACTGGCCGTCACGATCGCCGTTGCTGCCACGGCCTCGACCACGAGGGTCGCCACTCGGGTCCAGTCGTATGCCGGGGCGCCATTGGACGCCGGGACGTCTTTCGGAGCGGTTACGGCCTCAGCCTCGGCCTCGGCGGCGGCCTGAGGCCCGCGCCGCAAGAGGTCGACCCCCCAGACGCCAAGGGCGATCACGTCGGCCAGGCCCAGACCGACGAACACGAACGCCACGTAGACCGGCACCAGGAAGTAGCGCTCGATGTCCGCGTTCACGTAGGAGGCGGCGAACCCGGCCGTCAACACGGCCGAGAGCAGGGCCAGAAGGACGAACCTGGGGCGGTTGACCAGGCTCGTCCCGATGCCCGCCAGGGCGAGTATCCCGAGTGGCCCAAGGTAGGCCGCCATGAGATCCGTCAACGTGCCGAGCTTGCTGCCCAGGTCGCCGAACGGATCCACAAGGCTGCCGCCGAACTGTTGGGCCATGGCCACGTACAGGAAGCCCTGGAGGCTGTCGGGGTGGCCGTACACGATCGGGGCGTGCATAGCGGCCCGTATGGGCAACTCGGCGAACAGGACCGCGATCGTGGCCACCAACGCTCCCACGCACAACGCCACGAGCCGCCGCTCGGCCAGGATTCGAGGGGCCACGGCGAAGACGAACAGGGCGATGGCTGGCGGCAGCAGCCAGGCCAGACCGTGATTGGCGAAGGCGACGCCGTAAACGATGGCCGCCGCGACGAGCCAGCGATCGGAACGCTGCCGGAGGGCCGGTTCGGCCGACCGGCGGCGGCGCTCCCAGACCACGAGCAGCAGGAACAGCACCGAAACCAGCGCGACGTGGAACATGTGGTAGTCCGCGTGAGTGGCCAGCCGCCAGAAGAGCGGCGTCGCGGCGAACTCGGGGACCGGGAACCTGACGGTTGCGGGCGACCAGGTCGGCATGACCAGCAGGCCGATCCCGGCGGCCAGGCCCGCCAGCCGCCGCCCCGTCAGGTACTGGACGATGCCCACGGTGCAGGCCACGGTGACCGCGGCAAGGACGGCCTGGAGCAGGTTCATCAAGTACGCGGGCGACCCGAGCGGTGCCAGGAGGTGCGTGAACAGGAAGCCCAGGATCACGTAGGCCGGGTAGCCGGTCGGGTGGCCGGTCCCCAGGACCGGGGCCACGGCCTGGAACTCGGCCGTGTCCCAGGCCAGGACGCCCGGTGCGACCGTCGGTACGACCAGCCAGAGCGTGGCGATCGCCGCGGCCAGGGGGGCGGCCAGGTTCAGCGCCAGGTCGCGATCCAGCCGGCCGCGAACCTCGCTCACAATGCCCCCGAAACGGCCGCGTACCGGCTCGCCGGAGCGAGCGGAAACGTCGGAGACGTCGGAACCGTCCACGGCGGTGTCGTTCGGCGGCGGCTCACCAGCCAAGAATCACTCCCCAGATCGTGCCCCAGAAGTTGATCGCGATCGAAGCCAGGACCAGCGGAACCAGAACCGGCCACACGCGGCCCAGCCGGTTCGCCCCGAGCGCCACGAGAACGATAGCGAAGGGCGCGAAATCGTTGCTGAAACGGTAGCCGAACTGGACCCAGCCCTGGCTGAAGTGCATCAGGTTGACGAAAGCCACGCCGACCACCGCGATCCCGGCGCCGACGGTCAGCCGATCCAGCTTGACCCGGCGGAGCGGCCGCCAGGCGGCCAGCGCCAGAACGTAGGCCGGGCTGGACCACACCAGGCCCGTCCCGACGGCGTCGGGCATGACCAGGGGGCAGCCCGTGTCGAAGAGCCCGCGAACGGCCGAATCGACGCAAGCCGGGTTGCCGTTGGCCGGACCGAAGACGCCGACGGTCGGCGGCGTAACCTCCGGCGCCCCGAAGAGCATGATCATCAAGTTCTGGGGCACGTACCGCAGGTCGCTGATCGCCCAGCCGGCGTGATAGCCGAGCAGGGAGCCGTAACCCTGGACCTCGCGATCGTATTGGAATACGTAGGCCGGGTTGAACACGAAACCGCTGGTGGCGTACGTCAGCACAACCATGGCCACGACCGGAACGGCAGCTCCGGCACCCGCCAGAAGGGTCCGGCGCAGCCACGAACCGCCGCCGCCCACGAGCATGAGGAACGGGAAGGCGAACAGGACCGTCAGCCGGGCCGTGACCGCCAGGCCGAAGAAGATGCCGGCCGCCACCTGGAGCGCTTCCGGAGTCGTCAGCACCGAACGCAGGGTCGACATCGCCCCCAGGACGGGTGCGGCCAGGCGGCCGCCCCGCCACCACAGCCCGAACGCCGCGAGCAGGACCAGCGCGTCCGCGACTACCAGGACGATTACCGCGGCCTGCCCGGTCCAGAGCAGGGCGGGCAGGCCGGCCAGCGCCGCGACCAGGATCGCAAACGGCGCGGCCGCACCGGGACGGCCGGCCACGGAAACGGCCAGGACCATGGCCGCGAGGCAGATCAGCAGCCCCAGCGTCGCGATGACCCACGCCGGCGTTCCGCCGTCCGACCAGATCAACCCGTCCGGGAGAGCGGCCGGGGGAGTGCCGGCGCTCGCGAGGACCAGGAGCGCGCCGCCGAGGGCCGCCATGGCCACGACCGCGGCGACGGTCCGAAGGCCGCCCGGCACGTCCATCCGGCGGGGAGTCAGACGCCGGGCGGCGGCGAGGGCGTCGGCGAGTCGCGCCGGCTCGGCCGCGTCCCGATCCGCCGACAGCGCCAGGCCGATGGCGATGAGCATGCAGGCCACGGCCACGATGTGGGCCCAGAACCAGGTCGACCCGATCGCGGCCGAGTAGAAGAGCACAGAACCGAGCCCGAAGAACAACGCCGTGAGGAAGCGCACGCCCCGACGCACGGGCAGATAGCCGAGCATCCAGTACGCCAGACCAACGTCGATCGCGCCGCAGACGGCCGACAGAAGCTGCTGGTTCGTGCCCAGGTGCCAGATCGAAACAAACGGCAGGAGAACCCAGGCCGGAAGTGGAGGGAACGGAATGATGCCGCTGCCCGTCTGATCGCCTGCGGGCGTCAGCAGGGGCATGACGTCCTGGTAGCCCGGCATCGGAATGGCGGTGTGGCCATCCAGCCAGGCCTGTGCCTGGAGGACGAAATGCAGGTAGATGTTCGAGCGGTCCGGGTGGATCAGGAGGTAGGCGGCGAAACACAGCCCGACGAGGGCGGCCCCAATCCACACGCCGCTGCCGCGGCCGGCCGGAAGGGCGTCGTCCCAGGCATCGCCGGAACCCCTCGGAGCCTGCCCGGGTTTGGCCTGGGTTATACTCCGCTCCACCTCAGCGCTCGCCCAGGAGGCCGTTTCGGTTGGCAGGACCGAGCATGCGAGGGGTGAGCCCGCGGGGGAACGCTCCAGCGGAATCGAGCGGCCAATTCGACTCGGTTCCCACGGTTGCCGTCCTCCTCCTGATGGGGTTGGCCCTTCGCTT
Organism: uncultured Chloroflexia bacterium; assembly: GCA_963711105.1. GTDB lineage: Bacteria > Chloroflexota > Limnocylindria > Limnocylindrales > CSP1-4 > Fen-1039. The sequence goes on along the minus strand of CAVQCV010000001.1, from coordinate 147,272 downwards.
CATCATCGCATACGTTCTTCTACCAGGGTCCGGCTTCCCCAACGACCTTGCGTCATTCAGGGGCTGGAGCGGCCAGCTGGTAGACAACACGCCCCTCGGCTTCTACGACGGCCAGGGTCTGATCGACTACCCACCCGTCTACCTGCTGCTGCTGTGGATCCAGGGCTTGTTCTTCAGCCCATTCGGCGGCCTGGGCGAGGGCGTCAAGCTGATCCCGATCTTCACCGATCTGGCCCTGGCCACGGCGGTGTATTTCATGGCCCGGGACCTGGGCGCCTCCGACAAGCGGGCCCTGTTCGCCATGGTGGTGGTCCTGCTCAACCCGGTCACGTGGTTCAACAGCGCCGTGTGGGGCCAGGTCGACTCGGTCGGCTCGTTCTTCATGCTGCTGGGGCTGTGGGCCCTGGTGCACGACCGCCGCGAGCTCGCCTCGGCCCTGGCCGTGGTCGCCGCCCTGACCAAGATCCAGCTCGCCGTCCTGGGCCTTCTCGTCGGCCTTATCGTTCTGCGGCGCTCGCTCCTGCCGCGCGAGGGTGAGGCGGCGCCGGCGCGCGTTCTGACGTCCATCGCCGCGGGCGCGATCGCGGCCGCGCTGATCTGTCTGCCCTTCTCGGGGCTCCACATGCAGGTTCTGGTCGATCACCTCCGGGCGGTCGTGGACACGCTGACACTTCAGTTCCACGGCCTCGGGGCGACCGAGTTCCTCACGCAGCAAACGACCGCATCCGGCCTGCTCACCCTTGCCGTGGGGCTGCTCGCGGCTCCCGGCGTGTTCGTGGCCGTGAGGCGGATCGACCGGCTGGGCGACGGCGCCACCCGCATGGCCACCGCGCTGACGGCTGCCGTGGGAGTGGTGCTGGCCTTCGGGCTGATGACGTTCGACTCGATCGTCGGGCACGTCGCCAGCAGCTTCGGCGAGTACCCGTACCTGACCCTCAACGCCTACAACCCCTGGGCCCTGGTGGGCGGCACGCTGCCCGGCGGCCAACAGGCCGACTCTATGTCCCAGAACATCTACTCGTGGGTACACGACGCCCCCGGAACCGGCGACAACGGCATCCCGTACGAAGGCCTCACATTCGGGCCGTTCAGCGGAGACGTTTCGATCGGCCCGCTGCACCTGGGCGTCGTTCAGGCCCTGGTCGGCGTCGTGGTGGTGTTGATCGCCGTTGCCGTGGTCGCCTGGCTGGCCGCCCGAACCCGGGCCATCGACCCGCCGCCCGGCAGCCTCGATCTCGAACCGGCTGCAACGCCGGCCCCGCAAGCCCCGCAGTCCCCTGCCGCGGCCGTCTCCGCCGCCCCGGCGGCTTCGGCGAGCCCGATCCGGCGCTGGGTCGACGGCTTGCGCCTCTGGCTGCCGGACGAGCTTCGCGCCATCGCCGCGGTCTGCTTGGTCGGGGCCGGCGTGGCAGCGCTGCTCCTCGCCGCCCAGCCCCTCAACGGCATGCCCGCCGCCGTCTTCGGCGACGCGCTGCTCCTGACGACCGTCCTGGGCGTGTGCCTCTGGGCGGCCTGGCGAGACGACAGGCTCTCGATCGTCGTCGCCCTGGCCATCCTGGCCATCTCATTCTTCGTCCTGCCCACGCGCGTCCACGAGCGCTACTTGTTCCCGTTCTTCGCCGTCGGGGCCCTGTTGCTGGCGGTGTCGTGGCGCTGGACGGTCACCTACGTGGTTCTTTCGATCCTGAACTTCGGCAACCTCCTGGCGGTCATCGTCCTGTACACCAACGTCCAGGACAACACCGGCCTCCCGCTCAAGGACGGCGGCTTCGCTCACCAGCTGTACGACTGGGGCACGTTCTTCTTCTCGGCCCGCATTCCGGCGGAGTTCAGCAGCCCTATCACGCCCGCCGGGGCCATCTGGCCGATTGCGCTGTCGGCCGTCGTGACCGGCCTGGCCCTGATCTGGGGCCTGCTCCAGATGCGCCGCCGCGGCGTGGCGTCGCTGGCCGCCGAGGCCGACCGGGCCGGCGAAGCGTTCGCGCAGTCGCCCGCGGAATCGCCCGCCGGCCGGGCCACCGAGCACGAGCCGGCCGGTGCCGTCGCGCCCGTGTCGAGCGAGGCCGTGCCCGTCGTCCGCTTCGCCTCGGACCTGCCTGAAACTGACCCGATGCCGCCCGACTGGACCCAGCCCGGCACAGTGGACGAGGCAGAAGGACTCGAGGACTACGGAGACTACGACTGGGCCGAGGAAGACCTGCCGTACTCGGACGACGAGCCCGAATACGTGCCCGGCTGGGTGATGGCTGTTTGGCACCGGCTGTTCCTGCGCTCGCGTATGCCGGACCGTTCGCCTTCGCTTTCCGGCGAGCCGCGCGGTCGTCTCGACAAGCTGGACCTGTGGCTGGTCGCGGCCCTGATCATCACCATCCTGACCTTCAGGATCTGGCGCCTGGACGAGCCGCGCCAGATGTACTTCGACGAGGTCTATCACGCCCGCACCGGCGCCGAGTTCCTCCAGGACTGGCGCTACAACATCCCCCACGACATCTTCGAGTGGACCCACCCCCACTTCGCCAAGTACGTGATCGCCGGCGGCCTGACCGTCTTCTCGGACGATAAGGTCACCTCCACCGGGGGCTTGGGGGTGCCGGTCAAGGACGCCGTCGTCCAGCCGCGTAGCATCCCGCCGGACTCGGCCGACCAGACGCCCGACCAGACGCCCGACCAGACGGCCGAGCAGGCGTCCGCCGCGGCCGCCCGGGCCGACCCCAACGCCCGGCTCGGCGACCGGGTCCTCATCGCAACCGGTGAGGAGGTCCGATCCTACGACCTGCAGACGAGGACGCTGGAGGCCCAGTTCAAGGTCCCCGGCGCCTCGAGCCTGTCCCTCGACTCCGCCGGGAACCTGTACGTGGGCACGAGTGACGGCCACGTCTGGCGCATCAACACGAACTCGCTCGACGATGTCCGGCTGGGGACTGCCAAAAAGCCCATCGCCCCGGTCGAACTGCCGGTCGACACCGGCTTCGCCGTTGCCCACATGTATGCCGGCTCCGCCCCGGCGATTCTGGCCGTGGACGCCACGGGCAACATCGTCTCGATGGACGGCACCGGCAAGGTGCTGGCCAGGGGCTTCGTCGACGGGGCCGTGGCCTTCGCGCCGATGGGAGCCGGGCCTGCCGCCATCGTCGAACTGCCCAGCACCACCGAATCGCCGACCGAATCGCCGAGCGAATCGCCGAGCGAATCGCCCACCGAGCAACCCTCCGGCGAGCCCACGAGCGGAACCGACATGGCGGCCGAAGTCCAGGCCCTTGCCGACGCGGTGGGGCTCGACCCGCTCGCCGTCGAGGCCCAGATCCCGGCACCCGATCCCTCGTCCGAGCAGATCATCGACCTGGGCAGCCTGACGGACCAGCAGCTCGCGGCCGTCCAGCAGCTCGTCGACGACGGCAAGTTGCCCGACTTCGACGTCCGGCGAGGCGACCCGCAGATCGCGGTAGCCTTCAGCGGCGGCCTCGGGGTCCTCGATGCCCAGTTCGCGACGCTGACCATGACGGCCGGCGATTGGACGTACGGTCCGGCGACGTCGATCGCCATAAACCCCGATACGTCTCAGGACTCGTACGTCACGGCCGGCGACTCGCTGGTCCTCGTGCACGTCGATCAAACCGGCGCGGGAGTCGTCTCGGTCAACGGCGACCAGCCCCTTCGCAAGATGCCCGGCCAGGTTACGAAGGTCATCTACGACGGAGCGACGAAGGTGGCGCAGGTACTCGGCCGCACGCCCGACGGCTCGGGCTGGACCGTCTACGCCATCGAGACCAACGGCAACACCGTCTTCATGGATGCCACTCTGCCCTGGGAGCCGGTCGCCCTCACCGCCGACTCGACGCCCGACCTGCCGCAGACCGATCGTGAGGCGCTCCTGGCCTTCGCGCCCGACGGATCCATGGCCAGCGTGGACATCGGCCAGTTCGCGTTCGGCTGGCGGATCATGGGCGTCCTCTTCGGGACGCTGATGGCCGTGTGCCTGTACCTGCTGGCCCGCCTGCTGTTCAAGCGCCGTTCCGTGGGTGTGTTGATCGCCCTGTTCTCATGCATCGACGGCATGATGTTCGCCCAGTCGCGTATCGCCATGAACGACACCTATGTCGGCGGCCTGATGCTGCTGGGGTACTTGATCTTCACCTTGCTGTGGCTACAGGACCGAACCAGCCGTAAGGCCTGGCTGGCCTTCTGGCTCGGCATGCCTGTGCTGGGCGTCGTCATGGGCCTGGCCCTCTTCTCCAAGTGGGTCGCGCTGTACGCGCTGGCCAGCATGGGCATCCTGATCCTCATCCGCTCGGCTCTGGGCCGGCTGATCGCGATCCTGGGCCTGGCCGCAGGCACCGGAACGCTCGGCTGGGCGGCCATACGAGAGATGCACACGCTTCCGGACACGGGCAACATGCCCGTCTGGGGTCTACTCATGGCCACCGCCCTGGGCGCGATCGGGCTCGGCATATACCTGGCCCGGAAGCGGGCCCGCACCTCGCCGGACAGGGTCCTGTTCGCGGCCCTAGGCGTCATCGCGGCCATCCCGATAGCCCTCGTGGCGATGACGTTCTATCCGCAATCGGACCAGAACGGCAGCCCCAACTACACCTTCTTCCTGCTCATGCTCGCGGCCACGGCCATCGCCGCCGCCGCGAACGCGTACCACCCGGTGGCGTGGACCAGGCACGAGTTCTGGTTCTCCGTCATCGCGCCCGGAGTTGTCGCCGTCCTGGTGGCGATAGTCCTGGCGGGGTTCAAACACGCCGGCTTCCTGACCATGGAGTGGACCCGCATCGTCGAACTCGCCGGAGCCGGCATCGCCGCCGGACCGGCGTTCGGGGCGGCGTTCTGGGTCGCCGGTCGATGGGGCTTCGGGCCGCTGGCCAGTGCCGCCGTCGCCGCAGGATCCCTCCAGTTACGCCGAGCCGCCCTCCCCCGCCCCCAGGGGCTGGCTGAGGTTCGGTTCGGGCTACGGCCTGCCGGCCCTCTGGGTGGGGCTGTGCCTGCTGATCCTGCCGTTCTTCGTGTACATCGTCATGTACATCCCCTGGACGATGCCCTGGCAGCCCCAGACGGCCGACAACAACAACCTGCCGGTCCTCTTCTGCGCCCACAGCGAATACGCCCTCTACTACGACGACGTCTGCCCGAACGGAGACGGCTGGCCGGCCGGCCACACGGGCCAGACGCTCATGGGCCTGACGCAGGCCATGTACGACTACCACAACGACCTGCGGGCGGTCCACGCCGCCAGCTCGCCGTGGTGGGCCTGGCCGATGGACCTCAAGCCGGTGTGGTTCGAGAGCATCACCTACGGCCAGGACACGGGCTCGATGATCTACGACGGCGGCACGCCGCTGCTGTGGTGGCTGGCGATCGTGGCGATGTTCTTCGTCGGCTGGCAGGCGTTCAAACGCCGGAGCCTGGGCCTGACCCTCATCGCGGTGGCGTTCCTGTGGCAGTGGCTGTCGTGGGCGCGCATCGACAGGGCCGCCTTCCAATACCACTTCTATACGGCCTTGCCGTTCTTCCTGATGGGCCTGGCCTACTTCCTGGCCGAACTGTGGCACGGCCCGTCCCGCCGGACGTGGCTGCTGGCCAGGCTCGCGCTGGCCGGGGTCATCGTCTTCGCGCCTGCGCTGTGGCTGGCCAAGTACCAGCTCTGCAGCCTGGCTCGCGTGTCTACGGACGATTACTGGGGCAAGATCACCTGCGGCAACACTTCCGGTCCGTTCGTGGTCGACACCCGCATCTTCCTGATCGGGGTCGTCCTGCTAATGGCGCTGGCCTGGCTGGCGATCGCTTTGTACCGCCTCGAACGCAACCCGCCGGAAAGCGGCGAGGAGCAGAGCTGGGGCTGGATCGTGCAGCTCGTGGTCCCGGTGGTCGCGGCCGGGGGGCTGTTGCTGTGGATCGGCCAGAACGTGCCCTCGAATCCGCTGATCGACATCCAGATGCCGTCGGACACTGTCGCCATCCTGCTCCTGATCGTGCTGACCGCGGTTGCGGTGGGCGCGCTGGCGATGCGCAGCCCGCGGCGCTACGTGCTGGCGGTCTGCGTCGCGGCCGCGATCATGTTCGCGGTCCTGTACCCCAATCTGTCCGCCCTGCCGATGCCCGGCTCGATCACTTCCGCCTACAACGGCTTCCTCCCGACCTGGTTCTACGGGTTCCAGTTCTCGGTCAACCAGCAGGTTTCCGCGCCCGTCCCATTCGTCAGCTTCGAGACGCTGGCCATGTCCGGAGCGGTCGTCTTCGTGGCCCTGGCCGCATCCTCCCTGGCCTGGATCAGGCGCGTCGTGAACGGGTATCAGCGGCACCTGCTGGTGACCGGGGGCGCGGGGTCGAGTTCGACCGTCGATTCCGACACGCCGGCCGGAGATTCGGCGCCGGGCGGTTCGGACGCGAGTTCGAACTAGGCAACCCCGGCCCGGCAGGACGGCCGGTGCGGCCGGGAGTGGCGGCTCCGGGATCTAGGCCTGGACGTGCGGCGGGGCCGGCGGGACCTCGGCCGAGTAGCCCGGCGGCAGCTGGCCCTGGGCGGCCAGGCGACGGATCACGAAGCTGTAATACGCCTCGACCTTCTCGGTGACGTGCTCCCAGCTGAACTGCTGAACCCTCTCCAGGCCGCTGGCGCGCAGGCGATCTCGCAGCTCCGAGTCGGCCACGACCTCGGTCAGCGCGGCAGCGAGAGACTTCACGTCGCGCGGCGGCACGAGAAGGGCTTGTCGGTTGCGCTGGACCACGCCTTTGTAGCCGTGAATGTCGCTGCACACGATCGGCGCACCCGCAGCCATGGCTTCGAGCAGGACGATCCCGAACGATTCCTGCCCCGTAGCCGGCGAGACGTAGACCGTGGCCGTCTTGAACAGCTGGGCCTTCTCGGCGTCGCTGACCCTGCCCAGAAACTCCACGTTCTGGAGGCCGCGGGTCAGTACGTAGCGGCGCGCTTCGCGTTCCTGCGGTCCGGATCCGACGATGAGCAACCGCGCCTCGATACCGCTCTTGCGGACGAGCCGGAATGCCTTGAGCAGGTGGGGCAGGCCCTTGCGATCCTCGAGCCGGCCGACGAAAAGGATGTTCGCGGTCCCGTCCTGCCAGCGCGCGATCGGTACGGCCCGCTGGAACCTGCCCACGTTCACCCCGTTCGGGATGACCTTGTAGTCGCCGGGGAAGAAGCGGTCGATGAAGTGGCGGGCCGCGGCGCTGACGGCGATGCGGCCGTGGAGCTTGGCCGCGTATCTCGGCAGCATCTTCTTTCCAAGCTCCATCGCCGGCGAGAATCCGGCGTAGGCGTGGAACGTGGCGATGTTCACGCTGTCGGACTGCCGCAGGACTACCAACGACAGGAACGGCACGAAGGGCTCGTGGAAGTGGAGCAGGTCGAAGCGCTCTCGCTCGAGTACGCGCTTGACTTGCGATACGTAGCGCGGAGACACCGTGATCGTGCCGACGGAACCGTTGCTCGGGACGCTGAAACCCTTGCCGATGCGGATGACGTCGCCCTCGGAGGAGCGCTGCAGCCCGTGGCTGCTGCTGATGATGCGGACATCGTGGCCGAGCAGCCGAAGATTCTCGTATAGGAAACGGACGTGCTCGTTGACCCCGCCGGGCAGCGGGTAGACGTACGGCGTGACCAGGCCGATCTTCACGACCGGCGCTCTCCCAGGTCCGACCCACCGACCTGTTCGGCGGGCGCCGAACGGCCCCGCAGGCGGTAGCGCATGGATCGGATGCGACGGCCAAGAGAATGCTCCAGCTCCGCCTCGGCGTCGACACCCTGTCCGGTCAGGTGCTGCCGCCGCCGCCTTTCCATCTGGTAGCGGAGCTCGCGCTCCCGCTGCAGTTCCAGCTGATCCGGCGGCACACCGAGGTCCCGGGGCGCACTGTGGCCGAGCAGGCTTCGCCTGGCCCAGCGCGAGACATCGCGGGCCTGCTTGCCGACCTGGCGGCGGTAGATCAGCAGCTCTTTGACCGGCCCCCAGGTTATGCAGCTGCCGCTCGTCGCCCCGGCCAGGACGGCCCGCCGGTAGTCTTCGGCCGTGGAGCCGGGGAAAGTCGTGTAGCCGGTGCCAATCGTGTCGAGGGTATGGGCGTCGCTGTTACCGACCAGCGGCAGGCCCAGCTCAGCCCCCAGTCGGGCCGTGGCACGACGCCCGTACAGCCCGGCGGTCGAGGGATTGAAGCCCTCCAGGGCATCCCAGTAGACAAGCGGATCCTTCGACAGGTGGACACGCATGATCGCGTTCTTGCGCATCCCCAGCGTGAACGCGGAGAAGGGGTGGGGCACTATCGCCAGGCCGCCCTGCTCGTGGATTTCGGCGACCGTGGTCTCGACCGATAGGTTTCGCTTGAGCTGAGCCTGCAGGAAGACACCGAGACAGTGGCCGCTCCGGGTCGTGACCTCCTCGGCAACGATCACTTCGACCCGGCTGCCGCGCTCACGGGCGAGTCGCTGGCATTCGATGGCGCCCTCGATGCGTTCGTGGTCGGCGATGGCGATGACGTCCAGCTCCGTTTGCGTGTTGACGTAGTCCAGGATCCGGGCGACCGACGCCGTGCCATCCGAGGCGATCGAATGGATGTGCATATCGGCCTTGCCCAAGCGTCCCTGGTCCGTCATCGGCTGCCGTCTCCTCGGATCTGCCCGGCCTTCGTGAGGTCGGCCCATATGGGGTGGAAGATCGCCAGCCACTGCTCAGGTGCCTTGACGATTACCCGTTCGAACAGGACCGCTTCCTCGCGGGCCATGGCCCGGCTGCGGGCACGCCTGCTCGCTCCCTCGGGCGCGCTCAGGGCCCACAGGCTGCCAAGATAGCGGCCCGGACCGGTACGGTGCACGCCGGCCACGTACGCCGGGGCGCCCGTCTCCATGGACAGGAGTGCCGGTCCGGCCGGAATCTTCGTGGGGGCGCCGAACATCTCGACCTCCAGGCCGGAGCCCGTGAGGTCGCGGTCGGCGACGATGCCGATCGGCTCGTTGCGGCGCAGGACCGCCAGCAGCTCCGGGCCCGCCTCTTCGATGGTGAGGATACGCACCCCGACGGTCGCTCGTGTCCGCTTGAAGTAGGCCTGGATGCGCTCGTTTCGGAGAGATTCCATCGGCGCCACGAGCATACCCAGCCGGTCTTTGGCCAGGAAGCCCGGCAACTCGATCGTGCCGAAGTGGAGGCCGACAAGGATGAGCGCCTTGCGTTCGGAGAAGGCCAGGTCGACCGTCTCGGGCGTCTCGATCAGGAGCCGCTCCCTCATGTACTCGACGTCGAACCTGGGCGCGCGGGCCAGCTCGATGTAGTAATGGGCGTGGTGCTTGAAGGCGGACCGGACGATCGCCTCGAGCGCCCGCGGATCGGTGGCGGCGCGGTGGTACCGCGCGTCGCCGACCCCGTTGGCGGCCATCCATTCGCAGACGCGCCGCAGGTTGGCGCGAGCGTTGTTGCGGCGCGCCACTCCAACGCGGTAGGACACGGCCCCGGCCGCGTTGCCGATCCACCACAGCGGCGCGTCGGGCATGCGGCGGACGATCTCCATGGCGCCGATGACGATAACGGCGACGATCCGGTCGAAGGCGCGGCGAGCAACGCCGGGTCGCGGCCGCGTTGCCGGCTGGGCCATGGGTCTGCCGCCGCTCATCCGGGCCTAGCGCCCGCCTGAGCTGCGCTCAGGGCTCTTTCGCCCCCCGGCCTTGCCGCTCGACGCGTCTGCGGGGTGGGCCATCATGTCGGCGTGCCTCGCCTCGAGCGCCGCGGATTCGACTGCGGTCTGGGGCCAGATCGGCTTGAAGATGTACCACTGCTCCGGGGCCGGCGCGATGTGCCGTTCAAGTGCCGCGGCTATCTTCTGGGTGCCGGCAGCAAGGTCCGCGGGCGAGGTCGACGGAACCGTGAACGGCTCGTCGGCGGTGACTCGGAACCGCCCGTCGGGCAGCCGGTTGACGCAGAACGGCATGATCGCCGACCCGTGCTTGCCCGCCAGCAGAGCCGGTCCTGCGGGGAGGGTGGTCCAGTCGCCGAACATCTTGACCGGCATGTCGTCGGCTCGATAACCCCAGTCGACCAGCAGCACCAGGGCCTCCTTGCGGCGCAGCGCGGCATAGACGCCGCGAAGGTTGCGCCAGGAGATCATCTTGATGCCCCAGGCGGCGCGCTGGCGTTCGAACAGGTCGAACAGCTCGACGTAGGCGCTGTCGTCGCCGACGACGTTGATGATGTAGCCGTGCTTGGCAAATCCCGACGCCGCCGCCTCGTTGTTGCCGAGATGGGCCGCCACCAGGATCAGGCCGTTGGAGTCTCGGTACGTATCGAGGAAGCGCTGGAGGTCGACGTCGTCGAGGTGGACGTTGATCTCGCCGGGCTTGAGCCACGGCAGGCGCATCAGCTCCAGGATGTAGCGGGCGTAGTTGCGGTAGGCCGCGCGGGCTTTCGTGCCGGCCGCCTTGTCCTGGGGCGAGACGCCGAGCACATGGCCGAAGTTGCTGCGCAGCCAGCGTCGCCGCTGCGGGCTGGCGGCATAGCCGATCATGGCCAGCCAACCGCCTACGCGGTAGACGGGACCGGGCCGGACGTGGCCCATGATCCAGGACGACGTCCTCCAGAAGCTGAGCAGAGTGAGACCCGCCAGATGGTTGAAGAACGTTTCCTTCTGGAGCTTGTGGGGGGCCTCGAACGCCTTGGTCGGACCTTCCTCCGCGGGCTTGCGGTCGACCACGGCCGAGGCCACGGAACGGAGCCGTCCCGAGGGAGCGGCTCCGCCCTTGGTCTCACCCGCGGCGGGGGTGGCGGCAACGCCGTCGGGAACGACGGCGTTGCCTTCCACGTCCTGGCCGAGGGTCAGGTTGTCGCTACTCACTTGGCCGCGACGGCCGGAGCGCCACCGCGGATCGGGGCCTTCTTCTTGGCCCTGGGAGTCAGCGTCTCCGTGCCGACGAGGGTCTCGCTGTCCTCGCCGCGGATGAACGCCTCGACGCGCGGCTTGGCCACGTCGTCGTGAAGCTGGATGGGCGGGCTCTTCTTGAAGTACGCGCTCGGGGCGACGAGAGTGCCCTTCAGGCCGCGGTCGATGCCCAGCTTGAGGCAGCGTAGCGCGTCGATGACGACGCCGGCGCTGTTCGGGCTGTCCCAGACCTCGAGCTTCATTTCGGCCTTGAGCGGCACGTCGCCGAAGGTCGTGCCTTCCATGACGATGTAGCAGTACTTGCGGTCGAGCAGCCACGGCACGTGGTCCGAGGGACCGACGTGGACGTTGTCCGGATCGAGGTCGTAGTCGAGCATCGAGGTGACCGCGTTCGTCTTGGAGATCTTCTTGGACTCCAGGCGCTCGCGCTCGAGCATGTTGAGGAAGTCGGTGTTGCCACCGAAGTTGAGCTGGTACGTACGGTCGAGGCGCACGCCGCGGTCCATGAAGAGGCGGGTCAGGACGCGATGGCTGATCGTCGCGCCGACCTGGCTCTTGATGTCGTCGCCGATGATGCACAGGCCCTTCTCAGCGAAGCGGCGCTGCCAGTAGGGCTCGCGAGCGATGAAGACAGGGATGCAGTTGACGACGCTCACGCCGGCTGCCAGAGCCTGCTCCATGTACCACTTGGTCGCCTCTTCCGAACCGACCGGCAGGTAGTTGATCAGGACGTCGGCCTTCGTGGCCTTGAGGATCCCAACCACGTCGGCGGTGGGGCCGGGCGCCTTCTCGATGATCTGGGAGAGGTACTTGCCCAGGCCGTCGTGGGTCATTCCACGCTCGACCTTGACGCCGAGTTTGGGGACCTGCTGGAAGACGTAGGTGTTATTCGGCTTGGTGTAGATGGCCTCGGAGAGGTCCTTGCCGACCTTGTTCTTGTCGATGTCGAAGGCGGCTACGAACTCGATGTCACGGATGTGGTAGCCGCCCAGGTTGACGTGCATGACGCCCGGAACAAAATCCGTCTCGGACGCGTTCTCGTAGTAGTAGCGGCCCTGGATGAGGCTGCTGGCACAGTTGCCCACACCCACGATGGCCACGCGGATCTTGCGGTCCTTCTTGCCGTGGCCGTTTCCGCCAGCGTTCGCCGCGGGCGCCATGTCGCTCATTTCCTTGTCGCTCACTTTCCTCTGTGCTCCTCACTTCGAAGCTGCTTGTTGACGTGCCAGGTGCGCTGGACGGCGGTGATGCTGGCGGCGACGGAGATCAGGCCCAGGGTCCCGGCAAGCCAGGTCTGGCCGCGGGCTCCCGCCGCGACACCACCGTCGAGACCAGCCAGGGCGAGGCCGGCAGCCAGGAGGACGAGCCGCTCGGCGCGGGGAGCGATGCCCACCTCGCCGTCCAGCCCTAGACTCTCGGCCTTGGCCCGCGTGTAGCTGACCTGGAAGCTGGATACGGCCGCGGCGGCGGCCAGAGCCGCCCCCACGACGAAGCCGGCAGCCGAAGCGCCGGCGACGATCCCGATGTAGACGACTCCCTCGCCCCAGCGATCCAGGGTGGAGTCGAGGAAGGCCCCGAACCGGGTTACCCGGTTCTGCGCCCGGGCGAGTCCGCCGTCGAGCATGTCGAACGAACCGCCAAAGATGACCAGGAAGGCGGTCGCGAGCCAGGCCTGCGCCGCCGCCGTGCCGGCCGCTCCGACCGAGATCAGGAAGCCGATCACGGTCAGGGCGTTGGGCGTCAATCCGACGCGGCCCAGTCCGGCGGCGATCGGGGTAATCGCGCCGCGCACCCGCGCGCGGGTGGCCTGCGAGACGAAGGACTGATCGCCCACGGTCAGTTCGTCCCCGCCGAAGTCGGACGAGGCGAGCCCGGCTGGGGCATGCCAAGAAGGACGCGCTCGCGTTCGGCCATGACGTCGAAGACGCCCGGTCGAAGCTGGCAGAAGACCTCTCGACCGACTCGCCGGGTGTCGACGACGCCGGCGGTCTTGAGCTTGGAGACGTGCCAGCTGACCAGCGGCTGGCTCAGGCCCGAGACCTCGATGAGATCGCCAATGGTGGCCGGGCTCTCCGCCAGGCGGCGGAGGATACGCAGGCGGTTGACGTCCGCGAGGGCCTTGTGGAAGTTGCGCAGTTCGCGCAGGTCGTCGGGCTGATCGACGATCGAAGCGACGGTCGTGCGGATGTGCGCTGGGGAAGGCAAGATGTCGAGACTCGCTTTCGGTCGACCCGTCGTTCCGCACCCTCTTTGACGCCGCCGCTATGGGCCGGTTCGGTGTCGGAACTACGCGTCTACAAATGAGCCTTTATATAAAGGCTAGTTGATCCTATGCCCGAGCCCAGGCTCTGTCAAGCCGCCTCCATGCCGATCTGGCGGAGGGGGATTGAACGTGCAGGCGCCTGTCTGGTCTGATTGCCAACCGTTTCCCGTGGGGGACACGACATGTCGGCGCCGGCTTGCCGTAGAGTGGAGGGCGTTCTGCGTGGACGGCCGTTCCATCGCGTCCCCAGAAGGATGAGAGGACCGAGGTGACCACCAGAAACCCGATCGCCGCCTTCGAGCCTGTGGTCCGGTTCGTTCGCGGCCTGATGCCCCTGCCGGACGAGGAGAGGCTTGCCCTCCCGTCGCGGCCGGGCCGCCAGGACGTCCCGCCCGAGGCCTGGGCCGGGCTCGAGCCGGCCTGCGGCCAGCTGGCGCCCGATCGTCTGCTGCTGATTCCGGGCTCATGGAAGCGCGGCTCGAAGGTGCGCCAGGGCGTGAGCCGAACGCGAGTGGTGGCCTTCGGCGAGACGGCCGTGGGACAGTGGACGGATGGCGAGGACGAAGGAACCATCGAGTCCGTGCCGCTCGAGGACCTGCTGGCGATCGACGACCGGATCGTCCTGCTGCACGGTCGGTTGCTGCTGATCGGCAAGGCCGGCCGCCTGACCATCCCCTACAACGCCGTGGCCCGGCCACAGCTCCGCGAGAACGTCATGTGGCTGCGCCGCCTGATCGCCGGCCCGGAGTTCGCGACCCGGCGCAGCTTCGTGTGGATCACGGACGCAGCCGGCGAGCGTCCCGAGCACGAGCTGCCCTACAAGTGGGCGTACATGCTGGGGTGCCGGAACGACCTCCGGATCGATCCCCAGGCGGACGAGATGGTTGCCGTGGGTAACGTCGTCGAAATCGGCCGGTCACGCGGGCCCGCCACCGGCATCTCGGTGCTCGGGCCGCGGGAGCTGGTGGTGGCGGCGGAACCGCCCAACTGGCTGTTCGAGGCACGTTACGGCGTCGACCTCACGGTCGTGCCGCGGGCTTACATCCGCGACGTGAGCTGGAGCCGGGGCGAGCTTCGGATTCGGTTGCGCGCACCCGACGGCAGCACCGACGGGCTCGAGATCTCGCGGCCGCTGGACGAGAACCTCGTCGAGGCCATGCGGCGCTCTTTCGGGGAGGCGGTCACCTGGGCCTGACGCGGGCTTTCGAGGCCGCCCCGGTGAGAGAAGAATGGCTACAGGAATCGGGAAGCGGGAGCTAGCGTTGGGATTGCCGCAGCACGGCTATGATATCGTTAACACGGTTAGCAGTGCCAATGACCAAGAGGTCTGCGGCGCCCCGGCTTTCGGTAGCACGAACCCATCCCGATGTCCCCATCGATTGGCCGCATACTCGTGAACGACCGTTCTTGCGGTTCGGCAGCCGGTCGAGGCGGCACGCCCTGGGATCGCGGAACCGGCCCCTTCGAGCGCACGCTCGCGAGCCTGCCGTCATGACCACGCTGAACGACGTCGCCCGCCGCGCCGGCGTGTCGACCATGACCGTCTCCCGAGTGGTCAACGGGTCTGCCCACATCAGCGAGGAGACCCGCGTCCGCGTCAACGACGCCGTCACCGAGTTGGGCTACATGCCGAACGGGCCGGCCCGCCAGCTGCGTTCGCAGAAGACCAATACGCTCGCCCTGGTCGTTACCGACATCCGCAATCCGTTCTTCACGACCATTGCCGGAGGCGTCGAAGACACCGCCCGCGCCGAGGGTTACGCGGTGATGTTCTGCAGCACGTACGAGAACGAGGCGGTCGAGAGCGAGTATGTAAGGGTCCTGGTCGAGCGGCGAGTGGACGGCGTGCTGCTCGTGCCCGCGGCCGGCGGCGGGACCTCCATCCGGCTCCTCAAGCAGCGCGGCATTCCGACCGTCCTCGTCGACCGGCACGTGCAGAACGTCGAGCTCGACGAGGTCCGGGGCGCGTCTCGAGCCGGCGCGCGTGACGGCGTCCTCCATCTGATCAACCTGGGCCATCGCAGGGTCGCGATGCTGACCGGGCCGGAGGCGGTATCGACCTCAACCGACCGCGTCGCCGGCTACCTCGACGCGCTGAAGGAGGCATGCCCGGACCTGGAGTGTGGCCCCGTCCGATATGGCGAGTTCTCCGAGGAGAGCGGCTACGGCATGGCCCGGGACGTTCTGTCCCAGAAGCCCCGCCCAACGGCAATCTTCGCCGCCAACAACTTCATTGCGTACGGTGCCATGAAGGCGGCCAGGGAGGTCGGCCTGCGGATCCCCGACGACCTATCGTTGGTCGTGTTCGACGACCTCCCTTCGGGCTGGACCCCGGATCCCTACCTCACGGCGGTGGGGCAACCCGCCTACGAGATCGGCAGGCAGGCGGCCGCGCTGCTTCTGAAACGCCTCGCGGGGGAGCTGGCGGACGAACCGCGCCGCATCGTCCTGCCGACCGAGCTGGTTATCCGGCGTTCCAGTTCCCCACCCTCGGCCGACACGGCCGAGCGTCCCGCAGAGACCCAACCGGGCGCAGGGTAGTCAATAGGCGAAAGCCTGCAGTCGTCCGGCGACTAGCTCGCCGCGGGCGTCCGCATTGCCAGCGCCCGCTCTGCAACCTCCGCCCATCGGTCGGTCTGCCGCGGCTCGTAGGTGTCGAGCGTGACCGAGCGGCCGACGGCGGCCCGACCATCGTCGATTCCGGCAAGCTCACCCGCCGCGATCGCTTGAGCCACGACGTTGCCGAAGGCGGTCGCCTCAGTGGGCCCCGCGATAACGGGCACGCCGCAGGCGTCGGCCGCGAGCTGGCAGAGCAACCTGTTCTGGCTTCCGCCACCGACGATCCGGAGCGCCGAGATCCGCCTGCCCGATAGGCGCTCGAGCTCGGCGAGCGCTATCCGGTAACTCAGCGCCAGGCTCTCGAGACAGCAGCGTACGAACTGACCAACGCCCTGCGGCACGGCCTGCCGGGTTCGCATGCAGTTCTCACGGATGGCGGTCGGCATGTCGTCGGGATTGAGGAAGTCGGCTGCCTCGGGATCGATCAGCGCGCGGAACGGTTCGGCCGCCTCGGCGGAGGCCAGGAGCTCGGCCCAGGGGTACCCGCCTCCGTCGCGCTGCCAGTGGCGGCGGCACTCCTGGAGGAGCCAGAGCCCTGGCAGGTTCTTGATGAGCAGCGTCTTGCCGGCCAGGCCGCCCTCGTTGGTGAAGCCCTGGGCGAGGACTTCGGCAGTGATCACCGGACCCGGCGTCTCCAAGCCGATCACGCTCCAGGTGCCGCTGCTGATGAAAGCGCTGCCTTCGTCGAGGCCAGGAATGGCGCCAACGGCGCTGGCAGTGTCGTGCGAGCCGACGGCCACGATGCGCGTCTTCCCGGCCAGGCCCGCATCGGCTGCCAGATCGCCTCGAAGCGTGCCGATCTCCGTGCCCGGCTCCACCAGGATGGGGAACAGATCTCGCCGGATGCCGAAGCGGCCGAGGAGACCGTCCGCCCAGGCGCGCGTCCGCAGATCCAGGCACTGGGACGTGCTCGCCTCGGTGAACTCGGCACAGGGCC
This sequence comes from uncultured Chloroflexia bacterium, assembly GCA_963711105.1. Taxonomy (GTDB): domain Bacteria; phylum Chloroflexota; class Limnocylindria; order Limnocylindrales; family CSP1-4; genus Fen-1039. The sequence continues at coordinate 130,578 of CAVQCV010000001.1, read as the reverse complement.
CCGCGCCGAGCCAGTAGTAGAACAGGTTCGGCAGCGGCAGCAGCGTCCTGGCCGCGTCCAGCTCCGCCTGCCCCGTCCGCTGCATCGAGAACAGCTGGAAGAGGGTGTTGATCTGCCAGACCTGCAGGCCCGTTGCCTCGAAGATCTCGTCGCGCGGCACGCGCTTGAAGGCCGGCTCGAGGATCTCGTCCGTGCGGCGGTCGCGGTAGTGGCGCGGATTTCCCACCAGCGCGCCGTCGCGGTCAAGCAGGGCGAAGTCGACACCCCACGTGTCGAGCCCGATCGCGTCCACTTGACCGCAGTGAGTTCGGCCGGCGCGGGCGATGCCTTCGTTGATCTCCCGCCACAACCCCAGGACGTCCGAGTACAGCGCGTCGTTGATGCGTACCGGCCCGTTGGGGAAGCGGTGGACTTCGGTCAGTTCGAAGCGCGTGCCCTCCCAGTCGGCCGAGACGACACGACCGCCGGAAGCCCCCAGGTCGACCGCCAGATAGTGGCTCGTCACGGCCATCGATGGCTCCCGCTACGCGTTCGGTTCCCGCTGTCTGGGCGCAAAGTCAGCGGCGGCCGTAGAGGGGCCCGAAGTTGGCGCAGGCTCGGAAGTCCGCGCCTTCGGGATCGCTCGTCCCGAAGGCGCTCCAGGCGCTCGGTCGGAACACCTGCTCGTCCGGGACGTTGTGCATGTTCACGGGGATCCGCAGTGCAGCAGCGATGCAGATCAGGTCCGCGCCTATGTGGCCGTAGCTGATGGCACCGTGGTTCGCGCCCCAGTTCGCCATCACCGTGTAGACGTCGCGGAAGGCGCCCTTGCCGGTGAGTTCCGGCACGAACCAGTGGGTCGGCCATGTTGGATCCGTCCGGTCGTTGAGGGCGACGTGCACCTTCTCCGGAAGATCGACCGTCCAGCCCTGAGCGAGCTGCAGAACTGGGCCCACGCCGGCGACGATGTTGATGCGGCTCATCGTCACGGGCATACCACCACGCGACAGGAACAGCGATGAGAAGCCCCCGCCGCGGAAGTACTCGGTCCGGGCCGGCGGCCATGTCGTGGCGGCGAGCGCCTTCTCCACGTCCGTGTCCGTGATGTCCCAGAAGGGCTTCATGACCGGCTCGCCGTCTGCCTCCATCTCGCCGGTGGCGTCGAGAGAGGCGGCGCCACTGTTGATCAGGTGGATGACACCGCCGGCCGCGCGCCCTTCGAGCGCCACGCCCGTCACTCGCTCCACGGCCTCGGAGCTCCAGAAGGTCCGCACGTCGGCGAAGATCTGGGCTCGGTTGGTGAGCACGTAACCGAGGAGCATGGCCGCGCCGTTGAGGCTGTCGTTCTCGGTGGCGAGGACATGAGGCGCCCGCCTGCCGTTCCAGTCGAACGACGAGTTCAGGACCGCCTCCATGAAGTCGCCGTTGGGCATGTGGTCGGTCCACTGGCGCTGGCCCTGGAAGCCGCCCAGGATTGCGTTGTGGCCCATCGCCTCTTCGCCGAAGCCAAGCTCGGTGAGACGCGGGTTGCCGCGTAGCAGGTCGCGGCCGATGATCGCCATCTTCACGACCGTCTCCCAGTCGCGGTCGAGCTGGTCCCGGCTATGCTGCTTGTCGGGCAGGTTCCGGTCTTCGCCTTCAGGGCAGTGCTGCTTCGTCCACGCGAGGGCCTTGCGGAACTCCTCCGGGTCGTAGATGCCCTCGTCCATTCGCCGGATGAACTCGCTCATGTCGACGCTCTCGACGCGCATCCCCAGATAGCGCTCGAAGAAGCCGTGGTCGACGATGGAGCCGGCGATGCCCATCGAAACGCCGCCGAGGCTCAGGTAGGACTTGCCGCGGATGATTGCCACGCCCAGCCCGGCGCGCGCGAAGCGCAGGAGCTTCTCCTCCACGTCCGGCGGGATCGAGTTGTCGGTCGCGTCTCGAACGTCGCGGCCGTAGATGCCGAAAGCCGGAATCCCCTTCTGGGTATGCGCGGCGAGGACGGCGGCGAGATACACCGCTCCCGGGCGCTCGGTGCCGTTGAAGCCCCAGACGGCCTTGGGGGTCAGCGGGTCCATGTCCATCGTTTCGGAGCCGTAGCACCAGCACGGCGTCACCGTGATCGACACGCCCACGCCCTCGTTGCGGAACAGCTCCGCGGCCTCGGCGGCCTCGGCGACTCCGCCGATGCAACGGGAGGTGATGACGCACTGAACCGGCGAACCGTCGGGGTAGCGGAGTTTCGCGGTCAGGAGGGCGGCCGTGGATCTGGCCATGCCCATGACCTGATCTTCGAGGGACTCTCGAACGCCGTTCCTGCGCCCATCGATGGCAGGCCTTATGCCGATCTTCGGCCAGCTGCCCACAAATCGCGGTCCGCCTCCGCGCGCATTCGTTGTCTGGGCATCGATGGTCGTCATCGTCCTGTTCTCCTTCGCTCCTCCGGCGAGGTTGGCCGGCAGGCGGGGCTAGCTTAGGCCGAAGGTTTCGTTGCGAGTAGTGTCGCCGGCAAAACGCAAGACGCCGGATACATGTCGAAGGGGCCCTCGCGAACGGGGACCCCTTCGACCAGAACTACCGGCAGTCAGGCCCGCCGCTAGTTCTCCAACTAGTTGTAGAGAACGGCCTTGACCTCAGCGGAGTCGATGTTGCTCTTGTCCGCCCAAATGAAGCCGGTGTCGACCGACTTGTCGAAGGTCTCGCCCTTGATCGCCTTCATGGCATAGACGACGCACTTGGCGCCGATGCCGACCGGGTTCTGCTGAACGGCGCCGAGCTCGAGGCCGGAGTTGATCGCGTCGATCTGCGCCTGGCCCGAGTCATAACCGATGATGGTCATCTTGCCGGACAGGTTGAGTTCCTTGACCGCGTTGAGGACGCCGATGATGGAGCCTTCGTTCGCGCCGAAGAAGCCCTTCATGTCCGGGTTGGCCTGGATCATCGCCTTGGCGAGGTCAGCCGACTTGAGCTGGTCGCCACCGCCGTACTGCGGGCCGATGATCTGGATGTTCGGGTACTTGGCCTTCATCTCGTTGAGGAAGCCGGTACCACGGTCGATGCCGGTGCGGCTGGTCTGGTCGTGAATGATCACGCCAACCTTGCCCTGGCCGCCGAGCGCTTCGCCCATCTTGTCCGCGGCGAGAGCCGCGGCCGCGACGTTGTCGGTCGCAACGGTGGTCAGCGGGATGTCGCTGTCGACGCCCGAGTCAAACGCGATGACCGGGATGCCCGCGTCCTTGTACTGCTGCAGGATCGGGCTGGCAGCCTTGCTGTCGAGCGCGGCGAAGCACAGGGCCGCCGGCTTCTTGGCCAGCTCGGCCGTCAGCATGTTGAGCTGCTGGTCGACGTTGGACTCAGTGTCCGGGCCCATGAAGTTGACGCTGGCGCCTTCCTTGGTGGCCTCGGCCTCGGCGCCCTGCTTCACAGCCTGCCAGAACTGGTGCTGGAAGCCCTTCGACACGATCGGGATGTACGGCTTTTCGCCGGCCCCACCCGAGGACGGCGCCGCCGTGCTCGAGCTGCTGCACGCGGCGACGAGCATCGCCACGGCCGCAATACTGAACAAACGCTTCATCTGGTCTCCTACCTCGCTCCGATTGCATTACCGTCCGCTGATTCGGAAGAATCAGCTGTCAGGCCTATGGGGGTTACGCCCGCCTTCGGCGAAGCGTGATGTCGAGGAATACGGCGGCGATAACTACGACGCCTGTGACGACGATCTGCCACTCCTGCGCGACGTTCATGATCTGCAGGCCGTTGGTCAGAGTCTTGACGATGAATGCGCCGATGATCGTTCCGAGGATGTAGCCCTCACCGCCGGCGAGCGAGGTCCCTCCGATGACCACGGCGGAAATCGCATCGAGCTCATATCCGAAACCGAGCGCCGGCTGGGCCGAGTTCACGCGACCGGAGAGGAGTACGCCGCCGAGGCCGGCGAAGAGCCCGCAGACCACGTACACCGCCGTCTTCCAGACCGTGACGTTGACGCCCGACAGCCGGACGGCTTCCTCGTTGCTGCCGAGAGCAAAGGTGTAGCGGCCAAGAGCGGTCTTGCCCAGGATGAATGCGGCCACGATGGCGGCCAGGAACAGCACGAGGGCGATGTTGGGGATGTCGATGCCGGGGATCAGGCTCCCCATCACGAGAGTGTTGAACTCGGGGTGGCTCGTGTAGTAGATGGGGCGGGTCGCGGTGATGACGAGGGACAGTCCGCGCGCGACGTTGAGGATGCCCAATGTGGCGATGAACGGGGGCAGTTTGAAACGCGCGATCAGGATGCCGTTGGCCAGGCCCATGACGCCGCCGGTCAGGATGCCGACGAGGATGCCCACCGGGATCGGCAGACCCGCGTTCGTGATCGTGACGGCCGTCATGACCGAGGACAGGGTCATCACCGTTCCGACCGAGAGGTCGATGCCGCCGGTCGTGATTACGAAGGTCTGGCCGAGCGCCAGCACACCGGCAACCGCCGTCGCGATGAGGATGGCCTTGAAGTTCTCGAAGTTGAGGAAGTACGGCGATTGGGTGCTAAAGACCGCGATCAGCAGCAGGAGCGCGCCGAATGCCAGGGCGCGCTGAATAGCGTCGCCTCGCAGGAACGACAGCGACCGCGTTTTCGAAGACGTGGTCGGAACGGCATTGCTCACCTGCTACTCCTGCTTTATGCGGCTGCTTCGCGCTGAGTCGCGAACGTCATGACCTTCTCCTGGTTGGCTTCAGCGGCCGTCAGCTCGCCGGTGACCCTGCCCTCGCACATGACCAGGATTCGATGGCTCATGCGGAGGACCTCGGGAAGCTCCGACGAGATCATCACGATCGCCTTGCCCTCATGGGCGAGCTCGTTCAAGAGGTGATAGATCTCGCTCTTGGCGCCGACGTCGATGCCCCGGGTGGGCTCATCGAAGATCAGGATCTCCGTGTCTGCGGTGAGCCACTTGCTCACGACCACCTTCTGCTGTGTCCCGCCCGAAAGGTTGCGTACCTTCTGGGCGAGGCTTGGCGTCTTGATGGACAGTTCCTCGACCTGATGCTTCGCCGCGGCGGCGGTGAGCGAGGTCCGAACAACCCCGAAGCGCGTGAGGAACCGCTTGAGCGAGGCCAGGACGATGTTCGTCTCGACGTTGAGGCCGAGGGCCAGGCCGTACCGCTTGCGATCCTCGGACAGATAGCCGATGCCGTGCCGCACGGCGTCGGTCGGGTTTGCAATCCGGACCTTCCTGCCGTGAACGTAGATCTCGCCGGAGTCGATCGGATCGGCCCCGAAGATGGCCCGGGCGACTTCGGTGCGACCCGCGCCGACCAGGCCCGCGATGCCCAGGATCTCGCCCCGGTGGACGGAGAAGCTCACGTCGCGAATGGCCCACCCACGGTTCAGGCCGCGGACCTCGAGCACCACCTCGGGGTCGACGACGTCCGGGACGTCCGGGACGGCGTCGTATATGGTCCGGCCAACCATCATCGAGATGATCTGATCGATCTTTGCGTCCGCAGTCTGCAGAGTGTCGATGAAATGGCCGTCTCGCATGACCGTCACGCGGTCGGAGATCTGCTTGAGCTCCTGGAGCCGATGCGAGATGTGAACTATCCCAACGCCCTGGGCGCGGAGTTCACGGGTGATCCGGAAGAGCTCGTCGATCTCGGTGTCGGTGAGCGCCGCGGTCGGCTCGTCCATGATCAGGACTTCGGAGTTGAACGAGAGCGCCTTGGCGATCTCCACCATCTGCTGCTGTGCGACGGTCAGCGAAGAGACGCGCTTGCGGGGATCCATGCGCAGGTGCAGCCGATCGAACAGCGCCGCCGCGTCGTCGTTCAGCTTTCGATCGTCCAGGATGTACGGCAGCCTCTCGGGCTCGCGCCCGATGAAAATGTTCTGGGCGACGGTCAGATGCGGCATCAGGTTCAGTTCCTGATGGATCATGCTGATGCCGAGGTGCTGGGCCCTGGCGACGTTGGGGATCTCGACCGGCGAACCCTTGAAACGGATGATGCCGGAATCGCGCTTGTACACGCCTCCGAGGATCTTCATAAGGGTCGACTTACCAGCGCCGTTTTCACCTACCAGGGCGTGGACCTCGCCCGGGAGCAGCTCGAACCGGCAATCCACGAGCGCGTGAACGCCGGGGAAGTCCTTGGTGATGCCGAGCATCTGAACGACGGGCTCAGGCAACGATGCCTCCTGCCAGTGGCGCGACTCGTGACGGAGCGCTTGGCAATGACGGGCGAGCGGCAGTTCGTATGTTAACGCTACCATGGCCGTAGCAGTAGATAACATAGACCGCTTTGTCAACCCCCGGACGGTGCGGACGATTCCTCATTGGCATCCTCTGGCTGTGTCTGCCAGTCGGGCAGGGTCAAGCGGCGGCCGGCCGGCTCCTGGTCTCACCGTGAGAGTCCTCGAACGGCCGCCGGCAGCGAATCCCGGTCCGAGGCGAGCGGCCCATCCTGGCCGACGAGATAGACGCGCGTTCCCAGGCGCCGCAGTTCGTCGACCATTTCCGGCGGCGCCTTCTCGTCGGTCAGCACGGTGCTGATCCGGTCAGTCCGGCAGAAGGTCGCGGACGCCGCCCTGCCCCACTTGGTGTGGTCGACAATGGCCACGACCTCGCGTGCCGCGCCGACCATGGAGCGTTTGATCTGGGCTTCTTCTTCGATGGCGTCACTCAGCCCGGAGTCGATGGTGAACCCGGCGGCCCCGAGGAACGCCTTCTGCACGTTCACCTTGCGGAAGATCGAGCCGCCGAGCGGTCCGATCAGGGACAGCGCTTCGAAGCGGACGCGGCCGCCCGGCATCAGCACGACGATGCCGGCATGGCCGGCCAGTTCCGATGCGATCCGCATGCCGTTCGTGAGAACGGTGAGCTCCTGCCAGTGGCTCCGAGCGATCAGGTGGCGGGCCACGTAGAGCGCCGTTGTGCTCGCGTCCAGGACGATACCTTCGCCATCGGCCACCAGGGTCGCGGCGAAGGCGCCGATGCGATCCTTCTCGTCCCGTTCGAGCCGCTCCCGGATCGCGAACGCCAGCTCGGGGCGATTTCGTTCGGCGGCGATGGCCCCACCGTGCGTCCTGACCAGCCGTCGGTCCGATTCGAGCACAAGGAGGTCTTTGCGGATCGTCACGGCCGACACTCCGAACCGGGCCGCAAGGTCCACCACCCGCGCCCGGCCCTTCTCGGCCACGATCGCAGCAATCTGCTGCTGCCTCTCCTGGGCAAAGACACTCTCAGATTGGACGGCTGCCCTCTGGGCCACGCGATCTCCCTGCTCTTCGCGATCCATCCGTCAGGCCGATGTGCGTTGGCCATACCGGCGCAGCTGGGCTGTTGCGGATAGTTGCGATTGCGAACACTTTGATCGCCGGTTGGGTTCATGTCAACTTGCGATCTCTACCCTTTACGGCCCTATTCATAGGGGCCGGGAGACGCCAAGCACCCGCCCTGAACGTGCTTTCGAGGCCGGGCACCGAACGGACAGAGCGCCTGTCTCCAGGAGGCGCTGAAGGCGACGGCGAGGGAACGGGCGGCCCGAGCGTACTCGCCGTACGTCGGACCCTCAGGCCGACGGCGATATGACGACCTTGTGACCCTCGCGCCTGGCGGCGCTCGCGAATGCCTTGTCGAAATCCGCCATCGGGTACTTGCCCGTGACGACCGATCGGGTGTCGATCAAGCCAGACTCCACGAGCCGGATGCACGCGGGGTAAACGCGATTCATGCGACGCGAGAGCTTGATCGTCAGGCCCTTGCGGCGGGCGACCGACGGCGTGAAGGATGTCCGGTTCACGCTCGGAATGCCGACCACGACGACGGTCGAGGCAGGATAGGCCAGCGCCAGGGCGGTATCGAGGGCGTCGTCCTCGCCCGCGGCTTCGAAACCGACGTCCAGGCCGCGCCCGCCGGTGGCCGCCAGCAAAGCCGTGCGCTCATCGCCTCCGGACACCAGGTGGGTGTGGGTGGCGCCCATTTCGCGAGCCGCGTCTAGGCGGTGCTCGAGCAGGTCCGTGGCGACGATCGTGGCGGCACCGGAGGCGCGTGCGAGCTGGACGATGAACAGCCCGATCGGTCCGCAGCCGAAGACGCCGACCGAATCGCCGGGCCGGATCTCGGCGAGTCGTCGCGCGTGGATGGCCACGCCCAGCGGTTCGAGCATGGCGGCGTCCGATTCACTGAGGGAATCGGGGACCGGGACGAGCGAGTCGGCCGGCCAAGCCGCGTACTCGCGCAGCAGGCCATCCGTGACACCGTCGCCGGCGAATCGCAGCTTCAGGCAGAAGTGCTGATGACCGGCCTCGCAGTGCACGCAACGGCCGCAGGGTATCGCCGGGTCGATGGCCACTCGCTGCCCGGCCCGCGGCCCCTCAGCGATCACTCCGCCGGCCTCGTGGCCCAGGATCAGGGGTCGAGTCAGGCCGGCATCGCCGATCCCAGACTCCGTGTACCAGTGCAGGTCCGAGCCGCAAAGTCCGACCGCCCCGACACGAACGAGCTCCTCGTCGCGGCCCGGGACAGGCGTCGGTTCGTCCTGGAGGCGCAGATCGCCAGCGCCGTGGATCCGAAGGACCTTCATGATCGCCCTCCTTCCCGCCGGCTCGCGTCCGTGCGCCCTGCGTCGCGCAGCAGCGCTTCTTCCGCGGCTCTCGTCCAGCGCCCGCCGTCGAGTGCCGCGGCTGCCGCCGGAACGCGATCTCGAAGGCCGGCGAGCGGAGTGAAGGCGAGGCCCGGGAGCGACGGGTAGACCATTATCTTGCCAGACGAGGTCCGCGCCTCGACGGCCGCGATTGCGTCGGTGAAGCCGTCGAAGCCAGTAACGGCGTCCAGCGAAATGTTGGTGTCGAGCCGGCCGCCTTCAACCTTGCGGAGCACCGCCTTCATATCCTCGATGCCCGACCCGCTGGTCCCGACGAAATAACAGCCCTGGGCGACGTAGTAGTCGAGATCGATGTCCGCACGGGTGCCGATAGCGAAGCCGGCGAAGACGTTGATCCGGCCGCCCCGTCCGGCCAGAGACAGGGCCTGGGCCACGAGCGCCGGAGCGGGCACCATTACGGCCACGTAACTGAACCCCGGCTCGAGTGGCGCCGCCTTGCTGTTGGCGACGGTCAGACCGACACCACACTCCCGGGCCAGCGGCCCGGCGAGGTGCTCCAGATGGGCGAGGCGGGCGTCATCGATGTCGACGCCCGCGACGCTGAGATTCTTCCAGCCGCCCGAGATCGAGCGGACGACGTGCATCAGGCCCATCGGGCCGGCGGCGCCGATGACCGCCACCCTGTCGCCGTCGTGCAGCTCGCCGCTCGGTGGAACCGCGGCATAGCCGTCCGCCGCGGAACCGGTCGTCGTACCGGTCCAACGAATGAGGTCGTAGTGGATGCGGCCGACATCCAGGGCCACGTGCTGGCCGATCTTCGCTCCGCCGGTCACGACGTTGATGAGGCCGCGCGGCGCCAGAAGGCCCTGGAGCTTTTCGATCCTGGAAGCGTCGGCACCGAAATAAACGATGTCGTCGAACGACTGGGGCGGCAGGCCGTCCAGGTCGCTGACGCGCGTCACGGGAACGCGGCTGAGATGGGGAGAACTTTCAGCCGCCGGCAGCACGACGGTCGCCGACGCCGGGGTGTTCGCGTCGACCAGCTCGCGCAGACCTTCGACGGCGTGTGCGTCTTCGGCCACCGCGAGCAGCCGCCCGGCGGAGAGAAGGTGGTTTCTCTCCTGGTATGCGTACGAGGCCTCGACGCACGCCCACGGCTCGACCAGGGCGATGGCCGAGGCGCTCGGTCCGTCGCTCACGGGTATCAGGAATCGCTCGCCCGTCCCGGGCTCGATGACGACCCGCTCGTCGAGCAGCACATACTCCTGCAGCCCGCCTTCGAAGTTGTAGCCGAACGCGGCGTTGGCGACGACCGTCGGCAGGTGCCGGTAGTCCGTCTGGACCAAAACGCGCTCGCCGACCCGGTGGCGGGTGACGGCGTCGCCGACGGCCACGATCCGGCCGACGGCCTCGTGGCCCGGCACCGTCGGCCGGGTCCCGGGGACGTACGAAGGGATCTCCGCCAGCACCTCGGCGGGCAAGCCCGAACACTCGCTCTTGCGCGGATGGTTGATCCAGGCGTGGAGGAGCTTGGTGTCAGAGAAGCAGATCCCGCACGCCTCCATCTTGAGGAGGATCTGCGTCGGGCCGGGAACCGGCACCGGCTTCGCCGTGTTGTGGCGGATCTCGCCGGGCCCCACGAACTGGATGGCGTGCTCAGTCGCGGGAATGGCTCGGGCGCTCTCCCGGGGGTGGTGGTTCACGTTTGGCTCTCCGTCAGCTGAGCATCACCTGGCCGCCCGTGACCGGAATGGCCTGACCGGTCTCGTAACGTTGTGCGACGACGTAGTAGAGGGCTTCCATGACGTCCGCCGGCGTGCACCCGCGGCCCATCGGGACCTTCGCCTCGTAAGCGTGCCGGACGTCGTCAATCGTCTTGGCGCCGGGCACCTTGCCCTCGCGCAAGTACTGGACGAAAAGCCCGTTGTGCGGATCGGACCATAGGGGGCCGTCGAGGAAATTGCCGGGGCAGATCGCGTTCACCTTGATGCCGTCGTCGACCAGCTCGAGGGCGAACGACTGCGTCAGGCCGATACCGCCGAACTTGCTGCCGGCGTAGGCGCCGTTGCGGCTCGAACCGGCCAGGCCCGATTTCGAGTTGATCTCGACGATGTCGCCCCAGTAGTCCGGCCTGGCCCGGTGCTGGCGGGCCAGGATGGGCGCGCCGTTCCGGACGCACAGGAAATAGCCGCGGTAGTTGACGCGAGTCACGGCGTCGAAGTCCCCGACCGGCTGGCTCATGACGCTGCCCGCCTTGAGGATGCCGGCGTTTGATACGAGGAGGTCGAAGCCGCCGAACCGGCGGACGACAGCGTCGAACAGGGCGGCCACCGAGCCATCGTCGGTGACGTCCACCGCCAGCCCGATCGCACGCCCGGGGCCGAAGCCTTCGGTCAGCCTGGTGGCCTCCGAATCGGCGAGAGCGACGTTGAGATCGGCGAGGGCGACGTGCGCGCCGTTGGCGACGAGATCGCCGGCGATCGAGAGGCCGAAGCCCTGGGCGGCGCCCGTCACCACGGCCACGAGTCCTTCGACGCGCCCCGGCCGGGCGGGCCCGGGCGCTCCGGCCGCGATGCGGCCGCGGTATTCCTCGGCTTCCCAGCGCTCGATGAATTCGCGCTCCTCGTTCGCCAGTGGCCGGACGCCGCCGAGGGCGTCGGCGAGCGTTGCTACTCTGAACGAGTCGAGAAAGACGTCGCGAACCGTCTCGGCCTGACGGATAGATCCGCCCGCCGCAAAGACGCCCAGGCCCGGCGCTACCGCGACCGCGGGTTTGTGCCCCCGGCTCTGCTCGAATCGGTCGACCGCGGCCCGAACGCCGGCGGCGATGGCATCCCCGTCCGGCACGGCCGCTATCGGATCGAGGACGAGGGGCCATGACCCCGCGTAGACGATTTGATCCGGCGTCAGGGGCCCGCCGGACAGGAACTCCGCCCCGGTAGCCGAGGCCGCAATCCGGGCGGCGAGAGGGCCGTCGTCGAAGGTGACGACCTTGAGCCGGGCGCCCGTGGCGAGGGCGGCTCTCAGCACCGGTCCGATCGCCCGAACGGCCGCCGAGGCAAGCGCCGGCGCGAGAGCCGGCACAGCCACTGCGGAGGGCGCCGCGGCCGCGTCGCCCAACCGATCGCGAATTGTTCCGACGATCCAGCTCGAGATCCGGTCGATCTCCGCCGGGCTGTCGGCGGCCACCACCAGTCCGTGGTTCTGCATGAACAGAACCGACGGCGCGGCAGCGCCCGTCCGGGCTTCATGCTGCTTCCGCAGGTCACGGATGCGGCGGGCGAGAGGCAAGCCGGGGTCCGTGTACGGGATCCACAGGACCCCATCGCCGAAGAGCTCGGCCGCGAGTTCGGGGCCGCGGCTGCTGCAGGTGAGCGCGTTGATGATGATGGGGTGCGTGTGCAGCACGAAGCGCTCTGGCAGGAGCGCATGGAACAGTAGCTCGACGGACGGCCGGCGACCGTCGTCCGGTTGAACGCGCGAGGCGACGGCCGCGCGCACCACTTCGTCCGTGCCGCCGGCTGCACCCGGCTGCTCGGCGGAGTCGAGCAACTCCAGGAGCGGCGGCAGGCGCAGGCCGATGAAGCCTTCGGCGGTGAGATCCGCCAGGGCCACGCCGCTCGGCTTGATGTACAGGACGCCGTCCACCTTGGCCGAGCTGTTGCCGCCACCTGCTCGGGCAAACTCCGAGTCCAGGCCGTAGCGGCGGGAGACCTCGACGATGGCGTCGAGAGACCGGGCCACGCCCGTCGCCGCAGCTGCTCCGTCGCTCACGCCGTGGCCCCATGGGCAGACGCGATCACGCGCTCGCCCAGCTCCGCGAACAATTCCACGCGAGCTTCCCCCCCGGTGAAGCCGGTCGCGAGCCGGCCCTCCGCGTCGACGTAGCCGGGTTTGCCCTCGTTCCGCAGATGCTGATGAGCCGCGATCACGCAGGTTGCCTCCCAGAATGCCTTCTGCGCCATGTCCGACAACGCCACTCCGCCGCGGCAAGATGGGGTCAGCGGGATCATGCGCTGAGTATTGTGTTCCGTCCCGGCCAGCACGAGGATCCCGGCTTCGCGGAAGGCGGTCACATAATGATCTACCTCCTCGGGCGCGTTGCGGACCGGGATCAGCTCGGCGAGGTAGACCCCGCGGCCGAGGAGAGACGCCGCCAGCGCCTCGGGCGGGTCTTCGAACTTGCAGACCGGGTTTGCTCCGTCGGCCAGCGTGGGATAGCAGGGGATGCCGTCGAGCTCCAAGACGAGGCGATAGGCCTCATCGAACGAAACGGCCGCCTCGGGCACGAACGCGGGGCGGCCCGCTTTCATGAGCTTCGAGCGGATGGTCTCCTGGAGGCCGACCGGATCGACCAGGATGCCCGGGTCGACGGGGCCTCCGAGGAGCTCGCTCATGAACGCGGCACGATGCTCAGGTTCGATCTGCGCGAACACCGCTTCCTGGAGAGCTCGGGCGAGGTGGCGCTCCTGGAGGGAGACCCATTCGGCAGGCACGTCGTTCCTGGCGGCTACCGCTCTGACGATGCCCTGGATCGCCGGCGCGTCCCGCAGCCCCACCGCGTGCGCCCGCTCGGCGAGCCGCACGGCCATCGCCGCCATGCGCACCTCGCTTGTCCGCCGGATCGTCGACATCAGCGACCGCGCCACCGGCCCGGGCCTGTCGAAGCCGGCGATGGCCTTGCCGCACATGTACGTTCGGCCGGGGTTGCCCGGATCGTTGACCAGGACGCCGCTCGACTGGAGGCCGTCCTGCACGGTGATGATCTCGGTGCCGTGCAGGGCCACGATCCCGGCGGCAGCCGCGGCCTCGGCGAAGCGCCTGTACACCCGGAAGTCGAAGTAGTTGGCCGAGCCGACGACCGCCAGCCCTTCCTGGCACGCCTTCTCGATGACGGCCTCGACATTCTCGAAGGCCGAGAAGTTGGGCGGAAGATGGACGTGCGTGTTGACTGCCGGCGGCCCCGGCTCCCGCTCATTCGAGCGCGATCTAGTGTCAAAGACCGTGCGTGTCACGTTTCCCCGGCTCCGTTTGGGTCGCGGTTGTGAGGCGGAACTGCCGCGCGGTGAGAGCGAATTGACTTTCGGGTATTTACGATTCCTTGCTACTGCCATATGCTACGGCATGCTTCGGGCGGTCTCAACCTTCAGGTTGAAACAGCCCGAAATCGCTCGTAGAGCGTCGCGGCTACCCCAAGTCGGCCCCCATCGCCCTCGCTGCGCCGCTTCGGATGTCGCGCGGCGGGGTTCGGCGGCCCGGGACTGCGGCGTATCCATTGCGAACATGAAATCTGGAAGGTGACATAGATGGTGACGGAGACCGCATTTCGGAGCGACGCACGCCCCGATTTCGAGCCGTTCGAGGAGTCGCTCGGTTCGATCAGCGGCTTCGTCTACAAGGGCGACCTGGGCACCGAGCTGGAGTCGGGCCGCCTGACCAGAGACTCGGCGCTCGATCTGCTGGACGACACGCTCGCCATCCGCGAGCTCGAAGAGATGATCGTCCGCCTGCGCTCCGGCGGGTACGACCCACTGCCAGGTTACGACTACCGAGGCCCGACACACGTCTCGATCGGCCAGGAAGCGAGCGCCGTCGGGGCTTCGAGCGCATTGCGGGCAGATGACCACGTCACGAGCAGCCACCGCGGCCACGGCGACGCCGTCGCCAAAGGTTTCGCAGCGATCCGCGCCATGACCGACGCCCAACTGAAGGCCCGCGTGCCCGGCGGCAAGGCCAGGAGCCGCGCCGACCTCCTGGAGGCCGCCCTCGAAGAGCATATCTACCGCGTCGTCGCGGAGCTGTTCGGCAAGGAAGAGGGCTACTGCAAGGGCCGCGGCGGCGGCATGCACATCGGCGACTTCTCTACGGGCCATCTCGGCGCCAACGCAATTGTCGGCGGCAGCGTGCCGATCGCGACCGGCGCCGCGATGGCCCTTCGCTACAAGGGCTCGGAGAAGGTCGTGTGCTGCTTCGCCGGCGACGGCGCGTACGCCAACGGCGTCGTCCTGGAGGCGCTGAACTGGGCCGCTCAGGAACAGTTCGCCAACCACCTCGCCGGTGACCACGCTTTCGGCCTGCCGGTCATCTTCTTCATCCAGAACAACCACTACGGCATGACGCACCGGACCGACGAAGAGGTCATGGGGGTGGATCATCTGGCCCGCCGGGGCGCGGGCTTCTCCCAGAACAACATGCACGCCGAAGTGGTCAACGGCATGGACGTCCTGGCGGTCCGCGACGCCGTCGATCGCGCCGCCGCCCTCTGCCGCGCCGGCAAGGGCCCCGTGCTCATCGAAGCCAGCACATATCGCTACTACGGCCATTCCCTCTCGGATCCGCGCAACGAGTACCGGACGCGCGACGAGGAGAACGCCTGGCGGGACGTCGACCCGATCGTGCGGCTGAAGACCCAGCTCGTCGAATCCGGCGCCGCCGACGAAGCGACCGTGGCGGCCGTCGAGGCCAAAGCGCGGGATCGCAACGCCCGAGCGGCGGTCCGCGCGTCGAAGGCCACGGATCCAGATCCGGCGGACGTCCTGCGCTACCTGTACACGGACACCGTCGCGGACGTGGTGCCGGATCCGGAAGGTGCGGTCTTGACCTTCGCCGACGCCCCGGTTGCCGCCCGCGGCAAGGACGGCACGATCAGCTACAAGGACGCCCTTCGCGACGCTCTGACGGAGGAGATGCTTCGCGATCGCCGTGTCATCGTCTACGGTGAGGACGTGGCCGACTACGGCGGCGCCTTCAAACTGACTAAGGGCCTGCTCGAAACGTTCGGTCGCCAGCGCGTCTTCAACACCCCGATCTCCGAGGCCTGCATCTGCGGCACGGCAGTCGGCGCGTCGATGGTCGGTCTTCGGCCGGTCGTCGAACTGATGTACATGGATTTCGCCCTGATGGCGTCGGACCAGATCGCCAACCAGGCGGCCAAGTGGCACTACATGTCCGGAGCCCAGACCGAGGTACCACTCGTCATCCGCGCCTCAGTCGGCGCCGGCAAGGGCTACGGCGGCCAGCACTCCCAGTCGCTTGAGAGTGTCTTCACCCACATCCCGGGCATCTACGTCGTCTATCCCGCCACCGCGGCCGACGCCAAGGGCCTCCTCAAGAGCTCAATCCGGGACAATAACCCCGTCCTCTTCGTCGAGAGCCAGGGTCTATATCCGACCAAGGGCCACGTGCCGGACGGCGAGGTCCTGGTCCCGATCGGCAAGGCGCGCGTCGCACGCGAGGGTTCCGATGCCACGATCGTGGCCTGGGGCCCCGCGGTACCCGACGCCATCAAGGCGGCCGACCGGCTCGCCTCGGAGAAGGGCGTCTCGGTCGAGGTGATCGATCTGCGCAGCCTCGTGCCGCTGGACATGGAGACGGTCCTGCAGTCCATCCGCAAGACCGGCCGCTGCGTGGTCGCCGCCCAGGCGGTCTTGACCGGCAGCTTCGTCAACGAGATCGTGGCCCGGATCCAGTTCGAGGCGTTCGACGACCTCGACGCGCCGATCGGCCGCGTGGGTGCCGCCAACGGCATCAGCCCTCAGGCCGAAGGCCTCGAAAAGGCATTCCTGCCCGACGCGGCGACGATCTTCGACGCAGTCGTCGCGCTACTCTGATCCGAACGCCCAGCGCCCAAGCCAGCTGAGGGACGACCGATGGCTCATCCGATCCTCATGCCCAAACCGGGCCAGATGACCGAGGAATGCACTCTTGTCGCCTGGCTCAAGAAGCCGGGCGATCCGGTCCATCGGGGCGACGTTCTGTTCGAGATCGAAACCGACAAATCGAACATGGACGTTGAGGCGTTCGACGAGGGCGTGCTTCTCAAGACCTACGTCGAGGTCGGCGAGACTGTCCCCGTCAACAGCGTCGTCGCGTACGTCGGCCAGGCCGGCGAGGCGGTGCCCGACACAGCTCCGGCCTCCACCGCCGTTGCCGCGACCCCAGCGCCTGTGCCCGAAAGCCTGCGGCCGGAGGCAGCCCCGGCTGCGCCCGTCGTGACTCCCCCCTTGGCCCCGCGCGCGAACGGTCGAGACGACCGGATTCGAATCAGCCCGCGAGCCAGCCGCCTCGCGGCCAGCTCCGGCGTCGACCCGCGGACCATCGCCGGCACGGGACCCGAAGGCCGGATCACGGAACGCGACGTCCAGGCGGCCCTCGAGACCGCCCGGACCGCCCCGGCGCCAGAGGTCGTCGCCGGGCCCGCAGCCGTGGCTGCGGCCGCCTCCGCCGGCACGCCCGCGCCTGTGGCTGCGCCCACGCCTGCCTTCGTCCCGCCCTCGTTCGCGTCCGAAGACGAGGAGGCCCCTCGGCCGCTGAGCCGGATGCGCCGCGTCATCGGAGAGCGCCTGACCTTCTCCTCGACCACCGTCCCACAATTCACGGTGACCGTCTCTGTCGACATGACCAGGATCCTGGCGCTGCGCGCCGAGCTCAAGGCCGCCGGAACTGCGCTGAGCGTGACGGACTTCGTCCTCGCCGCGACCGCCCAAACCCTCGTCGAGTTCCCGGAAGTCAACTCGCGAACCGACGGTCAATCGGTCTGGATCCGAAAGCGCGTCCATCTTGGCGTGGCCGTCGCGGTGCCGAGCGGGCTCGTCGTACCGGTCATTCGAAACGCTCAGAGCCTGAGCCTGACGGGACTTCACGACCGGGCCGCGGCTATGGCGACCGCCGCCCGCGAGGGCAAGCTCACGCCCGACGAGATGACCGGCAGCACCTTCACCATCTCGAACCTGGGGATGTTCGGCGTGGACGAGTTCAGCGCCATCATCAACCCGGGCGAGTCGGCGATCCTCGCCGTGTCGAGCGTCGCGCCCACGGCTGTGGCAATCGGCGAGGCCCTGGCCGTCCGCCAGATGATGAAGCTGACCATTTCGGCCGATCACCGCCTCATCGACGGCGAGCTGGCGGCGCGCTTCCTCAACGCCCTGCGCCGCCGCCTCACGGACGCCGCGGCCTTCCGCCTCGAGGCGCTCAATTCCTAGGACTCCCCAACCCGACGCTTTCCGGCCGCCCCGGGCCGCCCGGGGTCAGCCCTCGCCGGCTGCCGCGACCACCGAGCTCGGCGGCACCGTGAACTTCAGGCACGCCCCTCGTCCCGACGCGCTGTCTATGTCCATCCGCCCGCCGAAACGCTCGACCCGGGCGCGCATGCCCGCCAGGCCAAGATGGCCGCTCCTTTCGCCCTCGACGCTTGTCGGCTCGAAGCCCACACCGTCGTCGCCGACCTCCAGCGACAGCCCATCGCCGTCGCGCCACAGCCGGATCCGGACCTGGTGGGCCGCGGCGTGCTTGACCACGTTGTGGAGCGCCTCCGCGCAAACCCGGTAGAAAGCCTCAGCGACGGCCAGGCTCACCTCGCCGACATCGTCCGCCTCGAGCACGACCGGCAGGCCGGTCCGCCCCTCGACGGCGACGACGTGCTTACGCAGCGCTTCCGCCAGACCGTCTTCGGCGACACTGCCGGGCCGCATCTCGAAGATGAGGGAGCGCATCTCGGTCAGCGCCTCCTGGGCCAGATCCCGGCACTGTGAAATCTTCTCCGCCGCTCCCGCCGGATCGTCGTGGATCAGCTTCTCCGCCACTCGCGACATCAGCGTCATGCCGAACAGGGCCTGTGTCACGGAGTCGTGCAATTCCTGCGCCAGGTGAGCTCGCTCGTGGCCGGCCGCCAGTTCGGCCGCCTGCGCCCGCAGCTCCCGCTCGAGGCGGTCCCGCTCGCTGGTGTCGTGGACGTTGCCGTGGCCGCCGGCGAACTTGCCGTCGACGACGGTCCCGACCATGTGCAACTCGACCGGCACGGCGTGCCCATCCCGGTGCCGCAGATTGCAGCGGAAGAGAGCCCCCTGGTCCGGATTCGCGATCAGGGCCTCCAGCCTCCGATGTATCTCCTCGTCCGAGGACGGGTGATGGACGATCTCCGAATCCTGCCCGACCATCTCTTCAGGTGTCCAGCCGAGAAGCTTCGCTCCCATGGCATTCACGAAGGTGAAACGAAGCTGGGAGTCCACCGACCAGACGACGTCGGGTGAGCCTTCGACCAGGTACCGATAACGCTCTTCGGCGGCGACGAGATCCCGGCTCAACCTTGCGTTCTCGATGGCCGCGGCGACGTGGCCGGCAAACGACCGCAAGAGCGCCAGCTCGAACTCGGTGAAGGCCCTGTGGCGGCGGTCGAACGCGCAGAAGACGCCCAGCGGTCCGGCCGCCCCAAACATCGGCACCGCGACGACCGACGTGGCACCCAGCAGTTCCGCATTGTGCCGGCGGCTCTCGGGCGTGTGGAAGCGGTCGTCGTTGGCGTAGTCCTGGGTGGCGATGACCTGGCGCGTCCGGATCGCCAGGCCGGTCATGCCTCGATCGAGGTTCATCGGCTCAGCTCGGCTCTCGGTATGGGCCTCGGGTGTAAGGCCAGAATCGTAGGCCCAGTAGCTCGTGTCGTCGGTGCGTTCGATGAGGTAGACGATGGCGACGTCTATCCCGAGCAGGCGCCGCGCATCGTCGACCGATTGCTGAAGCAGCTCCGGCAGGCTCTCGCGCGAGCGAACCAGATCGGCCGAGTCGACCGGCACGGAGACCTCCGGTCTGAGCTGCTCCGGGGCAGCCTGCGCTCTGCCGTTCATTCGCCTTTCCTCCACACCCGGTTCGCGGCCCGTTGCCCAATCCACGCGTTCGCCGTGCGCTCCGCCCCCCACCCGAAAACGTAGTCCGGCGTCCTTCCCCTACACTCCAGATTATGGATCGGCGCAACTCGTATGTGATGCTGGTAGTGCTCGGCATCGGCGTGTTCATGGCCGGCTTGGAGTTAATGGTCACGGCCGTGGCTCTGCCGCAGATCCTCCAGACCGTGGCCGACTGGACGGACCTGCGCAAGGCGTCCTGGATCATCAACGGTTACCTGTTGATGTACGTAGTCACCATGCCGCTGGCCGGCCGCCTGACCGATACGTGGGGCGCTCGACGTCTGTTCCTGGCCGCGCTCGGGGTGTTCACCGTCGGCTCGTTCCTGGCCGGCATCGCCCAGACGCTGGATCAGCTCATCGCCGCGCGGCTCGTCCAGGCCGTGGGGGGCGGCGCGATCATCCCCGTGGCCACGGCAGCAGCGTCGCACCTGTTCGAAGGCCGGGCCCGGCCCAGGGCCCTGGGCGTAATCGGGGCACTGACGTTCCTGGGCATGGCCGCGGGGCCGTTCGTCGGGGCGTGGGTGCTCGAGACCGTCCATCCGGAGACGGCTCTGGCCGAGGCCGCAATCACCAATGGACCGCTCCTGGCCACGATCTCCCCGCCGTGGCGCTGGGTCTTCTATGTGAACGTGCCGATCGGCATCTGCGGTCTTGCCATCGCGTGGGCCGCCAGCGCGGACTGGGATACGCCGCACGTTCGGGCCAGGGTGGACATAGTCGGAGCGATCCTGTTCACCGCCAGCCTGGCCGGCCTGCTGACCGGGGTGACGCTCATCGGCAGCGGCGACGACGCCTTCGGCATCCCGATCTACCTGGTTGTGGGCGGCCTGTTGGCCTTCGGCCTGGCAACGGCCGTCGCGGCCGTGGCCTACGGCTGGCGGCGGTCCGATCCGTTCCTGGATCCGCGGCTGTTCGTCAACCGCGTCTTCAGCTCCGCGGCGCTGGTTTCGCTGCTCACGGGTTACGGCCTGGCCACGGCCATCGTGGGCGGGGCGGTGTTCGTTGACCGGGTCCTGTACGGAGGCCCCGCCGAGCAGCGGGTCGTGCTTGGTTCGCTGGCCGGGGCCGTCGCCGTTGGCGCGCTGCTTTCGGGCCTGCTGACGCGGCTGCTGTCGCTCCGGGTGATGACCCTCATCGGGGTGTTGCTCAGCTCGGGCGGCCTGGTCTGGATGTCGTCCTGGGGTCCCGGGGCGCAGCCGACGGCGCTGGCCGGATCGGCCGCCGTCTTCGGCCTTGGATTCGGGTTGACTGTGACTCCGCGCTCCGAGGCGGCCGTGGCGGCAGCAGGCCGGCGCGCCTTCGGCGCCGCTTCCGCGACGGTGACCGTGGCCAGGATGATCGGCATGGCCCTCGGAATGGCTGCCCTGACGGCCTACGGCTCGACCACGATCACTCGCATCTCGAACGAGATCTACAACTCCGGCGACGCCTACAAACAGTACATTCCAGCCTACCTGCGCGATCGGCCGCTCCACGACGGGTTGGTCGCTCAGGCGCTCGAGGAGTGGGCCGCGAACAAGGCCGCGTCGATCCTGGTGGGGGTCTTCATGGTGGCCGCGGCGGTTACGCTCGCGGCGTTGGTGCCGGCGCTGACGCTCCGCTCGAGGAAACCGTCCGCCGAGGACAACCCGGAAGGGGAAGAGGCGCATGACGAAAGCGTCGCCTTCTAGCGCGGTCCGGGCGGCGCCGGCGGGCCTGATCCCGGCGGATCCGGCTTCGGCGCATTCGGGCCGGGGCGGATCCGACGCGACTGGGTCGCCCGACCCGGCGCAGGCTCAGGCCGAGCCCATCGTCCGCGTCTTCTCGGTCGAGGGTACGACCGTGCGCGACGTCGAGGGCGACGCGGCACTCGACGAGTTGAGCCGCGCCTCGGGCTCCGGGAAGGCGCGGCTGTGGATCGATCTCACCGGCGCCACGCCCCAGCTGCTGGTTCGAGTCGGCGAAGTCCTGCGGCTCCATCCGCTCCTGGTGGAGGACCTGGGGGAGCGAGACCAGCGGGCCAAGCTCGACCAGGTGGACGGGATGCTGCATCTGGTCCTGTTCTCGCTCGCCTACGACGACGGTGCGACTCACCAGCGCGAGCTGGACTTCGTCCTGGGGCCGCGCTTCCTGCTCAGCAGCCACAGCCGGTGGTGGGACCCGCGCCGAACGCACCATGTCAGGCCCGGCGTCGAACCCTTGCTGCGCCGCGGCCCGGACTATCTGTTGTGGGCCCTGTGCGACGACACGATCGACGCCTACTTCCCGATCCTGGACCGTCTGGGAGACGACATAGACGACCTCGAAGATGCCGTCGTCGCCCGAGCCGACAGGGCCCTGCTGGAGCGCCTTTTCGAGCTGAAACGCGAGCTGATCGAGATCCGGCGAGTCACCGCGCCCGAGCGCGAGATGTTCGCCATGCTCTCGAACCGGAGCGAGCCGCCCGTCAACGCCGAGAACCGGCTCTACTTCCGCGACGCGTACGACCACCTCATCCGGCTGACAGACGAACTGGACACCTACCGCGAGCTGGCCTCGGCGGCGCTCGAAGACGTACCTGTCCACGGTCAACAACAACCTCTCGCTCATCATGAAGCGGTTGACGGGAGTGACGGTGGTAGTGGCCGGGATCGGGGCGATCGCCGGCATATTCGGCATGAGCGAGGCCCAGGCCGCCTTCCGGGCCCAGGAAGGACCGGGCTTCTGGCTGGTCACCCTGGGCTGCGTCGTGCTGGCCGGCCTGGCGGCGTGGGTGCTCCGCAAGCTCGACTGGATCTAGGAAAGCCGGCGGTCGAGCTTTCGGGCGAGCGAACCCCGGGCGGTCGAGCGCTCGCGCGGCCGGGGTCAGGGCTTGCGGCAGCCGCTCTGGTTCGAGTTCGTGCAGACCGGCAGGTCCTTGTCCGGGCAGACCTTGGCCGTCCGCTTCGGATGCGCCTCGGCCTGAGTGGCCGCGATCACGCCGATCGGCATCGCCACCACCTGCAGCTTGGTGGAGGAGTCCAGGTGGCCTTCCGACGTCTGCAGCCACAACTGGTCGGTCGTAGCGGTGAGGGCCACGTCGGCGAACGCGGCCGTCGGCGGAACGTGTCGGATGACCTGCGTGATCTCGTAGATGTGGTCCTGGTTATCGTCCGTGTACACCTGGACCCACATCCCGATCATACCGGCGCCGTTCTTGACCTTGGAGTTGACCAGCAGCTGCCAGAACATCCCGACTCGCGCATGGGCGAACAGGTAGGTCGCTCGTGGAGCGCCGGGGAAGCCGTACGACTCGTCGAGCACCAGGTACTCGGCCGTGTCGCAGAGTGGATAGATCTCGTTCGCGGGCTGAGGAATGACCGTGGTGTCTATGCCCAGGGCTGGAATGACGATCCGCGTGGCCGCGGGCCAGTTAGGCGCCTCCGAGGGGCCCGGCGTCCCGGTTGGCCCCGGCGTCTGCAGCGGCGACAGGCTAAGGGCGGCAGGCGTGGCCGTGGGACTGTCCGAGGTAGGCGAGGCCGCGACCGGCACCATGGGCTGGAAGTAGTTGAACAGGCCGGCCACGACCAGGAACACCCCCGCACCGGCCAGGAAGGCCGGGATCAGCCCTCCGAGCGACACGATCGCGCCGCGCGACAGCCTCGCCGTGCGACCAAGCGGGCCGGCGAACGGCGCAAAGGGCCGAAGAAGCGCGCGAATGAGCCGGGCCGGCGGTTCGGCGACCGACCGGGAGAAGCTGGCGAGTCGATGCATTCGGCGGGCATCCTAGCAGGCCGCGGTCCCCCTTGCCTCCGGTAACACCACTAACCCGACCCTGGACCCGCGCCGGGGGCCTCGGCGGAGCTGCGTTGGCGGCCGCGGTCAGATGGTCGGTGGGCCCCGGTCGGATAGCCCATCGGCCCGATTCCTGGTAACCTGCCGGGCATGGTTCGTCGCTCCAATTTCCTGGTTGCCGCACTGTTGGGGGTTGCGGCGGCTTTCATCCTGCTCGTCGGCGCAATGCTTGCCGTCCCGGGTTCGCACCCGAGCGAGCACCCCAAGCCCACATACGTGGCCCTGCCGACGGAGACGCCGACGCCGTTGCCGATCATCACGCCGACGCCCACGACCGGTCCCGTCGGCGACACGCCCGAGCCCACGATCGCGCCCTTCGGCGACGGCTGATCCAGGGTTCGGCACCTCGCGCCGCGGCCCCGAGGCCTAGGACCCTTTCAGGACCTTCGCCGCGCCGTCGGCGACGTCCAGAATCGCCGGGAAGAGACCGAAGATCAGCGTGGCGACGCCCGTGATCGCCAGCCCGAAGCGGAACAGGGCACCCGGTTTGGCCACGGCCCTGTTCTCGGCCGGTTCGCGCATGTACATGTAGACGACCACCCGCAGGTAGTAGAAGGCCGCCGCGGCGGCGTTGAGCATGGCCAGCACGGCCAGGACGGACAGCCAGCCGCCCGCCTGGACGGCGGCGACGATGACATAGGCCTTGGCCCAGAAGCCGGCGAGCGGCGGGATGCCGGTCAGTGACAGCAAGAAGAGGGCCATCAATATGCCCAGCCACGGATCGCGCCGGCCCAGCCCGGCGAAGGTAGAGATCTGGCTCGTGACGCCGGGGTTGCGCTGCACCGCGGCAACGACGGCGAAGGCGCCCATGTTCATGAACGTGTAGGCGGCGCCGTAGAACAGGATCGCTCGTAGCCCGGAGTCCTGGCCGCCGGCGTAGGCCGCCAGGCCCACCAGGATGTATCCGGTGTGCGCGATCGAAGAGTAGGCCAGCATCCGCTTGACGTTGTCCTGCGTGATCGCGACCAGGTTGCCCAGGGTCATCGTCACGGCCGCCAGGACGATAAGGACGGGCAGCCAGTCCTCCTTGAGCGGGCCGAGAGCGCCCGCGAACAGGCGCAGGGCAATGGCGAAGGCACCGATCTTGGGGCCGACTGAGAGGTAAGCGGTGACGGGCGTGGGCGAGCCCTGGTACGCGTCCGGCGTCCAGTAGTGGAACGGCACCGCGGCCATCTTGAAGGCCACTCCAGTCGTCATGAACGCCAGGCCCATGGCCAGCCCGGGCGACATCGAACCCGAGCCGATCCGGGCCAGTTCGGCCGCGACATCGGCGATGCGAGTGCTGCCGGTGATGCCCCAGACGTAGGCCAGGCCGAACAGGAAGATGGCGCTGGAGAACGAACCGAGGAGGAAGTACTTGATCGCTCCTTCGGTCGAGTACGGGTCGCTTCGAGCGAAGCCGGCCAGAACGTAGCCGGGCAGAACCATCAGCTCGAGGGCGACGAACAGAACCAGCAGATCCGCCGAGCCGGCGATCAACATGGCCCCGGTGATGGCGAAGATGAGCACGGCCGCGAACTCGGCGATGGGCAGGCCGCGAGACTCGAGGTAGTCGCCCGCGAACAAGATCGTCAGGGCCGCGATGGCCAGGAACAGCACGTCCAGGAAGGCCGTCAGACTGTCCGCGACGTAGGCGCCGCCGAAAGCCGTCTCGGTGTGGCCGGACAGCGACAACACGACCGCGGCAACGAGCGCCAGTCCGCCCAGGGCGACGGCGATGGCGGGCCCGCGGCGCCCCGGCATGGCGAAATCCACGATCAGAACCGCGGCCGCGGTCAGGACCGCCAGGACGACCGGAGCGACGCTACCGAGATCGGACCAGTTCATGGGCAGCTCCTAGGCCCCGGGCACGCCGGCGGCCGCGAGGAAGAGTTGGACGGGCGCTCGCAGGAAATCCAGGATGAGGCTGGGGAACAGTCCGAAGACCACGACCAGAACCGCCAGCGGCAGCAGCGTCGTCAGTTCGACCCGGGTCATGTCCGTCAGATGGTCCCCCAGGCCCCGGAGGAAATCGGACAGGGGTCCGAAGGCGACGCGCTGGAACATCCAGAGCAGGTACGTGGCCGCCAGGACCATGACGATGATCGTGGCCACCGCGATCCCGGGCGCAAAGATGAACGAGCCCACGAAGACGAGGAACTCGCCCACGAACCCGGACAGGCCGGGCAATCCGGCCGAAGCCAGGATGAAGAAGCCGAAGACCACGGACCAGAGCGGCATGGTCCCCGCCAGGCCGCCCATCTTCGCGATCGTCCTGTCGTGGGTCCGCTCGTAGATCACGCCGACCAGGAGGAAGAGGCCGCCCGTGATCAGGCCGTGGTTGATCATCTGGAGGATGGCGCCCTGGAGAGCCGGCGCCGTGAAGACGAAGATGCCCAGCGTCACGAAGCCCATGTGGCTGACCGAGCTGTACGCCACCAGGCGCTTGAGGTCGGGCTGGACGATCGAGACGATCGCGCCGTAGACGATGGCGATGACGCTCAGGACGATGATCGGCCAGGCGAAGGTGTGGGCGGCCCAGGGGTACAGCGGCACGGCGAAACGGATCAGGCCGTAGGCGCCGAGCTTGAGCAGGACGCCGGCCAGGATGACCGAACCGGCCGTCGGCGCTTCGGTGTGGGCGTCCGGCAGCCAGGTGTGGAACGGGAACATCGGCACCTTGATCGCGAAGGCAAGGAAGAGCGCCAGGAACGCGAGGGCCTGCAGGGTGTGGTCGAACGAGCCGGCGGCGGCGAGAGCCTGCAGCTTCTCGTAGTCGAATGCGCCCGCCCAGGACCCCGTGATCGTCTGTGAGGTCCAGGCCGTGGCCAGGATTGCGACCAGCATCAGGAGAGACCCGACGAGGGTGTACAGCACGAACTTCATCGTCGCGTAGATGCGGTTCGCTCCGCCCCAGATGCCGATGATCAGGTACATCGGCACAAGAACCAGTTCCCAGAAGATGTAGAACAGGAACAGGTCCATGGCCACGAAGACGCCGGTCATGCCGATCTCGAGAACGAGGAAGGAGATCATGTACTCCTTCACCCGGGTCTTGATCGGGCCGAAGCTGGCCAGGATGCTGATCCACGTCAGGGTGGTCGTCAGGGCGACCATCAGCACCGACAGCCCGTCCACGCCGAGCTTGTACTGGATGCCGAAGGATGGGATCCAGTCGGCCACTTCCCTGAACTGGAAGCCCGCCGGGCCGAAGGCGAATGCCGCCAGGAGCGCCAACGACAGCAGCCACGCGATCAGGGCCGTGGTCAGCGCCGCGCGGCGGATGAGCACGACGTTGGCTGAGGGAATCGCCGCGATGATCAGGGCGCCCAGAAGTGGCAGGAAGGTGATCAGGCTCAGGATCGGCATGGTGGTCCCTCCTACCTGACCGCGATGACTAGGTAGCCCGCGGCCATGGCCAGCAGGCCGATGGCGATGCCGAGGGCGTAGTTCTGGACGCGGCCCGTCTGGACGCGGCGCAGGCCCATTCCGGCCGCGGCGGTGACGGTCCCGATGCCGTTGACCGTGCCGTCGACGATCGTGCGGTCGAACCAGAAGACTCCCGCGGCGAGCCTGCCGCCCCAGCGAACGAACAGGAAGTCGTTGATCTCATCGAACCACCACTTGTTGAACGAGCCCGTGTAAAGCCGCGCCAGCCACGGCCGGGCGCTGATGGCCCGGACCCGGTCCGGCCGGGGCTCGGCCCGAAGGCCCAGGGACGGGATCGAGACGCCGAACAGCCGCCACGCGATCACGATGGCGATGGCGACCAGGGCGGTCGTGCCGATTGCCAGGGCGCCGTCGATGCCGAAGAACGTATAAGCGGCCTCGGTTCGACCGCTGGCTTCGATCGTGTGCTCGAAGATTGGCGTCAGCCACTGGTGGATCAGGCCGGTCTCCGGCGGGAAGCCGATCAGGATGCCCAGCAGCACCGACGGGATGGCGAGCAGGACGAGCGGCCCGGTCATGGACCGCGGCGACTCGTGGATGTGGTGCTCGACCTCGGGATCCACGTGGCTCGGGCCCCAGAAGGTCATGCCCATGAGCCGGAACATGTAGAAGGCGGTCATGCCGGCGACCACGAATCCGACACCCCAGACCCACCAGAAGCCGTTCTTGAGCGCTCCGCCCAGGATCTCGTCCTTGCTGAAGAAGCCGGCCAGGGGCGGGATGCCGGCGATGGCGATCGAGGCGATCAGCATCGTGGCGTACGTGATCGGGATCTTGCGAGCCAGGCCGCCCATCTTGCGCATGTCCTGCTCGCCGTCGACGGAGTGGATGACAGAGCCCGAGTCCAGGAAGAGCAGGCCCTTGAAGAAGCCGTGGCTCATGAGGTGGAAGATGGCCGCGACCCAGGCGCCGACGCCCAGCGAAGCGAACATGTAGCCGAGCTGGCTGAGGGTGGAGTACGCCAGGACTCGCTTGATGTCGGTCTGGGTGAACGCGATCGAGGCGGCCAGGATGGCCGTGAAGATGCCGATGGCGGCGACGACGACCATGACCTCGGACACGGAGCCGAAGATCGGGTTGCAGCGCGCGATCAGGTAGACGCCGGCGTTGACCATGGTCGCGGCGTGGATGAGGGCGGAGACCGGAGTCGGGCCTTCCATCGCGTCGGGCAGCCAGACGTGGAGCGGGAACTGGGCGCTCTTGCCGATGGCGCCGCAGAAGATCAGGAGGGCGATGGCGATCTGCCACTCGTGGCCGATGCCACCGAACTTCTCGAAGACGGCCTGCATGTTGAGCGTGCCCAGCTGGGTCCAGACGGCCATGATGCCCAGGGCGAAACCCATGTCGCCGACGCGGTTCACCAGGAAGGCCTTCTTCGCCGCCGTCGCCGCGGCCGGGCGCTGAACCCAGAAGCCGATCAGCAGGTAGCTACACAGGCCGACGAGTTCCCAACCGGCGAAGACGAGCAGGAAGTTGTCCGCCAGGACCAGGAGCAGCATCGAGAACATGAACAGGTTCAGGTAGGCGAAGAAGCGCCACCTGCCCGGATCGTGGGCCATGTAGCCGATCGAATAGACGTGCACGAGCATGCCGATGGTCGTGACGACGATCAGCAGGCACGCGGTCAGCGCGTCGGCGTAGAGGCCCATGTCGGCGGAGAAGCCTGTGGCCGGAATCCACGTCCAGAGCGTGAGCCCCGCCCCTCCGTCGCCCCAGGGCGAGACGCGGGCCAGGATCATCAAGACCACGAGCAAGGCCACGACCCAGGACGCGACGACGGCCCAGACGCTGACCTTGTAGAAGTTGGGGTTGCTCCGGCCGAAGAGCCCGGTCAGGGCGAAGCCGGCCAGGGGCAGAAGCGGGATGAGGGGCAGGAGGGCGGTCATCGTGCGGGCGCTCCAGGCCGGGCCGAAGGTCCGGCCGAACGGGAAAGCTTCGCTCCGACGCGCCCCAGCCCAGGCGGCGCCGAGCACGCGAGCGAGCGCACCTGAGACGTGCGTGAGCGAGGGAGCGGAGGAGCCAACAACGGCTCGGGCCGGCTGAGCGAAGCTGTCACGGCGCTCACTCCTTCATCCGGTCGTACTCGTCCACCAGCGGAGTGTGCTGGTTGCGGAAGATCGCCAGGACGATGGCCAGGCCGACCGTCGCTTCCGCGGCGGCCATGGCGATGACGATCAGGGCGATGACCGACGCGTCGACGTTCAGGTTGTGGCCGGGCGAGTGCATGAACGCGCCGAAGGCGACGATGGTCAGGTTGACCGCGTTGAGCATCAGCTCGATGGACATCAGCATGCTGATGGCGTTGCGGCGGGCCAGGAAGCCGAACGTGCCGATGGCGAAGAGCAGGCCCGAGAGGACCAGGTACGTGTCCAGCGACCCGCTCACGACCGATCCTCCTTCTCGCCGGGCGGTTCGCGCCGGGCCAGCAGCACGCCGCCGATCACGGCCGCCGTCAGGAGAACGCTGACGATCTCGAACGGCAGCACGAAGTTGCCGAACAGCCGGGTGGCGATGTCCGGCGTGTGGACCCAGGCCAGATCGCCGGCCCCGGGCCAGGTCGTCAGCAGCACCACGCCCGTTATGACGACCGCGATGGCGATCGCGGCGACGCCTGCGATCCACGCCTGCGTCTGGAAGACGAGCCGCAGAGGCGCGTTCTTCGTCTGCGTGAGCATGATCGCGAACAGCACGAGAATGCTGATGGCACCGATGTAAACGAGGACCTGCGTGGCGGCGATGAGGGGGTTGCCCAGCATCACGTAGATGCCGGCCAGGCCGGCGAACGAAACGATCATGGCCAGGCCGCAGCGGATGATGTCACGCATCGTGACGACCAGCAGGGCCGACCCCAGGACGATGGCGGCCAGGATCAGGAACAGGATGTCGTCGTAGCGGACCGGCGTGAACGGAATCGTCTCGCCTATCGGCATGCCTGCCTGCCCTCCTCGTTCGTCACTGGTTCGATGATCCGTTCCCGTCGCCGCGGACGGCGAACGCCGCCGGTAGCTCCGGCAGTCCCTCGCCGGGAGTGGCGAGCCGACCGTCCGCCACCGCACGGGCGAGCCAGTCGCGTTCGCGCTGAATGTACGTGACTTCCGTCTCGCGCCCGATGGCCGCGAGGTCGATCAGATCGATCATGGGCTGGGAGCGGTCCGTGTGGGCCAGCTCGTTGTCGGCGCCGCCTCGCAGAGCGTCGTACGGGCAGGCGTCGACGCAAATGCCGCACAGGATGCAGCGGCTCTCATCGACGTCGTACTTCTCCAGGATTCGCGGCTTGGGCATGAGCGCTCCCGTGGGACACGTTTCGGCGCAGCGGCCGCAGGAGACGCAGGGCGTGTCGTTGAGGCTCATGTCCAGGGGCGTCGTCACCAGCGTGTCGAAGCCCGTGCGCATGAAGTCGTAGCAGGCCGCGCCGACGATGTCGGCGCAGACCGCGGCACAGCGGCCGCAGTCGATGCACCGCGACGGCTCGCGCAGGATGAAGGCGTGGCTGTCGTCGCGGATGTAGTCGTGGTTCGAGCCGGTGAAACGGTTCTCCGTGACGCTTCGGAAGCCGGCCCCGAAGTCGTGCTTGGGCTCCAGCGAATCCAGCGTCGTGGCGTACTCGAGGCCGAGGTTCCGCAGGTCGCAGCTGCCGATGGCCTCGCAGGTGCACTGCAGGCAGCGGCTGGACTCGGCCATGACCTCGGTCTGGTCGTACGGGATCTCGTACTCGACGTAGCTCTTGGTGCGCTTCTCGGCCGGCATCTGGCGGAGGCGGTGGCGAGCTTCCTTCGGTTCGTCTGTGTAGGGCGTGATGGAGAGGAAGCCGGGCTCCCACTCGATGAGCGGCTCGACGTCCGGCGAGCGCAGGTCCGCCAGGTCCGTGCCCCGCAGGAACGCGTCGACCGCGTAGGCGCAGCGGCGTCCTTCGGCGACGGCCTGGACCACGGTCGAAGCACCGATCCGAACGTCGCCGGTACCGAAGACTCCGGGCCGGCCGGTCTCGAACGTGACCGCGTCCGCCTTGAGGCGGTACTTGACGGCCTCGAGGCCCTGGTTGCCCTCGCCGATCCAGGTGAGGTCCGGGCCCTGGCCGATGGCCAGGAGCACGCGGTCGCACTTGACGACGAACTCCGTGCCGGGAGCCGGCTCGGGGCGGCGACGGCCGGAGGCGTCGGGCGCGCCCGGCCGCATCCGGATGAACTCGACGCCCTTGACCCGATTCTTCGAGTCGGTGATGACCCGGGTGGGGCCGGCCTGGAAGATCATCCGGGCGCCCTCTTGCATGGCCTCGTGAGCTTCGCTGTAGGCCGGCATGTCCTTCATGTCGCGGCGATAGACGAGCGTGATCTCGGCCGCGCCCTGCCGGACCGAGGTGCGGGTGCAGTCCATCGCGGTGAAGCCACCGCCGATGACGACGACGCGGCTGCCGGCGTGGCCCGGATACGTCAGGCCGAGCGTGGCCGTCCGCAGGTATTCGAGACCGTCGATCACGCCGTCGGCGTTCTCGTTCTCGACGCCGAGCTTGTTGCTGTCATAGCAGCCGGTGGCCACGATGGTGGCGTCGAAGCCGCGCTCTCGCAGGTCGTCCAGGCTGAAGTCGCGGCCCAGGGCCTGGTTGCACTCGAGCTTCGCCCCCAGGCGCCAGACGGCTTCGTACTCGGGGTCGAGGACCGCCTTCTTGGGCAGCCGGTACTCCGGAATGCCGTAGCGGAGCATGCCGCCCGGCTCGGGATCGCGTTCGAACACGGTGGTGTCGTGACCGGAGAGCAGCAGGTAGTACGCCGCGGCCATGCCGGCCGGCCCGGAACCGATTACGGCGACCTTCTTGCCAGTGGCTTCCTGCCGTTCGAACGGCAGCGGCGGCTCCATGCCATCCTTCTGGGCCTCGATCACACGGTCGCCGGCGTAGCGGTGGCTGTCGCGGATGGCGATGGCCTCGTCCACCTCGTCGCGGCGGCAATGCTCCTCGCACGGGGCGGGGCAGACGCGGCCCAGGATCGAGGGGAACGGGATCGTCCGCTTGAAGATGCGGGCCGACTCGCGGAACTTGCCTTCGGCGTTGGCCTTGAGGAAGCCCGGGATGTCGATGTGACTCGGGCACTTGTTCTGGCAGGGCGGCAAGCAGTAGGCGTTGTGGTCGCTGAAGATCAGCTCCAGGTTGGTTCGCCGAAGCCGGCGGACCTCCTCCGTCTGGGTCTCGACGACCATGCCCGTCTCGGCGGCGCGAGCGCAGGAGATGGTGGGGTGGTCCTCGCCGGCCACGTCGACCACGCACATCCGGCACGCGCCGAAGCCGGGCAGCTTGGGCTCGTAGCAGAGCGTCGGGACCTCGATGCCGTTGGCCCGGCAGACCTCGAGGATGGTCTGGCCTTCGGTCCCCGCGACCTCACGGCCGTCGATGGTGAGCTTGATGGTGGGCGTGGCAATCGGCCGCTGGGGCGCCTGGGTCGTGATCAGGCGCTCGGCCGCCGAATTGTCCAGCGGCGTGACCGTGTCGCGCGGCGCCTTCGAATTGGGGCGGCTGTCCACTCGCCCGGCGCGGCGGTTCCAGGTCTGCTTCTCGTCCGGCTGGGGCCGGAGCTTCTTCACCGGCGGGGCCGGCGGCAGCGCCGGCAGCGGACCGGGGGCGACGGCCGCAGGCACGAGTGGGGCGCTCGGGCTGGTCGGCACGGGGCGGAGGTTGCGATCGCGCATTGAAGGCCTCAGGACGCGGTCCGGGAACGGGCGACCGCCAGAGGCTGGCAGATCCCGACCGGGCAATGGCTTCGGATCACGTGGGCGTCGAGTTCGTCGCGGAAGTACCGGACGAGGCTCAGGAGCGGCTGAGTGGACCGGCGCTCGTGCTCGCACAGGCGGCTGGCCACTATGTCGGCGGACAGGTCTGTCAGGCGCGTGACTTCGTCGCCGCGCGGCTGGCCTTCGCAGAAACGGGCCCCGATCTCGGCCAGGCGGCGCAGCCCGATCCGGCAGGGGATCGTCTTGCCGCAGGCTTGATCGGCGCAGAAACGGGTCAGCGACGAGGCCAGGTCGACCAGGCACGTGCGCTCGTCGACGGCCGCGATCGAACCGGAACCCATATAGGCGCCGGCCGCCTCGAGCGACTCGAAGTCGTAGGCGGTGGCCATCGCCTCGGGCGGGAGGAACCCGCCGGAAGGCCCGCCGACGAGCATGGCCTTGAGCGCATGGGGGGCCGGGACGCCGCCGGCCAGGGCCAGGATCTCGCCGATGGGCGTGCCGATCGGAACCTCGGCCATGCCGGGGTTGGCCACCGCACCGGAGATCTGGACCAGGACGGTACCGAGGCCGCGGCGAGCGGCATTGTCGGCGTAGCTGCCCGGGCCGCCGGTAACGATGCCCGGCACGACGGCGAAGGTTTGGGCGTTGTGGACGAGCGTCGGCTTGCCGTACAGGCCCTTCGTGGCCGTGAACGGCGGCTGCTGCTCCGGCTGGCCGCGCCGGCCTTCGATGCCCTTGAGCAGCACCGTCTCTTCGCCCAGCATGTACGCGCCGGCCAGGGGCTTGATCTGGGCATGGATGTCGCGACCGGAGCCCAGGACGTCGTCGCCCAGGTAGCCGGCCTGCTCGGCTTCGCGGACGGCGGTCCGCAGGGCCTCGATGGCGGCGGTCGCGTCCGCCCGGATGGCGACGATGATCTCGGAGGCGCCGACGGCCACGGCCGCTATGGCGGCTCCCTCGAGAACCGCGTATGGGTTCTGCTCCAGGAGGACGCGGTCCGTGTAGACGGCCTGGTCGGCCTGGTAGGCGTGGACCACCACGTAGCGCTGATCCGCCGGGGCGAGGGCGCAAGCGCGCCACTTCTCGCTGGTGGGGAAGCCGGCGCCACCTCGGCCTCGAAGCCCTGACGCCAGCAGCGCGGCCACGATCTCGCCGGCGGTCATGCTCTTGATCGCCTCGGTCAAACCTTTGAAGGCCCCGCGCGCGATCGCGGCGTCGATGTCCGTGGGGAATGTGGCCGCCGCGCCTCGATCCGGCAGCAGGATCCGCGGCCAGGCCGCCGGGATGGCCAGGACGTTCGGCTCGCTCATGCCACGGTCCTTCGCGCCCGAGCCTTCGAGCCAGCGCTCGCACGCTTCGATCCGGTCTGGGCAATAGAGCGGGCCCACTCGGCCGCCCCGGCAGGCTTGATCTCGACGGTCTCGCCGTCGAGTGTGATGAGCGGCGAGGCCTCGCCCGGAGCGTGCGTGGGGAGGTCCACCATAGCCACTCCCCCGGCCGGCCCGCCGGCGATGTCGGTGCCCAGAACTCCGCTCACGGCGGCGGCGATGCGCCCCGAACCGGCCATCAGGCAAGCGGCGCAGCGGCACACGCCGATCGTCCGGGTCCGGCGCTCGAAGCTGAGCGTGTTGTAGTACGTGGCCGTGCCGTAGACCAGCGCGTACGGGGCGCCCGTGACGTGACTGATGTGTTTGATCGCGGCCACGGGCAGGTAGCCGTAGGCAGCCTGGACGTCTTCCAGGATCGGCAGCATCTCGCGCGGGTCGTAGTCGCGCTTCTCGAGGATCTCCTCGACGGCAACCAGGTCCAGGGGATCGAAGTGGACGTAGGCCGGATCCGGCACGGGCCGCCCGGAACGCCGCAGCGCGGATTCCTCACGCCGCTCGGCGTACATCTCGGCCGGGCCCCACTGGGTGAAGAAGCGGGCCTTGGTGTCGTGGCCGCCCATGTCGATGCACTCGACCGGGCAGGCCTGGGCGCACTGGAAGCAGGTCTCGCACTTGAGGTTGCCGTACTCGTCGTACAGCAGCTGCAGCCGGCCGCGGAAGCGGACCGCGACGTCGGGCCTGGTTTCCGGGTACTGGATCGTGGCCTTGGGCAGGAAGAACCGGCGCAGCGTCAGGGCCATGCCCTTCGCGATGCCGAGGCCGGGAATGAAGCTCATCGCGTCACCGATCCAGAAGGATGACGGCCAGAGCCGTCACGAAGAGGTTGAGTAGAGCGGCCGGGAGCAGCCACTTCCAGGCAAAACCCATGAGCTGGTCCACTCGGACTCGCGGCAGGGTGGCTCGCATCCAGACGAATGTGAAGACGAAGGCATAGGTCTTGACCATGAACCAGAAGATGCCCTGGACCCAGTCGAAGGCGATGAAGGCGGCCAGCCCGAGGACGGCCGTGATCAGGGCCCCCGCGATCAGGAACCCCATGCCGAGCGAGTCCCAGAAGGCCCACTCCTTGCCGCCGACGATCTTGACGAAGACGGCCAGGATCTCGGATCCGATGAGCAGCGCCCCCAGGGTCGCGGCTGCCAGGACGATCCAGCCCAGAGTGCCCGGATTGAGCCAGTTCAGCGTGTACGGCCACGGCCAGTCGAACGGGGCGGTCCAACCGCCGAAGAACAGGGTGGTAGTCAGGGCCGAGACGATGAAGACGTTCACGTATTCGGCGAAGAAGAAGAAGCCGAAACGCATGCCCGAATACTCGGTCGCGAAGCCGGCCACGATCTCCGAGTCGGCTTCCGTCATGTCGAAGGGGGTCCGGTTGGCCTCGGCGGTGGCGGCGATGAAGAAGATCAGGACCGCCAGGGGCTGTTTGAAGGCGAACCAGTCGAGGGCCGAACCGGACTGGCTCAGCACCAGCCCGTTCAGGCTCATCGTGCCGGCAAGCATCACCACGCCGAGGACCGACAGGGTCAATGGGATCTCGTAGCTGACCATCTGGGCCGCCGCCCGCAGGCCGCCCAGGAGCGAGTACTTGTTGAAGCTCGACCAGCCGGCCATCAGCAGGCCCAGGACGCTCAGGCCGCCCATGGCGAAGAAGTAGAGCAGGCCGATGTTCATGTCCTGGCCGAAGATGCCCGGCGCGAACGGGATCACCAGCAGCGTCATCACGCTGGCCAGGAAGGTGACCACCGGGGCCAGGGTGAAGACCTGCAGGTCCACCCCGGTGGGAGCGAAGTCCTCCTTCATCAGCACCTTGAGGCCGTGAACGACGCTCATCGCCGCGCCCCAGGGCCCGATGCGGTTGGGCCCGACGCGCAGGTTCATCCGGGCGATGACCTTGAGCTCCATGTAGATGATCACGAAGGCCGTTGGGACGGTCAGGAGCAGCACGCCCAGGACCGCGACCACGAAGCGGACGAGCGGCAGATTTGCGTTGAGGAAGTCGATCGTCGGCTGGAGCAGCAGAACCACGCCCAGGGTGAGCAGACCGCCCAGCGCGACCAGCAGCGCCAGCGCAACCGCACCAACGCGCTCGATCAGGGTCATGCCTCCCCAGGCCCGGGTCGCGAAGCTCATGGGTCGGCCCTCACTTGTCGATCCCGCCCATGACAGGGTCCAGCGACGCGACCACGGCCATCGTGTCGGCCAGGAGGTTGCCGGGCAGCAGGTGCGGCACGACCTCGAGGTTCAGGAAGCTGGGGTCGTGGATGCGCAGGCGGAACGGCTGGTCCGAGCCGTCGCTGACGGCGTAGATGCCGAGCATGCCGCGCGGCCCTTCCACGGCCGCCCAGGCCCGGCCCGGGCGCGCCCGCAGCAGCCGGGGCAGCTTGGCCATCACCGGGCCGTCGGGCATCTGGTGCAGGCACTGGTCGATGATCTTGAGAGACTCGCGGACCTCGTCCATGCGGATCAGGTAGCGGGCCAGCGAGTCGCCCTCCTGGCGCGTCGGGACGTTGAAGTCCAGGGCGGGATAGATGCTGTACGGATGGGCTCGGCGGACGTCGAACGGAACGCCCGAAGCGCGCAGGTTGCCGCCTGTGATGCCGAAGCGCAGGGCCATGTCACGGTCGATGACGCCCATGCCACGGGTCCGGCGGACGAAGATCTCGTTCTCGTTGAGCAGGCCCGAGTTGGCCTCCAGCTGCTTCGCGGCCCGGCTCATCCAGTCGCCCAGGCGGCTCATGAACTCGTGGTTGAGATCGCCGTTCACGCCTCCGACGCGGAAGTAGTTGAACAGCATTCGGGCGCCGGTGAGCGAGGCCAGCATCTCCACGATCTCGTCGCGCTCGATGAAGCTGTAGAGGATGGGCGTCAGGCCGCCCAGATCCAGGGCCAGGAAGCCCGAGAAGAGGATGTGGCTCTGGACTCGGAGCAACTCCGCGGACAGGACGCGGATGTACTCCGCGCGGGGCGGAACCTCCACGTCCATCAGCTTCTCGAAGGCCATGACCACCGGCCATTCCTGGAAGAGCGAGCTGACGTACTCCAGGGGATCGACCTGATCGATGACGTGGTAGAAGTCCGAGTTCTCGCAGATCTTCTCGACGCCCCGGTGCAGGTAGCCCAGGACCGGATCTACGTCCACGATCTGCTCGCCGCTCAGCTTGAGCACCAGCCGGAGCACGCCGTGCGTCGCGGGGTGGTGAGGCCCGATGTTGAGGAACATCTCGCCGTCGGCTAGCTCGTAGAACTCGGCCTCACGCTCGGTCCGGGTGGGGTACGGCGGGATCGGCTCGAACAGGCCGGCCCCGACTTCGCGGTCGAGCATCACCCGGGGATCGTCCGTCGACGCGTACTGGCGGGCCGGCGCGGCGGCGACGGGCTCGCCGGCGGCCTTGGAGGCGGCGGCCTTGGGGCGGGCGGCCTTGGCCGGGCGGCGGCCTTGGGGGTGGCGTTGGTGTCGGCAGGGCGGCTCGGCATGGCTGGCCTCAGCTTGCCGGGGTCCGGCGGATGCCGGCCGCGGGGTCGTCCGCCACCACGGCGGGCGAGAATGGTCGTTCCACGTGCCTGACGCCCGCCCCCGTGGAGCGAGCGGCGTCGTCGGGCAGCAGGAAGTCCTTGCGCAGCGGGAAACTCGTGTAGTCGGGCGGCATGAAGATGCGCCGCAGATCGCGGTTGCCCTCGAAGACGATGCCGAACATGTCGTAGGCCTCGCGCTCGAGCCATTCGGCGCCGGTCCACAGGAACGTAGCGGAGGGGCAGCGCGGGTCTTCGCGCGACAGGCCGTCCACGATTACCCGAAGCCAATCGCCGCTCGTTTCGGCCCAGAGGTGGTACACCACCTGCATCGACTTGCCCGTATCGACTCCGCACAGGTCCGCCAGGATCTCGAAGCGGAGATCCACCCCGTCGTGGAGGGTCCGAAGCACTTCCTGCACGTCTCCCGGCCCGATTCGAATCTCGGTCTGGTCCAGGCGCTGGTAGACGGGGGCCGTCAGCTGCGTGCCGAAGCGCGCTTCGAGTCGGCGCTTGAGGACTTTGTCCATCGGCTAGATCTTGCTCGGTACGGATGGGCCGATCTGGCGTTCGGTCCAATGACCGCGACGATCCTTGACCAGCTGGCCGAGCTGCATCATGCCGTAGATGAGCCCTTCCGGCCTCGGCGGGCAGCCCGGGATGTAGACGTCCACGGGCAGAACCCGATCGATGCCCTGAACGGTCGAATAGCTGCGCTTGTACCGGCCACCGGAGACGGTGCAATCGCCCAGGGCCACGCACCACTTGGGCTCCGGCATCTGCTCCCACAGCCGGACGAGCGGCCCGGCCATCTTGGTGGTCAAGGTCCCGGCCACGATCAGCACGTCGGACTGGCGGGGCGAGGCCCGGAACGGGAACATGCCCCAGCGGTCCATGTCCATCTTGCTGGTGGCGCCGGCCA
Source organism: uncultured Chloroflexia bacterium (assembly GCA_963711105.1). Classification (GTDB taxonomy): domain Bacteria; phylum Chloroflexota; class Limnocylindria; order Limnocylindrales; family CSP1-4; genus Fen-1039. Next base: position 92,590 of record CAVQCV010000001.1, on the reverse strand, counting down.
TCATCTCGAAGGCACAGCAGGCCAGGCCGGAGAGGAGAGGCCAGAGGCTGTTGGCCCGGATCAGATCGAGGATGTAGTCCGCCTGCGTGGGGATTACCTGCAGCCCGCCCCAGCGCAGGTCGTCGTGCCGGGCCGCGTCGCCCGCGCCAAGCTCGCGCAGGTGGGTCACTTCGGCCGGTTGACCGCCCCCGTACGCCGCGGGGTCCGCCGCCCGCCAGAACGTGTTCGGGACGACGATGGGCTTGGCCAGGGACGTGGGGCCGGCCGCAGCCGGCAGGTTGTCCGGCTGAGCGCGGCGTCGAGAGGCCGGCCGGCGGGGGGTGCGGTCGCCTACCGCCATGTGAGCGCTCCCTTCCGCCACGCGTAGGCCAGCCCGAGCAGGAGAACGAGCACGAACGTGCCCATGCTCACCAGGCCGCCCAGCAGCAGGCTCCGGAACGCGATCGCCCACAGGAAGAGGAACACGATCTCGACATCGAAGGCGACGAATAGAAGGGCGTAGATGTAGAACGAGACGCTGAACCGGCCCCATGTGTCACCGAACGTGTCGATGCCGCTCTCGTACGGGAGGCCTTTGTGCGCGTCGCCACGGTTGCGATGCGAAATCAGCCAGGCCAGGGCAATGACGAGGAATACGAATCCGACTCCCGCCGCAGCCAGGCCGAGCACGTACCAGATGCCGGTCATTGTTCTCCAGGCGTTACCCGCGGCCCGAGGTGGGGCTCCGAGGCGCGTCGGGTGCAAGCGTTTGTGGTTGGCGGCCACGGAGACGGGTTCGATGCCCGTTCCCTCGTGACGCAGTTCGCAGTCTAACAGCAGGGCCGATGTCGTCGGGTGCAAACGCGCGCCTCGTTCCGCGCGGCATGCGCATCGCGGGAGACGGGCGGTCCGCGGCGCCGCCGCGGACCTTCAGGCGGCCACGCTGCGAGGCAGAGAGAGAACGGTCGTACTCGGCGGATTGCCGTGAGCGCGGCGGGTGTGAGCAAGTCCCGTTAAAGGCCGGCGCGGGCGGCTCGGGGCTAGTCGAGTCCGCCCGCGTCCCCGGCTAAAGCCGCCAGTGGGGTAGCGACCGGCGGCTGCACACGGTATGCGAGTTCATTGGAGCGACGCGAGGAGGGGCGCCTCCATCAAAGCCGACACCCCAGCCGCGTTCCCCCCGCTCCGAGAGGAAGAGTGACGGTCGAGGCGCCGCCAGGGCAATACTCAAGGTGGCTTATCGTGCGCCCTATGGGCCTCTCCGAGCCCGATTTCAGCCGACCGCGGCACACCCGGCGGCGCGAGTGGCCCGTCGCACGCGGCGCCCGGCCCTACTTCTCCAGTTCGAGGACCCGGAACCGGCCCATGTGACGAGGGTCGAGCATACGGACGATGCCGGAACGGGCCCGCATGTAGTCCGCCGGATCCACGTCCGGCGTGGCCTGGAGGGCCTGCAGCTCCGCCTCCAGACCGGCGGCGACGAGGAAGTCGGACTGGGTGACGAGGGGCGAGGGGCGGAAGCCGCGCCGCTCCCCGATGAGGCGGAGAGCGGTGAAGTCGACGTGAGCGGTCAGGTCCGTGAGCCCGATCCCCTCGAACGGGTCGCCGACGACGCGATGGTCGCGGTAGCCGAGCAGGGTCCCGGCCACGTGACGGCGTGGGTCGTACAGCTCGGTCGACTCGGCGCCGTAGTCGATGGCGAGGACGCGGCCCCGGGCGAGCGTTCCGGCGGCTTCCTCCAGCCACGGGTCGAGGCCGAGGCAGATTTCGGCGACCTGCCCCTCGGCGAGTTGTTCGGGGGCGATGTGCTCCGCGGCCAGACGGCGGGCGAGCTCCGGCGTGGACGGCTGGGCCGGGACCTCGACAAAGCCCTCCTGCCACGTGACGAACAGCTCGAGCAGCCAGCCTCCAAGGATGGTGACGCGGTGAACGGGCAAAGCGTCGAGGAACTCGTTGGCAAGGAGGACGCCGGAGACGGGCACTTCCTCCTGGGAGTCGGCCGGGCGGAGGAAGCCGTCCGGGCTCGAGGTTGGCGGCGGCAGGGTGAGGCGGTCCTTTTCACCTGATTCGTCGAATCGGCGAACAAGGTCGGCGACGCGGTGGGGGTTGGACTCGATCGGTCGGTATCGCAGGGCTTGCAGAAGGTCGGCTGCGCCTTCGCGGCCGCCCGCCGCGTGGCGCCCGATGCCCTCGAGGATCGAGAGAGCCAGGGTTCCGGAACCGGCGCCGTGCTCGATCAGCCAGAAGGGATCGGGGCGGTCCAGCTCCGTCCAGATTTCCTCGATGCGTCGCGCGACCGTCCAGCCGAAGATCGGGTGCGTCTCCGGAGCCGTGAGGAAGTCGCCCGAATTGGTCGGGCGGTCGGCCGGCTGGCGGTAGTACCCGAGTTCGGGCTCGTAAAGGGCCATTTCCATGAACCGGGCGAACGTGATACGGCCATCGCGGTTCGACTCGATCTCCTCGCGGGCCAGGGCCGTAAGGCGGGCCGAGCGTTCCCTGTCGGGATGGCCGGGCTCGCGGACCGACGCTCGGGCGGTCGAACGGAGGGACGAGCGGACGGACGTACGGGCCGTACCGGCGGGGGCCACGGGGGCCGAGAGTTCGGGTTCGGCAGCGGGTTCGCTACGCGCCGAGGGCTCCGCGATGGGCGGGAGTTCGGGCGCGGGTTCGGCGGCGGGCTCGGCAGGGGGCGCGAGTCGACCCAACGGTTCGGGCTGGACCGGTCTGGCAGGCGTGGGCTCGACCGGAATCCAACCGCGCGGCACCGGTTTCTCGGCAACCTTCGCATCCGGCTGACGCGACTGCTTAGGCGTGGACGACGCCGTGACCGGAGGCGGAGGCGACGACGGAAGGTCGATTGAGAAGTCGGGCGCGCGCCGGGATTCGGGCGGAAGTGCCTGCCCGGCCCGCGACGGCTTGCCTTTGGGCGTCATCTCTCGCCCGTCTGGGCTCGCCGCGCGAGCAGCCGCAGCCCGCCATTGACCGCCGTGTGCCCGCCCAGAACGATCGGGACAGTGGCTTCACAGGCCGATTTGGTGAGGGCGCGGAGCCACGGATCGGCGATTGACGCGGCCAGCAGCAGGTCCGACGCGAACCGATCCTCGGCGTTCGGCCAGGCGGATTCGTCCGGGCCGAAGTGGTGGGCCATCAAGACCCGCGTGTCGACGATCGCGGCGTCACCGAGCGAGGCCACGATCCGGCCGAACGATTGGGGGCCGGCCCAGTAGAGGAGTTGTCCCAGCGCCGAAGCCGGCGGGCGGGCGGCGCCGCCCTCGTGGGCGGCCTGGGCCAGGCGGCTCGAGGCGCGGAGGCCTCGCTCCTCGACCAGGCCTCGGACGCGGCAGGCGGCCCCGCTCTTCGAGCCAGCTCAGCGTGGCGGCGGAGACGCGGCCGGCCACGAGCAGTTCGGCCCGGCGGTCGCGCAGGACGGCCTGAAGCCCCGTCAGCCGCCCGCCGATGAGTGGCGCCGCCCCGTGGCCGGGCTGCCCCAGCAGGACCAGGTCCAGCGGCGTGTCGATGTCGACGCCGAGGCGCCAGCGTGTGCGCACGTCCGTGACGGACACGCCGGCCTGTTCCTCGAGCCAGCGGGGCAGGGCGTTGTCGGCGGGGAGTGGTGGGAGGGCCGCGAGATCGGCCGCTCGCGAAATGGCGACGATGTCGGCCGAGTAGCGGTTGTTCGCCAGGGCGTGGCCGGGCGGACCGGTCGCAACCTCCACGAAGCGGCGCAGGTCGGCCGGAGTGGCCAGGGGCACGCTGCCCGAGCCGAGCACGACAAGACCGCCCGCAAGAGAGTGGCCGGCCCCGCCGCCCGCAAGAGAGTGGCCGCCGCTCACCGCCTCCGACAGCCGCTCGCCGAAGGATCGCCCGTCGGCCGGCCCCTCGACGATGCGCGCTTCGTCCGCACCGGCCGCCAGGAACGCGTCGACCTGGCGCTCCGCCAGGGAGCGGCGCGCCGAGGCGAGGGCAGCGGTCAGCGGTCCCGATCCTTCGGGCGCCGAGGCGTGGAAAATGAGTACCTTCACGGGGCGCATCAGCGGAGTCTAGCCTCGGCTCACTGCCCCAGGCTCGGAAGGGAGGTCGTCGTGCGGAGAACGGTCCGGGCGTACATAGGGCTCGGGGCGAATCTCGGCGACGCGCGCGGGACGCTGACCGCGGCCGTCCACGCTCTGGCCGCCATGCCCGGGGCCTCGCTGGTGGGGGTCTCGCGCCTGTACGTCACACGACCTGTCGCCGTCATCGATCAGCCGGATTTTCACAACGCGGTCGCCGCCCTGGATGTGCCGGCCGGGCCTTCGCCCCAGGTGGGTGCCGTCGCGCTGCTGGTGGCGCTGAAGTCGATCGAGCGGGCGTTCGGGCGCAAGAAGCGCGTCCGCTATGGGCCTCGTGAGCTGGACCTGGATCTGCTGCTGTTCGGCGACGCCCGGGTCGCCGTGGAACGTCCACAGGAAGGGCCATCCGACGATCCGGCCTCAGCCGCCCGTCTTCTCGAAGTCCCCCACCCGCTGGCCGCCGATCGCCTCTTCGTCCTTGCCCCTCTGGCCGATCTGGCCCCCAACCTGACACCACCAGGCTGGGAGGAATCCGTGGCCCGGGCACGGGCCCGCCAGGAATTGGTCGAGGGGGAGGCTGCCGTTCGGGCTGTAGCCGACTGGGATTCGGTGAGGGAGGAATGGGCGGGGCTGGAATAGGCAGAGCCCGAGCGCCCCTGGGTAAACGAAAACGGGCGACAGGCCCCTCCGGCTGTCTGGGCACCGCCCTGTCGCCCGTTCTCGTTCTCGAGCTCGGCAGGGCCGAGCTTCCCTTCCTCCGACCGACCAATCGGCCCGTCAGGTTCCGATCGGCTGTCACCCATACATACGCAAACCCGGGCCGGATGGATCACAGGCTCTCGGAAATCCGGCGCCGCCACGTGGCCGGGTCTGCCGCCACGTGGCCGGGTCTTCCGCCACGTGGCCGGGTCTGCCGCCACGTGGCCGGGTCTTCCGCCACGTGGCCGGGTCTGCCGGGCCGCGCCGCGGCCCCGCCGCCCGCAAGAGAGTGGCCTCGCTCAGTGGCGGAAGTGGCGCCGCCCCGTGAAGACCATTGTCATGTGGTGGCGGTCCGCGACCTCGATGGCCATGTCGTCCCGAATCGAGCCGCCCGGCTGGATGATCGCCGTGACCCCGGCCTGGGCCGCGATCTGGATCCCGTCTGGGAAGGGGAAGTAGGCGTCGCTGGCCATGACCGCCAGCCGCGCCCGATCCCCGGCTCGCCGCAGGGCGATTTCGACGGCCGTCTGGCGGCTCGCCTGAGCCGCCCCGATGCCGACCGTGGCCGCCGACCGGGCCAGCACTATCGCGTTCGATCGGACGTGGCGGACCGTACGCCAGGCGAACAGCAGGTCCGTGAGCTCTTCGAGCGTTGGCCGGCGCTTCGTCACGACGTGGAGCTGCGTCCGGTCCAGGGCCAGCTCGTCCTTCGCCTCCACGAGCAGCCCGCCGGCGATGCGCTTGAAGTCCAGGTTGGCGATGCCGTAGTCTCGCGGACCGTCGATCGGGTTCCCGGGTACGGCGAGCAGACGCAGAGCCGGCTTCTGGGCCAGGATGCCGACTGCCGCCGGGCTGAACGCCGGCGCGACGACCGCCTCGTACGAGTTGGCGGCGATCTCTCTCGCCGTAGCCCCGTCCAGCTCGCGGTTCACGCCCACGATCCCGCCGAAACACGAGACCGAGTCGGTCTCGAGCGCACTTCGATACGCCTCGACCAGCTCGTCCGCGGACGCCAGGCCGATCGGGTCCGTGTGCTTCACGATCACGGCGGTGGGCGAGGTGAAATCCATGGTGAACGCGAAGGCGGCGTCCAGATCCAGCAGGTCGTTGAACGACGGCCGTGAGCCCTGGAGTTGCTGCGCGTCGGCCAGGGTCCCGGAACGATGCGTGGTCTCTCGATAGAACGCCGCCGGCTGGGTGGGGTTCTCGCCGTAGCGCAGGTCGTCTACCTTTTCGAGGACCAGCGCCAGTCGATCCGGGAACAACTCCCCGCACGCGTTCGACAGGTAAGCGGCGATCTCGGCGTGGTAGGCGGCGACCAGGCTGTACGACTCCGCGGCCAGCCTCTGGCGCAGCTCGGCCGACACCATGCCGCGCTGCTTGATTTCGGAGACCACTTCCGGGTAGCGGGCCGGGTTGGCGACGGCGGCGACGCCGGCGCAGTTGCGGGCCGCGGCGGCCAGCAGTGCCGCGCCGCCCACGTCCACCATCTCGGTCGCTTCGTCGATGGCCACGAGCCTGGCTCCGACCTGCGGCGCGAAGGGGCTGACGTTGACGGCGACGACGTCGATCGGCCCGATGCCGGCGGACTCCAGCTCGGCCAGTTCGTCAGGCCGGTCGCGGCGGGCCAGGATACCGGCGTAGACGGCGGGGTGGAGGGTCTTGACCTGGCCGCCCGCCAGCGGCCCGCTACCGGTCAATTCGGACACGGACCGGACTTCGACGCCCTCGCCGGCCAGGAATTCGCGCGTCCCGTCCGTGGCGAAAACCTCGACGCCAAGGCCGACCAGGTCGCGTGCGAAGGAGCCGATGCCCTCACGGTTCGCAACCGAGAGCAGGGCTCGCACCTGGCCTTCCTCCCATCTTCCGGCAACGTGGAGCGCGGCGGTTCCGACCCTGAGTTTCCGGCCGGGGCCGGACCGGGAAGCGGTCCGACGCGGACCCGATGGCTCGAATCGCGTATCGCAGCCGAGTATAGCGCTCGACCGACGGCCCTCCAGCGCGCCACCGCACCGCACGCGCTCAGGCATGGCATACTCTCGGGACGCTACTCGCGTGTCCAGGTCGTCTGACCACCGAATCGATACGCACGGAGGCCCGTGTGAACCGCGCTCCCTGGGAATACCTGCTCATCGGTTTCAGCCCGCAGAACTTCGAGCCGATCTTTCAGGTCACTTGGATGTTCTCGCTGGCGATGATCCTTATCGCGATCGTCTTCTACAACTTCCAGGGCCGGCGGCTCCACAACTACTCGGTCTTCCTGGACCTGAATGAGTGGATGCTCTGGACGTCCATCGGCACGTTCAGCCTGCTCATCATGTACGCGATCTTCTCCTTCGACTTCATCTTCGTCCTGCCGACGATGGTCGGCGGGGCGCTCCTGTTCCTGTGGATCCGTTTCATCCACTTCCGGCCGCTCATCCTGGCCTACGAGGAGCGCCTGGCGCGCCAGCGCTACTTCCAGCGCCGGACCAGCCATCCGCAGGAGACGGTCCGCCCCAAGGCCGTTCCGAAGCAGCGGCGCAAGCGCCGGTAGCTCCGCTCGGGTCGGTCGAAGGCTCGGGTAGCCCGACTCTCGAATGGACGTCCGCCGGTTCGGCATAGGTCACCGGCGCAGCGAGGGTCCGGCCGGCAGCCGTGGCGTCGAAGGCCTGGCGATTCACGCGGACGGACGCGGCGTCCTGGCCGAACTCGCCTTCCGACCTCACGCGGCCATCGTCCCTCACTCGAACCCCAACCTCACCTACTTCGTGGTGATCGAGGGCGGTGGCTTCGTTCGGGTCGGCGACGACAGCGCGCGAGTGGCGGCCGGCGAAGCCGTGGTCTGGCCGCCAGACGTGATCCACGCCGCCTGGACCGAAGAGACGCCGATGCGGGCCATGGTGGTCGAGTTTCCGGCCGACCCCGCCCAGCCGCGCCTGCTCGATGCTTCCGCGATCGACGCGACGGCTCCCTCCGAACGCCTGGCCGATGAGGGGCCGGTCAGCCGGTTGCATCCCGATGCCCGCCCGCCTCGGAGCCCCCGCGATCACGAGCCCTGGTAGCCCGCCGGAGCCCGCCTCCCAGCCGCTTAAGGTTCGCGGCCGATCCGCTCAGCCCGCCGCAGCCACTCAGGTGCGCGCGGCCACTCAGCCCATCGCAGCCACTCAGGCGCGTCGCGGCCGCTCAGGCGCGTCGCGGCCGCTCAGCCCGTCGCAGCCGCTCGGGCCCGCCGCAAGCCACCCCAAGCCGTTGCCAACGCAATTCTTGGCTAACACGGCCGGTGATGGTGCGATGCCGGATTGGACCCTCGAAGCGCAGGGTCGGCACGCGCGAACGCCCAAATCGGCGGCGGTTCGGACCCAAGTCAATCAGGCGGTAGCCGATTCTGGCTAACTCTGACTGGAACCCGTCACGATAAGGTCCCCAGCGCCGCTCCTCGTAGGCCGGGCGAAATCGGGTTCTTGGATAGCACCATCGGGGGACGTGTTGGGCTGGAACCGCGACGAGGAGGCCGGCGGCGAGCCCACCGCCCAAGCCACGCGCGCCGCCGCCCAAGCGCGCGCCGCCGGCCACCCGCGCGCGCCGCCGCCCAAGCGCGCGCCGCCGGCCACCCGCGCGCGCCGCCGGCCCATGCCACGCGCCACAGCCCGCGCGCCGCGCCAGCGTCTACGGCAGCGGCGAGCGATCCCAGTCGATGCCGACGTCCTGGGACGGGTTGGCCTCGTCCACGGCGACAGAGAGCTTGACGCCTGGCGCGACCTCGGCGACCTTCGCCGCAGGGACGCGGTGGCCGACCATGGCCGTGAACGGTGGGCGGCCGGCCAGCGACACCTCGAGCGTAAACAGCCAGATCGGGTCGTCCAGGTGGGATGCCTCCGCCGACGGGTCGATGTCACGGACCTTCTTGCCGAGGGGCTGGGCGCTGGTGACGACGGCCGTGCCGTGGGTGCCGGTGGCCAGGATTGTGGCGGCCTTGCCCTTGATTGTCGGCATCTGGCCGCTCTGAACGGCTCCCACCATCTCGTTCAGACCGCTCAGCGGGTGGCCCTGGGCATCGAAGGCGACGTTCACGCCGGCTGTGGACATGACGCCGCCCGCGGTCATCAGCGTGTTCGGACCCACGGGCACGCCTGCGGAGCCTGCACCCATGACGCCGGTGGCACCGTCGGGGTTGTTGAAGCGCGCCCAGTCCGGGGCGACCTTCTGCGGGTCGGCCGGGTCTATGAGCAACCCGATCCGGGCTCCCGGAACCGTCATGGGCATGAACACGCGCGGGATGGCGTGCGTGACCTCGACCTCGTAGGGGGCTCCGCCGGGAGGCGTGACCTGCAGCCCGAGCTTGTAGACGGCGGCCTCGGGCCCGATCGAAGGCGACGAGATCGTCATGCCCGTCTCGGCGATGCTCTGGATGACGGCAGCACCCGGGATGCCGTTCCTGATCGTCCCCGTAGTGGCTGCGTACCTACGCATGAACCCGAAGATGATGACGAGAGGAAGCCCGACCGAGATGACGATGATCGCCAGTGTCACTGCGTCCATCGATGCTCCTTGGTGGTGGCGCGCCCATCAGGGCAGGTGCTTGCCGCTAGAAAGATAGTCAGCCTCGGGGCATGCGGCCAGAGGCGGTCGGCTGGCGAGACGGCCGTTCAGGCCGCGAGCCCCGGCTGCTCCGGGGCTGCCCGGTCGGGGCGATTCAGTCCGGTTCGGCAGCCAGGAGCGCCCCGAGCCGGCCGAGGATCCGCGCGGTGGCGCCCCACACCCGCGCTCCCTCGATCGGGTATACGCCGTAGCGGATGTGCCGGCCCCGAACCACCCGTTCGTCCAGCTCGATGGGCGCGCCCGGGAGGAAGGCGTCGAGCGGCGGTTCGAGGATGCGTTCGACTTCGTCCGGGCTGGCGTGGCAGACCGGCCGCGTTTCTGCCAGCGCCAGAACGGGCGTGATCCGGAACCCGGAGACCGGGATCGCCACCGGCTCGAGCGTGCCAGCAACTCGCAGGCCGCAAGCCTCCGGGTCCAGACCAATCTCTTCGCACGCCTCGCGCAGGGCGGTGGCGGTCGCGTCGGCATCGTCGGGCTCCTCGCCGCCGCCCGGGAAGCTGACCTCGCCCGCATGTGAGGCCATGTGCGAGGGCCGTTCGGTCAAGAGCACTCGCGCCTCACCGTCCCCATCGGGGAACAGCAGCACCAGGACGGCGGCGGGCCGGCCGGGGCCGTCGGCCCCCACCGGGAACAGCGGCTCGGGCGAATCGATCCGCACCGGCATCAGAACGTCGGGAGCGTCGGGCATCGCGCGCCCATCGCCCGGCATCGCGGCCACTCGCTCGCGAACCAGCTCGAACCTCATGCGACCCAGGATAGCCGCGCCGCCCGAGCACGCCCAAGCCCCCGGCCCGCACCCGGTCCAAACCCCGCTTCGGCCCCGGTCCAGCCGCCGCCTCAGCCGGGGAGCGGCGAGCGGCTCCAGTCGATGGCTACGTCCTGGTTCTTGTTGGCCTCGTCGACGGCCACCGCCAGTTTCGTGCCGGGGCCGATCTCCGCGGCCTTGACCGCCGGAACGCGATGCCCGAAGAGGGCCGGGAAGGGACCCTGGCCCGGCAGCTTGACCTCGAGCGTGAACAGCCAGACCGGGTCGTTCAGGCGGTCCGCGGGCGATGAGGGATTGACGTCGCGGACGCGCTTGCCCAGCGGCTGGCAGGAAGTGACAACCGCGGTCCCGTGGGTGCCTGTTGCAAGCAGCCGGTCCGCGCTGCCGGGAATCTGGGGCATGGCGCCGCTTCGCACCGCGTTGACGAGGGAGTCCGTCTCTCCCGCCAGCGGCCGCCCCGCGGCGTCGAACTGGAGGCCGATTCCGCCCGCGCCCGCACCCGCGCCGAGACCCGAGCCGAGACCCGAGCCGAGACCCGAGCCGAGACCCGCCCACGCTGCCCCCACTCCCCCGGCGCCCGCGCCCGCGAACGCCGATGCAAACGCCCCACCGTCGAAGCCGGCCCCATGGCCGCTCGCTCCGCCTCCCCGCCGCGAGAAGTCCATGTTGACCCGCTGCGGATTCTTCGGATCGATCACGACGCCGACGTGCGCTCCCGGGGTCATCATCGGCACGAAGATGCGCGGCACGAGCGCCTTGGTGTCCACGTGGTACGCGGCGCCGCCGCCGTCCGGCGTGACCTGCAGGCCGAACCTGTACTCGGGGGCGTCCGGCCCGACGCTTGCCATCGTCACCGTGATGCCCGTCTCGCCGATTGACTGGATGACCGCGTCGCCGGGCCGGCCGTTCTTGATGGGCGGCGTGACTCCGGCGAGCTTGCCGATCAGCCACGGACCGCCCTTGAACGGCATAAGGATCGAGACGGCCACGACCGCGACCGCGAAGATCAGCGCCGGGATCATGTCGGGCGGAATGAGCGGCGCCTGCTGGACGGCGGCGATCGCGGCCAGCACGGTGGCCCGGCCGTCCCCGTTGTCGAAGTTGCGGTCCTCCATCGTGGAAGACGACCACGGGCTGTTCGAGACGTACTTGTCCCAGAGGTCGCTGTTGTCCGTCGAGAGGTAGCCGCCGAGCTGCGTCTTCGAGACGCCCAGGGCGATGATCAGAGACGACCGCAGATCGGAGGACAGGTCCGCGCCGTTGAAGAAGGCGATCGTCGAGGGGCTTCCGTCGGCGGCTTCGGCGATGTCGATGTAGACGGACGTCCCGAGCTTGCCGCCGAGATCGGTCGCGGCCTGCTCGGCCTGCGCCATCCCCGCGCTGTCGAGCACGCCCGCCCCGTCGAAGACGTGAGTGCCGCCGACGAAGGCGTCGATCCGGGCGAGCATGGTCGCGACCCAGGCTTCCGGCGTCGGCGCGTCGATGGCGTTGTAGTCGTTGACGACATCGAGCTGCTCTGAAGTGAGCCGTGCCGTCAGCCGGCCGCCGACGTAGACGTCGCCGAAGGTGCCGTCGGAGAGCAGCAATAGGCCATCGATGTTCCAGGCGGCCGCCAGGCCCCCCAGGCTCGGTGACGAGGCCATTCGATCGTACGTGTACACGCCGATGCGGCCGGCACCGGCAGACTCGATTCGAGAGGCGAAGGCGTCGATCCGGGCGATGCCGGCTGCGCTCATGTAGCCGCCCGCGTCGACAACGTGGCTGCCCTGCGCCGGAGGCGCGATGGTGGGATCGGCGGCCACGGCGGGACCCACGGCGGCGATGAGCCAGCCGGACGCGAGGCAAAACGATATGACCAGCGCCGCCGATCCACACAGCTTCCGCACCGAAATCTCCCTGCCTTTCGATGTGTCCGAGACCGTCGCCGCTGCCCGGCCTCCGCCGGCGCCCGATTCGCCGCGCCGCATAACTGTAGCCGGGCGGGAAAGCGAAGCTAGCCGGGTTCCGATCCAGCTGGGACGGCGGCCGACGCTCGACATCGGACGCCCGCGCCCCACGCGGACACTGACACCGACGGTGGACGCCGGACTCCCCGCGATCCATCATGCCCGCGCAGCCGGTCCCGGACCGGCAACTCGGGCGACGACTGAACGAAATGCCGCGGCGCCACCGTCATATAGCGCATGAACAGGACGGCAGCTGAAGGGGTGACCTGGGTGGAGCCTGCAAACAAGGCCGCGGAGGCCGAGCCGGCCGATGCGTTCGCCGCGCTGACCCGGCACGACGTCGATCGAGCCTACCGTTTGGCCTGGGCGATTCTCGGCAACGACGAGGAGGCTCACGACGCCACGCAGGACGCGCTGACGACGGCGTGGCAGCACCGGCGCGAGCTGCGCGACCTGGACAGGCTGGAGGCCTGGCTGAGCCGGATCGTCGTCAACAAGTGCCGCGATCGGCTCCGAACGCGGGGCCGTGAGGCGGGCCGGGTGCGATCGATCGAGTTGACGTCGCTGCCGTCCGTCGCGGATGGCAGCCATTCTGCCGGCGAACGCGACGAGCTGGATCGCGCGCTCGCGTCGCTGAGTCCTGAGCACCGGATCGTGGTCGTCCTGCGCTTCTGGGCCGACCTGACTGTGGACGCCATCGCCGAGCGCATCGGCGTGCCGCCCGGGACGGTCAAGTCCCGCCTTCACCACTCGCTCAACACGCTCCGCTCGACCCTGGAGGAAACCCGATGAACGACGACGAGCTGGGCCCGCGCCTGCACGACGAACTCCACCGCCGCATCAAGGCGCCGGGTGCGGCGCCCGAATCGATCCACGAGCACGTCCGAGACCTGCGGTCCTTGCAGGTCGTTCGGGCGGCCGGCTCGGGCCGGTCTTCGCACGCCGTCCGAGACCTGCTCGGCCTCGCGGCGGCCGTGGCCATCGTGGCGGTCGTAGGGGCCGGGCTGTTGATCCGGCAATCCAACCAGCCGGCCACGGGCGTTGACGGACCGAAGGACGGGATCGAAGCGTTCAACCGAATCGACGCGAAGACGGCCTGGGCCGAATCCGGGTCTGACTTGTACATCACCCGCGACGGCGGCGAGACCTGGTCGAAGGGCACGGTCCCCGGCGGCAAGTCGGCGGGCCAGGTCTACTCCGGCGCATCCGCCGACACCTCAGAGACGACCACGGTGCCGGCCCCGACCGCCACGCCGACGCCTGTCGGACTGGAAGGGTCGCCCGACCCGCTCAAGTCGGATCCGGGCGCCGGCAACGATCCGGGCCCGTACGGGTTCGCTGCCGAACCACTTCTACCCCTGACTTCATCGACGCCGACCGCGGCTGGCTGCTGTCGTGGACTGTCTCCGGCGCGGCGACGAGTTCGCCGCGACCTCACCCTGACTGTCTGGCGAACGAGCGACGGCGGCCGGAGCTGGCAGTCCACGGCGCTGCCTGGCACATACAAGGGCTACGGAATGGTCCAGTTCGTCGACCCCAGCCACGGCTGGGTCACGATCGTGCGAGCCGACTCCACGGCCGGCTCGACGGGCGGTCAGCTCAGTTCCGGGTCCGACGGGACCGCTACGTCCACCCCGACGGTTGCGCCCCCGATCGTGCTTCCATCCGACACCGTCGACCATCCTGGCGTCTCAAGACGGTGGAGCAACCTGGTCGCGGACCTCCACGCTGGCGGCGATGGCACTGCCCCATTTCGTGAGCCCGACCGAGGCCTGGGGTTACGCGTATACGGACCCGGCCGCGCGGCCCGAACATCGTCATCCACTCGATCGATGGCGGTCTGACCTGGTCCACCGCGGCCCTGCCGATCCCGGCGGGTGACCGCCGTGACGGGCTGGCCGACTCCGCCCGCGGCGTCAACGGATCTGCTGACGGTCAGGCTGGCGGTCCGCGAAGCCAGGACCAGGTCTAGCTTCCACATCCGCAGCTTCGCCAGCACCGACGACGGCAGGACGTGGACCCTGGAGTCCACGCAGCCGGCCGGGGGCGACACGTCTTACGCGATCAACAGCCGGGCCGTGCTCCTGAACCCGCCTGACGGCCAGCCGATCGCGGTAGGGACGGCGACCCCGGGCGATGCCACGGCCGCCTCCCCGTTCAAAGCTACGTTCGACGGCGGCGCGACCTGGACGATCTACCCGACCACGGGCCTGCCCGGCGTGCCGAATTCCGCGGAATGGATATCGCCCGACGACGTCTGGGTGATGACCGCGGGCACTGACGGCTTCATGGGCACGAGCGGCAAGCTGTACGCCACCCGCGACGCGGGCAAGACGTGGAAGCCGCTGCTCGGTGCACCGGCATGGCCTGCTTCGCCGGAACCGGTGAAGACGCCGACCGTCGTCTACCTCACACCCGCACCGGAGCAAGTCCAGAGCAGCTACACGATCCAGGAAGCCGGGCGGATCGACGCCTCGGCCGGCTGGGTGCTGATGCAGGATGACACCTCAGGGGACAACTACCTGAGGCTCACCCAGGACGGCGGCGCCACCTGGTCGGAACCGCGATTGGCGCCGGCCGGATATGGAATGCAATTGCTCGACCTGAACCACGGCTGGATGCTCTGGCCATCCCTGGGAGACACGGAGAGCGTGACGGTCTCACGAACGGCCGACGGTGGCCGGACCTGGCTGGAGTCGTCCGTGAAAATCGGCACCCTGCCGGCGGGCAGCAACTCCTGGTTCAGCTCGGCCGCGGTCCATTTCCGCGACGCTCTGCACGGCGAGCTCTTTTCCACATTCGGTGACGTCGACCCGCAGGGGACGGCGCCATCGGTTCCCTGGAATTGCGAGCGGTTCGAATCGAGCGACGGCGGGGCGACATGGTCGAGCCCGATCGACTCGCCGTGTCTCTCGGGGGTGACCTTCCAAGACGAGACCTTCGGCTACGCCAGCGACGCGCGAATGTCACCGTATCTGTACGTCACCGTCGACGGTGGCCGGACCTGGACCCGAGGCGCTCTCCCCGACGGTATGACGGTCGGCACGACCAACGCGGCGGCGCTCGTCCAGCGACGCGCCGACGGGACGCTCCGGACCCTCGTCTCCATGGGCCCCGCCGATGCCTCGGCCTACTCGATCCTGGCCAGCGGTGACGGAGGCCTGAGCTGGACCGTGGCCGGCACGGCCGTCGGTCTGCCGCCGAACGGACCGAAGGTCGCGGCGGCGGGCGAGGACAGGTGGGTCGCGGTCGACAGCCCGAACTTCCCGGCGGTGCTGGCCAGCGACGACGGCGGGGCAACCTGGACGAGCGCGTCCGACCAGGTGTTGTCGGGTGCGGCAGCGAGCGTCCAGTTCGTGAATCAATCCGACGGCTGGATGCTGGCAGTCGACACTGCCTGCACTTCGTCGCCCACTTGTTCAACGCCGGCGTCCGCCATCTACGCCACCAAAGACGGCGGCGCGACCTGGACGCAGATCTTCACGCCCGAGCCGACGTACAGGTGATCGGCCGGCCGCCCGAGACCGATTCAGGCGGCCGGCAAAGGCGACTCTTCCCAGTCGATGGCGCAGTGCCCGGGCGAGGTTGGATCGTCGACCGCGACCGCGAGCTTCACCCCGGGCGCGATCGCGGCCGCCTTGCTCGCCGGCACGTGGTGCGAGAACGTGGCGTTGAGGGGTTGCCGTCCGGGCAGGGAGATCTCGGCCACGAACTGCCACAACATGTCGTCGAGGGTCGCCGGCTCGGCGGAGGGGTCGATGTCGCGGACCTTGCCCAAAGGCTCGGCGCTCGTGATCGTGGCCGTTCCCCGAACGCCCGTAACGAACAGCGTCACCGGACCGGGGGAAAGAACGGCAAAGGCGCCGCCGGACAAGGCCGCGGGCGGCAGGTTCGCGGACGACAGAACGGCGGGCAGGCTCGCCAGGAAATCGTTCAGCTCGGGGACAGCACCCAGCTTGCCGGTGAACGTGAAGTTGCGAACGGTAACCGAACGCTGGACGGTCTTGTTGCCGGAGGTCGTCACGGTCGTCACAGGCCCGGACCCGGCGGCCGAATTGCCCGACCCCGCCAGGCCCTCTAGAAGTCGGGTCCAGTCCGGCACGACCAGGTGCGGCACGGCCGGGTCGACGAGCACATCCAGGTGCGACCCCGGTTGCGCCTTGGTCAGCAGGGCCGCAGGGACGGTCGACATCACCTCTGCCTCGTACGGGGCCCCTCCGGCCGGTGGCGTCACGAGCAGCCGCAACTTGTAGAACTTGTCTGGGACGCTCCCAAATGAGAGGCCGGGAGGCAGTTCGGTCTCGGTCAAGCTCTCGATGATCGCATCTGCGGGCTGGCCGGTATCGTCCGGGGTGTCCATGCTCACGATTCCCTCCGTTAGCCGGTGCAAGAGACTGCCAACCAGACCGGTCCGCGCCGCGCGGCTCGGCCGGACCGGTTGTCAAAGATACGGCGCTTGCCTCGGGCAGGATTCCTCAGAGTCGCCGCGATCCGCGAAGGGCGACCGCGATCAGCCCGGCAATCGTGGCCCAGGCCAGAATGGGCACGGCCGCCTTGGCCGCGCGCGGTGGCAGGACCAGCTCGAAGAACGGCTTCTGGTCCCCCCACTCCCGCTGCATGTCACCCATGGGGCAGTCGCCGCCGCCGATGACCAGCCCCACGCCTTCGACGGAGAGGAAGGCGATACTGCCCGCCAGCGCGCGGTCCCGGCGGCGTGTGGCGGCGCAGGCCCAAATGTAGCCCAGGCTCGCCAGCCCCAGCACGGACCAGGCTGCGTGGAACAGCCGGAAAGCCCGGGCTTTGGGCGGCAGTTCGGACCATGTCACCGGGCCATGATGCCACGCCCGTGAAGCCCGGCTGGCGATCCCCGTTCAGGCCCGGCTCGAGGCGAACGAACTCGAGGGCCGGACTATCATGCGCGCCGGGGTGTGGTCCTGAGGCTCACACGAATTGAGCGCATCAACGCCGTACGCCACGTTACATGACGGTGCATTCTCGGGAGGTAAGGATGGAGACTCCGCAGCGCTCGAGCTCGCGATGGCTGGTCTTGCTCCGGAGCGACTACGCCGGCTGGGTTGTCGGCGGAATCTCCGTTGCGATCATCGGTGGCCTGGGCGGCCAGTGGACTTCGGCGGGTGGCGCGGCTTCGGCGACGATCTTCACCATCGACGTGCTGGCCTACATAGGTGCGATCCGCGCCTGGGATTGGTCGGCCAAACGCGGCTGGACGCAGGGCCGGATAGGAATGGTCCGGCTGGCGATCGTAACGGGGCTGGTCGCGGTCGTGGCCGCGGCTCTGCTCGTAGGGCTGGCCGTCGTCCGCGGTTAGTTCGGCCGCTTCGGGCCCTCGTCGTCGTCCTTGAGAGGCGTCCAGATCCGGTCCACGGCAGCCCCGATCCCTCCCGCCGCAGCGCCGGCCGGCTCCTTCGAACGCGTCCGCGCGTCGCGGCGCCGCCCCGTGTCGGTCACGACCGTGGCCTCGCCCTGCTTGAAGATCAGGACCCCGCCGATGGGATCGGCGTCGGCGACGACCACGGAACCGGGCTTGAACTCGCCGCGCAGCAGGGCGTGGGCCAGCGGGTTCTCCAGCAGCCGCTGGATCGTCCGCTTGAGCGGCCGCGCCCCGTAGGCGGAGTCCGTACCTTCGCGGGCAATCAGCGACCGGGCCGCCGGCGTCATCTCGAGGCCGATCTCCTGCTCGGCCAGGCGGCGCTGCAGATCGGCGATCAGCAGATCCACGATCGCGGCCAGGTCCGCGTCGGACAGGGCGTGGAAGACGATGACCTCGTCGATGCGGTTGAGGAACTCGGGCCGGAACTGGACCCGCAACGCCTCGGTGATCTGGTTCTTCATCTGCTCGTACGCGGACGCGTCGCCCGCATCCGGATGGGCCGCATCGCCGCGCTCCGTGAACGCCGAGATGAACTGCGAGCCGACGTTGCTGGTCATGATCAGGACCGTGTTGCGGAAGTCGACGGTGCGGCCCTGGCCGTCCGTCAGGCGCCCGTCGTCGAGCACCTGGAGGAGGATGTTGAACACGTCCGGGTGGGCCTTCTCGATCTCGTCGAGCAGGACGACCTGGTACGGCCGCCGCCGAACCGCTTCGGTCAGCTGGCCGCCCTCGTCGTAGCCGACGTAGCCGGGAGGCGCGCCGACCATCCGCGAGACGGAGAACTTCTCCATGTACTCGCTCATGTCGATGCGCACCATCGCCGAATTGTCGTCGAACAGGAACCCCGCCAGGGCCCGGGCCAGCTCCGTCTTGCCGACGCCGGTGGGGCCGAGGAACAGGAACGAGCCGATCGGCCGGCGCGGATCCTTGAGACCCGCGCGAGCCCGCCGGACCGCGTCCGACACGGCCTGAACGGCTTCTTCCTGACCGACGACGCGCTGGTGCAGCCGCTCCTCCATGTGGACGAGCTTGGCCGTCTCGCCTTCGAGCAGCCTGGTCACCGGGACGCCGGTCCAGGCGGCCACGATCTCGGCGATGTCGTCCGCCGTGACCTCCTCCTTGAGGAGGCGATCCGGGCCGGACAGGGCGGCGATGGCCGCCTCCTGCTCCTTCATCGTGTTCTGGAGTTCGGGCAGCTTGCCGTACTTGAGCTGGGCGGCGGTGCCGTAATCGGCCTCCCGTTCGGCCTGGTCGATCCGAACCTGCAGGCCTTCGAGTTCGGCCTTCGTCGCCCGAACGCCGCTGATGGCGTCCTTCTCGGCCGACCAGCGCTGCTTCATGGCCGAAGCCTGCTCGCCGATCTCGGCCAGCTCGCGCTCGAGGACCTCAAGTCGAGCCTTCGAACCTTCGTCCGTCTCCTTGCGGAGGGCCTCGCGTTCGATCTCCAGCTGGATGCGCCGGCGTTCGAGCTCGTCCAGCTCGACCGGCATGGAATCGATCTCCATGCGCAGCCGGCTGGCCGCCTCGTCCATCAGGTCGATCGCCTTGTCCGGAAGGAAGCGTTCGGTGATATAGCGGTTGCTCAGCGTCGCCGCCGCCACCAGAGCCGAGTCCGTGATGCGGACGCCGTGGTGGACCTCGTACTTCTCGCGCAGGCCCCGCAGGATCGAGATCGTCTCCTCCACCGTGGGCTGGTCCACGACCACGGGCTGGAAGCGCCGTTCCAGGGCCGCGTCCTTCTCGATGTGCTTGCGGTACTCGTCCAGGGTCGTGGCGCCGATGGTGTGCAGCTCGCCGCGGGCCAGCATCGGCTTGAGGAGGTTGCTCGCGTCCATCGCGCCTTCGGCCGCCCCGGCCCCCACGACCGTATGCAGCTCGTCGATGAACAGGATGATCCGGCCCTCGGACTCCTTGATCTCCTTGAGCACGGCCTTGAGGCGTTCCTCGAACTCGCCCCGGAACTTGGCCCCGGCGATGAGCGCGCCCAGGTCCAACGAGATGACCTTCTTGTCCTTGAGCGTCTCGGGGACGTCGCCGCGGACGATGCGCTGGGCCAGCCCCTCCACGACGGCCGTCTTGCCGACGCCGGGCTCCCCGATGAGCACGGGGTTGTTCTTGGTCCGGCGCGAGAGCACCTGGATGACCCGGCGGATCTCCTCGTCCCGGCCGATGACCGGGTCGAGCTTGCCGGCCCGAGCTTCGGCCGTCAGATCGCGGCCGTACTTCTCGAGGGCCTGGTAGGTGGATTCGGGGTTCTGGCTCGTCACGCGCTGGCTGCCGCGCACGCTCGCGAGTGCGCGCAGGATCGCTTCCCTGTCGGCGCCGTTTCGCTCCAGGAGTTGCTGCGCCTCGCCGCCGCCCTCGGCGACGGCGATGAGCAGATGCTCGGTGGAGACGTAGTCGTCCTTGAGGCGGCGAGCTTCGTCGCCGGCCCGCTCGACCGCGTGGCGGAAGCGCGGATCGGCGGACAGGGAGCCGCCCTGGATCTTGGCCCGCCTGTTCAAGGCCGCGGCCAGCTCGCCGCGGAAGGCGGGCAGGTCGACGCCCATGCGCCGCAGCGTCTCGGCCGGGATGCCGTCCTCCGGCTCCACGAGCGCGGCCAGGAGGTGCTCCGAATCGAGCACGGGGCTCTGGAGCTCCTCGGCCAGGCGCTGGGCCTCGACGATGGACTCCTGGGCCTTCTGGGTGAAACGATCGAGGTTC
Organism: uncultured Chloroflexia bacterium; assembly: GCA_963711105.1. GTDB lineage: Bacteria > Chloroflexota > Limnocylindria > Limnocylindrales > CSP1-4 > Fen-1039. Next base: position 72,478 of record CAVQCV010000001.1, on the reverse strand, counting down.
ATTGGGTTCTCTCTTCGCGCTCGTTAGTTGGCCGATCGGCACGCCGTCGGGCGCTTGTCCGCGCGGCGCTGCTGCCGATTGGCTGGTTCATCGGGCTCATGTGGTCCTCCCGGCGTCCGGCCCGATGCCGCCGAGCGGTGGAAGCTCCTATACGTTTCCGGCGGGCGTTCTGTCCCAGTCGATCGCGACGTCGCTGCTGGGGTTCGTCATGTCGACTGCCACGAGCAACCTGGCGCCCGGCGCGACCGTGGCGATCCTGGCGCGGGGCACGCGATGCCCGAAGACGGCCGGGAACGGCTGCCGCCCCGAGACCGAGACTTCGACCGTGAAGAGCCAGACCGGATCGTCCAGCCGATCCTCGGGCGCCGAGGGGTCGACGTCGCGGACGTACTTGCCGAGCGGCTCCACGGACGTGACGAACGCTGTGCCGCGGGTCCCGGTAGCGAGCAACCGGTCCGCGCTGCCCTTGACTGTCGGCAGCGTGCCGGCCTGAACGGCGTCCACCAGCGACGCCACCTCGCCGGGGGGCGGCGGGGCGGCAGAACCTGCGGGCGGCGGGGCGGCCACGGGGGCCGCGGGGGCCGCGGGGGCCGCGAACGCTCTGACGCCGCCGGCGGCGCTCATCAACCACGGTCGGTAGAACGGGAAGCCGACCCCGAGCGCAATGAGGGCCACTGCCACGACGATCAACAAGACGATCTCGGCTCCGGGTCCCCCGCCTCCTCCGGAGCCACCGGTCGAAGCGGGACCGGAGGACACGCCGCCGACGGCCCGGATGGCTGCCAGAAGCTGGGCGGGCACGTCGCCCGCGGACGCCGCCTGCACGGAGAGCGTGGTTGACGCCCAGGGTGCGGCCGCGGTGTACTTGCCGACCAGGTTGGGGTTGCCCGTCTCGATGTTGCCCGCGATCCTGGTTCCCGACACGCTGAGTTCCACGATCAGTGCGCCGCTCTTCTGCAGCGCGCCGCTCAAGTGGGCGGCGTTGAAGTAGGCCGTCGCCGCCGGGTCGTCGCCGCCGACCGATATCTCGACATAGACCGGGGAGCCGAGGCCGGCCGAGAGGCTCTCGACGGAAGCCTCGGCCAGGGCTTTGGAGGCATCGTCCAGGGCGGCGGCCCCATCCCAGACCCTCGTTCCCGCCACGAGGCCGTCGGCTCGCGCCAGGGACGACAGCGCCCAGCTGTCGAAGGCGAGTGATCCCGGCGACGCGTCGAACGCGGCCCTCTGCTCGCTATTCAGCAGCGCGTTGAGCTTGGATCCGATGATCAGGGAGCTGTCGAACGGAGGCGCGCCGATCAGCAGCAGGCCGTCGATCTGCCAATCCGAAACCAGGGCGTTCGTGTCCGGCAGATCCGACCGGGTCTCGGCCGTATAGATGACCACCCTGCCGCTGCCTCGCTTCTCGAGATCGGCGGCCATGGACTCGGCCGCGCTTTGCTCGCTCGCGGTCAGGGCCCCGTCGAAGTCGTAGACGCGCCGGCCGGACACGAAGTGCGACGGCGTGGGCGTGGGGAGGGGCGTAGGCGTAGGCGAGGCCGCCGGCCGGGCCGTGCGCGAGGCCGCGGTCGCTGGTCCGGCCGCGGCCAGCGCGAGCGGCAGGGAAACGGCCATCCCGGCCACGAGCGCAGCCGCGAACAGCCGGCCGGCGGCAAACGCTCGGGCGGGCCGAATCCGGCTGCGTGCTGTGGTGCGTGTGGTGGGAAGACTGGTCTGCATTGGACCCCCCCTGCCGCGGCCTCAGTCCTTGAGGCGCGGATTCGGCTGGACGATCTGGCGGAGAAACTCCTCGGCCGCCTGGCGCTGCCGGCCCTCCAGTTTGCCCGGCAGCACGACCTTGACCTTCACGAACAGATCCCCATTTCCTTCGCCCTTGAGGCGCGGCATGCCCTGACCGGACAGACGGAACGTCTGACCCTGCTGAGTGCCGGCCGGGATCTTGAGCATCCCCTTGCCGCCCAGCGTTTCGACATCCACTTCGCCCCCGAGGAGCGCCTCGCCCAGAGTAATGGACAACTCCCGAGTCAGATCCGCGCCGTTGCGGCTGAAGACCGGATGCGGCCGAACCTTCGTCACCAGATAGAGATCGCCCGCGCCTTCACCGTTGCCGGCCTTGCCGCGCAGGCGGATCTTGCTGCCGGTCTCGACGCCCCGCGGCACCTTCACTTCGAGGCGCCGATCGCCGACCTGGACGAGCCGAGCCGACCCGTGATAGGCCTCCTCCAGGCCGACGTCGATCGCAACCTCGGCGTCGTCGCCGTGGCGAACGCGGCTGCCGGATCGCTCCGCCGTGGTGGCGCCCGCGCCACCGGCGCCGTTGCCGCCGAACCGGCCCAGGAGGTCCTCGAGGGGATTGCCGCGGCGCCCGCCGCTCTTGCGGCCCTGGCGCGCCCCGTCCGTGGCGCGGCCGGTCGGCGTCTGAGTGGCGGTTCGTGTCTGAGTGGCGGTTCGCGCTGAGGCGGCGGCCGCGTCCGCGCCACCGAAGAACATACGGAAGAAGTCCGAGAAGTCCTCGCCGCCGGCGGAGTGGAACTCGTACCGGATGTTGCCGCCCGGCTGGCCGCCGTAACCGAACGGGCCGCCCGGCCCGAAGGGGCTGCCGGCCGCCCCGGCACCCGCCCCGCCGGCGCCCGGACGCGCGTACTGCTCCCAGTTGGAGCCGAGCATGTCGTAGCGGGCCCGCTTCTCCGGGTCCGAGAGCACCTCGTTGGCCTCGTTGAGGTCCTTGAACCGGCTTTCCGCGGTCTTGTCGCCAGGATTGCGGTCCGGGTGGAGCTCACGGGCGAGGCGCCGATAGGCCTTCTTGATGTCCGCCGGGCCGGCCTTCCGATCCACGCCCAGGATCTTGTAGTAGTCCTTGTAGTCCATCTGATCCCCTCAGTGGTGGCCGGCGGGATGCCGGCCACCGTTAGGGTTGAGGGCCGGCCACCGTTCAGGGCCGGCCGTCCGGGCGCTAGGCCATGGCGGGCGGCTGATCCACCGGCGGGAAGCCCGGGCGAACCCGCGCCTCCGGACCGGTTTCTTCCTTCGGCTTGTCGCCGGTCGACCTGGGAGGCTCCGAGGACAGCGGCGTCGGCTTGCGCCGGAGGGCCGCTTCCAGCACCTGATCCATGTTCTCGACCAGCACGAGCTTGATCTGCTTTCGAATTTCCTCGGGGATGTCCCGCAGATCCTTCTCGTTCTTCTTGGGCAGGATGATCATCTTGGCGCCCGACAGATGCGCCGCGAGGATCTTGCTCTTGAGCCCGCCGATCGGCAGAACCCGGCCGCGGAGGGTGATCTCGCCGGTCATGGCCGCGTCCTTGCGGACGGGGATGCCGGTGAAGGCGCTGACCATCGCCAGCGTCATCGTGATCCCCGCCGACGGGCCGTCCTTGGGAATGCCGCCGGCCGGAACGTGGATGTGCAGCGTGTTCTTCTCGAAGACCTCGCGCTTGATGCCGAGTTGCGGGGCGTGAGCCCGGATCCAGGACAGGCCTGCCCTAGCCGACTCGCGCATGACCTCGCCCAGCTGGCCCGTGAGGATGAAGTCCTCCTTGCCTTCCATGAGCGTGACTTCGATGGCGATCACGTCGCCGCCGACCTCGGTCACGACCAGGCCGGTCGCGGCTCCGATCTGGTCCTCGGCCTCCAGCTCGCCGTACTCGAAGCGCTGCGGACCGAGGTACTCGGCCAGCTTCTTGCAGTCGACGACGGTCTTGCGCTTGCGGCCCTCGGCCACGGCCCGGGCCACCTTGCGCATGACGTTGGCGATCTCGCGCTCGAGATTGCGGACGCCGGCCTCGTGGGTATAAGAGCGAACCAGTTCGACCATCGCCTCGTCGGTGATCTCGATCGTCTTGGCGGTCAGGCCGTGGTTCTTCATCTGCTTGGGAATGAGGAATCGCTTGCCGATTTCGATCTTCTCGGTCTCGGTGTAGCCGGGCAGCTGGATGACCTCCATGCGGTCTCGCAACGGCGCCGGGATCGGATCGAGCAGGTTGGCCGTGGTGATGAAGAGCACCTTGGTCAGATCGAACGGCACCTCGAGGTAGTTGTCCTGGAAGGTGTTGTTCTGCTCCGGGTCGAGCACCTCCAGCAGCGCCGAACTGGGGTCGCCGCGGAAGTCCATGCCGATCTTGTCGACTTCGTCGAGCATGAAGACCGGGTTGTTCGAGCCGGCCGTCTTGAGGTTCTGGACGATCCGGCCGGGCAGAGCGCCGATATAGGTTCGGCGGTGGCCCCGGATCTCGGCCTCGTCGTGGATGCCGCCCAGGCTCATGCGGACGAACTTGCGGCCCATGGCCCGAGCGATCGACTTGCCGAGGGAGGTCTTGCCGACGCCCGGAGGTCCGACGAACGAGAGGATGGGGCTGCGCAGCGTGTCCGCCAGGCTGCGGACGGCCAGGTACTCGAGGATGCGTTCCTTGATCTTCTCGAGGCCGTAGTGGTCTTCGTCCAGGATCTTGGCGGCGGACTTGATGTCCAGGTTATCCGTCGTGGAGGCGTCCCAGGGCAGCGCGATCAACCAGTCGACGTAAGTTCGAATCACGCCCACCTCAGGTGAGGCTGACGGAATCCGGCTCATTCGATCGACTTCCTTGAGCGCCCGGGCCTTGACCTCTTCCGGCATTCCGGCCTTCTCGATCTTGTCCCGCAGCTCGTTTATCTCGGCCTGCTGAGGGTCGTCCTCGCCCAGCTCGCGCTGGATGGCCTTGAGCTGCTCGCGCAGGATGTACTCGCGCTGGGTCTTGTCCATCTCGGACTTGACCTCGGACTGGATCTTGCCCTTCAGCTCGAGGATTTCGATCTGGCGGGCCAGGAAGCCCGAGACGATCTTCAGCCGTTCCAGCACGTCTGTGGTCTGGAGCAGTTCCATGCGCTGCTCGGTGCTGAGGTCCGGGCTGTAGGCGACCATGTCCGCCAGGAGGCCAGGCTCGCTGATGTTTCGAGCCGCCACGGCCGCTTCCGGGGGGACCGGGGCGCCGTTGGCGACGTACTGCTCGATCTGGGCCTGGACGGTCCGCATCAGGGCCTGGACCTCGATGCTGTCCGGCGTCTCGTCCGGCAGGTCCTCCACCCGAACGATGATGTACGGGCTGGACTGGACGAAGCCGAGGACCTTGAGCCGGCCCTGGCCCTGGACGATAGCCCGGACGGTGCCGTCCTGAAGCTGCACGACCTGGGCGATCTTGGCCAGCGTGCCGACGCCGAAGAGCTCGGACGCGTCTTCGATGTCTTCACGCTCGGCGTCGCGCTGGGTCACGAGAGCGATGGGTCCGCCGGCCGCGACCGCGGCGTTGAGCGCGGCCACGCTCTTGTCCCGCCCCACCTGGAGCGGGACGATCATCTCCGGAAAGATGACCGTCTCCCGAAGGGCGACGAGCGGCAGCTCCCGGGGCCCGCTGGGTTCCGGAGTCTGCGGCTCCTTGGTGTTGGTCTCGCCGTCTCGGACGTTCTCGTCGTCCCGTTCGGCCGGACGGTCAGTCATTGGAATCTCCTGAAGCTGTGGCCACGCGGGTGGCCACGATTCGCGTGATGTGTCTGGGAGCGGCCTCGGCCATCGTGGACGCCTCGCTGGATGCGAGTTCGTCGCCGGTGTCGGGACCGCCGATCGGTACGGGTTCTTGCCCGTCTCCGGCTTCGGCCGCGTCACCGGCCTGAGCCGCCTGAGGCCGGCGTGCGGCAGCGACCGCGCCGGCCTCTCGGGCCTGCTGCTCGTCAAAGAGCGCTTCGAGGATTCGCGTCCCGATACGCTCTTCGAGTTCGAATAGGAGCTTGACGCCGGCCAGATTGACGCCCCGCTCTTGCGTGAGGCGCCTGATCCAGATGATCCGGCGGATGTCGTTCTCGGAATAGAGGCGGATGTTCGTCGGCGTTCGAGCGGGCGCCAGCAAACCCTCGTCCTCGTAGATCCGTAGAGTACGGGGATGGGCTTGAACCAGGCCCGCCGCGACGCTGATCACGAAGCAAGGTCGGGTGGGATCGCGCTGGAAACGCCGATCGGACATCGTCTGCCTACTTGGACTCGATACGGGCCGGTGCGCCGTGGCCATTGGACGTGATCTTGATCTGCCGCGGCTTGACCTGCTCGGCCTTGGGGATGCGCAGGGTGAGCACGCCGTCCTCGAACGTGGCCTTCGCCTTGTCCGGCTCGAGGCCGGCAGGCAGAGTCAACGTCCGGCTGAACCGGCCGCGCCGGATCTCCTGGAGGATCGTAGCGCCCTCTTCGGTACGAGAGGAGCGGGTCTCCCCTGAAATCGTGAGCGTGTTGTTCTCTACGGTGATGTCCACCTCTTCCGGCTTGATGCCGGGCAGGTTCGCCTCCAGGACGAGGTCGTCGTCCGTCGTGTGGACGTCCATCGGCACGAGGCTGCTCTCGCCCCAGGCCGAACCCGGCCGGACGAAACTCTCCTCGAATAGCCGGTCCATCGCCTGACGCAACGACAGCAGGTCGCCGAATGGAGACGGGGAGCGGCGAACGATAGTCATCACAGCACCTCCGAACCGAAGCCGCAGCTTCGGTCTGCGGTCGGGATCTGGTTCTCTGGGGCGGCCCACCGCGGGCCTCCAGGCCGACCGCATTTACGCAGGCGCACCATAGAACCATGACAATGTCATTGTCAAGAGTGTTGTCGCAAATCTGGGACCTTGTTCCGGTTTGACGGCAGCCCGGCGAGAGCAGCCTGCCCGCGCCGGCGCGCCCCGAGGCAACCAATGCGTCACGGCCGGATGGGCCGGCGGCGGCAGCAGCAGCGCGGCACACGCGTGCGCACAACCGCGTGTTCGCGTATTGACGCGCCGTAGGCCGGTGCCCACAATTCCCGGCGGCGACCGCCTGCGCTCCGCGTGCGCCAAGGCCTCGAACATAGCCCAATCCACTCCACGACCTCCCAGGAGCCCGATGGCCGACCAGACGAACCCGCCCACCCGCGGGCGGCTCCCCGAGGCTGCGACGGTCGCGCCCGTTATCCCCACCGCCGGGGCGGCGGTCCGTCTGCGGCCGATCGGCCTGACGCGGAACCGCCTGGACGGAGGGCTGTGGGCCGACCGGCGCCGTACCAACCACCAGGTGACGATCCCGCGCGCGGCCGGCAGGCTCGAGGCCGCCGGCAACCTGACCAACTTCCGGCTCGCGACCGGGGCGGAGGGCATGTACCGCGGCGAAAACGACGACGGCGGGTACACGGCGCCGTTCCTCGATTCCGACGTGTACAAGTGGCTCGAGGCGGTGGCCTGGGACCAGGTCCAATTCCCGGACAGGGCCCTTCTCGCGGCCGCCGAGCCGATGATCGCCCTCATCGGCAGGGCCCAGCGGACCGACGGCTACGTCGACACGTTCTACCAGGCCAAGGAGCCCGGCAAGGAGTTCACCAACTTCGAGTGGGGCCATGAGCTTTACGTCGCGGGCCACCTGGTCCAGGCCGCCATCGCCTGGCAGCGTGGCCTCGGCGACGACCGGCTGCTGAAGATCGCGCGGCACTTCGTCGCAAGGATCGAAGCCGAGATCGGGCCGGGCAAGAAGGAGCGGATCTGCGGGCACCCCGAGCTCGAAATGGCCCTGGTCGAGCTGTACCGTTGCACCGGCGAGGCCCGCTACCTCGATTTCGCCCGCGCGCTGATCGATCGCCGCGGCCGCGGGCTCCTGGGTCGGTGCCGCTACGGCGCCCGGTACTGGCAGGACCACGAGCCTGTCCTGACCGCCGGAGAACCCACCGGCCACGCCGTCCGCCAGCTGTACCTGGATTGTGGCGTGGTGGATGTGGCAGTGGAGTCAGGCGACCGCGAGTTGCTCGGGTCGGCGATTCGCCGCTGGGATTCGATGATCTCGTCGAAGACATTCGTGACCGGCGGCCTTGGCGCCCACCACCAGGATGAAGCATTCGGCGAGGCCTTCGAGCTGCCCACGGACCGAGCCTACAGCGAGACCTGCGCAGCGATCGCGAGCGTGATGCTGTCGTGGCGGCTCTTGCTCGCCACCGGCGAGGCGCGATACGCCGATTTGATAGAGCGGACGATCTTCAATGCCGTCCTGCCCGGCCTGGCCTTCGACGGCGAGCATTTCTTCTACGCGAACCCGCTCATGCGCCGATCGTCGGCTCATGAAATGAGCCGTGGAAACGCAACCACACATCGGGCTCCATGGCTCGACATCGCCTGCTGCCCGCCCAACCTGATGCGACTCCTGGCCGAGTTCCCCGACATGGTGGCCACGGCGGACGGCACGGGAGTCCAACTCCACCAGTACGTGACGGGCTCGGTGGAGGCGCCTATCTCGACCGGCGTGGTCTCCTTCCGGACGGAGACGGCGTACCCATGGCAGGGCGCGGTCAAGATCGCCATCGACCGCAGCCCGGCCGAGCCCTGGACGCTGAGCGTACGAGTGCCGGAATGGTGCGACCACGCCACCGCCAGGGTCGCGGGCACGGACGAGACGTTCGCCTCGGGACCGGGAACGATCGAGATCACCCGTCGCTGGCGGGCCGGCGACGAGCTGGCGCTGGACCTGCCCATGCCGCCCCGAGCCACCGCGCCAGACCCGCGCATCGATGCCGTCAGGGGGGCCGTGGCCCTGGAGCGCGGCCCGCTGGTCTATGCCATCGAGGACATCGACCTGGGCCCGGGCGAGTCCGTCGAATCGGTTGAGATCGCCGAGACCGCCCATCTCGATACAAGCACGGCCTCGGAACCGGAGCTGGGGGAGATTACGTGGTTGACGTTCGACGGTCTCGTAAGAGACGACCGGCGCCTTCCGGGGTGGCCTTATCTCACGGCCCCGGAAGCGAGCGCGGCGATGGACGCGGCGACGTCCGCGCCGTCCAGGCCCAGGCGGCTGCGGGCCCTGCCCTACTTCGCCTGGGCCAATCGTTCGGGCCTGGGCATGCGCGTCTGGATTCCGATGCGCCGGCGCGGCCCGAAGCCGTAGCCGGCAAGCCGGAATCGCGGTCGCGTAGTGATAGGCTCCGCGTGCGGGTAGCGGAGCCCTTGATCGTCGGCTCGACCGGCTGTCGGGGCGTCGGCGAAGCGGACCGGGCCACACTCAGGGAGGTCTCGATTCGTGCTTGAAGGTGGCAGCAACCCCGGAGCGGCAACGGCCCAGCGGGTTTCGTCACCGCCGACCATGCGCGACGTCGCCAAAGTGGCCGGGGTCGACCGGAGCACGGTGTCTCGCGTCTTCAACGCCGCACCCTCGCGAGTACCCATCGCCGCCGAGACGCGGGTACGCGTGATGGAGGCCGCCCGTCAGCTTGGTTACCGGCCCAATCCGCTGGCTCGCGGGTTGGCCGGGGCGCCCACCATGCTCATCGGCGCGGTGATGCGCGATTTCAGCGACCCGTTCTTCGCCGACGCCATCGAGGCGCTGGCCGGCGAGGCGGTCGACCACGGCTACCGGATAGTCGTGGGCGGACAGGGCCGCTGGCAGGAAGGCCTGTCGCTCGACATGGTTCTGGAGACTCGCTACTGCGACGCGCTGATCATCGTCGGCGACCTCCAGGACCAGCCGCGGCTGCTGGCCGACCTCGGTGTCTCGAGCCTGCCCGTGGTCGCTCTGTGGCAGGGCGTCAGCCCGCTCGAGTTCCCGTCCGTGGACGTCGACAACCGCGCCGGCACGATGATCGGCTTGCGCCACCTCGTCGACCTGGGGCACGAGCGCATCGCTTTCGTGAGCGCGCGGCTGCCGGGCGACAACTGGCAGCGCGAGCAGGCCTACCTCGAGTTCATGGCCGAGCGGTTCGGCAGCGTGAGGCAAGACTACGTTCAGCGCGTCCCGAACACGCTGGCCGGCGGTGAGACTGCCTTGCGGGAACTGCTTGCACTCCCCGAGCCGCCCACCGCGCTGGCGACCTCCACCGACCTGACGGCCGTGGGCGTGCTCCACGCCGCCCATGCTGCCGGCAGGATGGTCCCCGCCGAGCTGTCCGTGATTGGATGGGACGACCTCACCATCTCCGCCTACACAGTGCCCGCTCTGACCACGCTGCGGATGCCCACCCACGAGATCGTGGCAGCGGGCGTGCGCAGGGCGGTGGAACTGGCCCAGCACCCCAGCCTGTCTCGGGAACCCAGCATCGAATACTTCGAGCCGATGCTCGTCGTCCGGAATTCGACCGCCGCGCCGGGGGCCGCCGGTCGCGCCACAGCCGCAAGCCGCGCCGGCCGCCGGTCCGGTCCGAGCAAGCAGGGCCAGCTCAGCCCTGCCCCCGAACCCGGCCAGGTCGCCTTCGCCATTGCGGTCGATCCGTACCAGGCCGTCGGCGGCGCGCTCCAACCGGGCGCCAGGGTCAGCGTCGTGGCGGTGCCAAATGCAAACAAGACCGCTGCCGGGGGCGCCCCGGTCCCCGCGTCCGTTGTGCTGGGCACCGACCTGGCCATCCTGGCCCTTCGTACGCCCGATGGGCTCCCGTTTCAGGGTTCGGGCGCTTCGGCCGACCTTCCATCTCCGCTTGGCAGCGTCGTCCTGTCCATCCCGGCAGACCGTCTTTCCGAGTTCGCCTCGGCCGCGCAGACGTCAACCTTCTACCTCGGGCTGTCCGAAGCCGGCGCGTAGACGCCCGCTATCGGCCGCTCCGGCATCGGTCGGGCCGATCGACCGTGTGAGCGGATACGGGCGATTAGGGGTAGTCCGGCGCCGAGACCCGAAGTCAAGGCTGCTTATGCGTCTTGCGCTGGCCGATGCGGCACCGCAGACTACCGGCGACGCGGAAATCTGGCGCCGCCGCGTGGGCGGGGAGGTCTATGTCGCCACAGTCCGACAAACCCATGGATTCCGCGCCGGCGGAGGAGTCGGCGGCCTGGGTGGCCCTGGCCGAGGGGCTGAGGGCCAGTCTTGTTCCCGCGCGCGCCGCGGAGCTGGACTACACCTGGCGCAGCCTGCGCGACATCGACAGGCTCATTGGCGAAGAGACCGAATCGGGGTCGCCCCTGCCGATCCGCCGCCGGATGGCGCTGGTCGCCTATCTCGGCGAGACACTGGTCCGGCAGTTCGGCGGGGCGTGGGCTACGGGCGAGCACTACGGCGAGGTGATCGCGCCCGAGTCGGCGCGCTCGAACAAGAAGGCCAGTTCCCAGCCGGCTCGACCGTCCGACATGATCGAGAAGCGGCTTACGGAAGGCATCTCGCTCCAGCATCAGGTCTTCGAACAGGCCCGCGCCTGGCGCGTCGAGAAGAGCGAGACGATCACTGTGGCCGGAGCCGACGGACCGGCGGCGATGATGCGGCTGGCGGCCGAGGCCTTCGTCAAATCGGCCGGCGCGAGCGGCATTTCCTGGCTGGATTACTCCGCCGAGAGCGTCCGGCGGCTCGACGCGTTGATAGCCGAGTGGTGGCCGGAACAAGCCCCCAAGGACGCCTACGAGGCCATGGCCCCGGCCATGGGAGCCTACGTCGGCGAGGTCCTGACCATGGACACGGGCGGTCACTGGGTTCGTGACGACACGCGCGGATTCGGCGTGGAACTGCGCGGCCAGGTCGTGTTCCCCGTGACCGAAGTGTCGCGCCGGTTTCAGCTGGGGTCGGACAACAGCATCAGCAGCTTCTACGACGAGATCTCGGCCCGCTGGCATCGCGAGGGCGAGCGCGAGCGCTCAGCCGCAGGGAAGCGTGGGTTGTTCGGCCGGGGCCGGAACTAGAGCTAGTCCGGAACTCGTCCGGGCCGATCCACAGCTGGTCCGGGGCGAACCGCGGGCGGCGCCGACCGAGGTGACCGCTGCGTGACGGACGGCCCCCGCCGCCCGGGCCTACCGGGCTTTCGAACACCGGTCTAGTCGGTTTAGATTCACGCCTCACCGCCCCGTCACGCCCAACCCAACTTCTGGAGTCGCACTTGGAACCCTACGTTGCCTTGCCTCGCGAGATCCGCCGGGCCGGAGTCGCCCGATGATCGGCGCTGTACTGACTGCGGTCTTCTTCGGCATCACGCCCGTCGCCGCCAGCAGAGCCATCAAGCTCATCGGGTTCGTCCGGGAGAACCTGCTGCGACTGCTTTTCGCGGTCGTCGTGCTGGGCGCCTGGGCCCTGGTCTTCGGGCAGGGCTTCCGGGGCGAGGCTCTGCTGTTCGCCTCGGCCGGAGCTATCGGCTTCGGTATCGGCGGTATGTCGCTGCTCGCGGCCCTGCCGCGTCTCGGCGCGCCCCTCGCCACCCTGATCGAGGAGACCGTCGCCGCGGCCGTGGCGGCCGTCGTGGCGTTCGTCTGGTACGCCGACAAGCTGACCACGTCCCAGCTGGCCTTGTGCGGGGTCATCCTGGTCGGCGTGGCCGTCGGCCTGGTGCCGTTCGTGCGCCGGACGACCCACGGCCTGGACCGGCGGGCCATCCTGTTCGGTGCCGGGCTGGCGCTCGTCGCCGCCACGGCCCAGGGGATCAGCCTGGCGGCGACCCGCAAGGGCATCCTGTTGATGAAGGCCGCGCATACCCCGCCCGACACCATCACGATCGCCTTCCAGCGGCTGGTCGGAGGGTTTCTCGTGGCAGTGGCCGTCTACCTGATCGCCCGCTACGTGTGGCGTCGACGCTGGGGCTTCGCGGCCGCCGACGGTTCGGTCAAACCCGTTCTCACCTCCACCGGCGGCAGGCTCACGAGTCGGCCGTTGTGGTGGGCATCGCTCAACTCGCTGTTCGGCCCGATCCTGGGCGTGACCTGCACGGTCTGGGCCCAACAGTCGCTCCCGGCCGGCCAGGTCCAATCAGTGGCCGCCGTGGCGCCGCTCATCGCCGTCCCATTCGCTTTCTGGCTCGAGGGGCACCGGCCGCCGCCGGGCTGGTATGCCGGCGCCGCGATCGCCATCGCCGCCCTGGTGGGGCTGTACCTCGTCAACGGTTAGCCCGGACAACACGGTCGGCGATACGCCGCCCCCACGGCTGTGTCGTGCCATTGACAATGCTGTGTGACACACACTATAGTGCGCGGCATGACTGACAACGAGTTCCTGGCAACACACCGGCAAGAGCTTCGCCGGGGGACGGTCGTCCTGGCCTGCCTGCTCGCCCTTCGCGAGCCCGGCTACGGCTACGGCCTGCTGGACTCGCTGGCTGCCTCGGGCGTGCCCGTCGAAGCGAACACGCTCTACCCGCTGCTTCGCCGGCTGGAGGCTCAGGGTCTGCTCGTCAGCGAGTGGGACACCACCGAGGCCCGGCCGCGCAAGTTCTACCGCACGAGCCCCGTAGGGCTCGCGATGGCTCGCGAATTGCAGACCGAGTGGGAGGGGCTGAACGCCGCGTTGCGCAGGCTCGACTCCGCCGAAGGAGAAACACCGTGACCACCCTGACCGACCGCTACGTAGCGGCCACGCTCAGATCCGTTCCGGAGAAGTCGCGCACCGACATTGAGCGTGAGCTTCGGGCCTCGATCGCCGACGCCCTCGAGGCCCACCTCGCCAGAGGCGAAACCCGCGAAGCCGCCGAAACCGCGGTCCTGACCGAACTCGGCGATCCGTCCAGGCTCGCGGCCGAGTACGCCGGGCCACCGCAGTACCTCATCGGGCCCGGCATGTACCAGCCCTACGTTCGAACCCTCGGCGTCGTTCTCGTCTTCGCCGTGCCGGCCGTCTGGTCGCTGGTCCTGGCCGTGTGGGTGGCCGGCGGGGATTCGCTCGCCAACTCCGTTCTCACCGCCTCCGTCGCGGCCCTGTTCGTTGCCCTGCTGGCGGCCTTCTGGACCACCGTCGGCTACGCCGCCGTCGAGCGCTCGGAAGACGCCCGCCGCGAAATGTCGGCCGCACTCGGTGTCACGCCCGGCCCGTGGACTCCAGATCGGCTTCCGGCCGCGACGTCGCTCCGTCCCATTCGTGTTGGCGACGCCGTGGAGACCATCGTCGGCAGCACTATCGGGATTGCCTTCCTGTTCGTGCAGCGATCTGTGTCCCCCTTCGGCGACGCCGCGGGCCATCCGATCACCGTGCTCAGCCCGGATCTATGGTCGTTCTGGATCCCGGCGATGGTGGCCGTCTCCGTGGCCTGGATCGCGACGCAGTTCGTGACGCTGGTTCGCGGGACCTGGACGGCCGGAACCGCCCTGGCCCTGACCGTCATCGCCCTCATCTACGGGGCGATCTACGTCTACCTCCTGGCGACCGGGCAACTCCTGAATACGGCCTTCTTCGACAAGTTCGGCGCGGCGCCGTGGGTCGAGGCCGGGAGCATCCCGGTGCTCCTGATGATCCTGGCCACGGCGATCGACAGCGGCACACGGATCGCCAGGGCCTGGGGAATTCGCATCGGCAAGGGTCGCGGCTGAGGGTCGGGCCGGGCGGCCTAGCTGACAGACCCTTCCGTCTCGCCGAGCAGGATCCGGTGCAACTCGCTCTCACACTCGGTCCGGCCGATGCCGATGACCTTGTCGCCTGTCTTGAGCTCCGTGTCGGAGCGGACGGACAGAGCCCGCTCGTTGCGGATGACCGCGAAGATCGAGCAGCCGTCGGGCAGCGACAGAGCCCCGGCCGGGCGGCCGACCGCAGGGGAACCCTCGCGCAGCTGGGCTTCGATCAGCTCCAGTTCGCCGCCGCCCAGAACGGCCAGGTGAAGCAGCTCATGGACCGGGATGTCGGCCTCGATCGAACCCAGGATCATGCGGGTGGGCGAGACGATTTCGTCGACGCCCAGGTGCTTGAACAGGCTCTCGTTCTTGGGGTTGTTGACCCGGGCGATCGTCCGCGGCACGTCGAAGTGGTGCTTGGCCATCTGGCAGATGACCAGGTTGTCCTCGTCGTCGCCGGTGACGGCGGCCACGATGTCGGCCCGGTTGGCGCCGGCTTCGCCGAGGTACTTGCCCTCGCAGCCGTCGTGCGGGATGACGATCGATCCGATCTCTTCGGTGACCTGGGCGGCCCGAACGCGGTCGCGCTCCATGAGGGCGACTTCATGGCCCGACTCGATCAGCTCCCGGGCGAGGAAGTAGCCGACCTTTCCACCCCCAACGACGATGACGAACACGTCGACCTCCTGCCCGCTCAGCCGCGCCAGCGCCGGAAGCCCAGGCGCTGCGCGCGCACGGCCTCGGCTTCTCGATGGGTCGCCTCGTCCCTGCGCCGCGAGGCCGCGGAGTCACTCGCATCGCCCGGCACCTCGCCGCCGGCACCGGACTCGGCGTCCTGGCCGGCCGTCGACGGCGCCTCAGGCTCGGGTGCCGCGGGTGCGGGCCGGCGACGGACCCCGTGCGGATGCTCGTGGCCGGGCGCCGGGACGTCGATGCCCGGGCCGGTGGCCATGTGCAGGTTGAGATGCTTGGCCACCTGGTCGACCATGATGTTCGTCCGGCACAGGGTCACCAGGCCCAGCTCGGCGTAGGCCGCGGCCCGGACCGGGTCGTTGACCTTGGCGACGACTCGGGGGATGGCCAGCGTCTCCTGGGCCAGCTGGGCGGCCATTACGTTGCGGTTGTCGCCCTCGGTCAGGGACAGGAAGACGTCGGCGGTGTCGGCCCCGCCGCGGCGGAGGGCGCCTTCGTCGGTCCCGTCACCCCGGATGGCCGTGCCTTTGAATGTCTCGGGCAGCCGGTCGAACGCGGACGTCTTGACGTCGAAGATGATCACGTCGTGGCCGTCCGCGTCGAGGTTCTCGGCCAGCGTCGAGCCGACGCGGCCGCAGCCCACGATCACGATCTTCATCGAGTTTCCTCGCCTATCGGTTCGCGCACCACCCACACCATGCAGGGGGCGTTCTTGAGGGCATATGGAACGGCTCGCCCGATCGCGAAATCCCCGCCGAAGCGGGTGCGATAGGGCAGGCCGAGGATCAGGAGGTCGGCTTCGCGCGCCGCCGCCTCGTCCACGATTGCCGCCCCCACGTCCCTGGCCTGGACCAGGACCGATTCCAGCTGGCCGTGGTGGGCTTCCACGATGGCCTCGGCCGCGTCCAGGACGCGCTGAGCCTCTTCCGAGCGTTCCGCCACGTCCGCGTCGAGGGGCTGAGTCCAATCGAGCTCGACAACATGCACGGCGATCAGCTCGGCGTGCGATTGGCGAGTCACCTCGAGCGCAAGACGGACGATCTGATTGTCGACCGGGCTGCCGCTCAGCGCGATAACGGCGCGCTTGAAGACGGGCGTACTAGCCTCGGGCACCGGACCTCCGTTCTCCGCACCGGTCGCTACCGCGACCGTGAACGCCGGAACGATACCACCGGTGGGGCCGGATGGACGGGTCCGAATGTCAAGTCGCGGGCCGCATATTTACGCCCTAGGCCCCCGCCGTTCGGCCGCCTTCAACCTGCCGCCCGGCCCTCAGCGCCGGCCGCCGAAGAGCCGCTCGACCCTGGCCCTAACGGCCGGTTGGTGAACCCGCCAGGCGCCCCAAACGCTATCGGCCCAGGCTCGAACGGCCTCCCGGTGCTCCTCGGACGAGCCGGTCGCAAGCACGTCCAGGACGGTCATCGGGCCCAACGATTCGGGTGGTTCGAGCCAGGGGAACTCGGCGTCGGGGGCGGCGACAAGGGCCTTGGCCCGGGCCGAGGAGATCGGGTCCACTCCACGCTCGAGGACCAGGCAAAGCCCGGCCAGGTGGACCCACACCGATTGGGCCGCCTGGCGGCCCGGCAGGCCCGGATGCTGGGCCATATAGACATCCGTGGCGAGCATGCGCGAGGGTCCGAGCGAGACGTCCGCCAGCTCTCGCCCGGACAGCTCCGCGAAGGCCGCGTAGCAGCCCGGCGCGGCGCCTACGTATAGATGGTCGGCGCGCAGCTCTTCGACGTCCGGGACCAGCGCTCCGCAGTCGCGGCAGTGGACCAGCCGGGTGTCGCTCATACGGCTCCGGCCCGGCTGGGGATCAATGCCCCCGGCCGGTGTCCTCGGGAACGAGCGTGCCGGTCGGCACCTCCGGCTCCACGTCGATGGCGGCCCGCGACTCGTCGCGCCGGTAGGGGACGTTGATGACCACGGTGTGCGGCCGGCCCAGCAGAGTGGCCCGGAGTTGCTTGGCCGCCTGGTTGTAGAGCATCCGCTCCCACCAGCTCCGGGCCACGTACTCCGGGATCAGAACGAAGTCGATCGGCTCCTTCTCGTCCGATGGCCAGGAGCGGTCGAGGACATCCAGGTAGGCCACCAGCGGCGCGATAACCGCGCGATAGGGCGACTCGACGAGCACCAACGGCACATCCGGGACGGACTTCGCCCATTCGCTACGGACCTGCTCGCTGCGGGCGGGGTCGGCCGACACGTAGACGGCGCGGATGTCGGTGGTGATGGACCGGGCCACGTTTAGAGCCTGGACCACCGCCCGGTTCACGCCGGGGATCGGAATGATGACCCGGTTATGGCGGTTCGGCTGGGGCACGGCCGCGCCCGGCCTCATCTCGAGCTGCCGGGCCGAGGAGGCGTACTGGTGGCTGATGAAGGCCATCATGCCGACGAGGATGGGGATCATGCCCAGGACCATCCAGGCCCCGTCCACGAACTTCTCGGAGGCCACCACCACGAACACGACGCCGGTCAACGCGGCCCCGAAGCCGTTCACGACGCCTCGCCAGATCCAGCCCGAACCGCGCTCGGAGCGCCAGTGAAGGACCATCGCGGTCTGAACCATGGTGAAGCAGATGAAGACGCCGACGGAGTAGAGGGGGATGAGGGCGTGGGTGTCGGCCTGGAACGCCACCAGCATCACGGCGGCCAGCATCGCCAGGACGGTGATGCCCCAGGAAAAGGCCAACCGGTCGCCGCGGAACGCGAACTGGCGCGGGATGTAGCCGTCCTGGGCGAGGATCGCGGCCAGACGCGGGAAGGCGTTGAAGCTCGTGTTGGCGGCCAGGAACAGGATCATCGCCGCGCTGAACGAGAGGACGAAGAACATGATGCTGCCGTCGCCGTAGACGGCCGAGCCGAGCTGGCCCAGGACGGTGGGGCCGTAGCGATCGTCCGTCGGAACGACGTGGTACTGGATGCCGACGAAGGTGAGGCCGATGAACAGGATGCCCAGCAGCGTCGCCATGGCCACGAGGGTGTCGCCGGCGTTCTTGGGCTCCGGTGGCTTGAACGCCGGAACGCCATCGGCGATGGCTTCCACGCCGGTAAGGGCCACCGACCCGCTGGCGAAGGCGCGGCCGAGCAGCAGAACGGTGAGCGCCTGACCGGTCGGAACGAGGGCGTGCTCCGGGGATGGCATGGGATGGACGTTCCCGGTGATGGTGTTGAAGACGCCCAGGATGACCACGAGAAGGGCGCTGCCGGCGAACACGTACGTCGGCACGGCAAAGATGTTGCCCGACTCGCGCAGGCCGCGAAGGTTGGCCGCGCCGACCACGGCGACCGAGATGACGGCGAGCTCGACGGCGTAGTTGTTCAGGCCCGGGAAGGCGTTGCCGAGGTTGGCGATGGCCGAGGCCGTGGACACGGCCACGGTCATGACATAGTCGATCATCAGGGCCGAGGCGGCGATCATGCCCACGTTCGGCCCGAGCTTCTTGCGAACCACGACGTAGGCACCGCCACCGCCCGGGTAGGCCCGGCAGACCTGGCGGTAGGAGAACGCCACGATTGCCAGCAGGATGGCCACGGCGGCGGCGATCTGGATCGACCAGGAGAGCGCGGCCAGGCTGACCACGATCAGGACCTTGAGGATCTCGTCCGTCGCGTAGGCAGAGGACGAAATCGCGTCCGAGCTGAAGATGGCCAGGGCCTTCTTCTTGGACAGGCGCTCCTCGATTTCCTGAGCGTTGGCCAGGGGCTTGCCGAAGACGACGGCCCGAACGCGCGCCAGACGCCGCCCGAGCACGGTCGTAGGTGCGCTGGCGGCGGCTTTGGCCACCATCACGCCCGGGCCCGCGTACCGGAAGAACGTGGAATGCGGCCGCTCGACCACAACCCGCCTGTCGCCGATCTTGCGGCCCCGCAGCGGTGAGTTGGGACTGGTCATCGACCGAAGGTACCTCTATGTGCCTGTTGCGGCGGAGCGCCCCGTGAGCGGGCCGGCCGGCGCCGATCGGTCGATCGGCGACTCTGAAGCCCACCCCGGCATCAAGCCCCGGCCGGCGCGCGAGCGTGTCGCGCCACCGAACCCGCGAAAGGCTAGCACGATGCCGGACCCTTCTGTTCACCCTGAAGCGGTCGCCGAGCATCGGCGGACGAATCCGCGACGAGATCGCAACCATGACGCCGGTCAGCGGCCGATGCTGAGCCTCCGAGCCAGGCTCACCGGCAGGCCGGCGCGCATCATCGCCGCCTGGGTCGCCGCAACTTCGTACTCCACGCGCTGCCACACGACCACGTCCGCATCAGTGTCCAGGACCAGATACGAGGCCCTCGGATCGCCGTCGCGCGGCTGGCCCACGCTGCCCGGGTTGAGGAACGCCCGACCCTCGCCCAATTCCAGCTTGCCGGCCCGGGCCACGCCCCCTTTGACGTGACCGTGGCGCTCCCGGAACACGAGGGGCATGTGGCTGTGGCCGACGAGGCAGTGGCGGCTCGATAGGTCGGACAGGTTTTCGCGCACCTGCCAGGTATCCGTCAGGTACTCCCAGATCGGGTCGCGGGGGCTGCCGTGGACCAGGGTGAAGGGGGCCGCGACGGGCAACGGCGGGGCGGGCAACGGCGGGGCGGGAAGCGTCGGGACCAGCCGCAGCGGCAGGGCCGCCAGATACTCGCGGGCGGCCGGGCCGATCCTTTCTTGAGTCCACTCGACGGCCTCGCGCGCCGCCATGTTGAACTCGGCCGTGGATACGTCCCCGAGCACCGCCGCGTCGTGGTTGCCACGCACGCCTATCGCACCGGCCTCTCGGAGGCGCCTCGCCACGCCGTTCGGGTCCGGTCCATACCCGACGACATCGCCGAGCTGCCAGATCGCATCCACCGAACCGATGGCGGCGAGCACGGCCTCGAGCGCCTCGAGGTTGGAGTGGACGTCGGAGATCACCGCAACCTTCATAGGCCGCTCAGCCTGTGAGGGGGCGGCGGCGCCGGGTGGCCGGGTCGCGCGGGTACTGTGGCGGCGTGGGCGCGACCTTCTCGACGACCGCCAGGACGTGATCCTCGAGCCCCGGAACGACCACCGCCTCGCTCGCCGCCAGGCGACCTCCAAGCTGCGCGACGGCCGCTTCGGCGCGGTTCAGCTCCTCGTCGAACGGCAGCCTTTTCCAGGCCACGAGCAGACCGCCCACGTCCAGCAGCGGCAGCCCCAGCTCGGCCAACTCGGCCAGATCAGCCACCGCGCGCGAGACGACCCCGCGCCAGCGGCCGCGGTGGCGCGGGTCCGCTGCCACGGCCTCGGCTCGGGTCGCTGCCACGGCAACCTGCCCCTCCAACCCCGCTACTCCAACCGCCGCTTCCAGGAACCGGGCCTTCTTGGCGACGGACTCGACGAGCAGCGCCCGCCGCGCCGGCAAAGCCAGGGCCAGTGGCAGGCCGGGAAACCCGCCGCCGCTGCCCAGATCCACGAATTCGTCGACGCCCGATCGCCGCAGCACGGCCAGACCGGCCAGGCTGTCGAGCACATGCTCCCTGGCCATGGCCGCCGGTTCGCGAATGCCGCTCAGATTGATCGCAGCGTTCCAGGCCAGCAGCAGGCGGATGTGATCGCCGACGGCGCGGCGGGCGGCAACGGGCAGATCAGGTGCCACGAGCGGCAATCCCGCGTCGATGACGGCGTCGTACTCGGCCGGGAGGGGCGGCAAGCCCTGAATGCGAGTCGGGAGCGGAACGCGGACCGGAGGCGAGGCCATCTCCCTGGCCTCGGCGCTCTGGACCACGCCGCTCCCGGCATCGTCTCTTCTCGCACCCGGCGGCCCAAGGTCTTCCCACTCTCGTCCGGTCCTCGGTCGGGTTTCCCCAGACCCCTCGCGGAGGTGGTTACCCATTGGCGGGCCACTGCGGTAGTGCGGATGCCGGACGGTAGATTGGGCGGCGCGCCCAGTCAACGGCCTTATCCACCAAGAATTGGCAGTCATCCACTTTCGTGGATAAGTGCCGCACCGCCGGCCGCCCGGTGGACGGCAGGACCCTGGGGACGTCTCGGCGCCCGGCGATGCCCATGCGAAACCGGGCTCTAGGGACGCGGCCGGACGGGCTTGCCCATCGTCCGGCGCACCACGTCCAGCACCTCTTCGATGTAGCGATCGGCGTCGCCCTCTTCCGCGGCCGTCTTGACGCAGCCCTGGACGTGGTCCTCCAGGATCAGAAGAGCCACCGAATCCACGGCAGCGCGCAACGCCGCCGTCTGCTGGAGGATGTCGACGCAGTATTCGCGGCGCTCGATCATCCTCTCGATGCCGCGAACCTGGCCCTCGATGCGCCGCAGGCGGCGGATCAGGGATGCCTGGTCGCGCGAGTAGGAGTGCCGGAACGTGCTCTCGCCATCCCGGCTCTCGCCTTCGATGGACTTCAGATCCGCCAAGCTCAGAGCCGCCGCAGCCGGAGCGCGGCCGGGGTCGACTGCCGTTCGCTCCTGGCGCGCCGCGGGCCGTGGCCCGACCGTTCGATCGCCTTCGTCCAGTGTCACTTCGACCTCCCAACCAGATGATACTCCTGGGGAGTATCGGCGACAAACACCCCGGGCGGTGCTCGGGTGCACCTCGGGGCGGCTCGCGGAAGGCCTCCTGGGCCGTGCTCCGGTAGACTTGACGCGTGGATCCGCGAGAGCGACTGCGCATGGCTTTGCTGGGTTCGGGCTGCGCCCGATGCGGTCGGCCCTACCCTGCCGAGGGAATACGGGTCCTGGCCCAGCGGGACGAGATCGCCTTCGTGCAGCTCATATGCTTTGAATGCCAGGTCCAGACCCTTGCCCTGGTAACGGGCGTTCGGCCGCTGGCCGAGGGTGCGGACGATGAGCCCGGTGGGGCCGATGGGGCCGCCGTGGGCTTCACGATTTCCGGCGGCTCGTCCGCGCGGCCAATTGGCAGTAGGCCGGCTATCACCGATGACGACGTGCTGGAGATGCACGCCTTCCTGGCGGACTATCAGGGCGACATGCAGGGTCTGCTGGATCGTGAGGAGCCAGCGGACGGCGGAACCGGCGGAGCAGAAGCGTCGGACGCCGAAGGCACGGACGCCGAAGGTTCGGCCGGATGACAGAAGGCGTGTCGGCCGTCGAGTCCATGTCCGGAAGATTTGCTCACGCGAGCGAGGCCGAGTTCGCCCGCATCCTCGAGTTCTACCAGGTTGCCTGGGAGTACGAGCCGCAGGTCTTCCCGATCCTGTGGGACCTGGACGGCAACGTGCTCGAGAGCTTCGCCCCCGACTTCTACCTGCCCGAGCTGGACCTGTTCGTCGAGTTGACGACGCTTCAGCAGCGCCTGGTTCGCAAGAAGAACCGCAAGGTCCGGCGGTTGCGCGAACTGTACCCGGACATCCGGATCAAGCTGTTCTACGCTCGCGACTTCCGGGCTTTGATGCTCAAGTACGGGCGGGCGGCGCTGGCAGGCGAACTGAGCGGAACCGTGGGCCAGTTCGGGCCGCGCCCGGATTCGGAGGAACCCGCCGGGAGTCCCGAGACGTCCAAGGCTGGACTGCCGCTCGACCTGTCCGACGGGCCGGGTGGTGGGGTGGATCCACTGGCCTCTCAGGAGCGTCGATCGCGCAGCGCGCGCCGACGGGCTGTGCGCCGAGCCGCTGCGGCGTACGCTGCACATGGACCCCTCAGTTGATCAACAAGAGGTAGCGAATGAAGCACTCCCAGGACCTGACCGACGACGTGGCCGAGGTTCTGCTCTCCGAAGAGCAGATCCGGGCAAAGGTTGCGGAACTCGGCAAGCGGATCACGGCCGACTATGCCGGTCGGGAGCTGACGCTGGTGAGTGTTCTGAAGGGGTCGCTGCCGTTCATGGCCGACCTGATGCGCCGGATCGAACTGCCTCTGCGCATAGATCTCATGGAGGTCTCGAGCTACGGCGGCACTGCGACCGAATCGTCAGGCCTGGTCCGGATCCTCAAGGATCTCAGCGCGCCCATCGACGGTCGTGACGTTCTGCTCGTCGAGGACATCATCGATACGGGGCTCACGCTCAACTATCTATTGCGTTACTTGAAGGGCAAGAACCCGCGATCGATCAAGGTCTGTGCGCTTCTGGACAAGCCGGCCCGGCGCCTGGTCGAGATCCCGATCGACTACATCGGTTTCGAGATCCCGGACGCCTTCGTAGTCGGTTACGGGCTCGATTTCGGCGAGGTATACAGAAACCTGCGTTTCGTCGGCGTTCTTCGCCCCGAGGCGTACGAGTCCTAGGGGAAACGAATGAACGACAACCCCGTTGCGCGAGGTCGATGGATCGTCACCGTCGGTGCCGTAGTCATCGTCGCCTCTTGTTTCCTGCAATGGTGGCGCCTGGGCGGCGGACCCGGCGAACTTGCCGCCACCACCGGGATAGGCGTCGCGGACAAGGGCATGGTGCTGTTCGTGGCGGCCGTCCTGACCCTGCTCCTGATCACCCTGCCGTATGCGGCCGGGTCGCCCGTCGCGATCGACCGGCCGATCTCGTTCGTCGTCCTGCTGCTGGTGGCTTTCGGCGCCTTCGTGTGGCGCGTTTTCGACATGCTGCAGAGCGGCTTGCTGCTGTACACCGGCCAGACGCCCCCGATCCAGCCGTTGCGCGGACCGGGTTTCTGGGTGGCGATCGTCGGCCTGGGGATCATGGCCCGCGGGGTTTTCGAGCTGTGGGAAGCTCGTCGCCGCTTCTAGCCTCGGATCGTTGCCTGTCGCGATGGCCGAGGCCCAGGCCAACACGCTTCTGCGATGGCGTATAGTAAAGACCGGCGAGCCGAACGCGGATGCGCGGCCGCCGACCCCGAACCTGGCGCGGATGTCGAGCTCAAAGGCTCGCGCATCGAGATATCGTCATCGACCTGCGGTCGAAAGGCCTGCTCGGTCCGTGCGATCGACCATCTCCCCGCGAGGTTAGAGCGTTCGAGTGGAGTACCTGGTTAGGCAGGCCCGCATAACAGACGTCGACCGCCTGTATGCGCTGTGCGTCGAGATGGGGGCCGCGCCGAGCGCCGGATCCCCCATGGACGCGCTCGGCCTGCTGCGCCAGCTCGTGTACCTGCCCAACGCGAGCGTTGCGGTAGCCGAGGAGGGTCGTCAGATAATCGGCGGTGCGGTGCTCGGCCTGAGACCATCGGTCCGGTCGGGCGGCTTCGTAGGCACGGTTGACGTGCTGGTCGTAGCCCCGGGCCAAAGCGTCGAACGAGTTGCCGACGTACTGATCGCAGAGATCATGAACTCGGCCAGAAGGAAGGGCTGCACATCGGTCGAAGTCGCGGCACCCGCAGACGCTGCATTGCGCGCGGCATGGGTCCGGCACGGCTTCGTCCAGGACACTGCCCAAACATACAAAGCGGAAGTTCCGGCGAAGGCGCCGGCTACCCGCTAACAGAAATCGCTGCCGCCGAGCTGCCAGGGAGCGCCGAGGCGCGGTAATCGACCGGCGGTCGCGGATCGCCGGCCGTCGCAATCAAGGAGCCATTCGTGAGCAAGAACGTCGCCGTCTTCGTAGATGTGGCGAACATTTTCTATGCGGCGAAGGCTGCCGGAGCCGACATCGACTACGTCACGTTGCTCAAGGCGGCCGTTGCCGGGCGGGACTTCGTCCGCGCCTATGCATACACGGGCCTGGACCCCGAAAACGAGAACCAGCGAAACTTCCACAGCTTCCTCGCCCGCCACGGCTACAAGGTCGTGAGCAAGGACATTCGCAAGTACGGCGACGGCAAGGTCAAGGCCAACCTGGACATCGAACTGGTCGTCGACATGATGAAGACGGCCCGGAATCTTGACGTGGCCGTGGTTGTCAGCGGCGACGGCGACTTTGCGCCGGCCATACGAGCGGTCCAGGAGATGGGCGTTCGCGTCGAGGTCATCAGCTTCCGCGGCAATACCAGCTCGGATCTGATCGACGTTGCGGACGCGTTCTACGACATCACCCAGCTGGCCAAGGTCGACCGAGAGTCGACTCGATCCGGGCGCCGCGTCGCCGACGACGAGCAGGACCTCTCGATGACCGAGGTGCCCGACAAGCAGACCGAAGGTCGGGGCGGCAGGCGAGGCCGCGGCCGGCGGGGTGGACGAGACGAAGAGCCCGTCGCCCGCAGCGGTCGGCCCGGCGCCCGCGTCACCGCGCTGCCCGGCGCCCGCGTCACCGCGCTGCCCGGCGCCCGCATCACGGCGCTGCCAGGCGAGAAGCTTGCCCGCGCGGCGAGTGTGGCCGAGGGCGAACCCGAAGAGGCCGCCGGGGTTCAGGAAGCCGAGGGTCCGGAAGCCGAGGGTCAGGAAACCGACGGCCAGCAGGCCGACGGCACCCGGCGCCGCCGACGCCGGGGCGGACGCGGCCGGGGCCACGGTGGTCGCGGGCCGGAGGAATTCACGAGCGAGGAAGGACCGGCCGAGGGGGAGGAGGACGGCGTGGCCGCCGCTCCCGCCAACCGGCCCAACCAATTCGGGTCGGTCTGGGACTCCCAGATCGGCATGTCCGGCAAGCCCAATCGCCTCGAGCCCATCGGCCCGGTGGACGAGGACGACTTTGCCGAGCCGGAAATCCCCGAGTACCTGCTCGCCGAACGCAAGCGAGGCGCACGTGGCCGGGGCGGACGCGGGGGCGGGGGCGCGCGGAGCGCCTACGCTTCGGCCCTGGATCGGGAACGCTTCGGCCGATCGTCGTCGTCGCTGCGATACCCGGAGCCGGTCCGCCAGTCCCAGCCGCCCCGGCGGCGAGACGAACGGCAGCGCCCGGCCGCGCCTCAGCAGAATCGTGGCCAGGGCGGTGGCCGCCCGGTCAGGCCCGGTCGAGACTCGGCCGAGCCGTGGAGCGAGGTCCCGCCGGAAGTCGAGGAACTGCTCCGCGCCCAGCTGGCGGCACGATCGACCGGCCCGACCGACGAGACGGCGAGGGCCGCCCGAGCAGCCAACGACGGCGCTGAAGTAGCCGAGACCGCGCCCAAGCGCCGTGCCCCGGCCCGCACCAGGAAGACCGCCCCGGCCGAGAGCGATGCAAGTTCCGGCGAAGCCGCCACTGACGTCGAAGCCCCGGCCAAGGCGACTCGCAGCCGGCGCAAGCCGGCCGCGTCTTCGGACGTAGCGTCTTCGGACGTAGCGTCTTCGGACGTAGCCGCCGAGCCTGCGCCGAAGCGCCGCGCCCCGGCCCGCAAGAAGGCCGCACCGGCCGAAGGCGAGAGCGCCCCGGTCGAAGCGACGCCCGTGGAGGCCGCCGGCGAGTAGCCGGCGAGCAACCCGGCTCCGAATCGAGCTCTGACGGCCGTGGCCGCCGGTCCTGCGTCCGGCACGGAGCCGGGTATGGCGCCCACCCTTTCGCCGAACCCCATGCCCGGCGCGGTGACGCGCGGCCAGCCTCTTGCGCTGGCCGCGATCGCGGCCATGGTCGTGGGGCCGGCGCCACACGCCGTGCTCCTGTCCGGGCCGGCCTCGAGCGGCAAAACGACCCTGGCCGAGGATCTGGCAGCGGGGCTGTTGTGCAACGACCCGGATCCGAAGGCCCGCCCGTGCCGCCGCTGCCGTGGCTGCCGGCTCATGGCCTCCGGCAACCACCCCGACCTGCACCGTCTGGCTCCCGAAGGCCCGGGCGGCCAGATCCGTATCGGCGACGCCGCGTCGCCCGAGCCGGGCACGGTCCGTCATCTGGTCGGCGAGCTGGCTCTGCTCTCCATGGAGGGCGGCGCGCGCGTAGCCATCGTCGAAAAGGCCGATCGCCTCAACGACGGCGCCCAGAACGCCCTCCTCAAGATGCTGGAGGAGCCGCCTGCGGGCGTGTCGATCGTTCTGTGTGCCGATCGGGAGGAGTGCCTGCTGCCGACCGTGATGTCGCGCTGCGTCCGGGTACGCCTGGGCGCCGTCGACGGCCGCGAGATCGAGCGCTGGCTGGGCGAGCGTGGCCTCGCCGACGCACCGTCGGCCGCTCGAGTCGCTCGGCTGGCGGCGGGAGCGCCGGGTCTGGCACTCGCCTACGCCCGAGCGCCCGAGTCGGTCAGACTCCGCGGCGAGATTGCCCGGGGCCTGATCGACCTGCTGGCGGCCGGTCGCAACGAGCGGCTGGTGCAGATCAGGACGCTGATGAGCTCAGCGGCGGCACTCGAGGCGGCGTTGCGAGAGGGCGCTCGGACCGGCGACGGCACCGCGGACGACGCCACTCCCCAGCCGGCTCGGGGCAAGCGGCGCAAGGCCGCGGCTACTGTTGAAGGAGCCGATGACGCGGGGGAGTCCGGGGCCGCGACAGCCAAAGTATCCGCCGCCGATCGCCGCGCGGCCGCCGCGTCCCTTCTGGGCATCTGGGCCGCCCTGGCCCGCGATCTGATCGTGGCCGGCCTGGGCGAGCCCCGCCAGGTGCGCGACCCGGATCTGCTCGATGAACTGGTCGTCGCCGGCCCGACCGTCGATCGGTCGAGCCTGACCACGTTCCTGGCGCTGCTGGCCTCGACCGAGTCGCGCCTGGCGGACAACCTCAGCCCGGAGCTGGCCCTGGACGTGATGGCACTGGCCTGGCCTCGGCCCGGCCGGGCCGCCTGAGGGAAGTGGCTTGAGCGGCCGCCCCGGAGAGCCGGCCCGCCTCGAGGCGATCGTCAGCGGCCGGGTCCAGGGCGTCGGCTACCGTTACTACGTCGTCGAGCGGGCGATGGACCTGGGCTTGACGGGTTGGGTCGCCAACGAGCAGGACGGCACCGTCCGCTGCGTGGCGGAGGGGCTGCGCGGCGATCTGGAGAAGCTGCTGGCCGCGCTCAACGAGGGCCCGATCCTGGCGATCGTGGACTACGTGGACACGATCTGGATGCCGTTCACGGGTCGCTGGTCGAGTTTCGGAATGCGTTCGGCGGGCCATCGGGGCGACTGAGGCCGGCCCTACGGCAGGCCCCGCGTGGAGCCGCCGTCTATCGCCACGAACGTACCCGTCTGGTATCTCGCCGGCTCGGAGCAGAGCCAGGCCACGTAGGCGCCCAGCTCGTCCGGGTCGCCGTACCGGCCGGCCGGGATGGCGCGCTCGAACTGGCCTCGCACCTCGGCAACCGAGCTGCCGGATCGCGCCGCACGGAGCCCGTCGAGTTCGGCGACGCGGGCGGTGTCGAGCCGGCCGGGCAGGACGCCGTTGACGGTGACCCCGTCGCTCATGACCTCGAGCGAGACGGTCTTGAGCCAGGCGGCCAGGGCGCTGCGGCAGGCGTTGGAGTAGGACAGCTCCGGGATCGGCTGGCGAATCGCGGACGACATGATCGAGACCACCCGGCCCCACCCGCGGGCGCGCATGGCCGGCAGCAGCAGCGTCGTCAGTTCGATCGGGGTAATGGCGAGCAACTGGAAGGCCCGCTGCCATTCCTTCGGATCGGTCTTGGTCGACTCGGACGCCGGCGGGCCGCCCGCGTTGAGCACGACGATGTCGACCCGGCCGAGCAGCCGTTCCGCCTCGGCCGCGACGGCGGCCGCGGTGACGGGGTCGGAGGCGTCGGCGGAGATGGTCGAGACCTGGACCGAGTGGCGGCTCCGAATCTGGTCCGCCGCCTTCTCCAGCGCTTCGCCGCCGCGCGACCACAACGCCAGCCGGCAGCCCTCGGTCGCCAGGCGCTCGGCGCAGGCGCGCCCCAGTCCGGCCGAGGCCCCGCCCACGAGCGCCGCCCGCCCAGTCAAACCGAGATCCATCGCCCAAACCTCCTGTCCGGCACACCAGCTGCTCCCGAATGGTGCCACGGGCTGCGTCGGACCGTTACGCTAGGGCCGTGAGCAAGCGAGCCGAAACCGTAGCCCGGGCCGTGGCGGCCTACCTGACCCTCTCGGAACTGGCCGAGACGGTCGAAGACGAGTGGCAGTACGTGACGGACCTGACCGAGGCCTACGCCCCGGCCCTGGAGGCGCTGGCGGCTGCCACCGAGCCGCTGCCCCCGGGCGCCTCGGAAGCCGTGGCTGAAGCGATCGACGAGATAGGCCTGATCGAGGACCCGCACAAGGCGATCGACTGGCTATCTACATTCCCTCATGTAGTCGGGCTGGCGATGGGCGGCGACGTCGACGCCGACCGCGACGGTGAGCCCGCAGGGCCCGGAGGCGGGGATGACGCCGACGAGCCCGGCGACGACAACCCGTTCCGTCTCCTGCTCGGAGGCCGGCCGTGAGGTTCCAGGACGCCGCCAAAGACGCCCGAGCCGTCGTCTACGCAGGTATCCAGGCCGATCCGCTCGTGGCGCGCATGGGAGCCCTGCTGGCCGACGCCGGTCCGGCGGAGCGCTGGCTGGCGCGAGCGGCAATGAACGGCGAACGCACCGAGCCGGATGTCTGGCGGCGGATGTTTCCCTCGCTGTTCGGGGCCGGCGCGGCCGGGCGGGAGCACGCCGAGCAGGTCCTGGCGGCGGCGCTGCAGATCGCAGATCGCGGCGAGCAGTCCCGCAGCCAGTTCCGCGGCGCCGTGGTCGAGGAGCTGACGGCGCTGCTTCTGGGCCGCCGCGGCGGCCCCGTCCGGCGTGAGCGGCGCGTCCTGTTCGACGGTATCCCGGCGGAGATCCACCCCTACGACGTGACCGTCGAGACGGCCCAGGACCCGTCCGTCTACGACTGCAAGTGGGGCGCTCGCGGCATCAACGCCGACGTGCTGAACCAGCTGGACGACGCCAGAGGCCATGCCGCCGACGAGGGCGTCGCGATCGAGGTGGCGCTTGTGGTCTTCGACGCCCGCCGGTCCTGCCTGATCAGGCTGGACCGTGCCACGGCCCACCATTCAGATACGGGGCTCGTCGCGCTCGAGACCCTCGACGAAATGGCGACGGCGCGGTGACCGAGGCGATCGAACCGGGACTCGAGGTCCTGCGCGACCGGCTGCCCTACCGCATCGTCCGGCCCTTCCGGGTCCGCTTCGAGGAGTCGACGGCGAACGAGACGATGAGGCCGGCCGTGATGCTGGCCTGGCTCGCCGATGTCGCCTGGCAGCATTCGGTGCTGCTCGGTTTCGGGCGCGACTGGTACAGCGAGCGGGGCCTGTTCTGGCTCGTCCGCAACATCCGGCTCGACGTCCTGGCGCCCATCCGGACCTACCAGACCGTCTACGCCGGGACCCAGGTGGTCGCCTACCGCCGCATCGCGGCCCGGCGCGAGAGCGACGTCCGTGACGCCTCCGGCGAGCTGCTCGCCCGGGCCTCGATCGACTGGGTCATGGCCAACGAACGGGGCGTGCCGACGCGCATCCCCGAAGAATTCCGTCGCTTCGTGGTGGACGGCGCGGCCACGTTCGAGATGCTGAAGCTGGCCCCGCCGCCGGTCCCGCCGGCCGCGGCCACGCGCCGCTTCGACGTCCGGCGGCGCGACCTCGACCCGCTCGACCACGTCAACAACAGCGTCTACCTCGACTACTTCGAGGAGGCGCTGGACGCGGCGGGGCAAGGCGGACTGCTGCGCGCGACGCCGCGCCGCTACGAGCTGGACTTCGCCAGCTCAGCGGCGCACGGCGATTCCCTGGCCGATTTCGTATGGCCGGCTGACGGCAGCTGGTGGTACAGCCTTGGCCGGGAGGGCGGCAGCCACGTGTTCCGGGGACGGCTCGAGACGGGCTAGTCCCGATCCTCCGCCGGCGGGGCAACCGGCGGCAGAGCCGGCTGGTCAGGCCTTCGCTTCGTCGTCTCCGCCGTCGCCGGCTTCGGCTTCCGCTTCGGCTGCCTGGTTCATTCGGGCCTGCTCGGCCGCCTTGCGGAGATCTGTGGCCAGATCCTTGCTCCGGGCAGCCAGGATGTTGCCGGCATGCTCGGTCACGTCGGCGGCCTTGTGAGCCACCGGTCCGGCGTTCTCGGCCGCCACGGCGGCCAGCTCGGCGGCCTTCGCGGCCACGTCGCGCAGCACCGGCCCGGCCGTCTTGCCGGCCTGGTCGATCATGGCCTGGAGCTGGCCGATCATCTTCTCGGCCGCCACTCGGGCCTGCTCGCGGCGCGGGTTGCCGCCCGGTTCACCAGTTCCGCTGCCCGGCTGATCGTTCGTTCCCATATCGGCACCCCGATTGGCGAGGACGTGCCCCTCGACATTAGCTCGTCAATCGTACGTCGGAACAACCTGCCGGTCGAATGGCCTCGTATGGCAGGGCCCTGGACCGCGAGCCCCTAGGAGCCGGGCTCCATCAGGACGCCGGAGATGTTCGTGCTCGTCCGGCCGGCGCTGTCGGTGAGGGTAACTCGCACTCGATAGCAGTTGAGCTTGCTCAGACCGGACGCCGTGTAGGGGGAGGCCGTGTTGATGGCCGCGCCACCGCTCCAGCTCGCGCCGGTGCACGTTCCGGGCAGCGCCTGGCTGGCCCGGTCCACGTACAGCCGCCGGCTGACCAGGTGCGTACCGGGCGCTAGCGTCTCGGTCCATCTGACCGTGTAAGTGGAGGCGCTCAGGGCCGTCAGGGTGAACGCGGGACTGCTGAACGCGGCCACCGGCGCCAGCGGATCGACGTACATAGTGCCGGAGGAGCGGCTGGCGGTGTTGTCGTTCGAGTCGGTCAGCCGGACGAGCGCCTTGTAACACATGCCGGGCATGAGCCCGGTGACGGTCTGGGGCGACGCGCCGGTCGTCTGCCAGGGCGTGGAGGCGGGCACCCAGCGGTCGGCATTGCAGGTGCCGGCGCGCGGCAGGGCCATCACCAGGGAAACCC
The DNA here is from genome assembly GCA_963711105.1 of uncultured Chloroflexia bacterium. GTDB lineage: Bacteria > Chloroflexota > Limnocylindria > Limnocylindrales > CSP1-4 > Fen-1039. Next base: position 40,979 of record CAVQCV010000001.1, on the reverse strand, counting down.
GACGGCTGGCGATTGTCGTGCCGGCCGCGGGCTCCTCCGCCCAGGCGATCGTGGCCGAAGTACCGGTCGTGACCTGCCACGAATCGGGTGGCGACAGGAACAGCGCGGCCGGCGACGTCGCCGGCTTCCAGATCACGACCCCCGGGTCGAAGTACACGTGCAGGATCTGGTCGGTCGAAAGGCCCGCCTGGGCGCAGGCCCGGACGCTCTTCTGATACAGGTGGTAGCCGTCCTTGTCCGCCCCGCAGACGAGAGACGAGCCGCTGCGGTAGCCCATGAGCAGGAACGAGCCGTTCTTGGTGGCGGTCTCGCTCCAGGTCGCCTCCACGGCGGCGACGGTCGCGGGTTGTACGGTTCGGGTCTCCGGCTGGTAGAGCTGGTCGGACGTGCTGTCCGCCACGTCGTAGCAGCCACCGGATCCACTCCCGCCACGCCAGTGCATCGTGTAGTACCAGCCGAACTGCTTGACCGAGATGGCCCCGGTCTTGAGCGCCGCCGTCTCCCACGAGTACGGCCACTCCGCGCTCATCACGACCTGAACGTAGGTCTTGAAGTTGACGACCTGGACCTTGCCCGTGCTGGTGCGAAGGACACGGATGGTGTTCGGGGGCACGCGAGTGCTGGACCAGCCCGTGCAGGAGGCGGCCATGGTTATGGGAGGCAATGAGACGGTCGGCAGTCCCACCAAGGCGATGAGCGCCAGGACCGCCAGTAGACGGCGTCGCATCCCCGGCAGGCTACGCCCCCTCGCGCCGATCAGTCAAGCGAGCCCAGCCCCGGAGCGGGCGGGCCGGCTGTCGCACCCGTGCGGCTCCGGGCTTCCATCTCGCGCCCGGAGCGCCATGATGTGGTCGTCTGCCGCCCCGGCGGCGCCCCGCTCCGAGTCGTTTGGGGAGATGAAGATGACCGTCGCGTTCCATCACGTTCCGCATCCGCATATCGCCGCCCGGAAGAAGTCCGGGCCGCCCAAGACGACCGACGAGCACGTCGGCATCAACGGCCGGATCGCTTTGACCCTGACCACGGTCGTGGGCACGATGTGGTGCGCCTATGCATTTGCAGTCCTTGCCCTCGTCGCCCTGCCGTCGTCGCTGGAAGGCGGCAGCCTCCTGACCCTGATCCAGTGGATCAGCCAGACCTTCATCCAGCTGGTCATGCTCTCCGTCATCATGGTCGGCCAGAACATCCTGGGCCGCGCCTCGGACAAGCGCGCGGAGATGACCTACAACGACGCCGACGCCACGTTCCACGAGGCCGAGCAGATCCAGGCTCATCTGGCCGAGCAGGACACGGCCCTGAACGCGATGCTGGACAAGGTCGCCGCCCTCGAGGCCGCCCTGGCAAAGGCGACCGGCAAGAGTTGAAGACCCGCCTTCCACATTCCAGGGGGCGCGTCACGATTCCGCCCTCGGGCCGGTATCTCCGGCTCCGGCGACCCGGCCCTCCGCGGGAGGTCACCGCGCCCGCCGGAGACGCGCCGAAAATGAGGTATTGACGCGGGCCGACTCCGTCGGTCAGCGTGGGCGCATGCCGCCGCAACCGCTGACCGAACCCGGACCGATCACCCGCCTGGGGCGGCTCGTCCAGCCCACCGAGGCCAACTCGCTGGGCACGCTCCACGGCGGCGAGGCCATGCGCTTCATGGACGAGGCCGCGGCCGTGGCCGCCATTCGCTATACCCGCGGCTCGGTCGTGACGGCCCACGTCGACGCCGTCGACTTCCACTCCGCGGTGCCGATCGGTGCCTTCCTCGAGGCGATCGCGCGGGTCGTGGCCGTGGGCCGGACGTCCCTCACGGTCGAGGTCACGCTCGAGTCGGAGGACAGGCATACCGCCGCCCGCACGGTGACCACGAGCGGCCGCTTCGTGTTCGTCGCCGTGGACGAGGAGTTGCGCCCGCGAGAGATCGGCCGCACGGAGTGAAGACCCCCAGCCGTTCGCGCCTGGTCGTTTCGGCCGGTCTGGCCGCCGCCGTCGCCGCGGTGCTCCTGGCCACGTTCTGGGCCGCCTCGGCCGCGGCGGCGTCCCCCACCCTGAGCGGCCAGATCACGGATGACGCGGGCGTACTGGCCGGGGACGTCACGCAGGTTCGGACCAGCCTCGACGACCTGTTCAAAGCCGAAGCCATCCGGCTCTGGGTTGTCTTCGTGGATACCACCGACGGCGCCAGGGCCCAGGACGTCGCTCGGCGGCGGTTCGAGCAGACCGGCCTGGGCAACCAGGATCTGCTGCTCATAGTCGCGGTGGACGATCACCGTTACGGTTGGTGGGAGCGGACGGTTGGCTCATCTGACAGAGGCCTGGCCACGAGCCTCACATCCGACAGGGTCGACGCCGTGCTGGTGGCGTACATGGAGCCAAGCTTCCGAGTGGGGGATTACGCCGGCGGCATCGTTTCCTTGTCGAACGGCCTCTCCGCGGCCACTCATGACGCTCGCAACCCCAGCGCGGCCCGGACCTACCCCGTGGCGACGCCCTACGACGCGGGCTACGTTCCGGTTGAGGACTACGACTCCGGCGACGAGCTCTGGTTCATTCCGCTGCTCTTCATCGGTGGCACGGTGGCCCTCATCGCCCTCGGCGCGTACGCGGGTTGGACCGGTTCGGGTTCGGGGTCCGGTGGGGGCTGGAGCGGCGGCGGGGGATCCGGAGGTTCGAGCGATTGGAGCAGCTCGAGCGGCGGTTACTCGAGTTCCGACAGCTCCTCCGGACACGGGGGCGGCGGCGGCTGGACGGGCTCGGGCGGCTCGGACGACAGATCCAGCGGCGGCCACGGCGGCGGTGGCGGCTGGTAGCGCGCCGCCCGGCTCGTCCGCCGCTATGGCGTCGTCAGGATGCGGGTCCAGGTGGCGCCGCCGTCCCTGGTGGACCAGAGGGCGGCAACTTTGTCGGTCGTGTTCGTGGCGGCCCAGCCGTCCGACGCGTTCAGGAAGTCGAACTTGCTGACGTCGCCCGAGAGGCCCGTATAGGCGAACTGTCTCCAGGTCAAGCCACCGTCGCTGCTCTCGAACAACACGGTTGCCTTGTCGTCGTAGCTCCAGGTTCCAGAAATCCAGTGGCTCTCGTCCATGACCGCCCGCGGCAATCCCATCGGCAGGCCGTAGCGGTCGGCCGTCTGCTTGTCCGTGGAAGGCATCCCCACGGTGGTCCAGGTGCGACCGGAGTCGTGGCTTGCGACGATCGACCAGTAGCCGGTCCCGTCCGTCATCCAGAAGTAGAGGGCCTGCAGGGTTCCATCGCTGCGGCGCTCCATCAGCATCGGCGTGTACCCCCAGGTGGATCGCTCCGGCAAGGTGCCGGCCGTCCAGGTCTGACCGCCATCGAGAGTGATGTAGACCACCGGCTCGCCGGAGTAGTCGTCGGCATAGCCGAACATCGGGTCCACGAAAGTAATCTCAGCCATGCAGGTTATCGCCTTCAGCTGGGACCAGGTCGCGCCACCGTCTGAAGTAGAGGATTGCCTGCAGAAGTCGTAGAGCGTGCCGGCTGCCGGCGTGGCCCCGGTCGTGATAGGCCCGTGGAATTCGAAGGCCTCGCCGTGCAGGGCATCGCGGAAGTGGACGCTCAACTGGCCCAGGTTCGACAACGTCACCGGGTCGAAGGGCATCGCCGTCGCCAGCCAGGTACGGCCGCCGTCCGACGTCCGCCAGAGGGTTTGCCGGTACAAGCCCCCGGCAGATTCGGGTCCCTGGGAGAGCGTCCAGCCGTGGCTCGAGTCGACGAATTGGACCGACCCCATCGCCGTTTGCGTAAGCGGGAGCGGCACCGGACGTCGCTCCGACCAGGTCTTGCCGCCGTCTTCCGTCCACCGGAGATAGGAACTGCTGCGGCCCGTGTCGTCGGGGTCCAGGGCGTCGATCTCCACCCAGCCGGTGTTCGAGTCGAACCGGCCCATGGCCGTGATGTCCGGATTGCGCGAGACGTCCGTGAGGGGGACTCGTGTCTGGGGAGCCCGATTTCCGGGGGTCGCGTAGTGGAGCCCTCGCAGGTTCAGAAGGCCCGCGGTCAGCGCGATCGCCAGCAGTACGGACAGCGCGACGAAGGCGCCCTTCATGGGCCGAGCCAGCAGCTGCCTGCCGGGAAGTCCGAATCGATCCCGGAGCCGGCGCTCGGGCAGGTCCTCGATCGCCCGATCCAGAGACTCGGGGACGGCCGGGCGGGCGGCTCGGCGGAAGAAGAGCCGCAGTTCGGTGTCCAGGTCCCGGTCGAGCCCGGGTTCGAAGCCGCGGTCGAAGTCAGGGGCATCGCTTCTCATCGATCCACCTCCGGGTCTCGGTCCAGCCTTCGCCTGAGCTCGGTGAAGGCGTAGTGAAGGCGCGACTTGACCGTCCCTACCGGGATACCGAGTCGCTGGGCGATGTCTTCGTTGGTGAGGTCGAGCAAGTACCGCATGACGACGACCTCACGGTGCTCGCCCGAGAGCTGGGCGATGGCTCGACCCAGCGCCACACGATCGAGGGAGGCGCGGAACGGATCGCCGGGCTGGGACTCTTCGGCCGCGCCGTCGAGCGGCACGAACCTGACCAGAAGCCGCCGACGCCGCTGGTCGCGGCTGACGTTGGCCACGATCCGCTGCAGCCAGGGCCGGAATTGGACCTCGTCGCGGAGACTGGGAAAGGAGCGCCAGGCCCGCAGGATCGCTTCCTGGGCTGCGTCCTCGGCCGCGCCCGAGTCGCACAGCAGATATCCGGCCAGGCGGTAAACCCCGGCCAGCTCGGGGACGAGCAACCGTTCGAACGTGTCTCGCTCAGTCGCGAGCCGCTCGATCGGCTTGTCGATTTCCATCGCCCCTCCTGCCGCTGAATTGCTCAGCTGCATCCCTCGGGTGCCGCTGTTGCGATGCTAGACGAGCGGCAGGGGAAAAGGGTTCACCGCGTGGCGAGATGGCCGGTCTCGTCAGGCCACCCAGGGCCGGTGCCGGACCGCCCGATATGCCTCGGCGAATAGTGCCGGCGCCAGCGCCACGGCGGCCACGAGGACCCAGTCGAACGGATCGAGAGGCGTCGCCTGGAACGCGTCGGCCAGCGCCGGAACGAACGGAATGGCCACCTGGACGACGACGCAGAGGATCCCGCCGACCAGCAGCAGCATGTTCGGACGGCGCAGGAGCACCGGGTAGGCGAGGCTGCGGTTGGCGTTGGCCCGCACGACCTGGCCGATCACGAGCGCGCTGTAGGCGAGCCAGCGAGCGTGCTCGAAGCTGCCGACGTGGGACTCGATCAGCCACAGCGCGGCCAGCGAGCTGAACCCGCCGGCCAGCCCGATGCGGGCCAGGATGGACCAATCGAGCAGGGGCTTCGTCCGGGGTCTCGGGGGCCGCTGCATGGCGCCGGGCTCCTCCGCCTCGCCTTCGAACGAGACGGCCGTCAGCATGTCGATGAAGATCTCCAGCCAGAGAATCTGGATCGGCAGGAGCGGTTGATCGTAGCCCGCGATCGTGGCGATGAGGATGAAGCCGAGCATCGCCACGTGCGTAGAAACCAGGAAGATCAGGCCCTTCTGGACGTTGGCGACCAGACGGCGGCCTTCGCGCAAGCCGTGCATCAGCGTGACGAACGAGTCGTCGTTGAGGACGAGATCCGAGGCTTCACGGGCCACGGCCGTCCCGCTGCCCATCGCCACCGCGACGTCGGCATGGTGGAGGGCCGGGGCGTCGTTCACGCCGTCGCCGGTGACCGCCACGGTGCGGTTCATGCCGCGGGCGGCATCGACGATTCGGAGCTTCTGCTCCGGTATCGCCCGGGCCACGATGTTGAGGGTCGGCAGCTCGGCCACCAGGCGCTCGTCGTCCCACGTCGCCAGCTCGGTTCCGGTTACCACGTGATCGGTGGGCAGTCCTGCCTCGGCGGCGATGGCCGCGGCCGTCGTCGGGTGATCGCCGGTTACGACCATGGGCTGGATGCCCGCGTTCCTGGCGAGCGCCATGGCCTCTCGGATCCCGGGGCGGATTCGATCCGCAAAGGCGAGAACGCCCAAGGGCGTCCATTTGCCGCCCTCGGAGCGGCGAGCCAGGAGGAGCAACCGCTCGCCCGCTCCGGCGCCGGCCTCGACCAGCTCGTGCCACTTTGTGTGCTCCGACCCCGACAGACGCCCGCACATGTCGAGGACCGCCTCGGGGGCTCCCAGGGCGAGCTCCTCCTCGACGGGCGCGCCGTCCGGGCCGGCCTTGCGGGCTCGGGTCCGCGAGAAGGGCCGGTCGTCGCTGACGGGGTCGGCGTCGAGAAGATCCTCGGGATCGAGCTCCACGACCACCGCCTGTTCGGACAGGAAGCCGAACAGCGACCGGCTGAATGAACCGGGTTTGGCACCGGTGGCGACGCTCCAGGCGTCCTCTTCGGCGCGAATGGCCATGGTCGCCAGCTCGACGACCTCGGCCTTCTCCTCCACGACGCCTGCCGGCGTCCGGATCGCGGCGAGAGCCAGCCGGTTCTCCGTCAGGGTGCCCGTCTTGTCGGTCACGATCAGGTCCACCGAGCCGAGGGTCTCCTGGGCCGACAGGCGTCTCACCAGCACCTTCATGCGCAGCAGCCGATAGGCGCCCAGCCCGAGCACGACCGCCACCAGGGCGGGCGGCTCTTCGGGGATTGCCGCAATCGCGGCCGAGACGCCGGCCAGAACGTTCTTGCCGGCCTCGTTCCCGCGGAGGAAGCCGAGAATCACGACGATCGCGATCAGGCCGATCGCGACGACCAGCAGGATCCGGACCAGGCGGTCCATCTCGCGTTGCAGCGGAGAGCGGCGCCGTTCGCGCCCGGCCAGGGCCGACGAGATACGTCCGAACTGGGTCCGCAGACCGGTGGCGATTGTCACGCCCTCGCCCCGACCGCCGACTACCGCGGTGCCGCCGTACGCGATGCTACGCCGCTCGGCCAGGGCGGCAGCGTCGGGGTCGGGCTCGGCCGAAGCCGGCTCCGGCAGCGATTCGCCGGTCAGCGCGCTACGGTCGAAGCTCATCGCCTCCGCCCGGAACAACCTCAGATCGGCCGGAACGACATCTCCGGTCCGCAGCAGCACGACGTCTCCGGGCACGAGCTCTCGAGTCGGCACATCCTCGATCGCGCCTCCCCGGCGAACTCTGGCGGTAGGCGCCGCGGCCTGCCGCAGGGCTTCGAGCGCCTTCTCGCCCCGGTACTCGGTGACTACGCCGGCTCCGACGATCGGGGCCAGGATCACCAGCACGAGCAGGCCGTCTCGGACTTCGTTCAGGGCGATCGCCAGACATCCGGCGATGAAGAGGAGGACGACGAAGGGCTCGCGCGCCCCGTCCCACAGGAGCCGCCAGATGGACGTCTTTCGATCCGGCTCCAGCTCATTCGGGCCGAACGAAGCCAGCCTGGCCGAGGCCTCCTGGGGGGTGAGGCCGAGCGACGCGGTGACGCCGAGCCGCTGCAGGACGGCGTCCGCCGGCAACTGGGCGGCGGTCTCGGAGAGGTCGACGGAGGACGCGGAGAGCGGCGAGGCGCCTCCCGGAGGGACGGTCATTCGCAAGCCACCTGTTCGAGCCGGGTCCGCTGCTCGGCGGTCAGTCTACGGACGTCCGCCCCGACGTCGAGCCAACAATGAGGCATGGCGACAAACCCGGCAAGCTGCCTTCGGGCGAGGCGGTCGATGGAGGCCGCCGGCCCGCACGAGCGTGACTACTCGCCTTACGCCCAGCTGACGCCCGCCGTCGCCTGGCACCTCGAGCGCAGTGGGGCCGTGAACAGGTAGGTGACCTTTCCGATGTCATCTACCACGACTGCGGCATAGCCTGGGAGAGCGCACGGGCGGCCTCGTCTCCGGGGAGACTCCTGGCATCTGCAGGAATTGGCTTCAGATCGAAATCATCCCGAACCCGGGAGCCCGGCCGGCATGCGTGCAGGGAGGGACCAAGATGGCCGAGTTCGATTTGCGCCGGGGTGCGACCGCCGGCATTGTGCTCTCGGTGATGACCGCCGCGACTTCGGTGGGGTGGTCCAAGGATCAGCCGGGAGCCACTCTCGAGACCCTTGCCGTTGGACTGGTGGCCACTCTGCTCGTGGTCCTCATTGCGCGAGCGCTTTCGAGTCCCGGGCCGGCCATTGCCGGTTCGAGCGACCCCTACGCGGGCTTCTGGATTCGAGCCGTCGCCCTGGTGCTCGACTACATCCCGCTTTACGTCGTGGGCCTCATCCTCGCTCTTGCGGGGCTGGGAGCAGTCACCGTGCCGATCCTCGGTGGGCTCGCCTTCGCGTATTTCGTGGGGCTGTGGGCCGTGGATGGAGCGACCCTTGGCATGCGTGTTCTGGGTCTCCGAGTGGTCGGCGATGGCGGCGGCAAGCTCACTCTGCCATTCGCCATCCGCCGGTTCGTTGGTCTCGTCCTGGGCCTGGCCTGTGTCTTCGTCGGAGTCGCCTGGGTGGCCTTCGACCGACGCAAGCGGGGTTGGGCGGACCTGCTCGGCCGATCGCTGGTGGTCCGCACGAACGGTTAGCGGCGAACGGCTCGTCATTCGTGGAAAGGAGATCCTCCGGGTGCGGCCGACCGCGGGCGCGCACGCGCAGGGGCTGGGGACGGCGCCGCCGGAGGAAGTCGCGCTCGCGCGAGAGTGGGGACTGGCGCGGTCGACAGGAGGCAGGCGGACTGTGCGCGGGTCGATCAAGCGAGTCCTGATCGAGTAGGGAAGCTGCGAACGACCAGCGCCGACATCCGGTCGTTGACGCAACGATCCTTGCCCGACAGACTTGGTCGGGTTCGCCGGAAAGGCGGGGGCCCCATGGCCTGGGTTGTCTTCGCGTGACGCAAGGGGGGGCGAGTGACCGCGACGGAAAGCACGACAGGGCGAACCCGACGCGCGCGGGGGGTCGTCGCGCGACTTGGGCTGCTGGCCGTTGCGTTACTTGTTGTCGCCCTCACGGTCCCACGGATAGGAGAATTCCTGGGCTTGTCTGGGCCCGCCGGGCCGTTCGAGAGGACAGGCTCGATGACGACCCCCAGATCGACCCACACGGCTACGTTGTTGCGTGATGGTCGCGTGCTCGTTGCCGGGGGCCTGACCGAGGGGCCCGCGGGGCTGACGCCAACTTCCACGGCCGAGCTCTACGATCCCCGGACGGGGTCGTTCTCGCCAACAGGATCGATGGCAACGCCCAGATACGGCCACACCGCGACAGTGCTGGCCGATGGTCGGGTCCTTGTCACCGGAGGCAATGGCACCACCGGCGCCTACCTCCCCTCAGCGGAGCTGTACGACCCGGGAACGGGCCAATTCACGCCGACCGGTCCCATGGCGACCGCACGCTTTGGCCATACCGCCACGCTGCTTGCCAACGGCAAGGTGCTGGTGGCCGGGGGGATGTCGGACGGAACCCTATTCCCGGGATCATTCCCGAGATCGGCCGAGCTGTACGACCCTGTGACGGGTCGCTTCGCGGCCACGGGTGACATGACGGCAGGGCGATACCTCGCCACTGCGACGCTGCTGAAAACGGGCGAGGTCCTTGTGGCGGGTGGCGATGGCTTTCCGCCGCAGGCGAGTCCAGAGCTCCAACCGAAGGGCTCGGCCGAGCTCTACGATCCGTCGACTGGTGACTTCCGGTTGACGGGTTCGATGTCGGTCGCACGGATCGGGCAAGTGGCCGTGCCACTCGATGACGGACGGGTCATCTTTGCCGGAGGTGGCGACGACACCATCGGGAGCTACGACCCGGCCAGCGGCTCGTTCGCATCTGCGGGCCGGATGCTGAAGCCGCGGGCTGGAGTAGCTGCAGTGAAGCTCCAGAGCGGCGTGATCCTGTTTGTCGGCGGAGTGCACAACATCTGCTGCGACGAGTGGGAGCACTATTCGAGCGGCGAGCTCTACTACGCAGATGGAAACCGCTCGGCCCCATCCGGCTCGATGATCGAGATGCGGGCGAACGAGACGGCGACTCTCCTGGCCGATGGTCGCGTGCTGATCGCCGGCGGCGGGAACTCATCCAAGGGAACGCTCAACTCGGCAGAGCTATTCTCCCTGCAGTGATGCGGGAACGCCTGCCGGTCGACAGCTCCGGACCCGTCTTGCGGAGGGCCTTGACCAATCCGGCGAGGCCCCGAGATAGGCCGAGAAACCAAACGAACAGGCTACCGGGGGCTGACCCGGCCGTCAGAGGAAGGGGTCTGCTCACCGCAGGGGCGCCGCCGACAAGGCCCGCGTCGCAACCTCCGAGGCGCGTCAGCGTGTACACCGACGGCTTCAATTTCTACTACGGCTCGCTCAAGGGTACGCCGTACAAGTGGCTTGATCCCTACGCCCTGGCCTTGCGCTGATGCCCTCCGACCACGGGGTGGCCGTTCACCACTTCACGGCGAGGGTGAAGCCGACCCCCGCGAAACCCCTCGGTCACCAGCGACAGGGCATCTATCTGCGTGCCCTCGCGACGTTGCCTAGCGTCCTCAGGACCTCCCGGCAACCGAGGGTGCTGCCGCTCAACCCAGCCAACCCGAAGATGCCGAACCCGGCCGACCCACGGTAGGTGTGGTCGGGACGAACGGGCTCGAGCAATGCTGTGGTACCCTCGATCGATTGACGCGCTCGGACGGCCTGCGGGCCGCCCGAGTTTTGCGTATCCCGAATACTGATCATCAACACGTTAGGGCGGGTGAAATGCCGACGCAGGCGCCAAGCCAACGAGTTCTCTTGAGCTTGGGCCAGCCATTCGCCGTGGCGGTAGCGTGGCTGGAGGCCCGCCCAAATCTTCTCGACGCGCTTGCGGCTTTGGTGGTCCTGGGCGGAGGATTTCTCCGCTTCTACAGATCTACCGCCTTGAGCCTGTGGCTCGACGAGGGTTTTACGCTTCGCTTCGCGCGGCTGCCTTGGCCCACGGTCCTCGGATTCAATGGCTCCTACGATGACCATCCACCCCTTTACTATGCGGCGGTCAAGGCCGTAAGTGCCTTCCTGCCCGAACTCGTAGCCGGTCGCTATCTCAGTGTTTTCGCGGGAACCGCGACCCTGGCTGTGCTTTACTGCCTCGCCGCTCGTCTCGTAGGGCGACTCGCTGCTCTGGTCGCATGCCTCGTTGTCGCTGTCTCACCCTTGGCTATCTGGTACTCGCAGGAGGCCCGCCAATATGCGTTGACAGGTCTAGCCGTGAGCATCGCCTATCTGGCCCTGGTCTCCTTCTTCATAAATCCGCGAAGCCGTTGGGCGGCTCTCTACGCGCTGGCGCTCGGAGTCAGCGTGTACCTCGACTACAGTGCCCTCTACCCGCTCGTTCCGCAATTGCTGATCATCCCGTTGGTTCTGTATCGCCATCGGCGACGCGCGGTCAGCATCGTCATCGCCGGAGCTGTTGCAGTCGCTGCCTATCTGCCCTGGCTACCCCAGATGCTCGGCAACGTGAGTGATTTGGGGACTAGCCGCTCTGCCTATCTTGGAGCCACCGGAAAGGCCGTGTGGGGCAGCATTATCTCGATCACGAGCCTTGGCGGTCAGGGCATCTACTTCTTTAGCCCTCGACCTTCACCGTGGGAGCTTTGGAGCACCCTCGATCCCCTAATGGTGACATTGGCCATCATGGCCGTGAGTCTGGGGAGCGTTGCACTTATCCGCAACCGAATTGGTTTGCTCGTTGGTTGGTCTCTACTCTTGGGCACCATCGCGACCGCAGTAATCATGAGCCAGGTCAGCCCAGGCTTTGCGGCACGCACGGTTTCATACGCTGTGCTCGGCTGGGCGATATTGCTGGGGGCCGCAATCGGCACGGGTCGCCTGCCTATTCCGATCAGGGCAATCGCATTTCTCACTGTGGTTGCCCTGATAGGCGTGTCCGTCGGTTCGCTGTGGACCATGCACCAGAGCGACAAGGAGCATTGGAGTGGGTGGGCTCAAAGTGTCAGAGATGCTCAGCGTTTCGGCATTCCGATGGTCGTCTTTCCGACGATTGCCCCAACCTTCCTGGATGCGTACGAGCCCGGATCCGCTGACGGCACATTGGAACTCGAGGACAGCCCAGATCTGTCTGCTCTTGATGCGTTCGCCGCCGGCAGGCCGGCTCTGTGGTTCGCCTCATATGACATCGCGGCCAGTGCACAGATCGACCAACATCTACGAGAGCTGGGTATGCGGCGAGCCCTGCGCGATGATTATGGCGTGCTGCTCTCCCTCAATCTCTACGTTCGTACGGGCACGGCGCCGGGTCTGCCTTTGGATGTGAACGGAGCCTTTGCGGGGCCTGGCGACGAGGCTAAGGGCTGGGTTCTAGCGCCCGGTTCCGCTTCGCTGCAACCGGGGACCACCGGTCGTGAGTTGACGCTTCTCAACGCCGCGGGTGACGAAACCTCGGCTGTGAACCTCCTGCCAGGACGCGCGGGTCGCCTCTACGTGCTGTCGTTCCAAGCTCGTTCGCGCCTGACCTCTGGCGCCATGCGGGCATTCCTGATCTGCGTTGGCCAAGATCAAATGCTCGACGTGGAGCCCAATGGCTCGGGCGCCGGAGTGCCGGAAGGTGGGGGTTGGCAAACGGTGTCGCTAGGTGTCGTGTGCTCCCCAGGCACGGATCAGGTTCGGGTGGATCTGCGCAATGCAGGCGTGGGCGAGCTGGATCTGCGAGGAGTCAGTCTGTACGAGGACAGCCCGGTCCCGTGACGGTGTGGGGGGCACAGACGGGCTAGCCCTTTCCGTTCACGAGGGTGCCGAACCACGCTTCGTATGCATTCGTGATGGCATCCCAACCGTGTATCTCGGTGCCGCGGCGTTGAGCATGCGCCCCGAGGTCGGTTCGCGGCTGGACGTTGTCGATTACCGCACCGGAGGCGAGCCCGGCGGATCTCCGAGGCCGAGGCCACTTCCGTCTCCGCTATGACGTGACCGACGGCAAGGGGGTCATCACGCTCCGCCGCGCCGGGCGGCTCCATCATCTCAACGCCGGCGTCGCCCATGCTCGCCGCCGCGTCCTCGCGATCGTCGACGAGACCGACGTCACGCTGGTCGCGCTCGACACGGGCGAGGTCCTCTCGAGCCATCGGATCGAGCCCGACAAGGGCTACTGGCGCAATCAACGAAGAAACCCCGGCCGATGGCCGGGGTTTCTGGTTTCGAGCTAGCGACTGTCACCTATGTCGCGACTCAAGACAATGGCGCGCCCGACAGGATTCGAACCTGCGACCTTCGGCTCCGGAGGCCGACGCTCTATCCGCTGAGCTACAGGCGCGCGGAGGCAAAGGATAGCAGCGGCGCGCCGGGGGCGGAATGGCCGGGCTTGGGCAGTGGTCCGGCCGAGCATGGCAGCAAGCCAAGTCGCCGTCGGGCCCATCTGAGGCGCGGAGGATTGCGGCGATCCTGCTGTTGTCCACCCACGGTGGACAAGAATCGCCCGTACTCGGCGTGTTCGACCGATTTCGGCCACTCGAAGGGCGTTGAGCGTGGCGCAAACGACACCGAAGGGGCGCGAAGGGTCGATTCGGCCTCCGAACAGCCGACATCGGCGCGATACGCCCGCGGACGACCGATTTCTGTCCGCCTGCAGTGGACAAACGCTCGATCGCCCCGCTCAGCCCACCAGCCGGCGCTCGCTCGCCGCTCAGCCGGCCCCGGCCAGCTGGTCCTCGTGGTGACCCTTCGAGCCCCGGATCAGCGAGGCGAAGATGCCCACGCAGCAAATGATCGCGGCCACGGCGAAGGCATCGTGGATGGACCCGGCCAGCGCCACGGCGTGGACGGCGGCCCCGCCGGCCGCCCCACCCCCCGGCGCCCCGCCCACGGCGGCCCCCGCGTCGGCGATGTGGACCGGCATCCTCAGGGCCACGATGGCTCCGCTCAGGGCGATGCCCAGGGCCTGGCCGTTGACCCGCATCTGGGCCAGCGTGCCCGACGCGGTCCCGACCCTCGCCCGCGGCACCGCGCCCAGCACCGCGCTCGAATTCGGGCTCATGAACATGCCCTGGCCGATGCCCAGGACCACGAGTCGCCAGATCAGGTCCGGCAGGGCGAAGTCGAGCGGCAGCTGGGTCAGCGTGATCAGCCCCAGGACCATGATCGCCATACCCGTACTCGCGATCACGCGCGGCCCGAAGCGATCCGACGCGGAGCCGCTCAGCGGGGCGACGATGGCCGTCGTAAGCGGAATTGGCGTCAGCAGCAGGCCGGCTTCGAGCGGCGAGAAACCCCGGCCGTCCTGGAGCAGGAACGGCAGCAGGAAAGTGGCCGTGAACAGACCCGAGAACGCCACCACTACGCTGGCCAAACCCGCCGAGAACGGTCGGATTCGAAACAGAGTGAGGTCGATCATCGGCTGCAGGACCCGCCGCTCGACCACCAGGAACAACGCCCCCAGGACCGCGAAGGCGGCGAACAGGCCCAGGATCGCCGGGCTGGTCCAGCCCCAGGACTGGCCGTCGCTAAGCGCCAGCAGCAGCCCGAACAAGGCCACGCCGGAGAGGGCCGCGCCGCGCAGGTCGAACGACTGGCCTCGCCCGCGCTCCTCCGCCGGCAGGATGCGGTAGGCCCACAGGATGGCCAGGATGCCGATCGGGAGGTTGATGAGGAAGATCGCCCGCCACGTGGCCGCCTGGGTCAGGATGCCGCCCAGGACCGGCCCCAGGCTGAGCCCGACCGACACGCTCACGCCGTTGAGGCCCAGGGCCCGCCCGCGTTCGGACGCCGGGAAAGTGCGGGCCACGATCGCCGGGCCCATGGACATGACCATCGCGGCTCCGACGGCCTGGACCGCCCGGAAGCCGATCAGGGCCAGCTCGCCGGGAGCGACCGCGCACAAGGCGCTGGCGGCGGTGAAGATGCCGAAGCCGAGCAGGTAGACCCTCTTGAAGGTCAGCACCTCGCCCAACCGCCCGAACGGCAGCAGCAGGCTCCCGACCAGGAGCAGGTAGGCGACGACGACCCACTCAACCGTCGTGAGGTCTATGCCGAAGTCGCTCTGGATGGACGGCAGGGCGATGTTGACGATGCTGCCGTCCAGGGTCGCCATGAGCGAACCGAGCGACACGCTCGACAAGATCAGCCACTTGCGTTCCATTCGCAGGCGAACTCCAGGCCGGGGGGAATTGCAGTCCGAACCCTACCCTAGTCGGGCTTCCGCCCGCGCATTTCCCGCAACGGTTCCAAGCCCGCCCCGGGGGCCGTCCGCATGCCCGTCGAAATCGCGCCACCTGGGGTGCCCCGGCCGCCCCAGGGAGGCCCAGCCACCAAGAACGGCCGGGAATCCGAAGCGGCTCCCGAAGGAGCCGCTTCGTTGCTGTCCCGGTGAAGGTTCGTCCCGCCGAGGCGGACCGTCTTCTGCCACGTTACAAAGGCATCTATCACGTCGGCTGCACCGACTACCCTGACCCGACCTACCCATGACCTTGTAACTGGGGCAGCAGGCTGACTGGCAGCTTCTAAAGTCTACAGCCCATACTGCCTTCGAACCAAGGGTTTTGGCGGCCAATAGGGTTAAAATACCGCAACTAAGTGAGGGTAAGGTTTAGGCTTCGTTGCATATGGTGGAACCACCGCAACGAACTGTCCACATTCGGCTCGCGCGGCCGGTCCGACCGGCCGCCGCTCGTCAGCCTTCCACCGTCACCGATTGCATCGCCGTGGGCTCGAGGGGCAGGTCGCGGCTGTCGCGCTTGGCGGCGGCGATGGCATCTACGACGTCCATGCCGCTCGTGACCTGGCCGAACAGCGTGTACTGCTTGGGCAGCTTGCCCGACAGATTCTCCAGGCAGATGAAGAACTGGCTGCCGTTGGTGTTCGGGCCCGCGTTGGCCATGGCTACGGCGCCCCGGACGTAGTCGCCCTTGAACGGCTCGTCGGCGAACTTGTAGCCGGGCCCGCCCGTGCCGACGCGGCCGCGGTCGAGGCTGTCGATCTTGCCGTGCTGGCCGTCTCCGCCCTGGATGACGAAGCCCGGGACCAGCCGGTGGAAGATTACGCCGTCGTAGAAGCCCTTCTTGGCCAGTTCGATGAAGTTGGCCGCGGCCTTCGGGGCCCCCGCCTCGTCGATGTCGAGAACGATCGCGCCCTTGTCGGTCTGGATCGTGGCCTTGGTCATGGGTGTCTCCTTCTGCCGAGGACGGGGCGGGCCCTGGTGCGACCCGCCTTTCGGGCTAAGGCGTCGTGACCGTCGCGGAGGTGATCACGACCGGAACGAGGGGCATGCTGTAGGAACCGTCCGATTCGGCGTCGCCGCCGACCGGCACTGCAGCGATCCGGTCAACCACATCCATCCCGGACGTCACGGTTCCGAACTGGGCGTACGGCTCTGTGGCGCTGGACAGGCTCTGGCCGGCGGAATCCGCGAGGATGATGAAGAACTGCGAGCTGCCGCTGTTGCCCTGGCCGGTATTGGCCATCGCCAGCATGCCGCGGGCGTAGCTGGCCGGCTTCGGGTCATCGGGGATCGTCCAGCCCGGGCCGCCCGTGCCCCATTTGGCGGTGTTGTAGCCGGGCATCCGGGCGTATTGCCCGTCGCCGGCCTGGACCATGAAGCCGGCGATGATGCGGTGGAACATCACGTTGTTGTAGTAGCCGCAGCGGACGAGGGCGGTGAACGCGCCGGCCGCGTTGGGGGCGGTGGATCCGTCTACCTTGACCACGATGTCGCCGTAGTTGGTGTGCAGCGTCACCGTCGCGGTGGCCCCCGCGGCCATCGGCGAGGGCGCAGCCGTCGGGCAGTCCGTCGGCGCGGGGCCGAGGGTGAAGGCCGGCGCCGTCGGCGGGATCGTCGGCAGCGGTGTCGGGGTGGGCGTGGGCTCGTTCGTGGGCACGGCGCAGGCGGCGACCAGCCACGCGACGAGGCCGACGGTCGCGAGCCGGCGCGATGACGATGACAGGGCAGCGAGGGTCATGAAGCGGCCTCCAGGGCTGTTTCGAAGTCTAGGGCTCCGGACAGGAGCGGCTCTCCGAGGATGATGCCTGCGATCGACGCGTCGCGCAGGCCACGTATGGTATCGAGATCCACGATCCCGCCCGCCACGAACAACTCGGCGCCGCTGTCACGGGCCAGATCCCCCAGGAACGCGGGATCCGGCCGCGCCCCTCCGTGCGACAGGATGAAGCGCCGGACCCCAAGCTCCGTCAGCTCGCCGACGAGTTCCCGAAGGCTCGGCGGCGCGGGTCGGTGCCAAGGATACGCGGCGATGCGCTCCGGGCGCGGGTCCAGCCCGATGGCCAGCCAGGTCCCCGCGACGCTGAGGCACTCGCCCAGGACGGCGGGGCGGTCCGCCATGGCCATCGAGACCACCACTCGCGTCGCCCCGGCGGCGAAGGCGAGACGGATGTTGTCGGCCCCCTCCATGCCCCCGGCGACCTGGAGTGGCACGGCCACTCGGCCGGCGATGCGGCCCAGGGCGTCCAGGTTGACCGGCCGCCCGGCCCGCGCCCCGTCCATATCCACGACGTGGAGCAGGGTCGCGCCGCGGCTCGTGAACGTCTCGGCGATCCGTTCCGGGCGGTCCGTGGGGGCGCCCACGCCGGTCGATGCTCCGGGCCAGTAGACGATCCGCGATCGGCTGTTGGCGATGTCTATCGAAGGTACGACCTGCACGCGGCGGCTACCTCTCCGTCTCGGCGGCCAGCAGGCGGCGGTGGAAGCTTATGGGCAGGCTGCCGTTGCGCATCAACGAATCGTGGAAGCGCTTCAGGCTGAAGCGGTCGCCCAGGCGGCGCTGCTCGTCGGTTCGAAGCTGGAGGAGCAGAACCTTGCCCAGCAGGTAGCTCAGCTGGTACGTGGGCGTATACGTATAGCGGAAGACCTCGGCCTGGGCGTTGGCGTGCTCGAAACCCGTGTGCTCGATCAGCATGGCCGTGGCTTCGTCCACGCCCAGGTCGCCGCGATGCATCCGGACGTCCAGGACGATCCGGCAGGCCCGCCATATCGCGTCGGTGTGCATCGCCAGCAGGAATTCGGGCCCGGCGTCGAAGCCCTGCTCGCGCATCATCTGCTCGCTGTACATGCCCCAGCCCTCGACGAACTCGGGGGCGTCGACGAGCAACCGGACCAGCGACGGGTGGGCGACGGCGGCCGAAAGCTGGAGGTGGTGGCCCGGATACGCCTCGTGGACGCTGGTGTTGCTGATGGACGCGAAGTTGTGCTCACGCATGGAGCCCGGGTCGTCGTTGACCGACGGCGTGACGATGTATATGCCGGACGGATGCGGGTCGAACTTGGGCGGCTCGAAGTACGCGGCGAACGGGATGACGGTCCGGAGGTACTCCGGCGTGGGGATGACCGAGATCTGCTCGCCCGGGGGCAGGGTGACGATGTCGTGGGCGACGATGTGCTCGCGGGCCCGCATCATGGCGTCCTTGTAAGCCGCCAGGGCCTCGCCGAACGTGTGCGGGTGGTTCGACTTGACCCGGTCGACGACTTCGGCCTCCGTCGCCCTGGGGTCGATCCGGCGGGCGTCCTCGACGCGCGCGGCCTTGTTCAGCGCCAGCTGCTGCTCGCCGATCTCCAGGATCTGCGAGGCGTCCAGGCCTTCGAAAGCGCGCAGGCTGACCAGCCGGTCGTAGACCTCGGAGCCGAGAGCCCACTCCTCGACGGAGGAACTCATCTTCTCCTTGAGCCCATCCGCGTAGGCGGCCATGGCCGCGCCGGCCGTCACGATGGCCTTGTCCAGACGGGCCTGAGCCTTCTCGTCGAGGACGCCCTTGCCGGCCGCCTTGATCTCGTCGAAGAGGAAGGGCATGTCGCCGCCGGCCTGGATCTCGAGTTCCTGCCACAGCCGCACCTGCGGAACGGTGGCTCGGGTCTTGTGCTGGCTGAGGAACTGCGGCACCGCTTCCAGGCGGGAGGTGATGGCGGCCAGCCGCTCCGCGAGCGGGGCGTAGTCGCGGGCGAAGATGCCGAACAGGGCGTCGCCGGTCGTCTCGATGGCCGTCGAGCGGCGCTCCCAGACGCGATGGACTTCCGAATCGAACAGGGACCGCCGAACGTTGTGGAGGGCCAGCTCGCGCTCGAACCGGACGCTCTCGGAGAGCTCGCCCGGATCGATCGCCGCCAGCGCGCTCTCGAGCCGGTGGGCGTCTTCGATTTCCTGGACGACCGCGTCCCGAGATCCATCGTCCAGCTGCCCGTCGCCGTCGTGCAGGCCGACGAAGGTGCCGAAGATCGGGTGATCCTTCACCTGGCGCCGGAAGTCGGCCTCGACGAGACTCCAGAAGCGCTCATCGGCCGGACCGGGCGCGGGAGTCGAAACGGGACGGGGTAGGACGAGCTCTGCCATTGGGCTTCTCCGAAGCGGGCGTGCCTGTAGGTGGGATCAGCGGGCGGCGGCGGCCGCCAGGGGCGTGGTTTCACGGAGCGCGGCCGCGCATGCCGCGAGGACTTGCTCTATGTGGGCCGTCTCGATGCCGTAGTGGGTCACGGCGCGGATGGTGCCGTGCGGATACGCGACCATCAGCACGCCGCGGCCGTTCAGCGCCTCGAGGAACTCAGCCCGATCGCGGCGGACGCGGAAGACGACGAAGTTTGTAAGGACGCGCCCCGGGTCCAACGGGCCCGCTTGCGGCTGGGCCAGGCCGCCGGCCAATTCGATGCCGTCCATGTCGGCCAACCCTTCGGCCAGGCGCCTGGCGTTGGCGTGGTCGTCGGCCAGGCGCTCGATCATGCCTTCGGGGCCGGGACTGAGAGCGAGGAGGCCCGGGGCGGCCAGGACGCCGACCTGGCGCATGCCGCCGCCGACGAGCTTTCGACCGCGCCGGGCCCGGGCGACGAACTCGCGCGATCCCACGACCATCGAGCCGATGGGGCAGGCCAGGCCCTTGGAGAGGCAGAACATCACCGAGTCTGCCGGGCCGGCCAGGGTTCGGGGGCTCACGCCCAGGGCGGTCGCGGCGTTGAAGAAGCGCGCGCCGTCCACGTGCAGGGGCACGCCGCGGCTGTGGGCAATCGCGGCGACCGACCTGACGTAGTCGAGCGGCAGCGGCCGGCCCATCGTGTGGGCGTGGGTGTTCTCCAGGGCCACCAGGCCGGTGATCGGCTCGTGCAGGTCCAGCGGGTCGCGGAAGGCTCCCCCAAGCTCGTCCAGATCCCAGGTTCCGTCCGCCCGTTCGGCCATCTGCTTCACGGACGTGCCGACGACGACGGCGTGGCCGGCTTGTTCGTCCGACACGATGTGGGTGCTGGCTCCCGCGATCGTCTCGTGGCCTCGTCCAAGGTGGCCCAGCTGAGCAACGAGGTTGCCCATGGTGCCGCTGGCGACGAACAACCCGGCCTCTTTGCCGAGCAGCTCCGCGGCACGTTCCTCGAGGGCGTTGACCGTGGGGTCGTCGCTGAAGACGTCGTCGCCGACTTCGGCCTCGAACATCGCTTTGCGCATGGCCGGCGTGGGACGCGTAACGGTGTCGCTGCGCAGATCGACGACGCCGCCGCGGCCATCGGTTGTCATGGCCGGAGTATATGTCGCCCCGATTTAGAAGCCCTCTTCCATAGGAAAGTCGGTCGTTTGGCGGGCCCCGAATGGGCCGTCTCGGCCGATGGCCCGCTTACGGTAGGCTATAGACGTGGCGAACAAGAGGCCGGACCCGGCCACCGACAATCGCGCCGCGGCCGGGGTGGCCGCAACGAAGGCACAGCCCAAGAGCGGCGAGCCCGGGCGGAAGTGCGTCGTGGTCGTGATGCCCGCCTACAACGCCGCCCGCACGCTGGAGCGGACGTATCGCGACATCCCCAACGACATCGTAGACCGCATCATCCTGGTCGATGACGTGTCCAAGGACGACACGGTCGCCGTCGCCCGCCAGCTCGGCCTGGACGTGATAATCCACCGCCAGAACCTGGGCTACGGCGGCAACCAGAAGACGTGCTACGACGCCGCCCTGGAAGCCGGCGCCGACGCTGTCGTCATGCTGCACCCCGACTACCAGTACGACGCCACTCGCATACCCGCGCTCGTCGCGCCGATCCTCGACGGCACTGAGGACCTGATGCTGGGCAGCCGCTTTCTGGGCGACCCCCTGGCCGGCGGTATGCCGAGGTGGAAGTACATCAGCAACCGCTTTCTGACCGGGCTCGAGAACTTCGCCTTCGGCCTCCACCTGTCGGAGTACCACACCGGCTTTCGGGCCTACAGTCGCGAGCTGCTCGAATCGATTCCCTACCGGCTCAACAGCAACGACTTCGTCTTCGACCAGGAACTGGTGGCGCAGGCGGTGGCCTGCAAGATGCGCGTCGGCGAGATCGCCGTTCCCACCCGCTACTTCGCGGAGGCCAGCTCCGTCGGCTTCCGGCGCAGCGTCGTGTACGGGTTGTCGACCCTCAAGGTCGTGCTTCGCTTCCTGCTCCACCGGCTGCGGCTCCGCCGCAGCCGCAAGCTGACCAACCGAAGCCAGCCGACCCAGTGAGCCGGCGCGCGCGCCCCGGCCGGCCGTCGGGCCCGGCAGCCTCGAGGCGGACGCCGTGAGTCGCCTGGGCAGTGGCATGGTCCGCGGCGGTCTGGGCATCCTCATCTCGGTCGCCTGCATCTACCTGGTCGTGCGCGGCGTGGACCTGGACCAGACGGCGAAGCTGCTGGCCGGGGCTCGCCTGGAGTGGCTGGCCCTCGCGGTCGCGGCCGTCGTGGGCGACCTGGCCTTTCGCGCGCTGCGCTGGCAGGTTCTCATCCGGCCGATCTGCCGCGTGCCGCTGCGTCGCCTGACCGCCTACATGATGGTCGGCTACCTCGCCAACAACGTGCTCCCGGCCCGGCTGGGCGAGCTCGTCCGCAGCCACTACCTGGGCGACCGCGAGGGCATCAGCCGCAGTGCCACCCTGGGCACCGTGGTCGTGGAACGCGTAGTCGACACGGTCATCCTCGTCGCGATCGGCGCCGCGGCCATCCTGATCCTCAACGTCCGGGGCGTCATCGTGAACGCGATCCTGGTGGGAGTGGCGCTGGCCGCGTTGCTGTGCGTGGCCCTGGCCGTGGCCCTGGCCGCCCATCGATTGCCGGGAGCGGCCAGAGCGGCCGCCTTCCTGGCGCGCTGGCCGCGGGTCGTGTACGTGGCCGTCCGGCTTCGCGACGGCTTGCGTGTGGCGGCCCTGCCGCGGACGATCGCCGCGGCCGGAATCCTGAGCGTGGCCGCGTGGAGCTGCACCGTGCTGGCGGTTCTGGCGGTCGGTCAGGCGCTGGGCATGGAGCTGACCGTCGGCGAGGGATCGCTGCTCGCCGCGGGCACGAACCTGGCCACGGCCGTCCCCTCCGGGCCGGGGTACCTCGGGACGTTCGAATACGCCGGCCAGACGATCGCCCTGGCTTTCGGCATCTCCGCCGCGTCGGGCCTGGCGCTGGCCGTGCTCATCCACTTCCTGACCCTGGCCGTCAGCTCGATCGGCGGAGCCGTGGCCCTGATCCGTCTGGGCTGGAAGCGCAAGGCCGCGCCCGCGAGCGCACCCGAGCAGCCCGCGGGCTGAGATCGGTGCGGCGTACCGTGGCAGAAGGAGGGGCCGAATTTGCCGATACCCCGAGCAGAACCGGCGTCTTCACACGCGCCGGACATGACGGCAAGGCCGATCGGGGCTAAGGTTGATGCCATGACCAGCAACCCGGCACCTGGAAACGACGCCGGCTGGCTCGATCAGGCCGGCCGGATACTGAGCGGGCTCGGCTTCGCACTGGTGGAGCCGGACAGGCTCTCGGGCGACGACACCACCCACCTCCTGGTGGCGATCCATCCGCAACCGACGATGAAGCACTTCGACCCGGAGGCGATCGACTACTGGACGATCGACGACGGCCGCGGCCGGGCCGTGCGCCTGGACCGCGAGGAACGCTTCCCTGTCACTGCGGATTACGCCTGGGGCACGATCGTGCTGACGGATCGTCTCGGCGTGACCAATCAGTTCCTGAGCTTCGGCGGGGCCGTGAGGGCGGCCATGGATGCCGAGACGACGGTCGTGGCGGACTTCGGCTCCCACGCCCCGATCCTGCGCAGCAGCGGGCACAGTCAAAGCGGTGATCCGCTCGGCGCGGAGGCGGCCGCGTTCTTTGCCCGGATCAAAGTCCCGATCGATTTCGTGCCGGGTGCGGAGTCTCTGATCGCCAGGGCCGCTCCGCGAACCCTCTACTGCGCCTTCATCCAGAACGTTCGCGAGCGGCTGATTCAGGCCCGCACGCTGCGCGAGGCGAACCGCTGGCTATCCGAATGGTCGAGCCGCGAAGGCCAGCACATGGAGAACGCGGCGCCGGACCACTGGAAGGCGGGCGCCGACCTGCGCAAACAGCTTGTGGCCGTAGAGGCCATCGCCCGCGAGTAAGGCGGCCCGGGGTCTACTTGAGGGCAGCGTCGATTGCGGCGGCGATGGCGCTGTACGACGGGACGTAGCCCGGAGCGACCTCCTTGCCATTCACGAAGATCGACGGCGTGCCGGAGATGTCGGTAGGGGCCGACTTGACTTCCGCCGCGACCTGGTCGTCGTGCGCGCCGTCGACAACGCAGGGGCGGAATGTGCCCATATCCAGGCCGGCCGCCTGGCCGATCCTGAGCAGCCGTTCCTGGGTGAAAGCCGAGGCGTTCTCGCCGACCTGGTTGCCGTACAGCCAGTCGTGCATCGTCCAGAACTTGCCCTGGTCGGCGGCGCACAGGGCGGCATTGGCAGCGTCTCTCGAGGCCGTGGATCCATCGTAGTGGTCGATGACGATGTAGTTGTGCCAGACCAGCTTGGCTTTGCCGGTCCGGACGTAGTTGTCCACCAGCTGGCTTTCCGTACCGCTCGTGACCGTGAACTGCTCGCAGGCCGAGCACCGGAAGTCGCCGTAGACGTCGATCGTGACCGGTGCGTTTGCCGAACCGAGGGTGGTGCCGCTGGACGGGATATCCGACGGCGTCGTGACGACCGGCCTCTGGACGTCGCCCGTGCCGGCCGGCCGCGTGACCAGATAGGCCAGGGCTATCAGCGCGATCCCGACGACGACGGCGATGGCGCTGACGATGAGAAGTGGCGCCGAACCGCCGGACGAGCGGCCGGTCCCCGCCCTCGCCAGCGACTTGCCGTCCCGGTAGCGCTGGCGCTGCCGCTGCCGAGCATTGGGCGCCCGCGGTGGGGCGCCCTGGCTCGAATCGGAGCCCGATTGGCGGTTGTCGGTCATCGGTCCGCGATCAGCTCGCCGAAGCCGCCGGGGTGGCCGAAGCCGCCGGGGTGGCCGAAACGCTCGCGGTCGGCGAGCCGGACGCGGCGGCGGATCCGCTCGGGGACGGGCTGGGCGACGGGTTGAGGGCCGCGTCGATCGCCTTACCGATTGTCTCGGCGTCCGGGATGTAGCTGGGGTTGTCCGGGTTCAAGACCATGACGTCGTTCACGAAAATCGCCGGCGTGGCCGTGATCGAGCTCGGCGCGGCCGCTTGCTCGGCGGCAATCTCGGAGTTGTGGACACCGTCCCTAACGCACGGCTCGAACAGGGACATGTCCATCCCCGCGGCCCGCCCGATCGCGAGCAGGCGATCGATCGTGAAGTAGCCGGGCAGCTCGCGGGGCGACTGATTGGCGAACAGCCAGTCGTGCATGGTCCAGAACTTGCCCTGGTCCTGAGCGCAACGAGCGGCGTTGGCGGCGTCGCGGGATTCCGTGTTGCCCTGGCCGTTGTCGATCGTCACGAAATCATGGAAGACCAGCTTGGCCTTGCCGGTCTTGATGTAGTTCTCCTCCACGGTCGGCTCGATCTCGGTCCGGAAGGCGAAGCAGCCGGTGCACCGGTAGTCCTCGTAGACGTCGATCGTGACCTTCGCGTCCGCGTTCCCCAGGGTGTTGCCGCTCCGCGGAATGTCCGCGGGAGTGACGACGCCGGGCGCAAGGGGGCTGGCGAAGGCGATGTCCTGCGGAGTCGGCTGCTTGGTCAGGAACCACAGCCCGCCGATGACGAGCACCCCGACCGCGATCGCCGCCCCGGTCCACACCAGGAGCGTCTTGATCCCGGCATCCATGCCGCTCGAGGTGCCGGCGCGCGCGAGGGCGCGGTTGGCCTCGCGATTCGCCAGCCGTCGCTGGCGTGCCGATCGCCGGCTGGTCGGGGGTGGCGTCCCTTTGGTGGAGGTTGGCGGCTGGCTGCTGGAAGGCATCGCGGGCTCCGTAATGGTCGAGAGACGGGGCTAGTAGGAAGGCACCGGGCGGGACGCGGTCAGATCGGCTCTTCGGCTTCCGCCATCGGTTTGGGCGTCCTCAGGTAGACCCACAGGGCGATGACGAAACGCAGGATGAGCGAGATGCCGTAGGACTCACACCAGATGCACACGGCCCCGATGAGGAAGACCTGAGCGAACTGGAACCAGCCCTCGAAGGCGACCCCGACGAGGGACAGCAGGTAGTGGGCCAGGAGGATCTTGTAGTTGTTGGTCCGCCACCAATAGATGGCCAGGCAGAACAGCGTCACGGAGAGAACCACGCCGTACACCGCGACCGGAATGCCCGCAAAGGGCCGGCTGTAGATGCTGTCCTGGACGGCATGGCAGCCGCTGAGCGGGCCGCTGGCCGGGCAAGGCACCTGGCCGCCCGGGGTCAGCTCCTGGTAAGAGAGCATGCCGGCGATTGCCAGGCCAACCAGGTCCAGGAAGGCCAGGACCAGGCCGGCATGGATGCTCCGGATCCGGCGCCAGAGAGATCTGCCGACCGGCTGCGCGCTTGTTGCTGCGTCTGTCATTGATGTTCCCGTTCTTGGCTGGGTGTCGATCGCGACCCCTCGGTTGCAGGCGCGGCGTGGCACCCGCCCACCCGGAAAAGTTGCCCCGGTATCGTACCCGACTGCGCGCCGGCGGGCGGTGGCGCGGTCCCCGCCGATTGCGCCACGTGCTCCGGCGGCGAGGCCTAGGCGCTGGCCATGAACTGGTCCAGCTCGGCGGCGGTGGGCATGCCCTCACGAGCTCCGGCGCGAGTGGTGGCCAGCGCTCCGGCGGCCAGGGCCCGGTCGATCGCTTCGGCGAGGGTCCGTCCCTCGGCCAGGGCGGCGGCGAGGGCACCGTTGAACGCGTCTCCGGCACCGGTCGAGTCCACGGTGGACACGTGGGCCGCGGGGGCCTCCCAGGTCCGGATTTCCGCCTTCCCGCTCGTGGCGCCACTCACCGGTGGCACCGGCTCGACCTGATCGCACAATTCCTGGGCGGGGGTCCGGGATGGGACCGGAGCGTCGCCGAGTCGTTCCGCGACAAGCACGCCGGCCGAACCCAGGGTCACGATCACCGCCCGCCTCACGCCCGGCTCGCCCGGGCATGGATCCAGCAAGCCCCTCGCCTGGGCATCCAGATCCTCCACGGCGTCGAGCTTGTTGCCGCAGCGCTTGGCTTCGTTGCGCAGGAGGAGCGCCAGCTCAGTCCGATTCGGGGTGATGATGTCAGCCAGGGCGAACACGTCGCGGTCGATGCCCGTCGCGGGCGCCGGGTTGAGGATCGTGGTCGCTCCGGCGGCGCGGGCGCAAACCAGCGCCTCGCGCACGATGTTGAGCGGCACTTCGTTGCACACGAGCATCACGTCCCCGGTCAGCCGGCCCAGCCGGCCCAGGCAGTCGCGCACGTAGCCGGCTTCGATGCCCCAGTTCGCTCCGGGAACGACCGCGATCTCGTTTTCGCCGCTGGAGTCGACGAGGATCAGGGCTATGCCGGTCGAGTGGCCGGGCAGCCGGGCGAGCATCGATACGTCGACGCGCTCGGTCGCCAGGGCGCGGCGAGCCTCCACCTCGAACCCGTCGTCGCCCACCGCTCCGATGAACAGCGTGGGGCGGCGCAGCCTCGCGGCGGCGACCGCCTGATTGCCGCCCTTGCCCCCGTGGTGGCGGTCGTAGCTGCCCCCGGTGACGGTCTCACCGGGATGGGGCAGGCTTGGCACACGTGCGACCAGGTCGATGTTGACCGAGCCGACCACGATGACGCGGCCGCTCATTCGATGCTTGCCTCCGCTCCACTGCGTCTTGACGGCGCGCGTTTGCGCCTTACCGGCGCGCGCGTGTTGATTGTGCGGTAGATCGGCTCGCTTGGCTGGACGAACGAGCCACCCCGTGGCATCCGCCGCTCGAGAACGTGGTTAAAGGAGAAGCCCCGTCCGGGCGGGGACGGGGCAGGGACGTTCTGTGACTAAGTGGCGGGCTCGACCGGATTCGAACCGGCGATCTCCAGCGTGACAGGCTGGCATGTTAGGCCGCTACACCACGAGCCCACGCCGACGGCGAAGGATAGCAGGTGCCGGCCGACTCGTCGCGGCGCTTGTGGTTGCGGCGCTCGCTCCCGCCGCCGCCCTAGATTTCGCGGCGCCTCAGCAGCCATGCGCCGAGGGCCAGCACCCCGACCGTCCAGACCAGGCACCACAGCAACCACTCCAGGCTCGGCGCGGCGCCCGAGAAGGGGCTGAACTTGTAGATCGCGGAGTTGATGTTGTTCCCCTCCAGTACGTCCCGCGTCGGCGACAGCGCGCCGGCGGCGCCTCGCCACAGAACGTCGCTGGGCAGGATGAGTCGGGCCAGCGTCCCGGCCGTTCGAAGGACATCGTTGTTGAACGCCTCACCCACACCGCCCATGACTCCGGCCATCCAGGCCAGGCCGTACGCGACCACCGCAACCGCGCCGCCCGCGACCGACGTGATGCGGGTGCTGAAGACCAGGGCCAGGGTCAGCAGGACCAGCGACTCCCCGGCCAGGCAGGGAGGAGCGGCCAGGGGGTCCGAAGGCATATAGCCCGTGGCCACGGCGGCGGCGGCCAGCTCGAGATAGCCGGCCGCGAGAGCGTAGGCGACGAGAATCGAGGCCAGGCCGAGCCAGCGGCCCAGCAGGACCTCGGACCGGCGCAGGGGCCTGGCCAGCATGGCCAGCAGGAGCCCGTTCTCGATCTCGGGGCCGATCGCCGGCGAGGCCGCGAAGACCGCCGTCATCGCCAGCACGAAGCTGAACATGAAGGCCAGCATCACCAGTACCTGGGAAACGCCGAGCATCTCGGCCGGGCCGGTGATCGGGCTGGTCTCCGCGATGCGGCCGAACGCCCACCAGGTCAGCACCACGATCGCCAGCGTCAGAACGGTCAGCGCCCACAGCAACCTGCGCCGCATGGCCTCCCGCAAGGTCAGGCGAGCAATGACGAGCACGGCCCCGAAGCTCACGGCCGAACCTCCGCGCCTTCGCCCGAGGCGGCCGCGGCCTCCGCTCCGCCCTCGCCGGGCGCCGTCCCCAGCAGCGAGAGGAACCTCTCCTCGAGCGAGTGCCGCTCCGGAGAGACCTCGTGGATCGCCACGCCCACCGCCACGAGCGCGGCCACGAGTTCCGGCACGCGGTTCGCGGCGATCGCGTCCACGACCAGCCACTCCCCGTCGAGGCGGGCCTGGCCGAAACGAGAAGCCACTGCCACTCCGTCCGCCGGCCCCGAGACGCGCACGCGGACGCCGCCCTCGCGCATGACGTCCGCCATGGCCAGCTCCTCGACGACCCGGCCGCGATCGACGATGGCCACGCGATCGCAGACCCGCTCCACTTCCGTGAGCAGGTGCGAATTGAGGAAGACCGTCGTCCCGCGCGCCTTGAGCGAGGCGATGATCTCGCGGACCTCGCGCCGGCCGACGGGATCGAGCGCGGAAGTCGGCTCGTCGAGGACGACGAGGTCCGGGCTGCCGAGCAGGGCGACACCCAGGCCCAACCGCTGCTGCATGCCCTTCGAGAACGTCTGGACGCGGTCCCTCGACCGCTCGGCCAACCCGACCAGCTCGAGCGCTTCGTCTATGGCGGCCTTCCGGACGGAGTGCGGCAGCCGGGCCAGCTCACAGTGAAGGTCCATGACCTCGCGGGCGCTGGCCCAGCCCTGGTAGCGGAACAGCTCTGGCAGATACCCGATCCGGCAGCGCGCCTCCACGTCGCCCAGGGGCGCACCGAGCACCTTGCCCTGGCCGGACGTCGGGCGCGACAGGCCGATCAGCAGCTTCACGGCAGTGGTCTTGCCGGCTCCGTTGGGGCCCAGGAAGCCGAACACTTCGCCTCGCCGAACGGTCATGGTCAGGCCGGCCAGGGCCACGATCCGGCCGAACTCCTTGCGCAGGTCGACCAGCTCGACCGCCGGGACGTCCTCAACCGCCACGCTAATCGTCGATCCGCTCCACGAGGGTGGCGATGCCCTGGCCTACGCCGATGCACATCGTGGCCAGCCCGAACCGCCCGCCGGTTCGGCGCAGCCCGTGGACCAGGCTCGTGATCAGGCGCCCGCCGCTGGCGCCGAGGGGGTGACCGAGCGCGATCGCCCCGCCGTCCACGTTGACCTTCGCCGGGTCGAGGCCCAGCTCGCGCACACAAGCCAGGGACTGGCTGGCGAAGGCCTCGTTCAGTTCTATGAGATCAAGGTCCGAGACGGTCAGGCCCGCACGCTCGAGCACCTTCTTCGTCGCCGGAATCGGCCCCAGGCCCATGACCGCCGGATCCACGCCTGCGACGGCTGTGGCGACGACGCGAGCCATCGGCCGCAGGCCAAGTTCGCGGGCACACCCCGCCTCCACGACCAGGGCCGCGGCCGCCCCGTCGTTGATACCGCTGGCGTTGCCCGCGGTTACGCTGCCGCCCTCGCGGAACGCCGGCCGCAGCCGGGCGAGCGCCTCCAGGGAAGTCTCGCGGGGGTGCTCGTCGCGATCGACGACGACCGGCTCGCCCTTCTTCTGGGGCACGGTCACCGGCACGATCTGGTCGGCGAAATGCCCCGCCTCGATCGCGGCGGCGGTTCTGAGCTGGCTGGCCAGGGCGAAGGCGTCCTGGTCCTCGCGGCTGACGCCCAGCCTCTCGGCCACGTTCTCACCGGTCTCGCCCATCGAATCGGGGCGGTGCATCGCCGCCAGGGCGGGGTTGACGAACCGCCAGCCCAGCGTCGTGTCGACCAGCTCGTGGGCACCGCGCTCGAAGGCCGCTTCTGGCTTGAGCATCACGTACGGGGCCCGGCTCATCAATTCCACGCCGCCGGCGATGAAGACGTCCCCGTCTCCGGCGCCGATGGCATGGGCGGCCGAATTGACCGCCTGGAGCCCGCTCCCGCACAGCCGGTTGACCGTCAGGCCCGCGACCTCGACGGGCAGGCCGGCCAGCAGCAGGGCCATTCGGGCGACGTTGCGGTTGTCCTCGCCGGCCTGATTGGAGCAACCCATGATCACGTCTTCGACCGCCGCCGGTTCGATACCCGAACGCTCGACGACGGCTCGGATGGCGATCGCGGCCAGATCGTCCGGCCGGACGGCCGAAAGAGCCCCGCCGTAGCGGCCGAAGGGCGTCCGCAGCGCCGCTACGATCCAGGCTTCGCGGTAGGGTCGATCGGACTGTCTCGTCATGTCGGCGATTGTAAGTCCCCGGCCCGGCCGGCCAGGCTACTTGGCCAGGATGGCGGCCTGGAGCAGCAGCGCGTCGTCGCTCGTGACGAAGATGTACAGCACGTTGCCACTGGCGTAGAAGTAGGCCGACCCGTCACCGCCCGCCGACTGGATGGCCGGGTCGACGACCTCCAGCAACGTCTTGCCGCCGACGTCTCGGGTCGCGGTGGGCCAGTCCTTGCTGCGGGCCACATCACCGAGGTTGCCGGTCAGGCTGATGGCGTTCGCTCCGGGAACCTGGATCGCCTGCTCGAAGAATCCACCGACTTGAGTCAGGTCCGCGGCGATGGCGATGTTGACGTCGTCCGGCGTCTTGCCGAACTTGACCAGCCACGGAACCAGGAGCGTCTTGTCGCCGCCCGAGGACGAAGCGATGTACGTCGACATGGGCAGGCTGAACTTCACCAGCTGGACGCCCCCGATAACGTTGGGCAGCTTGTCTTCCAGAGGGGCGTCGATGTGAGCCAGCGGCAAGGTCGGCTCCGGCGTGGGCGTCGGCGAGGGAATTGGCGTATCGCTCGGCAACGATGTCGGCGTGGCCGGGACCGTCGGCTGGGGCGATGGAGTCGGCGTGGGCGTGGAGCTGCCGCACGCGGCCACAACCAGGGCCAGGCTGACGGACACGGATGTAAGGATCGAAACGGGCCGGCGGCTCATCGTCACCTCGGGGCGTTGTGGGCGGCGCTCGATGTCCTCCCGGCGCCGTGATGAGCCGAGCATGCAGGCGCCGCGCCCGTACGTCAAACGCGGCCTCCGGAGGGTACTTTCGGGCAACGCGCTCCAGTCAAGGGTCCCGGTTGGTGACAGCTGGCAACTATTTAGGCTGTCCGATGTAATCACAGCCCACCTGATGCGTTTTGATAGTCGAACGGCACCCGTTGCCGCCCGGACTCATGGCCCCCAATTGAGTGGAGCAGACAAGATGGACAACCGCATGCCGCCCGGACGGGCGAGGGTGGAGGACGACTTCTCCTCGCGCCTCAATCCCGTTAAGGGGACCTCGTACCGCCGCCTGTCGACGGTGATGCCGATGGCGATAGTGGCAATGCTGGTCGTCGCCACGGTCGCCTTCGGCGCCGCCGTGATCAGGCCGATGGTCGTCGGCCCGAACCCGAGCGCGACGCCGGTGGACGTCGGCGACGACGCCACGCCCACGCCGGATATCACTGAGGCGCCGACGAACCCGCCGACGAACCCGCCGACGGCCGAGCCCACTGCCGAGCCCACCGTGGCGGCCGGTGAGCTGACCCTGACGGCCAAGCTGAGCGGCACCAAGGTCGTCTTGACCTGGACCGCATACAGCGGCGCCGACTTCGCCTACTACAAGGTCGTCCGCTCGTCGGACAACGCGGCCAGCTGGCCGCTCGGCGAAGGCGACACCCTGGTCGCGGCGATCTCGGAGCAGGCCAAGTTGACCTTCACGGACTGTCCGTCCACCGGCAAGACCTGGTACTACGAGGTCTTCGCCGTCAAGTCGGCCGATGACGGCTACCAGGTTCTCGCTTCGTCCAACCTGGCAACCATCGCCGTTCCGAAGCCGACGCCCAAGCCGACGGCGAAGCCGACGCCCAAGCCGACGGCGAAGCCGACGCCCAAGCCGACGGCTAGCTGTGGCATCACCCTCAGCGCAGATGCCGTCGCCGCCGTCGTCGCAACAGGCAGCAAGTACAGCTTCAGCTGGACCAAGTACACGTGCGGCGGCTTCGAGGCCTACGTCCTGGTCAAGTCCCAGACCAAGTCCAAGTTGACCGCCACGCAGCCCGTGGATGCCGGTGCCAGCGTGGTCTACGACAGCACGGGCCGGTCCGCGACCGACCGCGTTTCGGTGGGCACCTGGTACTACGAAGTGCTCGTCTGGACCAGCGACCCGAACGCCTGCAACGGCGGCACCGTCCTGGCCCGCTCGAACATCGTCACCATCACAGTCAAGGCGCCCGCCACGCCTACTCCCCCACCCACGGAACCACCCACGGAACCACCCACCCCGACCGAGCCCCCGACCGAGTGATCGGCCAACCGGCCACCACGCGACTGGACGGCTGACACGGTCGCCCGACAGTCAAAGACTCCGGTGAGAACCGGAACGGAGCGAGCGGGCTCCGGCGAGAGCCGGAGCCCCTCCCTCATCACAGCGATCTACGACCCACCATCGAAGCGATCGCGAGCCCAGGCAGTGGACACCACCACACTTTCGGCCAGATCCCGGACCCAGGCCCCCAGCGCTCACAGGGGGCTCGCCGTCTCGCTCCGCACCACATCCCACGTTCAGAGGTACCCGACAGTACCGGTGGCCGATTGCCTGCGACCCGCTCCTTCCCTACCGTTCGAGGCTCAATGGGATCCAACGGAGCAACTCGGATGGCGCCGGACCGCGAGCGAACGCTCGTGGCCCGTTCCCGTGAGGACGTCGAGGCTTTCGGCGAGCTTTACGACTTCTACCTGCCGCGCGTCTACGGTTTCATCTTCCGCCGCGTCCAGGACCACTTCGTGGCCGAGGATCTCACTTCCATGACCTTCCAGCGAGCGCTCGAGAACGTGCGCCGGCCAGACTTCCGGAACGATTGTTTCGGCGGTTGGCTGTATCGCGTCGCCTCGAACGTGGTCGTGGACAACGCGCGCCGGAATCGCCAGTGGGTCTCGCTCTCCGACGTCCGCGAGAGCGAGGAGCCGGGAGACCTGGCCCTCGACGCGCTGGCGGCGGCCCTTGATCGCGACCAGCTGCGCCGGGCCCTGCTGCGCCTGTCGGAGGGCCATCGCGAGCTGCTGGTCATGCGCTTCTACGACGAATTGGACACCGAGGAGCTTTGCGCCGCGTTCGGGTGCTCGCGAGAGGCCCTGGCCGTGCGCCTGCATCGCGCCCTGAGGGCCCTGCGCCAGGCCGTGGCGCGGGAGGCAGCCGATGTTGCCTGACGACCCGCGCGAACTCGAGCAGCTCGACGCTCTGGCCGAGGAGCTCCGAGAGGCCGGCCGGATCGCCCGGTCCGCTCTGACCAGCCGCGAGATCCCCGACCCCGCCTTCACCACCCGGCTGCGCCTCAAGCTCGTCGGGAGCGCGGCCCCTGCTTCTTCTTCGACGGCCGCCGTGCCGCCCAGCCGACCCCTCGACCTGCCGGCTCTCCTCGATCGCCGTTCGTCCGGGCGCCCGCTCGACACCGGCCGCGCCGCGGTGACGACAGCGTCGGGCGCGGTGGACGAGGCGAGCCGCCAGGCCGGCCCGGACTCCGGGCGGCGCTGGGGCCGGCACGAGGCAGCTGCCGCCGAACGCCCCGTGGCCCTGCCCCAGACCGAGCCCCTGGATCTGGAGGCGAGCCGCGCGGGCCACGCCGCCGCGCTGCGGCCGGCCCTGGAGTGGCGCTTCCCCACCCGCGTCCTTCCGGCCCGCTGGGTCGCGCTCGGATTGGCGGCTTCACTGGTCGTGGCCAGCTTCCTGTACGGCACGACAATCATGTTCCCGGCCCGTCCCTACGCTGTCGCGGACGTCGCGAACGGCGCCACAGTCGTGCGAGGCGGCTCGGCCAGCCCTCTGACGCAGGGAGCTGAACTGTACGAAGGCGATGAGATCCGTGTGGCGGCCGGCGGCCTGGCCACCCTCTCGATGGGCGGCAGCTTCGCCCGTATGGCCGGCGGATCGGATATCCGGCTGAACGGCCTCGGCTCCTCGGCGATCGTGGTGGAGCAGCTCGGCGGACGCGTGTACCACCGTGTCGTCGTGGGCCCCGATGGCAAGTACGACGTCGTGACCGGGAACGTCGATTGGCAGGCGACCGGCACCGCCTTCGACCTGGACCGGCACTCGGCCGCCGGCGGCGGCGAGGTGGTCCGGGGCATGGCCCTGCTCGACGGCCTGGGGCTATCCGGGCCCAGTTTGGAAACGGCGTTGATGCAGGGCGAGAGCGCCACCGTTGCGTTGGGCCCGCAGGGATCCCCCAGCGCCGCGCCGGTAGTCCAGTCCATCGGCTCCACAATGGCGAACGACGAGTGGCTGATCGAGAATGCGCGCCTGGACAACCTGCAGGGTCTGAACCTGGGCGAGCTGGCGGCCCTGCTGACGCCGACGCCGCAACCCTCCGCTACTCCGAAGGCGACGGCCGTTGAGCCTGAACCGACCCACCCGGCCCGGACAGCGGCGCCGACAGCGGCCCCGACAGCGGCCCCGACGGCAGCCCCGACTCGCAAGCCGACGGCAGCCCCGACCCACAAGGCCACGCCTCATCCGACGCCGACCGGCCCGCTCAACCTGGGCAAGCTGACGATCGTCAGGAACGGCGACGGGACGTACACCTTCAGCTGGCCGAAGTACACGGGCGCCGGCTTCGAGTACTACAAATTGGTCTACGGACCGGCCGGCACTCAGCCCACCTTCAACGGCTCCAACTACTGGGCCTGCAACGACGGCCGCGAAGCCACGAGCTGGACCGGCTCGGTCGACGTCGGCAACTACGCCGTACGGCTGCAGGTGGTTGACGAAACCAACGGCACGGTCATACGAGCCCAGACCAATACGGTGTCACTCAAGGTCGCGGCGCCGACGCCCACCCTGCCGACGCCCACACTGCCCGGCACCCAGAACCTGGGCGCACTGGGCGTCACCGACGACGGCGGCGGCAAGTACACCTTCACCTGGTCGGCCTACACGGGCGGCTGGGTCTTCGACGCCTACAAGGTCGTCTACACGGCCTGGGACGGCAGCCCTTCGTACGCCAATGGCGACGGCTACTGGGCGGCGGTAGGGCCGGGCGGCACCAGCAGCGGCTCCATCGAAGTGCCCTCGGGCGACTGGTCGGTCCGCGTCCAGGCCGTCGGCTGGCCGACCGGCGACGTGTACATCTTCGGCCAGACCTCGGTCTCCCACCTGACCGTCCCGTAGGCGATCCCGCCGCTACGACGCTGGCGCGGGCTTCTGGGCTTCTCCGACCCCCGGCCACGGCTCCCCAGCGCCGGCCATCGACGGCAAGAGCCAGGACGCTGCCACCACCGCCACTCCCAGCCACAGCCAGGGGCCGTGCGGCAGCGAGACCAGGCCGAGGGCCAGCCACAGCCACGGGCCTCGCAGCCGCAGCATCGCCGGTACGGTGACCAGCAGGCCGTGGCCGAAGAGCGAGGGGCTGGCCACGACCGTCGCGACGCCGAACCGGGCCAGGGCCTCCCGCCCGCGGGCTCGGAGAGCGGCCACGACGGCCGCTACGGCCAGCGCCACGTACAGGACGTACGGGAAGTACCGCGGCAGCCCGAAGCCATACAGGCCCGGCAGGAGCGGCTGAGAGCCCTGGTAGGCGCGCAGGCCGTCGAGCCAGTCCGACCAGGCCCCGGTGCCCGTCAGGGGCAGCGTCGCGGCCGCGAACAGGGCCGTCGTGGCGATCCCGGCCAGGAGTTGCCTCCAGCGCCGCTCCAGGGCCAGCCACAGGGCCGCCAGGCCGGTGTAGGGCTTGAACACGGCCCCCAGCACCAATGAAGCGCCGAGCCGCGGTCCGATCGCGAACAGGGCGAGGGCGGGAACGGCCACGTTGCCGACCCAGACGCCTTCAAAGAAAGGTGGCCACAGGAGCGCCGGCACGGCCCAGCGCCATGGAACGCCGAACAGACGCAGGGATGTGACCGCCAGACCGACCGAAAGCGCCACCCACACCGCCCGGGCGAGCCACTCGGGCAGCACTGCGAGCAACCCGAACAGCGGCAGCGTCAGGGGCGGGTACAGGAAGGGATAGGCCGTCCGGTCGTCCGGCTGGGTCGTCAGTGGGGTCTGCATATACACGGGCGAGCCATCGAGGAAGTGGTGGCCGGCCTTGAGGTAGATGCCCAGATCGCGGAGCGGCTGCCAGAGCATGGTCACGTCGGTCATGACCATCAGCAACACCGCCGCGATGGCCAGCGCCTCGACCGGCCGCAGACGTGGCGCAGACGGCCGCAACCGCGCGGCCCCGGCCGCCGCCACACCGATCGCGACCGTCGTCGTTACCAGCCAGAGGGCCCAGTAAGGGACGGCCGAACCGTTCGGCCAGGACACGCCCCAGGTGGAGACCGCCGCGTCGCCGGCCAGGATCGGCAGCAGCAGCCAGACCCAACGCTCCCCTCGCCCGGCTCGACCGAGCGACTCGGCGAGCCGTCGCCTCATGCAGCGGCGATCGGGCGCGGGATCAGCTCGCCGGCGACGAGCTCGAAAACCCGCCCGTCGATGGGGTCGTCCGCCTCTCCCCAGCGCTCGGTGACGTAAGCTCCGAATAGGGCTTCGAGTTCCCCGTCAGCTTCGTCGCGCGCGACCGCCAGCAGCAGGTCCCGTTCCGGCAACCCGACGAGGACCGGGCCGCCCAGCCGCTCGGCCAGGTGGGCCCGCGCTTCCGGCAGGAGGATGCGGGCCGCATCGAGCCCCTCGCCGGTGGCCGACCAGATCATCGTCCGGGGCCCGCTCTGCTCGGTCTCCCAGGGCGCCCCGGCCGACCAGGCGGACAGGTTGGCCATCGCCGCGGCGTGGACTTCGTCCGGCCCCACAGCCCAGGACAGAAGGTGGTCCGCGGCGGCGAAGACGGCGAACCCGGGTCCCGGGATCACGTACGCGACGGCCAGACCCGCCGGGCCATCGGCGATGAGCGGCCGCGACGGCAATGCTCCCGAGGCCGGGACGCCGACGACCCGCCCGTCGATGCCGTGCGTGCCGGCCGGCCGGAGCACCGGCCTGATCACCCTGGAGGCAGCTGGCCAGTCGTGCTCGGGGGCCAGGGATGGGCTGTGAGGTCCGGTCGGTTCGCTCACCGGCTCTCCTTCGAGCGGCGTTGACGCTCTCAGGTTACGCCCGCGGGGCCCGCCCCGGCACGCCCGGGATGCGCTTCGGGGCCAAAGCGATCGACGGGCCGCACTGGGCCCGTCGATCACCGGGTAGGGGCCGCTGGGTGCGGCCGGTTGGTGAGGCTGCGTCGTGACCGCCGGTGCGGCCTGAGATCAGCGCCGGACGAACTTGCGCTGGACCTCGAACCCGACCAGGGCAAAGCCGGCCAGTGCGAGGCTGAGGACGATCAGCAGCAACGGCATGCCGTCGCCGGGCTGGCGTCCGTTCGGCGTGTTCGTGGCCGGTGGCGTGTGCCGTGCCGTCGGCGTGGCGGTTTCGGCACCGACGCCTTCGAAGGGCACGTCCAGGGTGACGTCGTTCGAGTCGAGGCGACCTTCGCCTTCACCCGCATGGGCAATGGCATGGTTGGTGATGGTGTGGTTCACATCGGAGTCGGTCGTCGTGTACGTCGCCGTGCAAACGATCGTCTCGTCGGGGGCCAGGCTTGCCGGCGTGCTCGGGCAGGTCACTGTGACCTTATCGTCGTCGACCGAGAACGGACCGTCGACGGTCGTCGGGCCGGTATTGCGGATCTCGTAGCTGTACTGGATGACGTCACCGACGTTGGACCAGCCCTCCACGTTGGCGGTCTTGCGGAGCGTGATCTCAGGCGTGGTCGGCTCACCGTTGGCGGTGATGGTGACCGAGTCCTGAGCAGATACCGGATCCCCGCCGCCGGCCGGATCGCCGGTGACGGTGGCGGTGTTGGTAATGTGGCCCGCGGTCATGTCGGCCGCGACGGTCGTGTACTGCGCGGTGCAGGTCATCGAGGCGCCGGCGGCGAGAGTCGTATTCGGGCAGGTGATCGCGCCGAGACGATCGTCATTGAGGGCGATGTTGTTGATAGCGACGCTGCCGGTGTTGGTGACCAGATAGCTGTAGGTGATCACCTGGGCGGCGTCGTATGTCGCGGTGTCGGCGGTCTTGTCCAGCGTGAGAGCCGGAGCGGGAGCTGCGGCCGGAGGCACTGAGACCGAGTCCTCGTTCGAGTTGACGGGTTGCATGGCGGCCGGTTGCGCATGGCCAGAACCCGCGGTGCCGTCGTCCCAGTACGCGTGGGCGGTTGCGTGGTTGGTGATGACCGTGCCCCCGTCGAACTGGGCCTGTGAGGCCGTGTAGCTAGACGTGCAGGTCACCGACTCGGCAGGCGCCAGAGTAGCCGGCGCGCTCGGGCAGGTCACCGTGACCATGTCGTCGGTCACCGTGTACGGCGCGTAGAGCGTCGCGGTGCCGCTGTTGGTCAGCAGGTACGAGTAGTTGATCGTCTGATTCGCGACGTATGTCGCCGTGTCGGCGGTCTTGTCGAGCGTCAGTCCCGGTTCAGGGGCCGCGTTGGCGGTGATGGTGACCGTGTCCTGAGCGGGGGTCAGGCTGCCGGCGACCGGCTCGCCAGTGGCGGTAGCGATGTTGGTGATGTGACCGGCGGTCACGTCGGCCGCGGTGGTCGTGTACTGCGCGGTGCAGGTCATCGACGCGCCGGCGGCCAGAGTCGTATTCGGGCAGGTGATCGTGCCGAGCTTGTCGTCATCGAGAACGATGTTGTTGATGGTGACGTTGCCGGTGTTGGTGATCAGGTAGCTGTAGGTGACAAGCTGGGCGGCGTCGTATGTGGCCGTGTTGGCGGTCTTGTCGAGGGTAAGGGCAGGAGCCGGAGCCGGCGGGTTGGCGGTGATGGTGACCGTGTCGCTGGCCGGGGCCAGGATCCCCGCCGCCGACCGGATCGCCAGTGGCGGTAGCGATGTTGGTGATGTGATCGGCGGTCACGTCGGCCACGGTGGTCGTGTACGTCGTGGTGCAGGTCATCGACGCACCGACCGCCAGGCTGGCGTTCGGGCAGGTGATCGTGCCGAGCTTGTCGTCATCGAGAACGATGTTGTTGATGGCGACGTTGCCGGTGTTGGTGATCAGGTAGCTGTAGGTGACAAGCTGGGCGGCGTCGTATGTGGCCGTGTTGGCGGTCTTGTCGAGGGTAAGGGCAGGAGCCGGAGCCGGCGGGTTGGCGGTGATGGTGACCGAGTCGCGGGCCGAGACCGGATCCCCGCCGCCGGCCGGATCGCCAGTGGCGGTAGCCGTATTGGTGATGTGATCGGCGGTCACGTCGGCCACGGTGGTCGTGTACGTCGTGGTGCAGGTCATCGAGGCACCGACCGCCAGGCTGGCGTTCGGGCAGGTGATCGTGCCGAGCTTGTCGTCATCGAGAACGATGTTGTTGATGGCGACGTTGCCGGTGTTGGTGATCAGGTAGCTGTAGGTGACAAGCTGGGCGGCGTCGTATGTGGCCGTGTTGGCGGTCTTGTCGAGGGTAATGCCCGGGTTCTCGAGTGCCGGCACGTTCACCTGGCCCGGGTTCGAGTTGACCAGGGTGCTCCCGGTCGGGGCGTCGTGGGCGTGACCGGTGGCATTGTTGGTGATGATCGTGCCGCTGTCGAAGTCGGCCTGGGTTGCCGCGTAGCTGGCCGTGCAGGTGACCCACGATCCGGGGGCCAGGGTCGCGGGGGTGTTCGGGCAGGTCACGCTGACCTTGTCGTCGGTCACGGAGTACGGCCGATACAGCGACGTGTTACCGCTATTAGTCAGCCGGTACGAGTAGTGGATGGTCTGGCCGGCGATGTAGTTGATCGCGTCGGCCGTCTTGAGCAGCGTCAGCGACCGGGTCTGATTCGCGGTGATGGTTACCCCCGAGGGGAGAGATGTAACGACCTGGGCGCCGTAGTGGCCGGACGCTGTCGCCACGTTGGAGAGTGAGCCGAGGTCGATGTTGGCCTGGCTGATCGTGTAGGAGCCGGAGCAGATCATGGTCTCGGTCGGGGCCAGATCACCGGCAGGGCAGGTCGCGGAGATGATCGCGTCGTTGATCACGATCGGGCCCGTAATCGGCACCCCGCCGATGTTGGTCACAGTGAAGGTGTACGTGATCGTCTGGCCGACGTAGTAGTAGGTCATCGGGTCGGCCGTCTTGACCAGTCTCAGGGCCGGGCCGGTCACGACGGTCACGCTGTGGCTGGTGGTGGCCGGGGCCAGGGTGCCGTAGGCGGGGCTGCCGGTGACGCTGACGTGGTTGGTCAGGGTGCCGACGTCGGCCAGGCTGGTGGCGTAGCTGGCGGTGCAGGTGATGTGCCCGCCGACCGGGAGGTCGGTGGCGTCGCAGCTGATGTTGGCGGGGGCGATCTTGTCATCGGCGAGGCTGACGGAGCTGATGGCCACGTCGCCGTCGTTGGTGATGACGTAGGTGTAGTGGACCGTCTCACCGACCACGTACGTGGTCTTGTCGGCGTCCTTGACCACGTGCCAGGCCGGGCCGGCCACGACGGTCACGCTGTGGCTGGTGGTGGCCGGTTCGAGGGTGCCGTAGGCCGGAGTGCCGGTGACGCTGACGTTGTTGGTCAGGGTGCCGACGTCGGCCAGGCTGGTGAGGTAGCTCGCGGTGCAGGTGATGGTCCCGCCGACCGCGAGGTCGGTGCCGCTGCAGGTGATGTCGGCGGCCGCGATCTTGTCGTCAGTGAGGCTCACGCCGCTGACGGCCACGTCGCCGTCGTTGTAGATGGTGTAGCTGTAGGCGACCGTCTCGCCCGCCGCGTAGGTGGTCTTGTCGGCGGTCTTGGTCACGTGCCAGGCCGGGCCGGCCACGACGGTCACGCTGTGGCTGGTGGTGGCCGGTTCGAGGGTACCGCTGGTCGGAGTGCCGGTGACGCTGACGTTGTTGGTCAGGGTGCCGACGTCGGCCAGGCTCGTGAGGTAGCTCGCGCTGCAGGTGATGGTCCCGCCGACCGCGAGGTCGGTGCCGCTGCAGGTGATGTCGGCGGCCGCGATCTTGTCGTCAGTGAGGCTCACGCCGCTGATCGCGACGTTGCCGTCGTTGGTGATGATGTAGCCGTAGGCGACCGTCTCGCCCGCGACGTAGGTGGTCTTGTTGGCGTCCTTCGTCACGTGCCAG